>NZ_AP029024.1:420000-2475838 GCF_037101385.1 Asticcacaulis sp. DW145 | reverse complement strand
GTTATTAAAGCCCCGATCATTTTTCCCCAAATCCTACGCATACGGCAACGGCTTCAGACGGGTTGACACGAGTCCTTTTCGAACTCCTGACGCCCCGAAGAGTGAGGACCGCCCCCGGTTACAAAAAACCATGGCGTTCACACCTTACGCAGTGTCAGGCAGTGTCCACCCCCGTTCTGATTACCGTTTCCGCAAAACCTAAGTCATTGGTTTTGTGAAATTTTGGCAACAGACTCTCGTTTGGTGCAAGGCTCTGCCCGGCACCACCGTTTCATCCGTATTGGGATGGAAAGGCGAGATGACTTCACCTTAGCTTTCCCGGCGGTCAGGTCAACGAGGATATTTGCTGACCAGCGCTGATATTTCTGTTGACTCTGATAACGTCTTCCCCGGTAAGGAGAAATTTACAAAGGGTTAAGAACCTGTCATTTTGACGCACCGGTTAAAAAACCTGCGCGCGCAGAGACGCCCTTCACCACGTTGCGGTAAAGATATCAAGTCGCTGAAATATAAAGAAAAACCAAAGTGCGGACGGTCGAGGGGATCGTCCGGACGCATCACAGTCCCTCAGACAGCAAACATCAGCGCACGGAGCAGATCGCTCAGCGCCTGATGTCTGTTGTCTTCAGGAAAAGGAAGTTAGGCGGCCAGCTTCTTGAGAGCGGCGGCCAGGCGCGACACCTTGCGCGCGCCAGTATTCTTGTGCACCACGCCCTTGGACACGGCGCGCATCAGTTCAGATTGCGCTTCGATGAAGGCGGTCTTGGCAACGGCGGCGTCGCCAGCGGCCAGAGCTTCTTCGAACTTGCGCACGTAGGTACGGACGCGCGAGCGGCGCGCCTTGTTGACTTCGGTACGGCGGGCGATCTTGCGGATCGCTTTCTTGGCGCCGGGATTGTTTGCCATTCATCACCTCAGGGGACGATAAGTTAAGGGAGCCGCGGCGCCAGCCTTCTAAAGGGGGCCGCGACACGAATTTCAAGGGGGCGGGATATAACTGAAGGGCGCAGACAGGTCAACGCTTTCGGGGCAAGAATCATCCACAGAACGACTCTTTTTTCTCCATATCCGATCCCCTTAACTTTTCTGGCACGCCGGACAGTAAAAAGTCGAGCGTCCAGAATGGGTTTTACGGGCAATGGTGCCTGCGCAACCCGGTCGCAAACAGGCTTCGTCCTCGCGGTCATAGACGCGGAAACGGTGCTGAAAATAACCAAGCTCCCCTGAGGCAGACGCAAAATCGCTGATCGACGAGCCGCCGGCGGCGACCGCTTCTTCGAGCACCTCACGTACGGCGAGGGTCAGCTCGGCGGCCTTAGCGTGGCTCAGCTGGTCACCCGGCAGATCCGGCGACAAGCCAGCCCGCCACAGGGCTTCGCAGACGTAGATATTGCCAAGCCCCGATATCAGCGTCTGATCCATCAGCAGGCTTTTAAGCGGCGGGCGGCGCGGATGGAACAGGGCATAAAGGGCATCGGCGCTCAGCGCGTCTGACAGGGGTTCAAGACCCAGCCCCTTATACCAGCCCTGCGCATAGAGTTCGTCCGGGCGCAGCAACAGCATGAAGCCGAAGCGGCGCGGGTCGTAGAAGTCGATGAGACGGGTGACGCCGTCTTTGCTGGCCAGCACCTGAACGTGGAGGTGCTTGGGGTCGGGGCGCAGGGCGTGGTAATAGTTACCGTCAAGGGGAAGGCTCTGGCCGTCGATGTCGCTGACCTGAAAGCGACCGGTCATGCCAAGATGGGTTACCCAAACCTCTTGCGTGTCGAGGTAGAAAAGCAGGTATTTGGCCCGTCGCTCCAGTCGCAGGATTTCTGCCTCTTCGAGGCGCGCAGCAAAGCCTTCTGGGAAGGCATAGCGCAGATTGGGCCGGTGCAGACGTACACCGCTCAGGCGCGCATGTTCCAGCGCTGGCAACAGGCCCCGACGGACGGTTTCGACTTCAGGCAGTTCGGGCATTGGGGCGCTCAGGGTAATGGGGCGGAGCGTCTATATAGGGTGGGCTTTGAACTGCGAAAAGTCCGAACGTCGCGCGAGTGCGTCATGAAAGGCCCCGCCCCATCCGTTTCTTTTTCGTGCAGAGGGGTTCGCGCCTGGGGTGGTGAAAACCTGAACGCAGCTAGGCGGCGCAGATGAGCGATCGCCGTTCGCGCAGACGCGGGTCTTCGCTGAGGTCGGCATGCCATAGGGCCGGGTTGAGCGCGATCGGATCCTCAATCGCGAAGGCCTGCCAGGCGAGGTCCGGACGAGGGCGGTCGGAAGCGGCGATCACGGCGCGTAGTTCGGCCGCCGAGGTGACGCCGACGATCACCGAAGATACACCCTTCAGGTTGAGGGCATAGCTGAGGGCGGCGTGCAGTGGGTCAGTGGCGGTTTCCAGCAGATGTCGACGGATACGCGATAATTGCGGACCGAGCGGCTGTAGATTGGCCGGCAGGGCTTCGCGCGGCGTGAATAGCAGACCTTGCAGAAAGACGGAGCGGACCTGTACCTCAATCCCCATGCCTGACAGGGTTTCAAGTGCACCTTCGCGCACCAGTCGCTGATCGAGAATCGAGGTCGGCACCTGAATGAGGTCCGGTTTGAAGCGCTTGGCCAGCGCTACGGGCGAGTCTTCATAACGGGCGGAAATGCCGATCCGCGAGAAAAGGCCGTCGGCTTTAAGCTTTTCCATGCGTGCCCACAGGGCATCGCCCTGTGGCCCCATCAGGTCGGAGGCATCATCGATCATGCCGACGCCAACACGGGCAAGCCCCATATGCTCAACCGAGCGCTTCAGACGGGATTCAACCCAGTCGAGACCTCTCTCGGCGCGAACGGTACGAATTTGTGGCTTGAACGGCGAAGGGAAGGGCCAGCAGCGGCCGAGTATGCGTTCGACGTCTCCTTCATAGGGTGCTACGTCGATCGCCTTCAGACCGCATTGCGCCGCATAGGACAGGATTTGGCGCACCTCGTCTTCGGACACGCGGCCGCGCAGGTTCGAGATGCCGTAGTCGCATCCGAATTGCGCCGATCCGAGGCCCAGAGCCGCTTTCATTGATCCTTACCCAAACCTTAATGATTCCAACAAGCTATCGCCTGTATCACTGGGATTCTGCGGTCAAAGGTTAAACAACCTCTGAACGCCGAGAGGGATTTACGATAAATTTGCAGGAAAAATGGGTCTTCCATAGCTGAAAAGAAGGTCGCCCAGACAAAAGGGTTAACGGTATGGAAAAACCGTTAACCCTTGCCTCATTTACCAATTGCAGTGTCGGCTGATGGGCCGTTTATGGATTACGCTTCTGGGCGTCTTCGAATACCTCGTCTAGCGACTGAGGCGTTTCTGATTTAGCGGGTTGCGCCGGCTCGATCGTTACTGTCGGAGCTTCCGCGCTCGCGGCCGTGCCGAGCAGATCGTCAACGGCAGAGGTCGCGCCATCATCGAGGGCTCCGGGGCCGGCGGGGATGGTCGAGACCTTAATACGTGTCAGAGCGCGCGACATGTATTCGCGCCAGATCGCAGCGGGGGTCCCGCCCCCTGTGACCTTGGCCATCTGCGAATTGTTATCGCGACCGACCCACACAGCGGTGGTGAACCCACCTGTATAGCCGACAAACCACGCGTCCCGGTAATCAGAGGTGGTTCCGGTCTTGCCCGCAATATCGAACTGTGAAAGGCGCACACCTGAACCCGTGCCTGACCGTACGACTTCGCGCATCATCGTATTCATATAGCCGAGCGCAGGATTGTTGATCACCAGAACGCGGCTATCACCGGCATTATGCTGATAAAGCACCTTACCTTTGGTCGTGCGAATGCGCACAATGCCATAGGGAGCCACCTTATACCCGCCATTTGAGAAGGGTGCATAGGCCCGGGCCATTTCAAGCGGGGTCACGTCAGCAGTGCCAAGCGCCATAGCTGGATCGGTATTGATCTTGGAGGTGATCCCCAGGCGATGCGCGGTGGAGGCAACATTTGACCGCCCAACCTGATCGGCCACGCGGGCCGCCACCGTGTTGATCGACTGCGCCAGCGCCGTGGTCAGGGTGATATCGCCCAGATACTTGTTGGTGTAGTTGGCAGGGGTCCAGCCATCGATGGTGATCGGTTCATCCACCACAGGCGTGTCGGGGCGGAACTGACCGCTTTCCATGGCGGTGAGATAAACGAACGGCTTGAAGGCTGAGCCTGCCTGACGCTTCGCGTCAATGGCCCGATTGAACTGGCTGTCGGAATAGGACACGCCACCGATAAGAGCGCGCACGCGGCCCTCGCCGTCGATTGACACCAAAGCGGCCTGCTCGACCTTTTTCTTCGCATCGCGTTCCATCATCGCCTTGACGGCGCGTTCAGCGTCAGTCTGGATCGGCAGGTCCAGAGTGGTTTCGACGATGACGTCGTCCTTGATCTGGCTGAGGTCGATCATTTCGCCCAGCTCCGACTGCAGCCAGTCGACAAAATACTGCGCGTGTTCCGTCGCCAGTGTGCGCGAGACTTTAATGCCGGTCTTGAAGACCTCGTCACGCTGTTCGGGGGTGATAACCTTTGCCTCGACCATTTCGTTCAGAACGATCTCAGTGCGCCTGACAGCCCGGTCTTTGTCCGAAAGGGGAGAGTAGCGTGACGGGCCCTTCATCATGCCGGCTAGCATGGCGGCTTCACCGATGGTGAGATCCTTGGCGGGCTTGTTGAAATAGCGCTGGGCGGCCGCTTCGATGCCGGTTGCACCGCCGCCAAACCATACACGGTTCAGGTAGAGCGCCAGAATTTGCTTTTTAGAGAACTTCATCTCCAGCCAGACCGAAAGGATCAGTTCCTGGATCTTACGCTTTACGTTCTGATCGTTGGAGAGGAAGAGATTACGTGCCAGCTGTTGCGTAATAGTCGAACCCCCGGCGAGATTGGCACCTTCCTTCCGCGTGGCGTTACGGATCAAAGCGCGACCCACGCCGATCGGGTCGAAGCCGAAATGGTGATAGAAGCGCCGGTCTTCGATGGCGATAAAGGCTGCCGGCACGTAAGGCGGCAATTCGTCGATGTCGACCGGCGGGGCAAACTGCGAGCCTCTTACGGCGACAAGCGCGCCGGAGCGATCCAGATAGGTGATCGAAGGGGCGCGGTCGGTCTTATACAACGACGAGGTGTCGGGCAGATCGAGCGCGAATATGGCAACAAAGCCGACGGTGAATATCACCGCCCAGACGGTCAGGACCGTCAACCAATACAGGATAGCCTTCACGGGCGGACGCTTCATATTAAAGGCGAGAGCCATACATTATCCCCACGACACCGCCCTGCCAAACCGGGTGAGCGGCCTTTCGCTTCTGCTTCATGCAAAGATTTCGTTAAGGATATATCAAAGCCCGCCGCGCGCGTCCCTTATATTTACGCACAGCGCCTCAGATTTCTCCCTGCCGCGGTGGCCGCGGCACACGTCATCCTCTCATGGTCGTCCCCATCTCAAAGATGAGAGGCAAATCCGGCAAAATTAAGGGCGACAAAAAATCGCTGATGGCCCTTGTATCCTCTGGCCCGAAGCAGCTTATAGGAAGGGGCGAATATTCAGTCGAACGGACATAGCCGATGCTTCTCGATCACCCTCATGACCCAGTGCCTGAGGCCGGATACGGCCTTTCAGGCCCCGGTCTTGAGCGGGTGCGCCAGGCGCGGGAGACACTGAAAAAAGTCTTCCAATACGATGACTTCCGAGGTCAGCAGGCACGTGTAATCGCAGCGATTCTCAATGGTGAGGATGTCCTCGCCATTCTGCCGACAGGCGGTGGTAAAAGCCTCTGCTATCAGATTCCGGCCCTCATGCGACCGGGCTTCGGGCTCGTCATTTCGCCACTCATTGCACTGATGGCCGATCAGGTGCAGGCTTTGATCAAAAAGGGTGTGCGTGCTGAACGCCTCGACTCCAGTTTATCGATGGAGGCGCGCTATCAGCTTTGGGACCGTGCGCAGAACGGTGAAATCGATCTTCTTTATCTCTCTCCCGAAGCTCTGACTCAGGGGTTCGTCCTCGACAAGCTCTCGCGTCTGCCGATCAATCTGGTTGCAATTGATGAAGCGCACTGCGTGTCGCAATGGGGGCATGACTTCCGCCCTGAATACCGGGCCCTTGGCAAGCTGAAAGCCCTGTTCGGCAAGGTGCCCACGCTGGCCCTTACCGCGACCGCTGATCCGCACACGCGGGCCGATATCAAGAAGGCGCTGCATATTGAGGATGCGGCCGAGGTCATTGACAGCTTCGACCGGCCTAACCTCAGTCTGCGCCTGATGCGCCGTACCGGCAGCGCCCAGAAGATGATCCTCGACATATTGCGCCGGCAAAAGAACGCCTCCGGCATCATCTATGCCGGATCGCGCGACGGCGCTGAAAAGCTGGCGGGGCAGCTGTCGGCCGAAGGTTTCAAGGCCGACGCCTATCATGCGGGGTTGCCAGCCAAGGTGCGCGACGATCGGCTGCACGATTTTCTGGCGGATCGTACAAAGGTCATGGTGGCGACCATTGCTTTCGGTATGGGGATCAACAAGCCCGATGTGCGCTTTGTGATCCATGCCGACCCGCCGTCCTCCCTGGAGGCCTACTGGCAGGAGGTGGGCCGCGCCGGCCGTGATGGCCGACCGGCCTCCGGCATTTGTCTTTATAGCTCTACGGATCTTGGCTGGTCCCTGAGACGGCTCGCGATGCGGGAAAAGGAAACCGGTACAGATTTGTCTGTACAAAAGAAGAAGGCGCTGGACTTCTTTCGCTTTGTCCATAGTCCGGATTGCCGGAGAAAAGGCGTGCGCCGATATTTCGGTGAAGCCGCCGGCGAAAATTGCGGGACGTGCGACCGTTGCCTGTCGCGTGCGCCGGTCGTAGATGCCACAGAAGCGGCGCAGATGCTGATGTCAGCGCTTTATCGCTTTAACAGCCCGCGCGGGCGCAAAAAACTGATCGAGCATGTGCTCGGACAGAACGCGCAGGATTACGGGTCGCGCCTTTCCACCTTTGGTTGCGCAAAGGGGCAGTACAAGGCTGATTTCCTTACCGATGTACTTGATCTGTGTGAGGCTGAGGGTCTGATCGTAGAGGAATTATATGATGGTAAGATGCCCATTGTTGCGCTGGATCGCGAACGTCTGACTGACCTGATCCGTGGGGAATTGCATCTTGAGTTGAAGGCGTAGGCCGTAGTTTTTGCCGGTTGAGGTCCTTGCCGTTTTGAGAAATCGATAAAGTTCGGAGGATCTGACTTCACTTGGCGGACCCAATGCGTCTTACTCTTTTTCAGCACGGCTCTGATGACACAACTTGACCCGCAGGCGAGGTAGGGTCATTACCGCCGCTACTTCCCGCTTTTTTGTGTGTGTCATGTCCGCTCCCGAAGCCGCGCCGCCTGCGTTGAAAAATCCCTTCCTCGTGATCTTTACGCTGGGCGCGCTCTCGACCATCAGCCCCTTTGCCATTGACATGTATCTGCCTGCCTTTGGTCAGATCGCAGCGGATTTTCACACGAGCAGCGCCGCCGTTGGTTTGTCGTTGTCGACCTACTTTGCTGGGATGGCGGTGGGGCCACTGATCTATGGCCCCTTACTTGATCGCTATGGCCGTAAACCACCCCTTTATGCCGGCTTAGCTCTGTTCGTCCTGACCTCGGTCGGTTGCGTGTTGGCGCCCAACATTGATGTGCTGATCTGGCTGCGGTTGTTTCAGGCGTTGGGTGGCTGCGCCGCATCAGTGGCGGCCATGTCGCTGGTGCGCGATCTGTTTCCACCCAGGGATACCGCCAAAATCATTTCCCTGATCATCCTGACCATTGGCGTATCGCCACTTTTGGCCCCGACTTTTGGTGGGCTGATCACCACCTGGTTAGACTGGCATTGGGTGTTTGCGTTTCTGGCAACGATAGTCGGCCTGATCCTCATTCTCGTGCTGACCGTGCTACCCGATGGCAAGCCCGCTGACGCTTCCGTCTCCCTGAAGCCCCTGCCAATCCTCACGACCTATCTCAGCATCTACCGCAACCCTACCTTTGTCACTTACCTCTTTGCCGGAGGATTTTCGTTCGGCTGCCTCTTTATCTATGTCTCGGCCTCGCCGGTCATCTTCATGGATATTTTCCATATCAAGCCGGAGATCTATGGGTTGATTTTCGCCGGGCTTAGCGTGGGTTTTATCGGGTCGAGCCAGGTCAACGTGTTCGTTAACCGGCGCTACACTTCCAAACAGATTCTGCGCGTCGCCCTCAGTGCCCAGTGCGTGTTCGTGCTTATTTTTTTGCTGGCGTCTGCGAACGGCTGGCTGAACGTCTGGGGCACAGTGGGTATGCTGTTCCTCATCCTGTCCTGCCTCGGCTTTATCGGTCCCAACTCGTCGGCGACTGCCATAGGAAGCCTGACGCGTGACATCGGTTCCGGGTCAGCCTTGATGAGCTTTACTCAGATAGGGCTGGCGACCGTGGTTTCGGCGGTGGTGTCGGGTCTTAATGCCGAAACCCTGACGCCGATCGTCAGCGTGATGGCCGTCAGTGCGGTGGTTGGGCGTGTGGTCCTGTTTGCAGGCGAGCGGTGGGGAGGTGCGCGGCAATGAGCGAAGGCGCGGCCGGACGGTACACCTTATGGGCTATATCCGGCGTCATCGGCGGCATGTTGTCGTTTCAATTGGGTGCGGGTCTCGCCAAGTCGCTCTTCAGCAGTATCGGGCCCCTGGGGGCAACGGCCCTGCGACAGACCCTGGCAGCCATCTTCCTGATGGCGCTGTTTCGCCCATGGCGCAATCCGCCTGCACGTTCGGCCTGGAAGGCACTGATCCTGTTCGGCCTTAATCTGGGGCTGATGAACCTCTGCTTCTACCTGTCTTTTCAGCGCATTCCGCTCGGGATTGCGGTGGCCATTGAGTTTATGGGTCCGCTCGGCGTCGCCGTATGGAATTCGCGCCGGGCACTCGACTTTCTCTGGGTGGCCTGCGCCGCCGTGGGCTTATGGTTACTTCTGCCCCATGCGGGGGGCAGAGCGCTTGATCCGATAGGCGTGGCACTGGCCGTAGCGGCGGGGGTCGGGTGGGCCTTATACATCCTCCTTGGAAAGAGGGTCGCAAGGCACGTTCCCGAAGGTCAGGCCGTCAGCTTAGGCGTCGGGATATCCTGTCTCGTCACCTTGCCTTTGGCACTCATCACCATAGGTGCGCCGCTATTTAAACCGCAGGTACTGCAGACGGGCCTGATGGTGGCGCTGTTATCCAGTGCAGTGCCCTACACGCTCGAAATGTTCGCGCTGAAACGCATTCCGGCGCGCACATTCAGCATTCTGATGAGTCTGGAGCCCGCTCTGGCGGCCCTATCAGGCCTCATCCTGCTGCGCGAGGCCTTAAACCCGCAGCAATGGCTTGCTATTGCCCTGGTCGTACTGGCCTCAGGAGGTTCAGCCCTCACCGCGCGGAAGGCTCAGATGGCCCCCCAGTAGGGATCAGAGGTTGTCGCCCAGGAAATCGATGGTGCGCTCCCACGCAAGGTCCGCCGCGGCCTCGTCATAGACCTCCGGGCGGGTCTTGTTAAAGAAGGCATGGTCGGCATCGTAACTGTAAAGCTCCGGATGACGGCCGGCCCCGCGCATGTCGCTTTCGATCTTGGCCACCACTTCCGGCGTAACCCAGTCGTCCTTTTTGCCGAAATGGCCCTGAAACGGGATAGCGATATCGCCAGGCTTTGCGAACTCACGTGGCGGGATGCCATAGAAGCAGACGGCGGCCGAAAATCCGCTCAGACGCGCCGCCGACGCGATGGTCAGGGCGCCGCCCATGCAAAAACCCATCACCGCCACCTTGTCGTTGATGGCCTTAAGATATGTCAGAGCCGCCGCGATATCCTCATGTACGGCGCCCGGGAAGTCGAGGCCAGTCATCAGGTGGCTCGCCTCGTCGGCGTCTTTTGTCACTCGGCCATGATAGAGGTCCGGGGCGAGTGCATTAAAGCCTTCGGCATCGAAGCGATCGACAATTGCCTTGATATGATCATTGAGGCCCCACCATTCCTGCAGTACGATCACACTGGGACGTGCCGGATCGACTTCCGAACGGTAGGCTGACAGCGCGCCTCCATCGGGACGGGTGAGTTCGATCATCTGGCCCATGTGGTAATCCTCGGATATGTTTTTGCTTTTTGGCGGTGCGGTAGGGCTAACATAAATTCATTCGGGCCAGCCTGTAAAGCCGTCTGCGCCGCCCTATATGCTCTGGGTGCAGGTTTTATATTGCGACGCAACCGTTTGTTCGCGCCTTTCAGAGATCGGGAGATGGGATATGCAGTTCAGACAACTGGGACGTTCGGGTCTGAAAGTTCCGGTGCTCAGCTTCGGCACGGGCACCTTTGGGGGTAAGGGCGACATGTTCTCCAAATGGGGGACGACTGATGTGGCCGAGGCGCGCAACCTGATCGATCTGTGCCTGGACCACGGTGTTAATTTCTTCGATACAGCCGATGTCTATTCGCGCGGCGCGTCCGAGGAAATTCTCGGCGAAGCCCTCAAGGGACGCCGCAACGACGTTCTGATCTCGACCAAGGCCACCTTCACCATGGGCGATGGCCCCAATGACAAAGGCTCCTCGCGCTATCATCTTCTGCGCGCGGTAGAGGCCAGTCTGCGGCGCCTCGGTACAGACCATATCGACGTCTATTTCATGCATGGTTTTGATGCGTTGACGCCCGTCGAAGAGGTCCTTTCAACCCTCGATACGCTCGTGACGTCCGGCAAGGTGCGCTATATTGGGGCGTCGAACTTTTCCGGCTGGCACCTGATGAAGTCACTGGCGGCATCTGACCGGCTGGGGCTTAGCCGCTACGTCGCTTACCAGGGTTATTATTCGCTGATTGGCCGCGAATACGAATGGGAACTTCTGCCGCTGACCCTGGATCAGGGCGTAGGCACAATGGTGTGGTCACCCCTCGGCTGGGGGCGGCTGACAGGCAAGATCCGTCGCGATCAGCCTGCCATTGAGGGCCGTATTGCCAAGGGCGGTGATGCCGGCGGACCGCCGGTCGATAACGAGCATCTCTACAGCGTCGTCGAGGCGCTTAGCGAAATTGCGCGAGAGGTGGACAAGACGATCCCGCAGGTGGCCCTCAACTGGCTGCTTCAGCGACCTGGTGTTGCCAACATCGTTATCGGTGCCCGCAACGCCGATCAGCTTAAGGCCAATCTGGGGGCCATCGGATGGGACCTCACGGCCGATCAGGTGGCGCGTTTGGATGGGGTAAGCCGCCGTCAACCCATCTATCCCTACTGGCATCAGATGGGCTTCGACCGTAACCCCAAGCCAACGCGGTGGTAGGATTGATCACATCACCGTTAGTCCTGCTGATTGGATTGTCACTCCTGCCGCCCTCTACCGTACAGGAAAGCGAGATCGTTGTGCGTGGGCGGCTCAAGCCGTTTCGTGGGGATACGGCTTTTGCCACCCTCACCGTAGCCAGGCCTGCCATTGAAGCGGCCAGCAGCCTTGATGAAGCCCTAAAGGCGCAGGCGCAGGCCTCTTTGTTTCGCCGGCAGTCAAGCCTAAGCGCCAATCCAACCATCCAGGGCATGTCGCTGCGCGCGATCGCGCCATCCGGGGCTGGGCGGGCCCTCGTGACGCTTGACGGTGTGCCGCAAAACGATCCGTTTGGCGGCTGGGTCATCTGGGCGAGCGTCCCGGTGGACGCGATAGACCGGGCGCGCGTGGTGCGCGGCGCGGGTGGTGGAGCCTATGGTGCCGGAGCATTAACCGGCGTTGTCGATCTCGACCTTTCTCCGACACAAGCCGGGGTCTCGGGCGGTCTCGATTGGGGTGACAGCGGAACCTGGGGCGCGCAGGTTAATGCAGGTCTGGGCGGCGTTGGTCTGCACTATAGTCGCGCCCTTCGATATGGGGATGCCGCTGTTCGATCACCGCAACGCGGCGCCGCGGATGAAGGCGTCTTCGGCGACGACGAAGCCGCATTGGCGACATGGCGCACCGAGGTGCACAGGCACAATCTCACCCTCATGGCGGGCCGCTACGACAGCCGCCGTGATACCGGCTTGTCGGGGGCCACTGCGCGTGCCAGCGGTCATCAGTATGCCTTCAGCCTCACGCGTCCCACGGCAGACACCGGCGACGGCTACCGCCTTCAGCTCTGGTACCGCGACAGCGACCTCGCCAACCGTTCTGTCTCGGTCCTAAGCGGACGGGGTGGGACTACCCTTGCCAATGACCAGTTTGCTACGCCTGCCGAAGGTTATGGCCTGAACGCTGCCTGGCGCCATGAGAACGCGACGGGCGAATGGGAGGCGGGTATCGACGTCCGGCGTAGCGACGGCAGGGCGCGCGAGCGCCTTCGCTTTGTCAGCGGGATGGCCACGCGGTACCGCGAGGCGGGCGGCCGCACCGAGCTGGCCGGGATTTATGTGCAGGCAAGCCAGCGTCTGGACCAGGTGAGCCTCACCGCCGCCGTGCGCGCCGATCGCTGGACGGCGACCCGCGGTTTTCGCCGCGAAACCGAACTGAGTACAGGTGCCTCGGTTTTGGATCTGCGAACCTCCGATGCGGAAGCCACGGTCGTTTCCGCGCGTCTTGGTATAACGCGCCAAACGGGGCCGCAGCAATGGCGTGCAGCCGTCTATAATGGGTTTCGCCCGCCGTCTCTGAATGAGCTTTATCGCCCCTTTCGCGTCGGCAATGACTTAACAGAAGCCAATAGCGCGCTGAAACCGGAGAAGCTCAATGGTGTCGAAGTGGGCTGGCGCTATGCGGCAAACGGGATAAGCATCGATCTGGGCCTGTTCCATAACCGCCTGAAGGATCCAATCAGCAATATCACTATAGGCGTCGGGCCAGGCACATTCCCGACGGCGGGCTTTGTCCCGGCTGGAGGGATATTGCGTCAGCGTCAGAACGCCGGTGAGGTGCGCGCCACGGGACTGGAGTTGTCGGGCCGGTGGCAGGCCACTGAGCGTTTGATCCTGACCTTATCAGGTACGCTGACCGATGCCGCAATGAGCGGCGGCGACCCGGCCCTGACCGGAAATCGCCCGGCGCAGGCCCCGGCGTACCTGGTCTCCATGGGCGGGAATTACCAGCTGGGCCGGACGCGGCTCGGCGCCGACTGGCTGTTTATCGGTGAGTCTTTTGAGGATGATCTCAACCGTCAGCGGCTGTCTCCAGCCTCCCGACTGCACCTGACGGCAGAACGATCCGTAACGAAGACCCTCAGCTTGCGCCTCGGCGTTGATAACGCTCTGGATGCCGACATACCCGTCCAGCGCACCGCCGACGGGATAATCAGCTATGACAATCGCCGCGCAATGATGCTGTCTGTGCGCTATCGACCTTAGATCAGGAGATCCTGACTGACGGAAGAGCGCTTTAGCCAGGCTGCTGCATAGCCGCAGATGGGATGCACCTTTAGGCCGGTTGCGCGGGCATGGGCCGTAATGCCTTTCATCAGATCACCCGCCGCGCCCGTGCCACGCAGCTCGGGCGGTGCGAAGACGTAGTCGATATTTAGGACTTCGCCGTTCAGATGGTAGTCGGCATAGGCGGTGTGGCCATCGCGTGTAAGCTCAAAGCGGCTTTCGGTGGCATTGTCAGTGATCTGGCTCATAGCGCCTTCTCCTCATCGTCTCCTAAGACATGGGATCGTTGAGCCGTTAAACCAATACCCACCCAGGTCGAAAGACTGGTGCAAGGCGCGTCGTAAGCTCGCACCCAACTTTTGTGCGAAGGCCGACGTTGTATAAAGTGCTTCCGTAGAAGGCGCGCGGTCGGCCAAGCGCCCCGTCAAATCCGCCTGACCTTCTCAGATCGACACGCTTAGGTCCTATACCTTCTAAGGTTCGGGCCTTCTGAAGATGAAGTCGGCATAAGAAACACTTCAAGCGTCAAGATGTAACGCCGGTTTCGCTTTCATTCCTGGGCGTACGGTAGGGCTTCGAGTGCAGACGCGAAGATAGCAGCGTGCAGATTCCGACAAAGGCCGCCGCTGGCCATGGTCCAAAATGACTTCCAATCCAAAGGGAAGCACCACACATAACGGGTGGGACGATACTTAAGCGCAGCAGCATGATCCATTTGAAAGATGTCGAGAGCTCAGGGTCAATGACCCCTGAGGCAAATGAGATATAGGTCCATAATATCCCCCCAACGAAAGAAATCGCGGCCATCAGGCCCATGTAAATCCAGATGACTTCCATCGTCAGACGACCTGCACCTAAGAGCATGTTGGCCAAAGGAGTCAGGCCTATCAGGGCTAGGAATAAGAGATTTAACCACGAAGCGGTTTCGCTAAACTTTCGGACGTAACGAAACATAAAACGGTGCGACATCCAAAAGGCGCCAACAGCGGCGAAGCTGATCAGGTAGTAGATAATGCTCGCCCCGAGGTGGTGGATCAGGCCAGATGCGGTGCCATCCCAGTCGTGAGGGGGATGAAGCTCGATGACCAGAAGGGTAATGGCTATTGCGAACACGCCATCCGAAAAGAAAATAAGCCGCTCTAGATCATAGTCTTTCTCAGGTGTGTCGTGCCGCTTCATATGCCGCCCCCGCTTCTTCAGATCAATATGTGAACAAGGCAATCAAAGGGCGTCAAGAACAATGTTTTGGTAGGTGGGCAAGCATCCAGGTCTGTTCTGATGCCTAAGCGCGCAAAATGACCGGCAGGATGCGTTGAACGCTGAAGATCCCGGACCACGCTCGCCCAACGCATTTGCACGTTCGCGGAAGTTAAATCTTATCGATTGGGCGGGAACGGTTGGAAAAGGCGAATGCGTCAAAATCCGGTATCAGGACAGGATAATGATCTGTCTATGACGCGACCCGTACCCATCTCCGCCGAAAGTCTGAATGGCGCTCGGATAGCTCGCTTCTAAATCAGTCGGGAAAGTTGAGTGTTTGATAGCCAAAACGCCACAGCGACGCCCGGCTCGTCTTCCGGGCCTAGAATAACTAGCAAAGCTGGCAGAGCAAGAGACGTTGACCCTTCATCCCGTTCACTCTTTTCAAAGCGCAGACAACAGCGGCTTAAAAAGGAAGGGATGGTGGAGCTAAGCGGAGTCGAACCGCTGACCTCTTGAATGCCATTCAAGCGCTCTACCAACTGAGCTATAGCCCCATCTCATTTCGATGGTCTTGGCGGCGTCACCGCCACCGAGGTCGCGACTTCTAGGGCAAGGCATTTTGACATGCAAGCGCTTTTTCGAAGTTTTTTTGATTTTTTCACAGGCCCGTGAAGGGCGATGGAAAGGCGCAAAATAAAAGCCGCGAAGCACAGGCTTCGCGGCTTTTGACAGTCTCCCCTAAGGGTTAGATGTCGTCGTCATTTCCTTCGCCGGGCAATCCGTCGATGTCTTCGTCGAACGCATCGTCCTCATCGTCTTCAAGGAAGGGCACGTCGTCGGTATCGTCGTCGGCAAGGTCTGCGTCTTCGATATCCATGTCGACCGGATCGGGTGCAACGCGTGCAGGATCGGCCGGGTCAAGTTCATCGTCTTCATCAGCAAGGAGCGAGTCGTCGGCGACGACCTCATCGATTTCCGGCGTAACAATTTCCGGCTCTTCGTCCTCATCCTCTTCGCCAGGGGTCTTGCCCTTGACCTGATCTTCGGCCTCGTCGTCCATTTCATACTCATCCGGTGCAACCGGGCGGGCGCGGGTGCGACGGGTGCGCAGCGCCTCTTCAGGGTCGAACTCGAAAGCGCATTTCGGGCAGTGTGCCGGGCGTTTGCTCAGGTCGTAGAACTTCGCCGTGCAATTCGGACAAATCTGTTTGGTGCCAAGGGCGGGATCAGCCACGGAGCGTCCTCATAAAGTGAAAACTATAAAGCTTTGGCCTCCCTTGCCACCAGATCGCTCGGCTGTCAAAACCCCTTTTACACAAACACTGCGATTTTTTCGCCAGTCGGCTGCGATGCTAAGCGGCGACAGACGGTGATTGTGAAAGCGAATTTTCTCCAGATCCTCTTGGAGGACTAAGGGTCTTTTCTTCGGATTGGCGCAATCCAATACTTCCTTTTCCGCCACCAGGCATTAGAGTCCCAGGTCGACGACAATTAAGACGCGTTCACGGATCAGTTCATCGGCTCTGTCTGGGCCGTCCGCAAAAGCAGTGCTTTGCTGACCTGGTTTTAACCGCCGGACAGGTGAAATGAAAGATCAGGACCTTGGCTGTGATCCCCACGGCAAAACGTGGGGTCCTGTTCAAAATACCGCTCCTTCAGAGAGAAAGGGTTGCCAAGTTAGGCAGTGTTTTTCTAACCCTTTTTAAAACCGCAGTTTTTTGCGGCAATCATCTTGAAATAAAAGCGTCCGGCGTTAAGAGGGAGCTCATGACTTTACCGCTCATCATCGCCTTTGATGGACCTGCGGCCTCCGGGAAGGGGACGCTAGCCTCGGTCATCGCGCAGGATTATGCCCTTCCGATGCTCGATACTGGTCTGATCTATCGTGCAGTCGGCTACCAACGTGAAAAGCGAGGTCTGACCGTCGATAATGTGCCGGAATTGGTTGAAATTGCACGCACCCTCGATGCGACAGGTTTCGATAATCCAGAACTTCGCGGACGCGAGGCCGGCGAATGGGCTTCACAGGTGGCCGCTATCCCCCAAGTGCGTGAGGCCTTAAAACGTTTTCAGATCGATTTCGCCCATCAGTCCGCAGGGGCCGTTCTTGATGGGCGTGACATTGGTACGGTGATCGCACCCGATGCTACGGTCAAACTTTTCGTCACGGCCCGACCCGAGGTGCGTGCCCACCGCCGCTGGTTGCAACTGGTCAAAAGTGCGCCGGACCTGGCCTATGAAGACGTGCTGGCCGACATAAGGTTGCGCGATGAACGCGATTCGTCGCGGTCGTCAGCACCGCTGACAATGGCTGACGATGCCGTCTTGCTTGATACGACCGATTTAGGTATAGAGGCGGCCATCGAACATGCGCGACGCATCGTGAGAGACCGCCGCGGCTCTAAATAACGGAGCCAATCTCATCGGCGCGTCTTTTCAGGCAGGATCACGAACGGCGCTTTGCGGAACTCCCTCCGGCATGTGACATGTCCCCCCAAAAGCCGCTGTCCGTGTGGCCGAAGTCGTGCGCTTCGCCGTCCTGTCTGCTTACGCCGTCTTCGTCACGGCCATGCCTCAGCGCCAACCCAAACTGAGATTACATGAGCGATTACAATCCGTCGCGTGACGATTTTGCGGCCCTTCTTGACGAATCCCTGCATGGCCGCGACATGCTCGAAGGTCAGGTCGTACACGGTCTGGTCGTCGGCCTGGAAAAGGACTTCGTTATCGTCGACGTCGGTCTGAAGACCGAAGGCCGCGTTTCCCTGAAGGAATTCGGCTCTGACGCCGCCAACCTCAAGACCGGCGACACCGTCGAAGTCTATCTGGAACGCGTCGAAAACGCCATGGGTGAAGCGGTCATCAGCCGTGAAAAGGCCCGTCGCGAAGAAGCCTGGACCCGCCTCGAAGCGATCTTCAACCGTGGCGAGCCGGTCATGGGCACGATCGTCGGTCGCGTCAAAGGCGGCTTCACCGTTGACATGGACGGCGCTTCGGGCTTCCTGCCCGGTTCGCAAGTTGATATCCGTCCGGTGCGCGACATCGCTCCGCTGATGGGCAAGGAACAACCCTTCGCCATCCTGAAGATGGACCGTCCGCGCGGCAATATCGTAGTGTCGCGTCGCGCCATCCTCGAAGAAGCCCGTGCTGAACAGCGTACGGAACTGGTTGGTCAGCTGGCCGAAGGTGAAATCCGTGATGGCGTTGTCAAGAACATCACCGACTACGGTGCGTTCGTTGACCTCGGTGGCATCGACGGCCTGCTGCACGTTACGGACATGTCGTGGAAGCGCGTGTCGCATCCGTCGCAAGTTCTCAACGTTGGCGACAGCGTCCGCGTCCAGATCATCAAGATCAATCCGGACACGCAGCGTATTTCGCTGGGCATGAAGCAACTGCAATCCGATCCGTGGGATGGTGTCGAATCCAAGTACCCGGTCGGCGGCAAGTTCACCGGTCGTATCACCAACATCACGGACTACGGCGCGTTCGTCGAACTGGAGTCGGGCGTTGAAGGTCTGGTGCACGTGTCCGAAATGTCGTGGACCAAGAAGAACGTTCATCCGGGTAAGATCGTTTCGACCTCGCAGGAAGTCGAAGTGGTCGTACTGGAAGTCGACGCCAGCAAGCGCCGCGTGTCGCTGGGCCTTAAACAGGCTCAGAACAATCCGTGGGATGACTTCCTGTCCAAGCACCCGATCGGTTCGGTGATCGAAGGCGAAGTGAAGAACGCGACCGAGTTTGGTCTGTTCGTCGGCTTTGAAAACGACATTGACGGCATGGTCCACCTCTCCGACCTCGACTGGAACGTCGCTGGCGAAGAAGCCATCGCCAAGTACAAGAAGGGCGACGTCGTCAAGACCAAGGTTCTGGACGTTGACGTCGAAAAGGAACGCATCTCGCTGGGCATCAAGCAGCTCGGCGGCGATCCGATGTCGGGCGACACCTTCCGCAAGGGCCAGACCGTGACCGTCACCGTGACCGAAGTCACCTCGGGCGGTATCGAAGTCAAGTTCGGCGAAGAGGATGCTCCGGTTTCGGCGTTCATCCGTAAGTCGGACCTGTCGCGCGATCGCAACGAGCAACGCGTTGAGCGCTTCGCCGTTGGTGACCGCGTCGATGCCCAGATCACCAACGTCGATAAGGCCGCTCGCAAGGTGTCCGTCTCGATCAAGGCTCTGGAAATGGCGGACGAGAAGCAAGCCATTGAGCAGTACGGCTCGCAGGATTCCGGCGCTTCGCTGGGTGACATCCTTGGCGCCGCCCTGCGCGGTACGTCCAAAGAGTAAGGTTAAGGACCGTTAGGTTCTTATCCGCCCCTGCCTTTCGGTTTCGCAAGACCTGAAAGGCAGGGGCTTTTTTTGTGCGATGCGACATCTTTCATGAGACATTTCAGGGTTTCTGGACGGATATTCCGTATACCAGAGACGACTGAGACATTAATTTTTGAAACAAACCCTTGAAGGGGCTTTCGTTTTCGATCATGCTCGTCTGATGATGTGCTGGCAGGTGCCGGGCTGCGTTGCAACGTGGACAAAGAGCGAAAAACCACGGGGTCGCCGGGCGCTGATATATTTCGAACCTATGTTCGGGGGATAAGATGTTAAAATCGGAACTGATCGAGCGTTTGGCGTCCGAATATCCGCATATGACGCAAAAAGACGTCGAACGGATCGTCAATCTGATTCTGGAATCCATGATCGAGACGCTGGAAAAAGGTGGTCGCGTCGAACTGCGGGGCTTTGGCGCTTTTTCAGTGCGTTCGCGCCCGGCACGAGTGGGCCGAAATCCGCGCACCGGGGAAGCGGTTTCTGTTCCCGCAAAGCACGTCCCCTTCTTTAAAAGCGGCAAGGAACTGCGTGAGCGTCTGAACCTGTCGGGCGACGATAACGAATAACAAACATAAAGAGGGGATGCCCATGAGCATTGTTTCGGAATTCAAGACCTTCCTGATGCGCGGCAATGTCATCGACCTTGCGGTCGGTGTCGTGATAGGCGGCGCGTTCGGCAAAATTGTCTCGTCTCTGGTGGACAATATTATTATGCCGCCGATCGGCCTGCTGACCGGTGGTGTCGATTTCTCAGACCTGAAAGTTGTTCTGAAAGCCGCCGAAGGGACCGCCCCGGAAGTCGCTATCAGCTATGGCATCTTTATCAATACGTTGATTCAGTTTGTCATTATTGGTGCGGCCATCTTCCTGGTGGTTAAGGCAATCAACCGCCTCTTCCCGCCGCCCGCCGCCCCGGTAGCCGATCCTGGCCCGTCAGAAAAGGACCTGCTCGCCGGCATTCTCGAAGAGCTGAAGAGGAAATAGGTCAAAGGCGCGGAGGGTTCCGCGCCTTTTTGTTTTAGCTAAACAGGGTTGTCAGGCCGATCAGTTCCAGATCTCGCGCCCGGATGAGATAGACCGGGATGTCCTGCATATAACCGCGAAGCCGACCCTTATCGTTGAAGCGGGCTTCAAAGGCGGGCCAGTCGATGAGATCGCTGATCAGTTCTATGTATTCGCCAGCCAGATAGATGCCTCCGCGCGCCCCAAGCATGAGGGCGGTATCGGAGGCCATGGCCGCCAGAAACCCCTGACTGAGGCTGACCGCTTCCATCGCCAGTGCATCACCGGTGTGGGCGAGCGCTACAACCTCGGCGGCATTGACGCGGCGGGTCCCGCCTTCATCGGTGTGGGCCAGAATTTCGTAGATTTCGGCTAGCCCTTGCATACTGACCACACGCTCGCGGGAGACATGGCCGTATTTGCGTTCGAGCCGCTCAAACAAAACGGCCTCGCGCGGCGACGTAATCGCGAGGTCCGCATGCCCGCCTTCGCACGGAAGAACGGTCGGGTGCCCCAGATCGTCCAGGATGATACCCGCCAGACCGAGGCCGCGTCCGGCCCCGACCAGTGCACGTGCCTGACCGTCTTCGCCCTCGCCACCACAGACCTTGACCAGTTCTGAACTGAACAGACGATCAACCGCCATTGCCTTGCACACGCAGTCATTGACGACATGCAGACGCTGAATGTTCAGAAGGTCACGTAAATGCTGACGGTCGATGCGATAGCCATGATTAGGCATGGAAAACCCACCATCCACTTCCCATCCGCAGGCCGAAACCGCCGCCGCCATCAGTTCCGGCTGGTTGTTGGCTTCAAGAAAATCGATTATGGAAGCGTTAAATTCTTCGATCGACTTACATGGATATAGGGTGGCCTCGGACGGGCGCGCACCCGGCGTTACCAGCGCCAGCTTCATGTGGGCACTGTTGGAGAGGTCGCTCAAAAGAACGGACGTCATATACTATCCCCTGTACGGTGCGCCGTTTATCCGGCGCGTCTTATGTGAATCAAGAATTGCCTCTAATTCTTGATTTTTCTTAAAGCTCGTCGCATCTGGCGTAAAAATCAAGGCATTTCATGGCGGTCAAGGCGAAAATCTGCGGTATTACGGATGATGTTAGCGCTCGCACCGCGATAGATGACAGCGCTGGCATGCTGGGCTTCATCTCATTTCCTAAAAGTCCGAGGCATCTTGACTTGGATCGAATGGCACAATTGATTGCAAATGCGACTGCCTATACTGCGCATGTGAATAAAGCCACCAAGTGCGTCAGCGTGCTCGTTGATCCGGATGATCTCTTGCTGGAGGCGATTACCCAGCAGGTGCGCCCAGATCTTATCCAGTTGCATGGCCATGAAAGCCCGGAGAGGGTCCGCCACATCCGCACGCGTTTCGGCATCCCGCTGATCAAGGCTATCAGCGTCGAGAGCCGTAGCGATGTGCTGTCGGCGCAGCCTTATGAAGAGATGGTCGAGCATCTCCTGTTCGATGCGAAGCCGCCGAAGGATGCCGCTCTACCCGGCGGGGTTGGCGCGCGATTCGACTGGACATTGATGGAGGGTTATCCTTCCGCACGCCCGTGGCTACTGGCCGGAGGGCTTACCCCCTGGAACGTCGCTGAGGCGGTTTCGCAGTCCAAAGCGAAGTTGGTAGATGTTTCTTCTGGTGTTGAGCGGGCACCGGGACTAAAAGACGCAGCACTGATCTCTCAGTTTCTCAAAGCCGTAAAAGAGATTTAATCCAAAAAGGATCTTTCACCGTGGATGATGCCATCCTGACCAATCGCTACAACATGCCTGACGCCAAAGGGCGTTTTGGTGAGTTCGGCGGGCTCTATGTCCCCGAAACCCTCATGCCGCTCGTTCTCGAACTGGGCGAAGCATGGGCACAGGCGAAGCAGGATCAGGCCTTCTGGGCGGAATATCATCACCTCCTGAAATACTTCGTCGGTCGCCCGAGCCCGCTCTATCTGGCGGAGCGTCTGACCGAGCATTTCGGCGGCGCTAAAATCTATTTCAAGCGCGAAGAGCTGAACCACACGGGCGCGCACAAAATTAATAACTGCATCGGTCAGATCCTGCTGGCGCGCCGGATGGGCCGCACGCGTATCATTGCTGAAACCGGTGCCGGCCAGCACGGCGTGGCGTCAGCCACGGTGTGTGCCAAGTTTGATCTTCCGTGTACGGTATATATGGGCGCGCTCGATGTTGAGCGTCAAAAGCCTAATGTTTTCCGGATGCAGCTGATGGGCACCAAGGTTCACCCGGTGACCAATGGTAATGGCACGCTGAAAGATGCTATGAACGAGGCGCTCCGTGACTGGGTCACCAATGTTCACGATACCTATTACATGATCGGGACCGCCGCGGGCATGCATCCCTATCCGGAGATGGTCCGCGACTTTCAGACCATCATCGGTAAAGAGACGCGCCAGCAAATTCTCGAGGCTGAGGGTCGTCTGCCTGACGCGGTGATAGCCTGTGTCGGCGGGGGATCAAACGCGATCGGCATGTTCCACCCCTTCATCGATGATGAGAGCGTCAAAATTGTCGGCGTCGAAGCTGCCGGTCACGGGCTTGATGTCTATAATGGCCACGCCGCCTCGCTGAACGGTGGCCGTCCGGGCGTGCTGCACGGCAACCGCACTTATTTGCTTCAGGATGAGGACGGTCAGATTCTCGAAGGTCATTCGATCTCAGCGGGTCTCGACTACCCGGGCATCGGGCCGGAACATGCGCACCTGTTTGATACGGGTCGCGCGCGTTACGTCTACGCCACCGACGAAGAGGCTCTGGAGGCGTTTCAGCTGACTTCCCGGCTCGAAGGCATTATTCCGGCGCTCGAATCCTCACACGCCATCGCCCGCCTGGGTGATCTGGCCAAGGAGATCGGTAAGGGCGGCGTCATCGTGCTCAACCTGTCGGGCCGGGGCGATAAGGACATTTTCACCGTAGCCAAGGCGCTCGGTCAGCAAATGGGGAATCTCTAACTGTGTCAGTCGCGCGTATCGACGCCCGCTTCGCCCAGCTTAAGGCGGGGAACCGGGCGGCATTTGTCTCCTACATTATGGCCGGCGATCCGGACCTCGAAACCTCTTTCGACCTGTTGAAAGGGCTCGTGAAGGCGGGTGCCGATATTATCGAGCTGGGCTTTCCCTTCTCTGACCCGATGGCGGAAGGCCCGATTATTCAGCTGGCCGCAGAACGTTCTCTGAAGAACGGCACGCGCATGGCGGACGTGTTCGCACTGGCTTCACGCTTTCGTGAAGCGGATGCCGAAACGCCCCTTATTCTGATGGGCTATATGAACCCCGTCGAGAATATGGGCTATCCGGCCTTTGCCGAAGCCTGCGCTAAGGCGGGCGTGGATGGGGTAATCGTCGTCGATTGTCCGCCTGAAGAGGCAGAGCGTCTGATTGATGAGCTGGACGCGGCTGATGTTGCCCTGATCCGTCTGATCACGCCGACCAGCGATGACAACCGTCTGAAAACGCTAGTAAAACGCACGAAGGGTTTTGTCTATTACGTGTCAGTGGCCGGGGTGACCGGCGTCAAGGAAGCCGATGCGGAGGGCATAAGCGAGGCCGTGGCCCACGTGCGCGGGGTCGCCAAGCTGCCTGTCGTCGTTGGCTTTGGCATTAAGACGCCGCAACGCGCTGCCGAAGTCGCTCGCATCGCCGATGGCAGCGTTGTCGGGTCGGTGCTCGTTGACGCAATAGCGAAATCTTTACTTGAAAATTCCCCATCCAGCACAAAAGTGCTGGAAACCGCGAGCCTTTTGGCTCAGGCTGTCCGTAACGCTAGAAACTAGGCCCTCAGACTGCAGGCCCCCGTCACTGAAAGGGATTGTTAACCCTTTCTTGGCAGGGCTCACCTCAGATAAACGCATAGATTTTTGAGCGCCTCCGGAGTTAGTGACCGTACATGGCCATTGCCGATAAATTAGCCAAGAGTAGACGCGCCTTGACGAATACCGCCCGACCCACGGACCGCCGCGATAGCGGTGGATGGCTCGCCAAGATTGCCCCCGGCGTCTCCAAATTTGTGTCCAAGCGTGAAACGCCCGAAAACCTGTGGGTCAAGGACCCCGATACGGGCGAGATGATCTACCGCCCCGACCTCGAAGCGTCGCTGTGGGTGACGCCGACGGGTCGGCACATGCGTATCAATGCTCAGACGCGTCTGTCCTTTACCTTTGATAACGGCGAATACGAGGCGCTCGATACGCCCGCCGTGCCCGAAGATCCGCTCCATTTTTCCGACGGCAAACCCTATTCGCAGCGCCTGAAGGCCGCGCGGGAAGCGTCCGGCGCCAAAGACACCATGCAGATCGGTTATGGCAAGGTATCGGATGTACCCTGCGTCGTGCTGGTTCAGGACTTTACCTTCATGGGGGGGTCGCTCGGAATGGCCGCGGGGGAAGCCTTTATTGCCGCCTGCCGCTACGCAGTGGAGCGTAAGGTGCCGTTGGTCGCCATCACGGCGTCGGGCGGGGCGCGGATGCAGGAAGGCACCCTGTCCCTGATGCAGCTCGCGCGCACGACGCTTGCCATTCAGGAACTGAAGGCCGCGCAGCTGCCCTATATCGTCGTCCTGACCGACCCGACCACGGGCGGAGTTTCGGCCTCCTACGCCATGCTGGGTGATATCCATCTGGCGGAGCCCGGCGCGCTGATCTGCTTTGCCGGACCGCGCGTGATCGAAACCACCATCCGCGAAAAGCTGCCCGAAGGCTTCCAGCGCGCCGAATATCTGGTGGATAAAGGCATGGTCGATCGCGTTGTCTCGCGTGCGGAGCTACCCGAGGTCCTGGGCGCCCTTATGTCCATGCTGATGGATGGCAAACGAAGGCAGGGTCATTGACACTGCACCCCTGACCGGGCGCAGGTGACGAGGGGGAGCCTGTGATGTTTGACCGTTGGCCGCTGATAAAATCCCTTTGTGCCTGCATCATTGGTGCGGGGGTGCTGGCATTGTTTTTTTCAATGATATCAATTATTTCCGTGTTGATAGACGGTATAGGCAAGCCAGAAAAGTTAGGTAGCATCTTAACGTATTCCTCGTCGCTTTCGGTTTTTTTTGCTTTTACCTACTTCTTCGTTTGCACACTTTTGCCGATGATTTTTATAGGCCTTCCCGTTCAAGCGCTTTTGCAGAAGTGTCAGCAAACGGGTTATTGGGTTCACGCCATTTGCTCGGTTGTGGGCGGAGCGCTAGCATCTTTGTTTTTGTTTCCCAGTCTGCCCTTAGCGGGCTTTTGTGCGGCCATAGGGCTTACTGCGGGCTCCGTGGCATGGGTCATCCGCCGACCGGATAAGGACGTACCAAAAGTCCTCCCTTAAGTCAGGGAGAGATGCTAAGTCAGGTTATGACCGACCGACTTTTGCCATTCGATGCGCCTCTGGAGAGGCTCAAAGCGCTTCATCCTAAAAAGATCGACCTGACGCTGGATCGTATGCTTCGGGTATGCTCGGCACTGGGTAATCCGCAGGACCGCCTGCCGCCGGTTATCCATGTGGCAGGCACCAACGGCAAGGGGTCGACCCTGGCGCTCCTTCGGGCCATGGCCGAAGCGCAGGGCTTGCGAGTGCACGTCTATACCTCGCCGCATCTGGTGCGCTTTGCCGAACGCATCCGTTTAGCCGGTCATCTGATCACAGACGATTATCTGGCCGATGTGTTAGATCGCGTCGAAAAGGCCAATGCCGGCGAGCCTCTGACCTTTTTTGAGGCGACGACCGCTGCCGCGTTTATGGCCTTTGCAGAGGTTGCGGCCGATGTGCTGCTACTTGAAACCGGGCTGGGTGGTTTGCTGGACGCGACCAATATCATCCGTGCACCGAAGATTACCATCATCGCGCCTGTTGATTATGATCATCAGGCCTTTTTAGGAAACGATCTCACCACCATCGCCAAGCAAAAGGCCGGAATCATCAAACCCGGTTGCCCGGTCATCAGCGCGCGTCAGGCCGATGAGGCTGAAGCCGTGATCGAACGCACCGCGCTGAAGGCGCGCAGCCCGCTCCATACGGCCGGGCAGGGCTTTGAGGCGCATGAAGAAAATGGTCGCCTCGTATTTCAGGATGAGGATGCCCTGCTGGACCTTAGCCTGCCGCGTTTGCCAGGCGAGCACCAGATCGACAACGCGGCGCTCGCTATTAAGGCTGCACGCCTCATGGGCTGGTCTTCAGATGCCATGGATCAGGGCCTGCAAAGCGCTGTGTGGCCTGCGCGCATGCAGCGCTTAAAGTCTGGCCCCCTGATATCGGCGCTTCCCGAAGGTTCGGAGCTCTGGCTCGACGGCGGACATAACCCGCACGCGGCGCGCGCCTTGCGCGCCCATATTGACCGGCTTCAGGCGCGAAATCCCAAGCCGTTATATTTGATCTGTGGGCTGATTAATACGAAAGACGCGACTGAGTTTTTTTCTCATTTTATAGGCCTTGATGCGCAGATCACGTGTGTAGGCTTTTCATCGGAAGCGGTCATTCCTCCCGCTGAGCTGGCTGCCAAGGCGGCCGTCAACGGATTTAAGGCGCAGGCTGAGCCGAGCGTGACGGAAGCGGTCCAGCAAATTAATGATGGTCCTGCCCGCGTCCTCATCTGTGGCTCTTTATACCTCGCAGGAGATGTCTTGGCCCTATCACCCGACACCTGGCCGTCCTAATGCGTTTAATCTCAGGTGGAGAAATAACCGAGGTTTGACGACGAGAAATTGCCAATCCTTGGAAGGATTGTGGGCAGTTCGCTTTCGGAGGCCCCAAACCAACGGGCGAGGGTTGATGCCATCTGATCGACGGATGTGGAGGGCAAGAGCCTGCCTTGACCCACCTGATCATCCGAACTTATCGACACTTGGGGCGCGGCGCCATAATAGCGTCCGCCTTTGACCGCCCCACCCATCACAAAGTGGTGCCCACCCCAGCCATGGTCAGAGCCGTCGCCATTGGAGGTAAGAGTCCGGCCAAAATCAGAGGCTGTGAACGTCGTCACCTGATTTTCAACCCCCAGTTCTACAGTGGCTGCGTAAAAGCTTGAAAGTGCCTCATCAATGAGCGCCAGAAGACTTGGATGGGTTTCCATCAATCCGTCATGCGTGTCAAAGCCGCCGAGTGAAACGAAGAACACCTGCCTCTTTGAGCCGAGTGCACTACGTGCACCGATCAGGCGCGCCACAATTTTCAGCTGATTTGCCAGGCTATTGGGTTTGTTATCCGTGTCGAATGAGGTCGTGAGCGTTATGGGGTTGAGGGCCGTATTAACGATGTCCTCCATAACCATCGAACGCTTTGTCACCTTGGTAAACTCGTTTTCAAGGACGTGGGCCCTGGGCTCTGTTATGAGGGTTTTGAGCACCTCTGACGCCCGGGAGGAGCCAAAACTTGCCCCTTTTGCCGCCCATATCGGAATCGCGCCACCCGGGCTGATCTGATATTGAAGCGCGTCATTGCCTGATAAAAACACGGCATTTCCCGATGCCGATATGCAGGTCAGAAGACTATTGGTGTTGCTCGAAAGGGCGAGATCCCCGATGCGGCCACCCCACCCGACGGTTGCACCTTCTGCGCCCAAAGCCTGCCATACCGATTGCTGATCATTATGGGAGAAGAGCTTTGGCGGAAGTGGCACAGCGCCCGACTGAAACTGAGCGCGGGTGACGGGAACGATCAGGGGGCCAACGTTAAGTTGGATTGCGAGTTTGCCGCTGTTGAACAACGCCGCCGTTTTGATGAGCGATGGCGCAAGTCCATAGCTGAGGTCGTCAGTTAAAGTCTGGTTGACGACGGGTCTTAGCGCTATGAGCTCGTCGAGACCGTAAGCGATCCCCCCTCGCTTTCGCCCACCTGCCCCGCCGCGGATGGCGCTGTAGCGATCATAGTTTGGAATATCTGTTGGGATAAGCGTATTGTGACAGTCATTGCCCCCATAGAGGAAAATGCAGACTAACGCTTTGTAATCACTAGCGGAGAATGCGGCCGCCTCTCCAGCGGCAGCGAGGCTCATAGCCATAGGCGCCGCAAGGCCCATTCCCCCTAAAGCGCCGGCGCGGGCCAGAAAAACACGACGACTAACATTTTGGATCGACGAGGTGTTCATCTGCGGGCTCATTTCTGAACGAGATATTCGGGCGAGGCCATTACAAGTAAGATCGCGCTATAGATGCGATCAAGCTTGGCGGTTTCCGAAGAGGTTGAGGTCAGGGGTTGAGCGTCAAGGGCTGACTGAATGAGGTCGAGTGTGGTGCCAGAGACCTGACCTGCGGCGAGATAGAGATTGAGCCAGTCGAGCAGTTCGCGGGGCTGATGCGCGATGGCGATGATCGCACTATAATCTGGCTTTACGTCCTGATATCCCGACTTGATGACGGAAGTCAGGAAGTTAAGGTATCCAGCCGTCGTTGTTTCATTATGGATCTGAAACTCTGGTGCGACCAATTGATTGGCGGACAACGCTGTTTGCGGCGGAACATAGCCGGGTCGAAAAAAATTGAACACAGAGGGCGATCGCAAGGGACTTTGCCCTAAGCCCCAATCACCGTTTGAGGTGTCATAGATTTCCCATTTCCCCGTGAGGCTCGACACCTGGAAGGTTCTGGCCCATTGCGCGAAGCGCACAATTGGTTCTCTCAATTTCCCAGCGGTGACGCCTCCGGACAAGGTTCTTGCCTCAGGATCGAGAAGAATGGCGCGCCACAGAGATTTCATGTCACCTCTCACGCCTGTTCCATTATTGACAAAAGCCGCAGCCACGCGGCCCACATAGGCGGGCGATGGGTTCGAGGTCACAAGCCTCTGTATCATTTGCTTTGCTACAAAGGGCGGCGTGTTGGGATGATTAAAAAGCGTGTCGAGCGCAATCTTTAAAGCCTCTGTGCCCGAAGTATTTGCCGGTATGGTTACGCCTAGAAAGGATATGGCCTCATTCGAGTGTTTCGCCGCATCAAGTTTCATTCGGTCGCGGCTGAATTCCGGGGACGGGATCTTGTAGGTCAACCAAGGGACCGATTGCCAGGTCACGCGGTCGTAATTCCAGTCGTAGCCCGTAAAGACCTTTGCGAGGTTGGTAATATCGGATTGGCTGTAAGTGTCTTGCGTTTTGCCCTGCGCATCGAGCTTAGGCGTTCCGTCACTATTGAGCTGCGTCAGCCCGATAGTGAATAACTGCATGATCTCGCGAGCGTAGTTCTCGTCAGGTACACGCCCGGTGGCTGGGTCTGCCTTTTGGTTTCCGCGGGTATTAAGGTAAAATCCCATGGCCGGGTTAAGGGTGATCTCCTCAAGAAGCGTGCGATAATTGCCAAAAGCCTGAGCGTTCAGAAGATCCCAGTAGGCGGCGATGACGTAAGGGGGCCAAAAACCGTCAATGGGATTTAAAGACACAACCAGCATTTCGGATAAGGCAAGAGCACAGCGTTTCCGAAACTGGTCCTCACCCGCCATCAGCATTCGCCATGCCATCCAGTCCCCTGGGACTGGATTGAAATATTTATCCTTTTCGTCAGGTATGTAGAAGTTTCTTGAGTCTAGCCACGCAGTCGCCGACTGGCTTTGGGGTGCTGAAAACTGTTGGGTCAGCCATCCTTCAAAGCCTAAGGTTCTGACGTTTTGAACATCTGAGGGCGAACACGAGAACTGAGCCTGCAGGAGAAATCGAGCGGCTTCGAACGGCGTGTAGCTTAGGGTGGTCGGGGATGGGGGTGTGGGAGCGGCTGTTGTTGCACTCCCGCCGCCCCCACCTCCGCCACAGGCGCTTAAAAGGGGAAGCGCAATCGTGCTTACCTTGAGCGCAGCTAATGAACCGCGGTCGGACGAACTAAAAAAGCCTGGGGTTTCCAAGCAAACGGGTTCTTGCCGCTCTTTTTCCACTTCGCGCCTCGCATTGTAGAGCGAGGACGGAGCTTAGCTACAAGGCGTTTAACACAATGCAAATGTTGATCGCACCTCGACGATCTCATCGCAAAACAGCGTTCACACAAGCCGGGCTAATGATCGCGCTCTCGCCTTAGAGGATCCCGACAAATCATTTCGGTGATACGATTGCGGTGTTGTCGAATAAACAGAGGCCCCGCTCTCTTGCCCCGTAAGTAAAAGATCTGAAAAATACCGGATAGTGTGTTCCAGACCGCGCTCCAATGTCACCGTCGGCACCCAATTAAGAAGTTCACGTGCATATGTGATATCTGGGCGTCGTTGTTTTGGATCATCAGCTGGCAACGCTTCAAAGGATATCGGCGCATTTGAACCTGTAAGACGGACCACAGAATTAGCCAGTTCGACCATCGAATATTCCTCAGGATTTCCAATGTTGATCGGGCCTGTCACGTTCTCATCAGTTGCCATAAATGCAATAAGTGCGGTCACGAGGTCATCAACGTAACAAAAGCTACGGGTCTGCAGTCCGTCACCGTAAAGTGTTATTGGTGACCGGGTTAAAGCTTGGACGATGAAGTTCGATACAACCCTCCCATCATTGAGCTGCATTCGCGGTCCGTATGTGTTGAAAATGCGCACGACCTTGATGGGCAGATTGTGTTGTCGGCGGTAGTCAAAGAAAAGCGTCTCGGCACATCGCTTTCCCTCATCATAACAGGCTCGTGGTCCAATGGGATTCACATGCCCTCTATAGCTTTCTGGCTGCGGATGGATCTCTGGATCGCCGTACACCTCACTGGTAGAGGCCTGAAGGATTCTCGCCCGAGTGCGTTTGGCGAGGCCCAGCAAATTTATTGCTCCCAGAACGTTGGTTTTGGTAGTTTGAACGGGGTCACTTTGATAGTGCACCGGCGAGGCGGGGCAAGCAAGATTGTAAATTTCATCTACTTCTACATAGAGCGGGAGCGTTACGTCGTGCCGAAGCAGCTCGAACCGAGGGTGCGGAAGAAGATGAGCAATATTTTGCCGGCGACCTGTGTGAAAATTGTCGACGCAAAGGACTTCTTCACCCATCTCTATCAGTCGATCACAGAGATGAGACCCGAGAAAGCCCGCGCCACCTGTAACCAATATTCGTTTGGGTTGTTTCGCCAAAGGTTTTAGTTTTGTCTTTCTGGGCAATCTAATTACCTATCCAACGCATTCTAAGTGAGGAATTGTATCTCTGCCGTCGCGTCCACTGTCCGGTTGAAATTCCTTTGTCACGCTGGGAGAAAAGTCTTCGATTGCAAATTTGCTTCGTTGAAGTCCGAGAAGTGATTTTATTTTTCTGCGAATTTTTTTTGGAACAACACGCGTCCGTAATACTGAACTAATTAGCCTTGGGGTAATTGAAACAATTCCAAAAAAATCTTCTTTTGCAACACTCGAAGAGTATCGAAAAAAAGATATTAGGTCGTTGCAGCTTGCGCTTCTTTGTAACAACCATAATTTCATATCTCTGATATGGAGATCAGCTTCTGTCTTGTAATCCGGGCTTGAGAGAACTATTTCGTTTAACGCATGGGTGCAGCTCTTCAGCATTCTTTCGGCGTTAGAGGACATATTGTTGTCGAGTATCCGATACCCCACGAGAACCTCTGGAACGAGGGCTATTTCGAAGTTGGACGCAACTCGAAGGGCTATGAGCAGGTCTTCGCACCCTTGTGCACCTAGATCTCTAAGTTTCGGTTCAAACCCCCGTGCATGTTCGTAGGCCTTCCGCGTCAGAAGCATCGAGCTGCCATTACCTATAAAATTTCGTCGGCAAAGAGCGCGCAACACTTTGCCCTCCTGAAGTGGTTTGAACGGCTCAGTGAGGTAAAAATCTGCGTCATCAATTTGAGCAAACCAGCAGTAAACCAGGCCTATTTCTGCGGACCCTTGGACGCCCGGTTCTGAGCGTAACCGACTCAACTGCTTTTCAAGTTTATCATTTCGCCAAAGGTCGTCGGCGTCGATAAAAGCAAGAAGATTCGCAGGGGTGTTTTTGGCGCCGGTGTTTCTGGCAGCGGCTACGCCCGAATTGGGCTGATAAATGAGCCGAATGCGTGGGTCTGCTTCTGCCACTGCTTCTACAATCGCGCCGCTGCCGTCCGTGGACCCATCGTCTACGACGATGATGTCCAAGTTTCGGTGGGATTGGACACAAATGCTTTTCAGTGTTTGTGCTATCGTGGCCGCCGCATTATACATTGGCACGACGACGCCCACTAAGTCTTGATGTTCTGTCATGACACGTCGTGGTTGGATTTTCAGTGACATTACACCATGAAGGTAAATATTTATGCCCATTCGCCTATATGGTATGGTTAGCAAAATAATTATCCATTCAGGATACCCATCAGGACGTACAGGACGCCAAAAACGATATTAGAACTTTTTAATTGTATTGAAGAATTGCGATCGATGGGGCTTCGAAGGAATGAAAACAGCTTTAATTACTGGGGGCGCCGGCTATATCGGGTCCCATACGGCGAAGGCGTTTCACGCTGCGGGGTGGCAGGTCGTCAGTTTTGATAGCCTCGTACGAGGCAATGAACACCTGGTGAAATGGGGGCCCCTCATCCGGTCAGATATCTCCGATCAAGACGCTGTAGCCGAAGTTGTGGCCGCTTATCGCCCGGACGTATGTGTACATTTCGCCGCTTTTGCCTATGTCGGCGAGTCAATGCAGGATCCTGCTATTTATTATCTAAACAATGTTAGTAAAACTGTATCCCTTTTTGAGTCATTGCGTATTAATGGTCTAAATAGGGTCATATTTTCTAGTACATGTGCGACATATGGGCGCCCGAATTATATTCCAATAGATGAAGTTCATCCACAAATGCCGGTGAATACCTATGGGTATACGAAACTCATAGGAGAAGAGATCTTATCGTCCTATTCTAGGTCCTACGGATTTGCCTCGACATCTCTACGCTACTTCAACGCCGCTGGCGCGGATCCCGACGGGCAGACCGGAGAATGCCATGACCCAGAAACCCATGCAGTCCCATTGGCCATTCGTGCTGCATTAAGAGGAACGCCTTTCTATATCTTTGGAACAGACTTTGATACTCCAGATGGTACGGCAGTACGTGACTACACTCACGTTTCAGATTTGGCTCAGGCACATCTGTTGGCGGCGGAGCGGCTGCTGGGGCGCGATTTACCTGAGGCCAATGCCTTCAATCTTGGCACGGGGATAGGTACGTCTGTGAGGGAGCTCGTTGAAATTGTCGAGCGCGAGACCGGGCGCAAAATTGACGTCGTCGAACAGGGACGTCGTGATGGCGATCCTGCAATTCTTGTTGCCTCCCCCCTTAGGGCGAAGGCGCACCTGGGTTGGAAACCTCTCTATTCGACAAAAGACATGATTAAGACAGCAATGAACTGGGATCTCATATCGCAGCTTAAAATTTAGACTGATCCTATAAATCTGAGAATTCGATAATGTGATCTATGTGCGGTATGGTTTCTGGTCTGTGTGTAATTATAATCACTGCACGGTCTCTGAATTCTTCAAGAACCCGGTGATATATGGATCTCTCAAGATCAGAATGAACAGCGCTAAGCGCTTCATCAAGGATAAGAATCCGTGGATTGCCGTATAACGCTCGTGCTAATCCCACACGCTGACGTTGGCCTCCCGATAGGCTTTTCCCTCTTTCGCCGACCTTTGTTTCTAACCCGTCCTCTAGTACCTCTATGAGCTCTTCTAACTCACAAATCTCAATAACTTTCTCTAACGCTATTGGAGAATTGGGTTTTCTGAAAAAGGTTATATTATCTTTGATTGATCCGTTCAGGAGATCAACGTCCTGGCCGGCGAGACTGACGTGCTTCCTCCATTGCCCGATGGGGATGGAATTAAGGGATGTTCCTGCTAAAACGATTTCGCCTTCGCTCGGCTCATACAATCGTGTGAGGAGATTGACCGCGGTTGATTTGCCAGTTCCGCTATTGCCCTTGATTAGCGTGACCCCTCTTAAAGGTACTTCAAAAGAGGCGTGGTCAATGACGCGGCGTTTGCCATTTTCGAAATTAAAACTGAGATTTTTGAAATAAATTTTTTCACCCGATGGTAAGGAAAGTTCGTAAGGGGTGTCGATATCTTGCAAGGGGGCGAGACGCGGATCTACAAAGTCTGCGATGGCTTTGAGCGACGCAAGATTCCCTGCAAGGCTCAACCGATTTGCATCCGCCTCTTTGACGCTTGGCTGCAGCCTGTATAGGAGAAGAAGTGCTGTGAGGGCGGACGGCATGTCCACGCCCATTATCGACGCAATCGCTACTAAACTGCCCAATATCAGTATGTAGACGAGCTCGGTGAAGGCTCCCTGCATTCCGTAAAACCGATCACTTTCTTCAAACAGCGCCTTAGCGTGTGACGAGAGAGTCGCGAAATTGCCTGAGCGATGCCCGACCACGTCGAAGACTCTGAGTGTGCGCATTGTTTGAATGTCGTTGACCGTCGCATCGGAAAGTTTGGCGTTGGAATCGATAATCTTCTCGCTCAGTCGCCTCGCAAACTGTCCAAGCCCTTTTGTCAGAAAGATAAACACGCCGCCTGCCACGCAGGCAAGTATTGCTATTTGCCAAGAGGCGAGCAAAACAAAGATGCCAAAGATAAGAATTGCGCCGATGTTAACGGCGAGGCGACTGAAGGTAAACGCAGCGTCAGCCGGCGCCCAACTTTCAGAAAGGATAAGATTTGACAGTTCCGTAGAGTCCCTTTTATGAAAGTTTTGAAGCGGCCACTTCATAAACCGATCGAACATCTCGACGCGGACGTCGTGGCTTATTTGGTGCCGCATTTTCGACGCGCCATACCCGTAAAGGCTGACGCATGCACCCTTGAACACAATGAGGGCGACTATCAAAAGCCCCAGGGCTACGGCTGAATCTCCGAATAGGTGTCGATAGGTCTCGTAAAAGTGAGACAAAAATCCTGACACATTGTCAGTTCGGTTAGACATTAGAAGTGTGAGCATCATAACGGCTAGGCTGATGCCCAGCGTCTCCGCAAGCGACGAGACCAGACCCAGAATGGTCAGCATAGACACACGTGGCCAGTACCGGCCGTAGAGACGCAGAAACATCCCGTAAATTGATGATCTGATCCTTCGCTCGGTCATCTTCAAAGGACCTGCTCAAGATAGTGGCCACCGGGACGGCCCTTATTCCGTCTATGTCGCAGCCAGGTTTGCGGGGAGAGCGCAAGAGCCTTCAAGGTGGCTTTGGGACTTTCGTGCCAAAGCGCTGCAATAAGGCCGCTTATCGTGTCGAAGTCGCCTGTCGCTATGGCACGCCCGAGGAGCCACTTTATCAGATAGAGTCTGCCGAAGCGAAACTCACTCGGGTACGTAGAGCCATAGATGGCTTTGAATGGGTTCATTGCCAGATCATATGACCGAAGCATTCGAACGCCGTTGCTCGACATGTTACCTAAAATCCATCTATAGCCAGTAAGATACCGTTTAACGACGCCAAATTTCCAATGGCGCGCAATTGCGAAGTAAAGTTTTAAGTCCTCGCAGCCCTGAGCGCCCTTGTCGCCTAGCGTTGGATCATAACCGCCTACCTCAAGAAGACAGGTTTTGCGAATTAACGGGGAAGACCCATTGCCTACAAGGTTGCCCATGCACATGCGGCGCAGCACGTCCCCTTCTTCCTGGTGGCGATCAGAGTAACCAATAATTCGGCTAGTCTCGTCTATCACGCAATACCAGGTGTATATTAGGCCGGTCTGTGGCCCGCTCTCGCCCATAAGGGCGACCTGGCTCTCGATTTTTTCAGGGTGCCAAAGATCATCTGCATCCACCGGTGCGATCAGCCCGCCCTTGGCAGCCTCAATCCCGAGATTTCTTGCACGAGCCACGCCTCCGTTCGAAGCCGTGATAAGCCGAATTCTAGAATCTTCCTTGCTTTTTCGAAGAACCTTCTCCGCCGTATCATCGGTCGAGCCATCATCTACGACGATTATGTCGAGGTACCGCCAAGTCTGCGCACAGACGCTCGCAAGGGTTTCATCGATAGTGGGGCTCGCATTATAGGCGGGTATAATTACAGATACGAGTTCGTTCATTGCGTTTTTCTATGGCGAAAATAATATAGAAAGCCAAGGAGAGACCCAGTTATCTCATCAACGATTGTACATCTCCGGTCAGTATCATTGGTAAAAAACGTCAGTTTAAAATAATACTTTGGTATAGAAAGAAATAATCTCCTGATATTTCCAAAATCATTCCATTTTTCAAACTGAACTAATAGTCCGACCACATGTCCGCACATATATGAATGAATTTGTTGTTTTAGTGCGGAAATGTCCGATCTATGGTGGTGTCGAACAACCGCCATTGGCTCGTATGCGCATTTGTATCCGGACGAAATTATTCTATACCAATATTCAGAGTCCTCTGAACATCCTGAAGCGCCGGCGCCAAGACGCGTATCAAATAAGCCAAATTTGAAGAACGCCTCTTTTCGGAAAGCCATGTTCACCCCCGCGCCGATGCGCCAACACGGGTAACCCTTTCCTTTGTATTTTTTAAAATGGGAGGAGTCAAAAATTTGGGGATTGAACCCTTGATTAAAGGACCAATGTTTTTCGAAGATCCATTGTGCTTGCGTATCTAAACGCGCGGGCAAAACGATACCTGTTGCTGCCATAACATCAGGGTCATGAAACGCTTTCACGATCTCCTGAATCCAATGTGGGTCCACTTCTGCATCGTCGTCAGTGAAAACCAGAAAGTCTCCCTTTGCAGCCTTTACACCTGCATTGCGCGCGTGACTTAGGCCCGCCCGATCTTCCCGGACGTATACAACGCGATGTGCGGAAGCCACGATTTGTGTCCGAGAGTCGCTGGGCGCGTTGTCAACAACGATAACTTCATCTGGGGGCCTCACCTGAAGGGCAAGGCTTTCAAGGCAGGTGGATAAAGCCTCCGGTCTGTCATGAGTGCAGATGATTACGCTTACAGAGCCGGCTACCTCACGACCTCGGGAAGGTTTATCAGCGCAAAATGCCATGGACGACGGGAGGCTGACCTCGTCTCGTAGCGCCCATCGCTGACATACAGGTCTACGACCCGACCAATAGATATAGAGCGCTCGCTCTTCATCTGATGCCGCACTTTCCGATCCGATTGTCTCAACGGATTCGTGGACGATACGCGCATATGGGAGACTGATTTGCATGAAGATAGCATAATCAGGAGCGAAGAATTTATTGTTAATTCGTCGCCCAGATTTGTCCCACTAGGCTGTTCATTCTCGTCTCTGCATCTCATACGATGCCAGTTGATTTCCGGATAATGGCGTGAAGTGAGACATTACCCCATTATCCGGAATTCTAATGCACCGCTACTAGGAATCTAGGAACGAGCGCAATTTGCGCGAGCGGCTGGGGTGCTTAAGTTTGCGCAACGCTTTCGCCTCAATCTGACGGATACGTTCGCGCGTCACCGAGAACTGCTGACCCACCTCTTCAAGTGTGTGGTCGGTGTTCATCCCGATGCCAAACCGCATCCGCAGTACCCGCTCCTCACGCGGCGTCAGAGACGCCAGCACGCGCGTGGTGGTTTCGCGAAGGTTCGACTGGATCGCCGCGTCGATAGGCAGGACGGCGTTCTTGTCTTCGATGAAATCGCCCAGGTGCGAATCCTCTTCGTCCCCGATAGGGGTTTCGAGCGAGATAGGCTCTTTGGCGATCTTCAGAACCTTGCGCACCTTCTCCAGCGGCATGGCCAGCTTCTCCGCCAGTTCTTCCGGGGTCGGTTCGCGGCCGATCTCGTGCAGCATCTGACGCGAGGTCCGAACGATCTTGTTGATTGTCTCGATCATGTGCACCGGGATACGGATGGTGCGCGCCTGATCGGCAATCGAACGTGTTATCGCCTGGCGAATCCACCAGGTGGCATAGGTCGAGAACTTGTAGCCGCGGCGATATTCGAACTTATCGACGGCCTTCATAAGACCAATATTGCCTTCCTGAATAAGATCGAGGAACTGCAAACCGCGGTTGGTGTACTTCTTGGCAATCGAGATCACGAGACGCAGATTGGCTTCGACCATTTCGGTCTTGGCCTGGCGCGCTTCGCGTTCACCCTTTTGAACCGTCTGGACGATGCGGCGATAGTCATCAACCGCAACGCCCATATCGGTGGCGAGTTGGATGATGTCGGCGCGAATCCGGCCGATAGGACCGGCTTCGTTATCGGAAAACTTCTGCCAGCGTACACCCAATTCGCGGACTTTATCCGTCCACTGAGGATCAAGCTCGCGGTGGTAGTAGTTCTGCAGGAATTCCTGACGCGAAATGCCGTAGGAGTCGGCCAGACGCAGAAGACGACCTTCCAGCGACATCAGGCGCTTATTGATCGTATAGAGCTGCTCAACCAGAGCTTCGATACGCTGATTGTTGAGCTTTAGGGTCTTGAGGTGGCGCGTAATGGCCGAGGTGACCTCATCATAGGCCGCCTTATCCGCCGGATCGACGGGCAAGCCTTCAAGGCGCGCGCCCAGAATGCGTTCTTGAAGACCGCGATAGGTTTCGAACTCACCGGCAATGGCGTCAAGCGTCGCCATCACGCCTTCGCGTAGTTCCGATTCCATCGCCGACACCGAAGGACCGGCGCCGTCGTCAAAATCATCTTCCTCTTCTTCTTCCGGCTGAGGCTTCTTCTCTTCCTCATCCATCGGGACGTAATCGTCATCGTCCTCTTCGCCGTCTGCCTTCTTTTTGGGTTCCGGCTTCTTCGCCTCAACCTTAGGCTCCGGCTTCGGCTCCGGCTTAGGCTCTGGAGCTTTCACGACAGGCTCTGGCGCGCGCATGGCGATCGGCGCGTCGGCATCTTCTTCTTCACCCTCATCGTCAAGCGCGCCCGGGGGCGGGCCTTCGGACGGGCCACCGCCATAGGTTCCTTCAAGGTCGATGATTTCGCGCAGCAGGATGCGGCCCGATTCAAGTTCCTCGCGCCAGATCATGATGGCTTCGAAGGTCAGAGCCGATTCACACAGGCCTCTGATCATGGTGTCGCGACCGGCTTCGATGCGCTTGGCGATAGCGATTTCGCCTTCGCGCGACAGAAGCTCGACCGAGCCCATTTCGCGCAGATACATGCGAACAGGATCATCGGTGCGGTCATAGGACGAGGTCTTTTCTGCGACGACCACGCCGCCGGTTTCCTCGCGTACCGCGATCTCGCCACCTTCGGTCGCTTCCTCTTCGGAATCGACAACGTTCACGCCCATCTCTGTGAGCATGGCCAGGGTGTCTTCAATCTGCTCCGAAGTGAACTCTTCGGACGGCAGCACCTTGTTCAGCTCGTCCATCGTGACGTAGCCGCGGGCCTTCGCATTCTTGATGAATTTCTTGACGCCGGCATCGGTCAGGTCGAGAAGGGGGCCGTCAGAGGGCGTATCGGCTTCGGGTTTTTCCGTCGCTGTGCTCATCTATCTCTCCGCCCATGACGCAACAGTCATGAGACCTTGGAACCAGATGCGGCATTTTTGCCGCACCAAACCTATATTTACGAAGAAGATCAACGAAGTCTTAACCTAGACGTCGCTTTCCGCTTCAAAAATCTGTCCGCTTTTCAAGGCTTTGCGCAAGCTGTCGCGTTCCTGTTTGGTCCGTGTGAAAATTTCGACGTCAAATTCTGTCGAAGCTTCGTCACGAGCTGCCTTCAACGCACGGTCCAATGCCGTCAAACGCGCAATCGCGTTGAACGCTTTGGTCCAGCCGGCTTGCGCATCTGCGAGAGATTTGTCCTGTGCGAGGATTGGCGAGGCCGATCTGAGGGCCGCCTTTTGTATCTCGCTCAACAATGCGCCGAAACCTTGATTTTGCAGATGGCGGTTCACAACGCCTGAGTCAAGAGGGCTTGTGGAAAAACTTAACGCCACCAAAACACGAACCAGCCCCTCAAGTGCAGGGTCTCCCAGCCCATAGGATTCGAGCGCGTCTAAATGGTCGTGCATCCATTCGGGGTGATCGAGAAGTCCCTGCGCCAGGGCGGCAGCCATGGGGTCGAGGGTCTTTGACAAGGCGCGAGCGGCCTGTTGACCTTCGGGGGTGGCAATGGTCGGAGGTTCAATCAAGCGCCCCTGGGCATCGCGACGAGGATAGCGCCCGCGCGTCGAACCCGCTTGAAAGCCCTGCGGCAGGCTCTGGGGCTGGCGTTGAAACAGCGCGTCATAGCGCGCCATCAGGTCCTGCCGATAGGATTCGGCGAGATCCTTGTCCTCAATTGTTGCGGCAAGCGCTCGAAGGCGCTTTCGAAAACCAGCCTTACGTTCGGGCGTGTCGAGAGGCTCTTGCTCAAATTCGCGTTTGAACAACACCTCGACGAAGGGCTGAGTTTCGCTCAGCGCTTCACGAAGCGCCAGGGCGCCTTTTTCCCGAAGGACGTCGTCAGGATCCTTCCCGCCCGTAATCAGGCACACCTTGAAGGACTTGCCAGGTTTGAGTTTTGGCAAGGCGCGATCAAGTGCGCGATTGGCCGCGCGCATCCCCGCCTTGTCGCCATCAAAGCAAAGCGTAGGCTCAGGATGGCGCCGCCACAAAATGTCTATCTGTTCTTCGGTGAGCGCTGTGCCCAAAGGGGCGACGGCAGCTATCTGTGCGCGCTGACACGCGAGGACATCCATGTAGCCCTCGACGACAACCAGTTCCGGTCCTGTCTGGCTCGAACCCAGGATCTTAAGCGCTTTTGGCAGCCCGTATAAGAGGGCACCCTTATGAAAAAGCGGGGTTTCCGGCCCGTTGAGGTATTTAGCCTTTTCATCCGGATCGAGTGCGCGCCCCCCGAATGACACAATTTTAGAACGCGCGTCTTCGATCGGAAACATCAGCCGATTGCGAAAGCGATCATAGGGGGCCTTACCCTCGATCTCGATCAATAGCCCGCATTCGACAAGTTCGGAAACCTTAGCCCCCTTCTGCACAAGGGCGTCTTTCAACGCCGTATGCTCCTTTGGCGCGTAACCGAGACCGAAGTGCGCAACGTCCTGATCGCTGAGGCCACGCCGTTTGAGGTAATCCCGGGCGGCCTTCGCCCCAGGGGTATTGTCGTTAAGACGCGCAGCGAACCATCTTGCCGCAAGCTCCATCCAGTCGTTCAGGGATTGTCGCTTCTGCTCGGCCTGCGCGGCTTGGGGCGTTTGGACGGGTAAAGCCATGCCCGCCTCCGAGGCGAGCCGCTCCACGGCCTCCACAAAGCTGAGGCGCTCTGTCTCCTGAAGAAACGAGATGATGTCGCCATGCTTTCCAGATGAAAAGTCGTGGAAGAACCCCTTCTCGTCATTGACGTAGAAGGACGGTGTCTTTTCCTTCGAAAAAGGCGACAGGCCCACCCATTCGCGGCCATTACGGCGCAGCTTTACCGCCTTGCCAATGACCTCCGAAGGTCGCAAGCGGGATTTCAGTTCTTCCAGAAAACGATCGTCGAAGCGCACGTCTTGCTTATACCTGCCTTATACCGGGAAGGAAAAGAAAAACCGGGGGTCAGATGCCTCACAGCTGAGAGGCCCACAGAATGGGCCCGCGATACCTCTTCGATACTGAAGCTCAGGGCGTTCCGGATATCCTTGCTGCCTGTGCCCATGCCTAAAGATCTGAAGACGCAATTTTGATCAAATGAAGCCTGGCCTTTGAGTGCTAAACTCACGGGCAAAGGGGAGTTTGTGATGGATTTTCTCGGAAAGGCGCTCTGGTACATTGAGACTCATTTCGAGGGTGAGTTGACGCTTGACGACGTTTCCAGGTCCTGCGGACTTTCGAAATTCCATCTCACGCGCGCATTTGGCAGCTGCTACGGGATTTCGGTGATCCACTATGTCCGTATGCGCCGATTGAGCGAGGCGGCCAAAAGACTGGCGAGGGGGGACGCCGGCATTTTGGATGTGGCGCTTCAGTTCGGATATGGTTCGCACGAGGCATTCACTCGGGCGTTCAAAGCTCAGTTCGGCGTAACCCCGGAGGCGATTCAAAAGGCCGGCTCAACCGATGCCATTAAACTCATGGAGGCCCTGAAGATGAATGAAACCCTTCCTGCGGATGCCGTCGAACCGCGCATGACAGACCGTCCGGCGATCTTGCTGGTTGGCCTCAGACGCCGCTACGGCGAAGAGGCAAGCGCGCAGATTCCTGCGCAGTGGCAAGAGTTTCAACCCTTTATCGGCCACATCAGATTTCAGAGCGGCAGTGCCGCTTATGGGGTTCTGTGTCATAGTGATCAGGCCGGGCACATAGACTACTTTTCGGCCGTGGAAGTGAGTAACTATGAGAAGGACGGATCTGGGCTTGAGGTATTGCGCCTTGCGCCTCAGACCTACGCCGTTTTCAGACATTCGGGCCATGTCTCGGAGATCAGGCAAACCTGGAAAGCGATCTTTGGTAAATGGTTGCCGGCTTCGCATGTCAAACTGGCAGACGCGCCACAGTTTGAATTCTACGGAGAGACTTTCAATCCACAAACCGGCTACGGCGAAATGGAAATCTGGATACCTGTTGCGTAAAGCGCGGCGTGGTCCGGTTGAGGGCCTGTCTTTCCTGAGAGAAGCGAGGCTGCAAGTCAGGGGTGAAAACGCACGGGTGCCAACCTGTGGGCTTCACAGGGCTGCCGTTACCGGTTATCGTCAGACGAACGAGGTGTCAGCCTTGCCTTCAGAAAATGAAATGGGGCTCGCGTTTACACTATAAATACCGGGGGGAGATCATGATTTTCGCAACCTTTTTGCGTAAAGCCGCATCAGGCTTGTTGTCACTGGGGCTCGCCTGCCTTCTCGCTGTGCCCGTGCGAGCGGAGACATGGATCAGGGCGGAATCGGACAACTTTTCGATCTACAGCACCGCTCCGGAAAAGACGACGCGCGAATATATCAAGAAGCTGGAAGTCTTCCGCAATTTGACAAACCTCCTCCTTGGCAGCAGCGATAGCGGGCCAAAGGTTCGCTTTGAAGTCTATCTGATGCAAAATTCTGACGACCTTCAGCGCGTACGGCCGAGCTTCTCCAAAAGAGTCGCCGGGGTCTATTTCAATTGCGGTGAAGGCAGCAGTGCATACGGCACGGTCTCAAATGATGGGGATTCGGTGGCCGAAGAGGACGAGGGCCTGATCGTTCTGTTTCATGAGTACAGCCATTACATCATGTTTCAGCACGCCAAGTCGTACTATCCGGCGTGGTACGTCGAAGGGTTTGCCGATTACCTCGCAACCGCCTACCCCGCAAATGGCAAAATCACTCTGGGCGAACCGTCCAAAATGCGTGGCTCAACCCTGTCTGCTGACCGGTGGATAGGATTCGACAAGGTCCTCAAGCCAAGCTTCGGCTTTGCTGGCGACAAGTCAAACGATGCGTGGGAAGTCGAGAGTTTTTATGCCCAGTCATGGTTGCTGGCCCACTACATGCTGAGCGATCCGAAGCGCGCCCGGGACCTGAACACCTATTTCGCCGAAGTGGGCAAAGGTGCCGACCCGGTCGCCAGTTTCGAAGCCGCCACAGGCCTTAAGGTCAATCAGCTGGAGTCAACACTGCAGCGATATCGCCAACAGCTGTCTTTCCTCACCGTGCCCGTGCCGTCTTACCCGGACAGCCGCATTAAAGTGACGAAACTGAACTCGGCGACAAGCAGTTATTTGCTCGACCGGTCATTACTGACGACCTGCATGCAGCCTGACCAGGGTCGCGTCGTCCTGTCGCGGCTCGAAAAGGCCAAAGGTGGTTTCGTTGACGACATCGACTATCAGTTCGCCCTTACCCGTGCGCATCTGCTTTACGGCAACGCGCAGGATGCTGAGGCCATTGTTGGCCCGGTCGTCCTGAAGCATCCGGAAAGCTTTGAGGCAAACTATCTGATGGGGCGGGTTTACCAAAAGATGGCGCAGACGGCGAGCGAACAGGAACGTAACGACCTCATTGAAGCCTCGCAGGGCTTCTTCATCGCCGCTTATGAGAACAACAGGCTAAGTGCCCCTAACCTCTATTATCTGGCTCGCAGTTACGAGAACCGCCCCGATTTCCCGGACGCCAACGTATTGAACGCAGCCACCGGCGCCCATGTCCTTGCACCGGCTGTCAAAGAATACGCGATTTTTGCTGCCCAGGTGAACCTCGCAAAGGGGAACCGCTCTGAAGCCATCACGCTTCTCACGCCTTTCGTCGGAAACCCCCACGACAGGAAGTCTGCGGAGCGTTTCCAAAAGGCCATTGACGCCATCAAGGACGGGAAATCCGCCAAAGACGTCATGCAGGCCCTGAAGGAGGATTAGATTTCTCTCTGGCCGCGTCTTAAGTGACGTCTCTCGCCTTTTAGAAGGTCTTAATCCGGCGCTGGGGCGGTAATACTCAGAAGTAGGCCTGACCTGAATCTATGGCGCGGTGATAGTCGAGGCGGCGGTAAAAGGCTTCAGGGTCCTTAGGCTTTACCACCCACGACGGGTCGTGGTTCAGAAGGTCATAAAGCCGCGTCAGGGTGAAGCGTACGGCCGAACCGCGGGCAAACAGGGGCAGGGCCGCAATTTCGGCTTCTGATAGCGGACGCTCCTTATGATAGCCGGCGATTAAGGCGGATATCATGCCGGGAAGAGGCTGCCCGCCTGGTGTAAATCCCCAGGCGTTCAGGGCTACGGCCAGATCGTAAGCGTAAAAATCCGTGCAGGCATAATAGTAGTCGATGACGCCAGTGACCTGTCCGTCGTCATCCATCAACACATTGTCAGTGAAATAGTCCGCATGAATGGCGCCTGAGGGCAGATCAGCCGGCCAGCGTGATTTCAACCAGGCCACTTCGTCCCGGAAATCGGCCAGGACGGCCTCAGCCCTCGCTGACTGGGCGGCGCGGGGCACGCAGCGTTCAATGAGCGCGTCCCACGAGGCTATTCCCATTTCGTTATTGCGGGTCTGGGTGAAGTCAGATCCAAAGATGTGCAGTTTGGCCAGGTATTGTCCGGCGGAGGTGGCGTGGGGTGTATCAGGATTGCGCGGCCAGCGACCGGGTAGCCATTTAATCAGGGCGCAGGGTTTGCCATTGATGCGTCCTATCGTTGTCCCGTCTCTCATTAGGGCTGGTCCGGGCGCCGGATAGCCTTTGCGATCCAGATGCAGCGTGTAGTCCATGAAATAAGGGAGGTCTTTTTCAGGCGTTGCGGCTTCAAAGAGGGTGAGCGCATAAAGCCCGGTCGTCGTTTCGACCTTGAAGTTGGTGTTCGAAACGCCTTCTTCGATGCCTTCCAGATGGACCAGTTCGCCTATATCGTAACGGCTCAAATAAGCGCGGGCCTCTTCAAGAGATACCTTGGTAAAAACGGCCATTCCTTAGTCCCGCATGATTAATCTGCCCACCTTTCGCCCGAAGGCGAGAAAAGGCAGGCCCTGCTATACGCAATGCAAAGCCCCTTCGACAATAGGCCCTCAAATTCTCACCGCCAGACCGTGAGGCCATGGCCATCACATTGACCGGCGCCAAAGCCTTGTCATATAAGGAAACGCGCCCATCTGTAAGCCGCGCTAAACCCGCCGGTGAGAATCTATCGCTTTGGATTGCCGGGTAAATCCCATAGGCGCAAAGGCGAAAACAGGAGTCTTTTTCGTGGCCAGGACCGTCTCTTCCGTGCTCGACCTTGTGGGTAACACGCCCCTGATCCGTCTTAAGCGTGCGTCGGAGGAGACCGGTTGCGAGATCTTTGGGAAGGCGGAATTCCTTAATCCTGGTCAATCGATCAAGGACCGCGCTGCGCTGTGGATTATTCGCGACGCCGAAGCGAGAGGGCTCCTCAAGCCCGGCGGTACGATTGTCGAGGGGACGGCGGGCAATACCGGCATCGGGCTTGCCATGGTTGCCAATGCCCTGGGTTATAAAGCGGTGATCGTTATTCCACGCACGCAGGCGCAGGAAAAAAAAGACGCCATCCGTATGCTGGGCGCCAAGCTCATCGAGGTTGATGCCGTTCCCTATTCAAACCCCGACAACTATGTCCGTTATTCGGGGCGTCTCGCCGAAGACCTCGCCAAGAGCGAGCCTGGCGGCGCGATCTGGGCTAACCAGTTCGATAACATCGCCAATCGTCAGGCGCATATCGACGGCACCGCGCCGGAGGTCTGGGCGCAGACAGAAGGAAAGATCGACGGGTTCATCTGTTCGGTGGGTTCAGGGGGCACCCTGGCCGGGATGGGGCTAGGCCTGCGCGCTTTTAATCCGAAGATTAAGATCGGTCTGGCTGATCCATTTGGCGCTGCGCTATTCAGTTACTATACGACCGGCGAGTTGAAATCCGAAGGTACGTCGATCACCGAGGGGATTGGGCAGGGACGGATAACCGCCAATCTGGAGGGGTTTACGCCCGACTACACCTGTCAGGTCGCGGACGAAGAATGGTTGCCCGTTCTCTACGATCTTGACCGCCACGAGGGTCTGCTGGTCGGCGGATCCGCGGCACTTAACGTCGCCGGTGCGATAAAAATGGCGAAAGCGCTTGGCCCCGGCAAGACTATTGTCACTGTCCTTTGTGACTATGGCAACCGCTACGCATCCAAGATTTTCAATCCTGAATTCCTGAAATCTAAAGGCCTGCCCATTCCGCCCTGGAGTGAGGGGTGAGGGCAGGGCGCTTAAATTCCCTGAGCGGCAAAGACCGGTCTGTCCTGGGGTTGTGCGGCGGCGTTCCCGAGATCACGGGCCTGTGCCCGCAACCAGTCCATGAAGCGCATCTGCGCCATAGAAGGCTCACGCGTCTGCGGCCAGACGAGATGGTACCCGAAGCTTATGGGCGCATCCTTCTCGTTGAACAGGCCTCTGAGGCGACCGGCGCGCAGATCGGCCTCGGCAATCGTGCGTTTCGCCAGGGCCACGCCGCGACCAGCGACAGCCGCCTCAATCACCATGTGGCTCTGGTTAAAGCGCGGACCGCGCGATGCATCGATCTCATCGGCCCCATGCGCCTTCAGCCACATGGCCCAGTCCGGATCGGACGGGTCAAGGTCGGAGGACACGTCATGCAACAAGGTATGATGGACGAGGTCCGCGGGCTTGCGGATCGGTGCGGCCTCAAAGAGCGCCGGCGAGCAGACGGGCAGGACCGCTTCCTCAAGCAAATGCTCCACGTTCAGCCCATTGTAATTGCCCGTGCCGTAGCGGATGGCGAGATCAATGTCAGAGACAGCGAAATCGGTCGGGGTCATATCGGCCGACACCCAGACGTCGATGTCCGGATTAGCCGCCGAGAAGTCACCCAGACGTGGCATCAGCCATTTGGCGGCAAAGCTTGGCGCAACCGAAACGGTCACACGACCCTTTTGTTGGGTCTGACGCATGATACGCGTCGCTTCGAACATCTTTTCAAAGGCTTCTTTCAGGATAATCGACGACGCCTTACCCGCATCGCTCAGCACGACACGGCGACCATCGCGTACGAAAAGCTCGACACCGACATGTTCTTCCAGCAGACGGATTTGCTGAGATACGGCGCCGGGTGTAACGAACAACTCCTCGGCGGCGTGCTTGAAACTTTCGTGGCGCGCGGCGGCTTCGAACACCCGAAGCGCCGACAGCGGCGGCAGACGGTCACGCGACATTGAAAACTACCCAATCTAAACCCTGCGCTCTATATAGCGCATCCATCGTTTAACAAATCTAATCTTTGCGTTCCGGAGACAAAAATGAGTGACGCGCACCCGTCCCCCGCTATCGAAGTCCTCGAAGCCGGTCAGGCCTGGGAAACCGATGCCGTGATCATTGGCGCGGGCCCGGTGGGCCTGTTCGCCGTGTTCGAACTGGGCCTGCTCGACATCAAAGCACATCTGATCGACATTCTCGACAAGGTGGGCGGTCAATGCGCCGAGCTTTATCCGGAAAAGCCGATCTACGACATTCCCGCCTGGCCGATCATTACCGGTCAGGAAATCACCGACCGCCTGCTGGAGCAGATCGCACCGTTCGGTGCCAAATACCATCTTGGTGAAATGGCCGTGGCCGTTGAAAAGCTCACCCAAGATGACGGCACGACCAAGTGGAAGGTGACGACCGATCAGGGCACATCGGTCATCGCGCGCTGCATCCTGATCGCCGCCGGTGGCGGTTCGTTCCAGCCGAAAAAGCCACCCATCCCCGGCATTGATGGCTTCGAAAACATCGGTGCGGGCATCGGCGTGCACTACGCCGTGCGCAAGATGGAAGCCTTCCGCGGCAAACGCATCGTTATTTCAGGCGGTGGGGACTCGGCGCTCGACTGGACGCTCAACCTGCAACCGATCGCCGAACGCGTGACCCTGATGCATCGCCGCGACGACTTCCGCGCCGCACCGCACAGTGTGGCGCAGATGCGCAAGCTGGTCGAAGAGGGAAAGATGGACCTGATCATCGGTCAGGCCACAGCCCTGTCAGGTGAAACAGGCCATAAGCTGACGGGCGTCACCATCGAAGACAATGACGGCAAGGAAATCCACCTCGACGCCGATACCTTCCTGCCGTTCTTTGGTCTCACCATGAAGCTCGGCCCGGTGGCGGAATTTGGTCTTAACCTGCACGAAAATCTGATCCCGGTAGATACGGAAAAGTTTGAAACCTCGACGCCGCAAATTTTTGCCATCGGCGACATCAATTACTATCCCGGCAAGCTGAAGCTTATCCTGTCGGGCTTCCACGAAGGCGCTCTGGCGGCGCAGGCCGTCTTCCGCTACGTCTTCCCGGACAAGAAGCTGCGCTTTCAGTACACGACCTCATCATCCGACCTGCAGAAAAAGCTCGGTGTAAAGTAACGCGTTTCGTCGAACGGGTCTGTTTTGTTCAGTCAGTTCAAACGGTTTGACCCCGTCCCAGAGCCAACTGGGGCGGGGTTTGTCGTCGGAGCCGTCAATATTATCCTCACGACACGGGCAAGTTGGTACTCGTCTGTTGAATTAGCCGATAGAAGCAACCAGGGATCCTCTCCGTTTGCCCTTATCAGGCTCACATCTTGTCTATTGCCTCACGCGCTTCGTAATTGATCGACAAATTGGCCCACTTCCGACTCCAGTGAGCGCGCCTGACCGGCCAGTCCTTCCGACAGGCTTTGCAATTGTTCGGCAGCTGAGCCTGTCTCTTCGGTGGCAAGCGAGACTTTCGACATTTCATTCGTCACAAGTAAGGCTTCCGACGCGGCCTTTGCCGCATTGCTGGCGATATTCTGCGTAGCTGCCCCCTGCTCACCCATCGCCTGTGCAATGGCTGCGGTGCTGTCAGAGATATTATCGATCGTAGAAACTATCCGGCCGATTGATCCCACAGTTATTTCGGTGGCCGCCTGAATTTCGCTAATCTTTGCGGCGATCTCATCGGTGGCTTTAGACGTCTGATTAGCAAGCGACTTCACCTCCGTGGCAACGACGGCGAAACCTTTTCCGGCCTCTCCGGCTCTTGCCGCTTCGATCGTCGCATTGAGCGCCAGTAGGTTCGTCTGAGACGCCACGGCGCGGATGAGCTCGATTACATCGCCGATCTTTGCCGCCGATTCAGACAGGGCGACGACATTTGCACGCGTTGACTGGGCTTCAGAGGCGGCGATTTGAGCGATCGAGGCGGAGCGGGAGACTTCTTTGTTAATCTCATCAATCGATGCCGCGAGGACTTCAGAGCCCTCAGCTGCCGTTTCTACGCGCAAAGACGCAGATTGAGCGGATTGAGTGACGTGTTGAGCCGTCTGATGGGTCTGGGCGGCCGACCCGCTTAGACTTTTGACGGCCGTTGAGATGTTAGAGGCCGTGTCATTGAAGTCTTTGACCAGGCGCTGAACTTTTGAAACCAGCTCGCGCGAGAGTGTGTCGCGCTTCATGGACTGGCGAAGTTCCTCTTCCTTGGTTTCGTCCTGCGCCTTGGCAAGCTTTAAGGCTTCAGCCTCAGCCTGTTGCGCAGCGTTCAGCGCCCTCGCCGCCGCCTCGAAAGCTGTCTGCATCCGCAAGACCAGCCACACCAGAAGCCCCGTTTGGAGGATCAGAATAACCGCATGGATCAAGACGCGCGTCAGGTTGGGTTGGGTTTCAGGGAAAACCGCCGAGGGCAGCAGGTAGGTCAGTCCCAGATGGTGAACCGCCACCAGACCCGAATAGGCTATAAGCGCACGCCAGTCACACCAGCCAGCCAGGAGCGCCAGACAGGCAAAAAAGTACATGTGCATGTCGAGCTGGTAGGAATGGCCGTCAAACTCATAGACGACTAGCGCCACAATCGTAGCCAACGCCAGAGACGACGTTATGCGTGTTCGAAATCCGATTGGATCCGTTTTCCAGAACACAGTGACAACCGTGTTCAGGAGGACCGAAACCGTCACGGGCACAAGGCCCGTTGCCCCCGCACCGAAGGCAAACGGTATGATGGCTAATAGAGCGCAGTTCAGCCACAAAAAGCCTATGAGCGCCTTTGAAAAAGCGTGTTGAACACTTTTAAGTTCGATCATGACGGCTTAACTCCACAGCCCGCTAGAAGGCGCGGGTTAAAAACGAAAAGAGCACCTTGCGCACTTAGATTGCGCGAAAAGGCAGGGTCACCAGACCGGGCGATTATGAGTGCACCGCTATAGGAACTTGAAACCAGATATCCGCCCGCACGCGCGACGATTTCCGCAGCAGAGCGATGTTGCCAGGGCGCTGAGACAACAGCGACCGGCTCATCTTGTCGTGGGCTTAGGTAAACGAGCCAAAGGAGAAGGAGGCAAAAGATTGCCACCACCGAAACGGTGATCAAATCTGTCAGGGTCGCCTTTTCGCCATGAGCGATTTTTTGTGGCATATGGTTACCCAAGGGTTACTCTTTACTCATCCGGACATTAGCGTTCGCGTCTTAATTCCAGCTTAATGGATTGATCTCGTGCAGGTATTGCCCCTGTGGGAGCTGGCATTGGTTACAGGGACGGGTTTTAAAAAACTGTCGTCAAATCACAGCAAAGTGCCGCTGATGAGACCTTTTGCTTTCGTTTTGATGTCGCTTTTTTTGACGCTTTCGGCGGTGCAGGCGCGTGCACAGGAGGATTGGTCAGATACCGAGATTGTTGTTCGTGCCAAGGCGGCAGTCGGTCCGGCCTTGTGGCGGGTATCGGACGACGACAGCCAGGTCATCATTATTGGTGTCCTGCCGGTGTTTCCCAAGAAGCAGCCCTGGAAGACGACTCGCATCGAGAATGCATTGCGCGGTGCCAATGGTCTGATTACACCACCCGACAACACCACGGGCCCCGCCGATCTCTGGTCCTTGATGCGGAACAAAAGTTTGCCGGAAGGCGCCAGGCTGATAGAGGCCCTGCCAAGCGATCTCTATGCCCGCTATGAAGCCACAGCGCGTCGGGCGGGTGTGTCGACCAAGGATTTTGCTAAAGACAAACCGGTCTGGGCCGGGGCGCGTTTGCGCCGTGAGGTGCTACGTAAATATGGCCTGAGCGAAGACGAGCCTGTGACAACGATCAAGCGGCTGGCGCGTAGTGCCAGGGTGCCGGCACGTGCAGCCGGTCGGTACGACAGCGGCCCTTTGTTTAAGGCGGTCAATGCTATGAGCGAAGAGGCGGGAGAAGCCTGCCTTCGCTATACGCTGGACGATATCGATTTTGATATGGATCGTGCACCGCGCGCTGCGCAAGCCTGGACGGTAGGGGATATCTCAACACTTCGCAGCCTTTATCAGGGTTCAGTCCTGATGAAATGCTTGTCGGGATCTCCCACCGCTACCGCGACACTGAACCGCAGTATTACCGACTCCGTGAGCGCTGTCTCTGAAGCCCTGAGTAAACCCGGTAAGACGGTGGCCGTATTGCCCTTAGGCCAGTTGTTACGCAAAGGCGGCGTGCTCGAAAAGCTGCGGGCGAAAGGCTACCGGGTCTCAGCACCTCAGGATTGATGTCGAGCCAAAAAGCACGAGCGCTCGCAGGCCTAAATCCACTCGCTAGAGGCAGGATCTAGTACTCAGCCGAGACCGAAATGGTCGACTCCGTTCTGAACGCCTTCAAACGCGCGTTAACTGCGTTTCCTAAATCTGCGATAAAGATTTTGGCGCATAACGCCATTCTGTAATGGAGTGGTAGTCGTGTGGACGTTGCGCGTAAATGAGGCCAGTCTCAGTGACAAGGTATCGGTCAAGACGCTTTCTAAGGCTCAATTAATTCTAGTGTTCGGTACAAGGCGTGCCTTTGAAGAGGACCTTCCGGGTGAAGAGGGTCACCTCAGTCTTTTGCGTAAGGCGGCCCCACAGGCGATCATTACCGGTACCACCACGGGTACGGCCATTGAAGGGAGGTCGCTCAACGAGGCGGGCTGGAGCGGCATTGCTTTGTCCTTTGAAAAAGTGCGCATAAGGCATGCTTCAGTCAAATTACAGACGAAAGCCCAGTCTTACGAGGCGGGGAAGGATCTAGCGAAATCGCTCTGCGCACCCGATCTGCGCTACATTCTCCTCTTAAGCCCAGGCCTTGATGTCGATGGCTCGGCCCTGATCGATGGTGTCTCAGAAGGGGTGGGGGAGAATGTTATCATCACAGGCGGGCTGGCCGGTGACGGCGCCGCGTTTGAAAAGACCTACGTTCTTAACGCTGACAGCGTCTCGTCTAACGACATTGTGGCCGTAGCCCTTTACGGCGAGGCCTTAAGAGTGGGGGCTGCGACCGGCGGCGGGTGGAAGGCGTTCGGTCCTGAGCGAGAGGTAACAAGCGCTGTCGGCACCGTCCTCAAAACACTTGATGATGGTCCAGCGCTTGATCTTTACGAAACTTACCTTGGGGAAGAAGCCGCCCAACTCCCCGCTTCCGCACTCATGTTTCCGCTGAAGATCCATGATCCTGATCACCCTACACGTGAGGTCGTCAGAACGGTCCTGAGTATAGACAGATCCGCCAAAACACTCACTTTTGCCGGAAGTATCCCGCAGAACTGGCCCGCGCGCCTGATGAGAGGGCAACCGGACCATCTCGTTTCAGGTGCAGAGGCGGCGATTGACCGCGCGCTATCGCATTTGAGGATCCATGACCCTGATCTGCAGCCGCAACTATGCCTTACCGTCTCCTGTGTGGGACGCCGCCTCTTGATGGGCCAGCGAACCCTTGATGAGGTTGAAGCGGTTGGGCAACGTCTGGACGCGGATACGGTGCAGTTTGGCTTTTATTCCTACGGCGAAATAGCGCCCTACCCTGACTATTCGACCGCCGGCCTGCACAATCAGACCATGTGCCTGACCCTTCTTTCGGAGGTCGTATGATGCACAGATTGCTTGATCGACAACTTCAGAAGGCGACCGATAAAACGGGTTCTTTAGATCTCAATGTGCTCCTTGATCTCGTAAGCCTTGCCTATAGCGAATATGAGCTTGATAGCCGACGGCTTGATCGGGCCACGCAGTTGATGACCGATGAGCTCGAAATGGCTAACGAAAAGCTGCGCCAAAGCTTGCGGGATATACGGGAAAACGGGCTGCGTTTTCAGGCGACGATAGAGACATTGCCACACGGAATATGTCTTTATGACAAAGACGGACGCATTTTGGAGTATAACCGAGCGTATCTGTCTTTCTTCGGAATGGGTTACGAAGGCGATTCAAGAGGGCTCACGCTTGTTCAGACGCTTGAAGCCGCCGGCCAGCGCGTAAGCGCCAGTCACGATCGCCTGATGCTGATTTTGGAATATCTGGCTATACCCCAAACTGGACACAACGAAGCTGAGCATATCTGGCCGTCAGGGCGCACGGTGCGGGTGTCACGCACGGGTGTGGAAGGTGGCGGCTATCTCGATGTCATTGCTGATATCACCGAGTCGCACCTGGCACGGGCGACGATTGAACGCATGGCCAATTTCGACTCTCTCACAGGTCTTGCCAATCGCAATCTCTTCCAGAAGCGCCTCGCAGACCTGGTCGCGCGTGCAAGCACCAAGTCCATGGCCGCTATACTTTGTCTCGACCTCGATCGGTTTAAGGCGGTGAACGACCTTTATGGCCACGCCACGGGTGATGCGCTTTTAGCGAAGGTGGCGCGCAGGCTCGTTGACGTATTGCGGCCGGGTGATCTGGCGGCACGTTTAGGCGGAGATGAGTTCGCGGTTCTTATGGAGAAAATAAACCTTCATCAAGACGCTCATCGGGTGGCTAAGCGACTGGTAAGCCACCTCAGCGCCCCGTATGAGCTTGATGGGCTTGAGATAACTATTGGGGCGAGCGTTGGGATTGAGTTTATCGATAATCCCGATGCGGCGCCGATTGATTTTATGCGCCACGCCGATCAGGCCTTATACGCGGCTAAGAAAGGCGGTCGGAATGACATTGCCGTCTACGACGCACAACTTCATGAGAGCTATCTGCACCGGCAGAAAATTGAGGCTGATCTTCGCAAGGCAACCGCCGGGCGTGAGTTCTTCCTGGTTTACCAGCCGATTTACTGCGTGAAGTCGGGGCGTGTTTGCGGTTACGAGGCGCTTTTAAGATGGCAATCGCCAGCCCGTGGCATCGTTTCTCCCGCCGATTTTATTCCTGTCGCTGAAGAAACGGGCATTATTGAGGAGATCGGGGCATGGGTCATCCACAAGGCCTGTAAGGATTCGGTGTCCCTTCCTGAGGACACAACGATTGCGGTAAATGTCTCTCCGGTCCAGTTCCGATCCCGCTCTTTAGTCAGCGTCGTGTCGCGTGCCCTGCAAGAGTCTGGTCTTAACCCCAGACGGCTTGAGATCGAGATAACCGAAGGCGTTATGATAGGCGATACAGGTCAGGCTCTCGAGGTTTTGCGAGCTCTGAAAGCTTTAGGGGTGCGAATCTCACTTGATGACTTTGGGACAGGCTACTCCTCCTTCAACTACATTCGCGCGTTTCCGTTCGATAAGATAAAGATCGATCAGTCTTTCGTGCGGGATCTTGGCCAAAGGTCGGAATGTTTGGCGATAATTCGGGCTGTTTCAGGCATGTGTTCCAGTCTTGGCATAGTTTCAACCGCAGAAGGGGTTGAGACGGAGCAACAGTTTGAGATCCTCAAGACGGAACACTGCGACACCATGCAAGGTTATCTGTTCGGAAGGCCTGCCGCCTTAACGGAGCTTAACGCATTCGAGACAAAAGCCGTGCCGGCAAAAGTGGCCTAACCCAAGGCCCGTCCCCCTTATACGCGTGGTATGGTCAGCGGGCGTTTGGGTAGGAGCCATAGCGAGGCCGCGTGACGCAGCTTAACGAATGCCGAGCCGGTTTAGTCGCTCAACCGCCTCGACCACGGTCGTTTGCCCGAGTAAGACGTCCTCAACCTGGCTAATTACCGTATCACTAATCTCAAAGCGGGTGCGGGGACCTGGGTTGATGCCCCTGTAATGAGAGAGAAGCCAGGACACGCATTGAGCCGGAGTGATCGCGTCGTCTAAAAGCTCCTGAAAGGCGCTCATTATCGTATCGGGGACGTAGAGCATCAAAAACCTCCAAACAAGACTAATACGAAACGATCGTCTGTGAGTTCACTTACCAGCCGTGGCCGCGTTCATTATTAAGGCGTGATTTGCGCCGGGCTCTCGGCACTATGGAGTTCGTTGAGAAGCCTCGTCATCTCTATGAGGCGTGCCGCATAGTCTGAAAGCTCATCCGCGGCGCTTAGATTTTCAGTTGCTGATCTCGAATCCGCTGATCTTGCAAGGTCTTCCAGCTTGCTGATCTCCCGCAACAGCTCCCCTAAAGCCCGTGTCATGGTGTTAAGTCGTGCCCCGATCAGAGGCTTGATCTGCTCTAAGGGTATTTTCTTTATTTCGGCCGCTACATCAGCCTGTGACCAAAATGACGGATGAAGTAATAGGGGCGCCCCATGACCGTGAGACGGGCCGTCTTTCGCCGCAACCCAATCCTGGCTTCCGATCATCTCCCCCTCCTTGCTCTTCCCTATCCCCATAATGGGGTGGGTAGGTCCGCTGACCGCGTCCTTATCGGCGACTGGCTGCAAATCCAACCGGTGTCCTGCCTCGGAATCCGTGTCTGAAGAACGCTTCGCTTCCTGATAAGATCATGTATTTTCAGTAAAAAAACACGTGCCGTCACTAACGCCACCCATTTGAAATTACATTGTTATCGTTTTTGGTAAACTTGTGGTTAATTGAAATGCAATCTATGGAACAATTTACTCACAGATCGGGGAGTGGAAGAAGGGGGCGATTGACAAATGACCGAATCGAAATATCGTCGTTATGCATCAATTTTCCGATGCGCTACCGGTTCCGACGCAGTCAATTTGACCGACCTTCGACTGCGTCGGAATTTGCCGGTTTATAACTCCTGGGATTTCAACCTATCATTCAGGCTAAAAGGCGCCGACGCATCGCTTCAGCAACCGCGTGCGCCCGGTTTCGGCATCCAAGTTTGCGAATAGCATTTTTGATGTATGTGGTGACCGTGTCCGGGGCAAAGCCTGTTGAGCGAGAGAGTTCCAAGAGATCAAAGCCAGCGGCAACCCCGCTCAAGCATTTCAACTCACCGCCTGAAATGCCAGCCCGCTGAGACATATCGGCTATGTAGGCCTCACTGAGCTCCTGGTGCACCCAACGACTAACGGCTTCGATCATAAACTGTTCGTCAGCGCTAAAGGGCGTTGCGCGTGTAAAGGTCAGTCCACCAAACCGAACTGTGCCCCTATAGAGGCCAAGACAGGAGCGCAGTGAGATGTTGAAACGCGCTTCTAAACTTCGAATAGGTTGCAGTTCTGGCTGAGACAGCTCTTGATCGGTCAGCGCATACCAGCTCCCCCAGGGCCTGTCTGGCCGGATCATGTGGTGAAGCGGATCAAACCGGATATAGCCTTCTGTCAAATACGCCTCAAGGAACGCTTTGGGCATATCGCTGGCGAGAATAACGCCTGCGCCTACGCCCAGCCCCGGATAATTGAGCCCTGAGATGCAATAGTGCTCAAAGCGCACCAAGGCGCGCAATTTCGCAATCTGGGCGGGCTCAGCTACGTTTGTGCCGAGGTGCGTTGCCGCAATTTGAGCAACGGCCTGGGCTTTAGCGTCAATCAGTTTTTCGGCAACATAGGTGGGCAAGGCAAGACCCCCAAGACAACCTGGCGCGATTGTCAGGCTAAGTGAATTTTTTAGGGGCTTCAACCGTAAACGCGGGCCTAAGTCAGATGTCTAATCCGGGACCAGCGTTCTCTAGACGTGCCCCTCCTCAAGTACAGCGCTTACGACTTCTAGAAGATCGGTTGCTTCGAAGGGCTTCCTCAGCTGGGCGTTAACGCCGAGCTTTGTGGTCGCTGCCAGCACATCGTGATTTCGTACGGCCTCATCAAGACCCGCAGACATGGCAATGACTGGCACCTGAGGCCATGTCCGCCTGATCGAGCGAATGCCTTTGAAGCCTCCCATACCTGGCATAAACATGTCGCACAAAACGAGGTCTACGTGCGCAATGTCCACATTGGCGAACGCATCTTCCATGGTTTCACTCGTTGTGACCCGATATCCGATAGCGCTAAGGACGCGCTCGCAGATCATCCTGATGGGAGCGCTATCTTCAATTATGAGAACATGTTTGCGTCGCTTCAGACCAGCGCTTTTGTCAAATGTCTGTTGGAGGATGACCTCAATATCGGAAGCGTTGAAGGGCTTTTTGAGCATGAAGTCAGCCCTCGCAAGCCGGGCTTTTGATACCGTGACGTCCACGCACTCTGTCTGCGATCCTGCGGTCATAAGGACGAATACCGCTTGGGGCGCGAGCTTGCGCAGGCTGTCCACGAAAAGAAGGGCATTGTGATCACCGAGGAAGACGTCGAGGAAGACCGCATCGACCTTGAGTGTTTTTAAATGTTGAGCCCCCTGCGCCAAACTAAGCGCAAAGTCGACCTCAAAGCCCATGTCTCTGATCATCCGCCCGATAATCCTCGACTGGATCTGGCTATCCTCGATGATAAGCGCCCTGGCCACTTCGTTACACCACCTCTATCGGGTCGTTTGTTGAGTAACTAATCAATCCCCAAACGGGGAGTAGCGGGCATTGTTCAAAAAGACCTTAACGCGAAGGGCAGATATGTGTTTATGGCAGTGCATCTCGCACTCAAGGCTGTGCCCCCATTATGGCTGCAACGCCCCGATCAAATGGGAAGGCAAAGCGTGAAGGGGCTCAACCTATTTGGGCTTTTCTGGTCTTCGTCAGAATTGCAAAAAATGGCGCGGCAGACGCAATATGCCGACAAAATGCTACTTGCCGAAAAGAGCTACGGTTTCAGCCTGGACCTCTGGTGTGAAGGAAATCCTTGAAACTTTCATAATTTGGAAGTATTGAGAATTTTATGAGCGTGTTAGACGACGTAATTAGATTTAGTGGTTATACCGAGCGGATTCTAAATGAGCGGCAGCTAGCCGACATTCTCGGCGGAAGTGCTGCGCGTCGTTACGGCATTGTAAACCGAGCGCTTAAAAGTCGAAGTCTGATACGGATTAAGCGCGGGCTATATGTTCTGCCGACTCATCTCAGCTCAGCGCCGCTTCACCCTTTTGTCGTCGCGCAGGCTCTTCATCCTGGCAGCTATGTTTCTTTTGAAAGTGCACTCGCATTTCACGGCTGGATCCCTGAAGCGGTTCTACAAACAGCGTCGGTCACCCCTGGGCGCAAATCATTTGGCTATGACACAGAGACGTTTGGGAGCTTTACTTTTCTGCCGTTGGCCTTGCAGTCCTACCAGTTTTTGGTTGGTGTTGAAAGCAAGCGCTTGGGTCAGGCGACGGCGCTCGTTGCCTCACCTGTGCGCGCGCTGATGGATATCGTGGCGTACCGCAAAGTTAATTGGCAGGGCTTGTCGTGGATTACTGACGGCTTGAGGGTCGACATTGATGAGATGACTGGGGTCGATCCCCGAAAACTCGAAGAGTTGCGCCACGTCTATAAGCACGCAAACACAAAGGAGTTCTCAAACAAGCTCTACGAAGCCTGCCTGAAGAGCAATGGATCGAAGCGATGATAGAGATCATCCGTCAAAAACTGAATGAGTACAATGTCGTCAACACGCTTGAAGAGGAAAATGCCCTTAAGGAAATCCTTCAGGAGATCGCGCTCCACGCGCTTTGGCGTGCAGACTTTTTCGAGAGAGCGTTGTTTCAGGGGGGGACGTGCCTGCGCATTCTACACGGCCTGCCCCGATTTTCTGAAAATCTTGATTTTATCCTGCGGGAGCCGAACCCGTCCTTTGAGCTTCAACCGTACTTGAAAACCCTATCCGAGGTCTTCAATCAGTTTGGTCTCAGGCTTGAGATCATATCGAAAGAACGCATGGACAGTGTCATTCGGGAGGCGGTAATCAAAGATACCGCTATCGCGCGCCAACTTGACCTGAGTTTTGCCAACAGTCGGCACAAAACGATCAAAATCAAACTGGAAATCGATACAAATCCGCCAGTGGGTTCAACAGAAGCGAAAACCTATCTAGATTTTCCGACGGATTATGAGGTCAGACATCAAGACCTCGCGTCAAATTTTGCCCTGAAGATACACGCGCTTCTTTGTCGGCCATATGTGAAGGGGCGCGATTGGTTCGACTTCTCATGGTATGTCGCCCGACGCGTTATGCCTAATCTTACGCTGCTCTTAGCAGCCTTGCGGCAAAAAGGGCCGTGGGCAGGCCAGTCTGATCTTGATGTTGATATCAACTGGCTGAAAACCGTCCTTGCGGACAAGATCGACACCATCGCGTGGAGCGACGCAACGGAGGATGTCAGGCGCTTCCTGCGAGCCTCCGAAGCGAAATCGCTCGATTTATGGGGCGCGACGTTCTTTCACGCACGCCTTCAGAAAATTCTCCCTACAACCCCATAAGCGCAGGTTTCTTGCTGACGACCTGGGATGGGCTTGAAACCCGACATTGACCTCGACCGATTAATCGATCCATTCGATGAAAGCCTTCACGGTAGTGACCGCCGCAGTGACGTCGGCAGGCATTTCGCTTAGGGTTTCGGTTAAGCCATAGAGGTTGGTAATGGCGTCCGGAGCCTTAGGCTCAAAGCCCAGCGCTTCGGTCACAAAGGCAGGGAATTTGGCCGCATGTGCGGTAGACAGAACGATCTGTCCGCCTTTGGCTTCGCCCGTTTCGCGACGCGTCAGGGCCGCCGAAAGCGCTACGGCGGTATGCGGGCAGATCACCTGACCGTATTTTTCGTAAGCCAGCTTGATGGTAGCCTTAGTCTGATCTTCGGAAACGGTCGAGGCTGAGACCTCGGATTTCAGCGCCTCTTGCAGATGTCCGGACAATGCCACCTCACCGGACTGCCCGAAGGCATTAAATAGGTCACGCGTCGCGTCCGCGTCACGGCCGGAGGCTTCAAAGACCAGCCGCTCAAAGTTTGACGGCGCCTGCACGTCCATCGAAACGGAGGCCGTTTCGACGGCCTGACGGCGCACATAGCGGCCGTTATTGATGGCCTGATTGAGCGCGTCATTACGGTTCACTGCAGCGTGCAGATGACCGACATTGCCGCCAATCTGGCGCGCCACCCAGCCGGCAAACGCGTCGCCGAAATTGCCCGTAGGCACGATAAATTCCGGCTTGTGGAGGCCCGAATGGGCCGCGGCGGACAGATAATAGGGTACCTGCCCCAGAAGGCGGCCCCAGTTGATCGAATTGACCGAAGAGATCAGGCCCTGAGCTTTCAAGGCGGGCTCTGACAACAACGCCTTTACGATCTTCTGGCAGTCATCGAAATCGCCGTTGACCCCGACATTCAGCACATTGTCGGCCTGAACCGTCGTCATCTGCAGGCGCTGCACGGGCGAAACGCGACCCAGCGGATGAAAAACGATCAGCTTGACGTGTTCTGAGCCGGCGAAGGCGCGCACCGCGGCCGCACCCGTATCACCAGAGGTGGCGGTTACCAGAGTGAGTTTTTCGCCGCGCTGTGCGAGGGCGGCATCGGTAAGCGGGGCCATCATCTGCATGGCCATGTCTTTGAAGGCGTGGGTCGGGCCGTGGTAGAGTTCGAGCAGATAAAGATCGTCTTCCAGTCGCGTCAGCGGCACGGCCCCATCGCGCAAAAAGGCGTCTTCGGTGCGCTGAGCCGCCGCCTTGACCGCCTGATCGCCCAGAACGCCCACGCCGAAGAGGTTGAGGAGTTTCACCGTCAGGTCAGCATAGCCACCATTCGAGGCCGCTGACAGGTCGAAATCCGGAGTCGGCCACGCCTGAGGTACATAAAGCCCGCCATCGGGGGCCAGACCGTCTAGCAATGCGCCCGCAAAGCTGCGTTGCTCTTTGAAACCGCGCGTGCCGATATAGTTCATTTTGTTACCATTTCTTAAAAGCATTCAAACCCTTCTTGCTTCGCGAAGGGATTGTCCGCTAATAGGCGCAAGGGCGCTGCCCGCGATAAAACACTCGCGGCGGGCCTATCATTTTCAGACGCCTGAGAAAAGACTTTCCATGACGGTCGCCGCCATAAAATCGGACTTTCCGGCGCATATCGCGCAGGCGAAGCGCGTGACGCTGAAGGTCGGCTCGGCTCTCATCGTTAATCCGCAAACGGGGGCGGCCAATACTTTGTGGATGCGCGGCCTGGCTGAGGACGTGGCGCGGCTGAGGCGGGCCGGGGTCGAGGTTATGATTGTCTCCTCCGGGGCAGGCGCCCTGGGGCGGCGTTATCTGGGGCTCACGACGAGGCAGTTGCCGTTAGACCGGAAACAGGCGGCAGCGGCGGCAGGTCAGCCCATCCTGATGCGCGCCTGGGATGAGGTTTTCTCCGAACACGGAATCAAGGTGGCCCAGGTCCTTCTGACGCGTGAAGACACCGAACGCCGCCGACGCTGGCTAAATGCCCGTGAAACGGCAGATACGCTCCTGAAGCTGGGGGTTGTTCCCATCGTCAATGAGAACGACACGGTGGCAACGGAAGAAATCCGCTATGGTGACAACGACCGGCTGGCGGCGAGGGCGGCCATGTTGGTCCGGTCTGAAGCCTTAGTCCTTTTGTCGGACATTGATGGGCTTTATACCGCTGATCCGCGTAACAATCCGTCAGCGGAACATATTCCCATCGTTGACGCCATTACGCCAGAAATTGAAGGCATGGCCGGAGGCGCCAATGCGGCCGCCGGGGTGGGCACGGGCGGTATGGCGACCAAGATTGCGGCCGCACGCATTGCCGGGGCGGCGGGCTGCTCGACCACCATTATGAACGGGCTGGCTCTGCGGCCGCTGTCGGCGCTCAGTCAGGGCGCTCGCTATACACTCTTTGTGGCGCAGGCATCTTCCGGTGCCGCCTACAAAGCCTGGATCGCCGGGACGGTGGTGCCGGCAGGGCAAATCCATATCGATGCCGGGGCTGCCAGAGCGCTCGCGTCCGGCAAATCGCTTCTGCCTTCAGGCATCAGCTCGGTCGTGGGTCTCTTTGACAAGGGTGACAGCGTCTCGATCCTGCACGACGGTCGCGAACTGGCACGTGGCATCGCTGCCTATAGTTCAGACGATATTGCCGCCATCAAGGGTCGCGCGAGCAGGGACATAGAAGGTCTTCTGGGGTACACGTCAGGTGATGAGGTCATACACCGGGACGATATGGTGATGGTGTGAGCGCTCAATGGCGCTCACTGTATCGCAAGACAATCCATCTGGGATAGCAAAATGGACACCAACGGCAATCTGACCCACCTCATGACTGACCTGGCCGCTAAAGCCAGGGCAGGTGCTGAGGCGCTACGTCTTTCCGGTCCGGACGCACGCACACGGCTGATCCTCAGCGCGGCCAGACATATCCGTGCTCAGCAGGACGCTATTTTGAAAGCCAATGCGGCCGATGTGGAGGCGGCCTCCCAGAAGGGGTTATCGAGTGCGATGGTCGAACGTCTGGTGCTTAACCCAGATCGCGTAGAAGCCATGGCCAGGGGGCTCGAAGACGTGGCGGCCCTGCCCGATCCGGTGGGTAAGGAACTGGCGCGCTGGGAACGTCCGAACGGCCTCGATATTTCCCGAGTCTCTACGCCCATCGGCGTCATTGGCATCATCTATGAATCGCGCCCGAACGTCACGGCTGATGCGGCAGCTCTTTGTATCCGCTCGTCAAATGGCGCAATCCTGCGCACCGGTTCGGAGGCGCTGAACTCGGCTAAAGCCATTTTCGTCGCGTTTGAACAGGCCTTTGCCGAGGCCGCTCTGCCTGCCGCCGTACAACTGGTGCCGACGGCTGATCGTGACGCTGTGGGCCTGCTTTTAGGGGGGCTCAATGAGGCGGTTAATCTGATTATTCCGCGCGGCGGCAAGTCGCTGGTGGCACGGGTGCAGGCCGAGGCGCGTGTGCCGGTTCTGGCCCACCTGGAGGGCCTTAATCACACCTATGTCCACGCGGAAGCCGATCCGGACAAGGCTGTCTCGATCGTGCTGAATGCCAAGATGCGCCGCGTCTCGGTATGTGGAGCGACCGAAACGCTTCTGATCGACAAGGCCGTAGCCGAGACCTTGTTGCCGCGTATCGCTCTCGCCCTGATCGAAAAAGGCTGCGAACTGCGCGGCGATGAAGCCGCGCGCGCCATCCAGCCGATGGTCGAGGCCACTGAAGACGACTGGCGCACCGAATATCTCGACAAGATACTGGCTGTGCGGGTGGTGAGTGGTTTAAGCGAAGCGGTCGAACATATTCGTAGCTTTGGCACGCAGCACACCGAGGCCATTATCACCGAAGACGCCGAGGCCGCCGAAGCCTTTCTCAATGAGGTCGATTCAGCCATCGTCATCTGGAATGCCTCGACGCAGTTTGCCGACGGCGGCGAGTTCGGACTGGGCGCAGAAATCGGGATTGCAACAGGGCGCATGCACGCGCGCGGTCCCGTTGGTGCCGAGCAACTGACGACCTTCAAATACGTCGTGCGAGGCAGCGGTCAGACCCGCCCCTGACGCCCACCCGAGCGCGCTTATGAATGCGCGCTTTGGTTTTTAACGGATCTGTCACGCGCCTGTCTTCAAATCAGCCTAGGTCCTGCCCATAAAAACTCAGGGCGGAGACCTTTAATGGATAACAGGTTGTTAACGCACGCTGGGGTCTTATGGGCGCCACAATATCAGGATCCGGCATTTATGGCGGCGCAACCAAGAAAGCGCATCTTTCTGCCTCTCGGTCTGGGCCTTCTGGTCCTGATCGCGCTCGCCCTGTTGTCTCCCGGGGCCCACTGGCTCGTATGGCTCGCCGTCGGCATCCTCGCCGTAAGCCTGTGGGTGACCTATGCGGAACTAAAGCGGCATAAGACTGCGGTCATCGAAGACGTTGTAGCCGTGCCTGAGCGCGTGCGCGTTCAGCCGGAAGGCCCAAGCTTTCAGGAGGTGCTGCGCGCCATCCCCGACCCGGTGATGATTGTTTCGGGGATCGAACCCAATGACATTGCCGGCCGCTGGGTCGTATTCGCGAATAAGGCCGCTGTTGACGCCTTCGGAATCGCTAAAGAGGGGGGCCTGCTCGTGTCCTCACTGCGCTTTCCTGAGGTTCTGGAAGCTGTCGATGAAGCCCTTTTTGGTAATGTGGCGCGTGACACCGTTTTTGAAACCTCAGGCGCGCAGGATAAGTTCTGGCGCGCCTGGACCTCGCCGCTGCCGGTTACAGAGGGCGGCCTGCGGCGTCTTGCCCTCCTTGTCATCCGGGACGAAACCGATATCCGACGGATTGAGCGCATGCGCGCCGACTTCCTCGCCAATGCCTCGCACGAACTGCGCACGCCCCTGGCTTCGCTGACCGGCTTCATCGAAACCCTGCGCGGTCATGCCAAGGACGATCTGAAGGCGCGGGATAAATTCCTCAACATCATGGCCTCCCAGGCCGATCGGATGGGGCGCCTGATACAGGACCTTCTGTCTCTAAGCCGCATTGAGATGAACGAGCACGTGCCGCCGTCGGGTGAGGCTGATATCTCGCTTTGCGCGCGCGACGTAATGGATAGCCTCAGCATTCTGGCCAAGGAGAAGGGGGTAACAGTCAGCGTAAATGGCCCTGCGCCTGGTCAGTATTTTCTCACCGCTGATCGTGATCAGGTCGTGCAGGTGGTGCAGAACCTGTCGGATAATGCGCTGAAATATGCACCCTCCGGCTCAACCATCGACATTGAGATATTCACCGACTGCACACTTGAAGAGGCCTTCGGGGCGCGTGATCCTGCCGCGGCCAAACTCGTCCTCCTAAGGCCAGATCAGCGCGGATCCTGGTATACGGTGGTGCGTGTGACAGACCGTGGGCCCGGTATCCGGCGTGAGTTTTTGCCACGCCTGGCGGAGCGTTTTTATCGTGTGGAGGGTCAGAAATCCGGTGACCGTCTGGGTACGGGGCTCGGTCTTGCGATTGTCAAGCACATCATCAACCGTCACCGGGGAGCTTTGCTCGTCGAGTCCGTTGCTCAGCCCTCTGAAGGTGAGGACAAGTCGCTACTGCCCTATGGGGGCCTCGACCTTGTGCCTACAGGCAGCGTGGAGACCTATACAAGCTTTACGGCCTGCTTCCCTCAGCCTGGGCGTTACAGAGAAAGCCCGGCCATCGGCTTTGTGAACGCGCGCTGAGTGAAAAATGACAGTTTTGCCGTGATGAACGGCATGGTGTAATAAGCCTGTCACAAATTCAACATATGGGCTTTCGTCAAGGATAACGCGTCATGAACAACCACATCGTCAGAACCTACGGCGAAGAACTCGACCAGCTCAGCGCAGAAGTCATGCTGATGGGCGGGCTTGCCGAGGCACAGGTGGCCGACGCGGTCGAGGCCGTGGCGCGGCGCGATGTAGCGCTGGCACAAAGCGTCATTGAGCGCGATCGCAAGCTCGACGAGCTGGAGCGTGACGTCGAGCGCAAATGCATCCGTCTAATTGCGCTTCGCCAGCCCATGGCCGCTGACCTTCGCAAGACCGTCGCTGCGATGAAGATCGCGACCTCGCTTGAGCGTACGGGGGACCTTGCCAAAAATATCGCCAAGCGTTCGCTGGTGATTGCGGAGGCTGAGCCTCTGTCGCCGCTTACGCGCTCGATTGAGCGCATGGGGAAACTTGTATCATCGCGCCTGCGCGATGTGCTGGATGCCTATAAGGCGGCCAAGCTCGACATGGCCATGGCCGTGTGGACATCCGACACCGAGGTCGACGAGCATTATAACGCGCTCTTTCGTGAGCTTTTGACCTACATGATGGGTGATCCGCGCACCATTTCGGCGTGCACCCATATCCTATTCATGGCCAAGAACCTGGAGCGGATCGGCGATCACGCGACCAATATGGCCGAGCATATTCACTACGAAATCACGGGCGAAGACTATGTCGACGATCGCCCGAAAATGTCCACCCTATAGGGGCCATCAGGAACTGTCATGAGCGTAAAACCCTACATCATTGTCGCCGAAGATGAAGACGCCCTGTCCACCCTTCTGCAGTACAACCTCGAAAAAGAGGGCTATGAGGTAGGGGTCGCCACAGATGGTGATGAAGCCCTTATGATGATTAATGAGCGGCAGCCAGATCTTCTTGTCTGCGACTGGATGATGCCTAAGGTGTCGGGCATCGAAGTCACCCGCCGGTTACGCGCGCAGACCGAAACGCGCAACCTGCCCATCGTCATGCTGACGGCGCGTTCGGAAGAGACGGACCGGATCCGCGGCCTTGATACGGGAGCGGATGACTATGTCATTAAGCCGTTTTCTATGGTCGAACTTGTCGCGCGCATTCGTGCGGTCTTGCGCCGCATCCGTCCGGGTCTCTCAGAAGACCGTGTGATCTTCGGCGAAATCGTCATTGATCGCCTGTCGCACCGGGTTCAGCGTTCGGGTCGCGATGTCCATCTGGGACCGACGGAATATAAGCTTCTCGACTATCTGATGCAGCATCCCAAGCGCGTGTTCAGCCGCGAACAATTGCTGGATGCGGTGTGGGGCAACGATGTCTATGTCGAAGCGCGCACGGTCGATGTGCATATCGGTCGACTGCGAAAGGCGCTCAATGGCGACAGTGATTATGATCCGATCCGCACTGTGCGATCGGCCGGCTATTCCCTCGATATGCAAGGCTGATTAACCGCGTTTCGTCGCGGTTATTTCACGGATCCATGCGATAAAAAGGCATGGAAGCGCAATTCCCTGATGAGGCGGATGAGGTGATCCGCCTGGGCGGCCCCATGCCGGACTTTATCCGCTGGATACTTGTCGGCGCGGGTCTTTTCGCCTGCGTCATGGTCGTCGTCGAACTGGGGCGGGGCCTTTGGCCTCTGTCCCCTTTCAGCCTGTTCTTTGGTTTGATCATCGCCGGTGGTCTCTTCGTCGGGCTCGCCTTCATCATTTTTGGCGGCCTCGCGCCGGATGAACAGTGGGAGATCCGACCAGGTCTTCTGACACTGACCTGGTCGCGCGGCCAGCATCGTCTGGAGCACCATTACACAGCCGAAGATCTTGAGACCCTGACGGTAGTGCGCGATGACAGTGGCGATGGGCCTGACACCTGGCATCTTTTGGCGCAGATAAGGCTCGAGAGCTCCAAGCTCATCTCGCTACAGACGCATCCGGTATTCGCCGGGGTGCGATGGCTCGCCTATTTGCGGGCGCCGCTCGCAGGTCTCGGCAAAGGTGCAGCCTTTCATGACCGGATACGCTCTCCCGGTCTGACGACGGACGCGGCGGCGCAAAGGGCGCTTTTGGTTTTCTTCGGCGATTCAAAACGATTGCAGTAGCGCGATCCTCAAGACTGCCGGTATGGTGTCCCTCATATAAGCAGAGGGATCTATGGATACGCCGCAAACCTTTACTGCCGCCGAACGCCGGGTAACCGTCATTGCCCTGATGATCGTCTTTCTGTTGTCGGCGCTGGATCAGACCATTGTGTCCACGGCCATGCCTCGCATCGTGGCCCATCTGTCAGGCCTTGACCTCTATGCCTGGGTAACGACCGCCTATCTCCTCGCCTCGACCGTAATGGTTCCGATCTATGGCAAGCTCTCAGACATTTACGGGCGAAAGCCCATCCTTGTCATCGGTGTCGTTATCTTCATGCTTGGTTCTGGCCTGTGTGGCCTTGCCGGTGAGTTTGGTGACCTCCCGGTTCTGGGGGGGGGCATGGTGCAGCTTATCGTGTTCCGCGCGGTCCAGGGGCTCGGTGGGGCCGCCTTGATGACCTCGGCCTTTGCGGTGATCGCCGACCTTTACCCGCCGCGTGAGCGCGCAAAGCTCGGCGGGCTCTTTGGGGCAACCTTTGGCATTGCAAGTGTCATCGGTCCCCTTATTGGCGGCTTTTTCACCGATATGGGCACGGTTCAGATCTTCGGTCTGCCGGTCGCCGGCTGGCGCTGGGTCTTCTACATCAACCTGCCTCTGGCAGGGCTCGCCCTCTTCATGATTCTCGCCAAAACCCCAAAGCTCCTGCACCGCACCGGCGGCAAGATCGATTTTGCCGGAGCCATTCTTCTGGTGGCCACCTTCCTGCCCTTTCTGCTGGGCCTGAGCCTGGGCGGTACGGACGGATGGACCTCGCCAGTGGTGCTGGGGCTCTTCATCGGTGCGTGTGTCGCCCTGATTGCCTTTCTGGCCGTCGAGGCTAAGGTCGAAAACCCCATTTTGTCCTTGTCTTTGTTCCGTAACCGCACCTTTGCCAGTGCCAATCTGGCCTCCGTGCTGATCTTCATGGCCTTTATGGGCCTCGTTTCCTTCCTGCCGCTTCTGATGCAACTGGCACTCGGTCTGTCAGCGACCGTATCGGGGCTGGCGCTTATTCCTCTGACCGTGGGTCTCATTGCCTCAGCCACCTTGTCTGGCCTTCTGGTGCACAAGTTCGGCAAGTACCGCCTGATTATGCTGGGGGGCTCGGCGCTGACCGCGCTGGGTGCGCTTTGTCTGGCAACGCTTCCGAATACGGCCGGAGCCTGGGACGTGGTCTGGCGGGTCGCCCTTATCGGTGTCGGGTTGGGGCCGGCGCAAAGCCTGTTCAATTTGGCCGTTCAGAACGCTGTTGAGCGTCGGGAACTGGGCGTGGCGACGAGCGCCGGTCAGTTCTTTCGTCAGATAGGCTCGACCATCGGCGTGGCCGTCTTCGGAGCGGTCCTGACCCACAACCTGATGGTTATGGCGCCGAAGGCCAGTGTCGCGCACGAGCAGGTTCTGTCCCTGGCGGAACTTGAGCGCATGGCCCTGGCCAGCCAGACAGATGGGTCCGTTCAGTCGGGAGGGCCAAAGGTGGCGCTTGATCCGGTGGTGCGTGATACGATCTCTGAGGCGATTAAAGGTGTTATGTTTGCGGGATTTCTGGTGTCGATCCTGGGGCTTTTAGCCACGGGCCTGATCCCGGAACTGCCGCTGAAGTCGCTCCGCGATCCGGAACCGTTAGGAGAGGCGCCAGGCGAGCCCCCCCGCGAACCGTCACCGGAATAATCTCAGACACTGACCTTGCGCCAATTGCCTTCTCTTCCCATCCTGAGTAGGAAGACGACACAGAAAAAAGGTTGAGCAGATCATGGCTTCAAGCCCCCATATCATTGATGGTTCCGACGCCACCTTCGTGAACGACGTGCTCGAAGCCTCTCAGACCGTACCCGTCATCGTCGATTTCTGGGCGACCTGGTGCGGGCCTTGTCGGCAACTCGGCCCCGCTCTGGAAAAGGTCGTCACCGAAGCCAACGGTAAGGTGAAGCTGGTCAAGATCGACGTCGACAAGAACCCGGCCATTGCCGGACAATTGCGCGTGCAGTCTATTCCCACCGTTTATGCCTTTGTGGGAGGCAGACCGGTTGACGGGTTTATGGGGGCTAAGCCCGAATCCGAACTTCGAAGCTTTATTGAAAAGCTGGGAGTCGGCGCAGATGATGGCGCCCCCTCCATAGAAGATGCGCTGGCGCTTGCGGCCCAGTCACTTGAGCAGGGCGACCTCGGTGGCGCCATGGAGGCCTACTCTTTTGTGCTCGACCAGGATCCGCAGAACCTGAAGGCGATCGCCGGGGTCGCTAAGATGTATATGAAGGTCGGTCAGCCCGAGCAGGCCAAAGCCGTTCTCGATCAGGCGCCGGCCGACGCCAAGGACGCGGACATTCAGGGTTTGCGCGCCGCCTTAGAACTCTCTGACGGGGCGCCGACAGCGCTTGAGGAACTGCGCGCACGCCTCTTCACGGATCCGTCTGACCATGGTGCCCGCTATGACCTTGCCCGTGGCCTTGCCGGACAAGGTGAATTATCTGTGGCCATTGACGAACTTCTGGCGATTATAAAGGTCGAGCCAGATTGGGAGAATCAGAAGGCGCGTGAATATCTGTTCAAGATTTTCGCAGCCGCAGGTCAGATGTCTGACATCACAAAGGCGGGTCGACGCAAGCTGTCGTCCCTTTTGTTCAGCTGAGGAGCCCGCTTATGGCCGAAATAGAAATTGAAACGCCCGCCAGTGATTCCCCCGTGCCTGATACGTCTGAAATCGACCCGCGTCTCTTAGAAGCCCTCGTCTGTCCGGTCACCCGCCGGGCGCTGACCTATGACCGGGTTGCTCAGGAACTGGTCTCCCCCACGGCGGGCCTCGCCTTTCCTATTCGCTCAGGCGTGCCCATTATGCTCGTTGATCAGGCACGACGCTTTGAGCCGCAAAAGACTTAATCTTCGCCCTGGGCGCCAGCTTTTTCGAGCTGACCGCTTCAACGGTTTTGTCTAGCGAACGCGCCAGAAGGGGTTCTGCCGGCGGCTCGGCATAGTCCACCAAAGACTGTGATTGCTGCTCGAATCGGTCTGACATGGTCGCCTCCTTTCGGGTGAAGGTAACGATGGCAGGCACAAACTAAAGTTTCACTATGAAAGTCCATGCCCGCCGCATAAGGACGGTATCGCCAATTTGCGATTTTAATAAAGATTGCTTATATTGCGTGCATGCTCCCGACTCTGCGCCAGCTCCAGTATCTTAAGCTTCTCAACGAGCACAAAAGTTTCGTCGCCGCGGCAGAGGCTGCCTTTGTTTCGCAGCCGGCTCTTTCTTCCGGCATTGCCGAGCTCGAAAAGGCCCTGGGCGTGAGGCTTATTGACCGCACACGCGGTCAGGTGATCATGACCGCCATTGGTGAGGATGTTCTGCGCCGCGCGGAGGATATCCTGGCACGGGCCGAAGATCTGGTCGAAGCGGCAAAAGGCGCCAATCGTCCCCTGGCCGGGCGCTTTCGCCTCGGTGTGATCCCGACGATTGCCCCTTTTCTGTTACCGCAGGCTCTTTTGAAACTGCGGCAGGAGTTTCCGCAACTGCGGCTTTTCTTGCGGGAAGATCAGACCTCACGTCTGATCGGCTCTCTGAAAAGCGGAAGCCTTGATGCGGCGGTGATTGCCTTACCGTATGATTTAAGTGGGCTTGATCATGCCTTCATCTGCAAGGACGAAATTCTGGCGGTTATGCCAAAGGACCACCCCCTCTCACATGAGGCAGAGGTCGAACCGGAAGCGCTTAAATCATCTGAACTGATCTTACTTGAGGATGGGCATTGCCTGCGCGATCATGCGCTCGCCGCTTGTCAGTGGAATGCGCCGGGCGCCAGTGACGTCAATCAATCGCTGAACGGCGGGTTTGCCGCAACGTCCCTGAACACGCTGGTCCAGATGGTTGATGCCGGGCTCGGGGTGTCGCTTTTGCCGGAAATGGCTATCGAGGCGGGCCTTGTTGAACGCTCATCCGTCGCCGTTCGCCACCTGCGCTCAGACCACGCCTATCGCGACATCGTCGTGATCTGGCGGGCAGGCTCGTCGCGCTCGGCCGAGGCGCGGCTGCTGGCGGGGGTTATTGGGAGGGCTTAGACGGCCTCTCCCCGCAAGAGTTTTGGCAGGTCCCCGGTTGCCCCGCCGGCGTCCTCCATAAAGAAGCGTCGGGCGGGACCTATATTGTTGACAATGCCCATGCCGATATCGCGAAGAGGCCTGATCAGCGGATTATTGTTTGAGAAGAGATGCACAAAGGCATCCATAATCAGCGAGGTCGACACGTTCTCAAAACGTCGCCACCGGGCATAGCGTTCAAGCACGATTTCAGAGCCTAAATCCTCACCTAATCGTGCGGCCTCGACAAGCACTTCAGCGAGCGCCGCCGCGTCCTTCAGACCGAGATTGAGGCCCTGTCCTGCGATGGGGTGAATCCCGTGCGCGGCATCACCCAGAAGGGCAATGCGTCCCCGGTACATGTTTTCGGCCAGCGCCATCGACAGGGGATAGATAAACTTAGGACCGGCGAGCTCAACCTCGCCCAGAAAATCCCCAAACCTCTGCATCAGATGCGCCTGAAAAAGCTCAGGTCTGACTTCAAGGAGCGCTTTGGCCTTGGCGTGGCTCTCCGACCAGACGAGGCACGCTCGATTGTCTGTCAGAGGCAGAATGGCGAAGGGGCCAGACGACAGGAAATACTCGTACGCCACATGGTTATGCGGGTACTGCATCTTAACCGTCGCAACAACCGCGCTCTGTCCATAGTCGCGCTTTATAGTCTTGATGCCAGCGTGTTCGCGAAGGCCGGATTTTCGACCCTCTGCCGCAACCGCCAGGGGCGCGCTGATGACCTCGCCTGTGCTTAGACTGAGGCGAATATGGTTTGCCGTCTCCTCAATTTGGGTGACACTCGCCGGGCAGATGACGCGGATGCCTGCTTTGACGACTGCCTCGTAAAGAACGGCTCGGATATGTCGGTTTTCGAGCATATAGCCCAGTGGCTCGTTGCCGGATCGGTCTGAGATTTCCGCGGCATTAAAGTGAAGAAAGAAGGGCGACGGCGCCCTGGTCGCGGCGCCCGGCAGGTGCGCGTCTGTGACGACAATCTCGTCCATTCGGCAGGCATAGCCCTCAAGCGCCTCGCCGACCCCCAGGGTTTGCCACTGTCTGAAACACGAATAGGCGATAGCCGAGGCGCGCCCATCAAAGGTCGGCTCAATCTGTTCAGAGAGAGGCTGCCGCTCAACAAGAAGCGGGGTAAGTCCCGCCTTCGCCAGCGATAATGCCACGGTCATACCGGCCATACCGGCACCGACGATGATGATTTGCGCCTGAGTGTTCATGTTTTCAATTCTAAACCGACATGGAGGGGATCGCATTACAAATATTTCAGTAGCGACGCATTGGCGCAGCCTTCTAAGATGCGCTGATCGGGGGCGTTCCTATGCTGACAAGACGACACTTTCAAACTCTCGCTGCGGCCGCGTGCGGTGTCACCGCCTCGGGCCTGGCCTCTGCGGCTGATACGCCTTTCGATGGGATCTGGACCGGTCTCTTAAGCGCCGGCGCGGTTCGCCTGACCCTGAGGCTTGAGATTCGCGGGCAGACGGTGACGCTCATTAGCGTCGATCAGGGAAATGCCAGAATTCCGGCAACCAGCGTCGATATTGAGGACGAGCACATCAAGCTCTCTTTCAAAAGCATCAAGGCGAGCTTTTCAGGCGCGCTCACGAGCGAGCGTCATATCGACGGCACATTCACGCAAGGTGCACCTTTGCCTTTGCGTTTTACCAAAGGTGACAAGGCTGAAGCCCTGCCACCACCCGTGGTCGCTCCGCTCACGCGGGAGGTTTTGAACGATAAACGCCTCGCCGCCTACACGCCGGGCATGGTGGCGGCATGGGCGTCGGGGTTTGCATCTGATGTTTTAGCTGACGGCGCTCGCTCAAGTGGTGATGAAATCAGCGTTCAGCCGCAGGATCAGTGGCACTGGGGATCGATCACGAAATCGATGACCGCTACGCTCTGTGGTCGCCTTATCGACAAAGGGGTCCTCTCGTGGTCGACAACCGTGGGCGATGTCCTCGGAAAGCCTGACGGGCGGGTGCCAGAGCCCTTTCGTCAGGCAAGCCTCCTTCATCTGCTGAGCCACAAAGCAGGCCTTCAGGCAAACCTCGATCTGATGAACTTCGTGTTCTTTACGCGCGATGCTCTGACAGATCCCCGCGAAGAGCGCCTTAAATGGGCGCTTACAGCCCTGAAGCAAAAACCGGTCGGTCCGCTGGGCGCCCAGCATCTCTACTCAAATAACGGCTACATCATCGCTGGTGCGATGCTTGAGGTCCTGACAAATAAGCCCTGGGAGGCGCTGATTGAGGCGGAGGTCTTTACGCCTCTTGGTCTTAAAAGCGCGGGATTTGGGGCCCCAGGTCACTTCCGCCAAAGCGATCAGCCCTTAGGTCACCTGGTGCAAGGACACAATAGAAAGCCTGTTGAGGCGGGACCTGGGGTATCGAACGACAATCCCGTGGCGCTTGGTCCAGCCGGACGCGTACACATGTCTGCACCTGATATGTTGCTCTATCTTCAGGCCCACCTCAATCAGCCGTCAGGCTTTCTCAAGGCTGAAACCTGGGATACGCTTCATAAGGCGCATTTTGGTGATAGCTATGCCCTGGGCTGGGTTATCCGCGATGATGGCACCCTATGGCACAACGGCTCAAATATGATGTGGTATGGCGAAGTCCTGATTGATCAAAGGAATAAGACCGTCGCATGCGTCTGCGCCAACGATGCTGCCCCCGACACGCAACTTGCGGTCTCAGGCCTCCTTGCCTCTGCCAATGCCGCAGCCGTTAGTTCGAAGGGGGATGGCTGAGCGTATCGGCCATCCGTGCTGCGAAGGCTCCAAGGGGCGGCGGGAAAGACCTTCGCTCATCATAAGAAGGGAGCGAAGGTCTTTTAATCGCGCTTAGTAGGGCCTCGTCTTCTGCCACTGCGCCGCCGTGCGGATGATGGTCTCTGCGTCTGAGTATTTCGGTGACCAGTCAAACGTCGAGCGGATCTTGCTGACATCGGCGACGAGGATTTCCGGATCCCCATCGCGGCGTGGCCCGACACTGTGGGGCACGGGCATGCCCATAATGGCTTCGGCAGCTTTTATCACTTCCAGGACCGTAAGCCCTTCACCCGTTCCGACATTAAAGGCATCGCTTTTGCCGCCAGCCAGAAGATAGCGGATGGCTTCGACGTGGGCATTGGCGAGATCAACCACGTGAATATAGTCGCGGATGGGGGTGCCATCCTTCGTGGCATAGTCATCACCAAACACCGTCAGTGCCTTGCCGGTGCCGAGCGCGGCCTGACAAATCAGGGGAATGAGGTGGGTTTCGCAGCGGTGGCTTTCACCCACCTCGCCTTCGAGGTCAGCGCCAGCCGCATTGAAGTAGCGTAACACCACATAGTTGAGATCGTGGGCCTGGGAGAGCCAGTGGAGAGCACCTTCAAAGGCGAGCTTGCTGTCGCCGTAAGGATTGATCGGCGCTTTAGGATGATCTTCCGCAATCAGTCGCGTCTGCGGCACGCCGTAGGTGGCGGCGGTCGAAGAGAAGACCAGGGCCTTGACGCCGCCCTCAACGAGGTGGGACGCAAAGGCGGTCGCAGCGGCAACGTTATTATCATAGTACTTGGCCGGGTCCTTTGTGCTCTCGCCAACCAGGGAGAAAGCGGCAAAATGGATGGCGGCCTTGATGTCATAATCAGAAATGGCCTTCAAAACCGCTTCCCGATCACGGATATCGACTTCAATCAAAGGGCCCCATTTGACTGCTTCTTTGTGACCGGTCGAAAGATTATCGATCGTGACCGGTAAGAAGCCATTGGCGGCGAGAATTTTGCAGGTTTGCGACCCGATATAGCCGGCGCCACCGGCAACGAGGACTGCAGTGCTCATTCAAAAACCTCAAAAGAATAGTGTCTGAAAAATATAGGCGAAGACGCTAGTTCAGGGCTGAATGCCCAGCAACTCAATTTTGAATACAAGTACGCTATTAGGCGGAATGGGGCCAGCACCCGTTTCGCCATAGCCCAGCTGAGCGGGGACGTAGAGCTCCCAGGTTTCACCCGTCTTCATCTGCGGAACCGCAATCTTCCAGGCCTCGACGAGACCATCAAGAGGCATGGCGGCCGGAACGCCGCGGTCGTAGCTTGAGTCAAAGACCGTACCATCAACGAGGCGGCCCTCGTAATGGATCTTGACCGTATCCCTCAGCGAAGGCTTTGGTGCGTTAGGATCCTTTGCCGGCGTAATCACCTTATAGAGAAGACCCTTTGGCAACTTCTGGACACCCGGTTCCTTTGCCTTTTCAGCCAGAAAGGCTTCGCCCGCCTTGATATTGGCTTCACTTGCCGCTTCGGCGGCCGGATCAGTGCGATTACAGGCGCCAAGAGGCAAGGTCATTGCGGCGAGTAATAGAAGACAGACTGGTCTTATCCATTTAAAAGTCATTGATTTTCCTCTATTCCATTCTAAGCGCATAGCCAGTGGCGCGTAGCCCCTCGGCAATCTCGTGGGCATGGCGCGCATCCTGGGTTTCGACCAGGATATCAAATTCAGCGCCTTTTGCCGGAACGTCCAGGACCAGGCGATTGTGGGCGACATCTACAATATTCCCGCCTTTACGCGAGATAACGTCCGCCATCAACGACAACATGCCGGGGCGGTCATCACCCAAAATGCGATAGGTCACAAGACGCTTCTCACGGACGAGCTCGCGCTGCAGGACCGAGGCCAGAAGACGCATGTCGATATTGCCACCACACAGTACAAGGCCAACCTTTTGCCCTTCAAACTTTTCAGGGTAGCGCATAACAGCCGCAAGGCCTGCCGCACCGGCCCCCTCGGCGACCGTCTTCTCGACATTGACAAAGGCGGCAATCGCCCGCTCAAAATCGGCCTCATCGATAACGAGCACGTCATCGACCAAGGGGTTTGCGACTGAAAAGCTTAAGTCCCCGACCTCGCGAACGGCGATGCCTTCGGCTATGGTCGAGCCCCCGGTTGGCATGTTGAGCCCACGTCGGCGGGCCGCGAAAGAGGGGTACATGGACGCCTCTACACCGATAATCTTTATCCAGGGTTTGAGCGCCTTAGCCGCCGTCGCCATACCGGCAATCAAGCCGCCACCACCAATCGGTATGACGAGGACGTCAAGGTCTGGCACAGCGTCCAGCATTTCAAGCGCCAGTGTCCCTTGCCCTGCCATCACATCATAGTCGTTAAATGGATGGACATAGACGCCACCGGTCTGGCGACAAAGACCCTGGGCGTGCGTTGACGCCTCATCATAGGTCGTCCCTTCAATGACGACGCGCGCACCGTAAGACTGCGTCTTCTGCACTTTCACAAAGGGCGTGCCGTGAGGCATGACGATGGTTGCGGGTATTGAAAGTCGCTGGGCGTGGTAGGCTACGCCCTGGGCATGGTTGCCCGCAGATGCGGCAAAGACGCCGCGGGCGCGCTCCTCATCCGTCAGGGCTGAGAGCTTATTGAGCGCGCCGCGCTCCTTGAAGGCAGAGGTGTACTGTTGGTTTTCGTACTTAATCCAGAGCTTGGTGCGCGTCATCGCGCTCAGCTTTTGGGAGAAGGCGAGAGGGGTCTCAGCTATATGCCCCTTCAGTCGCTCCGCGGCCGCCCGGATCGCTTCAAGATCTACGCTCATCTTGGTTCACACACACCAATGTCAGTTGTCTTCCCTTAACAGAGACAACCCGACCAACCCAAGCCTAAAAAGGCACATCAGAAAGCCCAAATCAAGAAAGTAACAAATGAAATCAAAAAGGAAAATTTTAAGGGGTAATTCAACAGAAACTGCCATTTTTACGAAATTTCACAATCAATCTGATATCAATTCGTCGAAAATGGGCCTATATCGCTGAAATCGAAGTATGCGAGTGTCTAAAATGACGAAATCTGGCGACGACTTCTACTCCCCCGCATCCCATGGCTTTGTTCGGATCGCCTGTGCGACCCCGAATGTCCATATCGCGAACCCTCAGATGAACCTCAATGCGCATGTGGATCTGGCGGCAAAGGCCGATAAAGCCGGCGTAGACGTCCTCGTCTTTCCTGAGCTCAGTCTGACCGGCTATACGCTCGACGACCTGTTCTTACAAAAGACGCTTCAGGACGCGGCATCAGAGGCGCTTCTTGGGCTGATGCGGGCGTCCGAAGACTGGCGGTGTCTGATTGTGTGCGGCCTGCCGCTGGAGCTTGGCGGATCACTTTATAACTGTGCTGCGGTTGTCCATCGGGGCAAACTCATGGGCCTCGTCCCAAAGACTTTCCTGCCCAACTACCGTGAGTTTTATGAGAAGCGCTGGTTTGCGAGCGGGCATGGACTGGATACCCTGATCGATTTTAAAGGCCAGAGTGTGCGCGTCTCTACCCACCAGCTGTTTCAGGCCGGGGCGCTGAACGCTTTCACACTTGGCGTAGAGATCTGTGAGGATATGTGGGCGCCCGACACGCCCGCCACACCCCTTGCGCTCTCCGGGGCTACGATCATCGTCAATCTTTCAGCCTCACCAGTGACCGTCGGAAAATCGAGAGTGCGAAAACGTATTTGCGAAGCCACGTCTGAGCGGCTGATATGTGCCTATGCGTTCACGGCCTCTGGTCCGGGTGAATCGACCACGGACCTCGCGTGGGATGGGCAGTCACTCATTTACGAACTCGGCCAGCTCATTAGCGAAGGTGAGCGTTTTTCAAGCCAGACCCTGACCATAGCGGATATTGACGTTGACCGCATCAGGCAGGAGCGGCTTCGCACCGCAACCTTTGCCGACGCGCGCCGGTTTAACCCGCACCCGGCTATAGGCGTGCAGGTCTTTGAGGAAGCTCCGCACGACCTTAGCGATTTCTATCGCTCGGTCGAACGCTTTCCTTACGTGCCAAATGAGCGCGAGCGTCTTGATGAAGACTGCTTTGAAGCTTTCAATATTCAGGTCCACGGCCTCATGCGACGCATTGAGAGCACAAAGTCTCAGAGCGTCGTGATCGGTGTTTCAGGCGGCCTTGATTCTACCCATGCCTTGATTGTTGCCTGCAAAGCCTTTGATCGCCTGGGCCGGCCCCGATCAGAGATCCGCGGATATACGATGCCGGGCTTTGGCACGACCTCAGGGTCGAAATCAGACGCGCATAAGCTCATGCGGGCCCTGGGCGTCACGGCGGAGGAAATTGATATCCGCCCCGCATCAAAACGCATGCTCATGGATATAGGCCACCCCTACGGCCAGGGGGAACGCGTTTATGATGTCGTCTTTGAGAATGTGCAGGCCGGCTTGCGGACCGATTTCCTGTTCCGGCTTGCAGGACAGCATAAGGGCTTTGTGGTCGGTACCGGAGATCTCTCCGAGCTCGCGCTTGGCTGGTGCACCTATGGCGTCGGCGACCATATGAGCCACTACAACGTCAATTGCGGGGCGCCCAAGACCCTGATCCAGCATCTCATCCGCTGGGCGGCGCGCACGGAGTTTGACGCCAAAGCGGGCCGCGTTCTGCGCTCGGTCCTTGAGCGGGAGATTTCTCCGGAACTCGTGCCGGTTGAGAACGGGCAGGCCCAGCGCACCGAAGACAAGGTGGGGCCTTACGCCTTGCAGGATTTCACGCTCTACTACCTCACCCGCTTCGGGCTTAAGCCTTCAAAAATCGCCTTCCTCCAGTATCACGCCTGGAAGGACGTGGCCTCAGGCCACTGGCCCCCAGACTATCCCGAAGCCGAGCGGCGATCTTATGATCTGGCAGAGATTCGTAAGTGGATGGAGGTTTTCCTCTTCCGCTTTTTCACGATTTCTCAGTTTAAGCGCTCTGCCGTTCCCAATGGCCCTAAGCTGATTTCCGGCGGGGCTTTAAGCCCCCGCGGTGACTGGCGAGCGCCCTCTGACGGTGAAGCGAGCCTCTGGCTTGAGGAGCTGAGAGCGGGCGTCCCGGTCCAGTAATCTCATCCTGGATTCACGCACCACAGTCCCTGGAAACCGGGCGTAGGTGCGGTCATCGGTTCCTCTGTGGCCCGGTTCTTGTGGCCTCGTCCCTGTGGTGTGAGTGTTCGATGGATAGGTCAGCCTTTGAGTTTTGCCATGTAAGCTCGCCATCCGCCGAGCGCGGTTATCTCTTCAGCGTCCTTTGTCGCGCGCGGCTCGGCGACAAAGCCTTTTACCTGTTCGCCGCTGGCTAGCATAACCGTGCCTATGGCCAAAGGCGGCGGGACTTCGGCAACGAAGCTTCCGAAGGCGGCGGCATCGAGCTCATAGACTTCAACTTCAATGGCGGCGCCTTCCTCATCATGGATCAGGGCCGGCTTGGGTGGAACGCTGTTTGCCATGGCAAAGAGTTTGTAAGTCTTAGCCGTCGTTGTTTTTTCAACAAATTTAGCGTTACGCGAAGTCAGTTGCCAGTGTAGCGGCATGCCCTCAAGATGGGCGCCCACGACGCTGAGTTTTATCGTGTCCATGCGAAATTCCTGAGTGAGATCGAGTTCGGGTACGGGGTAGGTGGTGTGTCCCCTCCACTGGGAGGCGAGCGTCAAAAGGGCACGATCAGTGCCGGCCGGGCCCATGAAGGTGATGCCAAAGCCCGTTGCGTTTGGGCGAAAGCCCGCGGGAACGGCGATGGCCGCCATGTCGAGTAGATTGACGAAATTTGTGTAGAGCCCAAGATTGGCATTCAACGCAAAAGGCTGGGCCAGCATCTCACGCACGCGGTAAATGGTTGGCGTTGTCGGCAGCATGAGGGCATCAATCTGGTCCCACATCTGATCGGCATAGCGCTTGAAGCCTGCCAGCTGATAAATACCGTCAAACGTCTCAACGGCGCTGACGGTCAGGCCGCCCTCGACGATGCTGCGCACGGTAGGATCGATAGAACCCGCAGACGATTTGAGAAACGCCTTGATCGCGGCGGTGCGTTCGGCCACCCAGGGACCGGAATAAAGCAGAGCCGCCGCCGCGCTCAGGGGGGCAAGGTCGATCTCAATAAGGTCGAAACCCATCTGTTTAAGCCGCTCGAGCGCCTTTGCGTAGAGGTATTCTGAGTGGATGTCCCCGCACCAGTTCAGCTGTGCGGCCACGCCGATACGTTGCATCGGGTGCTCAATCTGGGCCAGGTCACGCGAAAAATCGTCCCCCGGATCGTAGCCGGAAACGACGTCGTCGATGAGCGCGGCATCTTCCGGAGCCTCGGTAAACACGCTGATGCAGTCAAGTGTGCGGCAGGCTGGCACGAGGCCAGTCGTGCTCCAGCGACCTTTTGTGGGTTTAAAGCCGGTCAGGTGGTTAAACGCGGCCGGGACCCGGCCGGATCCGGCCGTGTCCGTTCCAAAAGCAAACGCCACCAGTCCGGCAGCGGTTGCCACCGCTGACCCTGAACTTGACCCCCCGCTGATATACGCCCGGTTAAATACGCATCTTGGGGCGCCATAAGGGCTTCGGCTGCCATTGAGGCCAGTGGCGAACTGATCGAGGTTGGTCTTTCCGACCAAGATGGCGCCAGCGTCCAAAGCTTTTTGAACAAGGCGCGCGTTTTGAGGCGGCCAATAGGCATAGTCAGGACAGCCCGCAGTCGTCTCAAAGCCTAAAGCGTCGATATTGTCTTTCACCGCAAACGGCACGCCTGCAAGCGGCAAATGCTCTCCGGCCGCGACGCGTGTGTCGATTTCACGGGCCTTCTGACGAAGCGTATCCCCATCAGCTCGACTGATCCAGGCCTGTGGCTGAAGGGTGTCGTAGGCTGAAAGACGCTCTATCACCCCCTCAATAACCGCCAACGCCGTCGTCTGCCCGCTACGCACAGCCTGCGCAATATGGCGGGCACTTAATCGTTCAAGGGCTGCTCCCATCAGACCGCCTCCAGGGCCAGAAGTGGCGCGCCGGGGCCGATCGCCTTGCCCTGATCGACATAGACCGCGCGCACAATGCCCTTATGGGGCGCACCGATCCCGCATTCGGTTTTCATGGCCTCGATCACCGCGATGATTGTGCCCTTCTCAACCACGTCACCCGGTTTGACGTTTAATTTCCAGATCGAACCGCCAAAGGGAGCCTCAATCAATTCGCTGCCTAAAGGGGCAATGACGGCTTCAGTTTCCTCGTCTTTCGAGGTGTCGGCCGTCAGGGCGGCGACGCGGTCAAATTCGCCTCGTGCCTGCCACTCTTCGCGCTCAGCCTGGAAGGCGGCCTCCCGCTTCCTTTGAAACGCGCCGATGCTATCCGCATTGTCACTAAGAAAGGCACGATAGTCCTTCAGCCGGAAGACACTGTCCTCCACCTTGATGGCGCGGCGCCCCAGCGGGAAGTCGCGCCGCCACTCGGTGAGTTCCTCGTGGCTGACCGGGAAGAAGCGGATCTGGTCGAAAAAGCGCAAAAGCCAGGGCTTGCCGTCAACGAAAGCGTCTGTCTGGCGGTAGGTATTCCACACCTGGATTGTGCGGCCAAACAACTGGTATCCGCCAGGGCCTTCCATGCCGTAGATGCACATGTAAGCGCCGCCTATGCCCACCACGTTGGGCGGCGTCCAGGTGCGCGCGGGGTTATACTTGGTCGTCACAAGGCGATGTCGCGGGTCAAGAGGTGTGGCAACGGGGGCACCAAGGTACACATCGCCCAGTCCCATCACGAGGTAATGGGCATCAAACACGGTCCGCCTGACATCATCGGTATGCTCAAGGCCGTTCACCCGGCGAATGAACTCGATATTGTCAGGACACCACGGGGCGTCGTCACGAACCGAGGCGATGTACTTATCGATCGTCTGATAAATGGCCGGGTCAGCGTAGGATAGAGGCAGGTGGACGATGCGCGACGGGATTTCAAAATCATCGAGCGTGCCTAGCCGGTCCTCGGCCGATTGCAGCGCGTCGAGCAGTATCGACTGGGACAGAATGCGGCTGTCGAAATGGACCTGGATCGAGCGGATGCCTGGGGTGACGTCAATAATGCCGGGAAGTTTCAGGGCCTCGATTTCCATGAGTAGGGCGTGCACGCGCAAACGCAGTTCGATGTCGAGGACGATAGGGCCATATTCCACCAAAAGGTGACGATCGCCCTGACGACGATAAACAACGGCCGGACGCTCACCCTGCGAGGCGATTGTGCGCAAGACAGGAGATGCACATGCCCTGTAGTCCGGGAGGGGGGGGGGCGTTTCAAGCGAAGAGATAAGCAAATCCTGCGCGGTTTCTGCCGCCACCGCGAAGGCATCGTCGACGGGCACAAAACGCACGCTGTCGCCGGGCGCTAGTTGCCCGACCTTCCAAAGATCGGCATGAATGATGACAAAAGGACACACAAATCCGCCAAGGGAGGGGCCATCAAGGCCCAGAATGATCGGCATGTCCCCGGTAAAGTCGACGGCCCCAATGGCATAGGCATTGTCGTGGATGTTTGACGGGTGCAATCCCGCCTCTCCACCATCCTTGCGAGCCCATTCAGGCTTCGGTCCGGACAACCGTATGCCGGTACGGTTGGAGTTATAGTGCACCTTCCATTGGGTTGAGGTAATCATCTCAATGTCGGAAGGCTTGAAGAAGTCCGGTGCGCCATGCGGGCCATAAAGGACATGAAGATCCCATTCGCGGGTGAGTTGGGGGCGAAGGCCCTCCGCCAGCGCGCCTTTGTCTGCATCACCTGCGGTCTTCAGGTGCAAGGTGTCACCGGTTGTCACACCGCGCCCGGCATGACCGCCGAACTCGCCCAGCACAAAGGCTGAGCGGCTACCGAGATAGGTCGGGACGTCAAAGCCACCGCTGACGAGGAGGTAGCCTCGAAGGCCTGCCCCTGTAACGCGCCCGATCTTTAGCGTCTGTCCCGCGGCAACGGCAAATGGGGCGTAAAAGGCCACAGGCTCGCCGTCCAGCGTGGCTTCAAATGCTGCACCCGTCAGGCAGAGTGTCGTTGCCGCATTGAAAGTCAGAGTGGGCCCGGCGGCCGTGAATTCGAGCCCTGCGGCATCCTGGCTATTACCCAAAAGGCGATTGCCGAGGCGAAACGCCAGCGAGTCCATAGGCCCGGATGGCGGCACACCGACGTCCCAGTAGCCCTGCCGGCCCGGATAGTCCTGAACCGTGGTCGCCGGGCCGCCAGACAGGACCTTGACCGTATTTGGCCTGTAGCTGATCTTGTCGAGCGCGCGGGTTGAGACCTTGCCGCTGACGAAGGCCTCAGACCGCACGACCGTGCGTAACCAATCGAGATTGGTTTCGATGCCCGCCAGAACCGTTCGGTCAAGGGCGTCTGACAGAGCACTCGCGGCCGTCTCGCGATCAGGCGCGGTGACGATCAGCTTTGCCAGCATGGGATCGTAATAGGCGCTGACATCGCTGCCCGATACGACCCAGCTATCGACGCGTGGCCCTTGCGGGAATTTCACGTCTATAAGTCTGCCCGACGAGGGCCTATACCCCTCAACGGGATCCTCGGCGTAGAGGCGCACCTGTATCGATGCACCCTCAGAGGGGGGGGTGGCGTTAAGGAAGCTGAAGTCATTAGCGGCGCCACGGATCATCCATTCAACAAGATCAACGCCGGTCACCTGTTCGGTGACCCCGTGTTCGACCTGAAGGCGGGTATTGACCTCAAGGAAAAAGAACTCGTCGCGATCTGCGTCATAAAGGAACTCTACCGTTCCTGCCGACCGGTAGCGGGCAGAAGACATCAGACGGATGGCAGCGTCAATCAACGCCTGACGCGTGGCGGCGGAAAGACCGGGTGCCGGGGTTTCTTCGACGACCTTCTGGTTGCGACGTTGTAAAGAGCAATCGCGTTCGCCAAGCGCGATAACATGGCCTTGTCCGTCGCCGAAAACCTGCACTTCAATGTGACGGGCGACGGCGACATAGCGTTCGAGGAATACACCGCCATCTCCGAAATTCCCTGCGCCGAGGCGGGCAACGGTGGTAAAGCCCTCCCGTACCTCAGCTTCACGCGTGCAGACCTTCATGCCGATGCCGCCGCCGCCAGCGGTGGCCTTGAGGATGACGGGATATCCGATAGCGCTGGCGGCGGAAACCGCGGCCTCCTCATCTGTCAGAAGGTCCGTGCCTGGCGCCAGGGGAACATTCAGAGCCTGCGCCATGTCGCGCGCGGTATGCTTTAAGCCAAAAGAGCGGATGTTATCGGTTGTAGGGCCAATAAAAACGATACCTTCCGCTTCGCAGCGTTCGGCAAAGGCGGTGTTTTCCGACAGAAATCCATAGCCCGGATGGATCGCCTGTGCGCCAGTATCGCGCGCCGCCTTGAGGATGGCGTCGATATTAAGATAGCTGTCGCGCGCAGGTGCTGGCCCGATATGTATCGCCTCGTCAGCTTCAGCGACATGCAAGGATCCGGCATCGGCGTCACTGAATACCGCTACAGAGCCGATACCCATGCGTTTAAGCGTGCGTATGATACGGCACGCGATTGCCCCACGGTTGGCAATCAGTACCTTAGTGAACAAAGGCCCGGCGTTAAGTGGCTTAGACATTTTGGGTAATGACCATACGAATGGGGGTGGGGTTAAAGCCGTTGCAGGGATTGTTGATCTGCGGGCAATTGGAGACGACGACTTCGACGTCCATGAGCGCTTCCAGGTCCACAGTCAGACCGGCAGCGGAAATCCCATCCACGATCCCCAAGGTCCCGTCGGCTTCAACGGGCACATTCATGAAGAAGTTGATGTTTGACACCATGTCACGTTTGCCGCGTCCGGCGGTTGCGTTGACAGTCAGGAAATTATCAACGCACGAATGCTGGGACTTGGTGTGATGCCCGTAACGCAGCGTATTGGACTCGCATGAGCACGCGCCGCCGATTGTGTCATGATAGGCGACCGAAGTGGCAATAATGCGCATCATCGGATTGCCTTCGTTGGATAAAAGCAGCGCGCCCTCGCGCAGGAACAGATTGCCCTGCGCGGCAATGGTGTCCTGTGCGCTATAACGTTCGGCGTCATCAAGCGCAGAGTAGATGAGGAAGTCGACCGCCTGATTGCCTTCCAGGTCGATGATACGCAGACGCTGTCCCGCCTTCACCTTATGTATCCAGGGGGCGAGGGCATCGACGATTTCGTCATAAAGGATGGTCTCGGACATGCTGGTCACCGTGCGTAATAGTCTTCAGTGTTGAGAAACGCGCGTAGAGCCTCAGGCGTAGAGGTTCGGATCGCATCATCCTCAGGTGTGATCTCGCCTTTCCACGCGGTCACGCGCACGGGCGTCACGTGGTAGCCGTCGCGAGGGTCCAGAACATGCGGGGTGTTGGCGAAGACGACAATAAGGTCCATCTCGGCGCGCAGGATCACTTGCCGACCCGCTGTAAAGGGGCCTATTTGTGGCGTGGTCGCGCCATCTTCCTCAACCTTCACGCCTTTAAACCAGTTGAGGCAAGGATGGACGTCCTTGCGCGAGAGGCCAAACTTGGCGACGCCCAGCATGAAACGGTCACGGGCATTGGGGTAGGGGCTGTGATTAAATCCCTGGCCGTACTTTCGGGCGTTAGAGGCCTGATTGGAGGCCCCGCAAAAGGCGTCATGAGTGCCAGCTGTGTCCGTCATGACCGAGAGCATAACGCGCCCCAGATCGGACAGAAGGACCTTGCCTTCACTGATATAGGCGTTCCACTGAACCTTTAGTGTATCGGCGATGTTGAGGCGCTCAGTGGGCATCTCGGCGTTGAAAGCGAGCATCGACACACACCCATCTGCGTCCAGATCAATGAGGCGCAGCCGCGTGCCGCGCGAGAGCCGTTTGGCGCTATAGCCGCCGCTGGCGAGGGTCTCCTCCCACACAACGCGTACGCCCTCAGGCACATCCTCTGCAGTTGCGGGTAGGGTCGGCATGGCCGCGACACGCGTGCCAGCCTGGGCACGTGCGTGCTCACGCGCCCCTTTCGGATCGGCGGTAGTCATCGAGTATCCTTGATAATCAGATAGCGAAAGTGGTCGTGGCCTATCCTGCCCTGGCCACCGATGGTGATGTGGGTGGCGCGATGTCCGGTGCCAGGTGATCATGAAGAGGCGGAAGCAGCGCCGCCGTCGTTACCAGCTTGACCTGTACCATCCCGCGGATTCGTCGAAAGGCGTCACACAGATCGTCAAGCTGCGAGGGGGGGCCCTGAACGAGAAGGACTTCAAGAGACTGATCGTTCTCAAGAAAAACGTGCTGCGAAGAAATGACTTCCTTCAGGAAATCACGCTGTTTCTGAGCCACGCGGTGACGAACCATGCCGGAGTCAGAGGCGTAGACAAGCGTTACAGTCCCGGCCACGACATCGTCCGGGCGCATGCGCTCAGCGTGTTCAGCAACGGCACCGCGGATCAGTTCGGTCATGGCGCTGGAGCGGGACGGCAGGCCGCGATCAGCCACCATTTTATCGAAAGAATCGAGCAGCGAACCGGGCAGACTCATGCTGAGCCGGGCCAGATGATCGGTCTCGGTTTCAGACATGGCCGAACACCCTATACGTTATTACGAAATTTGTAAATCGTAATATTCCATAACGACAGACTTTGAAAGAAAATAACAATTACAATCCGTTACAATCTCGTGTTTGGACTGTGGATTGTTTTGCGGCATTCAATAGCTCTGGTGCGGCGCAACATCTGACGATGGACGAGCGCTGAGATCCAGAGTGAATTTGCACCGGTCTTTGAGGGGATACAGATGACCATTTCTCGACGCATAATTCTGGCGGGACTTCTTGCCACCACCTCAGCGGTTTCTCTGGCTGCCTGCAGCAAGCCAAAGGACGCGCCCAAGAAAGCGACCGGAAAAACCGAGTTTACTATCGGCTGGTCCATCTATGCGGGCTGGATGCCCTGGCCCTATGCGGCGCAGGCGGGGATCGTGAAGAAGTGGGCGGACGAGTACGGCCTCACTATCAATATCCTGCAGATCAATGACTATGTGGAATCGGTCAATCAGTTCACGGCAGGCAAGCTCGACGGTGTCACGGTTGCGAGTATGGATGCTCTGACCATACCCGCCGCTGGCGGCAAGGATACCACGGCCGTTATCGTGGGCGACTATTCTAACGGAAATGACGGCATTGTCGCCAAATCCGCCAAGACGGTTGCGGATCTGAAGGGGGCGCGTGTCAATCTCGTTGAACTGTCAGTCTCGCATTATCTTCTGGCGCGCGCACTGGAATCTGCCGGTCTGAAAATGACCGACGTCAAAACCGTGAATACGTCAGATGCCGACATTGTCGGCGCCTATGCCTCTGCCGACGTGCAGAACGTGGCAACATGGAATCCGCAGCTTGGCGAATTGAAGAAGACCAAGGGCACATCCCTAATCTTCGATTCTTCCAAAATTCCCGGTGAGATCCTCGATCTTCTCGTAGTCGATACCGCGCTTTTGGCCGCAACGCCTGATTTAGGTAAGGCGTTGACAGGCATCTGGTACGAAACCCTGGCTCTTATGGCCGCGAAGACGCCGCAAGGTGCGGCGGCGCGCGCTGCGATGGCGAGCCTTGCGGGTGCAACGCCCGAAGACTACGAGTCTCAGCTGTCTACAACCTTCCTTTACTACACACCGAAAGATGCCCTGAAAGCCATAGAGGATCCGCAACTTGCCACCATAATGGACCGTGTGCGCCAGTTCAGCTTCTCTCAGGGCCTCTTCGGTCCCGGTGCATCGTCCGTCGATGCTATTGGCATTTCTCTGCCAGGCAAGACGCTTGGGTCTTCTGACAATATCAAGCTCCGCTTCGACCCGACATGGACGAAGCTGGCGGCCGAGAACGCCTTGTAAGCGCACTGATGCGTCGCCTGATCAACATAAAGCCCGGGCAGGGGGCCGCGTTCATGCTGGGCGCGCTGCCCCTGATCGCAATCTTTCTCCTCTACGTCCAGGCGGCGGCAGAGCGCAGTGCCGCCAATGCGGCAGACAAGCTTTTGCCTACGCTGGACAAGATGGGCGAAAGCCTGTCGCGCGTCGCATTTCATCCTGATGTGCTGACGGGCAAGGTGCTTATCCTATCCGATACGATCGCCAGTCTGCAGCGCCTGGGGGTCGGGATCGGGATTGCCACAGTGGTGGCGCTCGTGCTCGGCCTGGCCTTGGGTGTTGTCCCCCTTGTACGCGCAACATTGGCGCCAATCATTGCAACCATAGCCGTCATTCCGCCGATCGCCGTCTTGCCCATCCTGTTCATCGTTTTTGGCCTGGGCGAAACCTCAAAAATCGTTCTGATCGCCGTGGGGATCGCGCCCTTAATGATACGCGATCTGGCCGCGCATGTGGCGGCACTTCCTAACGAACAGATCTTAAAAGCGCAGACCCTGGGGGCCAGTACCTGGCAGCTCACTCTGCGTGTGGCCTTGCCTCAGGCCTTGCCGCGCCTTATCGACAGTTTGCGTTTGTCGCTGGGGCCGGCCTGGGTGTTCTTAATCTCCGCCGAAGCGATCGCCTCTGATGTCGGGCTTGGCTATCGCATCTTTCTGGTGCGACGGTATCTTTCGATGGATATCATTCTGCCCTACGTGGCGTGGATTGCCCTTCTGGCGCTGCTTATGGATGTCATCCTGCGTGGTATCAGTCGCGAAGTCTTCCCCTGGTATCATGGGAAGGGCAAATGAGCGAAATTCTCACCTTCAAGGATATTTGGGTCGAGTACGGTGAAAAGATCGTACTTGAGCGTGTGTCTCTCTCTATTTCTGAGGGAAGCTTCGTCTCTATTGTGGGCCCCTCAGGTGCGGGCAAGAGTACCTTTTTGCGACTGGCGCTAGGCCAGGAAGCCCCAACACGCGGGCAGGTGATGCTCGACGGCAAAGCCCTTTTGCCCCAGTGCGACCCCGATCGCGGTGTGGTCTTTCAGCGTTACTCCGTCTATCCGCACCTGACCGCATTGCAAAATGTGCTCCTGGGCCTGGAGTTCGCTAAGTCCCCCTTTCTTGGCCGGCTTTATGGAAAGGCACGACGCGATGCCATTCAGACCGCGACCGATATGCTGACGGCCGTCGGTTTGCAGCATAATCTCAACATATATCCGAGCGCCTTATCCGGGGGGATGCAGCAGAGACTGGCTATTGCACAGGCACTCGTCAAGCATCCGCGCGTCCTACTCCTTGATGAGCCATTTGGCGCCCTTGATCCTGAGATCAGGCTTGAGATGCACGATCTCATCTTGCGTCTTTGGGCGCAGCACGGGCTGACCATTTTGATGGTCACCCACGATCTCCAGGAGGCCTTCAAGCTCGCTACCCGTGTCATCAAGGTCGATAAACGCCGCCACGACCCTCACGCCCCCCACCGGTATGGGTCTGGGATCATCAGCGATGTCACCCCCGATAAGACGAAGCCCGTTCCCCTCGACGTGACCACACTTCTTCTGCCCTCCTCTGATGAGGTCTAACCCTATGTCCAGTGACGAAAAGGCGGCGTTCTCAGGCCTTCAGTTTTCCCGCCTCAGCCTGATACAAGACCTGATGAGATTGATGATACGGGTCTGGCAGGGGATTTTTGGCCGCTAGAGCGCTGCGAAATCACCGGCGTGGAAAGGCTATTTTACCGAAGCTTTAGGACGAAACATTTTCTGAAGCCGCGCAGCCTCTATCGGTGACAAAAGCCGTCTATGAGGAAAGGCCGCATTGAGACCGGCGACAATGCTGAACACGCCACCCCTGCAAAGCAAGGATCAGAACCTGTCACGGCTCGCTGAGCTCAGGATCTGATCGCACCAGAGGCGAGGTGCGTCCGGCAGGGATTTGACAACTATATTATGTGTATGTGTAAGCGGAACAAAGGCGATCTTTTGGGTACACGCCTTCCCTTCGGCTTTTGTAACGGCAAGAACCGAAAAGCGCTCACAAGAGGCACAGTATGTCGCGTACCCGCTTCGTTTTTAGAAGTTTCACTACGGCCTTCGCTCTGATGGCTTGCGTTTTGGCTTCCTGTGGCGGTGGAGGTGGCGGTTCTACGCCCGCCACGGCCGTACCTGCCTCCTCCGCTTCTTCAACAGCCTCCACAAGCTCATCTGCCAGCGTGAGCGCCTCTTCGTCATCGTCCACGCCTGCGTCTGGCGCGGTCGAAAAGCCGGGCTATACCCTCACCTTCAATGATGAGTTCGACGCGCTCGACGTTTCTGCCAACGGCCCGGGCACAAGGTGGACCGCACATACCCCCTGGCACGGTGATTTTGGTGACGCGCTTTTTGCAGACCCGGTCGCGGGATTTCCATTCACCGTCGAAAACGGCATCTTACGTATTGAGGCGCGAAAGCGGCCAGACGGAAAATGGGAGTCCGGCCTTCTTGCGAGCGTGGACGCTAAAAATGTCGGGTTCAAGCAGCAGTACGGCTATTTTGAAATGCGGGCCAAACTGCCGTCAGGCGAGGGCGTGTGGCCCGCGTTCTGGCTCGATAGCATGATCCCGCCGCAATTCGAGGATCCGAGCCTCGAAATCGATGTCTTGGAGTATTATGGACAGTTCAATGACATCTATCACTCTACCGTCACCGTCTGGCCGAAGGATCGAACCCAGATAAGCCCTTTCTGGAATACTCAGATCCCGGTCAGAGCCAATAGCCTTACAACTGACTTCCATGTCTGGGGCGTATCGGTCGAACCCGACTGGATCATCTTCTATCTGGATGGGGCTGAAACGTGGCGCACAAAGACGCCCGACACCCACAAACATGAGATGATGATCCTCGTAAATCTTGCTCTGGGCGGCGGATGGCCGATCACGAACACGCCAAACCCATCCTACATGTATGTGGACTATATTCGCGCTTACAAAAAGGTCACCTGACGCAAACGCGTTGTCCGTCAGATATCGAAAACGCGTTCGCGGTCAACGAGGTTGCGCACGGAAATATTGAGGTCTGTGACATGTCCGTTGGCGATGGAATATACCCACCCGTGGATCGCCACCGGCTGGCCTTCACGCCAGGCATTCAGAATGATGGGGTTGGTAGCAACATTTCGGACCTGGGCGATCACATTGAGTTCGCACAGGCGGTCAACGCGCTTGTCCTGACTGTCGCACGCCTCGAGTTCATGGCGGTGATCATGCGCAACGTCGCGAATAGGCGACAGCCAGTGATCAATAAGACCGTGGTCTGTGGATTCAATCGCGGCTCGCACGCCGCCGCATCCATAATGACCGACCACAAGGACGTGCTTAATCTTCAGGACATTGACCGCGTACTGCAGCACGCTCAGATAGTTCGCATCCTGCTGGGGCGCGAGATTGGCCACGTTGCGGTGTACGAAAAGCTCGCCGGGATCGAGGTTGACAATTTCGTTCGCCGGAACGCGTGAGTCTGAGCAGCCGATCCACAGATATTCCGGGTGTTGCTGACGAACGAGACGCGAAAAAAAGTCAGGATCAACGCGTGTCTTTTCGAGGGACCAGCGGCGGTTGTTTTCGATAAGATGTTGAACCATGTCTGCCTTGATCCTTACGCAACGCATTGCGCATTAGAAGCCGAAGGCATCCCGGTCAAGTCCTTTTGGGCTAAGGGTTACCTGCCACCGACGCCAGCAGCGCACCAATGGCCGCCAGACCGGCATCGGCCTTTTGCCCCGCCGCGGACAGAGAACCCGTCATAAAATATAAAATCAATGTGAGTGCGCCCACGAGACCCAGAAGCGTTTCACACAACCGGATAATGAATTTCCCCGCATCAAAATGGGCTGTAGGTTTATATGAGTCCTGCATTGTCATTCCCCCGGCCATTGGCAGGGCGAAGTCTAATCCCCCAGTGGGCTCTGGCAAGTGTTTTATGATCTACAATGGAGCTGCCGTTGACGCGCGTTTGTCTGGTGATTGGACGTTTCCACCCTCTGACCCTGCGCTGTGAGGCCTTGCTGAAAGCAAAGTGTGAGGCAGGCTTTGATGTTAAGGTCTGTATCATAGGGGCCAATGCGCCCCGATCGCATCGTTACCCTTTCACCGCTGAAGAGCAGATAGCCATGATAAAGGTGGCAGGGTTTGAGGCCATTGCCATCGAAGAGGTGCTGGGTCGGCAGGCGCGACATGCGCAGTTTGTCAGTGTTGCGCCTGAGGCAGATATCCTTCTTTTTGATGACGCCTATGGCCGGTTCCTCCAAGAGGACTGGTCGGGTGGCTCGGTGGAAGCTGTGGCTGCACCGAATTTGTCGGAAATGGAGATGGCCAAAAACCGACTGCTTGAGTCAGGCACCTTTGAGTACGTTTCTGAAGCCGTCGGACAGATATGCGATCAGTCTTTAAGTCCTGAGATGCGCGCTCCGCTTTGGCAGGAGCAATGCTATATTTCTGAGTACAGAAAGAGCTGGGTGGCTGCGCCCTATCCTCCCGTTCTTGTAACGGCGGATATCCTTATTCAGTGTGTCGACAAGGTACTTCTGATCCAAAGAGGAGGCATGCCGGGAAAAGGTCTGTGGGCGCTGCCCGGCGGATTTCTTGATGCCGATGAGACGCTTTTTGAGGCCGCTTTCAGAGAGTTGCGGGAAGAGACCGGTTTAGATCTCCCGTATGAAGTGGCGAAAGCCTCTCTTGTCCGCAACCGCGTCTTTGATGATCCGAGCCGTAGCTCGAGGGGTCGCACTGTGACCCATGCGTTTTATTTTGATCTGACGGGGCAGACGATGAATGAACTTCGAGCCGGAGATGACGCGGCTGCCCTAAAATGGGTGAGCACGGAGGAGGCGCTGACTATGCGCTCTCAGATGTTTGAGGACCACTTTCTGATGCTGGAGTACCTTCTGACGGAGGGAGATGAGCGGTCGTTCGATTGACGGCTGACGAATTTCCCCTTTCGGGCGATTTTGGCGCGCCCTGTCGCGTCCCTTTCGCCCTGGCCTTGTGCGGCCTACCCAGTTTATGGGGTGTGGGCAGAAAATCTGTTGTGCGCCGCGAAAAAGGGGTTAACGTCTCGTTATTCATTGAGTTTTTTGAAACAAGTTCATTTTTTCTCGAGAAGGGTCACCCTGGCGGTGACCTTTTTTTTGCTCTTGACTTGTTCATCCAGACAAAATGCGGCCAATATCCCTGTTAAAGGGTAAGCCATTCTTCAGATCCTACGTCTCAGGAGCATCGCATTGAACGCACCCAACCCCGTCGATGTTCACGTGGGACAGCGTATTCGGGCGCGCCGCAAAGAGTTGGGTATGAGCCAGGGCGAACTGGCGAGGAACCTCGGTCTGACCTTTCAGCAGGTGCAGAAATACGAACGGGGTTTCAATCGTATAAGTGCGTCAAAAATGCATGATGCGGCCCGAGCTCTGGCAGTTCCGATAGATTATTTCTTTGAAGGCACAGAACTTGGGGGAGAGTTCAGCCAGTCCGAAAGTGAGATATCCGTCTCTCACTTCCTTTTGACGAAGGAAGGCACCGAACTTTCCTCGTACTTTTCCAAGCTGACGGCCAATCAGCGAAAGGCCATCATGGCTCTCGTCCGCAACCTCAGCCTTGACTATTAGCGGACAGTCGCCCGCGTTCGGCGTTTAGCATGCCTATAAACAGGGCGACCAGGAGCATGTAACCCGACCAGAAGCCATTGTTTAAAAAATAGGCACGGAATTCTGTTGGTGGCGAGATTTCAGATGCGAAATGGCCTGTTGTTCCTAGCAGCGCGCAAGCTGATGCTAGCAGTAGCCACAACTTTCTTGTCCTCTCTGAAAGCCAAATCAGGCAAATTGTGGCTACGACGTCAACAAGCGTGGTGCCCGGGTCTAAGCCGATCACGCCTACCGACTGCACCATCGGAGTGAGCGACCAGCCCACAAAAATGATGAGGGCGCTTAGGCGTTCCGCTACTCCACCCCGCCAAAGAGCCCAAATCACGAGGGCCGCCATCAAAAAGTGTCCTGTCCAAGCCCATAAATCCACGGTTCCCAGGTCTAGCGTCACGCGCTCTCCCGCGTATTCTCTACGACCAGAAGGCCCTTGGGCTTGGTTGTAAACTTGTCTTCGCCTGTCCCAACGGCCACTGTGCTGTATCCCAATTGACCCTTCACAGCGTTGAGTTGGCCGTGCGCGCATAGTATCGAAGATCTCGCCTCGGAGAGTGCCGTCATAGTCGCAACGAGGCTGGTCATGGCCTCGTCTCCGATCTCCAGCGCAATCTGCTCTTCCATTCTTGTGCGCCCGAGATAGCTGATAAGATCGGCAACGTCACAGATCGCCGTCTCAATCGCGCCCTCAGCCTGAATAAGGCGGGCTGCACCTGTTCTCACAATTTCTGCTCTTTTCATGTCTGCTTTCCTTTGATCCGGCCGGTGCTCCGGCCTTTAGGGGATGATCCCGTTAAGGGTTTGAAGCATATGCGCACTGACAAACAGGAGCGAACTCGCCGACAGGCCCAGCCCAATGGCAAGGAGCACAAGGGTGATCAGCCACTGAGTTGTGCTGGTCGTTTTGAGCCTCTTCTCGAATGCCGCCCATTTGGTCACTGGCGATTTGTGATCCGCCATCGAAGACACGGGCAGGACGACCGGGCCAGAAAGGCTGTTAGACACTTCTGGGCGATCATCATTCACGGACTGAGCGGTGACCGCTCCTACCTCACCATGCATGGCACCGGGATCAACGGAAATCCTCTTTGAGGGAGGTCCTTCTTCACGGATGAGGGCCGCGGCTGCGGAGGACGTGCATCCATATTCATGTTCTGCGAAAGCCCGCGCGGCGGCCCGGGTTGTCGTCTCACCGAGTTTCTGGCAGGCGCTGTTGGCGTGTGTTTTGACGGTGGTCACTTCAATATGCAGTTCACGCGCGATCTCCTTCTGGGTGTGACCAGTAAGGGTGAGGCGTAAAACCTGTTTCTCCCTTGGGGAAAGCTTGGTGATTCCGATCTTTGGGTGCGACATTTTCGGTTACTTTGCGGGCATAAGCGAAGAGCACCCGTTACCGTACGCCGAAACTCGCGTTTATAAAAGCGTCACAATCTTCAATTGAATATCTGAACCCGAAGCTGTGACATTTTCGCTTGACGCACCCTCATGGTGGACAGGCCCGCTTTTCACTTTCGGCAGGCCAGTCCTCACCATTAAGCTGACGAATGATTCGAACGTGAGGAAGAACGCGAATGTATGGACGATTGACGGTCATCTGCGGCCCTATGTTTGCCGGAAAAACCACGGAACTCCTGAAGCGTATTCTCTGGGCCCGAAATGGCGAGCGCAAAGATGTCCTCGTCCTTAAGACGGCATTTGACGTCCGCTATTCGCGCACAGAAGTCATAACCCATGACGGCCTGGCGGCAGAAGCCGTCGTTCTTCACGCCTTCTCAGATGTAGAGACGCGCCTGAAAGAGGCAGATCTTGTCTGTTTCGATGAGGTCCAGTTTTTCCAGAATATGGATCGCGACGTCGTCGAGTTGATAAAGGGGCTGCTGGAGACGGGCACCGACGTTGTGGCTGCCGGTTTAGATACCAACTGGAAAGGCGATGCGTTCTCGGCCACGGGTCTCCTGATGGCAATGGCCGATGAGGTCGTCAAACTGAGAGCGCACTGCGCTGTCTGTGGTCAGCCCGCTCATAAGACCTTTAAGAAGGTGGAGGACGAGTTAGAGATCCAGCTGGGTCACGGTGATCTTTATGAGCCCCGCTGCAATCGCCACTGGTTCGATCATCTGCCTCTTATTGAGATTTCGCGCTCAGCAACAAGGGGGGATAAGTCTGATGTCTGATGTCCTCCCCGAAGACCTGCTCACTGCACAGGCGCGCATCGCTCCATTCATTCACCGCACGCCTCTTTTTCAGTCCGACACGCTCAACAAGGCCCTGGGCCACAGCGTTATATTTAAGGCTGAGAACCTGCAAAAGATCGGAGCTTTCAAGCTGCGTGGTGCGATGAACACGCTCCTCGCCCTAAAGGAACAGGGGACTTTGGGGCATTCGGTCTGTGCGTTCTCGTCGGGGAACCACGCGCAGGCCGTGGCCTATGCTGCCCGCGAGCTTGGTGTGAAAGCCACTATTCTTATTCCAAAGCAGGCATCTGCAGTAAAGATCGCCGCCACGCGCGCCTGCGGTGCTGACGTTGTCGTTACCGAAAGCCGTCAGATTGCCGAAGCCTCTGTTGCCGAATTAATCTCTAAGGGCGCAACCTTTGTGCACCCTTATGACAACCCTTACGTCATTGCCGGACAGGGCACGGCTTGTCTCGAAGCACTGCAGGACGGCGTTGAAGCGGATGCCGTTTTTGCGCCGTGCGGCGGTGGTGGGCTTATGTCGGGCACCTGGCTTGCAGCCCGGCTCGCGCGACCTCAGGCTAAGGTCTACGCGTGCGAACCCAAAATGGCCAATGACGCCCATCGTTCCGTTCAGGCGGGCGAAATCGTCAGGCTCTCCGATACCCCGATGACGATTGCCGATGGCGTTAGAACGCTCGCCGTGTCCTCAAGAACGCTCTCCTATCTTCAGAGGCTCGACGGGTTTTATGAGGTGGAGGAAGATGAGATCATCTACTGGTCACAGTGGTTGTCTCATCTCCTGAAGCTTGTGATCGAGCCTACCTGCGCGATGTCGATGACGGGTGTAGTGCGGTGGCTTCAAATGCAAACCGAACGAAAAACGGTTCTGGTCATCCTTTCGGGTGGAAACATTTCTGCAGAAACCCACCAGGCGATCTGGGGTTTAGACAGGCTTTCTCTATTGCCATCTTTAATTGAGTGAGTTTATAATAAACGTCATGGTACAATTTTGGGTCGTATTGTTTAGCCATGCAAAAGCCGTCATCACACCTACAGGTCCAGCTCGGACCTCTTCACGATGAATTGCGCGTCTTCGCAAAAGAGAATGGCCTTACGATTGCGGAAGCCGTGCGCAAGGCCGTCTTTAACCTGACGACAGGCACGGATGTTAACCCTTACAGGTTCAGCTACGGCCAGACAGAGGGTGCCACAAAAAAGTGCCAAATTCGCCTCACAGCATCTGAGCATACCGCCATACGTGAATCAGCCCGAGCCATGGGTCTCAGTGATGCCAGGTGGATCCACTGGCTCATCAGGTCACATCTTACTCGCGAACCCCATTTCGGCCAGCTCGAGCTGGAGGCACTTACGAGCTCAAATCTCGCCCTGCTGAAGCTCAGCCGGGCCCTCAGGTCCGTGGCTTTCTCAGGGTCTTCCAGTGAGGTAGACCGCCTTTCGACAGATATAGCTCATCACACATTCTTGGTCGCCGAACTCGTACGGGCGAACCTAATGAGGTGGGGTATAACCCGGTGAAGTCATGCCAAAGAAGAAAGCCGGCGCCGTTTTCAATGAGGGTGACGTCGAACCGAAAGGCCGCAGACGCATCAATTCGGCGACTGGGGCATTTGTCCGCACAGTAGATCTATCAGCCAGACTGGAGACTTGGAAAAAGCACAGGCCGTCCGAACTATTGTCGGTGGCGAAAGGGGCGCCTCAAGTCGTGATTAAAATATGGAGCGGGGGGAAAACCTTCCGCAGCGTAAAAGAGAGCCTAGCCTATGTAAGCCGTTTAGGTGAGCTTCCCCTCGAAAACGAAGACGGTGAGACGATCCTCGGTGAAGACCAATTATACGCGCTCGGTCTCGAATGGCGCGATGGTGGTACGCCTATCCCTGATGAAAGCACGCTGACCGAGTATCACTGCTTCGTTTTCTGTGCGCCTAAAGCTGTTGACCCCGCCCTTCTAGAGTCGGCGGCATCTGAGGTTATTGCGGAAGTGTTCGAAGGATTCCAGTACGTGAAGGCTCTGCATAAAAAAGAGACAGACCCATCTCCCCGCGCTTCTGAATACCCTCATCTGCATCTCATCGTAAAAAGTCGCTCGTTAGCGGGTGATCGACTTTATCTGGGTGCCAACTTGCCGGTATACTTACGCCAGAGATATGCTCAGGCTCTGCGCGACAGAGGCGTCGAGATGGCGGCAACCTATAGATCTGAGAGATTTCCGGATCGACGGCCAGATGAAAACAGGGATGTTGACCAAACCGGAACCCGCGGGCCCGCCGATGACAGTTATGCTCTTCAGACCTACTCCAGTCTCTGGGAAAAACTCCAGAACGGCACCACGCTTGAGCGGTTACAGGCCAGTATTGTTTCAAAATACATTCAGACCCACACCGGAATTGATCTTGAGAAATCACGCCAGCCTGGAGGTTCAGGCCGCGAACGCTGAAGAGGCCGCAGGAGTTTAAAGCTTAGCCGTTAAAAGGCCTAAACCTGTGTCAGAGGTCTCAATCGAGCATAATTGTGAGCTATTCCCACTAGCCGTTGCCTCAAATCCGGCACCCGCATCTGCTACATACCGCATTTGGAATGGCGACAGGAGTATAGGGAAGAAACGTAGCGTCTTTATTGTATTCGCACCCGACCGATAGCCCACAGTTTGGGCACCGGTTTACCCACATATTAACGCAAATCCAAAACAAATGTAAAACAAGCAGGCCGGGCCACGAAAAAAATCCAATAATTCCCTCTATAAAGGTGGGTGATAATATAATGGCCAAAGATACGGCATGACCAATAATATATCTATATCTCGGACCAATCAGAAAATTCTTTTTTTCATTCACTTCGCTTTTTATCGACTGTAATATGTATTTTGAATCAATCAAAACCTGAGTCGTTCGCATTACTGTTCTGTTTTTGCGGCGATAATACCCGGCGGTGTACCATAAGGAACAACGCCGCCGACCTATGGATTACCCAATTATAAATTCCAGTGGTGGCGACACTGGTTTCTTATACGGCTGCCGACTTTACGTCGCAATCACAGAGAATATGGAGCTTAAGTCGCTAACAGCCGCTGAGACAAATGATGGCACAAAAACTGGATCCGGTCACAAACCTGGTGGTTATGGCCTTTGGGTCGCCTGGCGTGGCGCTTTTGCTGGCAGGCGCTATCCTGGCCTTCTCGGTGTCGTTGATCGTGTACTCAAACGTCAGGACATACAAACCGCTCCTAGTCGAACTGCGCGAGCGCTGGAACCTTCTCAATGGCCTGGATAGCCGCGCGAGGCCGGCATCCTTTTATACACGCTTCAGTGAGATAGACAGGCGATTTTCAGCCTCCACTAGCCTCGGACAGCCAAACAGCGCGTTACTGCTCGGCTGGTCGAACTATAGAAGCGTTCTTGTCGAAAACGGCGATAGTTTTGTAAGTTCGGTCAGGGCCGCTGAGGCGTTTGACCAGCTGGATGAGCCCGCACGTGCGCTTGAATGGTGGGCGAATATTATGGTCGCGGTTGGCCTGGTTATTACCTTTCTTGGTATTGTCGCCGCGCTTTCAGAAGCCACGCTGGCCATGGCAGGAAATCCGGCAAGTGGTACCATGCAGGCGTCTCTGATGGGGTTGTTAGCGATTGCGGCTACAAAATTCTGGACGTCCATTGCAGGCGTCCTCTCATCCATTTTTTTGCGTCTTTTTGCGCGCTCACGCAGAACAGCAATCCAGACGGCAGAAGCAGAACTGTTCGTGCTGCTCGATAGCTGCCTGAATTTTATGCCGCCAGAAAAGATCGCACTTGAACAGCTAAAAGCGCTCCAAAGGATTGAAGCCTCCATAGCTGCAAAAGGGGGGGCGTGATGGCCTTTCGACATCGGCGCTCAAGAGAGATTGAGGAGGGGGAGAGCTATTACATCTCCATGACGGATCTGATGGTCGGCGTCCTTTTCATCTTTATCATCATGCTGGCGTATTTTGCCCTGAACTTCCGGGAGACAACCACAGAGCTCACCGAGGCGAAGGATCCTCAAACGAGCGCCCTCCTTAAACTGGCGACCAATCTTAAATCTCTGAATGCCACCATTGACGTCGACCGGGAAAACCACATTGTCTGCGTTCAGGAGTCTGATCTCCTGGGTCTCGAGGGCGGGAAGGATCGCCGCTGCTTTGCGTTTTCCGGTCAGACTGCCATCAATCCGTCTTCTGACGAAGAGAAGCGGTCTGCCGCTTCCGTCGCCTTTTTTGCCGCGGATATGCAGGCTGATCTTGCACCCACTATCTCCTGGGCAGAGGTCAGTCTGTCAGACGCATCGACGCGTTTTGATGCGGACCGGCTTTTTCGCGCCGGAACGAGCGAGCTTACACCAGAGGGGCTCTCGGCCGTGTCCAATCTGGCGCAATCTCTTGCAAATCGGCTGCCATGCCTGTCTTACGGGCTGCCCGCCGAAGGCTGTTCGGGACAGGGAAAGCTTGAGGCGGTCGTGATTTTGGGAACTGCAGACGTGAACATGTATACCGCTCAAGGGCGGGCCGACCAGGCGCTATCTGTTGAGCGCTCCGTGTCTTTCCATAAGGCGTTGCTCAATGCCCAGCCGGCTTTAGCGCAGTTGCGTAACGCGCCAGAAGGTGGTGTGCCCCTTCTTCGGGTCGTGTCGATTGGTAACGCCAGTGCAACAGCGCCGGTTGGGGGAAGCGGCAAAGCCATTCAGCTGCAATTTCATATGAAAACACAGTGAAGCGCTCTTTTTTTAATTGGCCTCTTATGAGGCGCGGGCTATGCCTCTGGATATATTTTCCGAAAAGGCAATTTCCATGACCGCATTATCTCAACGCCTCGACCAAACCCAAACCCGTCTGAAACACTGGCTGTTTGAAGACGCTCTGCCGATCTGGCGCGATGTCGGTGTCGATAAGGAAAAGGGCGGCGTCTACGAGACGCTCGGTCTTGACGGGAGCCCCGTTGATGTGAACCGCAGAACCCGTGTGGCGGCCCGGCAGGTCTACTCCTATGCTTTGGCAAGACGCATGGGGTATGAGGGGGACGTTGACACGGTGATTGATGCGGGGCTTGCCTGGCTCTCAGGCCCTGCGGCCGCGGACAACGGTCTCGTCAGCGCTGTTCTGACGCCTGAAGGCAAGGTCGTAAAGGGCGAATTCGATTTCTATGACCATGCCTTTGCACTTTTGGCATATGCCTCTGCTAAGGCCGTGCGCCCGCACGATGCATCTCTCGAAAGCCGGGCCGTCGCCATCCGTGACGTTCTCCTGTCAAGGTACAAACACCCCGTCAGAGGGTTTGAGGAAGCCTATCCGCGCACACTGCCATTAAAGACCAACCCGCACATGCACATGTTCGAGGCCTCTCTGGCCTGGATTGAGGCGGGAGGTGATGAAACCTGGAAAACGATCGCGGCCGAAATAGCCGATCTTTGCCTGGATAAGTTTCTGCACCCGGAAAATGGCTCCTTGCGCGAATATTTCGATGGGGAATGGAACCCCATCGAAGGCGAGATGGGCCGCATTATCGAGCCCGGCCACCAGTTTGAATGGGCGTGGCTTCTTATACGCTGGGCGGCCATTAGCGGTGATCCGAAGTTCATCGCACCGGCAAAGCGTCTCGTCGAAATCGCGGAAACCTACGGCACAGACCACGCCCGAAATGCCACGATTTTTGAACTTTGGGACGACTTTAGCGTCAAGGACAATAAGGCGCGTCTTTGGGCCCAAACGGAGCGAATGAAAGCCTATGTTGCCTTACAGTCTGTCGCGTCAGACGAGGGCCAAAAGGCCGGATATGTCGAGACACTGATTAAAGCCGCCGAAGGCCTTGAGCTCTATTTCGATGTCCCTCTTAAAGGGCTCTATCGCGATAAAATGAATCCTGATGGAAGCTTCGTCGAAGAGCCAGCGCCGGCGTCCACGCTTTATCATATCATCTGCGCGATCGATGAAATGGGCAAGGCTTCGGTCTGAAGCCTGCATCGCGCTTGAGCCGGGCGCAATATTTGCCTAAAGGCCGGCAAGGCAGTTCATGGAGTCCGACAGTGAGTGACGTTCCCGCACTATTGATCAACACGGTGGCATTAAAGGCGGGGACCAGGATCATGGAGATTTATGCATCTGACTTCGCCGTCGAGGCAAAGTCAGATGCATCTCCGGTCACCGAGGCTGATGCTGCGGCTGAGCGCATAATTCTGGAAGAACTGGCAAAACTCAGTCCCTCGACGCCTGTGGTGGCGGAGGAAGCCGTCTCAGGCGGGGTCATACCGCAAACAGCCGAGCGCTTTTATCTGGTCGATCCACTCGACGGCACGCGTGAATTTGTCTCCAGAAATGGCGAGTTCACCGTAAACATTGCCCTGATTGAAAACGGCGTGCCTGTGATGGGGGTCGTCTACGCTCCGGCCCTCGGGGAGATCTTTTGGGGAGACGCATCTCACGGTGCCTTCAAAGCCAGGGTCGAAAACGGAAAAATCGGCCTTCATGTAGCACTGAAGGTGCGCAAGGCGCCGACTAAGGTCATCGCCATTGGAAGTCGTTCGCATGGCAGCGCAGAAACCGATGCGTGGCTCTCGCGCTATGAGATTGCAAACTTCGTTGCCGCAGGCTCCTCTTTGAAGTTTTGCCGCGTGGCGGAAGGGGCTGCTGATATCTATCCCCGTATGGGGCGCACAATGGAGTGGGATACGGCTGCAGGTGATGCGGTCTTAAGAGCAGCGGGGGGGCTCGTTACGACCCTCGACGGAATGCCGCTACAGTATGGAAAGCGCGACCGCCAGGACGCAATCGATTTTGCTAATCCTTACTTCGTCGCCTACGGTGATTTGGGCCTTAAGAAAGATTAGCTTCTCTGAATCGAGCCGCTAGGCTTTTACGTTTGTGGCAGGCTTCTAACCTTCGTAAAAGCCGGACAGGAAAAGAGCGGGATCACCGCAAAGAGGCTCTGTGGCGAAGCATGTCGATTACACCTGAACGTTTGACACACTTGAGGCGCCTTGAGGCTGAAGCGATCCACATTATGCGTGAGGTCGCCGCCGAGTTCAAAAACCCGGTCATGCTCTATTCGATCGGCAAAGACTCATCAGTAATGCTACATCTGGCTTTGAAGGCGTTTTACCCTTCAAAGCCTCCATTCCCGCTGATGCACATCGACACGACGTGGAAGTTCCGTGAGATGATCAAGTTTCGCGACGACACGGCCGCCCGTCTTGGATTGCAGTTAATCAAGCATACGAATGCGGACGGTGTGCGCGATAACGTAAATCCATTTGACTATGGAAGCTCTGTCTACACGGGCATTATGAAGACCGATGCCCTCAAGCAGGCCTTAACTGCCCATGGTTCTGATGCTGCCTTCGGTGGCGCGCGCAGAGACGAGGAGAAATCCCGCGCCAAAGAGCGCATTTTCTCCTTCAGAACCCAAAACCACGGCTGGGATCCCAAAAACCAGAGACCCGAGCTTTGGAACCTCTACAACGCCCGCATTAAGCCCGGAGAATCGATCCGCGTCTTTCCGCTCTCGAACTGGACGGAGCTCGATATCTGGCAATACATACTCGTTGAAGACATACCAATCGTGCCGCTCTACTTCTCAGCGCCGAGACCCGTCGTCGAACGTGGTGGGCAGTGGATTATGGTCGATGATGAGCGCCTTCCGCTTGGAGAGGGCGAAGTGCCAGAAATCCGCAATGTCCGCTTTCGTACCCTTGGATGCTACCCGCTGACCGCCGCTATAGAGTCGGAAGCGGCAACACTAGAAGAGATTGTAGCAGAGATGCTGGTCGCGCGCACGTCAGAGCGATCCGGGCGGTTAATCGATCACGACGAAGCGGGGTCGATGGAAAAGAAGAAGCGCGAAGGGTATTTCTAATGACCGCTCTGGGAAAGATCGACACCTCAGTCTTTACCGAATACCTCGCCACGCATGAGAAGAAGAGCCTTTTGCGGTTCTTGACGTGCGGAAGCGTCGACGATGGAAAATCAACCCTTATTGGCCGCCTTCTCTATGACACCAAACTGATCTTTGAAGATCAGCTGGCGGGCCTGGAGAAGGACTCAAAGCGCTTTGGCACGGTGGGCGAAGAGATCGATCTCGCCCTTCTCGTCGATGGCCTTCAGGCAGAACGGGAACAGGGGATCACAATCGACGTCGCCTATCGGTTTTTCACAACCGAAAAGCGCAAGTTCATCGTCGCGGATACTCCGGGGCATGAGCAGTACACCCGAAATATGGCGACAGGGGCATCGAATGCCGACCTCGCCGTAATCCTGATAGACGCCCGCAAAGGGATCCTGACGCAGACACGGCGCCATTCCTTCATCGTCTCTCTTTTGGGTATCAAGCACGTGGTGCTGGCCGTCAATAAAATCGACCTGATGGCGTATTCTCAAAGCGTCTTTGACCGCATATATGAGGACTATAAAGCCTTCGCGGCCGATTTTGGGTTTGAGAGCCTGCAAGCCATCCCGTTGTCGGCGCGTTTTGGCGACAATGTGCTGGAGCGTTCGCCGAGTATGGCCTGGTATGACGGCCCTACCCTAGTGGAGCACCTGGAGACGGTGGAGATTGAGCGCAATCTTTGGGATAAGCCCTTCCGCCTGCCGGTCCAGTGGGTCAATCGCCCTGATCTGAATTTCCGTGGCTTCTCCGGCACGATCGCTTCAGGGGTTCTGCGGCCGGGCGATGACATCGTCGTCGCGGCATCCGGCAAGACATCGAAGGTCAAGTCGATCGTGACCTATGACGGCGAACTGCCAGTGGCCGGCGCTGACGAGGCGGTTACCGTTACGCTGGAAGACGAGATAGACATCTCGCGCGGTGATGTCCTCGCATCGCCTGCCGCACGGCCTGAAGTCGGAGATCAGTTTCAGGCCAGCCTCATCTGGATGAACGAAGACGAGCTTCTGCCAGGCAGGCCGTACCTCCTAAAGATCGGTGCGCGTACGGTTACGGCGACCGTCACAGACATCCGCCATAAGACGGATGTGAACTCATTTGAAAAGCTCGCTGCCAAAACTCTAAAGCTCAACGAGGTGGCGACGGTAAACATCGCCACTCAGGCGCCGATTGCGTTTGATGCCTACGCTGAGAATAAGGCCACGGGCGCGTTTATTCTGATTGACCGCATCAGCAATCTGACGCTGGGCGCGGGATTGATCGATCATTCTCTGCGCCGTGCCAGCAATGTGCACTGGCAGGCACTTGAGGTGTCGAAGGCTGCCAGAGCTGAGATCAAACGTCAGAAGCCGGCCGTCTTATGGTTTACCGGGCTTTCAGGTGCCGGAAAATCTACCATCGCCAACCTTCTTGAGAAAAAACTCTTAAGCCTTGGCTATCACACAACCCTGCTCGACGGCGACAATGTCCGCCACGGTCTGAATAAGGACCTCGGCTTCTCGGATGCGGACCGTGTGGAAAATATCCGGCGGGTGGCAGAAGTGGCAAAGCTTATGACAGAGGCGGGTCTGATTACGCTCGTCTCCTTTATTTCGCCCTTCCGCGCAGAGCGTCAGATGGCCCGGGAGCTCCTGGAGACGGGCGAGTTCGTCGAAATCCACGTGGCCACACCTCTGGCTATAGCCGAAGCACGCGACGTCAAGGGGCTCTATAAAAAGGCCCGCGCGGGCGAGATCCCCAACTTCACGGGGATCGATAGCCCGTATGAAGCGCCAGAGGCGCCGGAGATCGTCGTGGCCGAAAAAGGTGAGGCGCCGGAAGCGGAAGCCGAGCGTATCTTCCAGTGGCTGTTCGATAACGGCTACTTGCCGGTCGAGCCCAACTACGTGATCTGAGCCGTTTGCGGCGCTTGTAAACGACGCGGATTAGCCCCATTTGTCTGCTTCAAAGCGGCGGGTTGAAGTGCTTCTCAGAATGCACTAGACCGCAGGTGTCCTGGAGTGCAGATATGTCCGAATTGCGTGCTAATCCCGTCGTCGAGCTCAAGTCAGCGAAGTTTGGCAATCACCTTCCGATTTCGGTGATTGCGGGCCCCTGTCAGCTGGAAAGCCGAGCGCACGCGCTTGAGGTGGCGTCGGCGCTTAAAGAGATATCTGACCGCCTCGGGTTTGGGATCATCTTCAAGACGTCGTTTGATAAGGCCAACCGGACGTCCGCGAAAGCCGCGCGGGGTATTGGGCTGAAAGAAGCCTTGCCGATCTTTGCAGAGATCCGTGAAAGCCTGGGTCTGGCAGTTTTGACGGACGTCCATGAATCGCAGCAGTGTGCACCGGTGGCTGAGGCTGTTGATGTCCTGCAGATCCCTGCCTTTTTGTGCCGTCAGACCGATCTGTTGCTGGCGGCGGCGGCAACCGGCAGAGCGATCAATGTCAAAAAGGGTCAGTTTCTGGCGCCCTGGGACATGAAAAACGTTCTCGATAAACTGGTGCTCGGCGGCAATCCGAACGTCCTTCTCTGTGATCGGGGGACAAGCTTTGGTTATAACACGCTTGTCTCCGACTTCCGTGGTTTGCCGATCATGGCTGCAACGGGCGCGCCTGTGATCTTTGATGCCACCCACTCTGTGCAACAACCCGGTGGCTTGGGTGGATCGTCGGGTGGACAGCGTGAGTTTGTCCCGGTTCTCGCCCGTGCGGCTGTGGCAGTGGGGGTAGCGGGTCTCTTTATTGAAACTCACCCGGATCCTGATAATGCGCCGTCCGACGGACCGAATATGGTGCCGCTGGCGTCATTCGAGGGGCTGATGCGCGACCTCATGGCGATCGATCAGGTTGCCAAGGCGATCACGGCACGTGATGCGGTGAAATAGCGTATGAAGCCGGTCATTCTTATCCCGGCGCGTATGGCTTCGACGCGACTGCCGAATAAACCTCTGGCCGACCTGAACGGCGAGCCCATGATTGTGGCGGTATGGCGCCGTGCCATTGAGGCCGACCTGGCCACCGTCTGGGTCGCGACTGACAGCCCCGAGATTGCGGACGCCATTCAGGCTGTCGGTGGAAACGCAGTCATGACCAGGAGCGATCATCCATCGGGCTCGGACAGAATCTACGAGGCCATCTCCCGGATTGATCCGGAAAAGCGCTACAACCTTCTCTTAAACGTGCAGGGTGATCTGCCAACCGTGGTACCCGCCACGATCCGGGCGGTGTTTGAGCCGTTGAAGGATGCGGACGTCGATATCTCAACGCCTGTAGCCCAGATTCATTCCGACGAGGAACGGACCGCCTCGTCGGTGGTGAAAATGATCGGTACGCCTGTTTCACCTCGCCGTTTCCGTGCGCTCTATTTTACCCGCGCTACGGCGCCCTGGGGGGAGGGGCCGCTCTATCATCATATCGGACTTTATGGATGGAAACGGGCCGCGCTTGAGCGTTTTGTTCAATTGTCGCCCTCGCCGCTGGAGCAGCGCGAAAAGCTTGAGCAGCTTCGCGCTTTAGAGCATGGCATGCGCATAGACGCTGTCGAAGTGGACGAAGTGCCCTTAGGCGTGGATACGCTCGCCGACCTGGAAGAGGCCCGTCGCCGGCTCGCGGGGAAATAAACATGGCTTTAGAAACCGCCCTTGATGCCACCTCGGCCCTGCAGGCAGCCCAACAGACTGTTGAAATAGAGGCGGCAGGCCTGAATGCCATGCGAGGCGCCCTCGATGGCGAGCTCGGTGTCCGCTTTGAAGCGGCTATTTCAGCCATTTTAGACGCCCAGGCCAAGAGCGGCCGTATCATCGTCACCGGGATGGGAAAGTCAGGCCATATTGGCCGAAAGATTGCCGCCTCGTTGGCTTCTACAGGCGCTCTGTCGCACTTCGTACATCCAGCCGAAGCCAGTCACGGCGATCTGGGTATGGTCGGCGCAAATGACGTTGTGCTTGCGCTTTCTTGGTCAGGAGAGGCGCCGGAGCTTGCCGACATTATTGCTTACACGCGGCGTTTTTCCGTACCATTGATTGCGATAACCTCTGGCCCAAAAAGTGCCCTTGGATCGGCTGCGGATATTGCGCTTGTCTTGCCGAAAATGGCCGAGGCTTGTCCTAACGGACTTGCCCCTACTACGTCTACGACCATGCAGCTTGCGATGGGCGACTGCATCACCGTCGCCCTTCTGTCGCTGAGAAAATTCACCGCACAGGACTTCCGGCAGTTCCACCCTGGTGGAAAGCTGGGATCGCGGCTCCTTAAGGTACGCGATTTGATGCAGGTAGGAGACGCGATGCCGCTTGTCGGCGAAGCCACGCCGCTATCGCGGGCTATCGTTGAGATGTCCTCCAAGCGCTACGGCATGACGGGCGTGGTGGATACTGAAGGCCAGCTAACCGGGATCCTAACGGATGGCGACCTGCGCCGCGCCTTCGCAGAAGGCTTTGTAGACCGTGCCGTCTCGGAAATCATGACCCGGGCCCCGCGTGTGACCACGCCGGACACTCTGGCTTCACAGCTCCTTGCCGAAATGAACGCCCGTAGCATTACAGGCATCTTTGCTGTCGAGAACACACGGCCGGTGGGTGTCATTCATCTGCATGAGATTTTAAGAGCCGGTGTTGCATGAACCCTTATCTCTCAACTTGTGCACGAGGTGCTCTTTACGCTGAATGAGCCCCTCATTATCGGGTGATAGTAATAGGGCAGATTCTATGGATAGCAACGCCGATCCCCATTCGCCGGAGAGCATCTGTTGATAACTAAGATGATCATAGTTTTGGAATGTTGGAGACAAATTTACAGCTTGCTTGGCCGCTACGGTAGAACCTGTATAATCTCGGAGATATTGAAGACAAGTGCTAATCAATCTATGTGTGTCGGCGTCGATCGGTTTGAAAATTAATGCTCTCTTGAACACTCGCAGGGAGCTTTGGTACTTTTTGTTATGGAGTAGATTTAAGCCAAGATGAAAATGATAAGACCAAGAATTTTTTCTTTCAGAGTATATATCGAATCCATCAGCGGAGTGAATTTCTGCTAATTGTAAAACTAAGCGTCGTAATATTTTGATCTCCGAAAGATATTGGGGGGTGGCATGCCCTGCAAATGGAATTTGAATCGGAGTAAATTTTTCATGAACGACATAGTCTTTTAAAAGATCAATATGCTTCGCATCTATGTCCATCGGATCATATATGGCAATTATATGGATTTTTTCAGAAAAAGTATCTGAGTTGATAGGATAGGCCCATTCAAATTTGTTCAGATAGCTGTCCCACCGTTTATCAAACGCTTCTCCGAGTGAGATTTGAGGCGAAAAGACGAGGGCGGTGTCTGCTTCCAAATGCCTTGAAAAGGCTAACGCACCAAACCCCCCCATTGAGCCGCCATATGTGATTCGGCGTAAATAACCCTTATCGAGGGTTCTCGCCCGAACCGTCTCGAAAATGTGTTTAGGTATATCTTGATACCAGTGATCGACATTGGTTTTGAAGGCTATAACATCATAGCCAGCATCGAAAAACTCTGCCCCACCATATCCCATGCCCGCCAATTCGCGGTTACCGAGATGTGTAAAAGTATGAACCAGTTTCGTACTTTTCTCACCCGTAAAGTACTCGATCAGAGTAAGCGTAAGCCCCACCCCGCGTTTTCCGGCGGCCTGAAAAGTTCGAGTATGCTGTGTTTTGAGGCACGGGGTATGAACTTCTATGGCTACGCCTATGCATGCGACTAGAAGTAGTCAGTTTGTGGAGCTTGTGACAAGCGGGAGGGTCGGGCGGGTGCGCCGCGACTGGCCTGAGGACTTCAAGGCGGAGATGGCGGCGCGCTCGATGATGCCTGGGGTGAACGCGTCGGCTCTGGCGCGGGAGATCGGCATCTCTCCGTCGCAGTTGTTTGGATGGCGCCGGTACTGCCGTGATCATGGGCTGGTTGAGACGGTTTGCGATGTGTCAGCGCGGCGAGCTGAAGAGAACGGTTCAATCGAGATTGAGATCAACGGCGTGGTCGTGCGATGTACGGGGTCGGTTGATGAGCGGGCGCTGGCTCGCGTGATCCGAGCGGTACGCGCGGCATGATCCCGGCTGGCGTCAAGGTGTTGCTGTCAGCCCAGCCTATCGACTTCCGAAAAGGTATGGATGGTCTTCTGGGTCTGGTTCGTGATGCAGGTCACGATCCGTTCAACGGGACGGTCTATGTGTTCCGGTCTAAGCGGGCCGACCGGCTTCGGATGGTGTGGTTTGATGGCACCGGGGTTTGCCTGGTATCGAAGCGTCTTGAGACGGGAAGCTTTTGCTGGCCGAAGGTCGGGCAGGCGCGTATTCGCTTAAACCAGGCGCAGGCGCTGGCCCTTTTGGACGGGCTCGACTGGAAGCGGGTTCGGCCCGAGAAGGTGGCTCGTCCTCGCCTTGCGGGATAGGGAAATTTAGTCCAAAAATCTGAAGAAATCCCATGCCGATAAGGGGGTTGCATGGTATAAATCGTTCATGTCGGACCCCTCGATTATCCTTCCGAAAGATCCAGCCGCGCTGATGGCGTTTGCTCTGGAAATGGCCCAAAAGGCCGCTCGGGTGGAAGCGCTTGAAGCCGAGGTCAGCGCCCTGAAAAGCCGGGAAGTCGCGTTGAATGAGCGTCTGGATCGGCTCAATGATATCCTCAAGATCTTCAACCGCGGCCGCTTCTCGCGCAAATCTGAGACCTTACAGGCGCCGCCGGCCGAAGATGACGAGCAACTCGTGCTTCTGTTTGAAGAGGTCGCGACGGGCGTAGGCGCCCTTGAGGCTGAAATCGGCAAAGGACGACCGAAGTCAGCGTCGTCGCCGTCGCGACCCCGCAAGAGCCTGCCGGCGCACCTTGAGCGCATTGAGGTCGTCATTGAACCCGAGGAGCCCGAAGAGCACGCGGGCAAGCAAAAGGTACGTATCGGTGAAGACCGCAGCGAGCGCCTGGACGTGATACCTGTGACGTACCGGGTCATCGTCACCGTGCGCCCCCGTTACGCCTACAAGGACAAGTCCATCGATGGCGTCCTTCAGGCTAAGGCACCTAACCATATCGTCGAGGCGGGCCTGCCAACCGAGGCGTTGCTTGCCCATATCGCGGTCGCCAAATATGCCGATGGCCTGCCCCTCTATCGCCAGGAAGCGATCTTCGCGCGGCAAAACATCGAGGTAAGTCGCCAGGTGATGGCGGGCTGGATGGGCGCGGTGGGCTTCGAGCTGACCACCTTGCACGCCTATATGATGGCACAACTCCTCAAGGGGGAGCGTTTGTTCGCCGATGAGACGGTTCTGCCGACCTTGTCTCCCGGAAACGGGAAGGTGTTACACAACTATCTCTGGGCCTATGTGAAAGACGACCGCCCCTTCGGCGGCGGGGATCCGCCGATCGTCGTCTACCAGTTCGAGGATGGGCGCTCAGGCGACCGGCCAAAGCGCCATCTCGCCGGCTTCAACGGCGTCCTTCAGGTGGATGGGTACGCGGCCTATAATCAGCTTGAAAAGGCCCCGGATGCCAATACGGGCATCCAGCTCGCCGGGTGCTGGGCGCATGTCCGCAGGAAGTTTTATGACCTGCATGCCAACAACAGCTCGGCCGTAGCCACCCAGACGGTTGAGATCATGTCTGCACTCTGGCACCACGAAGACAAGGTGCGTGGCCAGTCGCCGGAAGCGCGGGCTACCTACCGCCTGAAGCATGCCAAGGCCATAGTCGAGGAGCTCTTCCAGCTCTGGGAAAAGACCTCGTCGCAGATCTCTCAGAAATCATCCCTGGCAAAGGCTATCGACTATGCCCTGCGTCGTCGCAAGGTGCTGGAGCGGTTCCTTTATGACGGGCGTATCGAGCTGGACTCCAATATCGTCGAACGCGCCATCAGGCCTCAGACCATAACGCGGAAGAACAGCCTGTTCGCGGGCTCAGACGGCGGTGGCCGGACGTGGGCTATCATCGCGTCGCTTATCCAGACAGCCAGAATGAACGGGGTCAATCCGCAGGCCTGGCTGACAAAGACCCTTCAGCGCATCGCAGACGGCTGGACTGTCACTCGTCTCGACGAACTCATGCCTTGGAATTTTAAGCCAGATCAAGCCGGCGCCTGATCCACGAAATCATTAGATCCGCAACACGGGGGCGTGTTTACGCTTACCGATCAGATAGTTCGCGTCTTCATAAATTACGACTTTTTCCATAATTTGACCGACAAGTTGGTAGATTGACAGTTGCTAGCCTCCTCGTCGAACGCTTTGCAACTATCGCAAGCGGCGGCGGTGGAGTGCATTTGAATTTTGGGAATTTCCGCTTTCTCTCCTGGTTCAATTAAAAAGAGTGGCTTGAAAACCTAAATGCAATCGTCTAATCGTACGGCCGAAATTGGGGATGCGTTTCCTGCGAGCCCGCAGTTATTTTTAAAATACAACTCATGGCCATTATGATAAACAAAGCTGTAAAAGATGTAAAGGGTGGAGTATCCCTTTACCATGTTTGGATGTATCAAGCTTACCATGATCTTATGGCTAAGTACAAAAGAACTTTTTTGGGTTCTTTGTGGATAAGCGGCTCTATGGTGGCCACGTCTTTATCACTTTCAATTATTTTTGGTGGAATTTTTGGGCTGAGTCTTCAGGAGGCATTGCCCTATATCATGAGCGGTATGCTCGCCTTCACTATGGCCGCGTATGTGCTCTATGAGGCCCCTGAAATGTTCATGGCGAATGCGTCCATAATTAGAAATCATGCTTACCCGTTTACATATTATGCTTTTGAAACGACTTGCAAGGCTGTTATCCTGTTCTTTCACAACATGATTGTTTTTTATATATCTATGGCGTTTGTCGGGGGGCCTTTGTTGCCTCATTGGTCACTGATATTCGCGGTGCCAATCGTCATTATCTTCATGTTTTCCTGGGGGATGGTAATGGCGATGATAGCGGCGCGCTTTCGAGATATGCGCTTCCTCTTGCCTTATGTTGGGCAACTTTTGTCCGTACTGACCCCGATTTTTTGGCATCCTACTAACTTAAAGGGCTGGAAGACTGCGCTCGTCGATTTTAATCCGTTCTATGGAACGGTTGAAATTACCAGGCAGGCTTTGATGGGCAGTGTGGCGCCTTCCAAAGTCTGGGTTCTCGCCATCGTTTCAACGGCGCTTGGCGTGATTGTGTGGGCGTTCGCGTTTACCATCAACCGTCGTCGGATTCCCTTCTGGATTTAAAGGCTCGTTATGTCGGTTATTGAAGCGAAGGGTATCGAGTTGTCTTACCCTATCTACTCTATACGTGCGCAGTCGCTGCGTAACGCAATTGCTAATCTGGCCGTTGGCGGCAAGCTGCTAAAGGACGGACATGACGTCGTTCACGTCAAAGCCTTGGAGAATATTAACTTCTCTTTGAACGAAGGAGATCGGCTCGGCATAATCGGTCACAACGGCGCGGGGAAGACGACGTTGCTGAAAGTTCTAGCCGGCGTCTACGAACAGGACAAAGGACATCTTAAGGTCGCTGGCAAGGTATCATCCATGATTGATATTGCATTGGGTATGGATCTGGAGCTGACCGGTCGCGAAAATATCATCATCATGGGGCGTATGAGGGGATACACCACAAAGCAAATTATTCAAAAAATACCTGATATCGTTGATTTCTCAGACTTGGGACAATTTATCGATCTACCGTTGAAGACATATTCTGCTGGTATGACGACGCGTTTGGTTTTTGGTGTCGCTACAAGTCTTGAGCCCGATATCTTGCTAATGGATGAGTGGATTGGAGCTGGTGATGCGAGCTTTTTTCAAAAAGCTCTGGATCGTCTTAACGACATACTCGCTAAATCGCGAGTCATTGTATTGGCTAGTCATAATCAAGATTTGATAAAATCACTTTGCAATAAAGTACTGGTTATGAATAGTGGTTCCCAGATCTTTTTCGGCGACGTGGCTTCATGGGACTTTGAGCATAACAAAGTGGTGGAAAGCTTGGAATAAAGACATGGTCACGTGTACTGTCTGTTTGATCGCGAAAAATGAGGGGCCCTATCTTTTAGAGTGGATCGCTTACTATCGAAATATCGGGTTCGATAAAGTTGTCGTTTACGAAAACAACAGTTCCGACAGTTCTGCTTCATTATTAAAGGCGCTCGCGCGTTCTGGACAAATAATACATCGCCCCTGGAAGCTGGGGGCTAAAGAGTCCCCACAAATTACCGCCTACGTTGATGCTATTGGTAAGGCTGATACAGACTGGATATTTTTTGTTGACTGCGACGAATTTCTGGTTTTGCACAACACGACCCTCAAAAATATGTTGGCGCCCATCCATGCGCGCTCAAACGTAACCGCGATCGGAATAAATTGGCGTATCTTTGGCTCTTCACACCGATCAAAGTGGGAGCCTGGCTTGGTAATTGAGCGATTTACCCGCGCTGCTGCCGCTGATTTCCCAATGAACGATCACCTCAAAAGTTTTCTGCGCATAGGAACGATTGGGCCGCACATTGACATGCACATGAGTGATACGAATGGCCAAATCGTATTTGCTGATGGTGAAGAACTAACGCTTTTATCTCGGGGCCGCTCTAATAAAATTAGGCTCGATTGTGCTCAGATCAATCACTACTACACAAAAACTTATGAGGAATATCTTGTCAAAGCAAAAAGAGGGCAAGCCGGGACAGGTGAAAATTCAGATTTAAAATACTGGTATAATGATGATAGTTTTAAATTGCATGATGTTAACGATGTAGAGGATCTGAGTGCTCTAAATTATCTGGATGATACGCAATTGGAGATCAAGAGATTAAGGAATTTTCTTTGAAATGTTCCAATTTTTTTCTATAAAAACCAAATATCGTATTTCCAATTTTATTTTTAAAATATTGGAGACTCTTCGAGTTGAAAAAAGGTCGCTTATCAGTACTGATTTTCGAGCTGCGCGAGCGAATTCGCGTGCCTTTTCTCTTTCGCCTTCATACTTCGATGGCGAGTTTTACTGCGACGCTTATCCCGATGTGGCGGCTTCGGGAACCGATCCGTTTGTGCATTTCTTTTTACATGGCATTCTGGAAGGTCGAAAGGCGAGGTTCTTTAACCCGGTAGCCTATGCAAAGGCCTATCCCGATGTGGCTGCTCTAGGAAACGATTCTCATAACCATTTTCTGCAATATGGCAAAGAAGAGAATCGACAGGCATTCTACGTATACTTTACGCAGGATGAGGTATTGTCCCGGCGCACGCACTATTCAGATTGGCTGAAGGCTCACTCTGCAATATTGCAATTATCAAAATCTGAGCAAAGGCGCCGGTTAGCAATGTTCAAGAGGCATCCGCTGATCTCTGTCGTTATGCCCGTATATAATCCACCGGTCCCGTTCCTTGTTGAGGCTATCGAGTCTGTTATTCGACAAAGCTATCCAAATTGGGAACTTTGCATTGCAGACGATTGCTCAACAAATCCTGAGATTCGCACAGTACTAGAAGAGTACAAAACTCGGGATAATAGGATACGAGTTTGCTTTCGCGATATTAACGGCCACATATCCGAGGCATCAAACTCTGCTTTGGGTCTAGCGACGGGTGAGTATGTCGCTCTTCTTGATCATGATGATATTTTACCTGAAGATGCTCTCTTCTGGGTAGGTGACGCGATTGATCGCTTCCCTGCGTTGGATGTGATCTACTCTGATGAAGATAAGATTGATGAAATGGGTCGGCGATTTGACCCATATTTCAAAAGTGACTTTAATTATGAGCTTTTTCTGGCTCAGAACATGGTAAGCCACCTTGGCGTGTACAGGCGCGCCCTGGTGGAACGGGTGGGCGGTTTCCGGCGCGGATATGAAGGATCGCAAGATCACGATTTGGCGCTACGTGTCGTGGAGCAAACATTTGTCGACCGCATTCACCACATCCCCAGAGTACTCTACCATTGGCGCGCAATCGCAGGCAGTACGGCTGTAGATGTAAGTGAGAAAAGTTATGCTACACAAGCTGGCGTAAAGGCAGTTCGCGATCACCTCAAGCGCATTGGGGTTGATGCTACAGTAGATATCGCGGATGCAAAGATCGGCCATTATCGTGTGCAATATGCTCTCCGGAATAAAGATGCATTAGTTTCCATTATTATACCCACGCGTGATAGATTAGACTTGCTACGTGTCGCTGTCGAAAGTATATTTTCCAATACCACATACAAAAAATACGAAATCGTAATTATAGATAATGGTAGCATAGAAACGGATACACTCGAATATTTTGCATATCTAAAAGGCCGGGGCGTAAAGATTGTTAGAGATGATCTGACTTTTAATTTTTCCCGCCTAGTGAACATCGGCGTGAAGGAGAGTGCAGGCGAATATATTGTACTATTGAATAATGATATCGAAATAATTACTGATCGTTGGCTCGAAGAGCTTGTTTCGTTTGCACAAATGAAGGACATTGGATGCGTGGGAGCGCGTCTCTGGTATCCGGATCGCACTATACAACATGCAGGTGTTGTATTGGGTATGGGGGGAGTTGCTGGGCATGTTCATAAGCATTTAGATGCAGGCTCAAAGGGCTACTTCTGTCGGGCCGTTCACCACCAGAGTTTTAGTGCCGTGACTGCCGCATGCGTAATGGTACGTAGGGATGTCTTTGGGTTGGTGGGCGGCTTCGATGAAAGTTTGGCTGTAGCCTTCAACGATGTTGATTTCTGTCTTAAAGTTGTCGCTGCAGGTTATCGAAATATCTGGACGCCCTATGCCGAGATGGTTCATCATGAATCGGCCTCACGCGGTGAAGAGACTACCCCTGAGAAACAGAGGCGGTTTCAGGCTGAGGTAGACGCAATGATTGCGCGCTGGGGGGAGAAACTTTATTGGGATCCCGCCTATAATCCAAATCTCAGCCTGGATCACACAGACTTTTCGTTGGCTTGGCCCCCACGTCTTGTCTCTGAAAGAGTCTCGTCAATAGCCTAACACCAATAAGCTAACTGAGCCTGTACCCGGTGTTCCCCTCTGGTAAATCGTCTCGACAATCATATTGGAAAGGGATATTGGGCGAGGAGGGAATGACGCGATTACCTGGTAACCAACTAGGGACCAGGCCTATGCGCGTTGCCCAGGTGCGTAGAGTGGTGGGTATAAGATTGGCGTCATCAGAGCTGGCAAGGAGGGGCAAGTTCGCATATGGGTGGTCACAAGATTTTCTTTAATGCGTACTTAGATCCACGAGCTGGTGGGCCATCGGGTTATCTAGCAAACCTTGCAACTGGGTTGAGTCTAGTGGGAGCAGATGATCGCATACGGATTGTGCCTCAGGGACCTAAGCTGGCACCCGCGCCGGAAGGGGCTCATCCTACAGATGAAGTGTTACGCGGACATTTAGAGAGCTATCTAAATCCTCAGCACATAAAATTGGCACCCTTTCAGTTGGCCCCTCTTCTTGAAGGTGAAACTAAAAGTATTCACGCCCACTTCACTGTTGACGCGCTTAAGGTCATAAACTCTCTGGAAGAAATTGGGCGTCGCGACGTGTCCGTCATCCTAACTAGTCATTGCCCTGAAAGTGTGGCCCTCGAGGCCTCAAACGGTTGGCGACGGAAAGGGTATAATTCGTCCCTTTGCGATCAATACGAATTTGCTCTTCGTGAAATCGAGGCAATTGCTTTCAAAAAGTCGGATGTATGGATTTTTCCGTCTGAGCGGGCCATGGACCCCTATTATGATACTATCCCCGGATTTGCTGATTTGGCTGCAGACAAGGATATTCGCTTCGTTGTTACCGGTGCGCCGCCCGTAACCCTAAGTCATAATGAGCCGCCCGAGAAGAAACGCCTCGGCCTTGAAGGGAAAAAGGTGGTCGCGTTTATGGGGCGACACGAGCCTATTAAAGGGTATGATATATTTGTCGACGCCATGCTGCCGTTGGTTGAGGCAAGGCCGGATTTAGCTGTGGTCGTTGCGGGCCGTTTGGATGGAGTTGTGCCTCCGTCGCATCCGCGCTGGCTAGAAATCGGATGGACATCGTCTCCAGAAGTGCTGTTCTCAATCTCTGATGTTTTTGTTTTGCCTAATCGTCGCACCTACTTTGATCTCGTGCTTATTGAGGCCATGGCGGCTGGTAAGGCGGTTATCGCCTCAGCCACAGGAGGCAATATCTCCGTGTTTGAAATGACATCTGGGGCCCTGGCTCTGTTTGATGGCAGCGTTCAATCGCTCATGAATACAGTGGCGAATTTAATCGATAACCAAGACATTGTTAGTGATCTAGGTTTGCGTGCAAAGCAAGCATACGAAGATTATTTTACATTGGAAAAATTTGCAAAAGGTTACAAAGAAACCATAGGCGAAATCTGGCGAGACTATGCAATAATATAATATAAATCGGAAAGTGAATAGCATAATAGGTGAGATAATATGAATTCGGAATTTCCTACCGGGTATATTGTAAATCCAAATAATAAAATAGCGTTTGTCTTCGCAAAGAGTTGGAAGCAGTATTACTCATGCTCGCCTTTCTATTGGTTTATGTTTTCTAATCATAAGTATGTTGATGTTTATGAATTTGAAGGGTCTGATTTTGTTGGTGAAATCACCCAAATAATTATCCAAAGGGGATACATAGGGGTTGTATTTTGCGAAGTTTGCGCTCCGGCATTTCGAAAATTCGATTTCCCCAAAATGATCGTAACGGATGACCTACATAGATTTTTTAGAAACTACTCGAGAGAGTACTACTCAGAGGTGCACGCCTCCACGCCAGTCCTTTCCGATTACTGCTTGGCGAAGCCTATCTCAGCTTTGCCGCTGTCCGTAAATGAAGTCGCGCGTTCTCAGATGATATACTGTCCGAACTACACGGCACATTATCCTTGGCACAAACCTCATTCGGAACGTAAGGCTCTCGGCATCGCCGGGACGTTGTCAGAGGCTGCATACCCACTGCGTACGCGCATGATTAAGGCGCTTGCAGATCTTGATCCACGGCCTGAACGCTCCGAGTTGCGGGAGAAGTTTATTGAAGTTTTAGGTGAGTATCGGATAGGCCTTACAGATGATGTGGCCTATGGCTCCATTGTTGCTAAGTATTTTGAAATACCTATGGCTGGTTCTCTTCTAATAGCTCCTGAACCACATTCAGAGATAGAAAAATTAATATTAGGTTTCTCTGATGATAATTCTGCCTTGATCCCACGTGCACGTATTTATGACGATGTCTATGTTGAAAAAATAGTTCGTGATGCCGTGGGCGACCTCGAGGGAACGGAGGCTCGTGCAATTAGGGGGCAACAACTATCCATGCGTCGTCATACTGTAGAGGCACGCGTGCGATATATTTGGTCAATATTCCAGCGTATTAATGCGGGAACATGGTCCATAAGAGATCAATTTGACCTTTTCTTGGCATCTGAGTCCCGCTTAGAGGATGAAACTTTGTCTGGCGATATGGCGCCAACTACTTTCGGGGGGCGTATTCTGCTACAAACCTCAGAAGATGCCTCGGTTCGTGCAATTTTGTCAGCCTTAGGTGGTGGCGTAGAGAAGCTAACAATCGTCGCACCCACCGTCACCGAAGGTGAAAGGCTTTTGTCCCAGATCTGCGAGCAGCGCAATGATTTTGAGGTTGAGGTGGTACTTTTTGACCGCACTCGAGTCGAACGGCTGGCGCAGGAAAATGATGTCATTCTCCTTGTGGATGGAGCTAAGGTTACCAGGCCAGAGAAGATCACGGGCATCGGTGGGTGGGTGCATGAACCTAGTGCAGACCATATAAGACAGTCGGCCTTGGCATTTTGGAGGATTGTACGCGATGGTCTTAGGGCGCGCTTTGGAAGTGCGATTATCCATCATACCGAAGAAGAAAGCTTTGATTGGGATTTTGGAGCAATTGACTTCTGGCTTTGGTTGAGCCGAGAAAGATCGGTTAGAGTTAGGGTTGAAAGGGTGCTTCGCGCCGACCCTTATATCGGCATTTTGGCCGCCGATGGCGCTTCAGATGAGGCCGTCACTAAAATCAAAGATGTCTTTATGGCCGAACTGCTTAATGCAAATTCGACGGACCATTGGCAGGTGTTTACGCAGCTCACGCAATACCCCGTTTTTCATGATGTAAAGCGAGTCGATTGGGATGAGAAACAGGCCCGTTATACGAAAGCCATAGGAGATGCTCTCCGTATCTTGATCGATGATGTAACCGCAAATGAAAGCATGGCATCGCGCATGTAGTGCCTGTCGCTGCTCGGGAATGGTGCGGAAAAAAGAATATAAATATAAAGGAAATTATTGTGGAAAAGCTTCAATCTTCCGAATATATCGATGTAGGTGTCGAGCTAGAGAGTTTGCGGCTTCAGCTTTCTCAATTAAAGTTCGCCGCAAAAGCGAGATTAGAACTGCAAAAAGTGGTATACTCGGCGTATCCGCGTGATGAAATTTCTTCTGACGTATCATCTGATCCGCACACAAAAGACTCTATAGATTACATCTGGGATGCACCACGCGACACGCGCTATGCCCATGAAGTGGCGGGTTTCGAAAACGTTCTGTATGTTTTTCATAAGCACTGGGAGGGTATCAGAGCCGCTTGCGGCTCTTTGCCTGGACGGAAGCTGGCATTGACCGATGCTCTGCTTTCTCCAGAAAAGATTTTCCGCCTGGTAGAGGAAATAATCTCAGCTTCTCCCTCTCGTATCGTATTTCACGGAGTATCTCAAAATACGGGCCTCCTTTGTCGTGCCCTAAGCTCTCAGGGTTTGGCGGAGATTGTGTCGATCGTGTTCCATGGCTCCCTTTCGCAATGGTGCAATGAGCCGGAGCGTAGGCTCGCGTTTTTGGCTATAGACCTGAAGGCTGGCGGCCATGTCGGCGCATTGCATTTTATGAAAGCTGGCATTGAAATCCCAGGGGTAAATTTGCATTATCCAATGCTTTTTAACCTTTCGCCGCGTCTTGAGTCGCTTGGCTTGCCCATCATTCAACGACCCGAACAAACGACTGCGTTTATACCGGGCTGGGGAAGCTGGATTAAAAATGTCTATAATTCAGCTTTGGGGGCCGCTCTTAACGAGGATGTACAGCGGGTCGTACACTTTGCTAGCAATCTTGAGCTACCGTTGATGGCCGGCAATAAACTGGAAAAAGTTGTCTTCAAATCCCGCGAAGACACTTTTCTGCAATATGCGACTTCCACTTTTGCTATGAATGTATCTCTCACAGACTGTCATCCCATGGTAAATGTCGAAAGTCAGACTTTGGGCCGCCCATGCATACGAAGTAATCTATTTCTCGATGCCTTAGAGGAGCATCCCTACCTGAAAGTCACTACGGTTGAAAATCCAAACTCTCCTGTAGCCATTCGCGAAACTATCACGCGACTTTTGAAAGTGCCTTCGGATGAGGCAGGAGCTCTTGCCGCAGATTACCAATCTGAGACTGATAAAGTCGGTATTAGTCGCTATAAAGAATTTTTGAAGTTAGGTTGAGCTCATGGGTTCGTTGGTCTTTGTCGGTTGTGAACTATTCCCATTCACGGGTGGGGGCATTGGGCGTGTTAACTATAACATGCTTAAATCGATGTCTGCTGCGGACCGTTCAAGAAGTATCATGGTGCTCTGCGCTCCCGCACCTCAGATAGCAGCATTTAAGGCGATTTTTCCAGAGGTTGCTCTTATAAGCGTCGATTTTGATGCGACCCCTGATCGACATCAACCGGAAGCTCACGCGCCGCCTTCTTGGGCGTACAGCAACACTGTCTGGCACTGGCGGTCATGGCTTGTGTTGCAGGCCCTGAAAGAGTTGTCGTCGAAGGTTGAGATTGACTATCTAGAGTTTCAAGATTGGGGTGGGCTAGCATTTTGCACGCTTCAGGAGAAGCTGGGGGCAGGCTTTCTAAGATCGTCTTGTATAGCTATCCGATTGCATGGAGCTCACGGCGTCCTATTGTCAACAGAGAGATACTATATCCATCCGAATGATCTCAATTTGTTTGATCTCGAGCGAAAGTGTTTACGAGACTGCGATCTTATAATCGGTCAGGTCGCACCATATGCAGATTATGCAAGAAAAGTTTTTGGTTTCACAAAGACGGAGTGGGAGCCTAGGGTAATAATTCATTCACCGCCCGTGCTTATTGAGAATGAGCCAAATAATTTGGCGCTAAAGACGCGACCTATACTCTTTACGTCTAAGCTTCAGCATATAAAACGTCCTGAACTATTTGTTAGAGGAGTGAGTGCATTTTTGCAGACACACGCCAATTATTCAGAAGATGCGTACTTTTGTGCTAGTGGCGTCGAGGCGGGATATACGGCATCAATTAAAGCGATGGTGCCACCATCCTTAGAGGACCGCTTTGTATTTTTAGAAAAATTGAACAATTTTGAACGTAATCAATTAATCGCGAAATCCATTGTCGTGGTCCCTGGGGCATGTGAGTCCTTCTGCCTTGTTGCCTATGAAGCCTCTCTTTTAGGTGCTGTTGTCGTACTAAATCAGACAAACCCCGCATTTGGCGAAGGAACCCCTTGGATCCATGAAGTTAATTGCGTGAAGTTTGATGGAACATCGGCTGGCTTGACCGAGGCTTTGGTTGTCGCCACTCAAATACAAGCTATTGATCAAGTTGATGTTCCATTCAGTTCATGGCCTTGGGATAGGTTCGTACCTTCCAGTGAGCCTTGGTTGGAATTCAAGCAAGAGCCGAAAATCAGTGTCGTGATTGCTCACTATAACATGGGTAAATATTTAATCGAAACTTTAAAATCAGTATTAGATTCTACATATAGTAACATGGAAATTATAATTGTTGATGATGGTTCCACAGACAAATTAAGCCTTAGTATAGTCGATAATTTAGAAAAAAATAATTCGTCGCGCATGAGAATAATCAAGAGTCCTGCTAATGTAGGGTTGGCGGGTGCGCGAAATTTGGGGATTCGGAACGCTGATGGCGAATACATATTAATACTTGATTCGGATGATCTTGTACATGAAAGATTTATAGAGAAATGTGCAAAAGCCTTATATAATAATAGAAATTATGATGTGGTAACTTGCCAAGCCAGCATATTTCTTGATGGCCATCGTCGTCAAGGTGCGTATGAGGTGGGTGACTCAGTTGCATATTCCATCGTGATGGGAGAGCCTCACGTTACGGGAACTATAGAAAATAGATTTTCCACAGCTACTGCTTTGTTCCGAGCGAATGTATTGAAAGAAAATTTATATGATGAGTCGTTGAATATATACGAAGATTGGAATCTATATATTAGAATTTATGAGAGGGGATGCCGTTTTATAGTTTTGCCAGAGGCATACTTCTTTTATAGAAAGCGCGATAACTCTATGCTTAATGCGTCGCGCGATGAAATAAAGAAATCCGCAGATCATCATGACATGCTTAGGCAAGCAGCGCCTGACGCATTTTCATTTGGCTCACGGTATCTAGCTTTGTGTTTAAATAGGGGCTCGAATCCCGAAGTTGTACATTTAAGACAGCAAGTGCACTCTTTAGATTATCAACTCAGTTTAATTGCACCTGCAGTCAATAGTTATGAAAATGCATTGCAGATTTTACAGTCAATAGAAAGTCGGCAATCTGCTAACGGCCTCATCTCAGTTTTTAAAGCCATTAAATCGAATGTTATTGATTACTATACGACTCGAAACAAATCGGAAGAATATAAAGTGATAAAAAAATCTAGTTTGTTCGATGCCGATTGGTATAAAAATACATATGCGGATGTTCGCGAAAGCGGCATAGACCCTATAGAACATTATCTAATGTATGGTAGCATTGAGGGTAGAAACCCTAGTCCGTACTTTGATGGTAATCGATACTTGGATCTTCATCCTGACGTCAAAAGCGAAAATGTAAATCCTTTGTTGCATTTTTTGGTACACGGGATGAACGAGAAACGTAAAATCTAGAGGTATTTGATATGGCTGTACTGGTTACAGGTGGAGCGGGCTATATTGGTAGCCACATGGTGTTAGCGCTTCTTGATGCGGGTGAACATGTAGTCGTTGTTGACGATCTCTCTACTGGGTTTTCAAAAGCTGTGGATAAACGTGCAAAGCTATATGTGAATGATTTTTCAGATATTAATATACTATTGAATTTGCATAATAAATATAATTTTGATGCCGTATTACATTTTGCTGGGTCTGTTGTGGTGCCCGAATCCGTGCAAAATCCTCTAAAATACTTCTCAAATAATACTTGTAAGTCGCTCGCTCTACTAAAATTTATAGTCGAATCATCGATTCCGCACGTCGTTTTTTCTTCAACGGCAGCAGTTTATGGCACGCCTCAGTCTGGTGAACTTGTGTCTGAAGAGTCAAGGCTAGCTCCAGAGTCCCCTTACGGATTGTCGAAGCTAATGACCGAACAAATGTTGCGCGATGCGAGTAGCGCTCACAATTTCTGTTACGCAGCGCTTCGCTACTTCAACGTCGCGGGCGCTGACCCCCTACGGCGTGCGGGCCAGTCTACAGACGGGGCAACACACCTGATCAAGGTGGCGTGTGAGGTTGCGACCGGAAAGCGAGATAGTATCTGGATTTATGGGACAGACTACCCAACGCCTGATGGAACTTGCATTCGCGATTTCATTCATGTCTCAGATCTGGTATCTGCTCACGTCTGCGCGCTTTCATATTTACGGAAAGCAAAGCGGTCTATAATCGCCAACTTGGGATATGGACGGGGTCACAGTGTTCGAGATGTCTTGGCGGCTGTGGAGCGCGTAAGTGGCTGTGTTCTTAGAGTCATACCGACGGAACGACGTCCCGGTGACGCAGTTAAGGTCGTCGCAAATGCGACTTTAGCCAGGGATGTTCTAGAATGGGCGCCTATGCATGACGATTTGAATAAGATCGTCGAGTCTGCATTGGCTTGGGAGGGGGGAAGCAATTTTCGAGTGCCTTACACGCCTTAAGCTTTGTTATGGCTCATTTTTTCAATCCAGTTGTGCGCCCCTAACAGTGATTGGTTTATGACTTGGTCCATATTGAGATACTGGTAAGTGCCGCATCTGCCAATGAAGGTTATACGGCCGTGATCGCTGGCCATTCGCTTATACAGTTCATATAGTTTTTCGTTTGCCCCATCTGCCGTTTTTACAGGATAATATCTTTCCATTTCGTTTTCCAAATAGTCGCACGGCTCTTCAGAGGTTACGGCGTATATTCCATTGTCTATTTTGCAATTATTAGGCAAAACGTCCCAGCATGTCTCGCGTGTAAAAGGACCCATATCTGTAAAATTTGTTGTTGCCCACACGTGTTGTGTGAGCTTTTTTTCATTTCTATGGTGAAATTTAATGGAACGATAAGGCAAGTGCCCGAATGAATAATTGAAATACTCATCAATTGACATTGAATTAAATATGTGTATGTATTCCTTCTCTATTTTTTTGTCGAATTCCATTCTGAGTTGAATTTTTATATTTTCATGACTGAATATTGAAGCGAATAGATTGTCGTACCCATTTGAGGGTAGAGCTTGATATATATCATTTGGGAAGTATCTATCCTCTCCGTCAAATCTTATGGGTATGCGTTTTATTACTGAAGCGTCCATTTCTTCAAGATTTGCTGCCCACATCTTTTCGGTATAGGGACGAAAGAAAAGTTCCGTAAGTTCTTTTCCTATTTTAGAATACAAATAATCCGCAGCATTGTTTATATTTTTATAATTTTCGCCCAGACGCATTATAAATTGTTCCGCTTCTGAAGGATCTTTAAAATTTTTTCCAAAAACAGTTTTTATTGTATCTATATTTATAGGAATCGGAACGAATTGTTTATTCGGTAGTAGAGCACGTACGCGGTGCGTGTATGGGGTCCATTCACTGAACCTAGATAACCATCTCATTACTCTTAAATTAGATGTATGAAAAAGGTGGGGGCCGTACTTATGCACCCTTATGCCGTTTTCATTAATAAAGTCAAATGCGTTTCCGCCTATGTGTGACCTTTTATCTATTACATCTACTTCAAATCCAGCTTCAGCAAGAGTTCTGGAATAGCAGGCGCCTGCAAATCCTGCACCAACGACTAAGATTTTTTTTGAATTGATATTCATGATAATATTTGATTCTGAGTTTATTGATTTAGTTTTGATGTGCATAGCGTAACTTATGCATGATTATGGGATGAGCTGATATATAATTTGGCGACATAGGTCGTTTGAATGCTCCGTTTCCTGCTGGGTAACAAGGGCTGGTATTTAATTTATCACTTTATTTGTCGCGCGAAGTGTTTCAGCTATTTTGATAGTAAGCGGGCACGCACATTGAACGGCGAGAGCCCATCTGTCGGCCAACTGTGTGGCGCTTTTCATCCTGGTTAACGAATTGAGGTGGCGGCTTCTGTGTCACGTCGAAGATCAACGGGATAAAAAACGGACTGGCGGGCGAAATCGGGATAGAGTTCCAGGAATGCACGCAACTCGGCCGCATGACGTGCCTGCTGGTCTTCACGCTCATCATCGGGTCGCGATTGTCCCTCCTTATGCAGAAGGGTGGCCCCTGGATCGAATATGACCCTCAGGCCTAACCTCCGTGTCTTGAGGCACAGATCCACGTCATTCATTGTAATTGCAAACCGCGTTTCGTCAAATCCCCCGACATGATCGAAGAGTGTCTTACGGATGAGAAGGCATGCGCCGGTTACAGCGTCTACATCTCCGGCCGTGCAAAGAAGAGGATGTTCACGCCACGCCTCTTCCTTGAGGTGGCGCCAGGGATGGCCGGGACCAGGCAGAAAATGTGTGGCTATGCCGCCGTGCTGCAGGTCACCGGAAGGGTAAAGAAGCCGTGCGCCGACGACACCCACATCTTCCCTAAGCACAAAGCTACACATAGACTTAAGCCAGTTTCCATCCAGCGCCTCTATGTCGTCGTTGAGGAACAATAGCAACGGATATTGCGCTTCAGTCGCGCCGAGATTGCATAGAGTAGAGAAATTAAATGGGATCTCGTGCCTGATCACTCGCGTTTTGAATTCCCTCGCCTGCTCCTTCAGGAGAGTTAGCATTTCCGCATCTGTGGCACCGTTATCAACAATAATGATTTCGTATTTGACGCCGTCGATCTGTTTCAGGGAGCGCAAGCATTCCGACAATAAATCATGCCGTATCTTTGTAGGTATGATTATCGACACCGCTGTATCTCTGGGTACCGGCAGGCCTTCGACGATTGTCCGCGGGCTTATTTGCTTCGGCGATATGCATCTGTTTTTATTGACACTAAGACCGACGGCCCGAGACCGACTGACGCGGCGACTTCGTAATGCACTCGACCAACGTTTCGGATTAATGCCTAGCTCGGTGATTTTTCTGAAGTATAATCGCGCTCTAGCCCATATGTTTAGGCGGGTGACCACAAGTTGAAAGTGTGTTGGCAACGGCCCCTGTATAAGCCTGTAGAAGGTTTTATATCTGCCGTCGGGCAGTAGGAGGTAGCTCGTGGTAGCAGATGTATAGACCACGCTGCGTCGCATTGACCCGATTTCCATGATCTCAATTTCAATCGCAGGGCCGTTCGTCTCAAATCGATAGAGTCCGCAAAGTTCGAGCTCTGTCGCTCCCGCTACAACCCGACCATCCCATTCGTTTGAAAGGATGGCAGCTAAATCGGCGGAGAGGTCGTAGCGGCTCGGGCGTCTCATACGCCTTCTTATGGCGGCAGTGTAAGCCAGCGTCGAGAAAAAAACGCACCGGGGTCAAGTGAACCGCAAGCGTTAGTCTCCACTTGCGGGGTTCAGTTCAGAGAGGATGAGGTATTCCTCAAGTGCGTTGTAATCAGCTCTCGGTAGAGGTAGGCGCTTGAGCTGCACCCGCTACCTCGGCACTGCCTGTTTCCGTTGCAGTGGATGCGGCGTAAAAGAAGAGGCCCGCAATGAGGAAAGACAGACCGCTCCAGAAGAGGCGGCTGGCTATGTCAGGCTTGGCAAGCTCCGGAGCCACGGGAAGGTTCCGCATAAGGTCAGAGGGAAGGGGGAGGCACTCTAACGCCGGCAGGTCACCCTTTGAGCGACCGAAGATCCGGTGATCCGCCATGCAATGCACTTATTTGCAGGCGTTCTATTACGGCGCGAATATTGCGCCTGCGTAAATTCGTACGCAGGTGCAAAATTATAAAAATTTTGCAAATGTCGTTCAGGTCGCGATTTCAAAGGTCAGGGGGGCACCCCAAAACGCATCAACGATTTTTGGCTGCTTTCCAGCGTTGCCGGTGGTTAAGAACAGGCGACGGCCGGAAACCCCAACCGTAAACTTGCTATGGCGCTCGAGATAGCGCTCTAACGCTGATGCGACGGAGGAGGGCTGGTGAATCAGAGGGGTGCCTTCGGGAAGTGCGTCTCTGAACAGGTCCCCTATGATTTCATAATGGGTGCAGCCGAGGATGGCGCGGTCGGGATAGCGCCCAATACGCGTTTTCAAGGCTTGCACGCGACTATCTACGACCGCTCTTAACTTCTCCTCACTCTCGCCTGCCTCGATCATGCCCGCCAGGCCAATACACGGCTCGGTGAAGACGGCCAGGTCCTGCCTGCGCTTGTCGATCTCAATTTCGTAAACACGCGAACGAGCCGTCGCTGTCGTGCAGAAGATGCCAAGCACATCGACGTTTTCAATTTTTGCCCCGCGACGTTCGGCTTCATGCTCCCATGGCAGGCCCGTGGCCGCCTCAATTGTCGGGACGATTATCCCTAGGACATTCACGGGGCGCCCGACAGATTTGCGATAGTCCGCCAACCATGTCGATTGAAGGCGGCGCAGCGCCACAGCTGAGGCGGTATTGCACGCCAGAACCACGATTGAGGCCCCGGCATTAAAAAGGATTTCGCAGCCTTGGCGGGTCAGCTCTACGATCTCTTCGCCCGAGCGTTCGCCATAGGGGGCGTGTTTTTGATCGCCGAGATAGATAAAGTCAGCCTCTGGTATCCGATCCACTAGCGCCCGGTGAATACTCAATCCGCCTACGCCTGAATCGAAAACTCCTATAGCCATCTCATAACCCCATACGCGAATGCGACGATGTTGTCGCAGTGAAGTGAGGACCTGTCTATAGCCCTGTGCCCTTGTCGCCAGCAAGGGTGCATGCTTAGATGATTGCACTTGGAACGGACTTTGCGATGCCACACGTACACACATCGTGAAATCTTATTGGGAGCACTCGATGGAAATGGATCGCCGTATGGTTATGGGACTGATGACGTCAGCAAGCCTGATGCCTGGGGTGGCGCTTGCAGGCCCAGGTGAAAATGTTCTTACCCAGCCCTGGACGGGTCCATACGGGGGTGTACCACCATTCGATAAGGCCAAGATCGAGGATTTCGAGGCGGCGTTTGATGCCGCGATGAGATCCCAGAGGGCGGAAGTGTCGGCCATTACGCAGAACAAGGCAGCTCCTACCTTTGAGAACACCATTGTGCCCCTTGAGACGTCCGGTGCGGAGATGGAGCGGGTCTCAACACTTTACGGCGTCTGGAGTGGAGGTCTTTCGACTCCGGACCTTCAGGCCATTTCCAAGCGTCTTTCCGCGAAGCTCGCGGCTTTTGGCGATGAGATCAACCAGAACGAAAAGCTCTTTCAGCGCATAAAGGCCGTTTACGACAAACGCGCCTCGCTGAAGCTGACGCCTGAGCAGGACCGTTTACTGTGGGTGACCTATAACGGCTTCGTACGTTCAGGCGCCGCCCTTTCACCACAGGCCAAAACGCGCGTTGCCGAGATTAACAAAGAGCTCTCAACGCTCTTCAATCAGTTCTCTGATAATCTGCTCCATGACGAAGAACAGGTGCTCTATCTTGGCAAGGATGAACTGCCGGGGCTCTCGGAGGGATTTCTGGCCTCCGCCGCCTCGGCGGCGAAGGCGGCAGGTAAGGAAGGGCTTTATGCTATACCCAATACCCGCTCAGCGATGGAACCCGTTACGACCTTTTGTACAAACCGCGCCACCCGCGAAAAGGTCTGGCGGCTTTTCGTAAACCGCGGCGACAACGGGGATCAATGGGATAACAATGCGCTGATCAGGAAGATCCTCAAACTTCGGTTTGAGCGCGCTCAGCTGCGCGGCTATCCGACACACGCCCACTGGCGGGTGGAAAACGCCATGGCCAAGACCCCTGAAAATGCCATGAAGCTGATGGAGTCGGTATGGCCTGCGGCCGTTAAGCGGGTGCATGAAGAAGTCTCTGACATGCAGAAGGTCGCCGACGCCGAGAAGGCGGGCATCACGATTGAGCCCTGGGATTACCGCTTCTATGCAGAGAAGGTCCGCAAAGCCCGTTACGATCTCGACGAGAACGAAATCAAGCCCTATCTCCAGCTCGATAAGCTCGTCGACGGCATGTTCTGGGCAGCCGGACAGACCTATGGCTTCATGTTCAAAAAAGTCGAAGGTCTCCCGGTTTTCCATGAGGACGTGACGACATATGAAGTCTCTCGAGATGAGAAGGTAGTGGGCCTTTTCTACTTTGACCCCTATGCTCGCAAGGGTAAGCGCTCAGGTGCGTGGATGAATGCCTATCGCAGCCAGTCACGCGATGGGACGAAGGTCAATATGCCGATCGTCTCAAACAACTCGAATTTCCTGGAAGCGGCGCCAGGCGAGCCCATTCTGGTGTCCTGGGATGACGCAACGACCCTCTTCCACGAATTCGGCCACGCCATCCATGGCCTGTCCTCAAATGTCACCTATGCCTCTTTGTCGGGTACTTCCGTAGCTCGGGACTATGTCGAGTTTCCCTCTCAGGTGAATGAGCGGTGGTTGTCGACCCCGGAAGTGCTTTCGCGCTTTGCTCTGCACTATAAGACGAAGGCGCCTATGCCGGCTTCCCTTCTGGAGAAAATCAAAAAGGCCGATAACTTCAATCAGGGCTTTGGCACGGTGGAATATCTGTCCTCGGCCCTCATTGACATGAAGCTGCATCTCGCCGGCGATGCCGATATAGATCCGGATGCCTTTGAACGTGACGAGCTGACAAAGCTCGGTATGCCGAAGGAAATCGTCATGCGCCACCGCACGCCGCAGTTTGCCCATGTCTTTTCATCGGACGGCTATTCGGCTGGCTATTACAGCTATCTTTGGGCGGATGTTGTGGCTGCTGACTGCTCTGAAGCCTTTGCTGAGGCGCCAAAAGGCTTCTACGACAAGGCCGTTGCCGGTCGGATGATGAAATTTATCCTGAGCGTAGGAAACACAATCGATCCAGCGGACGCGTACCGCCAGTTCCGCGGCCGTGACGCCGACCCAGCGGCACTTATGAGGTCTCGCGGGTTTGCGTGACTGAGCCGAGTAGCAATGCCTAGCGAAGGCCGGAGCCTGCGGGCTCTGGCCTTCGTCAATTTTGGATTGTACCATGAAGTAAAACTGAGTATCACGAGCGGGTTCAGCGAAGCGGTGCCATGCAGATCAAATGCTATGATATCAAGGGCCCTGTCCTTTTAACGCCGAAAATGGTCGGCGACGCGCGCGGCTATTTCATGGAAGCCTTCAAGGATCCTTGGTTCCGCGAAAACGTGGCGGATGTGACGTTTGTGCAGGATAACCAGTCTCTGTCGGCAAAAGTCGGGACGATCCGAGGTCTACACTTTCAGAGAGCACCTTTGGTCCAAGGAAAGCTGGTCCGTTGCCTTCGCGGTGCGATCTTCGATGTGGCTGTTGATATTCGGCCGGGATCTGCCACCTTTGGTCAGTGGGTAGGGGAGATGCTGACACCTGAGAACGCGCTTCAGCTATGGGTACCGGAGGGCTTTGCCCACGGCTTTTGTACGCTCGAGCCGGATACGGTAGTTTTCTATAAGGTAACGAACCCATATAGCGCGGCGCACGACGCCGGTATTGCGTTTGATGATCCTGAAATTGGGATTGAGTGGCCGATCGATCTGGCCTCAGCGGTCCTGTCCGATAAGGACAAGGCCCAGCCTAAGCTTTCAAGTCTGCGCTAAGCACAGGCCTATTTTATTTTAGGACTCAAAATGCGAATTCTGGTCACCGGCGGCGCCGGTTTTATTGGTTCGGCGCTTGTCCGTTATCTGATCTCTGAAGTGGGGGCGGCGGTCTTAAACCTGGATAAGCTGACCTATGCCGGCAACCTGGCCTCGCTGGAACCTGTAAAGGGCGCTAGTAATTACAGCTTCCTTCAGGCAGATATATGTGATCGTGATGCGGTGGTTTCGGCCATTAACGGATTTAAGCCTAACCATATCATGCATCTGGCCGCCGAAAGCCATGTGGATCGCTCGATCACCGGGGCGGGTGAGTTTGTGCAGACGAATGTTATCGGCACTTTCACCATGCTCGAGGCGGCGCGCCATTACTGGAATGGCCTGCAAGGTGAAGAGAAGGCGAATTTTCGCTTCCTGCATGTGTCAACCGATGAAGTTTATGGATCGCTTGGAGAAACAGGGCTCTTTGAAGAAGTGACGCCCTATGATCCTTCCTCGCCCTATTCGGCATCAAAGGCCGCATCTGATCACCTGGCGAAGGCGTGGCACCGTACCTACGGCCTGCCTGTCGTAGTTTCGAACTGCTCGAACAATTACGGCCCTTATCATTTCCCGGAAAAACTGATTCCGCTGAACATCTTAAATGCGCTGGAGGGTAAGGCGCTGACGGTTTACGGCGACGGCTCCAATATTCGCGACTGGCTCTACGTGAAAGACCACGCGCGGGCCCTACACCTGATCGCGTCAAAGGGCCGTCTGGGTGAAACCTATAATGTCGGTGGTCGCAATGAGCGCAAGAACATCGATGTGGTCCACCGTATCTGCGCCCTTATGGACGAGATGAACCCCAAAGGGGCTCCGCACGATCGACTGATCACCTTCGTGACGGATCGCCCGGGCCACGACCATCGCTATGCGATTGACGCCACCAAGCTTGAAACGGAGCTTGGCTGGAAGGCGCGCGAAAACTTCGACACGGGTATTGAGAAGACCGTGCGCTGGTATCTCGACAATGAACAGTGGTGGCGTCCCTTGCGTGGCGGCGTTTATACGGGCGAGCGTCTGGGCGTTTTCGGCGAAAAGGTCTGATGATGCGCATTGTCGTTACAGGCAAGGAAGGCCAGGTCGACACCTCTGTTCAGGCCTTAGGTGAGAGCCTTGGTCTTGAGATCATTCGTGTGGGCCTGCCAGAAATCGATTTATCAAAACCTGAGACCCTCTCTGGGCCGATTAAGGCGGCTCGGCCGGATGTGATCATCTCTTCGGCCGCCTACACGGCGGTTGATAAGGCTGAAAGTGAAGCGGCTCTCGCTCAGGCGATTAACGCTGAGGGGCCAGGTGAGCTGGCAAAGATTGCGGCTGAGCTCAATATACCCCTCCTTCATCTGTCTACGGACTATGTGTTCGCAGGCGACAAAGATGGCGTCTATAGCGAAGGCGATGCCCCAGGTCCTGTGAGCGTCTATGGGGTGACGAAGCTGTCCGGTGAAACGCAGATTGCCGCGGCTACGCCCAACCATGTCATCTTAAGAACGGCGTGGGTCTACTCCCCCTACGGCAATAACTTCGTCAAGACGATGCTGCGTCTTGGTGAAACGCGTGACGAGCTGAATGTCGTGGCCGATCAGAGAGGGTGCCCGACCTATGCGCCAGAGATTGCCCGCGCCCTTCTTTTGATCGCGCAAAAGCTTGTTGGCGATCCCGATCCTGCGTTGCGCGGGATATTCCACCTGACAGGCCAGGGCGAGACGACCTGGGCCGGGTTTGCCGAGGCGATCTTTGAAGGTTCTGCCTTGCGTGGCGGAAAGGCCGTAAAGGTCAATCCGATCCCGACTGAGGCCTATCCGACGCCGGCAAAACGTCCGGCCAACTCACGTCTCAGCGGCGAGAAGCTGGCTGAGGTTTATAATCTGCGCCTCGATCCATGGCGTGTGTCACTTGATGATTGCCTGACGCGCCTGACGGGTGTCGCGGCGCCGGTGAAGGAGTAAGTCTATGAAGGGAATTATTCTGGCGGGCGGCAGCGGTACGCGTTTGCATCCGATGACGATTGGCGTCTCCAAGCAAATGATGCCGGTCTATGATAAGCCGATGATTTATTATCCGCTGTCGACACTGATGATGGCGGGTATACGTGAGATCCTAATCATCTCGACCCCGCACGACCTGCCCCTGTTCCGCAAGCTTCTGGGCGACGGGCAAAAGTGGGGCATCGAGCTCAGCTACGCGCCGCAGCCGAGCCCCGATGGTCTGGCCCAGGCCTATATGATCGGTGCAGACTTTGTGGGGCGTGAGCCCTCCTGTCTGATACTTGGCGACAACATCTACTATGGCTCGAACTTAACTGAGACACTGGAGGAGGCTGCGACACTGACGTCAGGCGCTTCCGTTTTTGCTTATCAGGTCTCAGATCCTGAACGTTATGGGGTCGTGGAGTTTGACGACGTCTTCAAGGCGCTATCGGTGGAGGAGAAGCCGGCTAAGCCTAAATCCAACTGGGCGATTACGGGTCTCTACTTCTACGACCATCAGGTGGTCGATATCGCAGCCAATCTGGCCCCGTCAGCACGTGGTGAGTACGAGATCACGGACGTGAACCGGGTTTATCTGGAGCGTGGAGCGCTGAGTGTGCAGCCGATCGGCCGCGGCTATGCGTGGCTTGACACCGGTACGCCCGACAGCCTCCTTGATGCCGCCGAGTTTGTGCGTGTGCTTGAAAAGCGTCAGGGCATGAAAATCTGCTGCCCGGAGGAGATCGCCTGGCGCAGAGGTTATATCACTGACACCGAGCTTGAAGGGCTCGCAAAGACCCTCGGTAAAAGCGATTATGGGCGGTATTTGGGTAAGTGTGTGCAATCAGGGCGCTAGGCCAGGCAGCCCTGATACACACTTTATTTGTGCACTCACTTAATGCATGTATGCTTTGCCCTGACTTGGTGAAACTGTGCCTCAAATTGGAGGCACAGATGCGCGAAATTAAATCCACCGCCACAGTAATGGTCATGGCCTTTGGTTTTGTAGGGGCCCTAATCGCGGGCCTCACCGTCGGACTCACCCATTAAGTCGCGAATTCATCATACGTGGCCATCAACTCGCTCGAGCGACGTTGACAATCTGAAAATGGAACATATCATGAACTCATGAAAAAGAGTTTGCGTGAACGCCTGGCTATTCTCTCGGATGCGGCAAAGTATGATGCGTCCTGCGCCTCTTCCGGCACATCGAAACGGGATTCGCGATCCGGCGGACTAGGATCAACAGAAAGCTCGGGCATTTGTCACGCCTATGCGCCTGACGGGCGTTGCATTTCTCTCCTCAAAATCCTGATGACGAATTTCTGCATCTATGACTGCGCCTACTGCATAAATCGCTCCTCGTCCAACGTCGAACGTGCCCGTTTCAGCGCTGACGAAGTCGTCTGGCTTACCCTGGAATTTTACCGGCGCAACTACATTGAAGGGCTGTTTTTATCCTCTGGGATTATCCGCTCATCGGATTACACCATGGAGCAAATGGTCAAGATCGCTAAAGATCTACGCCTGAAGCATGACTTTCGAGGCTACATTCACCTGAAGACCATACCCGAAGCCTCGGCCGCACTAATCGAAGAGGCCGGGCTCTATGCCGACCGCCTTTCCATAAACATAGAATTGCCGACGGATGCCGGGGTTGAGGCCTTCGCCCCGCAAAAGCACCCACAAAACATTCGCCGTTCCATGGGCGAGCTCAGGCAGAAGATCGATGAGTTCTCAGAACCCACCTTCCGGCGGCGTCGAAAGCGATTTGTCCCGGCCGGGCAGTCGACCCAGATGATTATCGGGGCCGACGCAACGAACGACGCAACGATTTTGGGCTCCAGTGCTTCGCTCTATGGCCGCTTCAGACTAAGACGCGTTTATTACTCGGCCTTCTCTCCCATTCCCGATGCTTCAAACGTTTTGCCACTGATAAAGCCCCCCCTGGCCCGTGAGCACCGCCTCTATCAGGCTGACTGGCTTTATCGCTTCTATGGGTTTGACATCGCAGAGATTACGGCCGGCCGCAAAGACGGGATGCTCGATCTTGAGCTCGACCCTAAACTTGCCTGGGCATTAGAAAACCGTGAGCGGTTTCCGGTGGACGTCAATCGGGCCGATAAGGAGGTGCTTCTTCGGGTCCCCGGGCTTGGTGTCAAATCGGTTCAGTCTCTTCTGAATGCGCGCCGTTACAGGCGCCTGAAAATCGAGGATCTGGTACGCCTCAAAATCTCGGTCCGGAAGGTGAAGCCCTTTATTGTCACCGACGATTGGACCCCCATAAAACTCATCGACCGTGGCAATCTGCGTGAACTGTTTGCGCCAGCGCCTGAGCAACTGGTTCTGCTGTGAAAGTCAAACTGAAGGCGCGTGGTAACTATGAAGAATGGCGTAAAGCGGCAAGGGCAGCGCTGACTAACGGCCTTGCGCCACAGTTTGTGGACTGGGTCGTCGAGACTGAGACGTACGACCTTTTTGGGGAGGCCGCTTCCTTTGGTGATGCTGCCGTTAATGAGGCTTCGGACGGCGCTTATCCGACACCAGCAAACCCCAAGAAGCGGACCGTCTCAACCCCGGCCGCCTTCGTTAGTTCCGCTTTTATAGAATTAACAAAGATGGCGATTTGTCATTCCGACGCAAAGCGCTTTGACATCTGCTATCGTCTGTTATGGCGCCTGCAATCCCAAAAGCATCTGTTGAACGATCCCGCAGACCCGGACGTTCGCGCGCTGCATGGGCTCGTGAAGTCAGTCCGACGCGATATGCATAAGATGAAAGCCTTCGTACGTTTCAAGGAGACGCAAGCTCTCTCAGAGCGCCGCGCCTTTGTCGCGTGGTTCGAGCCGGAGCATTTCATTGTCGCTCAGACAGCGCCTTTTTTCCAAAGACGTTTTGGAGACATGGACTGGATCATAGCCACGCCTAAAGGGTCTGCCGCGTGGAAGGGGGCAAGGCTTCATTTCAGCGAGGAACCGGCAAAACCGTTTGAATTAAAGGATGAAGCCGACGATCTATGGCGAACCTACTACGCAAATATCTTCAATCCTGCACGGCTTAAGGTTTCGGCGATGCAGTCTGAGATGCCAAAAAAGTACTGGAAAAACCTCCCCGAAGCGGCGCTTATTCCCGAGCTCATTCGCGATGCAGACAGACGCGTACGCCAGATGCATGAGCGAGCTTCCAGCGCTGAAGTGCCGGCATTTCATCGCGCCCTTAAGTCACGAATGACCGATCGGTCATAATGACGCCTTGCGTTTCTGGACCTCACTTGGAGGGTTCACCCTCTTGTGCCTCCATCAGAATTCCTATGCGGACAATCAGTTCGGCGGTGATGCGTTCGGAGGGCTGAGTGAGGGACAATTCCATCAAAGTGGAAATATGATTGGCTACCTCATTTCGGCGGCTGACCGGCACGAGCCACAGTAAGCTGCGCTCAAGCGTGCGCCAGTCGAGGACGAACATAGGCAGGGCAGGGGAGTGCGAGTGTTTCATGAAGAAATCACACCACAACCACCGCGCCTGCACCATCCTTCAAGGGGTACGATCACACCGAAGGCAGGAGGGTTCGGTTACGCCTGATCAGAGTGTGCCCGCCATAGGCTTGAGGCCGAGGGATTGTAAAAGGTGTGCATCTGTGCCCGGCTCCGGATTGGGCGTGGTCAGAAGCTGGCTTCCCACAAATATTGAATTGGCGCCTGCGAGAAAACAAAGGGCCTGAAGAGCCTCGTCCATTTCATTGCGGCCAGCGCTCAGTCGGACCATCGATTTCGGGCAAACGATACGGGCGACCGCAACGGTTCGAACAAACTCAATGGGTGAGATCTCGCCTTTACGCCGGGCGCGATCCCCCAATGGAGTGTTGGCGACCGGTACGAGATTGTTGATCGGCAGGCTGTCGGGGTGAGCAGGCAGGTTGGCAAGCTGCTGAAGAAACGAGACGCGGTCTTCGCGTGTTTCACCCATGCCAAGGATACCGCCGCAGCAGGTCTTCATCCCGACCTCACGAACGGCCGAAAGCGTATCGAGACGCTCCTGGTAGGTTCGGGTGGTTACCACCTGATCATAATATTCAGGAGAGGTATCGAGGTTATGGTTGTAATAGTCGAGGCCCGCGGCCTTAAGGGCTGATGCCTGCTGGGGGGTTATCATGCCAAGCGTCGCGCAGGTCTCAAGTCCCAGGGCTTTGACTTCAGAAATCATCTCGGCAAGTACCGGAACGTCACGATCTTTCAGGTCGCGCCACGCAGCCCCCATGCAAAAACGCTGTGCACCGCCAGCTTTTGCGGCCTTGGCTGCATTTAACACGGCATCGACCGCCATGAGTTTCGATGCCTTCAGGCCGGTATCGTGGTGGGCAGACTGAGAGCAATAGCCGCAGTTTTCAGCGCATCCGCCGGTTTTGATCGACAGAAGCTGAGAGAGCTGGATCTCCGAGGGATCAAAGACCTGTCTGTGGACGCTCGCGGCCTTATAAACGAGCTCCATAAAGGGAAGCTCGAAAAGGGCCGAGATCTCGCTTTTAGTCCAGTCGTGGCGAACCGCTACAAAAGCGTGCGTAGTGTCAGGCATATGTCTCTCCTCTGACCTTCTCGTTAGACGATCCATTTGGTCGGGTCAAACGGCCTCACATTGACGAAAGAAGCAATTTTTCGTAACGCGGATACTGGGAATGGACGAGTGATGATGCCAGTTTCGGATACGCCAGCCTCGCATCTTGTTGAAGACCTCGCGAAAAGCTTTGCGGGAGACGAGACGGTGACGGCTGGCGAACTTATAAAGCGCCTCGACGGGCGTGGCCTTGGGCTTTTACTCATCATTCTGGCCCTTCCGATCTGTATCCCCAACATCCCGGGTATATCGACCCTCTTTGGCCTTCTTCTCATAGGCCCGTCCTTACAAATGCTTTTCGGGCAGAGGCAGATTTGGATGCCAAGGCTTGCCACGCGCTGGCGTTTCAAAAATGAGACGCTCACTGGCGCCCTCAAGGCGTGCGTTAGCGTGCTCAGAAAGATTGAGTTTCTCGTCCGGCCGAGGCTCCCTGTCCTGACAGGTGGACTGTGGCTTCGCTATTTCGGTGCTCAGACCCTTCTTATGGCCCTTATCCTGTTGCTTCCTATGCCGGGGGCAAACATCATTCCGGGAATAGCCGTCGTCCTGACGGGGCTCGGCCTGTTGCAACGCGACGGTATATGCCTTTTGTTGTCTTTCCCTGTAGCCGTCGCCTCAGTCGCCTGGGTTTATTTTGGCGCGCGTTATGTGTGGAATTTCCTGATGTGGCTGTGGCTGCAAACAGAGGCGCTTTGGGCTGGCATTGTCGCTGCTTCAGGGTCTTAGGAGATCCGTCGCCATCATATAAAGACATCTTTATATCTTGATTGCATAATTGAGCGCGGGTCGTTATAAGACGGCTACATTTGAAACTATGGATGCACCCCTTATGGCCGCTCAAGACTTCATCGTAAAAGACCTCTCCCTCGCCGCATGGGGGCGCAAGGAACTCGAAATCGCCGAGGGCGAAATGCCTGGCCTGATGGCGACACGTGAGGAGTATGGGCCCAAACAGCCTCTGAAGGGCGCACGCATCGCCGGCTCATTGCATATGACGATCCAGACGGGTGTCCTCATCGAAACCCTGCAAGCGCTCGGCGCCGAGGTGCGTTGGGCGTCTTGTAATATCTTCTCGACGCAAGACCACGCCGCTGCCGCCATTGCGGAACGGGGCACGCCTGTCTTTGCCATCAAGGGTGAGACCCTCGAAGAATACTGGGATTATGCGCACAAGATCTTTGAATGGCATGATGGCGGCTATCCGAACCTCATCCTTGATGACGGCGGTGACGCCACGCTTCTGACGGTGCTTGGACCCAAGGCGGAAAAAGATCCGTCCATCCTCAATAACCCGCAGAACGAAGAAGAAGAGGCGCTCTACAAGGTGATGAAGCGCTACCTGGCGGAAAAACCCGGCTTCTATTCGGCCATCCGTGATGCGATCATCGGTGTTTCCGAGGAAACGACGACGGGCGTTCATCGCCTTTACGCCATGGCCCAGAAGGGCGAGCTGCCGTTTCCGGCCATCAATGTCAATGACAGCGTCACGAAGTCGAAGTTCGACAACCTTTACGGCTGCCGCGAGTCGCTCGTTGATGCGATCCGTCGTGCGACCGACGTGATGCTTGCCGGCAAGGTGGCCGTGGTGCTTGGCTATGGCGATGTGGGCAAGGGCTCAGCGGCGAGTCTCAGAAACGGTGGGGCCCGTGTCATCGTCACGGAAATCGACCCCATCTGCGCGCTTCAGGCGGCGATGGAGGGCTATGAGGTCCGTACCGTCGAAGAAGTGGCTAAGCTCGGTGATATCTTCGTGACAGCGACCGGCAACAAGGATGTCCTGCGTCTCGAGCATATGCGTGAGATGAAGCATAACGCCATTGTCTGTAACATCGGCCACTTTGACTCTGAAATCCAGGTTGCCTCTCTGCGTAACTATAAGTGGGACGAGATTAAGCCTCAGGTGCACCATGTGGAGTTCCCGGACGGCAAGAAGATCATCGTCCTGTCTGAAGGCCGCCTCGTGAACCTCGGCAATGCCACGGGCCATCCCTCATTTGTGATGTCAGCGTCCTTCACCAACCAGACGCTGGCCCAGATTGAGCTTTGGACCAATAACAAGGCCTATCAAAAGCAGGTCTACACCCTTCCTAAAAAGCTCGACGAAAAGGTCGCGCTCCTGCATCTTGAGAAGCTCGGTGCGAAGCTAACGACCCTTAATACCGAGCAGGCTGACTATATCGGCGTCTCCGTCGAGGGGCCGTTTAAGCCAGAGCATTATCGTTACTAAGCGTTGTAAACGCTCAATAAAAAAGCCTCCGCGGGTAACTGCGGAGGCTTTTTTTGTCCTTGAGAGGAAAGGATTAAAAGATGAGTGCGGCCACGCCAGCCCAGAAAGCTGCACAAAAACCAATTGCGGCCCAACGCAACATAAGGCTATCCCAACGTGCCGAAGTGTGTGCTCTACGTACAATGCGTACACGCGTCTTTTCCACGCGCGCTACAGGCGCAGAGTTTGCAAACGTCTCGTGTGTAATGGACCTCATGGCAACACCTCTTAATTTACGCCCACTGTCTTCGCTTATGAAGATATGTGTGAAAGTCTAAAAATTCCAGTACTCATTTCGGATGGTTTGGAAAGAGGGCGATTAAGGCCGTGATCTGAGAGTCATTATTCCCCATTTTTCTCGAGAATTGCACAGGTTTTGGCAAAATCTAGGGCGGCGCACGGAGGAAATTGCTGCAATGCAATATTATAAGGTCGATCTATACTGTCGATAACGGTTACAACTGTTCCCAACGTTTGGGATTTGTGCATCAGTCTCCGAAGATTTCGCATCCACAAAACGCGCATTTTTCTTTTAAATACAGAATATTTCAAATTGTTTCGTTTGATCACGAGCTGCGTTCTGGATAACCGTTTAGCTCGCCGGCGAGAAACGCAGCTCATCTCTTTTGACGGCGGCGCTTTGCAGTTCGCTGCAAACGCGAAGCACAAAATCGTGATCAGCCTAGCGGTGGAGGAGGGGTGTTTCGCCGCCGCTTTCAGCCGGCGAACGCTTTCCCTAGCCGCGAAAAACATTTCGCCGCCTTTACAGTTGTTATTTTGTTCGCCTGTGCCGAAATTGCAACTCTCCTTAAAATAGCAATAGATAATTTAACACCCCTATTGCGCGCATTCCAAAATGCCACCTAAGGTGGTTACATAGTGCAATATAATCGGAGATGGATTATGTGTTTCAAGGTACCGCGCCTCTTCTCTTCTGGCCCAGCGTCGATGCTTGCCCTCACGGCCGCATTCGTCATCCCAAGCCCGGCTTTCGCCCAGATCGAAAAGCTCACCAGCGTCCTCGAAAACGTGCGCACCGCCATTTTGGGTGTCGGCGTTGTTTTGTTCACCATCATGATCGCCTGGGCGGGATACAAGATGGGCTTTCAGCAGGCCCGCTGGACGGAGGTGAGCAACATCGTCATTGGGGCGGTCCTTGTTGGCGGCGCCTCGGCGATTGCGGGCTGGCTGATCAATTAAATGGAAGGCTTTCGGGATCCTTTTTTCAGAGGATGCACAAGGCCTCCGACCTTCTTAGGTGTGCCGCTCAGCGTGTTCTTAAGCTTTGCCGCGGCCTTCCTGGTTCCGGCCATGTGGGCTTTCGCCTTTCGTCTTCTTCTGCCGTGCGGCCTTTTCACAGCGGCCTGGCTGACCGGCCATCTCTATATGCGCGAGGTCACCAGAAAGGACGATCAGCGCGTCCTGCAGTGGATTTTGCGACTGCGGGTGCGCCTCACCCAAAGGCCCCTTCTTCGCCATTGGGGCACCGCCTCTTACGGCCCGCTCTCGTTTCAGAGATCGTCACATGACAATCCTTAGTTCGAAGTTGCAAACGCTGCGACGTCCGGGGCTATCGAGCGTCGACTACGTCCCCTTCACAAGTCTCATCACGCCTGAGGTTTTGTGGATGCGGGCAAAACGGGCCTATGTGAGCACCTGGCACTTAAACGGGGTCTGCGTCGAGACGGCAGAACCGGCTCTCGTGTTGCAGAGAAAGGCAGCCCTTGTTCAGTTCTTAAAGTCGCTTGGTGGCGGGGACTACAGCCTGTGGGTTCATCGCCTTCGCCACCGGATTGAACCTCATCTGAACGCACGCTTTGCCTCTGCATTTTGCCAGTCCCTGCACGATGACTATCTGGAGGGCTTAAAAGACCGCTTTCAGCGCTCCAACGCGCTTTATCTGTCCATTGTCTATTGCCCGTCGAGGCAGGCGGGTTTTCGTTTGCCGAACCTCTCGCTTGCCGATCAACGTGCCCATGCGCTCAGCACAATGAGCGCGCTTCATGATCAGGTGTGCGCAAGCCTTCAGGCCTATGGGCCAAGGCGCCTTGCACTTGATACCTCGCAAGGCCGTCCACAGTCTGAGCTTCTCACCTTTCTGGCTCAGCTGTTAAACGGTGTGTCTGAGCCCATAGGGCTGCCCTTTGCAGACATATCTGTCTGTCTTCCTTCTTCTCGACTGCATTTCGGCCGCTATTCGTCGGACGTTGAGATCTGGCATCCGCGAGAGCACCGCTTTGCCGGCCTCCTTGATATCCAGGACTTTCCACGCCAGTCTGAGCCAGGCCTTCTGAACCCGCTTCTTTATGTCGATTACGATTTCGTCGAGACGCAGTCCTTTTCGATGCTAAATCGCCGCGATGCGCTCGGCGCACTCACCCGACAAAAGGGGCGTCTGATAGCGACCGAAGATGCGGCCGTCGATGAAGTCGTCCAGATCGATCAGGCGATGAATGCGCTGCAGTCAGGCCAGCTTGAGCTTGGGGAGTATCACTATTCGCTCTGCGTCTTTGGCGATCAGCCCGAAGAGGTGGCCCGCCAGCTTGCGGATGCGCGCGCAAAACTGCAGGACCATGCCGGTCTGAGATTATCGCCCATAGATCTCGTCCCGGACTGCGCCTGGTTTTCGCAGTTGCCGGGTAACTGGCGCATGCGGCCCAGAAGCGCGCTTATAACGAGCCGCAACTTTGCCGATCTGGCGGGGTTTCATAATTTCACGACGGGCAAGTCAGAAGGAAATCCGTGGGGGGAAGCCGTGGCGGTTTTCAATACGCCCTCTGGTCATCCCTATTACTTCAATTTCCACGACTCTCCACCTGAGCAAAATTCTGAAGGTGAGGCCTATCCTGGAAATACCTTCATCTGTGGTGCTACCGGGGTCGGAAAAACGGCGCTTCAGTCGGTCCTACTGGCCTTTTCGACCAAGTATGAGGGGCTACGCGCGGTGGTCTTTGACAAGGATCGCGGCTCTGAGATTTTCATCCGCGCCATGGGGGGGCGCTATTTTCAGCTGGTCCGGGGCGAGCCGAGCGGGTTTAACCCGTTTCAATTGCCCCCAAGCGACACCAATCTGCGCTTTTGTGAGCACCTTTTACTGCGGCTTATCGCCGGTGGTGAAGGCAATCCAAATCTGCCGGCGTCTGACGAAGCCGCGATCGCCCATGCGGTCAGGGCCGTAATGAATGAGAGTATCGCCCCGGAACTCAGGTGTTTGTCACTTGTCGCGCAAAACCTGCCGAGGTCGGGAACGGACAGTTTGTTTGAGCGCCTTCGCAAATGGCTGAGAGGCCAGAGACTGGGATGGGTGTTCGATAATCCCGTCGACCTTCATGATCCGGCAAGCGTTCAGATCAGCGGCTTTGACTACACCGACATTCTCGACGACCCTGAAATCCGAACGCCTGTTATGGCCTATCTCCTCCATCGCACCGAGGAGATGATAGACGGACGCCCCTTCATCTATGTGATGGAAGAGTTCTGGAAGCCGCTGCGCGATCCCTATTTTGCCGATTTTGCCCTCAACAAGCAAAAGACGATCAGAAAACAGGGCGGACTTGGCGTCTTCGTCACCCAGTCACCCTCCGACGTCCTTGCCCACCCCATAGGCAAGACCATGGTGGAGCAAAGCGTGACCCAGATATTTCTGCCGAACCCGCGAGCTGATGCCGAAGACTATGTCGAGGGCTTTAAGCTGTCGCCGACCGAATTTCGCATCCTCAAATCCTTCGGCGAGTTAAGCCGTCAGTGCCTGATACGCCAGGGGCAGACCTCCAGAGTGGTCGTCTATGACCTCAGTATGCTGGGCGAGAAACTGGATGTACTTTCCGGCAATACCCGCTCGGTAGAGTGGCTCGATGCTATTCGAGGGCAGTTGGGCGATGACCCGGACGGGTGGTTGCCGACTTTTTATGAGGCCGTAGCTGCGCGCAAACGCACCTGGAAGGCCTGATCATGTCGTTTGCCACAGAAATCGAACAGACCGCAGATACGCTTCTTGACAGCTTTGTCACCCAGAAAAGTGCAGCATTGGCGTCTGCTCTTTCGCCGGTCGCACTGGTGGCCTTTAGTCTCTACATCATCGTGATGGGCTATGCGGCGGCCAGAGGCGAGCTGCGCGAACCGCTCATTGCGCCCCTCTCAAAGTTCATGCGGCTGGCGCTGGTCTCCACTTTAGCGCTTATCGCAGGGCAGTATCAGGCGATTGCGGTCGAAGGTTTCAGGGGGATTGAAAGCGGGCTTATTCAAACGCTCAGCGGCACGACGACGGTGGGCGCGGCGATTGATGCCTTCATGGTCCCTTTTGACGAATTAAGCCGCCTTCTCGGACAGGAGATCAGCGAAAACCTCGTCCCGGATCTGGTCCTTTTTGCCACGCTTGTGGTGATTGTCGTAGCGGAAATTCTCATTGTTGGCGTAGGCCTCGGCTACTATCTCCTCGCCAAGGTGTCGCTCGCGCTCATCCTTGCCCTGGGCCCGGCCTTCATCCTGTGCGCAGCGTTTCCGTCGACCCAACGCTTCACTGAGAGCTGGATCGCGCAGGTCCTGAACTTCCTGCTCCTCAATGTTCTGATTGTCGCGGCCTTCACCCTGGTCGTTTCATTGACTGAGCAGTTTGCGCAAAGTGTGCTCGTGACCTTTGAAGCCGGCGGGCAGGTTTTTCGCGATGCCATCGCCCTTCTTATACTTTGCGCCAGTCTGGCCATTGTGATGCTTAATCTGTCCGGGATCGCAATGGGGCTGGCCGGTGGTGTAGGCCTCGGCGGTGGAAGCATTGTGCCCGCACTGGCCGCTCGCACAGGTCTTGCCTTGATTCAGAAGCTTTTTGGCGGCTCAGGCAAGGGCGGCTCGAAGTTAGCCTCCGGCTCTAAGGGCGAAAAGTCATCCGATAGCTCGCAAAGTCCAGGCGCGTCTGCCTCTTCAGCTGCGGGGGATAGCCCTAGGGCACGGTCCGCTGAGCACGGCAAAGACGCCGCGGAACCCGCCTACAAGTATCAGCATCCGATCGTTGAAACCGTACATCCCTTCTGGCGCAAAGGACGTTCAAAATGAAGAAGTGGCATTTCCTTACGGTAACAGGTGGCGTTCTCATCTCGCTGTCGCTGATCACCCGGGCCTCGGCAGTCACCCCGGTCATCGACGCGTCCAATCTGGCCCAGGCCGTTAAACAGGTCAGTGCCTGGCAAAAGCAATATACCCAGATGGTCGAACAGATCAGCCATTTGAGAGCGAGCTATGAGAAAACAAAGGCGCAACTTGACGCGCTCACCGGCTCGCGGGGCCTAGGTGCCATAATCGATAACCCCCGCACCAGGGAGGTTTTGCCCCCAGATCTCGTCGAGACTTACGCGGTAATCGACGATCTTAAGGGACGTAAGCTCTCTGTCGAAGCCTTGGCCTATAAAGATAAAAACAAAATTCTGGACTGTAATCATTTGCAAGACAGACTTGTCTCGTCGTGCGAAGCTCGCCAGGATCAGCTCTATCAGGACATTGCGTTTCAGACTAAGACGCTTGAGCGCCTTCGCCTCCGATCCCAACAGATTGATGGCCTTAGAGACGAGATCAATCAGACGCAGGATCCGAAAGCCATCGCGGAGCTTCAGGCTCGTTTACAGGTCGAGCAGTCGCATATCGCGAATGAAAAAATCATCCTCGATACCGCGCGCACGCTTTCGACAGACGGACAGGCCCTGCTGCAGCAACGCATGCGCGAGCGAACGCTCTCACGCTTGTCAAAAGACGCTCCGTCCGCCGCAGCCTCCTTCGTATTCAACCCCGATCGAGGCAGAAGCGAGCCATGACGACGACGCCATTGCCCGAGCTTCCAACCGCCACGAAGGGCCCCTTCGACTACTTCCAGAAGGCGAGGCGCTGGGAGGACGATGTTGAGGCCCTGCGCCAGAGATCAGAACGCAGAGCCTGGACGGTTGCCCTCTCAGCGAGCCTTCTGGCACTGGTCTCTGTAACTGCCCTCGCTTTCCTTGCCCCGTTGCGTCGCGCCGTGCCGTACGTTTTCGAAGTCGATAAGACGACGGGTCTCGTCCAGTTCGTCGCTGCGGCCGATGATCAGACGGTGAAGGGATATGGTGAGCTTCTCGATAAACATTGGGTGCAACGCTATGTTCTCGCACGCGAAGCCTACTACTATCCCCTCCTGCAGTCGGATTATGACACAACCCTGTCATTGTCCGCGGGCGACGTCGCAAAGCAGTATGGCGCCCTTTATGAGGGGCCAGATAGTCGTGACCGGGTACTCGGAGCCCAAAACGAGGAGCGGATCGACATCCTCAGCATCACGCTGATCCCAGATAAGGTGAGCCAAAAGGCCTCTGTCCGTTTTATTCGTACGACGCGCAGTCTCAGCCATACCACAGGCGAAGTCCGTCAGATTTTTCTGGCGACGCTCGCCTATAGGTACGAGCCTTCCGCGTTCGGCAAGGAAAAGGACCTTATCCGCAATCCCTTAGGATTTAAGGTGACGGCCTATAGGGTGGATCCCGAGATTACGGACGAAGACCGGGCCCTTCCTTTATCAGCGGGGCGGCCATGACCCTTGCCTCTCTCCCATGGTTTCTGGCCAGTCTGCTTTTGCCGGCCACATATGAGGCTGCGCCGGCACTACCGGTAAAACCAAGCGATGACCTGGTCATACGGGTTCCCTATGACGAAAAAGAGGTGGTCCATGTGCGCGTGAAGGCGGGTGTGGTGACGCGCATTGTGCTTGGCGCCGATGAAGAGATAGACGCGGCCGCCTCAGGTCTGCCGGCCGATTGCGATAGCGCCAGCCATCTTTGGTGTATACGAGCGGACAAGGGGTCATCAAGCGTCTGGGTCCGCCCAAAGCCTGGCGCACGGTCAAATAATCTGGAGCTCAGATCCAACCGTCACGACTATAGCTTTGAGCTTGAGGTCGTTGAAGATCAGGTCAGGCGAAGCCCAAGAGGCCGCATCCTCAGTCGGGTAACGGCTCGACCACACTACCGAGTGATTTTTCAGTATCCGCAAGCCGTCGTCACGAACGACAAGGCGCGTGCACGGGCTGTCTATGAGACGACGTCCTCACCCGTGATCAATCGGCGCTATGTCTTTGAACCCAACAAGGCCGGCGAGCCGCTGGTACCTCTCGAGATGTCCGACAATGGATGTTTCACCCGCGTTCGCTTCGCTTCAGGAAGCGAACTGCCGGTGGTGTTTAAGATCGCTTCGGACGGCAAAGAGCAGCGTCTCGTTATGCAGATGGAAAATGGGACAGTCATCCTTCACGAGACGGCCGCCGCCTTCATCATTCGCCTGGGGCGGGCCCATGTGAAGGTGAAAAACCAGGGGTTTGATCCGCGATCGGAAAATCCAGTCTGTGGCGCTACCGCCGAACCCGGACGGATTGAAAAGGGGGCGGGACATGACGGACGATGATCTCGATGTGCCAAGACTTGAGCCCATGCTGCTCGAAGACAAGCCGCCTCAGATCAGGCAAGAGGGCGTTAAGCTTGCCTTCAAACTCCCGCCCCGCAACCTGCTGATCCTTTCAGGCTGCGCGCTCGCGATGGGGGCAGGTGCCGCTTTGTGGTTGAACACATCGGGTGCGTCTGCGCCTCAGCAGAAAGCGGAAAAGCCTGCCGTGGTTGCGAACGGGAAAGGGCGCCGGTTTAATACGTCCCAGCCCGCAGCGGCGGGTTCTTCCCCCGCCTCATGTCCGGACGCGTCATCACCCGTTCGCGTAAAGTCTTCCGATGGCGCCGGCATTTCGACGCCTGACGGCGTCATCATGATCTGTGCGGATGGGACGGTGATCACGCGACCTTACGCGGTGGCGCAATCGCAATCCGAGAGCCCGGCTGCTGAGCCCCTGAGCAGCCAGCAGTACGAGGCGGGCATGGGCACGCCTGCCCTAAGGCCTGTCCACACAAACGACAAATCTCAGAGTACGCCCCGGATAAAAGAGGCGACGTCTTTGTTCATTCCGAGCCCCAGGCCTGAGGGTGCAGCACCCGATGCTGAAATTGTCCGCCCCCGGAAAGAGCCTCTCATTACGTCTGAGAGTAGTAACGCTGTCCTGCCCTTGCAGGCCACAAGGCTCCTAGACCGGGATTATCTTCTGCCTGAGGGCCGGCTGATCGAATGTGCGTTGAGCGTACGTCTTATCAGCGAACTGGCGGGAAAGGCGGTTTGTATCCTCACGCGCCCCGTCTACTCCGACACCGGAAGGGTTTTGCTCCTCGAGGCCGGAAGTGAGGTTCTCGGCGATTACGAGGCCTTCTCCCGCCCAGGCCAAAATCGTCTGCTGGTTCGATGGCGCCGCATTCGCTCGCCCTCTGGGGTCAGTATACGTTTTGACGCGGACGCCACCGATAGCCTGGGTGCGGCCGGTCTCGATGGCAAGGTTGATAACCACTGGTGGCAACGTGTGGGTTCGGCCTTCCTTTTATCTTTTGTGCAGGACGCGGTCTCAAGCGCGACGCGCAAGCATCAGCAAGGTGAAATTGTCTGGCCCCAATCGGGACAGACCGGTCAGTCTATGGCTGAGAAGGTGCTTGATGCCAGCATAAACCTGCCGCCCACCCTTTATCGCCAGCAGGGTGATCGGGCCCTAATCTACGTCAACCGCGATGTGAGCTTTAAGGATGTCTATCGTCCCAATGCAGGCTGATCGGGTTCAAGGGCCAACTGCCGGCGCCATGATCAGCGAAATGCTGAAGCCATTGGTGGCACAGCTTAGTCGTGAGGACCTGCAGGAGCTGGTCATCAACCGCCCTTTTGAAGCCTTTTGCTTAACCGGCGAAGGATGGGAGCGCCATGTCTCCGAGGCGCTTAGCCTTGAGCGACTGATGACGATTTCTTTAGCCATTGCCACCTTCACCGCTCAGGCGCTTTCGGCCAGTACGCCCATACTTTCGGCTGTCCTGCCGGAAGGTGAGCGGGTCCAGATCGTCATTCCGCCGTGCGTTGAAGATGGGCTTGTCTCCCTCTCCATTCGTCGCCCCTGGCGATCTGCAAAACCCTTATCGATATGGGCGGCGGAGGGCGCGTTTGACGAGGTTGATCCTGTGTCTTTTCATGAGCCTGCCGATACTGACGAGGCTTCTGAAAGCCTGGTCGATGATCTGACAAAGAGCGTTCTTCGGGGGGATAATATAGCCATCGTCGGCGAGACCGGATCTGGCAAGACCACCCTTATGAAAAGCCTCTGTGCGGTCATTCCGACGAACGAACGTCTCATCACGATCGAAGATGCACGCGAGCTTTTTCTGCCCGCACATAAAAACTGTGTGCATCTTTTGTATTCAAGAGGGGGACAGTCGGGTGCACAGATTTCGCCCAGTGATCTCATTGCCGCGTGTTTGCGCATGCGACCCGACCGGGTTTTAATGGCGGAACTTCGCGGGTCTGAGGCCTTTGATTATCTGAAGCTCCTCTCAACAGGTCATCGCGGGTCGATCACCTCGTTTCATGCCGGCTCCTGCGCCCAGGCTTTTGAACGTTTCGCCCTCATGTGTCGGGAAAACCGGGACGCGGTCGGGTTTTCGAAATCAGAGCTTGTTGAGTTTGCGCGTTTCAACATCGACCTTCTCCTCCATCTGAGCGCCGCGCGACATTTAGGCGGGCGGCGTCGTGTCGTAAAAGAGATCTGGCGGCGTAAAACGGAAAGGGCGGCAGAGTGAGGCGGCCTTTAGAGATCGGGTTTATCGCTCTTTTATCCGTCATGGCGGTCGGTGGCTTGGCCTATCTGACATTGTCATTGGCAGGCCTTCTTTATCTCGGTCTGCAAGGCCATTTAACCGTGGCGGTCAGCCCGCTTCCCTGGCTGAGAGTGTGGTTTGCCTCCGAAGGTGCAGACCTGTTGCGGGCTGATCTTCTTCGCGCGCTGGGCTTAAGTGTGCTAGGAGTTTGCGTTGCAATCCTACTGACCCTTCAGCTGGTCTTTCAAACACCGCGGCAGAACATCCACGGGGAGGCAAGATTTGCGAGGCCATCCGAGATGAGACGGAAGGGTCTGTTTACTCGTTCTGGTATCATTGTGGGAAAGATCCATAACAGCCTCCTCCGGTTTGCAGGAGAGGAGTTCGTAATGATCGCCGCGCCGACGCGAACGGGTAAGGGGGTGGCGGTGGTCGTGCCGAACCTCCTCGACTTTGAAGGGTCCGTTCTCGTCGTCGATATCAAGTTCGAGCACTTTAATCTAACCTCTGCCTTTCGACGCGCCCTGGGTCAGGAGGTGTACCTCTTTAATCCTTTTGCCGCAGACGAGGCGACCCATCGCTGGAATCCGCTCGATACCATCCGGCGGGATCCGGCCCATCGCATCAATGACATACTGGCGATCGCCTACGTCCTCTATCCTCAGGGTAAGGACAAGGATGCCTTCTGGAACGAGCAGGCACGCAACCTGTTTCTGGGCGCGGTTCTTCTCCTGATGGAAACAAGGCCCGACGCCGTTACTATGGCCAATGTTTTTGCAGAGGTTTCCGGTCGGGGCGAGGCCCCCAAGACCTATCTGGCGCGTAAAAGTACAGAGCTAGAGGATGGCCCCTTCACCCGTATCTGCGTGGAGGCACTGGCCCGCTTTTGCCTCACGAGCGAGAACACGCTGACCTCAATTCTCGCCACTTTTAATGGGCCGCTTACCGTCTTCTCGGACCCTAAAGTCGCCTTTGCGACGTCTGCGAGCGACTTTGATCTGAGGGATCTTCGACGAAAGCCGATGAGCGTCTATCTTGGGATTGGACCCGCCGAACTTCTCCAGGGCGGCCTGATCCTCAATCTCTTCGTGTCACGTTTCGTTCAGCAAAACGTCGATCGTCAGCCATCGGATGATCACACGCTTTGTGTGCCCTGCCTTGTGATCCTTGATGAGTTTGCCGCGCTGGGAAAAATTGAGATACTCGCCAAAGCAAGCGCCTATATCGCCAGTTACGGCCTGAGGCTCTTAACCGTCATCCAAAGCTCAGCGCAGCTCGATTCCCTTTATGGCGAGCACGATGCGCGAACCCTTCGCGCCAACCATGCCCTGCATATACTTTTTGCGCCCAGAGACACTCAGGACGCCAAACGCTTAAGCGAGCGATTGGGCAATTATCAAATCGAGGAAATCTCGCGTTCTCGTATGGAGCGTCAGTCTGGTGTTTCGAATTCGCAATGGACAAGCTCACAAAAGCGACCTCTGCGTCTGCCCCAGGAGCTACAACTAATGAGCCCTGACGAGGCGATCCTGATCCTCGATTCAATTCCTCCGATACGGGCTCAGAAGGCTTACTACTATACTGAGCCGTTGTTTATTAAGCGCCTGAAGGCCGTAAGTCTCTCCTTGCGAAGTATACCTGATGCGACTTTATGCCAGGGGGACTTTGAAGCCGCCGCGCGGTCTGATCTGCGATTGTGGTTTCGCCCGATTGCGCCCTTTAATAGGGGAATAATGACAGCACATCCGACGGCCCCTTCATTCCCCAGTGACGACCTAAAGACTGAAAAAGGTGACGGTGTGGAGAGAACGGAAGAAATATCAGCTAAGAGGAGTGTCTTTCAAAGGCGAAAGCGCCTGTTGGAGACAGATCCTGAGCAACTGGAAATCAAACTGAGATAGTCGCCCTTTCCGATGGGCTTTTGAGGCCCCGTCCGAGCTCTGGTCACTCGCTATCCCCGCCCGATTGGGAATTCGTACGCCAATCAACCGGTGTCGCGTTGTCAGATCGAAAACTTACGGTTGCTCACATACTCCTGTCGCAAACAGCCTAACCTAGAAAGAGGGTTGCGGGTGTCCTCAGACAAAGGGCATAGTGGTCTTTCTTTTGCAGTGCACTCATTCAAACGATCGATTTTAGGACTTTTTCAATGAAAATTTTGCCGGTGATCATGTCAGGCGGGTCGGGTACTCGTCTTTGGCCCCTTTCAACGCCTGAACAGCCAAAACAGTTTCATGCTCTGGCGACCCAGCACACCATGATCCAGGAAACGGCTCTTCGGCTTTCGGGTTCTGAATTTCTGAAACCGGTGGTTATTTGCGGAAAGAGCCACGAGGCCCTGGCGGTTGCGCAATTGGACGCAATTGGTCTTACGCCCCAGGCCGTCGTACTTGAGCCCTTTGCACGCAACACGGCAGCTGTTGCGGCGGTTGCAGCCCTCATTGGTGCAGAAATTGATCCTGAAGCCTTCGTTCTGATGGTGCCGGCCGATCACATGATCTCCAAACCCGAAGAATTTCGTGCGGCTATATTGCGCGCCGCGCCCATTGCCAAAGATCACATTGTAACCTTCGGTATCACACCGACTGCGCCCGAGACCGGTTTTGGCTATATCCAGCGCGGCGAGGCGCTGACGGACGGCGTCTACGGGATCAGAAGATTCCTTGAAAAGCCCAATTTGGAAACCGCTCAAAGTTACCTGGCCGATGGCGGATATGATTGGAATGCCGGTATCTTCCTCTTCTCGCCCGCGGTCATGCTCGAAGAACTTGAGGCGCATGAGCCGGACGTCCTTTTGGCTACACGCGAGGCCTTTTCGGGGGCGCAAACGGCTGGAAACACGCGCATGCTGGAGCCCGAGAGCTTTGCACGTTGCCCCTCTATCTCGGTAGACTACGCGGTCATGGAGCGTACGCAACGCGCAGCGACCGCACCCTGCGATATTGGCTGGGCCGATGTCGGCGGCTTCAGCGAACTCTGGCGGCTGGGCGCAAAAGACGGGGGCGGCAACCACGCGCAGGGCAGCGCCATTCTCATTGACGCGCATAACTGCCTCGTGCGTGCCGATGGCCCGCCTGTGGCGATCATCGGCTTAGATGACATCATGGTTGTCTCAACACCTTCGGGCATCGTCGTAGCTCCCATCTCAAGAGCGCAAGACGTGAAGCTGGCCGCAGAAGCGGCTCGGAAGCTACAGTCTATCTAAAGGCTGTCGTTTGCGGAATATCCTGTCTAGAGGGCGCGGTGACCAAGGCGGACACCGCGCTTTTTCACAGGCACAAATCATCCGTGATATTAATATCTCGTTAACCAAACTTTTTCGCAAACAGGTGTTCTCTGCCTGTTGGGTTTGTTAAGTCCTCCGCCGGGTCGGGGGCCTCGACGTATTAGCTTGAGCGCGGATAGATGCACTAGCTGGCACGAAGCGTGCTCGTCTCGTCCATATGAGCCGGGATTGATCCCGTTTCGATACAGCCACGCTGAGACGAGCTACGGATGCGAAATATCGATGCTTATTCATCTGGCGCTTACCAGAGCGGGCCTATTGGGTCGCGGGTAACACCATCTGGAAGTCGTGTAGGAAAAAGTCTCTCAAAATCGGTCTTCGATTTCCTGATCGCGGGCTTCGCCCTAGCATTCCTTTTGCCCGCGCTCGCCCTCATCGCGATTTTCATCAAATGTGACAGTAAGGGGCCCGTGCTCTTTAGACAAACGCGGACGGGACTGAACGGGCGGAAGTTTTTCATCTACAAGTTTCGCACCATGCATGTGCTGGAGGACGGTGCTTGCGTTAGACAGGCCGTTGCCGGCGATGCACGTATAACGCGTTTGGGCTATTGGCTTCGCCGATCCAGCCTCGATGAGCTGCCACAACTCATCAATGTCCTAAAGGGCGAAATGTCTCTAGTTGGACCAAGGCCGCACGCCGTTGTGCACGATGAATTGTTTAGCGAAGTGGTTGAAGGATACTACGCTCGAACATATGCGCGCCCGGGTCTCACGGGGCTTGCTCAGATCAGAGGATATCGAGGCGAGGTCAAAACGCACTATGATGTCATCAGCCGTGTCAAAAGTGATATAGAATACATTGAAAACTGGTCGTGGATTTTAGATATAAAGATCATTTTATCAACGACTATGGTGTTTATGTTGCCGAATTATAAGAATGAAAAAATATAATTCATTTTATTGGAAATAATTCTTTGAATTTACCAAATACTGGAAAAATTTTTTATCTTGTTTTATATTGTTAAAATCGGATTCAACTTTTTCTCTCGCCCTTTTGGCAATTTCATTTAATGCGTCCGTATTCTGGAACACTCTAAGGAATGCGGAGAATAAAGCCTCCGGGTCTCGTTCTTGGGTTAAAAAGCCTGTAAGCCCATCTTGAACGATCTCTGGAATTCCAGAGTGGATCGTGCTCACCACGACCAGACCGCTGGCCATGGCCTCCATAATGGCGACGGGTATGCCTTCAACATCACCATTTGAAGCGGTTACACTTGGCAGTAAAAAGATATGCGCGGTTGCAAGGATATCCTTAACGCGCGCATGTGATTGGCTGCCCTCGAAGGTGACCTGCTCGTCTAGTCCCAGCGTATCTCTTAGCTCGCACAGTTGCGTAAGCAGGGGGCCGTCGCCAACAATGTTGTAGTGCCACAAAATGTCGGGTCGCTCCGACTTTAAAATGGCAAGTGCACGCAGCGCGAATTCAATTCCCTTTTTCTGCGTCAGGCGGCTGACAGATACGAACAGGAAAGGAGAATCCGAAAAGTTCCTTTCTAGAAAAGGTATCTCTTCAAGGTTCACACCCATGTGGTGAACAAACGTCCTATCTTCAGGGGCTCCCGCCTCTATGAGCAAACGACGAAAGTGCTCATTTACCGTCAGATGAAGGTGGCCATGCTTGAAGAGTTCTTTATAGATGCCAAGTCCGTTCTCCGCGTAGGGTACGCCCACGTCATATCCATGATAAACGGTTATGAGTGGGCACCTCATCAGTCCTCGTTTGATCAGTCGGGCAACGCGAAGACCATTATAGCCGAAATGTGCGACGACGACGTCTTGACGTCGTAGGCGCGGCAGGGCGAGGGTGTCCAGGCCGGTCATAATCTTGTCGCTGAGGCGATGCGGCAATCGGGCAAGGGACGCTCGCAAGGCCCCCAGAGGCCCCCACCAATCTTCTGCAAAATCAGCCAATGGACGCCCCGCCGAGGACAGGTCAGTAGCTGGCAAGGCGCACACGCCTTCGCAAACAACCGTAACTTCCGACCCGTGTTCGAGGGTCGCCTTGACCTGATGTGCCACAAACGTTTCAGATAACTGCGGAAAACGGCCAACTACGAACCCGACTTTCATTCCGGCCCCCTTAGCCACGGTCATTTATCACGAACTGTGATTTTTCGTGGCGTGTGTGAGGACGTTTAAGAAAGCTTCAAATTGCTTATCTGGATCAAGCTCCTCGCGTGATGCGTGCGCGGCGGCGAGCTTTGAAAGATCAGAGTAATAGGCCTCATCAGCCCATAGCCTTCGAAGTGTCGACGCCCAGAGTTCGAGAGGCGCATCGGGTGACAAAACGACCCCCCCGGATCCAACGGCTTCAGGTAGGCCACCTCTATTTGAGGCCAGCACCGGTATCCCACTGCACTGGGCTTCCGACGCAACGCGCCCCCAGGCCTCTTCCCATAGACTCGGTGCCAGCAAAACCCGGGTTTGTCTATATATGCCCTTCATATCCATGGTGCGTCTTCGAAACTTTACATTCGGCAGCGCATTCAGTTGGGCCAGAAGGGACGTCTCTTCTTCTTTGTTGAGACGCCAGCTCTCTACGAATAAGAAGGGTATATCTGGGCAAAGCTTAGCGACACCCAAAGCGACAGAAAGCCCTTTTTTCTCGACCGGATTTATAAACGTGACAAACTCGCCAAGCGTATCCGTGCAATAGTTCTCAGGATCTATGGTTGGCGGTATGACGGTTGAGTCGATGCCAAACCTCGACTTATAGACGAAAGCCGTAAAATGGGAATTTGATATAAAATCCGAGCCCTTGAGCTCTGTGATGTCACCTTCAAGCTCATGAAATTCGACGTTTCTCAGATAGACAACGACCGGCACATTCTGTGACATCAACGCTTTGGCCACGGGCACTGACCCGCCGCACTGGACGAGGGCCACGTCTGGCTTAAACTGTTTGCAAAGCTGCGGTATCGCTGAGACCGGTGACCATGATCGGAAGACGGGATATCCGAGTTGTTGATCGCGGACATAGCCTGAACCTCCAAGCTTTAGTTTTATCCTTGCCGCAAATCCAAAAAGTCCTTCGCCATAAAGTGCGGCTAATACCGAAGCCGTGTGTCCCCTGGCAGTCAGTCTGCGCGCAAGCGCGTCAGTGCTCGATTGCACGCCACCTGAAACCTCAGGGAAGTAACCTCGTCCACTGGCGAACAATATCTTCAATCTCGCCCTCTTGTGGGTTCGGCGCAATCTACGCAGACCTTCGGGTTGATGAGCACCGCCTAAAGCGGAACCAAAACTCGGCGCGCGCATAAGTATAGCTTCGCCGCTCGATAGAAATTTCAAATTGGTATAGGAACACTACCGTAACTTCCCATGCCGCGTTGTGCAAATAAAAAATTGATGGGTAGCGACCAGAATAACATGGAAATTTTGGAACGCTCATTGCACCCGGTCCACTAAAGGACTACACGATAAGCTAAACATAAGGTCACATTTGACACCTGTTGATGAGCGAGCGTATTTTTTTGAAACGATAGAATTTGAATTTTACTGAAACTTATATTTAAGGTTAATTGGAAGGCCTTTCTCAGCGAGCTGTCAGGCGCCTCGCCTGTGGCCGGTCCTCGAGTCTGCCCGCCACCTTGATTGCCGACACTGATCAGGGTTAAACAGAAAACCCGCATCGGTCGTGATCGCATCTATGCCCTTGGGGCCGTTTTTGACTACATAATATGCGGCACCAGAGCGGCTGACTGCAAGCCTCTGATTTCAAAGTGAACTAGGCTCTAATAGGGCTTCGGCAGTCTATTTTTTTAGAGAGATTTTATGAAAATTTCCGTGATCGTTTGTACGAAAGACAGAGCCCAATTGATAGGCTTGTGCCTCGACGCCATCTTTCTGGCTTTTCGTGCCGCCGAGCTCACAGAAGGCAGCGAGATTGTAGTTGTTGACAATGCGTCAACTGACGAGACGGCGAACGAAATCAGATCTTGGGGGGATAAAAACGAATGCAATATCCAATATGTATTTGCGGCTAAAACGGGGCTGTCAGCGGCCCGGAATGCAGGCATCGAGCGGGCATCCGGCGACATTATTGCCTTTATCGACGATGATTGCCGCGTTCATTCGGGCTACTTTTTAGATCTCTTGGCGCATTTTCAGAAAGATGGAGGCGAACTCGTTTTGAGGAGCGGGTCAGTTTTATTGGGGGACGAAAATGATCTACCTCTCACGGTGAAACCAGTAGCCACGTCGAGACGATGGAAGCGGCCTGCTTCTCGCGCCGATGAGGGCGACTTGATGGGTAAGTCGCTGATTGGCTGCAATATGGTCGGCCCCAAAGCTGTTTTTGAGCGCGTCGGGCCTTTTGATGAGCGCTTAGGTGCGGGCAGTGTGTGTAAGGCGGGCGAGGATACAGATTACTTCTATCGCGCTTACCTGGCCGGTGTATCGCTGGAAACCGTGCCCAATATGCATCTTTTTCATTTTCATGGCAGGCGCACGTTTGAGGACGGCAGAAAGTTGTTAGAGTCATATGCTGTGGGAAATGGCGCCGTTTCAGTAAAGTACACGTTTAAATATTTTCCGTTTTTTAAGCATTTGTATTGGTCATTTAAAAGATTTATATCGCATCTGCTTCGAAAAAATACCGCGCATTATATAACGCCGAGTAAAGAATTTTTTCTTATTTTAAAGGGGGCGTTTCTTTATCTATTTTATAGAAAAGCCTAAAATTAAATATCGCATAAATCTAAAAGCGAGCCTCTCGCGCGTGCCAATCCAGATTTACCATTTTTTACAATTGACCTTAATAGGTGAAATGCGTAATCTCCCGCGCACAATATCATGTATTTAATGTTTAAACAAAAAAGTCGGATATTGGATTTCCGAAAATTGAAAATATATATTTGAAGTTTTAAATGATTAGACTTAATGTATATGTAATTTTCTGAGTCCCAGTTCAGATTCGAAAAATACATGTTGACACCGGTCCCGCACTGAACAGACGAGTGAGGGTTACACACCACGGCTCGGCTGCGGCAGGCGAGCTCAAAAAAGAACAACACATCCTCCCCGGAATATTTGAGTCGCTCAGAAAAGCGAAGATCACGAGCTGCGGAGGATCGAAACACTGTGGTAGATGCTTGGCAGGGGAAATCTGTGAGACATAACTCCGCCATTCTATTTGGAGCAATGACTTCCAGACGGTTCTTCAGAATGTCTTGGTGGGCGAGGCCAGTTTTCATGGGACCATTCGATTGTCCCAAGTGTGATGCGTGAAATCCCTGTCTTGAGTTGTCGGTAAAATAAAAATCCGCTCCGCCTTCAAGACTACGGATGGCGTCAATAAGATGGGTAGCTGGCCATTCGTCATCAGAATCGAGGAACGCTATATAATCGAACCTCGAGCCGGCATGATCAAGGCCACGATTCCTTGCTCGAGCAACACCCCCATTTTCGGATTTGATAACATCGATCGAGAATGGAGGAGACCACACCAGTCCCTCAATTTCTTCATCTGCCGAAATGGGGGAGCCGTCGTCAACTACAATAACGCTGACTGAAACCCTGCCGAGTCCAGTCTGGGTCAAGACGCTCTCTAGGCTACGCCTAAGTATGCCTCGATTCTTTTGATAAAACGGTATGATAACGCCTATCTCTATCATGATTCAGTCCAGCGAGGCATCGAGACAGTTTGTAGGCACTTGGAACTCGTACACAGTCATTCAGACACCGCAGAGACGGTCGACGTTTTAACGACCACTGCCCCCATTCGGTGACGAAAAACGCTTAGCGTAAGTCCATATCGGTTGGTCAGTCTAAGTGCACGCAACTGTGAAAGAGTCACTGCTTCTCTACCATCTTCAAAAAGGTTGGAATGTTCAATCCAGGCAACAACTGGACAGTCAATTTCACTCACATCTCTTATGCTTTCTCTACCATCGGCGATGTCGAACCCTGAACGTGTAGCGAGTAGCTTGTATCCATAAAGGACATGGGCCGATGCTCGTTCGGAGCGAAAAGTTTCATCAAGGTTAATTGGGTCAATAACCCTTATTTTTCGGTTAGAGCACTCGCCCGCAAATTTTGTCACCGTATCAATCCCTGTCCAATACGGACGATACCGCAGTGCGTTTATAGCTGTGATCGGACCCAATACAGCCGTGATTATGAACAGCGCAATTCCACAAGACGCGAGAATCACTTTCCGGATATCATATTGTTCAAAATTTCTAGAATTCACTTCGCGCCAGGCACAAGTTAGGAACATGGCAAGCAAAGGGCCGCATCCAATGGCAAAATATCTTCCAAAAACGATTGGCACCTTCCATGAAATGAGCACGGGAAGGAAGAAGAATAACCCCATTGTCGATAGAAATATTAAACGGCTGATTCTAATGTTTTTACTCAGAGCAAAAAATACAAAAGCGAGCAATGCAACAGCGTAGGATATGGCGCCTCGACCAATAATGTATCCGGCCCCTTCCTTAAGCGCAGCTACGATAAACATAGGATCGTTGCTTAACCATCGCACGGTAGCAAGGGCATCACGGTCGGTCGAGTTAATCCAGATCCACCACACTAGGAATGCACTAAAGCTGAACACAAGTGTGGTCAAAGAGAGTTTAGTTAGGTCGTTACGCTTGTATAAAAATCCGCTTAACGCAACGGCTAGTGCGATTGATATGGCGAATATAGCGCCATACACATGTATCAAAGAAAGCAAAACAGAGGCAGTAATTGTTTTAATAAATGGGCGAGATATTTCTCTAGATTCGGCCATTATATAGAAATAGCTTAACACATGGGCGACACAAATCGCCGAAAAAAGCGGTCGTATTTCTCCTGCATATGCTAAGCTAGCGGAACTCCCTAAAATCACACACAAGAAAATATTTTTCAAATGCTTGCCTGAATTTTCCTTCAATATGACTAATATAGATAAAAATAGTATAAATATATTTAGCAATTTTCCTGTGAATATATCCTGATCATAAATGAGCCGGGCTAATTTCAGCAATACAAAGTAAACGGGCGGATTTGTTTCGTGCCGCAAAATATCTGAAAAGAGATATCGAAAACCTAAATTGTTGTTGGTGGCCCAAAGAGAATATGATTCGTCAAACCAAATACTCAATGCGTGGTTCGATATTATGAAAAATGCAATGAATGTAATTAAAGAAAAAAATACTGCAACGTGCAAAAATACGTCGTAAATTCTCGGAATTTTAGCCCATGTGAAAGGCCAAATGATTTTGATCTTACTAGCTAACCATTTTGTTAGGTGTAACCCTGCGGCCTTGTACGCGTCGATCCCCATCAAGCCCCCATTGTCCGTCTTCTGTATCAGGGATTGATCCTAGCACACAGCGGCCAAAATGAAACGGCTGACTGCTATCACAGCAAATTTAATTGTAGTACGAGATTGGGGTGTTAGCCATCTGTGTCGATTGATGGAGTCCACCATATTGATGGCACTGTAGACCTCATGTAAAAAATTCGGTAAAAAAATTAGTGCATAAAATCTACATTAATTCCCTTTTTTTTCAATTGTATTTCGTTGATCAAGCGGAATTTAGGCGATGTCTTTGATTGTTTAATTTTTTATCATATATCTTTCTATAATATATCCTGCCGCACCTATAGAGTAATTCAAAGACGTCCAGTAAATTACAGATTTAGCTTTTCCTGCGGTCAGTCTTGATATAGTATACAAAATAAAGTTGAAAAATATTGATCTTAACATCCATATGGGTACAAAATTGCTTCTCAAATTAAAACTTTTTCCCATAAAATTGTCCTTATTTGAAGTGGATAGGTAGGCCCAAGTCTCTCCCGCGGATTTGAAATACTTTGCTAAGTATTTAAAACTCAACCTTTCCTTGGGAATGACATGCGAGACAATGGCACCGGGAACCCAAACACCCTCTTCCGTCTTTAGAATTGAGCGCATCACCTCTGTCTCCTCACCTAGGCGGTTTTGATTTGGGCTGACGCCGAGGTGTAAATCGTATAACCATTTTCGTTGTTCAGCTGTCTTGACAGCGAAGTTTGCTCCGTACGGTAATAGGTCTTTATCGAGTGTTAGAGGCCTTTCGACGTTACCTAGATTTAGTTTAGCCAGAACGCTGTCTAGTGTGTTTTCATTAAGTTTCCACCATTCAGGTAGAGCTATCTCGGTAAGTGGGTCAATAACTCCGCCGAACAGCGCAGAATGAGGATACTTTCGGAATGCTTGATAATAGGCTTGTAGCCACAGCGGGTCGATAATGACGTCGTCATCAGTCCAGCAGATGTATTCGCCTTGTGCTGCCGCTACGCCCTTATTTCGCGCTAACGAAAGACCGGGTGACGACTCAAATACATATTTTATGGGAAGATTTTCCTGATATAGATTGCAAACCGCTTTAGTGTCATCTGTGCTCCCATTGTCGACGACTATAAGTTCCCAATTGATAGGTTCGGGCACGATTAACTCAGATGCGGAGTCGAGCACTCTCCGAAGTTGGTTCGCGCGGTTCCTAGTACAGATGATTACACTTATCAGCATTTATGACAGAATTCTCGGGCTAGTTTATTTGGTATGTCGAACTTTTTAATTTCACGAAGTGAAATTTTGGGTGGGTAAAAGGTTTTCGCCATATGCAATCCAAGCGTCCTATCATAAGGTATCGGTAACCGCATTTGACGTCATTTTTTTTTTACCGCAGCTTTCAAATTCCACGGACCTGAATAATTCGCCGGTCGAGCCCTTCAAGACGAATAGCGCTTAGAACTCCGGTAGCGTGGGCTGCGGTGTCTAAGCCGATACGCCATTTTTGATTCACAACGCCTTCAGTGGGTGTGTGCCCGTGTACAACCGCCTTGCTGCAGGCGCGGTCGACTCGTAAAAACCGGTTCCTGATCCAAAGGAGGACCTCCTCGCCTTGCGTACTTCTGTCACGCCAGGGATCAACGCCAGCATGGACAAACAGGTAGTCCCCAGCCTCAAAGCTCAGCCGCAAATCTGACAATAGCCGTCTTTGTCCCCTTGTCATCCGCCTTGCCAACTCATCCCGGAGGCCCGCCCAGCTCTCCGGGGTTCTCGGTTCGTCCATGATCAGGCCAAAAGACCGGACGGTTTCACTTCCCCCATGGCGAAACCACTGCGGACCGTTTTTTGCGTCCTTAAGGAATTGCAGAAAGAGCTGCTCATGATTTCCCTTTAAAGCCACAAGATCACACCAGGTTTCCTTTTTTAAGGCATTAATGCCGCTCAAAACCCTGGAGGCCTCCCGGCCGCGATCTATGTAGTCGCCCAGGAGAACAATTCGGCAGCTGGATTGAGTAGCTTCCATGTCCGCCTTGATGAGATGAACCATCTTTTTGAAGAGATCGAAACGGCCGTGGATGTCTCCAATTGCGTAGGTGAGACGGTCGATCTTCGGACCAATCTTAGGATCGCAAAAATGCACGTTTTTTGGGAACGGCGCGAGATCCACAAACAGCTCCGAGTTAAAATCTAAGGGTAAGCCTTGAGGTTATCACAAATGTTGCATTGCAAACAGAGGTAATTGAGCGCGTCCTTCGCGATACAAAAAGGCCTCGCGACTGGGCGAGGCCTTTTCAAAGAAGTACTTTTGAACCTTGGGTAGCTTTAATGTGGCCTGGCTTTGGCGACATTCGGCCGATCGGAAGAGCGACGGCGGGGCAGGGGGCGTCCAGACTTTTCAGCACGCTGGTAAATCCTAAATGACTCTGCATAGGCAGGTAGCGTTGCTCCGGCGACACCTATAACGTCAGCGAGCCAATCCGTTACACTGGCGCTACGTCCTGTGAAGAGCTGGATGACCTCAATGAGGGCTCCAGCAACAATCACCAGGAGTGCCAAGTCCATTCGCCGTATCCGCGGGAAAGCCAGATGAAGCATCATTGTAAGCGCGAAAAAAGCAATGATGTGTGCTTCCTTATCGTTCAAACCGAACGCCTGTTCTGCGCCTTGGAAGGGGCCGAGTACAAGTATCCCAACGAGTATCGATAGGGACACAAGGCCTGTTCGGACGAAAAGAATAGCTTTCTGAGCACGGGTCATTCAGGATCTCCTTTGAGGACACCCTAGTCTGATATGGAAAATAAATGGCTGATTATTATGGTTAAAAAATCATGTTTGTTTATAATCGCAGTGAGGCCGATCAGCACACCCCGTTCTCGTATCGATTGGCCTCCCTTGGAATTGTGATTTAGTCTCGTCTTTGGTTGATGATCCCCACCGTTTTGCGCTAAGCGGAGCAAGCTTTGGCTATTGATGACCCTCTGCAAACGCAAACGTCAGGGCCGATGGCTTTGGAAAAAGTAGGTAAAAATGGTCAAAATTGGTATAGCCGGCATGGGATATGTGGGCTTGTCGAACGCAATGTTGCTGGCGCGGCACAATGAGGTGGTCGCCTACGACATTGTTGATTCAAAAGTCTCTATGCTTAATGCGCGCCGCTCGCCTATAGTCGACCCCGACATTGAGCGCTTTCTTAGCGAGGAAAAGCTCCATTTTCGCGCGACATCAGAGGCGCATGAAGCATTTTCGGATGCCGAGTTCATCATTGTCGCCACTCCAACAAACTACGATCCAACCACAAACCGCTTTGATACGCGTTCAATCGAGGCTGTTATTTCGAAGATTATCGAGTTTAATAAAACGGCCACCATTATCATCAAGTCGACGATCCCGGTTGGATACACCCGCCGTCTGAAATCTCAGATGAACTGTGATCGGATTATCTTCTCTCCGGAGTTTCTAAGGGAGGGGAAGGCTCTTCATGATAACCTGCATCCGTCACGCATCGTCGTCGGTGAGCAGTCGGAACGAGCACGGACCTTTGCGACCCTTCTGGTACAAGGGGCGGATAAGGAACATATCGAAGTCCTCTTTACTGACAGTGAAGAGGCAGAGGCTATCAAGCTGTTTGCCAATACCTACCTTGCTCTTCGCGTGGCCTACTTCAATGAATTAGACTCTTATGCGGAGTCCCTTGGCTTGAACACTCGACAGATTATCGAGGGGGTGTCGCTCGATCCGCGTATAGGAAAAGGGTATAATAATCCGTCTTTTGGGTATGGTGGTTACTGCTTGCCTAAAGACACCAAGCAGTTGCTGGCCAATTATTCGGAGGTGCCTCAGAATCTTATCAAAGCGATCGTCGATGCAAATACGACGCGCAAAGACTTTATTGCTGAGCGCATCCTTATCAAGAAGCCAAAGGTGGTCGGGATCTATCGACTGACAATGAAGGCAAACTCAGACAACTTCCGAGATTCCTCCGTTCAGGGAATAATGAAGCGGCTGAAGGCGAAAGGCGTCGAAGTCATCGTCTTCGAGCCAACGCTTGAGGCAAACGAGTTCTTCAATTCCAAAGTCATACGAGATTTGTCGGTCTTCAAAGCCATGTCCGATGTGATCGTCGCTAACAGAGCAACCGATGAATTGACGGATGTTGCCGAGAAAATTTACACGCGAGACCTGTTCGGTTCGGACTAAGGCGTCTGTAAACGTATAACTCTTGGGAGGCTGCTCTGATTTACGGTTCAGTTCTGGGTGCCGGCGCGATATGTTTTTGCGACACATAGGGTCGGTTTTGCTTCTAAAAGCGTTCCTACGCGTGCGTACTCCGTATTGAGTTTTAAGCGCTGCTGAAGTTTGTACTTCAGCTTTTGAAATAGGGTCGATCGGGGCGCTATCGAGCTCAAAGCAGGAAAGCGCGTTATAAACTTCTGGTATGGCTTCGACCAGGCCGCCCCCCACGGCTTACCCGTATGGGTCCAGGGCCTGGGATTAGACATAAAGTGATAGACAATCGGCTGCGCCCGATCTTCGGCTGGCGTCCCAATAAGGAAGCCTGGGAAATTCCAGGTGTTGGGGATGTATATACATTTGTCGCCAACAGCCACGTTCATAGGATCCTGATCTCCGAACTTGTACCCCCCTTCTTTTTTACGGAAGGTTTCAAGCGTGGCTTGGCTGAGCTGTCGCCAGCTGGACAGATCAAAAACGAGTAGACCCGTGTTGAAATAGTCATCGAGCGACCCTGTGATGCCTGCATCCAACCGGTCGGAACTTATCGTCCGGTACCAGGCTGGGGAAAGCTTTGCAAATAGGGCTGCCGGGTCGCGAGCGGCCAAAAAATGTCCGGTCGGAATTTCGGCTTCAATGAGGGGTTCAAGACTGCCAACAACTTGAGTATCACCGTCAATATAGACAGTACGTTCATAAAGCTCTGGCAGGAGATCGTTAAGGAACAGCCGCCCAAACATCGGGTGCATGTTGTCGATAGCACTTAAGGGTTTCACAATAAAAGAGATCCCCAGCTCGCGTGCAACCTCTGCAGCGAGCTTTGTCTTCTCGGACGGCGCCGCAATGCAGATAATGACAACGTCCGTATCACGTGATTTATTATATTGACGAACCTGACTTGCGCTTAGAAGCGTCGGAAATAGGTAGTTGTCGTCTACCGCATAGCAGACGCAACTCTTTTTTGAAGAAGACATTCCTGCGAGATCCTTTAAGGTGCCTTATCCGGCGATTTTTTCGAACTTCGGTTCAACAGGTTTGATGGCAATGTCATCGCAGTGAAGACGCCATTTTTCTTCCAGGAGCTCACTGAATTCGCGACGGAAACGCTGAGTGGAAAACTTTAGAGCGTGGGCGCGAATGGTCTCGCGATCGAACCCCTCTCTAATCCGTTCGAGGCGTTCAACGGCAGAGCAAATTGCGGGGACCGTCTGTTCGTGGAAGTGAACGCCCGTAATTCCGTCAACAACAGTTTCGGCCGCGCCGCCCACAGAGTAGGCAACCACGGGTGTGCCACACGCTTGCGCCTCTACAGGCACAATACCAAAATCTTCCTCGGCGGCGAAAACAAATGCCCGAGCGGTCTGCATCTTTTCGAGCAGAACCTTATAGGGCTGATATCCCATTACCTCAACGTTTGACTTTGCTATCGCCTTAAGGGTCTTAAGGCCTGGACCAGCTCCAATAACACAGAGCTTTTTGTCCGGCATCTCGTTAAACGCCTCAACAATAAGTCGCATCTTTTTGTAAGGGACGATTCGGGAGGCGGCCAAATAGAAGTCCCCCGGCGCTGCGCCGATTGTGAAATTGTCAGTCTCAACGTTACAGTGAATGACGGTCGAGTCTCTGCGGTATACCTTCCGTATACGTCGGGCTATGTATTTGGAGACGGCTATGAAATGGTCAACGCCGTTTGCCGTTCGAACGTCCCAAATTCTGATTTTATGAAGGAACCACCGGGCGAGCCACTGCATAGGTCCTGGAAATTTCGAATTCTCGAGGTATTGATCCTGGAGATCCCATGCGTAACGCATGGGTGTGTAGCACATACAGATGTGCAATTGATTGGGGCCCGTGATTACCCCTTTTGCCACCGCATGACTGTTCGTCACGACGATATCATATCCTGAAAGGTTCAGTTGCTCGACTGCGAACGGCAAAATCGGGAGCAGGAAGCGGTAATAATGTCGTATGAAAGGGAGCTTCTGCAGAAAAGATGTCTTGATGTCCCGGTTTTTTAGGAATGCGGGACGTTCTTTTTCCGGTATGACATCGATAAGAGCAAAGATATCTGCGTCCGGGTAGTCCTTATGCATCGCCTCGAGAACCTTCTCAGAGCCTGCGAAATGCGTGAACCACTCATGGACGAATGCAATCCTCGGACGGCGGCCTTCTGACCTTAGATTTCTTTTTTCAGTTCGGGACATAGTTCTGGTCCAATTCTGCGTGTGACGTCACACTGCAAGAGACGTGCTAGCGGACCGTTAAGACCGCAAAAAAAACATCATAGTCTCTGAGCGTCCAAAATCACGCGGTAAAGCTTATCAGATGCAGATTGCCAGTTGAATTTCTGAGCCTGTCGCATTCCTGTCATACCCAGATCGTGGCATTGCGCATCAGAATTATTGAGGACGCTTATGGCGTCCGCCCACGCCTCGGGGGAGTTAGGATCAGCATAGAGCGCGCTATCCTCTACCAGCTCGGGTAAAGCGCCGCAGGGTGCAACAACCGCTGGCGTGCCTAACAGCATGGCCTCCAGCGGAGGCAGGCCAAAGCCTTCCGTAGCCGAAGGAAATAGGAAAGCTTTTGCGCCTTCAATAAGCGTCCTCATCTCGCCGTCACTTACCCGGCCAAGGACGCGCACGTTTGAAGGCAATAAAAAGCCTGCGCTGGCAAAGTCGGCCGCGCTGGCTGGGCCAAACAACACAACATTTATGCCATCTTTTTCGATCAGACGTGCCGCCTCGACCACCACTTTGATGTTCTTGTGTGCTTGAACCGTCCCCGGTGCCAGGAAGTAGGCCTTTGGTTTGAGGTCTAAACGCGTCAGGGTGGCGGTGTCAGGCGTCACATCAAGAATATGATCCACGCCATTGTGGATCACCTCAATCTTCTCATCTGAGATCACGCCAGCCTTTGCCAGGCACTCGCGGGCGTATCCCGACACGGTTAGCACTCGGGCGGCCTTTTGAGCGAGATGAGGCAGGATCGTTCGGTACCACAAACCAAACGCTTTCGAGTACGATTCGGGAGATATGAACGCTTGAGCGTCATGAATAAGCAAAACATCGCCTTGCCGAACCAAAGGCCCGACATTGCAGAGGTTTACGAGGAGATCATTGCCAGCCTGCGCAGGGAGTTCGAACTGCTCCCATGGAATGCCCTTAAGCAGAGATGCTGAGTGAGGCGATAAGTTGATCGCCTGCGAGGTTGCCCCCTTAGGGAGGGCAATACGCAGGTCATCTGCGCGACCATCTGCCTCAAAGCGTGCCTTAAGGCCTTTCGCGAAGGCAAATGCCACACGCTGTACACCCGTCATTTTCTGCGACAGGAATTTTCCGTTCAGTACGACACGACGGTGCACGAGTTACTCCATTTGACGGGGCGCTGCTTACGCTCCGAAGCCTACAAGTTCATCATCGAGGTAAAATTTAGCGGTAAGCTCAAGACCGCGTGACAGGGATACTGTCTCTTCGAAACCCGTCAACTCTCGCAGTTTCGTAAGGTCTGGAGCACGTCTTTTCACGCTTCCGGAGGGTGATGGATGGCAGTTAATCTCCGCCTTTATGCCGCGGACCTCAAGCATGAGCTGGCCCAGTTCAAGCATGGTGATTTCCCGGGCGCCGCCCAGATTGACGATCTGTCCAGCGCACGCAGCTGTTTCGCCAATCAGTGCGGTGCCCCTGACCGCGTCATCTACGTAAAGGAATGCCCGAGTATCCTCATATCCGTACAACTCAAAGATGCCATCGCGGGCACGAGCATAAAAGTCGGGTACCACGTGCTTGTCACCCATTCTCGGACCGTATGCGTTATGGAAACGCACGATTGAGTAGGCCATATCATAGGCGCGCCCGGCCTGAGCTGTTACGACCTCGCCGTGCATCTTCCCCATAGCGTAAGACCAGCGCGGGTTGGTAATGTCGTCAATTGAGAGAGGAACCGTTTCGTCGGTCGGTACCGGCCAGTTAAATCGCGTCACAGTCGATGCGTAGCTCTCACTCGTACCCGCGTAGATGAAGCGCTTCAACCGTGCGTGTTTGCCGTAATGTTCAGCAAGGAGCATGGTCGGTAGGGTGCAATGGCGGATGACGTCCATGGGGCGTTCGTAGAAGTTTTGCGTGCCGTTCATCGCCGCCAGATGATAGACGTAGTCTACATCAATGGGCAATGCCGCCACGGCACTCTCGTCAGAGAGATCCGCCTTGATCAGGCTGAAACCTTTGTGCGATGTCAGGCTTTGCAGCGCCTGATCGTGAACTCCGCGCACCAGATTGTCGACGCCAATCACCTCAGTGTTTTCACGCGCCAAAAGAAACCGGGCCAGATGGAAGCCTAGAAAGCCGGCGACCCCGGTGACTACAATCTTTGTCATTACGCGATCTCCGTCTTCGCATTAAAAGCGCCCAGCGGAGCATATCGAACGCCGTCTGCCAGTTCAGCGTTGACGCGCAAATCGTGCTGGTGCCAATAGTCAAAAATAAGGCCCGGTTTAGACATCAACTCGGAGAGTTTTCCAAGCTTCAGGCGCTCTAGAGCGGGGTGGTTGTTTTGCATGATCACGAGGGAGGCACCCTCAAAGGCGCCTTCAGCAGTTTCATAGGGTGTGATACCTAAGGACTGCAGATTTTCGCTCGTGACAATGGGATCCCATCCCGACAATTGAGCCTGTGGGAATGCCTCCTTAAGCTCGGTAATGATCTGAATGACCAAAGAGCCGCGAAGATCGTCTGTTTCCGGGCGGCCTTTAAAGGCTGCACCCAGTATACTAATTTTCAGATTTCCAGGTGCGCCTTTTGCCCGAAGCTCATTAGCCATACGAGAAACCGTACGCGAGGGGAGGCCCTCGTTCCAGTGGCGGCCAGTCAATGAGATCTCGGGCTTGTAACCTATGTGTTCGAGGCCTTCAGCGAGGATGTAGGGATCCTTTTCCAGGCACGGGCCACCCACGGGGCCGGGATAGGGCAGGTTTGCGCGAGGATAGCCGAGGTTTCCAGACGCGATGACTTCCTTCGCTGATATGCCCAATTGGTCACACATCTCTGCCACTTCATTCGCGAACGCGAAGATCATGTCACGCTGTGTATTATTGATCAGCTTAACCATCTCTGCTGTTTCAGCGTTTTGCACACGTACAATCGACGGTGTGAGGAAGCTAAAAAGCTGCGAGGCGCGGAAGGTCGACCGATCATTTATGCCCCCGACGACCTGAGGAAGCGTACTCAGTTCAGCAAGCGCTTTACCCTCGAGCGTCCGTTCCGGGCAAAAAGCCAAATCATACCACTTACCGGTTGCATCAAGAACGGGCTTAGCAAACTCTGTAGTCACGCCGACACGAACCGTGGATCGCAAAACCACCATGTCGCCCTCCTGGATGACCGTCGAGATAGCGGTCATGACGGTCTTGAACGACTCATAGTTTGTGCGCTTGTGCGCATTTAGGGGCGTGCCGACCGTTACGACATAGACAGTGGTTTCCTCGTCCGGCATCACCTTTGGCGCAAATGTGAAGCGGCCATTCTGCAGTTGCAGCGCGAGACGTTCATTCAGGCCGACTTCGGAGAAATGCGCTCGCCCCTCCGAAAGACATTTCAAGATTTCAGGGTTAGTTTCTACGCCGTGGACCCGGAAGCCGGCATCCGCCATCGCAACTGCGAGGGTGAGACCTACGTACCCAAGGCCGATGATACAAATTTTTTTATCTCGATAGCTGATCGGGAGCATCAAATTAGCGCCTAAAATGAAAGAGTTGTTTGAGTTCTGAGCAAAAAACGGGCCTGAGAGCGGCAAGCGCCTTGAAAAATTCGTTCCCCGGTAGGGGTTACATGAAGCGTTTGTTTTACATAGAAAAACAGCAATATCTTGCCGAGACTTACCGTCATATAGGCGACACGTCAGGAAAACCTTAACGTGAAGTCCGCTTCTCGCACAAGCGGTAACACTGTTGTCTCAAAATGAGAGGCTTTTTTCTCCATTAAAGAACATCACCGTGACCCGCCCCCGTCAATTCGAGCACCCTGTCCGCACGTTTTATCACCAAAGGATCGTGACTGATCACGAGGACGGCGCTTGTCTGTTTAAGCTGGTCTAAAGTGTTCAAAATTAAGCCGGCCGAGTAGGCGTCGAGGGCACTTGTCGGTTCGTCAAACACAAACAAACGCGGTTGACGAACAATAGCTCGTGCGATCGACAATCTTTGCTTTTGTCCACCAGAAAGGCCGGTGTACTCAGTACTTAAATCGGCATCAAGCCCGCCTGGTATTAAGTCGGTAAACTCGTTTGCGTGCGCGAGCACGAGTGCGCGTTTTATATCTTCATCAGAGGCGTTGAGTTGGCCAAAGGTGAGGTTATCCCTCAGGGACCCATTAAAAATCTGGCTTTCCTGGGGAACGTAGGCGATTTGTTGGCGCCAGTTTCGGCAGTCAGAATCTTCGAGTCGATGATCGTCAACGAATAAGGCCCCTTTTTGCGGCCTCTGAAGACCTAAAACTAGGTCAGCTAGGGTGGATTTGCCCCCGCCAGAGGGACCCGTTATGGCGACAATCATTCCCACACGGATTTGCAGGTTTAGGTCTTTAAGGACCATCCGGTCCCCATAGCTGAAACACACCTCTTTTAAACACACGTCACGTGTTAATCTTGGGAGGGGGCTGGCACCGCTATTGGGTTCGGCATGCGAAGACGCGTCGCGCCTCAACCGCTGAAGAGCTTCGAAGGCGGGGAGGTTCATTAGAAGGGCCTGTGCCTGATCCTGAACGGCACTGAAACGAGGCCCGAGCCGGCTAAAAATGATTAACAGTGTTCCGATTTCAGAAACTGACGCCTTAAAGACGAGTATAGATACTGCCAAAAACGCGGCCAGGGCCAACGCCGTTAAGCTCGTGAAAAAGACCCCTGACCATGTACTGGCGCTGACGTAGGCGTTCGTCTCAGCGTAGGCATCCGTCAGAGACTTATCAACGCTGCTGACGTAGGCTTTCTCAGCGTTGTAGGCTTTAATGGTCTTAACGGCCGACAGAAAGGTGCCGACCAGACGAAACTGAAGCTGTTTAAATTCTGTAAGGCGGTGTCCGAAATCGCCCGATTGGCGTCGGGCTTTGGAGAGGACTAGATAAATGCCTATCCCCACCCCAACGGAAAACAGAGTTATTCCGGGCGAGACAAGGAGAGATAACAGGGTATAGATTGCCAGGAAAAAGAAATTCTGCGCGCTCAGAACGATGCAGCCTACAGCGGTTTCCAGTCTCTCAATCTCGCCATTTATCAGGTGTGCTATGTCGTCGGAGCGACGCGTTGACAGGAATGACCAAGAAGATTGTGCGATCGATGCAAAGAGCGCAAGCCTCACCCGCTTCATGGTCGCCGACAATAAAAAGGCGACGGCTATGGCGCGTTGCCTCGCCGCAAGAGCCCCAAAAACCGTTAAGGCGAAAAAGGCTGATAGAAGAGAAATAAAGCGAAATTCATCCGTTAAGCCGTAACGAAGGCTCAAGGCGTCAAAAATTGGAAGGGCAAGAGGATGGCCCGTGACAATAGCAAGCGCCGGATAGAGGAGGGCTAATGCCGCGCCTTCACAGATTGATCCTACGAGCAACCAGATGCAGATTTGAAGGAAATTCCGTCGCGAGGTCGAATAGAGATACGAGGCAAGGTTCCAAACCCTCAAGAGTCCCGTTTTGAAACGGCCCCCCTTTGCCTTAAGCCGTGAGAATACCATCCACAATCTCCTGGGCTTTTGGAAGCGCCTTCAAATCTTCCGGTAGAGTGAGCCGATAGAAATTTGAGTTGCGCGCGATTTCTGTGCACTGACTCAGAATTTGTTCGCCTAGTCCGTCTTTGAGAACCTCCGATCCAAACCTGCGGAGATACGAAAACCGCATAGCGTAGTTGAAGCTCTCAAGCGCCGTACATTGTTTGATGCTAAGCTCAAGCCCGCGTTCGAGTACAAAAAAAGCCTTGGCAGGTGTAGGGTTGGTTTGAAAGGTGGCACTAGGTATATACTGGTCCTTATCTAGGCCAGGAGCGACCACCTTGGGACGAACCTCGCCGGCGAGCCCGACGCTCTCGGCAGTTGCCGGGGCGAGTTTAACATTCGGGTAGGCCGGAAAAATCATCGGTGGGGCTTTTGGCAGCACAGAAACGACGTCATCCGACAGCAGTGCATGCCCCCCCGTGATCATAGCTGCGGCTGTGGTCGACTTTCCTGCCCCCTTATCCCCTAGAAATGTTGCCGCCGCGCCCGCCCGCTCCGTGGAACTCGCATGAAGAATGAGGCGTCCGTTCAGTTGCAGAAGGAGTGCCATAACTGCCCCTAGAAGAGGAAAGCGGACAAGTCCTTCGTCGCAGTCTGGTCTTATGGCGGCGATGATGAGGTTGCGATTGAGGACTTCAAAATAGCCTATCAGCGCCCAATTAAGCTCAACTCTGTCCATCGAGTGAAAAACCATAAAATCACGCGACGGGTCATGCTTAGATCCGACTGAATTTTGCCTTTTGATGGAAAAGTCGATAGAATTGGGTCCAGTTTTTGAAAATTCTGGTATGTCCAGTTCAGATTCTATATAATATCCAAAGGCTCTATAAATATTCATTTTTCTTTTTCTAATGTTTTTAGCCAATAATCTAGAGATATAATTCGCCACAACAATTGAGCGTCTTCACTTTTAAGCCTGTGCGTATCCTGACATTTTTTGAGAAAGGATGTTATTCTTTCCTGCGAAAGAATGTTCAGAAGAGGGGAAGAGCGCGCGTCGTCGTTTAGATCCGTTTCTTTTTGCCAGGGGGCAAGTTGGCGTCGTAAGACGGGTGTAAAGTCAAACTTAGAGCGTCGCCATAACACCTTGGACGGTAAATAAGATTGCATCGCCTCTCGCATGAGATAACGCGTATGGCCGTTGTGCAGCTTCAGGTCGTCAGGAACGGCTAGACAAAATTCGACTAATCGCTGATCGAAAAAAGGAAACAAAGGTTGCAGACCATGTCGGCTCGCCACTACATCATATAGTTCAAAGCTTTCGCAGAGAAGGCCGTTTTGTATGCTCTGAACATGGCGCTCGAGAGCCGTTTTGCCTATAGGTTCTTTTGCCGGCAGATTCCCTGCAAATTTCTCTTTCACCAAACGCCCTGGATCGGTCAGCTTGCCTTTACCGAGGCTCAAAAGTGTACGTCTGAGCCGGTAAGTGCCTGGCAGAGTTGAAAACCGCAAAAAGAAACGTGCGAAATCCAACAGTTGAGACGTACCAAACAGGCCCGACCATGCTGGCATTTGTTTCCAAAGTTCGAGCCACTTTTTCTGCCGTCCGAGCTCGATCAACTTATCGAACCCGTAGGATATAACCTCGTCGCCGCCATGCCCATCGAGGTAGTGCATCGCGCCAGATTTCGATATGTGCGGCAAAAGTGAGTCCAGGACAGCTATACCCGGAGCATTGAAAGGCCGCCCCATTGCGGCAATTATCGATTGCATTGCCTTAATGGGCGAGACCTCATCAAGTGGAACTTTGAGCACATCCAAACCGAGGTGATTTCCCACGGCCTCGATGTAAATCTCTTCATCTCCGGAAGCCTTTTCCTTGAAAATGCCTGCGACCGCGCAAAAATTTTTCGCGCTTTGACGGGCGGCAACAGCCGTTATCGCCGATGAGTCGAGGCCTCCGCTTAGCAGGGTGGCCAGTTTTCCTTTTGTCCGTAGTCGTGATTCGACGGCATCTTCAAAGCGCCGTCTAAACTCCGAAGGCCAGTCTGGATCGGGCGCCAGTTCAGCCGGTCGAAGCTTAAAGTAGGAAACTTCTGTTAGTTCCTCTTTATTCTTGACAAGAAGGTGTCCAGGTTGAACGCGATAGAGACCACGAATTTCGGCCTCGCCCCCCTTTGAACCATTACCTGTAACCGCACTGATTGTGTGCGATATGCGTACATCCGAAATATTTAGGCGAGGCGACCTTATCGCTAAGTTTATGAGTCCACGGGCCTCCGTCGAAAACGACAAAACGCCTTCTTCAACCCGAAAAAAGAGCGGTCTTATGCCGAACGGATCTCGGCACGCAAGGATCGTACCTGTAGCTTTGTTGAGGGCGACAAAAGCAAAGTCACCCCTCAGGTGCCTCGGCGCTTCGTCAGTCCAATACTCAATCGCAAGGTATAATAGCCTGCAGTCGCTGTGCACTTCACCTTCAGGACAAAGCTGCGCCGTTAGTTCAGCTCTGTTATCGAGGCGCGCGTCCGCAATTATCAACCATTCGTCTGTGTTCCAAATCTCAGGCGCTTGCGTATCTTCCGGTAACTTGGCCGTATAAGCAATTCCGAAAGTCGCTTCGTTATAGCTCTCGACCGCTTCGCCATCACGAGACCGATGACGCATCTCAGACAATAGATGGCGCACCGTCTGAACAGATTGAGCGCCTGGATTTCCAAATGAAGCCGCAAGACCTGTCATTTTGAGGCATTTTGCATTGCGGTCAAAAACAAGAATTCCGCCGCTTCACCGTTTTCGTCGCCCACGACTATCTCGTCCCCACTGTAAACAAAAGCGTGCGCGAGGAATGACCGCCCCTCGGGTTTCACACCGACCCGCATCTGCGCGTGATAGCCTTTCGACCTCAGTACGAACATGGCCGTCAAAGCTCGTGATAGACAATTAGCACCCGGCACGGCTTTCGAGGATATATAGGTGTGGTATCCAATCCATCGGCATGTGCTCAACGGCGCGATTGCACCGTCGCAAGAAAGGGACAGTGTCTTTATGTCTTCGTATTTTCGGATTACAACTTGAACCCTAAAAAAGGCGTTCAAGGCAAAATATTTAGGATAACTGAAAGTGCCAGATCGCATCGGGATTAGCAAACCTTGGCGAAACCTTCTTTAAGAAGTTCCTCGACAATAGCCAGGACATCTGAACTGGCCAGGGCGACCTCTACGTCGAAGTCCGTAACAATCCGCTCAACGATATCCTTGATCGAGGAGCCACTTTGTAATCCCTGCCAGACCAATGAAGCAGTGGTGTTTAAATAATAGTAGTTGCCTTTATCCAAATCAATAAGGGCTAAGCCATCTTCAATATTGGAGACCGCCGTATTACCGACGAGCTGGACTTTGGTGAGTTCGGTTAAGCTCATTGTAAGCAGTCAGCCCCTCCTGAGGAGGGGCTGATACACACCACTAGGAAAGCGTGATCTGGCTGAGCGGCGTGGACGCCGAGAAGGCAGCGTCAAGGCGGCCGCCGGTACGAGCGGCTTGCGTCACCGTTTGGAAGTCACCGACCTTCGTGATACGCGGCGACACATATTCCGCTTTAGCGGGAGTGTTGAGATTCTGGTTCATATTAGCTCCAAATCAGAGAGTGAGGTACACACACTGCACGTAACGGTGTTTAGGATATCACCTGAGGTACTAAATTGTCTATAAGCACTTTCCATGCCAGAAAAATCGCATTTCGCCTGATAGGGGATTATTTTGACTCTCGATACGCTCAAGCGCATTCTCAGTAGTGACTTGACGGGCGCCGAGGCCGCCCCTGCCCCCGGGAGCTTGGAACCGTTAGAGGTGTTGCGTGCCCTCGAACTGGCGCAACGCAACAAATTAACCTCACTCTTTTGTCGGTCAGCAAGCCAGAACAAAGAATTTTCATATGATTTGAAAGACGTATTTGAGTCTGAAAAGAATCGGGCGGTCCAAATTAACTCTACACATTTAATATCTATTGCAAAATATGCTTCGATATTTAAAAGAAGCGGAATTGAATATATATTTTATAAAGGGCCGCTTTCTCAGTTTAAGTTGCATAATACTTATTTTTTAAGGGGAACAGCCGATATCGATATATATGTGGCACCAAAATCGTACGGGGCCGTATCCAAGCTCCTTGTCGATAACGGCCTCACCCTGCCGGCGGAGTTGAAGCGCTTTTGGTGGTGGGGTGTGCTTGGCGAGCAACATTTTGTTGTGAACGAGGGTATCGGCAGTTTCGATCTGCACAATCAACTGCAACAGCCTGGGGCGCCGTCGCCGCGTAGGCCTGAGCGCTTTATCGAACATGCCGAATCTATGAAACTGGGCGATTCAGAGGTACGGGTGCCAAGTCTGGTGCACATGCTTCTGATATCTGCGATGAACCTTGTCAAAGGTATGCAACATAAAGAGCCCACCGGCTGTCACGCTTATGATCTGTTGATCGGGCTTTCGGCGCTTTCGGAGACGCAGAAGGGTGAGCTTTGGAAAGAAGCGGTGTCGCAGGGGGTGGAGCCTACGCTTACTCTTGCGATCTTTGCGGCTCATCAGGCCTTTGGATTGCCTGAGCCTGTATCAAAGCGCTTCGAAAGGCTGAGAGCTTCAAAGATCGCGTTCGATCGTATGGTTCTTGAACCGGCGCATAGTGAATTGTCGGAGGTTAGACGCAGGCATATCCTCGAACTTCTCGTGTCGAATCAGGCTTCCTTTGCCTATGAGAGTGCCAGATGGCTCAGTAGCGAAGCCATCAGGCTCCTGAGGTTTTGAAATTGATTTAGCTGGACCTAGTTGGGTGTCCTTGCCCTCTTGAATATGTATTTGCGGATATAGCCATGCAAACCGTAAGCGTCATTATAGCGGCCTATAATGCAGAAAAGACCATCGCCGCGGCTGTCACCTCAGCCCTTCGAGATGACGCGGTTAGTGAGGTCTTTGTCGTAGATGATGCATCGACTGATCGAACCATCGAAATTCTCCGCTCAATGGACACTGACAGCGGTCGACTAAAGATTATCGGACTAAGTTCGAACGCGGGGCCGTCAAACGCTAGAAATGTTGCACTTTCTGAAGCAACCGGCGATTGGATTGCCGTCCTCGATGCGGATGACTATTTCTTACCAGGGCGCTTAACAGCGCTTCTAAGCGAGGCTGAGGATGCCGATCTGCTCGCTGATGATCTTATTCTGGAGGGCATATCCGCTAAGGGGGCGACGAGTGAGCGCTTAATCGGCATTGGACCCAACGACAGACTGGCTATTTCCCTTGAGGATTTTGTGAGGGCCAACTTACCGTCGAAAAATCAGAACAGAAGAGAGTTAGGGTATCTCAAACCATTAATGCGTACTGATTTTTTGAAGACGCACAATCTCGCCTATGACGTCGCGGTCCGATTAGGTGAGGACTATTTGCTTTACACCAAGGCGCTCGTTTATGGGGCGAAGTTCCATCTCGTCGAAGCTAAAGGCTATGTTTACGTGGGAACCCCTGACTCTTTAAGCCGCAAGCACGGTGAGGCTGAGCTTTCTGCGCTCAGAGACGCTGATATGGATTTGCTAAATCAGCTACCGCTAAATCAATCACAAGCCGAAGTAATAAAAAGACACTTCAATCACATCGATGCCAAATTACATTGGCTTATATTTATAAGAAATTTGAAATCTAAAAACATTATGCAAATACATAAATGCTTTTTAAGGTCGAGATACGTCTCAATCTTCGTTTTGAAGAGCGTGTTTTTGGAAGGCTACAAGCGAATTTTTAGGCAATGATATGAACGCGAAACCCACGTTTGTGTCTCAAAGTATCATTCGGCTGTGACTCAGGATTTCGCGCCCCTCCGTTACGCCAAGCCGTCTCAGTAGCGCATCTGCCTCGGATACGGCCTCATCCACAGGGTAGCTGCCCCCTGGTGGTTTGAGGTGTGTCATTGGAACGGCATCAATAACTCCCATTCGCCAGTTGTTCAATTTCGCCAAATGAGACCAGTAAACATCTATTCCCCAGCACCACCTTGAGGGAGGAAAGGGAATGATTTTTCCGAACGCGCGACGATTTATAAGCGTTAATGGGCCTATTTCCACAAATCTTGTTTCGCGAACGAGACTGGAGGATTGGCGTTGTGTAACAAAGAGGCTGGCGTGCGAGATAAAGCTGTGCGCTGGCTGGGAAAATGTAAGCGAAGCATCCTCGCTGAACTGAATCAATAAATCTAAAGCTTTCGATGAAACATCGATATCATCGTCAGTTATTACGAGCCAATCATATTGGCTTAATGGTTTGGATGCTGATGCTATGGCCCGTTCGACGTTTTCAAATTTCCCTGTCCCAGCATGCATTTCAACAACTGAGACATCGACATGATGTGCCTTTGAAACGAGCTTTCGAAGGACCCCCTTCATGTCCTCCTCTCTCCCGGGGACAGAGACTCCGACAACAAGAACCTTTCGTGTCGAAACTCTTTCATGCCGCAAGGCAGATGCCGCGATGCGGACTGACAAATGAAGGTTGCAAAGGGCATCTTTAAGCCGAGACCGCCTTGGGTTGAGGTTGTATCGAACAGCAGATCCCGCCGCCAAATCAGCAAAAAAAGATTTTGTCATATAGTAATTATGAACCGAGTTCTTGCCTTTTGTAAACTCATGATGAATGAAGTTGAAAATGGATAAGGAAGATAGCCAGCTTTCAGTTCCCAAGTAGCTTTAAATGGCAGGCCGCTTTTGCCTTCAAAGGGTTAAGCGTCCTCACTTTTTGACACGACTTGAGAGGATGTATTTAAAAAATTCTATATTAGTCAGAACCATGCGCCTGGTATCGTTAAACACCAGCAGCAGTCCAAGGGAGATTGAATAGGATAGGAATATTCCGCTTCCGATTACCCAGATATTTTCGGACTCGCTCATGTAATTATTGAAAAGATGCAGTAAAAACGATGACAATAGTGCGGATGTAATGTGTGGAAAAAGACACCTCGTCACGTCAATGAATTGCACCGGGCCGCTTCTACAAGCAAAAAGCCAATAGAGAGGGGTAATTATGATTTGGCAAATAACACCTGATATTGCGACACCTAATATCCCGTAGTAAAGGCCTATTATAAGCGATGCAATTGAGGCTGAAGCGCTAAATAAGCTCCAACGCGCGTAGTCTTTTGACCGACCCTGTGTTGTCAATAGCCATCCGGCCGAGGAGTTAATGAGAATGGGTATAGTCGAAAAGGACAAAGCGGCAAACACCGGTACGGTTTCGCTCCACTTTGCGCCTAAGAAGGTTGTAACAAATCTCTCAGAAGCGACAACAACCCAGACTACGCCGGGCATAACCGCAAAGGTGATGGAGCTGATCGTCCGCAGAAAAGTCAGTTTGTAGCGATCTGCGTCGCTATGAAGCCGATATAAGATGGGTACGACAACACCGCTTATCGGCCAAATTAACTGTTGAAGGGGAGCGTTCAGCAGCCTCGCAGAACGGTCATAAATCCCAAGCAGATGGTCACCGAACGCTTTTCCCATGACAACACCCGAAAGGTTGCCTGATAAAAAACCTATAAAGTTACCGGTGGCAAAGCCGAGGCCGTGTCTTAACATGGCTCCTGTCTCCGGCACCAGTGATGGGGATGACGGACGCCACTTGACCACTGTCCATACCCCGGCCGCTCCAATTAGGGTGCCTGTCGCCATACCGGCGTAGAGAGCCCAGTAGGACCTGAAAACTAAGGCAAACGAAATCGAAACGACGACGGTTCCTATGGCGCTAATGATGTTAATTGTAGACTGCGCTCGGAACTCCATTTTTCGCTGCATAATCGCGCCGTGCTGGTTCCCGAGACTGCTTACGAAAATCAATAGTGACATTGCTGCGGTCAACACCGCCGCGCGCTCATCTTTATAAAACCATCCCACAACCGGACTTAAGATGATGAGCGCAACCGCCAATCCTGCACCAATGCCTGAGTTAATCCAGAAAAACGAATTCACTTGGTTATGGTTGATTTCCTTTTTCTGAATTGTTGATTGGCTTAGGCCAAGATCGTGAAACATTAACGCGAAAAGGTAGATCGGATTTATTTTTGCAACTAAACCAAAATCAGACGGTGATAAAATGCGCGCTAAGGCCACAACAGAAATAAACTGAGTGATTATACGCGTGGCTTGTGCTGCAGCTGAATATACGAAACCAGATGCCGCGTGCCCTCTTAAGTCTGATTTATCAGGCTCAAAAAAATCATCGTATGATTTTTCACTTAATTTCAATATGACACCAAATTAGATTTTAAATGTATGAATAGAAGTTCCGCTACGCCTATAAGGTAATGCGCTCAGCTTGTTCTGTTGGCATCAAATGCGTAGGTCTTTTCTTTGAGTTTAGGGGCTGCAGCCTGGGCAACGGAAAATGGGCTTCGGTTCGTTCTAGGGTATATGCGCGCCAGAAACCGAGCGACCATGCAAAGTGCATTGCCATCGCAATGACGCCGGCGGCCAATATCTTTTGGTCTTTATGCTTCAAGGCGAGCGGTATGGCCATCAAGTTGCAGGTGACGGCCCATGAAACCGCGGGAATCATGAGGATGGTCGAGTTTAACGCAAAGCCTAGCAGCGCGAGAAGACAAAGTGGCACTATCGAGATTGGGGCGAGTTGCCGCAATTTTAAAGGTGTGTTGTGAGATTTAACGGTTAGTGCCCGCCCCCGACCATACCGAAAATACTGGATAAATAGCGCACGAAGTGTTGTTCTCGGGAAGTATTTTATCGGGAGACTGCCTGCGAGCCAGATCTTGTGCCCAGCTTTGGTCAGTCTGTAGTCAAGCTCAGCATCTTCGTTGTACGCAAATGATTCGTTGTAGCCGCCAATGTCACAGAATGTCTTCAAATCGAAGAGTGCGTGGTGGCCATGGTCGACCCACCTGTTTGCACCTAAATGCCGGTGAGCCGACCCCCCGGTACCCAGTTTGGAATTTTGAACGGCTGCCACGACTTTCTGGAATGAGGTTTGTCCGGTGGTTTGCAAAGGCACCACGATACTATCGGCGTCGGTTACAATTATTTGTTGCGAAAGTCGGTCAAGGAAGCGATCGGGGTATCCGGAATGGGCGTCGATCCGCAGGAGATACTTGAAGTCAGCCCCATAAGTCCGCACGGCAAGATTAATAGCTGCAGCTTGAATGCGTTTAGGATTGTGTATCAGACGCAGACGCGCATAGTCTTGACACAGCCCTTTGACGATCTCGCAAGAACGGTCACTGCTGCCGCCATCTGCAACCACAACCAAGAAGCGGTTCGGTCGTGGCTCAGACATCAGCTGCCGGATTACGGATTCAATGTGGGTCTCTTCATTTAGGCAGGGGATCACGATAAGGACGTCATCGATCATCATGGTCATGTGTCCTTGCGTCTGCAGTGAAAATAAATCTCAGCGAATCAGCATCGTGGAAAATAGCGGAGTTTGGAACCTGTTTAACCTGTTCCTGATGTTTGACAAACCCTTCTGCCGTAAGGGTCTGTAAAAAGTCGGTGAGATCTTCAACAGGCGATTCTACCACCTTGCCAGCGTTGTATTCACGCAGCCACCGGCCAGTTTCCACCTGGGCCAAGGCGATCGGAACACGCTTTGCCGCCAAGCTATCATAAAGACGGTTTGGCAGTAGCCAGGACGAATTTTTCCCCTCTTCGTAATAGTCGATGGCCCACACAAAATGACACGCGCCAAAGAGGGCTGGAATGTCAGAGGCAACGTAAGGGCCGCTATAGGTAATGTTCGGATTTTTCTCTAAAGTGTTTTCAAAATCAGGGATTTGCGTGTGAGAAACACGCCCGGCAATATGTACACGAACGTTGCCAACCTTTGTTATCTCATCCAGCATCTTCAAGCTCTTGCGACACCGAATGATTCCAAACCAGCCGATTATCCAGGGAGGCGAATCCGGCACTGGGTTATCGAACTGACTGGGGGTGAAATCGGAAGGTAGAAGCTTGTTCTCTAATAGTATTACAGCGCCATCGTATCGCTGTATGGGGGAAAAATATTCGCGAACGAAAGCCCCCGAACTGGTGATTAAGCCCGCCGTTTCTCTTATGAGTCGGCGTTCAAGCCACCTTAGGAGCCTCGAGGCCGGGTTGCCTGCCAGCATTTTTGCATGAATGTCGAGGCACTCGTAAAAGACCGGTCGTTTTAGCCCCGCGACCCTCAGGGCGACAATCGCTACAGCCAGCGCTTCGAGGTTGCGACAGATGATAAGATCGGCTTCGTCTAAATGGCGGCGGTGCTCGCGCATTCGAATGATCGCCTTGCCCGTTTCCACGCTGCGTTGAAAAAATCTGCCGTCAAAGGTCCGGCCAAAAATAATCGGCTCTTCGACTATTTTTGGGGATGACGAAAACCTCGAAAATCCTATGATTTGGACACGTGCCCCGAAATGGCGTAGATGACGCGCGCGCTTGAGAACGGCTGCATCTTCGACGTTGTGGGCAAAATAAAGAACATTCATGACGGTTTTCTTGCGCCAACGGGCGGACGATTTTTCACTAATAAATATCTTTTACTATTCTTAATTTCTCATTAATGATAGTAAAATTCATCAGTTCAAAGTTATAGGAATTGTAGACAGATGTCTGCCCAAAAAAAAATAGTCGTAGTGGTCAGGCAGAGGATAGTTTCCAAATCAAATGGGAGTTCTAGATACCTGATCAGCATTCTAGAATATCTTAAGTCTTGCGGCCACGAACTGGAAATTGTTTGGCCTTTAGAAGCAACGTTTGGTCGATGGCCGTTCCTTTTTTTATCGGGAGACGTTACTCAGTTTTCAAAATTGCGGTGGCGTGCCGGGTTCCGTGTCGGAAATTTTGTCTTTAGTAAAAACCCAAAAATCTATCTCTTGGCGCTTATAGCGCTGATAGACAGACTGCTTCTGAAAAGTGGTTTGATAAAGAGGTCGATTACAAAAAAGGCGCCAAGTTCACTCACCGCACCCGTCGGTGATGCCGACAGGCGGTTCGTAGAAAGCGTCGCGCGATCGGCAGACGGCGTTTTGTTTGATTACGCTTTTTCCATGCGCCTCGCCGGTACCTGGCTTAACTCTAAGCCGTCGCTTGTGCTCATGCACGATCTGTTTTCGAAGAGAGACAGCGAGTTTACCCAACAGGGCCTGGCAGATAACTATGGGGCCATCTCAAGAGATGAGGAGATGTCGTTGCTTTCGCAGGCCGGCGGCATTGTAGCCATTCAAGAAGATGAAGCCCAAGAGGTGCGACGTGCCCTGCCAAACGCATACATCGGTATAGCACCGGTGGCGATGGAGGTCGCAGGCGCGGCGCAACCTGGCAATGACGATCTGTTGCTATTCGTTGGCAGCAATGCAGAACCAAACCTTATCGGAATAAGATGGTTCCTGGAGAATGTTTGGCCTTTGTTGAAAGAACAGAGGCCGACTGTGAGGCTCGAAATTGCCGGTAGTTGTTGTCACGAACTGATGACACAGCCCGGGGTAAGCCTGTTGGGGGTCGTCCCGGACCTTAAGCCGATATATGCGCGTGCCGGGGTTGTGATCTCGCCGCTAACGGTGGGATCTGGGTTAAAGGTAAAGCTCATCGAGGGTTTGGCAGCGGGGAAGGCGATGGTCGTCACCCCTACCACCTTGCAGGGGGTTCCCGCACTTTCGGGTCTGGTGTCCGTCGCCGAAGACCCGGCGAATTTTGCAAACGAGACCTCGCGATTGCTCGCTGAAACAGAGCTTAGATCTGCTATAGGGGTGCACGCACTCAAGTATATGCGTACGCATTTTTCACCGGATAGGGCATATGATTGGATCGGGCGCTACTTTTCTGGGTAGTCTCTTAACCATTTTCTCTTTTTATGGTGCCTGAAATAGATATCGAAAAGAACTTTTTACAATGAACGTGTGGCAGGTCCGAAGATACGTCAAAGGGCTTATATTGACCGCGATGTGCCGGTTGAGAGGCGTCATTATTAAGGATCGGGTCGTTTGCCTCGGTAGGATGCCAAGTGTTGGCGGTAAAGGGCGTATAGAGATAGGCTCTAGGGTCTCGTTCAGGGGTATCAGGGCACAATCACGACTGTCAGCTGGTCAAGGCGGCAACTTAAGTATCGGCGACTTTTGCTTCATTAACAGCGGAGCCGTTATCGAGGCGAGTGTTTCAATAAAACTTGGTGCGTACTGTTTAATCGGCGAGCGCGTCAGCATTGTGGACAACAGTCACCATGAAGTCGCGCCCGGAGAAGGTATCAGACGCGCACCCATAACTATTGCAAAAAATGTTTGGATTGGCGCTGATGTTCTGATCATGCCCGGCGTAACCATAGGCGAGCACAGTGTCGTAGCCGCCAGGTCAGTCGTGACTAAAGATGTGCCGTCGCGTAGCGTTGTAGCCGGGATACCAGCGCGACTCATCCGCCAATTTGAGTGCCCTGATGACTACCGCAGACTTTGAGTTTTGATTTTCTAGCTTTGCGTGGGTTTCTCGAACCGCCGTTTGAACGGATTGGCGAAAACGCCTTCCCAAGGGTTGATCACATTGCCTGAACTTGCAAGTGGGTCTCTCGACAGAGATGCAATGAGAAACACGGTATAGAAGTTCATTGGCGTGAAGCTAAAGCTCTCTACAGAAGATAAGATAATGAAATGTAAGATCAGGGTGACCCAGATGCCATTGATGATGCTTGGGTTTCTAAATGTTCCCCAGAAGGCCTTCCATATGAGATAAGCCAGGGTCAGGCCGAAGATAGCTGACCCGATCAGACCGAAGTGGACCATAATTTCGAGATACGTATTGTGAAAATTAAAGCCGCGCTTGCCGGCTATTCCGTGCGCTTCCCATATAAATTCGGCAGGTGGATTGCCTTCAACCCAAAATGCACTTTGGCCCACTCCTAGCCAGAAGTGCTGCTTGATCTGTTCATGTGCAACCTCCCAGATCTCCGTCCGTCCGGTCAGGCTTGGATCTTTGTGAAGTGCTGCCAGAACAAGGCTCACGACCTGATCTTTAACAAAAAATCCAACGAGCCCAATGCATATGACGGCGTAGATGACGTAAATATTCGTCGCCAGCCTGATCCTTGGAGGCAGGACGCGGTACACATTTATGTACATAAGGAACATGCAGCAGAGGGTAGTCGCCAAAAAGTTACCCGCGGCTAGAGAGCGGATAAGGCCGAATGTGCCCACGCCGACACCCCAGGCTGCAAAGGCCATAACCCACGGTCTCTTTAAATTGATTGAGGCATATAACAGCCCCAAACTGGTCATCGTGGTTAGGCTTGAAATACTGCCGTAGTTATTCTTTGAGCCAGCGATGCCTACAAACACGTATTCACCGTGCTCCCAGGGTACATAGATCCCGAAAAGATGGGAGAGGGTCGAGTGAATGATAAGTGCGGTCGCCATACCAAAGAGTGTGTCGTATGGTCGTGGCGAGCTCGCAATTATAAGCCCTACCAGTCCGGTTAAGACAATCTGTATGCCGTAATAGATGGTTTCGCGAGGAAACTGTGACCATAGAACAGATAACAGACCGTAGGCGAGAAGACCCACAATCGGCAAGGCATAGCTGTTCTTTAAAAGAGATCGGCGCTCAACGAAAATGTAGAGTAAAATAAACGCAATAAGGGCGGCGACCCCAACAGTCATAAGATGTAAAGTCGCTAATAAAACACCCAGAAGAACCAGGGCAATTATATACTGATCTGACGGCCAGGGGATCAAAAACGCTTTTGGCCGTTTCGATCTTAATGTCTGAAAGTGCCTACTTAGCATTGGGCTCTGACCAGTATTGCTTCAAATCCTTGAAATAATGGATGGTGTCGCCGTAGCTGTGATAACTTGCCGATTTAGCGTCAACCTGATTTAGGCACACGCCTAACAAGTTCGATCCAGAGTCTTCGATTATTTCTTTTGCAACGAGAACGGCGTCTTTAGGCGTTTTGTTCCACCGGACGACCATCACTACGGCATCAGCCAGTTGGCCAATCACCCGGATGTCAGAAAGAGCTAGAACCGGTGCGGTGTCGATGATGATGTAATCGTAGGCTGGCTTGAGCTTTTCGAGGGCTCTTTCAAACAGGCTGTTTGTGAACACTTCAGCCGATATCTGTCGCTTATGGGGAACGAGGATCATGTCGGCGCCGCTGGCCTTATCGACGATGATGCTATCAGAAAGTCGTGCCTTCTGTGTGAGGACGTCCTGTAGACCATACTGGGGGTTCACGCCTACATTTTTGGTAAGCGAGAGGCGACGCATATCCGCGTCAATCAATAGAACATTGGCGCCGTTCATTGCCATGGCGCGGGCCAGAGACAAACTGAGAAGTGTTTTGCCCTCTTGTGGTAAGGCGGACGTCATAGCGATGACCTTCACGGGCGACGTACGGCCTGCCAAACGAATTTGTGTTCGCAGGCTCCGGATGCTCTCAGTAAAAAGAGAGTAGGGCTGATCAAGGACGTGGGTCAGCACCGAGGCTTTAGATTTTCCCTTTTCCAGCGAAATCAGGGGAACTGAAGTCAGATTCTTGAGACCTAGTTCTTCCGTTATCTCCCGGCCTGAACGGTAGGTTTGGTCGAGGACTTCCGAGACGGCGACATATCCGCCTGAGATCAATAGTCCAAGCACAAGCGCAAGCGCCAAATTCAGCTTCAAACTCGGCCCCGAGGGGCTGCGCGGTTCAACTGCGTCGGCTATTACTCTAACTTCAGGTTGGTCGATACCAAACTGTGCTGATATCTCCCGAGAGCGGTTCAGGAAGCTCTCATAGATCGTTTTTGAGGCCTCTGCCTTGCGCATCAATTCCGACAATTGAACGGCAGCCGCATTATTAACGTTTACCTGTCCTGAGGCACTAGAGCGACTGCGCGATAACGAATTATATCTCTCTTCGGCGACGCGCACCTGCGCATTGAGGTTCGCAAGGACCCGGTTGCGTTCGGTGTTTATCTGGGCATCATATTCATTGAGCTGCGTTTGAGCTCGGATGACACTCGGGTGTCTCGGGCCATAACTTGCCTGGAGCCTGGCAAGCTCCGCGGATGTCTCTGCCCGTTTTGAGCGCAAAGCCTTAATAACATCACTTTCAACCTGGAAGCCTTCCACGAGATCTTGGTCAGCCCGGATCCGAGCGAGCGCCCCATCGCGCCTCGCTCTGGCTTCACTCAGGTCTGCACTCGCCGTGGCGAGTTGCTGGCTAAGCGTCGAAACCTGTTGCTCGGCGAGTGAGACACCCTCGATGCTCATCAGGTTGTTTTTAATTTTATACTCTTGCAACGCGCGGTCATCGGCTTGCGCCTGATCGCGGAGTTTGGAAAGGCGGCCGTCTAAAAATCCTACAGCCTTTTGGCTTGCGTCCACCTTGTCCTGGATTTGCTTTTGTACGTAGGTCTCCGCATAAGATTGGGCGATCAATCGCGAGAGCTTCGGGTCCGTGGTTGTGGCCTCAATTCGCAGAATGTAGGACTGTCCGACGCGCGAGACCACAACGGCAGACTCAAGGAGATCCTCAAGAGAAACCTTCTGCGCTTTCAAACTAGGAAACGCATTCAGGTTTATTGATTTTGCGACACGTCTTGCCATATCGGGCGACTGAAGCACGGCAACTTCCGTTGCGATGGCAGAGGCTTCCAGAGGCACCCGAGATAACACCTCTGAGGATGACTTGTTTAAAACGGCAACTTGCCGTGCATCGAGTTGTAAGGAGGTTCCGGCCGTGTAAATTTTAGGCTGGAGGTAGGTGAGCCCATATGCTGCGATCAGTAGCAATGCAATTACAGCCACAAAAATAGGCCCGCGACGGCGGATGATTCCGACAATCTTGGAGGGGTCGATTCCAGCGTTTACGCCGTTTCCTTGTGGATACATTTGTGCGCGTCCATCAGGTGTCATATCTGACCTTCCGCCTATTTTTTAGAGCGAAGCTTCAAGAGTCTACGGTTAAAAGAGTCGAGTAAAAATTCGCGTGTGGAATGAGAAAGAAGTCACCTGACACACTCGCTAGGCGTCTTCTCATTTATCACTAGTCAGACAGCCGCCAAAATCAACTCCGAATTTACCAAGAAAATAAAGGTTTTGCGGAGTCTGGACACGTCGATGGCCCTTTTGAAAGGGCGTTAACCATATAAGTAGTTGCAATGCAGATTAAAATGCAAACCCTGCCCAGAAGGTGTCTTTGATTTCCAAAGACAGCCTTTTTTTTGTCGCCTCGTCAGCTTCGGTTAGGGGGATCGCCACCTGAAGGAGACTATCTGTGTCAAGTGCATCCGGAGTGAGCTGGCGCAGACGTTCTGACGAAATACCTACCTGTCCCCGCGGAAAGGGCGACAAAGACGCGCTGCTGCGGCCAAAACGTCTTTGCAACCCTTCAAGAACGAAGCCCGCGAAGATAATGGCACACGAGGGCCTTTGGCAAAGCGTCGAAAGGGCGCTCAAAGGCCGTATGCGCTTTACGTCTTCCACGAGCCTAACCGCCGCCCGATATCGGCGAAGTGCATTATCGCGGGGTAGAAGAAGTGCCCGAATGTCGGGGCGCTGGGTTTCATATTTTTGAAGGAAACGTGAATTCGCCGCGATCAATGCATCTGCATCATGAGAATTAAGCCTGAAGGACAGCGAAGATGGGTGGCGTCGATAGAAATATAAAGGAAGCGACGAGACTAGAAGTCTACCTCCGTTGGCGAGTAGATTTGCCAAGAAATCGAAATCTTCGCCTATGCGCACGGTTGTGTCATAAACTACGCCGGACTTCTTTAAAAAATCCATCCGTATGACCGGTTTTACATAGCCTAACGCGGATCCAAATCCAGCATCGGTTGGCGTTACCAAGACGGGCAACGAAACCTCAGTAAGCGGCGCATTAAGCAGATCCCCAATAAAGGGCCAAGCCAGCCTTCCATCTTCGTTTTCCGTGAACGCCAGCAGCTGATCAGCTACGATCTCAACCTTTTTGGTTGTGGCAATTGCCACGAGGCGTGCGAGCCTGTCAGGGTGAATGATGTCATCTGCGTCCATTACCGAAACCCAATCGCCCCGCGCGGCTGAAATGGCAAGGTTGCGTGCGGCGGCTGGTCCGGTCCCGGGTCCGTTTAGCAATTTGAGCCTGGGTTCTTCCCGTGAATAAGCCTCGAGCCATTCGCGGCTGCCGTCCGACGACCCATCATCGACGACAATCAGCTCAACATCCACGCCTCTTTGGCTAAGACAGCTTTGAACGGCATCTTGAAGGAAGCCTCCCGGATTGAGGCAGGCCATAACTATGCTAACTGATATCGACGACATCGTTATTTAGCCTGATAAACCCTGACGTAATCGACCTCCATTCGGGTGGGGAAGGCTTGGGGGTCTATCCCTTGGGCATTCCCCCATGCGCCGCCAACGGCGACGTTGATCAGAAGATAAAAACGATGATCAAAGGGCCAGCTATCGTAAGAGCCGTTCTTCGGCTTTTGCGCCGTGTATACTAACCTGTCATCAACAAAAAATGAGATGGTGTCCGCGCGCCAATCCATCTGGTAGTTATGAAATTGACCGCAGACGTCAGCTGCATACGTCGCCCCGGAAAGCTTGGGGCCACCGTGTTCGGTGTCGTAGGTGTGGAGTGTCGAATGGACTTTGTTTGGCTCGTGACCGACATGTTCCATGATATCGATCTCGCCGTCCTTTGGCCAGCTTCCTCCGTCACTCAGAAGCCAGAATGCCGGCCACACACCCCGGCCGCAAGGTAACTTCGCACGTATATCGAAATAGCCGTATTTCCAGGACGCATGGCCCTCTGTGATTAAACGGGCAGAACTATATTCCTGTCCCGCCCAGTCACCCTCGTTTGATAGGGCTTCCTTACGTACCTCGACGATCAGGTTGCCGTTCTCAAGGCGCGTGTTCTCTGTACGACCGCGCGCGTAATACTGGCGCTCATTGTGCCACCAAAGGGCCTTGTTGGCCCGAGTGTCAAATTGCCATTTTTTTGAGTTCGGAAGACCTTGACCGTCAAATTCGTCACTCCAGACCAGCTTATACCCGTCGGGTACGCGGGTACTTGCAGGCTGACCTGAGGCGCCTGTGCAGCCTACCAGTCCGAGGGTCAGGGTAAGTCCAAGAAACAGGACTTCTGTCTTTAAGTGGCGGTTTTTCATATAAAATTCCAAAAATTGACAATCAAGAAATGAGCGAAATTGCGGTAATTTTTTATTATCCATTCCGCTTTATTCAATATTAAGCAGGTTTTGTTACCTTGTTTGCGAAAAACGGAGCATAGAAGATGCCACGATCGCAGCTTAATACCATTAAATACTTCATCATTGTAACCGCGATTTTGGCAACTGGCTCCTACGGATTATGGCTGACCGGCCACGACCGCATTCTGGTCGACGCCACTCAGTCAGTCATTGCGTTCGTAACCACTTACTTGCTGTGCTCAATCCTGCTTCTCGCGCTCAACGGCATTAGAAAGTCTGATGTTGCGCTCATCACCTATACCCTGACAATGATGGCGCTAAATGGGCAGATTCTGTTAGCGCAAAATGGCCTTTTGGATTACCCCTATTTTGCGACGGCAGGTTCTTCCTTCATAGGCATGCTGGCGGCAATTGCTCCGATCTATATCTCAAACGTCAGGCAAGCGGCCCAGCACCGGCGTGCAGCCGATCGTGTTTCGCGTAACAGTCTCTCGGGACTTAAGCTCGCAACAGAGATGGCTTTATCAAACCCGCCTCGCCCGTATGGAATAGACGCGCAGGACGCACGTTCGCGAATCAGCCAGAGCTGACGATGCCCATGTGGGTTTAAATGATCCCTGAGCTTGGGACTTGCAAAAGCTGCCGCGTGACGGCTCAGCGCTTAGAAGCAGTCAAATCCTTGTAGATTTGTCCCGTCTGTAAAGTGACGCGCTCAATATCAAAATACTCGATGCCCTTTAATGAAGCCTCGCGCTGTGCTGCTAAAAGGTCTGGATCGGACAGCAGCGCCAGAAGAGCGGTGGCCAAGGCGTCCGGGTCAGCGGGAGGAACGAGGTGCCCCGCATTGCCCACACTCAACATTTCTGGGATGCCATCCACATCGCTGGCTACGATCGCACACCCTTGTTCGCGGGCTTCGGGTATCACAAGTGGGCAAGGATCCTGAAGGGAGGTCAGCACAAAGATGTCCGCAGCAGCCAGATAGGGTCGCGTTTTTCTGATCATTCCCAGAAAATGGATGCGGCTTGCGTGTTCAAACTCTGCCGCGATCGCCTTATACTGATCCGCGTGCGGCCCGTCGCCTAGAATGTAAAGGTGCGCGTCCGGTTGCGTCTTCGAAACGGCGTCAAAGGCCTTTAGTAGGTATCTAATACCCTTGCGATCATGAAGTCCGCAAATCGTCATGATTGCGGGATGGTTTAGGGTCACGCCTTCTACGGGTTCGTCTTTGCGTCGGGCGACGTTTCGGGTCCCGTTTAGCACGCTCACAACTTTTTTGGCGTCAACGCCACGGCCGATCATGTTTTGAGCGACCGCTTTGCTTACGCCGATGACCCGATCACCTAATCCCATCAGGATTGCGTGGCCATCGAAGGCATTGTGAACCGTTGTCACAAGAGGGACGCCAGAGGCTAACGAGGCAGCCTTTCCAGTCAAAGCCCCTGTCATCATGTGGGCGTGTAAAATGTCCGGCTTAAGTTTCCTGGTCAGCCGTACAAGGTCGAGGGTAGAGCGCGCAAGATTTAAAGGAGACTTGACGCTCTGGCGAACGCGGTGGTGCGTCACGCCGTTATCTGCGAGGAGCGTTTCGTAATCGCCACCCTGGCTCGCGTAATGGACTTCATACCCTTGAGCGCTCTGTGCACAGGCGAGGTCGACGGCAGCATGAACATTGCCATTTGCAAATATGACGTGGTTCGATACATGCAAAACGCGCATTTTAGGAACGCCCTTTTAAAAACCAGACGCTGCGCGCAAAGGCGGGCGAGGGATAGATGGAGTATTGAGAACCAACTCGTCGAGGGCAGCTCTGAGCTTTGTAGAGAAGCGTGCCTTGTCGAATTGGGCTGCGTGTGCACGCAGTCTTTCAGGAACGTACTCCTTGTACGTGCGCTCCATTTCAAGAACGGCGCTTGTCAAGCTTTCCGGGGATTGTTCATTAAACAAAAGCCCGGTCTGCCCGTGGATTACCGTTTCACACGCTCCGCCGCGTCCAAAAGCGATCACGGGTCTGCCGCAGGCCATGGCCTCTAAGGGGACAATACCAAAATCCTCAACGCCCGGGAACACAAGCGCACGACACTTAGACAGATGTTCTGCCATAACGTGATCGGGTTGAGACCCCAGAAAACGGACAGTCGGTCCTGCCATCTTCTGAAGCTTATCGGTTATGCCCGAGCCGATAACAATGAGAGGAAGCTTCAGCCGCGTGAATACCTCGACGGCCAGTTCGATACGCTTATATGGCGTAATCTGACCCGCACAAAGGTAGAAGTCTTCGGGGGTCTCATTGATGGAGAACCTCGAAAGGTCGACTGGGGGGTGCACAATCGTCGATTCTCTGCGGTAAAAACGCCATATCCGTTTGGCGACATAGGCAGAGTTCGCTAAGAAGTGATCAACTCTCGCAGAGGTCGTTACATCCCAACTCCGAAGCCACGGGCCCGTCAGGCGCATGAAGAACCGCGAAATTGGGCCCGCAGCGTTATAGTACTCGTACGATAGATCCCAAAGATATCGCATTGGCGAGTGACAGTAACAAATATGGAGCGCGTCGGGTCTTGGTATGATCCCTTTGGCGGGGCCCGCCTCCGATGAAATAATGAGGTCGTAGGCGGTGAGATCAAATGACTCAAGGGCTGCGGGCATCAAGGGCAGCAGTTTTTGGTAGGTTTTGGCGCCGCCGAGATTTTGAAGAAAAGACGTGAATATCCGCCTTTTTTGCAAGGTTGGAGAGAGTTTATCGAAATCAGCCACTAAACAATAGATGTCAGCATCTGGATACAACTCTGCCAAGGTCTCAAGCACTCGCTCGCCCCCTCGCATGCCGACCAACCAGTAATGTACGAGTGCAACTCTCATTATAAGTTCCGTGTCCGAACGGGTTCGGACGTCACCCCACCCAAGGTTTGAAAAAAAGCTGCGACGCGATCCGTTTGGTCACTTCTTTCAGAGAATCGTTTCACGATTCTTCCGACTCCGCAGGAGTTTAGGATGATTGCGACTGCAATCAACTCTCCCGCTAAAATTAGAACTGAGAAGCCCACGGTTTGCGCCCAAAAGGCCACACTGTCAGGCTGATATCGTGCGCTAGTAAGACCCGCGTTGGAACAGGACGGCGGGGATCGTCATGAAAAGGATCTGATAGTATAATTTTACAGTTCGCCGCTGCGAGTAAAGGCGGTCAAGAGCGACGCGGCGACGATAGGTAACGTCATTGCGGCCCATGACCTGCCATAAGCCCGTTATGCCCGGAAGAACAGACATGTAGAATTCAAAGGACTTTCCGTACTTGCACACCTCTGATCTAACAATCGGGCGCGGCCCGACTAGGCTCATGTCACCGCGAAGGACGTTCAGTAGTTGTGGCAGTTCATCAATGCTCGACTTGCGAAGAAAGCGTCCAAGCGCGGTGATACGCGGATCATTGCGCAGTTTGTGGTCGGCTTGCCATTCGGCGTGCGCCTCCCGGTCTTCGCGTAACAGCTTAGCCAGGATCTCATCCGAGTTGACGTGCATGCTTCTAAATTTCAGGCAACGGAATTCGCGCCCGTTCAGGCCGATGCGGCGCTGGCCGTAGAGCGACGGGCCGCCATCCTGAAATTTCACGAGTAGAGCGACTACGAGAAGGGCAGGCAGGAGAAACGCCAGCGCAACTGAGCTAATGAGGATATCGCTAACGCGAATAGCGATATCTGACCAGTTCTTATGCGACCGCAGTCTGGCATTGCGTACGACGACCGGGTCGCTTGGCATGGAAACATCTGAAAATGCTACGGCTACCGGCGTTTCGTACTTCATTGCCTGAGTCCAATTCTGAAACAAAAAGTCTTGTCTGACCGTAAAGTCGCAAAATAGATGCCACGCATGGTAATTCTGAACCGCGGCGGAATCGCTTAAAAATTAATAATTAACTAAGCTAGGGAACTGTTCAATGCGACACGCCAAATAGGAGAAACCCTAATGGGCACAGCATCTTAAGACAGGATTAGCCGACCAACTTCCAAAACCTTGGCGCGATCAGGAATTTGGTTAACATTTTTCGTGTTGCACTGCGAATAAAAAATTGAGTCTTTTCGAGACATCGCGTGTGATTTGCGCGTTCCTTATGGCACCCAAAGGAAAAGGCGCCTGGCCCGCAGACGCCTTGGTCCTAAATCAAACCACAGTCCCTCGTGACTAGTGGGCGAATAGCCTGACCACCATAATCCAAGCCGCGGCACTGGTTGCCAACATAAGACCCATGCCTATAAAAAATGTAACGGGGTCGCGCTCGACTTTCGGCTCAGATGAATTGTTCCATTCGCTCACAAGGCGGTTTTGGAGGTCATGGACGGGTGAGTGCCTGGATGACACGTCCGAGAGGTCTGCAATCCGCAACGTCGGTCCCGTGTCGGCTCCACTGTGGGACACCTCGTCGGCCTTAGGTTCGAGTTTTAGGGCCTTCTGTCCCATAACGCACTCCAATCGGTTTTTTACAACCCTTAAGCACGAAACCTTAAAATGTAGTTCTCGGATTTGGTTTATTTATAGGGTAAATAAATCCTTGATTGAATGTTATGCTCAGGCGTCTGACTGGATGGAGATATCAGTGTTAACATCATCTCAAAAAACTATATCAGAAACAGAGAGTTAGGTCGTCCAGATAGGGAGCCCTTTCTGAAACGGTCCGTCTGTTTGGCATGGCCACACGCATTGACCGCGCTCTTTAGCCAATCGCTCATTCGCATCGTAGTGCATTGAGGCGTCTCTTACAGCCATCTTATCTGCAGACGCTTTTCATATCGCCTTAAACCGAGGGGGGAGGGGCCGCCGATTGGATCGTGCGGCTCGAACCAGGTGCCGATGCAGAGACATCGAAACGGCTACGTTTGACCCGCCGCCCTTTTTCCCGCGCACGTCGCCTGACCTCTTCCACCATCATTGGGGCGACGCTCATAAAGACGCCAAAGCCTCCAACCAAAAAATCCAGAAGGTTGCCGTCACGGCTGAAATAGGGCTGAACTATTTCTATTAGCCCGGCAAGACATAAGCACAGGGTTGCGATGTCTCGTCTGCGCATCCATGGGACGGAGAGTTGAGCGAGGCAACTTAACGCAAACATTGCCAGCGCATGGGCTTCGAGGTCGGTTAAGCCTATAAACCGCTCCAGACCCGGATAAGGACTGAAAACCAGAAAAGCGATGGTTGCCAGAAGGAGAATAACGGCCACGCGTGTTATCAATACAATAGTCCTTGGCGAACTCATCACGAACTCCGTTAATGCGGACGGCGAGGGGAAAACACAGAAAATTGGAAAACTGACGCCAACGCGGCGTTAGCGCTGGGCGGCCGAAGAAAATGCTGCAGAGCACAAAAATTAAGGTATGGGATAGGTGATGTCAAAGGGAAGATCGGGTAATCGCTAAAAAAGTACCTGCCTTACAGAATATGCACTGCGCCGTGTTGACTTTTAACAGGCATTAGTTTTGCAAGGACGGGGGCGTGGGCGGGGAGGCTTTCTTGTCCACTACACATCTTCTTATGCATTTTCTGTCTTAATGAATGGCATGGCGCCTGGGGCGCCTTCCATCACAACCATCTAACGAGACCTCAGTGTTCGCTTCACTCGTTGCCCTTGCCTTACTGGCTGTCGCGTTCTTCCGCCCGGGCAACATGGTGTTGTATCTGGGCTTTGCGTTTATGAGTTTCGGCACCCTGGCCATTATCCCACCGAGTTTTGTCGGGGGGACAACGATACTCGCTTCTGCCATCACGTTCCTCGCGCTGGCGGGGCAGCAATCTCTGAAGCCAATGGGCACGCAGTGGATGCTCTCGGGGATTACCCGTTTAGGCGATCTCGGGCTCTTGTTCCTTTTCACAATATGGGCTGTTCTTGGTGCCTTTTTTCTCCCACGTGCCTTCCAGGGGGAGATACTCGTCTATCCCATGAGAGCGCTTGGGCTTGTGTCCTACGCAGCGCCCCTGCAGCCTACGTCTTCGAATATCAATCAGGCACTTAATCTGGTTATCGACTGTGGCGTCGCCGCTGCAGTTTATGCGATGTCGAGACGCCCGGGTTTCACAGATTCTATGAAGAGAGCGCTCCTGATCGGTGGTGTCTTCGTCGTGATAACGGGTTTAGCTGATTTCCTGACGGCTTCTGTTGGGCTTGGGGGGCTGCTCGATCCCTTTCGCACGGCATCCTATGTGCTGATGGCAGACTCTGAAGTGGCCGGTGCGCGACGTCTTATTGGCCTGATGGCGGAGGCTTCCGGATTTGGATCTGTCGCCGTTTCACTGGGCGCTCTATTGTTCTTCACGCGCTATAGCTACGATGTCAAAACTCGCTTTAGATACGTCTATCCGATAAGTCTGGTCTGTCTCGTCATGGCACTCATGTCGACATCCTCGACCGCATACGCGGCACTGGCCGTTTTCTTTGCCCTGCACCTTTTGGACATTCTTTGGCGCATGATGTTTGGCCTGAAAAAGTTCTCAGGCCCCCTGTTTTACGAGATCATCCTGTCGTTCATGGCCTTACTTTTGCTCGTTTCAGTAGTTGCTGCCTGGGCTGAAGCACAGGCTACAATAATGTCCATGCTCGACTCGATCATTTTTAACAAGAAACAAAGTTCCTCCTATTTAGAGAGAAGCGCTTGGACTAACCAGGCATTTCAGGCTTTCTGGGAGTCTAACGGTGTGGGTATTGGCGTCGGCGGTGCACGTACGTCGAACTTTTTTGTCAACATACTCGCAAGCACCGGCGTTCTAGGCGTTTTGCTGTTTGGTCTATTTATCGCGCGTGTGTTTTTCGCTCGCATTCCCCGCGAATGTCCGGAGGAATTCGAACTGGTGCACGGGTTTAAACTCACCTTGTTTGTAGCCGCTACGGTCGCTGCCTTAGCGGGGACAACGCCCGATTATGGCACGCTCGTTGCCTGCATTTTCGGTGTGTGCGTTGGCCTGGCAACGCATAAACTCAAAGGGGACACTGAGGCGCCCCCTCTGTAGCACATGTGCTAAAACATGCTTCAGACGTTACGCAATTCTGGCCATCACCTCTTAAAAAAACAAGCTCTCTATGTCGAACGAAGCGCTAAAAATTTCCATTTGTATCTGTACTCATAACAGAGCATCCGATGTTGAGGACTGCCTGTCTGCCCTCATGTCCCAATGGAACGATCAATGCATAGAAGTGATTATAGTGGATAGCGCTTCTCGCCCGGAGCATGCGAAACGGCTGGTCACCTTAACCCAAAAATGGCCAAAACTCGTCTATATTCGATCCGAAATCGCGGGGCTTTCCGTCGCTCGAAACATTGGCATTCAAGCCGCAAAGGGCGAGTGGATCGCGTTCCTGGATGACGATGCCGTACCGTTCCCGGATTATATAGACAGAGCCATCGAGAGCGTTACCTCCATGGAGCCTGATGTCGCATTTTTCGGCGGGAGACTTAAACCGCGTTGGCCAACGGCTGAGCCCCCTCGCATTGGCAAGATGTGGATGAATTTTTTATCTCTCATCGATGACCCCACGCCTATCAGGCTGACGGAGTCGGGCATGATTTTTGGAGCAAATTTGTTTTACCGTCGAAGGGTGCTTACACATCGGCCGGCGGCCTTTGACCCCTCGCTCGGGCGAGTTGGGAATTGTCTTCTCAGCGGAGAGGAGATTAATCTCCATGCCAGTCTGCTTAAGGAAGGCTACCAGTGCCGCTACGTCGGCACCGTGGCCGCAGAGCACAAGGTGTCGGAACAGAGGCTCACGCTCGAATGGATCAAACAGCGTGCCTACTGGGACGGCATTACACTTATAGCCATTGCAAAGCTCAGCGGGGAGCCGCCCGCCAGAGCGACCTCCCTCGGTCGCCAACTGGCGAAGGTCGCTCTATTGTGGCCATTGATGATTTTCGAAGACACGACGGGCGAGAGAACCGCAAATTTTTACCGTTCTCTAGGCGTAATCAGAGCGCGAACCCTCGGAATTCCTCAGACGTGAATTTTTCCGCGCTTAGGGTGTGCAGATAGAATTTGAACCAAACACTCTTTTTGTTGTTCATTCCAACGGACCGCGCCTTCCAGAGATTTTGCGCTTTTTTCCCGTCTCAGGTGAGCATCCCTATAGAGCGCAATAACGGCGGTTGCAAAGGCGTGAGGATCTCCGTCTTTCACGATGCTTACACCTTGCAGACAATCGCGGGGTAAGCCCATCACTCCAAATTCAGTGCTAACGATCGGAAGCGCCATGCCGAGTGAGTCAATAAGCTTGATTTTTACCCCCGTCCCCTGAACGATAGGGTTGAGACTGAGTGGCGCTTGCGCAAACGCATCTCTGATGTCATCCACAAACCCGAGCTTTGTTATGGATTGCGCGTCTTCGATGTCTCGGCAAATTGAGCCGCCCACGAATAGCTTGAATTCCGGAACTTCTTTCAAAATGAGTGGCAATACGTCGTCTATAAAATAACGAATAGACTGACGATTGGCTTCAAATGATGAGCCTAGAAACGTCGCACCGGCACACTGATCCAGTCCCATGATGGGTTTGATTTCGGTTATGTGGCTCAGAATATGGATATCAGGTGCCCCTGTCTCAGGAAGCATTTGAGCAAACAGTTCTGCCTCTTGCGCCTGGATTGCGACAATCGTATCTGCCCGCAACAGACCCCGGACCTCCTCTTTCTCATCTATGTAGTGCCGGATACTGTCATGTGTATCAATAATCTTGTGAACAGAGGAACCGAAAGCCTCTATCGCTTTTGAAAATAGGACATAAGTCACTATGACACAGTCAAAGTTTGATTTTTGCGCGTAGTTTTGGAGCTGATTTAAGAAAGGCTTATAGAAAGCCTCGTCGACGCTTGAAAGCTCGTAAGGCTGATCGATTGGACCTTTAGGGAAAAGCTTGCGGGAGACCTTCCCCAACGCTCGATTGAGATAATAGAGCGCGTTTGAAACCCCTCCCCTCGACAAGGCGGTGTAGCGGTCAGGCCCAAAAAAGGCCTCGTGGGCCGAAGCGTCATAATCACCCATTTGTCGGGAAGGTAGGAAGAAAAAATGGATGTCGTGCCCCGCCTCTTTCAATGCATTATAGAGCGTATGCTGTCTGGCTCTGTTACCACCTGAAGTTGGAAACACAGGAACCGGCGATACAAGCGCTATCTTCACTAGGGGCCTCTTTTTAGCGAATAAGGATAGCCATGAGATAAACTGAATGCGTTAAGATTCACGCTAGGAGGGTATATTTTTTCCTCCGGTACCCGCTGACTCTCCGACACGAACGCTGCGCCGCCCTTTCTTTTTTGTTGCGGTGCGAAAGGGGTGGCATGTATGACTATCACCACTTTAGGCGACTGGCGGGCGACAATCGCAGAACAGCCTCTATTATCTGGATGGACGTACCTCGCTCTTACTCTGAAGGTCGTTTTGGTGTGGCCGGTTTGGTCTCCTCCGGCATTGCGGTCGCTAATGAAAGATCGGACAAGGCAGAGCCCATGGGCACACTTATTGCACGGTGTTGGTTCTAGCTTTGGACTAGCCTCGCGGACCGGGCCGGTCGAACTGGGCTGGTCGAACCTCTCACCCCCTCGTTTTCATCCTCAGATGGAAAACGAAGACAGCGTTTTGATAGACACGGTTTTTTTGGAATATCCATTAGTCGCAATGAGCCGGTTTCGGCGCTCTGCTTTCATATCTACCTACGATTAGAGTTTAAAGAATGTCTGACGCAATCGCCGGAAAGCCCTCAAACGCAAAAGCCTTCTCGGGCTTTTTTTGGATGATGACGCTGGGCATCATTGCTCGGGTTGCCGGCTTTCTGACGCAGATGATTCTGTCTCGGATCCTAAGTCAAAATGATTTTGGTGAAATTGGCCTTGCATATACCGTAATTACGGTCGCGACCATGGCCTCAAATTTTGGGGTTGATGATGTTCTTGTCCAGCGCGGAAAGCAACTGGGGCTGTGGGCCAGTACAGGCCTTATTATATCCTTCGTACTCGGGCTTATCGGTGCTGTTGCTATTATTGTGGCGGCCCCGATTGCGGCTACTTATTACCATATACCTCGAATTAGTGACATTCTTCTGATTGCGTCGGTCACGTTGCCTATTACCGCACTTGCGACCCCGGCATTGGCGAAGCTGCGGCAGGACCTTCGGTTCCGATCGGTAAGTGCTATCACCGGCGTAGAAATACTTGTCACCTCATGCGCGACCATCCTTCTGGCGAAGCTTGGGTTTGGGGCTCTCAGTTTCGTTCTGCCAGTGCCATTCACTATTGCGGGGCGAGTGATAGCGTACTGGGTACTGGCTCCGGTTCCGCTCACGCGTTTTCGGTTTCGTCTCGTGCCACGTATTTTCGGTCGATCATTGGCGGTTTGGGCCCATCGGGTTGTCGTAACCCTTATCAGCCAGGCCGACTATGTTTTGCTGGGTTTAATGACCACAACTGAAAAGGTCGGCTATTACTATTTTGCCTTCCGTTTGGCCAATCAGCCACTGATGATTATGGCGAACAGCCTCCAGAGCATTTTATTTCCGCTCCTTACTCAACACCAGCGCGACGAGAAGCGGCAGTTGAGGATATTGCTGCGGGTTCTGTCCGCGGTGAACTTCGTGGTCATGCCCGTCTGCTTTTTGCAAGCCACGGCCGCGCCATGGTTGGTCCCACTCTTTTTTGGAGATAAGTGGGCTCCCGCGGTCATCCTCGTTGAAATTCTAACATTGGGTCTTTGCGTTGAAGCGGCAGCCTGGCAGGCGGGAGCGCTTTTGAGCGCACGTGGCAACTTTGTCGCAACTTTTAAATACACCTTTCTTCTCTCGTTAATGTTCGTGCCCTTCATCGTTTTGGGATATCATCTCGCTGGGGTCACAGGTGTTGCCTATGGCGTGGCCGCCTATTATCTGATTTCCTCGGCGGCGTTCACATATCTCGCTTTAAGAAAGGATTCTGTCACCTTAAAAAGTGTCGCCTATCTATATGGCATTCCGGCGTCTATCTCGTTTGTGACGGCGGCCGTGGGTCGCGTGGTTGGTAACTATGTAGTCGATCAGGCTGGCTATTTTGCCGCAATAGCCGCTGCAGGTCTGGTAGGCCTGCCTGTTTATCTTCTGTTGTGGCGAAGCTTTGGGCGAGATAGTTTCGACATGATTTTTGAGAAGGTCACAGGGCGGCTCGGAAAATTTTTTAGGAAATAAAGCCATCCGCCTTAAGGCTTATCCGTCCCTCGAACCTGGCGTGTTGCCGAGCCACAGGTTGCGTTCAGAAACGCTCTTTCGTATCAATTGGGGAAAATATCGATTCGGAAATTCGCATTAGGGAGACATAAGGTCAGTGGGAGCGGCTACAGCCAGGCTCGATTTTTCTGCACCCGATCCGGTCACCGGCCCGGCTGTAGATCGCTTGACCTACGCCGTTGGTGATATCCACGGACGATTTGATCTCTTCAAGAGAGTGATTTTCGACATAAAAATGGATGCACATGCCCTTGGTCAAAAGCCGAGAATTGTGCTTCTTGGGGATTACATTGATCGTGGTCCTCAATCCGCAAAGGTTCTGGAAGCCGTTTGGCTTCTCGGTCAGCAATCATGGTGTGACCTCGTTCCCCTCCTCGGCAATCACGAAGACATTTTCGTAAAATTTCTCAAGGATGCTTCGGTTGGGCCTCAATGGTTCAGATACGGTGGATTCGAGACAATTAAGTCGTTTGGCATTCCTCTGGCGAGGCTGCCCGAAACACCGGATGAGTGGGAGCTCGTCCGCTTGCGATTGAATGAGGCCCTGTCACCACGCCAGTACAGCGTTTTAAAGCAAGCGAAGCTCTGTTTCGATGCTGGAGACTATGTATTTGTTCATGCTGGCATTGACCCCGATCTTTCGCGGGCTGATCACACCTCTGATACCTATCTCTGGATCCGCGAACCGTTTTTGAAGGTGAAGAGGGCCTGCACCCAGGCCGTCGTTCATGGGCACACCCCGTCGGAAGATGTGGTGAATGAAATGTGGCGGATTGGACTGGATACGGGGGCCTATGCGACGGGCATTCTAAGTGCTGTGCGCCTGCTGGGCCGCTCACGCCGCGTTATGCAGGTGAATGTAAAGGATCTATCACCGCCGCCGTCTGCGGCGGCAGGGTCAAGTCAGTCCGCTTGAGAGAACGTGATTTTTTTGCACCTTAATTCGCTTTAGCGATCGTTTTGCCCCGTGTTGGCGCGCAAAGTGCACAAAGCTAAATATCCCTGAAACTCTTTCATGGTAGTGTACCGCTTAGGATTTCCGCCTAGGGTGGCCCCATGGGTCCTAATAGGCATCGCCTAAATGATTGCTATGAAGGAAGCGTTTTAGATCTATGTCTGCAAAGGTGATCAGCGGCTGGTTTAAAGGCGTCTTCTCGCGTAACAAACGCGACCTGTCCCTCGAAGACCCCGAGACATCTCGCGGTTCAAGCTATATCGACAAACTCACCTATGCGATTGGTGACGTGCACGGATGTAACAGTCTGTTGCGCGAGCTGATTGAGCTCATACGTAACGATTCTCGAGGTTACCCTGGTCAGCCGAGAGTGGTTCTCCTTGGGGACTATATCGACCGAGGCCCAGCTTCTCGCGAAGTTATCGACACCGTTATTGGCCTGCAAGGGGCTAACTGGTGTGAAACGATCGCGCTGCGGGGAAATCATGAACAGGTTCTCAAGCAGTTTCTTTTAGATAGTGCGAAGGGCCCAGACTGGGTTATGTGGGGCGGAGCTGAGACCCTGGCCTCTTACGGCATAGCCGCACCGACCCGGCAAAATACAGAGGGTTGGCTAGAGGCCCGGCGCGAGCTCGCGAGAACCTTTCCGTCAGAGCATCTCCACTTTTTAAATGAGACCCGTCTTTTATATAAGGCCGGTGACTATTTGTTTGTTCATGGTGGCGTGAAGCCGGGTGTGCCGTGGGATCAGCAAACTGCCGAAACGCTTCTGTGGATCAGGGATGAGTTTCTTGACGCAGAAAGACCCTGCGAACTCGTGGTGGTTCATGGCCACACTGCCAGTGAGACGGTCAAACAAACCCCGTGGCGTATAGGCGTCGATACTGGCGCCTTTGCGACGGGGCGTCTGACCTGTGTGAGGCTTTTTGAGAACGAGCGCCGGTTTATGCATGTCAAGAAAGGTGCCAGCGTAACCGTTACACCGTCTGAGCTGAACGGGCCGAAGGTTTCCGCCGTTTGACGCCTGGCAAATGCCCTTGGAGTGGTGTGTCAAATTCGCTCGGCGTCGAACACGGCCTGTTCCCTTATGCGTTCCCAGTCTAGGGCGTGCGCTGGCGCTGATCCAGTCTCACAAGATCTTTCCCGGCGACCGCAAATTCGGCACGCTAATTGCTCACCAGCTTAGTAACAGGGTATAGATAACAATAATGTCCGGTCTTTGGCTTGGGTAAGGTTATGACTGATCAAAAACCACGACGTGTGAGAGTGAGAAAACGTAAAGGCGCGCCTGTAAAATCCGCAGGCGCACTGTCACGTCGCGTCATGCTTACCGGCGTTGCCGGCGCTGCCATTCTTGGCGCCGGATTATATGCCAAACAAGTTCTTACAGCCGAGCCAAATCGTCTGTCTCTCGATAACTATCGAATGACCTTCAACGAAGAGTTCAACGGTAACGATTTTTCCATTGAGCTATTCATGAAGCGCTGGTACCCCCACACGCCTTGGTGGGGGGATTTCGGTGACGCCGCCTTTACTGATCCTACGGCGGGCTTCCCGTTTACCGTTGAGCATGGAAGCCTTCGCATCGAAGCCCGAAAGGATGAAGCGGGCAAATGGCGCTCTGGTCTTATCTCGAGCATTGATCGTGAAGGGAAGGGCTTTGCTCAGCTTTACGGTTATTTCGAGATGCGGGCAAAAATGCCTCCGGGTCCGGGCGTTTGGCCCGCCTTCTGGCTCAATAGCTCCATGTCGCGCGACAATCTTGACCCTGCCGTTGAGATAGACGTTGTTGAGTATTACGGGCAGTTTCCCAAAGACATCCACAGCACTGTCATCATATGGCCGAAGGGCGAACGGAAAAATCGAGCGGTTGCCAATATCCATCGTGTCCCGGATATGCGCCTTTCGGAAGGGTTCCATAGCTACGGTGTCAGCGTAGAGCCCGACTGGATAATCATGTATTTCGACGGTGAGGAAACATGGCGGACGCCTACACCTCCCGAGCACAAGTACCCATTAATGGTTCTTTGTAACCTCGCACTGGGCAGCGGATGGCCGATCGATAAGACCATAAACCCGTCTTATATGTACGTAGACTATATTCGCGTCTATGAAAAAATCGCATAATTTATTGAGAATATTATGAAAATTTCAATCGGAATCGCCACAGCTGGCAGGCCTGCGCTCGTCGGTCGGGTCGTTAGATACTTAGAAAAGCAAACCCTTTTACCGTCTACGGTCTATGTGTGTCCGGCAAAATCCTCGGATTTTGATCCCACAAGCGTGGAGGGTCTGGCTTTCCCGGTCGTCACGGTTCGCGGCGCCATAGGGTTGCCCGCGCAACGTAATCTCATCCTCGATGCGGGTCGAACCGATGATGTCATTTTGTTCATTGACGACGATTTCTTGCCTGAGTCTGACTTTCTTTTTGAACTCAACCGCCTATTCGAAGACGACCCGACAATGGTGTTAGCGACCGGTCATGTCGTGGCCGATGGGGCCACCGGCCCTGGGTTGTCGTTTGAAGACGCCGATGCGATTATCTCACAACTGCCCCTAAAACCATCGGAACGCCTTGAAAGTGTTTACAACGCCTATGGCTGCAATATGGCGGTGCGTGTTCGAACGGCCCGCGGGCATGATGTACGTTTCGACGAGGTCTTGCCCCTTTACGCGTGGTGGGAGGATGTCGACTTTTCAAGGCGTTTGGCTCCGTTCGGTAAGATCATTAAGAGCAATCGGCTTCGGGGCGTTCACATGGGCTCGAAATCCGGCAGAACGCCAGGGGTAAGGCTTGGCTACTCTCAGGTGGCCAATATCGCTTACCTCGTTCAAAAGGGCTCCGTGTCCTTCCCTGTCGGTGCGGTGAGAATTGGCCGTAATGTGTTTGCAAATGCGCTGCGCCAGTTTGCACCTGAGCCTTGGGTGGATCGAAAGGGCCGTTTTGTTGGCAATCTCAAAGGCCTCTCAGACTGGATGAGGGGCCGGGTAGACCCGCAGCGGATTTTACGTCTCTGAGGTCATCTTCGTGCCTGATTCGATAGGCAGGGGTGGCAAATCTGTAACAACTTTTCAAGGAACGCGCTGTTCGAACAACGTTTTCCGTTTTTGTGTAAACGAAATCTAAAATCTGGTATGTCTTTTGCTTGCAGACTCCCTCAGTAAGGGAATGCCCCTTGCGAGGCTGAAACCAGCGATGCTCAGCCAGAATTGTGCCGGTTTGAGGCACGCGTTGGCTCAAATGGAGTAAGTGGATCAAAATGTTTGGTATAAAGCTTATCGCTCATATGAGAGCTGTCGTTGCAGCCAGCGTGGCTGTTGCTGCTTTTATCGCGTCGCCGCTGGCGCACGCTCAGACAGGTGCGGCGCCCGCGTCCCCTGTTGTCGCCGTATCGGCGCAGGACTACCAATATGCGCTCGGCGCCGGTGACAAGGTGCGGGTCATTGTTTTCGGTGAACCTGACCTCAGCGGCGAGTTTACGGTCTCCGGGGAAGGTAAGGTTTCATTGCCGCTAATTGGCGAGATTGATGCGCGTGGTAAAACGGCTTCGGTCCTGCAAACGGGTATTGCTGATGCTTTGAAGCAAGGCTACCTCAATAATCCCCGCGTTGCGGTTGAAGTCTTGACCTTCCGTCCTTTCTATATCTTCGGCGAAGTCAACAAGCCCGGCGAATATCCGTATGTGAACGGCATGACCGTTGACCGTGCAGTGGCCACCGCGTCTGGTTACACCTACCGTGCGGATAGAAAAAAAGTGCACATAAAGCGTGCTAATGAACAGGCCGAAACCGCGGTGCCATTGAATGCGCCAGTGGTTGTCCAGCCGGGCGATACTATCCGGATAGGCGAACGTTATTTTTAAGTTTGTGACGTAGAGTGCCTCTCAGTCGGAGAGGGCCCAAAATTGGCTAATTAACGAGGAATAAAATGAAGAAAGCGGTGTTTCTGACGGCCGTTAGTGGTCTTGCCCTGATCGCGTCAGGCTCAATGGCCCAAACCATTGACAACAATTTCGCGCGCGATCGCGGGACGTCGGTGACCGAGCGCGCGCGTGCGGAGTATGCACCGCTTGGACTTCGCCTCGGGGCGTTTATGGCCAACACGACGGTGGAAACATCGGTCGGTTACACGGACAATCTCTATTATAATAACGCGCGCAAAGAGAGCGATGCGTCGCTGGGAGTGCGCCCCCAGGTCGACGTCAGCTCCACCTGGAGCCGTCACGCCGTGTCGTTCGGCGCTGGAAGTGATATCGTAAGCTACTCTGGCAACGGCGATGAAAATACGACGAGCTGGAACGCGTATCTTCGTGGGCGCGTGGATGTATCTTCCGCCGCCACGATTGCGGCGAGTTTTTCACACAACCGAAACTATGAGTCCCGTTCGAGCTTCCAGGCTAGCCTCACCTCCCTTGAGCCGGTCCCCTACGATATCGACGCGGCCTCGATTACCACAACCATCGTCGGTAACCGCTTGCGCTTCATGGGGACCTTGTCGTCCACGACCGAAGACTACAAAAACGTGGCCCGCATAGGTGGAGGCATCATTGATAACTCTGCGCGTGACGCGAAGGTAAATGTCGTCGCCGGTCGCGTGGATTACGCTGTGAGCCCGAGTGTCTCGGTGTTCGTCAACGCGGAGTCAAACGAGCGAAATTACGACTCAAACCCCTCATACAACAACAAAGGCACGATCCTCACCCTGGGGAGCAGCTTCGAAATCACGGGACTTTCACGTGGGGAGCTACAGGTTGGTCGTCAAAAGCAGGATTATAAGGCCGCGACAGCCGGCGATCAGTCGACCACCTATATCAACGGTAAGGTCGAATGGTTCCCGACGCAGTTGACGAGTGTCACGGGTAAGATCGAACGTAACGTCACCGACACGCCTAATATCTCCGGTCCGAACGTCTCGGCCGTCTACACAGCCACCAGCATCGGCGTTGATCACGAACTTCTGCGCAATGTCTTGCTTCTCGCCGAATACCAGCATACCGCTTACGATTTTTCCGGCATCAATCGTTCGGATAAGGGTGACCGCCTTACGCTTGGTGGTCGCTACTATATGAGCCGACGCATCAGCCTAGATGCCGCTTACCGCTACGAAAACTATAAGTCTTCGGGCACCCAAGCTTTCCGCGATTTTACCAATAACTGGATCAGACTGGGCCTGACCTGGCGCTATTGATGCCAGAGATAAAACCGGTCTCAAATTAAAGAAAATACGATGGCAACCGATAAAAGATTCAAGGTCGAAGACGCTATTAATTTAGAGTCTCTGATATCCGATTTCCGCAAGTACTCCAGGATTTTTTTCCTGGTTTTCGCGGTGGTGTTCCCGGCCGTGTTCGCCTTGAATTATTTTCGGGCGCCCATTTACACCTCGACCTCTCGCGTGATGATCACGAATGAGAACGAGCAGGCCTTGCCTGGCATTGCCAAAAATGACTCGCCTATCGATACAGCTACGATCGACTCAGAAGTCGAAATGCTGAATTCGATCGGGGTTGCTGAGCGTGTGGTACGCGAGCTCAACCTTGAGAAGGACCCGGAGTTCAATGGGACCGCCAGTCAAGGTTTTGGGATTGGATCGATTAAGGCCTGGGTCCGCGGCCTGACGCATCCTGTGCAGGCTAACGCCAAAGGCGAGATCGAGCCTGTAACCCGTATCGCCAATATCCTGCTGGGCAACGTCGATATTAATCGGGTTGGCACAACCCGCGTCATTAGTATCACTTACAAAAACGGCTCCAAGGTCAAGGCCGCCAATATCGCCAATTCCTGGACAACCGCTTATCTCCAAGCCAAAATCGACGCTAAAGAAGCCGTTAACCAGCAAGCAAACGGTTGGCTTAACCCGAAAATCGAAGAACTAAGGAAGCAGGTCGAGACGGCCGATCGTGCCGTTCAGGAGTATAAGATCCGGAACAACCTCTTAAGTGCGACCGGTTCTACCATGGCTGAGCAGGAGATCTCTGATCTCAATCGTCAGCTGGCCACCGTCCGCGTCGATCAGGCTGAGAGCGCGGCGAGACTTTCCACGGCGCGTCGCCAGCTGGCTAACGGGTCTAATGGGGACGATGTCGGTGAATCCCTAAACTCATCGGTCGTTGGCAGCCTGCGCACGCAAGCCGCACAGATCTCGGCTAAACTGGCTGAGCTTCAAACCCGCTACGGCCCTGCCCACCCTGAGGTCGTACGTGCGAAAAATCAGCTGGCCGACGTGAACGGTCAAATTCAGTCTGAGATCTCACGGATTATCTCAAACCTGGAAGCACAGGATCAGATACAGCGTCAACGCGCGGCTTCTCTGATCGGCTCCGTAGGTGCGGCTCGAGGCCAACTGGCGAGTAACTCCAAGGCGATGGTTAAGCTCAATGAGCTTGAACTGAACGCGCAGGCCGTTCGCCAGATCTATGAGTCCTACCTTGATCGTTTGAAGCAAACGGCCTCGCAGAGCGGTCTGCAAACCACTAACGCGACAATTGTCGCGGAAGCCAAACCGGCTGAAGCGCCGTCCTCGCCGAAACTCGCAATTGCCCTCCTGCTTGGCTTTAGCTGTGCTTCGATTGCGTCTGGCGGAGCGGTGATGGTGCGTCGTTCAATGGACTCAGGACTTGTAACGAGCCAGGACGTAGAAAAGTCCCTGGGTATCAATCACCTCGCGTCTATTCCCGACCTTGCCTCTACCGTAGCCAATGGCAAGTTGTCGCCGAGCATCAAGCCACACCAGCACCTCGTTCAACGTCCCTTGTCAGCATTTGCAGAAGGCTTCCGTAATTTGCGCGCCTCCATGCTTTATGCCAACGACAAGCAGCCGAAGATTGTCGCAATAACCTCTGCCCTGCCCGCAGAAGGCAAGACAACGACGACGGTGTGTCTGGCGGCGGCTTTCGTTATGGCCGGGAACAAGGTTATTGTCGTTGACTGCGATTTGCGCAGGCGTTCGGTTTCTGCCTTGTTCGGCAAGAGCTTTGACAAGGGGCTTGTCGAAGTCATGACCGACAAGGTCACTCTTGAAGAGGCCACCCAAAAAGACGAACTGACGGGTGTGGCTTATCTGCCCGTTTCGGATCAACCGGTTACAACCCTAGACATCTTTGGCTCTGACGGGTTTGACAAGCTGCTCGATCAGCTGAAACAGACCTATGACGTTGTTCTTCTGGACACCGCCCCCATTCTACCCGTGGCCGATACGCGTATCCTCGCCCGTAAGGCTGACTTCGTCGCACTCCTCGTGCGGTGGCGCCAGACCCCTCGTCGTGCGGTGCAGGCGGCCCTCGAAATTATAGAGGCGGCGGACGTCAAGGTGTCCGGTGCCGCACTGGTCCAGGTGAATATCAAAGAGCAGAGCAAGTACGGATACGGAGACTCTGGGTACTATTACAAAGAATATAAAAATTATTATCTAGATGCATCCTAAGCCAAAAGGGCGCCCCAACCGGGCTAATGCAGTTCACTTAAGGGCCGATACAGTTCTCTGGTCGTATTTTCTGGGCAGAGTTTTGACGACACGGGGGCATGATCGCCCCCGTTTTGTTGAGAGTAACAAATCGCCGAGTCTGTTTCGCAGCCTGACGAGATGTGCTGGGATTTTTCCGGGCGCTTCGATCGCCATCCATCCCCATTCCTGACGCAGATAATGCAATGTGGCGGTAAAGCTGAGCTGAGTTGGCGGAACTTCGGCTTCGACGGCGATTTCGGCCATTTCCAATCGGACCAGATTGTAGGCCAGCAATGCCCCCCAGACCTCTTGGCAGACGGTTTCGGGGGTTCCGCTACGCAGGGTAAGTTCACTGCCAAGAAGCTCCTGCTTGAGTTCGCGATAGCTGGTTTCGATGCGCCAGCGTTCCTCGTACTGATGGACGATGTCCTTGGCCGGATAGGCCTTGGTATCCATCAGGGATGTCAGCAGGATGCGCTTTTTGCCATGTCGCGTGGTCGTCTCGATCGCCCTGGCCTCCCATGAGGCGGGTAATCCCGGTTCAGCCTGGCGGGCCTGCGGTGACACCTTCATACGCACCCGATAGTCACCCGGGGTTTGATCGAGGCGCTCCCACACGCAGTTTGCTTTGGCCGGGATCAACCAATGGCGCTGCGTGCCTTGCGTCTGCAACCGCAGCAAAAGACTAGCACTAAAGAATCCCTTGTCGAAGACTGTCAGAGAATGGTCCGGCACCTGGTCAACAAGGGATTTAGCGTAGAGCATCTCGTTTGTATCGTAGGCGCCAAACACCGCGTCGCGCACCAGATGTGTAGCAAGGGCCGTCAACGTCAGCAGGCGTAACTGCGGATAAATGGCAACAACGCCCGACGTGTAGCTTTGAGCGCCAAAATGTGCACGGTTCTCCTCGCTGTCGGACGTCCGCAACGTGCTTCCATCCACGGCGTAACGCGTAAGTCCGCGCCAGGCTCGACCGTTTTGATGCCGCTCGTCCCAGCAGGCGGCGCATATGGCAAAGAGCTGCGCCAAAGGGGCTTGACCCAAGCGTTGCCGGGCCTGGGTCAGGGCACTCTTGGCAATATCGGGATTCACCTCGTCGGGCAAAGCAAGGCTAAGATGGGCAGCCACATCCGCAATCGACTGATGGCGATAAAGAGCGAGCGCTATCACCAGCCACACCACCTGCTCCGCAGGAAGTTTACGGCGCCGTACACTCGCCTTGCCTGTCGCCGCTAAGGCCTGCGAGATCCACCCCACATCGACCGAGCGGGAAAGAGCCGTTAAATCAACATGATGTCCAATGCGAGCGCGCATGAAAGTAAAGCCAGAATGATGAACGAATCACCATCCTGGCTCATATATTTTACTGAATGATTCTTAAGTGAACCGCATTACCCCAACCGGGCGCCCTTTTTTTGATTATCATGCCCAAGCGCCTTTTAGGCCGGCTGCATCAGACCAAGATATGACGACAAAAGATCCTTAGCTACCACTTCACGGTTAAAGGCATTCATACGACGTTTGCCCCTCAAGACGCAGTCCTCACTCGTGCCGGTATCGAAAGCCATCTTGACCATGGCCTCGGCAATTTCGCTGACCGACAGCGGGTCAACGAGGAGCGCCGCATCTCCTGCGATTTCGCGCATAGGATTTATGCCAGACGTTATCACCGGTGTATTAAAACCAAAACCTTCAATGATCGGCAGGCAAAAGCCTTCAAGAATGCTCGGGGCAATGACCGCAATTGCGTTAGAATAAAGTTCGGCCAGGTCTTCATCCGAGACCCGCTCCAAGAACTCAATCGGTTGATCTTCCGTTATACCCCAGCGTTCATGACCTTTGCCGACACCAAAAATTTTAAGCTGGAAGTTTTCACTCAGAGCGGGGGTCGTCAAAAAGGCCTCAATCACGCGGTCGGTGTTTCTGTGATTGGCGGCTGGGCTTCCCCGGTGAAGGAAATACTGCGGTGTGGGCCTCGTCGCATGGTCTAATCGCTTTACGGCGAGAAAGGCATCAACCGTATTGTAAATGCGACGCGAGGAGAGATTGATATCCGCGAGCGCATCTTTTGTTGTGTCACTGACGCTGATAAGCAAACGCGCGCTCTTTGTGGCAAACTTAAAGGCGCTTTCATAATAGGCGTGGATCAGCGATGCCTTAAAGTCGCGATCAGCCGCCCTGTTCAGAAAAGTCAAGTCATGTACCGTGACAACACGTCGTTTGGACGGGACCAAGACCGCACTCGTACTGTAAGGGAAATGCACGAGCGCGTAGGGCTTCAAAGAGGCGAGAAGGGGAATGACGATTTGTTCCCAGACCGGAAAGATAACTCGGGGTAACTTTATATAGTTGATGTTGGGGTAAGACTTGAGCGCCGAGACATCAACATTCTGAGGGACGGCGACGTCGAAGCTTAGGTCCGTATCGGACGTTCCGATTGCATGGCAGAGCTCAAATACAAAGCGCCCGAAACCCGATTTTTTACCGAGAAGGTAACCGTCAATAAGGATTTGCGGGGTGCCCATGTATTTGTCTCGTCTCTGGCGGCCATTCTGAACGCCTCAAGGACAAGCGCAAAACCTGCGCGGTCCATTAATCGTTTTTTAACCATAACAAATTCTTCACCAGATGGAAAGGCGTATGCTGCACGTGCTAAATGAGTGGCAATAATTGCGTTCACTGATGACGAGCGGGGCATACTTAACCTTAGGCGCGAACGGGGCTCGGGCACGTTCGCCTCCGAGGCGAATGTTTTGGGCGAGGTTAGCCCCGACGGGGTGGGCGCCGGGGCTATTGACCACCTCAAGCCGGTGTGCGTGGCGATTTAAGCCCCGGCGTTTGTTTGAGGTACCAACGTTATGTTGCGCTGCGGCGTAAAGGCGCCATGATGGCGAGGGGGCATAAATATAAAAAAAACATAAGTGCGAGCGCGGGATTGGCACCGATGCCGTCGACCGGGCCTGACGTTTAATCGCGGCACGCGCCGGTCTGGCGGCATAACGCAGTTTTTTCCCTTGGCGGGGTAACCATATTTGATTATGGTATCTCTGTGACTACTCCGGGGGGAACATATGCGCACGAATTTCTGTCTCGTTATCATCTTGGCGGCCGGACTGAGCGCATGTGCAGGGTCACAGCATCCTCTAGCCTACGGATTGCCGGATTCTGTTGAGAGCGACGGAAAGCTCTTTGAGCTCACCTATAGACGGCAAGGTCATGCCGCATGCCTCTACTACCAGGAAGTTCGCTACCTTCGCGGGGACCAGCCTCCGAGATCATCAAGCAGCCGCGCGGTGGGACAACGGCAAAAGATCTGCGCTGAAAACTTCGATCATGCGTTCGATATTTTCAATGAACAGACAGCCCGGGGCAATTCTCGGACCCGTTAGCGGGCGCATTTCATCGGTTCAAAAAAATCTGCATTGGAACGGAGCGCTCCGTCCTTTCCCTTATGACGTCCTTAGGCCGACAATCGATGTTTGCCGACAAGGTTTTAGGCCATCAGATGAACCCTAGGTTGGGCGAGCTGAAGTTTTTGAGGTTCGGGAAGATAATGGAGAGATCTGAGGCGGATACGCCAAACCAGGTGCCGAGCGTGGCCGCATATTGATCTACCGACGTCGTAGGGATGAAGGCTGCCCCCGTCATATAGGGATTTGAGAAGCCCGTTATGTCCATACCTACGGTCGGATAGACGCCGTACATGTCCGCGCCCTTCACGGCACCTCCCATGATCAATTGCGGGCCTGCCCACGCATGATCGGTCCCGTCGCCGTTAGTGCTGTAGGTACGGGAAAAGTCTGACGCTGTGAAAGCTGTGACGTTCGAACGCATATCTATCCCGCCGATATTGGCCAGGGTACTGTCAAAATAGCCGAGCGCCTGAGACACCTTTGCCAGATTGTTCGACTGGTCGCGGTTCTGATTGTCATGGCTGTCCCAGCCTCCCAGCGAGACCATGAAAACCTGGCGCTTTAAGCCAAACGCCGGGGCCGCGGCTATCATTCGCGCAACAGTCCTCAATTGCAGGGCCAGGCTGTTCGTCTCCGTCAAACCCGTGGCCGGGTTCGTATAGGCAGGAGGGGAGGGCACGGCCGTAACAACGGCTCGCCCGAACACCTCGTTTACAACGCTTGAAGCCCCGACGCTGCGGTTCACCACCGCACCATAATCATTCGCAAGTGTTGAGGCGGTTACGGTATCAGAAATGATGTCTTTTAGTGCCGCAGGCGCTTGCGTTGATCCAAAAAGTGTCGAACCGAGCGTGCCAGAAACGGTGACCGCGGGTGCGGAATTGGTAGAGAGCGGATATTGAACCACGTTCTGGCCCGACAGGAAGACGGCGGTACCGGTGGCTGTGATGGCTGTGAAGATCGTATTCTGCCCATTCATGCTCATGAGCAGATCCCCCATCCGCCCGCCCCACCCGGTTCGCGCACCTTCTGTCGCGCCCGCTTGCCAGGTCGACTGCTGGTCGTTATGGGAGAACAGACTGGCGGGAAGAGGCACGCTCCTCGCATTGTACTGAGCCTTAGTCGTTGGCTGAATAAGGGTGCCAACATTGGCGAGAACAGCCAGCCGGCCCTGATCGAAAAGCGTTTTGGTCTCCGGCATGAGCGGATGTAGACCAAATGTTCTCGTCGTCGCATTTGTGTTTTGAGGGATCGGTTGCGCCGTCTTTAGCGCAATTGGCAAGACGCCACCCCAGTGTTCGGGCTTGCCCAGCGCGGATGTTCGGCCCGTCACGGAATTCACCTGGCCAATCGGTGTCGGCGCCGTACCCACGGGCATCAGAGCGATGGGGTCTGTGCCCTGATTGCGCGCGGAAAAATAACGCCCCCAGGAGTCCGCGTCCGTAGGCAGGACCATGTTATTGGCGTCATTTCCGCCGAACAGGAAGATGCAGACGAGTGCCTTATAGTCCGTGGCGCTCTGGCCGGCGGCAGAGCCAGCGGCAGCCAGTTGGAGTCCAAAGGAAGTGGCGGTGGCCAGTCCGCCAAGGCCCATGCCCAAACGAAGAAAGGCGCGGCGATCAAGTTGAGAGGTCATCGAAGTATCCTTGAACGGTGCTATCAACGCTGGGCGATGTATTCAGGGGATGCCACGCTCAAGAGGGTGGCGAGTTTAACGCGATTGAGTTTAGCGGCATCCACCTGAGCCGTTGTGCCCGTCGCGGGGATGGTGACGCTGTTAACGGCTGCCACGATTTTGCTTTTCAGACCATCTGACATGCGGCCGCCGTATAAGAGTAGGTTCATGCGATCCGTAAGGGCGGTGGCATCGGTGGCTAGCGCGACTTCTTTTGTATAGTTTGACTTTACATCACCGCTATTGAAGCCGGTGTTGATCGCACTCATCATGAAGTTTATGTACGCCGCCGTTGAAACTTCATCTGTGATCTGCATTTCAGGCGCGACCTTATTACGACTGCCAATGCTTGTGTTCGGCGGGACATAACCCGGCCTAAAGAAGTTGAAAACTGAGGGGGATGTGAACGGGGATTGATTGAGAGAGGTTTGTGATGAAGTTGAGCCAATCGCCCAGTTTCCGCTCGTGGACGTGGCTTCAAACGATCTTAGGAAATGCGTTAGGCGAATTACGGGTTCCCGCAGTTTCCCGTAGTCCTGATCGGCCGAAGCCGTCCTTGCCTCGGTGTCAAGGAGGATCGCCCGTATGACTGCACTCATATCGCCGCGAACACCCGATCCATTGTTGTTAAATACTGCTGCTACACGCCCCACGTAGGCTGGCGATGGATTGGACGTCACAAGACGCTGAATGAGCTGTTTTGAAATGAACGGGCCAACGTTTGGATGGTTAAACAGGGTGTCGATGGCCGTGGCGACATCCCCATCGACATTCACGGTGGTCGAAGCGGGGATGGTCGTACCGAGGAACGTCTTTTGAGAGGTTGAATGAAACGCAGGGTAGGCGATCATCGCTCGGGTATAGGAGGATGCATCGCGATTACCACCAAAGAATGTCGTGTTGGTTGGTGTCGGGTGATACCAGGAAAGACCCGTAAACACCTTTGCCAAACCCTGGATATCGGCGGTTGAATAGGTGGGTGTCGTCTTCCCAAACAGATCCGTTTTGACACTACCATCCGCGTTAAGCTCGTAAAGACCGATGGTAAATAGCTGCATCACTTCGCGTGCGTAGTTCTCGTCCGGATTACGACCCGTCGTCGTATTCTCTTTCTGGTTTGCAAGGTAGGTTAGATATTGGCCCATAGCAGGATGATAGGTGACATCCTGAAGAAGCGTTTTGAAGTTGCCAAAGGCATCCCTGCCCAGCATGTCGTAGAACGACGCGTTGGTTCGAACGTCAATATTGCCCGCCGCTAATGAGGTGACGAAGATCTCAGACAATGCGAACTTCACACGCTGCCTTAGCTGATCTGGTGCCGTAACGGCCTGACCGTAAAAGGTCTCATAAAAATGAGTGGCGTTCAGCGAAGCATTGGGATTGCTCGTCTTTAAAGTAACCAGACGGGCATCCATATAGTCGAGGTGGCTGCTTCCAACGGGCAGCGCCAGCTGAGCATTTATCCAATCCGAATAGCCACTAGAGGTCACTGCGGCAATATCAGCATCATTAGGCCCAAAAGTCGCCTGCGCTAGAAACCGGCTGGCTTCTGATGTCGTTGGCTTTGCAGGCGGAGCAGGCGCTGTCGACCCAGATCCCCCAGAACCACCTCCGCCGCCTCCGCCGCCGCCTCCACAGGCGGACAAAAGGGCGAATGCGCAGACCCACACCATACGCGAAAGCCTGCGGTTGAGGCTTGGGGTATTTTTGACCATAGGTGTCTAACTTTTCGAGATGGGCCACAAACCAAGGTGCTTTGCGGAGCAAGCGGTTCGACCACGGGCTAGAATCGAATAAGGCGTCCAGAGGCTTCCCCCCAGCCGTCAGCGTCACCTTATTGTCTTCTTGTTAAAAAATTATATCGCGGTTCTCTATCCACGTTTGATTCTTATATTGACCCCCTTCATTGGTTTCGTCAGACACCCGCGTTCGGCGACCAACTCCGAGGAACCAAAGATTTGTCAAAAGACACTTATTCTGAGTTCAACGTCCGGAGTCGTGAATGTCGCTAAAAAATGTAGCCTTCTCAGTTATGACGCGAACCGTCGGATCTCAGACCTATAAGCGCGGATTGAGCTACCGGCTTCTGGGGCACGTCATTACAACGAAGGTACAAGGTGACTGGCTTCTGGCGCGTGTGCGAGGCTCCGGGCAGAGCACCTATCAGGTTGAAGTCAACCTGCGTGGATTTAGGGCGCAGCCCCCCGTCTTTAACTCAGAATGCACGTGCCCGGTCCACTATACCTGCAAACACGCTGTGGCCGCCGTCGTTGAGTTCTTCCTGACAAAAGAGGGCGAGGCCCTCATCGACGCGGACGTCGAGGAGGCACGCCGTATCGAGGCGGAATCCCTTCCCTTTGCTGCCAAGCAGTGGATTGAAAAACTCGCGAGCCTCGATTCCCCCGATACTTATCCGGAGAATGTCAACCAGCGGGTCGTCTATCTCCTGGCGGCACACGGCGGCAATGTCAGGACACCGGAACTGAGGGTCTCCATTAAGTCCGCGCGTTTGAACAAGTTCGGCGCGTTTTCAACTCGGCTCGAGCGGGCCAATTTTGACCGCGCGGCCAACTGGCGCCGACCCGCCTACATACTGGAATCCGACGTCAGGCTTTATGAGACGCTTAATCAGGCCACCCACAGCCATACCTATGCCTACTCAACGCTTTCGTTAAAGGTGCCCGACCTTGCCGTTTTGCTGCGGCTCGTGGAGACAGGTCGGCTTTTCTGGGAGACGCCAGGCCCGGCCCTTGCGATAGGCGAACCACGCACGGGAAGCATCGACTGGGAGCTTAGTGCCTCCGATAAGCACCTGCACCCGAGGCTTCATGTCGATCAGGCGCTGGCGTTTGATGCGGAGCCGCCGATCTATGTTGATATCGAAAATGCACTGGTTGGGCGCATCGATTTGCCGCTTAATCCGGCGCAGGCAAGGGCCTTTCTCAGCGCGCCGCCGCTCAAACCCGAACATGCGGCGCTTGTTACCGAAGCGCTTCACAAGGTGCTGCCTCAGGCCCTGACATTGGTACCGCAACCGCCTTTAGAGCCGGTTGAAACCGATGCCCCGCCTAAAGCGAGGTTTCATTTCACAACGACCAAACTGAAATCAAGGGGATGGAGCCCCATTCCGTGGGCTGACAATATCCCGCTTCTGGAAATTTCATTTCAGTATGGAGAGATCATCAGGGCCTGGCGAAGCCTGAAGTTTGATCCCGCCAACACCCTTGAGATTGTAAAGGACGGGCGGTTTTTTCGTGCGAAGCGCTATCGGGAATTAGAAACGGCCCTGATAGAGGCCGTGGAAGCCACCGGTGTGGACCTCGCACCTGACCTCTATCCAGAGCTCAACGCAAGCTTTGATGCCCATTATGGCTTCATCACAGCGGATGACTGGCTGCGTTTTCTGGATTTCGATCTGCCGAAACTCAAAAAGCTCGATATCGATATCCGCTTCGATGAGGATTTTCCGTACCAGCTTGCGACGTCGCGTGGTGACCTCTCCATTGGTCTTACCGAGGGATCGGGCATTGACTGGCTTGAGCTTCACGCGGGCATCGACGTCGACGGAGAAAAGGTTGATCTGGCACCCCTGCTTGCCGACCTCATCAAAAATCCCGCCTTCCGCATCGAAGACCTGAAGGCCCTCTCAGAGGGTAATGAGCCCATCTATTTCAAAAATGCGGCGGGTCGTTACTTCAGTGTGGCTGTCAGCCGGTTGTTGCCCCTTATCCTGTCGTTACACGAGCTGCGTCTGGGCGCCTTCGAACTGGCAAAAGACGGGAAACTCAGACTGGCAAAGGCCGCAAGCCTTTTTCTCGATCTGGGATCAGATAGGGCGCCCGCTCAAAGCGTCGTTCAAGCCGCGAAAGCCTCCTATCGTGCCCTGTCTGAGCCTTCGACACTTAGAGCCTTAAGCCTGCCGGACACGTTTAAGGCCAGCTTGCGACCGTACCAGGAAACGGGGGTTGCTTGGTTAAATGCCCTGCGTGAAGCAGGACTTGGGGGCATCCTTGCCGATGATATGGGCCTAGGGAAGACCATCCAGGTCCTGGCCTTTTTGACCCGTGAAAAGGCAAAAGGCCGGCTCACGCGGCCGGCCCTCATCATCATGCCGACGAGCCTTGTGGCCAACTGGACGGCAGAGGCGGCACGCTTTGCCCCTGACCTGTCCATTACGGTTTTACACGGCAAGGCCCGCCAGGAACTGCTTGATCAGGCCTCTCAAAGCGATGTCGTCATAACCACCTATCCCCTTGTCGTCCGAGACCACGAATGGCTGACAACGAGGCTGTGGTATGCGGTCATCCTGGACGAAGCTCAGGCGATTAAGAATGCGAATGCAGCCACCACGCGTCATATCAGAGCACTTGAGGCGCCTCATCGTTTTTGTCTCAGCGGCACCCCGATGGAGAACCATCTGGGTGAACTCTGGTCGTTAATGGATTTCGTTAATCCGGCTTTTCTCGGTGACGCCTCGCGCTTTACGCGGGAGTTTCGCACGCCCATAGAAAAAGGGCGAAACGACGAAGTGAAAAGGCTCCTCGTTCGCCGTGTCCGGCCGTTTCTTTTGCGGCGAACAAAGCTTGATGTCGCCAAAGAGTTGCCACCCAAATCAGAAATCGTGGAGCGGATCGTGCTTACGGGCAAACAGCGCGACCTCTATGACACCGTGCGCCTCAGCCTTCACAAGCAGGTGCGGAAAGCTATTTCTGAACGCGGCCTCGCGAAGAGCCATATCATTGTGCTCGATGCTTTGCTGAAACTCCGCCAGGTCTGCTGTGATCCCTCTTTGCTGAAAGTGGCGGGAAGCGAAGATGCGCCATCGGCAAAGCTTGAGCGCCTGATGGATATGGTAATGGAGCTCGTCGAAGAGGGGCGCCGTATTATCATCTTCTCGCAGTTTACGAGCATGCTCGACCTGATTGCAGCGCGCCTTTCAAAAGCCAGTCTGAAATTCGGTATGCTTACCGGCAAGACTCAAGATCGAAAGAGAGAGGTTGACGCATTCCAGTCAGGTGACAGTCCTATCTTTCTCATCAGCCTTAAGGCCGGTGGTACCGGTCTTAATCTCACGGCTGCCGATACGGTCATCCTCTATGATCCGTGGTGGAACCCGGCGGTTGAGGCTCAGGCGATCGATCGGGCCTACCGGATCGGTCAGGACAAGCCCGTCTTCGTCTACAGACTTTGTGCGGAAGGCACGATTGAAGACAAGATGGATGATATGAAGGCCCGTAAGCGCGCGCTTTCTAACGCGCTGTTTGATGAAGCCGCCGACGTTGTTGAACTCCTATCAGACGACGATATCGAGACCTTGTTTGCCTGAGGCGACCGCCTGAGCAATGAACAGTACCTTTGATCCTGTGCCCGAGGGGGCAGGGCGATTATATGCGGTCGTGCCCTTACGCCCGTATCTCTACCTTCTTCTCGCAGATGGCTTTCACAACCCCTTTTAGGGTTTCGATCCGATCTTTAAGCCAGGTGAGCTCGGCAAGGTCAATTTGGTATTCGGCCGAATACCGGGCCTCGACATAGGCGCGCTGTAACTTCGCAAAGCAGCGCCGGGCAAACCTGTCATTCTCCGGCCAGACAGTTCGAAGGGTTTGATCGAGACCTTCGGCTTGTGACCGGAGGAAGGTCAATCGATGAGACTTTGGGCTGTAAAGCGTGAGCGTTAGAAGCATACAGTGGTACAATGCCTCTGCCGTCTGGTGCAGATTAAACGCGGCATGATTCCACTGTGCATCTGCAATGCTGTAGCCAGCTAACGTAAGATTGTAAGACGCCCGATCCATCCATTGCGAAAAGTAACCCTGAGCCTCAGTCTGGGCCAACTCTGGTTTCAGCGGGATGGTCTTTGCCAGCGGATGGCCCTCGGCCTCGTAGAGCATAACGCCGTCTTTGACGATGTCGGAGAAGAAGGGACGACCGCGGGCGAGCTGATCGTTCACGTCGGCAAGGCTGTGAACGATAAAGCTCACGGGCGTCTTAAGCTCATGAGTGAGCGTGTATTCGCGGGTAAAGCGGTCATCCGCCTCACTCCAGTATTCCTGAAGATCGGTAAATTCCTGGGTGTTGACGACCACCAAAAGATCGTAGTCCGAGCGATAGCCTGACAAATGATCCTCGACCCAGTCCCCCCGCGCATAGGATCCGAAAAGGATGAGCTTGAGGATGCGGCCGCTTTTGCGCTTTTCAGACAGTTTGGTCTGAGTGGCGCCCTCAAAGCTGTCGAAAAGCACCTTCACCACGTGCTCAAGCTCGCGGCGTTTGGAATCTGGCAGGTGATCGAGGGCGTCGGGCAGCATGGTTCGTTCCAGAAGTGTTCTCTATCTATATGTGTCCCGGACTCCGGCTGCAATGGTCTTGAAGTCACATGCGTGTGGTCTTTATCAAACGCACGTAAAGGTGTAGTATGGTCCAATGACCTCACTATTCACCGTATCCATAAGTTGTGCCAACCTGGAAGAGGCCGAGCGCGTGGCGCGCCGGCTGGTTGAAGACCGCCTGGCGGCCTGTGTTCAGGTGCACCCAATCCGCTCCTTCTATATCTGGCAGGAGAAGCTCGAGGAGGCCGATGAAGTCCTGCTCGTCGCCAAGACGCTCGAAAGCAAGCTCGACGCGCTGGAAGCCTCGGTCAAGGCGCTCCATAGTTACGAGGTGCCGGAAATCGTCGCTACATGCATCGAGTTTGTAAACGCAGAATATGCTGAATGGTTTCGCAGCGTCCTCCCCGAAGACGACATATACGAAGAGTAGGCTTACTCGCCCTTCATTCAGCGTAAAGGCGCAAGTCGTCTTACTTCCAGGTCAGCATATTCCGCTATAAGTGGCGCCATCTGACGAAACCCAACGCTGCCTTTTCCGGGCCACTTGCGCTTTGATGCGCCGGTCCAGGACACCACCGGAAGATCATTGATCGTAAAGGCCACTGACGCCGCGGATTTTCGGATCCTGATACGGTAAGGCGGTCTTGCATCTTCGACATCGGGAAGGGGGTCTGCCCCTTGGGCGAGAAGTTCAAAACCGGGCGCATAGCGAAGGTTTGCCAGGTGAAAGGCACGCTCCTCTTCCCATCGGCGCCTGTAATACGAGATTTGAAGGGCCTCAATATCGCTCTTTGTGTACTGGTCGTAGATGCCCGCCCGCGGCTTGAGGGTTGGTGATAAAACATGCTCGCCGTTGAGGCCTTGTGCGGCAAAAAAGAGGATGCACAGCCCAGGCTCCCTGAGCGGCCAGAAGTTCCAGCTGATCTCAACATGGTCAGGGAAGACCTCTGGGCACCAATAAACGAAGTTCGATGCCTGCCCCTCGGCCGCGTCCCTGAGCGCGCTCAATTGCATCCGATTGTTGGGAAAGGCGACCTTTGCGTCCCCCTCCATCTTAAAGCGGGCGACATCAGCCTCAGAGCGCAGAGGATTTTGATAAATCACATCTTCCGCCTCAGCGGCAAACAGGCCTGAGGGCAGGGCGCAGGCCGAAAGGCTCGTGGCAAGCCACTGGCGTCGCGAAAGGGTCATGATGGGTCCTGTGCTCAGTTCAGACTTTGAACGGGCGGATCAGATTATTCCGCCGCCGATGGCCGGCCGGGATTTACGAACCCTGGCCTTCTGCCCGCGGTAACCGCTCGCGCGGAACGTCATCATCGGATCAATCGCGCCGCCCTTACGAAGACGTGCCATGGCGAGCGCCGGGCGCACGTCGGTCTCATAGGCCATGCGCAGGCAATGATGCGCCATCATGACGTCATTGCTGCTCTGATACTCTCTGAGCGCCTTGCGGTCGACAATCAGCGCTTTGACATAGGCGCCGGCGATGGCACGGGCCGAATTCAGGAGGCTTTCGATGGGGTCTGTCACATTGTGCGACTGGTCCATCATATAGGCCGGATTAAACTGACCCCTGGCGCGCGTCTCGGCATAGACGAGCTCATTGAAAATCAAAAAGAGCTGGAAGGGGTTTAGGGAGCCTGCGTCGAGGTCGTCGTCGCCATACTTGGAATCATTGAAGTGAAACCCGCCCAGCTTCCCAAACTGTGCAAGCCGCGCAACGATCAGTTCGATGTTTACGCTCGGTGCGTGGTGGCCGAGATCAACCAGGCACTGGGCCTTGGGCCCAAGTTGCTGGGCGCACAGGATAGACGTCCCCCAATCCTGAATGACCGTCGCGTAGAAGGCCGGCTCATAGAGCTTATGCTCGATAAACAGACGCCAGTCGTGCGGCAGGGCCGCATAGATCGACTTCATGCTCTCAAGATAGCGATCAAGCGTGTCGGCAAATTCATTTTGACCGGCAAAATTTGATCCATCGCCAATCCACACGGTAAGACCCTTAGCACCGAGGCGATCGCCTATCTCGATGCACTCGAGATTATGTTCAATCGCCTGTGCCCGCGTCGCCGGGTCGGAGTGGGTAAGAGAGCCGTACTTATAAGAAAGGCGCTGTCCGGGCTGATCCTGAAAGGTATTGGAATTGACGGCGTCAAAGCCCATGCCGTGTGCGTGCGCGTAATCGCGAACCTCATCGATATCGTTGGCCTTGTCCCACGGAAAATGCAACGAAATGCGAGGTGTGAGGCCACTCACCTGATGAACGGCGGCACAGTCTTCAATCTTTTCCAGAATATGGGTCGGTTCACCTGGCATAGGAAAACGCGCAAAGCGCGTCCCCCCGGAGACCATGCCCCAGCTTGGTATCCCGACCTCAAGCGTCATCAGCCGGTCGACAATATGCTCGATATCTATGCCGACACGCGCAAGCCTCACCCCAAGCGCATCATAATCGGCCTGGTGCGCGGCCATAAGCTTCGCGTTTTCCTGGTCGATGATGTCCTGCGGTATGGCAGACATAGTCTTTTTGACGGCGACATAACCCATTCGGGGTGTCCATTCCTTCAGCACGGGGACCTCCAGTTAGAGTTACCTTCAGGGCAAAGTCAACTCAACAGGCCGTGGCGCCGGAGACGGCGCGCCTGTGACAAAGCCACAACGATCGGATCATCCGCGCCCGCTGAAAGCGTCCGCCCTTGTTTTTAGTGTGCGAGACCACACTTTTCCTTTATGTTTTCAGTCTAACGGAAAATGCGGCCGGTATCAATCTTTGCCGCTTATTTTCGATCAATAATGATCGGCATCGGTTCGGTTTGGGCACGGTTTGCTTTTATCGAACCGCTTAGGTGATGCGGCCGACGGTGGGAGTGGATGTGGAGCGGACTCTGAAAGACGTGCCTCGAGGCGCAAACGACGGGGAAGCCACACCTTCGCCTCAGCGCACCCATGAGGATCGCACGCCTTCATCCCTGAGGACGCAGGCGAGCCCGGACGGGGTCTGCGTTGTCCTTGATGTCGGCAAGACAAACGCCAAGGTCAGTGTAATCGATCAGGAGGGGCAAATCCTCAGCCGCTCTGCGTTGGGCATCCCCCATCTGCATACGCGCCTTTACGCGGCGTTCGATGTCGATGCACTGTTCATGTGGTTTCTGAGTGAACTAAGGCGCTTATCACAGACCTATCATATCCGAAGCATCATGCCGGTCGCTCACGGTGCGGCCTGCGCTTTTCTGAGTGCGGAAGAAGCGCTTCTGCAACCCATTCAGGATTATGAGGCCTCGATCCCTCTGCCTTATGAACGCGCATATGAGCGTGTGCGACCGGCCTTTGAAGAGACGCTGTCGCCTCTTTTGCCCAATGGCCTAAACCTTGGCGCCCAAATCTTCTGGCATGCACGCCGTGACCCTAAGTTTTTCGAGCGGGTGCGCCACATCCTGACCTATGCCCAGTACTGGACCTGGCGCCTATCGGGTGTCCTCTGTTCGGAGGTGACATCGCTCGGATGTCACACGGATCTGTGGAATCCCGCCAAAGGCACCTTTTCCAGTCTCGCAGTCTCAGAAGGATGGGCGGAGCGTTTTGCCCCTCTGCGCTCGGCGTGGGAGAAGGCGGGACCCTTGCGGCCAGAAATTGCTGAGGCGGCCGGCCTTCCTGCAGACTGCCAGGTCCATGTGGGGCTTCATGACTCTAACGCCGCCCTGGCGCTCGTCATTGCCCGTCACCAGCATGACGAGACGGCGGTTTTGCCCGTCATTCTGACGACTGGCACCTGGTACGTCGCCATGGCCCCGGGCATTACGCCGGCCGCCGTGTCAGAGAGCTTACGCCCTGACCGCGATTGCCTGGTGAACATTGATGTCTATGGCCGGGCGGTGCCCTGCGCCCGCTTTATGGGGGGGCGGGCGCTTGAACTTATAACCAATGGTCACGTCGACGTCCCCGTCACGCTTGAGACCGTGGCAGAGGTTATCCGATCCGGGGCCATGGCATTGCCGAGTTTCGTTGACGCCGGTGGTCCCTTCCCAGGGCGGCGCGGCGAAATCGTAGGTCTTGAAACAGACACGCCCCAAACACGCGCGGCCCTTGGCCTCATCTACGTCGCCCTCATTGCGGCCACCTCACTTGATATGATCGCGCCGTCTGATCGCCCGCTTCTGATCGAAGGGCCGGCTGCCCACAACGAGGCGTTTTGTGCGCTTCTTGCCGCTATGCGCGACGGACCTGTGCTCGTCTGCGAAACCTCATCAGGTGTGACGCGAGGGGCCGGTGCCATGGCGTTTTTCACCGAGCACCAACCTCCAGTCCCCTCTTACCGCCCTGTGGAGCCGCAACGCGTCAGCGAGATCAGAGCCTATCGCGAGGCCTGGCTAAAGGCGATGGAAAACGACTGATTTTGTCGCACGGGCATACCCAAAAAAGGTGCTTCCCAGTATGTGGAATGCACCCTATAAGAATCAATCATGTTCGATCATGATGCGCGAAGGGCGTGAACCCGTGGCACGTATCAGGATTATCGCGCAGGCACACAGGGCGGATTTATATGCACCTCCAGGACCGTTGGAAGCTCATCATCGACGAACTTAATCCCGACCGTGTCACCTCGGTCGATGAGCTTACGGCACGTCTTGAGGTTTCGCCGGCCACCATTCGGCGCGATCTGAATGAGCTGCATGAACTCGGTCATTTGTTGCGTGTTCGCGGTGGGGCGATGCGCATTGAGGGCAAGCACTTTACCAATAAGGCCGAACCCAAAACGCCTGAGTTTCAGGCGGCAAGCCTGACGGGGCAATCAAGCTTTCTGGCCTCGACCATCGTCAATGCGCCGGTTAAGCGCGCTATTGCACGCGCGGCGCTCGATTTCTTAAAGCCTGGCATCTCGATGATTATCGATGGCGGCTCAACCACGTATACGATGGCCAATATGATGGCCAATGAGCCCTACCATGTGCTCACGACCTCCATCCCCATTCTGCAGTGTCTGCTTGATCGCTCCAAAGTGAAGGTCACCCTGCCTGGTGGTGAGCTTTTCCGCGAACAGCGCATCATTCTGAACCCCTATGAAGACGGCATGCTGCAGAATTTCTCAGCTGCCAAGATGTTCATCGGTTGTCAGGCCCTGACGCGTAACGGCCTCATGCAGTCTGACACGCTGCTCGTGCAGTCTGAGCGCCGCCTGATGGAGCGCACGGATCAGGTGATTGTGCTCGCCGACTCCTCCAAATTTGATGCACCAGCATCATTGTCCGTATGCCCCCTAACCGCTATTGATGTGGTGATTACCGATGAGGGAATCTCTGACACGGCCCGCGAATGGCTTGAGCACGCAGGCATCGAAGTGCGCCTAGCACAGGTTACGACTGAGGATCGCAAAGCGTCAGAGGTCGTTTAGTCCTTCGCTGTCGAAGCCGGATTTGCAATTCTAAGCTCTGTCCCTCTACCTGAACCGAGCGCGTTGAAACCTAGCACTTCGTGATTTCTTACGCCGCCTGGACTCCTAAGTTCGGCAGAATATCGCCTTAGCGGACGGCCGGGGCGATGGCGATCCATAAAATCATCAGAACGCGGATAATATAAACCACCTGCCTTTGGCTGCGTCTATGAGGGCGCCCTGACACCGATGAGTGCCAGGGCCTCTATGCTCTTAGTTCGGGTTGAGGATACTGTTGCGAGCCTTGGTTACGGCAGAGAGGGGCTGAAGGTTGCGAGTTGCCTCCAGAGGGGGGATTGTAAAGGTAGCGGTGGCCTCTAATGCGCTGTAGCCCACCGCCGTTGCCACGAAGCTCACGCTTTTACCCACGCAGCCCGTTGCTTCGGTGTATTTAAAGTCAACATCGAACGAGGTGGCCCCAGCGGGTGGTGTGGTCTGAATGCGGCTCTGTTCGAAACAATTCGAGGCTTCTGCACTCGTCAGAGCAACTTCGAATGATTGCCCCTGGCGTACAGCCTGGAAAGGCAGGGCCTTAAACCGGACAGTGGAGCGCTGACGGGGAGAGATTTCGTTCAGAGTGAAGCCCTGAGGCTTAATTCAGTGGGATTTCCAGTGAGAGCGTTTCTCCGCCTTCGCTCGTGCTTTCGGTATAGAGCTGAGCGCTCACCACCAGGCTTTGGGGCGCATCAGTTGCGGCTGGTGCGGCGGGCCTGGTATTCAATTGCGGCCTCGTCGGCACTCTTGGGATCTGCGCGAGATTTGTCGTTGACTTCAGGGTGAGGTTTGCCGGGGTGGGGGTGCTGATGATGATCGGCAGACGACTACTGCCGTCGGCAAAGTTTGGTGCGAAGGCAGCGACAGAGCCGTTAGTCAGCGATGGGAACTGAGCCAGGTTTGTTGGAGACAGGCTGTAGCGAACCTTTAAGGCGTTACTCCTTGGGTCGCCGTTGGTCTTGAATACGGTATAGTCGCTTGAAGCCGGATCAATCGGTTCGACGGTCTTTACGGCAATTTCAACGCGCTCACCCGGTTGAGCCGGGCCGGTGTTGGCGCCTACGCGATAGATTGAGGCGATCCGTACAGGGTTGTTTTGAAACTCGAAGGGTACCGGTGTTTCAGGCGTCTGATTGCTATAGGGCGTGCTTAATCCCAAACGATGCCGGTGGATGTGGCTTGTCCCCAGTCGGATCGCTACCGGTAGGGTCAGACGCACCTGATTGCTTCCATTCGCGATCACGCGCAAGTAGGGCCGTGTATTAACGTAGAATGCCGGAAAGACCGCGTCTGAAGCGATCTGACGGTGATTTATCGTCGGGCCGGCATCGTCATAGACGGAAAACGGTAGCTCGCACCCACTCGCCACGTCGCTCGATAAGGTCACAATGAGCGTCAGACTCGACTTCCCAACAACCCCGCCTGTGGTTTGTGCCCGATCGACAGGACTTCCGGGTATCGCCGGGTATGGCTTTGACGGTGCCGATGGATTCTCAATCTCGATGCGCGTGACCGCCGGAAGAAGAGGCGTGCCGGGCACCGAACGTTCTGCAAATCGCGTGGATGGACATTGAGCAAGGGCCTCGCCGGTCAGGCAAAGGAATGCAGCGGTAGGTAGCAGGTATTCTGGCTTGAAAAACGGCATGGGTGAATTCCTCAAAGTAGAAGGTCAGGCATGGCTTCGCCATTCATGCCGAAGCATGCCTTACGGGGTTGGTAATCCGGTGTTAGAGGCGGGCGGATGAACCCTGAGTTCAGGGTAAGATCAGCGCCTTCAGGATCTCACCTTGATCATGGGGAAGATTGGGCCAGGTTAAGGGGGCATCGGCTTGTCTTGCCCGGCCAAACAAACGGGAGTGCGACAGGTTTTCGGTAATCGCCTCAAGGTCAGACCCCGGCGCGATGGTTGTTCCCCAAAGCTTGATCAGCCGCTCCACATCGACCTGACGGCTCCAGCTGCGGCTCTCAATGGCGCGGGCCGGCGATGGGGTGACGAGGACCAGCACGGCGTCACGGCGGTTATTGGTCACGCGACGGTTAAAGCCCGAACCTATAAGAGGCGCATCACCGATCACGGGTGTCTTCGTAACCGAACTGTCTCTCACACTCTCTGACAGACCTGAAAGGATCAGGGTCGTGCCGAAGCGAACCTCCACGGTTGTGGAGACCGTCTGGCGCCAGGTATTGAGCGCCTCGTTGAAGTTTCCGGCCGGCTCACCCGACAAGAAGGAGCGGGTGACCTCAATGCGAAGGCGCGTGCGATCGTTCGTTATCTCAACCGGCGTGACCTTAACCTGCGTGCCAATATCTATGTTTTCAAGCTGGGAGAAGTTCACGCCCTTAACCGCGACCTTGGTTGAGCGGCCCACGAAAAAGTCTGAAGGCTCACCTCGATAGGCGGTGAGCATGGGGCGGGCGACCACCTGGTAGTACTGGCCAAACCGGTTGAAAAGATTGAGATTATAGGTGAGTTGCGGCAGGGTGATCGTGTCCGTAATCGTCCGGGTCACTCCGGTATCACTACCGGCATGGTTCTGCTGGTCTTGCCGGCCATACTGCAACTGCAGACCATCGAGAAGATTTACGCCAACGGAATCCCTCTGCGCATTCTGAGAGAGGATGATGGCCACATCTACGGAAACCTGATCAGGTGCAGCGGCCGAACGCTCCTCAGTAACGGGGGCTTCGGGCTGGGTCGCATCGGACGGGCTCGTGCGTTCAAGCTCGGTCATCCGGACCAGAACGCGCTGACCCTCCTCGGGTGCGGTCCTGGCGAGCTGTTGCTGATAAACCCGTGCGGCCTCGCTCTTTCCATTGGCGCTGTTAGACAACGCCGCCATGCGTAAGGCCGCCTCAGTAAGAGCCTTATCAGATGATAAAGTCAGAGCCTGCTGCGCACTCAGCGCGGCCAGGGCGGGATCTCCGCCCATGTAGGCGCTCATGGAAAGACCTAAGAGGGCGCGGGCATCATCTGGTCTCTGGATGACGGCTTTCGCATAATAGCCCTGCGCCTTTTGAAACTGACCACGGTCAAATGCGGCCTTGCCGGCGAGTGCTGCGGCCCAGAATGCATCCTGGCCACTGCGAAGCGCGAGATCGTAGCCTGCCATCGCAAGATCAAGCTGTTCGGGATCGCCGTTCGCCTTGGATTGGTAGGTCATGCCCAGAAGGGTCTGTCTCGCGGGATCTGATGGCGACTTCGCCGCCGCATCGCCAAAGCCTTTGCGGGCCAGTTCGACATCCCCTCGCAGCAATGCCTCAGCGGCGACGGATGTCGATGCCTGAGGTGTTTCAGAGCCGACCTTCTGCGGAACACTGGCGCAGGCCGTTAAGCCCAGCAGGGCCAGCGTTAGAAGAGACGCATTTACATAAAGGTTGCGAGTCATGTTCTAGATCTCCAATGACCAGAAAGCGCGAATGCCTGGCAAGGACAGGCCGAGGTAGCGATCGTTAGCGTCGTGAGTGAAAGTCCAGGCGTCAAAAAACGGGTCGTCAGCGAACGCCTGGCGGATGAGTGGCTGATCCGGCATCAGACAGGGGCCATAGCGTGAATAATGAGGCTGGCGAATCTGGCGACGGATCAGTGCCTTTTCCTCCGTCGACTTTTGCGCAAAGTCAGCGGGGCAGGTCAGTGGTGCCAGGGGCACCGACGTCAATGACCCATAGAGGCTGTTGAAGTCTCTGGCCCTATCCGTCCCGTTCACCCCCTTGTCTGTTCCGCCGGCAGTCGTAAGCAGACGGCCGAAATCAACGGGCGCAATCGCCTTAACAGAGCGCGCAGAACCAGGGCTTTTAGATATGTAAAGACCGTTCTGTCTTGCATGCGCATCAATCGGTTGACCGTTGATAATCAGGAGCAGAATCTCTGTTTCGGCGAAGGTGGCCAGGCGCACGATGCCGCTCTGTCTTGCGTTTAGAAACGCTTTAACCTGGGAGGCGCCTCCTGACATGACGGTCCCGCTGGCAGGCGTTTGCGAGCCTAAGAAAAGCGCGCCAAGGCTTAAGATTGTTCGGCGCGTCCAGATTGCTCGCACTGCTGTTCTCCCCGTCATCCCCCGTCTGAGCCGCTTTTGGCTTCAGGCGTGAACAGGAAGAAGTAAGGCGCAAGTGCCTTGCTTTGACGATGTCGCAAACTGTTGCAAACGGCTGAAATGTGCCGTGCAAAAAGGTCGTAATCTGGGGTTAAGCGTCCGGTCTCGCGGTAAGGCGCTCAACGAGCGCCGTGATCTGCGCATCTCCTGCCCAAAGCCTCAAAATGCGTCCGGTACGCGCCGCATCCCCCCACGACTCTTTTCGGCGCGTCGCCTCCCTTAAAAGGCTCACCGTCTGGGCGCGGTCTTGCGCGACAGAGGCGAGAAACACGGCCCAGACGTGCTTTCGCCTGTCCCCGCCTTTAAGCTCACCCATGGCCGCGGCCATCATTTCCGACTGAACGGCCTGAATGCCGCTCTTTGAGGCGGCGCGCAGGCGTTGCGCATGGCGCATCAGGGCCTGATCCTCTGTCAGTCGGGCAAATTCAGTCAGATCATTGACGTAACCCAAGTAGTCGCCATCAGCGAGTTTGACCTCGCTCGTGCAGTCATAGATCAAGGCAAAGGTCGCATTTTCTTCTAACAGCTTCCCGAGGTCCTGGCGGGCCTGGGTGTCATTGCCGGCCGCCCACTGGGCCCATGCCATCTCCGTTTGAATGGCGCGCGAACCGGGCTCTAAAAGACGGGCTTTTTTCAGTTCGCGGATCGCTTCCACATGTTGTCCATTGTCGGAAAGCAATGTCCCGAACCAGAAATGCGTTTGCGGATCATCTGGTGACAACCGCAGCGCCTCACGGAACGATTTTCCGGCGGAAGCCGGATCATCGTGCCACCAGTACTGAACAAATCCGATCGCGCGATGTGCCGCCGCCAGTGACGCGTCAAGGCGTCTGGCCTCAAGGGCTGCGATTTCAGCCTTTTCAAAAGCACTTTTTTCGTCAAGCCCGCCAAACTCATGCCGCAACAGATAAACATCGGCCAGCGCCGACCAGGCCGGAGCAAAGCTCGGTTCTTTTTGCGTGAGGGTCTGCAGAAGCGTCTGGGCCCGCTCAAGAGATTGCGGTGTGCGTTGTGCCCACGAATCCCTCGCATCCAGATAGGTTTGGGCGAGTGCCGGGTCAGCGGGCAGCTTGAGTGCCGCTGAGGTCTTATCCGAGCTGAAACTCAGGACGCCGTAGGTGAGTGCCGCGAGGATAACGAGCAAAGCCAGTGCCCCCACTAGGGCCCATTTCAGGGAGAACGCGGGCGCAGACTTCTTTTCCGACACGAGCCCCTCGGGGGAGCTCGTTTGAGGGTCATCTTCAAGTCTTCCCTGGCTTGCCGCCCACGCATCAAGCTCCTCAGCCAGGGCGTAGACGGTGCCGACCTTGCCGCCGGGTATTCGCTTAACGGGTAACCCACGCTGTTGCGCCCAGCGCATGACGGTCGTCCGATCACGCCCAAAGTGGGCGGCAATAGACTTCCAGCCGTCAAGACGCCCCGAACGCCTCATAAGTCCCACCCCAAATCATTTCTGGTCTCGGCGTATAGCTAACCTTTCAAAGGGCCGGGCACAATCGAAATGTAACGCAGTTTTCAGAGGCGGGCGATACTGGCTTCTGTACCTTCAGGTCGCAAAGAAACAAGCCTCCACGGCTTTATGGGCGGCGGTGATTTCCGTTTTTGATGCCCTTGTCACGCCGGCTTGCGCTGCATGAAGTGGCCAGTCGGCTATAGCGCATCTCACCTCATCAATGAGGCGGGAGACAGCGGTAGTTGACAAGCCATGGCGTTTGGCAAGCGCCATCACGTGGCTGCGAGCCGGGTTGCGGCCTTCGCCTTCGACATCAAGATAGTGTTCGCCGCCGGGCCCCGTGGAAAACGTAAGGTCATAGGCAGAGGATAGGCGCCACTGCCCATGTCTGTCCATGAGGAAGCTGTGCTGACGAACGTGGTCGTCGCGATTGCAGGCCAGAATGTTGAAGACCATGCGGCGAAAGGCGCTTTCGACATCGCTGGCATGACGGGTAATGGCAAGAGTGGCGCGCAGAAGGGTGTCATAGCTCGAAGGGGTGCGCCAGGGAATTTCGAGCGCCCCGCCAAGAGATATCATATGAAGTCGCTGTCCGGCCTCCGGCCGGTCAAAACGGCGGGTAGCGAAATAACCCGGTCCTTGCCGTGCCGGCAACAGGCGGTGCGCGCTCATTGTGAGACCTGCCTGAATGGCCATGTCGGCATAGGCGGCTTCAATGGGGCCGATATCGACAGGGTCCTGTGGCGCGCGAAACTTGACGATCCAGGCCTCATGTCCCGCGGCGGTCTCACTGTCAGAAACCGAAATTCGACCCTCCGCGCCAAAGCCCACGTGTACCTTGGGTCTTGCCCCGCCGGAGCCTCCCGCAAGTGCGGCCAGCGTGTCTATAAGGTCCGTGTCCTCTCCGAGGATCACGGCGGTGGCTTCCGCCTGTAGCCGGTCAAGATCAAGATCTTTATCTTCGGCCGGTGGCGTGGTTGCGGGCCGGTAGGTCAGAGCGCCCCGACCACTGTCTCCGACCAGGGAAAGGCGATCAGGACTGCTTAGGGTTTCGAAACGGACGCCAAGACGCGCCAGACGTCGTCGCAACACAAGCTGACCCCAGGCTTCGGGCAGGCTTTCGGCAAGAAAACCGTGCAGCCCCTCAAACTCACGGCTTCGGGCGGCATGTAAACCGGGCTCGGGAGGGTAAAGCAAAGGAGAGGGCGCAAGACCACTTACGAGCAGCGCCTGTGCCCATTCAAGCTGTGCGCGGCCATCTTCCATCGCGAGGCGGGCGACTGGCAAAGCTTCGCTCTCTTCATCAAAGCGGAATCTGACATCCAGAGGCGTGCCCGGCGAAAGGGTCATGGCGCCTTCTTCCGATTGGGGGCGCGGCGGCGCTTAGCGGGCTCTGCTTTGGCCTGTTGAGCGAGAAGGGCGTCCATGGAGGTTGCTGCAGGGATAGGGAAGAGGCGCTCCAGTTCGTCTTCACAGCGCAACGCAATGGCAGCCCTGACGAGATCCGAAATCGAGGCGTTTCCCTCCGTTTCGAGCCGTCGCCAGGTCATGTAGGCGATGCCAGAACGTGTAGCGGTATCTTTCTGTGTCCAGCCAAGGGCCAGCCGCCGGTCCCTGATCCGGTGAGCGAGCTCGATCCTCAATTCTTCTGCTGTCTTTAGCATTGTTCATATATGAGCTATAGATCGGGAAATTGCAATTATAATGATCTTATTTGATCATTAAACTTTGAGGGAAACCTGCAGATTTTATCAATGCCGATCATTCTCCCTTTTGGTCAGGGCCCTTTATCTTTATCCGACATTCAGCGGTGCGTTTGTTCTGGATTTAAGTGGTTCCGCTCCGGTTCACCGTCTTTTGTCTGCATTGGGTGGCCGTCAGGACGTGTGAGATGAGCGTGAGATTTTCAGATGTCTTCGAGACCCTGTGCGCCGAAGATCTTGCGAGGGAGGTTGGGCAGCATGGCCCGAAGCGCGTAGACGTGTCGTCTTCTGGGTATTGATTGTATGCTTTGTCGTGACCACCGTAATGATACCTATGGTGGCCAACGCGTTTGCCCTCAAGCCAGATCTTTTGGTTTCACCCATGTAAATCCTTTATGACTTCGAAGACTTACATGGGTGAGGAATGCCTAAGCTTCAGGTCAGGCCATATAGAAGACGGGCTTAAGATCCTTTGCCACCGGCGAATTGTCGGCGTTTGTCTCCATGATGTCGGCCATAAAGGCCCACCATTTCTGCATCACCGGGTGCTTTGGCAGGTCGTCCATTTTATGAGTGTCTGTGCGACGCAGAACCCCGAACAGGGTCAGCGTCTCTGTGTCAAGGAAGATGGAGTAATCGGATACGCCCGCCTCATGCAGAAGGTCAGACAGTTCCGGCCAGATCTCGTCGTGTCGCTTTTGATATTCGGCTTCAAACCCGGGTTTTAGCTGCATCTTGAAGGCATGTATCTGCGTCATGGTGTTTCCTTAATTGCCTGAAATCTTTGCCGGGGCTTCGCGCATGATCGGCCAGTCGGCAGGGGTGAGGTCGTAGGCTCTGGGGTCGGGCGGATGAGACGGATCAAACGCTTTAAAGTCGGCGGCGGGCCTAAGTCCGAGACCTGATTGCGGGTCCGTCAGAACTTGCGCCACATAGTTTGCGATCTGATAGGCGCCGTAGGCATTGTGATGCGTTTTATCCTGTCCGCTGTTACCGAAGGCGAGCGGACTAAGATCAGGGCCCAGGGCCTCATAAAGCGTCCTTGTCCGCGCCGTGAGATCTATGAAGGGAACACCAAGTTCGCCCGCCACCTTACGCACCGCGTCATCATAGCCGGCGAGCGTGTTCGTAATCTTGCCCCCCTCAAAAGAGCGGCGAGAGACCGGGGAGATAAGGACGACCTTTGCGCCTTTTGCCTCCACATCGGCCGCAAAAGCCTTAAGCCAGGCCGGATAGGCTTTCTCGGCATCCACATAGGTGCGCGGCCATTGCTTTTTCTGGTCGTTATGACCAAACTGCATCAGAACGACGTCGCCCGCGCGCAGGTCGCTTAAGAGCTTATCCCAGCGCAGGCTGGTCACAAACGACTTCATGGTCTCACCGGAACGGGCGTGGTTGGCGACCGATATGTCATTTGATAAAAAGCGCGGCAGCATCTGTCCCCACGAAGCGTAGTCGGTGCCGGCCTGATCCGTAACGGTGGAATCCCCCGCTATCAGAACGCGCCGCGCTGAGACCTTTGTGACCTCAACGCTTTGCACGGAAGGGGCGGGACCGGAAAAGGCAATCGTCAGACGGTCATCCCACGTGCGTCCAATGTCTTCGTCGCCTCTTAATCCCACTTTCGGGGCCTTACCCTTGGCATCCTGTTCCGACGTAACCACCGAGGCGTCGCGGACGTTTACGGTAAACTCAACCGTCCTAATCTCGCCCTTTTTGAGGACCACGGGCGCCAGCATCAGGCGGCGGTCCTCCGCCCACAGGCTCGTGCGGCTTACCGCAAGCTTTGAACCAAGCGTCACGCGTACTCGATAATCCCCCGGCCCCGCCCTGACCGCGAGCGCCGTCTCATTGCCGTTTGGTGTGTTAGTGAAGCCATAGCCGCGGCTCGCCTCATAAGTCATGTCAGGCGTTACAGCGACACTGCCCTCGCTGAGCTGAAGACCAGGGGTCAGGAGAAAGCGATGGGGCAGAGGGCTCAATATCGTCTCCGGGGCCGGGCTTTGGGCGTAAACGGGAAAGGTCACGAGCAGAAGGGTGACCCCGGCAGCCAGCGCGCTCAAGCGGGCGCGAGTCTCATTTCCCTGATCGGTTTTGATCATAATGGCGTTTTTCCTGATCATAACTGGCCCTTATGTGCTCGTTTGTGATATTTTTTCATTGATATGGCCCCCCGTCAATGTCATCTTAACGCACCAGCTGAGGCTGGCCGTCGTTGCGCGGGCGTTTAAGACCTGCCGATCCGAAGATCGCGGCCGCCTTACTGTTACAGAGGAACCCCAACAGAGGACCCCATATGCCCAACCAGAAACCGCTGCGCCGGAACCCCATCCGCATGGCAGCCCTTTCGCGTGTTTCGCACATCGGTCTTTTCGCCGCTGCCTCGCTCGTTTTCGCGGCGGGCGCCTCGGCGCAGGAGCTGGGTATACCTCAGGGCTCGGATGCGCAGCGTCAGGCTCAGGCGGCCAGTGAAGCGGCAAAATCTCAGAACGTTTTCCTCATGTCGGCCTTTATGGCCACGTCGCAAAATACGCTCAGCCTCTTTACCTCGTCGGATGGGGTCACCTTTAAAACCCTGGGCTCGGAGGTCTACACCCCCTCAAAAGGCTTGTTGCGCGACCCCTCCATCATTCGCCACAGTGATGGCTACTACTACGTTGTCTATACGACCAACTGGGACGGAGACACGTTTGGTATTACCCGCTCAAAGGACCTGAAAAGCTGGGAGCTGGTGTCTGAGGTTAAAGTCTCTCTTGAGGGTGTCACCAATACCTGGGCGCCGGAGTGGTTCCGCGACAAGGATGGGAGCCTTAAGATTGTCGTCTCCTTGTCAAAAGGCGGCACCAAAGGCCCGTTTGGCGCCTATATCCTGGAGCCCAACGCGGATTTCTCGCAATGGTCTGCGCCGAAACCTTTGCAGGGACTGCAGGGTAATTTCATCGATACCTTTATTGTGTCGACCGCGCGCGGATACAGTGCCTTCGTCAAGAACGAGACGACGAAGTTTATTGAACTGGCGACATCAAAGTCCCTTTACGGGCCCTGGAAGATTGAAAAGAAGGGCGATTGGGCGGGCTGGGGGAACTGGCGCGAGGGCCAGGCGCTTGTAAAGCTGCCGGATGGGGGCTGGCGCATCTATTTCGACGACTACATAACCAAGCGCTACTGGTATTCCGACAGCCACGACGCCTTCAAAACCTGGACGCCAAAGAAGGAAGTGGGCGGCGTCTCCGGTGTCGTTCGTCACTTCACTGTCCTCTCAGAAGACCCAAAGGCTTTCGCGCAAGCGACAAAGCCCAAGGCATCGCCTAAGTCTGTGACCTGGGACGAACACTCCCTGATGGTAGACGGCAAGCGTATCATGGTCTGGTCAGGCGAAGTCCACCCCTTCCGTTTGCCAAATCCCTCCCTGTGGCGCGATGTGCTCCAGAAGATGAAGGCCGCGGGCTTTAATGGCGTCGCCTTCTACTTTGACTGGGGATACCACTCGCCCGCACCTGGCGTTTACGATTTTACCGGCGTGCGCAATATCGAACGCGCCCTTGAGATCGCCGAAGAAGAGGGCATGTACGTCATTGCCCGAACCGGGCCCTATGTGAATGCGGAACTGACCGGGGGAGGGTTCCCTGGCTGGCTGTTGCGTCAGCGCGCCGAGGCTCGTACGGACGACCCGCTGTTTCTGGCGGCCACAGATGAGTGGATGACCCAGATTAATGCCATCATCGCTCGCCATCAGATTACCAATGGCACGGGCACGGTCATCGCCTATCAGCTTGAAAACGAGCTCGGTAAGGTCGAGCCCAAGCACGTGCGTCAGATGGAGCATCTGGCCAGAAAAGCGCGCGCAGACGGTATCAGCGTGCCCTTCTTCCACAATGCGGCGGGTCGCCTTCCCGACTGGACCCCAAAGGATTCGACAGCGCCGTGGGCGAATCCCGGACCGACAGACCTCTATGCCTTTGATGGCTATCCTGGCGGCACATGTAATGTTCATGCCGACCCCTCAGGTCCCAATAAGGCGCCGGACTGGGGCATATATGGAACGACGCCGCCCAAGATCGGGTCATTGTCTTCGCCCAAAACGCCCGGCTTTGCCGCAGAGCTCGGCGGTGGCTGGTTTGACTACTGGGGATCGAACGGCACCTACGAATGCACGGCTAAGCGTCAGGGGAAGGGGTATCAGCGCGTCTTTTACGGCACGAACCTGATTAACCGCATCACGATCCACAATATCTATATGACCTTTGGGGGTACGTCGTGGGGCTGGCTGGCGGGGCCTGTGGTCTATACGTCCTACGACTACGGAGCGGCTATTTCCGAAGACCGGGGCCTTCGTGAGAAAGCCTATGCGCTGAAGCAGCAGGGTATGTTTGTCCAGGCGGCCGAAGCGGTGCTCGCAGAAATGGACAAGGGCGATCCCCTCAAAAGCTCGAACGACAAGATCAAGATTTATCACAACGTCAATCCGACGCTGAAAACCCATATTCTGTTCGCTGTCCACAATCCCTCAGATGCGTTAAGCGATGACAGTGCCACCTTTGAACTGACGACGAAAGACGGCACCTATAAGATCCCCGTTCGCGTCAACGGCCAGGATGCCAAGATGCTTCTGGCCGCCTATGACATGGAGCGCCAGCACCTCGTCTATTCCAGTTCAGAGCTTCAGACGCACCTTCGCAATGAAGCCGAAGACATTGCGCTGCTGCAGGGCCGCGTGGGGGAAGCCGCAGAGACGGTGCTGCGCTTTTCGAAAGCGCCAAAGGTCGAGGTTCTTTCCGGCCAGGTCTCCTCGACCTTTGATGCGAAAACCGGCGACCTGAAACTCAGCTACACCCATAGTGGCCTCATTCGCCTGCGTATCAGCGAAGGCGGTCGTGCGCCCCTTTTGCTCCTGATCGCAGACGAGCCCACGAGCTTTAACTTCTGGCGTCAGGAGACCTCCGAGGGGCCGGTCCTGCAAATGACGGCGGCCCTCGTGCGCGAGGCAAGGATTGCTGCAGGTGAGCTTAATCTGACCGGCGATACCCAGACGGAATCAGCGCTCACCATCTGGGGACCCAAATCCATTAAGTCCGTCAGGTTCAACGGAGAGGTCGTCGCCGTGAGCCCGCAAAGTGACGGCAGCCTGTTCAGCGATCAGCCCCTGCCGCGCCCAGAAAAGGTCACCCTGCCCGATCTGGCGTCCCTGCAGTGGACGCGCCGTGCAGACAGTGTTGAAGCCAACCCCGGCTTTGATGACAGCCAGTGGATCAAGGCCGATAATCGCCCCACAGCCGCCCAGACCTGGACGACAACCGAGCGCGGCCAGCCCACGCTCAGCATGAGCGACTACGGGTTCCATCACGGTGATGTCTGGTATCGTGGGCGCGTTCAGATCACCGATCAGACCGCAGATCAGCTTGAACTCTTCTATGGAGCCGGTGGCGCCGGAATGATTCAGGTCTGGGTCGATGGCAAATACATCGGTCAGCACGAGCACGATACCGGCCGTCAGTTTCCTGAAACGACGGACAGCGTCAAATTCAAGCTCGATAAGCTCACCCCTGGTGAGCACGTGATCTCGGTCATGGTCCGCAACAACTCCCATAACTGGGATCTGATGGCCGATGACGCCCATCGCGAAGCCAGGGGCCTGATCTCGGCCTCCCTGACCACGCGCGCCGGTCGACGCTTTGCTGTGCCGATCGAATGGCGCCTACAGGGCAACAAGGGGGGCGAACAGATCGCCGACCTCGTGCGCGGCCCCATGAACAATGGCGGCCTTTATGGTGAGCGCGAAGGCTGGTATCTGCCCGGGAAGCTGGACGGCTGGCAAGATGCGCGCCAGACGGATGCGCCACCGGCACCTGGGACCTACTGGCTTCGCACGCAGTTCAGGCTTGATCTGCCGAAGGGACATGATGTTCAGTTAGGCCTTGCCTTCGGCGATACAACCACCCCCCGCTCTGACCGTGAAAACCGCGCCCTGATCTTCGTCAATGGCTGGAACATGGGCCAGTTTATCGCGCACATTGGTCCGCAGAGAACCTTCGTTATCCCGCCGGGGATCCTCAACCCTAACGGTGAAAACACCATCGCGCTCGCGGTGACGACCGATGGGAAGCCGGAAAATGCGCTGGAGCCCGTCCAGCTTGTCAACCTGCGTACAAGCCGTGGCGGCGTTCCATTGGAAATCATGCCCGCTCCCAATAAACTCCAACGCTAAGTATCCTCTCAGAGTTACGCCCTATGACCGCTCAGATCTTCAAAAAGCCCGTTAATACGAATAATCAAATTCTAAAGCCGACCGATCCGTTCAATATCGATCCGCTTTTGCAGCATCAGTCGGCCGCACTTGACGCCGACCGTGATGACTATCGCCGGGCCATCGATCTTTTGATCGATAATCTTATCCATATTGAAGACACCTCGGGCGAGTTTTTGCTGCGTCTCACCGATGGCCGCGTCATCGATACCAAGGCCTGGCACGGCTTTGAATGGACCCAGGGCATCGGTCTTTACGGCATGTATAAGGTCTGGGAGATGACGGGCGATAAAAAAGCCTGGGACATCATGATCAACTGGTTCGAGGACCGGTTTAAAGAAGGCTCGCCGTCGCGCAATATCAATACGGTCGCGCCCTTCCTTACGCTCGCCTATCTTTTTGAGAGAACCGGCGATCGTCGCTATCTGCCCTATCTCGATGTCTGGGCCGAGTGGGTTTATAACGATCTTCCGCGTACGGAAGAAGGCGGCTTCCAGCACATCGTTTATAACAGCGTCAATAACCAGCAGCTGTGGGATGACACCCTCATGATGTCGGTCGTGCCGCTGGCCAAGATCGGACTTCTTCTCAACCGTCCTCATTATGTCGAAGAAGCCAAACGTCAGTTTCTCATCCACATCAAGTATCTGACCGATCGAAAGACCGGCCTGTGGTTCCACGGCTGGACCTTTGACGGGCGACATAACTTCGCAAACGCGCTTTGGGGGCGCGGTAACTCCTGGGTGACGATCGTTATTCCGGAATTTATCGAACTTCTGAACCTGCCCAAAGATGATGCGTTTCGCATGTTCCTCATTGAAACGCTGGAAGCGCAGGTCAAGGCGCTCGCTAAGCTGCAGGCGCCGTCGGGTCTTTGGCGCACCATTCTCGATGACGAGACCTCCTACGAAGAAGCAGCCGCCTCCGCCGGTTTCGCCTATGGCATCTTAAAGGCCGTGCGCAAGGGCTATATTTCGCGCGAATACGAGGCTGTGGGGATCGCCGGTGCCAAGGCGGTGCGCGCTCACATCAATAGCGCGGGCGAGCTTACCCAGGTCTCGTTTGGAACGCCGGTCTTCAACACCATTCAGGAATATAAAGATATTCCGCTCACCTCTATGCCGTTTGGCCAGGCAATGGCGCTGTTGACCATGGGTGAGTTCCTCTACCGCTTTATCTGAGACGTCTTTCGCGCGCCGCTTCAGGCGAAGCGCGAAAGACGCTCCGCTTTAATCCGTAAGATCAGGCGCCAGGGCCGCCTTTAAGCCCTGCATTCCCACGCGGTGAACCCCTGGGAGAGAGATTTTGGGAGTGAACAAAATGGCGCAAACGGCAATGGTGCGTAAGCCAGGCTGGCTGAACTACTGGGGCTGGGGATCGGGCGATATGCTGGGCGCCGGGGCGCAGGCCGTCATCACGGGGTGGCTGTTCTACTTCTTTACGACCTTCTGCAGTCTGACGGCCGTTGAAGCCGGTCTGATCCTCGGCCTCCCGCGCTTGCTTGAGGCCATTACCTGCCCCTTAATCGGCTATATCTCTGACAATTTGCGTCACACCTGGGTTGGTCGCAAAATTGGCCGCCGAAAGATATTTCTGCTGATCACCATCCCGCTATTGCCGTCGTTTGCGCTGATCTTTGTCACAGGGCAAACCTTCTGGTACTACCTTATCACCTTCATCTTCTTTGAGTTTCTATACACGATGTTTCTCATACCCTGGGAGACGCTGGCTGCGGAGATGACCAAGGATTATAAGGAAAAGGCCAAGTTTGCCGGCGCGCGCATGATTATCGCGCAGTCTTCAGCCATCCTCGCCTCCTACCTCCCGAAATTCATCATCGATAATTTTGGCGGGGCAAACTCGGCCAATACCTTCCTCATCATGGCCGCCATATTCGGCGTTTTGTTTTCTCTCGTCGTCATCCTGGTCGTTATCTTCTCCTGGGAGCGCCCCTACACTGAGGAAGAAAAGCGCGTGAAGCCGCAGCCGCTGGATGCGACTACCGCACTGATGATCCCCTTCAACATGTTCCGGGATCTCTTCTCGACGCTTAAACTGCGCGCGTTTCGTCAGCATCTGTCGATCTACCTGGGCGGCTACCTGTCGCAGGACATCTTCAACACCGCGTTTCCGATCTTTGTGGCCACCGTCCTGGCCGCGGGGACCGTCTTTACAAAGTCTGAAACGACCACCCTGATCTCAGGGATGATGACGCTGATGTATATCGCGCAGCTCGTTTCCGTGATGATCGCCATACAGGTTGTGATCAAAACCGGCCCGACGCTCGCTTACCGGATCGCGATCAGTTTTGTGGCCGCCTCCCTTATTTTGTTCCTGACCTTTTATCTGACGAGCCCGGCAGGCTTTGCCTCAGGGTTAAACGGCATAAATGGCGACCTCTTCTCCGCCTTTAGTCAGTCGAACCTCGGGGTGATTTTCTGGTTGTTTGTCCCGATCATTCTTGCGGGTCTCGGCCGCGGTACCCTCAATTTTGTTCCATGGTCGGTCTATAACTACCTTCCGGATATTGATGAGGCGGTGACCGGCCAGCGCCGTGAAGGTATTTTCGCAGGCGTCATGACCCTTGTGCGCAAGGTGGCGCAATCGGGCGCCATCGTCGTCACCGGCTGGATCATCAATCAGGGCGGCTATGTACCTCAGCCAAAAGATCAGGCGCAGCTTGTTCAACAATCGCCCGAAGCGATACATACGATTGTACTGCTTTTGATCGGCGGCCCCATTTTGGTTATGGTGCTCGGTATGCTCATATCCTGGCGTTTCGGGCTCAATGTGCGATCGCACACTGTTCTCGTACATGAAGTGGAGCGTCTGCGTGCCGGGGAGACCGAGCCAGAGAGCCCCGAAAACAAGGCCATTGTCGAAGACCTTACGGGCTTTAAGTATGAGCACCTCTGGGGGCGTAAGCCAACCAAACGGTAAGTGCAGGCTATCGTCTGAGACTCCCCCGCTGGAAAAGGCGGGGGTTTTTTTGACTAAAGCGCTGGCGCTGACGGATTAGAGGCAAGTTATTGGGGGATAGGCAGCCATGCTGCCCCCTGACGGTGACGCAAGTATCGCTTATTTACGATCAAACGCGCAAACAGAGAGCCGTCTTGCAAGGTGGCCGTTTTCCTTCTGCGAATGGCATAGCCTTGGATATTGCCCCCACCCGGTCAGCCCGCCGGAGATAGATCCGGGCCGGAGCTCGGATGTACGCCCTTAAACGCTTTCAAGGATGGTTTGCCTCGTTCACCTGGGGTATCGCCTGTATGCTCGCCTGGCTCTTCAGTTTGCCAAGGCCTCGCCGGCGCACGTCAAAACGCTCTTATTACGACAATTAGATACTGAGCGGGTGGTCCGGCAGATCAGCCTTCACAGAGGACGATCGGCGCTTTGCGCCATCTGTTTCCAAGAATCGCTTGTCAGGTGTTTGGTTTGTTTATTGATCCTGCCGGCCAACTCGATACACGAAGGCCTTCTCAATCTCAGCGGCACTTGGTTAGGCGTGTCGGCGTTAGCCTGTTCTAGACACTGAAGGCTCTTCGCCCTGGGGTGCGCTTTGCGCGCTCATCGCCCGGTGCCTCTTCGCCTAACTCGATGAGATCGCTGACACAATCGGACACCTCGGCAAGGATGTCGCTGCGCTCTTTTTCCGTCATGATTGCGGTGAGTTTGTTTTTTGAAACCCGCAGACGTCGTTGCGTTTTTTCAAGCAGGGATAGCCGGTCGTTGTGGTCGAGCATAGCCTTTAGTCCTTTCGGGGGATGAGAAGGCGCGGAGGATTGTTTTGGGGTTAAGCTCAGGCTCGGGCGAGGTGGCGGCGAAACTCCCGTAGACTGCGACGGGAGGCCATCAACACCCCCATGAGTGCAAGTTCAGTTATCTGACAGTCAGGACCGGTCCATTTCAGCATCTGTAGCTGTTTGGCCACGTACGCGGTGGTGTGACGAAGATCGTTGGCATTGCCAGCCTTTTCGATCGGGCCAAATACCATGTTCACAATCTGGCGGCCAATCTCAGGCCGATAGCTTTCTGACGTATCATAGAGCTGCACAAGGTACCCCAGAAGTCGCCACATTCCCTCCAGTTGGCCGACGGAGGGCGGCCTGCTAAGGAAACGCTTAAATTCGAACGGGTCTGTTCGCGCAAGCGCGCCTGCGACGACGTAGAGCGCTGTGACGCTCGCCCGATCCTCTGTGTCCTTAAGGACGGGAAGGTGGCGATCAATAAACTTGCGAAAGGCCATGACTTCCCCTTTTTCAAGGGTAAGTCTGTTGAGAATGAGCGGCTCAAGCGTCTGCGCGAGGGCCAGGCGGTGCGCATCAATGCGCTTGGGCTCTGAGGGCTGAATGAGCACCATGTCCACGAGATCTGCGATCGTCGTCATGTCGTCGTGGAAGGCAAGCGACGCGATGGTCATCACTGACGGCCTTCAATGAGCTTGAAAGCGGGCTGGGTTGCGCTGAGTTGGAAATGTTGCGGTTCGCCAGACTGGCTGGACTGAAGATCGTCAAGCGATTGATGCACAAGCCAGGCCCACCAGTCAGCCTCACCCAGCAAGATCGGTTCCTGCTCAGGAAAAGCCGCCAGACTGTGGGGCACTGCGCGGGTTAGAACCGTGAAGCTCGTGACGTCACAACAGCCCTGGCGATATTGTCTCCAAAGTCCTGCTGCAGCCATGGGTGCAAGCGTACTTGAACTCGCGCTAACCACATGCTTTCCGTCAAATGAAAGGAGACTAAAGCCTTTAATGGGCACGAGGCAGTGGTAGTGGAGCCATTGCACGTCGTTGGGATCGTCAACTGTCACCTCTTCAATGGGGGTCCACCGGCGATTGCTTGACCAGTTTTTCAGGCTGCCATCATGCCAGCGTGGTACGAGACCCCATTGGGCATCCACGCTTTGAAAACGCTGTCGATCGGGTGACATGATGACGATGGGCGTGGTGGCTGTTTGCCCAATTCCTGACAAAGCGCGCGCCCGTTGGGGCTCAAAATTGAGGGCCTCAGCAAAGGCGGTCAGGTCTCGATCAGGTTCAAAACGCACTTCACTTGCGGCCCTGCCTGGCATCGACCTCGGGGTTTGATTTAAGCGTGACATAGTTGGGCTTCCTTTTGGGTTTGGTCGTCAGCGGCCGCTTCAGGCGTGGACATGCGGGTATCCCTAAAAACAAAGCCCGGCGGTTAGCCGGGCTTTTCGGGATAGCTAGTCGATTTGAAGGTTTATTGCAGACGACCGACCCCTATCGAGCTGAAGTTCGTAGTTTATCCGCTGGCCTTCATTGAGCGAACGCATACCCGCGCTCTCAACGGCAGACACATGAACGAATACATCCGTGCCCCCGTCTTCAGGCTGGATGAAACCAAAGCCTTTCACGGCGTTGAACCATTTAACCGTACCCAAAGCCATGCTGGCCTCCTCTGCATTGAGATGTGCAAGATCAGGCTCAGTGTGAGCCATTCGAAAATAAAAATGCATGGGAAGAGGGCCGACTGCGGCGTTCAGGCCAAACAAAATGTTGTTTCGATGTGCTAATTTATCACAAATCAATGCATGCGCATAATATTATTTTTCGAATGCAGTAATTTTTATTTTATCAATATGGTCTTTTTATTTATTTGGCTTTCAAATAATGAAACATTTGCAATAAAACATCTCAATTTTATCGTTGAGAATGGGGTGCTTCGCCCCCTGCATCCTTGGCCGTCTCAGGCGTCTTGGCGGCGCCATAGGTTTATATCGTTGGCGTGTGTGATCCTTGCCAAATGAGAGGCCCAATCCCATGAGAGATTTTCAGGTCATGAGCGACCTCTGGGGCCACTCATCACCTAACTGGCATTTGTGCGTGACTGTCGTTGCTGTCATCGTCTCGCTTAGGGAGACTGCATGAAGCGCGATGACGAATACCATATGGGATTTAGGGCGGGCTGGCTCCATGTGAAGGCCTATGGCAGGCCAGTGCCCCCCGCAACCCCGGTATTGCCGCCCGGGGAAAGCTACTATGTGGTGGGCTTTCAAGCGGGGGTTTGCCGCGCTCGGGAGCAAGGTTTAAAGCCGACATCATCCTAACGATTTCGCCTTTTAGCAATGAACACAGGGCTCGCGCTCAGATCAGTCGTATAAGGTTTAATCGGGTTCAGGGCGCGGACCAATTGATGAACGCCTTTTCCCGGCTGCGAGTTTAATGCCCCGTCTGGCTAACGCTTCGCGAATCAGAACTTCAAGCTGGGCATTGGTTGAGCGAAGTTCGGATGCCGCCAATCTCTCGACGGCATCCATCACGTCCGGCGGCACACGCAAGAGGTATGATTTTTTCGAAGGCGACGCCACGGCTAGTAAAGCGTGCCTGTGTTAACAACCGGCTGTGCCTCACGATCCGCACACAGAACAACCAGAAGGTTAGAGACCATCGCAGCCTTTCGCTCTTCATCTAAGTCCACCACGCCACGCGAAGACAGCTGGTCAAGCGCCTGCTCCACCATGCCGACAGCGCCGGCTACGATCTTCTGACGGGCAGCAATGACGGCCTCGGCCTGCTGACGCTTCAGCATAGAGCCCGCAATTTCCGGGGCATAGGCGAGGTGCATAAGGTGTGTCTCGTCGATCGTGACGCCGGCGACGTCGACGCGGGACTGAAGATCTGAGCGCAGTCTTTGTCCGACGATCTCCGCATCATCGCGCAGCGTAGGCTGGCCATCCTCGCCATGGTCATAGGCATATTGGCGAGCCGTTTCTCTAAGTGCGGTTTCAATCTGAATGTTTACGAACACCGCATAGTCATCGACGTCGAACAGGGCGCGTGCCGAGTCAGATACCCGCCAGACCACATTGGCGGCAATCTCAATGGGATTACCCCGCTGGTCGTTCACTTTCAGGGCCTCACTGGTCACGTTTCTGACCCGAAGCGAAACCTTCTTGCGCTCATACCAAAACGGAACCCAGCGCAATCCCGTGACCCGATCAGTCCCCTTATAGTCACCAAAGAGGATAACAACCGCCGCCTGATTGGGCTGCAGTGTATAAAACCCGCAGAGAATGAGGGCCGCTATGACGGCACAGGGGATGGTAACGATCAGACCTGCGCGTCCCAGGGTAACGATCGCCGCAATAGCACCGAGCGTGAGGAGAAAGACGAGCAGAAGCCAGCTCCAGCCGCCATTGCCGCCTCCCATCTTATCCTGCGTCCGATTAATCGCTTGTCCGGTATCCATGTCTCTTCCTCCTAAACGTCCATCTCTTTCACGACGTATCCCTTACCCAGCATCTTCGGTCGAAACCGGATGATCTTGTGCTGCTTTTGCTTGCGCAGAAGGACAGACTGCCTGCTGCCCTCAGCCCCCTCCACACTCGTCGAATAGCTCACAACTTCCCAGCCTTGCGAAACAAGGGCACTTACGGGGCGCTCTTCATCGGTCATCATACCCTCCGGAACTATATCAAAGTGATATCACTTTTGGAGAGGGCGTCAATGGATTTTGGAGAGTGTTAAATCCAGTATCCGGAAATGACGGGTGCTCGCTGTGGTAGTGCGCAGCCGCTTTTCGGCAGACACGACGTGACCTCCCCGCACTCGCGATTCCCTCGGTGGATGGCCTAAATCCGTGCGTACTTTTATGGGTGAAGGCGTAGTCAAATCTTGACTGAGAGCGGGCAGGCGGCCCTCTGTCCTCAGTACTTCATCTTCAGATCGAGCTGCAACTGGCTCTGAGAGGATTGCGGGTCAAGTCCCTGGTAAAGGCGCGATGGCCGCTTTGAGCTGACCGCCAACCATTCGAGATTAAGGTCAAGATGCGCGTTTATCGGGCGCATCCAGGCAAGTGTCAGAGCCTGCCCCGTCTCGTTGTTGTTATCGATGAGCGGATTGGAATAATCCTCAGTCTCAAAGTGCTCAATGCGCGCAGTCAGGCGCGTTCCCTTTGGCGATATATGTGACGCCATGAGATAGGCGGAACGAAAATCCATATCGACAGCGCGCACACCATCGGCGCGCATGCGTCCCCACTTCGTGTTTCCAACCATCAGCTGGGACAGGATCTCGATCTGCGCGCTGGGTTCGTACTTTGCACCAAAATTGAAGAAGCGTGTCGCCCACCCATACTGCCCGTGATCAAAATCCGTCGGGTTCCCGTGCGTGTTGTAATAGGTGGCATTCAAGGCCAGGGGCACAGGCGGGCGCCAGTCGAGGCGCGCATAATAACCCTGGCGGTCATCAACTTCCTTGGCGGGCTTCGTAAAGGGCGCTTGTGACCGGAAGATGCGCGACCAGCCAGCGTTGCCGTGGGGAAGGGGCAGTTTAGCCGTCGTCGTTGAGCGAATATCGTGCAGGGCCCAGCCGCGATAGGACAATAAGGTGCCGGAGGTATCGTTGCCTCTAAAGACGCCCAGTGTGGCCCCCACCTGCTGCTGGGAATAGCTTTGCCTAAGGCTTAACTCCAGGCCCTGGACCAGAACCTCTTCGGCAATCCAGCTGTTAATCGCCGAAGGCGTCACCGTGTGAGTGGTCGTCCACCCCACGCCCTCATGTTCCATGGAGACGGGCGGGTACATCTGGCCAAGGCGTGCGGAAAGGCGCAATGCCGATTTTGGTACCGGTCGCCATTTTAGATAGGCCTCATTGATCCCCGTCTCATGACCAAGCTCAGGGACGTGGACGACCTGAATATAGCCGGTTACGGTCTCGCTGAAGCGCGGCGTCCAGATAAGGGCCGCTTCGGCGAGCCGGCCGCCTGTCTCGCCCCCATAGCGGGTCTTCCCGTACGCGCGCTTGTGCAGCCAGCTCGTCTCGCCGTTTGTCGCGACCGCGCGCACATCCACCCAGCCTCTGAGCGTTTCAGCCGAGAAGAGGGTGGTCTGGGCTTTCGCCAGTCCTGGAAAAAGGCACAGGCAAGCAAAAAGGAGACGCTTCATGAGGCACGCAATTCCATTTTGGGTTCGCCAAGCGAACGCGCGTCAAAGCTCGTCAGGTGCGCAAGAAGCGCGTCCAGAGGCATTGGGCGGGCGATGCCATAACCTTGCGCCATATCACAACCCATTGCCGCCAGAATGGCCAGTGAGGTCGGGGTTTCAACTCCCTCCGCCGTGACTTTCATCCCCAGACTGTGGGCAAGCTCGATCGTTGAGCGGACAAGAAGCGCGTCGCGTTGTCCCTGTTCAATTTCGCTGATAAACGCCCGATCAATCTTCAGTTCGTGCGCCGGGATCATTTTCAGATAGGATAAAGAAGACAGACCCGTCCCAAAGTCGTCAATTGAGATCTCAATACCTGCCGCGCAGAAACGATCGATGGCCTTCAGGCCCGTGTCCGGATCTTCGATAACGGCCGTTTCGGTGATCTCAAGACAGATACGACCAGGATGCGCCTGACACATGGAAAGGGTTTCGGCATTAAAGACGTCGTCGCTTAAAAGTCGTCCGGAGTAGTTCACGCTGATATCGACGTCAAAGCCGCTTGCGCTAAGCGTCTTCTGATCCGCCAGAACCGTTTTTAAGACATGTCGGGTGAGATCCGGAATGTACCCCGCTTCTTCGGCGAGCGTTACAAAACGCTGGGGCGACACCATGCCCCTTTGCGGATGGTTCCAGCGAACAAGCGCTTCAAGGCCAGACAGGGTCTGGGTGCGATAATTGTATTTTGGCTGGTAGTGGACGCTCAATACCCCGGCTGTGATGGCACTGTGCAACTCGTCAGTCAGGCGAAGCGCATCGGCCATGTCGGCGTGGGTTTCGGCTGAGTAGACCGCAAAAGGCTGTTTGCCGCTTCTGGCCTGGTCAAGGGCGATGCGGGCACGCTCTATAGCCGCTGTGGGTGGCAGAACGTCAGTGTGCGGATAATAGAGGCCGAGCCTTGCGATCAGATCAAGACTTTGCTCGCCAATATCGTGGCGACGATTGAGGTCTTTTAGGAGCGCGTCGAGGTCAATCTCGCTCTGGCTCACGATTAAAAGCTCGTCAGGCCCGGTTCTGGCCACGAACGCCTCGGGTAGGTTTGTGGACACCGCGTGACTTAAGGCCCGCATGGCGGCATGGGCGGGCCCTGCGCCCCACACGGCGCGCAGGTGCCCATAGTGTTGCAGACCAACGCAGATCAGAATGGCCGGCGTGGTCTCACTCAGATAGGCCTCAGCCGCTTTCGAGTTCGGCATGCCTGTGGCAATCTCGTGAGTGGCGAGGTGACGGATATCGCTTTCCCGCTCTTTAATTGACACCGCCATATCGTTGAAGGTCGCCGCGAGCTGGGCCATTTCGTCCTCGCCCTTAACCTCCACCTGAGTAGCGCGTCCGTCGCGCAGCGCGGCCGTTGCCTCAATAAGTGCGGTCACAGGCTTTGTCAGATGACGCGCCAGCACGAGACTGGCAGCAACGACCGCCATGAGGCTTAAAACGCCGATGGCCAACAGAAGATTGAGAAGAGGCTTATAGGCGTCGAGCGCCTTCGCTACAGGGTAGGAAAGACGCAACACCACCTGATGGCGGGTATCAAGGGTCGGAAGGGGCGTGTTCGCGGTGATCGTCTGAGCCGCCTCCTCCGCGTCACCGGCTGACACCATTGCGTGCAGGGGAATAGCGGAAAGCGCTTCAAGATCAGCCATGGCCTTGCGATCAAGGCGCGACGCAAAAACGATCCATCCCTTAAGATCCGGGGCGAGCACCGGGGCGGCCACAACGTTATAGAAACCATCGCCAAGGGCAACGACACCGGTTTGGGTGTCAAGCGTGTCGCTCTCGGCAAGAAGGGCCTCGACGCCTTTCGCTAAGGTGTCATCTCCCGCCAGAAGCTGGCCGTCGGAGGTCAGGACCAGGCCCGTGTCCGCGTTGACGCGCTGGCGTAGATTGGCAAAGGCTGAGGCGACGGTTGAGCGGTCATCGGTGGCCATGGCAGAGATAAAGCCAAAGTCGCGCGACAATAGCTCGGCATTGGTCTGCAGCGTGTCTGACTTGACCTTCCACAGCCGGTCAAAAACCGCCGCCGTCGCGCTCATTTCGTTTTGCACGCTCTCGCGGGCATAGGAGCGGACCGCCGTGTAGGTGAGGGGGCCTATCAGGCACAGGGCAAGTCCAAAGAGCCCGCCATAGACTACCGTCAGGCGTGTACTGAGCTTTCGGACCATCAGTAGCCGCCCCCGGCGTGAGCCATGCGGCGGATCTTGAGCTGAACGCTGATCGGCTTTATGGGGCCCTGAACGTTAAGGGGAAGGTGGGTTTCCCCGCCCTTAGCGCTACTCATAGGATGCCAGATAACAAGATCGCCAGCACCGTTAGGGAGATTAGTCAGGGTGACCACGCCCTTCTCATCGGTTTGGGCATAAAACGCTGTGTCGATCACCCGGATATAGGCTTGCATTGAATCGTGGATATTGCAGCCAATAGCAACCGTCCCGGCGGTCGGGAAGGTGAGGCTGCGCGATAGCCCGCCGCCGTAAAGCGGCAGCTGAAATTTGCGCGCCGGGGAAAACGAATAGACGTGGTGGCTTACAGCGTCCTGATTAGGAAACGAAACGGTTGCCCCGGCCGGTACCACCAGAACGTAGGGTGTAAAGTTCATGTCACGCTGTGCCATGACATAGGGCGCTTTGATGCCGACAGGCGCGCTGCCTGCCGCCGGCTCATAGGTTACGACCGCATCTCTGACGGGCTTTCCCGATGTGTCCGTAATTGAGACACGCAGGTCTGCCGCGACGACCGGGGTCGCGCAGAGAAGTGAACCGATTACCGTTAGAGCCGTTTTCATCCGCCCAGACTATCAACAGGCGCTGAAAACATGATTAATGGCTGGTCTCCTTTGATACGAGTGCGAAAAGGTGCCATGGGTTTCATCCCGAAATCGGTCCCTTCCGGGATCCGCCGCGTTTGCGTTTTGGCACTTCCATGCAGCAGAACGGCGACAAACCCCTCTTTAAAACCATGACCTTAATTGGGGCGATCCCGTTTTAGAGTGGACTTCGTTCCGACGCGACGTTAAGTGAGGCCCCCCTCAGTGTACTGGCATATTTTATGCACGCTGCCGGGTTTGTTGAGCTTACCTGTATCGGATCGTTATCGTGCTTTTTTTCATTAAGTGGATGTCGCAAGGGCTCGCGCTTTTTTCAAAGCGGGACAAGCGACAGCGCAAAAAGTCAAAGAGGCGCTATCTTTATCGATAGACGAAGGCCGAAGACGGCAACCCCGCTCACCCATTCTGATAGCGTCTCTTATTAGCCCTTCACGCACACAACCTGCTTAAGTGTGTGCACGATTTCGACGTGGTCGGACTGCGCTTTCATAACCGCGTCGATATCCTTATAAGCGGCAGGCGTCTCATCAATAACGTCGGCGTCCTTACGGCATTCTACGCCCCGCGTGGCCAGGGCATGGTCCTCCAGTGAGAAGCGCCGCTTGGCTTCTGCGCGTGACATCGCCCGGCCCGCTCCGTGTGAACACGAGCACAGGGACTGCGTCATGCCCTCTCCGGCGATACCGCGTACAATGAAGGATCGTGCCCCCATCGAGCCCGGTATAATGCCAAGCGTTTCCGGTGTGATACGTACGGCGCCCTTGCGGGTCACCAGTACATCTGAACCGAAATGGCGCTCGTGAGCCACATAGTTGTGGTGGCAGTTCACCGCTTCACAGTCGCAGGTGAAGCGTTTGGGGACCGTCACCGACAGCGCCTCAAGCGCCGCTGTCATCATGAGCTCGCGGTTCGTACGTGCAAAGCGCTGCGCCCAGGAAACGGCACCCATATAGTCGCCAAAAAGGTCCGAACCCTCCGCCAGATAGGCGAGATCCTCGTCCGGCAGGTTGATGAACCAGCGCTTCATCTCGTGCTTGGCGCGCTCGATAAAATACGAACCGATCCGGTTGCCGATGCCGCGTGAGCCGGAGTGCAGCATGATCCAGACAGCCTCGGTTTCATCGAGACAAACCTCCACAAAGTGGTTGCCTGTGCCCAGCGTCCCAAGGTGGGTTTGCGCCCGGTTCGCCGCTTGCGAAATCTTCGGGTGCTTTTCGACGATCTTTTTGAGCTCGTCTGAAAGCTTCGAGAATTCCGCATTGGCCGAAGCTGGCGCTTCACCCCACGCGCCCCGATCGTTTACACCGCCGTTGTCGGTGCGCCCGTGCGGAATGCGCGCTTCAATGGCTGAACGCAGCCCCGACAGGTTATCGGGCAGATCAGACGCCTTAAGTGTGGTTCGAACCGCCATCATGCCGCAGCCGAGATCAACCCCGACCGCTGCCGGGATGATCGCGCCCTTGGTCGGAATGACCGAGCCGATGGTCGCGCCCATGCCCCAGTGAACGTCAGGCATGATAGCCACGTGCTTGTGGATGAACGGCATGGCGGCGATGTTATCGAGCTGCGCGCGCGCCTGATCTTCAACGGCGACGCCGTCAATCCATGCCTTAATCAGGCCCCCGCGGGCCCCTTCGAAAACTTGCATAGGGATAACCCCCTCTCCGGGGGCTATGCCCCCTATTTTTTAGGATCGATGAGACCGGCGAGCTCGTAGGGTGTCTCGCCGGTCAGTTCGTAGAGTTTGAGCCAGGCCCTTACCGCCGCTGTGACGGGGCCGGGAACCGGCAGGCCGGCGAACCAGCGGGAAACCGATGAACGATCGACATTTAGCGCCTCGGATAAGCGCGACTGCCAGCCGCGCTCGCCAAAGAGCAAAATGGCCGCGATCCTCAGTTCCTCCGCCGACATGGACTTAAGCCCCCTTCACGAGCTGTTCCCGCTCGCGAATATAGCTCAACACATTCTCGGAAAATCCGTCGATGTGCGTCCATGCACCGCCATAGCCAACGCCGTTGCGATAAGAGGCCACATTGATCATGTAGGCCTGTTTCGCCACGGGTTGCGGCACCCGGTCGGAGCTCTGCTCGTCGGTGATGACGATCAGCCGGTCATGTTTGATGCCGTTGATCTTTGTCACTGCCTTGCCCAGTTCCGTACCGCCGTGGCTCTGCGACCGGATGATCGCATCGACACCGGCCATACCGCGCCGGGGCGGAACCTCGACCACGCCGTTAGAGAAGGTGAAGACACGCACCTCCCCCGGAATGATGGCCGCCAGCGTCGCCGCCGCGTCCATCCGCGTGAGATCAGACTTCGCCGACAAACGGCCATCCATCGAACCCGACACGTCCACCAGTACGATCGTGCGGCCGGTGAAGACAGGTTGCTCAAGGATCGTCTCGCTCAGCGCCTGATCAAGCCAGGGCTCGAACCGGGGCGCCCCCCGCGCCGCCGCTATATAGCGGAACGGCAGCACGCGATCGGCCCCGCGACGAGCCAGAATGGCCGCCTTTACGAGGTCTTCGTCGACACCTGCCTGATCCATGTTGCGCAGGTTCCGCAACAGGGCCAGATAACCGAGCTTGCGCTCGCTTAAAAGGCGCGTGAAGGTTTCCGCCTTGCTCGCTCCGCCCGACAGCGCCACCTCCCACGTATCGGGAGCCGTCAGGCTCCCGGCGGCTAGCTGCTTCCAGAGTTCCGCCTGAGCCTCGTCTTTTGGTTTGGCGTGCGACAGGAACAGAACGTCCCTGAGCCGCACCGGCCCGGCACGATCGTACTTGGCCAATGCATAGGCGTCGAACTTCGTAAAGGCACGGGCAAGGCCGAGCTTCATCTGTTTCGACAGGGGCTTTTTGCCGTCACGCCAATAGGTGGCGACAAGCTCCGACAATTCGTCGGCCCGCTGGACTACCCGCTCAATGGTAGGGGCGACTAAGGGGCCGCCCGCCTTTATGAGCGCGCAAAGCAGGATCAGCGGCGCGTGACGCAGCTTCATCTGTTCACGGGCCTCAACGGCCAGAGCACCGACCCTGTTCGCCTCGACTTCAAGCGCCAGCGTGTAGATCCGCTCGGCTATGCTTTCACCGTCTTCGTAAAACGCGTCTTCCCACAGAAGGCAAGACAGCACCGACCGGCGCAACCTCTGCTCTGCCGATAAAATCGCGGCGGGGGCCCCCTCATGCGTGATGCGGGGGCGCTTTTGGAAAATGTTCAGTCTCATGACCGCACCTTCTCTGCATCGTTTGATGTTGAGCGCAGAGCATAGTTCGTCAGACCGACTGTCTGACGAGCGCTGCGCATGAATGGCACTGGGGTTGGGGCGACAAGGTCGCAGCGATAGAATGACGCCTGACCGCGGTAGAACGCCCGCGGCTGCTATCGATGATATTCAGGGGAACAGGCGAGGACGGACTGTGGTGCTCTACCATTGAGCTACAAGACCGAAGCCTTGGCGGGATTCGAACCCGCAACCTCCCGCTGCGTAGGCGAAGTAACCGCCCCCTACACCACCTGAATGGTTACCGTCTGGATGGTTCCCTGGTCGGGCCTGTCCGGACAGTAATGCCGTTACTACTGCAACTTGTTGCGTAATGCAACAAAAAATTTCCAGCTCAGCCTTTCTGGAATATTCGGTTCCGGTTGGGAGGCGCTTCCGCCGGACCTTGCCACGTCCGGGCTGTTCCGGCTTGCCAGTTGCCTGACATCCGGGGCCGCCTTATTCCCTTGAGGCGTAGCGATGAAGCCGGAGCCTGCGCCACGAAAGACTGAATTCGATGTGCCAGGGAAGGAGTATGACCGCGTCAGTTCAGGACGAAGTATGCGATTAGAGCGCCACTGGCATTAAGCTTTTGACCAACAGCGCACTCGCCCTAAAAATGAGTGAAATGCGTCATTAAATGCCAAACTGTCAGGCAGGGAAAAGACGAAAGCAACGTGCCTATCGCTCTGCCACTGAGCTACGGAGACGTCTCCGACCGGACTCGAACCGGTGACCTATAGATTATCGATGTAGTTGCTTTCTACGCCACTGCCAGATCGTCACAAAAGTAACGATGCGCTCAGTTAGCCCCCGGCGTTGCGCCGTGCAACAAAAATCGGTGCGCCCCGCCACCGAGGGTCTTAATAGTGCTAATTTTGCAACTTTCGCGCGGGGGGAGCGGCCACACGTTTTCATGACGGACAAGACTGCTGACCGGTGAACCTTATACTCGCGATCTGACCCGGATCAGTCCGGCGCTGACGTGTTGCCGTCAGACGGCCCACGCTTTGCGCTTGGTCCCGATGATTTCGCAACCGTTTTTGGGCCAGGGCTGGCACGAGGCTAAGCCCTATTTTTGCGCGGCCACGCCCCTTTTCATCAGAAACCACGTCAGGGCATCAAAGAGCGCATCGTTGGACGCATCGATGACGTTGGCGCTGACGCCGAGCGTGTGCCAGGCGTGGCCATCCGAATCGCGACTTTCAATAACCACCCGTGTCAGGGCGGCAGTCGCGTCTGAGGGCGTCAGAATGCGCACCTTGTAATCGCTCAGGTGCATGGCTTCGAGTACGGGATAGTGGGGTGTAAGCGCCTTTCTGAGCGCCTGATCGAGCGCATTGACCGGACCATTGCCTTCGGCGACCGTCATAACGGTGGATCCGGCCACAGACAGCTTCACGGTCGCCTCCGCAAGCGTGTCGGCGTGTCCCTTGGCGTCCATCCGACACTCGTTGAGTGCCCGATAGCTCAGAAGATCGTAAAAACGCGGCAATTGCCCCAAAAGACCGCGCGCTAAGAGCTCAAAAGAGGCGCTCGCGTCTTCATAGGCGTAGCCGAGCGCTTCGCGATCCTTCACGATCTTCACAAGCTCTGTCACGCGCTCATCATCGGCCGCAACCTCAATGCCCATCTGTTCGAGGCGGTTGAGCACATTGGCACGGCCCGCCTTGTCAGAGACGAGAATGAGGCGCGTGTTCCCGACCAGGGCAGGGTCAATATGCTCATAGGAACGGCTGTCTCGTGCCATGGCACTGACATGAAGCCCCCCTTTATGAGCAAAGGCACTTTTGCCGACATAGGCGGCATGGCGGTTTGGGACGCGGTTGAGCCGATCATCGATCAGACGTGATAATGAGCCTATTTCTTTGAGTTGCTCCATCGAGACGCCAGTCTCAAAACCCATTTTGAGCATCAAAGTAGGAATAAGGGCGATTAGATTAGCATTACCGCACCGCTCACCAATGCCATTGATCGTGCCCTGAATCTGGCGCACACCGGCCTCAACAGCGGCGAGCGAATTGGCAACGGCCTGCTCGGTGTCGTTATGACAGTGGATGCCGAGATTTGCGTCCGGTAACATCGACTTTACGTCGCTGACGATACGGTAGACCTCCGATGGCATAGACCCACCGTTTGTATCGCAAAGAATGATCCACGAGGCACCCGCCTCATGGGCGGCCTTAAGCGCCTCAAGCGCATAGGCTCTGTTCGCCTTATAGCCGTCAAAGAAATGCTCAGCGTCGAAATGCGCTTCGCGACCCTGATCTAAGACGTGCGAAAGCGAGTCGCTGATCATCTTCAGGTTTTCACTGGTCGATACCTTCAGCGCCGTTTCAACCTGCCAGTCCCAGCTCTTACCCACCAGACAGACGGCTGATGTGTTGGCATTGAGAATGTCCTGAAGCCCCGGATCATTAGACGCAGAGCGGCCAGCGCGTCTTGTCATCCCAAACGCAGATACTTTCGCAAAACGTGTCTGCGGCACGCGTGCGAAAAAGGCGTCGTCTGTCGGATTGGCACCTGGCCAGCCACCTTCGATATAGTCGATGCCAAAGGCATCAAGAGCACTGGCAATTGCCAGCTTATCGGCAACGGTGAAGTCAATTCCCTGCGCCTGCGATCCGTCACGCAGGGTGGAGTCATAAAGATAGATACGCTCGGCCATGGCTCAGCTATAACCTGGTCCTGGCTTCGTCAATAAAATTCCCAGACAAAGGGCGGGATTTGCTTGCTAAGCTTATGAAAAAGCGGGGTTCGTTTCAGTCTATACCATGTGTGGCGAAAGCCGGCCTTTTAGCAAATACGGTTTGTTAACCATGTTTTGAAAGACTCCGAAGCCTTCGGCGAGGGCTAGGCCATGGTGCGTACTGCGAGCGTATTTGATCAAACTCCGGTTTTCGCGCCCGAGCGGCTGCCTGTCGCCCGACCGCATATGCCCTCAGCGGACGCTATCTTACCCTACCTTGAGCGAATAGATGCCTCGCGCCAGTACTCAAATTTCGGCCCGCTGGTGCGCGAACTGGAAATCCGGCTGGCGGAGCGTCTCGCTCCTGACGCCCATGCGGTGACCGCATCGAGCGGCACCTCGGCACTTGTGCTGGGCCTCATGGCGCTCGACCTGCCCAGGGGGGCCGTCTGCGCCCTGCCGTCGTGGACCTTCGTGGCGACCGCCCATGCCGTGCTGGCGGCTGGCCTGACGCCCTGGTTCATCGATGTCGATGCGGAGACGGCCATGCTAGATCCGCAGGCGTGTCAGACCGTTCTGTCCCGTGCTCCGGGCAAGGTGCGTGCCATCATCCCGGTCTGCGCCCACGGGGCGCCGCTCGATGTCGGGGGCTGGGCGCATTTTCAATCGCAAACCGGTGTCAGGGTCGTAGTCGATGCCGCCGCCGCCCACGACAGCCTGACATCTGCGCCGTTCCCCATGGCGGTCAGCCTGCACGCCACGAAGTCTCTGGGGGCGGGCGAGGGCGGGTATGTGGTCTGTCCGGACACGGATTTCGCGCAGCGCCTACGGATGCTTTCGAGCTTCGGCTTTAACGGTAGCCGCGAAGCCCAAATGATCGCCCAGAACGCCAAGATGAGCGAATATGCTGCGGCTGTGGCCCTGTCGGCGATGGATAGCTGGGCATCGACGCGGCTGCTCTATCAGCAGACGGCTTTCAAGCTGCGCATCGCGCTGAAGGATGTGCCGCAAGTGCAGTTTCAGGAAGGCTGGGGTTTGCGCTGGGTATCGAGCGTCTGCGTGGTGCGCATCCCTGCGGGGACGCTGGCGCCGCTGATCGCGTTTTTGAAGGCCAATGATATCGACACGCGCCAGTGGTGGGGCGAAGGCTGTCATGTGTCGCGGGCGTTCGCGGAGCTTGCGCGCGACGATATGCCAAACACGGAACATCTGGCCGCGACGACGCTCGGCCTGCCTTATTGCGCGACCATGAATGACGCTCAGGTGTCGCGCCTGACCGGCCTGCTGCAACAGTTTTTCCAAGACTCATGAATGGGTTTTCGACCGACCTGCATCCCTATGCCGATCCGTTCTATGTCGAGGCCGTAACGCCCGCAGACGCTCAGTCGCTCTGGGTGCCCGGCTGGGCCACGGCCTGCGTGAAGCGTCCTGTAGCGGGTGGCGGATACGATGTGGGCGGCAGTTATCCGCTTACACCTTTGCGCACCGGCTGCGATCTGACAGCGGGGTTGGCGCAGTTGCAGGCGGAGGGCCTGATCAGCGTGGTGCTGGTGCCCGATCCTCTCGCTCGGCCGCCGTTGGAAACCCTGTCGCGGCATTTCGCTCATCTCGTTAAATTCAAAACGCATCTGCTGATCGACGGCCCCTACGCGCCCAGTCGCCACCACCGCGAACGCATTCGGCGAGGCTATCGCCGCTGTGCCGTGACGCAGGGACCGCTTATCTCGGGGCTCGAAGATTGGAAACGTCTCTATGCGGGGCTGGTCGCCAAGCGCGGTATTACAGGTATGGCCGATTTTCGCGCCCCCTACTTCGACCGACTGGCGGCCATACCGGGCCTGTCGGCTTTTACCGCTTCCGTGGAGGGACAAATCGTCGGCATGACCCTGTGGTTTGCGCGTGACGGGGTAGTCTATAATCACCTGACGGCCTGCGATGAAACGGGCTACGCCAACAGTGCTGCCTTCGCGCTTTACGACGCCGCTATCACGGCTTTTGCCGGGCAGGGCGTGATAAATCTGGGCGGAGGCTCAGGCGCTTCCGGGGCGGATGGCGGCGGGCTGTTTGCCTTCAAGCAGGGCTTTGCCAATGCCGAGATCACGGCGCATATTTGCGGTCAGATCCTCGATGCCGAGGCCTATGCCCGCCTTAGCACCGGCAAACCGCCGGGTTTTTTCCCCGCTTATCGCGGTTAGGCTATCGGGTGCAGACCGCGAAGATACTGGAACACAGGGTCGGTTGAATCTGCCCCAGCTTATAGCAGCCCTCGATATAGTTCATGTCGATGATCCCGGCTTCCAGAGCCTTATCCATCTGGAAGTTGGCCAGGCCCTTGAACAGGATGCCGCCGGCGTGTAGCACGCTCAGCCCGGCGTCGCGCAGGTCGCTGTTCAGCGTGTCAAACGAATAGGTGCGGCGGTGGCCGTGCGTCCATTCGCCCGGTGTGACGGCGTTGTTGTGGGTGATCAGGCCCATATAGACGGCAATCTGGCGCGACGGCGCATCGGCATTGGGCACCAGCACGAACAGCCGCCCTTTCGGCGTCAGCCAGTCCCGGATACGCGCCAGAACCTCGACCGCATTGTCGACGTGCTCCAGCGTGTTAATGAGGAAGATCGTGTCATAAAGCTGTCCCGGCTCCAGATCCTCGAACACTGACTGGATGAAGCGCACATGGCCCTGCACCCGCGACCGCGCGACGTCCAGCGCTTCGGACGAGGCCTCGACCACCGTCAGGTCGTCGAAATACCGTACCAGTTCCAGCGTCGAATCACCTTCATAACACCCCAGTTCCAGCGCCGGACCGGGCACGAAAAAGGGCTCGAAAGCGCGCATCATGTACTGACGCACGATGCCGTCAAAATCGTAATTGTACTTCTTGTCAGTCAGGGATTTGGCTTCCTGATTGAAGTCGCGTGTCTGCATGTCGGCTTATCCCTGATGGCTTTGATAGAGGCGGTCCGCTGCGGGTCTGTACCATTCGTCCAGCGTTGTGGGTACGCGCGAATTATATCCCAGCACCTGCCGCGTCTGTGCGCTCAATGTCCGGCCATAGGCCTCACCCAGCAGGCGTGCATAGTCCATCTGCGGCTTGATGAAGGCCGGGCCGTAGCTAAGCGTCAGGGCCACGCGCGGGCGTTGCGTGCGGTTCAGCCCACCGCGATGCCAGAGATAGGAGTTGAACAGCACCACGCTGCCAGCCTTACCCGTCAGGCGCTCAAAACCGGCATCGAACTCGGCCTCGGTCGGTGCGTCGCAACGGTGATGCGAGCCTGAAAGCACATGGGTCGCGCCGTTCTCTTCGGTGAAATCGTCCAGCATGACCAGCACATTCATGCGCATATTGTAGCCGGGTATGAAGGTGCGCACGTCGCGGTGGATATTGTGAACATAATTGCGTTGCCCCGGGAAACCGCCGACCGGATTGCAGGCGTGGAGGATATAGGGTGCGCGGGCGAAATACTGCTGAAAATGGGCGTCGAAGTAATGGCTGTCGATGAAGGCGTCAATGGAGTCGCCTGCGCCAATGGAATGATGGGCCGTACCGTCGCCATCGGCATTGATACCGTTGCGCACCTGGTAGCCCCGGCAGATTTCGACCCATTTCAGCGAGTCCGCGCGTAGGGCCTGCACCGTTTCGCGCGGGAGCAGGTCGGGAAACAGCGACCAGCCTTGCCCGTCCAGTTCGGCGGCGAAAACATCTATGGGTTTTAGGTCTGTCATCGGACTTTTGGGACGATTCCGGGCGATTCGATAGATCGGTGAGAAGCCGTCGTCTGGCGAATCACCACTATTGAGACTACAGCATAAAGGCTGACCCTGACAGGCGCGCGGACACTGTGCCGCATGGGGTTGCGAACCGGAGAGGCCTATGACGGACACCCTGCTGATCTTTCCGTGCGGTATGCCTGAGTCGCTGAAGCAACGTGATCGCGCGCGCCTGCAAGGGCAGACCATCATCGGTGCGTCTTCGCTGGATTTCGACCCGGCGGCGACGGGTTATGATGTCTGGGAAAAGCTGCCCTATGTTCACGAAGACGGCTTTATGGACGCCTTTGTCGATCTGCTGGACCGACATGGAATCGGCACGGTTTTCGCCCCGCATGATGTTATCGGCTCGGTCCTGACGGCACGGTTGCCGACCTTGCGTCCAGCCGTACGCCTGCTCAATAACTTTCCATGGAAGTCGGCTGAACTGGATTACGAAGTGCTGCACCGCCGCGGTGCGGAAATCGAAGCGGCTTGCGACTGGCTGCCGACGGGGCCTGGCACGCGTCCGCGTCTTGCCGGTGCCCATCTGAACGGTACGCTACGTCTGGTCGATTCGATCAGCGGTATGTGCGACAACGACAAGATCGCCGCCTTGATCGAGGTATTCCGCGACGTGCCTGAAGGCGACATCGTCGAGATCGGTTCGTGGTGGGGGCGTTCGGCGGCCTTGCTCCTGCTTTTGTCGCGGCATTACGGATTGGGGCCTGTACTCTGTCTTGATCCGTGGTCGGAAGAAGGCATGTCGCAGGGCGTCGAAGCGCTCGATAAGGTCAGTGCCTCTCTCAGCGTCGACCGCGCCTTTTCCATCTTCCGCTGCAATATGGCACCGCTCAGTAACGGGAGGCTGAACTATATCCGCAAAGCTGCCCATGCTGCCGCTGAAGATTATCGGCCGGGCCTTCGCCTGAGTACTGATTTGGGCGAAACAGCCTATACCGGTGAGATCGCCCTGCTGCATATCGATGGCAACCACGTTTATGAGAACGTCGTGCTGGATGAAACCTTGTGGACGCCGCACGTGCGGTCGGGGGGCTATATCGTGTTCGACGACTACGTCTGGCCCTTCGGCGACGGGCCGCAGCGGGTGGGTGATGCCTATCTTGCGGCTCATGCCGATCGCATCGCCCATAGCTTCGTGATGGGCACCTCGCTATTCATCAAGCTGGCTTAAAGGAAGTTGAAACGCTGGCGATTTTCCTTCCAGTCTTCGCGGGTTTGCGCCCACAGATCTACCACCGAGTCGACATAGGGCGCAGGCAGCGTGACCGGTCCTTCGCACCGTGAACCCAACCGTGTGGCCAACCGCTTAGACTCCTCATTGCGAGCATCTATGGTGTGGACGATGCGATTGAGCGATAGTCGCGTAAATGCGAATTCGGCCGCCATCGCCGTGGCTTCCAGCGCCAGTCCCCTTCCCCACCACTGCGGCAACAGGCCCCAGCCGATCTCGACTCCGGGCCAGTCATAGGGGCGTATGGGGCCGCCGCGGCCTATCCATTGGCCTGAGGCCTTGTCGATGATGCTAAACATGGCGAAGCCGTCCATCTGCCACAGCCCGGCCATGTAGCGCATCGAGCGCCAGGCAATGGCCGGTCCTGCCGGCCCGCCGAGATAGGTCATGACGCGCGCATCCGCATGGAAGGCCTTGAAGCCTTCGAAATCTTCGGCGATGGGCGGGCGCAGGATCAGGCGGGGACTTTCCAGCACGCATTCATGCCCGCTCATGGGTGAAGCGCTTGCAATGTCTTGTCTTTGACTGATCCGTCTTCGACTTTTGCTGTTGTCGTTTCGACCATTTGACGGAAGACGCTTTCCAGCTTGCGCGTGAAACCGGCCTCGTCACGCAGGGCGGAGGCTTCGAAGCCGGAGCGGGTGCGGGCGCGGACCTCGCTCAGAGCGTCTATATTGTTCGCCAGTGCGACGGCTCGAGCCACATAATCGTCCCAGCTTTTGGCGACCAGGTCGTGCAGACCGGACACCGCCACCACCTGAATACCGATGCGGGAATAGAAGGTGTCGCCGGCCAGAGTCAAAACGGGGACGCCGTTGGCCATCGCGTCGCAACTGGTCGTACCCCCTGGACAAGGGGAGGGATCGAGCATCAGGTCGACTTTTCGAAAGGCTTCCGCGTATTCAATGCCTTTCGAGTGCCCTTCAAAGAGAAGTCGCTCACCGTCAATCCCGTGCGCCGCAAAGCGGGCACGAAATTGCCGCTGAACGAGGGGGTCAATGAAGTAGTTATACTTCATCAGAAGCACAGACCCTGGAACCGCGCACAGAATCGCGGACCAGGCCTCGATCGTCTGTGCACTGATCTTGGCCGGGTGATTGAAAGAGGCAAAGGTCACAAAGCCATTTGCAAGGGCCGGCGGCGGCACATCCGGCAAACGCTGCATGGTGGGACGATAGGGTATGGTGATATCCCCCATCGACCACACAGTCTCGGTGAAGAGATCCTGAGTGCCAGCTGCAGCCATTGAATCAGAGTGCAGGACGTAGTCCATCTGCGTCAGCCCTGTCGTCTGCACAAAGTTAATCCACGCGATCTGCACAGGCGCCGCACGGCGTGCAAAAATCCCAATCCGGCTGCCTACAGTATGACCCCAGGTGTCGATCAGAATGTCGGGCGCATCCTTGCGGATGAGCGCGGTAGCCGCTTCGTCATCCATGTCACCGATCGAGACCATCCGCTCGCAGGGCAAGGGCGCTTCCGCGCTCGCGTCGGCGGTATAGAGTGTTACCTCGACCTTGGTGGGGTCGTGGTTTTTGAGGATCGGCAAGATAAACTGGTGAAGCTGGGTGCGCGAGAAATTTGGCGCGACATAGCCTATCTTCAGGCGCCGCCCCTCAAGCGGAGGGGGTGTCAGGTGGATTGGATTTTCCACATAGGCAAACCGGCTCGCCCAGGCGCGCGCCTCAGAGGCGTAGCGGGTGACGCCGTCTGGGACGTAGAAGAGGGAATAAAGGTAGAATTGGGCTATCCAGGCCAGCGGATAGGCGGTGAACGCGGCGGCGAAGGCTTCGTTCGCCTCTAGCGTGCGCCCCTGATGCTGCAGGGACAGGCCATAGCGTGAGAGCATGGTCGGTGTGCGAACCCCAAGGTCGCGGGCGCGCTGCCCAAAGACGGAGGCAAGCCCGACATAATGACTGGCATAACAGGTTTCAAAGAGCTGCTCGTCATAAGCCCCGTCAGTGTCAAAGCGGGCAAGATCGACCTCGATGTCGGGCATCAGCTCGAGACCGTGTAAAAGTGTCGCCGTATCCAAAGCTGTGCGCGCCGTCTCACCATCGCCCGCGCAAAGGGCCGCGCTATATAGCCAGTACCAGGCCTCAAATGAATGCGGGTTTTCGTCCGTCAGCGTGCGAAAGCTCTGTAACGCCGAAAAACCGTCCTGATACGACAGCGCTGCCTTGCCCTGATTGAACAGGTACGTCACCCGCTCCAGAACGGCGGGATCTACAGTACTCATTTGGGGCCTCCACCCGCGAAGGGTCTATCCCTGCAAGGTTAGGCCGCGCCGGTGAAGGAACTGTTAACCATGTTATGGCGGCTCAGAGGGCCATGTTGAGGCGATAAAGGTGGTTGGCATTGCCGGCAAACATGGCACGGCGCTCGTCTTCCGAGAAGGCCTTCGTCACGTCGTCAAACGACGTCATTATCGTTTTGTAGTCGGAAAAGAGTTTATCGGTTGGCACATCTGAGGCAAACATCACGCGGTCTGTACCGAAGATATCGATGACGCTCAGAACAAGGGGGCGGATCGTGTCTGTTGTCCAGTGGCGATTGGAAAATCCCATCCCGGAGATCTTTACAGAGACATGGGGCACGTCGGCCAAAGCCTTAAGCCCCTTCGTCCAGCGCTCCAGATAGCCGTCGCCATCATTTACAGGCATGCCGGCGTGGTTGAGCATGACCGGAATGTCGGGGTGCCTGGCCGCCAGTGCCGCGGCGGTGGCCATCTGGTTTTCGTAGATTTGCAGATCGAACGATAACCCGTACCTGGCAAGCTTTGCATAGCCCGCGCGCCACTGCGGGTCTTCCAGGAGATTGGCAGGTGTGTAACTGAAATAAGGGTTCGAGTGCCAGTTCAGGATATGGCGTATGCCCCGTACAGCCGAATGTTGCGAATGGGCGTCTAGAAGGGCTTCAACCTTCGCGTCGTTGAGACCGGCAAAGGCGACAATAGCCGTAGGCAGACCGGTCTGTTCGTGCAGCTTCTGCAGCCACTCGGTCTCGGCGAGGGCATCATCCGGGTGGGCACCCGCATCAATATGAACGGTCCCGCGCACGTCAAAACCGGCGGCATCGGCTCTATAGTGTGAAGGCAGATAGGTTGAGGCTATTGCCTGCGTCGAGCCATTGACCCCCGTATCGTCAAAGGGCGCACTGAGCCATGCGTAGCGCAGATGATCGAGATCCCAAAGATGGATATGGGCGTCGATAAAGGGAAGAGTCATTGGCCTCTCCTGTGTGTCTCAGCGCGGGCAAAACTGGGGGGAGGTGGCAGGTTTTCGCCTGAAGGTGCTGTCCTCAACGAAGGGGGAGGCCTTAAGGCCTCTTCACCTTCGTCATTGACTAAGCCTTTCCGAGGCCGTTTCAGCCACCTCTCGCCCGGTCTGCAGAGGTTTATCAGAACGTCGTGCGACCACCCGATGTGTCAAACACTGAGGCGGTCGTGAAGGAGCACTCTTCAGAAGCCATGAAACAGACCATGGCCGCCGATTCATCGACAATGCCCAGACGCCCCATTGGGATTTTTGAGCGCATATAATCGACCTGGCTTTGCGGCAGTTGCGCCAGAATGGGCGACTCAAACGTGGCCGGGGTCAGGGCGTTGACGATGACGCCCTTGGTGGCCAGTTCCTTGCCGAGGCTCTTGGTGAAGCCGATCACGCCCGCCTTGGAGGCCGAATAGGCCGAGGCGTTGGGATTGCCTTCCTTGCCGGCGACCGAAGCGACATTGACGATGCGGCCATAGCCGTTTTCGAGCATGAAGGGGATGATCTCACGGTTGCAGTAGAAGAGACCATTCAGATTGATGTCCATGACCTTCAGCCAAGACTCGACCGGGAACTCCCACACCGGCACGGTGGCGCCCGTGATGCCCGCCGAAGCGACCAGAATGTCGATCTTGCCTAAGATCTCGGCCGACTTTTCAGCCGCGGCCGAAACCTCTTCGAGCTTCGAAACGTCCAGAGCCACAAAACCGGCCGCGCCGATCTCCGTGGCGGTGGCTTCTAACATCTCGGCATTCAGGTCCCACAGGACGACCTTGCCTCCTTCAGCAATGATGCGTTTCGCAGCGGCCTTGCCCAAACCCCCGGCGGCACCGGTGATGACGGCGCAGCGATCATTAAAACGTCCAGCGTAATTCATTAGCCGATGATCTCCTGATGTTCGAGCGAGAAGGGCACGACGGTCTGGCGCTGTTCGCCGAGGCCGGTAATGCCGAGGTGCATGGTGTCGCCCGCATTGAGATAGATGGGGTTCGGCTTCTTGCCTTCGCCGACGCCCGGCGGCGTACCGGTGATGACCAGATCGCCCGGTTGCAGGGTGATGAAGCGTGAGATGTAGCTGATGCAGTGGGCGACGTTGAAGATCAGGGTCTTCGTATTGCCGGTCTGCATGCGCTCGCCATTGACGTTGAGGAACATGTCGAGATTGTGCACGTCGCCAATCTCTTCCGGCGTCACCAGCCACGGGCCGGTCGGGCAGAAGGTATCGCAGCCCTTGCCCTTCACCCACTGCGTGCCCCGCTCCTTCTGGAAGGCGCGCTCGGAAATGTCATTGACCAGCACATAACCCGCAACGTGGCTGAGCGCGTCGGCTTCCTCGACATAGCGGCAGGTCTTGCCGATGATCAGGCCGAGTTCGACTTCCCAGTCCATCTTGGTCGCATCGCGCGGCTTCATCACCTCGTCATTAGGGCCAGTGAGCGAGGTCACGGCCTTGGTGAAGAAGATGGGCTCCGGCGGCACGGGCAGGTTCGATTCGGCGGCGTGGTCGGCATAGTTGAGGCCCACCGCAATGATCTTGCCGATCTTGTTGACCGGCACGCCATAACGCACGTCGCCTTCGACGACGGGCAGGGCCGAGACGTCGGTGGCCTTAAGGCCCGAAAGCTTGGACAGACGCACCTCTTCGGGGGTGATGTCGGCGACGACCGATGACAGATCATGTAGTTTGCCGTCAGCGTCGATCACGCCGGGCTTTTCCTGACCCTTGGGGCCAAAACGAACGAGTTTCATAAAGCTTTCCTCAAAAATAAAGCCAGATCGAAGCGACGAGCCGTCTCTGGCTTTGATCTGACGATATGGACCACCCCTGAAGGCAAGGCCTTCAGGGGTGAGTTTCATTAATGTTCGTAGGGGCGATAGAGCTTCACTTCGGGGTTCAGGTCCACCCCAAAGCCCGGCTTATCGAGTGCCGTGACCTTCAGGCGGCCCTTGTCCGGGATCGGCTCATTGAGCAGCTGCGGATGGAACATGGGGGCCACGTGATCGGCCTTCGGCGCCATCATCAGGAACTCGGCAAACGGCGAGTTGTGACGCGTAATGACGAAGTGATAGCTATAGACCGAGGACCCATGCGGCACGACCAGCGCGCCGTGCGCATCGGCCAGGGCCGAGATCTTTAAAAGCTCGGTCACACCACCGCACCAGCCCACATCCGGCTGGATGATGTCGCAGCAGCCCATTTCCAGAAGCATCTTAAAGCCCCATCGGGTCGATTCGTGCTCACCCGTGGTGACCAGCATGCCGGCGGGGACGTTCTTCTTTAGTTGCTGATAGCCCCAGTAGTCGTCCGGATTGATCGCTTCCTCGATCCACTTCAGACCGTACTCATGGCACTTGTGCGCGAGCTTCGTTGCGTAGTTGACGTCGAGCGCCATCCAGCAATCGTACATCAGCCAGAAGTCTTCGCCGACGCGCGAACGCATATCGGCGATCAGCTCGACATTCTTTTTAAGGCCTTCGTCGCCTTCGATGGGGCCGTGATAGAGCGGCAGCTTGCCACCGATAAAGCCCATCTCCTTGGCAAGGTCCGGGCGCGCGCCGGTCGCATAGAATTGCAGTTCGTCGCGCACCGCGCCGCCCAGCATGTGATAGACCGGCTCCTGACGCAGCTTGCCCATCAGGTCCCACAAGGCCAGATCGACGCCGGAAATGGCGTTCACAACAATCCCCTTACGGCCATAGTATTGTGAGCCGAAATACATCTGATCCCAGATGCGCTCATACTCAAACGGATTGCGGCCTTCGAGGAAGCGGGCAAAGTGCTTTTCGACCATATAGCAGGCGGGCTCACCGCCGGTCGTCACCGCAAAGCCGACCGTGCCGTCGTCGGCTTCGATTTCAACGACCAGCGTGCCCAGCACATTGATGCCGAAGCTTTTGCGGCTCTGGCGATATTCCGGATAGCGCCCCATCGAGGTCGCAATGTGATTGTCGATCCAGTGGCCTTCGCCCTGATCGTGGTAATCGGCGCCGCCGCCGCCCTCGCCACCTTTAATGACGTATGCGCGCACCTGCTTGATCTTGGGGTAACCCATAATTGAAGCCTTTTTAACCCTGCGTGTCGAATCCGGTTCCACGAGGCCCGAAAATGATCGGTTCATGGTGAAAATGCTCAATAATGAGCATAAATGCGATTGCCAATCTATTTATTCCAATATATGAAATTAAGCCAAGGCTTATCAAGCAAAAAACGTCACGCTTGAACGCAGAAACGTCGAAACCGGGCATGAACGCAAACACCACGCCAACCGAAACCAAGGGCGACAAGCGCGGCGGTAGCCAGACTCTTGTCCGCGGGCTGATGATCGTTGAGGCGGTGGCGTCTGGACGGGGGAGTTTGAGCGAGATCGCTGAAACGGCAGGTCTTGCGCGCTCTACCGCTTACCGTCTCGCCTCGACCCTCGTCGAGCAGGGCTATCTGAGCGTTGCGCCGCGAGACAATAGTGGCGGGGGTTACCGGCTGGGCCCCAAATTTATCCGTCTGTCGCAACAGGCGATCAATTCATAAGGCGGGTGCGATCAAAAGACCGCACCTTCGCACAAGGGTTTTGGAGAGTTGCGCCGATTACGGGAAGCGTGGTGCCCACCTTCTCAGATCGCGCTCGAAACGGAAGGAAACGGGGGGCGTTTCACGCTTCCGGTCAGAAAGAAGAGACAGAAGATGTTGCTCAAAGACAAGGTGCTGCTGGTCACCGGCGGTTCAAAGGGAATAGGTCGCGCCATTGCCGTTCAGGCGGCGCGCCAGGGGGCTAAGGTCGGCATCAACTATGCGGGCGACGAATCCGCGGCAGAGTCTGCGGTGAAGGAAATCCGCGCGCTCGGGGGCGAAGCCTTTGCCTTGCGGGGCGACGTTGCTGATCCTGCCTCGGCGCCGGCCTTCGTCAATGCCGCCGTTGAGGCCTATGGCCGCATCGACACCTTCGTCAACAATGCGGGGATCTGCCCCTTCCACGGCTTCCTCGATATGCCCGTAGACGTGGTCGATCGTACCATCAAGGTCAACCTGAATGGCGCCTACTATATGTGTCAGGCCGCCGCTAACCAGATGGTCAGCCAGGGTAAGAAGGCCAACGGGTTTGCAGGCTCCATTGTCGCCGTCTCCTCCATCTCGGCCCTCGTCGGCGGTGAGTTTCAGACCCATTACACGCCGACCAAGGCCGGTGTTTTGTCCCTGATGCAGTCGACCGCGATTGCGCTTGGCAAGCACGGCATCCGCTGCAATGCCGTCTTACCAGGCACCATACTGACCGACATCAATAAGGACGATCTGGCTGACGAAAAGAAGCGCAGCTACATGGAAGGTCGCATTCCGCTCGGCCGTCTGGGCCAGCCTGAAGATCTGGCGGGTCCCGTCATCTTCCTCGCTTGCGAAGAAATGGCCGGATATGTGACGGGCGCCTCCCTTCTGGTCGACGGCGGGGCCTTCGTCAATCTGCAGTAAAATCCTTGACAGAAAAGGAAGGAAACCGGTTTCCTTCCTTTTCATTTGCCGCTATATGAAGTCTCATTATGTGGCGAAGCATCCCGTAAACCGGGATTTCGTCGCGCAGGGAAAAGCCGCGCCGCTGCCTTGGGTCGGGGCTGATATAGAAAACCGGAGCCGCCACCATGTGCCAGACATCGCTTTACGCAAAGATCTATCACGCCACCCACCCGGATATGATGGCCTATGCCGATACGGATGATCTGCGTGACAAGTATCTGATGCAGGGCCTGTTCGCAGCGGACGCGGTGGTCCTCAACTATACGCATTTCGAGCGCTTTGTGGTGGGCGGTGTCGCTCCGGTCGCGCAGAGCCTGCGCCTGCCAGACCAGACTGAGCCGGCGTCAGCGGCCGGTCATCCCTTTCTGGAGCGCCGCGAGCTTGGTGTTATCAACGTCGGCAGCGGCGCAGGTGTCGTGAGTGTTGATGGCGTGAGCTATGAGCTCGGCCAGAAAGACGGCCTCTATATTCCCATGGGTACAAGGGAAGTGGTGTTTTCGTCGAACGATACGCAGTCTCCAGCCCTCTACTACCTGACCTCGACGCCTGCCCATGCCCGCTACGAGACGGTGAAGATCTCGATAGATCAGGCTGTGCCGCTGGAGCGGGGGTCGCTTGAGCAGTCAAACCAGCGCGTCATCTATCAATATATCGTGCCGACCACGGCGAAATCCTGCCAGCTCTTGCTGGGCCTGACCATTCTGGCGCCCGGTTCGGTATGGAACACCATGCCCCCGCACCTGCACGATCGCCGCTCAGAGGTCTATTTCTACTTCGACCTCGGTGAAAACGACCGGGTCTTCCACTTTATGGGGCAACCGGACGCCGCGCGCCATATCGTCATCCAGAATAATGAGGCCGTCGTGTCTCCGCCCTGGTCGATCCACATGGGGGCAGGCACCTCCAACTACGCCTTTATCTGGGCCATGGGCGGTGAAAACCTCGACTACACGGACATGAACGTGCTGGACATCTGCCAGCTGGCCTGACCGCGTCCTCGCCTTTCCGGGTCATGCCTGAACCCTGGCCGGCCAAGGCCCTGGTGAGGTGAAACCACGGTTTCCACGGGGCTTTGCTGCGACCGAAGCATCGAAGTCCCTCAGGCGGGAGACCCCGCCACCTTCCTCGTTCATGTTCGTGATGAGGGAGATAGATTTAGACTGAAGGGAGATATTCATGAGCCATCCATTTGATTTGACCGGCAAGGTTGCGCTTGTCACCGGTGCCAATACGGGTCTGGGGCAGGGCATCGCGCTGGCTCTGGCCGAAGCCGGTGCGGACATCGCGGCCGCAGGCATCGTGCCGGCCGATGAAACCGCTGAGAAGGTCAAGGCTCTGGGCCGCAAGTTCGTCAACATCGACGCGAACCTCGGCACGCTTGAGCCTATCGAACGGGTCGTAAAGACCGCGCTCGGGGAGCTGGGCGGCCTGCATATCCTGGTCAACAATGCCGGCCTGATCCGCCGCGCCGATGCCGTCGACTTCTCAGAAAAAGACTGGGACGATGTCATGAACGTGAACATTAAGGGTGCCTTCTTTATGGCGCAGGCCGTCGGCCGCCACTTCATCGCTCAGGGCTATGGCAAGATCATCAACATCGCCTCGATGTTGTCCTTCCAGGGCGGCATCCGCGTTCCGTCCTATACGGCATCAAAGTCCGGTATTGCCGGTATCACCCGCCTTCTGGCCAACGAATGGGCGGGCAAGGGCATCACGGTAAACGCGATCGCGCCTGGCTATATGGCGACTGACAATACCGCCCAGCTGCGCGCCGATGCCGAGCGCAACAAGGCCATTCTTGACCGCATTCCGGCGGGCCGCTGGGGTGAGCCGTCTGACCTCGGAGGCGCCGCCGTCTTCCTCGCCGCACCGGCGTCAGACTATGTGAACGGCGCCATCATCCCGGTGGATGGGGGCTGGCTGGCGCGTTAAGCCCCGCTTACTGCCCTTAAATAAAAAACCCCTTCCGTTTGCACGGAAGGGGTTTTTTTTAAGGCGCCGCCAATCCGGCTTAGCCAACAATGCCCTTGATATAGGCCTTGATGTCTTCGTCCTGCGCATTGGCAAAGAAATATTCCGAGAACTTTTCACCGGCGACGGCGGCTTTCAGGAGGTCCTGATCGACGCTCTTCAGAACCGTCAGCATGTCCTTGCAGGACGCTGCCTTCAGATCCTTCAGAATGCCACGGTTCTTCGCCATGATCTGCGCGCGCTCCTTGGGATAGCCCAGACCGCGCTCCCCGTCGAAGAGCTTACGATAGACGTCCTGCAGGTTCAGTTCGGCCGCCCAGCCAAAGCCCTTGGCATAGGGCATGGAGATGGCATTGCCGTCATTGATCTGACCAAAAAGGAAGGCATCGGTCGGGTCGATGACGAGGCCACAGAAGACGCCGGGCATCGCGTTACAGGCGAGCATCGCCCCCATACCCGTGCCGCAACCGGTGACCACGAAATCCGCAGCCTTCGAATTCAGAAGAATGCCGGCCAGAAGACCGTTCATGACGTAGGTCAGCGAGGCCTGGTCGTCGGCGCTATACATACCGTAGTTAAAGACCGTGTGGCCGAGCGGCTCCGCAACCGTCTTCAGCGCGTCGAAAATGATGCCGTTCTTAGCCGCCTGGCTGTTTTCGTTGATCAGAGCGATCTTCATAAGGGTGTCCTGCGTGATGTTGCGTGAATGTGCGCGTGAGTGCTTCAATAGCGGTCTATATCCCTCGCAGCAAGCTGCTAAGCGAAGAGGGACCTAAAAAGCGAGCTTTGGTTCCAGGCCTCGTTGATTTATCCGGCGGGTGTCCCGCCGATAGCAGGAAATTCCGCTCGATGCATAATCGCCGTTGAAAATGACACCGGTTTCCCTTACACAGGTGGGTAATCAAAAACAAGCAGAACAAAAGTGGGGAAACGTGTCGATTGACAGTGTCAGACTTACGGATGTGCGCAAGACGTTCAATGGCCATGAGGTTATAAAGGGCGTCTCGCTGGAGGTCAAAAAAGGCGAGCTGGTGGTCTTCGTGGGGCCGTCGGGCTGCGGGAAATCGACCCTGCTGCGCCTGATTGCGGGCCTTGAGACCCCCACCTCGGGTCAGATTGATATATCCGGGCGCGATGTAACCTATGCGCACCCCTCAAAGCGCGGCGTGGCAATGGTCTTTCAGTCCTACGCCCTCTACCCGCATATGACGGTCTTCGATAACATTGCCTTCGCCCTTAAGATTCAGGGCCTGCCAAAGGACGAGATCACGCATAAGGTCAATGCCGCGGCCGAAACGCTGCAACTGACTCACCTCCTAAAGCGGCGCCCAAAGGCGTTGTCCGGCGGTCAGCGTCAGCGCGTTGCCATCGGCCGCGCCATTGTGCGTGAGCCCGACGTCTTTTTGTTCGACGAACCTCTCTCCAATCTCGATGCGGCGCTGCGCGGTCAGATGCGCGTAGAGATCGCGCGCCTTCATACCAAACTCAATGCGACCTCAGTCTATGTGACCCATGATCAGGTCGAGGCGATGACGCTTGCCGACAAGATCGTTGTGCTCAACGCCGGGCGGATCGAACAGGTGGGCTCACCCCTTGACCTCTACCGCAAGCCCGCAAACCTGTTTGTAGCGGGCTTCATCGGATCGCCCCGTATGAATACCCTCAAAGCCAGGGTCAGGGATGTGTCCGCAGATGCGGTGAAGCTTGATCTGCCTCAGACCATCTTGTCCGTCCCGCGTCAAGGCGCTGAGGTGCCCCAGGGCGCCAGCGTCACCTTCGGGGTCCGACCTGAAAACCTTCATCTGGCGACTGAAGACGAGGACGCCCACCTCAATGGCTATGTGGTCTTAATTGAGCGTCTTGGCGGGGAAACCTTCGCCTATGTCGCCTTGAAAGACCAAGAAGGCGATCCCCTGATCATGAAGCTTGATGGGGAGGTTTCTTTGCATAATCACCAGGCGGTGGGGCTAAAGATCGACCTTAACCGTGCGCATGTTTTCTCTGAAGACGGTCAGGCAATCGGCGTGTCTCCGGATTTTGCTCATCAGACAGACGGGTCCGTCCATGTATAGCAATAAATGGATCGGCAGCCTTTATGTCACCCCGTTTGTGATTGGCTTTCTGCTTTTTACGGCGTTTCCGTTTGTCGCCTCATTCCTCCTGAGCCTGACCGACGCCCGCCTTCAGGACCAGCTGGGGGCCGCCAACTTTGTCGGCCTGTCAAACTACTCAGAAATGGCCACTGACTCGACCTTTCGCCAGTCACTGGGCGTGACGTTCGCCTACGTCTTTATCACCGTACCACTGAAGCTCGCCTTTGCCCTGTTCATCGCCGTGGTGCTGAATTTTAAGCTCAAAGGCATAGGCCTTTTTCGTACCGCCTTTTATCTTCCCTCGATCCTCGGCGGCAGCGTCGCTGTTGCCGTTGTCTGGCGCTTCGTCTTCGCCGGCGATGGACTTCTCAATCAGGCCCTTTCAGGCATCGGTATCGGGAGCGTGAACTGGCTGGGCGAGCCCACCACGGCCATGTTCTCGATCGTTCTCCTGCGTCTTTGGCAGTTTGGCTCGGCCATGGTCGTGTTTCTGGCTGGACTGAAGGCCATCCCCGAAGACCTCTATGAAGCCGCTGATCTCGATGGTGCGTCGCGCCTCAAGCAGTTCTTCCTGATCACCCTGCCTCTTCTGACGCCGGTTTTGTTCTTCAACTTCATTATGCAGATTGTGCAGGCCTTTCAGGAGTTCAACGGTCCCTACATCATCACGGCCGGCGGGCCGCTTAAATCGAGCTATCTCCTGCCGTTGATGATCTACGAGGAAGCCTTCAAATACTTCAATCTCGGCTATTCCTCCGCCCTGTCCTGGGTGCTGTTCATCATCATCGCGCTCTTTACGGCAGTGGCCTTCTGGTCGCAAAAGCACTGGGTCTTTTATGCGCAGGACCGCGATGACAAGGGAGGGCACTGAGATGGCGTCTTCGCTTAATCCTGTCGATCATGGCTGGCGCAAACACCTGCCGCTGGTCAATGCGTTCGTACGCTACGGCCTGCTAATTCTGGTGGGCTTCCTTATGATCTATCCTCTCTTGTGGATGATTGGGGGGGCGTTCAAAAACAACGCGGAAATCTTCTCTTCCGTTGGCTTTATTCCAAAAGCTCCGACAACGGACGGTTTCATCAATGGCTGGAAGACTTCGACCGAGTACTCCTTTGCCACCTACCTCCTCAACACCATGAAGATCGTGGTGCCGAAGGTCATCGTCACGGTTATTTCGTCAGTGATCGTTGCCTATGGATTTGCGCGCTTTGCCATACCCGGCCGCAAATGGCTTTTCGCCCTTTTGATGGCCACGGTCTTGTTGCCGAAGTCAGTGCTGTTGATACCGCAATACCTGATGTTCCGCGAATTTGGCTGGCTTGATACCTACCTGCCCCTTTATGCGCCTCAGGCCTTTGCCACAGAGGGCTTCTTCGTCTTCATGATCATCCAGTTCATGCGCTCGCTGCCGCTCGATATGGAAGAGGCGGCCGTGATGGATGGCTGCAATTCGTTTCAGGTCCTGACCCTGATCGTCTGTCCGGTCATTCTCCCCGCCATTATTTCGGTCGCCCTTTTTCAGTTTATGTGGTCGATGAACGACTTTCTTCAGCCGCTGATCTACCTGTCTTCGGTCGAAAAATATCCGGTGGCTCTGGCACTGAAGATGTCGATTGATGTCACCGAAGCGACCTCGTGGAACGAGATCCTGGCGATGTCCACCATCGCACTCGCCCCGTCGCTGATCCTGTTCTTTGTGGCGCAGAAATACTTCGTTGAAGGCGTCACGTCCGGTGCGGTGAAGGGGTAGGATATGAACGCTTACAGACTTCACCGCCGTTTCATTCTTCTGGGCGCCTCTGCCGCGGCGCTTTCCGCCTGTTCGAAACCGCGCCCCGCCCCAACGTCAGGGCGCGAGCTCCGTATGAGCTGGTGGGGCGGATCGTCCGCGCACAAGGCCACGCTTGAGGCCTTGCGCCTCTTCGAAGAGAAGCATGGTATCCGCGTGCGGGGCGAATATACGGGCTTTGCCGGGCATCTGGAACGTCTGACGACCCAGATCGCCGGGGGCACGGCACCGGATGTAATGCAGATTAACTGGTACTGGCAGACCCTGTTTTCCCGCGACGGCACGGGATTTTACGATCTGAGCAAACTCAGGGACAAGCTCGATCTCAGCCAGTTTGATGCCCGCACGCTTAGCATGGGCACCAATAAGGGCGTGCTGAACGCCATTGCCGTGTCGAACGCCGCGCGCCTCTTTTATCTCAACCAGACCACCTATCAGAAGGCGGGCCTCAGCTTGCCCACGACCTGGGACGAGTTGTTTGCGCGCGGGCCGCAGTTTAAGACGAGGCTCGGTCAGGGTTATTATCCGCTGGATGGTCTCTTTCTGGAGTTCATCGCCCTGGCGCGCACCTATGTGGTCCAGGGTACGGGTAAGCCTCTGATTAATGCCGAGACGAAATCGCTCAACTGTACGCGGGCCGACATGCACGACTTTGCGGGTCTTTACGCCCGCATGACGCGCGACCACGTCTGGCCCAGCGCGCGGGTGCGCGCCTCCTATGGCAATGTGGCGCAGCAGGAGATGCGACCGTGGATCAATGGCCAGTTCGCCGGAACCTTCCAATGGAACAGCTCGATCGACAAATATAGCGATACGCTGGCCGCAAAACAGACACTGGCGCTGGCACCCTATCTGCTGCGGCCGGGGGCGAAGGACGCCGGAATGATGTATCGTCCCGCCATGATGTTCGCGGTCAACGCCAAAACGCCGTATCCGGACGAATCCGCGTTATTGATCGAGTTTCTGCTGAATGACCCCGACGGCATCCGCACCATGGGGTTGAAGCGCGGTGTGCCGGTGTCCAAAGCGGCGCGCTCCCTGCTCAACAAGGAAGGGCTGATCACGCCCATCCAGCAGCAAAGCGAGGCGCAGCTCGCCTCTGCACAAATCAACGTGGTGGAAAGCCCCTGGTTCGAGCACCCGCGGGTGCGCGACGGCTTTCAGGATATTCTGGAGGCGATGGGCTATGGCCGACTGAGCGAACGCGAGGCTGGCGATCGCCTCTACGACGACATCAACGCCATCCTGCACCGCGTCGTGCGATGACGCGGTTGTGTTGCCTCGCCGTCCTGCCCACAGCTCTCTGCCTTGAGCTTGATGAGGCCGGCATCTTCGCCGCCGATGCCGCGCGCGACATCTTTGTAAACGAACGTCTCGCCCTGCAGACAGACAGAAATGTCTTTTCGCTTTATGACCTGAAACCGGACAGCGTCTATGAGGTCCGCGTGGGGAGCGAGCGACTGGTGGTCCGTACCGCCGCCTGCAAAGCCGTGCTCGATCCGCGGGCCTTCGGTGCCAAAGGGGATGGCATTAGCGACGATACTTCCGCTCTCCAGGCGGCCCTTTCGGCCTGCCCGCCAGGTGGCCTCGTGCGCATATCCGCCGGTCGGTACCTCACCGCACCCCTGTTCCTTAAGAGCGATATAGCGGTCGAGCTGGGTGAGGGTGCAGAACTCCTTGGTCATCGCGAGATCTCACGCTGGCCTGTATTGCCGGGTCTACTGCCTGATAGCGACGGGGTTGACCGTACGTGTCTGGGGTCCTGGGAGGGCGAGGCTGAGCCCTGTCATGCCGCGCTCCTAAATTTCCTCTTCGTCCACAATGTGCAGCTTTACGGGCGAGGCATGGTCGATGGTCAGGCGGGTTTTGACACATGGTGGGCAAGGCCCAAGGCGCGCTTTACAGGCTGGCGCCCTCGTCTCGTCTTTATGGTCGAATGCGAGCAGGTCATACTTCAGGGTATAACCCTGAAAAACAGTCCATCCTGGACCGTCCATCCCTTGTTTTCGCGCGGCCTGACCTTCGCTGACCTCTCTATTGAAGCTCCGTCAGACAGCCCCAATACGGATGGCCTCAATCCGGAAAGCAGCACGGATATTGTCATCAGTGGCGTCGACTTTTCCGTGGGCGACGATTGCATCGCTTTAAAGTCCGGGAAAATCAGCATGGCCAGGCGAAACGTGCGTCCGACACGGCGTGTTCGCATTTCCAACTGTCGGATGAAGGACGGCCATGGGGCCGTGGTCATCGGATCGGAGATGGCGTGCGGTATCTATGACGTCACCGTACAGAACTGTCTGTTTATAAACACCGACCGGGGTATACGGCTTAAAACGCGCCGCGGCCGTGGCCGCGACGCCGTGGTCAGAGGTCTTGACTGTCGCCATCTGCGCATGGAAGGCGTTGGGACTGCGTTTGTGATCAACAGCTTCTACTGGTGCGATCCGGATGGAAAAACGGACTGTGTGGCCGATCGCAACCCACGCCCGGTTGATGACGGTACGCCCTCTATCGGCGACATCCATCTGAGCCATATCGACGCCACAGGTGTACGCCATGCCGGGCTCTATGTGCTGGGCCTACCGGAGCAGCCGGTGGAGGGCCTGACGCTCGACCATATCCGTCTGCGCTTCGACACGGACGCGCAGCCCGGTGAACCTGATATGGCGGCCTCGATTGCGCCCGTGGCGAGACTGGGCGGCCTGATCGCCAACGTCAAAAACCTGTATACCCACATGCTCGACATAGAGGGCCAGAAGGGCGAAACCCTCACTCTGGAAAACGTCACATGCTTGACCTGAAACACAATATCCCCGTCGATGTCAGCATCGCACCGACACAGCGCGCGTTCGATCTGTCGCCGCAGACTTCCGCGTCTCTGGCGCGCTTTGGCGATGCCGTCCCCGCCTTCATCACCGGCTATTTCCGCACCTGGGAACCCTATCGCCCGCACTGGAACTATGAAGACGGCGTGGTCTGGAAGGGGGCCCTTGACCTCTATCAGGTGACGCAGGATCGTGTGTTTCTCGACTATATCCTGACCGAGATGCAGAGCCGTGTCCTGTCCGACGGCGCCATGCCGACTTTCCATCCGCAGGAATATAATATCGACAATGTTAATGGCGGGAAGATTCTGTTTCCGCTTTACGCCATTACGGGCGAGCCCCGCTTTCGCACGGCGATGGATGTGCAGTTTGCTCAGCTTAAAAACCATCCGCGCACACAGTCCGGCAACTACTGGCATAAGCAAATTTATCCGCATCAGGTGTGGCTGGACGGCCTCTTTATGGCGCAGCCCTTCCAGGCCGAATACGCCCGCATCACGCAGGATGAAGGCCTGTTTGCCGATACGGTGGCGCAGTTTCGCTTTGTCGATCAGACCCTGCAGATAGACAATGGCCTTTATGCGCACGGCTGGGACGAAAGCCGGTCTGAGCGATGGGCCGATAAACAGACTGGTCTGTCTTTAAATGTCTGGGGTCGGGCCATGGGCTGGTGGATCGGGGCGCTGGTCGATGTCTATGAGGCGTCCGAAGGGTTCAGCGAGGCCCTGCGCGCCGACATTGCCGACATCACCCGCCGCACGCTTGAGGCGTTGTTGAAGTTCCGGTCGGAAAACGGCCTGTGGTATCAGGTCGTCGATCAGGGCGCGCGCGAAGGCAATTACGAGGAGGCCTCGGCCTCCTTGATGGTGGCCTATGGCCTGATGAAGGCGGCGCGTCTGGACATCATGCCGCAAAGTGCAGGCCGCACCGGCGTCGAGTCGCTGAGAGCCGTCTGTGCGCGCTTTGTGACGCCTGGCGCGCTAAACGGTGTTTGTGGCGTAGCTGGCCTTGGCAATGTGCCTTATCGCGACGGCTCTTACGCCTACTACCTCTCCGAAAAAATCACCCCCAATGATCCTAAGGGCGTGGGGGCCCTGATGTGGGCCCTGTCCGAAGGGATACGTACAAAGGACACCCAATGAGCCTCAAAGAGATTGCCCAGAACCTTGTCTCCGCCCGCCGTTCGGCCCGTGCGCTCAGCGATTATCCGGGCCAGATTCCGGCTGGCTTAAGTGACTCCTACGCCATTCAGGAAGAGGCGATCAGACTTTGGGATCGGCCGGTCGTCGGCTGGAAGATCGGGCGCCTGGCGCCGGAACGTCAGGCCGAACACGGCACTGAGCGTCTGGCCGGTCCCATCTTTGAGACCGTCTTTAAACCCTCCGAAGGCGAGGTCGAAATCCCGGTCTTTGAAAACGGTTTTGCGGCGGTTGAGGCTGAGTTTGTCTTCCGTATCGGCGTCGATGCTGAGCCGGGTAAGACCGACTATACCGAGGTCGAGGCTCTGCGTCTGATCGACGCCCTGTTTGCCGGGATTGAGATGGCGGGCTCGCCCTTGCCGACGATAAACAAGCTGGGGCCGACCGTGGTGGCGTCCGATTTTGGCAATAATTTCGGGCTTATTCTGGGAGCGAAGCTCGCGAGTTTCGATGAAACGAGCTCGCCCGAAGACCTGAGCGAGGTGGTTGTGAAGGGCTATGGCGCGACCACAAGGATCGACGGCGAGATTGTGGGGGAGGGCGGCCTTTTCACCATGCCTGGCGGACCTCTTAAGGCCATAGGGTGGCTCGCCGGACATCTGGCCGCGCGCGGACGGCCGCTCAAAAAGGGCCAGTTGATCTCGTCAGGTGCGACGACCGGCATTCATGACATCCTTCCTGGACAAACCTCGGTCGTCTCCTATGAAGGCCCTCATCACGCGGCCGCCGAAATTCATCTGAAGACCGTCGCCCTGACCGAGAACCGACCGGAAATCGGCTGATAAGATTGCAACGGACCGGCAGGGCGGGGCTCTCCTCAGCGCCCCGGTGTCTTCGTTCAGCCTTTCTTAAAAGACAATGCCCACACTCGGGCTAAGCGCCGCAAGAGCGCTCGTCGATCGGGAGGAAGACCTATGGCAGATTTGTCACCCTTTTAATCAACCTGAAGGAAGCCGCTTGTCTTTTAGACACGGTTGTGTCTAGCTAAGACCACTGACACCGGTTACCATGCGTTTGTGACACCGGTATCATTTCAACACTAAAAATGCCCGCTTAAGGGCGTCCATTGCCTGAGTATCGCGCCGTCAGAGCACGCACCGGGCTGAACGGGGAGTTACAAGATGAAAACAAAGTCAATTAACAGCCGAACTGCGTCTGCGATCGCCTGGTATGGCGTCTCCGCTCTGGCCCTTATGGCCACGGGTGCAATGGCGCAGGAAGCCGCGCCTAGCGCTCAGGACGAGGTGGATACCGTTGTCGTTACGGGTTTCCGCAACAGTCTTCAGACTTCAATCAGTGAAAAGAAGAAGTCGAACGACATCGTCGATGTCATCAAGGCAGACGATATCGCGCAGTTTCCGGACTTAAACCTCGCAGAATCGCTACAGCGCGTTCCGGGCGTGGCCATTGACCGCGACGGCGGGGAAGGGCGCTCGATCACCGTTCGGGGTCTGAACTCTGAATTTACCCGCGTGCGTCTCAATGACCTGGAAGCCCTGGCTACTGCCGGCGGTAAGGATGTGTCCGGCGGCGCTAACCGGGGTCGCGGCTTTGACTTCAACGTCTTTGCCGCCGAGCTCTTCAACTCGCTCACCGTCCGTAAGTCCATCTCCGCAGAAGTCGAAGAGGGATCTCTTGGCGCCGTTGTTGATCTGCGCACTGCCCGCCCGTTTGATTATAAGGGCTTTACCATGGCCGGCTCCGGCCAGCTCGGCTACAACGACCTGTCAAAGGACACCTCGCCTCGCGGCACCTTCCTGATCTCAAATCGCTGGGCCGATGGTAAGCTCGGTGCGCTTTTGTCGATTGCCTACGGCGAGCGTCTTGCCGTCGAAGAAGGGCCTAACACCACGCGTTGGGAGAACTCGTCGTCGCCCGGCACCGCCGGTCGCTTTGGTGGATATTCGACCAACGGCGGTACGAGCTTCACCTCGATTGCCCAGTCTGGCACTCTGACTGACCCCGAAGCCATTAAGCTCACAAACGCGCTTCACCCGCGCATCCCGCGTTACGCGCGTCTTGAAACCGACCAGAAGCGCCTTGGGATCACCGGCTCCTTCCAGATGCGCCCGTTTGAAGGCACGCTGATTACGCTCGACGGTCTCTTGGCCGAATTTTCCGCTAACCGCGACGAGTGGGAAGTCGAAGCCATTTCTTTCAGCCGCTCGGGTGCGGGCCTGCCGCGCACGCAGGTTTATGACTACACCATAGATAACGAAGGCACGCTCGTTAAGGCCAAGTTTAACAATGTCGATATTCGCTCGGAACATCGCTTTGACGAACTGAAGACGACCTTCTCCCAGCTGAACCTGACCTGGGATCAGAACATCACCGACAAGCTCAAGATGCGTCTGTTGGTGGGGGCGTCAAATTCGCTTCAGGACAACCCTGAGCAAACCACCTTCACCTTTGATGCCTATGATGTTCAGGGCTATTCGTACGACTTTACCAATATGAAGGCACCTGTCTTCAACTACGGCAGTTCAAATGGCGCTAACCTCGATCAGGCCGCTTACTGGTCTTATGCGCCGAACGCCCTGGCGACCCCAACTGCGGCCGAAGGTGGCTCCACGGGCAGCCGTGGCGATGCCTCTCTCATCCGCATCCGTCCCCAAAGCGTCGAAAACAAATTCAATACGACCAAAATCGACTTTAACTATGAGCTGAACGATATCTTTACGGTAAAGTTTGGCGGGTCGAGCAAGCACTATGACTTCACCAGCACTGAATATGGTCGTTACACAACAGCCGTTCAAACGCGCGATGAAGCGGCCAACCGCGTCAATGCGACAACGGGTCAAGCGACCGGGCTCGTCAATGCCGTGCAGGCAAACCTTGCCAGCTATGCCCAGACCGTCAGCGTCGGTGGCAACACCTACCTGATACCAAACCTCGACAAGTTCCGCAGCGATTTCAATTACGACTGTCGGTGCGTGAACCAGTATGGGGTCTTTACGGTTAACAACACCAACTCATCGTCACGGGCCAATAACCGCCTGGCCAAAGAAGATGACACAACGGCCTATGTCCAGGTTGATTTCTCAACGGCTATCGGTTCGATGCCGTTCCGTGGGAACATCGGCGTGCGTAAGGCGGACACAAAGCAATGGGTGGCCGGTTATATCGGCCGAGGGACGAGCTCGGTTTACACGCAAATCGAGCGCAGCTACTCTGACACGCTGCCGTCGATCAATGTGAGCCTGTCGCCGTTTGAGAACTTCTTCATTCGCGCCGCCGCCTCCAAAGCCATGGCGCGCCCGACGCTTGCTAGCCTGTCGCCGGGAGGCTCCATCACGACCTCGTCGCAAACCTTTACTACGGGTAATCCCTACCTTGATCCCTATCGCGCCAATACGAAGGACCTGAGCTTCGAATGGTACGCTGATCGAGACACGCTGATCAGCCTTGGTCTGTTCCAGAAGGATATCAAAAACTACATCCAAACGCTGACCAAGCAGGTCCCGTTCCAGGAGCTGGGTTTTGATCTGAGCCTGCTTGATGGAACAGGGCAGACAGGGTCAACCCTCTACACCGTCACCCAACCCATCAACACGCCAGGTGGCAAGCTCACTGGGTATGAGCTGAACGTGCAGCTGCCGTTCAAGTTTCTCCCGGGCTTCCTCCAGCACACGGGCGGTATCTTCAACTACACGCACGTTGAGTCAAAGATCGACTACGTCGTCGCTTCGAGCCTGACATCTACGACCTACCGTCGCGAGAACCTTCTCGGGCTGTCGCCGGAGTCCTGGAACGTCACCCTTTATTATGAAGATGACAAGCTGTCCGGGCGTGTCGCTACGGCTTACAGGGCAGGTTATCTAAACCAGCTCAATCCGGGTTCGGGCGCAGACTTTGTGGGCAAGAACGAGACACTGAACGTCGACACGCAAATCACCTACAAGATCAATAAGAACTTTACGGTGGTGCTCGAAGGCATCAACCTCACCGACGAGTACGACGATCGATACATTGCCTACAACACAGCTCAGGGCAACACCGCAAGCAATCTGCTTCAGGACTATTCTCACCCGGGACGCCAGTACTATATGGGCTTCCGTTATAAGTACTGAGCGGCCGGCTGAGCCCATTTGAATGAGCGTAAACTTTAGCTTCCGCACTGTGGGCGCCGGTCATCCGGCGCCCTTTTTTTGAAGCGCATGTATCTGTCTCCCACGACCCAAACCGGGCATAGGGCCAAAAACCGCTTCACAGTTTTGAGGATGGGCTCTAAAGCCTTCTCTACAATCAGAAAAAGCCAACGGAAGACTGCCATGACCAAAGCCTTTACCTGTTTCGGGGAACTGCTGATCCGTCTGTCCACCGCCGGACGAGATCCGCTCTATACCCTGCCGGAACTGACCCCCTATGTGGGGGGGGCGGAAGCCAATGTCGCGGTCGGGCTCGCGCGCCTTGGTCATCCGACGCGTATGATCAGCGTGGTGCCAGATAACGATCTGGGACAGGCTGCAGCGGGGCAGCTTCGCTATTTCGGCGTTGATGCCACGCGCGTCACGACCGCCCCGGGGCGCATGGGCCTCTATTTTCTCACGACCGGCGGCATTCACCGCCCTTCAGACATCCTGTATGACCGCGCTGGCTCGGCCTTTGCCACCGCAGATTTCTCGGCGTTTGACTGGGCGCAGTTGCTCGAGGGCTCGCAATGGCTGCACGTCTCCGGCGTCACGGCGGCATTGGGCCATAATGCCTTTCAGGGCGCGTTGAAGGCCACGCAGGTGGCGCGCACGCTCGGTATCAAGGTATCGTTTGACTGCAATTATCGCCCAAAACTCTGGGAGGCCTGGGGCGGCGATGCGCCCAGCCTGATCCCGCAACTGATGGCGCAGGCCGACCTCATCTTCGGTGGCTACCGCGATATCGAACTGGTGTTCAAGACGACCTTTGCTGGTGAGGCGGGCAGCCATGCCCGCAGCCGCGCCGCTGCTGACCACGCCTTCAGCGCCTTCCCCGACCTGAAGCGTCTTATCTGTACGCGACGTGAACAGATTAATGTCGATCACAATCGTCTGGCCGGTCTGATGTACACCCCAAAGGAAACCCTGGAGACCGAGACCTATGACATTGCGCGCATCATCGACCGCATCGGCGGCGGTGATGCCTTCGCAGCCGGTGTGCTGCACGGCATTCTGAGCGGCAGGAGCGACCAGGACGCCCTGAATTACGGCATTGCCGGGGGCTGCCTCAAGCACGCCATGCCGGGGGATTTTGCGCTGGCCACCGTCGCGGAGCTTGACGCCTTCCTCAGCAATGACGGGTTTGACGTCAGGCGCTGATACGCCACGACGATCCGGGATTTCTTCGGGTGGCTTCAGCCACGGCCTCGATCAGGCGATCAGGATCGACGGGCTTCAGTACGCGCTGGGTCACCCCAAGCGCTGCCCATTCTCTGTGGTTGTCTTCGGTGCCGGTTACCGCGATAACCGGCGTGTCACGATTGGGGCCATCTGCCTGACGCAAAGCCGCCGTTGTCTCAAGTCCGTTGAGGCCGGGCATAATCATGTCCATGAGGATCAGATCGACCCTCTGGATCGCCGCGATCTCAAGGGCCTGATTGCCATTGGCAGCCATTACCGCCCGCCAGCCGAGAGGTTGCAGGAACAGAGAGGCCAGCCGGCGATTGACCTCGTGGTCATCAACAATCAGGACGGTGCGAGCTTCGGGTAACGACATGGTACGTGTACGGAAATAAACAAATCTCCGTACACTTTAGAGGAAAAACCTTAAGGAGGGTTCTACTTCACAATCTCATCTACGGTCGCGCGCGTCACCGAGTGATAGAGGGGGCGAGCCTTAGCATAAACACGCTTGGCCATATCAACACCCCAGCCCTTTTGGGCCATCAGCGCCGTATAGAGCGGGCTTATGAATTTGCGTCGGCCCTGTGCGGTCAGGAAGGCTTCAAGGGCGGGCAGGGCTGGTTCATAACGATGATCAATTGCCAGTTTCAGCCAGGCAAACAAAATCTCCGCATTGTGCGAGGTCGTAAAGCTGAAGGCCGCGTCAAGGTCCTTCATCTGCTCCGTCGTAAGCGTCTGTGGCAGGGATTCGAGGAAATGCTGCCATTGCTGCGTTACCCAGCCTTCCGTCATCAGTGACTTGGCCGCAGTCCCCTTGGTGAAGGCGTCCACCTGCGCCTCGACCTTAGCAAAGGCCTCCGATTGCGGTTTGATAGCATTGGAAGGCAGGCCGGGCTTATAGAGCCATTCGTTTAGCTTCAGACGATCTTCTGCCCCCGGATCACCTTTCAAGAGGGTCTCACGAAGGTCTTCGACAAAGCCGGCTGTCGTCATGCTCTTAAAGGCATAGCGTGTGAAATAGCCTTTAAGCCAGGCATCAAACTTTTTGCGACCATAGGTCTGCTCAAGTAAGGTTAAAAGAGCGGCCCCCTTCTCGTAGGGGATTTCCGAGAACCCGTCATCGGGATCGCGTCCCTTAAGGTCGGTATGCAGTTGGGTGAGCCCGGGCTCCTTTATGCGCGCGAGTTCCGCCTGAAGGCTCGAATAGCCGAGACTTTGCAGCATGAGGGCGCGGTCCTTGCCGTACATCTCCTCCATGATGCGGTTCTCAAAATAAACCGTGAAACCTTCATTGAGCCAGAAGTCATCCCAGGTGGCATTGGTGACGAGGTTGCCAGACCAGGAATGCGCCAGTTCATGGGCAATCAGTGATACCAGCGATTTGTCACCGGCCAGAATGGTCGGGGTGGCAAAAGTCAGGCGCGGATTTTCCATGCCGCCGAAGGGGAAGGATGGCGGAAGCACCAGAACATCATAGCGACCCCAGCGATAGGGGCCGTAGAGCTTCTCGGCAGCGGCGACAAACTTTTCCAGATCCTCAAGCTCGCTCGCCGCGCGCGCAACGGTCGCCTTCTCAGCGTAAACGCCCGTGCGATCGCCGGTCGGGCGAAATCCAATATCGCCGATCGCCAGCGCAATCAGATAAGGCGCAATGGCCTGATCCATCTTAAAGCGGAAAGCACGCAGGCTGGCGTTACCGGGTACGGCCTCGCCATCCGGGGTCAGCATCTCAGCGCTCATAACGGCTTTAAGTGGGCTAGGCACACGGATGATCGCGTTATAGGTCTGGCGTACCATCGGCGAATCCTGCGTCGGAATCCACGTGCGTGTCAGGATGGATTGCCCCTGAGACAGGAGGAAGGGGTACTTCTTGCCCTCCGTTTGCGATGGATCGAGCCACTGCAGGGCCTGTGTGTTCGCAGTGGTCTTATACTTCACCACCACCTTCTGCGCGCCTTGCGGCAGTTCGATGGTTAGTGGCGCCCCTAAGATGGGGTTGGCCGCGCCGAGCGAATATTTAAGAGGCTCTCCCGAAGCATCTGTGACGCCCTCAATATCGAGGGCCTTGACATCCAGTATGACCTGTTTGGCCGTTGGTGCGGTTTCAAGCGTCAATGCCGCGGTGCCTTTAAGAACCTTAGCGCGGAAATCGGCCGTGAGGTCGAGATCGACGTGGCGAACGCGCGCCACATTGGGTTCGGCGTAGGAGTGGACATCCTTAGCGCTTCTGACAAGGGCGAGGGGGGCTGAATCCTCAGATGCAGCCTCTACCTTCGGCTCGCACCCGGTCAGAAAGGTCGTGCCCATCAAGGCCGCCATCAGGCCGATCGTCGTGCGCCGATCCGGCGCAAAACCCTTAGTCCGCATGTCCCAACTCCATATGACAGTACCCCCTGAAAACGTTTCAGGGGGTACCATAAAGTCGATTTAAAGCGGAAATGCGCCGCCTTAACAATGATAAAGTGTCAGGTGCGACGGGTGCATCGACCCCAACCCTATCAGCCGTTGCGTGAGCGACGCTTCAGCTGTGCGCCTTCGGAACGATTGATCGGCTCATTGTGGTGGGCGCGCGGCTTTGTGTTGGTCTTGCGACCACCGAGCTTGCCACTGGCTGACTTACCAAACGGCTTCTTCTTGCGCTCGTCGACGCGGCGTTCACCGGTGGGGCGTTCATTGCCGCGTTCCGCTGCCGGGCGCGCAGGACGGTCTTCGAAAGCGCGGGCTTCACCACGGGCATCATCACGCTTCTTGAACGGACGCTCGCCCTTTGACTTGTCGAAGCGGGGCTTTTCGCCGCGCGGCTTCTCGGCGAAAGTCTTTTCGACGGGGAAATCGCGGGCGGCCCGGGTCGGCGCGCGTTCGGCGGCCAGCGGGTCGTAACGCTCGGTGCGTTCCGGACGCTCATTGCGAGCCTGGCGCTCGGCGCGGTTACCGAAGGCGTCCTTCTTGCCAAAGGTGCGCTCACCGCGGCTGTTGTCGCCATCGCGGCCATTGCCGCGGCGCTCGTCGCGATTGGGACGATTACGCGAACGCTTGTGCACGCGCTCGGCGTCCGGGTCGAGGTGACGCGCGGTCTTTTCAACCACGCGGTCCGGCGTCTTCGGCTTTTCGGTCTGCCCCGAGGCGAGGATCGCTTCATCGAGAAGTTTCAGCGCCTGGTCCTTTCGGCGATCCCACGACGGGATGCGCTGGCGCGTGATGCGCTCAATATCTTTCAGAAGCTTGCGCTCATCATCGGCAACAAGGGTGATCGAGTGACCTTCCTTGCCCGCGCGCGCGGTACGGCCGATGCGGTGCACATAGGCTTCAGAGACAAACGGCAGCTCATAGTTGATGACGTGGGTGACGTTATCGACGTCAATACCGCGCGCGGCAATGTCAGTCGCAACAAGGGCACGGACTCGCCCGGCCTTGAAGGCCTGAAGCGCGCGCTCGCGCTGAGACTGATTTTTATCGCCGTGAATGGCCGCAGCTTCGACGCCGCCGGCCTGAAGATAGGCCGCCACGCGGTCGGCGCCACGCTTGGTGCGCGTAAAGATCAAGGTGCGGGCGAGCTTCTCGTCGGCATAAAGCTCCGACAACAGGGCACGCTTGCGCTGCTGCTCGATGAAGATGACCTGTTGGGTGACGCGTTCGGCCGTCGTGGCTTCCGGAGTGATCTCAACCTTCTTCGGATTGGTCAGCAGTTCGTTGGCCAGACCCGCGATTTCCTTCGGCATGGTAGCCGAGAAGAACAGATTTTGACGCTGGGCCGGCAGGCGCGAGGCGACCTGACGGATCGGCTTAATGAAGCCCATGTCGAGCATCTGGTCGGCTTCGTCGAGGACGAGGTGTTCCACGGCCTTCAGGTCAATGGTCTTCTGTTCGATATGATCGATCAGGCGGCCCGGCGTCGCAACGAGGATGTCGATGCCGCCCTGGAGCGCCTTATATTGCGGGCCGTATTTCACGCCGCCGAAGATGGTGGCGATCTGAAGGCCCAGACCCTTGGAATAGGCCTTGAAGCTATCGGCGATCTGGGTCGCGAGTTCGCGCGTCGGCGACAAGACCAGAACGCGGCACGAACGCGGCGCCGGGATGATGCGATTGCTGAGGATGTGGTGAAGGATCGGCAGGGCGAACGCTGCCGTCTTGCCCGTTCCGGTCTGGGCGATACCCAGAAGGTCGTGCTTATCCAAAAGGATCGGTATGGCCTGCGACTGGATAGGGGTAGGGGTGTGATAACCCTCTTTTTCCAGCGTGGCGAGGAGGCTGGCCGAGAGGCCGAGATCTTTAAAGGTCGTCAAGACACTGCGCTTTCAATTGGGATGCGCGTACACCCGGAAAAGACCGGCGCACACCATCCTTCGGCCCGTACGCGCTCTTTGGCGTGGCGGGCGGTTTAGGATGAGGCCAGCGCGTGTCTTAGCTCTCGGGTTCATTTTTAAAGATTATCAAGCGCAAACGGCGTTCGCGCATCTGTCATCCGTTAAAACTGGCTTGTCGGGACTGGGTAGTCGCCCGACCTCACGCGGCCAGTCAGGTGCGGCTTTGCGCCGCAGCAAAACGGCATATGCGATGCAGCGGTGGAAAAGTCAACCCCGTAAAGGAAGTCTTCACCCAAGACCGTCATAGTTCGCGCACGATTTGGTGCGTTGCCTAACGGCGTTCAGTACCCGGCTCTAAAGGGCCGATTTCAAGCGTTTTCGAATTAGTGTGCTTTTCTTTAAACCGCAGCCTGACCCGTGCGCGTGCGCACGTGCGTCTGAGCGCATTCGCAAAAAGAACCTTTTATAAATGCCTGTGCATTATCCTTATACCAGCGCTTCACCCCTAAGGACGCCGAACGATATGCCCGGTCCAAACGGACGCCAGCCCTCGCCCACCGTGACTTCCCCGCAGGCGGGGGTGGAAGTGATCCAGCCGTTCCAGCAGTTCACGAACCGTCGTTCCGAGCCACGCTATGACTGTAAGTCGACGGGCACGCTTCTTCTGTTACCAAGTGGCACGGAAGTGCCCTGCGAAATCGTCAACCAGAGTGCTTCAGGGGCGCAGGTTCTGGTTAAAGATATGCCCCATTCCCCCGGAGATCTCTGGCTCCTCGATGTGCCCGGGCAGATGGTGAAGTTTGGATCCCCCGCATGGACCCAGCCGCACAAGATGGGGTTACGTTTTACCTTCGCGCATAAACTCGATCCTAATGGCGAGCGTCCGCACAGGGTGCCTGTGGGGGTATGGAAGGCCTGGCGTCGACTGGCCGGGCTCGATTTGCCGCCCCCGCAGGAAGATGTCTTTTTTCTGGATTAAAACAGATCCAACAGGGCCGGATATCCTACGGCCCTTTTTTGTACTCAAGGGGGGACTCAGGGGGCCAGTTCAGGCGACCTCACGGACAAATGACGACGACAATCGCCACACTATCCGCGGGTCTGGCCAATAGCCGCTCGAAGGTCGGCTTCTTTGCCCGCCAGGCGTTCCGTTAAGAGGCGCAAATCTTCAAGCAAGGCCTCATCCGCTGATTTGAAAGCGAAGCAGGTTTTTCCCTGGCGTTTCCTCTCTAAACTGGCCGGAACGAGCGCGTTTAATTCCGGCAGACTGTAGAGTGGCAGGAGATGGTAGGCCACATAGGAGGCCTTGATCGCAATCCAGCCAAACCAGGCGGGCTCTCCCGTCCGCGCTTCGATCCAACGCGTTTTGACGGTAAGACAGCAGTCCGATGCCTGCGTAACCGTCATATCTGGCGCCGCCTCAAGCATCAGCGCCTTGAGCGTTTCGAAAAGGACGGGAAAGTCCCGAAGCAAGGTAACGCCTCCTTATCTCTCGGTACACGCCCTGTCCGGAATCCTGGAATTTCCAAAACACCGGACTGAGACGCTTAGAGATCGTCGACGACCTTACGCCTCAGGTTAGGCCGGTGCAATGATGGTGCAAAACTCATCCGTCTTAGAGAGTGCCCGCGCTTCTCTCATGAATAAGCCCTGATACCAGCCGTAGGCCTGCGCATCATTGCCCAATGCCACATAATTGGCTTCAAACCACGCCCTCGGTTCCTTGCCGGCTGGCACGGGATTGGGGAGCTCATCCAGAAAGCGGTTATAGTTATCAAGCCGGGCAGCGAGCGCCTTGTCTCCGATTTCAGCGCGCCAGAAAGCGATTGCCACCCGGTTGGCATAGACTTCCCCATCCCAGAAGCTCTGGCCCTTGGAACGACCATTGAAGTCGGAGGCGAAATGACCAAGCTCGTGCGGGACAAGGAGAGAATTGAATACCTCACCAAACTGTCCTTTCGCGTCCAGACCGAGCTTACCCTTCGCCGCCCACATAGACAGCATGCCTTGTATCTCCGGCGGCATTTCAGACCATCTGGAGGCGTGAACGCTCTTATCCTCAAAGTAGAACGAGATCAGCGTCGGGTGGCTGTCGACGACAACGCCCGGTGTGTAGGGCAGTTTGGCGCCACAGGCATTCGCGCGCGTCACAAAGCGCTCCACGATCGACGTAATAGCGTCCTTTACCGGATCGGCCGTCTGAGCCGCCGCCGCTCCGCCTGTCAAAAAAACAAGCCCTGAAAAGAGCACGCCAGCCAAAAAGGCTTTTGCGCTATGGGGCGCTCTCTGCGTTCCCCTCACAGGTCTTCCCTTAAGAGCTCTCATCCTATCCCTCCTCGAAAAGAGAGAGCCTAGCACGCGCGCGGCAACAAGGGCAATTGAGATAACGATGTCTTTTTGTCTCGCCGGCCAGGGCAGCGGTTTGCGCTTGGAGCTCAATGGGCTCTGATGCCGATCAAGGTGCGCAGATCGCTCCGTCAGATCGGCCCCGGCTTCCACTTCAGGCCCGCCAAGGATCTCGCCAGGGGCGCCTCGATGCTATTCTCGTGCGCCTTTTATGCAGGCCCGGCGCAATGCGGTCCTTCAAAGAAGGCAGACTTAAGCGGTTATGGTGAGCGCAGGTCTTAGACGAGGGAGCGGAATTTGAGCGTGCCTGTGACCGCTTTCAGTTCATCAAGGGCCTCGCGCGAATAGCCGCGGTCGACGTCAACGATCACGTAACCCAGTTGCTCGTTTGTCTTCAGGTGCTGAGCGAGGATGTTGAGATTATACTTCGCGATGATGTTGTTGATCGCCGCCATAACACCAGGGACGTTTTGGTGGATGTGCAAGAAGCGGTGACGCCCCTCGACTTCCGACAGCTGAACGTTTGGCATATTGACCGAGAAGGTCGTGTCGCCGCGGCTGATGAAGTTCAAAAGCCGTTCCGACGCAAACTCACCAATGGCTTCCTGCGCCTCTTCTGTAGACCCGCCAATATGCGGCGTCAGAATGACGTTTGGCAGCCCCATGAGGGCACTTTCAAACGGATCGTCATTGGTGCGCGGCTCTTCGGGGAAAACATCGACGGCCGCGCCATAGATCTTCTTCGTGCGAACAGCCTCCGCCAGAGCCTCAATGTCGACGATATGGCCGCGCGAAAGATTTATGAACAGGGCTCCATCTTTCATTTTGGCAAACTGGGCCTTGCCGAAGATGTTCTTGTTCTCGGCCCGCCCATCAACGTGCAGTGACAACACATCGGCTTCCGCTAAGACGGCATCCATCGTCCGATAACGTCGGGCATTCCCCAGGGTGAGTTTTTCGGCAACGTCATAATAGATAACGCGCATGCCAAAGGCTTCGGCCAGTACCGAAAGCTGCGACCCGATCGCGCCATAGCCGATGATGCCGAGCGTCTTATTACGGACTTCGTGCGCACCGGTCGCCGACTTGTCCCACTTACCCGTGTGCATCTGGATGGACTTGTCATAAATGTTGCGCGTCAGAATAACCGTGAGCCCCATCACCATTTCTACCACCGAACGCGTGTTGGAATAGGGGGCATTGAAGACCGCCACGCCCTTTTCGGAGGCGGCTTTCAGATCAATCTGATTGGTCCCGATACAAAACGCCCCGATCGCCATGAGCTTGTCGGCGGCGTCGAGGACCTTGCGCGTCACATTGGTCTTGGAGCGGATGCCCAGGACGTGCACGCCCTGGATGGCCTCAATCAGCGCCTCTTCATCGAGCGCGCCCTTCAACGTGGAGACGTCATAGCCTTCATCGCGAAAATGCTGAATAGCGACCGGGTGAACGTTTTCCAGAAGAAGCATCTTCATACGCGAACGCGGGAAGGAGTAGCGCCCTTCATACCCTTCGTTGTGTAAGACCTCATCGAAAGAGGCAACAACCTGCGTCGCCTCGCTGGCTGTCGTTGCGGCCACGACCTTTTCGCGGCTGACGTTTTCAGTGAAGGCGTAAAAGCGATCGGCGGCGCCGCCCTGAAACACCTCATAATCGGTCCATCCGTCCCCTACCATGACAATGGCGCCGGTGAGGTCAGCCCAGCTTCTGAGCGCGACGATCTTTCCGCCATCCTTTGACAAGGGATTGTCCTGGTCAACGCCCGTGGCCACGCCCGCCTCGTCGAAGATCAGGCGATTGGCTAACACGTGCTCGGGCTTGATCCCAAACTCGGCCACGACCGGATCGATGAATTCGTGAAATCCACCGGAGATGATGCGGATCTTACCGGGATTTTCCTCAAATACCTTGCGATTGCGGGCGATCGACGCCGACACTTGTGCCTTCAAGGCCTCCGCCAGCGCCTCGATATCAGCCCGCGAAGGCTTAAGAATGCTGATACGACGTTGCAGCGCCTCGCCGAAGCCGATTTCTCCCGACATGGCGAGGTCTGTCAGCTCCTTAATCGACTTCAGGTCCGTCAGGCGTGCGGGATCTCTCGAAAAGAGCTGCTCGGCCAGAACATCGAGGGCTTCAACCTTGGTGAAGGTTGAGTCAAAATCGAGAACGAGCGTGGCGAGATTTACGCTTGCGGGAGCCATGTGCATGTTCGCATCCGAAGGGGAGAGGAGCGCGCCTTAAGGCACGAAATTAATGCGCGGAATTAGGACAAAAGCCCCTGCAAGACAACCGCCTTTGTCAGTAAATCCGCTCTGCTTGGCTTTTTTTGACCGGCCGGATCGGTTAAGGTGTCAGTATTGCCGCAGTAATGCCTTGAAACCGGTCAAGGCTGAAACTATCTCCGCCGCTCCTGTCCCTTTTTGTGTGATTTTCTGATGACCTCCTATCCTTTGCCGTCGCAGGACTATGCCGCCCGCTTTGTGCTGGACACGCTTCCCGTGCACGGGCGTCTGGTGCGCCTCGACGAAACGCTGAATGCGATTCTTGATGCCCACGCCTATCCGGATGCGATTGCGACCCTTCTGGGCGAGGCCTGTGTGCTGGCGGTCATGGTCGGCTCTGCGCTGAAGTTTGAGGGACGTCTGATCATGCAGGCTCAGGGACAGGGCGTGGTGCGCTATGTCGTGGCCGACTACGATACACGCGGCTCCCTGCGCGGTTTTTGTCGCTTCGATCCCGAAGAACTTAAAGCTCTGGAAGCGGAAAATGTCGGAAAGTTCCAGTCCCTGGGCGCGCAGCAGCTTCTGGGGCAGGGGACCTTCATAATGACGCTTGAGCCCGATGGTATGGGTGATCGCTATCAGGGGGTAACCCCCATCGAAGGCGATAGCCTGTCCTTGTGCGCCGAGCACTATTTCGCACAGTCCGAACAGATCCCGACGCAGATCAAGCTCGCCGTTTCTCGCGAAACGACGCCTGACGGTGAACGCTGGCGCGCGGCCGGGGCGATGATCCAGGCCCTGGCCGGCGATGATGCGCGTGGCGATACGCGTGAAGCCTTCGATCACGTGCGGGCCTTGTTTGCGACGCTCGGCGAAGAAGAGCTTACTGACTTCGAGCTTGAAGCTGATCGCCTGCTCTTTCGTCTCTTTCACGAGGACGGCGTGCGTCTGTCGCCGCCTAAGCCCATCGCGAAGCTTTGCCGCTGCTCGCAAACCCGCGTCGAAGAACTTGTCCGCTCCTTCTCGGTGGATGAGCAGTCAGACATGCTTGAAGCGGACGGTCAGGTGCATATTACCTGCGAATACTGCTCCAAGACCTTCTTCGTGGCGCCGTAACCGTTATCCTCTCGAGGACTATTAAGGCCTTTGCTTCCCTGTGCCTGTGCCGTCAGCGTCTATCCTGCCAGTCAGGAGACACCCCACGACCCCGCATCAGGGAAGCTGCCATTGCCGAAATAGTCTATTTCAGCGGCAAAAAGAGTTCAGCCACCGCCTCAGACTCCGGCACGTCCGGGAAGAAGCTCAGACGCTGGCAATAGATCGGGAAATCGCGGGTTTCTTCGCCGCTGGCGGGAAGCCACGTCTGATATAGGTAAAGGGCGGCGGCCTCCAGATTATCGGTGTGGCCAATAACCCTCAGTACCGCACAGCGACCCGCTGGGATCAGGCCCGCCTTCATGGGCTTGTCCTGTTCGCCAAGCAAACGATCGGTGCCGACACACAGGTCCATCCGGTATTCAGTGTCTGGCGTCGTATGCGGATCGCAATGGAAGATGTTAAAGGTCGGGCTTGTTTTTGGGGTCAGACCCGTGGCTTTGCGCCACGCGATAAAGCGCTTGATCGTTTCGCCAATTGAGGAGGGGGCGCCCCGATGCTCCATAATGGCCACAGGGGTTGCAACCACGTCGCGGATCGTCACGTCGTCGGCGGTAAAGGTCTTTTGCATGAGCTTGCTCCTTGCAGCATCGAGAGGGCCAAAAGCGGCCAGCCACGGCTCCCAGTCGGGTGACTTGCGAAACGACGAGGGTGATTGTCCAAAGCGTTGTCGAAAGGCGCGGGCAAAGGCATCGGGTGAATCATATCCGGCATCCAATGCTATGTCCGTGACGCTTTGGGCCTCGTGATAGGCCAGCCGGAATGAAGCGCGCTTCATTCGGGCGAGGTGGACATAGCGATGGACAGACAAGCCGAAGGTTGCCACGAACTGCCGATGGAAGTGAAATTTTGAAAAGGCCGCAACACCGCTCAACACATCCAGACTGAGCTCTTCCTCAGTCTGCCGGTCGATATAGTCCAGAACGCGTCGCATTCGAGCCTGATAGTTTTCAATCGCCGCCGTCATCGTCCCTTGCTCCGTAGCGGCACTATCTAGACATTGATCGCTTTAATCCGCGCGACCGATCTTGCGCTTTGACAGGATATCACACGCCTTATGAGCACGCCCTATGCGTTGATGCAAAGAGAGCGGTTGCCGCTGTTGGGCGGCTCCTAGCACGTCACCAGATCAGAAAGGGCTCGCGCTGCATAGGGCAGGGGCGCGCACATATATAAAGGGGCTGGAAGGGCGCTTTCTCTGTTGAAGGGAGCCCAGGTTAGCCTTCATGGTGGGCGTGTCGCGAAGGCGCCTGCCCCCGGATGATCATCCTGAACGCTTCGACTTCAGGCGGCCGAGGTGTCACTGACGCGAGGCCGTGGGTGACACATCTACGCAACGTGGCGGGTTTAGATCCCCTCGCCGCCGTCATAGACATTTAAATGGATGCCGCACTCAGTCTTATCCTGCCCGGCCCAGCGACCCGAGCGCGCATCCTGGCCCTCTTCGACAGGCTTCGTGCAGGTAGAGCAGCCAATCGATGGATAGCCTTGAGCCACCAGAGGGTGTTCGGGCAGATTGTGGGCACGAATATAGTCAGCCACGTCCTGCGCGGTCCAGTTTGCCAGAGGATTGATCTTGAAATTGCGCCCGTCAAACTCGACAACGGACAGGTTGGCGCGGGTCGCGGCCTGATGGCGCTTACGGCCCGAAATCCATGCGGCGTAGTCCTTTGTTACCGCGGCCAGAGGCCTGGTCTTTCGAAAATCGCAGCACGCGTCCGGGTCGTTCTGAAAAAGGGTGTTTTTCGGATCAAGGGCACGGATATCTTCCAGCGCCGGGCGCAGATTAGTGAGGTTTGTGAGACCGAGCGCGCTTATCACTTCGTCGCGATACTGCAGCGTCTGAAAGAAGTGGCGGTCCGTATCCAGAAAGATGACCGGTGTCGTGCGGTCGATTTTTGAGACCAGGTGCAAAAGCGCAACCGCATCGGCCCCGAAGGACGAGGTGAGCGCGATACTGCCCACAAATTCCTGCCCGATGACGTCAGCCAGAATCGACTCTGCGTTCCAGCCCTCATATCTGGCAGACAGTTTGCGCGCGCGTTCGTGGTCGGGCGTATCGGCCACCAGATTGTTTATCAGCACAGTCATTGCGGAGATTCCTGCCCTCACGCCGGATGGCGCAGGGCCCAAACAGGTTTCAGACCGTCGGCGGCGGACTGATAGGCGTGTGTGTATAATGAGCGCGCGTGTCGGATGGCGCCCGCCGGATCAGCATCCTTCAAAAGGAAGCTGTTAAAGCCGCAGCGCATCATCCAGAAAAGCTGATCGCGCAGCACATCACCGACGGCACGCAGTTCACCGTCAAAACCCAAATCCTGCCGCAAAATACGCGCGGTGGAATAGCCGCGCCCATCGCGATAGCCTGGAAAGGCGACCTCGATCAGGGCCACCTTCGATAGAAACGGAGCCAGTTTTCGAACGTCATCGCCCGGGGCGACGCGCACCCCATAGCGGCCGTTCAACCCGTCAAGTTCGTTAATCGCGCGCCCAAAGCTTAATACCGCCTGGTCAACGCCGAGCGCGTCGTCGTCGGCCAGCAGCGTCCACCCATTGACGTTTACCTCGCCCTGATCGCTGACCAGTTGCGGCGCGTGTGAGGAATTAAGCAGGCTCATGCAAGGCTCCGGCAAAGGCTTCACGGCCAAGGCGGCCTACGGTGTCAATAAAGCGCTCGGTCTCGTCCGTTCGCAGTTCAAGATAGAGTTTAATCAGACGTTCAAGTGCGCCCGGTACCGCTTCGGCACTTAAGCCCTTGCCGGTAATGACGCCAAGCGCCGCCTGTTCATCCGCACGACCGCCAAGCAGGATCTGATAAAACTCCTCACCCTGCTTATCGACGCCCAAAATGCCGATGTGACCGACATGGTGATGGCCACAGGCATTGATACAGCCCGAAATCTTGATCTGCAGATCGCCAATCTTGTCCGTCAGTTCAGCATCGGCAAAGCGCTGCGAAATATCCTGCGCCAGCGGGATGGAACGGGCATTCGCCAGCGAGCAGTAATCGAGACCGGGGCAGGCGATCATGTCGGTTATCTTTCCGACATTGGCAGAAGACAGACCGTTCTGATCCAAAAGACGGTAGAGCTCGTAAAGGTCCGCCTTCGCCACATGCGGCAGGATGACATTCTGCTCATGGCTCACGCGCAATTCGCCATAGCCAAACCGATCGGCGGCATCCGCCATCGCGTCCATCTGCGCTGACGACGCATCGCCTGGCGGAAGGCCTGTAGGCTTGAGCGAAATCGTCACTGATACGTGGTCGTCGCGGCGGTGGGCGAGTGTATTGTTACGCACCCAGCGGGCAAAACCGGCATCGGCCGCCTTGGCGCGCTCAAGCGAGGCCACATCAAACGGCTTTTCGGCATAGGCGGGTTGCGGGAAGAAGCTCTTGATGCGCGCGATTTCAGCGTGCGGCGCGTCGATCTGCGCCTGATCAAGTGTCGCCCATTCCTCTTCCACCTGACGCGCATATTCCTGCGGGCCTAACGCCGAGACCAGGATTTTGATACGCGCCTTGTAAATATTATCTCTGCGGCCATACCGGTTATAAACGCGAAGCGCGGCTTCGAGGTAGCTTAGCAGCTTGTCGCCAGGCAGGCCCGACTTGATCAAATGCCCCAGGTGCGGGGTGCGACCCATGCCGCCACCCACATATACATCAAATCCCTTATCGGTCAGTTGCAGCCCGATATCGTGCACGCGAATAGCGGCGCGGTCGCGCGTGGCCCCCGTGATCGCAATCTTAAACTTACGCGGCAGGAAGGTGAATTCCGGGTGGAAGGTAGACCACTGGCGGATCAGCTCCGCAAACGGACGCGGATCGTCGATTTCATCCTTTGCCGCTCCGGCAAACTGATCGGTGGTGGTATTGCGAATGCAGTTCCCGGAGGTCTGGATGGCGTGCATCTCAACCGCGGCCAGGTCTTCGAGGATCTGCGGGGTATCGGCCAGTTTAATCCAGTTGAACTGAATGTTCTGGCGCGTCGTGAAATGGCCGAAATCACGGTCATAGGTACGCGCAATATGGGCGAAAGTGCGCATCTGACGCGATGACAACACGCCATAGGGAACGGCAATGCGCAGCATATAGGCGTGCAGCTGGAGATAGAGGCCGTTCATCAGCCGTAACGGCTTGAACTGATCCTCGCTCAGCTCACCCTTCAGGCGGCGTTCGACCTGATCTTTGAACTCGGCATTGCGCGCGGCAACCATTGCGTGGTCGAACTGGTCATACTGATACATGTTAGAAAACCTCTCCGCGCTGGTGCTGTCGGGCGGTGTCAAAGGCGGTCTGACCCGCGGTAGGGCCATTGGCGCGCACGTGCTCACGCACATATTCCCGCTTAACCAGGGTATTTTCATCGATGAGCGGTACAAGGTAGGGCGCGACCACTTCGGTTTCGCGCGCCTTCCACTCGTCCAAAAGCAGCGCCGCCGCCTCATCCTCAAGGCGTGTGGCTAACGCCGCATCTTCGGTCCAGCCCGACAGGTCTGAGCCTTCCACATACCACAGCACCAGACCATCGGTCAGGCGGTTGGCGGTCAGGAGTTTCATGCGATCCTCATTAGGTCTGCGACGGCGCGGTGCGTGTGCGTCGTCTGATAAAGGGCGGCGACTTCGCCAATAATTAGAAGGGCCGGTCCCTTAGGCGGAAGGCTGCGCAGTGTCTGTGGCAATTCAGACAGACAGGTCAGTGTTCTGGACTCATCAGGCCGTGTACCGTTTTCAACCACCAGTACGGGTGTATCGGGTGCGCGACCATGCTCAGTCAGTTTGTCAGAAATAGTCTGCGCAGTATGAATGCCCATATAGACCACGAGCGTATGGTTTTGCGCGGCCAGTCGCTGCCAGTCGAGCGCAAGGGGATTATGCTCAAAATCACCGTCTTTCGCGTGGCCCGTAATAAAGGAGACGCTTTGGGCATGATCGCGATGGGTCAGTGGCACCGCCGTTGAGGCGGCGCAGCCAAGGGCGGCTGTAATGCCTGGCGTAATGTGCACCTCAATGCCGGCGGCCTTCAGCGCTTCAACCTCCTCGCCCCCGCGCCCGAAGACAAACGGGTCGCCACCTTTAAGGCGCACCACGCGTTTTCCCAAACGCGCCTGTTCGACCAGAAGGGCGTGGATCTGATCTTGCGGCACGGAGTGGTTGGAGCGCGCCTTTCCGACGTAAAAGCGTTCCGCATCGCGGCGCGCCAGGTCCATGATGCTGTCTCCGACCAAACGGTCGTAAACAATGACGTCAGCTTCGCTGAGAAGGCGCAAAGCCTTAAGCGTGAGAAGTTCCGGATCCCCCGGACCTGCACCCACCAGATGCACAACGCCCCTGCGCGGTCCGGGCTCGCGGGCATGGGCAAGGGCGATCTCTAAGGCCTCATCGATGCGCCCCTGACGCGCCAGACTGGCCGCCTCAGAATCGAGTACGCCCTCCCAGAAGCGGCGCCGCTCATCAACATTGGGGAGAAGGGCGCGCAGGTGGGGACTAAGTCGCAGGGCAAAGTCTGCGAGCTGTGTCTCAGACGGGGGTATCGCGGCTTCAATTCTTCGGCGGGTTTCGCGGGCGAGAACCGGGGCCGTGCCTCCAGTTGCAACGCCGATCGACAGGGGGCCGCGATCGATAATAGCGGGAATATGGAAATCCCCGAGGTCCGGATTATCGACGACATTCAGCGGCCTGTGTGCGGCGCGAACCAGTTCGGTCCCCCGTTCCGCCAGCACGCGGTCTTCGAACGCTACGATAACAAAGGAGGCGTCACTAAGCTCTTCGACCGTGGGCCACCGCCGTTCGGGCGTAATGCCTTCGTATTCCGCCTCGTCATCCGGCGTAAAGACGCTCAACCTCGCCGGGGTCCGGCGCAGAAGGGTCAGCTTGCGCGCAAGCCAGTCGCCCGTCCCGATCAGGACGACGCGCCGGCCTTCGAGCGGCCAGGAGAGCGGCAGTGCGAGCATTAGGGCAGATCCAGGACTTCGACGGGCGGACCGTCTTGGATCGGCTTTTAGTCCCAGCCCGCTGCGAATGAAAGCGATGCTTTGTACAGGGTGGGTTTAGGGCGGCTAAAGCGCCTGTGGGTGTCGTAGGGCCGCATACATCTGCTCTGCCACGGCCCAGTCTTCGGGGGTGTCGATATCTACGACCTCTGTGCGCGGCAGTATAACGGGGGCAGAGTGCGGGGCAAAGATTTCCTCACCGTTTTTAAAGGCTTCGGCCCAGCCCCAGTAAAACTGCGCGGCATCGTGAAAGGCGGGTGTCAGATCCTGAGAGCGGGTCAGTCGGTGTTCGGGCTGAAACATGCAAACGCCGCCCGTGTCGGTGAGATAAAGGGCACGCTGAATGGCGAACGCGTAAGAGGTGGCCGAAAACGCAAAACGCTTGCCTTGCAACGCCTGCCACCCCTCGCTCAGGCGGGCCGCCGTCAAAAATGGTGCCGTGGCGTAGATACAGCAGACGGCATCGGGCGCCTCTGCAACCTCAGTAAACCAGTCAATGGCGTGGATTATTACGGCATTGGTGCCGATATGATCGCCGGACAGTTCCGGCGGTCTGATAAAGGGCACCTCGGCTCCGAACCTGCGTGCCGCAAGAGCGATCTCTTCGTCATCGGTTGAAACAATCACATGATCGAACAGTCCGCAGTCCCTGGCCGCGCGGATCGAGTAGCTAAGCAACGGCTGGCCGAAGAACGGTTTGATATTTTTGTGAGGGATGCGCTTTGACCCGCCCCGCGCAGGGATGACGGCGATGCGACGAGCGGACATGGGCAGCTCCGGATAATCGGTTGACAACGGGATATTAACCGGCCTGATCAAAAAAAGGCTTAATGCCTCCGGTGGGTGCGTCCTCAAGAGGCGCCCGCGCATTTAGGTGAGAGTAAAATGTCAGCGTCGTCACGCCCAGCTGGCCTGAGGCCTTTAACTCCCGATGATCGCGACCGTCTGTTCGTCTGGCGTAATCAGGACGAGGTGCGCCGTTACATGTACACCGATACCCTCATTCCGCGCGAGCGCCACGATGCGTGGTTCGACAGCCTGAGCACTAACGAGACAAGGCGATATTTTATCATCGAATGGGACGAAGAACCCGTTGGGCTTGCCAATTTCGTCGACATCGACCGTCACGCCCAAAAAGCGGCCTGGGCCTTTTATCTGGCTGAGCCGGCGGCACGCGGAAAAGGGCTCGGGGCGTGGGTAGAGTATCAGATGATCGAACACGCCTTCGGTGTTTTGTTGCTTGAGAAACTATGGTGCGAGGTGCTGGAAAGCAATGCGGCCGTTTGGAAGCTGCACCTGTCTTTCGGGTTTCAGAAGGAAGCGCACTTGCGCCGCCATGTCGTTAAGTCGGACGGGCCGCACGATGTGATCGGGCTGGGGCTTTTGCGGGCCGACTGGGCAGCCGTGCGCGAAGACTGCCGCACAAGGCTTCTAAAGCACGGGTACGCGGTTTGAGGCTTTCGGCTCAGGCAGCGGAGCATAGATACGTGTTAAAGGGGTTCTGTAAAGCAGTCTTAGCGATGGATTGCAAAGCAATCCGGCATATACGATGCGCTAGGGCTTGGTTGCGATCATACCCGTGACTGTCTCGATTTTATCAACCCATCCTGCCGCCGTAACGTCCGTCCAAAATATGACCTCACGGATGCGGTCATATTCGTCTTGAATATTACGACGAAAAATCGGTTCATGATGCGCAATGCGGTTTCTCAGGCTACGTATTTTCTCAAGGTGGTCGTAGCCGGTAGAGCGCAGTTCTTGGACTGTCTTGTTGGTGTCCGTGTTGGGAAAAATTGCCCGGAAATGCGTGTTCCACAGATCGGCGTCATGCGAAAAAGTTAGCATCTTTTGCCAGAAGACAAATTTGAGTTCGGCGACTATCTTTCCGCTGGTGCCTAAATATCTTAGAGCCGTTAAGTTTTTTCGCTGACTGTAGGCCTTTTTTGGGTCTCTAAGCGTAATTTCGAAACCTTTTTCAAACGGCCAGTTCGAGCCATAAACGGTCTCTATAGCGGTCACTATTGAATTCCGTACACTGACTTCACATATCTGCAACGGAACAAGGAATGCGGCTGATGTTTCCAAATTCCACTGGTAAAGCGCGAGTGCCTTCTCTTTGTCGCCATTCTTTTCCGCCAGATAGGTTGCAAAGCGTGGCGCCGACAGGACCTTTGGCAGATGGGTAATTTCGTCACGACTAAAAGTCATTGGCCGGATGCTACCTTGAGACAGAAACAAGTTTGTCTTGACGCCGAAGGGTAAAAATGGTGTTGTGACATGCAAAGGCGCGTGAGGACGCGGGATAACACCACCCTCATCGTCATACGATTAACGGGAAAAGCTCGCTTAGGCGAGCTTTTTTCGTCTGTAACGGTCGCATTGACGAAGAGAACCTCCCCGTGAGGTTGCAAGCTTAAGGTAGGGTCGAAATCAACCTATCGGCTATGTACCTTAAAAAGCAATCGCGTGCGGCGGTCAAAAAGGCCGCCCTCACTTGGTTGCCCGAAGTCCTTGGAAATCCCCCTTATTGCTCGCTGGAGTGGTGGTTTGTTTTCTTTCGGACGGTTCATGTTTCGGCAAGTTATGCCTTGCCAGTCCGTGGCGGCCCTAAGGACTAGCGCTCGGCCACCGGGCGACCGGTGATAATATTGCCCTTAATCCGGGCTTCGCCCGCGGCGCCCAGATCGCGGCGCGTATCTTCGAGCGACAGCGGATAGGGGATGGAGGCATTGACGGCGTCAAGCCCTGCTTGGGCTGCCTGACCGCGCGAAATCAGGAAGCGGGCGGAAAAGCGCTCGGCATCCGATGACACAGGCATCGTGCCATGCAGCGTGCAGGCATGCCAGCAGGCGACATAGCCCGTTTCACCCACCAGCATCCGTTCATCAAGGGGCATTTCGCCGCCCGTGCCGTTGCGATAGAGCCAGCGCCCGTCGGACTGTTTCGTCAGGTCGTGCGGGAACATGCACGCCCCTAGTTTATGACTCCTGGGCAGGACATAAAGAGGCGCGTCGCCCGCCGTCACCGGGTGGATATAGACATAAACCGTGATCAGGTCAGAATAGCGGCTTTTCCAGTCGATGATGTCCTGGTGAAAATCGATGCCGTAAAAGTAGGTGATGTCGCGGTAGGCGGGTCGAATATAGGGCCCCAGATTATTGACCGGATTGCCGATGATGCGAGGCTTCAACCAGTCAGGCAACCAGCGATCAGGCACGCCACAAACGAGTTTTTGATCCAGCACGGTATAATCTGCCCCCAGAAGCTCGCTTAAAGCGCTTTTGAGGCGCGGTTCGGCCAGAATAAAGTCGGACTTTGGCGACAGGGCCTCAAACAGGTTGCGTCCCGGCATGGGATTGGTGCCGCGATATTGCGGATTGGCCTCAAAAGTCGCCTGATCGAGGAATATGTCGGGGCCGAAATTGCGGCTGGCGCGCACGGCCTGCATCAGCTCGCGGCAGGCCTCTTCCGGCATCAAGACACCCAGATCGGCAAAGCCGTCTTCGATAAAGGTCTCGGTCAAACTGGCCATGGTCGGGCGCTCCGCAGGGATGACGATAAAAGGCTAGGGACCACCCTTTAACAATCTGCTAACCCTGATGGCGCACACCATGGGGCGGACTGTCGCAGTGGAGGGGACATGCGCATATGGGTTCGCACTGAAGCCTCGACCCGCATTGGTCTGGGGCATTTCATGCGCTGCTATGCCCTTGCCGAAGCGGCGCGGATGCAGGGGCATGAGGTCGTCTTCCTGATCAATGACATAGCCGAGGCCGCAATTCAGCGACTGCTCAATCTGGGCATTCGCTGCCGGCACCTAGACACCTCCATCGGAACCCCGCAAGACGTGGCGGCTCTGCGCGCCGTGATTGCGCCAGGCGAGGTGATCGTAAGCGACTCCTATGCCATCGGGCCCGACTATTATAATGATCTTTATACGGATTATATTCTCGTCGCGATGGACGACCTGGCCGTGGTGCGCCCACTCAATGTCCATCTCCTGATAAATGCCGCGCCTTCAGCCGAGACGCGACCCTATGATCAGATCGCACCTTACGCTGTCAAATGCCTCGGACCCGCCTATGCCCTCATACGTCACGAGTTTCGCCAGACCTATCCTCTGCCGCCCCGAGGACATGTCAGCGTCATATTCGGCGGTTCCGACCCCTATGGCTTTACCGCCCGCTGCGCTGAGGCCCTTGCGGATATGGGCGCAGCAGAGATCCGTCTGATTGCGGGCCCGGCCCATAATGACGTCGATTCCCTGCGCGCATTATGTGCCCGGCGCGAGGAATGTCGCCTTTATCTTTCGCCTGACAATGTGGCCGAGGTCCTTAGCGGTGCCACCTTAGTGGTAACGGCGGCAGGCGGCAGCCTCAATGAGGTGGCGGCTATGAAACTCTGCGCTTTGGGCCTCGTTGTTGCCGACAATCAGGCCAGCTGGCTCCTGTCCTCGCCTTTTCCCATGCTGGATGCGCGTGACGGCTGGCCGGAGGGGTTTGAGGCCACCGTTTGCACCTTGCTGGATCGCCCCGATGTACGCTCAAGCATCGCCATGCGCGCGCATGCGCAGATCGACGGGCGCGGCTGTGAGCGTGTACTATCGGCCATAGCTTCACTGACCCTGTGAAGACCGCAAAGACGTGCTTATATGAGAGGCTGATCTTGAAAGGACATCCGCATGGCCCGTTCCGAACTCGGCTTCGACCTCACCCCGCCTTCGCAGGAAAAGCTGCGTCTGCTCGCTGAAAAGCTCGATCCTGAAGCGCGGCGCATCCTGCTTGACCACGGCACCGAGCCGCCATTCTGTGGCAAGTTCGATGAGTATGAGGCGGAGGGTATCTATACATGTGCGCTTTGTGCCCTACCGCTCTTCTCTTCGCGGGCTAAATTCCATTCAGGTTCGGGATGGCCCAGCTTCTATCAGGGCGTGGCCGAAGGGCACATCCGTTACTTACGGGATGCCTCACACGGCATGGTCCGCACTGAAATCCGCTGCGGTCGCTGTGACTCGCACCTCGGTCACGTTTTTGAGGATGGCCCCCGGCCGACCGGCCTTCGCTATTGCCTCAACTCCGTTGCAATGGATTTTGTACCCGAAGGACAGGCCCTCGCCGACCCGCTCGAGAGGGACGATCCGTCCCAGATTGGTTGATTGTTGAAGTTTTTTTCCCGTAAAGCCCGGCCTCTGAGCCGGGCCTCTTTTTTTGCATTTTGTGCCAAATTTCTTTTATTTCACAGCATTATGGGTCAAAATAATCCGTATACATATTAATATGCACCGGTAAAAAATCTGTGATTTTGGTCAGGGTTCGGAATAATTTCCCTTGTCAAAGCTCTGAATTGGCGCATTCTTTACGGGCAGTCCCGTGGGTTACGGTTGCGCCCTTGAACAAGGCACTCGCCCAAAAACAAGAAAAAAACGGAGTGAACAGATCATGATGAAATCGATTTTTGGAACCGCTGCGGCCGCAGCCCTTCTGACCCTTGCCGTCCCGGCCTTTGCCGAGTGCGACGTTAAGCAGGAGCAGATGGTGGGTAAGGCGATTGTCGATTCGGTAAGAGGTGAGGGCGAGGAACTGGCCGGCCCCATGAAAAGGGCGGTCGTTGAGCTTGACCGTTGCGAAGGGGGCAGTATCCATTTTGACACCCGCTTTAGGGTGAAGGCTGTCCTTGAAAGCGGAAAGCTTGTGTGGGTCGAAGGCCACGCCAAGGGCGTCAATGATCAGATCGACTCGATCGAATATTACCGCGCCAGCACGGAACTGGCCGCGATGACGCGCAGCACCGGTCTGGCCAGCCGCTAGACGCAACCTCTCTTGGCAGTAAAAAAAGCGCCCTTGTCAACGAGGGCGCTTTTCCGTTAGAGACGTGGGGCTAAGACCCCACATCTGGTCTGAATGAACAGACCTTAGCCTGCGAAGGTGTAGGCCGTCTTGACGATCGTGTAGAACTCTTTGGCATAGGCGCCTTGTTCGCGCGGGCCATAAGACGAGGCTTTACGGCCACCAAACGGCACGTGGTAATCGACGCCCGCAGTCGGCAGGTTTACCATAACCATGCCGGCCTGCGCCTTGCGCTTAAAGGTCTCAGCGGCCTTCAGCGACGACGTACAGATGCCCGCCGACAGCCCCATTTCGGTGTCGTTGGCGACCTTGATGGCTTCTTCCAGATCCTTGACGCGGATGACCGAGGCGACCGGCCCGAAGACCTCTTCCTTGTTGATAGCCATATCCGGGGTCGTCTTGTCGATCAGGGTCGGTGCGTAATAGTAGCCCGGCGTCCCAAAGGTGAGGTCTTCGCCGCCAGCGACCACAACGCCGCCTTGCGCCTTTGCCGTAGCGACGGCGTCCTGCGCGATTTTGAGCTGTTCCTGGGAGGCGATCGGGCCCATCTGAACGCCGTCGGCGCGGCTGTCGCCGACCTTGATGGCCTTGGCCGCGTCGGCGAGTGCCGAGACAAACTTGTCGGCGATGCCTTCAGTCACGATAATCCGCGAAGAGGCGGTGCAGCGGTGACCCGAAGAGAAGAAGGACGAGTTCAGCACGGAGTTAACGGCAATGTTCAGATCCGCGTCGTCCAGCACGATGACCGGGTTCTTGCCACCCATTTCGCACTGGATGCGCTTGCCCTTGGCCACGGCGGCGTCACGCACCCGGGTGCCGGTCGGCACAGAGCCCGTGAAGGTGATGGCGTCGCAGCCGTCGATCAGAAGCGGACCAGCGACCGAACCGCGAGCGAATACAACGTTCAGCACGCCCTTGGGCAGGCCGGCACGCGTCAGGATATCAGCCAGCGCCCACGCGCAGCCAGGCGTCAGTTCAGCAGGCTTGCAAACCACCGTGTTCCCGAAGGCGATGGCCGGGGCCATTTTCCACGCCGGGATAGCGATGGGGAAGTTCCACGGGCAGATCAGACCGATGACACCAACAGGCTCACGCGTGATTTCCACCTTGATACCCGGACGTACGGAGTCGAGCACCTCGCCGTGAGCGCGCAGGGCTTCACCGGCGAAATACTTGAAGATATGACCCGCACGGGTCACTTCGCCGATACCCTCGGGCAGGGTCTTACCTTCTTCTCGCGACAACAGCGCTCCGAGCTCCGCCTTACGCGCCAGGATTTCGGTGCCAGCGGCGTCGAGGATGTCGAAACGCTGTTGCGGGGTGGAATATTGCCAGGTCTCGAACGCCGTACGCGCAGCGGCGATGGCGGCCTTAACTTCCGGCTCACCAGCGGTCGAATAGACGCCAATGATGTCATTGGTGTCAGACGGATTGATATTGTTGAAGGTGGTGCCGGTAACGACCCATTCGCCGTTGATCAGATTGCCGTAGGTGGTCAAGGTAAGTCTCCCTGAAGGAATAAGGCGTTTGCCTGTGCGACGGAAATGATCCCGCAGACCGCCCGGCGCAAGGGCCAAACTGCCTCCGGTAAAAAAATGTTAGCGCTCACACGCGGCTCTTATGCGCAAAAGCCGCCGCGGGCTCAAGCGAAATCCGAAGCGTTCGGATCACTTCTGTCGCCGCCTTAGCACGGCGGCTTGCTCAGGTAAATGTCCGACAAGTGAGCGCGTATACGGTATCTGAACCTTTGTCGTCTCAGGCCGCGACGATAGGGCGCAGATGAAACGATAGGTAATGCCTTTTGAGGTGCACTGGACGTGAGGGGTGATAAGTCTCTGCCTCAACTTTCGTTGGCTTCTGTGCAGGTGTCTCCATGTCTATTCCTTTTATTGATCTCGGTGCGCAGCGTGAACGCATCGGAGCGTCGATCGAAGACGGGATCAAAAAGGTTCTGGCGCATGGCGCTTACATCATGGGGCCGGAGGTTCGCACCTTTGAAAGCGATCTCGCGAAATTTGCCGGCGCCCGTCATGCTCTGTCATGCGCCAACGGCACCGATGCGATCGAATTGGTTCTGCTTGGCCTGGGTGTGGGCAAGGGCGATGCCGTCTTTGTTCCGGCCTTTACCTTCGTTGCGACCGCGGAAGTCGTGCCGATGACCGGGGCTGAGCCGGTCTTTGTCGATATCGATCCAAAAACCTACAATATGGACCCGGTGAAGCTTGAGGCCGCTATTGCTGCGGTGAAGGCCGAAGGGCGTCTGAAACCCGCAGCTGTCATCGCTGTTGATCTGTTTGGCCAGGCAGCTGACTATCCGGCGATTTCCAGGATCACGAAGGCACATGATCTGTTCCTGATTGCCGACTCGGCTCAGGGCTTTGGCTGCACCATCGACGGAAAGCAGCCACTGGAATGGGCAAACGCGACCTCGACAAGCTTCTATCCGGCCAAGCCGCTGGGTTGCTATGGCGACGGCGGCGCGGTGGTCCTCAATGACGATGCGCTTCTTGAACGCCTGATCTCGTTCCGGGTGCACGGCGGTGCGACGCCGACTGACGCCGCGACCATGAACTACACCCATGAGGCCAAATATCTGAACGTGCGCATCGGCATGAATTCGCGCCTTGATACGATTCAGGCCGCCGTTCTGATCGAAAAGCTGGCCATCTTTGCCGAAGAGATTGACCTGCGTCAGGCCGTGGCCAAACGCTATAATGAGGCGCTGGAGGGCTATGTGACCAGCGTGCCCTATGTGAAGGACGGCTACGTCTCGACCTGGGCGCAATATACGATCGAGCATGAAAACCGCGACGGCCTGCAAGTTTTTCTTCGTGAAAAAGGCATCCCGACGGCGGTCTATTACCCCATCCCCCTGCATCAGCAGCCGGGCTATGCGATGTTCAAATCCGGCACGGGCGATCTGAGCGTGTCGGAAGCCAAGTCGAAGACGGTGATCAGCCTACCGTTCAGCCCCTATCTCAACGCCGAAACGCAAAGCCAGATCGTCGCGGCGGTAAAGGCGTTCAAGTAGGGCCGTCCCGCTTCTGTAAGAAAGGTTTTATCATCGATAATGACCTGACGAGCGAAGAGACAGGACTCTTTGGTGCCTATGATCTGGCGGCCCAGTCGGCGGGTCAGGTGTCGGCATCTGCGCGAGATGGAAGTATCGGTCAGCGAAAGCGCTCTGGAGCATGTTCTGAATACTCTAATGACGGAGCTTTGGGATCAGGGGTTCAGTCAGGCTTAAATCCGTAACGCCTATGATTGGGCGCTGGCCGACATGCCCAGATACGCCGCCGCAAAAGACCAAGGTCCGGTAGGGGGCTTAAGCAAGCCACTATCAGAAATGACGTAAGCGACCCTTTCTACCGCTCTGCAACAGTCGGAAACGCGGTTTGTGAATTTTTTTGCCAGATGACGCAAAATTTGCTCGCTTTTCGGTAAAATTTCGCGCAAAGAGCAAAAATGTCGGAAAAACTGTGACGCGCAACGTCAAGCCTGAGGGCTGGGCGATGTGTGCAGATGCGAGTTTTCCAAACCTTTTCAGAGTGTGATCGGGGTTCAGGCGGTATGACGACGGGATCAGTGGCAGCAGCAGCGACGGCAGCACCGGCGCTTCTCAAGCATCAGGCGGTTTTGGCGCTTGATAGCGGTCACACGTCGTGGATCATCGTCTCCACGGCGCTGGTGCTGTTGATGACCCTGCCGGGTCTGGCCCTGTTCTATGGCGGCATGGTCCGCAAGAAGAACGTGCTGGCGACCATGGCGCAGTCGGTGGCCGCCGCCGTTGTCGTCTCGGTCCTGTGGATCGTGGCAGGCTATTCGCTGTCGTTCGGCCTCAATGGCAATGAAGGGCTGAACCGCTTTATCGGCTCGTTCGATGCGGTGCTGCTCAACGGCGTGACCATGCAGACGGCGTTCGGTCTGGCGCCGCAACTGCCGGAGTTTCTGTGGGTCGCCTATCAGATGACCTTTGCCATCATCACCCCGGCTCTGATCGCCGGGGCCTTTGCCGAGCGTCTGAAGTTTTCGGCCTTCCTGCTGTTTACAGCCCTGTGGACTCTGCTGGTCTATGCGCCGGTGTGTCACTGGGTGTGGGGCGGCGGTTTTCTCGGCAGCATGGGCGTACTTGATTTCGCCGGCGGGGCGGTGGTGCACGTCAATTCGGGTATTGCGGGCCTTGTCTGCGCGCTCGTTCTCGGGCCGCGCCGCGGCTTCCCGCGCGACTATATGCCGCCGCACAATCTGGCCTTTACCATGATCGGCGCGTCGCTGCTGCTGGTCGGCTGGCTCGGCTTTAACGGCGGGTCGGCCTGGACGGCGGATGCGCTGGCCTCAGTTGCCGTGCTCAACACCATCGTTGCCGCCATGACGGGCGCCGTCGGCTGGACGATCGTTGAGTGGTTTGAGCGCAAGCAACCGACCCTGCTCGGCATGATTTCGGGCATTGTGGCGGGCCTTGTCGCCATTACGCCGGCGGCGGGCTTTGTCGATCCTAAGGGCGCGCTGGCCATCGGCTTTATCGGCGGCATCGCCTGCTTCTTCGGGGCGACGGCTCTCAAAAAAGCCTTCAAGTACGATGATAGTCTGGACGCCTTTGGCGTGCACGGCGTCGGCGGTCTTGTGGGTGCGGTGTTGACGGCGGTCTTCGCTAATCAAAGCATCAATGCGCTGGCCAAGGACGCCACCGTACTTAAACAGGTGCTGGGCCTCGTGGTCGTGATCGGCTGGAGCGCGGTGGTCACTTTCCTCATTCTGATGATCTGCAAATTCACCACAGGCCTGCGTGTGGACGAGGAGCAGGAGATCGAGGGTCTTGACGCGACACAGCACGGAGAGACCCAGCACGGATAGCCCGGACGCCCACCAAAGGGACAAGGGGCTGAACCGGAACCGGTCAAGGACAGCCCCGCCCGATAAGAGCGGCAAGGACTTAAAAACCGGAACGGAAACGCCCCTCAGGATTTGCCGGGATTGCCCCGGCAGACACTGGGGGGTTCTTATGTCTGGACCTTCGGTTTACGCTCCGGAAACGGGGTGATAAAACCGGAAAAAAGGCATGTGAAATAGTACGATTTGTAACTACCCCGGCAAAAATCCCACGACCTCGGTTTTTGGTCGCGATTTTGGCGGGAAACGCCGGAAAACATCATTTTCCGCTTTAACTCAGTGGGCTTTTGCGCTTTAGGGCGTTTTAGCGTGCTGTAACAAGCTAAATTTTCCTTCCGGAAACGGAAGGTTTTGCACCGAGTTGTGAGGTTGGGCCTATGACCTACGAGACGAACCGCTTCGTCGTTGAATACAAGAAGACGCCGCCTAAGGCCGAAGCAAAGACCCGCATCACAAATTTCAATGAAATCTACTCCGATTTCAAACCGGAGCAGGCCAATGCGCAGGCCTCGCGCTGCGCGCAGTGCGGTGTGCCCTTCTGTCAGTCGGGCTGCCCGCTGCAGAATAATATCCCCGACTGGCTGCGCATGACCGCCGAAGGGCGCTTTGAGGAGGCCTTCCGCCTGTCCTCGGCGACCTCGACCCTGCCGGAAATCTGCGGTCGCATCTGCCCGCAGGATCGTCTGTGTGAAGGTTCGTGCGTACTGGAGCAGTCAGGCTGGGAAAACGTCACCATCGGCGCGGTCGAACGCTACGTCAACGACATGGCCTTCGAAGAGGGCTGGATCGAGCCCATCGTACCCGCACTTGAACGAGGTGAAAGCGTCGGCATCATCGGGGCGGGGCCAGCCGGTATCGCTGCAGCCGATCGTCTGCGCACGCTCGGTTACAAGGTCACGATTTATGATCGCTACGATCGCCCCGGTGGGCTTCTGACCTACGGCATTCCGTCGTTCAAGCTGGAAAAGGACGTCGTTCTGCGCCGTACCCAGCGTCTGGCCGATTCCGGTGTCGAATTCGTACTCAACTGCGATATCGGCAATGATGTGTCGTTTGAGGAGCTGCGTCAGAAGCACGACGCCATTCTGATCGCCACCGGCGTCTATAAGGTGCGCCGGCTGAGCGTGCCGGGCTGCGGCTCAAAGGGCGTCGTGGCGGCGCTCGATTACCTGACCGCCTCCAACCGCAAGGGCTTTGGGGATGCGGTTGAGGCCTATGACAACGGCACGCTGAACGCCGAAGGTAAGACCGTCGTGGTCATCGGCGGCGGCGACACCGCCATGGACTGTGTGCGCACCGCGACCCGTCAGGGCGCGAAGGCCGTGACCTGCGTCTACCGCCGTGACCGCGCCAATATGCCGGGCTCTGACCGCGAAGTGGCCAATGCGGAGGAAGAGGGCGTCAAGTTTGAATGGCTGTCGGCCCCCAAGGCCGTGCTGGGCGATGCAGAGCACGTGTCGGGCCTGCGCATTCAGCGTATGCGCCTGACGACGCCGGACGCGCAAGGAAGACAGGGCATTGAGGACATCCCCGGTGCCGAAAACGACCTGCCAGCCGACATCGTCATTGAGGCACTGGGCTTTGAGCCGGAAAACATCCCGGTCCTGTTCAACCAGCCGGGCCTTGAAGTCACCAAGTGGGGCACGATCAAGGTGCAGGCCGGTGAGTTCCAGACCTTTGTGCCGGGCGTCTTTGCCGCCGGCGACATCGTGCGCGGGGCGTCTCTGGTCGTGTGGGCCGTCCGCGAAGGACAGGACGCCGCCGCCGACATCCACCACTATATTCAGTCAAACGTATCCGCTTCTCTGGAGGCCGCTCAATGATCTCTTCCGGCTCCTCGTCTTACGAACTCTATCACCGCAACCGTAACGCCCTGATCGAGGCCGACGCCTATGATCCGCGCACGGAATTCGACGCCTGTGGCGTCGGCGTGGTCTGTTCCATTGATGGCCAGCCGCGCCGTGACGTTGTAGAACTGGCGGTAAAGGCGCTAAAGGCCCTCTTCCACCGCGGCGCGGTCGATGCCGACGGCAAGTCGGGCGACGGCGCGGGCATCATGATCAATGTGCCGCAGGACTTTTTCCGCGAGCAGGTGCGCAATATTGGCCACGAACCTCGCCCGGGTCCTGTCCTTGTTGGCCAGGTCTTCCTGCCGCGCAATGACCTCGGCGCACAGGAAGCCGCGCGTACGATCGTTGAATCCGAAATCCTGCGCTCAGGCTTCTACCTCTATGGCTGGCGTCAGGCGCCGGTCGATGTCTCGCAACTGGGCACGCGCGCCAATTCCACGCGCCCGGAAATTGAGCAGATCATGCTGGCGGCGCCCGACGGCCTTGAGGAAGAGGCGCTGGAACGTGCCATGTTCCTCTGCCGCCGTCGTATCGAAAAGCGGGTCGAGGAGGCCAATCTCGACTGCTACCTGTGCTCCTTCTCGTCGAAGACGCTCATCTATAAGGGTATGTTCCGCGCCGAGCTCGTCGATGATTTTTATCTCGACCTGAAGGACCCGCGCTTTGTCTCATCTGTCGCGGTCTTCCATCAGCGCTTCTCGACCAACACTTTCCCGGAATGGCGTCTGGCTCAGCCCTTCCGTATGCTGGCGCACAACGGCGAAATCAATACCCTGCGCGGTAACGTCAACTGGATGAAGTCGCATGAAATCCGCATGGCGGCGGCGACCTTTGGTGACAATGACCGCGACGTAAAGCCGGTGATCCAGCCGCGCGGATCTGACTCTGCGGCCCTTGATAACGTGTTCGAGCTTCTGGTGCGCGCCGGGCGCTCGGCCCCGATGGCCAAGGCGCTTCTGATCCCCGAAGCCTGGTCGAAGCAGGCCGTGACCATGCCGGAATCGCACCGCGCACTTTATGCCTACTGCAACGCCGTGATGGAGCCGTGGGACGGCCCGGCTGCGGTTTGCGCCACCGATGGCCGTTGGGTCATCGCGGGGAAAGACCGCAACGGCCTGCGCCCCTTACGCGTCACCCAGACGCAGGATGGTCTGCTGATCGTTGGCTCGGAAGCAGGCATGACGGGCGTCGCCGAAGACCGTGTGGCCCACCGCATGACCATCGCACCGGGCCGCATGATCGCCGTGGACCTCGAAGCCGGTAAGCTTTTCAGCGAGGACGAAATCCTCGACGCTCTCGCCTCCAAGCACGACTACACCAAGTGGCTGGAAAACATGGTCGATGTCGATTCGATCATCGAACCGGGGCCGGAGCCGCGCGCCTATTTCGGTGAGGAACTGGACCGGCGTCAGATCGCCGCCGGTCACACGCTCGAAGACCTCGACACCGTGCTCGATGCGATGGTGAAGGACGGTAAGGAAGCCATCGGCTCGATGGGCGACGATACGCCTCTGGCCGTGCTGTCAGAAAAGTGGCGGCCCCTGTCGCACTATTTCCGTCAGAACTTCGCGCAGGTGACCAACCCGCCGATCGATCCGTTGCGCGAAGAAGCCGGCATGTCGCTCAAGACGCGCTTCAAAAACCTCGGCAACATTCTGGCCGAAGACGCAACCCAGGCTAATGTGCTCGTGATGGACTCCCCCTTCATGACGACGGGGATGTATGAGCGGCTTCTGGCCACGAGCAATGTGGGGCAGGTGGCCGAGCTTGATTGCTCCTTCCCGCTGCCCGCCGAAGGTGCGGCGCCGGGGGCGGGCCTGCGTGCTGTACTCGACACTTTGCGCGATGAGGCTGTGGCTGCCGTAAAGAACGGGGCGGCCATGATCGTCCTGACCGATCAGAAGTCGGGTCCTGAGCGCATGGGCGTGCCGATGATCCTCGCTGCCGCGGGCGTCCATGCCCGTCTGGTGCAGGAAGGTCTGCGCTCTTTCGTCTCCATCATCGTACGCTCAGCTGAGGCCATGGATAGCCATGCCTTTGCGGTACTCGTGGGCGTAGGCGCAACCGCCATCAATCCTTATCTGGCACTCGAACTGATGCAGGAGCGTCTGGATAAAGGCCGCTATGGCAGCCAGAGCTCGTACAAGTGCTTCATGAACTACAAGAAGTCCATCGAGGCGGGTCTGATGAAGATCCTCGCCAAGAAGGGCATCTCGGTCATCTCCTCCTATCGCGGCGGCTATGAGTTCGAAGCGCTGGGCCTGTCGCGGGCGCTCGTCGGTGAGTTCTTCCCCGGCGTGACCTCGCGCATCTCCGGTATTGGTCTGGCCGGTATCGAAACCAAGCTTCACGCGCTGCACGCCGAAGCCTGGGCGTCCAAGCGCGCCCTCATCCCCATTGGCGGCTTCTACAAGATGCGCGCGGCGGGTGAGACCCACTATTATCAGCCGAAGCTGATCCATCTTCTTCAGGATGCGACGACGCGCGGGGACTATAAGGTCTTTAAGACCTATTCGGGTCTGGTCGCCAAGATGTCGAAGGACGCACCCACCGCGCCGCGTGACCTTCTCGACTGGGCGCCGAAGTCAAAGCCCATCGATATCGAGGAAGTCGAATCGGTCAACGAAATCCGTAAGCGCTTCGTGACGCCCGGCATGTCGCTCGGCGCCCTCAGCCCCGAAGCGCACGAGACGCTCAACATCGCGATGAACCGCATTGGCGCCCGGTCGGTTTCAGGCGAAGGGGGGGAAGACCCCGAACGCTATGTCCGTCGCCCGAATGGTGATAACCCCAACTCGGCTATCAAGCAGATCGCGTCGGGCCGGTTCGGCGTCACGGCCGAATACCTCAACCAGTGCCGTGAAGTCGAGATTAAGGTGGCACAAGGGGCCAAGCCCGGTGAGGGCGGTCAGCTTCCGGGCTTCAAGGTCACGGAATTCATCGCTCGCATGCGCCATTCGACGCCGGGCGTGGGCCTGATTTCGCCGCCTCCGCACCACGACATCTATTCGATCGAAGACCTGGCGCAGCTCATCTACGACATCAAGCAGATCAATCCGAACTGCCGCGTCACGGTGAAGCTTGTGTCCCAGTCGGGGATCGGTACGGTGGCTGCGGGCGTGGCCAAGGCCAAGGCCGATGCCATCCTCGTGTCGGGTCAGGTCGGGGGAACGGGCGCATCGCCGCTCACCTCGATCAAGTTCGCCGGCCTGCCGTTCGAACTGGGCCTCAGCGAAGCGCATCAGGTCCTGACCATGAACAATCTGCGCGGTCAGGTGCGTCTGCGCTCTGACGGCGGGATGCGCACGGGGCGCGACATCGTGGTCGCCGCTATGCTGGGGGCCGAAGAGTTCGGCATCGGCACGGCGTCTCTGGTGGCCATTGGCTGTCTGATGGTGCGTCAGTGTCAGTCGAACACCTGCCCGGTCGGTGTCTGCGTGCAGGACGAGCGTCTGCGGGCTAAGTTCACCGGCACGCCGGAAAAGGTCATCAACCTCTTCAGCTTCATCGCCGAAGAAGTGCGCGAAATCCTGGCCTCGCTGGGTCTGCGTTCTCTCGATGAGGCCGTCGGCCGCACCGATCTGTTGCGTCAGGTATCGCGCGGTGGGGCGCACCTCGATGACCTCGACCTCAACCCGCTGCTGGTGCGCGTCGAAAGTGATCCGACCGCGCCGGTCACCCTGCCGCATGAGATCAATGCGGTGGCCGACACGCTGGACGCTCAGATCGTCAAGGACGCCGTGCCGCTGGTCGAACGCGGCGAGAAGATGTCGCTGACCTATGACGTGCGCAATACCATGCGCGCGGTGGGTACGCGCACCTCGCACCTGCTCGTCAAGAACTTCGGCGACACGCTGGCCGACGGACACCTGACGCTGCAACTGCGCGGTTCGGCGGGTCAGTCGCTGGGGGCCTTTGCCGTCAAGGGGCTGTTCATCGACCTCGTCGGTGAGTCCAATGACTATGTAGGCAAGGGCCTGTCGGGCGCGACCATCGTCGTGCGTCCGAAGCAGTGGCAGCCGAACCAGATGCTGGCCGGCAACACCAACCTCTATGGGGCCACGTCGGGCAAGCTGTTCGTGGCAGGCCGCGTCGGCGAACGCTTCGCCGTGCGTAACTCCGGTGCGGTGACCGTGGTCGAAGGGGCCGGGGCCCATGCCTGTGAGTATATGACCGGCGGCAAGGTGGTTATCCTTGGCTCAACCGGCGCCAATTTCGGCGCGGGCATGACCGGCGGCGTCGCCTATGTCTGGGACACCGAAGGGGCGTTCGCCAAATACATCAACCCGGAAGGCATCACCCTGCGTGAGGTCCCCGAAAGCGATCAGGCCGATCTTAAGGCCCTGATTGCCGAGCACTTTGAAAAGACGCAGTCCCCGCGCGCCGAGACCATCCTCGACGACTGGGACAATGCGCTGAAGGCCTTCGTTCAGGTCATGCCGAACGAGATACTGGCCATTCAGGCGAAGACGGCGGCCGCGGTGGCGTGATAACCCTACCTGTGAGGGGCTGCGAAGCCTCATCGGTCTGCGCGCCGGTGCTCACGTACTCTGGTACGCTGCGCGCCGGTGCTCGTCCGCTAAGCCTACTCGCCGCCTCACAGCGGGTTATCTGAGAGCAAAAGAAAAGCCGCCCCTTTGCAGAGGCGGCTTTTTTGACTCCCACTAACTGGTGCAGGGGCTGTGCCCCTGCGTCTTATTTCACTTTCGAAATCGCCGCCGAGGTAGACGGGTCGTGCGCCTTGATGGCGCTGCCGGTGATGTCTTCCAGTACCGCATTGGCCAGCGTCTTGCCCAGTTCCACGCCCCACTGGTCGAAGCTGTTGAGGCCCATGACGATCCCCTCGGCGAAGGTCTTGTGCTCATAGAGTGCCAAGAGGGCACCGAGCGTTTCCGGCGTCAGGGCGTCGAGCAGGACGAGGGTAGAGGGCTTGTTGCCGGGGCAGACCTTTTGAGGGGCGATGATGGCCGTCTTTTCGGCGTCGAACCCGGCTGCCCGGCATTCGGCCTCGGCGGTTTCGAGGCTCTTGCCGACCATAAAGGCCTCACCCTGAGCGATTACGTTCGACAAAAGTTTCTGTTGCATGTCGAGCGGCGCTTCGGGGTTCGACTTCACCGCGATCAGTTCCAGCGGCACGATGTCTTCGGACTGGTGCAGCATCTGGAAGAAGGCGTGCTGGGCATTGGTGCCTTCGTCGCCAAACACAACCGGGCAGGTTTTGGTCGGCAGCAGTTTGCCATAGCCGTCGGTGCGCTTGCCGTTTGATTCCATCTCCAGCTGTTGCAGGAAGGCGGCCAGTCGGCGCAGACGATGCGCATACGGAATAACGGCGCGCGAGGGACGATCAAGGCCAATCCGGTTGAACACCTGAGCGGCGGCCAGTAGCAGCGGAGCGTTCTTTTCGAAGGGCGCTGTGAGGAAGTGTTGGTCCATGTCATAGGCGCCGGCCAGCAACCGTTCGTATACGTCATAACCGGCAGCTATGATGACCGACAGCGACACCGCCGACCACAGGGAATAGCGACCGCCCACCCAGTCCTTAAAGCCGAAGACGCGGTCTTCGGGGATGCCATAGGCCGATGTCTTAGCCGGGGCCGCAGAGACGGCGGCAAGGTGTTTTGAGGCCGCCGCTTCGCCTAAGCTCTTGATCAGCCACTCACGCGCAGCAAGGAAGTTGGCCAGTGTCTCCTGTGTCGTGAAGGTCTTCGACACGGCAATCACCAGCGTTTCGGCCGGATCAAGATCGGCGGTGTTCAGTGCCAGTTCCGAACCATCGACATTCGCCACAAACCGGATATCGATCTGAGGCTTCAGGGGTGTCAGGGCCTGCCAGACGAGGCGTGGGCCGAGGTCTGAACCCCCGATGCCAATGTGCAGAATGGTCTTGAACGGCTTACCGGTCGCGCCCACAATCTGACCGGCGCGAATGCCGTCGGCATAGGCTTTCATGGCATCGCGCGCCGTCTTGACGTCAGAAGTGATCTCAGCGCCTCGCAAGCGGGCATTTTCTGCGTCAGAATCGCGCAGCGCCACGTGCAGGACGGCGCGATTTTCCGAGACGTTGATCGCCTGGCCCGTCCACATTCGCTCCCGCGCCGCATTAAGATCGGCGGCTTCAAACAGCTTCAGGGCCGCCTTAAACCCGGCGTCTGACCAGGATTGCTTTGAAACATCCACATAGAGCCCGGCGACCGAGAGCGACTGGTGACCCAACCGATCGGCTTCGTATTCGAAGTGCGCCACAATCGGGGTTTTGGCATCAATAGCAGCCTGGGTTTTGAGGGCGGTGAAAGCGTCGGAAAGGCTCATTTCGGGCTCCGTAGGTCGAGGCCGCGCCGAAGGATCAGGCGCAGGTCCCAGGTAAATTGAGATAACAAATCGGTTGAACGCAATAGACGGGTACTTTGTAATTGGCGGCGGTCCCGCATCACCGCGCCCAAGCCTGACAAGGCTTCCCTCAGGGCGCGACCGACGACCGGGCCGCGTCCTTTCAATACATCCTTCAGCGCCCCTGACAAGCTAAACAAGAGGTGGGGTAAGAGCATCAGCCACAGCAGGGGGGAGGGGGTGTTCTTCAGGAACATCCAAAGCCGGTTGCGATAGCCGTAGAACAGGGCAAAATCAGAGCGTGCCCCAAGCGTGGCAGAACCGATATGGTCAACGCGCGCGTTCGGGATCAGCAAGGTCCGCTCCCGCCTCAGCCGTGCGCGGTAGCCGAGATCAGCATCTTCGCAGTATATGAAAAAGCGCTCATAAAATCCGCCGAGCGCCTCAAATAGGGAGCGTTTGATAACAAAGGCCGCGCCACACGGCGAAAACACCTCACTTACCGGAATGTGCTCAGGGCGAGAGGCCCGATACCCCATGCGAAAGGGAAAGCCAAAAAAGCTCATGCCATCTCCGGCCCCGTCCAGCACGCGCGGATCCTGTGGGTCGAGTTGCAGCGATGTAAAAATGTGTGTGTCCGGATAACTGGCTATGGCGCGCTCTATTTCGTAAAGCCAGTGGGCGTGTACAAATACATCCGGGTTTATGAAGCCCAGCCAGTCTCCACTCGCATGGCGAACAGCGGCATTATTGCCCGCCGCGAAGCCCAGATTTCCGCCATTGTCTATAAAGCGAATCTGAGGAAATTTCGCTGTCAGCGCCTGTGGCGCACCGTCGGTTGATCCGTTGTCGGCCAAAAGAATTTCAAAATCATCCGTATTCTGATCGAGAAGCGCCTGGATGCAACGCTCCAGATAGGCTCCGCTCTGGTAGGATAAGACAATCAGTGAAAACCTTGGCCGCGAAACATCAGGTGACATGCCGGCTCCATTCACTCCAGACGTCCGGGTCATCCTCCTGCGCCAGGTGCTGCGCGCGCAAAGAGCGGAAGTCCTGTGCGCTCAGACCGCGCGACAAAGCCCAAACGGCAGACCCTCGAACGACCGGGCTCTCGTGGGTGAGGTTTCGTGTCAGCACCTGAACCTTGGCGTCATCAACGAGGTCATCAAAGCTGTTGCCCAGAGCATAATGGACATTACGCAGGAAGCTCGCCAATCCGATACGTTTGATGGGGGATTTGCTGAAGAGACTGCGAAAGGCCGCATCATCGAGCTGCGCGAGCTCTATAAGGGACAGGGCATTGAAGCCCTCGCGCGCTCTCAGCTTGGCCTCGGAGGCCTCAACGGCGAACTTGTTCCACGGACAGGCGGCCAGACAGTCGTCGCAGCCATAGATGCGGTTGCCCATGGCGGCGCGGAAGCGGTCGGGCCAGTGACCGCGAAACTCAATCGTCAGATAGGACAAACACTCGCGCGCATCAAGCTGATAAGGTCCAACGAACGCATCCGTTGGGCAGGCGTCAAGGCAGGCCCGGCATGTGCCGCAATGATCGCGCTCAGTCGAGCTTTGAGGGATCTCCATGTCGGTCAGAATGCTACCGAGAAAGAGCCAGGAGCCGAACTCGCGAGAGACAAGGTTTGTATGCTTGCCTTGCCACCCTAGGCCCGCCAGTTGCGCAAGCGGCTTTTCCATCAGAGGCGCCGTATCGACAAACACCTTCACTTCGCAGCCGTAAGCGGTAACGATTTCAGTGGCGAGCTGCTTAAGCTTTTTCTTGATGACGTCGTGATAGTCGTCGCCGCGGGCATAGACGCTGATATTGGCGAGGTCACGCTCGGAAAGCCCCAGCAGGGGATCGCTGTCTGGCCCGTAGTTAAAGCCAAGTACAATGGCGCTTTTCGCCCCGTTCCACATATTCTGTGGGTGAAGACGCCGTTCCAGCGTCTCTTCCATCCACTTCATTTCGCCATGATAGCCAGCCGAGATGAAGGCTTTCAGGCGTTGCGCGGCGTCCCAGCTCTGCGGCAGATGGGTAAAGCCTATTGTCGAAAATCCTAAGCCAAGAGCCTTTTTTGTGATGAAGGTTTTGAGGTCTGCCGACCCGACAGAAAGGGTAGGCCTCAAGGTGGCGGGCGAGGGAGGTTTTTGATGCAGCGCGGACACCTCCCTCTGTCCCTCATCCTCTGGTTTGAGGGGGGTGTCGGGCGACGTCTCCATCAGAAATCAAGATCCCGGTAGTGTGCAGAAGGGGCAACGCCCGGGAGCGTGTCGGCCAGTAAAGGACGAAAGGCCGGACGCGATTTTATGACCATGTACCAGGTCTTAAGATGCTTATAGCGGTCCCAGTTCATTTCATCGACATAGTCAATGACACTGAGATGCGAAGCCAGAGCGAAATCAGCATAGGACATGTGCCGGCCCGACAACCAGTTTCGGGCCTCAAGCAGGCTCTCGAAATAAAGCAGATGATCGCGCAACGCATCGCGCCCTGCACGCAGCGCCGACAGATTAGGCGCGCCCATTCCCATCAGGCGCTTTTCCATCTTTTCATGCAGCAACAGGGCGTTGACCTCGTAGTCGAACTTACGCTCGAACCAGCCGACTAAACGCCGGGCCTCAGCGCGCTCCTGCGGATCTGTCGGCCAAAGCCGCACCTCCGAGGCCGTCTCATCAAGATGTTCGAGGATGGCGCGGTTTTCACAAAGCGTGACCGTGCGTCCATGGTCAAAGGTTTCCACCAGCACCGGCAAAAGGCCTGATACATTGAGACGCAGAAACTCATCCGTCGGCTCCCAGTACTTAACCGGGGCCTCTTCAAAGGCCAGTCTCTTTTCGCCCAAACTCAGGCGGACCAGCCTCGAATGGGGGTCAAAGGCGAAATGATAAAGCGTGCGCAGTGGTGGGGTCATGTCAGATCTGATGCACCCGGTCGTGCGCTTCGGCAAAGATACCGCCATGCGGCTCCGACGCGCCGTCCGGGTCGGGGTGAATCAGGATGTCGGCATTCGGATACGCCGACAATATGCGTTTCTCAGCGCTTACGATTATTTCATGGGCCCTGACAAGGGTCAGGTCAGGTCGCAAAGCCATGTGCATCTGGATAAGCACGTGTGGACCCGAAATGCGGGTGCGCAGACGATGAATGTTCAGAACTTCAGGATCATCAGAGGCGAGATCGTGAATGCGCGCCTGCGCCTCGTCTGTAAGCGCACGATCCATCAGGCTGTCGGCGGCATCTTTCAGAACATGCAGCGCTCCCCATAGCAGCCATAGGGCAATAGCGCCGCCGGCAATAGCGTCAATATGCGGTACACCGAGCGCTCCGGCGCCGACGCCCACAAGTGCTATACTGTTGCCGGCAATGTCGGTCAGATAGTGCGCGCGATCAGCCGACACGGCCACAGACTGTGAGGCCTTTAAAGCGGCATTTTGCGCCGCGATCAGAAGTCCTGTCAGAAGGAGGGAGACGATCATCACCGCCACGGACAACAGGCCCCCGCTGACTGGTTCCGGCGCGCGCAGATGATCCCAGGCATCGCGCAGGATCAGAGCCGCCGACGAAAACACAAGGGCAGCCTGAAACAGCGCTGAAAACGCCTCCGCCTTGCCGTGCCCGAAAGGGTGCTCCTTATCGGGCGGTGTGCGCGCAAACCGTACGGCAAAAAATGTGATCAGAGAAGCCAGAAGATCAAGCCCTGAGTCGGTCAGCGACGCCAGAACCGCCACCGAACCTGACGCCACAAGGGCGAGTGTCTTCAGGCCGATCAGCGTCAGAGCCACAAACACCGACAAGGCCGACACGCGCAGGATCATTTCCTGGGGTGTCAGCCCGCTGAAGCTGAACGGGTTAAAGTTGCGCGTAAAGGGCAAGGCCATAACAGGTAGCCTGAAAAACTGCGGAAAACGGCATTTCTATACGCCTGAATTCACGTCGCTACAAAAACTTTAAGCCCCTATTAAACATAGCTGGATTTTAACAGACTGAGCGTTTAAATTTGGGTGCAATCAATCTTGATTGTCAGCCCCGCATGTGAGGGTTTTACCCATGTCGCGCCAATGGATCAGCCGCGCCGAAGCCTTACAGCGACTGGATGTCAAGCCGCAGACCCTCTATGCGTACGTCAGTCGTCAACGCATTGCCGCGCGAACCGATCCGAATAATCCGAGGCGTTCACTTTATGCCCTCGATGATATCGAGCGTCTCACTCAACGCACGCCTCGCCCCGCGGAGGACGCCCCACCTGTCTTGCCGACATTAAGTGGTAAGTCGGCCGTCCGCGGTGAGGCGACGATCGACTCCGATATCTTCATTTCGATAGACAATCGTCCCTTTTACCGCACGCGTGACAGCCTGGAGCTTAGCGAGACCGAAAATTTTGAGGCGGTCGCCGCCCTGTTGTGGAAGGACGACTCCTCAAACCCCTTCGGCCCCCTTAAACCGCGACCGGATGTCAATTTCACCGGCGGACCGCGTGCCCGCGTCTGGGGAATGTTGTCGCGGCGACTGGACGAAGACGCCCTCTCTGAGCTTAGCCCCGACCGAAATCTACGCCTTGAGGCGGCAGGCATCCTCAATGAACTCATTGATGCGGTAACAAATGGAGGCCCACGCCTTTATTTCCACCAGCGGCTGGCGCGTGCCTGGAAGGTGAATGATCAGCGCGACGTCGATCTGATCCGACGGGCTCTCGTTTTGTCGGCTGATAACGGGCTTGATGCCGCCACCTTGTCCGCGCGCGCCGCGGCGGTGTCGCAAGGGCCCTTATCCTCACCCGTTCTCGCCGGCTTTTCCACCCTCACGGGGCCGGCCATGGGCGGGCGGGTGTCACGCGCGGAAGCCTATGTCACTCAGGTCAGGCGTCAGGGTAATCCGCGTCTCGTGGCGGAAACCTTCCTGCGTCAGGGCGTAGAGCTGCCCGGCTTCGAAACGGAGCAATCACCCTGCGACGCGCTGCGAGCCGAGGCCCTGATGGCCGCCGCCCCTCATATTGGCGAAGACCTCAAAACCATCCGTGCCGTGGGCGAGGAGCTGACGGGGCGGCCACTGGGCTTTACTCTGGCTCTGGCCCTTATCGGGCGCCACCTCGACCTGCCAAAGGACGCCCCTTTTACCCTGATGGGGCTGGGCCGCTCAGCGGGTTGGCTCGCTCACGCAATCGAACAGACAGAAACCGGTTTGTCGCCCAGGGTGAGGCTGCGCTACATAGGCGAACATCCTTTAGCCGCAAATCTCTGACCTTAGGAATTTCCTGGCCGATCGCTCGCCCGAAAGGGGGCACGCGCTTGACCTCTAAACTCTCGCAGCGCATGGTGCGGTGCATATAAAATCGCGCTCTCTTTTTCCCCGGACTATTTCAATGGATTATTTAATTGCTTTGTTTCTGGGCTTTGTCGAAGGCCTGACGGAATATATTCCGGTTTCCTCGACCGGCCACCTTCTTCTTCTGTCGCATTTTCTGGGCTTCAGCTCACCCAGCAATACCTTTGAGGTGCTGATCCAGCTGGGTGCCGTGCTGGCGCTTCTCAGCCTTTATTTCAACAAGCTTTGGAATGTCGTCATCACCCTGCCGACCTCGCCACAATCGCGAGGCTTTGCCATCTCTATCCTGGTCGCCTTCTTTCCGGCCCTGGTCATCGGGGTGCTGGCTCACGACTTTATCAAAAGTGTCCTTTTCGAAAGCCCGCGCCTGATTTGCATCAGCCTGATCGTCGGCGGTATCATCCTCTGGCTGGTCGATAAGTACGCGCCCACCCCCAATAAGACCGATCCGTTTCGCCTCGATTTCAAGACGTCACTCATCATCGGCGTCTTTCAGTGTCTGGCGATGATCCCAGGCATGTCGCGCTCTGGATCGACCCTGATCGGGGCCATGCTGTGTAAGGTCGAAAAGAAGGCGGCAGCGGAATTTTCCTTCTTCCTCGCCATGCCGACCATGCTCGGCGCTTTCACCTATGATGTCTATAAGACCCATAGTCAGATGAATTTCAATGATATGGGACTTGTCGCTGTGGGCTTTATCGCGGCCTTCATCACAGCGCTCATAGTCGTGCGCTCAGTGCTGAATTTCGTAGCCAGAAACGGCTATGGCGTTTTCGCTATCTGGCGCATTCTTGTTGGCGGTATCGGCCTTATCCTTTTGTCTCTGGGGCACTAAGGCGCTCGCAAAACCCAACCGCGTGTTAGCCCGGCATTGCCCAGGCTCTCTCCATTGGTGGACGGGTTGGGTTTTACCCTTTGTTTTTCCGCTCTCTGAGCCAGAGACGTTTTTGGCGCGTCGCGCGCGTGCTGAAAATTACACTTGCTGCGAACGACGTTTTTGTGTCCATTCTGTCGCAAATTGTCGCCGTCGGTACATCGAAACCGACGGACGGCCTATAAAACAGATGAGGACACGCGGTGCTTGATGTTGTGGTAGATGCCGAGTGCAAACTCCTGACCTTTAAGGTGCTGGGTCAGATCGACAGCGTTGCGCTGACCGATCGGATCATTGAGGAGTACAAGGCTCACCGAAATGCCTGGACCTTTCGGCGCATCTTTGATTACAGGCGCGCAACCGGTCTTTACGATTACGCGGAAGTCGAGCGTCTGTTAGAGTGGTGGCATAGAGAGACAGCGGGCATGGACATCTGTAATAAGGTGGCCGTGATTACGAACGAAGTCCTCTTCGAGGTGCGGGCCAGGGTGTTTGACGAGGCCTACACGAACGGACAGATCATGACCTTCGACACGCTCGTTAAGGCCGTTGAATGGCTGGATAAGGTCGCTCCCGTCGAGTCACGGCCCTGACCCATTTGTAGCGGCTGACATGGAAATTTATCGTTCGAGAATGCAGATACAAAAAAGCCCTCCAGACATCTGGAGGGCTTTTTTGTAATCTTTGTCTGGCTCAGCCCGCATATTCAGCAAACTGTCCGTTTTTGCGAAAGCGCCAGAGATAGGATGGCACCACCGACTCCACCGCCGTCGGCAGAATACCCAGCTCACGCAGGCCCGGCAGCTTGCCCGACGCGACATTGTCCTTCTGCAGCAGAAGTACCTGATCGGAGGTCAGGAGCGGCTTGATAAGGAGTGAGCTGATATCGCCCACCACGCCAATGAGGCTTGCAGCGGCAAATGGCATCCAGATCAGGGCGCGCGGGGACTGGATCTCTTCTCCCACATACTGGACGAGCTCATTGAAGGTGAATGTCTGCGGCCCTACAATCTCAAAGGTCTTACCCGCAAAGGCCGGGTTGCCCAGCGTATCACCAGTAGCGCGCGCCACGTCCCCAACATAGACCGGCTGGAACTTCGTCTTGCCGCCGCCAATCGAAGGCATAAACGGAAAGGCTTTGATCTGCTCGGCCAGTCCCGTAAAGAATCCATCCTGCGGCCCGAAGATCACTGACGGGCGCACGATTACGGCCGAGGGAATAGCTGCGCGCACAGCCTCTTCGGCCTTGCCTTTTGTTGAGGCGTATTTCGACGAGGATTTGGGATCGGCACCAAGCGCCGACATCTGCACGAAGTCCTTGATGCCGAGCTTGGCGGCACCCTCGGCGATCGCCTTGGAGGCCGCACGGTGGACCGCATCGAAAGAGGCGCCGGGCTTTTGATATAAAATACCCACAAGGTTGACCACCGCTGACGCGCCAGTGAGCGCCGCCTGAACCTCGGCCTCTTTGCGAACATCGCAACGCACGATCTGAATCTGTCCGACGGTCCCCAACGGCTTGAGATCATAGGCATAGGTTGGCTTGCGAACGGCGACGCGCACACGCCACCCCTTTTGCGCCAGCGCCCGGACGACCTGCTTACCAACAAAGCCTGAACCGCCGAATACGGTGACCAGTCTCGAGGATAGATTAGACATGTTGAAACCTCGGATGCGCGGGTGCCTGTGGGGCGGCACCCCTTTATAAACCCCAATTAGCGCATGGGCTTGTGCGTCGCAATCCCTGACGGCCCTTGGCTCTGCCATTTTCCACGCAGTCATCTGTGGAAATGTAAAAAACTTTTAAAAAGACCATTGACCTGCTTCGAGCTTCTCTGTATTTCACCGGCCTCCGCTCGCAAGATCGGAACGCAACCTGATTAAATGTGCCCAGGTGGCGGAATTGGTAGACGCGCTGGTTTCAGGTACCAGTGGCTTAACGGTCGTGGAGGTTCGAGTCCTCTCTTGGGCACCAATCAGCTTCAAAACCCGCCGCGAGGCGGGTTTTTTGCGTTTAAATCCAAGGATTTGCGAATAAATCCCTCGAGCGCGAGCAACTACGGCAACACCAAGCTGCTACACCACCATCGTCCTGAAGCGTCCAAAAATCTTTTAGAATCATATAGATCATAGTCCCCGGACTGCTACACTACCCTGCCACACCAAACGACCATGTCTTCGGAACGATTTTGCTACACCGGTCCGGCACGGTTTTGGACACCATGTCGGGAAGCTTGATGATCGTTCGGGGGATGGCGCTCAGCCTGCCGTGAATACCGGCCGTAAGTTCATCGGGATCGAGAAAGACCGGAAGTTTTAAGAACTGGCCATTCTAGCGTCGGCATGTGGATTGGCCCACGATCCGAACAAGATCATGTTGGATGCGCACATTAAAGTACTGAACGAGAGGATTAGACCGCTGTCGAAGTGATTTCGCGTCAGTTCGGGTTCGGCAGTTGCACCTTTTGGCACAGACCAGCGCGCTGGCGCAAATGTCTCGTGTTGAGGTGTTCCTGCGTTTCCTGAATGACAGCGTCGGGCGGCGAGACGCCTCCAACGGGGCGTCTTTGTCGTTGGTACCAAGGCGTTATCTTCGCCTACCCGCGGCTTCCTTGGCCAACTTCACTAAACTCGCGGGCAGTACGCCGAGTTTTGGTAAAGGAATGTTAGGCAGCGAACTAGGCGCCTTCGCTACCCAATCCGCGTTGAAGGGTATTTTGACCTGGTTGCCCATGTCGAATTTTGTGGGAACGCTCAGTCCGGTCAGGACAAAATTTGGATCGGTTGAATCGATTAGGAATTCTGTCGGATAGATGCAGTCCGTCTTGCGACTTGTGCCGTAAGCGACAGTAATTGCCTTTAGGCCGGGCGCCACAGCAAGCACCAAGGCCGGACGAGGCTTGGGGCCGGGTTGCCCCACGGTTTCAGGAAACAGACACCAGACGATGTCGCCTGGCGCCGGTAGCGGATCGAAGTATTTGGCCATAGCCTAAAACAGTCTCTCAGTGAACTGCTCCTCCGGAATCTGTGAAGCAGGACTTGCGGCCCGAATAGCTTCCAGTTGAGCTTCTGTTAGAGGCCCGTCATCAAGTTCGTACCGGGGCAAATATCGATCCGCAAATTGTCTCAGGGCGAGATGGACAATCTCTGTTTTTGTTAATCCAGTCTGTTCCGAAAGGAGCTCGATCGTTGTAGGCGTGACACCTGTCGGAGTGTCTTGCTTCCTTAATCGAACGAGAAAGGAACCTGTGGGTTTCTCGGCAGCGCTCGCCATGTCGAACTCCATTCAGTTTACATTTTCACCTTAGCTGGGGTGCTTGCTTCCCCTGCGACAATGCGGCGCCTTGGTGATATACTATGTATATCACTTCAGCGGAAAGGTCAAGGCTACGTCCGTGTCTTCTCGCCATCCGCCAACCTGGGATCCGTTTGTCACAGGGAAGACATCCCGTAGCGTGCCGCTGCACAACATGATGCGGCATTTTGTATCGTGTCCGTTTTCGGGCATAGGTCGCTTCGCTGAAATCATGTCCGTTAATAGGATAGGCCAACTGGTTGCCGATCCCGAAATGATCGCGCCCTCTGTTCCGATATGATGCCGCCCATCATTACGAGATGATGTCGCCCACCGTTCCGAGATTATCCCGCCCAGTTGAGCGGTGATCTCAGGTGTTGCTGTCGATGATTAGATTTTTCCTTCTGGAGGAGAGATCGTTGCCGACGAAGAGACTAGTTATGAACCTCAGGTGCGCAATAGCGGCCCGAAAGACCGGGCCAAGGTTCGCGCCACCTTCGAACCCTTTCAGGAAGGTTTTTATCTCCTCATCAAGCCGCTGTGCATCCGGGGCTTCGAAGTGAATCCGCCCGCGGCCTGCAGGGCCGGAAACCACCCGCATCGGGCCAGATGCGCCGTCACGCCATGCCCCGACAACGATCTTTGTCCTGCCGCTTCGACCTGTCGGAAACAGGGCGGCATGCCATCGGAACAGGCGTTCGGCGGTCAAAGGGGGTGTTTTAACGCTGAGGGGTATCCAGCATCATTTCGACGACGCCTTTGACCTTACGGTCTACTAGAGCTAAAGCCGCTCGTTTTACCAAAGATCTCTTGCTTCCCTTTATCTAGCGACCCTATCGGGATGTTTTCCCTTCAAATCCGTCTTTGTACACCGAAATAGTCCCGAACGGGATGATCTGTTGTTTTTACACGATGTAATGCTACAATCGTCCCGAAAGGGTTGATGATGGCGCATATAAGTAGGGCCGAGGACATAGGTCATAGCGTTCGCCGAGCGCGTAAGAGCCAAGGGCTCACACAAGAGCAGCTTGCTGCCACGTCGGGCGTTGGGGTGCGCTATCTGCGTGAACTCGAGCAAGGTAAGGAGTCCTGCCATGTCGGTAAAGCCCTGACCGTGTTATCAATGCTGGGCCTTACCCTTGAGCTTCATGGTCTTAGTCAAAACGGCGATGTTAGAGGTCTTGGCGCCGGACGCGGTAACAGTGACGGAACGGGTTGGGGTTAAGCATGAGCCAAACGCTTAACGTCTATTTGCACGGTCACCTTACAGGAAACCTTATCCAGAATGACCGGGGTGGACTGGCCTTTCAATATGATGAGGCCTACCTTCAGGCGAAGCCGCGGGCGATATCGCTATCATTACCCCTTCAAGCTCAACCATTTGAAGGTGATGTCGTTCGTGCGTTTTTTTCCGGGCTGCTCCCCGATGACATCATCAAACATCGTCTTGCACGCTTTCTAGGCGTTTCCGAAAAGAACCCGTTTGCCTTGCTGGAAGCCATCGGTGGCGAATGCGCGGGTGCCCTGTCTTTACAGGTTCCCGGAGGGCCCGTCGATCTGACCGATGAGGGCAATGTCGAGGTTTTAGACAGTCAGAAGCTCAAAGACTTTCTGGACCAACTGCGGCGTCGGCCATTGCTGGCAGGCGAAGACGGCTTGCGCCTGTCTCTTGCCGGGGCTCAGGACAAAATGGCTGTCGGTCTGGTCGATGGCAAAATCGCTCTGGTAAGAGGGGGGGCACCGACAACCCATATCCTGAAGCCGTTGATCGACGATATTCCGGACAGCGTACAAAACGAACTTTTTTGCATGCGGCTGGCGCAGCGGGTCGGTATAGACGCACCGAATGCCCAGATCATTTATGTCGGTGAAACGCCATGTTACCTTGTTGAAAGGTACGACAGGATCAAGCGTGATGGCAGAATTGTGCGCGTTCATCAGGAAGATTTTTGCCAGGCCTTAGGCATTCTACCCGATGTAAAGTATGAGCGCGAAGGCGGGCCAACGCTCGCTCAATGCTTCGATTTGCTCTCACAATTTTCGGCAAAGCCTGCGTCAGATATACTGGCGCTCCAGGACCGCGTGATATTTAACTTCCTGATTGGAAATGCTGACGCGCATGGAAAAAATTTCTCGTTCCTATACAAATCAAACAAGCCTGAACTCGCGCCAGCCTATGACCTTCTCAGCACCGCTGTGTATCCGGACCTCGCCCCGAAAATGGCGATGAAAATTGGCGGGAAATATGAGGCAAAGGACGTGTTCTTACGTCACTGGCATCAGCTTGTCCCTGACACTGCCTCGGCTAAACGGAACCTCGACAAGAAACTCCTGAGTTTGAGCAAGGTGGTCTTCGAGCGTGCGGAGGCACTTGCCGAAGATTTTGCAAAGGAAGGCATTCAATCGAATATCCTCGCGGATATTCTAAATGTCATAGGGCAGAGAGCGAAACACCTTCAGATCAGCGTTTCAGGTGAGACTTAAAAACGGCTCCTGGCCTTTTTGCGCCCAAAAGGTGCGACGATTGCAGACAACGTGGCGGCGGTCCTGCCTGATACGAGCCATAATCTCCGCACTTTATGCGGAGATTAGCCGTTCCATTCTCCGCACTCGTTGGGTAACGAGAGGCCCAAAGGTGTTTTTGAATATGCGGCTCTTGTCATATCTCGGCTACCCACGCGAAAATTTTAGGATTGTAGATCGGCCCATTCTATTACTCCGTATACGGATTACATCCCTTTTATCCGTCTACTGTCATCGCGGACCCGCATGGCCAGACACGATCCAGCATGGATAGTCGCTTTCGATTGACGAGGCCGATATTGTTCCCGAAGGGCCGAGATTTATCCTTGATACCGCGCTCTGGCTGACGAAAATCTGGAGCGTAACCCACTTGCAACAAAAAGCGCATGGGTAACGAGATTGAGTCAAAATGGCTCAAATTTCTAAAATTAAACAACTGCTTCTAAAGTTCGAGTGCTTTCTTGGCCCCAATCAATATTAAAACCCGCCGTGAGGCGAGCTTTTTGTTCTACACCAGCTGATATACCCTAACGAGGATGCGGCGTTTAAGCAGGACAACGATGTCGTGGCTTACCGCATCCTGAGAACACCCGGCGATCAGTGCCCACTTAAGGCATGTGAGCTTGACTTCGAACCCATCGAGGAGGCCGGTCAGGATCAGGTTGAAGGGCATTGAGCGCGCTTAGCGAGTGTGTCAATGCTGCGAACCCGAGGTTCCAAGACTTCGCCCATCAGGTTTTTCGCAGTTGCTAGTTATCTAAGGTGATATCTCCCCATCTGGGAAGTGATTGGCCAAAGAGTGACGTAAGCTGGGGCAATGGCGAGGGCCCCAGATTATAGAAAGCCATTCTCCATTTCACGAACAAAGCTTAAATGGCTGAATTTTGTTTATGACGCAGTGTAACCCACCGTCGTAATGGGCGATCGTAGAATTTCTCGAGCGATAGCGCGAGTCCAAACAGTGCGGCTATTAATAATAATGAAAACTGTGGTTTGTAGCGCAGAAAATCAAATCCAATATAATTTGAAAGTTGTTCGGTCATTTTTATAATGGGATGGTGAATAATGTATATAGCGTAAGAGGTGTTTCCCAGAGTTTTGAAAATATATTGAAGGTTTTTTGGCGTGTTTATTTTTACAGAAAACAAAATCATAATGGGAAATATGACAAAAACAACAGATAAAATGTATATTTGAGATATCGCATTAGCGAAGTAATGATTCAAAAGGACGAAAGCTAAAAAAGCTGGAAGTGCATAAGGGATCATGCTTATCATTATAGTGTTACGAAAATTGGGAAACTTATCGTAAAATCGGAATATGATTATGCCCACAGTAAAGGAAAAAATAAAACGAATTGCGCCAGCCCACCAGGTATCTAGCGTATATCCAATATTCAGCGAATCGGGGCCTGTTGAATTGAGAACAATTATTAGTATTACTGTTCCGGAAATGACTGAAATTGTGATTAGTATGGCGTTTGTCAGTATCTGTGCTACCAGATGGTATGCAGCGTTTCCCGCAACCTCTAACGAAAGAGACCACGCAGGGCCATTGAATGGAAAGATGGCGTGGTAGCCGCCCTCACAGAAAAATGGCGTCGGTATTAGTAAAAGCGTTAGAAAGAGAGACGCCTGCCAATAGCAATAATAATCCCCAATGCCTGTAAATTTTCTAATTAATATAGTGAAAACGGCAAATAGCATGCCAACAAAGAACAGTGGCGCTAACCTCAGAATTCTCTTTCCCATAAACTGTTTAAATGACATGCCTTGAAGTATTTTTGCTTCATAAGCATGAGCAATTACAAAGCCGCTCATCATGAAAAAAAGATCTACAGCCAAATAACTGAAGGGTATGTAACCCGGCCCCCCAATAGCGCCCGCATGCCTTAGGACCACAGCAAGGGCAGCTACCCCTCTCAGACCGTCGAGTGTATCGAAGCGCTGCACTGTTGAGTCTCCGCTGTTTTCTGACCTTGATATTGCGGTGCAAAAAAGTCAATTGCAACAGGGGCTCGTCTTATTTCGTCTTGTTAGGTGCAACTATGGGGCATCGCCCGCAGAGTCACGCACAATCAGGCTGTGGGCAGTCATATAGGTTGCCGCGGCGCCGCTGGTGAAATTGGCTTCCCAGTTATCAAGCGCCTGGACGACCCGGCGAGACATTTCGAGATAGGGCTGGGCAATGGTGGTGAGCGCAGGCCAAACCGCGGCCGCAATAGGGGCGTCGTCGAAACCAATAACCGACAGATCGCCCGGGATGCTCATTCCCCTCTTATGGGCGGCCACGCTAACGGCGGCCGCGGTTTCATCATTAGCCGCAAATATAGCGGTGGGCGGCTGAGGCAGCGACAGGAGGGCTTCGGCCGCTTCGATCCCTTTGCGAAACTGAAAATCTCCGGCGACCAGTAATTCAGGTTCAGGTCGCGCGAAGCCCGCTGCGTCATAGGCCTCAAATACACCCTGTCGGCGCAAAATAGCGGCCGAATGGTCCGGATGGCCTCCGATATGTCCTATGCGGCGGTGCCCCAGTGCGAAGAGATGTTCAATCACCTGACGCGCCGCCGCCCGGTCGTCCATCACGACAGACGGAAAGTGCGGATCAAACACCGAAGGGGCAATCAGGACAGCGCGTGCGCCGCGTTCTCGCAAATGGGCTTTCAGAGGCGCAAAGTCGCATAAAGGCGGCAAAAGGATCAGGTCGCGTACACGACCCTCGTTCAGAAAGCGGTCAAGACGCTCTGCCCACCCAGGCTGCATGTCGAACAGTTCTACACTGATGTGTTTGCCAGCTTCCATACATGCCGTCAAAAGCGCATGGTGAAATCTACTGAGATAGCCGGACACCGGATCTTCTAGCAAAAGCCCAAGAGAACTGGCGCCACCCAGGCGCAATTGCCGCGCCGACGCGTTGGGAGTGTAGTCCAACGCTTTCATCGCCGCCTGTACCTGAGCCCGCGTCTCAGCCCTCACACGGTCAGGCTCATTGAGCACCCGCGAAACGGTTTTGGCCGATACCCCGGCCAGACGGGACACATCGTAAATCGTCGTCATGGTCTAAGGCTAACAGGTACTTCGCCCCGCGAAAAGGGCGCAACCTCTACAAACGAAAACGGCCTGCCTTCCTATGGGAAAACAGGCCGAAAGAGTGAGACATGGACGCCTTAGAGGTAACGGCGCAGTGAACGCGAAAGCTCTGTACCGTTGTCTTTTTTCTTCTTCTGCTGCGGCTGATAGGCGACGCGCGAGTGTTCGACGCAGTAGGGGATGCCATCGTCAGCGCGCCGGCCGCAGAACGTAAATTCATCCGAGGACGGATCGCCGATCGGCCACTTGCACATTTTGGAGCCAAGTGTCAGGACCGTAGCGGAGCCGGGACCCTCGATGATGGGCACCGCAGGCACCTGCGCGACCGGGCGGGGGGCGGGCTCAACCGACACTCGGCGCGGTGCGGGTTGCGGCGCAGGCTGGGTCTGGGCTGCCGGACGCGGCGGCTTGGCAGGTTTATAAAGTGGGCGAGCCGGTTGCGAGGGCGCCGCACGACCCGACAGGCCAAGACGATGGACTTTGCCGATCACGGCATTGCGCGTCACGCCGCCGAGGGTCTTAGCAATCTGACTGGCGGAATGGCCTTCCTGCCAAAGCTTCTTAAGCGTTTCGACCCGTTCGTCTGTCCAGCTCATGGTCAAGCCTCCGTCCCCTATCTGACGGGCGCGCCCGTCAAGCCTCAGCACTAAATATGGATTCTCCGATTACGATAAAACCGGCTTTCCTACCGCTAATCGTAAACAAAAAGTTAAAAACCGCAACATCTAGTGTTTCGCCTGTTGGGGGATGTCCACAGCAATCTATATGTTGTGTTTGCTTGTGGATAGCGGCCGCTTTCCACAGGGTTTACCCACAGATTTTAAACGGACTACTCTTTATCCACGCGAATCGATGGTTCGTTTGGTCGGTCCTGTGGATGATGTCGTTGCTGATTGCTTGGTTGAAGAAATTCAGGAAGGAGACAGCCGCCACTGAAATCGAGCCAGGTGGTCAGGAGAAGCTTGAGGAGGAGGCTATGAACGCTTTTCGGTTTATGCCTATCGTCGCGACGTGTGGAGCCTTAGATTTTAACTTTAAAATCAAGTCGCGAAAGCCCGAGTAAACGTGCAGAAGGTGCGGATTTGCCTCCCTTCCAGGGGATTTATCCTCGTTATCGACATACCCTTTGCGGGACTCAGTTATGGTTGCGCGGCGGATGAATAATCGTTATCAACGAAATTCTTTTTTATAAATGTGGTTGCGGGGGCCGATGTTTAGTTTTTCTCCAAGTATTGAGGGCATTTCCAAACCGGAGGAAGACTCAGTCGAGGACAACTCGCCAAAGAGGCACGCTGAGATTGGGAGCGTGGTTATCTTATCTGACACGTCATGGGCGCTTGGTGGCGCCGAGCAAATGGCTCTTTTGTCCGCCGAAGTAATGGCCGAGCGCGGATACAAAGTGTTTTTTGTTGCTGGCGATGATGCAAGCCGCTGTCCGCTGAAGGGTAAAAACATCGAAATTATACCCATGAACGGCCTGCCGCTGTTGGATCGTAAGCCAACAGACGCGCTATTGGGAGGGCTATATAATACCGCTACGCTAGGGTTTATCACGCGCGTTATTCAGAATATCGATACACCAAATACAGTTTATCACCTGCACAATTGGTCTCAGATATTTTCTCCCTCACTATTCGATGCGTTGCGCCCGGTTCGATCTAGATTGTTTCTATCTGCACATGATTTCGCAATTTCATGCCCGAACCTGAGCTTTTCAAATTTTAAAAAAAATGGAAGCGCGTGCTCCTTTAAACCTCTGGGTCTGTCATGCCTTTTAACGGACTGCGATCGCCGGGCATACTCCCACAAACTTTGGCGGGTAGCCCGGTCCGTGTCGCTTAAACGAACGCTTTTCCGCTCAGACCCTTTCCCGCTCATTGGGATTATTCATCCGAGTATGGCGAAGTGGTACGAACTCGGTGGCGTCCCTAAGGACCGGATACGAGTGGTTAGAAACCCTGTTAATCCATATAGCCAGAGCAGGGTTCCGGTGGAGCAAAACAAAGAGCTTTTCTTTATCGGTCGACTAGTGGCGGAGAAGGGGCCTGACCTTGCAGCAGAAGCGGCAAGGCTGAGCGGGATGCCCCTGACCATGATTGGTGACGGAGATATGAAAAATGAGATCGCGCAAAGGTTTCCTGAAGTGAACCTGGCAGGCCGTTGCTCTCACGAAGAAATCAGTCAGAAGGTGCGGCGAGCAAGGGCTGTAATTGTTCCTTCACGTCTGCCGGAGACCTTCACCCTTGTGGCAAATGAAGCCCTTCGCGCCGGCATTCCGGTTGTTGCCTTTAACGACGTAGACGGCTTTGAGATGGCTGAATTGGGCGGCGCCCTCGTTGCTCCGCCGCGCGAGGCAAAGTCACTTGCTCACGCACTGGATCAATTAAAGGACGACCAGTTTGCGAAATCGATGAGCGAAATCGCATTTGCCCAAGCACATCGGTTTTCGAACACAAAAGATAGTTGGTGTGATAAGCTACTTAATTTATACGCCGAGCTATTAAATTAATCGTTATATTATTTATTTCGTTTAAATAAAATCATAATTTATTCATTTTAAAATTTTTTACAAGAATTTACATCGTATTATTTATAATAGGTTATGGGAGTGCATTTTCTAAAATTGAAATTTTCATTTCGGTTAAATTTTTTGTTTTGTAAAAGTCGACAAGCAGTACCAGGAAAGGTATCTCACGCCCGGAATACTTGACAATAATTCGTCTATTTTTCGAAAAGCGTGAAAGGCAGATGTTCGTATAACACTGTCGGGGAGAGGTACACTAAGTAAGGTGAACAATCCAAAAAAGCTGAGCGACATATCTCCTATCTCTTTGCGTAAAACGGAGTAATCACGCGCCATTAGAGGGTGCTCGTCTTCTGTTCTCGCGTCTGGGGTAAAAAAGCGGTAGGCATTAATGAGCGGATTTCCTCCAAGGGGCTCCCAAAAAATCGCTTTTCCTCCCGGGCGTAGAACCCGCGCTATTTCCCTGGCCGCTTTCTCGGTTTCAAGGTGGTGGATGATGCCGCTACCGAAAATGAGATCAAAAGATTCATCTTCAAATGTCATTTTGTGCGCATCCATGACGTGAAAGGACGTATTGATTAAGTCACACTCACCTTCAAGCCTGCTGACAGCAGCTCCTGAAATATCGATACCTACATACGTCTTCGCATTAGGTCCGACTTGTTTCCAGACGTCGGTATCTCCGCATCCGTATTCTAAAACTGACATTCCCGCTGCCAGCTGTCTGACGGTCTGCAGATATTTTTCAGCGCCATCCCAAACGGCCCAGTAATATTTTTTTTGGCTCTCCCTGTGGTCGAATTCGCTAAAGCGTTTTTCGTGAAACTCCTTTTCACGAAGCACCCTGTGATCAGTTACAGAGTCCATTTCCCCACCCCCCACTGGCTCATGGTGCTCAACTTAACAGAGAAATCAATGGGGTCAAGTCACGGGCCAACTTGGGTCAAGTCACGGGCCAATTTCGACCCGCGGCTTAAAGTGTCCTCGGATCGCGCGAGCTCGTGCCGATTCAAACAAAGAGCTTAAGGCGGGTTTTATAAGGTTGTATTAAACGAAATCACAATTCCCAGCGGATCGAGTTCAGGAGGTCCTGCTTACGAAGGCTCACTTGACATGAACGTCCGACATAAGGACTTGAGTGCAATCGGTCTCTTTTCCAGCAGATTTAGTAGAGGCGCGGCCGTGCTGGTTTCAATTTATAGTGGCAAACCGTTGAGCTACGGATCCCGAATCGTAGATTGAGAGGTGTAAACGCGCCCGAGGTATATTTGCGGCGCCCCTCCCGTTGTAGCGCTGGGCACTACCTTAGCGGCGGTGTATGAGACCTATGCGGTGAACGCGCAGCGAGCCGGATAACGCAAAGAATCGTGCATGGTGTTGGGCATGTGGGCGCAATTTTATTACAGACCAAAAGGTGGGTTTCAGAAGTTGTAATAAATATCGCTGAGTATTTTGCGTCTTGTGATAATAAATTATATATTAATACGTAACAGTGGTGGATATAGAATTTTTTTATCAAAATAATCATAATTTGATTGAATATAAAAAGGGAGAGAAAAATGCGATTGATTCGATTTTTTGAAACTCTTTCAGTTCAGATTGCTGTAATTTTATTGAATTTGTATTTCGCTTGCGACCAGTTATCAACTATTTTCCCAGGTATTGAGATAGGAAAGATTTTTTACATTATCTTTTCGGCCTTTTTGGTCTATATTGCCAATATATTCCACAATAAATATTCATTAAAATATAGCTTTTTTGTTGGTTGACTTTATGCTATTAATCTCATAATTACAATATACATATTGGTTTTAACATTCAAAGGTCTTCATACATCGATTCAAAATGTTATTTATGCATTTTCAGGAATTATATTCGTTTCCTTAGTCATTCTATTTGGAAGCCTATTTGATCCGAAGAACCCAAAAACTTCAAATCCTGAATGATGGGTTTTGAGTTTCTTCAGAAAATGACCGGTTAGATCGCTTGCACGATAGACGGGGGACATTTGCAACGCACCTGATGACTACTCCCGGAGAGCGCCTGACTGGTCGAGAAATCAGTGCATTCATGGGTTGGGGTGAGAGATAAGTTGCGGAAATCCGATGGAGATATGTTGACGACGCGGCTTTCGGTATGGCACTAGGCAAGCGCTCGGCGAGTGTCGGTGCGAACCTTGGTGTAAACTCACAGGATGCCGCATAGCGCAAAGCTTTGTAAAAGCGGGTGTAGCTCAATGGTAGAGCAGCAGCTTCCCAAGCTGAATACGAGGGTTCGATTCCCTTCACCCGCTCCAATCTCCCGAATCACGACAATTTATCATTGAAATCAATGAGAAGGCTTTAAAGCCCTCTTTTTTGACGGTTATTGTGGCGCCACACTGTGGCACTCAGACAGTTTTCTTCGTTCGCAAACCCCTACCCCGCAAGGGTTGGAGACGATTTCGACCGTGCCACTTCACTGGCCACCATAGGGATAATTTCCGGTCTTTAGAACTATCGGGGTGCAGGCCTTCCAATGAGGGTTCTCAGGCGGAGATCCCGGTGTGCACGAGATCGTCAGGGCAAGCCTCTGCGAAGCTCCCGGGAGGCTGGAAACAGGCTTAAGGACGGTCTGGGCGATCATGAGCCGATCCCATCGTCGTAACACCATCAGGAAAGGCTTAGGGCTGGTCGTCAGGGGCGGATGTTCTGTCTGCTCTAAATGATACGTCAGTCCATGAACTTTAGGGCGTCTTCGTAATCAAAGTCGCTCAGTAGGCCTCGGATGATGCTTGGGGACACAGGGTCATGATATAGCTGTTGATCATGAAGGTCGAAACGACCGGCGGGGAGATGGCTTAAAATCCACTCTTCGGACTGGGTGATGTAGGTGTTTGCGATGAACTTCTCCTTTTGACAGGTGTTCATGTATTTATCTAACTTCGCCCACAGGCAGGTGATTTATGTGGTTTCACCTTGCGTGACCGGATCGGTTGCGGATAAGCTCACTTCATCTTTGAGGGGGTGTAAAATGGGCAATCAGTTCTGGGGCGCTTGGGGCAAAGGTCTTCCACTCATCGGCGTTCAAGCTGTCATTTTTGGCGTAGTTGTAGGCATGTTGAAGGCAGACGGTTTGCCCCCGGCAGTGGGCGCGGCGATGGGCTATTTTCTGGTTTCTACTGTTTTTCGAGCTTTCGACCTCAGGGCATCCCATAAGCGTAAAGCTCGCTAATCAGCACAGATACAGCTTCGGTCGGATTTGTTATCCCGTGCCTGTCACAGGGCGGAATGCCGATGCACCGATAAGGTTATCCTATAAGTTTTTCAGCAGCAGGACTGCGCGTGGCATACGCATTTTTATCCGCCTTTGTCGTTTTCGTCGTGATCCACTCTGTTGCGATGAGCCATATTAGAAGCCACCTTGCTTTAAAGCATCTGGGCATTTGGCTACGCTTGAAGGCTTCGGCCAATCCGCAGCAAGAGGCCGTGTTCTGGACTCTTGGGGGCAATCACAAGGTTTTGGCTGACCCCGTCCTGAACAAGGCTGGCTTGTTGGCGAACACCTCCCTTTATTGTTCCTGCCTATCTCTCTTGTTGATGGCTGGATCACTCACCCTGAGGTGATACAGGTCTCAGGAACCGCGGCGTCGAAGATGTCCTGATCGCGGTTGTTGACGGTTTGAAGGGCTTTGCGGATGCGATCAACGCCGTTTTTCCCGAGATGACCGTTCAGATCTGCATCGTCCGTCTGCTACGAAACTCGCTGGACTTCGTTTCCTACACGGATCGGCGTGAGTTAGCGCCGTGCCAAATAAATGGCTGTCCAAAGCGTCAGGTATTTAGAGGCCGCTCAGGTTCTCGGCCGTCTGAGGCGCACCCTTCACGTTTTCTTCCGCGAACGTAGGAAGAGCCAACATCTATCTGTCCGATGCCGACACGCGCGGTGTTGCGCTTGCCAATATCTTGCTGGTCTACGACCTGACAAACTGCAGCAGCGGTTCCAAGTCGCAGTTGTCCGCCGCACGCAAGGCGGCGATGTAGAGCCGACGCGTTTCGCTCACGTTGACGAGATTAACGCGTCCCCATTAGCCGCATCTGTAGACATAACGCGTCGTGTTCATCGTGATTTCACTGTAATCCTTGCTGAGATCGCGCGCGATGCTGCCACAATCCAGATAGCATTGGATGCGCTCGAACAATTCCTCTCATGACGAGCCTCCCAGAAATGAGAAGTGCGAAGCGCGATGCCGTTCGACATAGGGCGCAGACTCGATCATAAATGGATCCGAGATTATGCGTTCATTTTTTGTTCGCGATCTCCCTACGTTGTCAATTTCTATTATTATGACGTTTGGGCAAGCCTATTTACATTTCCATATAGTGTGATATACGTCCTTAGGACGTATATCACACTATATGGCGAGCTCCAGCCACCGGCCTTCAATCTCTGTCGCGCGCACACCGGAGCGCCCTTCATAGTGCCGCACTGACGCTTCGGCCGCCTTGTGCGTAATGATTTCAAGGGTCTTGACCGGTTCGCGGTCGTCCGTAACCTTCCCCTCGTCAACAGTCTCTCTGCAATAGCCTGATTTGAAACTGCTATTTGCGGCGCGGATCTAAATCCGCAGACATCTCTCCAATGCGTGTGTGTAAAGGGTGGTTTCTGGTTGAGCTCTTTACAAATAATCGTAATGGATGTAATTTGATTTTCGACACGTTTGGGTTTTAGTCTCTCGTGATCCACTTTTCCGCAAGTATCTGTAAAGGCTTTCTTTAGTCCGAGACGAAGGCCATCGACGGCCTTATCCGAGATCGACCAATGCCGTCATCCCAATCTTATGCAACCGACGTTTATGCGCAGATAACCCATCATATTGTCCAGGCGATCGAGGCGGGTGCAGATAGCGAAAACTTCTGTTTGCCTTGGCATCGGAGCGGTTCCCCGGTTCTGATGCCTCAAAACATAGCGAGCGGGCTTGCTTATCGCGGTATCAATCTCCTTGCGCTTTGGGCCGCTGCCGATCGGCGAGGCTATACGAAGGGCCGGTGGGGGACCTATCGGCAATGGCAAAAGCAAAACGCACAGGTCCGAAAAGGGGAAAAGGCAACCCCGATCGTTTTCTTCAAATCGATTTCTCGAGACGCGGGAGACGATGGGGGTGAGACTGAAGTTTCGCGTGGCCGAAGTGCGTTTGTTGCGCGCTCGGCCTTTGTTTTCAATGAAGCTCAGGTTGACGGTCTTTCAGAACCGGATCAGCCTCAGACGCCGCAAACTCTTGCTCGCCGCGAAGAACTTGACCGTTTTGTCGAGGCTACCGGTGCGCGGATACATATCGGCGGCGAAGATGCCTTTTTCTCACCTGCCGCGGATTTTATCGCTCTGCCAGATCCGGACCGCTTCTTTGCGACAGACACCCAGACGGCGTCGCAGGCCTGGTATGCAACTCTATTACATGAACTCACCCACTGGAGCGGTCATCAGACACGCCTCGCCCGACAGTTTGGGCGCCAGTTTGGAGACCATGCCTACGCTATGGAAGAACTTGTCGCTGAACTGGGCGCCGCGTTTTTATGCGCCGATTTTGGCCTTTCCACCTCGCCCAGATCCGACCATGCTTGCTATATCGGCCAGTGGCTATCTGTTCTGAAATCTGACAACCGAGCCATCTTTTCGGCCTCAGGTGCCGCGCAGAGGGCCGTCATGTTCCTGAAGGACTTGTCAAATCCGGCTTAGCCGAGCCCTCAGATTCTCGTTCAGCCTCGGCGTACGAGATGGTCATAAACATGCGTCACCTCTGCAAACGTGACTCGTGGATCCTGACCCGCAAAAGGTGCCGGAATAAAATCCCGCTCGACGAGCCCGGCCTCAATAGGGTCTTCAATCTTATCGGTATTCCACCCGATCAAGAGGTGCCCTCCGGGCTTCAGAATAGCCGCAAGTGCGTCAATCGCCTTTACCTGCTGGTCGCGTGCATTCACACCATAACCCAGAACGCCGTTGCAGATCACACCGTCAAACTGAAGATCTGAAAACAAGGTCTGCGCTTCACAGATATCGCCGGTGCGATGCCGCTTACGATGTCCAAAGCGCGCTGAACGCGGATCAATGTCCGTCGTCCAGGCGCGCGCGCCCTTTTCCTCCAGCTGCCGGTAATAGCCCCGGTTATAGCCCCGGCATCCAATGAAGAGGAGATCGCCCTTAAGGGCCGCAAATGCCGGCAGGTAGGCTTGCGTCATCAGACGGCGGTCAGGCAGATCATGGATCTCCGAGCTCCTGGGTTTAAAGAGGCTGGCCAGAATGCCCATGGCGGTCTCCCAAGTTTTCCTGAGACTATGTGGGCAAATGAGCGCTGAAAAGCGCTTTCTTCACTCAGAGCCTCTGTTTGGACTGTCAAACAGGACTTGCGCGGTCGCAAGGTCCTGAGCGGCCTCTCCCACGCTCTTAAAAACGCTCAAGCCGGCCTCAGACTTAAACATAGGGTCGCAAAGATCGAGCAATTGTCCTGCGACCTGATCCAGACTTACCCCTTCAAGATCCCCCGCTGTCCCGAGGGCTGCGGGTGTATCAATGTAAACCCTCGCGCGGTCGAGCGTTTCTCTATCCGCTTCGCGCATCTCAGGCGTAAACCCACCAATTAGAGAGACGTGCTGATCGCTAAGATGACACCCCTCAATCCATGGCCTCTGGCTTAAGGTCGCACAGGCGATCAGGTCACTGACTGGGATTTGTTGTGCAATATCTTCACACACGATCGCGTCGAAGCCAGCATCAATCAAGCGCAGAACGAGCGTTTCGGAATTCGCACGGGTAGGACTGAAGACCGCGACGCTTTTGAGGTTACGTACCGCCCGGAAAGCGAACGGGAGTTCCGAGGCAATCCGACCCGATCCAATCAGGAGGAGGCGTTCCGCGTCAGGCTTCGCCAGCCGGTTCATAGCTACGGCGGCAACGGCGGCAGTGCGCCGGGCGGTAAGCTCCTCACCGTCAATCAAAGCCAGATGTCGGTGGGTTTCGCCATCAAAGACGAGATAGGAAGCGGCCACGCATGGCAGGTTCCGCCGCGCGTTTTCAGGCGTCACATGAACGATCTTAACGCCGCCCAGATTTGGTGCCCACGCTGGCATCAATAATAAAGACGACTCCTTGCCCAGGTCGAAGACCGGACGTTGTGGTGTCGTTGCCCCGGCTAACAGACGCTCTGGTAACGCTCGTACCAACCGCTCATAGGGGAGGGCTTCTTTGAGTTCGTCGGCGCTAATCAGGCGCATGAAATGTCCTTATCTGTAGCTTGCAGTCTCTTTCAGCAGCCAGTCGCGAAATGCTTTAAGTGGCGGGTGATTGCCGCGTTCGGCGGGCCAGACGAGGTGGTAGGCCTCTCCGGTGGACAAAGGCGCGTCAATCGCCGGAACCAGTGCGCCTGAGGCAAATTCCTCCTCAGCCAGAAACTGCGGTAACAGGGCAATGCCAAGTCCGGACCGGGCTACCTGGGCAAGCGTCGCGAACTGATCAAACAACATACCGTGCACATGGTCAGCGGGCGCGCCTTTCGCTTCCAGCCAGTTTTCCCAGGCGTCGGGGCGCGAGGTCAGATGCAACAACGGCGCCTGGCGCAGATCACTCGGGTCGCTAAACCCATATTGTGACCTCAACTCTGGTGCACAGGCCGGAATAACCACCTCGGGCCGCAACAGGGCACTCTCGGCGCCAGGCCAGTCTGGTCGACCGAAATGAATGGCGGCATCAAGGCCTTCACTGCGAAAATCGAACACGCCTATGCGCGTGATCAGATTGACCTGAATGCCCGAATTATTGCGTAAAAAATCCGGCAGGCGCGGGGCGAGCCAGCGCGTGCCAAACGTTGGGAGTATTGCCAGTTTTAGCGTTCCGCCGTGCGGATTGGCACGCAGAGATAAGGACGCCGAGGAGATAATCTTCAGCGCCTCGCGCACCTCCCGTGCATAAGCCTCTCCCCCTGCAGTCAGCCGCACCGTCTGGCGTTCCCGATGAAAAAGCTCGACCTCTAGCTGGGCTTCTAAAGAGGCGATCTGGCGGCTGACCGCGCTCTGGGTCAGATTCAGCTCACGCGCCGCGGCGGTGACCGATCCTAGTCGTGCGGTGGCTTCAAACGCCGCGAGTAACGAGAGGGATGGAAGGAAGCGGCGAGGTGAGCGCATATTCGTCTTTGGAATGAAGTCTTGCCAAAAATCCCCTTGAAGGGGCGATTTTGGCAGCGTACAACCGGTTTTGTTATTACGCAAGAGAATGAACATTGTCCCCTTCGCTTGAGCCTCTCACCCACGGATTGTGGGCCGCCACGGCCCCCGCGGCACCGCCAACAGTGGGGCTTTGCGCGGATATACATGCCGATGTGGCGGTGGTAGGGGCTGGCTACACGGGCCTCTCGGCGGCGCTGACGCTCGCCGAGGCCGGGGCCAGGGTCGTGGTGATTGAGGCCCGCGAAATTGGTTTCGGCGGAGCCGGGCGCAATGTGGGGCTCGTCAATGCCGGCATGTGGGTCATGCCCAATGAACTCCCAAACGTTCTTGGACCAGCACACGGGGAGCGGCTGCTAGAGGTGCTTGCCAATGGACCGGCGGAAGTGTTTGCAAGGGTCGATAAGCACGCTATTGCCTGCGAGCTCAGGCGCGAAGGAACGCTCCATTGTGCCGTAGGTGAGGCCGGGGTGCGCGAACTGCGCGCGAGAGCCGAGCAATGGCAAGCACGCGGGGCGGATGTCCGCCTTCTTGATGCTCGCGAAACCCGGCGGCTGGTCGGCACTGACGCCTATCCTATGGCGCTTCTGGATCGACGAGCCGGGGTGATCCAGCCTCTGGCCTATGTCCGCGGCCTGGCGACTGCGGCTGTGGCGGCGGGCGTTGATATCTATAGTGAAAGCCCGGTTGACCAGATTGAGGCGGCGGGGGATCAGTGGCGCGTGAAAACCACGGTAGGTTCCGTCACCGCGCCCAGGGTCATCATGGCCACCGACGCCTACACCAAGGGGCCGTGGGAGATTATTCGCAAAGAACAGGTTTATCTTCCTTATTTCAACTGTGCCACGACGCCGTTGCCCCCGGATGTCTTGTCTCACATCCTCCCCGAAGGCCATGGGGCGTGGGACACGGCGGAGGTCTTGTCGTCCTTCCGGATGGATGCCGCAGGGCGGTTGGTTTTTGGTAGTGTTGGCGCCTTACGTGGTCCTGCGCAGGGCGTGCACAGCGGCTGGGGGCAACGCGCCATGACGCGCCTTTTCCCCGCGCTCAAAGGTGTTGGTTTCGAACATGAATGGTACGGTTTTATCGGCATGACCGACGATAACCTGCCGCGCTTTCATCGTTTTGCTGCCGGCGTAGTGGGCGTGTCGGGCTATAATGGCCGCGGCATCGCGCCAGGTACGGTGATGGGGCGTATTCTGGCAGAACACGTGCTCGGGAAGCTTTGCGAAGAGGAGTTGCCCCTACCCGTAACAACGCCTCAGGAAGCGAAGCATCGGGCGGCAAAAGAGGTTTACTACGAAGCTGGTGCAGCGGTGCTGCACGCGGTGGAACACAGGTTTTAAGGTTTCCCGTCATCAGGGCCCAGAACGGCCGGCACGCTGTCCCTTAACGGAGAGCGGGTCCCGAAAGGCGAGGTGCAGGGATCGCATACGAAGGAAGACAAATGAGCGCGGATACACGTATTTTGCTGGAGTCTCTTGGCGTCACCAGCGGCCATACGGGCGGGACGCTGAAGGTCCATTCGCCAAACACCGGTGAGCTTATCGGCGAAGTTACGGAAACTTCGGTCGATCAGGCAAGAGCGCTAATCGATGGCGCGCATGAGGCCTTCTTGCAATGGCGTCTGATCCCGGCCCCAAAACGGGGTGAGCTGGTACGTCTGTTCGGCGAGGAATTGCGCGCCCACAAGGACGCTCTCGGTAAACTGGTCTCCGTCGAAGCGGGTAAGGTCACCTCCGAAGGCCTGGGTGAAGTCCAGGAAATGATCGACATCTGCGACTTTGCTGTCGGCTTGTCGCGCCAGCTTTACGGCCTGACCATTGCCACCGAACGCGCCGAACACCGCATGATGGAAACCTGGCACCCGCTGGGCGTGGTCGGCATCATTTCGGCCTTCAACTTCCCCGTGGCCGTCTGGGCCTGGAACGCCTGCCTCGCACTTGTATGCGGCGATGCCATTGTCTGGAAGCCGTCAGAAAAGACGCCACTGACGGCACTGGCAACCCACGCTTTGTTTGATCGCGCCATCGCCGCCTATAAGGCTGCGGGTCATGTCGTGCCTGAAGGCCTGTCCGCGCTCTTAATCGGCGGCAAAGAGGTCGGGGAAGCCCTGGTCGAGCACGAAAAGGTGCCACTGGTCTCGGCAACGGGCTCAACGGCCATGGGCCGCGCCGTGGGGCCGAAGCTCGCGTCACGTTTTGCACGGGCCCTGCTGGAACTGGGCGGCAATAACGCCGCCATTATCGCACCGTCCGCCGACCTTGATCTCGCCCTGCGCGGAGTGGCCTTCGCCGCCATGGGCACGGCAGGTCAGCGTTGTACGACCCTGCGTCGCCTCTTTGTCCACGAGAGCCTTTATGACACCTTTGTGCCGCGCCTGAAACAAGCCTACGCCTCCGTCAAGGTCGGGCATCCCCTGGAAGAGGGGACGCTGATCGGACCCTTAATCGACGCTCATGCTTTCAGCCTTTTTGAAAAAGCGCTGGACGAAGCGCGCAGCGTCGGAGGCCAGGTCACCGGCGGAACCCGTGTCGATGTCAACGGCAAGGCGAGCTACTACGTGCGTCCTGCCCTCGTTGAAATGGATGCCCATGCAGGCCCTGTCCTGCGTGAGACCTTTGCTCCAATTCTTTATGTCATGAAATATGGAAGTATTTCTGAGGCGATCGCCATGCAGAATGCCGTGGGCGCCGGTCTTTCCTCCTCTATCTTTACCAATGACATCCGTGAAGCCGAGCTTTTCGTTTCAGCGGCTGGATCTGACTGCGGTATCGCCAATGTCAATATCGGGCCGTCGGGCGCAGAAATCGGCGGGGCGTTTGGCGGAGAAAAAGAAACCGGCGGCGGGCGGGAATCCGGTTCGGACTCCTGGAAGGCCTATATGCGCCGCGCCACCAACACCATCAACTATGGCCGCAGCCTGCCTCTGGCTCAGGGGGTAAAGTTCGATGTCTAAATTTAACTGGTCTGATCCCTTTCTGCTTGATGCTCAGCTTACTGACGAAGAGCGGATGATCCGCGATGCGGCACACGACTATGCGCAATCTCAGCTTCTGCCGCGCGTGCTGAAGGCCTATGCCGAAGAGCAGACTGATCCGGCTATTTTCCGAGAAATGGGCGAGCGCGGCCTACTTGGCGCCACCTTGCCTGAAGAGTATGGCGGGGCGGGGGCTTCCTACGTCGCCTATGGCCTGATCGCGCGCGAAGTGGAGCGGGTCGACTCAGGGTATCGCTCAATGATGAGCGTGCAATCCTCGCTCGTCATGTATCCCATCCACGCCTATGGCTCGCAGGCGCAACGCCAGAAATATCTGCCAAAGCTCGCCTCTGGCGAATGGGTCGGCTGTTTTGGTCTGACTGAGCCCGATGCCGGTTCTGATCCCGCCTCCATGCGCACAACCGCGCGCAAAACCGATGAAGGCTATGTCCTCAACGGCACCAAGATGTGGATATCCAATTCGCCCATCGCCGATGTCTTCGTCGTGTGGGCAAAGCTCGATGGCGTGATCCGGGGCTTTGTGCTGGACAAGGGGATGGCCGGGCTCAGCGCGCCCAAAATCCACGGCAAGCTCAGTCTTCGGGCCTCAATCACCGGCGAAATCGTCATGGAAAATGTCGAGGTGAGCGAAGAGGCCTTGCTACCGAATGTCGAAGGGCTGAAAGGGCCATTTGGCTGCCTCAACCGGGCGCGCTACGGTATCAGCTGGGGGGTTATGGGCGCGGCCGAAGATTGCTGGCACAGGGCGCGCCAGTATGGCCTCGACCGGCAGCAGTTCGGGCGGCCTCTGGCCCAGACACAGCTCTTTCAAAAGAAGCTGGCCGACATGCAGACCGAGATCACGCTCGGGCTCCAGGCCTCGCTTCGCGTCGGACAATTGTTCGACGCTGCGCAGGTACAGCCAGAGATGATCAGCCTGATCAAACGCAATAACTGCGGCAAGGCGCTCGATATTGCGCGGATGGCGCGTGATATGCACGGCGGTAATGGGATACATGAAGAATATCACGTAATGCGCCATGCCCAAAACCTGGAGACGGTCAATACCTACGAGGGCACGCATGATGTTCACGCTCTCATTCTTGGCCGGGCACAGACCGGTCTGCAGGCCTTTTTCTGATGGCGCCCTCATGCTGATTGTGAAGCGATCTGCCCCCGCTTTATGGCAAACTCACGAAACGGCGCGGATCTTCCGATGAAGCCTCTATCCGACCTTAAAGTCGTCGAGCTGGCGCGCATTCTCGCCGGGCCATGGGCAGGTCAGATCCTGGCCGATCTGGGGGCTACTGTGGTGAAGGTTGAGCGACCCCAAACGGGCGATGACACGCGCGGATGGGGGCCGCCCTTTATCGAAGAGGCGGCCGCTTATTTTCATGCGTGCAACCGGGGAAAGTCCTCTGTGGCGATCGACATGACCACTGCGCAGGGGCAATCGGCCATCCGCGCACTGGTTGAAAACGCCGACGTACTCATTGAAAATTTTAAGGTTGGTGGTCTTTGTCAGTACGGTCTTGATTACGACAGTCTGAGCGCAATCAATCCGCGCCTCATCTATGTATCCATTACCGGTTTCGGCCAGGATGGGCCCTATGCGGGACGCGCGGGTTATGACTACATCCTGCAAGGCATGTCTGGCCTCATGGACATCACCGGCGACCCCGAAGGCGAGCCCCAAAAGGTTGGGGTCGCCGTCGTTGATCTGTTTACAGGTGTCTATACCTCAACGGCGGTTCTGGCAGCCTTACGCCAGCGCGATGCGACCGGTAAAGGCTGTCACATAGACATGGCCCTGTTCGATGTGGCGACATCTATGCTGGCCAATCAGGCAATGAACTATCTGGCGTCAGGTGTGTCGCCGACGCGTCTTGGCAATGCGCACCCCAATATTGCGCCCTACCAGGTATTTTCCGTGAAGGACGGCCAAGTCATCGTCGCGGTCGGCAATGACCATCAGTTTTTGCGCTTCTGCGATGTGCTTGAGGCCGACTATGTGGCGCAAAACCCTGCCTATGCCACCAATGCCGGGAGGGTGGCGTCACGCCACCAACTGATTGCGGAACTCGAGCCGTTCTTGCGAAATACGACGCGCGCAGAGCTTCTGGCAGGTCTGGAGGCCGCAGGCGTTCCGGCAGGACCGATCAACCGTATCGAAGACGTATTCAAAGATCCCCAGATTCGGCATCGCGGTATGCAGATCGAAATCGACGGCGTGCCGGGAGTGGCTTCACCCATTGTGATGGACGGCGTACGAATGACGGCTGCAACGCCGTCGCCGAAACTCAGTTCTTAATTCCCCTCTGGCTGAGGGATATGGCAGGCACAGAGACACCTATGCGGACCGGCGGACAAATCTTAGTCGAGCAACTTAAGCAAAATGGCGTTGAGCGCCTGACCTGCGTGCCAGGGGAGTCCTATCTGGCCGCCCTTGATGCCATGTACGACGCCGATATCGATGTGCTGATCTGCCGTCACGAAGGCGGGGCGGCGATGATGGCTGAAGCCTATGGCAAGCTCACCGGGCGACCCGGCATCTGCTTTGTGACGCGCGGACCGGGGGCGACCAATGCCGCGCATGGCGTGCATATTGCGCAGCACGACTCGACCCCGATGATCCTGTTTGTGGGGCAGGTCGAACGCGCTTTTCTGGGCCGTGGGGCGTTTCAGGAGCTGGATTACGTCGCGGCGTTTGGCGGTATCGCCAAATGGGTGGTGGAAATTTCTGACCCGAAACGCATCCCGGAAATCGTCGCACGCGCTTTCCGCGTGGCCATGCAGGGCCGCCCCGGTCCGGTGGTCATTTCTCTACCTGAGGATATTCTGACCGAGGTCTGCGACGTCGCCGACGCACCAGCGGTCGAGGCGATTGAAGCGGCACCCACACATGCGGATATCAAAGCGTTTTCGAAACTCATACAGAGTGCACAACGCCCGCTGATGATTCTGGGCGGATCGCGCTGGACAGAGGCAGGGTGTATGGCCGTCGCCGATTTTGCGGTGCGTTATGATATCCCTGTAGCTACGGAGTTTCGCCGCACCTCGCTGTTTCCCGCGCAGCATCCCTGCTATGCGGGCGATCTCGGCTTCGGGCAGAATCCGGCCCTTTCACAGCGTGTGAAGGACGCTGACCTGCTGATCCTCCTGGGTGCCCGCATGGCCGAGGTGCCATCAAATGGCTATACCTTGATTGGATCACAAAAGCTCGTCCACATCTTCCCGCAGGCCGAGGAAATCGGCCGGGTCTATCAGCCGGCTCTGGGGATCGTCAGCACGCCGGATCAGTTTGCCAAGGCCTTGTCGTGGATTGATGAAACGCCGTCGCCGCAGATCATAAGAGGAGCGGCAGCGCATCACGACTGGCTCAAATGGACAACCACGCCTTTGCCCATCCCTGGTGAGTTTCAATATGGCGAGGTGATGGTGTGGCTTCGCGAGCACCTGCCGCCAGAAACGATAATCACCAATGGGGCCGGGAACTACGCCATCTGGGTGCATCGATACTGGCGCCATCAAAAGCCCTTTACTCAGGTTGCACCCACCTCAGGCAGCGTCGGCTATTCAGTCCCTGCTGGCATCATGGCAAAACGCCAGTGCCCTGAAGCGCCGGTCGTAACCTTTGCAGGCGACGGCTGTTTCCTCATGAACGGCAATGAGTTCGCCACGGCGGTCCAGTACGACATCCCATTGATCATTATCGTCGTCGACAATGGCATGTGGGGCACGATCCGTATGCATCAGGAGCGCGAATATCCCTATCGGCCCATCGGGACTGAGCTGAAGAACCCCGACTTTGCCGCCTATGCCAGAGCCTTTGGCGGGCATGGCGAGACCGTGCGCAGGACAACCGAATTTGCGCCCGCCTTTGAGCGTGCCCGGGCGTCCGGCAAACCGGCCATACTGCACTGCCTGATCGAACCCCAGGCCATCACGCCTGCCAAAACCCTGGATCAGGTGTCGCGGGGCGAATAGGCCGGGTAAGACAGATCATTTTCCCACTTGTTTTCAAAGTATCTGAACCCTTCGCTGTCCTTGTTTCTGACATGCCGCCTGCTCCCCGATCGTCTCAGAGGAAGGGCAAAATCCCGGCCGCTTTTGTGGGGGAGGATACCGAAACCATCAGATAAGGTTTCGAAGGATTGAGCCTCGCGCCAAAGCCCCGCTATTGGCTTTTGTGAGAGAGCGCCCTCAGCTTGGTAAACGGTGTTTACTTTTATCTGAACATTGTCCAAACTGAGATCATGTCCGCCAAATTAAGGACAGTAATACCGTCTTTAACGTCACGCTCGGGGGGCTAACGGGGTCGTGGAACGTAGATTTGCGATTGCCGGCACGGGCGCTTACCTTCCAAAAGAAACGCTCTCAGCGGCGCAATATGACGCGTTGGTTGGTCTGCCAGACGGACAGGTCGCCAGGCGCTTTGGTGTAAATCAAAGACATCACGCCTCCCCGGAGGAAACTTCCAGCTTCATGGCGGCGCAAGCCGCGCGCGTCGCGCTAGATGACGCCGGTTGGGCGCCCGAATCCTTAGATGTGATCATATCGGCGTGCGGTGTTATGGAACAGCCCATACCCGGTACAGCTGTCCTCGTACAACGTGCGCTTGGGCTTGGGGCAAGTGGTATCGCCGCCTTCGATGTCAATGCCACCTGCCTATCGTTCCTGATCGCTTTCGATAGAGCGCTCGCCGGCTTTGCGCTTGGTGATTGGCGCAGGGTCCTAATCGTTAGCGCCGATATAGCGAGCGCTGCCCTCGATTATTCAGACCCAGAGGCGTCGGTTTTGTTCGGCGATGGCGCTGCGGCCATAGCACTTGAAGCCGGCGGGAACCATCAACGTCTGGCTTACGGCTTCAACACCTTTTCTGATGCCGCTGATTTTTGTCAGCTGGAAGCCGGCGGTACCCGCGTTCGGCTCGACGAAGATATTGACGCCTTCAGGTCAAAAGCCCGCTTTAAGATGAAAGGACCTGCGCTTTTTACGACGACGGCTCGTCTCTTTCGGCCGTTTCTGCAAACCCTTTTTGAACGCTCAGGCGTTTCGATCAAAGACGTGGACTGCGTTATTCCTCACCAGGCGAGCCGCGCGGCCCTCGATCACCTCATTAAATCGACCGGGCTGCCACGCGAGCGTACGATCGATGTTTTTGCCGATGTGGGGAACCTGATAGCCACGAGCCTACCCTTCACTCTCGACCATGCCCGGCGCCAGGGTCGCCTGAAGCCGGGTGAGATTTCGCTGATTATCGGCAGTTCTGCCGGCGTCTCGCTGGGCGGTGCTGTGATCCGATGGTAGCCAATGTCGCACTGGTGACGGGGGCTACGGGGGGACTTGGACAGGTCCTTACCTCGGTCCTGCTTGCGCAGGGCCGCAGCGTAATTGCCACCGGGCGAAACAAAGAGGCCGGGGATTTACTTGAACGCAAAGGTGCGCGCTTTATCCGCGCCGATCTCGCAGAAGATGATCTTTCGGGGCTCGTCGCAGAGGCCGATACGGTCTTTCACCTCGCCGCATTATCGTCGCCCTGGGGCGACTATAACGATTTCGTGGCGGCCAACATAACGGCCACAAAGCGCCTCCTGGCGGCAGCGCGCCAGGCGCAGTGCCGCCGCTTCATATTCACCTCAAGCCCCTCTATCTATACCTGCGCGAAGCACCAGATCGGATTGACAGAGGACAGCGCTTTGCCCTTGAACCCTGTCAATGCCTATGCGCAAACGAAGCTCGCGGCAGAACAGGCTGTGCTCGCCTCCGCAGCACCCGACTTCCAAACCGTTGCGTTGCGGCCGCGCGCAATCATCAGTCCTTACGATAGCGTCTTACTACCGAGGCTCCTTCAAGCCGCCAAAAGTGGCTTTCTGCCGCTGCCTGGGTGGGGCAATGCCCTTATTGAACCCACCGATGCCCGAGATGTCGCCTCCGCCCTCCTTGCCGCCGAAGCCTGTGCCGGTGAGGCGATTGGACGCGTCTTTAATATCTCAGGCGGGCATCCCGTTCCGTTAAAGAGCTTTGTCCGCTACGTTTTTAAAAAGATGAATAGAAAAGTGCGGCTAATGCCCGTGCCGTCCCTCTTAGCGTTAGGTGTCGCAAGCCTGATGGAGCGAGTGGCAATGCTTAGCGACGCAGAGGTCGAACCAAAGCTGACGCGATATTCGGCTATGGTACTGGGCTATTCCCAGACCTTCGACCTTTCGCGTGCCGCCCGCGTACTGCACTGGGCACCCCACTACAAGGCGTTTGACGCTATCGACTGGGCACTGGAGGAGCGCTTTTATGCGGTGGATTAAAACCGTTCCTCTTCTGACAGGCAGTTGTCGCCATCCTCAGGCTATGACGCTGATTAAGGGCACATTAAAGCCCGTCGACTTCCATGCCCTGGCAATGCTGCTCATTCACCCTGATGAAGGTCCCATTCTCTTCGATACAGGATATGATCCCGCCTTTCTGCGGGCGACGAACGCCTTTCCGGAGCGGCTTTATCGCTATGCAACCCCGGTTGACCTGCCCGAAGGCGCCGATGCCGCCAGTCAATGCCGGGCCCTCGGTTACAAGCCCGAGAATGTCAAGCATATCATTGTGTCCCATTTCCACGGCGATCACATAGCCGGTTTGCACGCCTTTCCAAATGCCGCCCTTCATTGTGCGCGCGCGGGTCTGACAGACCTTCGCCGTCACGGCCGACTGGCCGCCACCCGGCGCGGTCTGCTCCCGTCTTTGCTTCCCTCCGATTTCGATAGTCGCGCCAGCTTCTTTGAAGAGGCCAAAGACGTAGCTCTGCCTCCCGATTTTGAACCCTTTGACACCGGAAAGGATCTGCTCGGTGACGGGTCTTTGATCGCCATTGAACTGCCTGGGCACTGTCCGGGACACTGGGGTCTGGCGGTAAAGGACTCACACCACGGTTTTCACTTTCTTGTGGCCGACGCGGCCTGGTCATTGCAGGCTATCCGCGAGAACAGACCGCCGCCCGCTATTGCGACGAACTGGCTCGGAGATACGCATAAAGCTCGCAGCACCCTAGCCGCGCTTCACCGCCTTCAAACCCGCAACGGTGAACTGCGTCTGACGCCCTGTCACTGCCCGGAACGGGCCTCTGAGTGCCGGATTTTCCGAACATGACCGCCAGCGCACTTGATCAATCTACCATCTGGTATTCAGCGTCTAACGAAGATGCCCAAAGCGAAATCGCCGCTCTGAAGCCTGAGGGTAAGAAGATTCTGACACTGACCGCCAGCGGCTCCAGGGCGTTCGAACTTCTCCTGGCAGATCCGAGCGAAATTATATCTATTGATCAAAATCCCGCTCAGACGGCCCTCGCCGAGATCTACGCCGTCGCTTACAAGCACTTCGATTATGATGCCTTCTGCCGTCTGACGGGTCTTCGCCACGATGAGCACAGGCGTGCGCTTTTAGACGAAGCCCTCAGGCACGTCTCCTCAGATGCCGCACGCTTCTGGCGTGCAAACCGCCACAAGGCCGCGGACGGCCTCCTTTATTGTGGGAGATGGGAGAGCTTTCTTCGTCGCTTTCGACAATGGGCTGGATCAAGACGGCGCGCACTCGCCGATGAGCTTTTACATACGCACGATATGACAAGCCAGGCTCTGTTGTGGGAGACGCGGTGGGATAACTGGCAGTGGCGTTTGCTGCTGCGGGTTATCGCGTTTCGGGGGCTCTGGCGTCACATATTGCGCGAGCCCGGGATTTCATATGTCCCTGATGATTTCGATATGACCGGCTACGCCCGTGCCCGATTCGAGCATTTGGCAAAGAATCTTCCGATTCACGAGCTTCCCTTTGCCTGGTTGGTCTTCAACGGTGCCTATCATCCGGACATCCTACCGCCTTATCTGACGCAGGAAGGTCATGCCCTGATTGCACAGCGTATCGAACGGCTGACTTTGCAGACGACAGACCTTAGGAGCTTCCTGACATCTGCGCCAAGTGCCTCCCTCGACGGCGCCTCTTTGTCTGATTACGCTTCCTATTGTGATGAAAACGAGCAGCGCGCGGTTTGGCGGGAACTGGCCAGGACTCTCCGATGTGGGGCTGTCGTGTGCGAGCGAAAGTTTTTCAACAAAACAGGGTCGGGCCTGCCGCGAGAATTCGGGTTCAAACGTGACGAGGCGCTTGAAGATGAGCTTCTACGCCAGGACGGTGCGTGGTTTTACAGTTTTGTCATCGCCCAACAGGTGCAACCATGAGCGAAACCTCATGGCCATTGGCGCTCGCGCGATCCTGGCATCCGATTGCCTATCGGTCCGAGGTAAAGAAGGCGCCTTTAGCCGTTGTTTTGATGGGGCGGCCTCTCGTCGTCTTTGAAACGGTTGGCGGCGTTGCCGTTCTGGAGGATCGCTGTCCCCATCGGAATGCCCCCTTATCGGCCGGGCGGGTTGTGGAGTCTCAGATCGAGTGTCCTTACCATGGCTGGCGTTTCGACGCCGGCGGGCGCTGTCGGTATGTTGCCGGTTCAAACCTGACCGCGAACGCTTCGGCCAGATCCTTTTCGGTTCACGAACACGCCGGTATCGTCTGGACATGTCTGACGGACGAAGTGACGCCCTTCCAGGGCCTGCCTGATGTGATCAACGATCTGACATTCGATACCTTTTGGTGGCATTTGCCGTCTTCAACAGGTGCGGTCGACGATGCGATTGAAAACCTCCTCGATCCCGTTCACGCCTACTTTCTCCATCCGGGTCTCGTTCGTAAAGCCAGCCGGGCCTGCCCGGTGGACGTCGAACTGCGCGTGAATCCCTCTGAAGCCGTCGCGCGGTATACTGAGCCCCACCAGGCAATGACCCTTCTTCAGCGCTTAACGGAGGGCAGGCGAAGCCTTTCCTGGGGGAGATATAGGCCGCCCACTCAGGTTCAGATCGGATTTGAAGATAGTCAGGGTCTTCAGGCGTCGATTAGCGTGATCTTCAGTCCGGTCGATGCCAACACCACCCGGCCGTTCGCGGCGTTTTCCACCCGTCGGGGCGTTTTGCCGCCTTTCCTTAAACGCCTGGGCCTCATCGCCTTTCATCGCAAGGTGTTATCTCAAGACCTTGCAATGCTATCTCTTCAAAGCTGTCAACTCTCCCGCTTCGGGGGGGCTGACTACCATCAGGGTCCGGTCGACATGTTTGGACCACTGATCGCACACGGCCTGAACGCAAAGCCATTGCCACAGGGCATTCGAACGTTCCGGCTGTTTGAGCCGGTATGATCTTAGGCGCGCCAGTCTCTGCGAACGCGCCTGAGTTTACGTGTGTAATCCGCCACAATGCCGTGCCTGAGCGTGAGGTTCGCCGTCAGTCCGCGCCTCTTTAACATCGTCTCAACTTCTAAAGCGGCCTTTCTTGCCACCGTTGCCCCTAAAGCGTCTGAAAGCTGCAGGACAATATCATCCGGTCCGGTCTGGATGAGGCGAAAATCGTCTATGGTCGGGTCTGAACGGACAATTGCATTGCGCAAAACGTCAGGTGAAACGAGTTGGCGGGCTCCCGACTGATCTGCCAGAAGAAACGCATCGTCGCACCGTCCGTCTATGCGCGCAACCGCCTGAAACGCGCTCTGGCAGGGGCATCTGGCGTGATCGAGTTCAAACAGATCATTCATGCGGTAGCGAATCATCCCCTGTTCGCGGCGCGTAAAGTCGGTCACAACTGGACTGACAAGTGCGCTATCGGTGATGGATTGCTCAAACTCAAAATGGACCACATCCTCGGCCAGATGAAGTGTGCCGAAAGGACAGCTGACGGCAAAAAGCCCCTCCGTCGCCATATAGATCTGACGTAACCGAAAACCGGTCGCCTCTTCGATGATCCGCTTATCAATATCGTCAAGGACCTCAGCACTTGAAAACAGGCGAGGGGCCTTAAGCCTTCCTTGCTCGGCCAGTACGCGTAAGACCTTTGGCGGCGCGACAAGGGTGTCCGGCGCAAAGGCCGTCAGTTCGTCCATCCAGCTTTCGGGGCCAAGGGCAAGATCGAAGAAGCGCAACTGAATCCGGCTGCCGATACTCGCTGCACGGTAGAGGTCAGACAGCGCCGGAAGTGCCAGCGCGACGCGGTGGCTTCGCCATAAGGCATCCGGCAAGGCCTTGGCGAGAATGGTGCCTAACCATGTAAAGCGCTCGCGTTCAGTGATTACGTAGTAGCCCCGGTTGCCCGATGTGCCGGTGCTCATCCCAATGATGCGCCCCGACAGTCTCTCCTCACCGCGCGAAAGCGCCTCGCGCACGCTTTCAAGGCTTAAGCCCCCTCGGTTTAACCTTGAAAAGTTCTCAAGCAGGATCGTCTTGTCTATGATTGGAAAGGAGCTGAAATCGCCACCAGAACAGGCAGTGTAGAAGCTGAGCTCGCGACTGGCTTGCCGGGTCAATCGATGAAGCGCACGCTGATGAAAGGCCTTCAGCGACGTTCGGTTACGCAAGGTGAGCGCACGCCAGCGGGCCCTCATATAGGCCTGGCCCACCGCCATGATCGCCTCAGCCCTCATTTTTTTTCCTCTTGCTAAAGTGGTATAGCGCCATTAGCCCTTGTGTGAAGACTTACGCAATCAATAGCCGTTTCGACGTGCCCATTCGTCTCGTTTCGTAAGCTTAACGGAGGGGGAAGACATCGCAACGCTCAACTTCACTTCCACCAATGAAGACGGCGAAACCGAGCTTACGGCGCTGCGTGGCTGTAAGCGTGTTCTCAGCCTGACTGGAACCGGAACGCGGGTTCTGGATCTCCTGGCCGAAGACGCCAGAGACATTGTTGCTCTCGATCTGAACGCCGCTCAAAACCACCTTCTCGAGCTAAAGATAGCGGCCATGCACAGCCTTAATCGGGATGCCTGTCTGGCTTTTCTCGGAATGGCGCCGTGCTCGGATCGACTGCAAACCTATAGGCGCCTGTCGACAAACCTGACGCCACAGGCAAGGCACTTCTTCGATGGTCAGAAACGGGCGATTTCGGGCGGCATCTGGCACAGTGGACTTTGGGAGCGACTTTTACGATGGAATGCGCGCTTTCTTAGCTTTCGCATCGGCGCCGTTTCGGCCCTTATGCGGGCGCCATCGATTGAGGACCAGTCGCGTCTGTTTGACCAGCATTTTCGATCATCGACGGCCTGGTCAAAGGTAGAGGCAATTGGACGAGATCTCGTCTGGCGCCTGGCAATGCGCGAACCCGCCGCCGCCTTTCTTCCTGACGCACGTGAGGTGAGTGCTCGCATTGACGCCGATTTTCGCAACGCCTCCCAAAGCTTTCTGTTTCGGGAAAGTGATATCGCTACGCTTGCCCTTAATGGACGCCACAGTGCCCACGGCCCATTACCCATTCACCTGCGAAAAGACACTTACGAAAAAGTCCGCGGCCGACTTGAGCGAATTCGGCTCGTAACCGGCGGACTTGCAGACCTGCCTAACCTAAACGTCGGCCGCTTTGATGGCTTCTCCCTATCTGACTTTGGATCTTACTGTGATCTGTCCGACTACACGGACAGCTGGGAGGGAATAGTACAGGTGGCCCTACCCGGTGCGCGCTTTTGCGAACGCCTTTTCCTGAACATTATGCCGCCGCAGTCTGACCGGGTGATGATCGATGAAACCCTTTCGGGCGAACTGTCTTTGCGTGATCGCTCTATCATCTACCGCGTACGGGCCGGGGTTTTGAGGGCGTGCTAGATATAAAGGCCCTAAATCAATTGGCACGAGACTACGTCGCGGGCTTTAATGTACCGGGCGTCGCCCCTCTTATTTCCAATCTAAACACCTCGGTCACCCTCTTTGATTGGGGTCAGCATCACATACCTATGACGATAAATGACGGTGCTGCTGGCAGAACCTTTGTCTGTTCACCACGCGTCGCCTATGTCGACTATACTCTTGAAGAGCTTGACCATTTTCCCGACCGGCGCTTGGCGCCACTGTTGCGTGGCGTCGTGCGGGGCGTGGGCGCGGCCCTCTCACTGAGTTCGGCAGACCGGATCGTCCATGTGAACAATTGGATGTTATCGACAACCCTGCCGATCGGGCTGGATCCGGCCCTTGCGCAAGATCAGACCCGTCGCCTCGTTGAGGCATTTCCGAACCATTTTCTGGCCATCAGGTCTTTGAACGGACGTCACGAAGGCCCGTTCTTGCGGGCACTTGAGGCGGCAGGGTGGCAGTTGCTGCCCAGCCGCCAGGTCTTCTTAATAGATAACCTTCAAGAGGCGTTTTCGCAGCGCAGAGACCTAAGGCGCGACGAAGCTTTGTGGCAGAGGGGTGATTTTCTCCATGAAGACCTAGCCGAGATGACGCAAGAGGACGCAAGACGGCTCGCTCATCTTTATCAATTGCTCTATCTGGAAAAATACTCCGCCCTAAACCCCGCCTTTTCAGAAGCGTTTTTCCGGCTCACCCACAAGATTGGGCTGATACATTACCGGGTGCTGCGCGATAAGGCCGCCATTATCCAGGGGTTTTGTGGCGTCTATACCTTCGGACGTTACGCGACAGCTCCGATATTAGGCTATAATACGTCCTTGCCGCAGAGCCTTGGTCTCTACAGACTAAGTTTTCACAGTGCGACACGCTATGCTTTAGAACGCGGACTGCAGTTTAACCTCTCTTCCGGCGCTACCCAGTTTAAGCGAAACCGGGGAGCGAGCGCGGAAATGGAATATACGGCCTACTATTACCGCCATCTCGCAGGGGCACGTCGAGCGCCGTTTTGGCTTCTGAAAACTGTTGCACAGAGGCTAGGAGAGCCGCTTCTTCGCAAGTACGACCTTTGAACACGCTCCCTAATGGCTTACGTGGTCTCTTTGGAAGATGCGCTTTATGGGCTTAAGGGGCGCCGATCTTTGCGTTCTCTATGCCACCCAACGCGGTCTAAGCGATTTTAAGCCACTGATTTTCAGACACTTTGCAGCAATTGGGTGGCGCATCTCACCCTTACTTATGCGGGCTCATCCGACGGCGGGTGACGGTTCGCGCTTCAGCCTTCGCAGGCAAAAGGTTGAACGCGTATGCCGGATGCCTGGAAACTTCAGGAGCTTTTTGCGCAAAAACTGCTCATATCCTTCCGTCCCATCGACGGCGGCAATCAGCACATAATCATATTCACCCGTCGTCAGATAAGCGTCCGTCACTTCGGGCAGGTTCAGTACATAACGCGAAAAGGCTTCAATACGTTCGTCATCGTGCGCCTCGATATTGATTTCGACAATCACCGTATCGGGCTTGCCGACCTGCTCCGGATCGAGCAGGGCGACATAGCCCGTAATGACCCCATTTTCTTCCATCCGTTTGATCCGAGACCAGCAAGGCGTCGGCGACAGCCCTACCTGATCGGCAATTTCCTGTGTCGTCAGCCGACAATTGCTGCGCAGCAATCGCAGGATTTTGCGGTCGGTTTCATCGAGGCCACGGCCTTCTGAACTGCGTGACATGGGCGTTCCATCTGTAGAAGGCATCCCATTCTGCGGCAAAGCGCCGCAACGGAATGTCATTTTGTCTATGCCCTCAATACCACGAAATTCGAAAATTCATTCTCCTGAATTCGTGTCATCCTGCAAAAAAATTCCGCAATAGACGGAAAGCCTAGCAGGGATGATTAAATGCTTGATCAGGTTTCCTTAAGCGATAAGTACGTCCTCGACGAGGGGCGCGCCTTTATGAGCGGGGTACAGGCCCTTGTGCGCCTGCCGCTGATGATCGCGCGACGCGATAGGCGCGCAGGCCTTAAGACGGCAGGCTTCATCTCCGGCTATCGCGGCTCGCCACTTGGCAATTACGATCAGCAGCTGCAGCAGGCCAAATCCCTGCTCGATCCTTTGAACATCGTCGTACAACCGGCCATCAACGAAGACCTTGGGGCAACGGCCGTGTGGGGGAGCCAGCACGTACCGCTGTTTGAAGGCGCCCGTTACGACGGCGTCTTCGGCATCTGGTATGGCAAGGGGCCGGGTGTGGACCGGTCAGGCGACGTACTCAAACACGCCAATATGGCCGGCACCACCCCTCTCGGTGGAGTTCTGGCTGTGGTGGGAGACGATCATGCCTGTAAGTCCTCGACCCTGCCCAATCAGTCTGAGCTCGCCTTCATTGACGCTGAAATCCCGGTGCTCAGCCCCGCGACCATTGGCGAGGTTCTCGAATACGGCGTCAAAGGCATTGCCCTGTCGCGTTTCTATGGCGGCTGGGTGGCACTGAAGACCATTTCTGACCTTATGGATGCCTCGGCCGCCGTTGATCTCGCCGACACGTTCGACACGCGCGAGCCTCTAATCGACCTGCCCGCCGACGGGCTTCATATCCGCGCCAAGGATACCCCGGCCGAAAAGGAGGCGCGCCACCGCCACTTCCGTCTGCCCGCCGCTTCGGCCTTTGCCCGGCTCAATGGGTTCGACACGGTAATCTGGCCTAATGAGCGTGCGCGCATTGGTATTGCCACGGCGGGAAAGGCCTTCACGCAGGTGATGGAGGCCCTTGACCTTTTGGGTATCACGGAGGCGGAGGCGAGAGATATTGGCCTCAGCGTCTGGAAGGTGGGCATGGTCTGGCCGCTGGATGCCCAGGGTGCGCGCGCCTTTGGAGGGGGGCTTGAAAAGCTCCTCGTGGTCGAGGAACGGCGCGAGATCATTGAGCCGCAGCTGCGCTGCGCCCTCTATGCGCTGCCCGATGGCCGTCGCCCGCTGATCCTCGGTAAGCGCGGCTTAAGCGGGGAGCCGCTGATTTCCGACGTGCTGGAACTCGATACGCTTCAGGTGGCACTGGCGCTTTATGACCTCCTGCCACAATCCGCCCTTCATGCCCAGCGGCATGAACGCGCCGAGGCTTTCCGAATGCGCCTGACGCAGAAGGAGACACTCAAACCCGACCATGTCCGCGCGCCGTTTTTTTGCGCCGGCTGTCCACATAACGGATCTACCGCTGTACCCGAAGGGTCTCGGGGTCTGGCCGGCATCGGCTGTCACTATATGGCGACCTTTATGCCGCGTCGGACGGATATCTGCACCCACATGGGCGGTGAGGGCGTAACCTGGATGGGCCAGTCTCCCTTTACCGATGAAGGACACGTCTTTACCAATCTGGGCGACGGCACCTACTTCCATTCGGGACTACTCGCTATCCGCCAGGCGCTCGCCGCCGGGGTCAATATCACCTACAAGATCCTTTATAACGACGTGGTCGCCATGACCGGCGGGCAGTCGGTCGATGGTCAGCTTACCCCCGTCAGGGTCGCGCAGCAGGTGCGCGCCGAAGGTGTGGAGCGCATCGCCCTTGTCTCGAATGATCCCGAGCGCTGGGAGGGTGAAATGCCGTCAGGCACCACCTACGCTCATCGCGACGATCTGGAGGCGGTGCAAAAGGAACTGCGCACCCATAAGGGCGTGTCGGTCCTCATATATGATCAGGCCTGTGCTACAGAGCTGCGTCGGCGTCGCAAGCGCGGCACCGCCCCGAAGCCCGCTGCACGTATCTTCATCAATCCGGCAGTGTGCGAAGGCTGTGGCGATTGTCAGGCAAAGTCGAATTGCGTGGCGATCAATCCGCTGGAAACCGAACTCGGGCGCAAACGTGAAATTGATCAGTCGGCGTGTAATATCGATACCGCCTGCGTCAAGGGCTTTTGTCCCTCTTTCGTGGCCGTCGAAGGTGCGGCGCTGAAAAAAGCCGCAGCGCCCGACATCACTTCGCTGATCGCTGACCTGCCCGACCTGACGCCGCCACCGGCGACAGCACGTCCGGTTAACATCCTTCTGGCCGGTATCGGTGGTCTCGGCGTCACGTCTTTGTCGGCCATGTTGGGCATGGCCGCGCATATCGACGGCTGCGAAGTGTCTGTTGCTGATCAGACCGGCCTCGCCCAACGTGGCGGGGGCGTCGATGCTCATGTACGCATTGTGGCTAAGGGCGTCCGATTGCCCGCGCCACGTATCAGTGCGGGCGAGGCGGATGTCGTACTGGCCGCTGATATGGTGCAGGCAACCGGCAAAACGGCCCTCCCGCTTGCAAGCCCGCAACGCACGCTTTGCTTTGTCAATTCGGCGCTGACTTCGACCGCGGCTTTCACACTGAACCGGGATATCGTTTTTGATAAGGGCGGGCTGATGGCGCGTCTGCGAAAGGCGTCCAAACGCTGTGACGCGCTCGACGCCGGTGGGATTGCAAGGCGTCTGCTAGGTGATGCTGTCTTTGGCCATATGATCCTCCTCGGGGCCGCCTGGCAGGCGGGAGCTGTGCCGCTGAGCCGCCAGGCCATTGCCCGCGCCATAGACCTCAACGGGGCTGAGAAAGCCAATAACCATAGGGCCTTTGCACTGGGTCGTGCGCTTTATCTCGGCCGCATCGCGCCGCCGAAAGCCGAAGCGCCATTTGATGTCGAAACCTTTATCATGCGGCGCATCGCCGATCTGACTGCCTATCAGGACTCAGCTTACGCCTCTCAGTATCGGGCAGTGGTTGAGACGGCGCGCAAGGCCGCATCGCCCGCGCTTTTGGAGGCGGTGGCGCGCAATGCCTATAAGCTGATGGCCTATAAGGACGAATACGAGGTGGCACGCCTCTATAGCGACCCTCATTTCCGCGAGCGGTTGGCCAGCCAGTTTGATACTCCGCAAAAGCTCAGTGTCTTCCTCGCCCCGCCGCTTCTGGCGCGCAAGGATCCTGTGACAGGTGAGCCGCGCAAGATGAAATTCGGCGGCTGGGTCTTTAGCGCCTTTGGCGTGCTCAAAAGGCTGAAGGGCCTGCGTGGCAGCGTCTTCGATCCGTTCGGCCATACGCAGGAACGGCGCATGGAGCGGGCACTGAGAGACGACTATCTTCGCCTGATCCCGCAACTTGTCGCAAAGCTCTCGCCGCAGACGCTTGAACCGATTGTGGCACTGGCCCGCCTGCCCGAAGACATCCGCGGTTTTGGCCATGTTAAGGCCGCCTCCGTTGAAGCCGCAAAGGTGCGCAAGGCCGCGCTGCTGACGCAAATCGAAGCAGCGAAACACGTCCCCACCCCCCTCTCACATAAGGAACCCGCCCATGTTTGATACCCCCGCTTACGACGCACACGAAAAGGTCGTTGACGTCAACGATCCCGAAACGGGCCTGCGCGCCATTATCGCGGTCCATTCGACGGCGCGTGGTCCGGCAGCGGGCGGATGCCGACTGTGGACCTACGAGGACGCCGCAGCGGCGCGCACCGACGCGCTGCGCCTGTCGCGCGGCATGAGCTACAAGAACGCCATGGCCGAACTGCCCTTCGGCGGCGGTAAGGCGGTTATCATGGGCCCGGTCGCGTCAGAAAACCGCGAACAGATTTTCAGCGCTTTCGGTCGCGCGGTTGAAGCCCTGGGCGGGCAGTACATCACCGCCGAAGACGTAGGTGTCGGCGTGTCGGACATGATGGTCGTGGCGCGTCAGACGAAGTACGTTTCGGGTCTGGCCACAGAGGGTTCAGTGGGGGGTGACCCGTCGCCCTTTACAGCGCGCGGTGTGGCCATCGGTATCGAAGCGGCGGTCAAGGCGCGTCTTAATCGCGATAGCCTGGAAGGTGTGCGTGTCGCGGTGCAGGGGCTCGGGCATGTCGGCGGCTATCTGTGTCAGGAGTTGCACGCGCGCGGCGCGAGGCTGATCGTGGCGGACATTAATACGGCCCGCGTCGTCGAAATGGTCGAGCGTTTCAGCGCGGAAATGGGCAGTGTCGCCGACATCCTCCTGAGCGACGCCGATGTGATTGCGCCCTGCGCGCTGGGGTCCATTATCACCCCTGACGTGGCCGGCCGCATGACCGCCGCCATCGTCGCCGGGGCCGCCAACAACCAGTTGTCTGTGCCGGAAGTGGGTGCGGTTCTGGCCGGTCGCGGCATTCTTTACGCCCCGGATTATGTCATCAATGCCGGCGGCATTATCGCCGTGTCGGCGGAGTATAACGGTGGCGTTGATCGCATGGGAATCGACGCGCAGATCGAAGCCATCGGCCCGCGCCTGGCCGATATCTTTGCCCGTGCCCAGAGCGAAAAGCGCCTCACCGGCGACGTCGCCGACACACTGGCCAGAGCGAAAATGGTGCGTGTCTGAGAGGCCCGTCTCAGGGGCCTGTGACGGGCCTGACTTCATAAACGAAGATTACCTCGCGGACGTTTTTTGATACCCTGCCTCTTTAGAGAGGCAGGGTTCCATGTCCGTATTCGAATTTAACGCTGACGTCCTGGCGAAACTGGCGGCGTCTGGTGCGGACATGATCAGCGTTCGCCCTGTCGATTTTTCTGTCGTCTTTGCTGGTCAGGAAGCGGCAGAAGCTTTTGCGTTTTTGGTGCGGGCGAAGGGCTTTACAACTTCGATGCGTAAAGGAGACGAAGACAGCGCGTTGTGGGACGTTACCGCGACCTTGCCACTGTCACCCACATGTGAAGCCATCACGATTGTGGAGCTTGAGTTAGAGGGCATGGCTAACCCCTATGGTGGGCAGACCGACGGCTGGGGCTTTATGCGGATCATGCCGTCTTCTAATTAAAACACCTGGAGGAACGCTCTCCTCAAAGACTAAAACCGCATTTTTATACAGTTCCCAATCCGCTGATTCCGTGGTTATCTTAAAAAAATGCTGCACCCAAAGAGGTGCAGCAAAAACACGGGAAAACGCGAAAGGATAGCTATGGACGCGCTCGGTATTGAGGAAAAAGCCGTTCAGGCTCAGATAGAAAACGGGGTAGGGCGCTTAACGCTTAACCGGCCGCAGGCGCTCAACGCCCTCACGACCGACATGTGCCGCGAGATGGCGGGTACACTGTCGGCCTGGGCCAGCGATGATCGCGTGCGCTACGTCGTTCTCGACCATATTGGGCGGGCCTTTTGTGCCGGTGGCGATGTGCGCACCGCCGCGCGTTCGGGACGTGGAGACGGAGAGGCTGCACGGGAGTTTTTCCGTACCGAATACCGGCTCAACACCCTGATCAAGCGTTTCCCCAAGCCCATCATTGCCCTGATCGACGGAGTGACCATGGGCGGCGGTGTCGGCATCAGTGTCCACGGATCGCACCGGGTTTCCACCGAAGACACTCTTTTTGCCATGCCCGAAACCGGGATTGGCCTGTTCCCGGATGTCGGCGGCGGTTGGTTCCTGCCCCGGATGGCGGGAGAGACAGGCACTTGGCTTGCCCTGACCGGTGAGCGCCTCAAAGGGGCTGACGTGCGCGCTGCGGGTCTCAGTACGCACCATGTGGCGACGGCAGATCTGCCCGCCTTAAAGGCCGAGCTTCTGGCGGGTGGTGATATCGACAACATCCTGCACCGCTATGACCGTCCGGTGGGCGAGCCCTCTTTCCAGGAGCACCTTGAGGCCATTAATCGCATTTTTGGTAAGGCGACGCTCGCGGATATCGCCATTGCTCTGAAACTGGAAGATTCCGACTGGGCTCAGCATCAGGGCGAGGTGCTGGCGACCCGCTCCCCCTTCTCAATGAGCGTCACCTTGCGCCACCTGCGCGAAGGTCGTCGTCTGCAGAGCTTTGAGGAGGTGATGGAGATGGAGTTTCGCATAGCCTCCAGGATTTGTCAGAGCCATGACTTCCTTGAGGGCGTGCGCGCAGTTCTGGAGGACAAGGATCACTCGCCACAGTGGCTCCCACAATCCATCGGTTGCGTTAGTGCGCACAGTGTTGAGGCTCTGTTTCAGCCCCTTTCGCGCGAACTTTATGACTAACGCCGTTTAAGCCTCTTTCTTAGCGGCCCGTTTACATCCGGGTCCGCAATATGGCGCCCTAAGCTTGCTCGGGGTAGGCTATGCGGGGCGTCATTTTTTTATCTATCGCGTGGGCGGCCGTCGCAGGCGCGGCATCGGCTGACGAGAAGATTCAGAGGCTCGATTCTGCGGCTGAGGCGGCGGTTGATGCGCTGTTGGCGCCAGCTACGCCAGCGGCCGGTTCCAGCGGCACGAGCTATCGCCGGGTCAATACGGTGGTCAAGGCGCCTGATCTTAGCGCGGCTCTTGTGCCTGATGCGCCCCGATTTGAGATTACCGACGACATGCAGCATCAGGCGGCCATTTTGCTTGCACGGGTCAATGAGGTGCGCGCCGAAAACGGATGCGGTCCTTTGCGGCTTAGCGAGCAGCTGATGCAGGCGGCCCAGCGCCAAAGCGTCTCCATGTCTGAGAAAAACTATGTTTATCACTACACCGATGACGGCATCAGGTTAAAGGATCGGGTGCACGCCACGGGCTATGTCTATACCCTTTTGGGCGAGAACGTCGCCGCGGGACAAAAGACGGCTGATAAGGTGTTCGAGGAATGGATGACGAGCCCCGGCCACCGTGCGAATATCCTCAACTGTGGCTACGAAGAAATGGGCGTAGGCTATGTCCATGACGCGCAGGACCAGCCTGTGGGCCAGGCCCACGTCCCCTATTATTTCTATTGGACTCAGGTCTTTGGTCGCCACATGAAGATGGCCGGTAACTGATCAGCGACCTCTGGCAATGGCGGCTTTGGAACGCGGCGGCCGGCCGAGCGCATCGGATATGCTCCAGGCCGCGTCAATGACCTTATCGAGATCGACGCCGGTCTCAATACCCATTCCGTTCAGCATGTAAATGACGTCTTCGGTCGCGACATTTCCAGACGCGCCGGGCGCATAGGGGCAGCCACCCAGTCCACCAACTGACGCATCGACTGTGCGGATACCATAGTCGAGTGAGACGAGGATATTGGCGAGTGCCTGGCCCCAGGTGTCGTGAAAATGCACCGCCAGTGTCTGGGCATCTGTGCGTTTCAACACGACGTCCAGCAGGCGCTGCGTATCTCCCGGCGTGCCGCGCCCAATGGTATCGCCCAGCGACACCTCGTAGCATCCCATCTCCATAAGCCTCAGCGTCACCTCCGACACGGCTTCGGGGACGACACGGCCTTCATAAGGGCAGGCGAGGGCGCAGGAGACGTAGCCGCGCAGCGCTATGCCGTCGTCGCGGGCGCGTTGGGCAACGGCCGCAAAGCGCTCAAGGCTTTCATGGATACTGGCATTTATGTTTTTCTGGCTGAAGGTCTCAGACGCCGCCGCAAAAATAGCGACGCTTTGCGCGCCTGCCGCAAGCGCCGCTTCATAGCCTTTGAGATTAGGCGTCAGCACCGGATAGGTAATGTGTGGCGCGCGGGTAATCGCCGCCATGACGTCGCCTGCATCGCCCATCTGCGGTACCCATCTGGGCGAGACAAAACTGGTCGCTTCGATAAAGCGCAGACCCGTTTGCGACAGGTGGTCAATCAGGGCGATCTTGGTCGCCGTGGGGACGATCTGCGCCTCGGCCTGAAGGCCATCACGCGGCCCGACCTCATAGAGCGTAACGTGTGTGGGACGGCTCACTTCGTTTCCTCAAACAGTTCGCGCCCGATCAGCATGCGCCGGATTTCGCTCGTCCCTGCACCAATCTCATAAAGCTTCGCATCGCGCCACAACCGCCCGGTTGGGTACTCATTGACATAGCCATTGCCGCCCAGACACTGGATCGCTTCGCCGGCCATCCAGGTCGCTTTTTCCGCGGCATAAAGAATGCAGGCCGCAGCGTCCTTGCGTGTTGTTTCTCCACGATCGCAGGCTGCAGCGACCGCATAGACATAAGCGCGGCAGGCCCCCCAGGTGGCGTACATGTCGGCAATCTTGCCCTGCATCAGCTGGAAGGTCCCGATCGGTGCGCCGAACTGCTGACGCTCATGCACATAAGGGATCACCACGTCTAGGCAGGCGCGCATGATCCCTAAGGGGCCGCCTGACAGAACGACGCGCTCATAGTCGAGACCCGACATCAGCACTGCCGCTCCGCGCCCCTCAAGGCTCAGAACGTTCTCCTCCGGCACCTCACAATCGGCAAAGACCAGTTCACCTGTATGCGACCCGCGCATCCCCAGTTTGTCGAGCTTTTGTGCGACAGAGAAACCCGCAAAGTCCTTCTCAATCAGGAAGGCCGTGACGCCTTTTGAGCCTTCGCCCGTACGCGCATAAACGACCAGCACGTCGGCGTCCGGGCCGTTGGTGATCCACATTTTAGAGCCATTGAGCACGTAGCGGTCGCCACGTTTCTCGGCTCTCAGCTTCATCGACATGACGTCGGAGCCGGCTCCCGGTTCGGACATAGCCAGTGCGCCTATGTGCTCACCATTGATAAGGCGCGGCAGATAACGCGCCTTTTGCGCTTCATTGCCGTTCCTCACGATCTGATTGACGCAAAGGTTGGAATGGGCCCCGTAGGACAGGCCGACCGAGGCTGAGGCGCGGCTTATCTCTTCCATGGCGATAGTGTGCGCTAGATAGCCCATCTCTGCCCCGCCATACATGTCCGGCGCGGTAAGGCCTAAAATGCCAAGCGCCCCCATCTTGCGCCACAGCGGCATCGGGAACTGATCCGTGCTATCGATCTCCGCCGCGTGCGGGGCGATTTCGGTGGCAGCAAATCTGGCCACTGTGTCGCGCAGGGCGTCGATCTCATCGCCGTGGGCGAATTGCAGATGCGGAAAATCGATCATGATGCGTCTCTCTGCTTATACCGCCCGTCAAAGACAGGGGATAGGATTATGTAATGCGCGCCAGGAGCGCTTTTTCGATCACCTGCTCGCCCGCCATTGCGCTGATCCCGGTCAACATCCCGGCGCGAGGGGCCTTGAGCGTCAATTGAATCTTCATGGCCTCCAGCACGATCAGAGGCTGGTTCTTCTCCACCCTCTCGCCCTCTTTGGCATGCACGGCAACGACCAGCCCGGGCATTGGCGCGATCACCTCGGAGGCTTCGTGGGTGTCATCCAGACTATGGGTGAGATGGCGCACATCGACCGGAGAGGCAGGCGGCAGATTCAGGCGAAACCCTGTTGCGTCGTGCCAGGGCGAAGGGGGAATATCCACTGGCAGATCATAGTCCGGCCACGGCGCCGTGAGGCGCTCGATATGGCGGCCAATAAAGCCCGTATCAATTTCCCCGTCACGAAAATCCGGATCGGAAGCAATACGCCGCAAGAAACCCAGATTGGTCTTCACGCCCTCCGCGCGGGTATGGATCAGGGCGGTGCGCAAAGCGTCAAGCGCGGCCGCGCGATCCTTGCCATGAACGATCAGCTTGCTGATCATAGGGTCATAAAAGACGCTGACCGCATCGCCCTGCGTCACGGCGGAATCGGCGCGAACCCCGGACGGAAAAACGAGACGGCTCAGCGTGCCGGTCGACGGCAAAAAGTCGTGTTCAGGGTCTTCGGCGTAGAGGCGTGCTTCAATGGCATGTCCGTTGAGCGGCACCTGAGCCTGGGTAAGCGGCAGGGGTTCACCGGCGCAAACGCGCAATTGCCATTCGACCAGATCCAGGCCGGTTATGGCCTCAGTCACCGGGTGTTCCACCTGAAGACGGGTGTTCATCTCCATGAAATAGAAGCTGCCCCCATCAATGCCCTTCGACACATCGACGATAAATTCGATCGTACCCGCCCCCCGGTAGCCAATGGCTCTGGCGGCTCTTACCGCCGCTTCGCCCATGGCCAGACGCATGGCTTCGGGCAGGCCAGGGGCCGGAGCCTCTTCAATCACTTTCTGATGGCGACGTTGCAGCGAGCAGTCGCGCTCATAGAGGTGAATGGCATTGCCGTGGGTGTCGGCAAACAACTGAATCTCGATATGGCGCGGCACCTCGATGTATTTTTCGATCAAGACGCGCCGATCATTGAAAGCGCTTTGCCCCTCACCCTGGCAAGATTTCAATAGTTCCGGAAAATCAGACTCTTTATCAACCCGGCGCATCCCTTTGCCGCCGCCGCCGGCCACGGCCTTGATTAGGACCGGGAACCCAATGTCGCGTGCAGCATCGAGCAGTGTGGTCTCGTCCTGGGCGTCGCCATGATAGCCGGGGGTGACGGGTACACCTGCCTGTTCCATCAGGGCTTTGGCCGCGCCTTTGAGAGCCATAGCCCGGATCGCCTCAGGTGTCGGACCGACAAAAAGGATCCCGGCGGCGGCGCATGCCTGCGCGAACTCGGCGTTTTCTGAGAGGAAGCCGTAGCCCGGATGGATGGCGTCGGCCCCTGTACGTCTGGCGACCTCGATGATCACATCCGCGCGCAGATAGCTTTTAGCCGCCGGGGCAGGGCCTATCAGGTGCGCCTCGTCCGCCTCGCGCACAAACAGGGCATGAGCATCGGCTTCGGAATAGACGGCGACGGTTCTGATACCAAGGCGTCTGCAGGTGCGGATGATGCGGCAGGCGATTTCGCCGCGATTGGCGATGAGGAGTTTACCAATCATCATCTCACCCATCCGGGTTTGCGTTTTTCCAGAAAGGCCGCAATGCCTTCGCGCCCTTCGTCGCAGGCACGGCGGGCGGCGATGCGTTGAGCCGTCAGGCCAAGCAGGTCCTCATCCACGAAGCGGCCCGCGACGTCTGCAATCAGCGCCTTGGCGTCCGCCACGGCCTCAGGCCCGCTGGCCAGAAGGGCGTCGATCAGTGGTGCGGCAGCCGCATCAAGTCCGGCCTTCACCTCGTGCACCAGACCCAAGCGGCGAGCCTCTTCTGCGCTGAAGCGCTCTCCGGTTAAGAAGTAACGTCGCGCCGCCGACGTACCCATTTTTGCGAGCACAAACGGCGAAATGGCCGCCGGGATGAGTCCCAGCCGCACCTCGGTCAGGCCAAAACGCGCATCAGGGGCGGCGATCACCATATCACAGGCCGCGGCCAACCCCACGCCGCCGCCCAAGCATGCGCCTTGGATCAGGGCGATCACAGGCTTCGGGCAGACGTTTATTGCGTGCAGCATACGCGCCAGAGCCAGCGCATCCTGCTCGTTCTCGGCTGCGGTCTTTTGCGCGGCGCGCTGCATCCAGTTCAGATCGCCTCCGGCGCAGAAGCTCTCGCCCGCCCCGTTCAGCACCACCACACGCACGAGGGGATTGGCACCAAGGGTGGTAAAAACCCCTGTGAGGTCGCCAATCATCGCCTCATCAAAAGCATTGTGCCGTTCGGGCCGGTTGAGGGTCAGACGGGCTATGCCATTGGCAGAGAGATCGAGTTTCAGTGTCGGCATGGGCTACATCCTGAACACGCCGAACCGCGTCGGCTCTATAGGCGCATTGAGCGCGGCCGAAAGACCGAGACCCAGAACAAGGCGTGTATCCGCCGGATCGATGACGCCGTCATCCCACAGCCGCGCTGAAGCGTAATAAGGATGGCCCTGCGCCTCATAGGTTTTCAGAAGCGGGGCCTTGAATAAAGCCTCCTCCTCGGCGCTCCATGTCCCGCCCTTCGCCTCGATGCCATCACGACGGACCGTGGCCAGCACATTCGCCGCCTGTTCACCGCCCATGACCGAGATGCGCGCATTGGGCCACATCCACAGGAATCGCGGATCGAAGGCGCGTCCACACATGCCGTAATTTCCCGCCCCGTAGGAGCCCCCAAAAACGAGCGTAAGCTTTGGTACATTGGCGCAGGCGACCGCCGTCACCATCTTGGCACCGTGGCGGGCAATACCTTGGTTTTCGTACTTACGACCCACCATGAATCCAGTAATATTTTGCAGGAATATAAGCGGAATATTGCGCTGGCAGCACAGTTCGACAAAGTGCGCCCCCTTTTGTGCGCTCTCTGAAAATAGCACTCCATTATTGGCGACAATGCCAATGGGGTGGCCAAAAAGATGCGCAAATCCACAAACGAGCGTTTCGCCATAAAGCGCTTTGAACTCATCGAAGTCTGAACCGTCAACAATGCGGGCAATAAGTTCGCGCACATCAATCGGGATACGCTTATCGACGGGTATAAGGCCGTAGAGCTCGCTCGCCTCATAGAGCGGATCGACGCTGTCACGCATCTTCAACGACGCCGGTTTGCGGCGGTTGAGATTGCGCACGATCCGTCGTGCCATCTGAAGCGCTTCAGCATCATTGGCCGCCAGATGATCGACGACGCCCGATACGCGCGCATGGACATCGCCGCCGCCCAAATCCTCTGCCGAGACAACTTCGCCCGTCGCCGCCTTGACGAGCGGAGGACCACCCAGAAAGATCGTTCCCTGACGGCGCACAATGATGCTTTCGTCCGACATGGCCGGGACATAGGCCCCACCAGCCGTGCAGGACCCCATCACGACGGCAATCTGCGGTATTCCTTTGGCTGACATCTGCGCCTGATTGAAGAAGATGCGGCCGAAATCGTCTTTATCCGGAAAAACCTCGTCCTGGTTAGGCAGATTTGCCCCTCCGGAATCGACTAGGTAGATGCATGGCAGGTTATTCATCTGCGCCACTTCCTGGGCCCGCAGATGCTTTTTAACGGTCAAAGGATAATAGGTGCCACCTTTCACGGTGGCGTCATTGCACACCACAACACACTCGGTGTTCTCAATCCGGCCAATGCCGGTGATGATCCCGGCGGCGGGAACCTCATCCTCGTAGACCTCATGAGCGGCCAGAGCCGACAGCTCCAGAAACGGAGAGCCTGGATCGAGCAGCGCATCAACCCGTTGGCGCGGCAAGAGTTTCCCTCGGGCCACGTGCTTTTGGCGGGCAGTGTCACTTCCGCCTTTTGCGATGCGCGCGGTTATGGCACGCAGATCATCGACCAGCCCCTGCATATGAGCACGATTGGCGTCGAAGTCGGCGCTTTGGGTGTCGATCTGACTGATGAGGCGCATGAGACGTTTCCTTTAACGGAAACATAGCGCCTTGCTCATCATTGGAAAAATTGATAATAAAAATATAATGGATAGACACTGACTATGGATGCGGCTGTCTGTCGTCTCAGCGCCCAACCGGGCGCTGAGGCTTCGTGTCTGAGCGTTTATCTCCACCTGTCCGATGCCTGGTGTAGGAGAGACAAAAGAAGAGCGTCTATGGAACCCTATCTTCTTCGCTATTTTCTGGCCGTGGTCGAAACGGGCTCCTTCACCCGTGCGGCCGAAGCCTGCCTGATCACCCAGCCCTCACTCTCGGCGGGGATTAAACGCCTTGAGGAGCAACTGGGCGTCACCCTCTTTGTCCGCAACAATAAGCGTGTGTTCCTGACGACGGCCGGTACGCGTTTTTTGCCACGCGCTAAGACCATATTGCACGAATGCAATGTCGCCATTGCCGAACTGGCTCAGACCGAGAAGGCGCGCGTCCTGCGCGTTGGCGTGTTGCAAACCCTATCCGGGGCGTGGGTAGCGGGATGTCTCAAAGGCTTCCGCGAAGCTTACCGGGGCGCAGATAAGACCGGACGGTTCGACCTGTTCGAAGGCACCGAGCAGGAGATTCTGAACCGTTTTGACGAGAGGGGCATAGATTACGCCCTTTCAATCCGTCGCGTCGACGATCATAGCTCCGTGCCACTTTATGATGAAACCTATGTGCTGGCCCTGCCTGCCGATCATCCGCTGGCGGGTGTGAAGGAGGTTCGCGGAGAAGACCTTAGTGATCAGCCCATGATCGTGCGCTCGCGCTGCGAGGTTCTGTCGGAGACCAGCCGGTATTTCACAGATCGCAATGTACGTCCGCCCCTGGCCTATCGTACCGCAAATGATGAGCGAGCGCTCCGCATGGTTGCCGCAGGCGTGGGCGCGACCGTCGTTCCGCAAAGCCATGCGGCGCAAGGCGTCGTAACCACGAGGCTTCTCGGGTTCACCCATAGCCGGACCGTGGCACTGTTTCGTCCGCGTCACGCCTTGCCCGATCACCTCATCCCTATGGGGCAGGCGTTTGAGGCTTATATATCGCAGCTTGCCCCCCCCGTGGGATGATTGAGGGACGCAAGGCCAGAGCTCTTTGACGCACTATAAGCTTCGGGTAGAAGCGCCTCCTTTTAAGAGAAGATCCCGCACCCTTGCGTGCGCAAAGGCAAACGCGGCAACACTGTTGCAAGACACGACCGAGGCAGTGGCCGGGCGTTTCGTTCTGGGACGCTTGTGCGACCGGTGCCGCAAGGTGTTTTTTCATGTTTGAATTCGGCCGTGAACTGAGGCGCATTATGGGGCAGGGCGGGCGTTATGAGCCTGATGTCAGCCTCTATGAGCTGATGAACCTGGAACTGCTCATTACGCAGGGACGCGGCCTGGACATCGAAGGTGGACGCGTTTCGACGCGCAGCCGATTTGAGCCCTATCTGGAATCAGCGCTGGTGTGGCGCGAATATGCCCGTCGTACAGGCGACACGCTGGCCCTGCGCAAGGCAACCACGGCGGCAGAGGCAGCGGGAAAAGCCTCAAAGACCTTGAGCGAAGCCGCCAGCGCCGCACTGGTGCAGGCGGAAATCTGCCTCCTCGGTTATGACCTGTTCGAAACCGTCGAGCTTTTGACCTCAGCTGAAACACTGGTGGCGACCGGGCGCAGTGCCGTCGAGGCCGATGCACATCTAATGGCTGCATACACGCTCGCCGAGGGGCGCCTTGCCGCACGCCTGGCCGTGCGGCAAGGTGTAGGCGAAGATCTTGAGCCGGCACTTCTCGCCATGGCCCATATTGACCGCGCCATTGAGCGCTTCGACGGGCTGGTGCGGCAGACCAAGGCGGCCAAGGACAAGATCCACGCCGCCGATGCGCGGCTGGAGCGCGCCGATCTTCTGATGCTGGTCGGGCTCGATCGCCACGACAGCCGACTGATGAGCGCGGTTATCCGTGACCTGAGCGCCCTGCGTGCGCGGCTTGACCCCGACTATGAACCGGTGACCTTTGTCCGTGTGACCCAGCGTCTGGCCCTCGCCCACGTCTGGGCGGGCCAGATTGACGGTGAGCCCCGCATGATTAGCGAAGGCCTCAGTCTTCTGACGCCGTCAGAAGAGGTGGTCGTCTACGAACACGCGCCCCTTGACTGGGTGGCACAGACCCATTTTCGGGCGCTGGGGCTTCAGGCCTTGTCGGAGTTGGTGAGCGAGGACGCCCTGGCTGAACAGGCGCTCAATGCCTTTGACCTCGCCCTGTCGAAGAGTCTGGCCAAACCGCTGGCGATCCGCGCCCACATCGTCAATAACCGCGCGGCCTGCCTGGCGCGCCGGGCTGAACTCAAGGGCGATCTTTTGTCGCTTGACGATGCGGAAGCGGCGTTTAAGGCGGAGCTTCGTCAGATAAAGCCAGGCGAAGACCCCGTGGGGTGGGCTATCCTTCAGACCAATCTCGGCCGTCTCTACGTGGCTCGTGGTGATATTACCGGTTTTATGCTGGATCGCGCCGAAGCGGCCTATGCGCTGGAGGCCGCACATGAGATTTTTGTCGAACACGGCCTGAAATCACTGGCACAAACGGCGCTGGAAAACCTCAGCCGTGTGCGCGCGGAAAACGAGCACGAATAACGACGTTCACGGCAGTTGCCAGAAGGGCGCATCTGACCTACCTTTCCTCGATTAACCCAATCGAGCGCTGTTCATGTCCCCCTGTCGTCCGCCACTTGCGGCGTGCCTTCTGGCCGCTACGCTCTTTACGGCCCCTCATTTCGCGGTGGCGTCCAGCGCGACTGAAGTCGATGATTCCCTGAAGAAATTGCCAATCGCGGATACGACGGCTCAGGCCATTGCTGAGCGCTGCGATGCCATTCTGGCCCTGGGTGGCAAGGTCCGCACCGAGCTGGAAGCACGCAAAGGGCCGTCGACCATTGCCGATGACTTCGTCCCCTTCGACACGCTGATGCTGGTGACGGGCGACGGCATGAACGAGTTTTACCTCGTGTCGCAGACCAGTCCGGTGAAGGCCAATCGCGAAGCCGCCGAAGCCTGCATCCCCAAACTGTCTGATTTCAGCACCGCCGTGTCCCTGTCGCGGCCGATCTATGACCGTCTCAGCGCCATTCCTCAAAAAGGGCTCGACGAAAAAACCGTCTTCACCCTCAACAAGATGCTGACCAATTATAAGCTGGCAGGCGTCGATAAGGACGAGGCCACGCGGGCTAAGGTCGGTGCGTTGCAGACCAGGATCACCGAAACGGGTCTGAAGTTCGCCGCCAATATCCGCGACGACAAGGGTGACATCAAGCTGAAGCCTGAAGCGCTGGCCGGCCTGCCGCAGGACTATATTGACAGCCATAAGCCTTCGGATGACGGCTTCGTACACCTGACCTACGACTATCCTGATATCATCCCTATCAACCAATTTGCCAGTCTGCGCGACACGCGCAAAACCGTTTCGCAGGGCTTTTTCAACCGCGCGTGGCCCGCGAATGAGACGGTGTTGAAAACACTCCTGGAGCAGCGCTACGAGCTGGCTCAGACCCTTGGCTATCCGGACTTCGCGACGCTGGTCACCGCCGACAAAATGATCGGCACACCCAAACGCGCTGCGCAGTTCCTCGACGACGTGAACGCCGCCTCCAAACCAGGCGCTGATGCCGACTATGCTGAGCTTCTGGCCTTCGCGAGGGAAAGTGATCCGACGATCGACCGCTTGCAGACCTACGACAACAGCTATTTCTCTAATATGCTGCGCAAACAGAAATATAGCGTCGACGCCGCAGAGGTGCGCAAGTATTTTACCTATGAAAAGTCACGCAAAGGCATCTTTCAGCTTATCTCTGATCTGTTCGGGGCCGAGTTCAGGCCGTGGAATACGCCGGTCTGGGACAAGAGCGTCTCAGCCTGGGAAATGTACGACAAGGCCACCGGTAAGCTGGTCGGGCGCTTCTATCTCGATATGCACCCGCGCGAGGGTAAGTATAATCACGCTGCCGCTTTCCCCATCCGCACGGGTATTGAGGGCCGTCAGGTGCCGGTCGGCGCGCTTATCTGCAACTTCCTCGGCGAAGGGCCGATGGAACACAGCGACGTTGTGACCTTCCTGCACGAATTCGGTCATCTGATCCATCTGATGTATAGCGGTCATACAAAGTACGGCGTGCAGTCCATGGGCAATCTGCAGTGGGACTTTATCGAAGCTCCGTCTCAGCTTCTGGAGGAATGGACCTGGGATTACGATACGCTCAGGACTTTCGCTTCTAACGACAAGGGCGAGCCGATTCCGCAAGATCTGGTCAGACGCATGAACGCCGGCCGCCGCTTCGGCACGCCCACCCGCTGGAAGGGGCAACTGGCCTATGCGGCCGTGTCGCTGAACTATTACAACCAAAAACCGGACTTCGATCTTGATACGCAGTTCGACACCCAGACCGCGCGCTACTCGATGTTCCCGCCCATGGAGGGTGTGCACGATTACGCCAGCTTCGGGCACCTCGACGGCTATTCGGCCATCTACTATACCTATGTATGGTCGAAGGCGATTTCGCTGGACCTGTTCACGCAGTTCAAGGCGGCGGGCATTCGCAATCCGGAAGTAGCCCAACGCTACCGCAAGCTTGTTCTGGAGCCAGGCGGGTCTCAGGACGCCAACGTGCTGATCGAGAACTTCCTTGGGCGTCCCATGAGCCTTGAGGCGTTCAAGAGCGAATTGCAGAAGCGGTAGAATTTGCGTCCTCCTCCTGCCAGAGCCACACGGAGACGAAACAGATCTTCCTTTTGTCCTTCCCTCATCGATTTCTGATGCGGTGAATTTTAGGCTTTATGGTTCCGTTAGCGGAGTGCGGAGGCCATGCCCCCATCACCCGGACCCAAAAAGCTGAAGAAAACGGCGCCCATTTCCCATGAGACCCCTCATGAGGAAGAGGCCGAAGGCGTGGCCGGAAAAACAGTGCCAGAGGCGCGCGCCGAACGGGATTTTCGCACGAGCGTGCGGGCGAGGTTACGTGATATGGGGCGCGGCATCTGGCGACGTGTGACGGGGTTGCCGCGTCTTGTACTTTGGCTTGTCGGCCTTCTCTTCGCGCTACTGGTGGCGCTGGGTCTCTTTCTCGCTAATCCCAACTGGAACTGGTTTAAGCCTGCTCTCACATCCCTCCTTCAGGACAGGTTAAATCGCTCCGTTCAGATTGATGGCGATCTGCGCGTGCACCTGTTTCGCTGGACGCCTGATGCCACGATTTATGGCCTAAAAATCAGTCATCCGGACGGGTTGTCCCCTGATCGAAAGACGGAGGATCGCCAAACAGCAAGACCTCGGCTTGCAGAGGTGCAAAAGGTTGCACTCACGGCTGAGCTGATGCCTTTATTTATCGGGCGTACCGTGCTCACGCGGCTGGAGATAAACCGGCCGGTGATCGACCTCTATCAGGACGCCGAAGGTCGGGCCAACTGGGATTTCAGCGACGGTAAGGTAAAGGGCGAGCCGACGAAACTGCCGCCAATCAAGGACCTCATCATCAGCGACGGTCAAATTGTCATGACGAGCCTGTCGCGTAGGCTACGCTTCTCCGGGACCATAAACGCGCGCGAGACGCAAGGCGCAGGACAAAAGGCGCTGCATCTCACGGGCGACGGCTCACTCAACGGGCGCATCTTCGCGTTGGAAGCCACGGGTGGCGCCCTGCTTAAGGTTCGCCATTCCACGCCCTATCCATTCGACATGCGCATCCGCGCCGGTTCGACGACTTTGACCGCCAAAGGCAAAGTGCTGCGTCCGTTCGATTTGGGTCAGGTCGAAGGCGCAGTCAGCGTCGAAGGCCGCAACCTGGCCGGCCTCTATTATCTGACCGGGCTGAGCCTCCCGGACACGTCGGGCTTCAGGCTCGCGGCGCAGGTCAGGCGAAATGACCGCGTCTATGATATTTCCGGCATAGACGGCCGCGTGGGCCGCAGCGATCTGCAGGGCAAGCTCAAGGTTGAACTGCGCCCTGACGGACGCCCCTATCTGACCGGCGATCTGAATTCACGGTCGCTCGATCTGGAAGATCTTGGGTCTTTGTTCGGAGCAACGAAGGCCAATGCGCCGGTGGGAGTAAGCTTGAAGGCCGACGCCCTCAATGCGCGAACCTCACGCCGCCTGCTCCCCGATGCCTCTTTGGATGTAAACCGCGTTCGAGGCATGGACGCCAAGGTCACCTATCGCGCGTCGTCGGTTAAGGCGCGGCCCAGCCTGCCTCTGCGTGAGGTCTCGCTGGGCGTTAATCTGAACAAAGGACTGCTCATCCTCGATCCGGTGCAGTTCAGCTTTCCACAAGGCCGCCTGACCGGCACCGCGCGTATCGATGCGCGACACGCTGTGCAGACCAATGAAGTCGACTTTTCGCTGCGGGGCGTGCGTGTACAGGACATGGTACCCGCCCTTCAGGGCGCAAAGCCGATTGAGGGCCTTCTTCACGGAAGGCTCAAACTGGCCGGTAACGGGGCGTCTGTGCACGACGCGGCGGCCGTGTCCGACGGCGAATTCACGGTCGTGATGCCGGGCGGTCGCATTCGTCAGAGTCTGGCCGAACTGATGGGCGTCAACGCCACAAAAGGTCTGTTCCTTTATCTGTCGAAAGACCCAAAAGAGACGAATGTGCGCTGTGCGGTGGCGCATTTCGAGGTTCAAAACGGCATAATGCGGGCCAAAACCATCGTGCTTGATACCGGGGTCGTGCGGGTCAATGGATCGGGGACGCTAAACCTGAAGGACGAGCGGCTGAATCTGTTGCTCAAGGGCAGGCCGAAAAAGTTCCGTCTTGTGCGGATTAATGTGCCACTGGTCGTCGGGGGCAATTTATCAGCACCCAGCATCGGCGTTAAACCGGGGCCCGCCTTGCTGCAAGGCGGGCTGGCGGCGGCGCTCAACTCTGTGGTGCCCTTCTTCGGTCTGGATACGGCCGAAAATGCGAGCTGCACCGGACTGGTATCACAGGCAAAAGCGCAAGGTGCACCGGTCAGATAACGGCCTCTGCCTGCCGAATGCGCAAGGAAAACTCTGATCGAGAAGAAAGAGTGAGGTTTCCGGATAATAACCCACGTAAACGGGCCCGGCGCATGAGGCCGGGCCTTACTGAGGTTAGGCAGCGTGTCCTTCGGCGCGGCGCATCCGCCAGAAGCGGATCGTGCGCAAAGCCGTTTCACGCGGCAACTGCTCATAGAGTTTGCCGTATTCCGCGGCTTTACCCATCGCATTGTCCTGAGACGCCAGCATAATCATGGCATAGGTCAGGAACAGGGACTTTTCGAGGTCTGCGGCTTTACAGGCAATCGCCAGCGCATCCAGCTCACGCTTTTCCACAACATGCCTTGCCGTCAGGAAGTCGAGATCGGCCATAATCGACAGCGCGCATAAGAACCACGTCGGGTTCGGGTCGCGCATATATTTTGCCAGAAGTCCCGGCGTCAGCTTCTGATTGTTATAAAGCGCCTCGACCTCGGCCATGATCTTCTCATAGTCTTCCGGGAAAGAGCCATGGGCGATAGCCACTTTATTGCGCGACTTTGATAACGCCTGTTCGAGGACGAGAGGGTCGACCTTAGCGTTTTCCTGCATGATGCGCTCGCGCAGACGGGCTTCGACGACAAAATACATGTCGTTCATCAGGTCGATCGGAAAATCCTTGCGGTTAACGATGGCCTCATGCAGAGCCGGGCTTGTCTGGGCGCGCTGAACGACGGCTTCGTTCGTCGCGCGAGACAGGCGAGCCCCGTCGTTGCGCAGAAGTGTATTGACCGTGGTGTCGTCACCGCGATTAACGATGACACCCGAAACCGATTCCGGCACTTCTTCACGGCGCGACACGGCGCGAAGATGGGCCTGCCCCTTGGTCGAAACGACGTGGATAAGGTCACTTTCGGTCAGAGCCTTCGAGCGTACCAGGATCGCTTCGGCGACTTCGATATCGTCTGAGGCCAGACGGCGCAGAAGTCCCAGCGGAGCCACCTTAGCCTCTGCCAGCTTACGTGCGATTTCGGCGCGCACGACCGTTTCCATTTCGGAGGAGAGCTGGCTCATCACCTCGTCGTAAAGCGCCATCTCAGGTCCTTCGACCTGCTCGGGGTGGGCCATGAAGACGCTCGTGACCTGACGCAGCAATTCGCGGCGCTTCTCAGAAGAGGGTTCCTTGGCCAGATCGATCAGGTGGTTCAGGGGCGAGGACATGCGGTTGCCTTAAAGCGTTTTGTCTTTTGCGGGTTTTTGGTGGGATGTCGTTGCTTCGCCCTCTGTGGCCGGGGCGCTCTTACTCGGTTTCACGGCTTTATCACGCACCTTATCGGTGGCCTTGCCGGCCGATTTGTCCTGTGCCGGGGTTTCCACCGCATTGGGATCGAGCGCCAGGTCACCACCGGTGTGCGGGGCGGGATCGGGCTCATAACCGTAGGCGCGATGCAGGGAGTAGAAGCGCGGGGCCTGCGAGGGGCTGGTGGCGCGGCTACCCGGGACGAAGGGCGTGTAGGGTTCAGCCGATTCTTCCTCGGCGGCCTGCGCTAGCGGCGGGGTCGAAGACGGGGCTGTCGCGCCCTTCACATCAGAGGTCTGGCCGCCCGCAACTTTGGACACTGAGGGGCTGGCGCGGCCTGACGCAATGTCGCGTGGCTGCGTCGCCTGTGCCTGGGCAGGCTGTGGCTTTTCGGTAGTCGAGGCGGGAGAGGCGCTGCGCATCTCCAGCTCCGGCGACACTCGACCCGCGTATTTGCTGTTCGGCGGCAGCCGATAGCCGCTGTCTGACCCCGATTGGGCGGGTTGGGTTTGCGGCCTTGCCTTCGCTTGCGGCTGAGGCTGTGCCTGAGGGCGGATTTCCTGTGCCAGAGCGTTCGCGGTGACGACCGGCGCCGTTGGCTCGGGTAGTGGCGCGGGATTGGCCAGACGCGGTCGCTGCAAGGACGCAGACGACGGGTCAGCATCCGATCCCAGACGCGTTGTCTGCGGCAGCGCTACAGCGGGTGACGCCTTCCACGTACTGACAGGATTGGACGCCGCCGGCGACGGCCCGCGTGGGGCATCGGCCGGGGCTAAACCTCGATCCTTGACTAAAGGCACCGCCTCTATCTGGGCCGGAGCCCGGGGCGAAATCTGGGCTGGAATTTGGGCCTGAGCCTGGGGTTGGGTCTGCACCTGCGGGGCAGATCGGGTCAGGCTCGACTGGGCGCGCGCAGCCGCTTGCGGTGCGGGTTGAGGCGGGACGGGCGCCTGAGGCATTGGCGAGGCTAACGGACGGCGCGGCGCGTCAAAACGGGATTGCGGTTGCGGCGTCCAGTTGGAAGCGAGATCTGCGCGCGGGGCCGTCTGAGCGGTTTTCGGGGCCGGTGCCTGAGCCAGGTCCGGTGCCGATTTGCCACGCCAGTTCAGTTCCGAGCGATAGGGGTTGCCGACCTGACCATAGGGCGACGGCGGAATGTCAAACCCAGGCTGACCGGTCGCCGCATTAGGCAGCGCACGCTCTAGCGGCGTCGCGGGTGCGGTTTCCGGTGCCGGGGTTTTCCCTGGCCAGTTCAGATAAGGACGCGGCTGCGCCAGCGCCGCTACAGGCACTTCTAAGGTCAGGCTAAACAAGGCGAGACCAATGACAGGCAAGCGGGTTCGACTAGGTCGGGGCATGAAGCACGGCCGGTTCCGGTAAGGTTGCAACGCCCTTAACCTAACCTCTGCCGCTTAATATTGCCCTAATGGAACGCTGATTTGCGAATGAGGCCGGTATCTTTTACCCGGTTGACGAACGCTGAATAAAAGACGCCCCTATGACAGACTGGCGGGCGCTTATCTACGATCCCAGCGCCTCGCGTTTTTCCTCAAGCTCAAGCCATTCCATTTCGCCGTTCTCGAGATCCGTCCGCACCTTTTCCAGGGCTTTCATGGTGGCATCAAAACGTTTGGGGTCTTGAGCGTAGAGGTTGGGATCGTTCAGCATGGCCTCAAGTTTCCTGATCTCAGCCTGCCATTGCGGCATCAGCTTATCGAGGTCCTCAAGGCGCTTTTGATCCTTGTAGCTCAGTTTTTTGGCCACCGCCTTCGCGGGGGCAGGGGAAGGGGGCGTCCCGGTTTTGGTCGGCGATTTTTGCGTGGCAGCCTTGTGACTAAGTTGTTCGAAAAAATCAGGATTTTGTCGAAGGAAATCCTGCCAGCCGCCCGGGGTTTCCACTGCCTGGCCCTTGCCATTCAAGGCGAGCGTTGAGGTGGCCAGACGGTCGATAAAATCACGGTCGTGGCTGACAAGGATAAGCGTACCGTCATAGTCGGCCAGCATCTCTTCCAGCAGATCCAGCGTGTCCATGTCGAGGTCGTTTGTCGGTTCGTCCAGCACGAGAAGATTGGTCGCCGAGGCCAGCGCGCGGGCTAGCTGCAGTCGGTTGCGTTCGCCGCCCGACAGCGACTTCACCGGCTGACGCAACTGATTTTCGCGGAAGAGGAAATCCTTGGCATAGGCGGCGACGTGGCGAGGCTGACCCTGCACCATGATCTGGTCTGAGCCGGTATTGGCCAGCGCATCCCACAAGGTCTCGTCACCCTTTAGCGTATCACGACCTTGATCGAGGTACGCGACCTCAAGCGCAGTACCCAGACGAATCTCCCCTTCATCCGGTGCGATCTGCCCGATTAAAAGCTTAACGAGGGTCGATTTACCCGCCCCGTTCGGTCCGACAATGGCCAGCCTGTCACCCCGCAGAATGCGCGTCGAAAAGCCTTTCAAAAGGGTCTTGTCACCAAAGCCTTTTGAGATGTTTTTCAGCTCGGCCACAAGTTTGCCCGACGTCCCGCCGGAATCGATGCTCATTTCAAGCTGACGCGGCAAGGCTTTGGTGCGTTCCATCTTTTCGGCGCGCATCGCCTGAAGCCTCGCTGCACGACCTTCGTTGCGTGTGCGTCGTGCCGTGATGGAGCGATAAAAGGTGTAGGTTTCACGCTCTATCGCCTTTTCCAGACGGCGCAAAGATTCGGCCTGCTCCTCCATAATCTTTTCCGACCACGGCTCGAATGAAGCATATCCCGAATCAAGCCGCATGATGCGGCGGTCGTGCAGCCAGTAGCAGCGCTGTGTAACGCGCTCTAGGAAGGTGCGGTCGTGGCTGACAATCAGGGCTGCGCCCCTGAACTGACGTAACTGGTCTTCCAGAGCCTCAATCGCAAAAATGTCGAGGTGGTTGGTCGGCTCGTCGAGGAAGATCAGATCTGGCTCTTCGGCGAAGGCCTTTGCCAGGGCCGCCCGGCGCTTTTCGCCGCCGGACAAGGACGAGCACCTGGTCGTCGGATCAAGCCCAAAAGTGTAAAGCTCGGCTTCTGCCGTATAGTGTTCTGCGCCGTCAGACGTCACCCATTCGAGCACCGTGTCGCCAACCGGCTGCGGTTCCTGAAGCACATAGGCGTAGCGCATCCCCTGCATGACAACACGCTCGCCCGAATCGGCCTCGATCAGCCCGGCCATCAGACGCATCAGCGTCGATTTACCCGCGCCGTTGCGCCCGACCAGGCAGGCCCGCACCCGCGGCTCAAGCGCAATATCTACGCCGTCAAACAAGGGATTAAGGCCGTCCATCAGGCGGACGTCTTTCAGGGCGAGTAGAGGGGCTTTGGCGTTCATGCGGCGGGTTTAAAGGGTGAAGTGCTTTTTGCAAAGCGCTTTGATCTGTTGTAAGGCGGCGCAGGCAACCCCGCACCCGCCACGCCCACCGCCCTTTTCCTTAAAAGGAGTGTTGGTCAGGATTTCGCTACTGCCTTTTCTCTCTCCTCTGAAGGGTTCGGTTCAGGGGCATAACTCTAGTGTAAGCCCGTAATGACAAAACCCTTCTGGCAGACCAAGACCCTTTCCGAAATGACCGTGCCAGAGTGGGAAGCGCTGTGTGACGGGTGCGGCCTTTGTTGTCTGATCCGTCTGGAGGACGAGGATACGGGCGAAATCATCCCCACACGCGTCCACTGCCGTCTGTTCGATACGGGAAGCTGCGCCTGTTCCAATTACGTTGAGCGCCATAAATACGTGCCCGACTGCATTAAGCTGACGCCGCACAATATCGAGGCCCTGGAATGGATGCCAGCCTCGTGCGCCTATCGGCGGCTGCATGAAGGCAAAGACCTGCCCGCCTGGCACTATCTGGTCTGCGGCGACCGCGAAGAGGTCCACCGCCGCGGCGTCTCTGTCCGTGGACAGACGATTTCAGAAACGGCGCTCGAATATCCGGAAGATGCGCTCGACTTTGCCGCGTTCGACCTTCTCGAAGACATGTCGAATAAGGGCGAATAGGGCTTAGATTTCCGCTTTCAGTGCATTGAAGGCCTCGCGCAGGAGATCCGCAATCGGACGTGCGCCGTTTTCGCGCTTCAACGCCTCAAATGACAGCCTGATTGCCCCCATAGATAACATAGCGACGAGCCTAAGGCCGGTTTCGCGCTGTGGGTCAGGCCATCGCTCGCGCAGGGCCTGAAACAAATCATCCTCATGCTGTACATAGCTCGCCTGTTTGCGTGCCTGCACGGCGGGGCTCGAGCGCATTAGCTCGTCTATCGCCATCATTTCGTCAGTTGGAAAACGGCTGCACACCGCAATAACGGCATCGCGCACCGCATCGAGTGGGCGTCTATCCAGTGTCTGCGTTTTCAGTGACGTGACGATGACATCCCCCATCTCATTTTGCAGCGACAGGAGGATGTCGTCCTTGGACTTGAAATAGTAAAAAAAGGTACGCCGCGAAATCCCTGCGGCGGCGGCGATCTCATCCAGCGTGGTCGCCTCATACCCCTTCTGCAGAAAAAGGCCCATGCCGACTTCAGTGATGCGCTGCAATGTCTCGCGTCGCTTGCGCTCGCGTAGCCCGTCTTTCGATGTGGCCAGGCCGTCTTTTTCGGGCAGCATAAAATTTCTCTTGGTGTAAAATTGCACTTAGTGTAATTAAATTTTACACTAGGCGCGATTTTTTTGAAAGGGAAAGCCAATGGTCAGATGGACCGCCTCGAACATACCTTCACAAAAGGGCCGTCTGGCTGTGGTGACCGGTACAGGTGGGTTAGGTTATGAGGATGCACTCGCCCTTAGCCAGGCAGGGGCTGAGGTGGTTATCGCCGGACGCGATCCGGCGAAGGGGGCTATGGCGGTTGAAAAAATCCGTACGCGCCTGGCTTCCGCCCAGGTTCGCTTTGAAAAGCTCGACCTCGCAAGCCTGCACTCGGTTGCCGGGTTTTGCCATCGGCTCAGCACGCAGACCGATCGTCTCGACCTGCTCATAAACAATGCCGGTGTGATGATGCCGCCAAAGCGACTGGAAACCGAAGACGGGTTCGAGATGCAGATGGGGACAAACCATCTGGGGCATTTCGCCCTGACCGCGGGCCTGATGCCCCTGTTGAGACGGGCGCATAAGGCGCGTGTGATCAGTGTGTCGAGCGTCGCTGCGCGCAACGGTGTCATCGATTTCGATAATCTCAATGCTGAACGTAGCTATAATCCGATGCGCATCTACAGTCAGTCGAAGCTTGCCTGTCTCATGTTTGCACTGGAACTTCATCGCCGCAGCGAGGCAGCCGGTTGGGGGGTGGCCAGTATCGCTTCGCATCCGGGCGTTGCGCGCACGGACCTGATTTACAATGCGCCAGGACGCCAAAGCCTGCTCGGCATGACCCGCAGTACCCTCTGGTTCCTCTTTCAACCGGTCTGGCAAGGGGCGCTGCCGACCTTGTTTGCTGCGACCTCACCCTTAGCGCGCTCTGGAGCCTACTATGGGCCAGGTGGCCTGAGCGAGGTCAGGGGATATCCTGCCAGCGCCCGCATCCCTGAGGCGGCCCTTGATATAAAGGCTAGCGCCCGTCTGTGGGAAGCCTCTCAGGCGCTTACGGGGGTCGCTTTTTAGTGACGACACATGACGCGCGAGACAGAAAAACCCTGGCTGCAAAAAATAAAAGGCCGCGGTCTCCCGCGGCCACTTTCTGAAAATGTCTAAAGTACCCAAAAAGTAAAAGGTGATGCCTTTACGACGACGCATCGGGGAGGAATGCCATTGGTGTAGCGGAGATTCGTGACACCTTTTTGCAGGTGCGGGATAAAGAACGGACGGGGGTGATGCCTCGCGTTGCAAAATTCCTATAAAGACAAGAACCGGATCTTATTTTTGCAAATGTCTTTTATCGGCGCTTCGAATGTCTCAGGGCGGTTGAATTTTCTGGGAAAGACCCCAGATACTGCCCCGGTTTGGCGCGGGATATGTCTTTATCAGCTTGACTCGTGACCTGTCCTTCGCCAACGGCTTAGCGATTGTATGAGTTGAGCTGCAAAGCCCTTCCCACGGCTGCGCCTCGAAAGGGTGCGCCAGCTCGGTCTGAAGGTCTTTACGGCAGGCGGAGGTTCCATTTCGTGGCAGGTGATCCCTATTCAGAACTTGGCGTGGCCAGAAATGCCAGCGCGGAGGATATCCAGAAGGCGTTTCGCAAGCTCGCAAAAGAACTTCATCCCGACCGCAATCCGAATAATAAGGCGGCCGAGGATCGCTTTAAGCGTGTGTCGGCGGCCTTCGACCTGTTGAAGGACCCTGAAAAGCGCAAAAAATACGATGCCGGTCAAATGGATGCCGACGGACGTGAGACCTATCGCAGTGGCTTTGGCGGTGGGGCGTCTCAGGGTTACGGCGCAGGGGCGCGTGGCTCGTTTGATGGCATAGACCTTGACGATATATTTGACATCTTCGGATCAGGTGGCGGCGGTCGTCGCACGGGCTTTAGTCCGGGCGGGGGCTTTGGCGCGCAGGCCCAGAAGGGCAGCGACCTCAGGATAAAGCTCGATATCGACCTGATGGATACGATCGCGGGCAATACGCGCCGGGTACAGCTCACGGATGGCCGCACCCTTGATGTGACCATTCCGAAAGGGGCAAAGGATGGTCAGACCCTGCGCCTGAAAGGGCAGGGTGCGCCGTCGCCCAATGGGCGCGGACCGCATGGTGACGCGCTGGTCGAACTTTCACTTAAACCGCATGGTGTGTTTCGTGTGGAGGGCAATGACCTGCATATGGACCTCTATGTGTCGATCCCCGACGCGGTTCTCGGGGGCAAGGTTCAGGCCCCGACACCCGACGGGCCTGTCAATGTCACTATCGCAAAGGGCTCCAATTCCGGAGCCATCCTGCGCCTGAAAGGGCGCGGCGGTTATGATGGTAAAACGGGGGCGCGCGGCGATCTGTTTGCGCATCTCGTTCTGGCTCTGCCCGATACGCTGGACCCTGATTTTGTCGCCTATGCCGAAGACTGGCGCAAACAGGCGCCCTATTTGCCAACCCATCCGGCCATGCGCAAGAAGTAGGGTTGGACGCGTTTGCCTGAGGCGAAGACTGCTATTTTAAGTTTTCCTTAGGGCCCTGTTCAGCTAAGGTTCAGGTCGGGGACTGTAAAACGTGACTATGAAACCGATCCTGACCCTTTCCGCCCTGCTGCTCGCCGGTGCTCCGTTCGTCGCCGAAGCGCGCGAACGTGCGCCTTTCGGTTGGCCGCCGCCGCACGAAGAGGTTCGCCAGACCACGCTTATGCCGCCCGACGCGCGGCCGCGCTTTAATGACGCCGAGCGCCTGACGATACAGCAGCGCTATTCCATCGATGAGGCCATCACCCTTGTCGAGGAGCGTACGGGCGGACGGTATGTATCTGGCAGTCAAACCGGGCCGTCGACCTTTCTTATCAAGGTGCAGATTGGCCCCAACATCGTTACCTACCGGGTCGATCTCGCCCGCCGGTCCATAAGCAAAGCCTGATTTCCATGCGTATTCTCCTTGCCGAAGATGATCCCGACCTGTCGCGTCAGCTGAAGGCCTCACTCCAGGATGCCGGCTATGTCGTCGATCATGCGCCGGATGGCGAGGAAGCGCATTTTCTGGGCGATACCGAGCCCTATGACTGCGTGATCCTCGACCTCGGTCTGCCGAAGATCGATGGCGTGTCTGTGCTCGAACGCTGGCGCCGGGATGGCAAGGCGACGCCGGTGCTCATCTTAACGGCGCGCGGGGCCTGGTCTGACAAGGTGTCCGGATTTGACGCCGGGGCGGACGATTACCTGACCAAGCCGTTCCATACTGAGGAACTGCTGGCGCGGTTACGGGCGCTGGTACGCCGTGCCGCCGGTCATGCGCAGCCGCTACTGGTCTGCGGGGGCGTGCGTCTTGATCCACGCGCGGCGCGGGCTTCGGTCAATGGCGAGCCGCTGCGCCTGACATCGCTCGAGTATCGCCTGCTGCACTATATGATGTTGCATCAGAACCGCGTGATCTCGCGCACCGAACTGGTCGAGCACCTCTATGATCAGGATTTCGACCGTGACTCTAACACGATCGAAGTGTTCATGGGGCGTCTGCGCAAGAAGATCGGCAATGAGCGTATAGAGACGGTGCGAGGCCTGGGCTATCGCCTTAAGCCGCTGCACAACGAAGTCAGCGATATTTAATCTATACACCCCTGCATAAGGCGTGGAGGTTTGATTTAGGAAGCGATTTGACAGCCATTGTGACCCATATCAAACGCTTTGTCAGTGTACTGATTTACGGACGCGGATCCCTTGCCGGGCGATTGATCCGGCTGGCCGCTATCTGGTTCATTTTTGCGTTGATTATGATCTCGGCGGGTCTGACCGCTTTCTTCAACTACACTTCCGTCACGCGCTTTCAGGCGGGCATTTCGGATATTGTGCGCAACCTCTACACCCACACCGAATTCGATGACGATGGGCGTATCCGCATCCCGGAACTTTACATCATCCGCACCGACGACATCTATTCGGGCCTCTACTGGCAGATTGTCGAGTTGGATAAAAAAGACAGGGTGATGGCCGTCTATAAGTCCGGCTCCCTGGCTGAGCGCGTCCTGCCCATGCCAAGGACCCTCGATAAGACGACGGGACAGCTTCAGTACTATAACGCTGTCGGCCCGCGTGAGCAGCCGCTGCGTCAAACGGCCGTCTATCTGCGTATTCAAGGACATAATCTTCTGTTTATGGCCGCCGAAGACCGCTCGGAGGTGGATCGCAATGTGGGTCAGTTCGCCCTGATCACCGGAGGGGCGCTTATCGTGCTGGCGCTTGGCTCGCTGATTGCCATCTATCTTCAGGTGCGCATCGGTCTCAGGCCCCTGTTTGCCCTGACCGACGAGCTGCACGACATCCGCAAAGGGAAACAAACGCGGCTTCTCAACACCTATCCCGCTGAAATCAAACCGGTCACCGAAGAGGTCAACGGCCTCTTAGAATACGGTCAGGACGTGGTGGAGCGTCAGCGCACGCACGTCGGCAATCTGGCCCACGCCCTGAAGACGCCTCTGTCTGTGTTATTGACGTCTGCCGGTGAGGATCCCGCACCTCTGGCCGACACCATCCGTAAACAGACGGCTCTGATGCGCGCTCAGGTCGACCACCACCTGCGTCGTGCCCGTGCCGCGGCCCGCGCGCAGAATATGGGTGAGCGAACCCCTGTCGAGCCGGTGCTGGACGAACTGGCGGTCATGCTTGAGCAGGTGTTCCGCGATAAGGCGGTCACTATCGACTGGCGCGCGCCTGATGACCTGGCTTTCCGGGGCGAAAAGCAGGATTTTCAGGAAATCGCCGGTAATCTCATCGAAAACGCCTGTATCTGGTGCCAGCGCCGTGTCCGGGTGACCGCGACACTGGAAGATGAGGCGAACGGCATGACCCTCCTTATCGAGGATGACGGGCCGGGTATGCCGCCCGAACGTTACCACGAAGTGCTCAAACGCGGGGCGCGTCTTGATGAAACCGCCCCGGGTTCAGGGCTCGGGCTCTCCATTGTCGATGAGCTTGTTCGCGCCTATGGCGGGCGTCTAAGCTTTGATAAATCGGGACTTGGTGGCCTGAAGTGCGTTGTTATATTACCGGCTAATTTTATTGGTTAAAGAACAGCGTTCGCGGTCAGGAAAAATTAACTTAGCGCCCGCAATACTCAGCCTGATTTGTTAAGCGGCAGAGGCTTATGAGCGCGTTATCGGAGAAACGGTTACAGCAGGTCGGGGGGTTGGTGAAGACCCTGCCCGTCAGCCTTCTCCGCCAGTTGAATAACACGCTGGGCCTCACGGAAGATGCCGTTCTGGGGCAGGTACGTGATCTCGTCGCCCGGCAACTCGATTCGCATAATTTGAAAGAACTGGTCTTCCGACCCTTCGTGCCCCTGTTTTTGGCACGCGAAGACGGCATTGACGGTGTGACCTTTCCCCAGTGGTTGCTCAATCGGTTATGGAGCGCGCTGGAGCGCGAAGAAGCGGGGCTTGTCGAAGAGGCGCGCGTTCTGTCGCAGGGCCTGCGCAACAGCGATCCGGTGCCGGTGCCGTTTTTCCGCCTGGTAAATGCGGGCATTGAGATCCTTCGCGAACGGCCGCAAACTGTGCTGCCGCCGGGCGAGGATGAGGACGAGCTGGAGGAATTTGCCGCCTATCTCGACCTGCACCGTCTGCTGCGTGAGGCTCTGTCGCGCTTGCCGGACTGGATGGGGCGCATAGACGCCGAAAAGGCCGCCGCTATCCGTCTAATGTTTAAGGATGCGTCCAGTAAGACGCCGGACGGCGAGGGCGGGGTGCGACTGCTCGAAGCTCTGCTGGCCAATATGGACGATGCCACCCTGGTCATGAAGTTCGTGGCCGTGGTTTCAGATGGCGCTAATGATCGCTTCCTGGCCGAGTCGGAACTGGCCAGCTTCGGTGAACGGCTACTCAAAGCGGCCGAGGATCGGCTAAAGGTGTTTGAAGGCCTGATGCGCCGCCGAGACGCCACGCTTCTCAGTGAGGCGGGAGGCTGGGTCGTTCAATGTCTCAGCATTCTCAATAGCCTTCAGCAGTCGGTCGAACTCACGCGCGATGGGCCGTGGGGCAAGCGGGCTATGGCGATCCATCAGTCGATTAACGGTCTTGTCGAGGACCGACTTAAAGGGGTCGAAAAGATAATTGATCAGGCACTGCCCCTGAAAACGGAGCGAATTTTTGGTCGGGCGACCCGTGAGGTGCCAGATTACGCCGGACCAAAGCCCGCCCACGCCGAGGCGGCGCTGCACACCATGGCTTTCCTTACACAGATACGCCCCACAGCGGCCCAAGGTGGCTATTCGAGCCTCCTCTCAAAGACGGTGCAGGCTGCCGAGCTTCAGATGGATGCCTATTTCAACGTGGTTCTGGGCATAGCTGTGGCCAATGATCCGTTCGATCCGGACGCGGTCATGGCCTGCTTCGAGCGGGTGATCGCCCTGATGGAGGGCCTGCTTGGTGAGGCCAAAGCCAATCTGGCGCGACGTCGTGTCGCGTCGGCGGATGTCTTCCGCACGCCAAAAACGGTTGCTTAAGCGGACGAAAACGGGCTTATGACATAGCCCCGGCGCGCCAGCGCCGGTCAACCCGCCGCCTCAGAACGTTATGCTGCTGTTCTCGCTTACCGCTGCACTTGTGTGCGCCGCTCTTCTTGGGCTGGCGGTCGCGTGGCTGCGCCGCACCCCCGACAATGCGCTCAATCTGGCGCGTCAACGCTATGAAGCCTTTGTCGGCGATATAGACCGCCGCGTTGGCGAAGGCCAGCTTGATGCGGCCCTGGCACGAGAGGAAAAAACCGAGGCGGCGCGCGCGCTTTTGAGCGTCGAAGGCACAACAGAAGCGTCTCCCGTTGATCCGCGTATTGGTTTTACAGGCGCCATCCTCATCGCCGTTGCGGCGCTTGGGCTGTCCATCCTCGTGGGTAAACCGGATCTTCCGGATCAGCCCTACGCCGCGCGTCTGAAAGGCTGGGGCGAAACCCTCATGCACGCCCCCGAAACGCTTGAGGCCAAACCCGCAGCGGCGGCGTTGCAACAGTTGTCGACGCGGTATGGTGATAAGCCGGCCTACTGGCTACAACTGGGGCAGACCCAGGTGATAGCGGGCGACTATTATCAGGCGGCACAGTCCTTTCGACGCGTGACGCAAATGGCTCCCGACGTGGCCGTTGGCTGGTCCAATCTGGGCGAGGCCCTGACGCTTCTTAACAAGGGTCAAAGCAATGGCGAGGCGCGCTCGGCCTTCGCGGAGGCCCTGACGCGCGATGGCGATGACCTGACCGCGCTCTACTATTCGGCACGCATTCTCACAACAGATGGCCGCTTTGAAGAGGCGCGACGGCTCTACACCGTCGTCCAATCGCGACTGGCCCCGGATGATGGGCGTCAAGAGACCGTGGCGGGCGAACTGGCCGCGCTCGATCGGTCGGCCCAGACGGCCGCGACGGTTCAGGCACAGATCGGCGGCATGGTGGCCGGCCTTGAGGCGCGACTGGCGCAAAACCCCGAAGATCCTGACGGCTGGGCCCGGCTTTTGCGGTCTTATCGGGTGCTCAAAAACGTCGAGGGCGAGAAGCGGGTACTGTCGACGCTCGATCGCCTCTATGCGGATCGTCCCGCCATCGCCCGCGACATCGTACAAAAGGCTGACCGGCCGGTGGGGGCGCAATGAGGGATAAACCATTATACCTCCCCTTAAACCGGGGGAGGGGGGGATTAGGATGACCCTGCTTCCGAGGTCCATGAAAGCGCGTCGGCGTCTGATGATCTTCCTGATTGCCGCGCCGATCCTGATGGCGGGCGTGGCGCTGGCCCTGTTCGCCATGAAGGATCAGGTCGTCTATTTCTACACCCCTGCGCAGGCCTATGAGGCGAAGGCTGAACGGCACCGCACTATGCGCCTTGGCGGCCTCGTCAAGGCGGGCAGCGTCGTCAAAGGCACCGGTGGGGAAGTGACATTCGTCGTGCGCGACCAGAAAGCCGAAATGACCGTACACTTTAAAGGCGATCTGCCCGACCTTTTCCGCGAAGGGCAGGGCGTGGTCTGCGAAGGGCAGCGCGTTGGCGACCATCTGTTTGAGGCCAAAACTGTGCTCGCCAAACACGACGAGAAATACATTCCCAAGGAGGTCGTAAAGGCCATCAAGGCACAGGGCGAATGGCGGCCGGAAAGCGCCGCCAAGCCCGATGCCAAGCCCTTTGGTGAGGCCAAATGATTACGGAACTGGGCACCTTTTGTCTGGGGCTGGCCTTCCTTCTGTCGCTGGCACAAGCGCTCAGCGTGGCGGGTTCAGCATGGCGGCCATTGCGAGGCGCAGCGCGCTGGAGCGAAGGTTTGTCACTGGCCGCTGCAATGGCATCGGTTCTGGCCTTCGCGTCCCTGCTCCACGCCTTTGTGACGTCGGATTTTTCGGTCTCCAATGTGGCCAAACATTCGCACACGCTGAAACCGCTTCTTTACAAAATCTCCGGCGCCTGGGGTAGCCACGAAGGCTCGATGCTGTTGTGGTGCATGGTGCTGTTAAGCTATGGGGCGCTCATTACCCTGTTCGGGCGCGGTTTGCCGTCCGGCCTGAAGCACAAGGTGCTTGGCGTACAGGGGCTTTTGGGGGCGCTGTTCAGCGGCTTCACGCTGTTTTCCTCCAATCCGCTGGCCCGCCTCGACCCCGCCCCCTATGAGGGGCAGTCACTCAACCCGATGCTTCAGGACCCGGCTCTGGCGTTTCATCCACCGCTACTCTACCTCGGTTATGTCGGGTTCTCCGTGGTCTTTGCCTTCGCGATCGCGGCCCTGATCGAAGGGCGAATCGGTCGGGAATGGGCGCGCTGGGTCAGGCCGTGGACGCTCTTAGCCTGGGTGTTTCTGACGCTCGGTATCGCGCTGGGCTCATTTTGGGCCTATTATGAGCTCGGATGGGGCGGCTGGTGGTTCTGGGACCCGGTGGAGAACGCCTCTTTTATGCCGTGGCTGGCCGCGACCGCCCTCTTGCATTCGGCCATCGTGCTGGAAAAGCGTGACGCGCTGAAATCGTGGACGGTGTTTCTGGCGCTCCTGGCCTTCACCTTCTCGATGCTGGGGGCGTTTCTGGTGCGCTCCGGCGTCCTGACCAGTGTCCATGCCTTCGCCGTTGATCCCCAGCGCGGCATCCTGCTTCTGGCCATCCTCTTTGTGACGGCCGGAGCCGGGTTCACGCTTTATGTGTTGCGCGCCTCCGCACTCAGTTCCGGCGGCGCCTTCGCCCCGGTCAGCCGCGAATCGACCCTTGTGCTCAATAACCTGCTGGTTTTTGTGGCCCTATCGACCGTCTGTCTGGGGACGCTCTACCCGCTCTTGATGGAGGCCCTGAGCGGCAAGACGATATCGGTCGGCACCCCCTATTATAATCTCAGCTTCGTTCCGGCCATGTCGGTCGCCATGCTCATCCTGCCGTTCGCTACCCTGATGGCGTGGAAGCGCGGCAACCTGAAGGCCGTGGGACAGAGGCTCATCCTCGCGGCCGGGATATCGCTGTTTCTGGCCGTGCTGGGCGCGGTGCTGATGGGCAGCGGTGAGGCGAAAAAGATCCTCTCGCTAGGGGTAGGCTTTCTGCTGGGCGGCTGGGTCATCCTCGGTTCGTGGCAGGTGGTGCAGGAGCGCACCCACCTGCTCAAGGTGCCATTCGCGGAAAGTCTCCGCCGCTTTTTCACCCTGCCTTTGGCGACGCACGGTATGGTTCTCGCCCATGTGGGGCTTGGCCTGTTCGTGATGGGGGCGGTGGTCGAAACCCAGACCAAGCTCAGTGCCGTCGACCATCTGCGCGTCGGCGGGCAGCTGCAACTGGGGGCCTATGACGTGCGCCTGAATATTATTGATGGTGTGGTCGGGCCCAACTACGAGGCCGAACGTGGCGTCCTCGATGTGCGCCGCGGCGGCAAGCCTGTCTGTCAGGCGATGCCCGAGCGGCGCTTCTACCCGGCGTCCTCGACGGTGACGACCGAAGTGGCCTTGTGTTTTCAGCCACTGAACGATCTCTATTTTGTGTTGGGAGAACCATCGGACAGTGGCTGGCAGGTGCGCGCCCTTTACAATCCATGGGCACGGCTGATCTTCTTAGGGCCGCTGCTCATGGCCATAGGCGGGGTTTTGTCGCTGTGTGACCGCCGCCTGCGGCTGGGGCTGGCCAACCGAGGAAAAAAGGGATGAGACCTCCTCATGTCACCCAACCCCCCGGAAGTTATCTGCGGGCTCTCTTCATCGCCTTTTTCGCGCTGACCCAGCTCGCCGGTGCAGTTCTGCCCGGTGAAACCCTGTCGGACAAGACACTGGATGAGCGCGCCCGCGCCCTCTACCGAGAAGTGCGCTGTGTCGTGTGTCAGAACGAGTCGATTGCCGATTCCGGGGCCGATATTGCCGCCGATATGCGCCGTGACATCCGCGCCCATATCTCTGAGGGTAAAACCGACAGCGAGATCCGGGACATCCTGCGCGCCCGCTATGGCGACTATGTGCTCTTCCGTCCACGCTTTTCGCTGGCCACCGGCCTGTTGTGGGGCCTGCCCCTGGCGGTACTGCTGGCCGGCGGGGCCATTTTCATAGGGATAGGCCGCCGCAAAAGCGCTGACGAAGCTGAGCCCTATACCCCCGCTCTAAGTGCCGAAGAACAGGCGCGGCTGGACGCACTTTTGAACCGTGAGACTGACAGTCACAAATAAGGCGGTTTCTCAGCCACGATTTTGCCGCACCGCTTTGGTTGCATGGATTAAAAGATGGTAAGCCCGCGTGAAAACACTGGCTTGCGGCCTTAAAATGCCTATGTTGACCGTAACAGCGTATAATCAGGACGAAGACCCATGGGGAACGTGCTTAACTCGGTAAAGAAGAATAAAGGCCTGGTGGCGGGCGTGGCCGGTGGCCTGATGCTCGGTGCGGCGGTGGCCGGTGCGGCGGTGTCCGGTCTGGGCGGCTATGACGGCTCGAGCCTGATCAAGACGGCGGCCGTGACCCCGGTGAAGCCGCCGGCAGGCGCGCCCATGTCCTTTGCCGACATCATCGAACGGGTATCGCCCGCGGTCGTCTCGATTGAGACCAAGGGCAAGGTAAAGGTGCCGAACGGCCTGATCATCCCCGGTTTTGAACCGCCGTCGCAGGGCGAGGGTGAGGGTGAAGGCAATGAGCAGGAAGTGCGCGGCGCCGGATCCGGCTTCTTTATTACCGCTGACGGCTATGTGGTGACCAACAACCACGTCGTCGAAGGCGCGGACGAAATCACCGTTGTCCTGACTAACGAGCAGAAGCTGACGGCCAAGGTCATCGGCCGCGATCCGGCCACCGATTTGGCCGTGCTCAAGGTCGAAGGCAAGAACTTCCCCTATGTGCAGTTTGAAACCGAGCAACGTCCACGCGTCGGCGACTGGGTGATTGCCGTCGGCAACCCGTTCGGTCTGTCGGGTACGGCAACGGCGGGCATCGTCTCGGCCTTTGGGCGTCCGGATGGCGCGCAGGGCTATGTCGATTACATGCAGATCGACGCAGCCATCAACCGTGGCAATTCCGGCGGTCCGACCTTTGACCTCAACGGGCGCGTTATCGGCGTCAACTCGGCCATCATCACGCCGTCGGGCGGCAATGCCGGCGTCGGCTTCGCCATCCCGGCGGATACGGCTTCGGCCATTGCGCGCAAGCTGATGGCGGGCGGCAAGGTCGAGCGCGGCTATATCGGCGTCTCCATCCTGCCGGTTACGGATGACGTGGCCGAAAGCCTCAGCCTGCCGGACAAGGACGGTGCCTATATTGCCGACGTCACCAAGGACGGTCCGGCCGCCAAGGGCGGTGTGCAGGTCGGCGACATCGTCAAGAAGGTCAATGGCAAGACGGTCAAGCTCAATACCGACCTGACCCGCAACGTGGCCGACGTGCGCCCCGGCGAGAAGGTCGAGGTCGAGGTGTTCCGCAATGGCAAGATGGTCAAGCTGACCATTGTCGCGGCCCTGCGTCCCGGCGAAGACGAACTGAACAAGATCCTGAATGGCGGTGGCGGCAGCGCCACGAGCCCGGAAACCGGCGCGCCGGTGCTGGGTCTGAGCGTCAAGCCGCTCGACCCGACCTCGCGCAAGACCTATGGCATCGAAGCCGATGTCAGTGGTCTGGTGGTCACGGCGATTGAGCCGACCTCGGACGCGGCCAAGAAGGGCCTGAAGGCCGGGGACGTCATCGTGCGTGCCAACAACCTGCCCGTGGCCAATCGCGCTGATTTTGACAAGATCGTCGCGGAGATGAAGGCTGCCAACCGGCCTTCGATCCTGCTGCTGGTCAATCGCGCCGGTCGCAATGTGCCGCTGCCGCTGAGCCTTAAATAAGGTTCAGGCATGGAACGCAAATACGAAACCCCGGTCCGCAAGGGCCGGGGTTTTCTTTTGCGGGCTATTCGCGGTTCTGCATATGAAAGGCCAGCCGTTCGACCGGTTCGCGAATGAGGTCGCGTAAGCGCGGATCGGCGATGGTGTCGTCCAGGGCGCGGTTGAAACACAGCAGCCATTCGTCGCGCTCAGCCGGGCCGATGGGGGCGGGCAGATGGCGCGCGCGCAGGCGGGGGTGCCCATATTTTTCCACATAGACTGGCGTTCCCCCCAGCCAGCCGGTGAGATAGTCGGTGAGTTTCGCCTCGCTGCCCGACAGGTCCGCCGGGTGGATGGCGCGGCAGCGCGCCGCTTCGGGCAGGGTGTCCATCAGATTATAGAAGCGACGGCACAGGGCTGAGACGCCGTGCGCACCTCCGATGGCCTGATATAGTGTGACTTCCATGCGCAGGTATTAGGATGCGACCGCAGGCCGCGCAAGGGTGATCTGTCGCGTCTGTGCGCACCGTGTCGGAGCCGAGAACCTTTATAACCAATGCGAGGTTAGGGCGAGTTATCCGACGACTACCCCTTCGTCATTTTTCACTTATGCTAAAAAAGCCACCTCCCCACGCCGTCGGCGTAGGGAGGAGACATAGCGATCCAATTTTCGTTTGTCGCTACTTCGCGAACGTCTCTGCGGTGATGGGGTTGCGATCCCATACCTGACCATCGGCCAGAGAACGCAACAGCTTCACATATTCCGCGTGGGTCCAGGCCAGAGGTGTGGCCGAGTCCGTACCTTCGCCGGTTTCATAGCCTGCGGGCTTGACACCGACGCCGTCCCACACCTGTTCGGGCAGCATCAGGCCTTCATTGGCGAACAACTCCATGGCGCGGACATAGGTGGCGCGAATGCGCGTCTTATCGCCATCTGTCACACCGCCGCTTTTCAGCGCTGCGCGCGCCAGTTCGTAATGGCCGCGTTCGCCGGTGAAGAAGGGCCACACCCGCCCGCGCTGACCGGGCGTCGAGCTGCCGAGCACGCCATAATTGGCGCCCGTCGTCTCGTCTTCGCCATAGCCGTCATTGCCGTAGCGACGGAAACCGGGGAAGCTGCCCTCGACGCCCTTGAAGCGGAAGGTGTATTTGACGCGCAAGTTCTCCGGCAGGGTCTCGTCGTCAAGGAAGGTCAGTGAACGGACGATATTGGCGTCATCGGCGCGGCGCACGCCATAGCGCACCAGCTCCAGGAAGCCGCCATCGAGGATCAGGTCGCCGCGCATCCCCTTGCGGCCATTGCGTTCGTCCTGCACGCCCGGATTATTGGCGTCGTCCGAGCGCGACAGGCGCATATAGTAGGTGTCCTTACCGCCCTTGATGGCACCCGTGGTCGTTACCATGCGGGTTTCGATCTTCGCCGAAATATCCGCGGCTCGGGCCTTCAGTTGCGCGGCCATATCGGCGTCTGCCGACCGCGCGGCGATGTCAGATGCGGCGATCAGCCCCGCGACAATGGCGGCGGTGGTGGAGGGCGAATAGCCTTCCTGTTCTTCCCAGCGCTCCTGCTGCGTATAGGGAGGGGTGATTTTGGCATTGTTCCAGCCGATATGCGTCGTCCCGCCATCTTTGAGGAAGGTGGCGGCGGGTTTGAGCATCGACGTCCACGAGGCCTTCAGATCAGCGTCGCTCATCAGGCCGCGGTGATTGAGGTTCCAGCCGAGCATGATCGGCATGGCCGTCTGATCGAGCTGCACGCCCACCCATTCCGGCGTGCCATCGACGTGAGCCTTTTGCAGGAACCAGCCGCCGTCGCCCGTATTGCCCGGCGTGTTCGGCCCGACCTGCACTTTGGGGAGGTAGTGATAGGCGGCCAGCGGCGTCTGTTTGTCGCCCAGCGCCGCCAGCGCCATCGCCACCTGATAGAAGTCGCGCGGCCACACGGCCTTGTAACCTGTCGCTGATTGCTTGGCAAAGACGGTTTCGCCCCACGGATTCGAGAGGGATGCGATGAGCGCCCCGGCATAGGTTCGGTCTTCCTGCACCTTCAGCATCAGGGCTGACGCGTAGAGCAGCTTGCCATTATCGGTCGACTGAGCGGTCAGACGCGGCAACTCGCTCAGTGAGGCGAGATAGTCTTCCCAGCCGACCGCCTTGCCCTGACCGTTATAGCGCGCCATGACCGTGGCATAGCCGGTCTTCAGAGTCGCGGCGGCTTCCTTGTCGGCGGCAGCGACGTCCTTGCCGAAGCCGAGCGCCAGATCGAAGGTGGCCGAGGTGGTCACCGGCTTGAAGGCGGCGACGGCGCGGATATTGCCTTTCTCGCTGACCCTGGCGTTCAGCGCGCCCAGCTTGCCGTCTTTTAGCAGGCCAACCAGTGCGTCCTTGCCCGTAAAGCCAACGCTGGCCGCCTCATAGGGCACCGAAGCGCGCAGAGACAGTGCGTGCGGGCCGTCAAAGGCGCGCAGCGCGGTCCTGGAGGCATCGCCCTGATCGTCGCCGGAGGTGTTGTTGACCGACGGATCAAGCACGACATAGGGCGTCACCACCCCTTTCAGCGCCTTGACCGTGACGCGCAGCATCAGGGTCTGATGGTCCGGGTCGGTGAAGACGTCCTTAATGACGACAAAGCGGCCCTGCTTGTCTTTATTGGTCAGGCGATAAGCGGGCGACAGCGGACGCCCGGCCTTGTCCTTATGCAGATAGTCGATATGCGACACCGTATCGGTGGCTTCGCTCGCTACCCAGCCGTCTCCCGCAATGACCAGCGACAGGTCGCGGATCTGCGCTTCGTGGATCAGGCCGTACATGGTTTCCGACACCACGCCGTTGGCCAGCGAAAACCACACCTTCGACACCGTGCCGGTGCTGGCCTTATCGCTATACTGCAGGTTTTTATAGGCCTCATAGGACGCGCCGATGCCCTGCTTGGTCGCCGAGGCCCAGGGGGAGGCCTCACCGGGGCCATCCGTGGCGTCGGTCGAGACAATCTGATTAGGGGTGTGCGCGGTATTGCTTTCTTGAGCGCAGGCGGCAGAGGCGGCCAGGAGGGCGCACAGACTTACCGATGCGATGAGGCGCTTGGACATAAGGAAACTCCCTGAACGCGCACCGTTGATGGCAGAAGATCACTTCTGCGGCGGTGCGTTTTTACAATCTTTCCCTATTGGTACAGCGCCGCCGCCCCTGACGAAACCCGCTCCAGACGTGAATACGTATTCAGCTATTTCATACCTTCCTGGCGTGCCGGGGTGTAACGCCAGCGAAAGTACAGCTTTCGCCCGCGATGGGACGCCATGAGCTGCCGAAGGCGGTGATCGAACCAACGATGCGGATGCGGTGGTGGGGGCTACGCAACGGCAAACGGACCTTTGCCGGGTGGTCATAACGACCGCCTCATCCCACACTTCGCCGTTCGCCGAACTCATGATAGAACGCGGCTATGTGGAAACGGGTAATCATCTATGGAGCCCTGCTGGCGCTGGGGGCGGTTGGCCTGCAATGGCTTGACTACCAGTCGCTGGTACGCCGTGCACCCCAGACGCTCTATATCGGTTTAGTGGCGGCGGGCTTTCTGGCGCTGGGCGTCTTTGTGGGCAGCCGGCTGTTCCGGGCACCCCCGGCCCAACCCTTCGACGGCAACCCGCAGGCCCAGACGGCGCTGGGGATCAGCGCGCGCGAGCTCACCGTGCTGCACGAACTGGCGGCCGGACAATCCAACAAGGAGATCGCCCGCAAGCTCTGCGTATCGCCGCACACCGTCAAAACCCATGTGGCGCGCCTTTATGACAAGCTGGAGGCGGCCCGGCGCACCGAAGCGGTACGCAAGGCGCGCGAACTGGGGTTGATCGAGTAAACCAAAAGGACGGATCACCCGAAATCATCCTTTTGGGCGATTGTGCAAAACCGCTGAACCGCCTCTGCTCAGTCAACCCATTTACAGGAGAGCTGTTCCATGTTGCGCACCATTTTTGTCTTTGGCGGTATAGCCGGCCTGATCGTCGGCGTCCCGCTGTTTGTGATGACCGTCGGGCTCAAAGGCCATCCGCCGATGCCCTGGGGCATGGCCATAGGCTATACGACCATGCTGATTGCCCTGTCGGCGGTGTTTGTCGCCGTAAAGCGCCGCCGCGATGTCGAAGGCGGCGGGGTCATCCGCTTCTGGCCGGCCTTTGGCATGGGCCTGGCCATCAGTCTCGTCGCCGGAGTGATCTACGTCCTCGCATGGGAAGCGGCTCTGGCGGTGTCGGGGATTGACTTTGCCGCCGACTATGGCCGTGAAGTGATCGCCCAGAAACGCGCGGCGGGGGCCAGCGCCGCCGAACTGGCAACCTTGACGAAGGATATGGCGGCCTTTGCCACGCAATACGCCGATCCGCTCTATCGCCTGCCGATGACCTTTACCGAAATCTTCCCTGTCGGCGTGCTGGTCTCGCTGATCTCCGCGGCTTTGCTGCGCAATCCGCGGTTCCTGCCGGCGCGCCGATGAGGCGAAAAAGTCTTTCACCTGACGTCTGCCTGCTCTAACCTGCCCTCGTTAAACTAAAGCGGGTTTCATCGAAACGCGCTCTCGGTTTTGATTGTCGCGCATTTGGGTCCGAAAACCGCTTTACCCTTTTCGGAACGCGCTTTGAGGGGCAGGGATGGCGTTCGGCACGCTCAACAGCATCGATATTGGCGTGGCGGCGGCCTATGTGCTGGGGCTGGTGGCGCTGGCGCTTTTGTCTCGGCTGAAGATCACCACGCTGAAGCAGCAGTTTCTGGCGGCGGGTCAGGCGCGCTGGCCCGTGGTGGGGTTCACGCTTTACGCCGCGACCCTGTCGTCCTCCGCCCTGATCGGGGTGCCCGGCTCGGCCTACGCGCATGGGATCAGCGTCTATAATTACGACTGGGTAGCGGTGCTGGTCCTGACCCTGTTCTGCGCCGTAGTGCTGCCGACCTATCTGTCATCCGGCGTCTTCACCGTGCCGGAGTTCCTTGAAAAACGCTATGGCCGCTTTGCGCGCACCTATGTGTCGGGCCTGTCCATAGCCCTGATGACCTTTGTCGATACGGCAGGGCTGTTGTTTGCGGGCAGCCTGTTGTTCCGGCTCCTGTTTCCGGCGCTCAGCCTGTTTGAGGTGGGAGCGCTCCTGTCGCTGTGTGCCGGGCTGTTCCTCGTCGCCGGAGGCTTGCGCGCCGTGCTGATCACCGACACGGTGCAGGCGGTATTCCTGATCGGCGTCTGCGCAGTCATCAGCGTCCTGGCGCTGAAGGCCGTCGGCGGCTGGCAGGCGGTTGCGGCCCACAGCGACGCTCTGCGGCTGCATCTGGTTCGTCCGGCCACGGATGATGTGCTGCCGTGGACGGGTCTGGTCACCGGTCTGCCGCTGATAGGCTTCTATTTCTGGTGCACCAATCAGTACATGGTGCAGAAGGTGCTGGCGGCCAAATCGCTCGATCATGGCCGCTGGGGCAGCCTGTTTGCCGGCGGGTTGAAGCTAACGACTCTGGGGCTACTGGTCGTGCCGGGCCTGTGCGCGCCGCTGCTGTTCCCGGCGCTTGACGCCCCCGATCAGACCTTTTTCGCCCTGGCCTTCAGCCTGTTGCCGACGGGTGTGGTTGGTCTGGTCGCCGGGGTGTTCCTGGTCACCATCCTGTCGTCACTGGCCTCCAACTACAATGCGGCGGCAACGCTCGTGACGCTCGACTTCCTTAAAGCGCTCCGCCCGCACACCTCAGAGTCGCGGCTGCTGCTGGCCGGGCGGCTGGCCATCCTCAGCGTTATGGCTTTGTCGATCCTGTGGCTGCCCATGCTGGGGGCCATTCAGGACACGCTGTGGAACTACCTGCAGGCCATGCTGGCCTATTTCGTGCCACCGGTAGCGACGCTGTTCCTGATGGGCCTCTTCTGGAACCGCGCCAATGCCTTTGGCGCGGCCTGTGCGCTGATCGTCGGCACAACCCTGAGCCTTGGCCTGTTCGTCAGTGTAGAGATCATCGGCGTCTTGCCGCTGCATTTCCTGGTGGCGGCGTTTATCATCTTCCTCGTCAGCGCGGCCGCTTTGATAGCGGGCAGCCTGATGCGCCCGGCTCCGGAGGCTTCGGTGAGCGCGCTCGTTTTCACCCGCGCTGTGTGGGACCGCGAAAGCGCCGCATTGAAAGGCGTGTCTTGGTACAAAAATTACCGCTGGCTGTCGCTGGGCCTTTTGCTATTGACCGCGCTCCTTGTCGCTCCGTTGTTATAGCGAAATTTTTAATACCTCCAGGGCGTGCCGGGGTGTGGCGCCAGCGAAAGTACAGCTGTCGCTAGCGATAGGGCCGCCCCCCGAACGGCGGGGTGGTGGGGTTTTTGACTAATTCAACCCGCATCGTGTGATCGTTCATTCCAGCGGCAACGTGACCTAATTTCACCCGTTACTTTTCCTCGCTTGCGCCTTTAGCGTTTCGGCCTATCTTCGGGGTCTTACTGATGAGGCTTAACATGTCCAAAATTCCCTTCTGGTTGCGCGTTCTGGTGGCTTTTGCGCTGGGGACCGGGGTGGGGGTGGCCTTCGGTCAGCAGGCCGTGCCGTGGGTTGAGCCGATCGGCGACCTCTTCGTCAACCTGATCAAGATGCTGGTCGTGCCGCTGGTCTTCTTCACCATCGCCGCCTCTATTTCGCGGCTGGGAGAGGGGGCTCTGGGCGAAGGTGGCGGCGGCAAGGCCGTGCGTCTGGGGGTGGTGACGATCGTGTGGTTCATCATCACCGCTGGTCTGGCCGTGTCGCTGGGCTTTGCTATCGGCCACCTGATCGAGCCGGGCCGGGGCTTAAGCGGCCTGCCGCTGGCCGATGTCAAGCCGAAGGTCATCCCGCCGGTGCAGGATGTTCTGATCGGCATTGTACCGACCAATATTTTCAAGGCCTTTGCCGAAGGTCAGGTCTTAAGCGTCGTTTTTGTCGCGCTGTTTGTAGGCGCGGGCCTGAGCGCCCTGGGCGAGCGCGCGGCCGAGCTGAAAACGCTCGTCTCTCAGGGCAGTCAGCTGATGTTCAAACTGACGCGCTGGGTGATCCAGTTGACGCCGTTTGGCGTCTTTGGCCTCATTGCCTCGGTGGTAGGCTCTTATGGCCTTGAGAGCCTGACGCCGCTACTGAGCTTTATCGGGGCCATCTATCTGGCCTGTCTGATCCACGTGTTTGTCGTCTATCCGGTTCTGCTCAAGCTGCATGGCTTGCGCGTCGTGGCCTTTTACAAGGGCGTATTCGAAGCGCAGCAGACGGCCTTTTTCACCTGCTCGTCGCTCGGCACCCTGCCGGTGTCGCTCAATGCGGCCATCGAAAAGCTGAAGCTCAATCCGGCCTATGCGGGCTTTGCCGTGCCGCTGGGGGCCAACATGAAGATGGACGGCTGCGGCGCCATCTATCCGGCCATCGCTTCAATCTTTGTGGCCAACTATTTCCACATCGAGCTGACCCAGAGCCACTATGTGATTATCGCCCTCACGGCCATGTTGGGGTCACTGGCCACCGCCGGCGTGCCGGGCGTAGCGACCGTCATGCTGACCCTGACGCTTTCAACCGCCGGCCTGCCGCTGGAAGGGATCGCGCTTCTGGCGGCTATCGACCGCATTATCGACATGGTGCGCACCGCGACCAATGTGACGGGGCAAATTCTGATCCCAACGCTCGTGGCGCGCGAAAATGGCCTGCTGGAACCAGCCTCACCACTGATCAAGGCCAGGGCCGTGGCGTCAGAGGGCGCGGGCGTCTAAACTAGCTTCTCGGTTCGAGATACTGTGTCTGCATGGAGCGCTGGGTGTCGTCGAGGGCCATTCGGATGAGGGATTCCATGCACCATCTTGCGGCGCCGGCGTCCTGACGCTTGATGGCATCGAAGACGCGTCGATGGTCAGGGATGGGATCGCGGGTTAGGGCCTGATGGCGCTGCTTGAAGCGCGTGGACCAGGCGACAGCGGCGCCGATGGAGTGGCTCAGGGAGGCGAGGGCCTCGTTATGTGTGGCGTGCATGAGGGCGTCGTGGAAGTCGAGATCGGCCTTTCGCCCGGCCTCGGTGGCCAGGGTCTCGGCCTGCATGAGGTCGAGCGCCTTATCCATCAGGCGCAGATGCTCGTCCGTGCGGCGCAGAGCCGCCAGCTCGGCGGCGGCCGGTTCGGTGATCAGGCGCAGTTCAAACAGGCCCTTGATGAAGTCCTCCGACGGCTCGGTCTCGAACATCCAGCCCAGCACCTCCGGATCAAGCACGTTCCAGCGGCGGCGCGCGGTGACGCGCGTCCCGGCCTTGGGGCGGCTTTCGACCATGCCCTTGGCGGCCAGAATGCGGATGGCCTCCCGATAGGCCGAGCGCGAGATGTCGAGCGTCGAGGAGGAATCGATCTCATTGGGCAGGACTTCGCCGGGCTGATAGACGCCCTTGAGGATGTCCACCCCCAGCCGGTGGGCCAGCGCCCCGTGCAGGCGCCCCTGAAAATGCACGCCGTAAGCGGAACTTGGGGCGGAACTGTCTTTGGCCGGGGAGCGGTCAAACGAAGCGGCGGGTCGGGTGTCGGTCATGCAGGTCCCTGTCTAATCCCCCGTCTCCCCGCTCGCGGAGAGACGGGTGTAGGAGAATCTCCGTATGATCATAAACTCGATTTGACAAACGGCAAAGGCGGGCCTAAGTCACAATCAATTGTCTGAGTTTTAAAGACTTAATGGCCGCGCATCCTGCCCCAAACCGCCAGACACGTCTGGGGGGATGCGCTTGATCTATCGGGAGCGACCGCATGACCCTTCGCCTGATCCAGTTTGTCGATGCCCACGCAACGCGTGGCGTGGCCGCCGCCGAGGATGACGGCTCGGCGAAGCTTATTCTGGGCGTGACCACGACCTATGAGCTGGCCAGGGCCGCCATCGCGGCCAAACGCTCGATTGCCGATCAGGTGGCGCAGCAGGGGCTGGGTGAGGCGGTGGACATTGCGCTGGCCCTGTCCGAAGGCCGCGTGCTGGCCCCGATCGACCATCCGGACCCGGCCCACCTGCACCTGACCGGGACGGGCCTGACGCACCTGGGCTCGGCCGAGGGCCGCGACAAGATGCACGCCAAGGCCAAAGAGGCGGGTGGCGAAGAAAACCTGACCGATTCGATGCGCATGTTCCTGATGGGCGTGAAGGGCGGCAAGCCGGCCTCGGGCACGGCGGGGGCGCAGCCGGAATGGTTCTATAAGGGCAATGGCTATGCGTTGGTCGGGCCGGGGGCCGAGCTGGTGTCGCCGGGCTTTGCCGAGGACGGCGGCGAGGAGCCGGAAATGGCGGGCATCTACGTCATTGGCGAGGATGCACAGCCCTATCGCATCGGCTTTGCGCTGGCCAATGAGTTCTCAGACCACGTGACTGAGAAGCAGAACTATCTGTGGCTGGCCCACTCCAAGCTGCGCCCGGCAAGCCTCGGTGTCGAGCTCCTGACCGGAGAGCTGCCGAGCCACGTCGAAGGCACGTCGAAGATCGTGCGCGGCAATGAAGTGATCTGGGAGAAACCGTTTATCTCGGGTGAGGACAACATGTCCCACACGTTCGAGAATCTGGAGCACCACCACTTCAAGTACGAACTGTTCCGCGTGCCGGGCGATGTGCACGTGCACTGCTTCGGCACGGCGACGGCGAGCTTTGCTGATGGCGTGAAGACGCAAGCCGGCGACGTGTTCGAAATCGACGCCCGCCCCTTCGTCCACCCGCTCAGAAACCCACTCAAAACCACCGAACCTCTCTCCCACACCGCAAAGGTCGTGCGCCTGTAACGGTTGTCTCCTCCCTAAGCCGTAGGCATGGAGAGGAAAAACAGGCGATATAGAGCATAAAAAGCCGCCCTGATCTTTTCCGATCAGGGCGGCTTTTTGTTGCTAGTGGTCTGACGTCAGAACCCGAAGATTAAGGCTTTTCGGAGCCGACCGGATTTAATTTGGGCATCTTGCCCTGTTCGATACGGCCTTCATTACGCAGCTTGCGACCGTCTTCGGCCATCTTGTCGTTGTGGAGGGCTTCACCCAGTTCCTCTTCGACGCCGCCGGCAGTTTCCTTGATCGAGCCTTTTACATCGCCCATGTCTGATCTCCTCTTTAACGCGGGGTGGGAAGGTCGCGACGCCGATTTCGGCGCGACAACCTTATCCGCACACTGCGCCCGCGCCGCGTCAGTTTTCGCCGGGTTTGAAAGGCGTTGTGCGTAAGTAAAAAATCAGGAAATGGCCCTTTATCCGCCCCTTATTTTTGTTTTTGGCCATAGGCATCGCATCCTTAAAGCGGCGCCGGTAGGTTTCAATCATCACATCCACACGGACCAATGACACGGATTAAAAAACGAGATCCCCCCCATCCTCGTTTGCGCCCGTTTCGACGGTCTTCCGTGTCAGACATCCCCCCCCGCCCCGCGGTTCGTGTGGATGTGACCTCCATTCCCCCCATGTCGCACGCCATCAAAGGAGAGATTGATGCTGTCCCCTGCCACCAAAGCCGCCGCTGGAGTCACCAAGATTCTGGCCGAGAACGACGTCCGTTCGGAAGCCGATCGCACCGTTGATAACGTGGAAAAGTCGGCGCGCCATATGGCTGACGACCTCACTTCGCGCGCCAACGAAGCCGGCGCGAAGCTCCGTCACATCTTCGACGACGCTCACGGTCATCTGAACAAGGCCAGTGGCCGCCTCAACAAGGAAGTTCACGATAATCCCGTGCGTACCGGCCTTCTGGCCCTTGGGGCCGGCGTTCTGATCGGCATGCTGATCAAGCGCTGAAATATCTGACACGCATCGGTTTTGGAGGGCGGAGTCCAGCAGGGCTTCGCCCTTTTTTCATCGGGTTTTTAAGAGGAATTGGATATGTCCTTACTGGTTCGCCTGGCTCAGCTCGTTCTTGTGCGTCAGCGGTTTCATCACGTGCAGCCACAGGCCATCGCCTTTCTGAGTGCGCTGGGCGTTCTGGTCGCCCTTATGGTGTTCACGTTGGTAGCACTGGCGCTGGGACTTTCGGTGGTGTTGCTTCTGGCCTTTTACGCCTTGCAGGCGCTCACGCTCACACCCGAGGTGGCCGGTGCCATTGTCGCGGCTATGGTCATCCTCCTGGGGCTTATGCTTTTAGTGGCGATCGGGCGTGCGCGGCGGGCGGTTCAGGCCGCGCTTGAGCGTCTGATCCGGGACACCGCCGCCCTGCCCGGCGAGCGTGAGGTCGAAGGTGTTGTCACGCGCACCAGCGCAAGCGCCTTGTCTGTGTGGCGAGCCTTTCGCAACGGACTGAAGGGCGAAAAATCAGATCACCGTAAAACAGCTGTCTGATTTTTCTTATGATGTCTTTATGAAGCCCTGCGCCGTTGGCATGGACCCATTACCGCAGGCAGCGCAATCATGCGACGAAGATGGGGGACTTTTATTTCAACGCGGCGTTCGGAAGCCCTGTCGTTTCCGCCAATCGCCCAGATAGGATGAAGACATGACCACGAAGATCGCCAAGATGATCATGATTGCCGGCGTTGCACTCGCTGCCGTTCCGGCCCTGTCGGCCTGCAACACTATTGAAGGTGCGGGCAAGGACGTGCAAGCGGGCGGCGAAGCCGTTTCGGATGCCGCCAAGGACGCCAAGAACTAAGCCCCACAGGTTTAGCGGGAGACTGGACATTTCCGGTTTTCGCAGGCTCTGATGCCGTCAGGCTTCGGGGCCTGCATTTTTGTTTTCAGGCGGTTTCGGCGGGATGGGGCAAGAGGCATGATGTGGCAAAAGCTGCTACGGCAGCGCCATTACTATCTGGTGATGTTTGTGCTGTTGTCCGTGGCGACCGTGGCCTTTTCTTTCATCGTCTATGCCCATTACGACCGTATTCAGGATCAAAACCGGCGATCGCTGTTCGAGTACGAAGCCATCCGTCAGAGCCGGGTGGTGCTTGTCGATCTTCTGGATATGCAAACGGGCGTCCACGCCTACCTGATTTCCGGCGAAGAGAAGACCCTGACGGCCTACCGTACGGCCCGGACTATGCTGGACCGCGATCTGTCGGCCTATCGTACCCTGGTTCTGCGTTACGATCCTGAGGCGGCACGCGACATCTATCTGTGGCTCGACAATATCCGCTCCCTTCGCAAAACCTTTGACGATCAGGTCGAGAATCGCAGAGTTGGGCGCGGGGCGGCGCTAACGCGCGAGGCCTTTTTGCGTCAGGTTCAGGACATGGCCCATGTGCGGCGGGCGCTGGAAACCACCAATATCAAACGCATCGTTGACGTCCGGCTGCAGGCTGCGGAGGTGGCGCGCGCGCGGTCCGATTTCTTCTACACCCTGATTATCGGCAGCGTGCTTCTGATCGGCGTTATGTTGCTGGGCACAGTGACCATTCTCAATCTCGAGGCCGATTTCCGCAGTCGTCTTGCTGAGCAGGAAGGTGTGATGCAGCGATATCGCGAAGTCACCGAAGGGATCAACGACGGCCTGTTCGAAGTGAATTTTGTCAGCGGCGACTTTTATTGCTCGGCGGCCTATAAGGCGATGCTGGGCTATGGCACGGACGAGGTGGAGAACCGCTGGGACGTGTTTCGCAACATGATCCACCCCGATGACCGCGAGGTGGCTGACGCTGATCTGCGGCGCTATATGGAGGGGACGGATGGCGCCTATCGCAGCACTTTTCGCATGCGACATAAGGACGGTGGCTATCGCTGGATATTGTCGCGTGGCGTTGGCACGGGGGCCGATTTCAGCGGCATTAAGAGCATGATCGGTACCCACGCCGATATTACCGAACAGAAGCAGCGTGAAGAAGAACTGCGGCAGCTTTATGCAGATCTGGAAACCTTTACCTACATCACCTCACATGATCTGCGTGCACCTCTGGTCAATCTGAAAGGTTTCTCCAAAGAACTGGAAATATCCATGAAGGACGTCTCTGCCGCGATTGCCCCCTATCAGGCGGGCTTTGCGGCGGCGGATCAGAAAACGCTCGATCTCGCTCTGAAAGAGGACGTGCCAGAAGCTCTGGGCTTCATTGCCAAGGGTGTCGAGCGCATGGATAGCCTCACGCGCGCTATCCTCGATTTGTCGCGCATCGGCAAGCGGGTCTATACGGTTGAACCCGTTAACACGCAGACGATATTCGATAAATGCGTCGGTGCCCTGGGATATGATATCACTCAGAAGGGGATTGAGATCGCGTGTGCCTCCTTACCGGTGGTTATGAGCGATGCCATTGCGCTGGAACAGATTTTCGGCAATCTGCTCGATAATGCGGTCAAATATCTGCGGACAGATGTTACCGGTAAAATAGAAATGTCCGTGCGTGAAACGTCGCACGACTATATCTTCACCCTGTCCGATAACGGGCGCGGCATTGCCGACATCGACAAACCCAAGGTGTTTGAAATCTTCCGCCGCGCGCGCAACACCACTGAGGTCGGAGGGCTGGGACTTGGCATGGCCTATGTCAAGGCGACCCTTCGAAGACTGTCGGGAGAAATCTGGTTCGACTCGAAAATTGATGAAGGGACGCGCTTTCATGTGCGCCTTCCAAAACGCCCTAATCTGAGCGACGGCTTCGGGCCAGTTTCGCGCACCTCCACTCAAACCCCTCTGACGGAAACCTGACCTATGATGGTGCCTGCTTTTGACGATCAGTTCACCCTCGTCATGATCGAAGACGATGCCGGTCATGCGCGCCTGATCCGCAAGAACCTGGAGCGCGCCGGTATCGGTAACCCGGTACGGCATTTTGAAGACGGGGCCTCGGCCATCGACTACTTCTTTGGCGATCACCTGAGCGCCGAACAGGTTGCCGAACGCCACGAGCGCACACTGGTGCTGCTCGACCTCAACATTCCGCATATCGACGGCTATGAGATTCTGCGCCGCCTGAAGGGGGATCCGTCCACGCGCGCTATACCGGTGATTGTTCTGACGACGACAGATAACCCTCGCGAAATAGATCGCTGCTACGAACTGGGGTGCAATGTCTACATCACCAAGCCGGTCGAGTATGACAATTTTTCCGACGCCATCCGCAAGCTGGGACTGATGCTTGCGGTGGTGAAGGTTCCCAACACCGTGGTGAAATAACAATATGCCCATGTCCGCCCCCGCCCTGACCCGCATTTTGTACATCGAAGATGATGAGGCGTTAGGCCGCCTGTTGCAGAAGCGTTTTCGCCGGCACAGTCTGGAGGTCGATCTGGCCATCACCGCCGAGGCGGGGCTTGAGGCTCTGTCGCAGCAGAGGTTCGATCTTGTCCTGCTCGACTATAATCTTCCCGGCATGAACGGGCTTGAAATGCTCAAGGTTCTAAAGGCGCGTGAGGATGCGACGCCGGTCATTATCCTGACCGCCGGCGGCGACGAAGCCATTGCGCTTGAGGCGATGGAACTGGGTGCGGCCGACTATGCGGTAAAGGACATAAATCAGGCCTATCTCGATCTGTTGCCGGCCGTCATGCAGGCTGCCTTCACCAAGGAGCGTCTCCTGCGTGAGAATGAGCGTCAGCGGCAGGAGCTACAGGCCGCCAAGGAGCGCGCTGAGGCCGCCTCACAGGCAAAGACCGATTTTCTGGCGACCATGAGCCACGAGATTCGCACACCGCTCAATGTGGTCACCGGTCTGTCGGATATTCTAATCAAGTCGCCGCTAAATGACGATCAGTACCGTATTGTCGAAACCCTGCGCACCAATGCCCAGCTTCTTTTGCGCCTGATCAACGATCTTCTCGATATTTCCAGAATTGAAGATAATAAAATCGACCTGGAGTCCACAGCCTTCCGCCCCGCCGATTTGCTCGAAGACCTGAAGATGATGTTTGCGCAGGATATTGAGCGCAAGGGGCTGGACTTTGCCCTGAGCGATCATACGCAGGGCGTGACGGTGCGCGGCGACCGCACGCGCTTGCAGCAGATTGTCATGAACCTGATTTCCAACGCGCTGAAGTTTACATCGCGCGGCGAAATCGAACTGATCGGTGAGGCGAAGACGCAGGGCGACAGGGTCGATCTGACGCTTTGTGTGCGCGATACCGGCATAGGTATTCCGGCCGCCAAGCGCGATCAGATTTTTGACAAGTTCACCCAGGCCGATGCTTCGATCACGCGGCGCTTCGGCGGGTCGGGACTGGGCCTGTCGATCGCCCGGGCTCTGGTCGATGTGATGGGCGGTGAGATCTCGGTCGAAAGCGAGGAGGGGCGAGGATCTTTGTTCAGCGTCCGCCTGAGCCTGCCGGTGGCGGTGCTGGTGCCGGTAGATGATGAACGTCCGCCCGTGCCGCCACCCGCACCAGGTGAGCGCCCGCGCGTGCTGATCGTTGAGGATTATGCGCCCAACGTGCTGGTGGCGACGCTTATGCTGGAAGAGATGGGCTATGAGGCCGAGGCCGCTGAGTCCGGTATCGAGGCACTTGAACGGCTGACGCACAGCGACACCCACTACCACGCCATCCTGATGGATGTGCAGATGCACGAAATGGACGGCTTTGAAACCACGCGGCGCATCCGACACCTGGAGCCCGTCAAAGGGTTCCGCTACCGCATTATTGGCGTGACAGCCCATGCGCTGGCCGGGGACCGGGAGCGCTGCATCGAGGCGGGGATGGACGACTATTTATCCAAGCCCATTCAGCCGGGACTTCTGGCCCAAAAGCTACGCGATCTGGCCAGGGTCTAGGTGGCGCTTACCGCCCCTTTATGCGGGCGTCTGCGCTCCGCACTGCACCCTTGCGAGCGGGGCATTAGTCTTTGACGGACAAGGAGATATCCCATGTCCGAGACTGTCGAACGCGATACGACCCTAAGCGGTAGCCAGGCAGGTGACCCCTCGTCTGAAGCCGCGGCCATTGAGGCCCCAAATCCGTCCCCGGATGAAAGCGTTGGCGCTGTTTCAAAGACAGAGGCTGTTCCGGTGGATTTCTCGCTCGATATCGAAGACGCGCGCCATTTAAGAAGTGACCTTGAGGATCTTCTGACCGGCGTGGAGACAGTGCACCTCAAAAGCGATGTGAAGGCGCAGATTTCGCGGCTTAATGCCTGGGCGACGCGCTATGCCGAAGGACTTGAGGCTGCGCGGCAACTGGGCGAAACCGGCCTGACCATGCTGGAAGACGCGCGGGTGCATCTGGCGGCGCAGCTCGATGATTATCTGCGCCTGGAAGGCGAGGGCGGTCAGGTGGCGACACCCGATCAGTCACGCCTGATCGACGAGCTGAACCGCGCCCTGCGCCGCATCACCCGTCTGCAAGGGGCGCTGCGCGGGCAGTTCATGCAAACCCCCTGAGCGGCCGCCGCTGGACGGTTGTTTTTAATAACCGTCCGGGGCTTTTGCTTGGCCTTGTTCACCGGAATGATATATGTCTCTGCCAGTGTTTGCCCATTTGGGGTTAATTATGGGTTCAGAGGTCAGGGTGGCGAAGGTGGAATCGGATCTGGGGAGTGATCCGTCTGAAGAGACCCAACTCAAGGAAGCGCTGTACCGTCAGATGTTGTCCGCTGTATCCCACGATCTGAAAACACCGCTGGCGACCATTATCGGGTCGCTGGAGGTCTATACGCTGCTCGAAGCCAAGCTCTCGGAAGAGAAGCGGCGTTCACTGATCAACTCCGCCCTGTCCGAAGCCTATCGCCTTGACAAGTTCATCACCAATATTCTCGACATGGCCAAGCTGGAAAGCCGCGCGGTGCAACCGCGTGAGGAACCGGCCAATCTGACGCCCCTGATCCGCGATTCGATTACGCGCTTAGGTCCCCTTAAAGACAAGGGCGAAATCCGCCTGCACGATCTGGGGGGCGCAGAGGCCTTCCGAACCGATACGGTGCTGTTGTCGCGCGTCGTCGGTCTGATTATCGAAAACGCGCTGAAGCATACGGGCAAAGCCCCGGTGGTCGATATAGACTATGGGGCGTCGGGCGAAGAGGCCTTTGTCCATGTACGCGACCACGGGCCTGGCATTCCGCCGGATAAGATGCGCGCGATTTTCAGCAAATATACGCGCCTGCAAAAGCAGGATCAGCAGAATGCCGGCACGGGGCTGGGCCTGTCGATTGCCGAGCTGATCATGACTATACTCGGCGGACGTATCGAGGTGCGCAACCACCCGGAAACCGGGGCGGTGTTCAGCGTCTATGTCCCCGTGCAGATGGCTGAGGCCCGGGCTTAAGACTGATCGGTATCCCACTGCGCCAAACTGGCGCTGATGCGGCGCATATAGTCGCCCAGCGCCTGACATTCCTCATCGCTGAGAATGGTCATCATGTCGGTGACGACGCCTGCCTGAACCGCCAGTGTGCGCTCAGTCAGTTCGCCTCCGGCCTTAGTCAGCCACAGGCGCCGTACCCGCTTATCCGCCGCGTCGCTTCGCCGCTCAATTAGCCCGCGTTTTTCCAGTTCAGGCAGTAACATCGAGAGATTGGAGCGACCGACCAGCAGCCGTTGCGCCAGCTCATTCTGCGTCAGGCCTGCAAAGCGGTAGATATTGGCCAGAATATCGTGATGGGCCAGCCGCACGCCGAAGGGGGCCAGGCGTGTCGTCAGGGCCTTTTCGACCATTTGGTGCGCGCGGGCGACCGCGATCCAGTTGCGAAAGCGCGGCAAGTCCCAGGGGAGAGGGCCGGTGGGGGCAGGGTCCGTCATTTCCGTCCTTGTTATTTGTTCAACTTTGAACTAATTATCGTTCAATCTTGAACAGAATAGGCGCGGACCCATGACGGTGCAATCGGACTCCCTGACCGAAACGCCCAAGGCACAGGCCGACCGCCTGTTCGAGGTCTTCTGCACGCCGGAACCCTTGACGGAAGCGGCACAAAAAGGAATGGCGCGGGTCGCCTCGCGACTGAGCGCTGCTCTGGCGTTGCGCATTCCGTTTCAGGATGGTGAGCTTCAGGCCTATCGCTTTGTCGGGAACGGACGCGGAAGCGTCGTTCTGCTGCACGGCTGGACCGGTCAGGCGGCGGTAATGACCGCCTTTGTGGAGCCCTTGCTGGCCGCAGGCTTCGATGTCCTGGCGCTCGATTTTCCGGCGCATGGGCGCTCCGATGGTGAGCGCCTGCATGTGGCGTTGGGGGTAGCGGCCCTGCACGCGCTTCACGCCGTTACCGGTCCCTGGCATGGCGTGATTGCCCACTCGTTTGGCGGGGCAGTGGCCTTTGCGGCCCTGTCGGGTCTGGTCGGTGACCTGCCACCGCTGAGCTATGGGCGGCTGGTTTTGATCGCTGCCCCCTGTTCCATGCCGCGCGTCTTCGAGACCTTCGCCCGACGCCACGACCTGTCACCGGAGGCCACGCAGTCTCTCAAAGACCACGTCAAGCGCCTGACCGGCCATCCGGTCGAAGCCTTTATGGGCGACGCCATTCTGCGCCAACACCCGGTGCCGACACTGGTCCTGCACGCGCCGGAGGATCAGGAGGTGCTGTTCCTCAGCGCGGAAAGCTTCGTCTCAGCCGGGCCGCATGTGAGCTTACATCCCTTGCCTGGACTGGGCCATCGCCGCATCCTCTATGCGAAGGAAACCGTGCAGGCCGCGACGGCCTTTATGGAGACCTAAAAAAACCCCGCGGTTAAGGGCGGGGTTTTTCTGTTCATCCGTAGGCGGACTACCTCTTAAATTTGATGCTGACGAAGCCCGTGCGACCGATGACGTCAAAGACGCCCGATTGCCAGCCTTCGTCGCCGAAATAGGCCCCACCCGCTTCAGCCCCGGGATAACGCGGCGGTGCGGTGTCGAAGACATTGCTCAGCCCCACGCCCACGGCCACATTCTTCTTCAGATCATACCAGGCGTTGAAGTCGTGATACATGATCGACTTGGTACGGTAGGGGAAGTAGTTTTCGAGATTGATGGTGGTGTTCATCCGCATCGGCGAGAAGTAGCGGGCGCTCCAGCTCATCCACAGCGGCCCTCTCTGATAGGAGAGGCGCGTCACGCCCTTCCATTTCGGGAAACCGAAAATGCCAAGCGTGCTTGTTACGCTTTGCGGGTTGTCCGGGTCCGGCGTGATCTTGTTTTCCTTAAGGCGCGTAAAGACCATGTTGAGCGACAAACGACCGCTGTCGCTGCCCCAGCCCCACGAAGACAAGTCTGTGAAATAGTCTACCTCGACATCGACGCCCCGGTTGGTGCGCTTGGCCAGGTTGATATTCTGCTTGACGACGCGCAACAGGTTGTTGGTGCCGGCTTCGCGCACGACGAGGTTGCAGTAGGGATTGTTCTGCATCGGGGCATCGACGCATTTGTTGATGATGGTCTGCGGCTCGACCGCGGCAATCACATTGCTAAGGTCAATATCGTAATAGTCCACCGACATCGTGAAGTTCTTCATGAAACGCGGTTGGGCGACCAGTCCGACGGTCAGGGTCTTGGCCGTTTCGACCTCAAGATCCGGATTGCCCTTCTTTTCGACCTCGGTCCAAAGCCAGTACGAATTCTTGTTGGCCGGGTGCAAAGCCGCGCAGTTGGCGAGCGTGTCCTTGGTCGTTTCCGTGCGATAGGTCATGTAGTAATTACATGGATCATAAAGCCACTGTCCGCTGATCGACGAGGCGGTGAAGACTTCGCTGATGTTCGGGGCGCGCACCGCCTTGCCGTAGGTGGCCCGCAGTCGCAGGTCACGCACCGGAGCGTATTGCAGGCCGTATTTCCAGGACGTCGTCTTGCCCGCCGTCGAATAGTCCGAGGCGCGAACGGCGGCATCTACCGAGAGCTTATAGGCAAAGGGCAGATCCGCCAGGATCGGCACACTCAGTTCGCCGAAGATTTCCTTCACATCGTACTCACCGCGCAGCGGGTTCTGTACGACGCCAAAGTCGGGCACATAGGCCGGGTCTTCGGGATTATATTCGGCAACAGCCCCGATGAAGTTCTTTTCCTTACGGTATTCACCGCCGATCACCGCCTGCACCTCACCAGCGGGCAGGGTGAAAAGCCCGCCCGTGGCGTAGGCAGAGACCACCTGCTGTTCCAGCGTGGAAACCGACTCTGAAGGGTTAAAAGTCAGGTATCTGATAACGTCCTGCGTCAGCGGTTTGAACGGATTGAGCGGCACGCAATTGGGGTCATTATTGGTGGGGTCGGCGTCGGCATTGACGCCGCACACCGGCTTGCCCCCCGGACCTGAGACGGCATCCAGCGCGCGCATATAGCGTTCGTTGGAGACGGCATTGCGGTCTTGGGTGCGTTCTTCGGTCTTGCCGTAGGAGTAGTAGGCCGACCAGTTCCAGTCGTGGCCTGCGAACAATGCGGGCAGGTTGCCGTCAAAGCCCGTGACGATTTGCGACAGATCCCGCTGATAATAGGAGCTCGACTTACCGATTTCGGGGAAGTTCCGCGCGAAGGCGACATAGGGCAGACTGCCCCCATTCGCCGCAATCATCTCCTGGGTGATGAAGGGGTTGCCTTCATAGAGCCAGTTGGACGCGCCTTCCCACCACATGCCATATTCGCCGTGCGATTTGTTCGTGGCGTAGTCCATTTCGAGGAAGTAGCGCAGGTTTGAGGTCAGCTCATAGTTGAGAGTGCCGTGCGCGATGAAGCGGTCATTCGGTACAGACAATAGCCAGTTATCATAGCGACCGCCGTATTCGCCGCCATCCGTTTCAAGATTGGCCACGCTTTCGGGGCGGCTGAGGTCATAGGTGTTCTTGAGAATTCCGCCTGGCCCCAGAATGGGGGCGCGCATGGTGCCGTCGTCATTGAAGGTATAGACCTTGCGTCCCAGTAGCACCTGAGCGCGCGGCGAATAGCCAAGATTGCGGCGGCCGTCGATGATATAGTTGACCGCCGTAGGCCCCGAACCGAGGCGGCCCCACCACGGATTGCCCGTCGCCGTCCAGGGACGGTCCTGCCCGCCGACCGTGCCGTCGGATTTGCCGTAATAGCCGAACAGGGTGAAGTTGCCTTTGCCTTCGGCGAAATTCTTCCCCCACAAAAGATCCACATCGTAGCTCGGCATATCGTTACGTGCCGAATTGCCGTAGCGGATATTGCTGTCGATCCCCTCAAAATTCTTGCGCAGGATAAAGTTGGCGACGCCAGCCACCGCGTCAGCCCCATATAGCGCTGAGGCCCCGCCGGTGATCACTTCAACGCGCTCCACGAGGCTTGACGGGATGGTGGAAATATCGACCGCCGATGACCCCGGCGCGCCGGGCACATGGCGGCGGCCATTGACGAGGACAAGGGTCCGCTTGGTGCCAAGACCCCGCAGGTCAAGCGCGTTCAGACCCGGATGGCTCTGGTCCATCGAATCCTTGTCACGGTTGGTATTGCTCGTCTGATCGCTCTGGCTGATGACGAGCGCAGGCAACTGATTGACGAGGTCGGCGATCTGACGCGGGGAATTTTTCTGGATGGTGTCAGAGGTGATGACCGAGGTCGGCGTGGCGCTCTGTGCGCCGCGTAAGCGAATGCGGGTGCCTGTAACGACGACCTCTTCGACGGCCTCTTCGGCCTTGTCCGTCTTGGTCTTCTTGTCGCTCTGGGCGTGGGCTGCGGGCGTGACCGTCAGGATCAGCCCGATCGCTGAGCCATGCAGCAGATATCTGAGAAATGAGGATGTATTCATGATTGCGCTCCACCGGAAGTGGGGGAACGCTAACGGCGTATTTGTATATTGGCTACTGTATACGATGTAATGTTTTTCATTTGTGATATTTGTGTGTCTGACTTGCAACACGCGTGCGACAGGGCCTGTAAAAAACCCCGCCGGTAAAGGCGGGGTTTTTCATGAGCGTATCAATAGCTTCACATCGGTGGGCTTGAGCGACGCCCGGTCAGCGCACTGTAGACCAGACCCGCGATAAACAGTACCACAAACACGACGGCGATGAACTTGGCGATATCGGCAAACGTGCCCGCGAGGCCCGTAAAGCCGAACAGGGCGGCCACGACCGCCAGAATGAAGAAGGTGATGACCCATCTCAGCATTGGAAGATCTCCATAAGAACATTAGTGGCTGAGTTCATCATCGCGCCCTGCCTGTAAGGATACAAAACGGGGTAAAGTCTGCGTCCGTAAGCGCCGGGTAAGGCGCAGGCAAAGGCTCAAAAAAACAAACGGCGGCCCCTGGGGAAGGGGGCCGCCGTTTCTTCGCAGGGAGGCAGCCAAAGGGCGATGGGGGCGCCGCCCTTATGGGACCTGATCCGGGGGTGATCAGGCCGCGGTTTCGGCAACGATCTCCATGCGGTAACCGATACCGGATTCCGAGACGATCGACTTCGACAACCCCGGCTTGGTCTCCAGCTTTTCGCGCACCTGACCGATATAGACGCGCAGATACTGGGTATCGTCCACGTGGGCCGGGCCCCAGACTTCCTTGAGGATTTGTTTGTGCGTGAGCATACGGCCACGATTGACGAGGAAGAAGCGCAACAGGTCATATTCCTTCGGCGTGAAGGGCACCTTATTTTCGTCGATGAACACTTCGTGGCGCACCAGATCCATTCGGATCGGGCCGTTGACCACATCAGGTTCACCCACTTCGCGTACGACCGATTTGCGCAGATTGGCGTTAATGCGCGCCAGCAGGACTTCGGCCGAAAACGGTTTGGTCACATAGTCGTCCGCACCCAGGTTGAGGGCCGGCGCCGCGTCCATGTCTTCTGAGCGCGCGGTGAGTACGATGATCGGCACATTCGACCACTGACGGATGGTCTGAATGACCTCCTTGCCGTCGATGTCCGGCAGGCCCAGATCGAGCAGGATCAGGTCAGGTTTGACCGAAGCTGACAAGCGAATGGCCTGCTTTCCGTTCTCGCTCTCGACGACCTTGAAATCGGCGACATCGAGAAAGATGTTCAGCATCTTGCGGATTTCGTCTTCGTCATCGACCACAAGTATGGTGTTCTTCTTTTCGATCATGAGGCGTCTCTTCGCAGGCAAAGGGGTGTTAAAACCCGTATTTACTATGACCTTATGGGTAGCGTTCCAAAAATAAAAATTAAATGTGTGCGTCCGGACAGGGTTTTAAAGACCAGATAGAGTTCATAGAGCGCGGCAATGCTTGGCGATATAATCGGCATGATCAGGCAGGCCTTCCGCCGCCCGCCCTATGATGGTACGCAGATTGGCGAGATAGTCCTTGCGCGCCGCTTCGGGCACAGCGCCCACAAACGGGTGCGCGGCGGTGGGTCGAATATTCTGGCCCACCATGACCTGAAGCCACGCGGGAAGCTGGAACAGGTCGTTGGGATTGGGTTGAATCATTCCGGAGGCGCGAAACAAGGCTATCTTCTGCGCCAGACTCTCCGGAATGGACAAGTGACGCATCTGATCCCAGAAGGGTTCGCCATGCCGCTCATTGGCATGGTAGTGCAAGACGATAAAATCGCGGATCAGCTCGAATTCCAGCGCGCTCTGACGGTTATACTCGGCCACCACAGACGGGTCGAAACCGGCGTTTGGGAAGAGCGTAATCAGGCGCGCAATACCCGACTGGATAAGGTGGATGGAGGTCGATTCCAATGGCTCGATAAAGCCCGACGACAGACCGAGCGCGATAACATTGCCATTCCACTGCAGGCGCCGCCGTCCGGTTTCAAACCGAATGAGACGCGGATCGGCCAGCGCCTTGCCATCCAGCCGCGACAACAGACGGGTCGCGGCCTCGTCCTCTGAAACATGGTCGCTGCAAAAAACGTAACCATTGCCGGTACGGTGCTGTAGCGGGATGCGCCACTGCCAGCCGGCCTCGCGGGCAATAGACCGTGTGTAGGGGGTGAGCGGGGAAGCGCTTTCGCAAGGCACGGCAAAGGCGCGGTCGCACGGCAGAAGGTCCTTATAGCTTTCGAAGCCGGTCTTAAGCGCGCCTTCGATCAAAAGGCCGCGAAAGCCGGAACAGTCGATAAACAGATCCCCCTCAAGCGTTTGCCCATCCTCAAGACTAAGGCGCGTCACATGGCCGGTCTCGGGGTTGAGCGCGATATCGCGAATGCGTCCTTCGATTCGTCTGGCCCCTTTGCCTTCGGCCAGCCGGCGCAGATAAAGGGCATAGAGCGAGGCATCGAAATGATAGGCGTAGGGTATGCCAGGCAACGGCGTATTGGGAATCTGGTTTAAGGGGGCGAAGCGGTTGGCGAAGGCGGCGCGTTCATTCAGCGAATAAGCCCAAAGGTCTTCGTCTTGACCGTCAAGATGCGCCTGAAGCCAGTAGTGATGAAACGGTACAGAGCCCAGATCACGGCCCAGCGTGCCAAAGGCGTGCATGTAGCTGTGGCCCTCGTGCCGCCAGCCGTCAAAGGCGATGCCGAGCTTTATGGTACCCTTTGTTTCACGCAGGAACTCGTTTTCGTCGAGGCGCAAAAGGGCATTGAAATGCGCAATCATCGGAATCGTTGCCTCGCCGACGCCGACCGAGCCAATCTCTTCCGATTCAATAAGCGTAATGCAGAGCCTTTCCCCCATAATCTGCGACAGGGCGGCGGCGGTCATCCATCCGGCTGTGCCGCCGCCGGCAATAACGATGCGTTTGATTATATCGACCATGCCTGTCCTCAGGGAAATCCATGCCATGCGAGGGGTGCGGAAATGAAAACACCCGCCGAAGCGGGTGTCCAGTCTCCGGTCAGTGACGCGTTTAGCGCCTGACTGACCGGAGGGATGTTCTGAACGATCAGAACTTATAGTTGATGCCGATGATGTAGCTCGAACCGTAGTCTTCGTACTTACGCACTTCGGCAGGGGTCGAGTAGTAGGTCATGAACGGCTCGTTGGTCAGGTTGTTGCCTTGCAGCAGGATGCTGAGGTCCTTCAACGGCCCGCTCTGGAAGGTGTAGGAGAGCTGGGCGTCAACGATCGATTCGCCCTTCACCATGACCAGTTCGGCATTGTTCTGATAGTCGGGGACTTCGCCCAGGAAGTCATCGCGCTTGCGCTGCGAGACGCGGGCTGAGAAGCCGTACTTTTCGTAATAGACGGTGGTGTTTTCCACCTTCTCCGACAGGCCAGGGATGGGGATGGCCGTCGTGCCGTTCGGCTTGATCTCCGATTCGTTCTTGGTGAAGCTGTAGATCACCCCGAAGCCGTCCAGCCACGGCGTGATCAGCTCACCCGGAATGGAGGCCGAGAATTCGAGGCCGCGGATATAGCCACCATCGCCGTTCAGCTTGGTCGAATAGATACCCACGCGGTTGGTCTGGGCCGGGTGCGCCGGCAGGCCGGCCCCCAGCTGGTTCGGATTGACCGCAAACTTCGTCGTGTCGCTGAAGTCATAGGTGGTGCGCGCATCAAAGACGTAGGAGGTCAGGTCCTTCTTGAACAGGGCCAGAGCCACGTACCCCTTGCGACCGAAGTACTTTTCGATCGACAGGTCGTAGGAGGTCGCCCGCCACGGCTCAAGACCCGGATTGCCGCCGTTGGCCGTCCAGTAGTAGTTGGTCGTGCCGCCCGAGCCCGTAACGGTGGCGCAGGGGTTGCGGCAGGTGTCGTAGCTGAAGCCGGCCGACATATCTTCCATCTTCGGACGCGACAGCGTCTTGGCTGCAGCAAAGCGCAGTTGCGTGTTGTCGAAGATTTCCCAGCTCAGGTTCAGGCTCGGCAGGACGTCATTATAGTCCGTGCCACCGCTGATGACCTGGCCGTTGTCAGGCGAAACCGTGCCGCCGGTATAGATAGAGGTCGCTGTCTGTTCGGCGTGCTGCTGTTGGACACCGATGTTGCCGAGAAGGGGCTTACCCAGGAGTTCGGTGCTGATGTCGGCCATCAGGTACAAGGTCGTGACGGTTTCGTCCACGGCCCAGGTGTTCTTGATGGCATTGGCAGCGACGTTGCGGCGGAAGGTATAGACGCCGCCATTATACATGCCGAGCGCATCGTAGGAGATCATCCCCTTGATGCCGATGAAATCGAGCGCCGTCGTGCCGCGACGATACTGATCCGGCACCGCCATGGACATAGGCACAGGCGTCGCCGCCTTCGACAGGGTGAGCGTGCCCTCATTGCCAACCTTCGACTTCGAGCGCTCCGTGCGGTTGATGCCGAACGAGAGTTTAGAGAAGATCGGATTGTTGTCGAAGGTACGCGTAGCCGCCAGACGGATGATGTCCAGTTCGTCGACGATCGTCGGGTTCTTCAGGTAACCGGCCTGCGTACCGCCGCCCCAGCCGCGCGGGTCGGTCAGGAAGATCGTGCCGTAGTTGGTGTAGTCGAGCGCAGACGTGATGGTGGCGCCCTGCTGACCCGACTGCGTAATGGTCACCGTGTCGAGCGCGCCCGAACCGTCAAGGCCGGTACCGGCGGTCGTTTCCAAAATCAGGTCCGTGCGATCGACCTTGGCGTGCGACAGGTCGGCTTCAAGCAGCCAGTTGTCGCTCAGGCGATAGCGGGTGTTCCATCCAATATTGTCGAGCGTCGCTTCACGTTGGGTGACGTAGTTGCCGAGGACCGTCTTGATGCCCGAGAAGGTGGCACTGTTCACCTGACCATTGGAGGCCGTGTAGGACACAAGGCGCGTCTGGCCATCCCAGCCCGGCGGCACAGCGGCCCCGGCGCAGCCCGTCGGGCAGGCGCTCGAGCCCGAATTATTGGCCGGGTTGAACAGCGGGAACTCGATGCGCGAACGCAGTTGCGTTTCGTTGAACTTCGAATGGTAGGCATCGACGGTCATGTGCAGACGGTCGTTGGGCTTCCATTCCAGAACCGCCATCAGGCCGTCGCGATCGAGGTTGGACGAAGCGACTTCGGGCTTGGCGCCGTCGATGATGGTGTTGTTCGTGCCGTAGAAGTTACGGGTATAGCCCCAGGCTTCCCACTTTTGCAGTTGCGACGGCGAGGAGGTCGAGGCGTAGCCGATCGCCACACCCAGGGTCTTGTTGAAGAACTGGTCGATATAGGTGACGGCGTAGCGGTCACCGGTATTGGTCGAGCCGCCGATGAAGGCGTCGTTTGAATTCTGTTCACGACGATAGTTCAGCGCAACGACCTGCTTGCCGAACGAGAGCGGACGTACCGTGCGCAAATCAGCCGTGCCGGCAATGCCTTGCGTCGGCATAGAGGCGTTTGGTGTCTTATAGACCAGAACCTGCGAGATCAGCTCCGACGGATACTGGTCGAATTCCACCCCACGCCCATCATTGGTCGAAACCTGTTCGCGGCCATTGAGGGTGGTGACCGTAAAGTCGGGCCCCAGGCCGCGCACGCTGAGCGACTGGGCACGGCCGTTCGTCCGCTGCGCCGCGATGCCGGGCAGGCGGGCGATAGATTCGGCGATCGACTGATCCGGCAGCTTGCCAATGTCTTCGGCCGAAACGGCTTCAACGATGGAGGTGGAGTTACGCTTAGCGGAAATAGCGTCCTGGATACCGCGGCGGATACCTGTGACGACCACCTCGGTGACGCCGTCGTCTGCCTTATTCGCGGCGGTGTCCTGCGCCATAACGGGCGCCGACAGGGCCAGCGAGGTAACGAGCGCAATGCCCGCTCCGCTGCAGAGCAAGGTGGCGCGGCGGAAAGTGCCGTGTCCGGTTTTCATGATGTAGAGCCTTCCTGACTGTCTCTTATTGATCGCAAACTCTTCTGGTTCGCGTGGCAACACTCTGGTCCCTGTAGCTTCTCAAACCGGCCTCTGTCGGGCCGTGCTGGCTTCTATGACATGGAGTTAAGGTTTTTGCAACCGAATGAAAAATGCCCCCTATCAAAGCCACTCACTTTCAGGCTGTTTGTGGCTATGATGTTACGTTTTGCGCGCATTTGTGCGACAATAAAACAGATTCATCCCGGTTTTTCGCATTTGCGAGCGATTTGAAGGTGTGTTGCCTGAAAGATTTCAGTGATATATTTTTTGCAATTTAATGCAAAAAATTACAAAATAATGCAAATTTTACGATAGCGCTAACATCTTCCCCAGGGTAAAGATGGCGCAGTTCCGGCGCGTCTGCGACCAAGGCGGCAGACGAGACAGCGCGGGTCTGCAGTTTAATAGCGAAGAGAGCGAACCGCGCTTCACGAAGCCGGGGGCGCAAACACAGCCCCCGGCGAAGGGCTAAACCAAAGCCGGATCAGTATGCGTCTATCAGACCTCGCAATGATCTACCCGCCGCAGGATTCGCGCACCACCAGCTCGGTCGAAAGTCGCTCAGACAGCATTTCGCCTTCGTTGAGCGCCCCCAGAAGCTTTGACACCATCAGACGACCGGCGCGGGCCAGCTCCTGCGATATGGTGGTCAGCATGGGGTGGGCATAGGCGGCCAGCTGGATATTGTCATAACCGACGACCGAAACGTCCTGCGGCACCTTGAGCCCGGCACGCGTCAGCCCCTTGATCGCCCCAAGCGCAATGATGTCTGAGGCCGCAAAGATGCCGTCACAACGAACGCCCTTATGAAGAAGGTGTGTAACGGCCGCTTGCGCTGACTCCATCTCGAAGTGGCAAGGCACGACCAGTTGCGGATCGAAGTCAAGCCCGGCCTGGCTGAGGGCATTAAGATAGCCCTGGTAACGCTGCTTCATTTCCGGAGCTTCGCCGACATCGCCCAGGTAGGCGATCTGACGCCGCCCCAGCCGCGCCAGATGCGCCGTCGCCCGCGCGCCGCCGTGCAGATTGTCCGAGCCGACACTGCAATAGGTCTGCCCGGCGATTTCAGCCCCCCAGACGATGAAATTGCGGTGCGACTTCATCAGGTGATTGAAGCGTTCGTGCAGATAGGATTGGCCGAGGAAGATAACACCGTCGGCACGGATATTATGCATCAAGGCCGACAGATCGTGCTGATTCTTGGGCGTCAGGTGCGACAAGAGCAGGTCGCAGCCCATATCGCGCGCCGCTTCGCCGACGTCGGAGATCATTTCGAGGTAGAAGGGGTCGGAAAAGCGCCCTTCACGGCCATGCGGCGGCGGGATGACAATGGCGATGGTGGCATTGGCTCCCGACATCGGCACCGGCGCGTCGGCATCGGCAAAGTAATTGTGCTCACGCGCGATCGACCAGATGCGGCGCTTGGTGACCCGATTAACCGACGGCGAATCGGACAGGGCGCGCGAGACGGTGGCCACCGACATGCCGGCGATGCGGGCAATATCCTGAAGACGGGGGCGGGGCGGCACGGCGGCGGAATCCTCTTTGCAATCTATCGAAAAAGCAGGTGCCCCTTTTGGCCGTGCCGAAGGGTCTTTCGGCAAAGCATGAGGCTTTACAAACAACTCAGGCCCTTAATGCGGCTCAGACCGTTCGGCCAGGGCTCTGATTATGCCGTCTACTTAGTCCCCGTTTTTGCAAATGGAAAGCGTATTCAACGTTCGGATGCAGAGATTAGCGATTCGACGGGCGGATTAAACGCCCAGCGCACGCGGTCGTAATAGGCGCCGTTTTCGGCCTGAATCGTATTCACGCCGGGATTGAGCGCCACAGACTTAAAGATTACCACGCCATTGACAGCGGTCTGCGTCGTAAGCTTCGCGCCATTAACTGTCAGGGTGATCTGTGGCTGATTGGTATAGATTTTAACGTCTGCGCGCGGTTCGTGGCGTTGGTTGAAGCGACGCGACGTGATGTAAACGACCGGCGCCTTCGACCACTGCGCCTTGTAGAACCAGAAAGCGTCCTTACGCGTCTGACGGTCGTAGGTGACGAGACCCTTGTCGTTGAGGCCTGACTTTTCGCCTTCGTTGCGCCCGTCGGAGGCGGCATCAAACATCTGCCAGACGAACCGGCCCCAGATGTAGGGACGCGCTTTCAGCATGGCCCAGTTGGTTTCGTGGTAGAGGGCCTGATATTGTTCCGGGTGCCAGCCGGAGGCCGGGACGACCAGGCCTGGCGTATCATCCTGATGCGAAATGCTTGCGCCCGCGCCGTATTCAGTAACGGCGAAGGGCTTTGTGGGGAAGCGTTTGTGGTAAGTATCGGCCCATTCGCCCAGCGTCCCCTTCTGTTCCGGATACCAGCCGAAATAGCGGTTAAAGCCAAGCTGATCGGTGACAAGAGCGCGGGCATCGTCGTCGGCCACGCAGCAATGGGCATAAATCGTCGCCCGCGACGCATCCTCGCTTTTCGCCACCGCATTCAGTTCGCGCAACAGTCCGGCTATGGCGGCGGTTTCGCCATGCACCTCATTGCCCAGACCCCAGGCGATGACCGAGGGATGGTTGAGGTTCTGACGAATAAGTTCACGCAATTGCTCTGCCGCATTGTCGCGCAGGGTTTGCGTCACCACAGGCACTTGCCCGACCAGCGGAATTTCAGTAAGGACCAGAAGGCCGCGCCGGTCTGCCTCATCATAGGCCATCTGGGCGTGCGGGTAATGGACAAGACGCACGGCTGTCGCCCCCATCTCGTCGATAAGGTCGAAGTCTTCGGCAATATCGGCACGTGTGATGGCCCCGCCCTTGCCCGCGCGGCTGGCGTGCAGATTGACGCCATTGACCTCATAGGGCTGCCCGTTGAGCAGCAGACCCTTTTGCGCATCAAAACGCACGGTGCGGATGCCGAAGGCTATTGAACTGCGGTCCAGTGTAGCGCGATCATCACTGACCTCGGTCACGGCCGAATAAAGGTAAGGATCTTTGCGCCCGTTCCACAGACGCGGGGTCTTTACCTCGCCCTTCAGGTCGGCCTGCGCCGTGGCGCCTGCAGCCACATTGATGGCCTTCGACAGGCTTAAGACCGGTTTGCCGGCGGCATCGAAGATACGCGTCTGTACGATCAGGCGAGCCGCCTGAGTGCGGGTGTTGCGCAAAGGCACGCGGATATTCAGTTCCGCGCCCTGCGCTGACACCTTCGGCGTGGTGACGGCCACGGCGGGCGAACCCTTATCGAGCCAGTCGAAACCGGCTTCGCGGGCTTCGATCAGCGAGACGTTGCGATAAAGCCCACCATAGACGGTAAAATCGCCCCCTGGTGGCGCGATGTGCGGCCAGAGCGCATTAGAGACGCGCACGGCAATCACATTGCGCCCGGCCGTGACAAAGCGGGAAATATCGAAGCGGAAGATGGCGTAGCCGCCTTCGTGACGCCCGACGAAGCTGCCATTGACGAAAACGTCCGTGACGAGAGCCGCGCCGTCAAATTGCAGATAAAGGCGCTTGCTGGCGGGCAGGGCTTTCAACTCAAGCGCCTTTCGGTACCACATCGTGCCGCGATAATAGTCGCTATTGCCTGCGGTGGGGCCATCCTCGCCGTCCCCGGCATTGGCCGTATGGGGTAAGGTGGCGACGCGCCACTGGCTGTCATCAAAGGCGGGCGCTTCGGCCCCCTTCGCATCCGCCTTCAGAAAACGCCAGCCCGTATCGAGCGGGGATGTGGCATGGGTCTGCGCCAAAGCGGGCAGGGCAAGGCCAAGACAGGCCACCAGGGTGAAGATCAGGACGCGGGGGAGGCTCATCCGTGGTGTATCCTCTTTTTAGATCTGATACCGGGCGTCATTGGAAATGACGACGGGTATGCGTTTCTCGAATGTCGCGTGCCCATACTGCACAAGGGACATTCGGGAGATGTCAACGAACGGATGCGTTCAGCATCTTCGGTCGTTGCTTTCATCACCGTAACGGCTTTCCAGCAGGCAATTATGCAGGCAATATGGCTGCAAATAAGACCGTGCGGGTTTATCCGTCCGGATCATCTTTGGGGAGTGTGTCGCATGATTCGTTCTGTTGTGGTCGCAGCGTGTCTGGGCCTGGCCGTTGTGCCCGTGACGGCTCTGGCCTGTGCGCCGGATGCGCTCGGAACCTCGCGGACGCTGGTTTTAAAGCGCGAAGGCGCCGCCTACGGCACCGCGCAGCACGCGGCCTTACCCTTGCAGCCGGGCGAGGTGGTGCTGACCTTTGACGACGGCCCGCGCGCCGAATCGACGCCCCCGGTGCTCAAGGCGCTTGCCGATCAGTGCGTGAAGGCAACCTTTTTCATGGTCGGCGACAATATCGCCAAACATCCCGATCTCGCCCGTCAGGTGGAAGCGGCCGGCCATTCGACGGCCATGCACAGCCTGACGCATCTCAACATGACGCAACTCAGCCCCGAGGCGCAACTGGGCGATCTGAAAACGACACAGGATATCTACACAGCGACCTTTGGCCACGCCGCCCCGGCCTATCGTTTCCCCTTTCTGGCCGAAAGCCCGACCCTGATGGAGGCGCTAAAGGCAAAGACGATCACGGTGATGTCGGTCGATCTGGGCATTGACGACTGGCTGGCGGATCAGACCCCAGACATACTCACAGGGCGTCTTCTGGAGCGCCTTAAGACCAAAGGGGGTGGCATCATTCTGATGCATGACGGCCAGGACGTCACTGCGGCGGCCCTGCCGCAGATGCTGAAAGCGCTGAAATCCAATGGCTATAAGGTGGTGCATATCGAGTGGGAAAAATAGTCGGTGAGACGGCTTGTAAATGGTGTTATAAAGTAACATATATATCGGGCTATCTTTTATCCAGCCCCTTGCAAAGAGTTACGGTATAACATATGTCTGAGGCCCGACCTTGCTCTGACGCTGCAAAGCCACCGCTCCCGATGACCACCTTGCCAGACCCCAAGCCGAATTCGTGGATGGACGCCACCGCCATTGGCCTGTCGGGTCTGTGTCTGGCGCACTGTCTGCTGCTGCCGTTTGCCGTGGCGGCCCTGCCGGTACTTGGTCAGGTGGCGGGCGACCATCTGGTGCATCAGGTGCTGATCCTGATGGCGGCACCGCTGAGTGTGTGGGCACTGCATCGCACGGGCGGCTGGAAAAAGCCGCGGGTCGCGGCATTGGCGGTGGCGGGTCTTGGACTTCTGGCGTCGGCGGCTTTTGTACCGGTGGCGGCCGCGCATGAAACCCTGATCAGCATAATCGGCGCGGTATGTGTCGCCGGGGCGCATTATCTCAATTCGCGCCTGCATCAACGGGTCCATAAGCACGCCTGAGCCGCTTTAAGCCCGGCATTTTCCCTCATGACGGTTGACTGAGCCGCCTGACGCTTTAAGAGGGGCGGCGGTTACATTTTGTACGGATTGCCCCTGATGCTGCGTCACATCGTCATGTTCAGTTGCAAGGATAGCGCCGATCGCGACCGCATCCGTCAGGGCCTGTCCCTCCTGACGCAGATCCCGCACGCCCAGAAGCTGGAAGTCGCGTTCAACGAGAAGGTCGATCAGCTCGGCAACGATATCGAAGTCGTGGTTTACGGCGAATTTGCTGATGTGGAGGCCTTGCGCGCCTATAAGGACCATCCGCTCTATCAGCAGTCGATTGATATTGTGCGCCCCTTACGTGATCTGCGCGTAGCGGCGGATTACACGGTCGAAGCGGCCGCGACGACGGCGCTTTAAAAAAACGCGTTTCCCCTTTTTGCCGAGCTGCTTTACTCTCCTGCCAAAACAAAAGGGAGATAAACATGCGCGCCTTTATTGTCGCCTGTGTGTGTACGGTGCTGAGCCTGTCACCCGCGCTGGCGCAGACCGTCACCCCGAGCACAGGCGTCGTTATCCCCCTGTGGGACAAGGGCGCACCGGGCTTTGAGGACCTTCGCGATGTGCCTGAAAAAACCGGCGACTGGTGGGTGCGGGGCGTAAATAACCCCTCTTTGAGCGTGTTTCGCCCCGACCCCGCCCACAACAGCGGCACCGCCATCATCGTCCTGCCCGGTGGCGGGCATGAAAACCTCGTCTTCAATTCTGAAGGCCTGAAGCCCTCGCGCTTTCTTCAGGCGCAGGGTGTTACGGCCTTCGCGCTGAAATACCGGCTGGGCCGTGAAACCGATAATCCAAAAGCCGACTACGACATAAAGGTTCATGGTGCCGCGGACTTAAGACGCGCCGTGCGCTTCGTGCGGGCTCACGCCGCCGAATACGGCATCAAACGCATCGGCGTGATGGCCTTTTCCGCCGGGGGCGAGCTCGTTCATATGACGGCCTTTGCGGACTTTGAGGGGGATGCGGTGGCGGCCGATCCGGTGGACCGCGTGAGTGCGCGTCCGGACTTTATTATCGAGGTCTATCCGGGGCCGCTCGGCGTGCCGCAACGGCTTGAGGTGGCGCCGCCGCCGGCCTTTTTTCTGACGGCACATGACGATCACGGGCCGGTGGCGGTGCTGGAGCGTCTGTCCCGGCTCTATGCCGAGTGGCCGGATGTGCCGGTTGAGACGCACATACTGGCGTCGGGTGGCCATGCCTTCAATATGGGAGAGCGCTCGACCCTGCGATCGGTTAAGGATTGGCCGTCACGCCTGTCGGACTGGTTGATCGACAGAGGCTATGTGAGCGTGCCATAATTGGGCCGCGTAAAACCCTTAAATCCGCAACCATGTCTTTAAGGAGTCTCATGAGCCTTGTGCGTCGCGTGACCGGGATAGGACTTGGCCTCAGCGGGTTACTGGTGGGGATGTCTTTTGCGCAAACCGCGTCCGTACCCCCGCTGGCCGACACCAGGGCCGCTGACGCGAGGGTGGCTGAAGCCAGGCCGCTGAGCGGCGCTGAGGCCAGCGAATGCCGGGCCATTGCTGAGGTGCTGCGCGATCGTCAATACGACATTATGGACAGCCTGATCGTACGCATCGAACGCTCGCCTAACCTTTCTACCGAGGGGCTCGAAGCCGCTAAAAAGTCGCTTAGCGAAACGGATGCGGCCATAAAAGCCGCCGAAGGCCACACCGAACGCTTTGTTTTTGCAGCCGTTGCCACACCTGCCATCAAATCCGCGATTGGCAAGATGGACAGCGAAACCCTGACGCCGCGCCTTTTGGACTGCCTCAAACGAATGCCCGTTGCAGGGCCTCAGAAACCTAGCACTCCACCACGTTGACCGCGAGGCCGCCTTGAGAGGTTTCCTTGTACTTCGACGACATGTCGAGGCCGGTCTGGCGCATGGTTTCTATTACCTGATCCAGCGTCACCTTGTGCGGACCTTCGTCACGCAAGGATAGGCGCGCGGCATTAGCGGCCTTCACCGCGCCGATGGCGTTGCGCTCTATGCAGGGAATCTGCACCAGCCCGCCGACCGGATCGCAGGTCAGACCCAGATTATGCTCCATGCCGATCTCTGCAGCGTGCTCGATCTGAGGTGCGCTAGCACCCCAGACAGCGCTCAGGCCTGCCGCCCCCATCGAACAGGCGACACCGACCTCGCCCTGGCAGCCCATCTCCGCCCCGGATAGCGAGGCGCGCTGCTTATAAATCATGCCAATGCCAGCGGCGGTAATCAGAAAGCGCCCGATCCTGCCGTCGGAACGCGTATCGGCTTCGCTCCATCCGTCGAACGCGCAGTAATAGCGGATCAGGGCCGGGATAATGCCTGCCGCCCCATTGGTGGGCGCCGTCACCACGCGCCCGCCCGCGGCATTTTCCTCATTGATGGCCATGGCAAAGACGTTCAGCCAGTCGAACAGGCGCTCGGATTCCTGATTGTGGGCTTCGGTTTTTAACGTCTCAAACAGGCGCGGGGCCCGGCGTTGCACGCTGAGGCCACCCGGCAGGACGCCACTCGTTTTCAGACCCCGATTGATGCCTGAATCCATCACCTCCCAGATGCGCTTCAGCCCGGCGTCGGTCTCGGCACGCGGGCGGCGGGCGTCTTCATTGGCCAGCACAACGTCATAGATGTTGAGATTATGCTGCGCACAAATATGCAGCAATTGGGTGCCCGAGGTGAAGGGCAGGGCGGCCCTCTGGCCCACGCTGATGCGGTCGTTTTGCGCCGGCGCCGACAACTGCGCCGCCGAGGCGATAAAGCCGCCGCCGGTCGAATAGAGGGTGCGCTCAAACACCTCCACACCCGCGGGATCGTAAAGACGCACGCTCATGCCATTGGGATGCAGGCGCGGCGTGATATCGCCCCGAAAGTCGATGTCGCGGCGATAATCAAATCCAATGGTGGGGCCGTCGAACAGGGAAATCTCTGTGGCTGTTTTCAACCTCTCATAGGTAGCGTCCGCCCAGTCGGGATCGACCTGATCGGGCTCTGCCCCCAAAAGTCCCAGCACCGCCGCCTTGTCCGAGCCGTGGCCTATGCCGGTCAGGGCCAAAGACCCCTGAAGTTCCACCCGTACCCGCGCAGCCTGATTAAGGATACCCGCTGCCCTGGCCTCGATAAGGGCACGCCGCGTAATGCGCATCGGCCCCACCGTATGCGAGGAGGAGGGGCCAATGCCGATCTTGAACATATCGAGGACGGAAAGCATGACAATCTCGATGCAGCTGTAACTTTGCTGCGGACTTAACACGCTTTGGTGCAGGCGGGTACTGCAAAGCCGCTCTGCGTCTTCACCTTTCAAGGCCGGACGGGCCGGCTTTACCCGATTGCCTCCGTGGCAAACCCCGCTATAGAGAAGGGGGAGGTCGCCCGATGATGGAATTATACGAAATTGGTCAGACGCCACAGGCGCTCGGACCGCAAAAGCCTCTGTTTGGAGACAACCGGACGCTGATCCGCGTCGGGCTTATCATCGGCGCCGTCATCTGCCTGTGGAAGCTCTACATCGCTGTGACGGCCAATATCATCTGGGAAGAGGGGCATTTTGCGGTGTCGGGCCTCTACCCGGCGCTCGGCTATCCCGACATTCCCGCCGGTTTCCCCCTTCTGTCGCGTCTGGTGACGCTGATCTTCGGCATGCAGGCCCTGCCTCTGCGCATTGTGTCGCTCATGATTGCCAGTGCCATCCCGATAGCCATCTGGTTTATGGCGAGGCCCGTGGTGTCGGAGCGCGAAGCCATCTGGGCGGCCATCCTGTCGCTCCTGATCCCGCCGGTGTCGATGTCAGGAACCATCTTCTATCCGGAGGGGCTACTGCAACTGCTGCTGGCATTGATGCTCGGCTGCCTTTTGCGCGCCTTTAAGACCGATGAGTGGAGGTGGTGGCTTCTGACCGGCCTTTGTGGTGCCCTGGGCCTTTTTGTGCACTTCCGCTTTCTCTTTCCTGGCGCGGGCATCGTCCTCTTTGCCCTTTTGACCCCGGCCGGTCGCAAGCTCTGGACGCGGCCGAAATTCTGGGCGACGGGGGGCGTGGCCGCACTGGGGCTTTTGCCGTCCTTGCTCTATAACGCCTTCAACGACTGGCCCGCCATTGCCTTCCACGTGACCAACCGCCCGGTCTGGCGGCCCGAACTTAAGCTCATGACGGCCTTCCTTAATCAGCAGATCGGGCTGGTCACGCCGGTCTTCTTCTTTGGTCTCGCCTATGTCGCCTATAAGATGGCGTGGACAAAAAGGCGCAGCCCGCTGGCCCTTCTGGGCATAGTGGGCGTGTTTATCTTCGGCTTCTATTTCGTCCAGTCGCCCGCCAACGCACAGATCATGCCGCACTGGCCGTTTCTGGCCTACGTGCCGCTGGTGGTGGGGCTGCCCGGCGTTTTGATCGCCTATGCCGATGCGGCCAGGAGCCGCTTCAATCGCACGCTGAGGCAAGGCGTGCTGGCGTTGGGGCCTCTTCTGGCGCTCGTCGTCGGCATCGGTATCACGGTCTATGAATACGCCTGGGCGCATACCGAAAAGCTCCCGTGGCAGTGGAAGCAGATCAACTTCATGCGCAACGAAAACTGGACCGTGCTGCACCCCACCTTAACCGCCGCCGAGGCGGTCGCACGTCAGCGCTTCGGGCCCGAGGTGTTCGTAGCCGTATCGGGCCATGTTCCGGCTGTGCGGCTCGAATTCCCCAACCGACCCATCCGCGCCTTCTACACGCTCGGTGAACCCTACGACCGTTTTTCACGCTTTGGCACGGCGCGTCAGGCCTGGGGGCTGGGTTACGACGCGCTGATAAAGGCGCAGGCCGGCAAAGGCGTGGTGCTGGTCCTGCCCGACCCCAGCTATCTCTACCATCAGCCGGAGGAGCTGAGCTTCCGGCGTGAGCTGTGTCAGCGCTTTGACGACATCATCCTTTATAGGCGCGTCGAGCTGCCGCCGGGGCGCAATGTGGTGGCGTTTTATACCGCGCGCCTGCGCAAGGACGCCGCGAAGCCTGGGCTTTCGCCCTGTGCCCTGTTGCCGGAGTTGTATGTCGCGCAACCGCCGCGCGGGCAGTTCCTTGAGGCCCATGCGCAGACCAACTATTTCGGTATCGCCGCCGATAGTCAAGGCGTCACGCGCGTCGATATACTGATCGATGGCAAGCCGGTGACGCAGGCCAGGTATGGCCTTGATCCCGAAGGCTTCAAGACGCCCGACGCCCTGCGCTACGACCCTAACTGGCCGAAGCTGCAATTCGATTTCCGGCTGGATAAGGCCGGGCTGACACCGGGGCCGCACACCCTGTCGCTGCGCGCCACGCGCACCGACGGCAGCACGGTCGAAGGCGCGGAGAAAACCCTCTACATCAAAGAGTAGTCGCCGCTCCCGAAGCGGGCTATGCTGCGCAAAAAAGGGAGGCTCCGCGTGGGGGTTAAACGGCCAACATCCTTCGACATAGCGGCGCTGGCCGGCGTTTCGCAGGCCACTGTGTCGCGCGCGCTCAGCCAGTCACCGGCGGTCTCAGAAGAGGTGCGCAAGCGCGTCTTTGAGGCGGCGCAGCAGCTAAACTACACGGTCGATGTCAATGCGCGTAAGCTGCGCTCAAAGAAGATCAACACCATCGCGGTGCTGATTTCCGAAGACCTCGATCAGGACAATCCGATCAACCCCTTCTTCGTGCCGCTGCTGGGGGCCATCCTCAAATATGCCGGTCAGAAGGGGTATGACGTTTTGACCTCGCTGCAACAACAGAGCGAAAGCTGGAGCAGTGATTATGGCTTTGCGCGCCGTGCCGACGGCCTGATCCTGCTGGGCTACAAGGACTATGACGACTATGTGCGCAAGGCTGAGGGCTTAAGCGACATTGGCGAACCCTGGGTCGTCTGGGGGCTGGTGCAGCCGGGCGCCGGGCACAGTGTGGGCTCAGATAATGCGCAAGGAGCCTATGAGGCCGTGTCGCATCTGATCCGGCTCGGACGGCGGCGCATCGCCTTCCTAGGCGAGGCCTCGTCCAGCCATCCGGAATTTCGTGACCGTTATGACGGCTACGTGCGGGCGCTGCGTGAAAATGGCCTGAGCATCGACGCTGGCCTCTTGGCCGACTGCTTTATCTCGCGCGAAGACGGAGCAGCGGCGGTGGAGCGGCTTCTGGGCTGCGGCGCGGTGTTTGACGCGGTTTTTGCCACCGCTGATCTGCCGGCCATCGGAGCCATGCAAGCCTTGCAGAAACAGGGACGTCGCGTGCCGCAGGACGTATCGGTGATCGGCTTTGACGACCTGTGGGCCGCAGCCTGCACCACACCGGCGCTTTCGACCGTGCGTCAGGACACGACCGCAGCGGCACGCGCGCTGGTCGATGCGCTGGATCGCATGATCGCCAATGAGCCGGTGGAGCCGGTGCGCGTCCCGACCCGCCTGATCATTCGCGAAAGCTGTGGCGGCTAGCCAAAAAATAACCCCGTGCGACGGGAGGTGCGCAGCGGGGTCATAAAGTCAGGTTGAGAAGAAAACCATTCCAGGGCTGAAATGGCGGTTCCGCCGCGTTGCCACGGGCAGAAGGGGTGTCAGGGGGGATCGTTCTGCTTGTTTTCCCTGCAAATTCGTTAGTCTGGAAACTAGGTTGCGCCGGATAAGGCGGCAATCTGAATACGTATTCAACGACGGCGGGTCTGTTCTGAATACGTATGCACGCACCCTTAGCGGGGTGGTGTGCTAACCACATGACCTATCATAACAGCGACAAAACACAGGGAGACAGACGATGACAGTTCGCGCAAAGCGATTTAGCCTCAGCACGCCAGTTTTGATGGGGCTTGCCATGACGCTCACCGCTACGACCGCAACAATCGGCTGGGCCCCGCCCGCCATGGCCGCCGCTGAAACGCTTGATCCAGCCTACAGTCAGGCTACAGGCCTGGCGGTCATCGCCACCGCTCAGTCACCCAATAAGGTCATATCGGTCAAAGTCTTGCTCGATAATGACGGACGCCTGTCCTATGCCGTGTCGCGCAAGGGTCATGAGATCTTCGCCCCGTCGCGGCTGGGCTTCATCCTCGCCGATCAGCCCAAGCTCGACCGCAATTTCACGGTCGAAAAGACCGCCACCTCGGCCTTTGACGAGACGTGGGATCAGCCGTGGGGTGAATGGAAGACCATCCGCGACACGCACACTGAGCTGCGCGTTGACGTGGTGCAACAGAAGTACGACGCCCGCCGAATGACGGTGGTGTTCCGCCTGTTCGATGACGGCTTTGGCTTCCGCTACGAATTCCCCGATCAGCCGCAACTGAAGACACTGAAGATCACCGACGAACTGACCGAATTTGCCGTCAGCGACAAGGCGACCGCCTACTGGAACGTCGCCGGCGAATGGAATCGCGAAGAATATATCATCCAGAAGACGCCGCTGGCCGAAGTGTCCGAGGCTCAGACGCCGATGACGCTGAAGACCGACACAGGCCTCTACATGACCTTCCATGAGGCGGCCCTGATCGACTATGCGGCCATCTGGATGCGTCGCGTCGATGGGCAGCGTCTGAAGACGCGGCTGGCTCCGTCGTCCATCGGCCCCAGTGTGGTGCGCGAGGCGCCATTCCCGACGCCCTGGCGGATGGTAATCGTTACCGATAACGCGCCGGACCTTTATCAGTCGCACATCCTGCTCAACCTCAATGAGCCAAACAAGCTTGGCGATGTGAGCTGGGTGAAGCCATTCAAATATGTCGGTATCTGGTGGGACATGCACCTCGGCACCAAAACCTGGGAAGCTGGACCAAAGCACGGGGCGACGACCGAATACACCAAAAAATACATCGACTTTGCGGCCAAGCATGGTTTCCGTGGCGTACTGGTTGAAGGGTGGAACAAGGGCTGGGAAGACTGGTTCGCCACCGGCGACCTGTTCAGCTTTACCGAGGCCTATCCGGATTTCGACCTGCCCGCCCTGTCGGCCTATGCCAAGAAGAAGGGCGTGCATATTGTGGGCCACCACGAAACGGGCGGCAATGCGGCCCATTACGAACCGCAGATGGACGCGGGCTTTGCCCTCTATCAGCAGAACGGCGTCGATGCAGTGAAGACCGGCTATGTCGCCGACGCGGGCGGCGCCAAGGTGATGGGGGCGGACGGCAAGCCCTACTACACCTGGAACGACTCGCAGGACATGGTGCGCCACTTCCAGAAGGTGACCGAGACGGCGGCGAAGTACCACATCGCCATCAATACGCATGAGCCGATCAAGGATACGGGCCTGCGCCGTACCTACCCCAACTGGGTGTCGCGCGAAGGTCAGCGCGGCATGGAATATAACGCCTGGGGCAATCCGCCCAACCCGCCGGAGCACGAGGCCAATCTGGTCTTCACGCGCATGTTGTCCGGCCCCATGGACTTCACGCCCGGTGTCCTCAGCCTTCAGGGCAATGGCAAGCCGATCTATTCGACCAAGGCCAAGCAACTGGCGCTTTATGTGGTGCTCTATTCGCCGATCCACATGGCCGCTGACCTGATCGAAAACTATGAAAAGGAGATGCCGGCGTTTCAGTTCATCAAGGACGTGCCGACCGACTGGGCCGATACAAAGATGCTGAACGGCGAGCCGGGCGACTATGCCACGCTGGTGCGTCTCGATAAGAACAGCCGCGACTGGTATCTGGGGGCGGTAACCGACGAACAGGCGCGCAGCCTTGACATCGCGCTCGATTTCCTGACGCCGGGCAAGACCTATGAGGCGCAAATCTACCGCGATGGCGACGATGCCGACTATCGCACAGACACCCGCCATTCGATGCAGATCGAAAAGCGCAAGGTGACATCCAAGGACCGCCTGACGCTGAAACTGGCGCCCGGCGGCGGTCAGGCCATCCGTTTCAAGGCGCTGTGACCATGCGCGCTTTTGCTGCGATCCTTGCCACCCTGCTCCTCGCTGTACCGGTGGGGGCAGGGGCCGCCGATCCTGTGCCGACGCACAGCGTCAGCGCCACCGCCGATGTGCCGCACGGCCGGCTCGACAAGTACGAGGCTTTCCCGTCGCGTTTTGTCAGCGCGCGCCATGTCTCGGTGTGGGTGCCGGAAGGCTATGACCCCAAGGGGCCGCGCCTGCCGGTCATCTATATGCACGACGGGCAGAACCTGTTTGAGACCGCCACCGCCTATGGCGGCAAGGAGTGGGGCATAGACGAGGCCCTCAGTGGCATGGGCCAGAAGGCCATCGTCGTGGGGGTGTGGAATTCGCCCACGCGCTATGCCGACTATTTCCCGCAAAAGCTGGCGGCCTATCTGCCCGCCGATATGCAGGCGCAGGTGATGTCTATGGCCAAAGGGCAGTTAAAGGCCGACGACTATCTGCGTTTTCTGGTCGAAGAGGTGAAGCCCTTTATCGACCGCACCTATCGCACGCGCCCCGATGCCGCCCACACCGGCATTATGGGCTCCAGCATGGGCGGGCTGATCTCGCTCTATGCGCTGGGCGAATACCCGCAGGTGTTCGGGCGCGCGGCCTGCGTCTCGATCCACTGGCCGCTGATGGCCCCGCCCGCCACGCCGGAAGCGCGTGAAGCCGCCGCAGACGCCACGGCGCAAGCGTGGGAGGCGTGGTTCCGCGCGGCGCACTTCGACCCGAAGCGTCAGCGGCTCTATATGGACCACGGCACGCGCGACCTCGATGCCAACTACCGGCCCTATAGCCTGAAGATGGAGGCGGTTCTGCCGCGCTATGGCTGGGTCGAAGGGCGCAACTGGCGCAGTTCGGTGTTCGAAGGCACCACGCACAACGAAGCCGACTGGCGCGCGCGGGTGGATATTCCGTTGGGTTTCCTGCTGGCGCAGTGAAGTGATAACTATAGTTGACAAATTGGAAGATTGGTTATAGTTATTGTAACCGACCGAGGGGCGTAATCCGCCCCTCCCATTCGGTGAATGGGGTCGTTAACATGTTCACGCTCCATCGAACTGAACGCTTCAAAAAATGGCTGAAGGGTCTGAAGGACCACGCGGCCAAAGCGCGCATTGTCTTGCGGCTGGAACGTGTGGAAGGCGGCAATTTAGGCGATACCAAGTCGGTCGGTGGCGGTGTTTATGAATTACGCATCCATACCGGCCCCGGCTATCGCGTCTATTATGCCCGCAGTGGAGAGGAGATAATCCTTCTCTTTTGTGGCGGCGACAAAAGCAGTCAGGATGCCGATATTCTGGCGGCCAGGGCTTTGTGGGAGGATATTCAGAATGGAAAAAATCACCCCTTTTGATCCGGCTGAATTTCTGGATGATCCGGAAACCGCGCTGGCCTATCTGGCGGCGGTATTCGAAGACGGTGATGCCGAAGAAATCCGCAAAGGTCTGAACAATGTGGCCCGCGCGCATGGCATAACCGACCTGTCGCGCGAAACCGGCCTGTCGCGTGAGGCGCTGTACAAGGCGCTGGGCCCATCGGGGAATCCGACGCTGACGACCCTGCTGGCAGTGACCAAGGCGCTCGGTATCCGACTGTCGGTCGCGGCCTGAGGCGGTTACCTTTTCCTCCCTGCTTGCGCGGGGGCGCGGAAAGACCGATATGCGGGGAGGAAAGCGAGGTCCTATGTCCGTGTCCCCAAGCCCGATTACCGTCGATATCTGGTCCGATCTGATCTGCCCCTTCTGCTGGATCGGCAAGCGTCATTTTGAACAGGCGCTGGAAGGCTTTGCTGGCAAGGATCAGGTGACGGTGCGCCATCACGCCTTTCGTCTGGGGCCGGACGCGCCGGTCGCGCCCGTGGGGCAGATGCTGCAACAGAAGTACGGCCTGACGGCGGCTCAGGCCGAGCAGAATCAGGCGCGGGTCGAGCAGATGGCGGCGGCGGCCGGGCTCCCTATGACGCTCGCAGGCACGTTTTACGGCGATACGCTGAAGGCACACCGGCTGGTGAAATTCGCGCAGGACAAGGGGCTGGGCGCACAGGCGGTTGAGCGACTGTACCGCGCCTATTTCGCCGAAACGCAGTCCCTTTTTGATGAGGCGACACTTGTGGCGCTGGCCGTTGAGATCGGTCTGGATGCGGCGGAAGCCGAGGCCTTCCTGAAAACCGATCGCTATGCCGACACGGTGCAGGAGGAGCAGGAATTTATCACAATGCGCGGCGTGCAGGGGGTGCCGTTTTTTGTCATCAACGACCGCTATGCCGTGTCCGGCGCGCAGCCGGTAGCTGGCTTCACGCAGGTGCTGAACCGCGCCTGGGACGACCTGCCGCCCGAGGTCAGGAGCGGTCCGACGTGCGACGATGGGGTGTGTCGCTGAGCCAGCCCCGTCGCACGCGAAGAGAAGGATTGGCCACGAAAAGCTTATAGCTGGTTTGTCTGCCCCCCTGCCTTGTGCGGAAGGTCTTAAGGTTTCCACAGATGGCCACAGATGCGGCCCGAAGGGCGAGCCTCACACAGATTGTAGAGGCTCACGGCTTCAGCTCTTGCACGGACCATCTGTGTGACCGCCTTTGGCGGTCATCTGTGTCATCTGTGGTAAAATAAAACCATACAAAGGCGCGGATGGTGGGGCCGTAAAGACGTCGCACTCTTGCCCTCAACCGCAGCCGGTGAAAGGGATTTACTTCACCAGTGCCTTCACCTTGGGGTCGGCCTTAACCCACAGATCAACCACCATCTGGCCGAAATAGTCCGAACCCTTGGGGCCGAGGTGCGTATAGTCGAAAGCCTGGGCAGAGCCCTGCCCCTGAGAGGCGTCGGTGAATTTGGCAGGCACCGTGGTGCCGGTCGGGGCGGCCTCCAACACATTCTGCGGCACCGGCTGCCCGGCAAGGCTAAGCGATTCGACCGCCCCCATAGCCTGCACCTTCGCCTGCCCCTCGGCATAAAGGTCGATCAGGGTCGTGTTAGTGGTGCGCGCGATCAGGCGCGTCACCTGCGCCCACGGCAGCAGATCGCTTTGCAACTTGCCATTTCTGAAATGGCGCTGCGTCAGGGGCGTGACCAGCACCGGCACCGCACCCGCCTTTTTCACGTCCAGCACATAGCCGCGCATGTTCGGGCCGAACTCGGTTTCAATATTGGTGTGGCGTTCCGGCTTGGATGAGCCGTCATTATGCCCGAACTGGATCAGCACATAGGTTTTCGACGCCGTGCCGTCGTTCAGTTGCGCGAGGTTCTTGTCCCACAGGCCTTCGACGCGATAGCTCTTGGACGAACGCCCGCCGCGCGCCGCGTTGACGCAGACCACTTCGGGTTTGAACTGCGCGCAGAAGCCTTTGCCGTAGCCCGACTTGTCCGTCATGGTCGAGTCGCCGACCAGAATGACCCGAACCGGGCGGGTATCGGCGGGTTTTTCTGCCGCCAGAACCGGCGTTGACAACAGTAAGGCAGCAGCGATCAGGGTGCGACGTAGCATCGGGCGTCCTCTTATCTTCTCCCCCCACGAAAAAGGGGACGTGTTGATTGTCTGTGAGCATATACGATCAGTTTTGATTGTAAAATAAATCTGGTCATTAGTTGGATTTTGTACCGGTCCGGACCTATATATGCGCAATCCTTTGCCGCACCGAAAATCGAGTCCCTTAGCCTGATGAACGCGCCCGCCCCCATGCCCAAGCCGAAAGGCAAGGCCTCCGATACGCTCGCCTTCCTCAAACCCTATCTGTGGCCGGAGGGCCGGGCGGACCTTAAGGTGCAGGTGCTGTGGGCGCTGGCTGCCATGCTTGTGGGCAAGCTTCTGACCATCGCCACGCCCTTTGCCTATAAGTGGGCCACCAACGCCTTCACGCCGGGCGAGACGGGCGGCAAGACCGATCTTTTGACCCTGGTGCTGATCTCACCGGTGATCATGGTGCTGGCTTACGGCGTGGCGCGGATGATGTCACAGGTGTTCAATAATATCCGTGACGCCATGTTTGCGGGTGTGGGGCAGCACGCGGTGCGCGGCCTGTCCAATCGCGCCTTTAATCACCTGCACAATCTGTCGCTGCGCTTCCACCTGCAACGCCGCACGGGCGGCCTGTCGCGGGTGATCGAGCGCGGCAAGATGGGCATTGAAACCATCATCCGCCTGACCATGATGGTCGGCATCCCGACGGTGGTGGAGTTTGTCCTGACCGCAGGCGCGCTGGGGTGGCAGTTTGACCTCATCTACGTGGCGGTCGTCGCCGTGACCGTCGTGGTCTATGTGTGGTTTTCCATCGTCGCCTCGAACATGCGTATCGCCATCCGCAAGGAGATGAACGAGGCCGATTCCGACTCGATGTCGAAGGCGGTGGATTCGCTGCTCAACTTTGAAACCGTCAAATATTTCGGCAACGAACAGCTTGAGCGCAGCCGCTATGACCGCGCCACCGCAGCCTATGAGAAGGCGGCGATCAAGACCTATACCTCTCTGGCCTGGCTCAATATCGGGCAGGCGGTGATCTTCTCGATCGGCATGACGATTGTGATGCTGATGTCGGCCTATGAGGTGATGAACGGCACCAAGTCGCTGGGCCACTTCGTGCTGGTCAACGCCTTCATGATGCAACTGGCCATTCCGCTGAACTTCATCGGCACGCTGTACCGCGAAATCTCCACCGGCCTGATCGACATGGAAGCCATGTTCAAGCTGCTCGATGAACCGCAGGAGGTTGTCGATACGCCGGGCGCGCCGGACCTCAAGGTGGGGCAGGGGGCTGTGGCTTTCAAAGACGTGGTGTTTTCCTATGACGCCGACCGCCCCATCCTCAAGGGCGTGTCGTTTGAGGTGCCGGCGGGCAAGACCGTGGCCATTGTCGGCCCGTCCGGTGCGGGCAAATCGACCATTTCGCGCCTGCTGTTCCGCTTCTATGACGTGAAGGGCGGTGCTATCGAAATCGACGGGCAGGACATCCGCCACGTCAATCAGGCCTCCCTGCGTCGCGCCATCGGCATGGTGCCGCAGGACACGGTGCTGTTTAACGACACCATCGCCTACAATATCGGCTATGGCCGCAACGGCGCCTCACGCGAAGAGGTTGAAGCCGCCGCCGAACAGGCCCAGATTTCGGCCTTCATCGCCTCCCTGCCGCAGGGCTATGATACCGAGGTGGGCGAACGCGGGCTGAAGCTGTCGGGCGGCGAAAAGCAGCGCGTGGCCATTGCGCGCACGCTGCTGAAATCGCCGCCGATTCTGATCCTCGATGAGGCGACTTCGGCGCTCGATACCCATACGGAGCGCGAAATTCAGGCGGCGCTGGATGAGGTGTCGCAGAACCGCACGACTCTGGTTATTGCGCACCGCCTTTCGACCGTCGTGGGGGCCGATGAGATTCTGGTGCTGAAGGACGGGCTGGTGGCTGAACGCGGCAATCACGCCGAACTCATGAAGCTCAAAGGCCTCTATTTCGGCATGTGGGAGCGCCAGAAGGCCGCCGACGCCGCCCGCGACCAGCTCGCCAAGGTGCTGGAAGCCGAGCTCCCGGCGGAGTAGTCAGGCTCAAGACTAGGCGTTCACCCCACCATGTCGTCGCTCAGCGGTTCGCCGCTGACGATGTCGCGGGTCGCCGTCTTGCCCAGCACATCCCACAGGCGCACCGGCGGCAGGCCCAGCCCCGGACGCACGGAACGCACATTGGCCCTCGTGAAAGTCTCGCCCGCCTTCACGTCCGCTACCACATAGAGCGACCGGCGGAAGGTGCGCGAGGTGCGCTCTGAGCCCACCAGATCGTAATGGACGTGCCCCAGAGCCGCCCAGGCGTCCTTGCAGTCCTTCACAAGTGCCGTAAATTCAGCCGGTTCCAGGGAAAAGCCAGAGTCCGGGCCCCCATCGGCGCGCGCCAGCGTGAAGTGTTTTTCGATGACGCAGCCCCCCAGCGCGATGGACGCCACCGAGGCGGCTGTCCCGAACGTATGATCGCTGAGACCCGACGGGCAGCCGAACTTCGCCCCCAGATCGGGCACGACGCGCACATTGGCGTCGGCGATACGGGCCGGGTATTCGCTGACGCAATGCAGCAACACGATCTCGCCCGTGCCGTATTGGCGCGCGGTGGCCACGGCGGCTTCGATTTCGCTCAGATTGGCCATGCCCGTGGACATCACCAGCGGCTTACCCTTCGCGGCGGCATAGGCGACCAGCGGCAGGTCAATCAGCTCGAACGAGGCGATCTTGAACGCAGGGGCGCCCAGGGCGTCGAGAAAGTCCACCGCGGTCTCGTCAAAGGGGGACGAAAACATCGTCACCCCGCGTTTGGCGGCCCGCTCGAACAGCGCGGCGTGCCAGTCCCACGGTGTATGCGCTTCATCATAGAGGTCGTGCAGGGTGCGCCCGTCCCACAGCCCGCCCGAAATGCGAAACTCCGGGCGGTCGGATTTCAGGGTAATGGTGTCGGCCGTATAGGTCTGGAGCTTGATGGCGTCGCAGCCCGTATCGGCTGCGGCATCGACCAGAGCCAGCGCCCGGTCGAGCGAACCGTTATGGTTCCCCGACAGTTCGCAGATGATGTAGGGGCTATGGGCCGCGCCGATTTTCCGTCCGGCGATGCTGATTTCGGGAGCGATTTTTGGGGTCATGACTCTCCCTTCATACCTCCCCAGCTTGCTGGGGAGGGGGACCGCACGACGCGCGCATCGCCAGATGCGGTGGTGGGGGGTCTTTCAACTGGATGCCGGGCAGCCAATTTCAGGTATGGCGAGCCCACCTCCGTCTGCGAAACCCCTAGTTTCGGATCCCATCGCTTGCGAAAGCTATACTCTCGCTGCGCTATACCCGCCAGCAAACTGGGGGAGTATGAAAAGAGGGTGCTCATCCCAGCACCTCTTTCAACGCCTCTATGACGCGCGCCGGATCGGCGTCGTCCATGTCGGGATAGAGCGGCAGCGACAGAGTCGAACGGTAGAACGCATCCGCGCCGGGTAGTTCGCGCGGGCTCAGTTGCCGTGTCTGCCAGTACGGCTGACGGTGCACAGGGATATAATGCACCTGAGTACCGATGCCGCGTTTGCGCAAGGCCGCCATCACCTCGGCGCGGGTCTGGCCCGCTGCGGCAAAGTCAATGCGCGGTGCAAACAGGTGAAACACCGGATCATCGCCCGCCGCCGGGGGCATCCACGACACGGGCAAAGGGCTCTGAGCCAGCGCCGCCTGATAGGCCGCGACCAGCGCCTTGCGCCGTTCGATAAACCACGGCAGGCGCGTCAATTGCGCCACGCCCAGCGCACAGTTGATGTCGGGCAGGCGATAATTGTAGCCCAGACTCTGCATCTCATAGACCCAGGGGCCGGTATCGTCGCCATCGCCATAGCCCAGCCCTTCAAAACGGGCCGGATCGCGCTCGATCCCGTGGCTGCGCAACTGACGCAGACGCCGCGCCAGTTCAGGGTCGTTGGTGGTGATGGCCCCGCCTTCGCCAGTGGTCAGGGTCTTGACCGGATGGAAGGAGAAGTTGGCCATGTCCGACGCCGTACAGGCCCCGATGGTGCCTTGCGGCCCCGTACTGCCCAGCGCGTGGCAGGCGTCTTCGATCACAAAGGCTCCGCGCTTGCGCGCTACAGCGGAGATATGGCTAAGATCGACTGGACGCCCGGCATAGTGCACGGCGATGACCCCGGCAAAGCGTTGCGACGGGCCGATCAGGGACAGGGCCGCGTCAAACGTTTCATTGGTGATCAGGCCGGTCAGGGGATCAATATCGGCAAAGATCACCTGCGCCCCGCAATAGGCCACGCAATTGGCCGAGGCTGCAAAGGTGATAGACGGCACGATGACCACATCATCGGGCTTAAGGTCTTGCGTCAGAACACACAGATGCAGCGCCGCCGTACCGTTCGAGACCACCACGGCTTCTTTGGCCCCGACCGTGGCCGCCAGTTCGCGCTCGAAGCGCTCAACCATCGGGCCGGTGGTCAGATAGTCGGCGCGCAGGGCCTCAACGACGGCCTCAATATCGTTGTCGGCTATCGACTGCCGCCCATAGGCCAGAAACGCGGCGGCCCCGGCTGTCACGCGAGATAGGCCTTCATCAGGCCGCGAATACCGTCGATATCGAGGCGTTCGGGGTTGATGTCACTGGAATAGGCAAAGCCTTCATCGACCTTGGTCGCGCCGGTGGTGGCGGCAGGTGTGCGGGCGTATTCGACAAATTCCGGCTCGATAAAGTAACGGTCGGGCAGTTCCCACGTCGAACGCGAATCGTCGGCTGAGATCATGATCTCGTGCAGCTTTTCGCCCGGACGGATGCCGATAACCTTGTGTGTGGCCTGCGGGGCCATGGCGGTGGCCAGATCGCACACCGTCGTAGCCGGGATCTTGGGCACGAAGATTTCGCCGCCGCGTGTGGTCTCCAGACACGACAGGACGAAATCGACGCCCTGATGCAGCGAGATCCAGAAGCGCGTCATGCGCATATCGGTAATGGGCAGCTCCGTCGCGCCCTGTTCGATCAGGCGATTGAAATAGGGCACGACTGATCCGCGAGAGCCGACCACATTGCCGTACCGCACCACGCAGAAGCGCGTGCCGATGTCACCGGACAGGTTGTTGGCGGCCACAAAAATCTTGTCCGAGGCCAGCTTGGTCGCGCCATAGAGGTTGATCGGCGAACAGGCCTTATCGGTCGAAAGCGCCACGACGCGCTGCACGCGCTGTTGCAGGCAGGCCCACACGACGTTTTCCGCGCCGTTGACATTGGTGGCGATACATTCGGAGGGATTATACTCGGCCGCCGGCACCTGTTTCAGCGCAGCGGCGTGGACCACCACATCGACCCCGCGAAAGGCCAGCTCCAGACGCGGGCGATCACGCACATCGCCGAGGAAAAAGCGCAGCTTCGACAGCTTGTCCGCGTCATAGCGCTCTTCCAGCGCCTGACGCATCTCGTACTGCTTAAGCTCGTCGCGGGAGAAGATGATGACCTTGCGCGGGTCGTAACGGCTGAGCAGGGTATCCACCAGCTTACGCCCGAAGCTGCCCGTTCCGCCGGTGATCAGCACCACCTTACCCTTGACCGGGTCACTGCCGGGGGCAAAATCTCGCAAAAGCTCACTCATGACACACCCTCACGCTGACTCAGCGTCTCTTACGGATTGTGGCGCGGGCGGCTTTCATATTGGTTAACAGGGATGCGACGGCGACCGAACACATCGTCCAGCGCACAGGGGATCAGCGTCCACGGCTCGATGAAGTAGCGGCTGAACAGGCGGCGCGGTTCATGGACGAAGCGCACCAGCCATTCGATGCCGAACTGACCGGCCCAGCGCGGCGGTGCATACATGACCCCCGCCTCATAGTCGAAGGCGGCCCCCACCGGCAGGATTGCGCAGCCGGGCAGGCGGTCAATATTATTGAGGATCCACAACTCCTGACGCGGCATCCCCATGCCGACCAGCAATACGTCGGGCCGATAGTCCGCAATATCCTTCAGCAAGGCCTCGTTTTCCGGTCCCCGGACGTCGAAATAACCACTGCGGACTTCGAGCTTCACCTTAGGATGGCGTCCGAGGATGGCTTGTTTGGACACCTCGTTATACTCCGGCGCACCACCGACGTGGAAAACGCGCCACCCTTCGTCTGCGGCGCGTGACCAGAAGTCTTCGCGGAAATCAAGATAGGTGCAGCGATTGGCCCGCGTCATGTCGTGACCGACAAGCTTGCCCCACATAATCAGCGGTACGGAATCAATCTCGATCAGATCGGCTTGCGCGTAAAAACGGCGCATTTCCGCGTGCTTGTGGAACAGATAAACACTGTGAAGATTGTGATTTGCGACAATGGTTTGTCGCCCGCGCGTGCCAGCGATAAAATCCATCACCATCTCAGGGGTGACAACATCAAACTGCGTTCCCATTAAAGAGACGCGATTGACAGTTAGAAGGCGGCACGAGGGTTTCATGCCGCCAGCTTATTTCAGAGCGGTTTCCATCCCGCTACTAAAAAAAGTTAATAAATGGTTATTCTTGTACGGGGCGTAGCGTAATCTCCACACGTCTATTCTTCGCGCGACCCTCGGGCGTGGCGTTTGACGCGATCGGCTGACGCGATCCCATGCCGGCAACGAACAACCGCTGGCTGACGACACCGCGGCTTGTGAGATAGGCGGCCGTAGAATTTGCACGGTTTTCCGACAGCGGCTCGTTGATGGCGTCTGAGCCGGTCGAGTCAGCATGGCCGACGATATCGACATAGGTGGAGGAGTACTTATTCAAAATGGACGCCACATCATTCAGGACCGGGTAGAAGCTCGAATCAATTGATGCACTTCCCGAGCCAAACGTCACGTCAGACGGCATGTTCAGCACAATGTTGTCGCCGTTACGCGACACGGTTACGTTAGTGCCTGCCAACTCACGGCGCAGTTCGGCCTGCTGCTTGTCCATGTATTTACCCACGGCCGCACCGGCCAAAGCGCCAATCCCGGCCCCCAGAACCGCATTTTTGCGGCCCTGCTCACCCTTGTTGGTATTGGTGGCATAGCCAAGGCCCGCGCCGACGGCGGCCCCGATAATGGCATTGGTCTTGGTGTTGTCGCGCACCACTTCGCCGGTAACCGGATCGGTGGTGGTGCAGGCGGCGGTCATCAGCGCGACACCCGCCAGGGCGATCAGGGCCTTATTACGCATAGTCGTCTCTCCATATAGTCCTGTGCGTTGCGGCGACAGGCGCCGTTATGGGCAGTTAAGCCCTTTCACATGAACCTAGGATGAAGCCTGTAAACAGCCAATATTCGGGAAATAAGGATTGGCGGTGAATCCGGTAAATTAAAGGGCCGCAGATATAAGAAAACGGTAATCAGAGCGCGTTTGGCGATTTGGGCGCGGCGGGTTCCGGGGCCTTGCGGCAGCGCCACACCGTTTCGGTTTCCGGTGCGAAATTGAGGAAGGATTGCGCCAGTTGCCGTACCTTGCGCATATTGTCCTTCAGGGCTTCGGCCTGTCCCGTATCCTTGCCCGACGCGCAGCGCAAAGACCCCAGGGCGGCACGTTGCGCCACGTAGTCGCGGTGCTGTTCCGGGGTGAGGCGATAATCGCTGCGCTTGAAGGTCAGTCCGTCGCGCGACAATTCCAGACGCGCCGCCGTGGGTTCGGACTCCGATACGGTAAAGCGCAACAGGGTGCCATTGGTCTGAGCTTCGTAAGGCGTGCGGCCGTTGACGCAGGCATGACCGGCATCGAATTCGAAATCGGTAGGGCCGACACCGGGCAGGGGCTTGGGCGAGGCCTTGAGGTCCACATCGCAGGTCAGGCGCACGGGCCCGGCCTTTGTCGCATCGGCCTCGGAGATTTGCGACATCTTCTGTACCGCCGGGCTTTCACGCAGGACAAAGGCCAGCGCGATCAGGACGACAAACACAGCCAGCGCGATCCAGCCCCAGGGGAACGGATGCTTGTGATGGACTTTCTCTGTCCTGGCCTTGGCCAGATGCGGTTCGGTATGGGGTGTTTCGGCGTGCGCCGCTTCGGGCAGGGCGTGCGTCTCCTTGCCCTTCGGCGGATGGCGACGGCGGATGATCAGCGCGATCAGGACCACGACCAGCACCGACAACAGGACCAGCGCGCCCAGTTGCAACTGATCCATCAGGGCGTTCATCTGTTCGGCCTTGCGCTGTTCCTCCAGACGCTTGGCCTGCGCATCCCGATAGGCGGCCAGCGCCCGCGACAGACCGTCATCCTTGATGATCTCGTCTTCCGACTTGGCGTAGCAGGGCTCTGAGGTGGTCTGAACCGTCACACCGGTGGATTGCAGGAAGGTATAAAGCGCCGAAACGTGGGTGGCGACATACTGTCCCGCCGGCACGTCCATATCGCCGCTTTCCGACAGGGTGGACACCGCCGACCAGGTGTTGACACCGACCACCTGACCGCACTCGTCCATCAGCGGGCCGCCGGAATTACCGGGATTGATCGGCGCGGTGTGGAACAGCGTATCGACGCGTGAGCCGTCCGGATTGGTCGAAGCGAACAGGGCGATGGAGCCTTGCGTCACATAGGCGTCGGCGGGCTCCAGAAGTTCCGTGCCGCCGCGCTTCAGCAGGCGGTCGGTGATGCCGGGATAGCCCATGGCCACGATGCGCTGGTTCTTTTGCGGCACCAGCGACAGCTTGAGCGGCGCAATCTTGAGACCGTCGGCACGCAGAAGGGCCAGATCGCCCTCCACCCACGGCTTGACCAGAGTCACCTGCTGATAGGCGGCCCCCGTCCCCTTGTGCGGAACGATATAGATTTCCGCCGAAGTGGCCTCCGGAGGCGTTTCGATGACGTGGTAGTTGGTGACAATATAACCTGGCGCGACGACGAAGCCTGAACCCATGCCGACCGAATCGAGCGGCACCCCGCCATAGCCGCGATAGACGACCAGAACGCGGACAACCGACTGTTCCGATGCGCTCAGCGCCTTGGTGGAGTTGACTGGTTGCAGGGCCGGATCAATACCGGCCAGCGGCTCGGCATCGGCGGGAGGGGGCGGCAGGATCTGGGCGGACACAGGCGCGCAGAAGAGCGCCGACAGGGCGATAATGCCCGCCGCCGCCAAACGACCTATACTCTGAATGGACCTGCCCACCTTACCGCCGGACCCGATATTACAAACCTTGAGACGATGAATCGCCTGTACGGCATCAAAACGACACCTGCGTGATCGACGCAATCGAAAAATCGCCAAAAGTCGCCAGATAGCGTTTATCACCCCCCGACTGTGATAAACTTATACCAAGGGTCATTGAAAATGACTCTTGGTATGCCTGTCGAGAATTTTTCATGTCTTTGACACATATGAGAAATTATCGAGTTTTCAACGGCCGGATGCGGCAGCATCTTCGGCCGTTGGTATTATTCATGTAAAAGGCGCGTGAAGCGGTGCCGGATAAGGTTTCCGGTGTTGCCTGTGCGGCGTTTGGTCGCTTGCGTCCTTGACATACAAACGTCATAAGCCCCTCTATCCGCTATTAAACGTTTCATCTGCAAAGACCAAAGGCACCCCCGCATGATGTCGTCCCCGACCGCGCTCTACGATTCCGCCCCCCTGTCCACCGCACCGTCCATCGAGCCGGTGCCGCTGTCGCTGTACGACACGGACCTGACGGCTTTTTCGCAGAAGCTGGGCGCGTCGTTTGAACGCTATGGGTTTGCGGTGCTGTCAGGCCTGTTTGAGCCGAACGGCGCGGGTCTCGACAAAGGGCTGGTCGATAAGGCCTATGCCTTGACCAAAGCGTTTTTCGATCTGCCGGTTGAGACCAAGCTGCAATATGACGGGCGCGCCGGCGGCGGTCAGCGCGGCTACACCGCATTTGGCATTGAGACGGCCAAGGGCTATAAGGCGCACGATCTCAAGGAGTTCTGGCACGTCGGACGCGATCTTCCGGCGGGTCATCCGTACCGCGACCATATGGGTGATAATGTGTGGCCTGCCGAAGTGCCGGAGTTCAAACCGACCTTTCAGACGCTCTATGCCGAGATGGACGGGCTGGGCAAAAAGGTGCTGAAGGCCATTGCCATCCACCTCAAACTCGCGCCGGACTTCTTCGATGACAAGGTGAAGGACGGCAATTCGATCCTGCGTATGCTGCACTATCCGCCGGTGACCGAGGCGGGCGCATCGGTACGCGCCGGGGCGCACGGCGACATCAACGCCATCACGCTTCTGATGGGGGCCGAGGAGCCGGGTCTGCAACTGCTGGATCGTGACGGCTCGTGGCTGCCCATCACGCCGCCGCCGGGGGCTATCGTCATCAATATCGGCGACATGCTGTCGCGCCTGACCAACCACGTCCTGCCTTCGACCATCCACCGCGTGGTCAATCCGGCTGAAGCGCGCAAGGGCTTCTCACGCTATTCGATGCCCTTCTTCCTGCACTTTGAGAGCCCCTACCTGATCGAGACCCTGCCGGGCTGCATCTCCGAAGACCGCCCGGATCAGTATGCCGGTCAGTCGATCACCGCAGACGACTTCCTGCGCCAGCGCCTGAGAGAGATCAAGCTGGCGTGACAGAGGGACGACGCCCAGCCTCACAGCGCGTCAGTGGCATCGGAACTATCTCCCTCCGCCTCGACGCGCTTCGATGGCTCGGCACCTCCCCATTGCTACGCAATAGGGAGGAGGGGGGTTACCACCCGCAGTTTTGCCCGGCGTTCTGTTTGATCAGCCATTCATTGAGCGGCTTGAAATAGGCCGCTACGGCTGAGGCGTCGCCTTCGCGTTGCCCGGTGAAGGTCGCCATGGCCTCGGGCCACGGCTTCGACTGACCCATTTCCAGCATGGCGTTCAGCTTCTGGCCGACCTCCTTATGACCATAGATCGAGCAGCGGTGCAGCGGACCCTTCCAGCCGATCTGGTCGCAGGCAGCCTGCTGAAACTGGAACTGATAGATGTGGGCCAGGAAGTAGCGCGTATAGGGCACATTGCCCGCGACGTGATATTTAGCCCCGGCATCGAAGGCATCGTTCGGACGCACGCCCGGCGGCACAAGGCCCTGATACTGCTGCACCAGCTCCCACCAGCGGCTGTTGTACTGCGCCGGGGTGATCTTGCCGGAATAGACTTCCCAGCGCCAGCGATCGACCATCAGGCCGAACGGCAGGAAGGCAACCTTTTGCAGGGCCATTTTCAGCAGGTAGGGGATGTCCTCTTCCTCGCCCGGCACCTTGTCCAGAAGGCCGATCTGGTTGAGATAGACCGGCGTCACCGACGACAGGCCGATAAAGTCACCAATGGCCTCGTGGAAGCCATCGTTCGCGCCGTTCTTGAACAGGAAGGGCTGATCCTTATAGGCGCGCTGATAGTAGTTGTGACCCAGCTCGTGGTGGACCGTATAGAAGTCCTCGCCATTGACCTGCGTACACATCTTGATGCGGATATCGTCGCGGTTATCGAGGTCCCAGGCCGAGGCGTGACACAGCACTTCGCGGTCGCGCGGACGGGTGATCTGTGAGCGCTCCCAGAAGGTCTGGGGCAGGGGGGCAAGGCCCAGAGAGGTGTAGAAGCCTTCGCCGGTCTTGACCATCTTTTCCGGCGTGTACTTCTTTTGCAGCAAAAGCTTGTCCAGAGAATAGGACGAGCCCTTCATGCCCTTCGGGGCCACGATGTCATAGATATTGGCCCAGTCCTGCGCCCACATATTGCCCAGCAGGTCGGCACGGATGGGGCCGGACTTCGGCTGCACGGCATCGCCATATTTTTCATTGAGGCGGCTGCGCACATAGCAATGCAGATTCTTATAGAAGGGCTCGACCTGACCCCACAGGCGGTCGGTATCGGCTGCGAAGGCATCCGCCGGCATGTCATAGCCGGAGCGCCAGAGGGCCCCCGTATCGGCAAAGCCCAGCCCCTTGGCCCCTTCATTGGCCAGTTCAGCGAGGCGCGTATAGTCGCCCTTCATCGGCACCGATACGGTGCGCCAGCCTTCGAACATGGCCCGCAGGGTGGCGGGGTCGCGCGACGTAGCCATCACGTTCGAGGCGTCGTCCAGCGTATAGACCTTGCCCTTATAGCTGAACTTGCCCGTGGCATAGGTGGAATCGAGCGAGGTCGAAAGCTTGGCCATCTCATCGGCGGCCCCCGGACGATCCGCGGCGGGCAGAACCAGAGACAGGCGCAGCAGGTTCAGCTTGCGCCGCGTCACCTCATCGACGGCAACGTCGTTGAAGCGCGCCGCGCCCATGGCGTATTTCACGCTTTCCTCGGTCAGTTGCGCATTGGCCTTCGATTCCAGCCACATGGTGTCGTGGGTGATGTAGGTGGCGCGCACCCACTGCACGCGGGCGGCATATTCGCCGAGGTCGCCCAGCTTCTGTTCTGCGGCTTCGACATAGGCCTTGGCCTCGGTCGGACCGGCGGGCGGGGTAGGGGCCGGGGTCTCGGTCAGGGCCGGGGCCTTCGGGGCTTCGGTTTTGGGGGTATCGGCAATGGGGGCGGCGGCGGGCACCGTCGCGCAGCCTGACAACAACACACCGGCCACCAGCGCCGGACCTGCTACGGAAACCAGAAGACGCCGCATCATCCATACCCTCCTGAAGGAAAAACCGGACGGAGGGTGACGCCTGTTTTAACCATTCGTCAAGAGCGGTTGAGGATGAAACCGGTGGTCTTTGCGCGAGGCTCAGGGTTTCAGCCGACGCGCCTTCACCACCACCTGATCGAGGGTTTGCAGAAACTGCGAGCGGTTGGCGGCGGAAAAGGGCGGCGGGCCGCCGGTGATTTCGCCGGTCGAGCGGATATGTTCCATCAGGGCCCGCTGCGACAGGGCCGCGCCGATGGAATCGGGCGTAAAGGCGCGACCATTGGGAGCAATGGCATAGGCCTGTTTGGCCAGCACCCGCCCGGCCAGCGGAATGTCATTGGTGATGACCACATCGTGCGCGGTCGCCTGATCCGCGATCCAGTCATCGGCAATGTCCGGCCCCGCATCGACGATCATGCGCTCGATGAGGGGCGATTTGGGGATATGGATAAAGCTGTTCGACACCACGACGGTGCGCAGGCCGTAGCGCCCGGCGACCTTATAGGTCTCGTCCTTAACCGGACAGGCATCGGCGTCGATATAGAGGGTGATGGGCAAGAAAGGGTTTTCCGAAAACGGGCGGGGACGGTTACTCCACTTATACTCCCCCAACTTGCTGGGGGAGGTGAATTTTTGAGCGTCAGCTTAAAAAGACGGTGGGGGGCGTGGGAAGACGAAACACGTTCCGTGCGGAATTTGAGAAAGCCCCCACCACCATCGTGTTGGGAGGCATTAAGAACGCCCTACTCCAGCACACAGGTCCCGATGCCGTTGCGGCGCACCACCCCGGCATTGGCGCGGATTTTGCCGGAGCGCCCCTTGACGTACTTGCCCGATTGCGCCGCTTTCCACTTGAGCGGGCTGGGCAGGATGGCCGCCAGGCGCGAGGCCTCGGCCTGGGTGAGATCGTCCGCCGACTTGCCGAACCAGTATTGCGACGCCGCCTCCGCCCCATAGATGCCCGGGCCCCATTCGGCGCTGTTGAGATAGACTTCCATGATGCGCGACTTCGGCCACATCGTCTCAATCAGCAGCGTATAATAGGCCTCAATCCCTTTGCGCACATAGGAGCGCTGCGGCCACAGGAAGGCGTTCTTGGCGGTCTGCTGTGAGATGGTCGAACCGCCGCGCACCTTGCGCCCGCGCGCATTGTTGCGCTGCGCCTTCTCGATAGCGTTCATGTCAAAGCCATAGTGCGAGCAGAACTTGGCGTCTTCGGCGGCAATCACCGCCACCTTTAGATTGTCCGATATGCGCGAAGCGGGCACCCATTCGTGATGATAGCCCTTGCCCTCGAAAATCCGCTGCACCATCAGAAAGGTGATCGGCACGGGCAGGAACCGGTGCACGGCGACCGACGCCACGCTGAAGGCAAAGCCACCCACAATCACAAAGACGAGCAGTTGCCCGATGCCTATTTTCGCCTTGGCCCCCGCCACTGTTCGTCACTCCACGGTCCTCGCAAGGCGAGGGCTCAAAAATGCCAATCCGGACGAAGAGCCGCCTCAAGTCCGGATTGTCGATACCCACCCATAATCGGGTCCCACCGTCAGGCGGAGCGGATTATGAGGCTTCAAATACCCACAGGTTGCCGTCTTCGTCGCCAAAGATCAAGCGATTGGCCTCATTGGAGATGGCGAGCGCCGTGATGGGAGCGCCTTTTTCGCGGCGAATCCAGTCAATTCCGGTCGAAGTCAATTCAGCCAGCCACACGCGCCCGTCTTCGAGCCCGGCCGCCAGCAACGTATCTTCGGGGGCGCCGGCGACGACCGAGACCATGGTCGATTCTTCGGCGTTGATCTCGGACGCTTCTTCGCCCATCGGCCCATTGGCCTTCAGGAAGGGCCATACCACCGCGCCATTGGCCCCGGAAGTGGCCAAAAGCTTGCCCTTGGCGAAAAAGCCCATCGACTTGATCTTGGCCGGATAGCCGCCCATGCGCATATCCTTGGCATCGCTGATGCGCCACCCGTGCAGGGCGTTTTCCTGCATGGCCGTCATGACAAACTTGTCGTCGGGCGAAATCGCGACCTTGGTGTGCGAACCGGCCCATTTGAGAAGGGTCGGCTTTTGCTGCGCGATGCGGGAGAACCACACGGCCACGCCATTATAGGTCGCGGCATAGAGCTTGCGCCCCTTGGCATCGAAGGTGATGTCCGACAGGCTGGACGTGTGCTCGAAGCTCACTGCCGTCTTCTTCTGCGCGTCATAGACGTGCACTTTTTTGCCCGCAGCGGCCGCGATCAGCAGCGCCGCGTCGCTGACGGCCAGGGCGTCGAACCACGCGCCCTTGGCGGCAAACAGCTCGACCGGACCGGACTCCTTGGTCGTCCACACCACGCGGCCGTCATCGCCGCCGGTGACGATACCGACGCCTGACGGGTGGATGGCGGCGCTTAAGATGCCACCATTGGGGTGGGCTTCGAAGGTGGCATCGACGTCCGGAAACACGACGCGCCCGTCACCGAGCGCTGCTACGGGCTCATCGGCAGAATCGAACAGGGCGGCGACGACGTATTCGTCGAAATGTTTTTCAAAAGCGAAGGGCATATCAGATCCTCATACTCCCCCGGCTGCCGGGGGAGGTGGGTTTTACCGAAGGCAAAAGACGGAGGGGGGCTTACACGGGAGGAGGGGCAAACGCCAGAGCTTGCCGTTAGATCGCAAGATACCCCACCACCACGCCCTACCGGGCGCGGTCCCCGGCTCCCCAGCAAGCTGGGGAGGTATAAATTTGGCTTACTGCGCGATACATGCCTCGAAACCGGCGCGCAGGGCGGCCTCATCGAGGTGGCGACCGATAAATACGGCGCGGCTCAGGCGATGTTCGCCCTCTTTCCACGGCTGTTGCAGTTCACCTTCGAGGATCATGTGCACGGCCTGAAACACCAGACGCTTCTCCTCGCCCTTGATGCTGAGGATGCCCTTGGCGCGCAGGATGTCCTGCCCCTTTTCGGCCAGCAGCTTGTCCAGCCAGCGTGTGAACTTCACCCCATCGACCGGTGCTTCCGACGACAGGGAGACCGAGCGGATTTCATTATCGTGGATGGGGTTCAGATGACCGTGCGTGTGATGAGAGTGGTCATGGTCATGATGATCATGGCCGCAGTGTTCATCATGCACGTGACCGGGTTCGCCATGCGCCGGGTTATGGCCGTGGTGGTGATGCCCGTGGTCGTGCCCATGGTCGTGATGGTGGTGATCATGCCCGTGGTCATGATCGCAATGGTCGCCGCAATCGGGGCCATGCTCATGGTGATTGGCGACCGATTCCATCTTGTCGAGATCGAAACGGTGCTGGTTCAGCAAGCTTTTGATCTCCACGCCTGAGCGTTCGGCGCGCTCAATGGTGGCCAGCGGGTTGAGGCCACGGATGCGCGCTTCGACTTCGTTCAGTTCTTCCGGCGTCGCCAGATCGGTCTTGTTGAGGATAACGTGGTCGGCAAAGGCAATCTGTTCCTTGACCACGCGGTCGGTCTCCAGCGCCGAACGGAAGTGTTTGGCATCGACCAGCGCCGTCACCGAGTCGAGATAGGTGCGGGCCTTAACCTCTTCATCGACAAAGAAGGTCTGGGCCACCGGGCCGGGATCAGCCAGGCCCGTGGTTTCGACGATAATAGCGTCAAAGCGGCCTTTGCGCTTCATCAGGCCCGACAGAATGCGGATCAGGTCGCCACGCACCGTGCAGCAGACGCAGCCATTGTTCATTTCGAACACTTCTTCGTCGGCACCGACGATCAGGTCGTTGTCGATGCCGATTTCACCGAACTCATTGACGATGACCGCGTATTTTTGCCCGTGGTTTTCGGACAGGATGCGGTTCAGGAGCGTCGTCTTGCCGGCCCCCAGATAGCCGGTGAGGACGGTAACGGGCGTTTTGGCAACGGAAGCGGCGGTATCGGCCATGGGGGAACCTTATATAAGTAGAGCCATCTGCACATATGGCGAGCGCAACCCGAAAAGTGCCATAAGACTTTGAATGGCGGTTTTCGGGTAAAGTGGCGCGACCCGCCCGCAGGGCGAAAACACGCCTTAAGTAGGCTTTTGCCGGGGGAAATCAAGCCTCGCGCGGACCGGGTGTCAGATTCCTGCGGCAGGGGCGTAAACAGGCGTTGACTCACTGAGCAAAAACTATATAAAGCGCCCCTCTCTTCCGAGGGTCATGCCCTGCGGAAAACCTGATTTTTGCGCGAACCATTGGTTTTTATACCGGTCGGGTTTGCCAGTCACTAAAGCTTAGAGGCTAAACCGATGTATGCGGTAATCAAGACCGGCGGTAAGCAATACCGCGTTGCGGCGGGCGATCTGCTCGTCGTTGAAAAGCTGGAAGGCGACGCGGGCGCTGCCATCCGTTTCGAAGACGTGCTCCTCGTTGGCGACGAAGCCGGTGCCGTGGTTGGCGCGCCGCTCGTTGACGGCGCTGTGGTCGAAGGCACCCTGATCGAAACCCGCAAGGGTAAGAAGGTGAAGATCTTCAAGAAGATCCGCCGTCAGGGCTATCGCCGCACCACCGGCCACCGTCAGCCGGAATCGGTCATCCGCATCACCGCTCTGAGCGGTGCGGGCAAGTCGGCCGCCTGGGAAGGCACCGTTTCGCTGGTGACCAAGGCTGAGCTGGACGCCCGCGCCCGCGGTCTGGCCCCGAAGGCTCTGGCTGAAGCCGTTGAGGCTCCGGTCGTCGCCGAGGAAGCCGCTGCGGCTCCCAAGAAGAAAGCCGCTCCGAAGAAGAAGGCTGCCGAAGCCTCTTCCGAAGAAGCGTAATCGCAACCGTTTAGAGGAGTTCAACAATGGCTCACAAAAAGTCCGGCGGCTCGTCGCGTAACGGCCGCGATTCAGAATCGAAGCGCCTTGGCGTAAAGCGTTTTGGCGGTGAAAGCGTCCTCGCGGGCAACATCATCGTCCGTCAGCGCGGCACCAAGTTCTTCCCCGGTGACAATGTCGGCCTTGGCCGCGACCACACCCTGTTCGCCACCGCGAACGGCAATGTGAAGTTCACCACCAAGCGTGACAACCGCTGTTACGTGTCGATCGTGCCGCTCGCCGAAGCTGCCGAATAAGCGACCTGATACAGATGCTTCAGGTCGCGCTTAGTCACTAAGCCGATCTGGACATGGCCTTTGAACGGGGAGTCCGGATCAGTTTCCGGGCTTCCTTTTCTTTTGGCCCCTTCTCTTGTTCCCCGTTCGTCAGGCCCCAGCTATTTGCGAAAAGCTTATTTTCGCAGGGGCACGGGCGGCGGAAATTTTATGCGGTCTGTGTCACCTTAGGACCACATAAAAACCGAAACCTCCCGACATCCTGATCTGGGTCTGAAGACTATCGGACCCATCGCACGCCGGCGCCTTTCCCGAAGCGAAAGCCGTCCTTCGTCTTTATCTTTAAAGGAACGGGGTATCATCATGATCATCAGAACACCCGAAGCCCATGGATTCACTGGCTCTCATCCGGCTGTGGCTGGCCTCAAGCGCGAAGACCTGCGCGCCGGCCGCAGCGGCTATGCCGTGCAGACCAAGCGCCTTTATCTCAGCCCGCTGTGCCTGGATGATGTGGACGATGTAAAGGCGATCTTCGGCCATCAGTCGGTGGCCCGCATGACCCACGCCATCGCCCATCCGTTCAGCGACGCCGATGCGCGGGCCTATGTCGAAAAGGCGCGGCACAATTCCTCGCCGCGCCTGCCGGTGTTTGGCATCCGTGACGCCGACGAAACCCTGATCGGGGTGGTGGGTCTGGAGCGCACGACCTGCGGTCAGGCGTCGGGCCTGCATCAGTTCGGCCCGTCCGTCGGCATCTGCATTGCCCCCGAACATCAGGGGCAGGGCTTTGGCGTCGAAGCGCTGGAAGGCCTGATCGGCTATGCCGAACGCTTTGGCGGTCACCGGGTGCTGCATGCGGCGCACTTTGCCGACAACGCGGCCTCGGCGCGGATGCTGGCGCGGGCGGGGTTCCTGTACACCGGCCGCCGCACACCGGAAACCTCGCTGGCCCGTCAGGGCCCGCACGAGGCGCTGCATATGATCCGCCTCCTTTAAATTCAGACATGTGATCAAATTGAGCATAAGGCCTTTCGCAAAATTTGATCTTCCCTTCAACTTGGTTCACAAAGGCGGCTTCCGCTTCCCGGCGGTAGCCGCCTCGCTTTTTGATCACCTCTCGCCCCTGATACCCCACTCATGAAATTCCTGGACCAGTGTAAAATCTTCATCCGCTCCGGCAATGGCGGCGCGGGCTCCGTGTCGTTCCGCCGCGAAAAGTTCATTCCGAACGGCGGGCCGGACGGCGGTGACGGCGGCAAGGGCGGTTCGGTGTGGGTTGAGGCGGTCGAAGGGCTGAACACCCTGATCGACTATCGCTACCAGCAGCATTTTAAGGCCAATACCGGCACGCACGGTATGGGGCGGCAGATGCATGGTGCCAATGCCGAAGACCTCGTGCTGCGTGTGCCGGTCGGCACTCAGGTGTTCGAGGAAGACCACGAAACCCTGATCGTCGATCTCGACACGCCGGGGCAAAAGGTCATGCTGCTCAAGGGCGGCAATGGTGGCTGGGGCAATACGCGCTTCAAAGGCCCGGTCAATCAGGCCCCTGACTTCGCCCTGCCCGGTCAGGACGGCGAAGAAAAGTGGATCTGGCTGCGGCTGAAACTGATCGCCGATGCCGGTCTTCTCGGCCTGCCCAATGCCGGGAAATCGACCTTCCTTGCGGCCTCGTCTGCTGCGCGCCCCAAGATCGCCGACTATCCCTTCACCACCCTGACCCCCAATCTGGGCGTCATTGATCTGGGGGCCGAACAGCGTTTCGTGATTGCCGACATTCCCGGCCTGATCGAAGGCGCTTCGGAAGGGGCCGGGCTCGGCACGCGCTTTCTGGGCCATGTTGAGCGCACCAAGGTGCTGATCCATCTGGTCGATGGCACGCAGGAAGACCCGGTCAAGGCCTATAAGGTCATCCGTAACGAGCTGGCCGCCTATGCCGAAGACCTGGCCAAGCGCCCGGAAATCGTGGCCATCAACAAGGTGGATTCGCTCGATGCCGAGGCGCGCAAGGACCTCACCAAAAAGCTGAAAAAAGCATCGGGTCAGACGCCCTACCTCATTTCCGGCGTCACCGGCGAAGGCGTGCGCGACCTGTTGTTTGCTGCCCATGCCAAGATCGTCGAAGGCGAGAAGGCCGAAAAGGCCGGCGACTCGCCCGCCCCTTCCACCTATGATCCGTGGGATAGATAAGGCGTGGTGTGGGGCGTCGCAGCGATTGGCTTCCCTTCCTCCTCCCCTGCGTCAGCGGGGGAGGTGTCGCGGCGCGCGCGTCAGCGTGGCGTCCGTGACGGAGGGGGCGCACGCTGATGTGGTTCGCCGGTCCAGCCCCCCTCTTCCATACACTGAGCCACGGTGCCTTGCGACCGGGATTCCATCTCGAACGCGGCATGAAGATCGGCCTGTTCGGCGGGTCATTCAACCCGGCGCACGAAGGCCACGCCCATGTGGCCGAAACGGCGCGCATGCGTCTGGGGCTCGATCGCATCATCTGGCTCGTCTCGCCCCAGAACCCATTGAAATCGAAGCGCGATACGGCCCCTCTGAGCGAGCGCATCGCCGCCATCCGTCCGTTTGTCGGGCCCAAGGACATTATTTCGGATTTTGAGACCCGCATCAGCGCCACCTATACGCTCGATACGCTACGCGCCCTGAAAGCCCGCTATCCGGGGGTGCAGTTCGTGTGGATCATGGGCGGGGATTCGCTGGCGAGCTTCCACCGCTGGCGCGGCTGGGTGCAGATCGCGCGCATGATCCCCATTGCCATCGTCTCGCGCCCCGGCGTCCTGATGAAAAGCCGACTGTCGCCCGCCGCCCGGCGCTTTGCCCACTACCGGCGCAAGGAGCGCGAGGGCCGCATCCTCAGCGGACTTCCGGCCCCGGCCTGGGCCTATCTCAAAGGGCCGCTGCACAATATCTCTTCGACGGCCCTGCGCGCCCAGCGCAAGAAGGTCGCCGAGGGGGAAACCCCGCCCTCATTATAAAATTGGCGGCGGTTGCATTACTAACCGTGACCTTGGCCCCTGTCTGTGCTAGGGTGCGGTCAACTTATCCACATATGGAGTAAAACCCTGTCTCGTCAGCTTGCGCAAGACGCGCATTCGGAACCCGCCGCCCTCCCGGCGGACATCGACCAAAGTACCGCCGATTTCGAGGAAACCTCGCTCGAAACCCTCATCCTGAACAAGCTGGATGACGACAAGGCGCAGGACATCGTGTGCATCGACCTGCGCGGCAAAAGTTCGGTGGCCGACACCCTGATCATCGCTTCGGGCCGTTCGCACCGCCACGTCGGCGCTCTGGCCGATCACGTCATGCGCGCGCTGAAAGACGCGGGCTTTGGCAAGGCGCGCGTCGAAGGTCTGCCGGCCTGCGACTGGGTGCTGCTCGATGCCGGCGACGTGGTGGTCCACCTGTTCCGTCCGGAAGTGCGCAGCTTCTACAATATCGAAAAGATCTGGTCGGTGTCGTCGAACCACACGGTCGATAGCCACTAATGTCTTTATACCTCCCCGGTTCGCTGGGGAGGGGGCTGATCGTGTGCGATTTTGGGGGCCTCGCGGCTCCCTTTTTATTTTAGCCTCTCATGAAACTTATCCTCGCCGCCGTCGGCAAGCTCGGCAACACCCCGGAAAACACCCTGACACGCGACTATCTCAGTCGCGCCACCCTGAGCGGCCGCCCGCTGGGGCTGGGTCCGGCGGAGTTGCTGGAGATCGAGCCGAAAAAGACCGCAAAGTCTCAGGACTCCCTGCTCAACAAGGCGCGGGAAGCCGAGGCCATTCGCGCGGCACTAGGTGAGGGCGTGTGCCTGATCACCTGCGATGAGCGGGGTGAGCTTCTGACCTCGCGTCAGATCGCCCAGCGCGTCGATAAGCTGAAAGACTCCGGCGAGCGCAAGCTGGCCTTTCTGATCGGCGGGGCGGACGGGCTCGACGCCGAACTGGTCAAATCGGCGCGCTTTTCACTGGCCTTCGGGCCTCAGACCTGGCCGCACGCGCTGGTGCGGCTGATGCTGGCTGAGCAGATGTACCGGGCGACGACGATCCTTAGCGGGTCGCCCTATCATCGGGATTAGAAGAGTTTTTCCGGGCGCTTCTGGAGCGTGCAATAGCCTTCTTCGTATTCACCCGGCCCTTCCTTGATCAGGGTCGAGCCCCCCAGCGGCAGCTTGCCGTCGGTGCGTCGCGCCAGATAGGCCCCCGTATGACGATCCAGCGTCACGCGCAACTGCGCGCCGCGTTTGGTGCGGGCATTATAGAGGTCGTAATAGTTGGCGCTGATCGTTACGCGGCAATCGAGCGTTTCGCAGGCCGTGTCCTTCAGCAGGCTCTGATGGCGCGGATCGGCCATCACCATTTTGAAGCGCGCCGTGTCTTCGGGAAAGACGTCCGACAGCTCGACCTCCAGATAGAATTGACCTTTGGAGATCAGGCCCTTGGGCCCAACGACCTGGGTTTCGCACTTCAGGTCGTGGGTGACGCTGGGGCTCAGCGGCAGGGCCTCGGAGGGGGCGGTCGGCGTCACTATGGGTGGCACGGCGGCTATCACGGGCGGCGGTGGCAGCGACACGGACGGAGCCATATGGGCGACCACAGCCGGGGAGGTGTGCGCGTCGGTTTTGGCGACCGGGGCGTTCTGTAACTGCGTATAGGGGATTGGTCCCTCCGGCAGTCTGGGCGCGGGCGCGACGGCCTTGGGCTTGGGTTTCGCCTTGGGACGCGGCTTGGGTTTGGGCTTGGGTGCGCTCTCTTCCCCCACAGGTCCCGACGCGCCTTCGCCGTCGGGCGGTTCGGCATACGCGGCGCTGCTCAACAGCGCACAGGCAAGGAGGAGGGCGAGGCGCTTCATCCTACGATTCTTCCCCGAAGCGGTCGGACACCAGCGCCACCAGCGCATCGACGGCGGCCTGCGCCTGTTCGCCCTCGGCCTCGATGTCGATAAAGGTGCCTTTGGACGCCGCCAGCATCAGCAGGCCCATAATCGACTGCGCATCGACGCGCGACTCGTCTTTGAGCACGTAAATCTGTGCGTCGAACTGAGCGGCGGTTTTGACGAACTTGGCAGAGGCGCGGGCGTGCAGCCCCTTGTCGTTGACGATTTCGACGCGCGCCGTGATGGGAGTGGTGTCGCTCATGGGGCCCTGTACCGGTATTGCGGCGATTTTAACCGCCTCTGTCTTAGCGGGGCGTTAACACCTGTTTACCCTAAGCGCAAATCCCTTACCCCCTCGGTTCGAGATACTGTGTCTGCATGGAGCGCTGGGTGTCGTCGAGGGCCATTCGGATGAGGGATTCCATGCACCATCTTGCGGCGCCGGCGTCCTGGCGCTTGATGGCATCGAAGACGCGTCGATGGTCAGGGATGGGATCGCGGGTTAGGGCCTGATGGCGCTGCTTGAAGCGCGTGGACCAGGCGACAGCGGCGCCGATGGAGTGGCTCAGGGAGGCGAGGGCCTCGTTATGTGTGGCGTGCATGAGGGCGTCGTGGAAGTCGAGATCGGCCTTTCGCCCGGCCTCGGTGGCCAGGGTCTCGGCCTGCATGAGGTCGAGCGCCTTATCCATCAGGCGCAGATGCTCGTCCGTGCGGCGCAGCGCCGCCAGTTCGGCCGCCGCCGGTTCGGTGATCAGACGCAGCTCAAACAGGCCCTTGATGAAGTCCTCCGACGGCTCGGTCTCGAACATCCAGCCCAGCACCTCCGGATCGAGCACGTTCCAGCGGCGGCGCGCCGTGACGCGCGTCCCGGCCTTGGGGCGGCTTTCAACCATGCCCTTGGCCGCCAGAATGCGGATGGCCTCCCGATAGGCCGAGCGGGAGATATCGAGGGTCGAGGACGAGTCGATCTCATTGGGCAGGACTTCGCCGGGCTGATAGACGCCCTTGAGGATGTCCACCCCCAGCCGGTGGGCCAGTGCCCCGTGCAGGCGCCCCTGAAAATGCACGCCGTAAGCGGAACTTGGGGCGGAACTGTCCCTGGCCGGGGAGCGGTCAAACGAAGCGGCAGGTCGGGTGTCGGTCATGCAGGTCCCTGGCTAATTCCCCGTCTCCCCGCTCGCGGAGAGACGGGTGTAGGAGAATCTCCGTATGATCATAAACTCGATTTGACAAACGGCAAAGGCGGGCCTAAGTCACAATCAATTGTCTGAGTTTTAAAGAGTTAATGGCCGCGCATCCTGCCCCTAACCGCCAGACACTTCCGGGGGATGCGCTTGATCTATCGGGAGCGACCGCATGACCCTTCGCCTGATCCAGTTTGTCGATGCCCACGCAACGCGTGGCGTGGCCGCCGCCGAGGATGACGGCTCGGCGAAGCTTATTCTGGGCGTGACCACGACCTATGAGCTGGCCAGGGCCGCCATCGCGGCCAAACGCTCGATTGCCGATCAGGTGGCGCAGCAGGGGCTGGGTGATGCGGTGGACATTGCGCTGGCCCTGTCCGAAGGCCGCGTGCTGGCCCCGATCGACCATCCGGACCCGGCCCACCTGCACCTGACCGGGACGGGCCTGACGCACCTGGGCTCGGCCGAGGGCCGCGACAAGATGCACGCCAAGGCCAAAGAGGCGGGTGGCGAAGAAAACCTGACCGATTCGATGCGCATGTTCCTGATGGGCGTGAAGGGCGGCAAGCCGGCCTCGGGCACGGCGGGGGCGCAGCCGGAATGGTTCTATAAGGGCAATGGCTATGCGTTGGTCGGGCCGGGGGCCGAGCTGGTGTCGCCGGGCTTTGCCGAGGACGGCGGCGAGGAGCCGGAAATGGCGGGCATCTACGTCATTGGCGAGGATGCACAGCCCTATCGCATCGGCTTTGCGCTGGCCAATGAGTTCTCAGACCACGTGACTGAGAAGCAGAACTATCTGTGGCTGGCCCACTCCAAACTGCGCCCGGCAAGCCTCGGTGTCGAGCTCCTGACCGGAGAGCTGCCGAGCCACGTCGAAGGCACGTCGAAGATCGTGCGCGGCAATGAAGTGATCTGGGAGAAGCCGTTTATCTCGGGTGAGGACAACATGTCCCACACGTTTGAGAACCTTGAACACCACCACTTCAAGTACGAGCTGTTCCGGGTGCCGGGCGATGTGCATGTGCACTGCTTCGGGACGGCGACGGCGAGCTTTGCTGATGGCGTGAAGACGCAAGCCGGCGACGTGTTCGAAATCGACGCCCGCCCCTTCGTCCACCCGCTCAGAAACCCACTCAAAACCACCGAACCTCTCTCCCACACCGCAAAGGTCGTGCGGTTGTAACGCCTGTCTTACACCTCCCCGGCACGCCGGGGAGGTAGGATTACCCTGCAAACGGAAACGCCGTGGCCGACTTGATCCACTCATCGACGGATAGGGTCTTGGTCACCGGCGGGGCGGCGCGTTCGCGGCAGTTGGGGCGTTCGCACAGCCGGCACATGGGGCCGGTTTCGACAGCCGCCGGGTTGCTGAGGTCGAGCCCCTTCGCATAGACCAGCTTGTCGGCGTATTTCAGCTCACAGCCCAGCCCCAGCGCCTGCTCGCTATAGGCCCCGCCGTCCCAGCCGCGCAGGCCCCGGTCGAGCGTGCGCGCCAGCGTGAAATAGCGCGACCGCTCGCCGCTCGGGCTTGCGGGGGTTTCGATCACCTGGGTGAGGATGCGGCCCGGCGACTGAAAGGCCTGATGCAGGTTCCAGCGCGGGCAGGCCCCGCCAAAGCGCGAAAAGGGAAACTTGCCCGCCGCAAAGCGTTTGGAAACATTGCCGGCGGAATCTATCCGCATCATGAAAAAGGGTACGCCGCGGCGGCCGGGCTGCGACAGGGTGGTCAGGCGGTGCGCCGCCTGTTCAAAACTGACGCCGAAGGGGGCACGCAGCAGCTCCAGATCGTAGCCACAGGCTTCGGCGGCGTCGTGAAAGCGGCCATAGGGCATCAGGGTCGCCGCCGTCAGATAGTTGAGCAACGCAATCTTGAACAGGCGCGCCGAGGCGAGGTCCGGGGCCTTGGCGCGTTCGACACGCGCATTCAGCTCCGCGCCGTATAGCGACAGGGCCAGTTGATAGACGATGGCAAAGACGCGCGAGGAGGGGGCCAGCGTCTCCGACAGCATCAGCCGCCGCCGGTGCGGATCGTAGCGCCGCTGATAGATCAGCATGACCGAGGCCGGCATGAAGCGCACCCCGATGCCAAATTCACTTTGCAGTCGGCGTTCGGCGGCGGCTTCGAGCGTGTGCGGATCACCGCCCAGCGCCTCGAACAAAGCCTCGCCGCGTTCATCGAAGTCCGGGAAGTGGTTATTGGCCGCCTGCACCTGATCGCGCGTCCAGTCGGCGGGCGAGTGTTCATTGAGGATTTCTGCCGAGCTGAGGTCGATCACCTCACGCACCTTGCGTTCTTTATAGGCGCGGTACAGCCGCAGCATGGCCTCGGCCACCGTGGGAGAGGCGGCGACCAGATCGGCGATTTCGCGGCGCGGTGCGTGCAGGTCCTTGAACAGCGGATCGCTCAGCACCTCGGCCAGATCGGCCTCACCCGACGGATCGGCCTCCGAGGTGAAGCTGCGCATATCGAGATCATAGGTCGAGGCCAGCTTCAGCAGCACCTGCGCCGTCACCGGGCGCTGATTGCGCTCCAGATGGTTGAGATAGGAGGGCGACACGCCAAGGTCTTCGGCCATGCGCGTCTGGGTCAGGTTCAGGTCGTGCCGCAGACGTTTGAGGCGGCCGCCCAGGAAGAGTTTGCGATCAAGTTCGGACATGGCTTAGTCCACGACCTTCAACTGAATCTGCCCGCCATTCGGTACATCTTTAATCTGAAAAGCGACATGGCCCGCAGAAGCAATCACCTCATCAGTGGGGGCTTGAGCTATATTGTCCGCTACATATTCACCGCCCAGAGGTGTCCAGAGCTTAAGACAGTAGCTGTAGCCCTCATGCAGATCGCCAATGGTGTCGCGTGCCATTTCGACCAAGCATCCCATTTTCCAATCCAACTGAAAATCCGCGTCCTGTAACAACAGCCTGTAATCTACCTCCCCACTGGCAATAGGTTCGCACAAAAGGTCTTCGGGGCATATTCTCCAGCGCTGGCCATCCATAGAGCTAAACAGAACATTTCCGAAGGCGTTCACCTCCAGCACCTGATCGACTTCGAAGCCAAGCCAGCCCCATTCCTTTTGAATGATGTCGCGCATGTTCATAACGGCCTTAGCAAGGGTGATGTTTCAGTCATTTAGTCATAAATTTACAAAGCGAACAAGGTCGCCTTTTGCCAAATGACGCGGCATTTACCCGCCAAACCCTCCCTTTTTCTGATTTTTGGCGCTTAATCGTCCCATCAACAGCGCGGCCAAGCCGCCGGAAAGGAGACGTATTATGACAAATTCACCCAACTTTACACCGTTCCTGAGCCCGTTCGACCTTGTGGCCGTCTATGCGTCCTCGTTCGGCGCGGCGGCCGTCCTGTCGCGTCAGGCCGCCCTGATGGCCCACCGCGAAAGCCTCAATCCCACCACCCCCCGACCTGAGCGTCGGGATACGGAGACCCTGTCATGACCACTTTCGAGCAACTGGTGCCCAATGCCCCCAAGGGGCGCTTCGACGGCATTACCCGTCCGTACACGCCGCAGGAGGTCGAAAAGCTGCGGGGTTCGGTCCTTGTGCACAATACGCTGGCCGAGCGCGGGGCCAATCGCCTGTGGCAACTCCTGCGCGAGGAGCCCTTTATCAATGCGCTGGGGGCCGTCACCGGCAATCAGGCCATGCAGATGGTGCGCGCCGGGCTCAAGGCCATCTACCTCTCCGGCTGGCAGGTGGCGGCGGATGCCAACACCGCTTCGGCCATGTATCCGGATCAGTCGCTGTACCCGGCCAATGCCGCCCCGGAACTGTGCCGCCGCATCAACCGCACGCTTCAGCGCGCCGATCAGATCGAGCACTCCGAAGGTGGCGCCAAGCGCGACTGGTTCGCGCCCATCGTCGCCGATGCCGAGGCCGGTTTCGGCGGGCCGCTCAACAGTTTTGAGATCATGAAGGCCTTTATCGAGGCCGGGGCATCGGGCGTGCATTTCGAGGATCAACTGGCTTCGGAAAAGAAGTGCGGCCACCTCGGCGGCAAGGTGCTGATCCCGACCCAGGCGCATGAGCGCAACCTGATCGCGGCGCGTCTGGCGGCCGATGTGATGGGCGTGCCCACCCTCACCGTGGCGCGCACCGATGCGGAGTCGGCGCAACTGATCACCTCGGACATTGACGAGCGCGACCACCCGTTCATCGACCGCGACAGCCGCACGCCGGAAGGCTTCTTCCGCCTTAAGGCCGGGACGGGGCTCGATCACTGCATCGCGCGCGGTCTGGCCTATGCCAAATATGCCGACCTGCTGTGGTGGGAAACCTCGCACCCGGACCTGGACGACGCGCGTCGCTTTGCCGAGGCCGTGCACAAGGTCCATCCGGGCAAGCTCTTGGCCTATAACTGCTCGCCCTCCTTCAATTGGAAGGCCAAGCTGGACGAGGCGACGATCGCCAAATTCCAGCGTGAGTTAGGGGCTATGGGCTACAAGTTCCAGTTCGTGACCCTGGCCGGCTTCCACTCGCTGAATAACGGCATGTTCGAGCTGGCCTCCGGTTACCGCGACCGCGGCATGGCGGCCTATTCCGAGCTTCAGCAGCGCGAATTTGCCAATGAGGCGGCGGGCTATACCGCTACCCGTCACCAGCGCGAGGTCGGCACCGGCTATTTCGACAAGATCGCCATGACCATCACCAATGGTCAGTCCTCGACTACCGCGTTGAAGGACTCGACCGAAACCGCTCAGTTTCAGGCTGAGCCCGCAGAGTAAAACCCTCAGAGTAAAACCCCCAGAGTAAAACCCGCAGAGTAAAGGAGAGTGCCGTATGAACGCTTACACCCGTCCTGATGCTATTATCGACTTCTGCCTCGCGCCGTTGAACCTCAATGCGGATGCGGCCGCCACGCAGGAAACCCGTCGTCGCCTTGAACACGTCCTGCGGACCTATCAGCTCAGGCTGGCGCAGCCGGTCGAGGTCGATTTCACCCGTATGCCGACCCTGACCATCAATGAGGCGGCCCACGGCTACGAGTAAGGGCGTCACCCCTGACAGAAATGACGCCTTTTCCACCTGCCCCTTCGCTGAACCTCGGCGGAGGGGCTTTGTTCATTTGACGCGCGGCGCGGCTTTCAGTAAGGCTTGGCCTCATCTCCCTGAGTTAGCTGGGCCTTATATCTATGAGCACCGTTCCTCCTCCCGAAGTCATCTATGTCGATGGTCACAAGGTCGCCTGCAATGGCGGCGGTGGCGCGCTGGGTCACCCGCTGGTCTATCTGGAACTTGGGGCCAATGGTGAGGTCGAGTGCGGCTATTGCGACCGCAAGTTCGTGCACAAGGACCACGCGCACGAGTACCAAAGCCCGGCACCGCGCCTCGAAGGCGATCACTAAAGCCAGCCGATCTGAGGGCATCCGATCGGCGCTTTCGTTTTTTGTTTAGCGCACTTTTTCATCCAAAAAGTGCGTCCCACTTTTTGGAAAGTGCTCTGATGAGATACCTTCACACCATGGTTCGTGTGAAAGATCTGGACGCGGCGCTCGATTTCTACTGTCGCGGTCTGGGTCTGTTCGAAGTGCGCCGCACGGTGAGCGAAAAGGGCCGCTTTACGCTGGTCTTTCTGGCGGCACCGCTCGATTCGGCCACGGCGACCGTTAATGGTGGCGACCGCGCCGCGCCGCATGTCGAGCTGACCTATAACTGGCCCGACGAAAACGGTAAGGTCGAAGACTATGCGGGCGGGCGCAATTTCGGGCACCTGGCCTATGAGGTCGATGACATCTATGCTGCCTGTCAGCACCTGATGGATATGGGCGTGGTGATCAACCGCCCGCCGCGCGATGGCAATATGGCCTTTGTGCGCTCTCCGGACGGCATCAGCGTCGAACTGCTACAAAAAGGGGCACCCAAGGCCCCGCAGGAACCGTGGGCCAGCATGCCCAATACGGGGAGCTGGTGATCACGCCACCTTGAGCGGTTCGATCTGGGCTTTTAACTCGTCGAGTCGTTCGCGCTTCGCCTTGCGCAGATCGTAGTCCTTTTGCAGGTTGAGCCAGAACTCCGGGCTGGTGCCGAGGAACAGGCCCAGGCGCAGCGCCATTTCTGCCGTGATGGCGCGGCGGCCTTCGATAATGGCTTTGATGGCCGCGCGGTCCACCTTTATGGCCGCCGCCAGCGTGCCGGGGCGGATGCCCAGATCGTCCAGAAAGTCTTCCTTCAGCAGGACGCCCGGCGGGTCGATGTCGATATAGTCCGTCATTTTCTGTGCTTTCCAGAGGCCTTGTGCTGTTTCAGTGATAGTCCACGAATTCGACTTCATAGGCCTTGCCGTCCTGCCATTTGAAGACAATGCGCCATTGGTCATTGACGCGGATCGAATAGAAGCCTTTGCGGTCGCCTTGCAGGGCTTCCAGCCGGTTTGACGGCGGAACGCGCAGATCATCCAGGCTTATGGCGGCGTGAAGGTAGATCAACCGTCGAAGTGCCTGTTTTTGCAAACTGCCATCCATGCGCTTGACGGCGATGCCCTCAAACAATTGATGGGTCTGACGATTAGCGAAGCTTTCAATCATGGTGTTGTCTATCACACAACGTATATGAGAGCAAAGCAATTGTTGTGCGTCGCGCAACATTGGCCTGCTGTCGCAATTTGACGGTTTGAATTGGCATCGTGCGCGGATGGCTTTATGAAGCCTGCACACCCCTTTTGAAGCGAGCCCTCATGTCCCCCAAACGCCTCGTCCTGATCGACGGTTCCGGCTATATCTTCCGCGCCTATCACGGCCTGCCGCCCCTGACGCGCAAGTCCGATGGCCTGCCGGTTGGGGCCGTGTCGGGCTTTTGCAACATGTTGTATAAGCTCATCAAAGAGAACCGCGGCGACGATGCGCCGTCGCATCTGGCGGTGATTTTCGACGCCGGGGCGCACACCTTCCGCAACGACCTCTATGATCAGTATAAGGCGCACCGTCCGCCGCCCCCCGAAGATCTGATCCCGCAATTCCCCCTGATCCGTCAGGCGACGAAGGCCTTTGGCATCCACAATGTCGAGCTTCTGGGCTTTGAAGCCGATGACCTGATCTGTACCTATGCCCATCTGGCCGTGCAGCAGGGGTTCGAAGTCACCATCATCTCGTCCGACAAGGACCTGATGCAACTGGTCAACGATCACGTCTCCATGCTCGATCCGGTCAAGGGCACGCATGTCGGGCGCGAGCAGGTGATCGAAAAGTTCGGCGTGCCGCCTGAGCTGGTCGTTGATGCGCAGGCCCTGATCGGCGATTCGACCGACAATGTCCCCGGTGCGCCCGGCATCGGCATCAAGACCGCAGCTCAGCTTATCCTCGAATACGGCTCGCTCGATGCGCTGCTTGAACGCGCGCATGAGATCAAACAGCCGAAACGCCGAGAGGCCCTGACCGACTTCCGCGATCAGATACTGATGTCGCGTGAGCTGGTGCGCCTGCGTTGCGATGTGCCGCCGCCGTGCCCCATCGAGGAATTTGCCCTGAAAGACCCGAACGCCGCCGAACTGGGGGCGTTTCTCGCCGAGATGGAGTTCACCTCTCTGGCGCGTCGCGTCGGCGGGTCGCTGGCGACGCTCGAAACGGCGCAGGCCACCCCGCGCGACCTCACGGCACCCGTGTCCAAGCCCCTGTTCGGCACCACGGCTCAGGTGAGCGCGCCGCGCCCGGCCACCCCCGAAGCGCTGCTGACACCGGTCGATTATGGCGCCTATCAGTGTGTTCAGGACATAGAGGCGCTGAAGGCCTATCTGGCGCAATGCCGCGCGGCGGGGGTGTTTGCCGTCGATACGGAAACCGACTCGCTGTCGGCCACGGCGTCGGGTCTGGTCGGCGTTTCTCTGAGCTGCGCGCCTGGGTCGGGCGTCTATATCCCGCTGGCGCACCAGTCGGACGATGGTGGCCTGGCCCTGTCCGGGGATGAGTTGAAACAGATCGCCCTGGTCGAGGCTCTGGCCGAACTGAAGCCGCTGCTCGAAGACCCGACGGTGCTGAAGGTGGGGCAGAATATCAAATACGACCTGTCGGTCTTTGCGCGTTACGGCATCCGCGTCGCGCCCTATGACGACACCCTGCTGATTTCCTACGTGCTCGAAGGCGGCCTGCACGGGCACGGCATGGATGAGCTGTCGGAACTGCATCTGGGCCACACGCCCATCCCGTTCAAGCAGGTCGCCGGCACGGGCAAGAGCGCCAAATCGTTCAAATTCGTCGATCTGAAACCCGCCACCGAATACGCCGCCGAAGACGCCGACATCACGCTGCGTCTGTGGCACGTGCTTAAGCCGCAACTGGCGCAAAAGCGGCTTCTGACCGTCTATGAGACGCTGGAACGCGCCATGCCGACGGTTCTGTCGGACATGGAACTGGCGGGCGTGCGCATCGACCCGCAGGTGCTGCGCATTCTGTCGCAGGACTTTGGCGTGCGTATGGGCGAGATCGAGGCCGAGGCGCACACCGTGGCCGGCCATCCGTTCAACCTCAATTCACCGCAGCAACTGGGGGCCATCTTCTTCGATGAAATGGCCCTGCCCGGCGGCAAGAAGACCGCGACGGGTCAGTGGGCGACCGACGTCAAGGTGCTGGAAGAGATCGCCGATAAGGGCACGCACGATCAGGCGCAACGTCTGGCGCGCCTGCTGCTCGATTATCGTCAGATGGCCAAGCTGAAAGGTACCTATACGGACGCTCTGGTCGAATATGCCGATCCGCAGACCCACCGCATCCATACCTCCTATCAACTGGCTTCGACCACGACGGGCCGCCTGTCGTCCAACGAACCCAACCTGCAAAATATCCCCATCCGCACGCTGGAAGGGCGCAAGATCCGCACCGCCTTCGTGGCGCGTCCGGGCCACAAGCTGATCTCGGCTGACTACTCCCAGATTGAACTGCGCCTGCTGGCCCATATCGGTGACATCGGCCAGCTTAAAAAAGCGTTTCAGGACGGCATCGACATCCACGCCCTGACGGCGTCTGAAATGTTCGGCGTCCCGGTCGAAGGCATGCCGTCCGAAGTGCGGCGCCGCGCCAAGGCCATCAATTTCGGCATTATCTACGGCATTTCGGCCTTTGGTCTGGGCAATCAGCTCGGCATCGACAATCAGGAGGCCGGTCGCTACATCAAGACCTATTTCGAGCGCTTCCCCGGCATCAAGGCCTATATGGACGCCGCCAAGGAACAGGTGAAGGCGACGGGCTATGTCGAAACCATCTTCGGCCGCCGCATCCACATCCCCGACATCCACGCCAAGTCAGCGGGCCAGCGTGCCTTTGCCGAACGCGCGGCGATCAATGCGCCTATTCAGGGCACCGCCGCCGACATCATCCGCCGCGCCATGATCCGTATGCCGGGCGCGCTCGAAGCGGCGGGCCTGACCACCACCATGCTGCTTCAGGTGCACGACGAACTGATCTTCGAAGCCCCCGAAGCCGAGGTCGAGGCCGCCAAAGCGGTGATCGTCAGGGTGATGAAACACGCAGCCCTCCCGGCGCTCGATATCTCCGTGCCGCTGGAGGTCGAGGCCAAGGCAGCGGACAACTGGGACGAGGCGCACTGACGCCTTATCCGGCTAACTACTTCCGCACCCCGGCGCTCTTGTCGCGCACGGGGCGGAATTCCGAACCGGCCTTCCATTGCGGCCAGTCGCGGCTATGGGCCAGATCACGCCCCAGCCGGTAGGCGAGGTCGATATCTTCGACCGCGCCGCTGAGGTCCCAGTCGGCGCTCCACGCATCGCAGGTCTTGTGATAGCAGTTGGCCGTATAGTCGGCGACCCAGCGCTCTCCGGCGGGGCGTCCACCTTCGATCAGATCAGCCCCGCCGCCCAGACCCATGATCAGCAGGGTCGGCACACCCCGCTTGGCCACCGAAAAGTGGTCGGCGCGATAGAACAGGCCGCGTTCGGGGGCGGAATCGGGCGTCAGGGTGCGCCCCTGAGCCGCCGCCAGCGTCGCCAGACGGTCTTCCAGATCGTTCTGCCCCATGCCGATCAGCACCATATCCTTTGCCTTGCCCGCCGTTTGCAGCACGTCCAGCGTGATATTGGCCACCGTGGTTTCCAGCGGATAGGTCGGGCGATTGGCATAGGTTTCCGAGCCCAGCAGCCCGCGTTCTTCGGCGGTCCATAGCGCAAAGACGACGCTGCGGTCAGGCCTTGGTCCCTGCACAAACTGACGGGCGATTTCCAGCACGGCAGCGGTCCCTAAGCCGTCATCATTGGCACCGGGGCGGATGGTGCGGCCCTGCGCGTCCGCCGGACCTATGCCATAGGCGTCCCAGTGCGCGCCGTACAGGATCGACTCGTCCGGACGGGTCTTGCCGGGCAGGCGGGCGATGACGTTGTGGCTCTGCACCTGATCGCTCTTGACCGCGGCCTCGATCGACAGGCGCGCATCCCCGATGGCGACCGGCTTGAAATCATCCCGACGCGCCGCCACGCGCAGCGCCTTGAGGTCCAGCCCGGCCTTGCGGAACAGGTCCTCGGCCGCCGCGCCGCTCAGCCAACCCTGAAACGGCACGGCCTGAAGCGCATCGGGTTGGCGCACCACGTCGAAGACTTCGGAATGCGGGGCGGTGACCGTGCTCCAGCCATAGCCCGCGCCCGGCGTTTCGTGGATGATCAGGGCACCGGCGGCCCCCAGACGCGCGGCAATCTCATACTTATAGACCCAGCGCCCGTACCAGGTCATGGCCCGGCCACCGAAACGCCCGGCCACCGGCTCACCGGCGGCGGCTTCGAAATCCGGATCATTGATCAGGAAGACGGCGATCTTGCCTTTGAGGTCCACGCCCTTGAAATCGTCGCGCTGACGCTCCGGGGCCTTCACGCCATAGCCGACAAAGACCAGAGGCAGGTCCTTGACCGACAGGCGCTCGACCGGGCGGGCTGTGGCCAGATAGATGTCCTGTTCGTGGATGAGGGGCTGCACACCTGCCGCCGTGCGCAGGCTCAGCAGCGAAGGTGGCGACAGGCGCGTATGGGTCAGTGGCACGGTCTGAAGATAGGTACCGTTTTCACCACCGGGCTCAAGGCCCAGCGCCTTGAAGCGTTCGCTCAGCCACGCAATGGTCTTGGCTTCGCCTGCCGTGCCGGGGGCGCGGCCTTCAAAGGCATCCGAGGCCAGTACCTGCACGTCCTGCGAAATCCGCGCGCCGTCGATACCGCCGGACAACTGCGCCAACGCCCCACTGGCGGCGAAGCTGGCGATCAGGCCGAGGCAGAACAGCGTGCGTTTCATGATCGGCTCTCCGTTACCAAACGCCTTTTATAGGTCCGCCCCCTGATGATGCGCAATCGGCATTTGCCCCTTCGCGGTTAGCTCGATAAGCTGGGGTCATGACCACTGTAAAACGCCTCGATCACTTCAATATCCAAACCCATGACATGGCGGGCACCATCGCCTTCTATGCCGATCTGCTGAATCTGGAGGCGCGTGCGGCGCCGGAGCGCGACCCGGCGGACCGCATGTGGCTCTATGATTCCGGTGACCGCGCCGTGATCCACCTCAACCGGTTTGGCACCGATAACACCATCCCGCGTGGAGTGGTGCCCGGTAACCCCACCGGGGCGATCCACCATATCGCCTTTGAATGCGACGGCTATGAAGAGACGATTCAAAAACTGAAAGACAAGGCTCTTTACTACGCCACCAATGATATTCCGCGTATTTGTTTGCGACAGATATTTGTCACCGATCCCAATAATGTTCTGCTTGAGCTGAACTTTCGTCAGTAGAGCGTTTCAATATTTACGAAACGGATTTTGAAGTTTCGTTTTTAAACCCGCATTTGTACTATAGTTAACGCTCTGTTCAGCATTAATGCGGAAAATTGGGAAGCATCCGCTCTTGATGTTCCTCCCCTATTTCCGTGTGCTCAATGTTTAAAAATTTTACCATTCGTGCGCGTATCATCGCCGCGTTCGCGCTCATCCTGTTCGGAACGGTCGGGCTGGGTCTTTTCAGCATCAACCAGTTAAACGCCGTCAATCGGTCTGTGGACGATCTGGGGTCCAACTGGCTGCCGACGGCCAATACGCTGGGGGACGCCTCGCAAACCTTTGAACTGATGCGTCTGCGTCAGGCGCAACTGCTCATTGTCGATGAGGCCGGGCGTCCGGAAATCATCGAGAATATTGCCAAGGCGTCGAAGGAGATGGACGCGACGCTCGAAAGCTACAAGACCATGATCGCCAATAGCGACGAGCAGGCGCTTGCCGACAAGATCTATGGCACGATGGACGGGTATCGCACCAACAGTCAGCGCTATCTGGATCTGGTGGCTGCGGGCGATATGGTGGCGGCGCAAACCTTCTTCATGAACGATATGCAGACTCAGGCACGTACGCTGCGCGACGCTATTCGTGCCGACCGCGCCTATCAGGTCGAGGAAGGTAACAAGGCCGCCGCTCAGGGTATCGCCACGGGCAAGTCGGCCGCGATCCTGATCCTGATCGCACTGGCGGGCACGGCCATTTTCGCTTCCATCATCGGCTTCCTGATGATCCGCAGCGTCTCGGTGCCCATTGCCCATATGTCGGATGTCATGCGCGCCCTGTCCGGCGGTCAGACCGATGTGAAGGTGCCCAATCTGGGGGAACGCAACGAAATCGGTCAGATGGCCTCCGCCGTTGAGGTCTTCCGCGACGGCATGATCCGCAATCTGGCGCTTGAGGCCGAGGCCTTGAAGGCGCGCGAAGACTCCGAATATCAGCGCAAGCAGGCCATGCGTGAGCTGGCGGCGGATTTTGAAGGGGCAATCGGCGGCGTGGTCGATATGGTCTCTTCGGCCGCCACGGAAATGCAGGCCACGGCGGCACAACTGACCGCGTCAGCGCAGGAATCCTCAGCGCAGGCGCAATCGGTATCGGCCGCGGCCGAAGAAGCCGGCACAAACGTCACCTCGGTCGCCGGTTCGGCCGAGGAACTGGGCGCTTCGGTGTCTGAAATCAGCCGTCAGGTTCAGCATTCGCTCGTCAAGGCGCGCGAGGCGGTGGGTGAAGCCGAGGCCACATCTGCCATCGTCAACGAACTGTCCGAAGCTGCCGGCCGCATCACCGGCATTGTGGATATGATCTCCGGCATCGCCTCGCAGACCAATCTGCTGGCGCTCAACGCCACCATCGAATCGGCACGCGCCGGTGATGCGGGCAAGGGCTTCGCGGTCGTCGCTGCTGAGGTGAAGACTCTGGCTACCCAGACGGCGCGCGCCACAACCGAGATCAACCAGCAGATCGCCGGTATTCAGGCGACCACCGAGCAGGCGGTGCGTGCCATCGAAAATATCTCGCAAACCATCCGCATCATCAACGACTCCTCGGCGACCATCGCGGCGGCGGTGGAACAGCAGGGGGCGGCGACAAGCGAAATCGTGCAGGCCGTCAATCAGGCCTCCATCGGTACCAGCGAAGTCACGCAAAACATCACCGGCGTGGCCCGCATGGCCGAAGAAACCGGCATGGGCGCGTCTCAGGTGCTCAATGCCTCCTCCGAACTGGCGCAACAGGCGGAGAAACTGCGGGCGCAGGTCAACAGCTTCCTGACGCAGGTGCGCGCGGCGTAAGGCGGTTCAACCCTCAAATGGAAGAGCCCGGCGGTGTCGCCGGGCTTTTTCTTTGTCGCGCCGGGCCTTTATGGTCGCATGAGCGGGTTCATGGCCAGGGCCAAACGTGTTCAGCGCCGCGGGCCGCCGCTATCAGGCCGCCAGTCCCGCCTGCACCAGCATGGGCTTCAACTGCCCCAGGGCAGCGGGATCCCCCATCAGGCTGGTCCGCACATCCGGGGCGCGCAACTGCTTCATCACCTCGGCCTTGGCCAGTTCGCTGAGCGCGCCCTGCGGCCCGGCCTGACCGGTGGCGAAGCTGAGCAGGGCGGTAATGCGCTGGATCGGGGTTTTGGAGCCTTTGAGGATGTGGGGAATAAGCTGAATGTCGCCGGCGATCTGCGCCCCGATCTGCCCCAGCCGCGCATGGGCGGCTTCGGTATCGGTTTCGCCAAGGCTCGCCTTGCTAACGCGTCGTTGCAGCAGGGCAAGAAGCTGAAGCCGTTGCCCCGCCGGCCGCTTGGGGTCGCGCAGATCGGTTTCGAAACGGTGCGCCGTAAGCGACGACATCAGCCAGCGCGCCGCCTGCTTCTTGTTGGCCGCGCCGACGACGTTCTCACACAGCCACAGGATGCGCTCAATCTCTTCGAGGCAGTGGGGCGCCCCGCGGGTCAGGCCTTCGACAAAGGCGCTGGACACCAGCATCTTGGAGCGTTCGATGAAAGCGTCGGAAATATCCTCGCGCTCGACCTGCTGCTGGCTGCCCGCGGTGAGCGCCAGCGCCATGGCGCGCAGGAGGTCGATTTCGCCGACCGGGTTTTCAGGCATCAGCCGCTTCACGCCGCGCAGTTCACTCAGCACATTGCGGAAGGCCTGAAGCCGCAGATCGCGGAAATGGCCCTGCCGGATCAGGCGGGCAAACTCTTCGAGGTGCGCCGGCGGCGCGGGCAGGGCGCGTCCAATGGCGCTATCCACCGCGCTCAGACGTTCAATGGCTTCGCCACTGACCATGTGGGTCAGAAAGGCCAGACCCTGGCCGAGCGTAATGTCGCTCCCCAGAATTTCGGCCAGCCCGCCCTTGCGTGCAAAAAGTTCGACCAGAGGCGTCTCAATTACGTCGAGCGCCCATTTCAACTCTGGCTTGCCAGCGATAGCCGTTGCGATGCGCGTCAGCGGCATCAGCTTGCGACCGGCATTGCGATCTGTGATCGTCAGTCGGGCCACAGCGCCGCCAAAGGCATAGCCGCGTTCCGGGGATTGCCCGAGGCGCGCCACCTGAGCCGCGATGTCGCCCGTGAGGTCGATCTCGCCGAAGACCTTTTTGCGTCCGTCACCGATGACACGGTTGATAGCCTTGTCCGACAGGTTGTTCCAGCGGCGCATGATCTCATGGATCGACGCCCCGGTCTCTTCGGACTCTGGAATGGCGATCTTCTGGATGGCGTGGGTCAGGTCGTTGGTCGAAACGTCGAGCCGTTCGCACAGGACTGGGCTGTGCAGAAGCTCAAACACGGTCGCACCCTGACGACGCAACCAGTCTTCGAGCACACGGGCAATGGTTTCGCGGGCGTGGCGGCTGTAAAGGTCCTGCGGCGAGGTGCAGACTGGTTCGGTAGGGCTGACCACCTTGGGCTTGCTCTTAGTCTCGGGCAGACCCTCAGTCAGCAAGGTGTAGGAGCGGAATTCGCCGGTATCGTCAGAAAAGACTTCCTTGGTAACCTTAATGGCGGCGGCCCGGCGGGCGGTCAGAAGCTCACGCGCCTGAGCGATGGCGGAGTCGCGGTCATTGAGCGCGTTCTGCAATACCCAGCCCGATTGCGGCGTTTTGCGCGAGAAAACTTCGTAGTGAATTTGACCGGCCATGAAGCCCCGACACGTTTCGTCAATATTGGCTCTTTATGACCCGCTTGTCACAAATGCTGCCATTCGCGTCGAATTGTGGACGAATCCTGTTAAATTAACGTTGAAGGCGCTGTGGGGCCTGATTATGACCCCGGAGCGGCCTATATTTGGTCAATAATTGAGTGTTTGGCGTAAATGGCGTTATAGGTTTACGCCAGACGACAGAGAACCGGAGGGCTCATGGCCAGAATTACCCTTGTCGATGATGACGAAAACATTGTCACCAGCGTTTCGCTGGCGCTGGAAAGCGGGGGACACACGGTGCAGGCCTATCATGACGGTGCGGCCGGTCTGGCTGCGCTTGAAAAGGATCCGCCCGATCTCGCCATTCTCGACGTCAAAATGCCGCGCATGGATGGTATGGAGGTTCTGCGCCGCCTGCGTATGAATTCCAACCTGCCGGTCATCATCCTGACCTCGAAGGACGATGAAATCGACGAGGTGCTGGGTTTCAACCTCGGTGCCGACGACTATATGCACAAGCCCTTCTCGCAGCGCCTGCTGCTTGAGCGGGTCAAGGCCGTCCTGCGCCGCGCCGGCGTTGTCGATCAGGGCGAGCCGCCCGAAACGCAGGAAGCTCTGAATGCCAAATCGCTAAAGCGCGGCAAGCTGGTCATGGACGCCGCACGTCACGAGTGCACCTGGGATAGCAAGCCGGTCCGCCTGACCGTGACCGAGTTTCTGCTGCTGCACGCTCTGGCGCAACGTCCGGGTTTTGTCAAAAGCCGCGACAACCTGATGGATGCGGCTTATGACGATCAGGTCTATGTCGATGACCGCACCATCGACAGCCATATCAAGCGGATGCGCAAGAAGTTCCGTTTGGTCGATCCGGAGTTTGACTCCATCGAAACCCTTTATGGCGTAGGCTATCGCTACCGCGAAGTGTAAATCATGGTGTCTGGCCGCCTCCCTCAGACCTCCCCGGTTGGCTGGGGAGGCATACCGCTCGACGTGAATCGCGCCGGATGCGGTGGAGAGGGACGCGCCTGATGCCCGGCACCGAACCTCAAACTCGCCTTTTTCTGCCCCTCTTCGCACGCATCGGCTTTTTCCGGGCGCGTTTGGGGCGGCTGATCCTGCTGCTGAATCTGGCCGGGCTGCTGATTCTGGTCGTCGGTGCGCTGGTGCTCAACGAGTTCCGTCAGGGCCTCATCGACAACCGCAAGGAGTCGCTGATGGCGCAAGCGGAGACGATGGGCGAAATTATTGCCGAAGTCGCCACCGCCGGCGATCCCGAGCCTTATCTGGAGCCGCAATACGCCGTCCTGGTTCTGGGGCGCTTTGTCCCGGCCGAACAACGCGCGCGTCTGTTTGACGCCAAAGGGCACCTGATCACCGACTCCTATTCGGTGTCTGAACAGGTGGATGTGCGTAATCTGCCGCCGATCGAGACCTCTGGCCCGGACCCGGAGCGGCGCAAGGCCCGTAACCGCAAGCAGGAACTGGCGCACGAGGCACTGGAGGCCGAGGTCAGACAGGCCCTGAGCGGTGAAGCCGTCGCCTCCGTGCGCTATAACGAAAAGGGCGAAAAGGTCGTTTCCGTCTCCGTGCCGCTCAAGCGGGTCAAGGCCATACTGGGCGTTCTGACCATTGAGGCCGGGGATGTGGACAAGATCGTGGCCGCGCAGCGCTGGGCCATGTTGCCCTTTATTCTTGTGGCGCTGGGCGTCAGCCTTTTCTCGTCTCTGCTGCTGCACTGGCTGGTCAGCCGGCCGATCCATCGTCTGTCGGATGCGGCCGATGCGGTCCGGATGCAAAAGGCACGCACCTTCTCCCTGCCGGACCTCGAATCGCGTCACGACGAGGTGGGCAGTCTGGCCCGTTCGCTGCAATCCATGACCGAGGCGCTGCAAAAGCGCATGGACGACATCGACCGCTTCGCCGCCGACGTGTCGCACGAAATCAAGAACCCGCTGACCTCGATCCGCAGCGCGTTGGAGACCCTCAGCCTCGTCAAGGACGATGCGGCCAAGGCGCGCCTGATGGCGGTCATCCAGCAGGATGTGCGCCGTGCCGACCGGCTGATTACCGATATCTCCAATGCCTCACGGCTTGATGCCGAACTGGCAAGGGATGTGCCCAAACCCGTCGATGTGGGGGCGCTGCTCGAAGACATTGTCTCGCTCTATCAGCACATGCCCGACGGGGCAGCAGTTAGCCTTGACCGGCAACTGACCCCGGCGGCCTCAAAGGTGATGGGCCGCGAAGGGCCGTTGGGGCAGGTCTTCCGCAATGTCATCGACAATGCGCGCTCCTTCTCTCCCGCCGGCGGCACGGTGCGCGTCTGCGTCGCCTATTCCGATGCCGACCCGAAGCGGCCGTTGCAGATTGTTATCGAAGACGACGGCCCCGGTATCCCGGCGGAAAATCTGGAGACCATCTTCCAGCGCTTCTACACCTCGCGGCCCAAGGGGACGGACTTCGGGCGTAATTCGGGTCTGGGCCTGTCGATCTCGCGTCAGATTATCGAGGCGCAGGGCGGCCTTATCTGGGCCGAGAACCGTCTGAACAGCGACGGCAGCGTCGCCGGTGCCCGCTTTACCATCACCCTGCCGAACGTGTATCAGTAACCCATACCTATCCCTCCCTAGTAAACTGGGGAGGGATGATTATCCGGAGCCCGTAGTTGTCCCGAATCATCCTTCACGCCACGTCGCTGACCGTGCCTGTCCGCCGACAGTGGCGGGGCGTGCTGCTGATGGGGCCATCGGGCATCGGCAAGAGCGATCTGGCCCTGCGCGCCCTTGAGGCCGGTTTTCAACTGGTCAGCGATGACTACTCCGTCCTGTGGGCCTCGGGCGATCACATTTTCGCCAGCGCCCCGGACACGATTGCCGGACGCATGGAGGTGCGCGGCATCGGCATCACGCCCCAGCCCCGCCGCACCCTCACGCGCGTAAGTCTTTGTGTACACTGTCAATTATCGCCGCCGGAGCGCCTGCCCGAAGCCGAGCTGACCCCCCTATTGGGTCATGAATTACCCACGCTGAGGCTCAACCCAAGGGAAGCTTCCACTGTGGCCAAACTGCTCACCCGGCTGCGTCTTCTGTCGTGATCCCGCGGATCGGCCTTGGCACCGTCGCATTTTCGTCCTAAATCGAAAGACCTTTTTGCAGTGCAGTGAATTGGGTCTATAATCGGGCTCTTGTGCCGCTCCCCGGACTCCCCTTCCGGGACAATCGGGCGGTCACGTGTAGGGATGACGTCTATATGATCGGACTGGTGATCGTGACCCACGGCGGTCTGGCGGAAGAGTTCGTATCCGCCATGGAACACGTTGTGGGACCGCAGGATCAGGTGACGGCCATCTGTATCGGGCCCGAAGACGACGTGGCTCAGCGCCGTCAGGATATCCTCAAGGCGACCTTTGCCAATGACAGCGGCGACGGTGTGATTCTGCTGACCGACATGTTCGGCGGTACCCCGTCGAACCTAGCCATCTCCGTCATGGAACAGACCAAGGCCGAGGTGATTGCCGGGCTCAATCTGCCCATGCTGATCAAGCTGGCGACCCTGCGCAAGCTGGAAGCCCTGTCCGATTGCGTGCAGCACGCGCAGGAGGCGGGCCGCAAATACGTCACCGTCGCCTCCTACGTCCTTTCGGGTGATAACTGATCGTCACCGCCCGAATTTAACCGCAAGGCGCGGGAAGCGCCGACGGGCCGTTGGCGTCACAATGGAGGTATCCGGTGAGTGAGGAACCATCCATGACCGCTGCCTTTGCCCTGACCGAAGACCCGCGCTGGCGGGCCCTGACCACCCGCGATGCGACGCAGGACGGCGATTTTGTCTATGCGGTGAAGACCACGGGCGTCTATTGCCGCTGCACCTGCCCGTCGCGCCGACCGAAGCCGGAGAATGTGCGCTTTTTCACCAGCGGGGCCGAGGCGCAAGCCGCCGGGTTTCGCCCCTGCAATCGCTGCACACCGGATGAGGTCAGCCCGCGCGCGCGTCAGGCGCAGTGGGTGGCCGAGGCCTGCCGCGAGATCGAAACCGCCGAGGTCGAGCCGACGCTGGACGCACTGGCGCAGCGCGCTGGCTTAAGCCCCTTTCATTTTCACCGGATGTTCAAGGCCGCCACGGGTCTGACGCCCAAGGCCTATGCCCGCGCCCATCGTAGCGGCCGGATGCGCGCCGCGCTAAAAGCCAGCGGCAGCGTGACCGAGGCGATCTATGAGGCCGGTTTCAATGCCCCCAGCCGCTTCTACGCCGATACAGCCCATGCGTTGGGCATGTCACCACGCACTTTCCGTAAAGGCGGCGTGGCCGAGGTGATCCGCTTCGCCGTGGGGCAGTCGCGTCTGGGGGCGCTGCTGGTGGCGCGCAGTGAAAAGGGGGTCTGTGCTGTATTTCTGGGCGACGAGCCGGAAGGGCTGGTGCGCGATCTTCAGGACACCTTCCCCAAGGCTGAACTGGTCGGTGGCGACGCGGCGTTTGAAGAGACCATGGCGCGTGTCGCCGGGCTGATCGAAGCACCGCAAACCGCGCTCGACCTGCCGCTCGATATTCGCGGCACCCTGTTCCAGCAGAAGGTATGGGCCGCGCTTCAGGCCCTGCCCGCCGGCACGCGCGTCTCTTACAGCGATCTGGCTGAGCGGGTGGGCCTGCCCGCCGCCGTGCGCGCCGTGGCCTCGGCCTGTGCCGCCAACAAGATCGCTGTGGCCATCCCCTGTCACCGCGTAGTGCGTACCGACGGCAGCCTGTCGGGTTATCGCTGGGGCGTGGAGCGCAAGGCGGCGCTTTTAGACGCGGAACGCTAAATTTAGAGCCGCTTGATTTGTTCTCTTTTTGTGCTATGTTCGCATTACGTTCTAAAGTGCAATCCGATAAAGTGGAAACCACTTTTCGGAAAAATTGCGCGACAGAACAAAAATTCGCTGCGGAACCGCACCATGGAAAACGAGAACATCGAACCCCTGCGCAAGATCATCCATGTGGATATGGATGCCTTTTACGCCTCAGTGGAACAACGCGATAATCCCGAACTGCGCGGTAAGCCGGTGGCCGTGGGCGGTCTGGAACGCGGCGTCGTGGCGGCGGCCTCTTACGAGGCGCGCAAATACGGCATCCGTTCGGCCATGCCGTCGGTGACGGCGCGGCGCAAATGCCCGGACCTGATCTTCGTCAAGCCGCGCTTCGACGCCTATAAGGCCGTATCGAAACAGATCCGCGAGATTTTCGAGGACTATACGGAACTGGTGGAACCGCTGTCGCTCGATGAGGCCTATCTCGATGTCACACACAATCATAAGGCCATCGCCTCGGCGACCCTTATCGCGCAGGAAATCCGGGCGCGGATCAAGCTGGCGACCGGGCTGACGGCCTCCGCAGGCGTGTCCTATAACAAGTTTCTGGCCAAGATGGCCTCGGACTATCGCAAGCCGGACGGGCTCTACGTCATCACGCCGCGCATGGGGCCTGAGTTTGTCGAAACCCTGATGGTGGGGCGTTTTCACGGCATCGGCCCGGCGACCGAAGAGAAGATGAACCGTCTGGGCATCCTGACCGGGGCCGATCTCAAGGCGCAGGACCTGGCCTTTCTGCAAAAGCATTTCGGCGTGTCAGGCGACTATTACTACAATATCGCGCGCGGCATCGACCATCGCCGCGTGCAGCCCGACCGGGTGCGCAAGTCGGTGGGGGCGGAAAACACCTTCTTTCAGGATATCTTCTCGCTGGAGGCGGCGCGTGCGGCGCTTTCCCCCATCGTGGACAAGGTGTGGCGCTACTGCGATCAGCACGGCACGCGCGGGCGTACCGTGACGCTGAAGGTCAAATATACCGACTTCCAGCAGATCACCCGCAGCTATACGGCGGCCGCCACCGTCCTCAACAAGGACGAATTGGCGCGCCTGTCGGGTAGCCTGCTCGAAAGCGTCTTCCCGATCGCCAAGGGTATCCGTCTTCTGGGCGTCACCCTGTCGTCGCTGGGTGGCTCGGAGGCGCAGGCCGAGCCGCAGCAATTATCGCTGGCCATTTAATTAAAGGTGGTGGCTATGTCCGCCCCTTCCTTGAGCGTCAGGGTGACCGGTGTGCGTTCGACCACCTCGGCCAGTCGCGCCCTCTGAGCGTCATCCAGCGCGCCCGTCAGCGTTAAAACGCGCGTAATCTTCGAGCGCTTGTCGTCCTTTGTGTGGTGCAATTCGACGTCAATCGCCTCCAGCGGCCAGCCCTTGCGCGCCGCATACATACGCAGCGTGATGCAGGTGCAGGCCGCCAGCGACGCCAGCAGCAAATCGTAGGGGGCAAACCCGGCATTGCCGCCCCCCAGCGCTTCGGGCTCATCGGCGTTCAGGCGGCGTCCGCCGGTGTCGATGGTGGTGAGAAAGTCAGTGGTACCAATATGAGCGCGCGCATGGGCCATGGAGGGTCTCCTTTGCGGCAACACTATATCCGCCGGGGCGCCCTTCCTATGGCTATTTTACGCAGCGACACCGCAAATAGACAGAGGCGGCGGGGTGCTAGAGCATTCGTCGGATCAGTTGAGCTGCCGTGTTGCTCTAATTTTTGTAGCGCCTCATGTCTTTCCAAAAAGTGGTGTTCACTTTTCGGCATGAGGCTCTAGCCAACCCAAGAGGTAAACGCATGACCACCCTGTATGGCCCTGAGGCCCGCGAACGCATCTGGTCCCTGATCAAAGACACCAGGGTGGCCATGCTGGCGACTCACACAGCGACGGGCCTGCTGCACGCGCGGCCCATGATGCCGCAAATCCGCCACCCGGAAGACAAGGCTTTTGACGGCGTGCTGTGGTTCTTCACCGGGGCCGATACAGGCAAGATGGCTGAAATCGAAGCCAATCCGGCAGCGCTTCTGACTTTTTCCGATCCGAAGGGCCACAACTATGTCGCTATGAATGGCACGGTCACGATCAGCCGCGACCCGGCGATCATTGAGGAACTGTGGTCGGCCGCAGACAAGGCGTGGTTCCCCGATGGCAAGGACGATCCCAATCTGCGCCTGCTGCGTTTCGAAGCGAGCGACGCGGAATTCTGGGACAGTCCCGGTCTGGTTGCCGCCGGTATCGCCTTCCTTCAGGCTCTGGTTACCGGTGAACGCGCCGACCCGGGCGACCACGGTCAGGCCGATCTCGACATTCCGGATTTTCCGGAGGCGCGTTCCGCCTCGCGCGGCGACGGCCCGCGCTCAGCCAGCGAACCGCTGCGCGAAAAAGTCCCGGCGTCCGTCGCCCCGCGTGATCCGCTCTAACCCTGTTGAGGCGACGGCCAAGGTGGCAAAGGCCCATAGAGAGACCAAACAAAAAAGGCAGTCACGGGATTAAAAGCGTGCTGCCGGTGGTGGCGCGGCTCTCCAGAGCTTCATGAGCCGCGCGTGCCTCGGTGAGGGCAAATCGTTGATCAATCCGTATACGGACCTTACCACTCAGGATGACGTCGAACAGGTCCTGCGCCGATTCCAGAAGCGTTGCCCGATCACGGTTATAGCCAAAAACCGAGGGCCGGGTGAGAAACAGCGAACCCTTGGCATTCAGCACCGAAATATCGACGGGCGGCACCGCGCCTGACGACTGGCCGAACGACACCATGAGGCCCAGCGGTTTCAGCACCTCCAGCGATCCGTCAAACGTGTCCTTGCCCACCGAGTCGTACACCACATCGACCTTGCGGCCGTCGGTGATTTCCAGAACGCGGGCAACAAAGTCCTCCGCGCGATAATTGATTAAATGATCATAACCGTTCTGCCGCGCCAGTTCGATCTTCGACTCAGAACCGGCCGTGCCGATGACCGTAGCGCCCAGGGCTTTGGCCCACTGCCCGGCGATCAGCCCGACGCCCCCGGCCGCGGCATGGATAAGGACCGTATGCTCCGGCCCGACGCGGAAGGTCCGCCGCAGCAGATATTGCGCCGTCAGGCCTTTGAGAAAGGCCGCCGCCGCAACCTCATCGCTAATGCCGTCGGGAACCGGGATCAGCTTGTCGGCAGCGATCAGGCGCGTCTGCGCATAGCCGCCGGGGGTCGCCGAATAGACCACCCGGTTACCGGGTTTCACGAAATCGACGCCTTCGCCCACGGCTTCGACAATGCCCGCCCCTTCATTGCCCGGCACAAAGGGCAGGGCGGTCTTGTACAGACCGGAGCGGAAATAGGTGTCGATGAAGTTGACGCCGATGGCGGTGTGACGCACCCGCGCCTCACCGGGCCCCGGATCGCCGACCTCGATCTGTTCTACGCTGAGAACCTCCGGCCCGCCGGTCTGATGTACTTGAATGGCTGTGGTCATAATCGTTTCTTTCCTCCTCCCTGTTGCGCAGCAATAGGGAGGTGTCAGCGCCATTTATGGCGATGACGGAGGGGGATGACTCCGAGGCTTCTCCCCCTCCGTCTTTTGTCGCTACGCTCCAAAATCCACCTCCCCACGCCAAGGCGCAGGGAGGAGATTAAACCACCTCGCCCGCGCGGAAAATCAGCGATGATCCCGGTTCGACCGTCGTCCATACCTCATCGTGGGTGAGGGGCTGGGTGGCGATGATGATGACCTTGTCATCGGGTGTGGTTTCCTGCGCGAAATCGACCTGCATTTCGGCGTCGATCAGGGTCGCACGACCGAAGGGGGCGCGGCGCTGGATATAGGTCAGCTTTTTCGTGCAACTGGCGTAAAGCGACCGCCCGTCGGTCAGTAAAGCGTTGAAAACGCCCATCTTGCGCAACTCGGCAAACAGTCGCTTGACTTCTTTGTCCAGAACGCGGGCCGGCGGATAGTCCATATATTTGCGCACCAACTGATCCAGAATCCAGCAAAAGGCGTGCTCGGAATCGGTGGTGCCGATCGGACGGAAAAAGCTCAGCGGCAGGGCTTTGACGCCTTTGAGCTGTCCATTGTGGGCAAAGGTCCACGCCCGGCCCCACAGTTCGCGGGTAAAGGGATGGGTGTTTTCCAGCGCCACGCGGCCGCGATTGGCCTTGCGCACGTGGGCGATGACCGTCTTGGACTTGATAGGGTAGTCACGCACCAGCGCCGCCAGCTCGGACGTCGCCGACGGGTTCGGGTCGTGAAAATTGCGGCAGCCCTTCTGCTCATAGAAGCTGATGCCCCAGCCATCGGCGTGCGGGCCGGTGGCCCCGCCGCGTTTGGCCAGGGCCGTAAAGGAAAAGCGGATGTCGGTGGGCACATTGGCGCTCATGCCCAGAAGTTCGCACATGTCTCAATACCCGGATATAAACCTCGTCTCACCTGTAACAGGCGCGCACCCCGACCGGCAAACGAGGCTTTCTATCGCGTTGGGTAAGAAGAGATACGCAACAGGATTGCCCGTTTACACATCCCGGTTTACCAATCGTTCCCGTACTGGCCGCGTTGGGGCCGCCTTATTTTTGCAACGCCTCATGTGTTTCCGAAAACCCCTTCACACTTTTCGGCATGAGGCTCTCGATGGAGACTTCGGATGAAACGCACGGCGACAGCCCAGTGGCGCGGCGACGGAATGACCGGCACCGGCACGCTCACCACCCAGAGCGGTGCCTTTACGGCCCAGCCCTACAGCTTCAAGACCCGCTTCGGCGACGAAGAGGGTAAGGCCGGGACCAATCCGGAAGAGCTGATCGCGGCAGCCCATTCGGGGTGTTTTACCATGGCCCTGTCCTTCGCCCTGGCCAAGGCCGGGTTCACGGCGGAGTTGCTGGAAACCGAAGCCGTGGTTGAGGTTACGCCCTCCGAAGCGGGCTTTTCCATCACCGCCATCACACTGAAACTGAAGGCTCAGGTGCCGGGTGTGTCGGCCGAGCAGTTTCAGGAACTGGCCGCTGGCGCCAAGGCCAATTGCCCGATCTCAAAAGCGCTGGCCGCAGTGCCGATCACGCTGGACGCTACACTGGCCTAGTGATCTGATTTTGACATTTGCTAGCACTTGCCACACGCTCAAGGGCAAGGGGCAAGTTCAGTCCACCACCACAACCCTCCCTCCCGGTAAAAGTGCCGGGAGGGAGGGCGCTTTCAGGCCGCCGTCCAGCCGCCGTCGATGGATTGCAGCGCGCCGGTGATCGACCTGGCGGCGTCCGAAGACAGGAAGAGGACCAGTTCGGCGATGTCGTCGGTTTCGACGAATTTTTTGGTCGGCTGGGCCGCCAGCAGCACGTCCTTGATCACCTGTTCCTCGGTCAGGCCGCGCGCCTTGGCGGTGTCCGGGATCTGCTTTTCGACCAGCGGCGTCAGCACATAGCCGGGGCAGATGGCGTTGCAGGTGATGCCGTGTTCGGCCCCTTCGAGGGCGATCGTCTTGGTCAGGCCGGCAATGCCATGCTTGGCCGCCACATAGGCCGCCTTGAACGGCGAGGCGACAAGGGCGTGCGCCGAGGCGATATTGATGATCCGCCCCCAGCCGCGATCCTTCATGCCCTTGAAGCTGAGGCGCGTGGTGTGGAACGCCGCCGACAGGTTGAGCGCGATGATCATGTTCCACTTATCGACCGGAAAGTCTTCGATGGGCGACACGTGCTGAATACCGGCATTGTTGACCAGAATATCGAGCGCACCCAGCTTTTGCGTCGTGTCCGCAATAAGCGCCTCGATGGCCTCGACCTTTGTCAGGTCAGCCCCGTTAAAAGCCACCTCAACGCCGAATTCCGACGCCATACCGGCGCGCAGGTTTTCGATTTCGGTCGGGTCACCCATACCGTTCAGCATCACCTTCGCCCCCTTTGAGGCCAGCTTGCGCGCGATGGCCAGTCCGATGCCCGACGTGGAGCCGGTTACGAGCGCGGTTTTGCCTGTCAGCATGGGAAACTCCTATTCGGGTTGGGACTCTGCGGGGGGGAGGTCGTCTGTCGGCGGCACCGAGGCGTTGAGCGCCTGAAGGCCGCATTGTTCGACAAAATTCATGGTGGCGCGGGTCTGGTTCTGCCCGTATTTGACGCAGGTTTTCGCCCACTGGCTCTGAAGCTCGCGCAGTTCGGCCGGATCGCGGGTCTGGGCGGCCTGCTGCATCAGCGACAGGGCATCGCGCGTAAACGCCGTGGTTTCCTGCGCATAACGGTGGGAGGAGGCCGAAATCATGCCGATGAGATTGACCAGACTGCGCGCCGCCAGTTGCTGCTGCGTGCCCATCATCTTCAGGCCCTGCTCAAAGGGTGAATGGGGTTTGGTCATCGGTCGGTCTCCCCTGTGTAGAGCGCCGGCTCCGTTCAGACTGAAGCGAAATCCGCGTTCTGTTCTTGTGTGGGCGTGGGCCAAAGCTCGGGCGCTTTTGTCTGATAATAAGCGCGTTTGCCATGACCTTGCCAGAGGTATTTATCCGATTTGTGCGCTGCAATAAAGTCGGAAATTGGGCCTCCCTGTGCCGCCCCTACATGACAGCTTTTTAACACCGCGGCCCCTTCACAGGACCAGCGGCGCGCTTTACTAAAGAGAAATGATTTCTGTAATCATTCCGCTCAAGCCGCCATCGAGGCGGCGGCCAAGGTGGCGCAGCCACCGCCCGGCGAGGGGGTAAAACAGGGACAATCACACGGTTGCGCGGGGCATTCAGCACATGACCAAGGTATTGATAGTCGAGGACGATGTCGAAGCGGCCCTGACCATGCAGAAGGGCCTGTCCGAACAGGGCTTCGACTCTGTGGTTACGCACGACGGTGAGGCGGGACTGAAGGCGCTGCGCGACGGTGAGTTCGACGTGGTGGTGCTCGACCGCATGATGCCAGGTCTTGACGGGGTGTCGATGCTGGAAATCGCACGCTCCGAAGGGATCGACGTGCCGGTGCTGTTCCTGAGCGCGCTGGGCGAACTCGAAGACCGCGTCTATGGCCTGAAGGCCGGGGCCGATGACTATCTGGTCAAGCCCTATGCGCTGGTTGAACTGGTGGCGCGGCTTGAGGCGCTTCTGCGGCGCAAGGACACGGGTGCCGTGGAAACCACTCTGCGCGTCGGCGACCTCGAAATGAACCTGATCACCCGCGTGGTTAAGCGCGGCACGTCCGAGATTGACCTGCAACCGCGCGAGTTTCAGCTTCTGGAGTTCCTGATGCGCCACGTGGGGCAGAGCGTGACGCGCACCATGTTGCTGGAAAAGGTGTGGGCCTATCATTTCGACCCGCAGACCAATGTCATCGACGTGCATATTTCCCGCCTGCGCGCCAAGCTGGACAAGGGCTTCGACCGCCCGATGCTGCATACGGTGCGCGGCGAAGGTTATCAGCTCAAGCCGTAAAATCAGGTCGTGTTCGCGCTCCCCAATCTTACGCGCTTTTCGCTGAAAGCCACCATGTTCAGGCAGACGCCGTTCCGTCTGACCCTGATGTTCATTACCGTCTATTCCTTCGTGGCGGTGCTGATCTTCGCCTATATCTACATCGCGTCTTCGGCCGAGACCAAGGCGGTGTCCGATGCGCAGGTCAAGTCGCGCATCGACTATCTGGCGGAGGTGTACCGCGAGCAGGGCGAGGCGGCGGTGCTGGAGACGCTCAGTGAGGAGGACATTACCGAATGGTTTTTCGTCAAGATCGCCTATCGCGGTGACGGTGATATCCTGGCTGAAAACCGGCGCGCCACCACCGAGGTGTCGCCGCAGGTTTTCGACCACATCCGGGAAAAAGCCCGGATTGTCGGCGCAAACGAACGGCCGTTTCAGATCAATTACCGCCTCACCGATCCGTCGGGCAAGCGCAAATCCTATGCCTATCGCGGTCAGGTGCTGACCCTGAAACCCGGCCTGTACCTCTATGTCGGCATGGACACCTCGTGGTCGGAAAAGGGCTTCGACATGGGCTTCAAGGCCCTGTGGGGCGGCGGGGTGCTGGTGATCGTGCTGGGTCTGTTTGCCGGTATGATCATCAATAACGAGGTGTCGCGGTCGGTGCAGGGCCTGATGCAGGTTTTCGATCTGGTCAAGGAAGGCGACCTCAAGGCGCGGGCGAAACTGCGCAATTCGGGGGATGAATTTGACGCCCTGGCCGAGCGGGTCAATGAGACGCTGGACCGCATGGAAAAGACCATGGGCAATCTCAAATACGCCGGCGACGCCATTGCCCACGATCTGAGAACCCCCTTGTCGCGCCTGCGTTCCAAGCTCGAAGTGTCGCTTTACGATGTCGAGAAGGACCCGTCGCAAGCCCCGGAGGTGATCGAGCGGGCGCTGGCCGAAACCGATCAGCTATTGCGCACCTTCCAGACGGTGTTTTCCATCTCGCGCCTTCAGGCCGCGGGTCAGGCCCCCGATCAGAAGCTGTTTGACGCGTCGGCGCTCGCCGAGGACATGCGTGAGTTGTTTGAAATTCTGGCGGAGGATAAGGGGCTGGAATTTACCGCCGAAATTGAGCCGGGCGTGAAGGCCTATGGCAATCGCGATTTTCTGGCGCAGGCCATGGCCAACCTGCTCGATAACGCCATCAAATATACCCAGACGGGCGGCATCACCCTGCGGCTGCGGCACAATTCGCGGCGTGAGATCGAGTTTTCCGTCACCGATACGGGGCAGGGCGTGCCCGAAGCCGACCGCGCGCGCATCACCCAGCGTTTCGTGCGTCTGGAAAATTCGCGCTCGCTGCCGGGTGTGGGGCTCGGTCTGTCGATGGTCGAGGCCGTGGCTGTGGCGCACAAGGGCCGCCTGAGCATCGACGAGGGCCCCGGTGTCTATGGCGATCAGGGGCCGGGTCTGCGCACGGCGCTGGTCCTGCCGCCAGTGGGTTAGGGGAGAGGGAATATGCGCGTAGCTCTGGGTCTGGCCTGTCTGATCTGGGTGCCGGTCATTGCTGAGGCGCAGGAGCGTCCGACGCGCGACGCCGCCGGCTATCTCGCCGATGTCACCGGCGTGTGGCGATCCCCCGACTATGGCCTGCTGGCCGAGATTCGTCGCGACGGGCTCAGCCTCTATCACGAGGCCGGGGGGCTGTGCCTGCCCGACGCCCGCGACGCCGAAGCACAGGCCGAGGGCTTTGCTGTGTGGTCGCCCGTCGAAGGGCCCGTGGCCGAGGCGGTGTTTGCCGAGGTGCCGGGCGGTACACCCTATCTGTTCGAGGGAGCGTCCGGTGTGCCTGCGGCGTGCCATCAAAAGCTGACGCCCGCCCAACGGTTTGATTTCGCGGTTGCGACCCTGCGTCAGCACTATGCGGGTTTCGCGGCGCGGCACATCGACCCTGAGGCCCTGCTGGCCGAGGTGCGGCAGGCCTATCCGGTCATCGACACGGATGACGCGCTGTGGGGCGCACTCAGCCGCATCTTCATCAGGCTCAATGACCCGCATAGCGAACTGCACGGCGTGATCGGGGGCGTGGAAATCGAACTGGCGGCGGGTGAGGCCCCCACTCTGACGGCTGTAGGTGACGCGGCCGCGCAAAAGACGTGGCTGGCCGCCTATCGCGACGGGATACTGTCCGGTTTGTTGCACGGGCAGGGGCATCATGTGGGAAATAACCGCCTTTTCTGGGGCGTGCGCGATGGCGTCGGCTATCTGAATATTGTCACCATGGGGGCGTTTGATGCCAAGGCCGATCCGTCCGACACACAGGCGCTTGAGGCTATTCTGGACGAAGCCCTGACGGCTTTTCAGGGGACGCGGGCCGTCGTGGTCGATGTGTCCAATAATCGCGGCGGTTACGATTCCGTCAGCCGGACCATTGCTGCGCGCTTTTACGATCAGCCGCGTCTTGCCTATCAGAAACGCCCCTGGCGTGAGGGGCAGACAACGACCTCCACCTCGGTGGTGATCCAGCCGTCGTCACGGGTGCGCTATACCGGTCCGGTCTATGTGGTGACGAGCGACATTACGGTCAGTGCCGGGGAAATCTTCGCCCTGGCCATGCGGGCCCTGCCTCAGGTACGGCTTGTGGGGAGTACCACGCGCGGCGCGCTGTCGGACCAGATCGAAAAGCCGCTGGGCGAAGGGTGGCGGTTTTCCCTGTCGGGCGAACTTTATACCAACCCGCAGGGCGAGGTGCCCGAAGGCCGGGGGATCGTGCCGGACACGCCGTGGTCCGTGTTTGAAGGTCGCGGACACGCCGCCAATCTTGCGGCCTTTATCGACGGTCTGAAACCTTAGGGTCCAAACCCAATCAGGATTTGCGGCGTGATATGAGCGCAGATGGTTCCGTTTCAGGAGCCAAATCGCAGGAAGGGTGACCCCTTTCAAGATTTTGCGACGTCAAACGGGGCGATCTGCGCCATACCCCTTCGGGGCGCGGTGATTTTTGCGCCCGGAGGCGTCGGTTGTCGCTTGTGGAGGTCACTCCACGGCGCGCCAATCTCCTGTCCGGACACAAAAGTCACGTCGCGTCACGTCCGAAACCTGATTGGGTTTGGACCCTAGAGCGGATTTCGTTCGGCTTGAATCGAAGTTCCGCTTTACCGGGTTGTTTTGTCGCGCATTTGATTCCGAAGCGGCGTTCGGCGAAGCCAAAACCCTCGCACATGTTTCGCAAAGCGCTCCAGGATCAGGCCTCAGGCCTTTCCGCCGCGCCACTGACGGTAGAAGGTCGCCCACATATAGTCGAGCAACAGATAGACGAAGACCGTCTTGACGAAGGGCAGGGTCTCAATCTCCGTGAACCGCTCGACGGCAATGGCCAGCCATAGCGTGCAGATCATCACCCATCCGGCGATGAGGATTTTCTTCGGCATCAGAAGCGATTGAGCAAAGGACATGGACGCGATACTTCCGGCGGTTGCAGATAAGGCGGTAATAACGGCTCTGGCTTTATAACGGGTTAATTCAAAAACCGCGACTGTATTTGACTTGATTTCTTATTTTTTAACCTTTCCTTCTTTCGTGAAACAAAGGGGTTCACAGTAAAAGACGCAGCCCGGCGCGCAGGGGTGGCCCGCGCACCCTAAGACAAGCCCAGTCGTAAAGCGGGAAACCCAAGGCCACCCTTGTGTCTGCGATGCGATTCACCTAACACAGACATATGGCGGATATTCTCTTTTCCTCGCTGGTGGATCGACTGCATCCCTGCGGGCCGGTGCTGAACGACGGCGCGGCGCTGTACGCCTATGAGGCGATTGCCGAAGTGGCCGAGGCCGAAGGCTGGCCCGACCTGCTGCAACGCGCCGGTCCGGCCCTGATGCCGGTGCTTGGGGCCTCGCCCTATCTGGCCGGGCTGATGCGGCGCGAACCGCAACGTCTGCGCGAAACCCTGATGTCGCCACCCGAAGCGCGGCTGAAGGCCATCCTGCTGGCTACCGAAGCCCTGGCCGATCAGGCCGATACCGTCGAAACCCTCGACGTCGAGGCCGCCAAGCGCGTGCTGCGCCACCTGAAGGCCGATACCCACCTGCTGACGGCGCTGGCCGATCTAGGCGATGTGTGGAAGCTCGATCACGTCACCGCCGCCCTGACGCGCTTTGCCGACGCTGTGACCCATGCCGGGATCGCGCTGGCCGTGCGCGAAGAACGCGACCGCGGCCGTCTGATCGACTATGACATCAAGGGTGAGCGCGGCATCATGCCGGGCCTGTTCGTGCTGGCCATGGGCAAGCACGGGGCGGGCGAACTGAACTATTCGTCGGATATCGACATCACCTTCTTTGCCGAACTGGACGCGCTGCCGTTGAAAGAGGGCGTGGAGGCTCAGGTCTTTGTCGATCGGCTGGCGCGCCGCGTGTCGAACATCCTCAGTGAGCGCACCGGCGACGGCTACGTCTTCCGCGTCGATCTGCGTCTGCGCCCGGACCCGTCCTCGACGCCGACCGTGGTCAGCGTGCCCTTCGCGCTGAACTATTACGAGACGGTGGGCCAGAACTGGGAACGCGCGGCCTTCATCAAGGCGCGGCCCATTGCCGGGGACATGATCGAGGCCAAGGCCTTCATGCAGGCCCTGTCGCCCTTCATCTGGCGGCGCAGCCTCGACTATCCGGCCATTGCCGATATTCAGTCGATCAAGCGCCAGATACACACCTATAAGGTCGATGAACGCCTCGACCCCGCCGGGGCCAATCTCAAGCTGGGCGTCGGCGGTATCCGCGAAATCGAGTTTTTCGTTCAGACGCAGCAACTGATCCTCGGCGGGCGCGACCCGTCGCTGCGCTCACGCCGCACGCTGGACGCGCTCGATGCCCTGCGTCGTGCCGGGCATCTGGCCCCCGCCGTGGCCAAGGAACTGAAACAGGCCTATGTGCGGCTGCGCGACTGGGAACACCGCGTGCAGATGATCGCCGACGAGCAGACCCACACCCTGCCCGAAGCCGAGGACGAGCGGATGCGCGTCGCCGCCATGTGCGGCTTTTCCAACCTCAGCCGCTTCGATCTGGCTGTGTCGCGCACCCTGCGGCTGGTCAATGGCCACTATGGCGAGCTGTTCTCCGATTCCGAGGACCTGTCCTCGTCGTTCGGCAGTCTGGTCTTCACCGGGGTCGAGGACGATCCGGAAACGCTGAAGACGCTGGCCCGCATGGGCTTTGAGCACCCGGAGCAGATTTCGGCCACCATCCGCGGCTGGCACCACGGGCGCATCCCGGCGACGCGCACGCCACGCGGCCGCGAACTGTTTACCCGACTGGTGCCGCGCCTGCTGGAAGCGCTGAACGAAACCGGCGCGCCGGACATCGCCTTCACGCGCTTTGCCGTCTTCTTTTCGGGCCTCAGTGCCGGGGTGCAGATTCAGTCGCTGTTCCTCGCCAACCCCAAGCTGTTCAAGGCGATTGTTGAAATCATGGGCTTCAGCCCGCGTCTGGCGCAGTTCCTGTCGCGGCACCCGACCATTTTCGATGCCATGCTGGACGCCGGCTTCTTCGACCCGCTGGGCGAGGAACTGGATCGTCTGATTCAGGCAGAGGTCGAACGCGTGCCGCCCGACCCGGAAAACGCGCTGGAAAACGTGATGAACGCCCTGCGCCGCATCTGCCGCGAGCAGCAGTTCCGCATCGGGATGCAGATTCTCAACGGCCGCCTGACGACCGAGGCGGCGGGCGCGGCCTATGCGCGTCTGGCCGATGCCTGCATCACCCATCTGTCGCCGCTGGCGCTGGAGGAGGTGCGGCGGCTGGGCGGCCATCTGTCGGGTCAGGTGGCCATACTGGCGCTGGGCAAGCTGGGCGGGCAGGAGATGACGGCGCGCTCCGATCTCGACCTGATGACGGTCTATCTGCCGGACGATCCGTCGGAAATGTCCTCGATCAAGGGCTGGGGGGCAGAAACCTTCTTTGGCCGCTTCACGCAGCGCCTGATCGCCGCCCTGTCGGCCCCGACCCACGAAGGTACGCTGTACGAAATCGACATGAAGCTGCGCCCCACCGGGGCCAAGGGGCCGGTGGCGGTGTCGCTGGCGGCGTTTGAAAACTACTACACCAAGGACGCCGATACCTGGGAGTTTCAGGCCCTGACGCGTGCCCGCGTGGTGTGGGCGACGTCCGAGGATTTTGCCGACCTTGTGCGGCTGAAGCTTGAAACCATCCTGCGCGCCACGCGGTCTGAGGCGCGAACGGCGCTGGACGTGCTCAATATGCGCGCCCTGATGGAGAAGGAACGCCCGGCCAAAAATTTCTGGGATTTCAAGCTGGCCGTCGGGGGGCAGGTCGATTGCGAATTCGCCGCGCAGTATCTGCAACTGGTGCACGCCGCCAATGGCGGGCCGCTGCGCGTCGGCACCATTGCCGCGCTTCAGGCCATGCAGCGCGCCGGTCTCGCAAAAGCCGACGATATCGAAGCGCTGAGCGCCGCATGGCGTGTGCAGCAAAGTCTGGCGCAGGTGATGCGCGTTTCGCTCGACGCCAATGATGACCCGTCGAAAGAACCGGAAGCGTTTCAGCGCAAGCTGGCGCGTGCGGTGCATACGCGCCGTCTCGATACGCTGGAAAAGAAGCTGAAAGACCTGCGCAAACGCGCCCGCAATGCGTTTGAAACCGTGGTCGCGCCGCGCGACGAACGCTAACGACGGATTGTCGGTCTCACCGCGTAAAAGCCTGTAACAAACGGATCGGTCAGATGGCCGCAAACGGTTGCCCAAACCCTTGTTGCTTAAAGGCCCCGCTTATGAGTAATGTGACGCCTGAGGCGGACTATCGTCGCCCGAAAGAACAGGGGACAGGACAGGCCATGACCACAGGCCTAGACCCGGATGAGGCGCAGATTGAGGCCGTGGCGCGCGGAGACGCTGCCGCCACACAATCCCTCGTGGCGCGCAAACTGCCGCGCATCCTGTCTCTGGCGCGGCGTCTGCTCAATGACGCCGCCGAGGCCGAGGACGTGGCGCAGGAGGCCCTGCTGCGCCTGTGGAAGCAGGCGCCGCTGTGGGTGCCGGGTCGGGCGCGCGTCGATACCTGGCTGCACAAGGTGGCGGTCAATCTGTGCTACGACCGGCTGCGGCGGCGGCGCGATACGGTCGATCATACCGAAATCGAGCTGGCCGACCCTTCGGCCAACCCGACGCGGCGGCTGGATCAGCAGCAGATGAGCCAGACGGTCGAAGCCGCCCTGGCGACCCTGCCCGAACGGCAGCGGGTGGCCATCGTCCTCTGCTACTATCAGGAACTGTCCAATATCGAAGCGGCGGCCCTGATGGAGGTTTCGGTCGAGGCGCTGGAAAGCCTGCTGTCGCGCGGTCGGCGGCAGCTCAAGGCGAAGCTGAGCGAGGCGCGCGGCGACCTGATCGGCGGATCAGCAGCCAGCGGCCGGCCGGTGTTAAAAGTCATTCAAGGCAACAAGAGTTAGGAAAGGAGCGTTATGATGCAAAGTCAGATCACATCCGAACGCTTCGAAGCGATCGTCGAGGCCTATGGGGCCGACCCCCAGCGCTGGCCGGCGGACGAGCGCGCCGCCGCCCTGCTGTTCAGGCAGCAACACCCCGAAATCGCCCGCCGCGTTCTGGCCGAAGCGCACACGCTCGATAACTGGCTGTCTTCGGCGGATGAGGTTGAACCCTCCGTCGCGCTGCAATGGGAGGTTCTGGCGCGCATGATGCCGGCGGGGGTGGCGACGCGTCCGGCACCGGCCATTGTGCGCCCGCGCCGGCGCTGGCTGGCCGGGGGTATCGGCTTAGCGGCAGCCTGTGCCGCCGGGATCGTGTTCGGCCTCAATATCGGCCTGATGACCCTGTCCGAGGCGCGCGCCGAAGCGGTGCTGGCTTCGGCCAGTCTGGCCGAGGTGGATAACTGGTAATGCCTGAGACCGTTCCGCCTGCGTCTCCGAAAAAGCGGCCCACCGCCCGCACCTGGCTGGGGGTGTCGCTGGCGCTCAACGTGTTTTTGCTGGGCTCGCTGATCGGCGTCGGCGTTATTGCGTCCAAGCATTTGCGGCCGAAGCCGGATCGGTCGGCACCGGCCCTGCTGCACATGATCGAAGGGTTGAGCCCCGCCAACCAGGAAGTCGCGCGTCAGATCCTGACCGATGCGGCGCTGGCCGGCGAGAGCGATATGGACCAGAGCCGCGCCTTCCGCAAATCGGCAGCGGAACTGATGCTGCAACCGAAGCCCGACCCGGTTGCCATTCAGGCGGAAATCACCAAGGCGCGCCGCGCCGAGGCCTCGGCCAAGGACAAGATCGAAACGGCGATCATCTCGCTGCTGATCCAGTTGCCGCCCGAGGAACGCGCCAAGGTCGCGGAACCGCTGATCAAGACGCCGTTCCGCGCGCGGTCCAAGGCCTTGTCGGATGTGCGTAAGGCGGAAGAAAAGGCGAAGGCGGCGGCGGCTTCGGCCTCACGCTGACGCTTGTGGCGTGCGTGGTCGGTGAGCGGCGGCGCAGGTCAGCACGCTGGCGCACAGAAGCCCCATGGCGACGACTTCGCTGAGGTAGGGCCAGCGGCCTTCCCACAGGAAGCCATAGAGCAGGGCAAACAGCGTCTCGAACAGGATCATCTGCCCCACCAGTGTCATGGGCAGCAGGCGGCTGGCGCGGTTCCAGAAGGCATTGCCGATCACCGAACACAGGAGCGCCACCGCAGCCATCAGCCCGGCAAAGCCCCACCACTGAACGCCCGAATGTATGCCCGGCGACAGGAGAAAGGCGGGCACGGCCAGAACGAGCGCCAGTGCCCCGGTGACAAGGCCGGTCAGCAGGCTCCAGTCCTGCGATGAGATCGTGTCGAGACGACTCAGCCAGCGGCTGTTGTCCACGGCGTAGAGCGTCCAGGCGATCAGCGCGCCGAAGGCGCAGACAATGCCAAACAACGAGCCGGAGGTGCCGCCGATACTGCCCCAGACGGTGCAGGCAATGCCGGCCACACCGAGTGCCAGCGGCAGGGCCAGCCGCCGCAAGGGCACCGAGCCGTGGTCGTGACGGCCCAGCACGGCGACGCTGACGGGCAGGAGGCCGATGATCAGGGTGGTCATGGCCACGCCGCCCGACTGCACGGCCTGCGCCAGACAGATATAGTAGAGGATATTGCCGAGCAGGCTGAGGCGGATCAGGGCGCGCCAGCCCTTCATGTCGATCAGCGTGCGCACGCGGTTCCAGCGCGGAGCGATCAGGACGGCGGCGATCAGGCCATAGGCGAGGTAGCGTCCGGCGGACAGTTGCAGCGGCGTGAAGCCCGCCGCCAGTTCGGGGGTCAGAAACACAAGGCCCCATAGAGCCCCGGCGATCACGCCGCAGCCCACGCCCCACAGGGTGCGCCGGTCGCTCACAGTCTCAGGCTTCGGGTGCGGGGTTCAGTCATCTCACGCCGCCGCAATGCGGCCGGCCGTATCGGGGCTGTCCGGCGTGTCGTCGGCGCTGGCCCCGGAGGTGGTCTGGGTCAGGGGCAGGATGATGCTGACCGTGGTACCCTGACCGACGGTGGAATCGACCTCCAGACGTCCCGAGTGCATTTCGATCAGCGACTTGGTGAGGGCAAGGCCGAGGCCGGTGCCTTCCTTGGTGCGCGAGAACTGGTTTTCGATCTGTTCGAACGGACGGGCAAGGCGCTCCATGTCCTTTTCGGCGATGCCGATGCCGGTATCGGCGACATAGAGGTGCATGAAACTTTCGGTCGGAACAGCGGACACGGTGATGGTGCCGCCCGACGGCGTAAACTTGATGGCATTGGTCAGGATGTTGAGCAGAACCTGTTTCAGGGCGCGATAATCGGCCTGAATGTCGGGCAGTTGCGGCAGGTGTACGCGCATTTTGAGGCCCGCCTTTTCCGCGCGCTGCCGCACAAGGCGCAGCGTATCGTCCACCACCTCTTCGACCGAAACCGGTTCAAACTTCAGCGTCATCTTGCCCGCTTCGATCTTCGACATGTCGAGAATGTCGTTGATCAGGGCCAGAAGGTGCTGGCCTGAGCTGTGGATGTCGGCGGCATATTCCTTATACCGCGCATGACCCAGCGGTCCGAACATCTCTCCCGCCATGATCTCCGAGAAGCCATTGATGGCGTTGAGCGGCGTGCGCAGTTCGTGGCTCATATTGGCCAGGAATTCCGACTTGGCGTGATTGGCCTGTTCGGCGCGGATCTTGGCCATTTCGTACTTTTTGGCGAGATCGGTCTGGATGCGGCGGCTCTGCTCCAGCTTGTCCACCATGGCCTGAAGCTGTTCCTCGTTGCGCCGGCTCATCTCCTCCTGAATCTTGATGGCGGTGATGTCGGCCCCGGTAACGACCGTGCCGCCTTCAAGGGTGCGGCTCTCGGAAATCTGAATCCAGCGCCCGTCATTCAGCTCGGCCTCGATCACGCCGTCACGCCCGTCGGCCATGGCTTCCTGACGGCGGATGGCGATGGCCATGACCTTTTCGATCAGTTCGCGCGACGTACCAACCTTGAGGAAACGCGGGTCGATATTGAAGGTCTTGCCAAAGACGGCGTTCCAGATGACCAGCTTACCGCGACGGTCCCACAGCACAAAGGCGTCGGAGACCGAGTTGATCGCCCCGGTCAGGCGCGCTTCGGCGCGCTGGGCCCGCGACTGGGCGGCGCGTTCTTCGGAAACGTCCAGCGCCACGCCGGACAGGCGGGTAAAGCCGGTCAGGCCGCGCGGTCCGGTCGCCTGACCCCGCGCATCGACCCAGATGGCGCGTCCGTTCTCGCCAGGGACACGGAAAGAGACGTCGAGCGCACCGTGCCCCTGCGCATTGACCAGCGCCTTGCGCACCGTGTCGCGGTGTTCGGGCGCGATGCGCAGCAGGACTTCGCTGGTGCTGGCCACGCCGCTGCCGCCCCAGCCGAACATGACGCCCGTGACTTCGGACATAAAGACCTGATCGCTTTCGAGATCCCATTCCCAGATGCCGCAGCGTGCCGCTTCGACGGCCAGCCGGTAGCGGGTCTCCTTGGCCTCATACTGACGGGCCGCTTCGGAATTGCGCCGGCTCTGCACGATCAGCAGCAGACCGAACAGCGCGCCGATGATCAGTGGCCCGATAAACAGCGTCGCCGTCGCCAGCCAGTTAAAACTGGCCGCCCCATCGGAGGGCACAAGGTAGAGGGTGGTCAGGCCGTTTTCACCTTCGCGCGCCGCCGCAATACGCACAAAGCCCTTTTCCTCCAGCGTGCCTTCGGTCAGGCGCGCATCATTGGCATTGTCGCGGATCTGTTCCGGCGTCACGGTCAGGGCGATGCGGATGTTTTCCCCGGTCAGGCTGTCGTCCGAAGCCCCGATGATGTCACCGGCGGCGTTGATCAGCAGCACCTGATTGTCGCGCGTATTCTCAGCCGCCCGCAGGGGGTTGTTGAGGCGCGCCACGGCCCGGACGCGTCCGGGGGCCGGGGTCCGCACCAGATAGGAGCGCGCCGTGCGCGTCAGGCGCGACCCGAGGGCCAGGGCGACAAAGCCCTTGTTTTCAGAGCGTGCCGCCTCGGTCAGCAGGCTGGCCTCGTCCTGACCGGCGCGGGCGATAATGCGGCCTTCGGCATCAATGAGGGCCAGCGAGGCTACGGCACCGCCCGACGCCTCAAGCCCGCGCTGCACGGCGGCCTCGGCCGCTTCGGGGCGGGCATCATAGGTGGACAGGGCCCCCTCCATGGCCGCGCGCGCCACCGACACGGTCTTGTCAGCCCGAAGCGCGTTCAGGCGGGCCTGCGCGTAGGCGGCAGCATCGCGCGCCGCGCGTCCGGACGAAAAATCGTTTTGCAGGCGCGCCGAAGAGACACCGGCAAACAGCATCAGCCCCAGGGCGAGGCTGAGGCCGCCCACGCGCATCCACAAGGGCATACGCGGGCTGACCTGCGTCAGCAGGCTCGACTTCAGCGACCGCTCATTTCCACCGCCCAGCCGGAAGCGGAGGCCGGTTTGGGCCCCACCGCTGTCGGACTGTGACGAAAAAAGCTTCATGCGCGTCGGGCGATCCGGGTAGGGGCTGCGTGAGGGGTGGAAGGGGCGAAGACCGGATTTGATTCGGGTACAACTGAAAAGGTAAACGGGGCGTTAACCCTTTGTCGAGAGTCTTGCGGGACGGAAAGCGGCAGGACTGCGATTGCGCTGTGGGCAAAAAACGCCGCTTTTTGCAGCCGCCTCAGTGGCGGCGTGCGCGCAATGAGGCCCACAGACGTCATACCGCTCTAACCGGCGGCTTTTTCTTCCGCCGGCGGCGCGGCCTCCTTCGCCGGGGGCTTGTGGTCCTCGCTCCACCCTTCGCGGCGTTCCGGTCCCTGATACTTGGCGTCCTGACGACGGCGGCGGTCGGGTCCGAAATAGTTGGCGGTCTTGATAAAGGGGCGCGGCTTGTCGATGACGGCGGCCACCTTGCGGTACAGTTCCAGTGCCGTCACCGGCTTGGCGCAGAATTCATTGACCCCGGCATCGCGCGCCGCCATGACCCGCGAGCGCTCTGAGTGCGCCGTCAGCATGATGATGGGGACGTAGCGGTTGGGGCTGTCGGAGGAGTTGCGCACCATATGGACGAATTCGACCCCGTCGAGCACTTCCATCATGAAGTCCACGATCACGATGTCGATGGCGTCATTGCGCAGGCGCTGAAAGGCATCGCCCGCATCGCGCGCTTCGAACACATGGGTGGCCCCGAACCCGCGCAGAATCGTTTTCACAATGTGGATCATGTGCGTGTTGTCATCCACCACCATGAACCTGACGCGCTCAAGTCCCGCCACTCTCGCCTCCCTTACGCACATACCGGATCTGAGGCCGTTGCGGGCGGCCCCTGTGGACGGTTTTAATCGTCAAAGTTTGTCAATAGGTTAAGCGAATGTTTGCGCTAACCGGCCAGCGCCTTCCCGGCCAGTTCAGCGACATTTTTCGACAGGCCTTCGGTGCCTAAAATCCGTTCCAGTACCGCCTGCATCAGCCCCCTGTGGGGCTCGGCATAGCGTTTGAAACCGCCAAAGGCTTCGATCAGGCGGGCTGCGGTCATCGGATTAAAGCGATCGACGCTGAGGATTTCCTCGGCGATAAAGGCATAGCCTTCGCCGGAGGCGTCGTGGAAAATGGCCGGATTATTGGCGGCGAAGGCCTGCGCCACGGCGCGCCAGCGATTGGGCACCTTGCGGTCGAAATCCGGATGCGTGATCAGGCGACGCACCCGCGAAAGGGTTTCGGGGTGAGGGCAGGCGGCCTGCACGGCGAACCATTTGTCGAGCACCAGCGGTTCGGACTTAAAGCGCGCATAGAAGTCCTCCAGCGCGTCCTGATACGCGGCGCCGTGGATCTGCGACAGGGCCGACAGACCAGCCATCATGTCGGTCATATTGCGGGCGTCGTGGTAGTGCGCTTTGGCGATTTTTTGTTTTGCGCTCAGGGGCTTCGCCGCATCTCGTTCGAGAGGGGCTTCGCCCTCCGGGCGGCGTACAGCCTGCGCTCCCGCTTGGTCGCTAGTCGCTTCGCTCCTATCCGCGTCACTGTCCGGAGCGGCAACGATCAGGTCAAGCAGGGCGTTGCGCAGGGCGCGGCGGCCCGCCGAGGCGGCATCCGGGCTGAAGGTCGTTTCGGCGGGCAGGGCCGCATAGAGGGCTTCGGCATCGGTTTTCAGCGCCGCCGCCAGTTCCGCCTTGAACGCCTTACGCCGGGTATGGATGAAGGCCGGATCGACCGGCGTCAGGCTCTGGGCGAGGTCCATCTCGGTCGGCAGGCCGGTCATCAGCGCCTTGAACGCCGCATCGAGCGTCGGGTCCGTCAGGGTGGCGCGCAGCGCCTCGGCATAGTCGGCGGCGGCCCCGTGCGGATCAAGGATCAGGGCCTTGGCCAGGCTTTGCGCCGCCTCCCAGCGGTTGAACGGGTCGGGGTCGCCGCGGAAGCGCGCAAACCGGTGCGCTTCGGGCTCGGTCAGTGTGAGCTTGACCGGGGCAGAGAAGCCCCGCAGGGCCGAAATAACCGGCGCTTCGGTCACGTCTTCGAGCACCCATTGCGCCCGGGCCTCTGTAAGCACAAAGAGGGCCTCCGGCACCGTTTCGCCCGCGAAGCGGAAAGACAGCGGGGCCCCGGCCCCGGACAACAGGCCCAGCCGCACCGGGATCGGCACCGGCGCCTTATGCGCCTGCGCCGGAGTGGGCGGCGTCATCTGGCTCACCGTCAGCGTAAGGCGTTGCGTGTCGCCATCATAGGTCGCGGAAAGGCTGAGCACGGGTGTGCCGGCCTGGACATACCATTTCAGCCACGGCGAAAAGTCCTGCCCCGTCACCGCTTCGAAGCTGCTCAGGAAGTCTTCCAGCGTCGCCGCCGTTCCGTCATGCGTTTCGAAATAGTGGTCGAGCGCGCGGCGGTAGGTCTCCGCGCCGACGACCGTCTTCAACATGCCGACGATTTCCGCCCCCTTCTCATAGATGGTGGCGGTATAGAAGTTGTCGATTTTCAGATAGGTGGCCGGACGCACCGGGTGGGCCAGCGGTCCGGCATCTTCCGGGAACTGCCGCGCGCGCAGCATCTTGACGTCCTTGATGCGCTGCACCGCGTGGCCGCGCTGATCGCCGGAGAAGCTCTGATCGCGGAAGACGGTCAGGCCTTCCTTCAGGCACAACTGGAACCAGTCGCGGCAGGTCACGCGGTTGCCTGACCAGTTGTGGAAATATTCGTGGGCCACGACGCTTTCGATCCGCTCATAATCGAGATCGGTCGCCGTTTGCGCATCCGCCAGCAGCAGCGAAGCGTTAAAGATGTTGAGCCCCTTGTTCTCCATCGCCCCGAAATTGAAATCGCGCACGGCGACGATCATAAACAGGTCGAGATCGTATTCGCGGCCGTAGGTCTCTTCGTCCCACCGCATCGAGCGCTTCAGCGCGTCCATGGCATAGGCGGCGCGGGCGCTCATGCCCGGATCGACGAATATCTTGAGGTCCACCGTGCGGCCCGACATCGTAACGAAGCGGTCTTCGAGGACGTCCAGTTCGCCGGCAACCAGAGCGAACAGATAGGCCGGCTTGGGGAAGGGGTCTTCCCAGACGGCGTAGTGAAACGCACCCTCCTCTCCGCTGTCGATCAGATTGCCATTGGACAACAGGCGCGGGAAACCGGCCTTCGGTGCCCGCAGCCGCACTGTATATTTCGACAGCACGTCCGGCCGGTCGGGGAAATAGACGATCTTGCGAAAGCCCTCGGCCTCGCACTGCGTGCAGTAACGGCCGGAGGACATGTATAGCCCTTCCAGCATCTTGTTGTCCTGAGGATTGATCTCGACATCTATCTCAAGCGTGAAGCGATCGGGCACCCCGCTGAGGGTCAGACATTCCGGCGTGAGCGCATAGGCCTCCGGCGCCACCTCGACCCCATCAAGCCGCAGCGTCTTGAGGATCAGCCGTTCGCCCAGCAGGACCAGCGGTGCATCCGCCGCCCCGCGCCGTTCTATGCGATAGGTGGCTTTGACCTGTGTCTGCGTCGGGTGAAGATCAAACGCCAGCCGCGTTTCGGGGATAACGAAATCAGGTGCGCGATAATCGGTCAGACGGATGGGACGGGCGATATCGGTACGGTACATGCGCGCGGCGTCTCGCAAAACAGGAACAAAGGTGACAGCAGCTTAGCCGTCCATCTTTGCATAGTCTTGCAAAAAGCCAATGCCGACGTACCTAAAATTGGGTATGCCGCCCATGCGTTTCCTATTCTGCCGCAGCGGCCCCGACCTCCGGCTCGGCCTGCGCCTCTGCCGGGCGGGCTTGCGCTTCGGGCGGCGGGGTTTCGATCACGCGGCGCAGTTGCTCGAAACGGCGGGCCAGACGCACCAGCGGCTCCGGCAGGGTGGTGCCTTCGCTCTTGACATAGTCGCTCAGTTCGCGCGCCAGACGGAAAAAGCGCGGCGCGGCGGTGATCAGGCGCGCCTGCATCTCGATCAGGGCCGGATCGCGGTCATATTCCGCCCCCGGCACGCGCCACCCGCCCCAGTCATTAGGATCGGTGACGATGACTGGATAGGTGCCCGGATAAGGATGGTGGGCGCAGTCTTCGACCGGTTGCACGCGGTTGCGCGCCCGCATCAGCCGCCACGGCGTGTGGCCCGGCGCGTCGCCGGGTGCCGCCTCGATCTCGGTTTCCGCGGTCAGTTCTTCGGCGCGAAAGTCCCGGCCCAACCCGCAGTCATAGGTGACCCGGATCGGTTCCTCGAACCCCGCGACCCACACCGGCTTTACCTGTTCGATCGTCGCCCAGGTGCCGACGGGTTCGACATAGACGCGTTGATGACGATGAAAAACAGCCTTGGCCATACCGGTTCCTCTGAGGCATACTGTACGCGGGCGAATTTGTCACATGGCGCGAAGGGGCTCGAACCTTTACGGGAAACGCGCTGACCCTCGACCCTGGTGTCCTGAATCTGAAATTCGCATGCGCTTGATACCGCTCACTGGCGAATTTCCGATTGATCAGGACATTAGCAACTTATTGTATCTCATATCGTTTTTGAATTTGAAGTTCGCCCGGCTTTCGATATCAGACTGAAGCGAACTTCAAATTCACGACACTAGCGCGCAGGGCTTAGCAATTGGTGACGGAGTGCGGTTAAGGCCTGTTAATAGATAAGCATGAGCGATCCGACCTATCCCCCCGCAGAGCTTCGCCGTCTGGTCGAACAATTCTATGAACGGGCGCGTGCCGATGCCCTGCTGGGGCCGGTGTTTGAAGCCGCCGTTGATGACTGGCCCGCGCATTTCGACATGCTGACCGCCTTCTGGAGTATGGTGATGAACGGCCCGCGACCGGACATGCCGGTCTTCAAGGGCCGGCCCCTGCCGAAGCATCTGGCCTTACCGCTGAAACGTCAGCATTTTGACCGCTGGCTGGACCTTTGGGCGGAAACGACGGCAGAGGTACTCGACGCGCCGCGCGCCGAGGCGCTGCGGGAAAAGGCCTGGCGCATCGGTCTGTCGTTTCAGGCGGCGCAGGCGATGAATGAGATATTGCGCTAGATATTTGCCCTAGCCGGACGTGTTACCGTTATCTTCGGATACGGTATAAGTTTCAAATAAAACGAGTTTTCTTCAATCTTGTCAGACATTTAATTTTATTGCATCACGATCATATGGCAAGCATTTGTAATTGTTCGTCATATTAGTGCGGTGCAAAAATCTGCGCCTGAACGCTCTTGCGGCGCACAAATTTTGCGCTAGGGTGGAGAAATTCCTGCCTGGGGTCTGCCGTTCGCGGCAGGTTTTGTGTGTCCTCAGCCCCGCCCGCCCTGATCCGTCGGCCCCCATCGTCCGGATCGGCCCGCCCGGTCTCCGCACACGCCTCAGGCTGCACCGACACAGATTCAGGAGGCCCGCGATGACCGACGCTATGATCGATCACGTCAAGCAGAACACCGCCATGCTGGAGGGGTTTCTCACCGACGCCGTCAATAGTTTCGGGCGCGGCAGCGTGTTGTCGAAGATCGAGGCCCTGCGCGCCGACAGCGCCGATGTCGATGACCTGAGCGAATCCGAAGCCGCCCACGCGGCGCGTGTCCTGACCTGCCTGTCCACCCTGACCGTCCTGTCCGAGGATGTGGCCAATCTCAAGCGCGTCGAGACCTTTCCCGGTACGCAGGAGGCTATTACGCTTGCCAATGCGGTGCAGCAGGCGCGCGCCAAGGGCTATTCGCAGGCCGAAATCGAAGACACGCTGAACAGTATTCTGGCCTCGCCGGTGTTTACGGCCCACCCGACCGAGATGCGCCGCGCCTCGGTCGTTGAGCGTGAATACGACATCACGCAGTTCCTGTCGGCCTATGAGCGGACAACGCGCGCGTCCGAGCGTAAGGCGCTGGAGGAAGACCTGTTCCGCGCCGTGGCGCTGCTGTTCAATACGCGCCTTAATCGCCCCGAACGGATCACGGTCGCCGACGAGATTCAGAACTCGCTGGGGGCCGTGCGCCGTGCCATCCTGCCGGCGCTGGTTGAGCTTTATGGCGACTGGAACCGCGAGATCGAGCTGGAGGGCGAACTGCCCAACGTGCTGAAACTGGGCTCTTGGATCGGCGGCGACCGCGACGGCCACCCGCACGTCGATGACACGACCATGAATTTCGCCTTCCACAATCAGGCGAAGCTGGTGCTCGACTTCTATTTTCAGCAGCTCGACAAGCTCGATATCGAACTGACCCTGTCCGAGGAACTGGCGCCGGTTACCGACGCGCTGCTGGAGCTGGCGCGCAAATCGTCCGACACCAATGTCCACCGCGTCGATGAGCCGTATCGTCGTGCCATCACCTTTATCAAGACGCGTCTCGCCTCGACCTCTCAGGCTATTCTGAAAATTCCGCACCCGCTGGCCTCGCCGCTGGCCGGAGCCTATGAGACGGCGGAAAACTTCGTGCGCGACCTGCTGATCATCCGCGATTCGCTGATCGAATATGGCGGCAAGCGGCTGGTGGGGCGCACGCTCAAAAGCACCATCCAGATCGCGCGTTCGTGCGGCTTCCACCTGCTATCGCTCGACATGCGGCAAAACTCCGCCGTGCATGAGCGCGTGATTGCCGAACTGTTCGCGCAGTCGTCGGAACTGCTCGACTATAGCTCGCTGTCGGAAAACGAGCGCGTGTCGGCGCTGGTGGCGGAACTGACCAATGACCGCCTGCTGCGCTGGCCCTTCGCCAAGTATTCCGATGAGACGCGCCGCGAACTGCGCATTATCGACGCGGCGGCCGAAGTCATCCGCACCTTCGGGCCCGACGCCATCGGGGCCTATGTGGTGTCGATGGCCAAGTCGGTATCGGACATCCTTGAGCCACTGGTCCTGCTGAAACAGGCCGGTCTGGTCTATGGCGGGCCGTCGCCGCACACCATGATCCGTGTGTCGCCCTTGTTTGAAACCATCGAAGACCTTGAGGCGGCGCCCGACATCATGAAGCGCTGGCTGGGCCTGCCGGCCATGCGCTCGCTGATGGGGCGTCCGGCGGTGCAGGAGGTCATGCTCGGCTATTCCGACTCCAACAAGGACGGTGGTTATACGGCTTCGCGCTGGAGCCTGCACAAGGCCTCATCGGCTATCAAGGCGGTGTGCAATCAGAAGGGCGTGGCGCTGCGTCTGTTCCACGGTCGCGGCGGTTCGGTTGGTCGCGGCGGCGGCCCGTCCTTCAACGCCATCATGGCCCAGCCCGAAGGCACGGTCGGCGGTCAGATCCGCGTCACCGAGCAGGGGGAAATGATCGCCCGCAAGTTCGGCAACAAGACCACGGCCGGAAAGACGCTCGATTCCTTCTCGGCGGCGGTCTTCCTCGCCTCCTTGCCGGTCAAGGAGCGCGACGCCCACCACGTCAAGGAGTCCGAGGCCGAGGCGAAATACGGCCCGCTCATGGATAAGCTGTGCAAGGCGTCGTTCGAGGCCTACCGCGCCCTAGTCTATGACGACCCGCACTTCCTCGACTTCTTCCGTTCGGTGACGCCGATTTCGGAGATTTCCGACCTCAAGATCGGTTCGCGCCCGGCCTCACGCACCAAGTCGGGCAAGATCGAGGACCTGCGCGCCATTCCGTGGGTCTTTTCGTGGTCGCAGTCGCGCATGGTTCTCCCGGGCTTCTACGGCTTCAATGCGGCAGTCAAGGCGCTGGGCGTCGATGACCAGACCCTGATCGACATGTGTAACGAATGGGACTTCTTCGAAGTTTTCCTGGCCAATATGGAAATGGCGCTGGCCAAGTCGGATATGGAAATGGCCGCGCTCTATGCCGGCATGGCCTCCGATCCGGTCGAGGCGCAACGCATCTTCGCCACCATCCGTCAGGAACACGAAGAGATGACGGCGCTGGCCAAACGCATCCGCAAGGCGGGCACGCTTCTGTCCACCCATGAGCAGTTGCGCGGCTCGATCGAGCGCTCGCACGCCCTGCTTCAGACGCTCAACCGGATGCAGGTCAAGCTGCTGAAAAAACGTCGCGAAGGCAATAAGCACAAGCTGGTCAAGCTGGCCATGCAACTGACGGTCAATGGCATCGCCTCGGCCCTGCGCAATACGGGGTAGGGCGCGCGGACCGGTCGCGCGATAATACCAATTTAATACCTTGAGGCGCGACCCCGGCCCCTATATACAGCTTCCTGGATCATTATGGTTTCTGGCAGAAACATAATGATCAGGTTTTGTTTTTGCCCCTCGCCGGGCGGTGGCTTCGCCACCTTGGCCGCCGCCTCAATGGCGGCTTGAGCGGAATGATCTAGTAAAAATCATTCCGCTCTAAAGCGTAATTCCCGGCTTGACCCGCAGGCGGGCGCGCGTTATGACAGCGCTGTCAAAAATTTTTTGACGCGCCGTGACGTTTGCGTAATAAGCCGCCTGCTAAAAAGGCCCGACGTCACCTCGCCAAGACCCAGGAACCCTATCGTGAGCTTATCGACTTCTTCCGCGAACCGTAAACCCGTCTTCGTCCTTGTCGGCGGCACTGGCGATCTGGCGCTGCGCATGTTGTGGCCGTCTCTGGCCATGCTGGATCAGGACGGCTTTCTGGACAAGGACCTGCGCATCATCTCGGTGGCGCGTGAGGCGGTGGACCGCCCGGCCTTCGTTGAGCGCGTGCGCGCCGCCGTGCAAAAGCGCATCGGGGTCGATCTCGAAGCGACCACGCTCGATCAGTTCCTGCCGCGCCTCAGCCATATCGCGCTTGATGCCTCCGACCCGCAATGGGGTGCCAAGCTCAAGGCCGAACTGGGCGAGGTCGAGGCGCTCAACGTCGTCTATTTCCTCTCCGTGTCGCCGTCGCTGTTCAAGCCGATCTGTGAGCATCTGGAAAGCGCAGGCCTGAGCAAGGCCCCCAATCGCGTCATTATCGAAAAGCCGCTGGGGCGCGATCTGGCCTCGTCGAAAGTGATCAACGATTCGGTCGCCCACGCCTTTGACGAAGCGCGCACCTTCCGCATCGACCACTATCTGGGCAAGGAGACCGTACAGAACCTGCTGGCCCTGCGCTTTGCCAACACGGTGTTTGAGCCCCTGTGGAACGCGCAGTCGATCGACCACGTGCAGGTGACCGTTTCCGAAACCGTCGGGACCGGCGATCGTCTGGGCTATTACGACGATTACGGCGCGCTGCGCGACATGGTGCAGAACCACTTGCTGCAACTGGTCTGCCTGCTGGCCATGGAGCCGCCGTCGAACTTCAATGCCGATGCGCTGCGTGACGAAAAGGTCAAGGTGCTGCGCTCCCTGAAACCGATCACCGCCGATACGGTGCGCGATGTAACGGCGCGCGGTCAGTACGGTCCGGGCTTTGCCGAAGGCAAGCAGGTCGCGGGTTATGAAGCCGAAAAGGGCTCGCCCTCCAACACCGAAACCTATGTCGCCATCAAGGCCGAAATCGCCAACTGGCGCTGGGCCGGGACGCCCTTTTATCTGCGCACGGGCAAGACCCTGCCGTCGCGCACCACCGAGGTGGTGATCCAGTTCCGCCCGGTGCCGCATTCGATCTTCGGGTCGGCGGCGCAGCCCAACCGTCTGGTCATCCGCCTGCAACCGGACGAAGACATCAAGCTGACGGTGATGAACAAGGCACCGGGTCTTAGCGCTGACGGTATGCAGCTTCAGCCGCTTGACCTGTCGCTGTCGCTGCAAAGCGCCTTCGACAGTAATGGTGACAAGCCGCCGCGCCGTCGCATCGCCTATGAACGCCTGATCCTCGATGCGCTGAACGGCAACAACGCCGCCTTCGTGCGCCGCGATGAGGTCGAAGCCGCCTGGGCATGGGTCGATGGTATTTCGGCGGCGTGGGCCGAAGCCTATCCCAAGCCGCAAATCTACCCCGCCGGGACCAATGGTCCGATGAGCGCCTATATGCTGCTCGACCGCGACCATCGGGTGTGGAATGACTGAGGCCCTGGGCATTCACAGCCTGCGCACCTTCGACAGCGCGGCCGAGGCTGAAACCGCCGTGCTGGCGGCCATTGCCGAGGCCCTGTCGGCCGCCATTGCCGAGCGCGGTCAGGCCCTGTGGATCGGGGCGGGGGGCGGTACGCCGAAGCCCGTCTATCAGCAGTTAGATACGCTGGACCTGCCGTGGGACAAGGTGACCCTGTCGCAGGTCGATGAGCGCTTTGTGCCGGTCGATGACGCAGCCTCCAATACGAAGATGATGGCCGAGGCCGCCGCCCAGGTGATCGCCAAAGGGATGCGCTTTGAGACCCTGATCCGTGATCTCAGCGACGCGGGCCGGTGTGCGCAACAGGCCGAGACCCTGCTGCGCGGTTTTAATACCGGCGAACCGCCCGTCTTTGACCTGACTCTGCTGGGCATGGGGCCGGACAAGCACTACGCCTCGATCTTCCCCGGCCATGCGCTCAATGACACGGTCTATGAGACGGACGCGCTGGTCCTGCCGGTCGCTCCGGCCAGCGGCGGCGCAGAGCCAAAACTGCCGCGCATCACATTGACCGTGAAGGCCCTCAACCGTTCCCGCCGGATCGTGCTATATATCACCGGTCAGAAAAAGCGCGACGCGCTCATGGCCGCCATCGCCGATCCCAACCCCGACACCGCGCCCATCGGTGCCTTCCTCGCCCAATGCCCCGTGCCCGTTGACATCGTCTGGTGTCCGTAACGGCCGGCCTTCAACAGCGAAAAGATAACATGACCACCGAGCTTCATCCCGTTCTCAAGTCCGTCACCGATCGCATCATCGCGCGTTCCAAGGCTATGCGCGCCGAATATCTGGCCCGCGTCGAGCGTTACAAGTCGCGTGAGCCGCGCCGCAAGAAGCTGTCCTGCGCCAACTACGCCCACGTCGCCGCCCCGATGACCGAGGCCGACAAGCTGGCTCTGGCGCTCGATAAGGTGCCCAATATCGGTGTGGTCACCGCCTATAACGACATGCTGTCGGCGCACGCCCCCTATTACCGCTATCCGGAAAAGATCCTCGACTATGCCCGTCACGTGGGCGCTACGTCTCAGGTGGCGGGTGGCGTCCCCGCCATGTGCGACGGTGTGACTCAGGGCAAGCCCGGCATGGAGCTGAGCCTCTTTTCGCGCGATGTTATCGCCATGGGCACGGCCATTGCGCTCAGCCACGACGCGTTTGACTCCGCCCTGATGCTCGGTATCTGCGACAAGATCGTGCCGGGTCTGGTCATGGGGGCGCTGGCCTTCGGGCACCTGCCGGTGATCTTCGTGCCGTCGGGTCCCATGCCGTCGGGCCTGCCCAATCCGGAAAAGGCCAAGATTCGCACCGCCTATGCCAAGGGCGAGGTCGGGCGCGACGCGCTGCTGGCCGCCGAAATGGCCTCCTACCATTCCGAAGGCACCTGCACCTTCTACGGCACGGCCAATTCCAACCAGATGCTGATGGAAATCATGGGCCTGCACGTGCCGGGCGCGGCCTTCGTGCCGCCGCGCGGTGAATTGCGTGACGCCCTGACGCGTGCGGCGGTCGAGCGCGCGGCGAAGGCTTCGGCGCTCAGTGATGCCCCCGCCTATATGGCCGATGTGATTGATGAACGCGCCATCGTCAACGGCGTCGTCGGGCTTCTGGCCACCGGCGGTTCGACGAATCACGCGCTGCACCTGCCGGCCATGGCGCGCGCCGCCGGTATTATCCTGAAGCCGGAAGACATGAACGACCTGTCGGGTGTGGTGCCGCTTTTGGCGCGCGTTTATCCCAACGGCTCGGCCGATGTGAACCACTTCCACGCGGCGGGCGGTATCGGCTTCGTCATCAAGGAACTGCTGTCGGCCGGTCTGCTGCACGGCGATGTCAACACCGTCTGGGGGCCGGGTCTGGCCGCCTATGGCAAGGAGCCGAGTTTACGCGACGGGCAACTGGTGTGGGTCGATGCCCCCGCCGAATCGCTCGACCTCGACATCCTGCGCCCGGTGACCAACCCGTTCTCGCCCGAAGGCGGATTGCGTGAGCTACGCGGCAATCTGGGTGTGGCGGTGACCAAGATTTCGGCGGTCAAGCCGGAACACCGCGTCGTAGAAGGCCCCTGCGCCGTTTTTGACGATCAGGACGATTTTTTGAAAGCCTTCAAGGAAAATAGGCTCCCGGAAGGCGATTTTATTTGCGTTGTGCGCTTCCAGGGGCCAAAAGCCAACGGTATGCCTGAGCTGCACAGCCTGACCCCCTCGCTGTCGGCCATGCTGGATCAGGGCCGCAAGGTGGCCCTCGTCTCGGATGGACGCATGTCGGGGGCCAGTGGTAAGGTGGCTTCGGCCATCCATTTGACCCCAGAAGCCGTCGAAGGCGGACCGATCTCAAAACTACGGTCAGGGGACATTGTGCGCGTGGACTGTGAAAACGGGAACCTGAGCTTCATAGGTGATGAAGCGCAATTGATGGCGCGGGAAAGCGCACCCCGACCGGCGGATGCCGACGGTCTGGGGCGTGAGCTGTTCGCGCCGTTCAGGCGTCTGGTCGGCGAAGCCGTCTCAGGCGGCTCCGTTTTCTGGTAAGGTATAATGACGGCGCTTTTTGACAATCAGACCACGTTTTCAGCCTCGTCACAGGTGTTCAAAGGGCTTGTCGGTGATATCGGCGGGACCAATGCGCGCTTTGCCATTGCCGAACGGGGCGGCGGTCAGACGAAGCTGACGGAGTTCAAGAGCTTCCATACGGATGGCTATAAGGACCTGTACGCCGTCATCGACGACTATTTCGGTGGTTTGAGCGGGCGTCCGGATCTCGATTTTTCGGTCATCGCCGTGGCCGGGCCGGTCAATGACGGGGCCATAAAGTTCACCAATCTCGACTGGCTGGTGACGGAAACCGAGCTGGCGCACCACACCTCGGCGCGAAAGGTGCGCCTGATCAACGACTATGCCGGTCTGGCCTATGCCCTGCCGCATCTTCAGGACGAAGACACGCGCCGCATCGGGCCGGTACGCGAAGGCAAGGGCAATGTGCACGCCGTCATGGGCGCGGGCACCGGCTTCGGCGCGTCTGTACTGGTCGGCGGACCCTACGGACCCTATTGCCTTTCGACCGAAAGCGGCCATGCCTCGTGGGCGCCGGTCAATGATTTCGAGCGTGAAATCCACCGCTTTCTGTCGAAAAAGCACGGGCGGGTGACCATTGAAATGGTGCTGTCCGGCCCCGGTCTGGTCAATCTCTATAAGGCCGTGACAAATGTGCGCGGCGAACCGACGCTCAGCCTGACGCCCGCGCAGATCACGCACCTCGACGGTCCGGATGCGCAGGGCTCGCGCTATACGGTGGAAACCTTCCTCGATATTCTGGCTTCGGTGTCGGGCGACCTCAGCCTGTGCCACGGCGCGACGGCGGGTCTGTTTATCGCCGGCGGTATCGCGCCCAAGCTGGCCAAATATATCGACGAAGCGCGCTTCCGTGCCCGCATGGAGGCCAAGGCCCCGCTGGTGGCCTATGTTGAGGCCATTCCGTCGCGCATCATCACCCATGAATGTGCGGCCCTGATCGGGGCGGCGAACGCCTTGACGGACGCCGAAATCCTCGCTTAGAGCCATATCCCTCCCTGCAAGGCCAGGGAGGGGAATTACACAACAAGGATACGCCATGACCAAGCCGCTCGACGTTCACACCATCATGACCACGGGGCCCGTCCTGCCGGTGATGGTCATTCCGGATATCGAGATGGCCCTGCCTCTGGCTGACGCCCTCATGGCCGGTGGCATCAAGGTACTGGAAATCACCCTGCGTACCGATTGCGCGCTGGACGCCATCAAACTGATTGCCAAAGAGCGCCCGGACGCGATTGTCGGCGCAGGCACGCTGCTGACTCCCAAGGACGCCGAAAAGGCCGCCGAGGCCGGGGCCAAGTTCGGCGTCTCGCCGGGCCTGACCAAGACTCTGGCCAAGCAGGACTCCCTGCCGCTGCTGCCGGGCGTTTCGACCGCCTCCGAAGTGATGAAGGCGCTGGAATGGGGCTTTGAGCGCCTGAAATTCTTTCCGGCCGTCCCGGCGGGCGGTGTGCCCATGCTGAAGGGCATCGGGGGCCCGCTGCCGCAGGTCAAGTTCTGCCCGACGGGGGGCATTGGCCTCAACAATGCCGCCGATTTTCTGGCGCTGGACAACGTCCTGTGCGTTGGCGGTTCCTGGGTAGCCCCGGAAAAGGCGATGAAGGAAGGTCAGTGGGGCGAAATCTCCAAACTGGCCGCCGAAGCAGTGCAGAAATTTGCAGGCTAAACGCCCCGAACCCCCGGATCAGATATGATCCATAGTGTGCATTGACGGCGCAGTGTCCTTGACAAGAGGGCCTGCGCCGTTCTTCTTTGGTCTGACCAAAAAAGGCAGGAAGGGAATCAGGGGATTGGCCGCGCAGGATAAACACCGCACCGCAGGGATTCGGGCATGAGAACGCCGAAGGACCGGGGTGTGCCGGGGGCCGGCGGGACATCGACCATCAATGATGTGGCGCGGCTGGCGGGGGTGTCGATCAAGACCGTCTCGCGCGTGATGAACAACGAGCCCAATGTGCGCCCCGAAACGCGCCAGAAGGTTCAGGAAGCCGCTACCCTTCTGCATTACCGCCCGAACCTGCTGGCCCGTTCACTGGCCGGGTCACGCAGCTTCCTGATCGGCCTGTTCTACGACAACCCGAACGCCGCCTATATTACCGACATGCAGCGCGGCGTTATCACCCGGGCGCGCGAGCAGGGCTATCACCTGCTGATCGAGCCGCAGGACAGCCACGCCCCGGATCTGGTATCGAAGATTTCCAGCCTTCTGGCCACCATCCGCCTGGATGGCGTTATTTTGACGCCGCCCCTGTGCGATATGGCGGTGGTGCTGCACGCCATCGAGGCGGCGGGCGTGCCCTATGTGCGCGTTTCGCCCTTCCTCAATCCCGGTCGCTCGCCCTGCGTGCGCATGGATGAGACTCAGGCCGCCTATGAGATGACGCGCCACCTGATCGCCATGGGGCACAGGGATATCGGCTTTATCCGCGGCCACCCGGAACACGGCGGCAGCCATCAGCGTTATGAAGGCTTTGTGCGGGCCCTGCGTGAAAGCCAGATTGAGCCGCGCCCGGAATGGGTCAAGCAGGGCTACTTCTCCTACGAATCCGGCGTCGAAGCCGGGCGGTCGCTGTTTGCGGAAAAGACGCGCCCGACGGCGGTCTTTTCGTCCAACGACTATATGGCGTTCGGGGTGATGGCGTCCGCTCAGCAGGCCGGTATCCGCATCCCGGAGGACGTCTCCATCACCGGCTTTGACGACGTGCCGGGCGCCATGCTGGTGTGGCCGCACGTGACGACCATCCGTCAGCCGGTCGAAGCGCTGGCCTATGCCGCCGCCGATATTTTGCTGACGCGTCAGGAAGGGGAAGAGGGCGAACCCGCGCCACAGGCCCCGGATCGCCTGCTGCCCTTTGCCCTGATCGAACGGCAATCGGTGCGCAGGGCGTAAGCCGCTTATTTCTCGGAGGGCGGGACCATGGCCAGTGTGCAGAAGGTGAAAATCGCCTCATACTCCGCCTGAGGCATAAGGCCGACCGAGGCCCGCCTCGCATCGAGCTGGTCCGGATTTTCAACCTCAAAAGCCTTCCATTTTTTGTCGCCTATGCAGCGCCCTTGTGTGCCGTAGCGCTGAGGCCGCTTTTCAGCGACGGCGACCCGGTCATAGAGGTAGGCATAGTTGCCGGGCGAGGTCTCCTTAAGAGGAACCAAAGGCTCAAGCAGGCTCAGTACCTGTTTCTGGAAAGCGACATCGTGATCGGCGTGCTGAACCAGAACCCACGCATTTTTGTCGGCATTGGCACCGTAAACCGATACGCGGAACCACCCGATTCCGCCAGTTGCGATTTCAGCCACATTGTATTGTCGATATCTGCGGCACAGGTGTGGGCATAGATGATCGCACTGAGATAAAGATGTACCGGCTCCGCAGCGCCTTGCGCCCAAAGGCGTTTTTCTGAGGTGATCTGCGCGGAGCGCCGCTCGAACTGATCGCGCGCTACGCGCTGCGCCAGTGTGCGGCCCTTTTCGGTTGGTTCATGCTGACTGGCGGCGATCTGACCGGCCACCGCATCGAAATCGGCCTCTGTCTTTTCCTGTTTTTGCAGCAAGCCCCAGATGCGATCCCAGTCGGCGAGACGCTTTCTGGCATCGTCGCGGTAGAGGGTCCACGTCGCGCGATCCGAAGCCGACAGGGCCAGCAGGAGGCCGGCGGAAACGAGCGCGTTCCATTGCGGCAGGCGACAGCCGGAAACCACGTCTCCTACCGGTATGTTGGCCTCTGCGTAGGCGAGGGCGGTAAGCGCCGTAAGGACAGCTCCCGTCTGATCGTCGCCAATCTCGGTCTTGAGGCTGTAATAGGTATCGAGATCCGGCGGCGGATGGGCGGCCAGTGCGCGGGCACGCTCTTCGGCCGTTTGGGCCAGTGCGGGCGTTATTACCGCCAGTGCCATCACGCCAATGGCGTAAAGTGTCAGAAAAACCCGTCTCATTGCCCCCCCCGATCGTGTCAAAAGGTCAATGAAAATGACCCTTCATGCCCCGGTTTATCAACTTATGCGCGTGGGGCGGGCGGTTAACAAGCAAAAAAAACCGGCAGACCGGATGAACCGGGCTGCCGGGTATAAGGCCATTGCCACCTGAATAATGCCAAATCCAGATGACGATTTAAAATCCTGCGGGCGCGCGACCGTGAAAAAGGGAAAGAAGCCGCGCTCAGCCAGGATTTTAAACTCAGATTCGAACGGTCGGAGGGACCGTTCAAAAAGGAGCACCAACGGGTAACAAAGGATTGCGATAATCTGACAGCGCTGTCAAGTGCGTTTTTGACGAAAGCGACGATAAGCGCGGTCAAAATTCGGCGCTGACGTGAAAAAGCCAGAAAAAATCCCCGCAGCGTCAATAATTTAAAGCCGGGGCTTTTTTTGACGCTGCGGGCGATAAAATCGTTTTCACACGCCTTTCCCTTGCCTGTCTGGGTGCCTCGTCGCTTGACGCTCCCTGATAGCGCTGTCATTAAGTGGGGCGGTCAGGCGTGGCGGTTGCACGCTGCCCGACCCGATATACAAATAAGACCGGCAAACGAAACGCCGCGGGAAGAAGGAAGAGAAGACATGCGCAAATCCATGAAGGGCGCGCTGAAAGCCAGCGTGCCCGCAGGCCTTTTGCTGACGGCCCTGGCGACTTCGGGCTGCGTCACCATTATCGAGAGCAAGGGCAAGGCGGAGCCGACACCTGTGGCGGCGACCCCGGCGGAGGTGGCGAAGCCCGCCGCCGTTGAGGTCAACCCCGTGTGGCCGACGACGAAGGATGCGGGTCTGATCGACGCCGATGTCGAAGCGAAGATCGACGCCCTGATGGCCGACATGACGCTGGAGGAAAAGGTCGGTCAGACCGTTCAGGCCGATATTTCGGCCATCAAGCCGGAAGACCTCAAAACATACCCGCTGGGCTCGATTCTGGCCGGTGGCAACTCGGCCCCCGGCGGCAATGAGCGCGCCACGCCGCAACAATGGCTCGATCTGGCCGACGCCTACTGGCGCGCCTCACTGGAATATCCGTCGAAGACGAAGATTCCGCTGCTGTTCGGGATCGACGCCGTGCACGGCCACTCGAACCTCGTCGGGGCGATCATCTTCCCGCACAATGTCGGTCTGGGGGCTACGCGCAACCCGCAACTGATGAAGGATATTGCCCGCGTTACCGCCTATGAAATGTCGCTGGCGGGCGTGGACTGGACCTTTGCGCCGACGGTCGCCGTGTCGCGCGACAAGCGCTGGGGCCGCGCCTATGAGTCGTATTCGGAAAACCCCGCCGATGTCGCGGCCTATGCCGGTAAGGTCGTCGAAGGCCTGCAAGGCGACACGGGCGGTGATGAGGGCATAAAGCCCGGACACATCATGGCTTCGGCCAAGCACTTCCTCGGTGACGGCGGCACGCTGAACGGCAAGGATCAGGGCGACGCCCAGATCAGCGAAGAGGAACTGGCCACTATCCACAATGCCGGCTATCCGCCGTCGATCGAAGCCGGGGCCCTGTCGGTCATGGCCTCCTTCTCCTCGTGGAACGGGGAAAAGCTGACCGGCAGCAAATATCTGCTAACCGACGTGCTGAAACACCGCATGGGCTTCAACGGCTTTGTCGTGTCCGACTGGAACGCGCAGGGTCAGGTGCCGGGGTGTACCACCACCTCGTGCCCGCAGGCCTTCAATGCCGGGATCGACATGTTCATGGCCCCGGATTCGTGGAAGGGCATCTATGAGAACACGCTGGCTCAGGTGAAGTCCGGCGAAATCTCCGAAGACCGCCTGAACGACGCCGTGCGCCGCATCCTGCGCGCCAAGATCAAGGGCGGCCTGTTCACGCTGGGCGCGCCCAAGGATCGCCCGATGGCCGGTCACTGGGAAAATCTGGGCAAGGCCGAAAACCGCGCCGTGGCGCGTCAGGCCGTGCGTGAGTCTCTGGTCCTGCTCAAGAACAATGGCTCGCTGCTGCCGCTGAAGGGCGGGGCGACGGTGCTCGTTGCCGGTGACGGGGCCGACAATATCGGCAAGCAGTCGGGCGGCTGGACCATCACCTGGCAGGGGACGGGCAATGCCAATTCCGACTTCCCCAACGGTCAGTCGATCTTCGGCGGCATCAGCGACGCAGTGAAGGCGTCGGGCGGCAAGGCCACCCTGTCGGTCGATGGAACATTTAAGGGCAAGAAGCCGGACGTTGCCATCGTGGTGATCGGCGAAGACCCCTATGCGGAGTTCCAGGGCGACCGTCCGAACCTCGACTACCAGTCGGGGGATCGCAAGGATCTGGCCCTGATCAAAAAGCTGAAAAAGGCGGGCATACCGGTGGTCACGGTCTTCCTGTCGGGCCGTCCGATGTGGGTCAACCCGGAAATCAACGCCTCTGACGCCTTTGTGGCGGCCTTCCTGCCGGGCAGCGAAGGCGGCGGCGTGGCCGATGTGTTGATCGGCGACAAGGCGGGCAAGGCGCGCAACGATTTCAAGGGCAAGCTCAGCTTCTCGTGGCCGAAGTTCGCCAATCAGCAGCCACTCAACCTCAACACGCCGGGCTATGACCCGCTGTTTGCCTATGGCTACGGCCTGACCTATGCCGACAAGGGTGATCTTCTGCCGCTGTCCGAAGACTCCGGTCTGAAAGACGCCGGCGTGGTCAATGTCGATACCTACTTCAATGCCGGCCGCGTGCGGGCACCGTGGAAGTTCTACCTCGCCGACGCCGATGGCGCGGTGACGGGTGATCACGGCACGATCAAGTCGCCGAAGGGCGTGGTCACTCAGGCCACGGTCGATGCCGGGGCTCAGGAAAACGGCCGCCTGCTGACCTTTACGGGTCAGGGCAAGGGCGAGGCCTATTTTGCCAGCGACGTGGTTGACCTCAGCCGTCAATCGACCGGCGAGCTGGCCATCTCCATCACCTACAAGCTTGATGCCGCCCCGACCGGTCCGGTGCTGCTGGCGCTGGGGCGTGACCGCTTCGTCTTCCAGGAAATGAATGTGGCCAGCCTGCTGAAGGCCGACGGTCAGTTCCATACGCTGAAGGTCAAGCTGAACTGCTTCGCCGCTATCGGTCAGAACATGGCCCAGATCGGTATGCCGTTTGCGCTCCGTTCGGAAAAGCCGCTGAAACTGACCTATACGGCGGTCAAGCTGGCCTCCAACGAAGGCGATGCGGTCTGCCCGAAATAGGCGACTCTTGGCCTCAACCCACAAGGCGCGGTGGAGCCACTCCACCGCGCCTTTTTTATGATCTGAGCCCGGATCGGATTCCATTTGCCAGAGGCCGTGGGTCGCGTTAGCTTTTCGCATTTGCGAAGGGGTGACGTATGCGGTTTTGGACCCTCTGTCTGGCGATGGTGATGAGCGTAATGATGACGATGACGGCGCAGGCGGCGGCCTATCTGGATAAAACCCCGCGCATCGGCGTCATCTCGGCCTTTGAGCCGGAATGGCAGGCCCTGATAGGGCGACTGAAAGACGCCCAAAGCTACAGCCTCAACGGCATGAAATTCGTCACCGGCACGCTGGAGGACAAGCCCGTTGTGCTGACCATGTCGAGCATGTCGATGGTCAATGCGGCGATGAATACGCAGCTCCTTATTGACCGCTTCCACGTCGAGCGCATCGTCTTTTCGGGCATAGCCGGGGGCATTGACCCGTCCCTGAAGATCGGCGATGTGGTCGTCCCGGCGCGCTGGGCGCAGTCGCTGGAAACCATTATGGGGCGCAAGACCGCCACGGGCTTCGTCAAGCCGGACTGGCTGACCTGGGCACCGTATGGCATGGAAGCCTATGGCATGATCATCCCCAATTCGGTGGTGGTGGGCAGCGCCAAACACGCGCCCGCGCCGAAGGTGTGGTTTGAGGCCGATCCGGCCATGCTGGCGGTCGCCGCTAAACTTGAGCAGACGGAACTGGCCCACTGTACGGCGGACGGGCGCTGCCTTGATCACAGGCCGCAACTGCATGTGGGCGGGGACGCGGTATCGTCGCCGGCCTTTGTCGATAATGCCGATTACCGCGACTATCTGCACCGGGCCTTCAATGCCCGCGTGGCGGATATGGAAAGCGCAGCCGTGGGGCAGGTGGCCTTTGCCAATGATGTGCCGTTCATCGTCTTCCGCAGTCTGTCCGATCTGGCGGGCGGTGACGAACACGCCAATCAGATGGCGACCTTCATGGCACTGGCCTCGGAAAATTCAGCAACAGTCGTGTGCCGGTTTATCCGGGCCTTGCCGGCACAATAAGGGCCGAAAGGTGCGCTTGCGTCTTCATACCTCCCCAGCGTGCTGGGGAGGGGGACCGCACGAAACGGCGCAGCCGTTGAGATGCGGTGGTGGGGTTAAAGCGGCGGGTTTTAACCCCACCGTCTTTGACGCCTAAGCGGCGTCAAATCCACCTCCCCTGAAATCAGGGGAGGAACTTAGAGCGGATTTCGTTAGGGCTGAATCGAAATTCCGCTCTAAGATTTTGTTTTGTCGCGCATTTGATTCCGAAAACCGTGGCACACTTTTCGGAATGCGCTCTATGGAGTGGGGACGATATGGGCTTTCTCGACAGATATTTTGGCCTGAGCGCACAGGGCACCACGGTGCGGACCGAGGTGATGGCCGGTTTCACCACCTTCCTGACCATGGCCTATATCGTGCTGGTCAATCCGGCCATCCTGTCGCAGACGGGGATGCCGCTGGCGGCGGTGGCGGCGGCGACCTGCGCATCGGCGGCCTTTGCCTCTATCCTGATGGGGCTGGTGGCCAACTATCCGCTGGCCATGGCACCCGGCATGGGGCTCAACGCCTATTTTACCTTCACCGTGGTCAAGGGGATGGGGCTGCCGTGGCAGACAGCGCTGGGCTGCGTCTTTCTGTCGGGGGTGTGCTTTCTGTTGCTGACGCTCGGCGGGGTGCGTCAGATGATCGTCAACGCCATCCCCAAGCCCCTGTTCGCCGCCGTAGCGGGCGGGATCGGCCTGTTTATCGCCTTTATCGGCCTGAAAGAGGCAGGCATCATCGTCGCCAGTCCGGCCACCACCGTGGCGCTGGGTGACCTCAAAACACCGGCCTCGGCGCTGGCCTTGCTGGGGCTGCTGATTATCGCCGTCCTGAGCGCCTGGCGCATTAAGGGCGCGGTGCTGATCGGCATACTGGCGACCACCGGAGCGGCGTGGGGTCTGGGGCAGGTGACCTATCAGCCCACGCCCTATGACCTCAAGGCGCTGACGGCGACGGCCTTTGCACTGGATATTCCGGCGGCGCTCGATATTGGCAAGACGGGCTTCGGCATCCTTGAAATCGTCTTCGTGTTTCTGTTTGTCGATCTGTTCGACAATGTCGGCACGCTGGTCGGCGTCTCCAAGCGCGCCGGGCTGATGCAGCCGGACGGCAGCATCCCGCGCCTCAACAGGATCCTGTTCACCGACTCGATCGCCTCGATGGCCGGCGCGGTAATGGGCACCTCGACCGTCACCAGCTATATCGAAAGCGCGGCGGGTGTGGCCGAAGGCGGCCGCACGGGCCTGACGGCGGTGGTGACGGGGTTGCTGTTCCTCGTGGCGCTGTTCTTCGCCCCCTATGCGCAGTTTATCCCTGCGGCGGCCACCGCTCCGGCCCTGATCATCGTCGGCGCGCTGATGATGGCCCCGCTGAGAGAGATCGACTGGGAAGACGCGGTTATCGCCGTCCCGGCCTTCCTGATTCTGATCGGGATTCCCCTGACCTTTTCCATCGCCAACGGGCTGGCCTTCGGCATCACGGCCTATGCGGTGATCAAGCTGCTGCGCGGTCAGGCGCGGCTTGGCGACTGGCTATTACTGGTGCTGGCCGGGCTGTTTGTGGCGCGCTTTATCTGGTTGAGTGCCGCTTAGGGGTTTGAAGTCCCCGTCTTGTCCACGCGATTGGCGTCATAGGCCGCATCCGGACCTTTGGCGGTTGGGCTGTCGCGGTTGGTGGCCGTAAAGGCGACGACAAATCCGATCAGGACGATCACAAGGGCGATAATGCCCCACGGCAGACGACGGCGCGGCAGGTTGCCGGGGCCTTCGGGGCCGCTGCGGGTCAGCGCGTCGCCGCGCGCGTGCAACGGGTCTTCGGAATGGGTCATGACAGGGCTCCTGTACAAAGACTCTCAGCATGCGCCCTGCGACGGAAAACCACAGTGCAAAAAGCCCGCTCGTTTGTAAGAATGCCCTATCGACGATCTGTGTTGCGTTGCATTCACAAACCCCATTGCGTTTGTAACTTTTGTTGAAGAGGCTTGCCGCTTAAGGCCTTGCGTTTTGCTGCATCGCAAACTAAATTGGAGATGTTCAGCGCGCTGCGCTGATTGCCCTTCCTGGGCGTTTCCTCCCTGTAAACTTTTAAGCCGCGCCGCAATGCGCGGCTTTTTTTTGCCCTGAGTTCGGCCAGTCTCAAAGACGCGCCCAGATGGGAATGATTTTAGATAGAAGACAAGCTCTCATAGCGCCTCCCCTGATTTCAGGGGAGCCGGGCGGCCGGTGCCGGTGGCGCGTAGCGCCGGGTGGGGTTAAAGCGGTGGTATTAACCCCACCGTCTTTTGTCGCTACGCTCCAAAATCCACCTCCCCTGAAATCAGGGGAGGTGCTTGGCGATTACATCAAAAGGCATTCCGTTACTTCTTAGGGGGCAAATCGAAATTCAGCGTCTTGCAGCCATTGCACGACGCGCAGCCGGAGTCGCACCCGGCGGCAGGTTTGGCAGCGGGCTTAAGCCCCAGACGGCGGGCCACGGCTTCAGCGGTTCTGGGGAACAGGCGGCGCGCCATCATGGCCGCAGCCACGGCCACAATGACCGCAACGATCAGCGTCTGGATCAGGTCGTAGCTCATCCCGTCACCATCTTCGTTACGCTATAGGTCAGGAACGAGGCCAGATAGGCCAGAGCGAACAGGTAACCGGCCGTAATCCCGACGAACTTCCACGAATTGGTTTCGCGGCGAATGACGGCAAGCGTCGAAAGGCACTGCGGCGCAAAGATGTACCAGGCCAGAAGCGAGAAGCCGGTGGCCAGCGACCATTGCGTCGCGACCGTGGCCTGCAACTGATTGGCCACGGCGTCTTCGGAACCGGAAATGGCATAGACGGTCCCCAGCGCCGACACGGCCACTTCGCGGGCGGCCATGCCGGGGATCAGGGCGATACAGATTTCCCACGTAAAGCCGATGGGGCGGAAGATCGGCTCGATGGCGTGGCCGATCATACCGGCGAAGGAATAGTCGATGGCCGGCTGCGTGGCATTGGCAGGCGGGCGCGGGAAGGTGGCCAGCACCCACAACAGCGTGTTGGCGGCGAAGATGACGCCGGTGATTCTGCGCATGAAAATGCCCGCACGCTCCCACAGGCCCAGCGCCAGATTGCGCGGATTGGGCAGGCGGTAGGAGGGCAGCTCCATCAGCAGCATGGCCGGGCTCTTGTCCGTGCGCAACAGCTTCGTCACCCAGGCGACGATCAGGGCCGACAGGATACCGGCGATGTAAAGGCCGAACAGCACAAGGCCCTGAAAGCTGAGGACGCCCCACACCTGACGCTCAGGTATGAAGGCGGCGATCAGCAGGGCATAGACGGGCAGGCGCGCCGAACAGGTCATCAGCGGCGCGATCATGATGGTGGTCAGACGGTCGCGAATATCGTGGATCGAGCGCGTGGCCATGACACCCGGAATAGCGCAGGCAAACGACGACAAAAGCGGGATAAAGGCCCGCCCGGTCAGGCCTGCCCGCGCCATCAGTGTATCGAGCAGGAAGGCGGCGCGCGGCAGGTAGCCCGACTCTTCAAGCACCAGAATGAAGAAGAACAGGATAAGGATCTGCGGCAGGAAGACCAGTACCGAGCCCACCCCGCTGATCATGGCGTCGGCGATAAAGCTCTGCAGCAGGCCTTCGGGCATATGGGCGCGTACCATGTCGGCGGCCCAGCCAAACAGGCCCTCAATCCCGTCCATCATCGGCGTCGCCCAGGCGAAGACCGCCTGAAACACCACGAACATCAACAGGGCGAGGATGGGCAGGCCAAACACCGGATTGAGCAGGACGCCATCCAGTTGGTCGTCGATCTTCGCCGTAAAGCTCGGCATGGTGACGGCGGCATTGAGAATATCGCGCACCTCAAGGTGCACGTCGCGCTCGGTCCCGGCGATCTTCGGGGCCTCGATCGACTGCGTATCGATGTGTTCGATCAGGTGTTTGGCACCGCCCCCGGCAATGGCCACGGTCTGGATGACCGGAATGCCCAGCCGGGCCTGAAGCCGGTCCTGATCAATATGGATGCCGCGCTTGTGCGCCGCGTCCATCATGTTGAGCGCCAGCACCATCGGGCGGCCCAGCTTGCGGATTTCCAGCACAAAGCGCAGGTTGAGGCGCAGATTGGTCGCATCGGCCACGCAGACGATCACGTCGGGCGCGCCGACTTCGGCCACCTTGCCCATACAGACGTCGCGGGTAATGATTTCGTCGGGGCCCAGCGCATCAAGGCTGTAGGCACCGGGCAGGTCCAACACCTTGATCGTGCGGCCGGACGGGGCGGTAAAGCTGCCTTCCTTGCGCTCGACCGTCACACCGGCGAAGTTGGCGACCTTCTGGCGTGCGCCGGTGAGCTGGTTGAACAGGGCGGTCTTGCCGCAATTGGGATTACCCACCAGCGCGATCAGCAGTCCGGACATCTCAGCACGCGCTCCTTACGCTGTACGCACCTGAACCCGGTCGGCTTCGGCGCGGCGCAGCGCGAAACGGGTAAAGCCAATCTGGATCAGCAGGGGTTCGGCCCCGAACGGGCCTTTGGCCACGACCTTTACCGGCTCATCGGCGACGAAGCCCAGTTCGCGCAACCGACGGCCGACGCGGTCATCGGCACCGAGATCGGCGACATCGACGACGATGGCGGCGCTATGCAGAGGCAGATCGCTGAGTTTCATATCGGGGACGCGGGTCAAACTTGCAAGTGAGAATGATTATAAAGTGGCTCTTACGCAATTGAAACCGTCCTGACAACGGTTTTGTCCGGGCATGTGATCTCAGGCGTCAGGTAAACGGTTTCAGATGCAATAAAAACAAGCGACTGCGCGGCCTGCGGCGGATGGCTGCACCCTTTACGAACGCCGTCTCAGTGTTTAGGAAGCGCCTGTATCGCGGAGTTTGTTATGAATATCGACGCCTTCCCTCAGCTTGAAATCGTGCCGGTCACGGGGCCGATCACCGGGGCCGTGGTGGTGCCGGGCTCGAAATCCCTGACCAACCGCGCCTTTCTGGTGGCGGCCTTGGCTAGGGGGGAAAGCACGCTGTCGGGGGTGCTGACCAGCGACGATACGGTGCATATGGCGACCGCCCTAAAGCAGATGGGGGTTGAGATCGAGGCGGTCGATGCCACCACGGTCAGGCTGCGCTCGTCGGGCAAGCTGAAAGCGCCGGCTGAGCCGTTGTTTCTCGGCAATGCGGGTACGGCGACGCGCTTTCTGACGGCGGCGGTGGCGCTGGCCGACGGGGCGGTAGTGATCGACGGCGACGCGCACATGCGCAAACGGCCTATCCTGCCGCTGGTCGAGGCCCTGACGCGGCTGGGGGTCGAGGTGTCGGCCCCGACTGGCTGTCCGCCGGTGACGGTGATAGCGCGCGGCGGCTTTTCTGGCGATGTCGTAGACATCGACGCGGGATTGTCGAGCCAGTACGTGTCGGCGCTTCTGATGCTGGCGGCCTGCGGCGAGACCGCGGTTGAGGTGCGGCTGCGTGGCGATCACGGCATCGGCGGGCGCGGCTATATCGACCTCACGCTCGGTGTCATGCAGGCCTTTGGCGCGAACGTCTCACAGCCGTCTGACGGCGTGTGGCGCGTGGAACCCACCGGCTATGTGGCGGCAGACTATCCTATCGAACCCGACGCTTCCTCCTGCACCTATCTGTGGGCGGCCGAGGTGCTGACCGGTGGCCAGATCGACTTTCAGATGGACACGGCGGCCCTGACCCAGCCGGACGCCAGGGCGCGCGACGTCATCATGAGCTGGCCGCACATGCCCGCCGTCATCGACGGCTCGCAGATGCAGGACGCCGTGCCGACGCTGGCCGTGCTGGCGGCGTTTAACCAGACGCCGGTGCGCTTTGTCGGCATCAGTAATCTGCGGGTCAAGGAATGCGACCGGGTGAGCGCCGTGTGCGACGGGCTGAACGCCCTGCGCGCCGGGCTGGCCCACGAAGAGGGCGACGACCTGATCGTCCATGCCGATCCGGCGCTGATCGGGGCGACGACAAAAGCGGTGATCGACACGCACAATGACCACCGCATCGCCATGTGCTTTTCGCTTGCTGGGCTGATGATGTCGGGCGTGGTGATCGACAATCCGAAATGCGTGTCCAAGACCTTCCCGACCTATTGGGACGTGCTGGAAAGCCTTGGCGTGGGGTTGAAGCATCCGTAGGCTTTAGCCACCAAAAACACGAAAAGTCACGAACACTGCGCGTGTAGAAACGGCTTTGCCCGCAGGGCCATTTTCCGTCTGTGACACACACAATAATCAGACGCTTCGCGCTTAGACTGCGCGCAATGAAGTTCGTGTCTTTTCGTGTTTTTCGTGGCTAAATTTTTCTTCCCATGCCAGCATGACCCCATGCAAACCCTTCGTCGTCTTCTGCTGATCGCCCTTGCGCTGTTTACCGTGCCGGCTTTGGCACGGGCGGAAGAGGTGCGCGTCGCCGTCGCCGCCAACTTCACCGACACAGCCAGACTGATCGCCAGCGCCTTTGAAAAGAAGACCGGCCACACCGTCACCCAGAGCTTCGGGGCGTCGGGTCAGTTTTATGCGCAGATCAAGAACGGTGCGCCCTTTGATGTCTTCCTCAGCGCCGATGCCGAACGCCCATTGCGCCTTGAGGCCGAGGGGCTGACGGTCAAGGGGACGCGCTTTGTCTATGCCTATGGCAAGCTGGTCCTGTGGAGCGCCGATACCCGCGTGGACGCCAAGGGCGCGGTCCTCAGCAAGGGCGCGTTGGACAAGCTGGCCATTGCCGACCCGGCGGCGGCCCCCTATGGCGTGGCGGCGGTCGAGACCCTGACCCGGCTGGGCCTCTATGACCGCCTGCAAGCGAAGATCGTAAAGGGCGGTAATATCGCACAGACCTATACCTTCGTGGCCACGGGGGCGGCGGAACTGGGCTTCGTCGCCCTGTCGCAGGTGCAGGGCAAGGGGGGATCGTCGTGGCGGGTGCCGGCCCACCTTTACACGCCCATTGATCAGCAGGCCGTGCTTCTGAGTACCAGCGCAAGTAACCCCGCCGCCAGGGCCTATATGGCCTTTCTGCGCTCGCCGGAAGCGGTGAAGATCATTCGTTCGCACGGTTACGAGGTCCGCTGAATCCATGTGGGAGGCCATCCGCGTCACCTTGCTGCTGGCCGCCGTGACCACGCCCCTGCTTCTGCTGCTGGCGACGCCGCTGGCGTGGTGGCTGGCCAAAGGGTCGGGGTGGGTGCGCGATACGGTGGCCGCCGTAGTGGCCCTGCCCATTGTCCTGCCGCCAACGGTGCTGGGCTTTTACCTGCTGATTGCGCTGGGGCCGCACAGTCCGCTAATGGTGGTGTTGCAGCCGTTTGGCGTTCGCACCCTGGCCTTCACCTTTACCGGGCTGGTCATCGGCTCACTGGTCTATTCGCTGCCCTTTGCCGTGCAGCCCATACGCAATGCGTTTGAGGCCATGGGGTCGCGCCCGCTGGAGGTTGCCGCCACCTTGCGCGCCTCGCCCTGGGACGCCTTCTGGTCAGTCGCCCTGCCGCAAGCACGGCGCGGCTATGTGACGGCGGCGCTGCTGGTCTTTGCGCACACCATCGGTGAATTTGGCGTGGTGCTGATGATTGGCGGGGCCATTCCCGGTCAGACCGAGGTCGTTTCCATCCGCATCTTTCAGGCGGTGGAACAGCTCAACTTTGCCGAAGCGCATCTGATCTCCGGCGGCCTGCTGGCCTTCTCGTTCGTGGCCCTGATGATCATGCTGGTCATCGACCGGCGCTTCGGCGCGCGCTCGGCGGGGATACGGCCATGATTCAGGTCGATCTGAGCGGGCGGGTCGGTGATCTTGCGCTGTCGGTGCGCTTTGAGGCCGGGTCCGGACTGACTGCGCTGATGGGGCCGTCCGGGTCCGGCAAGACGACGCTGCTGCGCGCTATTGCCGGGCTGGAGCGCCTGAGCGGGCGGGTACAGGTGGGTGATGCCGTCTGGCAGGCGGAGGACCACTTCGTGCCCGTGAACAAACGCGCTGTCGGCTATGTGTTTCAGGAGCCCTCACTCTTCAGCCACCTGTCGGTCGAAGGCAATCTCGATTTCGCGCTCAGGCGCAGTCCGAAAACAGTCGATAAAGGCGCGATTGTCGATCTGCTGCGTATCGGTGCCTTGCTGCCGCGTCAGGTGGCGCGGCTATCGGGCGGTGAGCGTCAGCGCGTGGCCATGGCGCGGGCGCTACTGTCCGGGCCGGAGCTGCTGCTGATGGATGAGCCGCTGTCGAGCCTCGATCAGGCGGCGCGGGCCGAAATCCTGCCGCTGATCCGCGATGTGGCTGAGCGCGTGCCGGTGCTCTATGTCAGCCACGACCCGCTGGAGGTGGCGCGCCTCACGCAGCAGGTTCTCTACATCCAGAACGGACGCCTGAGCGCGCGCCCGGCGGTGACGCTGGAGGGCCTGTCACAGGCCGAAATCGAGGCGCTGGCACTCAAGGCCTTGGGGTCATAATCTACACCTCCCCGACAAGTTGGGGAGGTATAAAGGATTACATACCCGTCGAGATGGCGGCGGTGGCATCGGGCACTTTTTGTAGTTCCGAGGCCGCGACCTTGCCGACCGGAAAGCGGTCATCGTCCCACACCACATGCACCATGTCGTCCCCGACCTTACGCGCTTCGCCGGGCGGCACGATCAGGTTGTCATCGGCGGGGTCATGGCTGACCGTGCCAAGACCCTTTTCGGCGTGTTCGACGCGCTCGCCGTCTTCAAAGCTGTGCGGGGGGATGTCGTCGGTCATGGGCACGCTCCTTGTCACAGAAGGCGCCATGATCGAAAAACCGGCATAAGGGGGCAATAGGATAAGCTGCGTCAGGGCATATACTGCCCGCCATTGATGTGCACGATCTGACCGGTGACGTAGCCGCTCATGCGATCGGAGGCCAGATAGAGCACCGTGCCCACGCAGTCCTCCGGCGTGCCGATGCGCCCCAGTTGCGTGGCGTTCTTCATCGCCTCCATGCGCTCGGCCAGCGTCGCCGCGTGGAAGGGCGTGCCGATGACGCCGGGCGCAATGGCGTTGACGCGGATGCCGCGTTTGGCGAGGTCGCGCGCCATGTGCCGCGTCAGATTGTGGACGTAGGCCTTGGCGCAGGCATAGTGGCCCGACCCCGGCCCGCCGCCATCATTACCGGCAATCGAGCCGACATTGATGATGCTGCCGCTGCCCTGCTGTTCGATCAGCGGCACAGCGGCCTGAGAGGCGTTGATCACGGCGCGCACATTGAGGTTCATCACCGTGTCATAAAGCGCGTCGTCGATTTCCATGAACGGACGGCGGCCGCACAGGCTGCCGGCATTGTTGACGAGGATGTCGAGCTTGCCGAGCTTTTGCACGGCCGCCTCGACCATGCCTTTCGCCGTTTTCGGGTCGGTCAGGTCGGCCTGCACGATGACTGCCGTGCCGCCCGCCGCCGTGATGGCGTCGGCCACGGCCTGAGCGCCTTCGGCATTGGAGGCGTAGTGGATGGCGACCGCCGCGCCGCAGTCGGCAAAGCCCCTGGCGACGGCGGCGCCTATGCCCGACGATGCGCCGGTGATGAGTACGGATTTGCCTTTGAGGTCATTCAACATAGGTGGTCCAGTCTGGAGTCGGCATCCGGGCCATCTGGCCCAGAACCGTGGGAGCGAGTTTGGTGAAGTCCGGATGATGGTCCGAGCCGGTGAGGGGCATAAAGCGCACCCTGACATGGGCGCTGCTGGCCGCCAGGCTCAGGGCCTGCCCCTCGCTGAAGGGGATCACGTCGTCCGCTGTGCCATGGATCACCAGAAGCGGCGCCTTGATCTGCGTCACGGCTTTGAGGTTGTCGAAGCGGTCGGGCAGGATCGGCCGGGCATAGGCCGGGGCCATGGCAGACAGGGTGGTAAAGGCCCCAAGTGTGACCACGCCGGCCACGTCTTCACGCGTTGCGGCCTCAAGGACGACCGCGCCCCCCAGCGAATGCCCGAACAGATAGACGGGTGCGCCGGGTTGCAGGGTGCGGCCATAGGCGAGGAAGGCGGCGGCATCGGCGCGCAGGCCCGTTTCGCTGGGCGTGCCCGGATTGTCGCCATAGCCGCGATAATCGGCAATCAGCAGTCCGTCACCCTGCGCCGCCAGCGGGGCGGCATAGCGGGCGGCGGTGTAACGGTTGCCGCCATTGCCGTGGAAGAAGACGATCAGACGCTTTCCGGCCTCACGCGGCGGGTAGTAATAGCCTTTGAGGTTCAGGCCATCGGCGGTGGTGACGCTGACCTCACGCGGGGCCTCGCCCGGCCATTGGGCCGAAGCGGGCAGGGGATCGGGCAGATAGACATAGCTGCGCACCACCGGGGCGCAGGCACTCAGGCAGGTAACGGCCAACACCGCCAGAATGGCGGGCAAAATGGGTTTCATGGGGATCCCCTTATTCGATAATCAGCAAGGTGACGCCTTGCCGCACCAGCCTCAGGTTCAGAGTGGCCTGTCCTTTTGCCACCGTCAGCGGTTGCAAGGTCTGCGGGTGCATTACGGACGCGGCTTCGAGCTCTTTATACTGATCCTGATCCGGTGAAGGCGGCGCGCCCATCCTTTGCCACGCGGTATAGGCATTGCCGGTATCCGGATCAACGCGGTATTGGGTAACCTTGCGCGAAGCGCCCTTGCCGAGACCGTTCAGGGTCAGGGCGATCTGGGCGTCCGGCCCTTTCAGGTCGTCATCATTATAGTGCCAAAGCAGCACGGCGATGCGTTGACCATCGCGCGTGGCCATGACGCCGACGTCGTTTTTCTGAGTGACGCTGGCCATCATCTCATCCAGCGGCACCTGCGCCGAAGAGGTGGCGCTGAGCCGTTCCGGTCCCAGCTTCGCATACAGGCGGAAGACATTGAGCACGGGCAGGTCGATGCCATTAGTGGCCAGTTGCCGATAGCCGGCAAACCACGGCTGATCTTCAAAGGTGAAGGCCCAGGTCAGGACGCCTTCCAGATTGACCTTATGCCGCTCGGACAGCTCCCAGATGCGGGCAAAGGAGGCCGCCGTATAGCTGGAATACATGGTGCCGTTGCGATAGCCATTGGCCTTGCCCGGACAGGCGGCGCAGCCTTCGGGGTCGCTTTCGCCAATAACAATGGCCTTGTCCTTCAGTTCCGGGACGGCGGCGATTTTTTTGAAGCCGGTGTCGATGGCCTTAAGCTGGCTGACCATGCCCATGCGGACGTAGCCCCCTTCCCTGGCATCACCGACGAAGGTCGGCTGCCCCTTGGCATGGAAGGCGAGGAAGTCCGTCGGCGTGCCGGTCTGTCCCGTAGCGTAGTTGGTGCCGGAGACGACGTGTTTTAAAAACCCGTCCATAAAGGCTCCGCCGGAACCGGCCACGTCCGGCCCACCCACCTGCGCTTCGGGCAGGGCGCGCTTGACGCCCGCGATGGCGTAGTCGTGCGTCTTGTAAAATTCTTCCGGCGTGCCCTTCCAGTAGGAGGGGCCGTTGGGCTCGTTCCACACCTCGAAATACCACGTCAGAACTTCGTCGCGGCCATAGCGTTCGACATTGTGCTTCGTCCACTGATAGACCAATTCCTCCCATTTGCCGTAGTCCTTGGGCGGAGAGTTCCAGCCGCCTTCGATCAGCTCATAGCGAAAGCCCGGCCGCCACGCATGGCGATAGGGGGTACCTTCCGGGGCCGACGACAGGGCCTCAGGCATAAAGCCGATCTGCAGATAGGGCCGCACGCCGCGCTGAAGATAGGAGTCGATGATCCTGTCGGTGATCATCCAGTTATAGACGGGTTTGCCGTCCTTATCTTCGGTATAGGCATTGGTGGAGCCCCACTTGAAGGCCGGAGTGCCGTCGCCGGTATTCAGCAGATTGTGGGCGCGGAAATAGATCTGCCGGGGTTTGAGCGCCCCCAGATGGTCGAGCAGTTTTTGCCCGTCCTTCATGGTGGCGTAGTTGGGCTCATCCGCTCCGAAAAAGCGCCAGACGGGTTTGAGGGGACCGATGGTTTGGGCGGCATCGACCGTCACGCTCACCGGGAAGGACTCTTGCGCCAGCGCCGGCAGGGCCAGTAAGGGCAAGGCCAGAGCGAGCAGGGCGGTGGTGAGGGCAAGAAGACGCATCATGGACATCCTGTGGCCCCTCTCCCGCGCGGGAGAGGGTTGAGGTAAGGTGTTACTCTTTCGCATCCAGCGTCACCGTGGCGGGTTTCAGGCCCTCACCGGAGACCGTGATGCGAATCTTGCCCGTTGTGTCGGTGGCACGCACCATGACCAGCGCCCGGCCATTCCACGCCTTGCGGCTGGGGCACGAGAAGAGGGTCGAGTCGGTGGGCGAGCCATTGTCAAAGGCCGCCAGTTGCCCCGCGCCTTCGATGGTCACACTCAGGGTCTGGGCCGCATCTGGCACGCGCACGCCGTTCTTGTCCACCACCTCGGCCCGGACGAAGCCCACATGATCAAAACCGGGTTTCAGCGCGGTCTGTTCCGCCGTCAGTCGCACCGCCACGGGGGCGGAGGCGGTCTTCAGCTCATCCTGCGCCACGACCTTCCCGGCGGCATCATAACCCACCGCGCGGATTGTGCCGGGGGCGAAGGGGACGTCGTATCTGATGGCACTGTCGTCGGCGTTCTTCGGCTTCCTGCCCAGCGACTTCCCGTTGAGGAACAGCTCGACCGTAGGCGTATTGGCGACGATTTCGACCTTTTCGCTGTGCGGGCCGTTGGCCTGCGGCGTCCAGTCATTGAGCACGCCCGGCCCCTTCGGCTGAGGCATGGCGACGCCCACCATGGTTGGCAATTCCGAGGTGTCGATCACTTCGGTGACACGGCGCCCGATCCTGACCACGGGGGTTTCCGCCCACCACGAGGCGCGCTCCCAGCCGATGGGCTTCACCACGTCCGTGCGGTCCACCAGCCCCGACGGGTTGGAAATAAGCGGCCACCCGGCACGGTCGGCTTCGCCCAGATAGTCCGCCCCGGTCCACAGGAACATGCCGGCATAGGGGGCATAGTCGCGCACCGGCACCCAGGAGGATCGGTTCTTGGAATTTTCCGTGCCGATGATCTTGCGCGTCGGCTTGTCCTTATGCGCCTGAATCAGCTCGTTTTCGCGATAGTTCTGCCCCACCACGTCCAGCAGGTCGGCTAGGCCGTTCGTATAGTCGCCGGTGGTGTTCGGGCGGAACAGGGCCATGGTCACCGGGCGCGACGGGTCTTCTTCGTGGAAGATGTTTTGCAGACGGGTCAGGATCGACTTGGCGACAATCGGATAGGGCGTATCGTGGATTTCATTGCCGATGGACCAGATGATGACCGACGGATGGTTGCGGTCGCGTCGGGCGAAATCGCGGGCGTCCAGCGACGACCAGTCGGTAAAGAACAGGTGGTAGTCCTTCGGGCTTTTGGCCACCGTCCACATATCGAAGGCCTCGTTCATCACTACGATACCGAGGCGGTCGCACAGGTCGAGGAATTCCGGCGAAAAGGGGTGGTGCGCCGTGCGGATGGCATTGACCCCCAGAGCCTGAAGGCCGCGCAACCGCCGCTCATAGAAGCTGAGCGGCACGGCCATGCCAAAGGCCCCGCCGTCGGCATGGATGGCCGTCCCTTTCAGCTTGATATTGCGGCCATTGAGCCAGAAGCCGTTATCGGCGCGGAATGCGATGGTGCGCACGCCAAAGGTCGAACGATCGGTTTCCAGCACCTCGCCCGTATCGGCCACCACCTTGACCTCGGCGGTATAAAGGTTCCCCTGACCGATATCCCATAGCTTCGGCTGGCTCAGCGCCCCTTCGGCACTCAGCTTGGTGACGCGCCCGGCGGGCAGGGTCTGCGCTGTGCCCTTGAACGTCCCGGCGGGCTTGCCATCCGGGCCGGTGAGGGTGATTTCCAGATGCGCCGTGCGGTCGGTCTTCGATTGATTGCGGAGGGCGCTTTCGACCTTCACCGCGGCCGATGCGGCGTCGATTTTGGGCGTCGTGACAAAGGTGCCCCAGCCATCGACATGGATGTCGCCAGTGACGATCAGTTTGACGTGGCGATAGATGCCGCCGCCAGCGTACCAGCGTGACGCCGGCTGAGCGGAGGTGTCGGCGCGCACGGCGATCACATTGTCACCGTCCTTCAGGTGGTCGGTGATCTCATAGCGCACGCTGGAATAGCCGTTGGGGCGATGGCCGACGTGCATCCCGTTGATCCACACGCCGCCGCGTTCCATAACGCCGTCCAGTTCGATAAAGACGCGCTTGCCCTTCAGCTCCGGCCTCAGGGCAAAGCTCTTGCGATACCAGGCCACACCGGTCGGTAACCAGCCGCCTGAGCCCGTCGAGGCCGCATTCTGATCAAACGGTCCGGCAATGGCCCAGTCGTGCGGCAGGGTGACGGGCTTCCAGTCGGCGGCCCCGCCGGCCACGCTTTCCGCGCCTTCGATATCGCCTTTGGCGAAGGTCCAGCCCGCATCGAAATTGACCGTTTCACCGGCCATGGCGCCGGATGAAGCCAGCATCAGCGCGGCCACAGCCACGACGTATCGTTTCAGCATGTTGTTTCCCTGTTTCGCCCGCCGTTTCCCGGCCTGTGTCGTTTAACGATGTGAAGCGCTGGTGCCGTCGGGGCGTTGCGCTTTTTTGGTTAGTAATGACTGAAATTGAGCAATGGGCAAGCGAATTATATGATGATTGCGGCGGGTTTGCCTTCGGGGGCCGCTCCAGTGTAGCCAGAGGAAAACGGAGATATCGCATGTGGCAACCGTCAGAGATTTACCCCGATCCGTCCATCGAAAGCCTCGATCCGCGCTTTGACGCATACCGCCTGTCGCTGGCGGCGGTGGAGCGGCTCTATGAAGGCACGCGCTGGGGCGAGGGGCCGGTGTGGTTCGGCGACGGGCGCTACCTGCTGTGGAGCGACATCCCCAATGACCGCATCCTGCGCTGGGACGAAGAGACAGGCGCGGTGTCGATCTTCCGCAAGCCGGCGGACTTTGCCAATGGCCACACGCGCGACCGGCAGGGGCGGCTGATCTCGTGTCAGCACGGCACGCGCTGCATTACGCGCACCGAATATGACGGCACGCTCACGACGCTGGCCAGCCATTATCAGGGCAAGCGCCTTAACTCGCCCAATGATGTGACGGTCAAAAGCGACGGCTCGGTGTGGTTCACCGACCCGCCGTTTGGCATCCTGGGCGATTACGAAGGCCATCGCGCCGACCCCGAACTGCCGACGCATGTCTATCGCTGGACGGAGGCGGGCTTAAGCGTGGTGACCGACGCTATCGACCGGCCCAACGGCATCTGTTTTTCGCCGGATGAGCGGCTGTGCTATATCGCGCAGTCGGGCGAACCCAAACGCATCTGGGTTTTTGAAGTGACGGGCGACAGCCTGACGAACGGGCGGGTGTTTGTCGAATGCGCGCCGGGGCAGCCGGATGGCTTCCGCTGCGACGAAGACGGCAATCTGTGGTGCGGGTGGGGTGGTGGGCCGGGCCTCAATGGGGTGCGCGTCTTCGCCCCGGACGGCACGGCCATCGGCCATATCCACCTGCCCAATCGCTGCGCCAATCTGGTGTTTGGCGGACGGGCCCGCAACCGCCTGTTCATGACGGCAGGACAGTCGTTGTTTGCGCTCTATGTGAATACGCGCGGGGCATAGTGCCAAAAGTGGAAATTATTTATCAAGCAAATTCATATATTTATATTAAAATTGAATTCTGGAAATAATTTCCGGAAAAATTGACCCCTTGGGCGATGAGCGGTTATCCTCGCATCAGTTAAAGAGGAAACCGCTATGGCCTACACCCCTGTCTTCGGTATCGAGGTTGATGACATCCTGTGGCGCTTTGTCCGCGAAGAGGCCCTGCCGGGCTCCGGCGTGGCGGAGGCGGCGTTTTGGGACGGGCTGGCGGGGCTGATCCGCGACTTCGCGCCGCGCAATGCCGCCCTTCTGGCGCAGCGCGACGCCTTGCAGGCGCAGATAGACGACTGGCACCGCCGCCACGCCTTTGAGCCGGTCGCTTATAAGGCTTTTCTAAGCGAAATCGGCTATCTGCGGCCCGAACCGGCGGCGTTCACCGTCACGACGGCCAATGTCGATGACGAGATCGCGCGCCTGAGCGGGCCGCAACTGGTCGTGCCGGTGTCCAATGCCCGCTATGCCCTGAACGCCGCCAATGCCCGCTGGGGCAGCCTCCATGACGCCCTCTATGGCACGGATGCGCTGGGGTCGTTTCCGGCGGCGGGCGGCTATGACGCCGCGCGCGGTGCCGCGGTGCAGGCGGCGGCCAAGGCCTATCTCGATGAATTTGTACCGCTGGAGGGTCTCAGCCACGCCGGTGTCACGGCCTATGCGGTCGTGGACGGACAGTTGCGGGCCAATGGCGCGCCGCTGAAAGACCCGTCGCAATTTGTCGGTTTCAGCGGCCCGGCCGACGCGCCGCAGTCGATCCTGCTGCGCCATAATGGCCTGCATATCGACATTCGTATCGACCGCAGCAGTCCGGTGGCCGATGCGGCGGGCGTCGCTGACGTCGTGCTCGAAGCCGCCCTGTCGGCCATTATGGATATGGAAGACAGCGTCGCCGCTGTCGATGCGGCGGACAAGGTCGGCCTCTATCGCAACTGGCTGGGCCTGACGCGCGGCGACCTGAGCGAGCAGTTCCACAAGGGCGGTCAGGTGCAGACGCGCCGCCTCAATCCCGACCGCACCTATACGGCCCCTGATGGTCAGGCCTTCACCCTGCATGGGCGTAGTCTCATGCTGGCGCGCAATGTCGGTCTGCATATGTATAGCGACATGGTGCGCCACAACGGGGAGGCCGTGCCGGAGGGGCTGATCGACCTGATGATCACCGCCCTGATCGCGCGCCACGACGCCGGCAGCAACAGCCGCACGGGCTCGGCCTATATCGTCAAGCCCAAGATGCACGGGCCAGACGAGGTGGCTTTTGCGGTCGCAAGCTTCGCCTTTGCCGAGCGCGCCGTGGGCCTGCCTGACCGCACGCTGAAGATCGGCATTATGGACGAGGAGCGCCGCACCAGCGTCAATCTGAGGGCCTGTATCGAAGCCGCCAGCGACCGCGTCTTCTTCATCAATACGGGCTTCCTCGACCGCACGGGCGATGAAATACATACTGCTATGGATGCCGGCCCGGTCCTGCGCAAGGGCGAGATCAAGGGTGCGGTGTGGATCAAGGCCTATGAGGACTCCAATGTCGATTGCGGCCTGATCGCCGGCCTGCCCGGCCACGCCCAGATCGGTAAGGGCATGTGGGCCGCCCCCGACATGATGGCCGATATGATGGCGCAGAAGATCGGTCATCCGAAGGCCGGGGCTTCGACCGCCTGGGTGCCGTCACCGACGGCGGCCACCCTGCACGCCCTGCATTATCACCGCGTCGATGTCGCCGCCGTGCAGGCGCAGTTGCGCGCCCGCCCGCGCGCTTCGGTTGATGATATTCTGACGCCGCCACTGGCGACGCGGACCTACAGTGCCGAAGAGATCGCCGAAGAACTGGACAACAATCTGCAGGGCATTCTCGGCTATGTGGTGCGTTGGGTCGATCAGGGCGTGGGCTGTTCCAAGGTGCCGGATATCCACGATGTCGGCCTGATGGAAGACCGCGCGACCTTGCGCATCTCCAGCCAGCACGTGGCCAACTGGCTGCGGCACGGCTGGGTGTCTGAGGCACAGGTGTTGGAGCGCCTGAAACACATGGCCAAGGTCGTCGATGCGCAAAATGCCGGTGATCCCTTCTATCGCCCGATGGCGCTGACCTATGACGGCGAGGCGTTCAAGGCGGCCTGTGACCTGTGTTTTGAGGGTGCGCAACAGGCCAATGGCTATACGGAGTTCATCCTGCACGCCCGGCGACAGGCGGCGAAAAAGGTGGTGGAGTTGGCATAACACCCTCTCTCCCGTTTACGGGGAGAGAGGGTTCAACAGGTGCCCGCCGATCAGCGCGCTGATGCGGGCGGCGGTTTCGCGCACCTGTTGCGCCAGTTGCGGCAAGCGCTCATCGCTGAGGCGTAAGGACGGGCCGGACAGCGATATCCCGGCGCGCGCTTCGCCATATTCATTGAACACCGGTGCGGCGACGCAGCGCATCCCTATATGCGCCTCTTCGTCGTCCAGCGACCAGCCGCGCGCCCGGATGGCGCTCAGATCGCCGCGCAGGGCTTCGGGGGTAATCAGGGTCTTGGGCGTGTATTGCGGCAGGTCGCAGCGCTTCAGCAGGGCCTCCAGAGTGCGGTCCTCAAGCTGCGCCAGCAGGGCCTTACCGATGCCGGACGCATGGGCCGAGCGGCGGTCGCCGATGCGGAAAAAGGCGCGGATAGGCGCTTCGCATTCGACCTGCGCCACGAACACCACCTCAAAGCCGTCAAGCATGGCCAGATTGACCGTCTCGCCCGTCGCCTCCATCAGGCGCAGCATTTCCGGTCGCCCGGCGGTAAGGATGCGGTTACGGCGCTGAAAGGCCATGCCGATACGCAAAGCCTCGATGCCGATGGACCATTTCTGCGACGGCTCATCCCAACTGACCAGATCGTGCGCCGACAGGGTGGCCAGAAGCCGGTGCGCCGTCGAGGCGGCCAGTCCCGCCTCACGCGACAGTTCGGTCAGGCTCATTCCGTCGTGGGCCGACAGGACTTTCAGCAGGCCCAGCGCCTTTTCCAGCGACTGATTGGTCGCCGGGGCGTCGGGCTTCAGCCGGTCTTCGCGCGGACGACCGCGCGGACGGGACGGGGTGGGTTCGGGAGACATGACCATAAATGGAAACTATTTCCAAAACGCCGCCCCGTCAAAACATTCCAGTCTATGCCTTGAGGGCTATCAGGCCTTGGTACAGACCTCGTCCGCCGAGCCCCAGGTGGCGTCATTGCCCTTGGTGTGCAGGCTATAGCCCGCGGCCTGATAAAGGGTGCCTTCGGTCGAGGGCGTCTTCAGCAGGGTGACCTTGCGGTTGCTGTCGGACAGGACCGTCACATCGGCCTTGTCGTCGGAAAAGACGACCGACAGTTTTGTGCCCATGGCGCAGGTGTAGCTGATCGGGTCGGAGACGGCGAAGTCGGCGGCGGCCGACGACATGGCGTCCTTGGCATCGGTGGCCATTTCGGACGTGGTTTCCTGTACCTCTTCGACGGCCTGCTGGGCTTCGGGCTTGGAGCAGGCCGACAGCGAGGCGGCAGTCAGCGTCATCAGGGCGACGGCAGTGGCGATCTTGCGCATGGGGGTGATCCTCCTTCAGTGGTCCTTCGGAGGTATCAGCCTGCGCGTAAGGAAACGATCAGATCGCCCCTTATCGAAGATTAACGAGAGGGAAGAAAAACCCCCTCTTCCGCCGGGAAGAGGGGGATGGAGCGGAATGATTTCTAATGGAATCATTCCGCTCAAGCCGCCATTGAGGCGGCGGCCAAGGTGGCGCAAGCCACCGCCCGGCGAGGGGCTAAACAAAAATCTAGATCATTATGTTTCTACCAGAAATCATAATGATCTAATCCATCAGCTTCTGCGCCAGATAGGTATATTCCAGCGCGTTCCGCTTGGCGGTTTCCTTGAGGTTGGCGGCTGCGGAGTGGCCGCCATCGGTGTTTTCGTAATAGAGGAAGGGCAGGCCCATATCCCCCATCAGCGCCGCCATCTTGCGGGCGTGGCCCGGATGCACGCGGTCGTCCTTGGTCGAGGTGACGAAGAAGGGCTCCGGATACTTCACCCCGGCCTTCAGGTTGTGATAGGGCGAGATGGTCTTGAGGAAGGCGGCTTCTTCCGGCACGTCCGGACGGCCATATTCGCCCTGCCACGAGGCCCCGGCCAGAAGCGTGTGATAGCGCAGCATGTCGAGCAGCGGCACCTGCACCACGACGGCGTTCCACAGGTCCGGGCGCTGCGTCAATTGCACGCCCATCAGAAGCCCGCCGTTCGAGCCGCCCATGATACCCAGACGACGCGGCGAGGTGATCTTGCTCTTGATCAGGTCTTCGGCCACGGCCTGAAAATCGTCATAGATGACCTGACGCTTGGTCTTGAGGCCCGCTTCGTGCCACTTCGGCCCGAACTCCCCGCCGCCGCGGATATTGGCCAGCACATAGGCACCGCCCTTTTCCAGCCACAGCTTGCCGATGGCTCCCGAATAGGACGGGGTCAGCGAGATTTCAAAGCCACCATAGGCGTAGAGCAGGGTCGGCGTATTGCCGTCCAGCTTCGTATCCTTTTTCATCACCACAAAATACGGCACCTTGGTGCCATCCTTTGAGGTGGCCCAATGCTGCTCGACCTTCAGGCCCTCGGCATTGAAGCGTTCCGGGCTGGCCTTCAGCTTGGTCACCGTCGTCTTGTCGGCGTCGGCGATGTACAGGGTCGAGGGTTGCAGATAGCCGGTGGACCAGGCGAACAACTGATCCGACTCGTCATCGGTCGAGCCGAGGCTGAGCGACGAGTTCTCCGGCAGGGGCAGGGGTTTCAGCACCCATCGGCCATTCACGAAGCTGACCGACTGCACCTGACCGGTGACGTTGGACAGGATCGACAGCACCAGATGGTTCTTCGTCTGACCGATGCCGGCGACGCTCTGATGGTCGTTCGGGGCGAAGATCACCGAAGGCTCGACGTTTTTGGGGTCTTTCAGCGCGGCCTTCAGGTCAAAGGCGATCACGGCACCGGAGGGGTATTTGGTGCCCTTGGCGCTGGTCCAGTCGTCTTTCAGCGAAAAGACGGCCTGACCCTTATAGTAGGCGTTCATTTCCGAGGTCAGCGGCAGGGGCAGCTTCACTTCGCCGGTCTCGGTGAACCAGGTCGTATCGACCTCAAAGAAGCTGGGGCGGCGCTCGGCATAGTCCATGACGTAATTGCCGTCGATGTCGCGCAGTACGGTGCGATAGGCCATCATGTCGGTCTTGTCACCGCGATGGATCTCCACCGCCTGATCGAGGCTCTGACCGCGCTTGAGCACCTTGGTGACGAAGGCGTAGCCCGACGGCGTCACTTCGCCCGGCGTCCATTCGCGTGCCACATAGAGTGTGTCCTTGTCCTTCCAGGTGACGATCTGCTTGCCTTCGGGCAGGCTGAAACCGCCTTCGACGAAGCTCCTGGTCGTCAGGTCGTATTCGCGCACCGTCACGGCGTCCTTGCCACCGTTCGACAGGTTGATCAGGCAGCGGGTGTTTTGCGGTGGCAGGCAGGACGCGCCCTTATAGACCCAGTTCTGGCCTTCCTCCTTGGCCAGAGCATCGAAGTCCAGCAGGATGTCCCACTTGGGTGCCCCGGCCAGATAAGAGGCCTTGTCCGTGCGGCGCCAGATGCCGCGCACATGGTCCTTGTCCTGCCAGAAGTTGTCGATGAAGCCGCCGGTGGCAAAGCCGGGCGAGGGGATGCGGTCGGTGGCTTCGACGATCTTCAGCACATCGGCTTCGTATTGCGCAAAGCGCGGATCACTGGTCAGGCGCTTCAGGCTGCGCTCGTTCTGCGCCTTGACCCAGGCGAGGGACTTTTCGCCCTCGACCTCTTCCAGATACTGACGCGGATCCGCCGCATCGGGCGTCAGGGTGGCGGGGTTGGCCGGAGTGGATTTGGCGACGGTGGTGATATTGGTCATCTGGGCCTGCGAGGTGAGGGGCATGGCTCCCAAGATGAGCAGCGAGGCGGCCATGCGCAAGGCCTGACGCGACAAGGACGTATTTGACATGTGGAGGGTTTCCCGTGGTTGGTTTTGTCTGAAACTAACCTCGCTTGCGCCCCCCTTGGCAAGCCCGGACGGCAATCTTACGAAAATATAATGACGAATGTGCATAGAGCACTTTACAAAGTAAAGTACTTCATCCATAACACACTCAGGCCGCTCACACAGAGGGCCACGACGAGATCAAACGCTGCCTTATGGAGGGGCAAACCCAATGGACTCGAACACACTCAAAAGCGATATCGACTATCTCAAGTCTCTGGCACTGGATGGCGGGCGCGCCCCGGTCATGAACGGCGGCGCGCTCTTTTGGGCCGGCATCTGTTTCTCGGCGGCGGCCGTGGTGCAGTATCTGGTCATGGACGGTGTTCTCACGGTTCCCAATCCGTGGTTTCTGGCCCTGAACTGGGGCGTAGCGGCGGCCATCTATGCCGTTCTGTGTATCGCCTCCGTCGCCGCCTCCAAGCGCCGCTACGGGGTCGGCAATGCCATGAACCGCGCCATCGGTTCGGTGTGGTCGGGCGTCGGCTTTGCCATCTTCGCCCTGTTCGTCACCCTGAATGCGGCAGGCGTCGGCATGAAGGCCATGGAACAGATGACACCCCTGTTCGCCCCGGCGATTGTCATCCTTTATGGGGTCGGCTGGTGGGTGGCGTCGGTCCTGTCGGGGCGCAAGTGGATGGGTTTCGTAGGCCTGCTCAGCTTCGCCAGCGCGCCATTCCTCGCCTTCGTCGGCGGTCAGCCGATCCAGATGCTGGGCTATGCCATCACCCTGACCCTCATTGCCACCATTCCGGGCCTGGTTCTCATGCGCTCATCGGAGGGCTGAGACATGCCGGATGAGTTCAATATCGAGCGTATCGACGACGTTATTCATGGCCGTCTGAGGCTGGGCATCATGGCCTTTCTCTCGACGGCCGGGTCGGCGGACTTCACGACGCTGAAAGCCAAGACGCAATCCACGGACGGCAATCTGTCGGTGCAGGTGCGCAAGCTGGAAGAGGCGAACTACGTCACGGTGGACAAGGCCTTTGTCGGCAAGAAGCCGGTAACGACCATCACGCTCACCGAAGCGGGCCGCGCGGCCTTTGTCGATTATCTCGACGCCATGCGTCGCCTGATCGACGAAGCGGGCTGAAACCCTATACCTCCCTGCACGTTAGTGCGGGGAGGGGGACCGCACGAAAAGCAAAGCCCCGGTTTTCACCGGGGCTTTCTTCGTTACGCGTATTCCTGAATGGACCGGACGTCGAGTTCGCCCTTAAGGCCCGATGCGATGGCCCGCACCGCCGCCACAGCGCCATTGGCCGTGGTGTAGTAGGGGATCTTCATCATCAGGGTCGTGCGGCGGATCGAGAAGGAGTCGAGCAGGGCCTGCTTGCCTTCGGTGGTGTTGAAGACCAGCGCGATCTCGCCATTCTTGATCGCATCAAGGATGTTGGGGCGCCCTTCGAGCACCTTCTTGATGGTGTCGATCTTCACGCCCTGCGTTGCCAGATAGTCGGCCGTGCCCGCCGTGCCGCACACCTCGAAGCCGAGGCTGAGCAGGGTGCGGATGGCCTCAACGATCACCGGCTTGTCCTGATCCTTGACGGAGACGAAGACGCGGCCCCCGGTCGGCAGCTTCGTACCGCCGCCCAGTTGTGACTTGGCAAAGGCGCGGGCAAAGGCGTCGATCATCTCTTCGCCATCGCGCACCCAGTCGAGGCCCATGACCTCACCGGTCGAGCGCATCTCAGGCCCCAGCACCGTATCGACATTGGCAAAGCGCGCGAAGGGGAAGACGGCTTCCTTGACCGCCACGTGGCGGTAATCGCGCGGCGTCAGGCCGAAGGACGACAGGGACTGACCGGCCATGACCTTGGCGGCGATCCCGGCCAGCGGCTTGCCCAGCGTCTTGGCCACGAACGGCACGGTCCGCGAGGCGCGCGGATTGACCTCCAGTACGTAGATCTTCGGGTCGGTGTAGGGGTTCATGATGGCGAACTGCACGTTCATCAGCCCCTTGACCTTCAGCGCGCGCGCCAGCTCGACCGTCTGACGCTCCAGCTCCTTCACCGTTTCCGGCTTCAGCGAGAAGGGCGGCAGCGAACAGGCCGAGTCGCCGGAGTGCACCCCGGCCTCTTCGATATGCTCCATGATGCCGGCAACAAACACACCGGTTTCATCGGCCAGCGCATCGGCATCGACTTCGATGGCGGCGCTTAAGTACTGGTCGATCAGCACCGGCGAGTCGCCGGACACCTGCACGGCTTCGCGCACATAGCGGGTCAGTTGCTCGTCGTCGCGGATGATTTCCATGGCGCGGCCGCCCAGCACGTAGGACGGGCGGATGACGATGGGATAGCCGACCTCATGCGCCGCCTTGAACGCCTCTTCCGGCGTGCGGGCGATGGCGTTGACCGGCTGGGTCAGGTTGATCTCTTTCAGCAGTTGCTGGAAGCGTTCGCGGTCTTCGGCCAGGTCAATGGCGTCGGGCGACGTGCCGAGGATGGGGATACCTTCGTCTTCCAGCGCCTGCGCCAGTTTCAGCGGCGTCTGACCACCGAACTGCACCACCACACCGGCCAGCGTCCCGTTCGATTGCTCAACCGCGATCAGTTCCAGCACGTCTTCGGCGGTCAGCGGCTCGAAATAGAGGCGGTCGGACGTGTCGTAGTCGGTCGAGACCGTCTCCGGGTTACAGTTGACCATGATAGCCTCAAGGCCCATGTCCTTATAGGCAAAGGCCGCGTGGCAGCAGCAGTAGTCGAACTCGATGCCCTGACCGATACGGTTCGGCCCGCCGCCCAGGATGATGGCCTTCTTACGGTCGGACGGTGCGGCTTCACATTCCGGCACCTGACCCAGAGCGCCGGATTCGTAGGTCGAATACATGTAGGCGGTCGATGAGGCGAATTCGGCAGCGCAGGTGTCGATGCGCTTAAACACCGGGCGCACATTCAGGCCGCGACGCGCAGCGCGCACGTCCTTTTCCGTGGTGCCGGTCAGCTTGGCCAGCCGCACGTCGGAGAAGCCCATGGCCTTCAGCTTGCGCAGCTCATGCGCGGTCTTCGGCAGGCCCAGCGCACCGATCTTCGATTCCTCAGACACGATGGTTTCGATCTGACGCAGGAACCACGGCTCATAGTGACAGGCCGTGTTGATCTCTTCGACGCTGAGGCCGTGGCGGAAGGCCTGAGCGATGACGCGCAGACGATCCGGCGTCGGACGGCCCAATTCGCGCACCACGGCTTCCTTGATGGCATGAACGCTGGCTGCACCGGCGACGCCGGGGATTTCGACCTCATCAAAGCCCGACAGGCCGGTTTCCAGACCGCGCAGGGCCTTTTGCACCGACTCGGCAAAGGTGCGACCGATGGCCATGACTTCGCCGACCGACTTCATCGAGGTGCCGAGCAGCGGCTCGGAGCCCGGATACTTTTCGAAGGCGAAGCGCGGGATCTTGGTGACGACGTAGTCAATCGACGGCTCGAACGAGGCCGGGGTGACCTTGGTGATGTCGTTGGTCAGTTCGTCCAGCGTGTAGCCGACGGCCAGCTTGGCGGCGATCTTGGCGATGGGGAAGCCCGTGGCCTTCGACGCCAGAGCCGAGGAGCGCGACACGCGCGGATTCATCTCGATGACGATCATGCGGCCATCGGCCGGGTTCAGCGCGAACTGCACGTTCGAGCCGCCGGTTTCGACGCCGATTTCGCGCAGCACGGCCAGAGAGGCCGAACGCATGATCTGATATTCCTTGTCGGTCAGGGTCAGCGCCGGGGCGACCGTGATCGAATCGCCGGTGTGCACGCCCATCGGATCGACGTTTTCGATGGAACAGACGATGATGCAGTTGTCCGCCTTGTCGCGGACGACTTCCATCTCGTATTCCTTCCAGCCGACGATCGACTCTTCGATCAACACCTCGGTGGTGGGGCTGAGGTCGAGGCCACGCGTGACGATGTCGCGGAACTCTTCCTGATTGTAGGCGATGCCGCCGCCGGTCCCGGCCAGCGTAAACGACGGACGGATGACGGCGGGCAGGCCGCCGATGGTCTTCAGCGCCTCAACCGCCTCTTCCCAGCTATGGGCGACGGCGGATTTGGCCGATTCAAGCCCCAGCTTGTCCATGGCGTCGCGGAACTTCTGACGGTCTTCGGCCTTGTCGATGACCTCGGCCTTGGCACCGATCATTTCGACATTGTACTTGGCCAGCACGCCGTTGTTTTCCAGCGCCAGCGCCGTGTTGAGCGCCGTCTGACCGCCCATGGTGGGCAGAAGGGCGTCCGGGCGCTCCTTGGCGATGATCTTTTCGACGAATTCCGGGGTGATCGGCTCGATATAGGTCGCATCGGCCACGTCCGGATCGGTCATGATAGTGGCCGGGTTGGAATTGACCAGAATGATGCGGTAGCCTTCCTGACGCAGGGCCTTACAGGCCTGCACGCCGGAATAGTCGAACTCACAGGCCTGACCGATGACGATGGGCCCCGCGCCGATGATCAGGATGGACTTGATATCTGTACGTTTGGGCATGTCTCGGTCTTTCTTTACTTTGGGGCCGCGTCCGGTCCGAAAACCGGCGCTGGCTTAGGGGGGGCACACCGCAAGGGACTGGGCGCGCAATAAGGTGCGGGCAGCCGTAAAGCTGTCCGTGTAGCGCTTGTTTCTGTTTTCAGGCTAAGCGGGTGCTTTAGTGCCTTAAGGGGGGGGATGCAACCCCTTTTCTCACGAAGATCGAGGTGAGGCTTTCGCGTCATGGCGAGGGTGAAAGAACAGTGGTAGGGTTAAGGCGTGCAATAGCCGGGAGCGGGGAATGCAGGTGGGTTTCAGACAGGCTTTGGGACTGATCCTGTGCATGGGTGCGCTCATGGATGGCAGCGCGCTGGCCAGCCCCCGGACGACGGTGGCCCAGGTGCCCGCTGACAAGACTGACCCGTGTAGCCCTCCGGCGATCCGCCGGGCGGCGGCGCAGCAAACGGCACCCGCCCTGACCGGTTGCCGGTACGAGGCGGTCGCCGCACCGGTGACCCGGTTTTTCATGACCTTGCCGGTGGCGCGCAAGACGGAGGATGAGGCCCCGATGGGGACGATCATCGGCCAGAACCCTCAGGCCGGACAACCGCTCAAGCCGGGTGGGCGGCTGGTGCTCAGTGTCTCGACAGGCCGGGCACCGAAAATGGAAGACGGCACATCTGTGGGTTCGGCAGGGGAGACATCAAACTCCGCAGGCTCTGTCTCTTCGCAGAGCGTACCGGAGCGTCCCGACACGCCGATACCGCAGGCTGAACCCCCGGCCACCCCCTCGTCTCAGGCGTCCGAAGTGCCGCCGCCGGCGCTTCCCGCTGACAAAACGCCCCCTGCGCCCATAGAAAACGCGGCACGACCACAAGAGACGACGCCCTTGCGCGACATGCCCACGCACATCCCATGGCTATGGATCGCCGCCGTTGTGGCGCTGGTGCTTTTTGCAGGGCTGGCCGTCGCCTCGGCACGGAAGCCACGCCGGATACGCGGCCGCGGCGGCTTGGCACCCAATGTGTCGCTGCGTCTGACGCCTGGTGCGGCGCGGCTAAAGGTCCGCGGATCGCTGGTCAGCGGACGAAAGGGGCGCTCATGAACGAGACGATCAACGATCTTCTCACGCCCGAAGCGCGTCAGCGGCTGGAGGCGCAGGTCACAAGGGCTGCGGACAAGGATCGCGCGCTGCATCGCTTCCTGAATGGCGTCCCACTGGCCAAAGGTCTTATTCGTACGGCTCTGGATACGGCTTTGCGCAGCGATCCGTTTGCCCTTCTGGCCGAGGGCTGGCGCACCTCAAAGGATATTCGTACCTTCTATCAGGGCGAACGCGCGCAACTGGGGGAGCCGGTCGTGGTAAAACTGGCCGCGCACGATATCGAGCGCGACCTGACGCCGGAAGTGGTGATCCATGTGGGGGCCGAGCGGCGTTTTCCGCTCAGGCTGGCCCTGACCCTGTGCGGGGCGTTCGAGGGTGTCGAACTGTCGATCCTCGACAGGGATATGATCGCCGTCGGGTCTGGGCGCTGCCATCTGTCGCTCAAGCTCCGCGTGGCAGGGCGTACTCTGGAAAGCCTGACGCTGGGCAAACTGACCCTGCCGGGCGAGCATCGATTGACGCCCGCCCTGCCGCTTTACAGCTAAGCCGCCACCTTGGCGTCGCGCATGTATTGCGCAAAACGCTCAAACAGATAGAGCGAATCGACCGGGCCGGGCGAGGCTTCGGGGTGGTGCTGGACGCTGAACACCGGCTTGCCGGCCAGAGCGATACCGCAGTTGGTGCCGTCAAACAGCGAGACGTGGGTTTCGACCACACCGGCGGGCAGGCTGTTGCGATCGACCGCAAAGCCGTGGTTCATCGAGACGATCTCGACCTTGTTGGTGGTCAGGTCCTTCACCGGGTGGTTGGCGCCGTGGTGGCCCTGTTCCATCTTGAGCGTCTTCGCCCCCAGCGCCAGAGCCAGCATCTGATGGCCAAGACAAATGCCGAAGACCGGCAGACCGGCTTCGACCAGCGTCTGAATCTGCGGCACGGCATAGGCCCCGGTGGCCGCCGGGTCGCCCGGACCGTTGGACAGCAGCACGCCATCGGGCTTCATCGCCAGAATCTCTTCGGCCGGGGTTTGAGCCGGGACGATCTTTACCGCCGCACCGACGCTGATCAGGGCGCGCAGGATGTTCTGCTTCACGCCATAGTCGATGACGACGACGTTGAAGTCCGCCTTCTGACCGTCCTTATGGCCCTCGGACCACTTCCACAGGTCGGAAGTCCACTGCGCCGCCTGCGTCGAGGTGGCGTCCTTGGCCAGATCCAGCCCGACAAGGCCCGCCCACTCGGCGGCCTTTTGCGTCAGGGCGGGGATGTCGAACTGACCTTCGGGGTTGTGGGCGATTACGCCGTGCGGCATGCCCTTTTCGCGGATGCGCTTGGTCAGCGCGCGCGTGTCGATCCCGGCGAGGCCGACCACGCCGCGCGAGGCCATCCACGCATCGAAGCTGAGGGTCGAGCGCCAGTTGGCGGGCGGCGTCGGCACGTCGCGGAAGATCGCGCCCCTGCCGGCCCGGCGGGGGTCATCGCCCAGTTGCTCCACGTCTTCGGCATTGACGCCGACATTGCCGACGTGCGGGAAGGTGAAGGCGACGATCTGATCCATATAGGACGGATCGGTGAGGATTTCCTGATAGCCGGTCATGGCCGTGTTGAAGCAGACCTCGCCCAGCGCATCGCCGGTCGCGCCACAGCCCAGGCCCTGAAACACGGTGCCGTCGGCCAGAACCAGAACCCCCGTAACGCCGGGAAGAAGGTCAGTCATGGTCAAATACTCCTATAGGAAGGCCAGAGGCGGGCAGGGCTGCGGGTAAACGGCCGCACACATAGGGATTTGGTCCCGCCGGGTCAATGACGAATTGCCCTCGGGCGGTCACGATTGTGCGCGGGGTCTGTCGCTCTGCGTAACATACCGGGACTCTACCGTGGAAAAGCCCGATTTCGCCTCATTGCGGCTTTATTTGGCGGCGATAGGTCTCGATCTTTTCCGGCGGGGGATCGCCCGGCGCGGTTTCGACTGTCTCGAAACGACGCCTCCACCTTTGACGCGCGTCCTATCCACAAGGCTTGACCTTTGGGATGCGTTTACGGGAGAGCCCTGATGTATCGAATCTTTTTCCTCAATGCCGAAGATGCCGAAGTGACCTCGGTGCCGTGGGGATCGGACCTCAATCTGGCCATCGACCACGCCAAGGCCCACCTGCCGGCCCACAGCCGCTGGCACGGCGCGACTCAGGCACGCATCTACGACGTCAACACGCAGCAACTGGTCTTTCAGTACCCCAATCCGTGATGTGTGCCCTCTCCTCCGGGGAGGAGAGGGTCTTTTTGAGGTTTATGGTTCGGCGACCACCAGCCTGACGATGCGTCTGACCAGAGGCAGCACCATCAGAAGTGTGGGGAAGGCGATCAGCCAGGACAGGCCCCAAGCGGGCAGCCAATGGCCGATAAAGCCTGCGGAAACCCCCACAGCCTTTAGCGTCGAAATCAGCGACACCACAAAAGTCATGAAGATCGACAGGATAAAGGGCAGGGCGAACGCGCCATAGCGCGCCGGTAAGCGTGGAAACAGCATAGTGTCTCTTTCGGGAATAATGTCAGCACAGGGCACCTTTGATCAGGCCCCGTCCACTGACGGGGGGTGAGGTGCGTTGCTTGACGTTACACGCTTACGGTCGGTTGCCGACGCCATCACTCTAGCAAAGGCGGTGAACGGGGGCAAGTCATGCCGCGGATGCCCCCGTCACCGCCTGAGCAATCGGCCTACGGGATGTCGATCTGAAACGGGGCGACCGGCAGGTCGCTGGCGCTGAAGAGATTGACATAGGGCGAGTCGGCCCAGCCATAGCGGACCTGTCTGGCCGTCGCCGCGCCTTTCAGCACCACCGCATCGCCTTCGACCGTGGCGCTGACATAGCGGCAGGCGCCGTCGCAGGCTTCAAAACCGATGGCCTGATCCGATGAATAGGTCAGGAGCTTTCCACCCGTGTCGCGGAACCGGATCACCACATCCGCGCCGCGGCGGGTGGCTGAGACGGGTTCGGGCGACAGGGCGACGGTTTCGCCATAGGCCGCCTTGCGCATCCCGAGCGCCACGCGCTCACCCACCACCTTTTTCTGAGTCGGATGGATGTCGGTGCGGTCGCCCACATCGAGGCTGACGGCCAGAGCGGTCTTCGCGTCGGCATCGACACTCAGGCGCTGGGATTCGCGTAAGGCCGCCCATTGCGACGGGGCGGGGCCGTTCACCACCGGCCCGAAATTGGCCAGTTGCACGACGACGACGGGCAGGTCGGGTTGACGGAAGCTGGCGCGCCAGTCGGCAAACAGGGCAGGCAGCAGACGGCTATATTCCCTGTCATTACTGGCATTGGCTTCGCCCTGATACCAAGCCACCCCCTTAAGAGTATAGGGGGCGATCGGCGCGATCATCCCGTTATAGAGGGTCGCCAGCCCGGAGGTGGGCAGCCACGGTGTGGTCGGCACATCGCTGAGGCCCGACATCGGTGTGGAAATTTTGTATTTCCATACTTCCGGAATTTGAATAATATTGCCATCGCTGAGGTAAAGTCCGCGGGGCTTGGGGTCACCCCACATGCCGCCACCGCCGCCCGTATCGACGGCGCGCAGAGCGATGACATTGCGTCCGGCCTTCAGCACGCCTTTAGGAATCTCATAGCGACGCGGTGTGTTCCAGCCTTCGCTGGAGCCTATGACCTGACCGTTGATGAAGGTGGTATCGGCATCGTCCACCGCCCCCAGCACCAGCGTGGTGGCCGATTTGACCTGCGCTGCGCTCAGGGTGATCTCGCTGCGATACCACACCACGCCGTCAAAACCCGCAAGGGCCGGGTCGCCCGACTCTTCCCAGAAGTGCGTCGTGTCCATGGTCTTCCAGTCGCGGTCGTCATAGGTGGCGGTCGCCCATTGGCGCTTTTCGGCCGCCTGAGGTTCGTGGGTATCCCACCAGGTCTGCGTCACCTTTTGCCAGCCCTTTTGCGCCGCCTGCGGGTCGCGGGCATAGAGGTTCAGCGTCTCAAGGCCGGTATCGTAGCTTTTGAGCTGACGCAGGGTCGATTGGCTCAGCCACGACTGGATCATGGTGCCGCCCCACGACGAATGGATCATGCCGATGGGGACGCCCGTCTTTGCCGCCAGCGCCTTCGACATGTAGTAGCAGACGGCGGAGGTGTCGCCGGTCGTTTCCGGTCCGACGGCGCGCCACGCCGGGGCCTTGGGCAGGTCGCTCAGCGGGCCGGCGGGTTGTGCGTCCTTTTCGACCGTGACGAAGCGGATACGATCATTGGCCGAGCTCATGATCTCGTTATAGGCATTGGTGGCGTATTTGGTGGTGAACTCCATGTTCGATTGCCCCGAACAGAGGAACACGTCCCCGACCAGAAGGTCTTTCAGTGTTGCTCCACCTGCCAGGCTGAGCTCGTAAGGGCCGCCTGCGGGCAGGGGGGACAGGGTCGCCTCCCAGCGGCCCGATGCGTCGGCCTTTGCGGTCGCTGTCTGACCGGCGATGCGCAGCGTGACCGTTTCGCCCGTGTCGGCGAAGCCCCATATCCGTACCGGGGCCTCTCGTTGCAGGACGGCGTGATCGCCAAAGATGGCGGCAAAACGCGGTGCAGCTTCAGCCGTCGCAGGCCCCGTCAGGGGGGCGATCAGGGACAGGCTCAGCAGGGCGCTGGTCAGGCGCAGGGATGTCAGTGTCATGGGACCGTCTCCATTGCGTGGGGGGGATAATCGTCGCTCGGTAAGGGCCGTGACGCACAGCCGCGTCCGGTCGGTTCAGACGTGAGTCGCGATCCGCAGGCGAGAGTCGTTACGCGCATTTGGGCGGTCATAAGGTCGTCTTCCCTGATCGTCTCGCTTCTGTTTTTCGGTCGAGATCGCGTCTTAGGCTTATGACAGCGTTTACTTTTTTTCAAGTGAGAATTTATTTCACCAATGAAAGCAAGGGGTCCGTCCCCCTTTACCTTTGCTGGTTTGACGTGCGACAATTGTACGAGTGTATCCGATTCAGCGTCCTGTGGCGCGGCACGCAAGGGGTAGAGCATTGGCGCGTAAGGTCAGTCGTCGCGGCGGTAATATCGTCACCATTCATGACGTGGCCCGGCATGTCGGCGTGTCGCCTATGACCGTGTCGCGCGTCATCAACGGCGAAAAGAACGTCCGCGAAGAGACACGCAAAAAGGTGGCCGAAGCTATCGAGGCGCTGAACTATTCGCCCAATATGGCGGCGCGCTCTCTGGCGTCTCAGGATTCGTCGCGCATCGCCCTGATTTATTCCAACCCGTCCATGTCCTTCCTGTCGGAACTGCTGCTGGGCATACTGCACCAAAGCTCGCAAAGCGGCTGTCAGTTGATCATCGAAAGCTGCGAAGGCCCCGAAGGCGTGGCCGACGTGCTCGACAAGCTGAAATCGCTGGGGGTGGATGGCGTGGTCCTGCCGCCCCCTCTGTCGGATTCCACGCGCGTGGCTAAGGCCCTGCGTGAGATGGGCCTGCCGTTCGTCGGGGTGGCGACCTCGCGCCCCTCGCCCGATGCGGCCAGCGTCTCCATCGACGATTTCAAGGCGGCCTTTGCCATGACGCAGCGTTTGATCGCGCTGGGTCATCGCCGCATCGGCTTCATCAAGGGTCACCCCAACTCCTACTACAGTCAGTTGCGGCACGAGGGCTACATCGCCGCCCTGACCAAGGCCGGTCTGACGCCGGAAGACAAGCTGGTCGGGCAGGGCTATTTCACCTATCGCTCCGGCTTCGATGCCGCCGAAAGCCTGCTGATGCGCGATGAGCGTCCGACGGCCCTGTTTGCCTCCAATGATGACATGGCCGCCGGTGCCGTGGCCTCGGCCCACCGGCTGGGCCTCGATGTGCCGAAGGATGTGACGATTGTCGGGTTTGATGACACCTCGATGGCCTCCTCTGTGTGGCCGGAACTGACCACGGTGCGTCAGCCGATCTCGGACATGGCGTCTTTGGGGTTGAAGATGCTGCTGGAGCAGATTCGCACGCGCCGTTCGGGGCAGCCCTACGCCCCGGTGCACGAAATCCGCGACTTTGCCATTATCGAGCGTCAGTCATCTTCCCCGCCGGGCGAAGACGCCACCGATTGACGCGTTACAAAATACACCCGCACGGGTCTCGCCTCTTGACAAGAGGCCCCGACTTCTGTGAATGGTAGCGCTATCACTCGCCTGTTTTCAACACGGCCGTCGCCGTGGAGTGTGGCGTGTGCAAAAAACAGAAATAAGTCCGGGGGTTTTCACCCGGATGCTACAGGTTGAGCAGAGTCCATTTCCTTCCGGCTGCCCGGACGATTCGTAACAGCAAAGGTTCGTCACCATGACCGATTCCCTCCCTGCCGCCATGCTCCCGGTGGATTGGCGCGACGCCACGCTGGTGGGACGTGTTCTTCTGCCCGAAGGCCCGACCCCGGTCCTGGTCAGGGGGGGCGAGGTGTTTGACATGAGCGCGGTGGCTCCGACTGTGGCGCAGCTTCTCGCCGCGTGGCCGGAAAAGGGCGCTCCCGCGGGGGGCAGGAGCCTCGGTAAGCTCGAAGACTTCGCGTTCCAGAAGTCCTGGGAAGGCCAATCGACCCTTCTGGCCCCCATCGACCTTCAGGTGGTCAAGGCGGCCGGCGTGACCTTCGCCGTGTCGGCGGTGGAGCGCGTGATCGAAGAACGCGCGCGCGGCGATTACAACAAGGCTCAGGCCATCCGTGACGATCTGGCGGCGCGTGTGGGCGGCGATATCCGCTCGGTCGTGCCGGGCACCGAAGCGTCCGCCAAGCTGAAAGAGGCGCTGATCGCCGATGGCCTGTGGTCGCAATATCTCGAAGTCGCCATCGGCCCGGATGCCGAAGTCTTCACCAAGGCGCCAGTCCTGTCGTCGGTCGGCTGGGGCGAAGAGGTCGGCGTGCGCTCCGACTCGACCTGGAACAACCCCGAACCCGAAGTAGTGATGGTCGTTGATCCGAAGGGCCGGGCGCTGGGTGCGACTCTGGGCAATGACGTCAATCTGCGCTGCTTCGAAGGCCGCTCGGCGCTCCTGCTGGGCAAGGCCAAGGACAACAACGCCTCGTGCGCGCTGGGGCCGTTCATCCGCATGTTCGATGAGGGTTTCACGCTTGATGATGTGCGTTCCGCCGTGCTCGATCTGCGCATCGACGGACCGGAAGGCTATGTGCTGGAAGGTCGCTCCTCGATGGACCAGATCAGCCGCGATCCGCTGGAACTGATCCGTCAGGCGCTCAGCGAGCATCATTATCCGGACGGCTTCGTCCTGATGCTGGGTACGCTGTTCGCGCCGACGCAGGACCGTGACACGCCGGGCCGCGGCTTCACGCACAAGGTCGGCGACATTGTCACCGTGACCTCGCCGAAGCTCGGCACGCTGGAAAATCGCGTCACCACCTCGAAAGACGCGCGCGCCTGGACCTTTGGTATTGTCGCCCTGATGCAGAATCTGGTTTCGCGCGGCCTGCTGAAGGTCGAAACCTTTAAGGCCGACGCGGCCTAGATGTAATTAAACGTGCATCCTTTATAAGAAACGCAGAAACCGTTTCCGGGTGCCCCTTGGTGTTTGTTTGTAGAAAGTCCAGAAGACATGTCGTCTGCCATCTATCCGAGCCTGAAAGGGCGTAAGGTTCTCATCACCGGCGGGGGGTCGGGTATCGGCGGAGGGCTGGTCAAGGCCTTCGTCAATCAGGGGGCGAAGGTGCATTTCATCGACCTCGTGGATGAGGTTTCCGCCACCATCGACACGGGAGTTCTGGGCGTTGCGCCGGTCTATCATCAGTGCGACCTGACCGACACGCCGGCGCTGGAAAAGGTGCTGGCGACCATTCAGGCCGACGGGCCGGTGACGATTCTGCTCAACAATGCGGCGCGCGACGACCGTCATTCGCTGTCGGAAATCACGTCGGAATTTTTCGACAAGAATATTGGCGTGAACCTCAAGCATATGCTGATGGTTACCCGCGCCATTGCGCCGGGCATGAAGGCTGCGGGCGGCGGGGCCATCATCAATTTCGGCTCGATCTCCTGGCACCTCGGTCTGCCGGACCTGACGCTCTATGAAACGGCCAAGGCCGGTATCGAGGGCATGACGCGCGCTCTGGCCCGCGAACTGGGCCGTGACAATATCCGCGTCACCACCATCATCCCCGGCAATGTCAAAACGCCGCGCCAGATGAAGTGGTACACGCCCGAAGGCGAGCGTCAGATCGTTGAAGCCCAATGCCTCGACGGCCGTATCGAGCCGCAGCACGTGGCCTCTCTGGCCCTGTTCCTCGCCTCTGACGACGCCGCCCTGTGCACCGGCCACGGCTACTGGATCGACGCCGGTTGGCGATAAGCCTGACCGAGGCGGTTTCGGTGGTTTGACTTGTTTATGCCTCCCTGCCCCTGGGGGCGGGGAGGGGGACCGTTTGATCTAGCAAATGGTGGTGGGGGAGGGGGTGTTGCCTCACTCTCCGTCGGAGGAAACCCATGACCCAACTGTTCCAACCGACCTGTGTTCTCGACCTCAGGGCCACGCTGGGCGAAGGACCAGTATGGTCGGCACGCGATCACGCCCTGTGGTTCGTCGATATCAAACAAAAGCGCGTCCACCGCTACGATCCCGACATCGGTTCGCATCAGTCCTTCCTCGCCCCGTCCGAGCCGGGCTTCCTCGCGCCCAAATCACGCGGCGGCTTTGTCGTTGGTTGCAAGACGGGCCTGTACGATTTCGACCCCAAAACCGGCACCTTTACCCTGCTGAGCCATGTCGAGCCGGGCCTGCCGACCAACCGCCTCAATGACGGCTTTGTCGATGCCAGGGGCCGCCTGTGGTTCGGGTCGATGGACGATGATGAAGAAAAACCCACCGGTCGGCTCTATCGCTACGACGCGCGCGGCCTGAAGGTGATGGACGACGACTACGTCATCACCAATGGCCCGGCGGTCAGCCCGGACGGCAAGACCCTCTATCATAACGATACGCTGAAAAAGCACATCTACGCCTTCGATCTCGACGACCACGGCGACATCCATAACAAGCGCCTGTTCGCGCAACTGGACGCCACGGGCAAAACCGGGGGCAAAACCGGCGCGCACGGCGAAGGCTATATGGATGGCCCGATCGTCGATAGCCAGGGCCAGGTGTGGGTCGGGCTGTTCTTCGGCTGGGGCGTGCATGTCTATGCGCCGGATGGGACTCTGATCCGCAAGGTTGATCTGCCGGTGTCGAACGTCACCAAGATCGCCTTTGGCGGCCGCGACCTGAAGACCGTCTATGCGACGACGGCGGCCAAGGGCTTAAGCGCCGATGATCTGAAATCGCAACCGCTGGCCGGGGGGCTGTTCAGCTTCCGCAGCGACGTGGCGGGTCAGCCGCAAAACGAAATAAATTTCCTCTGAGGGCAATCCATGAGCCGTAAACCCGCGACCCCCAATGGCCGTTTCCGTTCACAGGAATGGTTCGAAGCCCCCGGCCATATCGACATGGCGGCGCTCTATCTGGAGCGCTTCATGAACTACGGCATCACGCCGCAGGAACTGCGGTCGGGGCGGCCCATTATCGGTATCGCGCAGTCGGGGTCGGACCTCAGCCCGTGCAACCGCATCCACCTCGATCTGGCGCAGCGCGTGCGCGAAGGCATCCGCGATGCGGGCGGCATCTGCATGGAATTTCCCTGCCATCCCATCTTTGAAAACTGTCGCCGTCCGACTGCCGCCGTCGATCGCAACCTCAGCTTCATGACGCTGGTGGAAATCCTGCATGGCTATCCGCTCGATGCGGTGGTGCTGACGACCGGCTGCGACAAAACCACCCCGGCGGGCATTATGGCCGCCACCGCCGTCGATATTCCGGCCATTGTGCTATCGGGCGGGCCGATGCTCGACGGCTGGCACGACGGCGATCTGGTCGGTTCCGGCACGGTCATCTGGCGCTCACGCCGCAAGCTGGCTGCCGGTGAAATCACCGAAGACGAATTCCTCGAGGCCGCCTGTGCCTCGGCCCCGTCGGCGGGGCATTGCAACACCATGGGCACGGCCTCGACCATGAACGCCGTGGCCGAAACCCTTGGCCTGTCGCTGCCCGGCTGCTCGGCCATTCCGGCACCCTATCGGGAGCGAGGGCAGATGGCCTATGAGACGGGCCGCCGCATCGTCGAAATGGCCTATGAGGACCTCAAGCCCTCAAAAATCCTGACCAAGGCCTCTTTCCTCAACGCCATTGCGGCGGTGGCGGCGCTGGGCGGTTCGACCAATGCTCAGCCGCACATCGTGGCCATGGCGCGCCACGCCGGGGTGGAGCTGACGCCGAAAGACTGGATGGCGGCCTATGACATCCCGCTGATCCTCAACATGCAACCGGCGGGCAAGTATCTGGGCGAGCGCTTCCACCGTGCGGGCGGCGTCCCGGCCATCCATGTCGAGCTGTTGAAGGCCGGGATGCTGGACGGCACGGCGGCGACGATCACCGGCAAGACGATTGCCGAAAACGTCGAAGGCCGTGAAACCCACGACCGGGAAATGATCCGCACCGTGGCTGAACCGCTGATGGAGCGGGCGGGCTTCCTGGTGCTCAAGGGCAATCTGTTCGACTTCGCCATCATGAAGACGAGCGTGATTTCGCCCGAATTCCGTCAGCGTTATCTGTCTGAACCGGGCCGCGAAGGCGTGTTCGAAGGCCGCGCCATCGTCTTTGATGGCTCGACCGACTATCACGAGCGCATCAATGATCCGGCGCTGAATATCGACGAGCATTGCATTCTGGTCATCCGCGGTTCCGGCCCGGTCGGCTGGCCGGGGTCCGCCGAAGTGGTCAATATGCAGCCGCCCGACGCGCTGCTGAAAAAGGGTATCACCTCACTGCCGACCATCGGCGACGGGCGTCAGTCGGGGACGGCGGACTCCCCCTCCATCCTCAACGCCTCGCCCGAAAGCGCGGTGGGTGGCGGGCTGGCCTGGCTGCGCACAGGCGACACCATCCGCATCGACATCAATACCGGGGCCTGCGACATGCTGGTCTCCGCCGAAGAGATCGAAAAGCGCAAGGCGGACGGTATCCCGGCCTATCCGGAGTCCATGACCATGTGGCAGGAAATCTATCGTCAGACCGTGGGCCAGTTGCACACGGGCGCGGTGATGGAACCGGCGCTGAAATACACGAAGATCGCTGACAAGATGCCGCGGCATAATCATTAGTCAAAAATCTCCTCCCTGTTGCTGCGCAACAGGGAGGAGGGATGTTGCGCAGCATTTTTGCGGTAAAACCTAGTCCTCAGATGTTAGCGCTATCAGCTTTTCACTTGCCAGACTGAAAATTTAAGGCACATTAACCACGCCCGCCGCGCGGTGCGCTAAAGAACCGGTCTCACTTTTTGAGAGAGCGGTCTTTACGATTCGCTGCGCGCGGTTCAGTTTCATTGCGCCTATCCGCCACGCCCGACCACCAACGATACACAGGGACCAGAGAGCGGAAGGTGTCACACGTCTGCAATCCTTCGATTGCACTCAGGGAAGGGAAAATTGAATGTCCTCATCACTTGGAAAGGTGAATATGGGGCTGGTCATGGGGCTCGCCATCGGCGCGGCTCTGGGCGGCCTCCTGTTCGGCTACGATACCGCCGTGATTTCCGGCGCGGAAGAAGCCATCGTCCATAACTTCGTCACGCCGCGCACCGACCTCACCGAGGTGGCGCGCAACTCTCTGGCCGGTACGGCCATCGGCATCGCGCTTCTGGGCTGCGTGCTGGGCTCGCTGATCGCCGGGCCGCTGTCCACCTCGCTCGGCCGTCGCGCCGGGATGCTGATTGCGGCCTTCCTCTTCTTCGCTTCGTCAATCCTGTCGGGCTTTCCGGAACTGGGTCTGGCGCCTATCGGCGGTCTGGGCGTTGAGGGTCTGACGCCCTTCATGATCTATCGCTTTATCGGCGGGGTGGCCATCGGCATGGCGTCGCTGATTTCGCCGCTGTACATCGCGGAAATCGCCCCGGCGAAGCAGCGCGGCCTGCTGATCACCTTCCAGCAGATCGCCATCGTCGGCGGCATGTTGCTCGTCTATTTCGTCAATCTGAAGATCGCCGAATTCGGCACGGACGAGTGGGTACTTTCGACTGGCTGGCGCTACATGCTGGCCTCGGCCGGCATCCCGGCGGCCCTGTTCTTCCTCGCCGCCTTCCTGATGCCCGACACGCCGCGCTGGTACGTCATGAAGCAAAAGGAAGACAAGGCGCGCAAGTTGCTCAGCGAACTGAACGACCCGCGGGAAGCGCAGGCGACCATGGACGAGATCCGCGGCTCGCTGAACGAACATTCGGGCAAGCTGTTCTCCTTCGGCGTCGGCGTCGTCGTGATTGGCGTCCTGTTGTCGGTGTTTCAGCAGTTCGTCGGCATCAATGCCGTGCTCTATTACGCGCCGCTGATGTTCAAGAATATCGGTTCGGGCACCGATCAGGCCCTGTTCCAGACCGTGCTGGTCGGCGCGGCCAATGTGGTGTTCACGCTGGTGGCCACCTTCACCGTCGATAACTGGGGCCGCAAGCCGCTGCTGATCCTCGGCGCTCTGGTCATGGCTGTCTCGATGGCCGCGCTCGGCATCCTGTTCCAGCAGAAGCAGGAAGGTACGCTACTGCTGTACGCCGCCATGCTGTACATCGCCGGTTTCGCCCTGTCGTGGGGCCCGGTCGTGTGGGTGCTGCTGGCTGAAATGTTCCCCAACTCCATCAAGGGTAAGGCCATGGCCATCGCCGTGGCGGCTCAGTGGATATCGAACTACATCGTCACCTGGTCGTTCAAGGTGATCGACGGCGACAGCGCGCTGAACGCCACCTTTAACCACGGCCTCAACTATTACGTCTATGCGGCCTGCTCGGTGCTGGCGGCGGTCTTCGTCTGGAAGTTCGTGCCGGAAACCAAGGGCCGGACCCTTGAGGCGATTGAAAGCCTGTGGAAAAAGTCGTAACATAAAGAGACACAGTAAAGGGCGGCGGAGCTTCGATCAGGCTCCGCCGTTTGCGTCTGAAAAACAAAATTATGGAAATGCCACATGATCGCTCTTTCGACGCTGACCCTGACGGCGCGCGAAACCGCGCTGGAATTGAATCCGGATCTGGGCGGGGCCATTGAAGCCTTACGCCATAAGGGTCGCGACTATATGCGCCCAACGCCGGAAGACGCGCGCGACGTGCTGGAGACGGCGTCGTTTCCGCTGGTGCCCTTCTGTAACCGCATCCGCAATGGCAGCTTTTCTGTCGGCACGCAAAAGGTCAAGATGGCCCCCAATCTGGGTGACCATCCGCACACCCTGCATGGTCAGGGCTGGCGCGCGCGCTGGAGCGTGGTTGAGCAATCGCCGTCGCGGGCCGTCCTGACCTATCGTCATCAGCCGGACGAATGGCCGTGGGCCTATGAAGCGCGGCAGGTGTTTGAGCTGCGACCGGCCGGCCTGCGTGTCTGGCTGAGCGTCAAGAACCTCAGCCCCACCGCCATGCCCGCCGGACTGGGCTTTCACCCCTATTTCAACCGCACGCCGCGGACGCGGCTCAAGGCGCAGGTGGACGGCGTGTGGATGGCGGATGCCGACTGCCTGCCGACCGAATGGCACGCCGGTGTGTGGCGCAAGGACTGGACGCTGGGGGATTTCGTCAACGACACCGGGCTGATCGACCATTGTCATACGGGCTTTGCCGGGCGCGCCGATATCTATGAGGACGGTACGCCGGTCCTTACCTTACGCGCCTCACCGGATTGTCACTGGCTGCACATCTATGTGCCGCCGGGCCAGGACTATTTCTGCGCCGAGCCGGTCAACCATATGCCCGATCCCTTCCACCACGCCAATTCCGGCCTGCGCTGCCTCAAGCCCGGCGAAGTGGCGCTGATCTGGATGGATATAAGCCTGCACAGTTAGGCCTATTTCGTGCGGGCTTTCAACGGGTACGAAATAATAAGGGTCAGCGGCTCATCGCCCATCTGTGTGATGCTGACCTGCGCCCCCTCATAAAGATAAGCCGTCATGCCCTCGGTGAGGGTATGGGTCACGCCGTCCGATTCCACAATGCCGGTGCCGGAAACGACGTAATAGACCTCATCGTGGTCGATAGGGTGAACGCCGATGGCCGCGCCCTTATGCAGGCTGCGCTTGCGGAACTCCATACTGCGCTGTGGGGCCTTGTCGCTGATGCGCCAGGCGGTGGACATACCGATCTTACCGTGCGGAGGAGCCTCTTCGACCACCGTGTCCTTTTCGTCGATAATGACCATGGGCGGGGCTCCGAGGGCGAACGAAGGCAGGGCGATCAGCGCAACCGCAAAGATCAGGCGCATGGGGTTCCTCCTGTTTGGGAAGAGTTAGCCACGAAACGCAGTTCGGCGCAGCCAAAAACACGAAAAGACACGAACTTCATTGCGCTGATTAATCGTGCGAAGCGCCATAAATTACGCTTGCCGCAAATAATCAGAAGCCCTTCGGGCCCCATGTTCCTACGGTTCGGAGTTGGTGATTTTCGTGTTTTTGGTGGCTAAAAAGCCCTTACATCACCCAACCGCCGTCGATGATGTGGGCGCGGCCTGTGGTGAATTTGGATTCGTCCGAGCCCAGATAGACGGCCAGTGCCGCCAGTTCTTCCGGCTTGCCGAAGCGGCCCATGGCCTGACGCGCGGTGAAGTCCTTATAGGCCTGCTCAAAATCGCCCGTGTCGTGCAGGCGTTGCAGCAGCGACGGCGTCTCCACCGTGCCGGGGCAGATGGCGTTGCAGCGGATGCCCTGCGCCACGAAGTCCGCCGCCACCGACTTGGTCAGGCCGATCACCGCCGCCTTGGTGGCGCAATAGGCGAAGCGATTGGGGATGCCTTTGACCGACGAGGCGATCGACGACATGTTGATGATCGAGCCGCCCCCGCGTGCGATCATGTTGGGCAGGATGGCGCGGATCAGGCGGTATTGCGCCGTGACGTTCAGGCTGTTGGAAAAGGCCCAGTCCTGTTCGTCGCAATCGAGAATGGTCCCGGCGTGCACGAAGCCGGCGCAGTTATAGAGGATGTCGAAATTCGGGAACTCAGCGGCGATGGCCTTGACGGCTTCGGCGTCGGTGACGTCGAGCTTGCGCGCGATGACATTCTCCAGCGCCGCCAGTTCCGTCAGGCTGGCGTCGTTGATGTCGGCGGCGATGACGGTGGCCCCTTCGCGCACATAGGCTTCGACGGTGGCGCGGCCAATGCCTTGCCCGGCGGCGGTGATCAGGGCGGTTTTTCCGGAAAGTCGTGACATGGTGCGGTCTCTTGAAATCATTCCCCTCCCCCGTTTTATGGGGAGAGGGTTGGGGTGAGGGGCAAAGACTCTGACGGTGACGGTCTGCGCATTCAGAACCCCCACCACCGCATCTCAGCTTCGCTTCGTGCGGTCCCCCTCCCCAGTAAACTGGGGAGGTATAATTAGGTTACGCCCGGCGCAGCGGGAGGCAGGCCGGGCCCAGCGGGTCGAAGGCCTTATAGGTCAGGATGAACTCCTGATGGCCGAGCGCTTCGGATTTTGTCGGTGCGCCACCGGCGACGGCCAGCACGCTGTCGATAATCTCCTGCCCGACCTCATCCAGCGTGGCGCGACCTTCCATGATCTTGCCGGCGTCGATATCCATATCCTCGCTGAGCTTGCGATAGGTGTCGGGATTGGCGCAGACCTTGATCACGGGCGAAATGGCCGAGCCCACCACAGAGCCGCGGCCCGTGGTGAACAGGGTCACGTGCGCGCCACAGGCGATCAGTTCGACGATTTCCGCATTGTCCGAGATGTTGGGGAAGCCGAAACGCGGCTCACCATCCGGCACCACATCGAGCAGGTAGAGACCGCCCGTCGGCGGCAGATCACCGGGTTTCAGTATGCCGCAGATGGGCGCCGATCCCGACTTGGAATAGGCCCCCATCGACTTTTCTTCCTGCGTGGTCAGGCCGCCTTCGGCATTGCCTGGTGCGAACGACCCAAAGCCCATGACGGTGTAATAGGCCTCGGCCTTCTGAACGCAGGCTTCGAGTTCGGCCCCCAGTTCCGGCGTGACGGCGCGGCTGGCCATGATGGTTTCGCAGCCGACAAGTTCGCCGGTTTCTTCGAACACGCAGGCCGCCCCTTGCGCCCCGAACCAGTCGAAGGCGCGCCCGACCGCCGGATTGGCGGTGATGCCTGACGTGCCGTCCGAGCCGCCGCAGATGGTGCCGATGACCAGCTCCGACACCGCCATCTCGACCACCGGGGCCTGCGCGGCTACGGCTTGCAACCGGGCCACGGCCTCAAGGCCCTTCTGAATGGTCGAAAGCGTACCGCCCGACTGCTGGATGACCAGGGTTTCGCACGGCCGGCCCGACGCCTCGATGGCGGCCTTCAGGCGCTCACGGTTGAAGCTCTCACAGCCCAAAGAGATCAGCAGCACCCCGCCGACATTGGGGTGCGTGGTCACCGCCGACATCACCTTGAAGGCGTAGTCATTGGGATAGCAGCCCGGAAAGCCGATCAGGTGCACGTCGCTATTATCGGACTTGGTGACGATCTGGCGCGCCACGTGGTGGGCGCATTCGACCAGATAGGCCACGGCGATGACATTGCGGATGCCCTTTCGGCCATCAGGCCGCAGATAGCCCTTAAGCATGTGCACCTCCGGAGGCTTCGCGGGTGTGGGACGAGATATAGTCGCTTTTCATATTGTGCATGTGGACGTGGCCACCCTTGGGCGTGTCTTTGGTCATCGAGCCGATGGGCGCGCCGTATTTGAAGATCTTGTCCCCGGCCTTCAGATCACGCACGGCGACCTTGTGACCCACCTCAATGGCCTCGGTAATCGACAAAGCCTCGGCGCCTACCGTCACCACGCTGCCCGCCGCTATCGCCGCGCGGCACACCGCTACATTGTCAGAAGCGTGCAGTAAAATCAGAGGGGAGGGCAGGGACATGGACACTCGAACTCTTACGCTTGCGAAACATCACCGGCCGGCGCATCGGCGCGCAGCAGACCGGCGTCTTTCAGGTCGTGCCACAGCTCGGCAGGGATGGGATGGCTGAACAGCTCGATATTGCGCGCCACCTGCTGCGGGCGGGCCATGCCGACGACGGTACTGGCTACGACTGGATGGAAGCCGGGGAATTGCAACGCCGCGGCGGCCAGCGGCACATGGTGGCGGGTGCAGACGGCCTCGATGTCGCGCACGCGGCTCAGGATGGCCGTCGGCGGAGCCTCATAGTTGAAGTGCGCGCCTCCGGCCAGCAGGCCCGAATTAAACGGGGCCGCCGCCAGAACCGAGACCCCGCGCGCCGCGCAGCGTTCAAACAGGCCATCCAGCGGCGTCTGTTCCAGCAGGGTATAGCGTCCGGCCAGCATCAGGACGTCGATATCGGCTTCGGCTATAACCAGATCGCAGATGGCCGTCTCATTGACACCCAGCCCGATGGCCTGCGTCAGGCCCTGCGCCTTCAGTTCGTGCAGGGCGCGCAGACCACCGCCCAGAAAGGCGGCGAGGTGCCGGGCATGGTCGCTGCCGTGGGTTTCGACCCCCAGATCGTGGACCAGCAGCATGTCGATGCGTTGGCGCTTCAGCCGCTTCTGACTGTCCTCAAACGACCGCATTACGCCGTCATAGCTGTAGTCGAAGTGTTCATCGAAGGGGTCGCCATCGACAAAGCCGTGGCGTTCGGTGCCGGGCGGCGGGGCGGGGATGGGGGTCAGGACCCGCCCCACCTTGGTGGACAGGGTGGCGTCGGCGCTTAGGTCGGCGAGACGGCGCTCGGACAGGCCGTGGCCATAGCGCGGAGCGGTGTCGATATAGCCGATGCCGCCGTCCGTTACGGCCTTGAGCGTCGCTGCCGCCGTAGCGTCATCGACCGGGCGATACAGGTTACCGATGGCCGCCGCGCCGAAACCCAGCGCGCTGACCCGGACCTGTGTGCGGCCTATGGTATGGAGATCGCTGACTGGCACGGTGCATCCCTGTTCATTTTTAAAAATGATTATCGCTTATGAAAAAGTATGTATAGCCGACCTAACGCCGACGCAAGAGGCCTCAGACGCGATTGCGCCGAGCGCGCGCATTTTCCTTTTCGCTCATGAAATCAGCGCGCTGCCGATTTTTAAATTGGCAAAACCTATCCGCCCAGCGTGCGCGACAGCGCTGCCGCCGTGCCTTTCAGGCGCGCCACCGTGTCTTCGAGGCTCAGGCAGCCGTGCGTCTTTAGCCAGGGGATGGTCATGGCCGCGATGACCGTGGTGTCGTTCATCACCGGGCAGGACACGTCCAGCACGCCATCGACGAAATCGCTCTTGGCCTGCACATAGCCCTGATGCAGGGCGCGTTCGGCCACGGTTTCAAACAACTGCCATTCCTGCGGCGTCGCCGTGCCGCGCAGCATGTGCTTCATCTGCTCCTTCAGCTTGGGCGGCTGAAAGGCATAGAGAACGAGGCCAGAGGTCGATTGCACCAGTTGCCGCTGATAGCCGACGCGTACCGAAAAGCCGAGATCGCCCGGCGCTTCGATTCGGGCAATGACCACCATATGGTCGTCGGAGGCAATGGCCAGATGCACGGATTGGCGCACCTGTTCGGACAGGGCCTGCATCAGGGGCAGGGCCGAGGCCAGCAGGTTCTGGCTGGGGCCGCGGCTCATGCCCAGCGAGAACAGCTTGTTGGTCAGTTCCAGCCCGTCGCCCTTTTGCGATTGCGCCACATAGCCGCGATTCTCCAGCACCTGCACCATGCGGAACAGTTCGGACACCGAGCGGTCCAGCCGGTGGGAAATCTGCGACAGGGTCATGGGCCGTTTGTTGGCGGCCAGAAGCTCAAGCACGTCGAGTCCTTTTTCGAGGGCCGGTGCGCGGTATTTCATAGCCTTTTCACCGTCGCTGTGACGGGTATCTTCGCTGATCATGGGACCCCCTGTAGGTCATAAATTCTTTTTGCATTAGTGAAAAAGATGGCCTGACGCTCTGGCGGCGTCAATGGATTTAATTGGTCTGCAAGCCAGTCTTGCCATACCCGCCATTCGCCCTTCAGCCGCACCACGGGCCAGTCAGAGCCGAACAGCAGGCGCTGCGGGCCGAACGTCTGCAGCAGATGCGCCACATACGGAGCGGCTTCATCGAACGGCTGATCGGGGCGCATTTCGGTAAACAGGCCCGACAGTTTGCACACCACATTCGGGTGACGCGCGATGGCCGTCATGGTCTCGGTCCAGTCGCGCGTGTCTTCGGGCTGTGTCTGAGTCGTAGCGATCGGGGGCTTGGCGGCGTGGTCGATGACAATCCGCAAATCCGGATAGCGCTGCGCCACAGTATCTATGGCGGACAGATGGCGCGTAAAAACCAGCGCATCGAAGACCAGCCCCGCCGCCTGCATGGCCGACAGGGCCGGGGCGACGTCCGGGCGCAGAATCCAGTCGTCTTCGGGCAAGCCCTGCAACATCGGACGCAGGCCCTTGAGCTTCGGGTGACGGGCCAGTTCGGCGACCCGTGCCGCTGCGTCCGGGGCCGACATATCGGTCCAGCCGACGACGCCGAGGATCAGCGGCTCGCTTTCGGCGAGGTGAAGCAACCACTGCGTATCGGCGTCTGAGGGCTGCGACTGCACGGCCACCGCGCCGTGCAACGCCTCCCCAGCCGCCGCGCGCAGGTCCGCCGCCGCAAAGTCACGATAGATGGCCGTCAGGTCGGGAGTCGGCCATTCAAAGCCGTGGCGCCCGACCTGCCACAGGTGGAAATGGGCGTCGATGACCGGCGACATCTCAGTGACCGGTCATCTGTACGGGGCCCGTGGCGTCCTTCGGCGCGCGGAAGGCATAGAGGGCGATCACCGCAAAGCAGGCCGCCGTGACCACGAAGGCCGTGCGGATATGGCTGTGGTCGGAGATGAAGCCCATGACCGCCGTCAGGACCGCCCCGCCGACAATGCTCATCACCAGCAGCGACGAACCGGTCTTGGTCAGGTTGCCAAGCCCGGCGACCGAGGTGGCGAAGATGGTCGGGAACATGATCGACATGAAGAAGCTGGAGGCCACCAGCGCCCACAGGCCGTTTTCCCCGCCGGTCACGACGGCATAAAGCATCAGACCGATATTGATCAGGGCGAACAGGCCGAGAATCAGGGTCGGGCGCACCTTGGTCATCAGGCCGGTGCCGATAAAGCGGCCCACGGCGAAGGCGATCAGGGTGTAGTAGAGATAGGTGGCGGCCACCTTGTCGGTCAGGCCCATCTCGGCCTGCGCATAGCGGATCATATAGCTCCAGATACCGACCTGCGCCCCGACATAGAAGAACTGCGCCATGACGCCGAACATGAAGCGCGGGCGCTGGAGCAACTGAACGACCGACTGGAAGAAGCCGACCTCTTCGCCGCTGTCCTCGTGCGCGTTTTGCGTCGCCGCCGCCGGGAATTTCGACAGGAAGACCAGCAGCGCCCACAAAAGCACGACGCAGCCGATGACTAGATAGGGCCCCTGCACGGCTTTGACTTCGGAAATGTAGAAGGCCTGACGCGCGGCGTCGGTCATGGCGGCGAGCGCGGTCTCATCGTGTTCGATACCCGACAGGATGAAATGCTGGCCGATGAAGATACCGGAGAGAGCCCCCAGCGGATTGAAGCTCTGCGCCAGGTTGAGGCGGAAGGCCGCCTTGTCCGGCGACCCCAGCACGGTGATCAGCGGATTGGCCGAGGTTTCGAGGAAGGCGAGACCGGAGGCAATGACGAACAGGCCGCCGAGGAACCAGCTATACTGGTGATTGTTGGCCGCCGGATAGAAGATGAAGGCCCCGGTCGCGTACAGCAGCAGACCGACGACCACGGCGGTCTTGTAGCCCAGCTTGCGCATGACGAAGGCGGCGGGCAGGGCCAGCAGGAAATAACCCATATAAAAGGCCGACTGCACCAGACCCGATTGCAGATCGGTCAGCACAAAGGCCTTCTTGAACTGCGGGATCAGGACGTCGTTGAGGTTATTCGCCACGCCCCAGAAAAAGAACAGGCTGGTAATTAGGATCAGCGGCCACAGGCTTTTCAGGCCCCGGCCCGTCGCGGTTTCGGAGGTCATGTGCGTTTCTTTCCCATTGCGACCGGATCGTTGAAGCCGGTCGTCGTGGCGGGCAGGGCACCACATATGAAGTCTCTTGTCAAATATGAAATCAGCCTGACGTTACCGCTGCGGGGGTGCCGAGAGCCTTTGACAGGTTGTACAGGCGTGATATGGGCTTTTGGGCAATTGTCCGGGTTAATGGATTCAATTATCGTATAAATATTGCGGGAGCGGCTCGGGCCGTGATAACGAAGTCTTCCGCAGTACAGTCTGGCCGCAGGACAAGCCGGCCAAAGCACACATAGGAAGCGTCGATGTTCGGGAAGAAAAAGGTCAAGCCGTTGAAGATCGGTCTGGTGGGGCTGGGCAAGATTGCCGTCGATCAGCACATCCCGTCGATCCGCGCCAACACAGCGCTGGAGCTGGTGGCCGGGTGTTCGCCCAATGCCCGCCCGGACGGCGTGACCGCCTACGATTCGCTGGAAGAGATGCTGGCGGCCCACCCAGAAATCGAGGCCGTGGCTATCTGCACCCCGCCGCAGATTCGGCACACCATCGCCAAACAGGTCATCGCGGCGGGCAAGCACGTGTTTCTTGAGAAGCCCCCCGCGGCCACGCTGGGCGAAGCCGAGGCCATTGCCGATCTGGCGCGCACCAGGGGCGTGACAGTGCTGGCAAGCTGGCACTCGCGCTATGCGCCGGCGGTGGAAACGACCCGTCAGTGGATCGCCGGACGCAAGATCAAATCCATCCATGTCGTGTGGAAGGAAAATGTCCGCCAGTGGCATCCGGGTCAGAAGTGGATCTTCGAAGCCGGTGGCATGGGCGTCTTCGATCCGGGCATCAATTCGCTGTCCATCCTGACGCGCATCGTGCCGGAAAAGGTCATCGTCAAAAAGGCCGATCTGCATATTCCGGTCAATTGCGATGCGCCGATTCAGGTCGAGATGGACATGACGACCGAAAGCGGCGTTGCCATCCGCGCCGATTACGACTTCCTGCAAACCGGTATCCAGACCTGGTCGATCTTCGTCGAGTCCGAAAAGGGTGAAAAGCTGGAGCTGAGCATGGGCGGCACGGGCCTGACCATCGACGGCAAGGAGATCATGAAGGAAAAAGAGGCCGAATATCCCGGCCTCTATGCCCACTTTGAAAAGCTGGTGCGCGCGGGTCAGTCGGACGCCGACTTCTCGCCGCTGCGCATCGTGGCCGACGCCATGCTGCTGGGCAAGCGCATCGACGCCCCGGAATATATTGAATAGCGCACAGTGAAACGCGCTGCGTTTCACTGTGGACTGAATATAGTCAGCTCAGGTCTCGGGGCGGCCCTTCGACCTGAGCTGGCTTTTTTTGTAGATATTTATTGTGACTGGTGACAAGCTCTGCGGCCATAAACGGAGCCAGACTTGTCTCACGATCTGTTTGAAGCGGCCAAGGCCGCAGCGGCTTTCAGCCACTCCCCCTATTCCGGTTTTCCCGTCGGCGCGGCCATACGCACGCCGGACGGGCGTATCTTCAGCGGCACCAATGTCGAAAACCTCGCCTTCCCGCAGGGCTGGTGCGCGGAAACCTCGGCCCTGGCCCAGATGATCATGGGCGGCGCGAAACAGGTGGCCGAAATCGCCATCTTCGCCCCCAAAAAAGCCGCCTGCCCGCCGTGCGGCGGCTGTCGTCAGAAGCTGGCCGAGTTTTCCAACGGCTCGGCACAAATCCATCTGTGCGATGACGAGGGCATAGCCCAGACGGTCACGCTGGCGGAGCTTTTACCCATGATGTTCCGGACCGAACTGAAATAGCAAAGCCCGGCAGGTGATCCTGCCGGGCTTTGGTTTTGCGAACATCCAAACGGCGATCAGCCTTCGAATTCCGGCTCGTTCATCGCCGTGCGGGTCACCTTGGCGACGCGCAGCGCATTCGTCGAGCCTGACTTGCCGAAAGGCATACCGGCGACGATGACGATGTCCTGACCGGGTTCCGAAATCCCTTCTGTGCGGGCGATCTGATTGGCCACCTGCACGGTTTCCGACATGGAGTGCGTCACCGGCGCGGTCTTGGCGTGCACGCCCCAGGTCAGCGCAAGGCGACGGGCGGTCTCCAGATTGGGCGTCAGACCCAGAATCGGGGCCGTCGGGCGCTCACGCGCGACGCGCAGCGCCGTGTTGGCCGAATTGGTCAGGGCGACGATAGCCGAAGCCTCGATGGTCTGAGCCACCTGACGCGCGGCGGTAGCGATAGCCCCGGACACCGACTTTTCCGTTTCCGGGCGGCGGCGGTCGGTCTGCATGCGCCAGTCACCGTCCTTTTCGACGCGATCGACAATGCGGTCCATGATGGTGACGGCTTCGACCGGATACTGACCCGCCGCGGTTTCCGCCGACAGCATGACCGCATCGGCACCGTCATAAACCGCCGTGGCCACGTCCGACGCCTCGGCGCGGGTGGGGGTGGGGGCCGAGATCATGGATTCCAGCATCTGGGTGGCGACGATCACCGGCTTGCCCAGCGCACGGGCGGCCTTGATGATGCGCTTTTGCGCCAGCGGCACTTCTTCGGGCGGCAGTTCGACGCCGAGGTCGCCGCGCGCCACCATGACGGCGTCGCTAAGCGCGAGGATTTCGTCCAGATTGTCGAGCGCCTGCGGCTTTTCGAGCTTCGACAGCACCCAGGCGCGGCCATTGATCAGACCGCGCGCCTCAATGACGTCTTCGGGGCGTTGCACGAAGCTGAGGCCGATATATTCGACGCCGCGTTGCAGGGCGAACTCCATATCCGCGCGGTCTTTTTCGGTCAGGGCCGGGATGGGCAGCACCACGTCAGGCACGTTGACGCCCTTGCGGTCCGACAGGCGGCCACCGGTTACTACGATGGTTTCCAGATGGTCTTCGCGCACATGGGTAACGCGCAGCTTCAGCTTGCCGTCATCGAGCAGCAGGTGCGAGCCGATCTGCGCCGCGCCGATGATTTCCGGATGCGGCAGGTTGGCGCGCGTCAGATCGCCGGGCGTCGGGTTGAGATCGAGGCGGAAGGTCTGCCCCGGCGTCAGCACAATTGCGCCGCCCATGAAACGACCGACCCGCAGCTTCGGGCCCTGCACATCGGCCAGAATGCCGATCGGGCGACCGGTCTTGGCCTCCAGATCGCGGATCAGGTCGATATTGCGGCCGTGGTCTTCGTGGCTGCCGTGCGAGAAGTTGAGGCGGAAGACGTCGGCTCCGGCCTGAAACAGTTGTGCCAGCATGTCGGCATTGGACGAGGCGGGGCCGAGGGTGGCGACCAGTTTGGTGCGGCGGCGGCGAAGTATTTTCAAAGGACCAACTCTTCTTGGAACAGGGACGCTAAGGTCATTGCGCTTCGTGTGGCATTGGGACGGCTCTGGGCAGCTCTTGTTCCCCCGAAATGCGCGCTTTTGGGTTCGTGCAGACCAAAGTCGTGTTCTGTCCCTTGGGTCAAGTCACATTTTGAGTAACAAACGGCCAGGGTTTGACAAAAGCCCTGAGAAAGGAAGCGGTACTCCGAAGCCGATGTGGCGCGTCTTCGCCGTTTCGGCTTTGGTGACACTTATGTTGCGCAGCATAAGCGTGCGAGATGACAACATGTGAGGGAGGCCGGCGTCCCCAAATACCCCTCTGTGCAGAAGCCTGTGGTCCGTCCGGGCGCGTCTGTAGTAATGACATCGCTGTCAAAGCTGTGGATAATATCACCGTTATCTTGTCTGACAATTTGTCGTGCAAATGAAAGAAATTGTTGGTAAATGCCAGTTTGATCGTCACCGTTAAATTTTTCGATTGCAAAAATCCGGAATTGCTGGATTTTTGATATTTGATTTATTTAATCGGTGCGGGCCTAAAAAACGTCTGTGAAAAGTCACTCGCAACCTACAGGTAGGGGTACATGTCTGAATCATCCAGCACCGCCAAAGGCGGCAGCGGTCTCGCGCTAGCCGTCGTCTATGTGACCACGCTCTTCTTTATCTGGGCCGTCGTCACCAATCTGCTCGATCCGCTCGTGAAGACCATGAAGACCGTCTTCACCCTGACGCCCGTTCAGGCCATGCTGACCGGCTTCGCCTTCTTCATCGCCTATTTCGTCATGTCCCTGCCGTCGGCAGCCTTCCTGTCGCGCTTTGGTTACGCCAAGTCGGTCATGGTCGGGCTGGGCGGCATCGCAGCGGGGTGCTTTATCGCCATCGCGGCGGCCAAGCTGCACATCTACACCGTCTTCCTAGTGGCGCTGTTCACCATGGCGTCGGGCGTGACCCTGCTTCAGGTGGCGGCCAACCCGCTGATCGCGTCTATGGGTAAGCCCGAAGACTCGGCCTTCCGCCTGAACCTGTCGCAATCCTTTAATTCTCTGGGTGCGGCCTGCGGCCTCTTCTTCGGCGCGTCGTTCCTGCTGAACGGCGACATCTTCAAGAAGGACGTGGTCATCACCGAGGTGATGAAGCAGGAAGCTCTGGGCTTTGTGACCAACGTCTATATGGCCATCGGCGTGGCTCTGGTCATCTTCATCGCCCTGATCTTCATGGTCCGCGAAAAGATCACGGCGGCGGCCCCCAAGACCGGCCAGCTCGTGTCGCCATTTACCGCCCTGACCTCTAAGTGGGCGAATCTCGGCTCCATCGGCATCTTCCTCTATGTCGGTGCCGAAGTGGCCATCTCGCTCAACCTGCTGCTGTTCCTCGAACAGACCAGCATCCTGAACCTCGAAGCGCAGTCGGCCGGTCACCTGACCACCTTCTACATGCTGTTCGCCATGATCGGCCGTTTCGCCGGTTCGGCCCTGCTTAAGGTCGTGCGTGACTACGTTATGCTGACGGTTGTGGCCGTGGGTGCCATCGCCCTGTCGCTGCTCGTCATCTTCACCAAGGACATGGTGCCGTCGGAACCGACCGGCATGGTCAATGTGATCCTGACCAGCGTGCCGGTGACCACCGGTCTGATCCCGGCCTTCGCGGCCCTGCTGATCGGCCTGTTCAACTCGATCATGTTCCCGACCATCTTCACCCTGACTCTGCAACGTTCGACCGCGCCGACCTCGGCCACGTCGGGCCTCTTGTGTATGGCTATCGCCGGTGGTGCCGTTCTGCCGCTCGCCTTTGCCAAGATTCAGGAAATGACCGGCTCCATGTCGATGGGCTTCATCGCGCCGCTCCTCTGCTACGTCTATGTTCTGTGGTTCTCGTTCGCCTGCCGTAAGGCACCGACGCACGCCATCGAAGAAGGCGTATCCGGCGGGCACTAGAGCCTTCGGCGGCTCTGTTGAGCCGCTTCAGGTCTCTAGTCTTTTAGTAACGCCTGATGTGTTTCCGAAAAGTGGCCTCCACTTTTCGGCATGAGGCTCACCCCCCCCCCCTGCCGGGCGGTTCGTCACGGGGGCGAACCGTCCGGTATCTTCAACCATAAAAGACCCCGGCTGAGAAACTCCGGAAGGCAGACCTATGCTGTATATTGGCGTGGATTTTGGCGGCACCAAGATCGAAGCGGCGGCCTTATCCGACCGCGGAGACGTTCTGGCCCGCTGGCGTGAGCCCAATCCCGGCGATTACGATGCAGCCCTTCATCTCGTTAAAAATCTGATCGCGCGGGTCGAAGCCGAAGCGCGACAAACCCACCCTGATTTAGCCGATGTGCCCGCCAGCATCGGTATTGGCTCGCCCGGTTCGGTATCGCCGCGCACGGGCTTGATGCGCAATTCCAACTCCCTTTATCTGAACGGTCGCACCTTCCGCGAAGACCTTGAGGCCACTCTGGGCCGACCGGTGCGTCTGGCCAATGATGCCAACTGTCTGGCCCTGTCCGAAGCGATTGACGGGGCCGCCGCCGGGGCGTCCAGCGTCTTTGCTATCATCGTCGGTACGGGCTGCGGCGGGGGGCTGGTCGTCAACGGAAAACTGGTCAACGGGGCCAATGGCATTGCCGGCGAATGGGGCCACATGCCCCTGCCGTGGCCACAGTCCGCCGAATATCCCGGTCCCAAATGCTGGTGCGGTCAGCACGGCTGCCTCGAAACCTGGGTCTCAGGCACGGGCTTTGCGCGCGATTTTCAGCAGACGACGGGCCGCGACCTGAGGGGCGAAGAGATCATCACCGCCATGCGCAACGGCGATGCCGAAGCCAGGGCGGCCTTTCAGGCCCTGCTGTCGCGACTGGGGCGCGGCATGGCGGCCATCGTCAATATTCTCGATCCCGACATCTTCGTTTTCGGCGGAGGCCTGTCCAATGTGCCGGAAATCTATGACTCCTTGCCGGGCCTGATCCGGCCCTATGTCTTTTCCGACGGCTGGGACGCCAAACTGGCCCCGGCGCGCTGGGGCGACTCTTCGGGCGTGCGCGGTGCCGCCTATCTGTGGAAACAAGGCTAAACGGGTGAGGCGGGCATGAAACGGATAATGTTCGCCATCGGCCTGTTACTGGCGACGCCCGCCCGGGCGCAGGACGTCCCGCTTGTCCATCTGCCGCAGGGCGATCTGCGCGGTCAGACGCAGGACGGTATCAGCCGCTTCAAGGCCATTCCCTTTGCCGCGCCACCGGTTGCCGAGGCCCGCTGGACCGCCCCGCGCCCGCCGCAGCCGTGGACGGGTGTGCGCGACGCCACCGAGAGCGCGCCCGCGTGCGCACAGGTGTCCTATGGCTGGAACGATAAGGCCGCGCAGAGGGCGTCCGAAGACTGCCTCTATCTGGAAGTCGCCACCCCGGCCCTGAAACCTGCACATCCCCTTCCGGTCATGGTCTTTATCCATGGCGGGGGCAATCGCGCCGGTGACGGCGGCGGCACCATCTATTCGGCCCTGCCGTCGCAGGGTGTGGTGCTGGTGTCTATCCAGTACCGTCTCGGCGTATTCGGGTTCCTGTCGCATCCGGCCCTCAGCGCCGAACAGGGTGGGGCGTCGAGCAACTATGCCCTGATGGATCAGATCGCGGCCCTGACATGGGTGCGCGACCATATTGCGGCCTTTGGCGGCGACCCCGGCAATGTCACCCTGTTCGGCCACAGTGCAGGGGCGCAGGATGTGGGGCTGCTGCTGGCGGCCCCAAAGGCGCGCGGCCTGTTTCATAAGGCGATCCTGCAATCGGGGACACCGCAATTCGGCCTGCCGCCGCGCACCCTGACGCAGAACGAAGCGCTGGGGACCACTTTGGCCAAGGGCTTCAGCGGCGCAAAGCCCGACAGCGCTGCCGCCCTGAGCGACCTGCGTCACGCCCCGGCCAGCGCCTTGCTGACGGCAGCGGAAAAGCTCGACTCCCCCATCGACGACGACAGCTTCATCTGGCTTCAGCCCACGGTCGATGGCCGTGTCCTGCCGCGTGCCCCCGAAGAGGTATTCCGCGCCGGGGAGGGCGCGAAGATCCCCGTCATTATCGGCGTGTCGGCGCGCGAACTGGGGCTTTATGGCGATGTCGCCACCCGCATCCGTGAGGCCTTCGGGCCCCATGGCGAAGCGGCCATCAACATCTACAAAAAAGGCCCCGATCCGGTCACGGGCCCGCCCGACCTGACTCTGGCCACCGACCTCGCTTTCCGCTGCCCGGCCGACTGGCTGGCGCGGCAGCGCACGGCAAAGGGCGGGCAGGTCTGGCTTTATCAGCTTGAGGTCAATCGCCCGGCGGATCAGCCGGTGCATCACGGCTCTGAACTGACCTTTGTGTTTAACCGCAGGCCGGCCGGTGAGGGAGCGGGCTGGCCCGATCTGGGCGCGCGATGGGTCCGCTTCGCGCGTGAGGGCACGCCCGGTGACGACTGGCCGACCTATGGGTCCAAGGCCCGCAGCCTGCGCTTCACCGCTGCCGGGCCACAGGCGGCCATGGCCTTGCGGGGGCCTCTGTGCGGGTGGCTGGATCGCCCCTGAAACGGTTTGAGTACGCGTAACACCGAGGGGCATTGAAAATGCTCCTGATCTGACTTTCGCATACCGAAACGTGTGAAGCGGTTTTCGGGTTCAAATGCGCGGCATAAAAATGAGAACCGGGTTTCGCGTCCCTGCGAACGAACCCCGGCTCTGAAAAGACCGGAAGATCCGGCGTATTGATGAGGAGGACACGATGAAAGAACTGACACGCAAAGGGTTTCTGGCCGGTGGGCTGGCCCTTCTGGCCGCCGGGGCCGCACGGGCGCAAAAAGGCCCGATGCTGGCCTATGCCGACGGTCTGAAAGAGGGCTGGTGGATCGGCGGATGGGCCAAACAGACCCCGGCAGTGCCGCTGGAGGATCAGAAGCCGGTGGAAATCACCATGGCCGCCTGGAACGTCTTTACCTTCCAGACCTGGCAGAAGCTGAACGGCGCGGACTTCAAGACCCTGACCCTGCTGGTGCATGGCGGCCCAAAGGGCAAGCAGGAATTTACCCTGCGCCTGAGACTGGGGGAAAAGGCCTATGAAAGCCAGGTGACTCTGAAAGGCCTGAAGGGGAAGTGGGCGCGCTACGATGTGCCGTTCAAGGACCTCAAAATCAAGGACGGTCAGTTCGATACGATCGAACTGCGCAACGCCTCGGCGGAAACGCTTGAACCCTTCTACGTCAACTACGTGATTCTGCAATAACAGGCATGGCCGAAGAGGCTGAGCCTCTTTACGCCGGAAATCACGCCGACTTCATGAGCGCTTCTCGGATCGGCAGGAAGCGCTCATTGAACGGCAATATGCCCGCCCCGCAGGCACAGGCGTCGATGGCCAGGGCCGCCCGGCGCACGGGCGCTACCGGCGGCAAACGGCGATCCGACAGCCGGGCATAGAGGCTGTTCAGTCGCGCGCACAGGCCGTCGATGATCGCCGCCGGCATACGTCCGCCAATGAAGTGCGCTTCGGGATTGAGGGCGCAGTTGAGCGTCAGGAACGGCATATAGAGGTGCTGTGCCGCCTCATCGAGCCAGCTATCGACGACGGCCTGGGCCTGCGGCGACAGGCTTTCCAGATCGGCGGGCACGCAGGTGCGGATTCCGTGGCGCGCCAGACGCTCATAGAGGGCATAGAGGGAAACGACATCCTGAAGCGTCGTCTCGCTCTGCGCATCACTGCCGATGGGCAGGAAGCCAATTTCGCCGGAGCGGCCATCGGCCCCACGGAAATAGTGGCCGTTGATGACCAGCCCTCCGCCCAGACCGGCGGAGATCAGCGTGTAGATGAAGGAGCGCGATTGCATGCCGTGCCCGAACTGCATCTCGCCAATGGCGGCGGCCGCCGCGTCGTTTTCCAGCACGACCGGTGCGTCGATCAGACCGGCAAACAGGGCCTGCACGTCGATTTCCGACCACACCTCATAGGCTTCGGGGCGGTGGGGCAGGCGGACCCGACCCAGATCGTCGGGCATACCTATGCCCATGCCGATCAGGCGGTCGAAGTCGATCAGCCGCTTGCGCCGCAGGATGTCCAGGGTTTCGGCTACAAAGGCGCGCACCTCGTCCGGCATGGCGAAATGCACTTCGCGGCTGGTGCGAAAACGCACCTGGCCTACAAAGTCGAGCGCCACGATGGTGATGTGGTCGCGGTCGATATTGAGACCGATCGAGAAGGCACCGTCCGGATTGACGATCAGTTGGGTCGCGGGCTGACCCCGCCCGCCCGTCAGGCGTCCCGCCTTGAGCACAAGCCCTTCGTTGAGCAGACGGCGGGTAATGTTGGCAATGGCCGGGGCGGTCAGGTTGGTGATATCAGCCAGATCGGCCCGCGTGATGGGACCGCGCGCACGGATGGCCTGAAGCGTGACCCGCTGATTGTGGTCACCGGCGCGTTCCAGATTGGTTCCGGACAGCCCCTCCTCAGAGGCCGGGGTCCGGGCGGCCATGCGAAGATCAATTGGGAACGCTTCCAAGGTCATATGCTCGTTTCCGTAAGGCGCTGAGTCGCCCGGCGGCCGTCCTGCGGCGAATATCAAACAGAATCCCCCCACCAGATCGGCAAGCCGTCGCTTCCCAAGCCCTGTTCCGGAACCGATGGCGTCAAAGACAGGCTGTATTGGGTTGCCCCAATACGGCTGCCCCGTCAGCGATGAGGATCCTTCGGTGGTCCTATACAGGTTAGGCTGCTTCCGGCCGTCTTACAAGACGTTATGTCATACCTATTCTTGCCCGGAGACGGAGATAGGTCAGGCCGGGGTTTCGCTTAGCACCCAGTTTTCGCGATGGAGGCGGCGCTCGTCGCCCTGACCGATATCGCGGACAGACTGACACTCGGCGCGGCCGACCAGACCGGTATGCAGGCTGATGCGATAGCGGCAGGTAGTGCCGATATCGAGACGAATATCCCCGACCGGCACCGGGGCTTTTTTGCGCACCCGGGCCGTGCGCGCCGCCGTCTGCTCAAGAGTCGGGCGGATCTGGCGGGCGTAGGCGTCCAGCGCTTCGCGCGTCGGGCCGGATTCATAAAGGACTTCGGCCTGTCCGGCGGCCTCGTCCCACGCCGTCAGCGTCAGGGTTTCCCGCGCGCTGATCGTGCCGCCGAACGGGCCGTTGATCCGCGAATCCAGCCGGTAGGGGTTGTTAAGACTGAGGCCCAGATTGTGCGGAATGGCCAGAAGCGCGTCTTCGGGCAGGAACTGCTCGGCCGCCGTTTCTGCGGTCATGGGGCCATAGAGGGCATCGAAGGCATCGCCTTCGCGGGCATTGATCGCCCCGGTGCGGCGCATGGCGGCCTTAAGCCGGTTGCGAAGCTGCGGCCAGTTTTCGAGCCGCAGCGGCGTCAGGCTGACATCGGCAATATAGGTGATATCGCTGATGCTGGCGGCGGCCTGCATCACCTTTTCCAGCTCCAGCCGGTCCGTATCCGTCTCCGCGCCTTCGACGCGAAAATCATTTTTCAGACGGCTTTTGACGACGCGAAAGCCGTCCGGGTGGCGGGAAATCTGACTGAGATATTCCGCATTGAGTCGTGTCGTGACCACCTTGCCATCGGTTTCGGTCTGGGTGGTGCGCGTCAGGGTCTGCTTCACAGCGCCCCCTGCCGGCAGGGTGAGGCGAAGCTGGTAATATTCGACCTGAACCGGTGCCGCCGGTGTTTCTGCCCACGCCGTCGCCGCCATGCCACCGGCAATGCAGGCTGCGATGACAACCGCCCTGATCATGGTTCGCCCTTCCTGTTTTCAGGAACACACCCTTTAAATACGGTGTTTATGGCGCGACTTTGGGTCAACTCTGTGACGATCAAATCCGCCCAGAGGTCATTTGCCATGACCCTGAGGGGATCAGTCCTTGAAGAAGGTTTCGTACACGGACTGATCCAGCCGGTTCAGACCCAGCTGATATTCGTCGATGAACTCATGCAGGCCCGAGGCGATGAGGGCGGTGGCGTCGGCCTCCATCAGGCGGGTGCGCAGGGCCTTCATATCGTTGAGCGCGGCGCAGTGCGGCTTTTTCTCACAGATGGCCTCCATGCACACGGTGGCATAGTCCAGCGAGAAGCGCACCGAGCGCGGGAACAGCCTGGAGAACAGCAGGAACTGCGTCACGTCGCGGTAATTGATCGAATGGTATTCCTGCCGGTACATTTCCAGCGCATTGACCGATTTCAGCACCGCGCCCCACTGCACATTGTCATAGGGGCTATCGACCTGCTCTCCACGCGGCAAAAGCAGAAAGTATTTCACATCCAGCAGGCGCGCCGTCTTGTCCGCGCGCTCCAGCAACTGACCCATGCGAGCAAAGTGCCAGCCGTCGCCGCGCGACATGGCGTTGATCATCATGCCGGCAAAGTGGGTCCCCGACTGACGCACCTCGGTATAGTAGGCTTGCAGTGCCTCGACCGAGCGTTTGCGGCTGTGGGCCTGCGTCAGGTGGTAAAGCTCGTTGATTTTTTCCCATACTTCGACCGGGATCACTTCGCGCACCGTGCGGGCGTTTTCGCGCGCCCGGTAGATGGAGGACAGGATGGAGTTGGGATTCCTGTCGTCAAAGGTCAGAAAGCGCACGATGGATTTCTCATCGGCGGTGGCGTAGCGCTTGTTGAAATCCTCATCGTCGCCGGAGGTGGCGATCAGCGGATACCACTGCGTCTCCTCGACGCTCAGACCCAGATCGAGCATCAGGTGGGTATTGACGTCGATGAAGCGCGCGACGTTTTCCGCGCGCTCCAGATAACGCGACATCCAGTAGATTGAGTTGGCAACGCGGCTTAACATCATGCGGAATGTCCTGAACGGCGGTGGCCGCGGCTGCCACGGCAGTCTGTCGAATGGGCAAGGCGGAGCGGTATCATATCGTGTATTCCCCCACTTGTGGCGGAGGTGGCTCGGCGAAGCCGAGATGGTGGGGGGCTATGGATGCGGCACAAGGCCCCCACCACCCCGCCCTTCGGGCGCGGTCCACCTCCCCAGCAAGATGGGGAGGTATGGACTTTGGCAGAGCCTTCATTCCGCGACTCCGTAATAGTTCTCTTCGCCAAGCACCCAGGTGTCCTTCGACCCGCCGCCCTGAGACGAGTTAACAACCAGCGAGCCTTTTTTGAGCGCCACGCGCGTCAGGCCGCCAGGCAGGGTGAAGACCTCTTCGCCAAACAGCGAATAGGGGCGAAAATCGACGTGGCGGCCTTCGATCCCGTTGCCGATCAGGGTGGGGGCGCGCGACAAGGACAGGGTGGGCTGGGCGATATAGTCGCGCGGCCGGGCGCGTATCTTTTCGGCAAATTCCTTCTGCTCGGCCTTGGTGCTCTTGGGGCCGATCAGCATACCGTAACCGCCCGACAGGTTCACCGCCTTGACCACCAGCTTGTCGAGATTGGCCAGCACGTAGTCGCGTTCCTTATCGTCCTCGCAGATATAGGTGGGCACATTCTGTGCGAGGGCCTCTTCCCCCAGATAGTATTTCACGATCTTGGGCACGTAGGCATAGACGGCCTTGTCGTCGGCAATGCCGGTGCCGGGGGCGTTGGCCAGCGCCACCTTACCCTTCCGATAGGCGTTCATGATGCCGGGGACGCCCAGCAGCGAATCCTTGCGGAAGACCTGCGGGTCGATGAACTCATCATCAATGCGGCGATAGATAACATCGACCTGTTTCAGCCCTTGCGTGGTGCGCATATAGACGGTATCGCCCTCAACCACGAGGTCGGAATTCTGGCACAGGGGCACGCCCATCTGCTGCGCCAGATAGGCGTGCTCGAAATAGGCGGAATTGTAGATGCCGGGCGTAAGCACGACGATATTCGGCTCATCCTTGCCTTCGGGGGCGATGAATTTCAGAGTCTTATAGAGATGGTCGCCATAGTTGGAGACAGGGCGCACCTTCAGGGTCTGAAACGCCTTGGGCAGGATGCGCTTTTGCACGGCGCGGTTTTCCAGCACGTAGGAGATGCCCGACGGGCAGCGCAGATTGTCTTCCAGCACGTAGAATTCGCCGTCGCCATCGCGCACAAAATCGGTGCCTGAAATATGAGTCCACACGCCTTTCGGCGGCGACAGGCCCTCACAGGGCTTGAGGTAGCAGGCTGAGGAAAAGATCAGTTCGGCCGGGATCACCTTGTCCTTGAGAATCTTCTGATCGTTATAGATGTCCTGAATGAACAGGTTGAGGGCGCGGATACGCTGATTAATGCCGCGCTCCAGCTTGTCCCAGTCCGCCGCCGACACAAGGCGCGGAATGATATCAAACGGCAGGATTTTTTCGGTGCCCTTCTTGTCGCCATAGACGTTGAAGGTGTTGCCCGACTGATAAAGGATGTCTTCGGCCTGTTTCTGGCGGCGTTTCAGGTCGGCCCGGCTGAGCGCGTCCAGCTGCTCGACCAGGCCCGCGGCGGCCGCATGAGGCACGCCGTCGCTGGCGAACAGCTCGTCGAAAAACCCTTCGGTTTTATAGGATTCCAGACTCACGCGGGTGCCTCCCCAAAGCGAATAAACTCAAAAAAATACGCGTACTTTCAGACCTTTTTCCGATGCCCGTCAGCGCATCGTTACATAAAAAATCGAAAAATGCTGACGGGCCGGCCTCAGGCATTTTCACCGTCTTTTTCCACTTGAAAGTACCGCAGACGAAGCCAAGGGCACTCTCAAGTGAGTTATCATAGATAGACCTCGTTCATCGTCACCTGCACGCGCAACTCCTCCTTGCCGCCGCCGCGATAGATGGTGCCGGAGGTTGGCGTCGCATCGAGATAGTTGCGCCCACACGCCACACGCACATGGTCCTGCGACACGAGGCAGCCATTGGTCGGATCGAAGCCGCGCCAGCCGATATAGGGGATATAGACCTCGGCCCAGGCGTGGCTGGCGTCGGACTGAATCTTGTTCTCGTAATTGGCCCCGGTAAAGATGTAGCCCATGCGATAGCGCGCCGGGATGCCGAGAAGCCGCGCCAGCGTGATGAACAGGTTGGCGAAGTCCTGACAGACGCCCTTACGATTGGCATAGACATCAAAAGGCGTGGTCGAAAACGAGGTCGACCCGGGCACGTACTGATAGTCGCGGTATATGGTCAGGTTGATGTCGTTCAGCGTGTCCATGACGTGACCGGCATTGCGCTCGGAGAAGGCGCGCGCATAGAGCAGCAGTTCGGCAATCTGGGTTTCCGGCATTTCGAGCAGCAGCAAATAGGGCTCCATCACCTGAAGCTGCCACGGCATCCACGAAATGGGGAAGCGCGCCTGACGCTGTGCCGGGCCGTAATCGTCCGGCGCCTGTCCAAAAATCTTTACCAGAGAGCGGCACGAGACGGTCAGTTGCTTGTAGGGCTTGATGATCGAATAGTGGATGTTCTGATTACCGAACACGTCCTCAAAGCGCACATCCTCGCCTTCGGCCGAAATGGTCAGAGTCGAATGGATGACCTCCTGAAGCTGATCTTCGACCGGCAGCAGGCGGAAGGTGTGGGTCGAATGTTCAACGGCCTTCTCATAGGTGTATTCCGTCGAATGCACCACATCATAAAGCCGGTAGGTGAGGGGGCTGCCGTCCGGGGCGTGGGTGACCGAACGGGCATTGATCACGTTCGACTGCACGTGGCTCATGCTGGCCAGCTTGGCGACGATGGAGGCCTGCTGCGACTGGGCCTGCACGCTGGCGAACAGGGCGTTGCGCTCGGTGATCTTCTCCAGCGGCCCGCCCTGAAGGATGGGCGAAGACAGGGCCGACGGGCGGTCCGGCTGCTGCGGCGGCACCGGCAGTTTCGACGGCGCTTCCTTCTTGTTGGTCCAGATGACCGCGCCGCGCCGCGCGATGATCAGTTGCCCGCCCTGCATCGGCGTCCAGTTACCGGAGGCGAACGGCGAGGAGGCGAAGACCACCGCCGTGCGGAAGGTGTCGCGCGGATTGTTGAGCGCGAAGGAGGCGGCGTCCGACTGGAACCCCTCGGTGGCGTGCGGCGGCTTGATGCGGCTGTAATAAAGGCTCGACTGTGACTTGGAGCCGTAGAAGACCGCCACGGTCACGCCATCGGAAATGGCCATGTCGGCGGAACCCAGATCATCCAGTTGCAGGAACCAGCTCAGAAGCACGCTGTGGTCGATGGCCGCCAGCGTGCGCGCGCCGTAATCCTCTATCTTGCCCAACAGGAAGACCAGAGCCAGCTCTGAGTCTGTGCGCCCGAGCGGCTCCAGAAAGATCGACTTGTTGTGGTGTAGTCCCTTGATGGCTTCCTTGTCGAGGTTGCCATTGTGCATGAACACCCAGTCCTGACCGGCAAAGGAGCGGGTAAAGGGCTGGGTTTCCAGATGGGTATAGCCGGTGGCCGCGCCGCGCACCTTGCAGAAGAAGACGGTCGAGCGGAACCCTTCCCAGTCGCTCATCGCCCCTTTGAGCGAGACGGTGTCCTTGGCCGCCGGGTCCTTGGCCACCATTGCGGCCTTGTTATCCGCCGGGTACCATGCCAGACCCCAGCCGAGCGTATGGTCGCCCTTTTGCGGGCCGGTGCGAAACTTCAGGTCGATGAGCGGCGAACTTAAGCCGTCGAAACTAAACGCAAAGATGTCGCTCGAAATATCGCTGAACAACGGGTGGTCCTTCTCGCTCACAGAAAACTAAACGGCCTTGGCCGGGACTTGTCCATATGCCGTGCCGTATCAGAGTTACACATTTTTTTTGTCTTCGTTACAGTTCTGTGACGTGATTTTGTGGGGAAAGCGGACGTAAGCTGACGGATTGAAACGAAGCCTCTCACATCATACCTCCCAGCTAGCTGGGGAGGGGGACCGCACGAGGCGCGAAGCGCGAGATGCGGTGGTGGGGGCCCTCAAGCGGCCCGGCGATTCTGTAGATTACAGGTCGCAGGATATTTACCACCTCTCCCTGCCGGTGCAGGGAGGTGTAAGACTGCCATCTCTCCCTGCCAGAGCAGGGAGGGTGTAAGACTGGATGAGTGAATGACCATACTGACGGCGCTGCATCACGTTACTGACTACCGTTATGAGCGGCCGATCGGCATGGGGCCGCAGGTCATCCGGCTGCGGCCCGCCCCGCATACCCGCGCTCACGTGCAGTCTTACCGGCTGAAAGTCGAGCCGGAAAACCACTTCATCAACTGGCAGCAGGACCCCTTTGGCAACTGGCTGGCACGTATCGTCTTTCCGGACAAGGTGGCGCAGTTTCGCGTTGAGGTCGATTTGGTCCTTGAAATCAAGGTTTTCAATCCGTTCGACTTTTTCCTCGAAGACACGGCGACCCACTATCCGTTCAGCTATGCGGAGTCGCTCAAAGAGGAACTGACGCCCTACTTGGAGATCAAGGAACGCGACGCCCTGCTGATGGAGTTTGTGCGGTCCATGCCGGACCTTAACCCGGCGACGGGCGAAAAGTGGGGGACGGTCGATTTTTTGGTCGCCTTCAATCAGAAGGTCAATGCGCACCTCAACTACACCCTGCGCATGGAGCCGGGGGTACAAACCTCGGCCGAAACCCTGACCCTGCTTCAGGGCTCGTGCCGCGACATGGCATGGCTGGCCTGTCAGGCCCTGCGCCACAAGGGGTTCGCCACGCGCTTTGTCTCTGGCTATTCGATCCAGCTCAAGGCCGATGTCGAATCGCTGGACGGGCCGTCGGGCGTCAGCGAGGATGTCACCGACCTGCACGCCTGGTACGAGGTCTATCTGCCCGGTGCCGGCTGGATCGGGCTTGATCCGACGTCGGGTATGTTCACCGGCGAAGGCCATATCCCGCTCTGCTGCGCCCCCAACCCAACCTCGGCGGCCCCCATCACCGGCGCGCACGAACCGGCGCAGTCGCAGTTCAGCTATGAGATGGGGGTGACGCGCGTCTATGAATCGCGTCGCGTCACCCAACCCTATACGGACGGCGAATGGCAGCGCATCGACGCATTGGGGCATAAGGTCGATAAGGCCCTGACGGCGCAGGATGTGCGCCTGACCATGGGCGGCGAGCCGACCTTCGTGTCGCTGGACGACCGCACAGGCGATGAGTGGCATTTTACGGCCCTGTCTGACACCAAGAAGAAACTGGGTTTCGACCTGTTCAAACGCCTGTCGGCGCGCTTTGCCAAAGGCGCGCTGGCGCAGCACGCACAGGGCAAGTGGTATCCGGGTGAAATCCTGCCGCGCTGGGCGATGAACGCCTTTTGGCGGCTGGACGGTAAGCCCTTCTGGCTCAATGCGGACCTGCTGATCGACCCAGAAGCCGCTGCGCATGAGCCGCAGTTGACGGCGCGCACCTTCCTGCGCACGCTGGCCGGGGCGCTGGGCCTGCACGAAGGCCTCGTCATTGACGCCTATGAGGACATTCCGTACCACCTGTGGAAGGAGCAGCGCCTGCCGCTTGAGGGCGAGATGCTGAAGGCCGATGTCTATGAGGCGACGGAGCGCAAGCGGCTTCAGGCCCTTCTGGACAACGATCTGGGCCAGCCGACCGGTTTCGTCCTGCCCTTGCAGTACTCGGCGCGTTTCGACGGCTGGATGTCGAACCCGTGGCGTTTCCGCACCGAGAAGATGATGCTTTTGCCCGGCAACTCGCCGGTCGGTTTGCGCCTGCCGCTGGGGGCGCTGCCGTTTGTTGATCAGGTTGAGGTAGACGCGCATCTCTTCCCGCCGCGCTCGCCCTTCGCGCCGACCGAGGCCCTGCCGGAGGCGCAGGCTCTTGTGCCGCGCTTTGCCAGGGCTATCGGCACGGTAGGCGATCCGCAACGCTGGGCCGGGCCCAATGGTCTGGTGCGCTCGGCCCTGTGCGCCGAGGTGCGGCACGGTAAGTTGTTTCTCTTCCTGCCGCCGACCGCCTATGCCGAGCACTATTTCGAGCTGATTTCGGCCATCGAAGCGGTGGCTACGCACCTCAAGGTACCGGTGGTCATCGAAGGCTACGGCCCGCCGCGCGACCACCGCATCGAGTCCTTAAGCGTAACGCCCGACCCCGGCGTCATCGAGGTCAATATCCAGCCGGCGCGCGATTGGGACGAGCTGAAAGGCATCATCACTACGGTTTATGAGGAGGCGCGTCTGGCGCGGCTGGTCGCTGACAAGTTCCTGATCGACGGCAAGCGCGTCGCCACGGGTGGTGGCAACCACATCGTCATGGGGGCGCAGAAGCCGGAGGATTCGCCGTTTTTGCGCCGTCCCGACCTGCTGGGCTCGATGATCCGCTTCTGGCAGAACCACCCCAGCCTATCGTACCTGTTTTCGGGTCTGTATATCGGGGCGACCTCTCAGGCGCCGCGCATCGACGAGGCGCGCCACGAGTCGCTCTATGAGCTGGAAATCGCCCTGTCCAACCTGCCCAAGGGCGAGGCGGAACAGGCCCCGTGGCTGGTGGACCGGCTGCTGCGTAACCTGCTGGTCGATCTGACCGGCAATACGCACCGGGCGGAATTCTGCATCGACAAGCTCTATTCGCCGGATTCGGACCGCGGGCGGCTGGGTCTGCTTGAAATGCGCGGCTTTGAGATGTCGCCGCATCCGCAGATGAACCTCATTCAGGCGCTGCTGATTCGCGCCCTGATCGCCGTCTTCTGGAAAAAGCCCTATACGGGGAAGCTGGTGCGCTGGGGCACGCAGTTGCATGACCGCTTTATGCTAGGCCATCAGGTGCGTGAAGATCTCCATGAAGTGCTCGATTTTCTGAAAAGCCACGGCTATGCCTTCAGCCGCGACTGGTTCATTCCCTTCTTCGACTTCCGCTTCCCGTCACTGGGCAGTGTGCAGATCGGCGGCCTGACGCTGGAGTTGCGCGCTGGGCTGGAGCCGTGGCCGGTGATGGGTGAGGAGCCGTCCGGCGGCGGCACGTCGCGCGGCGTCGATTCCTCGGTCGAGCGCATGGAGGTGGTGCTGTCCGGCGCGGTAGGTGATCAGCACGTCGTCACCTGTAATGGCCGTCGCCTGCCGCTGCACCCGACGCGCGACGCCCATATTCAGGTGGCCGGTGTGCGCTATAAGGCCTGGGCCCCGTGGTCGAACCTGCACCCCAACCTGCCCGTCAATACGCCCCTGCAGTTCGATGTGATCGACACGCGGCTGGAACGCTCGGTCGGCGGCTGCCGCTATCACGTCATGCACCCCGGCGGGCGCAATTACGAGCAGTTGCCGCTGAATGAGAACGAGGCTGAGGGGCGCCGCCTGTCGCGCTTTGAGGCCCCAACCCATACGCCGGGCCGCGTGCGCGTGCCGGCCCTGCATATCAACCCGGACTACCCGATGACGCTCGATCTGCGGCGAAAAGACTGAGGCTTCTCACCGCCTCTGTCTGTGCTATGCCTGAACCTCTGACCCATAAGGGGGGTAATATATGCGTAAATCGACGGGTGGAGTCCGTGCCTGGTATGTGCTGCTGCCGGTTATTCTGGTGGTGGCGGTGGCCGCAGGGGTGTTTTTCACGGGCAAGACCGGGCCGACCGGTGAAAACGAGTGGGTCACCTTTATCAAGGCAAACACCGGGGACGCGCAGGCGCAGTATCTCAGTGGTCTACCCTATGACAAGCGTCGAGGGGGGATAGATGACGCGGCTCGCGCCTCAGGCTGGTACGAAAAAGCCGCCGCGCAAGGTCATATGGACGCGCAGATCGCACTGGCCGACCTGTACAATGACGATAAAGGCGTCGCCAACCGCGATAAGGCCTTCGCCCTTTATAAGGCAGTAAAAGCCCCTTCGCCTGACATCAAACGCAAGCTGGCCGAATTTTACCTGACGGGACGCGGTAGTGTTCCAAAAGACGTCGAAATAGGCGAGCGTCTGTTGCGCGAAGCTGCGCAAGCGGGCGACAAGGCCGCAGAAAAGGCGTGGGGACAGAGGCTCAATAGTGCGGGCGACCGCGAGGGGGCAAAGCTCTGGCTGATTAAATGCGCTGATCGCGGTGATACGCAATGCCTCACCGATATGGCTTATCTGTTTTACAACACCGGTGATCAGCCCAAAGCAATCAGCTATTTCAATCGCGCGGCGGATCGCGGAAACGCCGACGCGCAAATCCGCCTGAGTATGCTGTACTTTAACGGTATGGCCGTGAAAAAGGACCTGGCTGTGGCCTATAAATGGGCGCTTCTGGCCCGCAAGGGACCGAAGGGAAGTGCCGCCGTATCCGAAGCGCGTGAAGCGGTTCCTTTTATTGAAAGCCGGCTGACGCCCGATCAGAAGGTTGAAGGCCAAAAACAAGCCGACGCCTTCAAACCGGCGTCGTAAATCAGCCGCAATAGGGCATCAGCCTGTCAAAATCATCGCTATTCAGGGAGACGACTATGCGTAAATGGGTGTTGGGTATGGCTCTGCTGGCCGTGGCCGGGGGGGCGGTCGCTCAGACGACGACCAATAATTATCAGGCCTCGGACTACGACCGCGCGCCTTGGTGGATGAAGACACCGGTCATCACCCAGACGGGCTATGTGCGCACCGAAATCGACGCCAACCGCGCTAATTTTTCGGCCTCCTTCCTCGCCGTGGGCAAGACGGCGGATGAGGCGCAGCAAAAGGCCGTGGCGCAGACGCGCGCCCTGACCGATGCGCTGAAAAAGCTGGGCAAGGACGCGGTACGCGTCAACACCTCTTTCTCCATGCGCGTCCTCTATGAGCAGTACCGCGACAAGGAAGGCAACCGCATCGAAAACCAGCGCGGCGACAAGATCGAAGCCTATCAGGTCAGCATGGGCCTTGATGTAAAGGTCTATGATCTGCGGACGCTGGAACGCGCCTATGCGCTGGTGCTGGCCGCGTCGCCCACGGCGTCGCAGCCGGTCTATTTCTCGCTGGAACCCGATAACGCCACCAAGACCTGGCTGTACAATGAGGCGGTGAAGGACGCGGCGCGCCGGGCGCGTCAGGCTGCCGAAGCCGCGGGCGGCAAGCTGGGGGCGGTCAAGGTGATCGACCCGACGGGTCGCGCCTGTCAGACGGATATTCTGGCGCGGGGGGAACCGCGCGGCGGGCAGGATTTTGAGCCGACGACGGTGGCCTATGCGATGGCCCCGCCGCCACCGCCGCCCGCGCCCGTTATGGAGATGTCGGCTCGTGGCAGCGCGGTGGAGCAACTCGAAGCCAAGGCCGCGCAGAATGCCTTTATTCAGGCCCCGCCGCTGAATGAACTGACGGCGCAGGCCTGCGTTGTTTATGGGCTGAACTGATGCGCCGCGTGTGGATAGGCCTGTGCGCCCTGCCGCTGCTGGCGGCCGGGGCCGAGGCCGCGCCGCCTGTAAAGCCGGTCGAAAGCGCCGATCGCTTTGACGCCGCGCCGTGGTGGATGGAACGTGCGGTGCTGCCGCAGTCCGGCTATGCAGAGACGGAGGTCGAGGCCAATCGCGCCACCTTCGCCGCCCGGTTCAAGGGCACGGGCAAGACGGCCAGCGAGGCGCAGCGTCAGGCGGTCGCGCAGGCCGAAACCCTGATCTCCGCCCTGCGGCAGCGCCCTGCGGAGGCGGTGCGTGTCAGGACTGACTTTGCGGTGCAGGCCTTTTACGAGCAGTATCGCGACAAGGACGGGCGGCAAATCGCCAATGTCCGCGGCGACAAGATCCGGGGCTATGACGCCAACCTGACCCTGCGGGTTGAGGTGCGCGATATGGCCGTGCTGGAGCCGGTCTACGCGCTGGTTCTGGCGGCCGCCCCGACGCAGGTGGATCGCGTGGCCTTTGCCTTGCAGCCCGACAATGCTCTGCGGGACCGGCTGCGCAATGAGGCCGCGCGCGATGCGGCGGCACGGGCGCAAGGCGCCGTCGAGGCCACGGGCAGCACGCTGGGTTCTATTCGTCTGATCGACCCTTCGGGCCGCGCCTGCCGCGCCGATATTCTGGGGCGTGACACGCACGAGGACGACGACGCACCGCGTCTGCAAACCTCGATGAACATGAAACGAGCCACAGCGGATACGGCTGATGTCGTGGTATCCGGGAGCCGGGCCCCAACCCTCGAAGCCCGCGCGGCGGAAAATGCCTTTATTCAAACGCCGCCGCTGTATCGGGTTCAGGTGCAGACCTGCGTTGTTTATGATCTGAAGTGAAAAAGGCGGTCCCGCAAAGGACCGCCTTTTTTTTTGTTTCTGCCGTCACTCAGCCCGATCAGAATTTAACGGTCAGGCCCAGTTGCAGGACGGGCCACGTCTTGGCGTCCTTGACGTCGTTCTGAAGCTCCTGACGTTCCTTTTCCAGCGCCGCCTTGTAGGCCGGGTCATTGGCATAGGTGCCGTCCGAGGTCAGGGTCACGCTGGGGTCATCGCCCAGCACAGCCCCGGCCAGAACGCGGAAGCCAAACCGGCCATCCGAGCTGAAGGTGTTGTCGAAGCCCAGCCCGACAAACGGGGCACCGTCGCCCATATCGGCCTGCGCGCGCAGCGTGCCGATCTGCGCCGGGGTGAAGGGCACGCCACCGATATTGGTGGTGCCGGTCGGACGCGCGTCGAGTTTCACATTGCGATCACCGGTTACATAGCCGCCGGACACAAAGAAGGAATTACGGAAGGGGTGGACGTCAACGGCAAAGGTGAAGGGCTTGAAGTCCAGCTCGCCATTATAGTTGACGTCGTCCGAATTGAAGTCGTCACTGTGCTTCAGCACGTCGTAATCGGCGCGCAGCACAAAAGTGTCGTTCAGCTTGTAACGCGCACCGATACCGACGCCGGTGGTGCCGCCATGCACATCGACGGCGACAGGGCTGTTCTGGGCCGTAGCGGCGGTGGCGGTAAGGGCGCCGAGGGCTACGGCGGCGAGAAGGGCGGGCAGACGCATGAAGGCTATCCTTTGCGGGCTTAGAGCGCATTCCGAAAAGTGTGCAACGACTTTCGGAATCAAATGCGCGACAAAACAAAAGGTTAGAGCGGAATTTCGATTCAATCTGACCGAAATTCGCGCCCAAAAAACAGGGGGGCCGTAGGCGCAGATTAACCTTAAGGCTTAACCAAAGCCTTAAATCGCCTCGTTTTCGCCACGCGCCCGTGATGCCTTGCCAAAGGCTGCACGGTTTATACCAACGGCCGAAGAGGCAGACCGCCTCCGGCCGTTGAAACTCGAGAATTTCTCATATGTGTCAATGACATGAAAAATTCTCGAAAAGTATACCAAGAGTCATTTTCAATGACCCTTGGTATTACACGGCACGACTCTGCGCCGGGGCCCGGCCTGAGACCTTCAGATTTGTGTGAAGTGCCGTAAAAATGATGCGCGGGGCCGGATTCCGGTACATAAAGTCATAGTAAGCGTCCGGAGCTGCCTCTTATGGATCAAAGCCGTCACGATTTTGCCGCCGCCGAAGCCGTTACCAATCCCGGCGCGGCCTATGATCAGACGGTACTGGTGCTTCAGGGGGGCGGGGCGCTCGGTTCCTATCAGGGCGGGGCCTATGAGGTGCTGCACGCCGGCGGGGTCCGGCCCAACTGGGTGGCCGGGGTCTCAATCGGTGCCATCAATGCCGCCATTATCGCCGGCAATGCGCCGGACAATCGCGTCGAAAAGCTGCGGTCCTTCTGGGCGCAGATCACCTCTGAGAGCCCGGCGGACACGCTGAGCGGCTATAATCCGTGGCTGAAAAGCGCTTTTCGGCAATGGAGCGGCTATATGAGCGCGCTGAACGGCGTGCCCGGCTTCTTCCGTCCCGCCGCCCTGACGCCCTTTTTCGCGCCGTGGGCCCTGCCGTCGGAAACCAGCTTTTACGACGTGTCGCCCTTGCGTGACACCCTGTTGCAGCACGTCGATTTTGACCGGCTGAACGGGGGGGAGGTGCGCCTCAGTGTCGGGGCGGTCAATGTGCGCACGGGCAATTCGGTCTATTTCGACAGCCATCTGACACCGATCACGCCGGAACACATCATGGCGTCGGGGGCTCTGCCGCCCGGCTTTCCGGCGGTGACCATTGACGGCGAAGCCTACTGGGATGGCGGTGTCGTCTCCAACACGCCCCTGACCTATGTGCTGCACGAAGCGCCGGCGGGGCTGGATGGCGACACGCTGGTTTTTCAGATGGACCTGTTTTCGTCGCGCGGTGAGGTGCCCAAAACGCTGGATGAGGTCTATGGCCGCGTCAAGGATATCACCTATTCCAGCCGCACGCGCCTCAATACCGATGCCTTTCTGGAGCGCTATCGCCTGCGTCAGTCGATCCGGCACATGTACGAAAGACTGCCGCCGGAGGTGCAGGCCGAGCCGTCCGTGGCCGCCTGCTACGCCAGGGCGGCGCATTTTCGCGTCTCGCTGGTCCATCTGATCAATTCCGGTGCGGGCGATCACGGCCAATCCAAAGACTATGAGTTTTCACGCCTGACCATGAACGAGCACTGGGCGTCGGGGCGGGTGGATGCCGAACGCGCCATGAAGCGCCGCGTGTGGCGCGAACCCCCGCCGGAAAAGGACGGCATCCGCGTCTATGACTTTGCCGCCGAAGAGCGCGCCGGGCCCAGATAGGGTTTCGGACTTATGGCTTTCGTAACCGGGTTCGTGCTAAGACGCCGATACGAAACATAAAAATACAGGTTACCCCGCCGCCATGTTGTCTCAGCGTGCCAAATACGCCATTCGCGCCATGCAGGAAATGGCCCGTATCCCTGCCGGTCAGACGGTTCAGGCGGGCGAACTGGCCGAACGGATCAAGGCCCCGTTGCACTTTCTCGAAGGCATACTGCTCGAACTGCGCCGCGAAGGCTTCCTGATGTCGAAGCGCGGCCGTTCGGGCGGCTACATGCTGGCGCGACCGTCGGACATGATCAGCATGGCCGACCTGATTCGCCTGATCGACGGGCCTCTGGCCCTGACGCCCTGCGCCTCGCGCACCGCCTATGCCCGCTGTGAAGATTGTCCGACCCCGGATGATTGTCAGTTGCGTCTGGTCCTGCTGGCGGCGCGCGACGCCATGGCGCGTGTGCTGGAAAGCTCCACCCTCGCCGATCCGCTGCCGCGGGCCTGAGCCATGCGCAGAGCCGTTATCCGGGCGCTGAGCATGGGGCTTGTCGGCCTGAGCCTCCTCACCGCGGCAACGGCGCAGACCACAAATCCCCCCGAAGCCATTGACCGCGTGTGGGCGGGCCACAGCGTGCGCTTTGCCATGGCGGTGTCAAAGACGCATCTCTATGTCGCCTATTACGATGCCAACCGGCAACTGACGGTGGCGCAGCGCCCGCTGAACAATGCGGCGCACTGGATCTATCACAAGGTCGATACCTGGCTCGGCTGGGACAGCCATAATTCTGTCGCCATGGCGCTTGACCGGTCGGGTGCCCTGCACGTGGCGGGCAATATGCACGTCGATCCGCTGACCTATTTCCGCAGCGATGCGTCGGGCGATGTCCGCACGCTGAAGCGGGTGCCGGTGATGGTCGATGCCGCGCGGGAGTCGCAGATGACCTATCCAGTCTTTCTGCACAATGCCGAAGGGCGGCTGGTCTATAAGTACCGCGATGGCTCCAGCGGGCGCGGCAACGAAGTCTATACGGTCTATGACGAGGCCGCCGGGTGCTGGTCGGCTCTGACCTCGGCCCCGCTGGTCGATGGCGAGGGGCAGCGCAACGCCTATTTCGTCGGGCCGGTAGCGGGGCCGGACGGATGGTTTCACATCACCTGGGTGTGGCGCGACAGTCCGATGGCCGAAACCAATCACGAGCTGTCCTATGCGCGCAGCCGCGACCTGATCCACTGGGAAAAGGCCGACGGCGCGCCGCTCCCGCTGCCGATCCGGCTGAAGGACGCCGAAATCGTCGATCCGGTGCCTGTCAAAGGCGGCATGATCAACAACAACACGGTCATTGGCTTCGATGCCGATAAGCGCGTGACCATCACCTACCACAAATACGACGCCGCCGGGAACACGCAGATCTGGCTGGCGCGCCGTGAAGGCAAGAAGTGGAACCGCCAACAGATAAGTGCCTGGACCGACTACCGCTGGGACTTCAAAGGCGGCGGGTCGCTCAACAGTGAATTATTCGTCGAAGGGGCGCGGCCCGGTCCCGCCGGTCAGTTGAGCGTGCCGGTGACGCGATTGGGTCAGGCGCTGGAATTTGTCGTCGATGCCCGCACCCTGACGCCGATCGCGGAACGCCAGGTCGAAAGCCTCAATGCCCGTGCGGCGGCGCGCCTCGGGGTCACGGATGTCACCCGCGTTCAGACCGCGCAAACGACCGGCCCGGACGGGCGCGTCTATACGCTGGTCTGGCAGGCCCTGCCGCCCCATCGTGACCTGCCGCAACCGCGCATTCCGGAACCGTCCGACCTGATCCTGCTGACGGATATGCCGCAGTAAGGGGGTCAGCGTGCCTTGGGAAAGCGGTTGGCGAACCGCCGCACAATCTTGCGCAAGGATTCGATTTCGATGGCGTGCAGGGCCTGTTCCGGCGTCAGCCACACCATGCTGCGCTGACCCATTTCCGGCCACAGCGTCAGTTGCTGCGTCACCCGCATGGCAAACACCTCGACCGCGGGGATGAACTGTGCCGTGGGCTGACCCTGATCCTTCACATAGGCAAAGCGTCCGATGGGGTGCGGATCGACCTCACCCAGAATACCGGCCTCCTCAAAGGCTTCGCGCGCCGCCGTTTCCTGTGGTGTCAGGTCGGGAATCGGCTTGCCCTTGGGGATGATCCACTGCCCGCTGCCGCGTGAGGTGATCAGCAGAAACTCGACCTCGCCCCCGCGCGTCTCACGAAAGGGGAGGGCCCCAAACTGAGTCGCGGGCGGCGTGTGCTGATCCAAGCGGAGTGGTCCTGATAAATGTCCGTGTACGGGGCAATTATCTGTGTAGGCCGCCTGAGGCCAAAGCTCAAGTGCCGCTGCGTAAATATCTGGCCTGGCCCGGCGGGCGGCTCAGGACAGTACGAAAAGGCCGAAGGCCGGAGCCGGGCTGATCCACTGATGCGCGACCGTCCATCCGGCGTCATGGCACAGGGCGGCGAAGCTGTCCGGCGTGAACTTATGAGCATTTTCCGTATGCAGACGTTCGCCCGCCGCAAACGTGAAACTCTGCCCGGCGACGGCCACGCGCTGATCGCGGCGGCTGACCAGATGCATTTCAATCCGGGCGCGCTCAGCGTTCCACAGGGCCAGATGCGCGAAGGCGTCAAGGTCGAAATCCCCCTGCAATTCGCGGTTCATCCGCACCAGCAGGTTTTTGTTGAAGGCCGCCGTCACGCCTTCGGCATCATCATAGGCGGCGTGCAGCGTGGCTTCCTCCTTGACCATATCGGCCCCCACGATCAGTTGCGCCTGTGGCCCCAGCAGGTGCCGGAAGGCCCGCAGCAGGTCACGGGCTTCGTCCGGGCTGAAGTTGCCGATGGTCGAGCCGGGGAAGAAGCCGACGCACGGCCTGTTTTCAAGGGCGTCGGGCCGGGGCAGGGCCTGCGTGAAATCACCCAACAGCGGCACGACATTCAGATGCGGATAGGTGCTTTGCAGCCGCGCCGTCGCCGCGTGCAAGGCGTCCGGGCTAATGTCGATGGGCACATAGGTGCGCAGGGCCGGGCAGGCGTCGAGCAGAATCCGCGTCTTGTCGCTGGCCCCGCTGCCAAATTCGACCAGCACGGTTTCGGCGGTCCAGCCCGCCACCAGCGCATCGGCAATGTCGTGCAACAGGCGCGTTTCGGTGCGCGTCGGGTAATATTCCGGCGTGCGGCAGATGGCCTCAAACAACTCGGAGCCTGCCGCATCGTAAAAATACTTGGGCGAAAGGGATTTGGGCTGTGCCGACAGACCGGCGATCACATCGGCCGCGAAGCCCTCATCGCGGCTCTCTGCGGCGGTCTGATCGCGCGCCAGACGCAGACCCGCGCGCACCCAGCGCTTTTCCGGCGCGAAGAAGTTGCGATAGGTGGCGCGCGCATGACCGCCAGGCGTAAAGGCGCTGCCGCCGCGCAGGCTCATCTGCCCGCTCATGAACTTGCCATTATATTCGCCGACGGCACCCGCGCCCGGACGAAAGCCCGGATAGCCGAGATAGGCGCTGGCCGTCCATTGCCAGGCGACGTCATCCACCTGCTGCAAAAGGCCTTGACGCGCGGCGGCCTCCCATTCGGCCTCGGTCGGCAGACGCGCTCCGGCCCAGCGGGCAAAAGCATCGGCCTCGTAGAAGCTGATGTGCGTGACGGGGGCGTCCGGATTGACCGGGTGCAGGCCGCGCAGGCTGAAGTCTTGCCACTGCTCGCCGTCCGGCCGCCAGTAAAGGGGGGCGCGCCAGCCCTCGGCCTGCACGCGGGCCCAGCCATCGGACAGCCACAGCTCCGGCCGCGCATAGCCGCCGTCGTGCATAAAGGCCAGCCAGTCGCCATTGCGCACCAGCCGATCGGCGATCTGATAGGGCTCCAGCCAGACCTTATGGCGCGGCCGCTCATTATCGAAGGCAAACCCGTCGCCGGTCGCGCCGATCTCGACCAGCCCCCCGGCGCAAGAGATAAACCGGGCCTCGCCCGCCGGGGCGTCGGCAACAAAGGCGGGATCATAGGCCGGGGCCATCGGCGATAGGCTGAACAGGTGCAAAATGTCCATCAGCAGCAGTTCCTGATGCTGCTCCTCGTGCGCCAGACCGAGCGCCAGCAGGGCCTCGCTCTCGGCATCGAGCCCGGCGGCGATCAGGTCGCGCATATGATGATCCACGTGCTGACGATAGGCCAGGATATCGCTCAGGGTCGGTCGGGTGAGGACACCGCGCTGGGCGCGCGGCTGACGCGCCCCCTTGGCTTCGTAATAGGAGTTGAACAGATAGCTGTAGTGCGGATCGAACGGCGCATAGCCGGGGCGGAGACTGAGCAGAAACGTCTCAAAGAACCAGGTGGTGTGCGCCAGATGCCACTTGGCCGGGCTGGCGTCGGGCATGGACTGCACGACCATGTCCTCCGCCGACAGGGGCGCAGCAAGACGCAAGGTCGCGGCCCGCACCTCAGAGTAACGCCGGTCGCAGGTGCTCTGCGAAGCGTCAGTACAAAGCGGGCGTCCCGTGGTCGGGTGGCTGTGGCCGTCCATCTCAATCTCCCCCGTTGCGCACGGTGCCGCTGACTATATCGGTGTCGAATGTAAGTTTTAAATTCGCGGCGTCAGACTGCGCCTACGGCTGACCTGTTTGTGGCAGCAGGCGTTGGGCGCGGCGCGCCAAGGCGAGTACGAAAGGGGCGGGGAAAAGGTTACACGGCCGAAGCGGCGTGCGCCTGACACACAGTGCCTAGGATTGTGGCGGGCCCATAAGCGTATGTGGAAAAGGCGCGAAGCGACCAGCGACCAAGCGGGAGCGCAGCCTACGCGGCACCAAAGGCGAAGCCTTTGAGCTCAAACCGAAAAACATTTTCGATGTTTTGGAAAAATGAAGGAAATGGTGGACCCGACAGGGATTGAACCTGTGACCCCTACGATGTCAACGTAGTGCTCTCCCGCTGAGCTACGAGTCCACAATTGTGTTCGGCAACGCTGTGCCGGTGCGAGGAGCGGGTGTATAGCCGCCGAAAATGGCGGTGGCAAGGGCTTTTGCGATCAAAAATGTGGAAAGTGTGCGAAAGGGCGGCGTGGGCTGAAAGAGCCCCCACCACCGCATCCGCATCGGCGGTCTGATCACCGCCTTTGGCGGTTCGTGCGGTCACTCTCCCTACCAGAGGTGGGGAGGTATAATATAGACCGCGTAACCTAACCCCTCAGGCGGCGATCAGGCGTTCGACTTTGGTGACGATTTCGCCCGCGCTCAGGGAGCGAAGCGTTAGCGCCACTTAAAATCTGCGCGGGCCGCCCGCACTGGCCCATCAGGCGGCGATCAGGCGTTCGACTTCGGTGACAATTTCGCCCGCGCTCAGGGAGCGAAGCGTTAGCGCCACTTAAAACCTGCGCGGGCCGCCCGCACTGGCCCGTCAGGCAGCGATCAGGCGCTCGACTTCGGTCACGATTTCGCGCAGATGCACCGGCTTTTCGAGGACCTTGGCTTCGGGGGAGGCCTTTTGCGCATTGAGCGCCACGGCGGCAAAGCCGGTGATGAACATGATCTTGAGGCCCGGCTGGCGCTGCGAGGCGACCTTGGCCACTTCGATACCATCGGCGCCGGGCATCACAATGTCGGTCAGCAGCAGGTCATACGGCCCCTGATCGAGGGCTTCGATGGCGCTGTCGCCATCGGGGCAGCTCACGACATCATAGCCGGCGCGCTGAAGGGCGCGCGTCAGGAAGCTGCGCACGGAATTTTCGTCTTCCGCGAGGAGAATCTTGGTCATTAATCCCGGTCCTGTGGGAAAGGGGCCCCGTTTCGTCTGAGAGTAGATGATTAGGGCTCAGGTGTAAATTAGGGGTGAAGACAGCGCAGAATTGTCTTATCACGGGTTTAATGCCCGACCGTTCATCCCCAGCTCAGACCGTTCCTGCCGTCGATGTGCGCCGCCCGGCGGTGAGCGGCAGCGGGCTGGTCTTCGGCCTGCCGCATTCCGGGGCGTACCTGCCGGAGGCTTTTGTGGCGGCCGCGCGCTATGACGCGCCGCACCTGCGCATGACCGAAGACGCCTTTGTTGATGCGCTGGTCGGGTTTGAGGCGCTGGAAGGCGTGTGGGCCGTCCGCGCCAATTATAGCCGCGCCTATGTCGATGTGAACCGTCATCCGCTGGAGCTAGACCCGCGCCTGATCCGCGGTGCCCTGCCGAAAGGGGCGCTCAGTCAGTCGCTGCGCGTGCGCTCGGGTTACGGCGTCATTCCGCGCTGCCTGTCGGGCGGGCGGGAGATTCATGCTCAGCCGATCGCCTATGACGAAGCGGTGCAACGGCTTGAGGCGGTGCATACCCCCTATCACCGGGCCCTGACCGAGGTGCTGACCGAGGCGAAATCGGCGCATGGACGGGTAACGCTGATCGACTGGCACTCCATGCCGTCGGGCACGCTGAAGGGCGCGCCGGGCGCGGCGTCTTCGGCCAGACTGGCCGACATTGTGCTGGGGGACCTGCACGGTGAGGCCTGTGCAGCGGATCTGACGGCCTTTGTGCGGCAGGTGTTTGAGGCGCACGGTTTCCGCGTGGCGCACAACCATCCCTTTGCCGGGGGCTATACGCTGGAACGCTACGCCCGGCCGCACAAGGGGGTGGAGGCGTTGCAGATCGAGCTGAACCGCGGGCTGTACATGGATGAGGCGTCCCTGACCCTCAGCCCGCAGGCCGAGCGGATGCGCGTGGCGGTCGCGGCGGTCATCGACGGGCTGAAGCGAAGGTAATCCCAAGGGTCATTGAAAATGACTCTTGGTATGCCTTTCGAGACTGTCTCATGTCACTGACACATATGAGACAGTCTCGTTTCTTCAACGGCCGGATGCGGCCAGCATCTTCGGCTGTTGGTACAAGGGACGTATTCGGCCAAAAAAAAGCCGCGCTACACGAGCGCGGCTAAGTCTACAGGGAGGAAACGCCCAGGAAGGGCATCGACGTAAAAACGTCGAACACTCACTTTATACGCTGCGATGCAAAAATCCACAAGCTAAAAAACCATTTGTATGATCACGTATCGTTACAATGGTTCCGTAAGGAACGATTTTAAGTCAAGCAAACCTTTGCGTTATTTAGAAAACGATCTAGCCTGCTTTCGTTTCTATATTTGTTTCATCTTGCTGCGGCGCACCATTTTCTCTTTCCGCCTCGAACCGGCCCTCATAGATGGGGCGCGTGCGGGTCGGGTAGGGGTGGTCTTCGAGCAGTTCACGCATACGCCGCAGACCACGCGCCGCTTGTGAACGCGACTGCCGCCAGGCCAGAAGCACGGTGGCCCCGATACTGGCTATGGCCAGAGGGATCGGCCCGAACAGCCACGCGGCGGCGGCCAGCGAGAAGTAGTAGCCGCGCACCCCTTGCGAAAAATTGGACATGGCCGGTTCGAAGATGTCGGACACAGCTTCGGTAAAGGCCTGAGCGGTTTCGTTGTCGATATTTTCGGGCACGGCCCCCATGGCGGCCACCGCATAGTTGGTCTGGCGCAGGGCCCAGATGAAGTTGAGAAGGCCGCGCGACAGGCAGATCATCACCAGTGCCAGTTTCATCAGCAGCAGGGCCGAAGACGAGGTGTCGATGCCCAGCGCGTGCGCGCTCTTGTACGACAGGTCGCCGGTGAAGATGGCCCCGGCTACGGCCGCGATCAGGATGAGGTTGGCCGAGGCGAAGAAGCTCATCGAATTGACGCCATGACCGATCAGGTTGGAGTCGTAGAGCTTGAATGAGCGGATGACCATTTCCTTCATCCAGGCGCGCCGCACAATGGTCAGATCCTTGAAGATCACACCTGATTTTTTCGACAACGCCTTGAGCACGGGCTCATAGCCCAGCCAGCAGAAGATGAAGACCAGAAGGGCGCTGAAATCCTGCCAACTGCCGAACAGTTTGACGATAAGTTGCATGGGTGAGGTCTTTGTAAGTGTCTGTTGTTATCCGACTTTGGTCTAATTGAGGCGCTTCGCCGACGCCTGACAAGGGATAATTGCCTGCCGGGTAACAAATTGTAGCAAAGTTCGAAAAGAAAAAACGCAGACTTCGCTTGTGCGAGAGAGGCTGAACGCTTATGACAGCCCGCAAACAATATCATCAATGCCTTTTAACATTAAAGACATCCTATGAATCTCGATAAGATTTCCGTCGGCCCGAACGCTCCCTGGGACATCCACGCCGTCATCGAAATTCCGCAGGGCGGCATGCCCGTCAAGTACGAAATGGACAAGGATTCCGGCGCGCTGTTCGTCGATCGGTTCCTCTATACCTCGATGTACTATCCGGGCAATTACGGCTTTATCCCGCACACCCTGGCTGACGATGGCGACCCCTGCGACGTGCTGGTGGTGGGGCCGACGCCGGTCTACCCGGGTGTGGTCATCCGCTCGCGTCCGATCGGCGTGCTGCTGATGGAAGACGAGGCGGGCAAGGACGAAAAAATCCTGGCCGTGCCAGTGGACAAGCTGCACCCCTATTACACCAATGTGTCGAGCTATCGTCAGATGCCGGCCATCCTGATCGAGCAGATCACCCACTTCTTCGCCCACTACAAGGATCTGGAGAAGAACAAGGAAACCCGCGTCATCGGGTGGGGCGATCCGGAACAGGCGGCCCAACTGATCCGCGAAGGTCAGGAACGTCTGGCCAAGAAGATCGGTTGATCTGGTCTTCTGTGAAGTCCAAAGCCCGCCACACGGCGGGCTTTTTTTGTGCCTGTTTTGCAGCCTTGTGAAAATATGTCACATAATGAAATAGGGATTGACCTTCGGTAAGCCTCGTGCAATCCTTTCGAAATAAAGAAAAGGCTGCGGTAATTATTGCATTGTCGAATTGCATATATTCGCAAATGTCGATATTATTTCGCGAATAAAGCGCTTCCACTCGGATAAATTCGTTTATTGCGCCCGGTGGCGCGCATAAATTTCCCGCGTCTTTTGAAATTTCATTTAAAATCAAAGCCCAACTTGCCGGCCGACTTTCAGAGCGCAAAAGGGTCGCTTATGGATTTCGCAGGAAGGCGCATGATATTATGCCGTAACGGTATAACGCGTTGTATCCGCAGCCTGAGCGTGTGTTTGTACGGGACTGCGGTTTTTCCTCCCCCAAAAGACGTCCCCGTCAGAAGAATATCAAATATGTCCGATAGCTCATCCAATGTGGCGTCGCGCCTGTACGCTCTTGCCGTTGCGCGCGACACTGCCAATCTGGTCGATCTCGACGCCTCCCTCGCCCTGGCCCGCGCCTCGGTGCGGACCCTGATGGCCCTGTCGCCGCAGGCCGCGATGCTGATGCGCAGCTTCGCTCAGGAAGAAATCGACCGCCTGCACATGGAATGCACCGAAGAATCTCAGGGCTCGATCGCCATTATCCGCGATACACTGAATATGGCCTGAGATTTAGGCCTGAGATTTAGGCCTGAGATTTGGGCCTGAGTTTGGGGCCTGAGCCTGCATCGTCCGGTGAAAACGAAAAAAGCCCGCAGGCATCGGCCTTCGGGCTTTCTCGTTTTTGACAGTGGTGCCGGGAGACTGTCGCCGGCTACTCGGCCGTCTGGTCTTCGATTTCGGCGTCGGGCCCGTTCTTTTTGAGGGACTCGATGGCATTCTTGGCCGAGGCCTTGGAGGCATAGCCTTCGGTCCAGAAAATCGTCTCGGAATTATAGACGAAGTAGGCGACGAACTCGCCGGCCTTGTTCTTCTTGATCAGGAATTTGTGCGCCATCGGGGCCTCCGTTTATCCGTGTGACGCCCTGTGGCGTCGGCGTGAGAATTCTCCGCAAAGGAGATTCCGTCAAGCCCAACTTACGCTGTTATCGGAAGCGTTTGAGCCCGTGGTGCCAGATCAGGCCCAAGAACCCGCCCTTGATAAAGGGCAGCAGCAACAGGGTCAGGGCACCCATAATGGTCAGGGTCACCGGCACCACGATTTGCAGCGGAAAGTTCCAGAAAAACTCAAAGGCAAACATCGGCGCGATCACCAGATGCCCAACCAGCAGCATGGTGACATAGGCGGGGCCGTCGTCGCAGGGATAGGCCCCCAGCGGCGTCTGACAGTGGCTGCACGTATCCACCACCTTGAGATAGCCACGGAAGGCATGGCCTTCGCCACAGGCGGGGCAGCGGCGGCGCAGGCCGCGGGAAATGGCCGTCGAAAGTGTGGCTTTATCGGTCATGGGGCCTGAAACTCCGCTGTTATGGGTGTTGTTTATACGCTGATATGTGGGAAACCGCACGTCCCCCTGCCATGTGTAACGCTGTCGCAGGCCTGTCTATACCGTTCCGGATCGCGGCAAGACGATTTTAGGGCTTGCAAAATCACATAAAGACATCTTTATATGGTTATATGAAATCGAGCGACATACTGGGCGAAGCGGCGCTGCTGGAGGCGTTGAAGGCGATGGGGGAACCCACGCGCCTGCGACTCCTGCGTCTTTTAGCGCATGAAGAACTGTCTGTCATGGAGTTGGTGCGGATTCTCAATCAGAGTCAGCCGCGCATTTCGCGCCACCTCAAGCTGATGAACGAGGCCGGCGTCATCGACCGCTTCCCCGATGGGGCCTGGGTCTTCTATCGGCTCAGCGAGCACCCGGCCCTGACGCCGCTGATCGACGCCGTGCTGAGCGCGCTCGGCGAGGAGGGCAGCGCCGATCTGCGCGCGCTGGAAGAGGTGCGCGGACAAAGGCTTGAAGCGGCGCAGGGTTATTTCGAAAACATTGCGCCGGTTTGGGATCAGATCCGTTCGCACTATGTTGATGATGCTGAGGTCGAAGCCGCCATTCAGTCGCTGGTCGGGGATGCGCCGATTGAAACCATCGTCGATCTCGGCACCGGGTCGGGTCGGATGCTCAGCCTGCTGGCCCCGCACGCGGAATATGCCATCGGGCTCGACCTGTCGCAGCAGATGCTCAACATTGCCCGTGCCCGCACGCGCGAGGCGGGCCTGAGCGGTATCGACTTCCGCCACGGCGACATCCTCGCCACACGGCTCAATGGCCAGAGCGCCGATCTGGTCGTCATCCATCAGGTGCTGCACTTCCTGCCCGATCCGGGGCAGGCGCTGAAGGAGGCGGCGCGCCTGCTGAAACCCGGCGGTCGCCTGCTGATCGTCGATTTCGCGCCGCACCGGCTGGAGATCATGCGCGACGAATACCAGCACCGGCGTCTGGGCATAGGCGATGACGATATGAGCCACTGGCAGAAGGTGGCCGGGCTTAAGGCCCTGCGCAACCTGTCCCTGCCGCCGCATCAGGAGCCCGGTCTGACCGTGCGCATCTGGCTGCTGCAAAAGCCCTGATTATAGCCCCGACCTGTCCCAGAGAATCCTTATGGCCCCGCCGCCCGCCTTCGTTCAGTCTTCCATCGCCCGCAAGATCCGGGCCGGTGCCTCGCACCTCAATGTGTCGTTTGAGTTCTTCCCGCCCAAGTCGGCGGAGATGGAAGAGAGCCTGTGGGGCGCGATCCGTCGGCTGGAGCCGCTGAACCCCAGCTTCGTGTCGGTCACCTATGGGGCCGGTGGTTCGACGCGCGAGCGCACCCACCGGACGGTGAAGCGCATACTGGACGAAACCGCGCTGAAACCCGCCGCGCACCTGACCTGCGTCGAGGCTTCGCGCGAAGAGGTCGATGAGGTCATCCGCGAATACTGGAACGCTGGGGTGCGCCACATCGTGGCCCTGCGCGGTGACCCGCCCGGCGGGCTTCAGGACGGTCAGTACACGCCGCGCCCGGACGGCTATCAAAACGCCACGGAGCTTACCGCCGCCATCCGCCGCATCGGCGATTTTGAGGTCAGCGTCGGCGTCTATCCGGAAAAGCACCCGCAGTCGCCGTCTCTGGACTTTGATCTCGACGTGCTGCGTCAGAAGGTCGATGCCGGAGCGACGCGCGGCATCAGCCAGTTCTTCTTTGAGCCGGAAACCTTCCTGCGCTTTCGCGATGCCGTGGCCGATGCGGGGATCAGGATCGACCTGACGCCAGGCATCATGCCGGTGACCAATTTCAAGGGCCTGCGCAAGATGGCGGCGGCCTGCGAAGCCGCGGTGCCCGACTGGCTGGAAGACCTGTTCCACGGCCTCGATGACGATGCGGAGACGCGCAAACTGCTGGCTTCGGCGGTGGCGGTCGAGCAGGTGCTGGGCCTTGAGCGCGAAGGCGTCACCCATTTCCACTTCTACACGCTCAACCGCGCCGAACTGGTGTATTCGATCTGTCGCGTTCTGGGGCTAAGGGACGGTCAGATGACCGCCCTTTGAGCAGTGCCGGGGATGTTATGAGCCTGCAACCCGATTATGCGTCGATTACCCGCGACGACCCCAATGCGTTCAAGCGCTTTTTGCAGCATAAGCGCCTGAATGACGCGCTGGGGCTTCTGAAAGCCCGCCGTCCGGCGCTCAGTATCGACTACGGTGCCGGGGATGGCGAACTGGCGCGGCTGTTGCGGCTGATGTGCCCGGCGGGTGAGGTGGTGTGTTTTGAGCCTTCGGCGCAGTTGCGGGCGCAGGCTGTGGCCCATATCGGTGCGCTGAGTGGCATTAGTCTGAAGGCGGATGTGATGAATGTGGCCGATGGCTGTGCGGATGCCATCTTCTGCCTTGAGGTGTTCGAGCATTTGCCACCGCAGGAGACGACGGAGGCCATCGACCATATGCACCGCCTGCTCAAGCCGGATGGCGTGCTGATCGTCGGTGTGCCGGTCGAAACCGGTCCTGTGGCGCGCCTCAAAGGCTGGTGCCGCCGCCGCAGGCGTGTGGATTTCGACACCGATGCCCAGCGTATTGCGCAGGCCGCGCGCGGCGATATCCGTTTTGAGCGCTTGCGCGTGGACTTTGAGGGCGGCGGGGGCTACTACCCGCACCATCTGGGTTTCGACTACCGCGATCTGTTGCGGCGTCTGGCGACCCGCTTTGTGATCGAAACGCGCCGTTCCAGTCCGCTGGCGCTCCTGCCGCCGGAATGGAACAGTGAACTGAACCTGCTTCTGCGGAAGCGCTGATAACCTTCGCCTCCCCTGAGTTCAGGGGAGGTGGATTCGAGGCCGCAAGGCTTCGAAGACGGTGGGGTTAAACCCGCCGGTGTACCCCCCCTCCGCCGATTCCGGCGGTGTACCCCCTGAGATCAGGGGGGAAGGAGACAGAAAATGACCCGTCAGGAGCGCATAGACACCCTGAAAGCCGCCGCCAAGGAACGTATCCTGATCCTCGACGGATCATGGGGCGTGATGATCCAGCGGCGTGGCCTCGATGAACAGGATTTCCGCGGTGAGCGTTTCAGGGACCATGTCGGTCAGATGAAGGGCAATAACGACATCCTGTGCCTGACCCGCCCGGACATCATCACCGACCTGCATAACCAATACTATGCGGCGGGGGCCGACATCTCCGAGACCAATACCTTCTCGGCGACGACCATCGCCATGGACGATTACCACCTCGATGCGCAGGCCTGCTGGGACATCAATTACGAAGGGGCGAAGCTGGCGCGCGCCGCCGCCGATGCCTGGACGGCGAAGGAGCCGGAAAAGCCGCGCTTTGTGGCGGGCTCCATCGGGCCGCTGAACAAGATGCTGTCCATGTCGTCGGACGTGAACGATCCGGGGGCGCGCAGCGTCACCTTCGATCAGGTCTATGCGGCCTATAAGCAGCAGATTCGCGCCCTGAACGAGGGTGGGGTGGACCTCTATCTGGTCGAAACCATCACCGACACGCTGAACTGCAAGGCGGCGCTGAAGGCCATTATGGACCTTGAGGACGAGGGGCTGGACACGCTGCCGATCTGGATTTCGGGCACCATTACCGACCGTTCGGGACGTACCCTCAGCGGGCAGACGGCGGAGGCCTTCTGGAACTCGGTCAAGCACGCTAAACCGTTTGCCATCGGCTTTAACTGCGCGCTGGGGGCCGACCTGATGCGCCCGCACATTGCTGAGCTGGCGCGCGTGGCCGATACGCTGGTCGCCGCCTATCCCAATGCCGGCCTGCCCAACGCCATGGGGCAGTATGACGAGCAGCCGCACGAAACGGCGCACGAACTGCACGAATGGGCCAAGGACGGGCTGGTCAACATACTGGGTGGCTGCTGCGGCACGACGCCCGACCACATCAAACACGTCGCCGATGAGGTGCGCGGGTTTGCGCCGCGCGTCCCGCCGCAGCGCCCGCCCGCCCTGCGTCTGGCGGGCCTTGAACCGTTTGAACTGAATTGAGGTTGTTATGCGCCTGACCCTGCTTTTCGGCGGCCTGAGCCGCGAGCGTCTGGTGGCCGTCGCCACCACCCAGTCCCTGCACAAGGCCCTGCCCGAAGCCGATCTGTGGTTCTGGGACGAGGACAATCACGTCTATGAGGCCTCGTCTCTGGCGCTTCTGGGCCATCAGCGGCCGTTCGAGGTGCCCTTCCGCGCCGATGGCCACGATCTGGGGACCATTGATCAGGCGCTGGATCGGGCCGCCGCCGAAGACCGCGTGCTGGTGCTTGGCCTGCACGGCGGCATTGCCGAAAATGGCGAGTTTCAGGTCAAGTGCGAGGCGCGGGGTGTGCCCTTCACCGGCTCCGGTTCGGCGGCTTCGCATCTGGCTTTCGATAAGGTCTCGGCCAAGCGCTTTGCGGCTTGCGCCGGTGTGCCGTCCCCGGCGGGCATTGCGCTCAGCGACCTTGATGACGCCTTTGCCGAGTATGGCAAGCTGGTCGCCAAGCCGGCGCAGGACGGGTCGAGCTTCGGCCTGATCTTCGTCAACTCGACCAATGACCTGGTGGCGGTGCGCGAAGCTGCGAAAGAACAGCCCTATCTGATCGAGCCGTTTGTGACGGGGGCCGAGGCCACCTGCGCCGTGCTGGAGCAGGCCGACGGGTCGCTGATCGCCCTGCCGCCCATCGAGATCATCCCGGACCGCGGAGCCTTTGATTACCACTCCAAATATCTGTCCAACCAGACGCAGGAAATCTGCCCCGCGCGCTTTGCACCGGAGGTGATGGCGGAGATTCAGCGGCTGGCCATTGCGGCGCATAAGGCGCTGTCGTGCCGGGGCTATACGCGGTCGGACTTCATTGTCTCGGATAAGGGCCCGGTGTTTATCGAAACCAACACCCTGCCCGGTATGACGGCCTCGTCGCTGTACCCCAAGGCGCTGGCGGCGCAGGGCATCGGTTTTGTCGATTTCCTGCATGGGCAGGTCGATATTGCGGTCAGGCGGGCGGGGAAATAGTTTTCCTCCCTGTGCTTAGGGTGAGGTATAGCGCCCGCCACTACGACCTGAGTCTCCCCCTCCACCGCTTCGCGGTCCCCCTCCCCACGCTTCGCGCAGGGAGGAGAAAACAGGCAAATGACCCTAAATCCTTTTTCCGACAACTGGTCCGACCGTCTGCAGATCGCCGCCGATGTGCTGAAAGACGTCACGCCGGACGAACTGCGCGTCGATCAGCCGTTCTATGATGAGCTGACGCTGGTCCTGACCGAATACCGCCTGTGCGATGCCGCCTTTGCCGCTGCCGCGCCGCAGGTGCCCAATCCGCCGGAGTGGGGCCAACTGAGCGCCGCCGTGCATGGTTCGACCCCCAATGCCCTGCTGCTGCACATCCACGGGTGGCTGGCGCAGGCGCGGTGGATCGACACGCCACTGGTACGCGTGCACGCGCAGGGCCTGCTCGAACCGGCGCTGCGGCGACTGGCGGCCCATGTTTCCGACCTTGATATTACGCCCGTAAAAGACGATTAAGCGCGCATGACCACGATTATGACCCCCACCTTCATCAATATCGGCGAACGCACCAATGTCACGGGCTCGGCGAAGTTCCGTAAGCTGATCGTCGAAGGCAACTACACCGCCGCGCTCGATGTGGCGCGTCAGCAGGTGGAGGCCGGGGCGCAGATCATCGACATCAATATGGACGAGGGCCTGCTCGATGCGGTGAAGGCCATGACGACCTTCCTCAACCTGCTGGCCGCCGAACCCGATATCGCCCGAGTGCCGGTGATGATTGATTCCTCTAAATGGGAAGTGATCGAGGCCGGTCTGAAGTGCGTGCAAGGCAAGGCCATCGTCAACTCCATCTCGATGAAGGAGGGCGAGGACATCTTCCGCCACCACGCCCGCGAATGCCTTAAATACGGCGCGGCCGTGGTGGTCATGGCCTTTGACGAGGTGGGGCAGGCCGATACGGCGGCGCGCAAGATAGACATCTGTACGCGCGCCTACAACATCCTTGTCAATGAGGTGGGCTTCCCGCCCGAAGACATCATCTTCGACCCCAACATTTTCGCCGTGGCGACGGGGATCGAGGAGCACGACAACTACGCCGTGGACTTTATCGAAGCGACGCGGACGATCAAGCAGACCCTGCCCTATGCGCGTATATCGGGCGGCGTGTCGAACGTCAGCTTCTCCTTCCGTGGCAATGAGCCGGTGCGCCGCGCCATCCACTCGGTGTTCCTGTATCACGCCATCAAGGCCGGCATGGATATGGGCATCGTCAATGCCGGCGACCTGCCGGTCTATGACGATATCGACGCCGAACTTCGCGAAGCGGTGGAAGACGTTATTCTGAACCGGCCCCAGCGCCACAATGTCAGCAATACCGAATGGCTGGTCGATCTGGCTCCCAAATACAAGGGCGAGAAGGGTCAGGTTGAGGCGAAGACACTGGCCTGGCGTGAAGGCTCTGTCGAAGACCGTCTGAAACACGCTTTGGTGCACGGCATCACCGAATTTATCGAAGCCGATACCGAAGAGGCGCGGCAACAGGCTGAGCGCCCGCTGCACGTCATCGAAGGCCCGCTGATGGCCGGGATGAACGTCGTCGGCGACCTGTTCGGGGCGGGCAAGATGTTCCTGCCGCAGGTGGTCAAATCCGCCCGCGTCATGAAGCAGTCGGTGGCTTACCTCATGCCCTTCATGGAGGCCGAAAAAGACGGCGCCGAGCATCAGTCGGCGGGCAAGATCCTGATGGCCACGGTCAAGGGTGACGTCCACGACATCGGCAAGAACATCGTCGGCGTGGTCCTGCAATGTAACAATTACGAGGTCGTCGATCTGGGGGTCATGGTGCCCGCCGATCGCATCCTTGAAGAGGCCAGGAAGCACAAGGTCGATATGATCGGCCTTTCGGGCCTGATCACGCCGTCGCTGGATGAAATGGTGTTTGTGGCGCGCGAAATGCAGCGCCAGGGCTTCGACATTCCGCTGCTGATCGGCGGGGCGACGACCTCGAAAACCCACACGGCGGTGAAGATCGAGCCGGGCTACAGCAACGGGCAGACCGTCTATGTGCTCGATGCCTCGCGCGCCGTCGGTGTGGTGTCGCAACTCCTGTCCGACAGCGATAAGGCGCAGTTTATCGCCGATACGCGCGCCGACTATGAAAAGGTGCGTCTGGCCTATGGCAAGGGCGATCAAAAGCCGCGCTCCGACCTTAAAGAAGCGCGGTCAAAGAAGTTCGTTATCGACTTTGCGTCCGAAGCCCCCGTCGCCCCGACCTTCCTTGGGACGCGGACCTTTTCGCCGTATGACCTGCACGATCTGGCCGACCATATCGACTGGACGCCGTTCTTTGCCACCTGGGAGCTGGCCGGGCGCTTCCCGGACATCCTTGAGGACGAGATTGTGGGCGAGGCGGCCACCGCCCTTTATGCCGATGCGCAGGCTATGCTGAAGCGTATTCTGGACGAAAAATGGTTTGAGGCGCGTGGTGTGGTGGGCTTCTGGCCCGCCAATGCCACCGAAGACGACGATATCGAAGTCTATGAAGACGAGACGCGCTCAAAGGTCATTGCGCGTTTCCACACCCTGCGTCAGCAGATGAAGAAGACGCGCGACGATCAGTCGAACACGGCCTTGAGCGACTTTGTGGCACCCAAAGGCACGCCCGACTGGATCGGCGGCTTTGCCGTCACCGCCGGACATGGCGAAATGGAAATCGCGGCGAAGTTCAAGGCGGCGGGCGACGACTATAACGCCATTCTGGCCACCGCTCTGGCCGACCGTCTGGCCGAAGCCTTTGCCGAAGCCCTGCACAAGCGCGTGCGCCGCGAGCTGTGGGCCTATGCCGCCGACGAAGACCTTGATGTCGCCGGTCTGATTGCCGAGCAGTATAAGGGCATTCGCCCGGCACCTGGCTACCCCGCCCAGCCCGATCACACCGAAAAATGGACGCTGTTCGAACTTCTGGACGCGCGGGCGCAGGCGGGGATGGAACTGACCGAAAGCCTCGCCATGACGCCGCCGGCCTCGGTGTCGGGCCTTTACTTCGCGCATCCGAAATCGCACTATTTCGGCGTCGGCAAGATCGAAAAGGATCAGGTCGAAGACTATGCCCGCCGCAAGGGCTGGAGCGTCGATGAGGCGGAGCGGTGGTTGAGCCCGATCCTGAATTACGTGCCGTAATCTCTCCTCCCTACGCCTTAGCGTGGGGAGGTGCCGAGCTTGCGAGGCGGAGGGGCGACTCTTTCTCGGTTCCCGGCGCATAGCCTACAGAATCCTGTGCGCTGCAAATGGCCTGCGCTACCCCCCTCCGTCTTTGACGCTTCGCGTCAAATCCACCTCCCCATCGCTGCGCGACAGGGAGGAGAGGGCTTGCCAATCGCTTCAAACCCGCGCTAGGTCGTATACGATTTCGAGCGCAGGAGCGGGGTAATGCTGTCCAAACGGGCCTTTCTGAGCGGGGCGGTGGCTTCGGGTGTGGTCGTGGCATCGGGCGTGAAGGCCCAGACTCAGACCGTGACCCCGACTCAAGGCTTGCCCAATCTGGCGGCGGGGGCCACGCCCATCAGCGTGGCGGAGCGTCAGGCGCGCATCGCCCGACTGCAAGAGCAGATGCAGCGGCAAAAGATCGCCGGGTTGCTGATCGAAGGTGGCACGTCGCTGACCTATTTCACCGGCCTGCGCTGGGGGCGGTCTGAGCGCGTGACGGCGGCCCTGATCCCGGCCCGTGGCGAAGTGGTCATTGTCACCCCCTACTTCGAGGAATCGCGCACCCGCGAGACTCTGGAAGTGCCGGCCGAGGTCCGCACCTGGAATGAGGACGAAAGCCCCTATGCGCTGATTGCCGGTGCGTTGAAGGATCGCGGTGCGGCCAACGGGACGCTGGCCGTCGAAGGGACGACGCGCTATTTCATCATCGACGGCCTGAAACAGCAGGGGGCTTTCGAGGTGGTGTCGGGGGAGGCGCTGGTCGCCGTCTGCCGCCGCATCAAGTCGCCGGCCGAACTGGCCCTTATGCAGACGGCCAATGACATCACGCTGGCGGCGCTGCGTCACGTTCATGCGAACATCAAGGTCGGCATGGCGTCGCGCGATATTGCCGCCCTGATGAACGACGCCACGCGGGCGCTGGGGGGCGCGCCGGAGTTTGCCCTGACCCTGCTCAATGAGGCCAGCGCCTATCCGCACGGCACCAAGACGCCGCAGACCGTGTGCGAAGGCTCGGTAATCCTGATGGATTGCGGCTGTGCGCTGCTCGACTACGAATCCGACATTACCCGCACCTGGGTCTATGGCGAAGCGACGGCGCGGCAGCGCAAGGTGTGGGACACGGTGCGCCGCGGGCAGGAGATCGTGCTGGAAACGGCGAAGGTCGGCGTGCCGGTGGCGAAGCTCGATGCCGCCGTGCGCGCCTTTTATGACAAGGAAGGGTGGGGGCCGGGCTTCACCCTGCCGGGTCTGTCGCACCGCGCCGGGCACGGTATCGGCATGGACGGCCACGAAGCGCCCTATCTGGTCGGCAATGACCCGACGCCGCTGGAGGCCGGTATGTGCTTTTCGGACGAGCCGGGCCTCTATATCCCCGGCGAATTTGGCGTGCGGCTTGAGGATTGCTGGTATATGACGCCCACGGGGCCGAAGCTGTTTTCGCCTTTGGCCCGCTCACTGGAAGACCCGATTTGACGCCAAATGTGACTATAGACGCCGAAACCCGCAAGCAAAATTCGATCCGTCTGTTGAAGGCGCGAGGCCTGCCGGTCAGTGACAGCCTGCCCGAAATCGAAGAGGCGGCGGATGTGACGATCCGCTCCGGCGAAGCGATCGTCTATCGGCTTTTGTGCCTGACGGCGGTGGCGCAGGCGGCCTTTCTGGGGCGGCCGGGCCCGGTCCTGCCGTTTGTCGGCCGCTGGAAGCTCGACCCGCACCTGACGCCGCAGGAACGCACGCTTTTGCAAGGGGATGCGGTGTCTGAGGCCGATGCTATCCGCTTTTCGTGGCGGGTGGAGGCCATGGTGCCGCTGATGTGGGCGATCGGCCTGATCGATGAGCTGTGGTTTCCCGCCGAAGACGTCAACGCGCAGGAGATGCTCGACTACTGGCAGAACTTTGCGCACGACGATCTGAGCCGCATCGGCCACCGTGACGTCGAAGAGATACTCGATCAGGCCGATCTGATCTATCGGCTGCACGGGGCGGTGCGTGACGGGGCCGAAGGCGTCCTGCCCGATGTGGTGCGCGAACGCCACCACGCGCTCAACTGGCTGATCGGCTATGAGGGCGACGACTGGGACGACGTGCAGACGGATACTTAAAGCGTCTGGAATGCTATGATCGTGGCCGCCATCGCCAGCAGGTGCAGCCAGACGATCCTGTTGAATCTGCGCTTAAAATCGCGCTTGACGCTCTTGTGGCGGAACAGCCGCATGGACAACAGCGCCGCGGGCCAGCCGCCCAGCCAGCAAAGCCGCAACAGTGTCGCTTCCGGTACACGGCGTTCGCGCCGGATGGCGCGGCGCTTGTCGGCGGCCCAGACCTGAAACGTTACCAGATTGATCAGGGCCAGCCCGCCGAGGGCCAATATCCAGAGGGTCATGGTGGCAGAATAGGGCGGAGGGGATAAGAAGGGTTAAACCCGTTGTTATCCCTGGATAACAACCTATTCCCCGTCCTTCTTGCCCCAGCCGAGCTTGCCCATCAGGCCGGTGGCCCAGTTGCCGCTCGACTGGCCCTTGCCCGACTTGCCCGTCGGGCGGGAGGAGCCGATGGCGGCATTGGGGTCGGCGGGGGCCGGGGTGGCGCTGGTCTTTTGTGGCGTCAGGACATCGAGCGTCTGACGCTCGGTCGCGGGCTTCATCGCCTCGGCAATCAGCTTCGCCTCTTCCTCGGTCTGCATTTCCTTGAAGATATTGGGATGCCCCGAAAGCGCCTTCGCCGCGCGCTCGCAATCGCCGGGCAGGGACCAGTTGACATAGGCCCCCGCCGCCTGACCCTTGGGGGCCTTGCGCGCCTCTTCCCAGCCGTTGAAGCCTTTTTCGCGGGCGGCCTCAGCGCTCTTGCGGCCTTCCGGAGCCTCGCCCTTTTTCGACAGGGTCAGGGCCGCCTCATAGGCGCGCAGATACGAGGCGCCGATCTTTTCCATATCCTTGCTCAGCGGCTCGATATCCGAGATACGCTCCGCCAGGTCCATATGGCCGGACAGGATGCCATGGCACCACGCCACGCGGTTGAAATCGTCGGCGGGCGCGTCGGCGATGACGGGGGTGCGGATGACCTGTTCCTTGATGCCGGTGACATTGGTGGCGATAGGGCCGTCGTCGGTTTGTGCCATCGCCGAACCGGCCAGCAAGGCCATACACACAGTCGCCGTAATCGTCGCTCTCATGGACGCCGTCATCCTCATATTCAGACTCATCCCTTTGTCATGCGGACAAATTGGGGCGAAATCGCGTTTTATCGTTATTTTAGAGCGGAATGTCGCCGCGCGCACAGAAAAAATCTCTCTTACAGAAACTTAAGGGGTTTTGCGCCGTATAATCGCCTAGAGTGGTGCGTAGGAAAGTGAATATGAGTTTCTGGAAGACCCTCGCGCACAAGGCGGCCCACGCCTTCGACCCCGCCGACTGCACCGATTGCCCCAAGGGGCAGCCGGGCCGCGACCCGGCGTTCGCCACGGCGGTAACCGCGCTGGGGGCCAAGCTGGCTATGACCGACGGGCTTGTGGATGAGAGCGAGGAGCAGGCCTTTTTCGACGTGTTTCAGCCCGAACGCGGGGCCTATGACAATATCCGCCGCCTGTACGATCTGGCGCGCCAGACCAGTCTGGGGTTTGAATCCTATGCCCGGCGGCTGGCCAAACGCTATGCCCAATGCCCGCGCATCCTTGAGGACGTACTGGAAGGCCTGTTCCATATTGCGGTTTCGGACGGCCACCTGACCGACCGCGAAGAGACCTATCTGGAAACCGTGGCGCGTCTGTTCGACCTCAGCCCCGCGACCTATCGCCGCATTCGCGCTGACTATGCCGGGCCGGACGCCGACGACCCCTATCATATTCTGGGCATTCATCCGGATGTGGCCGACCATGAAATCCGCATCGCGCGTAACAAGGCGTTGGGCGATGTGCACCCCGATCGCATCCTGGCGCGCGGTCTGCCCTCTGAATATGTGGGGCTTTTCACCCAGAAGGCGGCACGGATCAATGAGGCCTACACGCAGATCCTGCGTGAGCGGGCGCTGCAATAGGGGCACGATCTGTGATGAAATCGATGTCTCTCTTAACAAGTCATAAAAAAGTTAAGTTAACGCGGGGTCAGATGGTTGACGTCGGCCTTAATCGTGCCAATCTGCTGTGGTGCAGTGCAGTCATCACCCATCCTGCATGGCGCGTAGTGAGGTTTGTAAGGCCATGAGCGATCTGATGTCCGTTTTCGGAAGTTTCACGCGACCCCATCCGTGGGCGCAGGTGCGTCGGAGGAACGCCATGGCCAGACTCAAGCACGTTTTCATGATGACCCTGATCGGGCTGGTCTCGCTGGCCGGTGCCGTCCTGGCGGTGATCTTTACCGGTATTCTGGCCGCTCTGGCCCTGATCGGCGTCGGCCTGATGGCGGTGACGGCCTTCTTTACACGCAAGCCCGTGCGCGTCACGGTCGATGCCAACAAGCGCAAGCGCGAAGACGGCGTGCTGGACGCGCGCAAGAACGGCTCGACCTGGGAAGTGTACTGAGCTTTTAAACCTTGAAGGTTTCGCGACCCCGGCCTATCAAGCCGGGGTTTTTTGTTGCGGATTTGCCGATGATTTCGCTGCCTTCCCCCAATTTCAATGCGCGTCCGTCCGTGCCCGACATGGTTGTCCTGCACTATACGGGTATGGAGACGGCGAAGGCGGCGCTGGACCGGCTGTGTGATCCGGCGGCGCAGGTGTCGGCCCATTACGTCGTCGATGAGGACGGTACGGTTTATCACCTTGTCGATGAGGAGCGCCGTGCCTGGCACGCCGGGGTCTCGGTGTGGAAAGGCGCGCGCGATATCAATGGCATGTCCATTGGCATTGAGCTGGTCAATCCCGGCCATGAGTTCGGCTATCGCGACTTTCCGCAGGCGCAGATCGACGCCGTGATCGCACTGCTGGATGGTATTCGCGGGCGCTGGGACATACCCGATCACCGTATTCTGGGACATTCGGACGTTGCCCCGGTGCGCAAGGAAGACCCCGGTGAGCGCTTCCCGTGGCAGGCTCTGGCCGAGGCGGGGCACGGGTTGTGGGTCGATCCGCCGCTGCCGCCAGAGGGCGTCATGGGGCCGGCACTCGATATCGGCGATAGCGGGCCGGGCGTGTTTGCGCTTCAGGGGGCGCTGGGCAAGCTGGGCTACGACCTCCTGCCGGGCGGCCCCTATGACGCGGAAACAAAGGCCATCGTCACGGCCTTTCAGCGCCATTGGGTACAGACGCGCATCGACGGTAAGGCGGATGCCCTGACGCGGGTGCGCCTGATGGCGCTGTTGCGCCATATCACGCTTCTGGAGGCGTAAATGAATTACCAACGCTGGGACTATGTGTTTTTGCTGATGTCGGGTCTGTGGGGCCTGATCGGCGTCATGCTGCTGGCGGCGGGCAGCCATGCCGACCCGCGCCTGACCTCGGCCGGCATGTTCCTGCTGTTTCACGCGGCGACGGCGATCGGTCTGGTCCATTCGGGCTTTATGGGGCCGCGGATGCGTCTGAACGTCCTGCTGCTGCTGATGGTCGGCAGCGGCGTGTTTGCCGCCGATATCTGCTCGCGTGTGCTGCGCGGGCAGGGGCTCCTGCCCAATCTGGCGCCCACGGGCGGTGTGCTGGTCATGCTGGGCTGGGCCGGGGTGGCTTTGGCTTCGGCCTTGAAGCTGACGGCGAAGAAGGCTTGATTTAGGTGCGGCTTTCCCGCACAAGGCGCGTGGATCAGATGACCGGGCGATCGCAGGAGCGAGAGCCTCATCCCCAAAAGTGCTTTGCGGTTTTGGGATAGAGATGAGGCGACGTTATCTTGAGGAAAGTCCGGGCTTCACGGTAATAGGGCGGCGGGTAACGCCCGCCAAGGGTGACCTTAGGGATAGCGCCACAGAAAACAGACCGCCCGGCGTCAGCCGGGTAAGGGTGAAACGGTGCGGTAAGAGCGCACCGCGCGACCGGCAACGGAAGCGGCACGGCAAGCCCCGCCCGAAGCAAAACCGAATAGGAACGGCGCGTCGGTTTTCCGACAGGGTATTACCGCCCCAGCACGTTCGGGTTGGTTGCATGAGCGCCGGAGCAATCCGTCGCCAAGATGAATGATCGCCAGAGGGCGCAAGCCCCGAACAGAACCCGGCTTACAGGTCATCTGATCCCCTCTCAGCCTAAAGTCCTGACGGACTTCAGGGTGGTGCCTGTTTCGTCAAATCAAGGCGCGAAGCGGTTCTTCGCCTTGATTTGGCAGATATGCCACCTCTTCGATTTACTCGAAGACGTGGCGGTTACTGAGCGAGGTCTTTTCCCCACGCCGTCAGCCGGGATCATTTTGGTGCGGTCAGAAGGTTGCGCCACGGCACGCTTCACCTTCTGGTCTCTCCAGACCAGATAATCGGGATCGCTATTTTCACTTTCTTCGAAACGAAGACTTAGCTCGATCTGTTTTGGGGGACTCAATGCGTGACATGAGCCTAATCTGGCAGAGAGAGGCGGGTTTAAGCCATCTAAATCCCGTGCCCGCCCACCGGTTCCGTCACGATGTGCTCACCAAACGCTGCGATCAGCGGCATGGCCTGCCGGATCGTTTCAGCCACGGCGGGCAGGTGCAGTGAGGCCTTGTGGCTGTCGGCGGAGTCCCACACCTCGGTGATCCACAGCTTGTCCGCGTCCTGTGGGTCCTTGGCCACCACATAGCTCAAGCAGCCGGGCATGTCGCCGACGCTGGCGGTCATCAGCGCGATCAGGTCGTCGCGCTTGCCGGGGTGGGCTGAAAAGCTGCCGATCAATCCGTACATCTGTGTCTCCTTATGCGTCGCATCCTGTCCTTTTCGAGAGACAAAACCTGTCAGCAGGCTGTGGAACCGCCCCTTGTGGATAAGCAAGGCTGCGCACAGGCATATGCACAGGCGCTGTTAATCTTTGTGAATGGCTTGAGTTCAGGATTTGTAAAGGTTTTCGCAACCCTTTATTCAGCTTGTTTGCATAAGTGTTAACAGGTTCCCTTTCTGTTCTATCCCCTTGTCCCTGTTCGATAAATTCTGAGCCGAAAGGCATAAAGTGTCAGTCAGAGTCATTGCGTCCCACTTCATCCCATGTTAACCCTAATTCGGGTCGGCGAAGCAGGGCTTTCGTCGGGCTTTGGGCATGGATCATACCGAATGAGGGAGCGGGCATTGGCCCGGACGCGCAGGGGTGTTTCTCTCCACGCACGAGAAGCAACTGGATGCGAAGCGGAGACTGCTGGTCCCGCAGGACTTCCGTGCGGCTGCGCTGGTGCCCTTTGACGGCATGGACGGCTTTGACGGCCTCTATGCCTTTGCCCTCAAATCGCTCGGCTGCGTCGAATGTGGCGGGGCGCAATTTTTCAGCCATTACAAGAAGATCGTCGATGCGCACCCCTTCGGCTCGGCGCCGCGCCGCATCCTTGAAGCGCGCATCTTCGGCGATATGGCGAAGCTCAATTTCGACACGGCGGGGCGCATGACCCTGCCGGACGCCCTGTGCGAGCAGTTCGGGCTGAAAGACTCCGTGCTGCTGGTCGGTCTCTATGACCGCTTTCAGATCTGGAACCCTGACTCCTATGCCGCGCATCTGGCGACGCAGGAGGCTGAGCTGTCCGGCGTGCTGACGGAGCTGGGCCTATGAGTGTTTCCGGGAACGAAGCGCCGCACATCTCCGTCCTTCTGAATGAGGTGATCGCCGCCGTCGCGCCTGAGTCGGGGCGCGTGGTGGTCGATGGCACCTTCGGGGCCGGCGGCTATACGCGCGCCTTCCTGTCGCGTGGGGCGGAGGTCATCGCCTTTGACCGCGACGCGCGCGTTCAGCCGTTTGTCGAGACGGTGCGCAGTGACTTTGGTGACCGCTTCCGCTTCGTCAATCGCCCCTTTTCGGAAATGGCCGAAGGGCTGGCCGAGCTGGGTGTCAATCAGGTCGATGCCATTGTGCTCGATATCGGTGTCTCCTCCATGCAGCTCGATGAGGCCGATCGCGGCTTCTCCTTCATGCGCGACGGGCCGCTGGATATGCGTATGGCCGTTGAGGGTCTGAGCGCGGCGGATATTGTCAATGAGTGGGCCGAAGCCGACATCGCCCATATTATCTGGCTTTACGGTGAGGAGCACAGATCGCGCGCCATTGCCGCCGCCATCGTCAAGCGCCGCAAGGAAGCCCCGTTTGCGCGCACGCTCGATCTGGCGGCCGTGGTCGAAAAGGCCGTGGGTGGGCGTCGCGGCGACAAGGTGCATCCGGCAACCAAGACGTTTCAGGCCCTGCGCATCGCCGTCAATGACGAGCTGGGCGAGCTGGAAACCGCGCTGGAAGTGTCCGAGCGCCTGCTCAAGCCCGAAGGCGTACTGGCCGTCGTCACCTTCCATTCGCTCGAAGACCGCATGGTCAAGTCCTTCCTGTCCGAGCGCGCCGGGCGCACGCCGTCGGGTTCGCGCCACGCACCGCAGGTGCAGACCGGCCCGGCGCCGACCTATCGCCTCGATTCGACCAGGGCGATTGCGCCGTCCGAGGCCGAGCTGAGCGTCAATCCGCGCGCGCGTTCGGCCAAGCTGCGCGCCGCGCGCCGCACCGGCCACCCGCCCTTTGCCCAAACCCGTAACGCGTCCCCTTCCCGGAGAGCCGTCAGATGAAAGCCCTGATGCGTCTGTTCGACCGCCGTATTCGCGGTGTCCGCCTGATCGAAGCCATAGGGCTTCTGCTGGCCCTGATCATGATCTTCTGGGTCTGCCTGTCCAAGGTCAAGGAAGGGCAGGAGGTCGCCCGCCTCAATGCGCTCAATGCCCAGATCGCCGAGGAGCAGGCGACCATCAAGCAGCTTAAGGTCAAGGTGGCCAATCTGGAGCAGCCGGCGCGTATCGAGGCGCTGGCGCGTCAGTATCTGGGGATGCAGCCCCTGTCGCCCAAGCGCGAGGCCGGGCTCGACAATCTGGTGGAAATTTCCCGCTCGGTGGCGCGCCCTGAAATCCACGCCGCCCCGCCGGTGACGGCGGTCACCGCCAAACCTTCGGTCATGACCGAAGAGGAAAGTGCGCCCATCGCCGCGCCGGTACCTGCGACCCCCGCGACCGGGGAGGGCACGCGATGAGATACGGACACCGCCTGTCGTTTATTGACTCGACCGCCTCTGGTTTTCAGTGGGTGGCCGATCGAATGTGGAAAGTCGAGCACGCCTTTGAGCGCGCCAATGCCGTCGCCTCTGACCGGCTGGCCAGCGCGCGGATGCGTATTTTCTTCATTCTGGTGGCCATTGGGGTCATCTATCTGATCGTGTCCGGTTTCGCGGTGAAGGCGGCCCTGTCGGGCGGTCATGGCGGCGTGGACTACAGCCTGCCTGCCGATGCGCGCGCCGATATTGTCGATCGCAATGGCGCGCTTCTGGCCACCGACATTTTCAATTACGATCTGTTCCTTGAGCCGGCGGATATTATGGCCGCTGACCGTCCGCTGGTGAAGCGTGCCCTGATCCAGCTTCTGCCGCAGATTCCGCGCGATCAGCTCGATTCGGCCCTGTCGGGAAACAAGCGCATGACGGTCATGCCGTGGCTGACGGCGTCGGACAAGGCGCGCATCCTCAGCTATGGCCTGCCCGGTGTCGGTTTTGAGCCGCGTCGTATGCGTGGCTATCCGCTGGGCACGGCCGGGGCCTTCTATATCGGCATGACGGAAAAGGCCGGTAAGGGTCTGGCCGGGGCCGAGCGCGCCTTTCAGGATCAGATTGCCCGTTCCAACACGCCCTTCCCGCTGGCCATGGATCTGCGCGTACAGGGCGCGCTGGAAAACGAGGTGCGTAACGTCGCCATGGCTCAGAGCGCCAAGGGGGCCATCGGTCTGGTGACCAATGTGCGCACGGGTGAAGTCATCGCCATGTCGAGCTGGCCGGAATTTGACCCCAATCAGGCCGGGCGCTATGCCGACAATAACAAGCTGAACCGCGTCACCAATTCGGTGTTCGAGGTGGGCTCGGTGTTCAAGGTGCTGTCGGTCGCTATCGGTCTGGAGTCGGGGACGGCTTCGCTCAACACCACCTATGACGCGCGCACCCCCTATCAGTTGGGTAAGCGCAAGATTTCGGACTACCACGCCGAAAACCGCATCATGACGCTGGAAGACGTCTTCCTCGTCTCGTCGAACATCGGGACCACCCTGATGGCCGAAAGCGTCGGCATCGACACCATGACGAAGTTCTACAATTCGCTGGGCCTGTTCCGCGCCGCCGATATCGAGCTGGCCGAAACCGCGTCGCCGCTTCTGCCCAAAAAGTGGTCGAAGGATTCGCTGGCCTCGTCCTCCTTCGGGCACGGCATGTCGATTTCGCCGCTCTCCTACGCGCAGGCCGCCACGGCGACTATGAACGGCGGCTATCTACGGCCCCTGACTCTCCGCAAATACGATCCGTCGCAGCCGCTGAAAGGCGAGCGCGTCTTCTCGGCCAACACCTCGCGTCAGATGCTGGACCTGATGCGCGTCAACGTCCTCAAAGGCACGGGCGGGCGCGCCAATGTGCCGGGCCTGCGCGTCGGCGGTAAGACCGGCTCGGCAGAAAAGGTCGTCGGCGGGCGCTATGACCGCACCAAGATCCTGTCCTCTTTCGTCGCCGTCTTCCCCACCGACGGCAATGTCGAGGATGACCGCTACATGGTGATGATCATGGTCGATGAGCCGACGGGCAATAAGGACACGTTCGGTCTGCGCACCGGCGGCTTTGTGGCCGCCCCGGTGGCGGGGCGCGTCATCGACCGCATCGCCCCCTTCCTCAATGTGGCGCGCAAGGATGACAAGTTCGCCGACTCGGAGTGGGTTAAGTCTCAGGTGATGAAGGAAGAGCAGACGGGCGGTGCCGCGGGAGCAGAAGCGGCTATGCCCGCTGCCGCCGGTCATTAAAGGGGTCGCGCCATTTTTCCGAAAAGTGGTGCCCACTTTTACGGATGGCGCTTCGGATGGTGCGCGTATGAACAAGGGAATGAAACCATGAGCGGGCTACGCCTGTCGGACATATTGAGGCGCGATCTGGACGTGGATCCGGTCGTGACCGGCGTGACCGCCGACAGCCGCAAGGTCGGACCGGGGACGCTGTTCTGCGCCCTGCCGGGTTCGGCGCGCGACGGTCGGGAATTTATCCCTCAGGCCCTGTCGCAGGGGGCGGCCGCCGTTCTGGCCCCCGAAGATACGCCCGCGACCGCGTCCAATATCCTGACGGCTTACGATGTGCGCCGCGCCTATGCCCTGGCGGCCAAGGCCTTTTATGGTGCGCAGCCCAAAACCTGCATCGCCGTCACCGGCACCAATGGCAAGACATCCGTCGCCACCTTCTGCCGTCAGATGTTCGCCCATATGGGCTACCATTCGGCCAGCGTCGGAACGCTGGGCATCGTCACTCAGAACGGCGCGGCAGAGCACGCCATCACACCGCCAGGCCTGACCACGCCCGACGCCGCCGACATTGCCGAGCATCTGGCCGCACTGGCGCGCGACGGCGTGACGCATCTGGCGCTCGAAGCCTCCTCGCACGGCATTGATCAGCGTCGCCTCGATGGCGTCACCCTGACGGCGGCGGGCTTCACCAACCTGACGCAGGACCATCTCGATTATCACGCCACCATGGAGGCCTATCGCGCCGCCAAGCTGCGTTTGTTCGAGCAACTCCTGCCGCGCGGCCGCACGGCGGTGCTCAATGCCGATTCCGACGCCTATAATGCCTTTGCCGCCTCGGCCATCACCGCCGGGGCTTCGCTGCTCAGCGTCGGCGAGCGCGGGCAGCACCTGACCCTGACCCACCGCGATCTGACGGTGGACGGGCAGATCCTCTACCTTGAGCATCAGGGCCGCAAGTTTGAGGTCAAGCTGAAACTGGCCGGCCTGTTTCAGGCGTCGAACGCGCTGGTGGCGGCGGGCCTGTGTCTGGCCGCCGGTCAGAAGGTCGAGCCGGTGCTGGAGGCGCTGTCGCACCTGACCGGGGCGCGCGGGCGGCTGGAGCGCGTCGGTTCGACCGGCAATGGCGCCGAAATCTATGTCGATTACGCCCATACGCCGGACGGGCTTGAGACGGTATTGAAGGCGCTGCGCCCGCACACGCAGGGGCGTCTGGTCTGTGTCTTCGGCTGTGGCGGCGACCGCGATCGCGGCAAGCGGCCGCAGATGGGGGCCATTGCCGAGCGGCTGGCCGACCGCGTGATTGTCACCGACGACAATCCGCGCTCCGAAGAACCGGCGTCCATCCGCGCCGAGATCATGGCCGGTCTCGCCGGAACGCAGTCGTCTAACGTGCTTGAGATCGGCGACCGCCGTCAGGCCATTTTCGAAGCCGTGGCCAGCCTGAAAACCGGCGATGTGCTGGTTGTGGCGGGCAAGGGCCACGAACAGGGACAGATCGTCGCCGGAAAGGTCTTGCCTTTCGACGACGCCGGTGTAGTGCTCGAAGCCTTGAACGCATAAACCCCCTCTCCCTCAAGGGAGGGGGAGGAGTAAAGATGACACCTCTCTGGACCGGAACCGAACTGCTCAAGGCCACAGGCGGCACCTTTGCGGGCCTGAGCGGCGACGCCAGCGCCATTCGCGCCACCGGCATCACCTTTGACAGCCGTCAGGTGCAACCGGGCGATATCTTTCTGGCCTTGTCCGGCGTGCGTGACGGGCACGACTTCGTGGCGCAGGCCTTCGCGCAGGGGGCGGTGTGTGCGATCACGCGCAAGCCGGTCGAAGGCGGCCCGTGCCTGATGGTGCCGGACGTGCTTAAGGCGCTGGAAAAGCTGGGGGCCTATGCCCGCGACCGCGCCCCGGCCCTGAGAGGGGCGGTGACCGGCAGCGTCGGCAAGACCTCGGTGACGCAGATGGTCATGGCGGCCCTGAGCCGCGCCGGACGCGCCCATTCGGCGGTCAAGAGCTTCAACAACCATATCGGCGTGCCGCTGACTCTGGCGCGTATGCCCGCCGATACGGAACGCGCCGTGTTCGAAATCGGTATGAACCACGCCAATGAGATCACGCCCCTGTCCGAGCTGGTCGAACCCGATGCGGTGATCATCACGACGGTCGGCGCCGTGCACACCGAGAACTTCCCCGATGGCGAAGAAGGGGTGATGAAGGCCAAGGCCGAGATTTTCGACGGCCTCAAATACGGCGGTCTGGCCATTCTCAACGCCGACAACCACTGGTTTGCCGAATTGAACGAACGGGCGAGCGAAATGGGCGCCAGGGTGCAGCGCTTCGGCGAGGCCGAAGGCTGCGACGCACGCCTGATCAGCCATGAGGTGGTCGATGGCCGCGCTCAGGTCACCGCCACTTTGCACGGGCGCGATATCGCCTTTACGCTGGCCCATACGGGCAGGCATCAGGCGCTCAACGCCCTGTCGGTGCTGCTGATGTGCGAAGCACTGAGGGTCGAGACGGCGACGACGCTCGCCGCCCTTTCGGCCTTTGAGGCGCTGGACGGGCGCGGGGCCGAGCACAAGATTGCCGTCACTGGCGGTCAGGTGACGCTCATCGACGAAAGCTACAACGCCAACCCGATCTCCATGGTGGCGACGCTCAACGCCTTGTCAGCGCGTCCGCTGGCGGCGGGCGGGCGGCGCATCGCGGTAATGACCGACATGCTGGAACTGGGTCCCGATGAGGCCGAGCGGCACGCGGGTCTGGCCCCGGCGCTGGCGGCGGCGGGTGTTGATCAGGTGTTCATCGCCGGACCGCTGATGCGTGCCCTGTGGGACGTCTTGCCGGAGGCGCAGCGCGGGGCTTATGCGGCCACGGCGGCGGAACTGCTGGAACCGCTGAAATCGGCCTTGCGCGCGAACGACATTGTTATGATAAAGGGCTCCAACGGATCGAAGGCGGGCCTGATTGCCAAGAGCCTTCTGATTTAGGGACACTCTATGTTTTATTTTCTGTATGAGCATTTCGCGGCGCTGGATCACTGGCCGCTGCTCAATCTCCTGAAATATCAGACCGTGCGCGTCGGCCTGGCCATCATCACCTCCTATCTGGTGGCGGTGGGTCTCGGCTCGCGGTTTATCCGCTGGATGCGCGCCAGACAGGGCAAGGGGCAGCCGATCCGCGAAGATGGCCCGCAATCGCACCTGCTGACCAAGAAGGGCACGCCGACCATGGGCGGGCTGATGATTCTGGCCGGTATTCTGGTGGCGACGCTTCTGTGGGCGGACCTGCGCAGCCTGACCGTGTGGGTGGTGCTGGGCGTCACCATGATTTACGGTTTTCTGGGCTTTATCGACGACTATGCCAAGGTGACCAAGCAGTCCTCGGCCGGTCTGTCGGGGTCGCAAAAGCTGATTGCGCAGTTCATCGTGGCCGGTATAGCGGCCGCGCTTTTGGTCTTTTACGGGCCGCAGTCGCCGACCTCATCGGGGCTTTCGACCTCTCTGGCCGTGCCGATCTTCAAGAATGTGCTGTTCAATCTCGGCTACTTCTACATCGTCTTTGCCGCCGTGGTCATTGTGGGCGCGTCGAACGCCGTCAACCTGACCGACGGGCTGGACGGGCTGGCCATCGTGCCGGTGATGATCGCGGCGGGGACGTTTGGCATCATCTCCTACGCCGTCGGCAACTATGTCTTCGCCAACTATCTTAACGTCCACTTTGTGCCCGGATCGGGTGAGGTGGCGGTGTTTCTGGCCTCGGTCATCGGCGGGGGCATGGGCTTTTTGTGGTACAATGCCCCGCCGGCCAAGATCTTCATGGGCGACACGGGTTCGCTGGCCCTGGGGGGCGGGCTCGGCATGACCGCCGTGGCCGTCAAGCACGAGATCGTGCTGGCCATTGTCGGCGGCCTGTTCGTGGTCGAAGCCCTGTCGGTCATGATCCAGATCGGCTATTTCAAGCTGACCGGCAAGCGGGTCTTCCTGATGGCGCCGATCCACCACCATTTCGAAAAGAAGGGCTGGGCGGAATCGACGGTCGTCATCCGCTTCTGGATCGTCGCCGGGATTTTGGCCATGGTCGGTCTGGCCACGTTGAAGCTGAGATAAAAGTGTAGCCACCCCACCCCCATTGGCTCCGCCAATGGTCCCCCTCCCCGGTAAACCGGGGAGGTACACGGTAGACCCCTTACACCTCCCCGCTGGCGGGGAGGGGGACCGCACGAGTTTGCGAAGCAAATGAGATGCGGTGGTGGGGTGGTTCTGAGTCATACCGGCCAGATGCAGTCAGCATCTTCGGCCGTTGGTATCGGTATGGAGACATCGGTTTGATCCCCGTCAAAGGTTTTGAAGGCAAGCGCGTAGCGATTTTCGGTCTGGGGCGGTCCGGCCTGTCGGCGGCGCGCGCGCTGAAGGCCGGCGGGGCCGAGCCGCTTCTGTGGGACGACAAGCCGCAGTCGATGCTCAGCGCCTCGAAGGAAGGCTTCACCATCGAAAACCTCAAGGTCGCCGACTGGTCGGAAATCGACGCCCTGATGCTGTCGCCGGGCGTGCCCCTGACCCATCCGGAGCCGCACTGGACCGTAAAGGCGGCGCAGGAAGCCGATGTGCCGGTCATCGGCGATATCGAGCTGTTTGCGCGCACGCTAAACACCCTGCCGGAAAAGCAGCGCCCGAAGACCGTGGCCATCACCGGCACCAACGGCAAATCGACGACGACGGCCCTGATCGGCCATATCCTCAAGGCTGCCGGGCGCGACGCCCATATCGGCGGCAATATCGGCATCGGCGTGCTCGATCTGCCGGAAATGCACGCCGGGACGGTCTACGTCATCGAAACCTCCTCCTATCAGCTCGACCTGACCCAAACCTTCCGCCCGGACGTGGCGGTGCTGATGAACTTCTCGCCTGACCATCTCGACCGGCATGGCGATATGGACGGCTATATCAAGGCCAAGAAGCGTATCTTCCTGAACCAGACGGCGCATCAGACGGCGGTGGTCGGCACGGACGATGAGTGGTCGCAGGCCGTGGTGACGGAAATGACCGCGCACCATTCGGTCAATCTCATCCCCATTTCATCGCGGCGCACCTTGGGGCGCGGCGTCTATGCGCTGAACGGCGTCATCTACGACGCCACGACCGACCGCGCGCGTCAGATCATCGACCTCAAAACCGTCCGCACCCTGACGGGCCGCCACAACTGGCAAAACGCCTGCGCCGCCTATTCGGCCTGCCGGGCGCTGGGCCTGACGGTCGAAGCGATTGTGGCGGGCATCCGGTCCTTCCCCGGCCTCGACCACCGGATGCAGGAGATCGGGCGCATCAAGAATGTGCGCTTCATCAACGACTCAAAGGCCACCAATGCAGATGCGGCGCGTCAGGCTATGTCAAGCTATGACGGCTTTTACTGGATCGCCGGTGGCCGCGCCAAGGCGGGCGGCATAGAGGAGCTGAAAGACCTCTTCCCGCGCGTGAAGCACGCCTATCTGATCGGTGAGGCGGCGGAGCTGTTTGAAAAGACCATCGGTACGGCGGCCCCCTGTACCCAGTCGCGCCTCTTGTTCACCGCCGTGGCGCAGGCCTTTGCGGCGGCGGAAAAGTCCGGCAAGGAAGAGGTGGTGCTGTTGTCCCCGGCCTGCGCTTCTCAGGACCAGTTCACCGACTTCGAAGCGCGCGGCGATGCGTTCAAAGAGGCCGTGGCCGACATCCAGCGCAGCCTGGCCTCGGCCTAGCGCGGTGCATAGTGCCGAAGGTTATGGCTAAGGCCACAGGCTTTGTGGCTATGGCGTACGCCCCCTCCGCCTGCTCGCAGGCTCGCCCCCTCCTCCCCATGCCTTCGGCACAGGGAGGAGGGAGTTAAAACCGTCGTTGCAAGGCCACCACGAAGCGGTCGCCGTGCGCTTTGGAATAGTCATGGCGGTTGGTGTCGTAATAACGCAGATCCAGCGACATTTTGGCATTCAGCGCCAGCGTTGCCCCGGCATTCCACGCCGTGTAGGTGCGTTTGGGCTCGGTGCGCCGCTCGCCGATGCCGCCTGACGCGCTCCAGCGATCCGACAGTTTCTGCGCCGCCCCAAGTTCATAATAGAAGGCCGCTTTGGTCGCGCCCGATGAATCCGGCGACCAGATGGTCAGCGCCTTCAGCGTCGTGCGCCCGAAGGTGCGGCTGGCCTCACTCTGCCACTCGACGAAGTGTGTATCGCTGCCCGGCCGCGCGCCGCCATTGACCTTATAGATGATCTGGCTGTTGAGGTGGATATCCGGCCCGACCGACCAGCGGCCACCGATGGCCAGCGCGCTCTGATCGTCGCTGCCGTCCGAACCGCGCACGGTCTTCAGGCGCGCCGACACATAGGCCCAGTCGCGCGAGGCGGTCACCGCCGCCGACACCTGCCCGTTGCCTTGCGTTTCTGAAATGCCCTTGCTGCCCGAATCCGTGGCCACACCCAGTTGCGCCCCGAACTTCCAGCCCTGCAAGGCCTCGGTCCAGTCATCGCTCCAGTCGGCTATGCCCGCCGGGTCGGCCATAGCCGGTGTGGCCATCAGCGCCGAAGCCACAGCCAGCCCGCGCCCAAGTTGCAATAAAAGTGTCACAATACTCGCGGTAACGGCGCTTTGTGTCGGCAATAAGGCGCGAAAACTCAGCCAACCTTCTGCGTAAACTCGGCGCGGGCGGCGTTAAACTCGGCTTTCAGCCGCGCGATCAATTCAGAGGTGGGGAGGATGTCGCGCACATTGCCCGTGCCTTGCCCCGCCGACCACAGGGTCTTCCACGCCTTGGCCTCGTCGCTCATCTCGTGGTCCATGTCCATCTTGGTGGTCATGTCCTTCAGCATGTCTTTGGTGATACCGTGGCTTTCGAGCGAGGGCAGCAGGAAGGAGGCGGGCACACCCGAAATGGCCGGCGTATAGACGATGTCCTTGGCCGACGACTGGGTCAGCATGGTCTTGTAGCCGTCGCTGGCCATGGCCTCTTCGGTAGCAATAAAGCGCGTGCCCATATAGGCGAGGTCGGCCCCCATCATCAGCGCCGCCGCCACGTCCGACCCGCGCGACAGGCAGCCCGACAGGACGATGGTGCCGCTGTACCACTGGCGGATCTCACCCAGAAGCGCGAAGGGGTTATAGGTGCCGGCATGGCCGCCTGCGCCGTTACAGACAAGGATCAGCCCGTCCACACCGGCCTCGGCGGCCTTTTGCGCATGGCGCACGGTGGTGATGTCGTGGAAGACTACGCCGCCATAGGAATGCACCGCATCGACCACGTCACGTACCGCCCCCAGCGAGGTGATGACCAGCGGCACCTTCTTTTCGACCGTCACCATCATATCGGCCATCAGCCTTGAATTGGTCGGGTGGACGATCATATTGACGCCGAAGCGCGCATCCTCAGGCGTCAGCGCCCCTTGAATTTCGTCGAGCCATTGCGCATAGCCTTCAGTGGTCCGCTGATTGAGCGCCGGGAAGGTGCCGATCATGCCGCTTCGGCACGTCGCAATGACCAGCTCCGGCCCGGAGACCAGGAACATCGGCGCGGCAATGGCGGGGAGGCTGAGGCCCGCTTTCAGGGTATCCGGAATGGCCATGGTCGTTTCTTGCCCTTAAGTAAACTGTTGTATTCGCTTAATTATTATCCTATTCGAATGAAAAGGAAAGGTCGTTCATGGCGCACTATACCGATAATCTGACGCAACTGGGCCAGCAGTTGGGCGCGCCGACCGACCCGGACAGCGCCGTTTTGGAGCGCGTACCCAATCCGCACGCCGATATTGACTATGTGGCGCGCTTTACCGCCCCGGAATTCACGTCCCTGTGTCCGGTGACGGGGCAGCCCGATTTCGCGCACCTGGTGATCGACTATGTGCCGGGCGAGTGGCTGGTCGAGTCGAAATCGCTGAAGCTGTTTCTGACGGCCTTCCGCAATCACGGGGCTTTCCACGAAGACTGCACCATCTATATCGCCAAGCGCCTGCGCGACCTGCTGGCCCCGCGGTGGCTCAGGATCGGCGGCTTCTGGTATCCGCGTGGCGGCATCCCGATTGACGTCTTCTGGCAAACGACCGAACCGCCGAAGGGCGTGCTGATCCCCGACTTCGGCGTGGCCACCTATCGCGGCCGGGGGTGAGGGTCAATTATACCTCCCTGCCCTTGGGCGGGGAGGGGGACCGCACGAGCCTGTCTGAGCCTTGGCGAAGACAGGTGAGATGTGGTGGGGGGGTGATTTTCTGAAATTCAAAAAGGGCAAGGCTGAGACGTTTTCAAAGGCCACCCACTCCCGCACCTGAGGCTTCGAGCGTTACGCGGTCCCAACGCTGGCGAAAGCTATACTTTCGCTGGCGCTATACCCCAAACACGTTGGGGAGGTATAAGAATTACGACGTGTCTTTGCGGGTCTTCGCGGGTGCGACGGGCGGCTCAAAATGCCGGGCCATGAACTGTCTGAGGCTTTCGGGGTCGCCCTTGGCGGCGCGATGCAGGGTTTTGGCCTTCAGGGCGAGCGCACGGGTGGCGATATCAAACTGCGTCTCTTTGCCGGTGGCAGGGGCCGGTGAAGACGCGGTCTTCCCCACCGCTACCGGTCGTTCGATACGGGCCACGGCGTTTTTGATCGCCTTGGCTTCGGTGGCGTCGCAGCGGGCATAGAGCCGCTCGATCAGCAAAGCGCGGCGGATGCCTTTTTCGATTTCTTCGCCGGTTTTGGGGTCTGCCTCACGGCTGAGCGCCAGCAACATCCGGTCGGCTATGGCGCGCAGATGCCCGCGCCGGGTTTCCGGTGTTAGAGCCTCGGGGATGTCTGCCGCTGTGTCCATCCGAGCGAGGATAGACCGCCGTCAAACAGCGGGGATAGATTTGTTCTGTCTCTCGCGCCAACGGGGGAGTGGAGAAACGGGTGCAGGGTCTGTGACCCTGCCGGCCGAAGGCACCTTATTCAGGTATTTGAATATGAATAAATTCGGCCGGGTGCGGGTAATCATTTTTAAGGCGCGCCCATTGCGCCGGGGTGATGCCATCGGCAAAAAGATACCGCGCGGGATAGGAGTCGGGTTCTATGGGTTTTTCACCGCAAACCTCCATCACCTGTGCCCATGAGCGCAGGATCGTTGTCCCCTCTTCTGGCCCCTGAACGACAAAGGCATCGACCTTTGGCATGAGAGCCGAAACGTCCCAGACCAATGAAGCCAGCAAGGTTTGGTCTTCGCTTTCCTCTTCCTGAAACGTCAGAATATCCGCGACGAAGACATCCCGTCCAGTGCGCTCCATGTAGCGTGCCAATGCAAAGTGCTGATCGCGGTAATCGAACAGGACCTGCTCCGTTTTCAGCGGCTTGAGCGCGGCCAGTGGACCAGAGAAATCCTCAATTAACTGCCACTCACCGTTTAAGAGCATGACCGGGGCGCAAGCGATGGGGCGCGCTTCTTCCAAAAAGATGTTCAGGGCCACTTTGGCCATGTGGCGGAGCGCCTCGGCCTCCTCTGACCCGGCGGTGAAAACCAGAGATCGCGACGCCACAATGGCAACAGGATGCCCTTTGAGGTCCAGATGCGTGAAAGCGTCGGGCATCAGAAGCAGCGATGCGTCAAGATAGTCGCCTGAGTCGGAAACGTAAAATCCTTCGTCCTGCAAGGCAAAGCGGACGGGCTTTTGTTGCCGCAGATTGTGAAGCGCCACATACCGCATCTCTTCGAACGTCCGCCCCCACTGTTGCAGGGTTTGATCGCTACAGGTGGCAATGCTGTAAGGGCTATCGACAATCAGAATCTCGCTCATGTGCTCACAAAAGGGCTTCTGAGCCATTTTGTAGGTGGGGGGATCGTCACCGAGGCCCTCCTGCATCCACATGTTTTCCATGAAGCCGCGATGGCGCAAAGAGGGTAGCAGAAGCGGCGACACGGCGTCTAAATCATCCATCTCGATGCGCGCTTGCGTCATCTCAAGGACCATGTTCAGCAAATGGTCGAGCAGTGCCGATTTGTCTTCGGCTTTTTGCCAGTCTGCATGGCTGTTCTGCAAAAAGAGCCGCTGATCCTGGCCGACAAGCAATGCAAAACCCGCACGGACATAGGTCAGGGGCTGCGTCCAGCCTTTCTTTTTGAAATGACGGATAACGGTCTGAGCGAAACGATCTTTGTCGTTTCCAAACACACGGTCAAGCCACCCCATAACAGCCACCTCTTTCACTCTGATCCATAAGTTGAGCCAAGAGGAAAAAGGTGCAGGGTCTGCGACCCTGCCCGCCAGAGGCTCTTCTACCGAGGCCTAAATCACCCCTCCCAGAAGCTCACCCGTTCGGCATAGTCCGGGCGATCGCGTTCCAGCGGCGCTTCGGTGGGCGTGCCGAGATAGATGAAGCCCGCCACCTCTTCGCCGTCCTTGAGGCCCAAAAGCGCCTTGGCCTCGGCGTCATAGGCGTACCAGTCGGTGATCCAGTTGGCGCCATAGCCCATGGCCCCCGCCGCGATCAGCAGGTTCTGACAGATGGCGAAGGCCGAGCCCATTTGCTCCCACAGGGGGATCTTGTGCGGCTGAACCGGCGAATAGACCACCAGCAGGGCTTGCGGCGGTGTGGAGAGTTTGAGGAGTGCGCCCGCCTGCACCTTATCACCGCGCGCTTCGGCCAGAGCGCGCAGCTTATCGACCAGCCGCGCCTTCGATTCCGGCGTGAAACGCACGATGCGCCAGGGGCCGATCTTGCCGTGGTCGGGCACGCGGAAGCCGATCTTCAGCAGCACCTCCATCTCGTCTTCGGACGGCGCGGGCAGGCCAAGCGTCGGGGCCGGGGTGGAGCGCCGCGTCAGCAGCAGGTCCAGGGTTTGCGCCGAGATTTTAGCGGGCAGGGGCGTGCCAAAAGGAATGGGAGCGAGGTCCAGTTGGCGAATATCGGCTTTGGCGGTCATAAAACACTCTTCATCGCAAATACGGTCTTGATCTCTTATAGGCCGCACTGGCAGGTTTTGACAGACCGGAGGCCCCTGATGAGCGATACCTTTTCCGACGACATTCCGCCGCGTGCCGTGTCGCACCGTCAGGAACACAGCCTGCCGGGCTGGGACTCCGCCGAAAAGGATGCCACCCGTCCGCGCTGGCGCACCCTTGTCGGGCGGACCGTCTATCAGACGCCGTGGATATCGGTCGAAAGCCATGAAACCGTGGCACCGACGGGTAAGCCCGCTCATTACGGCTTCGTGCACTTCCGTAACCGCGCCGTGGGCGTGGTGCCGTTGCACGACGACGGGACGGTGACCATGGTCGGGCAGATGCGCTTTGCGTTTGATGCCTGGAGCTGGGAAATCCCCGAAGGCGGGGCGCACTTCGACGAAGACCCGATGGCAGGGGCGCGGCGTGAACTGCGCGAAGAGACAGGACTTGAGGCCGCGACGCTCACCGAAATCCTGCGCTACGACCTGAGCAATTCGGTCACGGACGAGACGGCGATCCTCTATCTCGCCACCGGTCTGAGCGAAGGGGAAACCGACTGGGACGACACTGAAAACCTTGAAATCGCGCGGGTTGCCTTCAAAGACGTGCTCGAAGCTGTTATAAAAGGGCAGATACGGGACTCCTTAACCGTTGCGGCGGTACTGAGGGTGTACCATATGGCTGTCACAGGGGCGCTGGAGGCGTCGCTGGCAGCAAAGATTGTGTGAGGCAAAGGGTCAAAGATGGCGCAACCGTTTGAGGTGATTACACCGCAGGACAAGCCGATCTGGCTGACCCTGCGTCAGGAAGCCTCCGACGTGGTGGCGTCGGAGCCGGGTCTGGCCTCGCTGCTGCATTCGACCATCCTGTCGCACGACGATCTGGCCTCGGCCCTGTCCTATCATATGGCGCGCAAGCTGGCCGACGACACCCTGCGCGGCATGACCGTGCGCGAGATGGTGCAGCGCTATCTCAAGGCCGACAGCGCCCTGGTCGAGGCGGCGGAGGCCGATCTTCAGGCCGTCTATGAGCGCGACCCGGCGGCCAAGGGCTATCTGCAAACCTTCATGTTCTTCAAAGGCTTCCTCAGCCTGCAAGTCTATCGTATCGCGCACCGCCTGTGGCAGGACGGGCGCTTTACCATGGCGCACTTGCTGCAAAGCCGCGTGTCGGAGCTGTTCCAGATCGACATTCATCCGGCGGCAAAGGTCGGTAAGGGCGTGCTGATGGACCACGGTACCGGAATCGTCATCGGCGAAACGGCGGTGGTGGGCGATGAGGTGTCGATGCTGCACGGCGTAACGCTGGGCGGCACGGGCTCTGAACAGGGCGATCGTCACCCCAAGATCGGCCGTGGCGTGCTGCTGGGGGCCGGGGCCAAGGTGCTCGGCAATATCGAGATCGGTGAGTTTGCCAAGATCGCCGCCGGTTCGGTGGTCCTGAAGCCCGTCCCGGCGCACTGCACAGCCGCCGGCGTTCCGGCACGGCTGGTCAACTGCCAGACCTGCCCCGACCCGGCCCGGTCGATGGATCAGACGCTTTCGGACGTCATTTACGACTACGTGATTTAACTCACCCAAAAGTCTTGGCCTGCGGCCAATACATTTTGGGTGGGGTCAATATCGAGCAAAATTCTCTTGGGGCGGCCCGGCGAGAATTTTGCGCTTTAAGGCTTTAAGTGAAACACAAATGCTTGGGGAAGGGCGCGCCTTGGGGTTTGCCTCTGGCGGCGTTCGCGGCTAAACAGACACACACACCTTATCCCCGCCCCGCTGAAATCGTGCTTTGATCGCATCGTTCAGGGCCCCGCCATTCAAGAGACACATCACATGACGCCTGCAGAAATCACCAAGGTGCAAGCCTATCTGACCCAGACCTTCGGCACCAAGGGCCTTGAGGTCCGTGCCCGCAAGCAGAAGGACTCCGCCGAGGTCTATATCGGCGAAGACTTTGTCGGCGTCGTCTATGTCGATGAGGACGAGGAAGGCTCCTACCTGTTCGAAATGGCCATCCTCAAGGAAGACCTGTAATTTCCTTTAGCGGATAGGCGTACCCCTGAGGCGGTGCAGTAACCGCTCACGTTCGGTGCGCAATCCCTTATATTCGCTTTGCGCCTCATCGAGGGCTTCGATCTGACGGATCAGGCCTGCGGTGAGGCGTTCGCGTTCCGGATGGGCCTCAATGGCCTCCAGCGGCGTCAGGTGGATGCCGATGGTGAACAGCACCGCACCCGTCTGCGGCAGTTTACGCAAGGTCTGACGTTCAACGCGCACATAGACGGTGTCGGCGCGGTCGCCGCGTCCGAAGCGCTGCGGTGGGGACAGGTGGGGATGGTGCAGCGTGTCCGTGCCGTATAGCGACCAGTTCCAGCGAATGACCGGTTCATCGGGAAGCAGATTGTCGAAAATGCGCTCGATGATCGTGGCGTTGCGTGTCCCGGTCTGAAAATCGGGCACCGGGCCATGCACCTCATGCAGAGGCTTGCCCAGCTTGTCCGGCAGCGACCACGAGGAGGGGAAGCAGATGCAGCCGGCCGTCAGCCGCCAGCCTTCCGGCGATTTTTGCAAGATGGCCAGGTCTTCGGCCACCAGTCGCGCCGCGGCCATCAGCGGGGCGTCAGACGGCGAGGCGGGGGTGTTGAGCGTGCTTTCGATCAGACGCAGGGCTTCGGCTTGCGCGGCTTCGGAGCCCGGTTGCGCACCGAACACGGCGTCGCGGTCCTGGCTCAAGAGGCGTTCTTTTTCTGCCAGATAGCGGGGCAGGCGCTCATCACGCTCCAGCCACGCCGCGTCTCCCAGCGGGGCCAGACCGATACGAAACAGAGGCTGCGAACCGTCAAAGGGCGCGTGCATGAGCGCTATCTTATACCTCCCTGCCTCTGGCGGGGAGGTATGAATGAGACTTACGGCGCGACCGCGCAGGTCGTCATGATCTCGGCGCGCAGTTCGGGGATGCCGTGGCCTTTTTCCGAAGAGGTCGCCAGCACCACCGGGTGCGCCGCTGGCCGCTTTTTGATCTGGGCCTGCGTCTTCTCGATGACGGCCTTCAGCTCGTGCGGCTTGATCTTGTCGGCCTTGGTCAGGACGATCTGATAGGAGACGGCGGCGACGTCCAGCGCGTCCATCGGCTCATTATCGACCGCTTTCAGCCCGTGGCGCGCGTCGATCAGCAGATAGGCGCGTTTGAGGTTCGGCCGGCCGCGCAGATAGTCGCGCCCCAGATTCTGGAACTTCTTGACCTCGGCCTTGGACGCCTTGGCCCAGCCATAGCCGGGCAGATCGACCAGCCGCAGCTTTTCGTCTAGCACGAAGAAGTTGACTTCGCGCGTGCGGCCCGGCTCGTTGGAGGCACGCGCCAGGTGGTTTTGCCCGACCAGCGCATTGATCAGGCTCGACTTGCCGACATTGGAGCGCCCGGCAAAGGTCACTTCGGGCAGGTCGGCGGCGGGCAGTTGCTCGATCTTGGCCGCGCCCATCATGAAGGTGGCCGGGCGCGCAAACAGCACGCGGGCGGCTTCGAGCGTTTCGGCGGAATAGAGCGCCTCTTCAGCCGTCTCAGCGGCGGGCGTCTCAGCGTTATTTTGCGTTTCGTCGGTCATGGACGGGCCTTTAAAACCTATACCTCCCAACACGTGGGGGAGGGGTATCTTGCGAGCTACAAATAGCAAAGGGGTGGAGATTGAAGAACCCCCACCACCACATCTCGTTTGCCTTCGGCAATCTCGTGCGGTCCCCCTCCCCAGCAAGCTGGGGAGGTATAAGAAAGGACCGGCTCTCCGCGCAAAAGGCGGTAGGTAGCGGATCGCCTTAGTCCTTTTTCGTCCCGCGGGTGCGTTTGGTGCCGCCTGCCGAGCTGCCCGTGGCCGCCGGCTTGCGCTTGCGGGCCGGGGTGCCTTGGGTCACTTCGCCTTCGTGGATGGCTTCCTCCGCCACCTCGATGACGTGCGCCGCTTCGGACTTCGGCTTGGTTTTGGCGACCTTGCCCAGCAGGGTGTCGATCGGGTTTTCGACGCCCATCTGACGCATCAGGGCGTATTGCTGCGCCACGGTCAGGACGTTGTTCCACACCCAGTAGATCAGCAGGCCCGAAGCAAACGGCGCCATGATGAAGGTGAACATCACCGGCATGAAGGCGAAGATCTTGCGCTGCATGGGGTCCGGCATCGGTGGGTTCATGCTCTGCGACAACCACATGGAGGCCCCGTACAGCAGCGGCAGGACGCCGATGTGCAGCGAGGTCGCCATCAGCCCGCCGATGACCGGCAGGGTGGCCGGATCGTAGGGCAGCAGGCCGAACAGGTTGAACATCGTCGTCGGGTCCTTGCTCGACAGATCCTGAATCCAGCCGAAGAAGGGCGCGTGGCGCATTTCGATGGTGACGAACAGCACCTTGTACAGCGAATAGAAGACCGGCATCTGCACGAAGATGGGCAGACAGCCCGACATCGGATTGACCTTTTCCTTCTGGTAAAGGCCCATCATTTCAATCTGCATCTGCTGCGGATTGCCTTCGTGCTTCTTCTTCAGCTCCTCGACCTGGGGCTGAAGCATCTTCATCTTGGTCATCGACTCATAGGATTTATGCGCCAGCGGGAAGAAGATGAGCTTGACCAGAACGGTGAGGCCCAGAATGGCCAGACCGAAATTGCCGACATATTTGAACAGGAAGTCCAGCACGAAGAACATCGGGCGGGTGAAGAACCAGAACATGCCCCAGTCGATGGCCTTGTCGAACGACGGCAGGTGCAGCTTGTCCTGATAGGCGGCCAGAAGCGAGGCCTGCTTGGCACCGGCAAAGACACGATAGGTGACGCTGACCGGCTGACCTGGCTGCACCGTCACGGCGTCGGCGACATAGCCCGCCTGATAGAGGAAGTTGAAGTCCTTTTCGTCGGCCGGGGTCTGATCCGTCGCCTTCATGGCGGCGTGAATCTTCGCCTTCTGATCCGGAATGACCGCGGCCAGCCAGTATTTGTCGGTCAGGCCCATCCAGCCGCCGGTGGAGTCGGCCTTGAAACCGGCCTTCTTCTCGTCCTTTTCCCACTTGTGGAACTTGAATTCCGGGGTGGTATAGGCCTTGCCCGTGGCGTCCTTGGAGAAGGCCCCGATACCGCCTTCGTGTAGGATCATGTTCTTGCCGAGCGCGTCGGGCGCGCCCTGACGCACGACATTGGCATAGGGGGCCAGAGTCACCGCCGCGCCCGTGGCATTGACCACGGTATCGGTGACGGTGATCATATACTTGTCATCAAGGCTCAGGCGGCGTTCAAAGCGCAGGCCCGTACCGGCATCATAGCCCAAGACCACGTCCTTGCCCAGCGACAGCACGCTGCCCGACAGCACGGTCCACACGCTGTTGCCCGACGGCAGGCCCGGCACATTGGCCCCGACCCAGCCCGATTCGGCATAGTAGGCGTGCTCGGCCCCTTGCGGGCGGAACAGCTCGACATTGGGGGAGTCGGCCTTCAGCGTCTCTTTATATTGCTTGAGGAACAGGTCGTCGATGCGCGCCCCGGCCAGAGACAGCGAACCCTTCAGCGCCGGGGAGTCGATGGCGACGCGCGGCGTGGCGGCGACGGCCTGATCGCGCGTCAGCTTGCCTTCGACAAACAGCGACTCCGGCGTGGCGACGGGGGCCTTGGCGGCCTCGATCTTCTTCTGCGCCATGGCGGCGGCGCGTTCCTTCTCCATCTTGGGTCCGGCCACAAAGAACTGATAGCCGAACAGGATCGCCATGGAGAGGGCGAGGAAGATGAACATATTGCGATTGTCGTCGCGCTTCATGAGAGACTCTGAAGAGGGGTTAAACTTTGGGCGACAGCCTTATCAGGGCGCGTTTGACATCGTCAAGCAAACCTTGCCACGGGCAGGACTTGGTTGCGTCGCGCGCAATGAAGACATAGTCGTGACCGGGGCGGCCGTGGTCGGGCAAAAGGGCGCGGGCCGCTTCGCGCATCCGGCGCTTGGCGCGGTTGCGTTCAACCGAACCGCCGGTCTTTTTCGTGGCGGTAAAGCCTACGCGGATGGTGTCGTCCCCGTCATTGCGAAAGCGCGCCTGAATGACCACCGTCGGGCGCGCCTGATAGGCCGCCTTGTTGGCGGCCAGAAAATCGCTGCGGTTTTTCAGAACGGGAAAGGTCATTTGAACGTCTTATACGTCCCTGTATCTGAGGGGAAAAGGTGGGGAATGTATGTATAGACTCCATACCTGATCATCGCCGTTTGAACCTGGGTGGCGGCCTGTCTCCTCCCTGCGGCGTAAGCCGTGGGGAGGGGGACCGCTAGCGCAGCGCAGCGGTGGAGGGGGATGGCTCAGTTCTTACCACCCTCTCTAGAGTGATGTGCGGAAAAGTGTGAGCGGTTTTCCGCAAAAACATCGCGACAAAACAAAAATTTAGAGCGAAATGACGATTCCGCTTAAAGTCATTTTGCTCTTGTGATTCAGGCGCCTAATGATCAGGGTTTCGGGCTGAGGCACGGTCTTGAGTCATCCCCCTCCGCTTCGCTACGCTCAGCACCTCCCCATTGCTTCGCAACAGGGAGGAGAAACCGCGCTGCCTTAGACACCCACGCCAAGGGCAGGGGTGAACACAAACGAAAAAGGCCCTCGAATCGCTTCAAGGGCCTTTTCCTGTGTCGGTGGTCCGAACTGCGGGTTAGGCAGTCAGGCGCTTGCGGCCCTTGGCACGGCGACGGGCGACGACTTTTTGGCCATTCTTGGTGGCCATGCGCGCGCGGAAGCCGTGGCGGCGCTTGCGGACGAGACGGCTCGGCTGGTAAGTGCGTTTCACGGTTGTAGCTCCGGGGTTTGGACACGATAACCCAGTGTGTGCGAGCCATCGTTGAAAGAAGAGGCGGCGTCACTAAACCGTGAGCGCGGGCTTGTCAATGGCTATGCGCCGGGATTCGCACCTCAGACGCAGAATCTTTATGAGGCCGTGAGCGCGCGCCGGGTGATTTTACACTGACCCTTCACGGATTTGTGTTAATATGTGTCTCTACACATATGTCGTCTGAGCGGCCACACCCAAGAGCGGAATGTCGAGCGATCTGACCGAAACCCTTATCGAAAACGGCACGCGCAAGGATCTGACACCGGGCCGGCGGTTTCGCGTGGGCGCCCCTCTGTGGCGTGAAGCCGAGGACGGGGCGGCGGCCAGCCCGCGTCCGCGCAAATGGCACGACCACAGTCTGCAAGCCTTTCTGGCCAGGCGCTGGAAGGCGCTCAGGCCGCATCTGAAACGCGGCTGGACCGATTTTCGCTCATTTTTCAGCGGTCTGTCGGGCCACCTGCTGGCTTTGACAGCGGTGTTCGTGGCGGTGATGGTGGTCATTATCATGGTGCCGACGCTCGCCGCCTATCAGGAACGCTGGCTGATTGACCGCGTGCGTCAGGCCGAAATCGCCTCTCTGGCGCTCGATGCCTCGGCCGAAGGGGCGGTGTCGCGCGAATTGTCGAGCCAGTTGCTGAACAGCGTCGGGGCCTCCTATCTCGCCCTGCAAAGCGGCGGTGTGCAGTTCGTTCTGCGCGACCCCAGCAGCACGGTCGAACCCGATGTCATCGACATCCGTCATCAGGAGCGCGGCCTCAGCGACGACCTGACCTATCTGTGGGGGCCGTGGAAGACCCTGTCGGGGCGCGAAGACCGCCTGATCCGCACTGAAGCCGTACCCAAGGTGCGCAAGGGCACCGACATTATCGAAATCGTCGTCCCGGCCCAGCCACTGAAACAGGAGTTGCGCGAACAACTGGGGTCGATCCTGCGCCTGTCGCTCCTGATTTCGCTGGTCGCCGGTGCCCTGATCTTTGCCGCCCTGTCCTTCTTTGTGGTGCGTCCGGTGCGGCAACTGACGCGCTCGATCGCGCGCTTCAAGGAAAATCCCGAAGACGGTGCTGCCGTGCCGCAACTGTCCGGTCGTCATGATGAGATCGGGCAGATTGAGGAAGAGTTGTTCAAGATGCAGCAGGAGGTCGGCCACGCGCTGCGCACCCGCGCGCGACTGGCGGCGCTGGGGCAGGCGGTGTCGAAGATCAGCCACGACCTGCGCAACATGCTGACGGCGGCGCAGATGGCGTCTGAGCGTCTGGCCTATTCCGGCGACCCCAATGTCACCAAGGCCTTGCCGCGCCTGGAACGGGCGCTGGACCGCGCCCTGACGCTGGCGCAAAACGTGCTGAACTACGGCAAGACGGACGAAATCCCGCCGCGCATCCAGATTTTGCGCCTGAAAGACCTGTCTGAGGCCGCCGCCGAAGACGCCGGACTGGCGCTCAATGCGCGCACGCCGGACCGCGTGCGCTTTTCGCTGAAGGCGGAGCAGGGCTTTTTCTTTGAGGCCGATCCTGACCATATCCACCGCCTGCTGGTCAATCTGATGCGCAATGCGCGTCAGGCCATTGAAAACCAGCCGAACCGCAAGACGGTGGGGCGCGTGACGCTGAGCGCGGTCAAGACGGCGGAAGAGGTGATTCTGGTCCTCTCCGACAACGGGCCGGGCATTCCCGAGCGCGTGCGCGAAAAGCTGTTTCAGCCCTTTTCGACATCCCTGACCCCCGGCGGGTCGGGGCTGGGGCTGGCCATTGCGCGCGAACTGGCGCAGACGCATGGTGGCGATGTCAAGCTGATCGACACCGGACCGTCGGGCACATCCTTTGAGGTGCGTATCCCGCAGAAGGGGTGAGATGACAGAGAACGCCCCCAAACGCCTCTCTGGCGGCAATCCGCAGATCGCCAGAGGCTATGGCGATGCGCCCGTGCAGACCTATATCGCCGCCATGCCCGGCTGGAAACGCGCCATTGGCGCGCAGATGGATGCGATCATCACGCAGGCCGTTCCCGGCGTCGAAAAGGCGGTCAAATGGAACACGCCCTTCTACGGCCTCGAAAAGGACGTGTGGTTCACGGGGTTCCACTGTTTCGACCGCTATATCAAGGTCAGCTTCTTTCGCGGCACCGCGCTCGACCCGGTACCGCCGGGTCCGTCGAAACAGGCCGAGGTGCGCTATTACGATATCTACGAAGACCGCTTCGACCCCGAACAGTTCGCCGATTGGGTCAAACAGGCCAGCCAGCTACCCGGTGTGAGGGCGTAAGCCATCACGCTTGACATAAATTCGACGATTAGCTAATTATCGAATCATGAATCTGGTCTTCAAAGCCCTTTCCGATCCGACGCGCCGCCGCGTCTTGCAACTGCTGCAAGGCGGGCCTCTGAGCGCCGGTGATCTGTGCGACCATTTCGATGTGTCCAAACCCACCATGTCGGCGCACTTCGCCGTGCTGAAAGAGGCTGATCTGGTGCACACCGAAAAGGCGGGAAAGTCGGTCATCTATCACCTGAAGCTCTCGGTGCTCGAAGAGGCGCTGCTGGGCTTTGCCCATTCGTTCGGTCTGGGGTCAGACGCCGCAGAGCCCGGAGCTGTCAAGCTGGAGGTTGCGAAGTGAAAACAGACATCTTTGCGGGCCTCATCTGGGCCGGAGCCTTGATCGGTCTGGCCTTATTGGCCAGTTTCGCCCGATCGCACGGCTGGATTGATCCGGAAACCGCTCTGCGCGCAGTGGCTATGAATGGTCTGGTGGTCGCTTACTATGGCAATCGGGTCCCGAAGGTTATTGTCCCAAGTGCTTTGAGGCGGCAGGCGAACCGCTTCACCGGCTGGATGATGGTGGTCAGCGGCTTTATCTATGCCGGTTTTTGGGCCTTCGCGCCGCTGGACATGGCCATGATCTTTGGCACCGGTGCGATGGCGGCAGGTCTGGCTCTCTGTGTCCTCTACTGCCTGTGGATGCGGACGCAAATGCGGGCCAGCGTTTAGCTCACCACCGTTATCGCTTCGTCCGCCGCCGCGACGAGGCCATCGAGCACGCCGGGATCGGACGAGGAATGCCCGGCCTTTTTCACCAGATGGAATTTCGCTTCCGGCCACGCCCGGTGCAGGTCCCAGGCCGAGGTCATCGGCGTGACCACATCATAGCGGCCCTGCACGATCCACGCCGGGATGTTCTTGAGTTTGTGAACGTTTTCCAGAATCCAGTTATCGCTTTCAAAGAAGCCACGGTTCTGGAAGTACCACGACTCGATACGGGCAAAGGCCACGGCAAAGTCGGGATCGGTGAACTTGGTCGGGGCCTCTGGCGGGCCTTCGATCGACAGGGTATCGCCTTCCCAGCCCGACCACGCCAGCGCGCAACGCACGCGCTCAGCCGCATCGTCACCGTTCAGCCGTTTGATATAGGCCGCCAGCAGGTTCCCGCGTTCGGCCTGCGGGATCGGGGCCACAAAGCGCTCCCACAGGTCGGGATAGAGGTTGGCCGCGCCACCCTGATAGAACCAGTCCAGCTCCGATTGCCGCACCAGAAAGATGCCGCGTAGGATCAGGGCCGATACCCGCTGCGTATGGGTCAGGGCGTAGGCCAGAGACAGGGTTGACCCCCATGAGCCGCCGAACACCACCCATTTATTGACCCCCAGCCGTTCCCGCAGCGATTCCATATCGGCGACCAGATGCCAGGTGGTATTATCTTCCAGAGACAGGTCCTGTGAGGCGTGCGGCCGTGATTTGCCGCAGCCGCGCTGATCGAACAGGATGATGCGATAGGCCTTCGGATTGAAGTAGCAGCGCAGGTTGGGGCTGGTCCCGCCGCCCGGTCCGCCATGCACCACCACCACCGGAATCCCTTGTGGGTTACCGCTTTGCTCATAATAGATTTGATGTTTCCCCTCCGTCGGCATATAGCCGGTGTCGTAGGGTTCGATCTCCGGATAGAGACCTTTTGGCAATGTGACGACGGCTTGATCGGTCATAAGGAAACTTGTGCAGCGGGCTGTGGCGGTTGCCGCCGATCAAAGACCCATTATGCGCAGCGATTCAAGCCTTTTTGCCCTGGCGACCGTAAAGCGGCAGAGCCTTTTCTACGCCCTGATCTTTATCGGGTCGGGGGCCAGCCTGCCCTATATGCCGCTATGGTTCGCTTCAAAGGGCATGAGCGGGGCGCAGATCGGCCTGATTCTGGCCCTGCCGCTGCTGCTGCGCGCGGTGACCGGGCCGGTGATGGGGGTATGGGCCGAAACCTTCCCGCTGTTCCGGTCGCCCATGCTGCGGCTGGCCATAGCAGGCGGGCTGGCCTATGGCGGGCTGATGCTGTGGCCGCTGGCCGGGGAGGCGCGCTTCTGGCTGTTCGTCGCCCTGTGGGCGGTCGGCTATAGCTGCATCACCTCGATCAGTCCCTTGCTCGATGTCATGACCATCCAGATGTCGAAGCGCGAAGGCTTCAACTATACCGGTCCGCGCGCCGTGGGGTCGGCGGCCTTTATCGCGGCCAATATCGCGGTGGGTTACGGGCTGAACCTTTTGGGTGTCGATCTGATTATCATCTGGGTGGTTGTGCTGTGTTTTGCGGCGGCGCTGGCGGCGTGGCGTCTGTTGCCGGCGGCTCCGCGCCACGTCGAAGAGGGCGGGGGCCGCGCCCCGGCCTATCTGCCGCAGGAAACGGGGGCGCAGCGCGTCAGGGCCCTGCTCGGCAATCCGGTCTATGTCCTGTTGCTGGCGGCGATGGGCTGCGTGCAGGGGGCGCACGCCTTCTATTATGGCTTTTCCACCATTCTGTGGAAGGGGCAGGGGCTCGATGGCGCGACCTGCGGCTATCTGTGGGGGGCGGGGGTTGCGGCGGAAATCCTGTTCCTGATGTTCGGCTTTCGCCTCAGAAACCGCTTCGGCTCGTGGACCCTGTTGCTGGCGGCGGCGGGCCTCAGCGTCGTGCGCTGGTTCCTCATGGGGTTTGTGCCGCCGGTGGGCGTCCTGTGGCCTTTGCAGACCCTGCACGCCTTTTCGTTTGCCGCCTGCTATCTGGCCGGGCTCGATCTGGTCAACCGCATGGCCACGAAGGGCTCGGAAAGTCTGGCCCAGACGCTCAATGCCGCCTGGGTGACGGGCGTGATGATGGGCCTGTCCACCCTCGCTTCAGGGCCGCTCTATGACGCTCTGGGCAGCGGCGGCTACTGGGTGATGGCGGGCATGTCGGGTGTGGGGCTTCTGATCGCCGCCTATCTCTACCGTCGTCAGGTGCTGCGGCCGTAACGTTGACAATTTTCGAGCTTGGGCGGACACTGTGGGTATGACCGTTCGCCTCAACATAGACCTGCCTGATGACATCAGCGCCTTTGTCGATGCCCAATCGGCCGAGGGCAGCCCAGCCGACTATATCCGGCGTCTGATCGAAGAGGACATGATGCAGGCCGAAGTGATGTCCAGCCTGCTGCGGGGGCTGAATCAGGCTCGGCGTGGTGAGGTCGTGCCCCCAAGCGTGCTGGACGAGATCATAGCCGAACTTGAGGCTGCCCCCAAAGAATGACCGCTCCCTATGTGCTTTCGGCGGAAGCCGTGAAGGCGTTTCGAGACATCAGCCGGACCACCGCTGCCAGATGGGGAACGGATCAGGCGGCAAAGTATTTGTCGATCTTGATAACCGGATTTGAGGACATAGCCGCCAATCCGAGAAGAGGGCGGCTATACGCCTCCGAAAGAACCGGTGAGTTTCGGACGGCACCACGTCGTCTATATCATTGAGCCGAACGCCCCTGTGATCATCGCCGGGCTATTCCACGAAAGAATGGACTTACCGGCCCGTCTGGCCTTACTGACGGCAAAGCCGAGAAGATAACCCACCTCCCCATGCCTTCGGCACAGGGAGGAGATTTTTAGCTGCGCAGCACGGCTCCGGCCTTTTGGGCGGCGGCGACGATCTTTTGCGATACGGCGTCGATTTCCGGCTCGGTCAGGGTCTTGTCCGCCGGTTGCAGCGTGACCTCGACGGCCAGAGACACCTGACCCTCCGGCACGCCCTGACCCTGATAGACGTCAAAGACGCGCGCCTCGCTGATCAGGAGCTTGTCCGCGCCCCTGATGGCGCGCACCAGATCGCCGGACGCCGTACCCGCCGCCACAAGGAAGGCGAAGTCGCGCGTCAGCGGCATCAGGTTGGACAGGCTCAGCGCGCCTTTGGATTTGCCCGCCTTGGCCTTCGGCTGCGGCAGCAGGTCGAGGCGGATTTCAAAGCCGACATACGCCCCATCAAGGTCCATCGCCTTCAGCACCGACGGATGCAGTTCGCCAAATTCGGCCAGCACCGTCTTCGGCCCCAGTTGTAGGCGCGCCGAACGGCCCGGATGCCACCAGTCGCTGTTCGATCCCTGCACCAGTTGCAGCGAGGCGACCGGCACATTGAGTTCCTCAAGCAAGGCCAGCAGATCGGATTTCAGTGCAAACAGCGCGTCCTGACCGGTGGCGGCCCAGTGGCGCGCCTTGTCCGGGGCCTTCAGCGCGGCAATGACCGTCTTCTGATCATTGGGCTCAAGGCCGAAATAGACCGGCCCGATTTCAAACAGTTGAGCGCCGGGATAGCCCTTGGACGCATTGCGCCCGGCGGCTTCCAGCAGGTTCGGCAGGATGGACGGACGCATACAGTTCAGTTCCGAGGCAATCGGATTGGCCAGAACCAGTGCGTCATTACCGCCGCCGAACAGCTTGGCATAGCCTTGCGGCATAAAGGACCAGGTGACGGCCTCACTATAGCCAAAGGCCGCCAGCGCCCGGCGCGCCGTGCGGGCGCGGGCCTGCGACGGGGTCAGGACGCCGCCGTTTTTGGGGGCCACGGCGGGCAGGGGCGTCGCCGGGATGTGGTTGAAGCCGTAGATGCGCGCCACCTCTTCGACCAGATCGGCCTTGCCGTCCACGTCGCGGCGGAAGGACGGGACGCTGACGGTCCACGGCGTGGTCTTGGTGATGCCAAAGCCGAGCGCGGTAAGGATCGTCTCGACCTTCTCGTACGGCACGTCAAGGCCGGTCAGTTGCGCCACGTAGGCCGGGTCGAAGGCGACATCGGGCTTGCGCGCCGGGGCCTCGCCCGCCACGACGATTTCAGAAGCCTCTCCGCCGCACAGGTCGAGGATCAACTGAGTGGCCAGTTCCAGACCGGGCACGACAAATTCCGGATCGACGCCGCGCGCAAAGCGGTACTGCGCATCCGAGGTGATGGTGGTGGTGCGGCCCGTCTGGGCGATGCGGATGGGGTCGAACCAGGCCGATTCAAGGAAGACATCGACCGTCTCGAAATCAACGCCGGTCGAGGCCCCGCCCATGACGCCGCCCAGACCGATGACGCCCGAAGCGTCGCTGATCGTCGTCATGTCCGGCGTGACGGCGTAGGTCTTGCCATCCAGCGCCACGAAGTCAGACGTGTCGGCGGGCAGACCGGCTTCGATCACGCTGCCCGACAGCTTTTTCACATCATAGACGTGCAGCGGGCGGGCGCGGTCGAACGACAGGTAGTTGGTGATATCGACCAGCGCCGAGATGGGTTTCAAGCCGATCGAGGTCAGCTTGTCGGCAAGCCATTTGGGCGACGGGCCGTTCTTGACGCCGCGGATGACGCGCCCGGAGAACAGCGGGCAGGCGTCGCCATCGACCTTGACCGAGATCGGACAGGGGAAGGTGCCCTTGACCGGGGGGATGGGCGCGTCTTTGAAGGCCCCCAGACCCGTGGCGGCGAGGTCGCGGGCGATGCCATGCACGCCTAGCCAGTCGGGACGGTTCGGCGTCACCTCAAAGTCGATAACGGGCTCCAGCGCGAAGACGGCGCTGACCGGGGTGCCGACGGCGAGGTCGTCGGAAAGTTCCATGATGCCGTCGGAGTCTCCATCCAGCTCAAGCTCGGCGGCCGAACACATCATGCCGTTCGACACGACGCCGCGCACCGGCTTTTCGACCAGGGTGACGTCAAGGCCCGGCACATAGGCCCCGATGGGGGCATAGACGGTGGTCAGACCGGCGCGGGCATTGGGTGCGCCGCAGACGATTTCCTTGCGGCCATCGACCGTATCGACCTGAAGCACCTGAAGCTTGTCGGCATTGGGGTGGCGGGCGGCCTCAACGACCTTGGCCACCGTAAAGGGCGTCAGTTTGGCCGCCGGGTCGGTGACGTCTTCGACCTCAAGCCCGGCCGCGGTCATGGCGGCGGCGACGGCCTGAATATCGGCGTCGGTGTCGAGGTGATCTTTAAGCCAGCTAAGGGAGAATTTCATGTCTTACATTCCGGGGTCGAGGGGCCTTCCGGCCCCTCGTCTTAAATCTCTAAATCAGGAAAGGCCACTTGCCGGGTTCGGCGCGCTGAACCCGCTAAAGCCATAGTGGCTCAGCCAGCGCGTATCGGCGGCGAACATGTCGCGCAGGTCCGGCACGCCGTATTTGAGCATGGCCAGACGATCGACGCCCATACCGAAGGCAAAGCCCTGATACTCCTCCGGATCGACGCCGCAGGCCTTCAGCACATTGGGGTGCACCATGCCGGAGCCCAGAATTTCCATCCAGCGGTCGCCATCCCCGATGCGGATTTCCGCCCCGTTGCGCGAATAGCGCACGTCCATCTCCGCCGACGGCTCAGTGAAGGGGAAGTGGTGCGGGCGGAACTGCGTGATGACGGTGTCCGTCTCGAAAAAGCGCGACAGGAAGGTGTCGAACACCCATTTCAGGTGGCCCATATGCGCCGTCTTGTCGATGACGAGGCCTTCGATCTGATGGAACATCGGCGTGTGCGTCTGATCGGAGTCGCAGCGGAAGACGCGCCCCGGCACGATCAGGCGGAAGGGCGGCTTACCCGCGATCATCGAGCGGATCTGTACCGGCGAGGTATGGGTGCGCAAGAGCTTCCTCACCCCGTTTTCATCGGGGTTGAAGAAGAAGGTGTCGTGCATTTCGCGCGCCGGGTGCTTTTCCGGGAAGTTCAGCGCGGTGAAGTTATGGAAGTCGTCTTCGATGTCCGGCCCTTCGGCGACTTCAAAGCCCATCTCGGCGAAAATCGCCACCATCTCGTCCATGACCTGCATGGTCGGGTGGACGCCGCCACTGGCGCGGGGCGCGGCCGGCAGCGACAGGTCGATGCGCTCGGATTGCAGGCGGCGGCTGAGGTGCTCGGCTTCCAGCACGTCCTTGCGCGCATCGAGCGCGGCCTGAACCTGATCACGCACGGCATTGATGGCCGCGCCGGTGGCCTTGCGCTCTTCGGGGGGCAGGGCGCCCAGGGTTTTCAAAAGGCCGGAAATGCGCCCGGTCTTGCCCAGCGCCGACACGCGCACGGCGTCGAGCGCAGCAAGGTCTTGCGCGGTCAGGATTTCGGCTTCGATTTCGGCGGCCAGATCGGAATAGGTGCTCATGGTCTCACGGAGGAAAACGGATCGCCGTGTGTTTAGAGCGCAATGCGCCGTGAGTGAAGCGTTTTCTGCTCAGGCGGCGCGGGTTGGGCGGCAGGCATGAAGGTGTTGGTCTTTTCTCCTGCCTGTCGCGTAGCGCCCCGAGGCAGAGGGGGATGACTCCATCTTTATTCTGCTCTCAGGCGATTCAGGAGGAACGGATCAGGGTTCGGGGGACTGTCAGGAATTTCGTGTGTGGGCGTGCATAATGGGAGCAAAGGAGAACGGTTCCCCCCACCCCACAAAACCCCTTGCCCTTTTGGGGCAAATGTTCCACTGAAAGCCGCAGATTTTCAGGAGGGGTGCATCCATGTTCGGCTGGTTGTTCGGCAACAAAAAATCGAAGGCCAAAGCGGCTAAGACGCAAGTGTCTCAGGCCCCGGTCGTGGATGCCCCGGCAGTAACGGAGACTCCCGTCATGACCAAAGCGACACGTACCGAAACCGATACCTTCGGCCCCATCGAGGTCGATAATTCGAAATACTGGGGCGCGCAGGCGCAGCGCAGCCTCGGCAATTTCAAGATCGGCTGGGAAAAGCAGCCCCTGCCGGTGGTGCGGGCGCTGGGGATCGTCAAGCGCGCGGCGGCGGAAACCAATCAGTCTTTGGGCAAGCTGGACGCCACCATCGCCAATGCCATCATTCAGGCGGCCAACGAAGTGATTGAGGGCAAGCTGAACGACCACTTCCCGCTGGTGGTGTGGCAGACCGGTTCGGGCACGCAGTCCAACATGAACGCCAACGAAGTCATCTCCAACCGCGCCATCGAAATTCTGGGCGGTGAGATGGGCTCGAAAAAGCCGGTGCACCCCAACGACCACGTCAACATGTCGCAGTCGTCGAACGACACCTATCCGACCGCCATGCACGTGGCCTGCGCCGAGCAGATCGTGCATGACCTGCTGCCGGCGCTGAAGCACCTGCACGCTGCGCTCGATGCCAAGGCGAAGGCCTGGGCCGAGATCATCAAGATCGGCCGCACCCATACGCAGGACGCCACGCCGCTGACGCTCGGTCAGGAGTTTTCGGGCTATGCCAAGCAGGTCGAAAACGGCATTGCGCGCATTGAATCGACGTTGCCGGCGCTGATGCAACTGGCGCAGGGCGGCACGGCGGTCGGCACCGGGCTCAACGCGCCGATCGGCTTTGCCGAGGGCGTGGCCGAAGCCATTGCGCGCATCACGGGCCTTGGTTTCACCACGGCGCCGAACAAGTTTGAAGCGTTGGCGGCGCATGACGCCATGGTCTTTTCGCACGGGGCCATCAATACGGTGGCGGCGTCGCTGTTCAAGATCGCCAACGATATCCGCTTCCTCGGCTCCGGCCCGCGCGCGGGCCTGGGCGAACTGGCCCTGCCGGAAAACGAGCCGGGCTCGTCCATCATGCCGGGCAAGGTTAATCCGACCCAGTGCGAGGCGCTGACTCAGGTCTGCGTGCAGGTGTTCGGCAACCACGCCGCCCTGACCTTTGCCGGATCGCAGGGGCATTTTGAGCTGAACGTCTTTAACCCGGTGATGGCCTATAACTTCCTGCAGTCCGTGCGCCTCTTGGCCGACGCGGCTGTGAGCTTCACCGACAACTGCGTGGTGGGGATCGAGCCGCGCATCGACAATATCCGTAAGGGTGTCGAAAACTCGCTGATGCTGGTGACGGCGCTGAACGGGCGTCTGGGCTATGACGCCTGCGCCAAGATCGCCAAGACCGCGCACAAGAACGGCACGACGCTGCGCGAAGAGGCGGTCGGCGGCGGCTACCTGACCAACGAAGAGTTCGATCAGTACGTCCGCCCGGAAAACATGGTGCGTCCCGGTTAATTGGCGGGCCGGTTTCGGCAAAATACGAACGGGCGGAAGATCAGTCTTCCGCCCGTTTGTTTTTTGGTCGTTTGGTTTTGGTGTTTGGCTGTGCGGTGGGCATCAGCGCCTCCCTGTCGTTACGCGTTACTGGTCATTTAGAGTATTCGTCGGCTCAGTTGAGCCGCCTCAAGGCTCTAAATTTTTTGCTTTAGCGCGCTTTTTTATCCGAAAAGTGCGTCACACTTTTCGGCAAGCGCTTTGTCAGCATCGCTCAGATGACGAGCAGGGCGACGGTGGCGAGGGCGGCAAACGACAGGAAGAACAGGCCGGTTAATACGGTGGTCATGGGACTTATCCTTAAGCGATGGTGAGGAGCGAGATCACGCAGAAGGCGGTGATCGACAGGAAGTAGAGCGGGGTGAGGTAGCGTGTCATGTGTATATCTTTCGGTGTTTGTAAGTAATGGCTCAGATGCTGAGCAGGGCGAGGGTCAGGAAGGCGGCAAAGCTGAGGAAGGTGGCGCCGGTCAGAGAGATTTGCATGTCGATATCCTTTCGGTTTGATAAGTATTTGGTTTAAGTTTTGCTTGTGTGGGGCGGCGTTTCGTCCGCCGGTGAGGTGGGTATGCCGCAGCCCGCCGATAGTTTCAAATTAAATGAACGTCATGAACGGGATTTAATCATTTGATTTATTTAATGAATTTCGTGTAATAGCTTACAGGCCTGTAATGTGGCCAAAAGCTGAGCCCGATCAGGGCTTTATCCGGCGTGCCGCGTTTGCTATAGCGCATCTGTTCCCGACGAGACGCGCCGTACCGGGACCGGAGTCAGCGCATCCCCAAAAGTGCCACGCGGTTTTGGGGTACGGATGCGCGGTAAAAACGCCGGGCAGACAAGACGACGCTCCCTGACATTTTATTATCAAAGGCGTGCGTTATGACGACGGTCTTGCCGATGCCGTGGGTGTATCTGATTATTGCCGGGCTGCTGGAGGTGTGCTGGGCCATCGGGCTGAAATACAGCCACGGCTTTACGAAGCCTGTCCCGAGCCTGTTCACGCTGGTGACGCTGGCCGGGAGTATGTTTTTGCTGGCCAAGGCGGCGCAAAGCCTGCCCATCGGCACGGCGTATGGCGTGTGGGTGGGGATCGGGGCGCTGGGGGCGGCGATCCTCGGCATCGTGCTGTTCCACGAGACGGTAACGCCGATGCGGCTCCTGTTTCTGGGGATGCTGCTGGTGGCGATTATCGGTCTGAAGGCGACGGCGGCCTGACGTTGCGCGTGGCTCCGTCAGGCCCCCACCAACCCATCCAGCGGTTTGGCGCTCAGCGCGCCGGGGAAGACGTCGGTCTGTAACCGGCGCACATCGGCCCCCAGATGGTCGCGGGCCACGCCCATCACCACAGCGCGCAGGTCGGTGGTGGGGGCGAGGTCGCGTCCTTCGTAGAGCTGTGCGGCCTTAAGTCCCGGCCAGTCGGCGATGACGCGCCCGCCCCTGACCGCCCCACCGGCGAGGAAGGCCGTCGTCGCCTGACCGTGGTCGGAGCCCTGCGTGCCGTTAAAGCGCGCCGTGCGGCCAAATTCGGTCGCCACCAGCACCACGGTGTCGGCCCATTTCGGCCCCATGCCCTGTTCGAGTGCGGCCAGAGACTGATCGAGCCCCCCGAGAAGCTGCGTCAGGCGGCGCTGTTCGGCGGCGTGCGTGTCCCAGCCGTCAAAGGCCATGGCGGCGATGCGCGGGCCGTCGTCGCGCCCCATCAGCGCCGCTGCGCCCTTGGCCATATCGACCATGGCCCCAGCCGGGCCGCCGGTGCCGCTCATCGGGTTCATGCCCGACGCGATCTTGCCGGTGTCGATGCCTTCCTGAAGCACGGTCATCAGTGCCGGGTCGCTTTCGCCATAGAGCCGCAACAGGCGCGGGGCGAGGTCCGGATCGGCGGCTTTGAGCTGCTGCGGGGCCCAGCCGAGCAGGGGCGCTTCGCCGCGGATGACCAGCGGAGTCAGCGTGCCGACCGACAGCGACCGGGGCGCGGTGCCGATCTTTTCACCGTCCCCCAGCGACAGGATCAGGCGGTTGAGCCAGCCCGTATCGGCGTGGCCGGGGGCGTCATAGCCCGACTCCAGCACGTCCTGACCGTCGAAGTGCGAGCGATTGCGATAGGGGGTGGCCGAGGCGTGGACAATGGCCGCCTGACCCGCCCCATAAAGGCGCTTCAGATTCGGCATGGCGGGATTGAGGGCGAAAAACCCGTTGAGCGGCAGGGCGTCGCCCTCCCACGCCGGGGGGCGCAGGGCGGCGAAGTCGGGATCGCCCACCGGCGGCACGGCGGCGAGGCCATCCAGCGCGCCGCGCAGGATGATGACGACGAAGCGCGGATCACGTCCCGCGGCAAAGGCGCTCTGCGGCAGGACAGCCGAGGCAAACAGGCCGGTGGAGGCGACGAGGAAGGAGCGGCGGTCGAGAGTCATATCAAGCGCTTTCCGAAAAGTGGGACGCACTTTTCGGATTCAAAAGCGCGTCAGCAAAAATGTTAGCGCCGGTGTGGCGCAGCCATACGGGCGCTAACGCCTCATGAATTCGGGAGAGAGGAGCACGAGGGCCAGGCCCTGCGGACGGGTTTCGGCCAGAGCGACCGAGCGGCGGGTGGTCTCGGAGAGCAGGCCTTTCAGCCGCGCTTCGGCAAAGACGCGCGGATCGGTCCTTTCGGCGACGCGCTCCGATAACTGATAGGCGAGGTCGAGGCGGTTGTTCAGCCCTTCCGGGGTCGCCCAGACGCTGGCCAGATCGGAAAAACCGTTGGGGCCGGGCGGCTGCCACAGGGGCTGACCCAGCACACGCAGCGCCTGAAGGAAGCGCTGCGGCTGGATCGGCGTATCGAGCGCCCGCAGGCTGGCGATGACGTATTCCTGCGGGGTCCGCAGCTTGGCGCGCGGCGCGCTCCAGCTTTCGTCGGCCTCGATCAGGGCCGCATAGACGGCGCTGAGGTCGCCGTCAGTGTCAATGAACCGGCGGCTTAAGCGTTCGACCAGTGCCGGTGGCGGCTGATCGCTGACGAAGTGTCGCACCAGCTTGGTGGCGATGTGCTTCGCCGTTGCCGGATGGCGGGCGAGGTCTTCCAGCACGCGGATGCCCTGCTGTTCGCCGTCATCGGCATAGGTCTTACCCATGATCGTCTGCGGGCCCGGCTCGTGCGCATTGGGGTTGAAGCGGAAGCCGTCGCCCTGGCCCTCGCGGCTGAGGGTCCATCCCGTGATCACCTTGGCAAAACGGGTGACATCGGCCTGCGTGTAGCCGCCATTGACCCCCAGCGTGTGCAGTTCCAGGATTTCGCGGGCCAGATTTTCATTCAGCCCGCGCTTGCCATTGCGGTTGGCGCGGGCGTTGGGTCCGATCGAGGCGTCGTTGTCGAGATAGGCCAGCATGGCCGGATGGTGTTCAACGGCCAGCAACAGATCGCGGAAGCGGCCCGTAAGATGCGGGCGAATGGCCTCGCGCTCATAGGCCCCGGCCAGCACACGATCCGGCAGGCCCTTATCGACCGAGATGGCGAAATGGTTGGCCCAGAACATCACCAGCCGCTCATAAAAGCCGATGGGAGCGGCCCCCCAGGCCTTCAAACGTGCGGCCACCTCGGCCGAGGTAACCGCCTGCGGCAGGCGCTGATCGTCGGACGCCGCAGCCGGTTTGCCCGCCATATCGGGCGCGGCCATGGGGGCCCCGTCCATGCGCGGGGCTTCCTGAGCGGGGCTTCGGGTCTGTGCCTTGATCTCACGCTGGGCCTTGCGGGCCTGATTATAGGCGGCCAACTGCGTGAGTAACTCCGGTGTCGGCGGCAGGGCGCTGGAAAAGCCCAGATCGCGCTGCACGTCGCTAAGGGGCAGGCTGAGTTCGGGGGGCGAGGTCAGCTCCGCCATCAGCGCGCGCCGCGCATCACCTAAGGCCGCGTCGAGGCCCCGCGGTGTATTGCCCAGTCCGAAACGGCTGAACGCGATGGCGGCTTGGGTGTCCGGGCTCATGACGCCTCCTCTGTATCAAGCCTCATGCCGAAAAATGGGCACCCCTTTTCGGACGCACATGAGGCGTAAAGAAACACAGAGCGATGACGCGGCTCAACTGAGCTGACGAACGCTCTGATGTCAGAGGTGATACGCGGTGAGGCGGTGAGACCCTTCGGCCTCGGGTCTTACTTCTGTAACTGATACAGCGTGATTTTCACCGGGTCGCCGTTGGAGTAGTTATAGCCCTCGATAGTCTTCACGGCGCGTGGCTTCAGCCCGGCGGCGCTGACCGCTTTACGGAATTCGGCATCGTGGCGCGATTCGACGCAGACCGGACGGCCCTGTTGCAGGGCGGCCGCCGCCTGTTCCGGCGTGTCGGCCAGTTCGGTTTCCGTGCCCATGGCAAAGACGAAGGACGGCTCGGCAAAGCCAAGCGTGGCGACGGGACCGGGTTGCAGCCCCTGACGCGGATCGAGATCGGTTTCGACCAGCGCCGCTTCGAGATTGCGCGACATCCATAAGGGTTTGAGCTGTGACAGGGTGGCGACAAAACTCAGGTGGGCGATCACCCCGGCACCGATCAGACAGGCCAGAGCGGTGGTCATGTGCTGACGCCACAGGAACAGCGCCGCCAGACCGCCGATCAGCAGGGCGGCGGCGGCCACGATGGTGACCAGCACCGCCACGCCGGCATGGCCGAATTCCGACAGGCCATAGGCCGCAATGGCGGTGATCAGGAAGCCGCCGAACAGACCGAGGCCGGTATTCATCACCTTGGCCCAGGTCTTCAGCGGGATCGACAGGCCGAGCACAGCCAGCAGCACCAGACCGCCATAGGTCGGCAGCGGATAGTGGACCAGCTTGGTCGGGGAGGCTTCGAAGATCAGGAAGCCCGGTACGAACCAGCAGATGGCAAAGCGCACCGCCGGCTCGGCATAGCGTGACAGCGCCGTTTGCAGCGCTCCGCCCAGCAGGAAGCTCAGCGGGAAGAAGAGGATCGGCAGGGCCAGGGTGTGATAGCCCGGCCACGCGAAATGGCCCTCAGACCCCGATACCAGCTTGGGGGCGAAATCGTCGCCAATGGCCGTGCCCCAGAAGGCTCCGTCCGTGGCGATGGTGATGGCAATCGCCCACGGTCCGACGATCAGGGCGGTGATCAGAAGCCCCCAGGCCCAGCCGAGGTGTTTCAGCCAGTCGGCGGCCCCCGGTACCTTGGCTTTCAAATCCCAGCCCAGCAGCGCCAGCGCCGTCGCCGCGAACATCATCGGCCCGATCGGCCCCTTGATCAGCACCGATCCGGCAAAGGCCACCCAGAAGATCAGTTTATACTTGGTGAGCTTGGGCTTTTCGCTGAGGTCGCTGCGCTGGCGATAGGTGACGTAGATGCGCGCCAGCGCCATCAGGAACAGGGTCGTCAGGCCGCACAGCACCGCATCGGTCTTGGCGATAAAGGCTTCGGTGGACAAAAGGAAGGAGACGCCGAACAACACCCCGGCGATCAGCCCCTGCCGCCGGTCGAACAGGAACCCGGCCCCCCAGCTCATGGCAAAGGCCGCCAGCGCCGCCCCCAGCAGCGAGGGCCAGCGGTAGGAGAGGATATCGCGCGCCGCCACGTCGGATGTCAGGGCGGTGGAGGCCGCCTGAAGCCAGTGGATGCCGACCGGCTTCTTGTGCCGCGGGCGGTCCTGATAGCTGATATTGATGAAGTCCTTGGTCTCAAGCATCTGGCTGGAGGCCTGAGCGAAGCGCGATTCGTCGCGGTCGAGCGGCGGAATCAGCAGGGCGCAGGGCAGGCCGACCAGAAAGGCGATGATGGCCGCCAGAAGCGGGCCGCGCAGATCGGGGCTCAGGGGAGAGAAGGGCTTGCTCGACATAGTTCCGAAAGCTCGCAGACGCGAAATCCCGGTGCGGCGAGGCACCTGAATCTCAGGGAGGGTGTTCGGTTTACGCTTAACCGCAAACCTGATAAGACGCCAGACTCATATTACCGGCGGGCCGCTGACCGCCTGTTTCCTCCCTTAAAGAGCCGCTGCCCCATGTCTGTATCCGTGTCCGTTGTCGTCGCTGTCCACAACGAAGAGGGGGCCACTCCGCAGGTCGTTCAGGAGCTGAAAAGCGTGTTCGATGCCGGTGTGGGGGCCGGAAACTATGAGTTGGTCTTTGTCGATGACAAATCGACGGACAAGACGCCGCAGGTCCTGGAAGGACTGAAGGCCTCTGTGCCGGAGCTGCGCGTCATTCGTCACGAAAACAATGTGGGCAAGTCGGGCGGTGTGTTCACCGGCGTGCTCTATGCGCGCGGCGACATCGTGGCCATGATGGATGGCGACGGTCAGAACCCGGCCAGCGACGTGCTCAATGTGGCGCAGATCCTGCTCAGGGCCGCACCCAACGTCGGTCTGGTGGCCGGGGAACGCCGCCGCCGTCAGGACACGGCCTCCAAAAAATGGGCGTCTCGCTGGGCAAACGGCATCCGTAAGAGTCTGTTGAAGGACGGATCGAACGATACGGGCTGCGGCATCAAGGCCATACGCCGCGATCTGTTTCTGCGGCTGCCCTATTTCGACAATATGCACCGCTACATCCCGGCCTTGGTCAACCGCGAAGGCTATGATACGCTTTTTGAACCGGTCGAAGACCGGCTGCGCACGACGGGCAGCTCCAAATATACCAATTGGGGCCGCCTGAAAAACGCGCTGACCGACCTGCCGGGCGTCATGTGGCTGAACAGCCGCCGCCGTCTGCCGGGACGGACTACGGAGGTCTGAGCGCATTCCAAAAAGTGGGTACCGGTTTTTGGATTCAAATGCGCGATATATAATACCAGTACCTTTCCGGAAAAGGGGTTAACGGGATGGCTAGTCAGGAACAGCGAAACGCGGTAGTAGGTACGGCAGTCATCTCGCAAACGGGGAAGCAAATGGCGAACGCACCGGCTAAGAAGGACGAGGGTGGTTTTCTGACGGCCTTCCCGATGCTGGCCATTCCGGTTGCGGTGTACAATATCGTTGCCATGTTCCACATGTTCGGCAGCGACGCCAATTCGGCCTATAACGGCCTGACCCATGTGCTGTTTACCGTCCCCATGCCGTCAGCCGGCACGCAGTGGCTGGTTTCGATCGGTGATGTGGTGATCTTTATCGGCCTGATCATGCTGTTTTTCGAGCTTTTGAAATCAACCCGCTCGGACAGCGTGGCCATCGTCAACCACTCGCTGTCGATGATCCTGTTTATTATCTGTCTGGTCGAATTTCTGCTGCTGCGCCCGTTCGGCACCTCGACCTTTTTCCTGCTGACCACCATGACGCTGCTCGATGTGCTGGCCGGCTTTATCGTGACCATCATCACCGCCCGCCGCGATCTGGAGTTCGGCTGAGCCGGGGCACGGCCCTGCATCTGATCGTGGATACGGCTTACGTGAACAGCGTGAAGATGGTGGCGACCAGCAGGACGTCGAAGGTCTTGATCAGGATCGGCATGAAGGTTTGCATGGAGCGCTCCGCAACAGATGCGGGGTGCGCTGCAAAAGCCGTGCCGCAGGCTTAACGGCGCTTAACCTTATATCTTTTCCTGCTTGACGCGACCCGGTGCCGGGCGACGGTCGTTGGGCCCGGAATATTCGGACGCCAGATAGGTCTTTTTTGCCCGCCCCAGCGTCTCCGGCCCACCGCGCAGACCGCGCTTTTCGCCGCCGCCCAGCACCTGCGCCGCATAGTCCACATTCTCATAGGCCTTGTTGACCCGGCGTGCGGACGAGGGCTCATGGTCCACGGCGGGACCGGCAGGCACAGGAAGGTTGGGCTTTTTCGTCATTCTGTCGGCAAAAGAAAAAGGGCGGAAATTAGAGCGAAATGGCTTTAAGTTGAATCGCCATTTCGCTCTAAATATTTGCTTTGTCGCGATGTTTTTGCGGAAAACCGCTCACACTTTTCCGCACATCGCTCTAAATTCCCGCCCAATCTACACTCATAGTCTTAAAACAGAGTCTATTTGCGCGTCGCCAGCTGGTCGATCTGTGCCTTCATGGCCTCGATCTGCTGACGCAGTTCATTGACCTGATCGCTGTCGCGCGCCGGGGCTGCGGGGGTAGGAGCCGCGGGCTCAGCCGCTGGCGCTGCACCCGCCGGGGTACCGGGAGCCGCGCCCGGGGCTGCAAACGAGAAGGGCGAGAACATGCGCATGGCGCGGTCGAACATGGCCAGGTTCTGCGCCACCTGCTCGTCGAAATAGCCGAGGCCCGGCGCGCCGCCAAAGGCCTGCGAAAACTGCGAGCGGAAACGTTCCTGCTGCTTGGCAAAGCCATCCAGCGACATTTCCAGATAGGTGGGAAGAAGGTTCTGCATTGAATCGCCATAAAAGGAGATCAGCTGACGCAGGAACTGGATCGGCAGCAGGTTCTGCCCGCGGCTTTCTTCTTCGAAGATGATCTGGGCCAGCACGCCACGGGTAATGTCATCGCCGGTCTTGGCGTCATAGACCACGAAGTCGATATTCTGACGCACCATGTCCGACAGATTGTCCAGCGTCACATAGGAGCTGGTGGCGGTATTATACAGACGGCGGTTGGCGTACTTCTTGATGACGACGCGTTCCTGATCGCCGCGTTTCGCCTTCGTCTTGGTTTCGGTCATGCCTTGGTTCCTGACTCCCCCTGCACGGGTCCTGTGTGATGGCGTCTTCGCACTTCATATTGCGCAACATGACCGTGGCGCAGCCGCGAAAAGCGAAGACCTCTTCCGCCGCTTTTTGTGCTTATGCGGAAGACCTGCGCGTACTAAATGGCTATTCCCTCTGTTGTTCAAGGGGTCTGCGGCGATAAAGCGCGTGTGCGCGTGCAAAATACGGTAAATCCGGCGTGATGGTTGTGCACATGCGAAAAATTTGCGCTCAAAATCACGTGTTTGGAGACTTTTGCACATATTTTGTGTCGTGACACCGTCACGCCTTTGGGGCAGGGTCCGAACCGTCAACTCGCCGGATACGCGCGCAAATGAGCGGTTGCAGGGAAACGTCCGGTGTCATTTTCAAAAGGGAATTTTCATGTCGGTAAGCTCTGTGTCTGACGTGGTGATCGTGGCTGCGGCCCGTACACCGGTCGGTTCGTTCCTGGGTGGTCTCGCCTCTTTGTCGGGGGCGGAACTGGGGGCCCATGTGATCAAGGCCGCGCTGGAGCGCTCGGGCCTCAAGGCAGAAGAAATCGACGAAGTGATTCTGGGTCAGGTGCTGACGGCCGCGCAGGGGCAGGGCCCGGCGCGTCAGGCGGCGATCAAGGGCGGCCTGCCCCACACCACCCCCGCCTGGGGCATCAACCAGATCTGCGGCTCGGGCCTGCGCGCCGTGGCTCTGGCCGCGCAGCAGATCGCATTGGGCGACGCCAGGATTGTCATCGCCGGGGGTCAGGAAAGCATGTCGCAGGCCAACCACGCGGCCTTCCTGCGCAATGGTCAGAAGTTCGGCGACATATCGTTTGCCGACACCATGATCAAGGACGGCCTGTGGGACGCCTTCAACAACTATCACATGGGTCAGACGGCCGAAAACATCGCCGCCAAGTGGGAGATCACCCGTCTGGCGCAGGACGAATTTGCCGTCGCCTCGCAGAACAAGGCCGAAGCCGCCCAGAAGGCCGGCAAGTTTGACGCCGAAATCGCTCCGGTGACCATCAAGGGGCGCAAGGGCGACACGGTCGTCGATAAGGATGAATTCATCCGCCACGGCGCGACGCTCGACAGCGTGGCCGGTCTGAAGCCCGCTTTCCTGAAGGACGGTACGGTGACGGCGGCCAATGCGTCGGGCCTCAATGACGGGGCGGCGGCGCTCATCCTGATGTCGGCTGACGAAGCCGCGGCGCGCGGCCTGAAACCGCTGGCGCGCATCAAGTCGTGGGCCACGGCGGGTGTCGATCCGGCCATCATGGGCACGGGCCCGATCCCGGCCTCGAAAAAGGCGCTGGAAAAAGCGGGCTGGAGCGTCGCCGATCTCGACCTCGTCGAATCGAACGAAGCCTTTGCCGCTCAGGCCCTGTGCGTCGTCAAGGAACTGGGTCTCGACACCTCGAAGGTCAATGTCAATGGCGGCGCTATCGCCATCGGCCACCCGATCGGGGCGTCGGGCGCGCGCATCCTGACCACGCTGATCTTTGAACTGAACCGCCGCGCCGCCGAGGCGGGCAAGCCGCTGAAAGGCCTTGCCACCCTGTGCATCGGCGGGGGGATGGGCGTCGCCCTGACCGTCGAGACCATCGGGTAAGCCCCCCTGACGGGCTGCAAATAATCATCTTCCTGCAAGCCGGTGCTCACGTACTTCAGGTGTTGGTTGTGCTAACGCTTCGCTTTTTGAGCACAGCACGCGCGCCGGTTCTCGGAAGCTAATCATTTTGGCATTAGCCGAATTCACATTTCGCCGCGTCATGGCGGCTTACGCGCAAGCGGAATGACTAAAGGGATAAAAAAATATGAGCAGAGTTGCATTGGTTACGGGCGGAACGCGCGGTATCGGCAAGGCGATTGCCAAGCGCCTCAAGGACGCAGGCTTCAAGGTGGCTGCCGGTTACGCCGGCAATGAGGAAAACGCCAAGCGCGTGGCGGAAGAGCTGGGCGTCTTCGTGGTCAAGGGGTCGGTGGCCGACTTTGCCGACTGTCAGCGCGCCGTGGCCGAGGTTGAGGCCGCTCTGGGCCCCGTCGAAGTGCTGGTCAATAATGCGGGCATCACCCGCGACGGCTTCTTCCACAAGATGAGCCAGCAGCAGTGGCAAGAGGTCATCCACACCAACCTCGACTCGATGTTCAACATGACCCGTCCGGTCATCGAAGGCATGCGTGAGCGGGGCTATGGCCGTATCATCAATATCTCTTCGATCAACGGTCAGAAGGGTCAGGCCGGTCAGGCCAACTATTCGACGGCCAAGGCGGGCGTGATCGGCTTCACCAAGGCGCTGGCGCTCGAATCGGCGGCCAAGGGCATCACAGTCAACTGCGTGGCCCCCGGCTATACCTCGACCGAAATGGTCTCGGCCATTGCCCCGGCAGTGCTGGAAAAGATCGTCTCGGGCATCCCGGTCGGCCGTCTGGGCACGCCGGAAGAAGTGGCCGAAATCGTCGCCTTCCTGGCGTCGGATATGGGCAGCTTCATCACCGGTGCCACCATCGCGGTCAATGGTGGTCAGCATATGGCCAGCTAAGCCTTATGCAGGCTGTGCCGCCTATGGGCTGAGAACGTGTCCCTCGCCATCTCGATGGCGGGGGATTTTTCATACCTTATACCGTTGTGGCTTGTGTGTTTGAGAGCGGTTATCATTCGCGCGCGGCTTTGTGACAAAAATGCCGCAATCGCTTGTGATTCAACGGTTAGCGCCCCGGAGACACCGCGCTGCGGTCCTAATTCCGCCTATTTCCGTGCGTAGTTTGTGAGCAATGACACAGGCTCAGTTCACATTGCGTTCTCTCAGGCCCCAATCGCTCTGCCGGGGGCTTTGCCTTCTGATTCTCGCCCTGTGCCTGCCGTTTGCCAGCATGGCGCAGGCGCAGGCCGAACGCACCTTGCGCGACTCGCTGATCGGGCGGGCGACGCCCAATGACGGGCGCACCAATGCGCCGCCCACCGTGGCGCGCTTTACGACCGATCGCGGGGCCAGCTTCGTGCTCGACCGCAGCCGCCGCAACCCGCTGATCCAGTTCGATGGCGACAGCGAAGTGTGGGCCCTGACGCCGACGCCCGGTCCGATGGGCGACATCATCTTCAAGAACGATCTGGGCGAACCGGTGCTGAAGGCGACGCGCTGGGGCGGTATGATCCTGTTTTCCAAGGACCGCCCGACGGGCGATCCGGTGGCCGTGGCTGGCCGGGCCGAGGCCTTTGAGCCGGGCCATATGTCACCGTCGCAACTGTTTCAGCATCTGGTGCGGACCTCAAAACGCGCCTCGGCGGCCCTGAGCCGTCTGGTGCGCTTCGAAGCGGACGTCCAGACACCGGGGGCGGACTATCTGTTTGCCGATGCCGCAACCGTCACCGCCGACGCCATGGTCGAAATGTCGGGCACGGCCAGGGGACGCAAACTTCTGGCCCCCGTGCAGGAGGTCAAGCTGATCGAAGGCCGCCCGCCCAGCGCCTGGGTCGAAGGCGATACGCTGATGCTCAAGCTGGACCTCAGCAAGGGCTGGGGCGGCCGCCCGTCGTCCAAGCGCGTGATCAAGGTGCTGGCCAGCGGCGGCAATGCACCGTAGGGGTGCTGATCAGAACCGGTCCTTGGCCGCTCTGATTTCGCCAAACTTCGCGGCCTGAGCGGCAAAGCCGGCTTCTTTCAGCGGATAGACCACAAACGGATTGGTGGCGATTTCATCGGCCAGACGCATGGGCACGGTGGGTTCGCCTTGCGCCCGGCGGGCGCGAATGTCTGCACCGCGCGCTTCCAATGCCGGGAACGGTCCCAAGCTCTCAGCAAATTTCAGGTTCGACAGGGTATATTCGTGCGCGCAGTAGAGCGTCGTCTGCGGATCGAGCGCCAGCAGCCGTTGCAGGCTGCCCCACATGTCTTCGGCGCTGCCCTCGAACAAACGCCCGCAGCCCAGCGCAAACAGGGTATCCCCGACAAAGGCCACCTTTTCCGACGCTGCCGCATAACCGATATGGCCCAGCGTATGCCCCTTGAGGTCCAGCACGTCGAACACGGTCTGCCCCAGTGCGAAGCGGTCACCGCCGCTTAAAACCTGATCGAGCGGCGCGGCGCGGCGCACCTCTTCGGGACCGTAGATCAGACAGCCATAGCGGTCTTTCAGCGCCGCATTGCCGCCCGTATGGTCCGGGTGCCAGTGGGTATTGAGGATATAGTCAAGCCCCCAGCCCTGCGCCGTCAGCGCCGCGGTAACGGCCTCGGCATCCGGCGTGTCGATGCAGGCGACCTGACCCGACGCCTGATCGCGGACCACAAAGCCGTAATTGTCATTGAGCGCCGGAAACTGATGAATTTGCAGGGCCGACATGGCAAAATCCTCCCTCAACCGGGCAAAGCGTCCTATATATAGGTTCTGATCCCTGAGGACCCATCTTGCGCCGCATCGTTTCCGAACTGAGCCGTTTCTATGCCACGCCCGAAGGCGCGGTGACAAGACGCATGGTGGCCCAGAAGCTGGCCGAAGCCTGGCCCGATGTGGCGGGGTCTGACGTGCTGGGGCTGGGCTATACCACCCCCTATCTCGATGCGTTCAACGGCACGGCGCGGCGTGTAATCGCCGCCATGCCGGCGGCGCAGGGGGCCGAAATCTGGCCCGAAGGCCTCAAAAGCCGCTCGGTGCTGGTCGATGAGCAGCACATGCCGTTTCCCTCGGCCCTGTTCGACCGGATTTTTCTGATGCACGCGCTGGAGGAAGCCTCAAACCCCGAAGCCCTGCTGGTCGAGGCCTCGCGCTGCCTGACCACCAACGGTCGGCTGATTCTGGCCGTGGTGGCGCGCGGTGGTCTGTGGACCCACGCGGAAAAGACGCCGTTCGGTCATGGACAGCCCTTTTCGCGCACGCAGCTCGAAACCCTGCTGCGGGCGGCGGAGCTGGAGCCGATCGCCTGGTCCTATGCCCTCTATGTGCCGCCGTTGCGCTCGCTGCTGCGCTGGGCCCAGACCTTTGAGGAGTGGGCCCCGCGGGTGTGGCCCTATCGCGGCGGGATGATCCTGATGGAGGCCGGCAAGCGGGTGATCCGCGCACCGGTGCGCGGCACAGCGGTGTCGGTCATTGACGACATCCGCGACAAGCTGGGTGTACCGCTGCCGCAACCGACCCCGCAAGGGCATTAGGTCTCAATACAGGCCGGGGAGGGGAAATGGTATACGGACGGGCTTTGGTTGATAGGTATTTTGCGAGGGTGATGAGCGATATTTTCTCATCATCTCTGTTCTCGCTACACACCCGTTGCTTTTATCTGTGGTCTCATCCGCAAGCGGCTACACAGGCAGTCTTTGCACATTAAGCGTCCCCTCCCGCCGAAGCTAACCCGCATTTGGTGTGCGTTCTCTTCCCTATGCCGAAGGCTTGGGTATAGCCTCAGCAAAAGTATATTTTTCGGCCGCGATGGCTGAACGCAGCGAAACGGGATGTCGCCGAGCGATCACAGGCCACAGGCTTTTGGGGACTATGGCGTAGCCCCCACTTCATCACTTCAGACCGTCAGCTTCGCCGCGCCGAAGGCCGCCGGGTCGGACAGGGACGGCTTGCCGTCTTCGACATGGCCGGCCAGACGTAGGCGGTATCCCTCAGCGGTCAGGCTGAAATCGTACCAGCCGTGGCTGGCGGCCACATCGAAGCGCAGCGGCTGCCTTTCACCGGGGGCGAGGCTCAGGTTTTGCGCGGCCTGTCCATAGGCTTCGTCGCGCCACATCAGGCTCAGGGGCTTGTCGGAAGCATTGCTGACTTCAAACCCTTGCGGTCCGCGTTCACAGCCGAACAAGATGGTTGCGCCCTCGAACCGGCGGTGGAAGCCATTGGGGCCATTGACCCACAGCTTCACGGCCCCGGCGGGCAGCCTGTGCGTCTGACGGTTGCTGACCGTATACCGATAGGGGATAGCATCGCGCGCATTCAGGTCATAGAGGTGAAACACCGCTGAACGCTTGTCAGTGCCATTGTTGAGCATGACCAGTTCGCCGTCGCGGTTCAGACCGCATTGCAATTCATAAGGTGTCGCGCGGCGGGGGCGCAGGCCCTGTTCCTGCACCGGAGCGGTGAGGGCGTCGGGCGTTTTGGGGGTCGTCTTACTCCCCAGCTTGCGCGCCTGTTCGGCGCGGTCGGCGGTTTTGGGCAGGTGGGCAAAGAAGGGCTGATCGTTCGGCGTTTTGAAATCAAAGCACGAGGTCAGGTCGCCGCACACGGCGCGACGCCACGCCGATATGTTCGGCTCCTGAACGCCGAAGCGCGTTTCAAGGAAGCGGATGACCGAGGTATGATCGAACACTTCCGAAGCCACGTAACCGCCCTTCGACCACGGCGAAATGACGTACATCGGCACGCGCGGGCCCAAGCCATAGGGACGGTTTTTCAGCGCGTCGTCTCCTTGGTGATATTCGCGCTCCGCCCCTTCGGCATAGCCCAGCGGCTGTCCATTGGCATCCAGAGACGGCGGGGCGGGCGGCGGCACGTGGTCGAAATAGCCGTCATTCTCATCGAAATTGATCAAGAGGACGGTCTTCGCCCATATCTCCGGATTGGCGGTCAGGGCATCGAGCACCTGCGCCGTATAGTCGGCCCCCTGCGCCGGCGAGGAGGTCGAGGGGTGCTCGGAGCCTTCGGCCGTGCCGATGATCCACGACACCTGCGGCAGCTTGCCGGTCAGCACGTCTTCTTTGAGCTTATCGAGGTCGCGCGTGCGGATCGAACGCTCGGCAAGGTCCGCGAGCTTTCCGGAGGTGGCTTTATCGGCAGCCCGGTAGGTCTTGAAGCCGACCAGCGGGTTGTCGGTGAAATTGTCCTTCATGTTCTGATACAGGCGCCAGTCGATGCCCGCCGCACTCAGACGCTCCGGATAGGTGGTCCAGTCATAGCCGCCGTGGCCCTTCGGATCGGCGTCCATCTCGTCATAATCATTGACGATGACCGGGCCGTTGGGGCCGACATTGGTGCCCGTCCAGTGGACCACGCGGTTGGGATTGGTACCGGCGTGCATGGCGCAGAAATAGGCGTCGCATAGGGTGAAGGCTTCGGCCAGAGCGTACTGGAACGGCAGATCGGCGCGTTCGAAATGCGCCATCGCGTGATTGTGCTTGGACTTCGGCCAGTTGGTCAGACGCCCTTCGTCCCAGGCGGCCTGCGCGTCCTTGAAGCTGTGCGGCGTGCCTTCGACGCGCATCAGGCGGAAGTCTTTGGTGGTGTTGAGCGCAAACGGCGCGATCAGGCGGGTGGGGTCGTCCTCACGCGGCTGGGCGAAGACGGTGCGGTTAGCGTGGGTGGGCGTCGCCGGGGCCGGGATGACGAAGCGATCGCCAAAGCCCTGCACACCGTTCATCGTGCCGAAATAGTGGTCGAAGCTGCGGTTTTCCTGCATCAGGATGACGACGTGTTCGACGTCCCTGATCGTTCCGGTGCGGATGTGGGCGGGGATGTCCAGCGCGCGGGCAATGGCGGGGGGCAGGCTGCCCAGCGACGCCGCCAGAGCGCTGCTGAGGGTGGTGCGAAGAAAGGTGCGGCGGCTGGTCATAAGGCGGCTCCGATAGCTGAGCCTACGCAATAACGCGCCCGCATGACAGTTTTGTTGTCATCCGCATCTGAGGTGTGGTTGAGGAGAAAAACGAAAAACCCCGCGCCGTTGCTGGTGCGGGGTTTCCTTGTGTTCGGGTGTCTCTTTCAGAGACGGTCGCGCATCTGTGTCCGAAAACCGGTGACCACTTTCGGGATGCGCTCGCCAGAGAGATTACGCCGCCAGAGCAGCGCGGACCTTCTCGGCCACGGCGGTGAAGGCCGGGGCGTCGTTGGCGGCCAGAGCGGCCAGAGCCTTACGGTCCAGCTCGATCCCGGCCAGGTTCAGACCGTGGATGAACTGCGAGTAGGTGAAGCCTTCGACGCGGGCAGCCGCGTTGATGCGCTGGATCCACAGGGCGCGGAAGTTACGCTTGTTGACGCGACGGTCGCGGTAAGCGTATTGGCCGGCCTTATCGACAGCGGCCTTAGCAGTGCGGATGGTATTCTTGCGGCGGCCGTAGAAACCCTTGGCCTGCTTCAGAACTTTTTTGTGACGGGCGTGAGAAACAACGCCTCTTTTAACACGTGCCATGGTTCACGTCTCCTTAGGCGTAGGGCATGTAGGATTTGATCTTCGCGGTATCGGCGTCCGACATCACCTGCGTGCCGCGGTTCTGACGGATGTACTTGCCGTTGTGCGAGATCAGACGGTGGCGCTTGCCGGCGACGCCAGCCTTCACCTTGCCCGACGCAGTGAAGCGGAAACGCTTCTTGGCGCCCGATTTGGTCTTTAGTTTTGACATTTCATTTGCGGCGCGGGTAACGCCGTCCTCTTTATAGAGTTAGCACCCGCCAAGGCATGTCAGGGGCCCGGCAGGTCAGGAAGCGCGGGTCATTACAGGAAAAAGTCTGGTGTGACAAGCGCAGAATCCCTAAAAGCAAAAGCCTGATCAAGAGGGTGTCATGCAAACCGTCAATGTCCCGCCGTTTCCCTTGTCCGGCGGCTGCCAGTGCGGCCGGATTCGCTATCGCCTCAAGGCCATGCCTGTCGTCTTCTATCTGTGTCACTGCACCCATTGCCAGAAGCAGTCCTCTTCGGCCTATGGCGAGTCGATCCGGGTGCGCGCCGCTGATATCGAGATAGAGGGCCAGCCGAAGGGCTTTCACGTGCAGGCTGAAAGCGGCGCGCAAAAGGTCTGCGAATTCTGTCCGGACTGCGGCACACGGCTGTTTCACGGACGCCGCCCCGAGGGCGAAACCTTCAATATCAAGGGCGGTACGCTGGACGATGCGGCTTGGCTGCGTCCGGCCGGGCATATCTGGACGCGCTCCAGACAGGCCTTTGTGACGATCGGCGCGGATGAACTGAGTTTTGACAAGGGACCCGCTACCTATCAGCCCCTGATCGAACGCTGGCGGCAGATGACAGGTCAGACCTGAGACAGGGCCGCGTAAAACGCCTTTGCATACCCCGCCACGGTCTCCGCGCTTTCGCGGCCATTGATAATGGCGCGCGCCCCGGTCCAGTCGCTGCGGCGGGGCGTGAAATAGTCGCTGAGCCTTTTGCCCGTAAACAGGCCCGCGATCATGCCGGTAAAGAGAATGTTCAGCGCCACCTCCGGGTCCAGCGCCCGGTCGGGATCGCTGATCAGGTCTTCGCCGATGGCCTGACCGAAGCGCGCATAGTTGACGCGGTGGGTAATCTGTACCAGACCGCGCCCCAGCCACGACTTACCGGCCTTGTCCCGCCGCCAGTAGGGCGTCTTTACCCACGGTAGTCGCCCGGCGGCAAAGGCGCGCTCCAGTATGAGGATGGCCGCCGCATCGGACGCGGCGCCGGTTTCGCGCACGGGCTGACAGGTCCCGCCGGTCTCATGAAACGCTGTGGCCAGCATATAGGCCAGCCAGCGCGGGTCGGCGTCGGCGTGATCGCGGTTCCAGCGGGCGATCATAGCCAGGTGCCCGGTGGTACGGGCCAGTTTCGATTGCAAAGGGGCGGGCAGGGCGGTGGGGGCAAACCTAAGTGGCATGGCGGGCTCCGGCGGAAAACCCTATTGTCCGTCCGTTGCGCGCAGGGAGGATAAATGCGGCCTTTCGGGAAATCTTAACCCGGTATTAACCGCGTTTCCCGACTCTGCGGCTCAACTGTCCCGCGGGCTTGCGGGGCCTGTTTTCCCTTGCAGAACCGTACCCGCCCATGAATTCCGGCTTCGCACATCCGTTTACGCGCACCGACCGCTCGCCCTTGGCCATGTGGTGGTGGACGGTGGACAAACTGACGCTCGGCTTTGTGCTGCTGCTGATCTTCGCCGGGCTCGTCTTCTCTTTCTCGTCGTCGCCCGTGGCTGCGCCCAAGGTCGGCATTGCCAACGAGTTTTATTTCACCCAGCGCCATGTGCTGTTTGCCTTCGCCTCGGTGGCGATGATGCTCGGCATTTCGATGTTTTCGCTGAAAGGGGTGAAGCGGGCCAGCGTCGCCATCTATGGCGGGGCCATTTTCGTCATGGCCATGCTGCCGCTGATCGGCCACACCTCAAAGGGCGGACGGCGCTGGCTTGACCTCGGTTTTTTCAGTCTTCAGCCGTCGGAATTCCTCAAGCCCGCCCTGATCGTGCTGGTGTCGTGGATGTTCGCCGAAGGCCAGAAGGGCAAGGGCGTGCCGGGCGTCACCATCGCCTTTTGCCTCTATGCCCTGTGTATCGCGCTTCTGCTGATCCAGCCTGATGTGGGGCAGTCCATACTGATCACCGTGGCCTTCGGGGCCTGTTTCTATATTTCGGGCGTGCCGATGCGCTGGATCGTCGGTTTGTCAGCGGCGGGGGTGACCGGATTTGCCAGCCTCTACTTCATCCTGCCGCACTTTCGTGACCGTATTAAAGAGTTTATCGACCCGGACGGTGACCGCTTTCAGGTCGAACGCGCCGCGGCGGCCATCGCCAATGGCGGCCTGACCGGTACGGGCGTCGGCGAAGGCACCATGAAGCGCCTGATCCCCGACATGCATACCGACTTTATCTATTCCGTCGCAGCGGAAGAATACGGCCTGTGGATGTCGCTGCTGCTGATCGCCATCTTCGCCTTTGTGGTGCTGCGCGGCCTGTGGAAGGCCATGGCCATGCCCGACGCCTTTCGTCAAATCTCCACATCGGGCCTGTATATCCTGTTGGGGATGCAGGTGCTGATCAATATCAGCGTCAATCTTCAGGTCATTCCGCCCAAGGGCATGACCCTGCCGTTCATCTCCTATGGCGGGTCGTCGCTGATGGCTATGGGGCTGACCATGGGGCTGATTCTGGCCCTGACGCGCAAACGCCCGGCGGAAATCGAACCGGACGATCATACGCAGTGGTAACCAAGACCCTTGTCCCGTTTACGGGCGGGATTAAAAGAGCAAATATCTATGGCCCGTAAGAAAAAGCCCAAACCCCTGTCCGAAACGCCGCTGGCCGTGGTGGCTGCCGGGGGGACGGGCGGGCACATGTTCCCGGCCGAGGCGCTGGCGCGTGAGCTGATTGCGCGCGGCTGGCAGGTGGTGCTGGCCTCTGATGCGCGCGGGGCGGCCTATGCAGAGAAGTTCCCGGCGATAGAGCGCCTGTCGCTGGAAGCCGCGACCTTCAAGCGCGGCGATATCATCGGCATGGCCAAGGCGGCGCTGAAAATCTTTTCCGGTACGCAGCAGGCGCGCAAGGCGTTCAAGCGCCTCAAGCCCAGGGCGGTGATCGGCTTTGGCGGCTATCCCTCCTATCCGGCCCTGATGGCGGCCTTGTCGCGCAAGGACGTGACCCTGCTGCACGAACAGAATTCGGTGCTGGGGCGTTCCAATCGCCAACTGTGCGCCAGGGTCGATGCGGTGGCCTGCGCCTTTCCGGTGCTGAAAATGGCCCCGGCTGTGCTCGAAGGGCAGGTGCAGGTGGTCGGCAATCCGGTGCGCCCGGACATACGCGCGCTTTATGAGCAGCCCTATCCGTCTATCGACAAGGAGATCCGCCTTCTGATCACCGGCGGGTCGCAGGGCGCGAAAATTCTGTCGGAAACCGTGCCGCAGGCGCTGGCGCTCTTGCCGGTGTCGCTGCGCATCCATCTGCGGGTCGAACAGCAGACCCGTGCCGAGCAGATGGACTTTGCGCGCCAGACCTATGCCGAGGCCGATATCGAGGCTGAGGTGGCGCCCTTCTTTGACAATATGGCTGAGCGGCTGGGCCGCGCCCATATCGTCATCGGCCGGTCGGGCGCTTCGACCTGCTGCGAACTGGCTGTGGCGGGCAAGCCATCCCTCCTGATCCCGCTGAAAATCGCCGCCGACGATCACCAGACCCACAACGCCGACGTGCTACAGGCGGCCGGGGCCGCCGTGGTCCTGCGCGAAGACGATGTGACGGTCGAAAGCCTGAGCGAGGCCATCCGCGCCCTGATCGAAGAAGGGGCAGTGGGCCTTGAAAAACGTGCCGCCGCCGCCAAATCGGTGGCGCGGCCCGACGCGGCGCAGCAACTGGCCGATCTGGTCGAGCGCACGGTGAAGCGCAAACGGTCGGAATAATTGTTTCCTTATCTGCGAAGCCGCTAGATCAGGATGGTTTTGAGTGTGAGGGGGCGTCCCATGTTTTTTGCGCGTAACCGTCTCGATGCGGGCTTTGTCCAGAAGACGCTGTTTCTGCTGATGGTGGTGGGCTTGAGCCTTCTGGCGCTCAAGCTGATTGGCATCTGGCTTCTGGTGTTCGGTGCGGTGGTGGTGGCGACCGTTTTGCGCGCCACGGCGGAGCCTTTGGTCAAGTATCTGAAGCTCAAGGACAGCTGGGCGGTGCTGCTGGCGCTTCTGTTCCTCGTGTCGTTTCTGGCGGCGTCGGGCTGGCTGTTCGGCAGCGAGATCGTCCGTCAGACCAACAACCTGTCGCGGGAAATACCCGAAGCCTGGGCGCAGCTTCAGGTGCGCCTGCGCGCCTCCGATGTCGGGGCCACGCTGCTGGATCAGATCAACGGCTTAAGTCAGCAGGCGTCCGGCGTCCTGTCTCTGGTGCCCAAGATCGCGGGGGAAATCGCCTCATCGGTCGCCAACCTGCTCGTGGTGGTCGTGGCGGGCATCTTCATGGCCATGCAGCCGCGCAGCTACCGCGATGGGGTGGTGCGCCTGTTCCCCCGGTCGCAAAAGGACCGCGTGCGGGACGGTCTCAATCTGAGCGGCAAGGCGCTGCGTCTGTGGCTTTTGGGACAGTTGTTTTCGATGGTGCTGGTCGGGTCACTGACGGCCATCGGGCTCAGCATTGCGGGCGTGCCTTCGGCGGGGGCGCTGGGGCTGATGTCCGGTTTGGCGCAGTTTGTGCCGATCGTCGGGCCGGTGGTCTCGGCGGGGCCGGGCCTGCTGCTGGCCGCCTCAGAGAATATGACGACCTTTGTGGCGGCGCTCGTCATCTATGTCGGCGTGTCGCAGCTTGAGTCGAACATCATCACGCCGATGGTGCAAAAGCACGTCGCGGCCGTGCCGACCGTCATTACGCTGTTTGCTGTTCTGGGGTTCGGCTCGCTCTTAGGGCCGCTGGGGGTGCTGTTTGCGACGCCGCTGACCGTCGTGGCCCACACGCTTGTGATGAAGTTCTATGTCGGCGAAGTGCTGGGCGATCACGGGGCCGAGGCCGAGGTGTCGGGCGAGGCGGAAACCTAAAGATGACGCAGCGGGTCCTGCGAGTAGTGCAGGATGCGCAGGATATAGATGATATCTCCGGCCTGCCGGTAATAGATCATGTGCGACCCTTCGCGGAAGCAGCGCACGCTCTGACGAATGTCTTCACAGGTCCGCCCCATGGCTGGATACTGACCCAGAAGGTGGAAGGCCTCGATAAAGGCATTCTGATAATCGTAAGCCAGCTGAGCGCCAAAAACGTCCATCGTGTAGTCCGCGATGTCCATCAGGTCGCGTCGGGCCTCGACGCTGAGGCGGTAATCAGCCATGTTTTCTGAGCTCCAGCCGTTTCAGGTAACGCTTTTCCGCTTCCGCCCAGATATCTTCGACGCGGTCTTCGACAAAGCCGCTCGCTTCGGCCTTGTCCAGCATATCGCGCAGGCGGTCTTCGGCGGCTTGTTTTTCCTCATCGCGGCGCACCAGATCGCGGAAATATTCGCTGACATTGTTATAGTCGCCCTGTTCGACGCGGCGCTGAACGGTTTGCGCCATACGGTCGGTCATGGAGATGGAGAATTTGGCCATGGGATGCTCCTGTGTTTCCTCCAAAATAGCATCAAATCCGATCTGTTCCTATCTGATCCGACGGAATTAGGGCTTAAAAATCCTCCGTGACACCTGTGTCGCCGTGTTTTAGAGCGTATTTCGTCGAAATAGCGCTCTAACGTTTTGGTTGGTCGCGCATTTGAGTCCGAAAACCGTTGCACACTTTTCGGAATGCGCTCTAAAGCAGAACACCTTTCATCTTACCCCACGAGTCCATGCCTCCATGATTGCCCCTGCCAAGCTTCGTCCCACGCCCTTCGATCTCGGTCCCGTGCACTTTGTCGGCATCGGCGGCATCGGCATGAGCGGCATCGCCGAGATCATGATAAAGATCGGCTACAAGGTGCAGGGCTCGGACGCCAAGGCCTCGGCCAATACCGAGCGTCTGCAAAAGCTGGGGGCCAAAATCTTTATCGGCCACGAAGCGGCGCATGTCAGCGACGACGTGTCGGCGCTGGTTTATTCGACGGCGGTTAAACACGACAATCCCGAAATGGTCGCCGCACGGTCGCGCCGCATACCGCTGGTGCGGCGCGCCGAAATGCTGGCCGAGCTGATGCGCCTGCAGTTTTCCATCGCGGTTGGCGGCACGCACGGCAAGACGACGACGACCTCGATGGTGGCGGCGCTGCTCGACGCCGGCGGGTTGGACCCCACCGTGGTCAATGGCGGCATTATCAACGCCTATGGCACCAATGCCAAGGTCGGCGACGGCGACTGGATCGTGGTTGAGGCCGATGAGTCCGACGGCTCCTTCCTCCGCCTGAAATCGACCCTCGCCATCGTCACCAATATCGACGCCGAACACCTCGACCACTGGGGCGATTTCGAAGCTGTGAAGAAGGGGTTTGTCGATTTCGTCGAAAACATCCCCTTCTATGGCTTTGCCGCCGTTTGCGTCGATCACCCGGAAGTACTGGCCCTGACCGCCAAGGTCGAAAACCGCCGCCTGATCCCCTATGGCGTCTCGCCGCAGGCCGAGGTGCGCTGCACCAATATCGACTTCGGCCCGGAAGGCGCGACCTTCGACGTGGTCTTTTCGCCGGTGGGTGTTGAGCCCTTCACTTGGGCGGGTCTGAAACTGCCCATGACCGGCAACCACAATGTGTCGAACGCCACGGCGGCCATCGCCATCGCCCGCGAACTGGGCGTCTCTGAGGCCGATGTGCGCAAGGGGCTGGGTGCCTTTGGCGGCGTCAAGCGCCGCTTCACCACCACCGGTATCGTTAACGGCGTGCGCATCATCGACGATTACGGCCACCACCCGGTCGAAATCGCCGCCGTGCTCAAGGCCGCGCGTCAGGTGACACAAGGCAAGGTCATCGCCGTGGTGCAGCCGCACCGCTATACCCGTCTGCGCGATCTGATGACCGAGTTTTCGACCTGCTTCCACGACGCCGACAAGGTGATCGTCGCCGACGTCTATTCAGCAGGTGAAGCGCCGATCGAGGGCGTCAGCAAGGACGCACTGGTCGAAGCCCTGCACCGTCACGGCCACCGCAATGCCGTAGGCCTCGACGGCCCGGCGGCGCTGGCCGGCCTTGTGGCCGCTGAGGCGAAGGCCGGGGATCTGGTCGTCTGCTTGGGGGCGGGCGATATCACGCAGTGGGCCTATGCGCTTCCGGCGCAGTTGGAAGGGCTGACGGGGTAAAGACGCATGACGGGATATTGGAGACTTATAGAACCTTACTGGGAAAATGTAAGCATTTACGACGGCTATGATGTTTTCCGGAAGGCTTTCGATACTCTTCCTGAAAGTTCTCAGCATTTATTCGCCGCACATTGGGCTCAAAGTGAAATATATAATGGTGGGTTTGATCAGTTTTTCGACAATTCCACCGGGGTATTGGCATTAGAAGCGATTGAGCGCTTCAAAGCTTTAGGGATGCCAAAAATCGCAGCCTTGCTGAAGCATTCGGTTGATAGGCTCGGTGAAACCTACCCTCATGACCGGGAAGAGCGTCAGGAGAAGCTTGAGTCGTTGAGCGAAGGTTTTGAAGATGGGTTGTTTTTCGACCTGATAGATACAGAAGCGGGTGGATTAAAAATTGCTGCGGACCTCTACGCAAGTAAAGTCCTCAATTAACGACAATCTATTCGAAAGGCCCTAACTTGACGTCTTCTTCCACTATCTGGACCGACACTCTACCCGCCGTGCGCGGCAAGATCGTAAAGCAGGCCGAACTGGCCCCGTTTACGTGGTTCCGCGTTGGCGGCCCGGCGGATGTGCTGTACATCCCGGCTGATCCGGAAGACCTGAGCGATTTCCTGCGTCAGTTGGACCCGTCTGTGCCTGTCACCTATATCGGCGTGGGGTCCAATCTGATTGTGCGCGACGGCGGAATCGAAGGCGTCGTCATCCGCCTAGCCGGTAAGGCCTTCTCTGACATTCAGATAGACATAGAAAACAATCTGATCATTGCGGGGCCGGGCGCGCTCGACAGCGCTGTGGCGCGGGCCGCGGCCAAGGCCGGTCTGGCAGGTCTGGAGTTTTATGCGGGGATTCCCGGTACCATTGGCGGCGCTCTGACGATGAATGCGGGGTGTTATGGCCGCGAAACCAAGGATGTACTGGTTTCGGCCTGGGGCTATGACCGCACGGGTGAGATACGAACCTTCACTAACGAAGACTTTGGCTTCAGCTATCGCCACTCGGACATCAGTCCGGATATTGTCTGGATACAGGCGGTGTTTCAGGGCACGCCTGACGATCCGGCGGCCATCGCCGAACGCATGGACGCCATCACCGCGCGCCGCGAAACCTCCCAACCGATCCGCGAAAAGACCGGCGGTTCGACCTTTAAAAATCCGGAAGGCCATTCGGCGTGGAAGCTGGTCGATGAAGCGGGCTGGCGCGGCAAGCGCTTTGGCGGCGCCAAGTTCTCTGAGTTGCATGCCAACTTCATGATCAATGCCGACAATGCCACGGCGGCCGACCTCGAAGGCTTAGGCGATACGGTGCGCGCCGAGGTCAAGCAAAAGTTCGGCATCGACCTGCACTGGGAAATCAAGCGCATCGGCAGACCGGCGCAGGGTTAGGTCCGTCAATTCGGCGCATACAGAGGAGGCCGCCATGAAGATCGGTTTTATCGGTTTGGGCAATATGGGGGCGGCCATTGCGCCCAATCTGGTCAAGGCCGGGCATGAGGTCGCGGTGTGGAACCGTTCGCCGGAAAAGGCCGATTCGCTCGTTGCCATAGGTGCCCGGCGAGCCGCCACGCCTTACGAGGCCGGTCAGGCCGAGGCGGTCTTCACCATGCTGGCCGATGATGCCGCTGTCGAAAGCGTTTTGGAGTCTCTTTTGTCGGGCCTGCCGGCTGGCGGCCTCCACATTTCGCTCAGCACCATCAGCGTCGCGCTCGCCGACAGGCTGAGCGAAGCCCATGCGGCAAGAGGCCAGCATTTCGTCTCCGCCCCGGTGTTTGGTCGCCCACCGGTGGCCGCCGAAGGCAAGCTGTTTATCGCCGCTGCGGGCAGCGAAGCGGCCCTGGCTAGGGCCCTGCCATTGCTGGAGATCATCGGTCAGACCGTGCGGGTCTTTGGCGACACGCCGTCTGCGGCCAATCTGGTCAAGCTGACGGGTAACTTCCTGATCGTCAACGTGACGGAAGCGCTGGGCGAAGCCATGGCGCTGGTGGCCAAGGGCGGCGTCGATAAGGCCGACCTGCTTGAGTTTCTGACCTCGACCCTGTTCAGTGCGCCGATCTACAGAAACTATGGTGCCCTGATCGTGGCGGAAAGGTTTGAGCCCGCCGGTTTTGCGGCGGGGCTGGCGGCCAAGGATATGCGGCTCGCGGCGGAGGCGGCGCAGGCTCTGGAAGTGCCGATGCCGCTGAATGCATTATTGCGCGAGCGCCTGAGCCGTCTGGTCGAAGGCGGCGAAGGTCATCTCGATCTGACGGCCTTGTCCTTGCTCGCGATGCGGGACGCTCACCTGAAATAAGCGCTTGCCAGCCAGCTCATAAAAGTGTCGCGTTCTCGTGAAAGTTTGTGCGTTTAGTACCGCGTGTTCTCGCACTCATTAGGACGCTTCCATGAAAAAGCTCGTTATCGTCGCCGCCCTGTGCGGTCTGTTTGCCGCCCCGGCCTTTGCGCAGGCGGACAAGACCGAATGCCCCAGCGGCCATGTGGTCATCTACCGCGTCTCCAAGATCAAGCCGGGCGGCACCGTCGAAGGCTTCAGGCAAGCCGTCGCCGATAACCTCGCCTGGTACCGCAGCCACGGCCTGACCTCGAACATTCAGGTCGGCGGCACGGTGATGGTCATGGACCCCGCGACGCGCAAGGCCAGCCTGTCGCCGGATCAGGTGGTGACCCTGCATATCGACCCGCCGTCCTTCGGGTCAAAGGCCAATCCGCCGCGCGATGCCGCCTGGGATGCCTTTGTGGCCAAGTATAACGCCAACTCGGAAATGGTCAGCCAGACCTATATCTGTCTGGACACCCCGCTGCGTTAATCAGAGTCTGGCAGACCCCGGTTGCGGCGTGCGGCAAACCTTGTCACAAGGGGGCACACCGAACGAGGATGCGCTATGGGTCTGCCTGACCATACTGCCTACCCCCTGATCATGGGCGTTATCAATGCCACGCCGGACTCGTTTTCCGACGGCGGGGCCTATGATCCGGTGGCGCAGGGCCTGCGGCTGATCGCCGAAGGGGCGGATGTGCTCGATATCGGCGGTGAGTCCACCCGACCGGGTGCCGAACCCGTGTCCGCCGCTGAAGAGATCGCCCGTGTTGTGCCGGTCATTGACGCCCTGCGTGCCCGGTGGTCCGGCCCGCTCAGCATCGACACGCTGAAACCCGAAGTGGCGCGCGCCGCCTTTGCTGCCGGGGCGACCCTGTGGAACGACGTCACGGCGCTCAGCCACAGTCCCGACAGTCTGGCGACTGCCGCCGCCTTGAAAGGTCAGGTCATCCTGATGCACATGCAGGGCGAGCCGCGCACCATGCAGGCGGCACCCCACTATGACGATGTGGTGGCGGAGGTCGAGGCGTATCTGCTGAACCGTGCCGAGGCGGCGATTGCGGCGGGCGTGGCGCGCGAAAACATCTGGCTTGATCCCGGTATCGGCTTTGGCAAGACGCTGGATCACAATCTGAGCCTGATCCGCGCAACGCGGCGTCTGGCTTCGCATGGCTTTCCGTTGCTGATGGCCGCCTCGCGCAAGCGCTTTATCGCCGCGCTGGAAGACCGCGAAGGCGCGCCCCCGTCTGACGCCACGCAGCGTATCGGCGGCACGCTGGCCATCCATCTCTATGCGGTGCAAAACGGCGCGCGCATGGTGCGTGTGCACGATGTGGCCGAGATGCGTCAGGCCCTGCGTCTGTGGGCCGCGCTCGCCTGACAGGCGAAGTCCGGTTACGCCTGCAACGGTCCTATGTCTTTGAAATGTAACACTCAGCCGCTTTCGTACAAAAAAGGCGGCCAAAGCGGCGCGAAACGACTTTACAGCCCCGCCGGGTCCGGTGTTAACCTTTCGGCGTGCGCTGCGGGATAGGTGCGCAGGGGAAAACCGGTAGAATTATGATGAAGCGGGTACTGACGAAAAAACCTCAGTTCAGCAAGACCGTAATGCCTGATCGGCAAAAGCGTAATCTGAAGTTCAGCCATGCGCCGCAGGAGGTGGAGACGGGACCGCACATCCTGACCGGACCGGTCGAGATGGAGGTGCCGGCCTATGAATGGGCGACGCCGGAAGACACCACGCCGCCCGCCGTGGTCGCGCAGCAAAGCCGCAGCCTGTTCCAATGGATCGTGGCCATCCTTCTGCCGATTCTGGGCCTGGGCGTGATCGCACTGGCCGTAGCGGCTCTGGCGCAGGCCGGGGGCTATGACGCCGACTTCATCGCCTCGCGTCTGAGATAGTCAGTTGACCTGCGCGTAAATATCGAAGGCGGCGCGGAAGTCCGGGTTACGCACCACCGTGCCGCAGGTCAGCGCATAGTCGCCCGGATCAATCAGCGTATAGGCTTCGGGCACCAGAGGCAGGAAAAACGCTTCGCCCTGACGCGCCCCGACCAGCGACAGCACCAGCCCTTCCTTGCGATTGGCGCGCACGACGCGCCCGGCGACCAGCTCAAAGCTCAGAAGTTCGTCATTCGTGCCGATCTGATTGAGGCGCACGACCAGCATCTTGCCCAGCAGAACGCGCACCAGCGGGTCCGAGGCCTCGGCAAAGGCTTCGGGGATCAGTTCGTTCCAGCGTGAGTCGTCGGTGTTTTCGTTCATGATCACAGCTTGCGAAATCGCGGCACGATCTCACCGTCACTATCGACCGATTCGCAGAACATGGCCAAAGGCCGCACCCACAGGCGGGCCGGATCGGCCTGCACGACGGGCGCATAGAGCACCAGCACCTCTTCGGTTTCGGAATGGGTCACGCTGCCGTACACCACGTAGTCCTTTCCCTTATAGTGGCGGTAAAGGCCGGTGGCGAGGGCGCTGGGGTAGTCGGTGATCGGGCGGGTCATGGAGTCATTTCCTGCGTGGGGCGCTTCCCTTAACCGTGCCGGGGGACTAAGGAAAGTTATTTCGGTCACGGGTCGATCTGAGGAGTTAGCCATGCGTCGCGTACTGATCATAGCCGGTTCTGACCCGTCGGGCGGGGCGGGGATTCAGGCCGATCTGAAGGCCGTGACCTGCCTCGGTGGCTATGCCATGACGGCGATCACCGCCCTGACCGTGCAGAATACGCTGGGCGTCACCGACGTCATGCCGGTGCCCGAAGCCCTGATCACGGCGCAGGCCGAAGCCTGCCTGAGCGATATCGGGGCCGATGCGGTGAAGACGGGGATGCTGGGGACGACGCCGGTGGTCGAAACCGTGGCGGCTCTTCTCGATAAGGCGGGGGTGTTTGCGGTGGTCGATCCGGTCATGGTGGCCAAAGGCGGGCACCCGCTGTTGCCGGAAGAGGCGATTGACGCCATCCGCACGCTGCTCATCCCGCGCGCAGGGCTTCTGACCCCCAATGCCCCGGAAGCGGCCGTGCTGACCGGTATCGAGGTGGTGGACGAAGCCTCTCAGCAGCGCGCCGGCGAAGCCCTGTTGAAGATGGGCGCCAAAGCCGTGCTGATGAAGGGCGGGCACATTGACGGTGCCGAAGTGGTCGATTGGCTGCTGTGGGAAGACGACGCGCGGCGCTACGTGTCCGAGCGTATCGAGACGCAGCATACGCATGGGACGGGCTGCACCTTGGCCAGCGCCTGCGCCGTGCTGGCGCGTCCGGAACGCTCTCTGGGCGACAGTGTGGAACTGGCGCGCGATTACGTGATGGGGGCGATTATCACCGCGCCGAATCTGGGTGGCGGGCATGGGCCGCTCAGGCACAACTGGGTGCTTTGAGCGGGTCAGATGCGTCCCCTTAGGGTATGGGGGGACAGAAGGGGACGCATCCTTAAGGGGGCAGTGTTCCCGGCTGCCCCCGACCTTCAGGCGGGGCGGTTAGATCCACCCGAACCTGAAGCCTGTTAGCGACGCCAGGCGGTGTCGCGGTCGTTGCGCTCCCAGTAGAGCTTCTGTTCGAAGCGATCGAGGCGGTAATTCAGATTGGCCATTTCCTGACGGTCGATGCCGCGGCCCGAACGTTCATACTGATAGGACAGGCGCTGGATGCCGCTCAGTTCGCCGCTGAGACGGCCGTATTCGCTGCGCGTCAGGCGGCCCGACCGGCGGCCCATGTCGAGGCGGTCTTCGAGGCGGTCGATGCGCGCATCGACGTGGTCGTCACGGCGATCGCGGATATCTTCGCGGCGATCATAGCGGTCGTAACGATCATAGCGATCGTAACGGTCGTACTGGCCGGCGGCGAAGGCCGGGGTCATGGCGGTCAGGCCGACAATAGCGACGGCCGCGGCAGCAAGGGTCTTGAGTTGGGTCATGTGGGTCTCTCCAAAGGTCTCTTGTGTCACGCCGATGTTCAGCGTTGAGACCTTTATAGGGCCCGCGACTCGAACCGGACCTGAACGGTGCGGTTCATTTTCGGTTCAGGATTTGCGCCTTCGATTTCCGCTTGCACTTGGCTGGATTTGGACGCACAAGCCGGGCGTCTGCGTATATCGCCCGGCGCGCCGACCGGAAAGACAATTACCGAAGAAGAAGGCCTGACCATGAGCGCCAAACCTGCCACCATTCCCGAACGTCCGTGGTTTTCGTCGGGTCCGACGGCCAAGCGTCCCGGCTGGACGCCCGAAGCCCTGTCGGGCGCGCCGGTAGGCCGTTCCAACCGCTCAAAAGTGACGGTGGGCCGCATCCGCCAGGCGCTCGACATGACGCGCGACATTCTGCGCATTCCTGCCGACTATCAGGTGTTCATGGTGCCGGGCTCCGACACCGGAGCGTTTGAGGCCGCCATGTGGAACCTTTTGGGGGCGCGCAAGGTGCAGCTTATGGCCTTTGAAAACTTCGGTCAGTTGTGGGCCGACGACGCCACCAAACACCTCAAACTCGATGCCGAAGTGCTGTCGGCGCCCTATGGCGAGTTGCCGGACCTGACCCGGATCGACCCGAAGGCCGATCTGGTCTTTCCTTGGAACGGCACGACCTCCGGTGTGCGGGTGCCCAACAGCGACTTCCTCAACGGTCATGCGGCTCCCGACAGCGGTCTGGTCCTGTGCGACGCCACCTCGGCGGCCTTCTGCATGGACCTGCCGTGGGAAAAGCTCGACGTCGCCACCTTCTCCTTCCAGAAGGCGTTGGGGGGCGAGGCGGGAATCGGCGTGCTGATCCTGTCGCCCAAGGCCGTGGAACGGCTCAACACGTTCGATGCGGGCCGCCCCATCCCCAAGGTGCTGCGCCTCAAAAAAGGCCATGCGGCGGATATGGCCATTCTGGGCGGCGACGCCATCAACACCTTCTCGTTTCTGGTCATCGAGGACTATCTCGATTGCTTGCGCTGGGCGCAGCGTGAAGGTGGGCTCGACGGCCTGATCCAGCGCTGCGACGAAGCGGCCGGTGCCCTGTTCGACTGGGTGGAAAAGACGCCGTGGATCGACTTCGTGGCGGTGGATCAGGCGACGCGCTCAACGACCTCGGTGTGCCTTAAATTCGTTGATCCGGCCATTCAGGCCCAGCCTGCCGAGGCGCAGGCCAAACTGGCGGCGCGCGTCGGCAGCCTGCTGGAGCTGGAAGGCGTGGCGTTTGATATCACCGGCTATCGTGCGGCCCCGCCGGGGCTGCGCGTCTGGTGCGGTTGCACGGTCGAGGCCGAGGATGTCGAAGCCCTGCTGCCGTGGCTGGAATGGGCCTATGCGGCGGCCGTGGCCGAACTGGGGCTGGTGGCCGCCTGACCGCTCAGGCTTCGGGCTTGCCGCTCTTGTCGGCCTTCGGGCCCAGATCGGTGACCGCCGTGCCGAAGACGAGCAGCATCATGCCGTAGATGATGTTGCTCGTATCCCCTGAAAACGCTTTTAGCGACAGACAGATACCGCCCAGCACCATGCCCGTCCGCAACACCCACAGGCCCTGCTTGCGGCGCGCCTGCGTGCGCCCGCTCGCGCCCCAGATCATCCCTCCCAAGCCCACCAGCACAAATAGCCCGGCCAGTATCGTCAGTAATGTCCACATGTCTGCACCCTCCTTGTGTCAAGGGAGCTTGACACGGAGCGGTGGGTTAGTCAAGCGTCCTTGACATATCGCCCGGTGTCGGCGGGGAGTCGCGAATAACCGGCGTTCGCCTCATTTTACGGGTTACGAAGCCGCCGGTTTAAGGCTATGGCCCTGCCATAGATTGTGTCAGTCGCGCATTTGCTTCCAAAAACCGCTTCACACTTTTTGGAATGCGCTCTATAGGCTGCAACCGCCTGAATTTTGAATGTAACGCACCCGGACGAAATCCTCTCCGGCGGCGTTTTGCTGCGGAGTAAGAACTTGGCCAATGTGACCGTTGTAGGCGCCCAGTGGGGCGACGAAGGCAAAGGCAAGCTGGTGGACTGGCTGTCCAATCGCGCCGATGTGGTGGTGCGCTTTCAGGGCGGTCACAACGCCGGTCACACGCTGGTGGTCGATGGCAAGGTGTATAAGCTGTCTCTGCTGCCGTCGGGCGTCGTGCAGGGCAAGCTGTCGGTCATCGGCAACGGCGTGGTCGTCGATCCGTGGGCTTTGTTCGATGAAATCGGCCGCGTCGAGGCGCAAGGGTTGAGCATCACGCCCGACCTGCTGGTGCTGGCCGACAATGCCTGCCTGATCCTGCCTATCCACCGTGAACTCGATACGGCGCGCGAAGCGGCGGCTGGCGCGGGTAAGATCGGTACCACGGGGCGCGGCATCGGCCCGGCCTATGAGGACAAGGTGGGGCGTCGCGCCATCCGCGTGGCGGACCTCGAAGACTTTGACGGCCTCGATGCCAAGATCGAGCGTCTGCTGGCCCACCACAACGCGCTGCGCAAGGGGCTTGGGCTGGCTGAGGTCGATACGGCGGCGCTGATCGCCGAACTGAAGGCCATTGCGCCGCGCCTGCTCGCCTTCGCCAAGCCCGTCTGGTACGTGCTGGACAAGGCGAAGTCGGAAGGCAAGCGCATCCTGTTTGAAGGGGCGCAGGGCGCGCTGCTCGATATCGACCACGGCACCTATCCGTTCGTCACCTCGTCCAATACGGTGGCCGGTCAGGCCGCTGCCGGTTCGGGCATGGGCCCGCGCAGCGTCGGCTATGTGCTGGGCATCCTCAAGGCCTATACGACTCGGGTTGGCTCGGGCCCGTTCCCGACCGAGTTGTTCGACGAGATCGGTGAGCGCATCTCGCGCGTTGGCCATGAGTTCGGCACGGTCACGGGCCGGGCGCGCCGCTGCGGCTGGCTGGACGCGGTGCTGGCGCGGCAATCCATCGCCATCAACGGTATCGACGGCGTGGCCCTGACCAAGCTCGACGTGCTGGATGGGATTGAGACGCTGAAAATCTGCGTCGGCTATAAGGTCGGCGACAAGGTGCTGGACTATCTGCCCGCCGGGTTCCGGGCCCAGGCGGGTATTGAGCCGGTTTATGAAGAACTGGAAGGCTGGTCGGAATCGACCCAGGGCGCGCGCTCGTGGAAGGACCTGCCGGGCAATGCCGTGAAATATGTCCGCCGCATCGAGGAACTGATCGGTGCGCCGGTGGCACTGCTTTCGACCAGTCCAGAGCGAGAGGACACCATTCTCATGCGTGATCCGTTTGCGGACTAACGGTCGAGTGGTGGCCTCCGGAAACTAAAAAACCAGCGAGAGGACACCATTCTCATGCGTGATCCGTTTGCGGACTAACGGTCGAGTGGTGGCCTCCGGAAACTAAAAAACCAGCGAGAGGACACCATTCTCATGCGTGATCCGTTCGCGGACTGAGGGCGCAGAGACGATCAGACGGGGAAGGGCGACCTTCCCCGTTTTGCATTGTAAGGTGCGCCGACTATGCGTCAGACCGTCCGGTGACAGGTTACAGCAAAGCCGAACCTGTTGCGTGCAAACGTTTTTTGCCCTGCCGTAAATCCGGTATTTACTCCTCTGCGGTAAGGTGTCTTCCGAAAACGGAGAGACAAAAGCGTGTACGGTCAGAATCCAGCCACCGCACAAAAGCTGAGGGGAACGCTCAAGCAGGTCATGCTGGTGGAGGCGAATCCCAATTATGGCCGTATGCTTTCGGACATGCTGCGCATGTTGGGCGCCGAGCAGATCACCCTTTATCGCGACCACGAAGAAGCGCTCGATAAGGCGTCGGGGGTGATGTATTCGCTGATCGTTTGTTCGCATCAGTTACCGGAATGCGACGCACTCGCTTTCACCACGGGGCTGCGCCGTTCCAATGCCTCGTGCCGCAAATCGCCGGTGATTACCATCGCTCCTGAAATCACCATGAGCCTGCTCAACGATATTCGCGACTCGGGCGCCGATGAGTTCATGCGCAAGCCCTTCACCTGGGGCGACCTGCAAAAGCGCGTCGAACACGTGGCGCTCAAGGCGCGTCCGTGGATCGAAGCCGTGGGCTATGTCGGGCCGGACCGTCGCCGCTTCAACTCTGGCGACTATACCGGGCCGCGCAAGCGCGCCTCCGACAACAAGGATCAGAAGACCGCCCATATCGAACAGGCCGTCCGCATCCTGAAGGCGGCGTTCGAGCAGTATAATTCCGACCCGCTTCAGGCCCGCCGCGCCATGTACGCGCAGCTCGAAGTGCTGGTCCCGGCGTGCAAGACGATCGCCAGTCAGGACTTCTACAACAATGTGCGCATCATCCTGAACCAGTTGCGCGAAGAATGGCCGGACCTGAACGAGATCCGTCCGGCGGTCGCCAGTCTGGCGGCCTTTATGAAGATCGAAGACCGCCGGCCGTCCAACGCCGCCTGATCCGGCCGGATGGCTTTGGCGGGCAACGTGACCTGAAGCGGATTTCGTTCAGGTTGAATCGAAATTCCGCCCTGAACTTTATTTTGTCGTGCATTTCATTCCAAAAACCGTTGCACAGTTTTCGGAATGCGCTTTAGCCTCCCGTCAACGATAGAGGGGAAAGCGCATGATTACACGTCGCGATCTATGTCTGAGCGGCGCTGCGGCGGGGTTGGGACTGTTGGCCGGTACCGCCTCGGCGCAAGCGAAGGTCATTCGCGTGCCGCTCACCCTGTCGGATTCCAAAAAACCGATTGTCGAGGTCCGGCTGAACGGTCAGGGCCCTTATCGCTTTATTCTCGATACGGGAGCCAGTCACACGGTGATCCGTGCCAGCCTGGGCAAGGAGCTGGGTCTGGTCAGCACAGGGCAGGGCCGCAGCCACAGCCTCAAAGGCACCGAATTCATGACGCGCTACGCCGTGTCCGAGGTGATGATTGGCGGGGCGCTGCGCTTGCGTGACTGGCAGGTCTTTGGGTCATCAGGCTTTGAGGCGGCCGAACACGACGGGCTGTTGTCCGCCGATCTCCTGACGCGGCTGCCGTGTCAGCTGGATCAGAGCGGCGGCGAAATCCGCTACTATCTGGGGGGAGATATGCCGCTGGAGGGCTTTGCGCCGCTCGACAGCTATTACAAGACCGATATTACGGGGAATGCCGACAAGGTACATATCCGCCTGCGCTTTGCCGGTCAGGCCCTCGACTGCCTTCTGGATACCGGGGCCAGCCGCCCCCTCTATATCCGGGGCGATTTTGTCCGCCAATATAAGCTGTGGGACGCCTATCCGGTGCTGAACGAGAGTGCCCTGACCGGGGTCAATGGGCAGCAGGTCAAGGTGCGCCACGTCGAGGTGAGGGAGGTGCAGATCGGCGGCATAGCGGTGCCCCGCATGGTGGTCGCCCTGGGTGATCCGCATGACCGGGCCGCTTTCGGGGCGGAAGGCGACCGCGCCGCGGGCATAGTCGGCGCGCCCTTCCTGAGCGGTTTCGTGCTCGCCTTTACGGCGGCGCGCACGCTTCAGGTGCGCAGCGTCGCGCTCTAGGGCGGGCCTTTGCCGCGCACGCAAAGACCCGGCGCTTAGCCGCCTATTTCAGGGGCACCCAGACGAAGCTGTCGCCCCCGTTCTTGTCTTTCGTGGCCGCCACATGGCCGATCCCCGGATAGGGGAAGTGCGGGGCGAAGATCAGGGTTTTGGACCTCGCCAGTTCGCTTAGCAGGGCGTGGCGGCTGTGTTTGGCTTCGACCTTGTCGGTATCGAACTGGATCGACCAGTCGGGTCGGGCCAGCGAGATGATCGAGCTGTGGGCCGCGTCACCTATGTCCAGCAGCCGCTCCTTGCCCGAGGTGATCTCAAAGCCGCTGTGGCCCGGCGTGTGGCCCTTGATGGCGACCGCCTTGACGTGGGCGGTGATGGCGGCACCGGGCGCGAAGGTTTCGACCTGCGGCGTGATGGCGGAAACGAGCGCGGCCTGATCGGTCTGCCCTTTCAGAAACGCCCAGTCAGCCTCAGCCATGCGGATTTTTGCCTTGGGGAAGGCGGGCTTGCCGTCCCTGACCAGACCGCCGATGTGATCGCCGTGCGGATGGGTGATCAGGACGTCGGTGATGTCCGCCGCCGCGTGGCCGCTCATGCGCAGACTGTCGCCCAGCACGCCGCCGACGCCGGTGTCGATCAGGATCAGGCGGGCGCCGTCCTTGACCAGCAGGGCATCGACACTGAGGGTGATGCTGTCGGTCGGGGCATTATTGGCCCTCAGCACCTCAGCCACGGCCTGCGGGCTGGCATCGAGGCCGAACACCTTGCCGTCATTGGGGATGACAAATTGCATGTCGCGCAGGCTATAGACCTGAATGTCGCCAATCTTATACGGCGTGGCGTCCGCCGCCGGCGGGGCAGCGGTCTGCGCGAGCGCGCTGCCGGCCAGAAGGGTGGACGCGGTCAGGAAGGCAATCAGTCGTTTCATGTCTGGTCTCCGGCATAAGCCCAAAAAATACGGCGACCGCAGGTAAAACGGCCGCCGTGTCAAAATGAAATACGTCAGAGGCGGTCGGATCGCTCACCGCGACGCGCCTCTTTTTTAACCCTCAGCCGAGGCCATCATCGCCTTTTGCAGTTTCTCGAACGCCCGCACCTCGATCTGACGCACGCGCTCACGCGACACACCGAAGCGTTCGGCCAGGTCTTCGAGGGTCGTCGGGTTTTCCTGAAGGCGGCGCGCCGTCAGGATGGCGCGTTCGCGTTCGTTCAGTTCGCCCATCGCCTCTTCGAGCAGGCTCATGCGCAGCTTGTACTCTTCGGAGTCAGCCAGCACGGTTTCCTGCGACGGCGTGGTGTCGTCGGCCAGCCAGTCCTGCCATTCCGAATCGCCCTCAGAGGCGCGCAGCGGCGCATTGAGCGACGAGTCGGGCGACGACATGCGGCGGTTCATGCTGATCACGTCGTCTTCAGAGACGCCCAGCTTGGTGGCGATCTGCGTGACCTGTTCGTGGCGCATGTCGCCCTCTTCCAAGGCGCTGATTTCGGACTTCACCTTGCGCAGGTTGAAGAACAGCTTTTTCTGCGCGGCGGTGGTGCCCATCTTGACCAGTGACCACGAACGCAGGACGTATTCCTGAATCGCCGCCTTGATCCACCACATCGCGTAGGTGGCCAGACGGAAGCCCTTGTCCGGGTCGAACTTCTTGACCGCCTGCATCAGGCCGACATTGCCTTCGGAGATCACTTCGCCGATCGGCAGGCCGTAGCCGCGATAGCCCATGGCGATCTTGGCCACCAGACGCAGGTGCGAGGTGACGAGCTTATGCGCGGCCTTGGGGTCGGCGTGTTCGGCCCAGCGCTTGGCCAGCATGAATTCCTCGTCCTTGGCCAGCATCGGGAACTTGCGGATTTCCGACAGATAGCGGTTCAGGCCGCCGTCCGGCGACAGCACGGACGGATTGGGCATGCTGAGGGCATTCGAGGTCAGCGAGCTGGTGCTCATGGTAGCGTCCCCTTCGGACCCGTCGAAGGGTCCAGAATTTGATCCTGAATTGGTGTCCGGCATCGGCGCATCCCCCTGAGACGACAGCCGGTGGCTGCGCGTGTAGGACAGGCTTTTGTCTTCCTTTTCCATGTAGGTGCTCCGGCGGGGAAAAAAAGGCCCGGTACGAAATTTATTTTATGCGGACTGGTTCAAAAATAAATCTACAACGATTTCAGAGTCCTCAGAAGGTCCGTCATATCCGCGGGCAGGGGGGCCTCAAAGGCGAGACGCTCGCCCGTGATCGGGTGGACGAAGCCCAGATGCGCGGCGTGCAGGGCCTGACGGGTAAAGGACTGACCTTTCAGCGCCTCGGCCACTGCCTTGTGCGGTGCACCGGAACCATAGACCGGATCACCCAGACAGGGACAGCCCAGATAGGCCATGTGCACGCGAATTTGATGGGTACGCCCCGTTTCCAGCGTACAGCGCACGCGGGCCGCGACGGACTTGTCGCCGCCAAAGCGCTCAAGCGTGCGGTAATGGGTGATGGCTTCGCGCCCGCCGCTTTTCAGCACGGCCATCTTTTTGCGGTCGTGGGGTGAACGCCCGATACGCGTGGTGACCGTGCCAGAGGCGGTTTTCGGTGCGCCGCGCACCAATGCTTCATAGGCGCGGTCGATATCGTGACGCGAAAACAACTCACTCAGGCCGCGATGGGCGGCGTCGGACTTGGCCGCCACCATGACGCCGGAGGTGTCCTTATCGAGGCGATGGACGATGCCGGGGCGCAGGACGCCGCCTATGCCCGACAGCGACTCGCCGCAGTGGAACAGCAGCGCATTGACCAGAGTCCCATCCGCTGTGCCGGGGGCCGGATGGGCGGCCATGCCGGCGGGCTTGTTGACCACGATCAGGTGGGCGTCCTCATACAGCACCTCCAGCGGCAGGTTCTGCGCTTCGGGAATCGCCGAGACGGGGGCCGGAATGGTCAGGACATATGCCCCCACCCTGGCCTTGTGCTTGCCATCGGTGAGGGGTTGCCCGTCGAGGCTCAGTCGCCCCTCGCTGATCAGGGCCTGAAGACGGGCGCGCGACAGGTCGGGCAGCAGGGGGAGCAGCGCGCGATCAAGCCTGTCGCCCACCATTTCTGCGGTCAGCACAAGGTCGTGCGTCTCGCCATCGCTGGCCAGCGGCAGATCGTCATCAATGTCGTCGTCAGCGGTCATGAATACCTTTTCGCTCTCCCTTGAAGGCGAGGGCAATAACGCAAAACACGCCGGAAGCGGACTTCCGGCGTGTCATGGGATCGTTTCGGCAGTGTCGCTTACGACAGGTCTTCGTTGATCAGGGCGATCTTGAAGTAGCCGTTGTCCTGAAGCGTGTTCAGAACCGACATGAAGTCGTTGTACTCGATATCGGCATCGCCGCGCACCAGAACGCGCTCCTCGGTCGGGTTGGACGACTCCAGAGCCACAGCCAGATCGGCCGGAAGAGTGGCCAAAGAAGTCTTCTTGGCACCAATATACAGATCATCCGGGCCTTGGATCGAGATAAAGACCGGATCCTTGGGCTTCTCTTTCGGGGTGTCCGACGGAATGGGCGGCGGCATGTCGAGCTTGATCGACACGGTGGCCATCGGCGCGGACACCATGAAGATGATCAGCAGCACGAGCATGATGTCAACGAACGGCGTGACGTTGATGTCGGAATTTTGTTCGACGGTATAGCGAGAACCGCCGCCGCCACCGAGCTTAGCGCCCATGATGTAACTCCCTAAGTCCCTCTGACCGTCCCGGCGGGACGCCTTGAGGCATTAAAAGACCACCCGCCGGAAGCAGGCGCAAATTTCAGGAACTGATTTAGGACAAAGCTCGCGCAAATGTAAAGAGGTTCGTTCACGCGGGATTACAATTTCTTCATGACGCTTTTGCGAACATATAGCCTGACAGGCGAACGCCCGACGCTTTGGCAGCATCGGGCGTCAAAACCTTGGATTTTCAGCGCGATCAGGGCTGGCAGAAACGCATGAATCGGTCCTGAAGCGCGAGGTCGCTCTTGAACACGCCGGTGAAGCGAGTCGTCACCGTAGTGACGTTCTTGTGGTGGACGCCGCGGGTGGTCATACACTGATGCTCTGCGTCGATCAGCACGGCGACACCCAGCGGGGCCAGTGACTGCTCGATGGCGTCGGCGATCTGCTTGGTCAGGGTTTCCTGCGTTTGCAGGCGCTTGGAGAAGATTTCCACGACGCGCGCGATCTTGGAGATACCCACCACCTTGGCGGTCGGCATGTAGGCGACATAGGCCTTACCGAGGAAGGAGGCCATGTGGTGTTCGCAGTGCGATTCGACGTCGATATGGCGCAGCATGACCATGTCGTCATAGCCCTGCACGTCCTCAAAGGTGCGCGACAGTTCCTTGGCCGGGTCGGCCTGATAGCCGGAGAACCACTCGTCATAGGCTTCGACGACGCGCTTGGGCGTGTCGATCAGGCCTTCGCGCGTGGGGTCGTCACCGGCCCAGGCCAGAAGCGTGCGCACGGCGGCCATGGCCTCTTCCTTGGACGGGCGCTCGACATTGAGGATTTCGGAAAAACCCTTGCTGCGCGTCTGGGCGAGAGCCTGGGTCAGCGGGTCTTCGCTGTGCGGGCGGGAATTCGGGTCGAGGCTGTCCATACTTAATATCTCCGGAGGGCCGAGTGGCGCCGGGACGACGGTCCCGGTATGACGCGTGGCATCCCTCTGCCGGGGTCGCATACACAAGACCCCTTGAAAGTTTGCAGGCGGTTTACGATCCTGCGCAGGAATTGGATTGCCCTCGATATAATCGCTTGGAAGCCAACCCTTGCCGCGTCTATATGGGGCAAACTTCACGGAGTTCAACAGAAATCGTCATGAAACTGCGACTCAGCGACACGCTTAAACGCCAGAAGGTGGACTTTGTTCCAAAAAACCCGCAGCGCGTGACGATGTATGTCTGTGGACCGACGGTCTATAACTACGCCCACATCGGCAATGCGCGCCCGGTGGTGGTGTTCGACGTGCTGTTCCGTCTGCTGCGCCATCTCTACGGCGAAGAGGCGGTCATCTATGCCCGCAACATCACCGACGTGGATGACAAGATCAACCAGAAGGCCATGGCCGAAGGGGTCGATATCGACGTCATCACCTCGAAATTTGCCGACATCTACACTGCCGACATGCGGGCGCTCAATGCGCTGGAGCCGACGATCCAGCCGCGCGTGACCCAGAACATGAACGCCATCGTGGCGCAGATTGCGGCCCTGATCCGCAACGGCCACGCCTATGAAGCTGAAGGCCATGTGCTGTTCGATGTCGAAAGCTATAAGGCCTATGGGGCGCTCTCCAACCGCTCGCTGGATGACATGATCGCCGGGGCGCGCGTCGAGGTGGCACCTTATAAGAAGAGTCCGCAGGACTTTGTGCTGTGGAAGCCGTCCAAGCCCGGTGAGCCGAAATGGCCGTCGCCGTGGGGGGAAGGGCGTCCGGGCTGGCACATCGAATGTTCGGCCATGATCGAGGCCAATCTGGGCCTGCCTATCGACATTCACGGCGGCGGGCACGACCTGATCTTCCCGCACCACGAAAACGAGATCGCGCAGGGCGTTTGTGCCCAGCATGGCCATAGCCATCAGGAAGAGAGCTATGCCCGCTACTGGATGCACAACGGCTTCCTGACCATGGACGCTGAAAAAATGTCCAAGTCGCTGGGCAATGTGTTGCTGGTGCACGACCTGATCAAGGAATTTCCCGGTGAGGTGATCCGTCTGGCCCTGCTTTCGGCCCACTACCGCGCGCCGCTGGACTGGAATAATGATCTGCTGGTGCAGACGCGCAAGCGTCTGGACGGGCTTTACGAAGCTCTGCGTAAGGCCGCCGACGTGCCCGTGGTCGAGACGGCGGTGCCGGAAGCGGTGATCGAAGCCCTGTGTGACGATCTTTCGACGCCGCGCGTGCTGGCGGAACTGTCGGCACTGGCCAGTGCGCTGGAAAAGGCTTCCGAGGCGGACAAACCGCTGGCCAAATCGCAGCTTTTGGTGGCGGGGGCCTTGGTGGGCATACTGCAACAGGAGGCCGAAAGCTGGTTCAAGGGCGGGGCCGATGATGACCTGTCGGCAAAGGTCGAGGCCCTTTTGGAAGCGCGCAAGACCGCGCGGGCTGAAAAAAACTGGGCTGAGGCCGATCGTATCCGCAACGAACTGACCGCGCTGAACGTAGAGGTCATGGACGGCCCGGCAGGGGCCACATGGAAACTGAAGGCTTAAGACATGGCACTCAAGGTGGAAAAACGTATCGGTATTCAGACCCCGGTCGATACGGTCTATGAGATTCTTCAGGACATCGAAGGCTGGGCGCAGTGGTCGCCCATCCATAAAGAGGCCAAGGGCAAGCTGGGTTTCGGCGCGCCAGTACGCTTCATGGAGCATTATGAAGGGCTGGGGGACTGGGAGATCAATGGCTTCGTGTCAGACTGGTCGCCGCTGTCGCACATCCATATCGGCGTGCCGAAGAAATTTTACGAAGGCTCGCTGATCCGCTTTTATGAGTTGAACATCCTGTCGGACACGGCGTGCGACTTCGCCATCGGGGCACAGTTTTCGGGCTTCCTGTCCGAGCGTGAGGGGAAAAAATACCGCAAATACCTGCGCGAAGGCTTTGCCAAATTCGCCGAAGCCTTGAAGGTGAAAGCCGAAGGGACGATATAGCTCAAAAACCCCCTCGCCCCTATGGGGAGAGGGTTGGGGTGAGGGGGCTTGGCCTCGGACTCCCCCTCACCCGGCGCTGACGCGCCACCCTCTCCCCGTAGGGGCGAGGGGGAGGAAGTGAATGATCGACGAACTCTATTCCCGTGAAATTCTGCGCCGCACCACGCAATTGACGCACGTCGGACGGCTGGAGGCCCCGGATGGCGCGGCTGACCGCACCGCCAAGCTGTGTGGTTCGACCATCCATGTGGAAGTCAAACGCGCGGACGGCGTGATCACTGACTTCGCGCAGGAGGTCGAAGCCTGTGCCCTGGGTCAGGCCGCCGCGGCCATCCTCAGCCAGAGCGTCATCGGTGCTCCGATCACCGAGGTCGTCGCCGCGCGCGACGCGATGAAGGCCATGCTCAAGGGCGGCGAATTTGCCTATCCTGAGCGCTTTGCCGACCTCGCCATCCTTCAGTCGGTGAAGGACTTTCCGGCGCGCCACGCCTCAACGCTTCTGGCGCTGGAGGCCACGGTCGAGGCGGCGGGTAAGGCGTAATCCTCTCTGTGGCGTGGCCGGGAGGGAGTTGATTTTGTGTCCAAAATGACTCAAGTCTCTGATTTTCGCCAAAAAGGTATTGCCGCATGGGGCGTCTCTATGCCAAGGCCGTGAACACGGGGCTCAGGGCCTATAAGCTTAGCCTGTCGCCCCTGATCGGGCAGGCCTGCCGCTTTGCGCCGACCTGTTCGGAATATACCGCCGAAGCCCTGATCGTGCATGGCCCCATAAAAGGTTCATGGTTGGGATTTAAGCGTATTTGCCGGTGCCGTCCCGGCGGGGGCCACGGATACGATCCGGTGCCGCCAAAAGTTGGCAAAAACTGACTGCCGTCGCCTGTCGTAGGGGCGCGGCCAAATCTATAACCGCGCATTTGGTTCCGAAAACCGCTACACACTTTTCGGAATGCGCTAGACGTCCTGGTCTCTCGTATGGACTGGACACAGAGTGAGAAAAGACATGATTGACCTGACGTTTCCCGATGGCGCCGTTCGTTCCTATGAGCCGGGCGCAACCGGACGAACCATAGCGGAGGGTCTGTCCAAGTCTCTCGCCAAAAAGGCGGCGATGCTCCGCCTCAACGGAGAGCTTTACGATCTCGACCGCCCCATTGAGGGCAGCGCCGCCATTGAAATCCTGACGCGCGACGATCCGGCCCTGCTGGAGGTCATCCGCCACGACACCGCTCACCTGCTGGCGCAGGCGGTGCAGGAGCTGTTCCCCGGCACCCAGGTCACTATCGGTCCGGCTATCGAGGACGGCTTCTATTACGATTTTGCGCGCGATGAGCCTTTCAGCCTCGACGACCTGCCCAAGATCGAAAAGAAGATGAAAGAGCTGGTCGATCGCGACGAAAAGATCGTGCGCGAAGTGTGGGAGCGCGACGCAGCCATCCGGCACTTCGAGGAGATCGGCGAGCACTATAAAGCCGATATCATCCGTGACCTGCCCGGCACGGAGACCATCACCGTCTATCGCCATGGCGACAACTGGAAGGATCTGTGCCGCGGGCCGCACTTCCCGTCGTCGAAATTTATCGGCAAGGCCTTCAAGCTGACAAAGCTGGCCGGGGCCTATTGGCGGGGCGACCACAATAATGCGCAGCTTCAGCGCATCTACGGCACGGCCTGGGCGTCTGAGGAGGACCTTCAGGCCTATATCACGCGCCTCGAAGAGGCCGAAAAGCGCGACCACCGCAAGCTGGGCCGTCAGATGAACCTCTTCCATATGCAGGAAGAGGGGCGCGGCATGGTCTTCTGGCACCCGCACGGCTGGACGCTGTGGCGCACGCTGGAGGCCTATATGCGCCGCCGTCTCGATGCCGCCGGCTATGTTGAGGTCAAGACGCCGCAGGTGCTGGACCGCACCTTCTGGGAAAAGTCGGGCCACTGGGACAAGTATCGCCCCAACATGTTCGTCTGCGAGACGGTCGAAGGCGAAACCCTCAGCCTGAAACCGATGAACTGCCCCGGCCACGTGCAGATCTTCAAGGTGGGCCTGCGTTCCTATAAGGAACTGCCGATCCGCATGGCTGAATTCGGGGCCTGCCACCGTTATGAGCCGTCGGGCTCGCTGCACGGCCTGATGCGCGTGCGCGGCTTCACGCAGGACGACGCGCACATCTTCTGCCGTGAAGACCAGATCGTCGAAGAGACGACGAAGTTCATCACCCTTTGCCGTCAGGTGCACGCCGATCTGGGGATGCAGGCCGAGCATATCGCGCTGGCCACCCGTCCGGAGGTGCGCGCCGGGTCTGACGAATTCTGGGACAAGGCCGAGGCGCAGATGGCCGAGGCCGCCCGCGCGGCGGGCGTGGAACCGGTCATTGCCGAAGGCGACGGGGCCTTCTACGCGCCGAAGCTCGATTTTATCGTGCGCGACGCCATTGGCCGCACCTGGACCTGTGGCACGATCCAGCTCGACTACGTGCTGCCGGAGCGTCTGGGGGCCGAATATGTGGCCGAAGACGGCTCGCGTCAGCGTCCGGTGATGCTGCACCGGGCGATTCTCGGCTCGTTCGAGCGCTTTATCGGCATCATGATCGAGAACTACGGCGGTAAGTTCCCGCTGTGGCTGGCTCCCATACAAGTGGTAGTGGCACCCATCACTTCCGATGCTAATGATTATGCGCAACAGGTCGCGGCAAAATTGCGGTCGCAAGGTCTCAGAGTTGACACGGACCTGCGTAACGAGAAGATTAACTATAAGATCCGCGAACATTCTCTGGCCAAGGTGCCGGTGATTGCGGTGGTCGGTCGCAAAGAGGCCGAGACCGGTGAAGTGGCCCTGCGTTATCTGGGGCAGGAGGGGCAGACCGTATTGTCAGTCGATGCCGCCGCCGAACAGTTGCGTACCGAGAGCCTGCCGCCTGATCTGAAATAAGTATTTGAAGTCGCTACATGGAACGCACACTACCGCCTACGATCCGCGATCTACTTAAGGCCCAGAGGCTGGCGGCAGATGAGGCGGAAACGCTTGCGCCCGGGACCGACATCGTCCTGCCGTCGCGCGATACCCGTGGCGTAACGGTCGTCATTATCGCCTATCACTCCGGCCGCATCCTGTTTGATTCGATCGAACGGGTGCTGGCCGAACCGGCGGTGAAGCAACTGGTTCTGATCGACAACGGGTCTTCGGAGCGCACGGTTGAGCTGCTGCGCGATATCGACGAAGCGTATGAGCGGGTGCTGCTGGTGCAGGGGCATGGCAATATCGGCTTTGCGCGCGCCGCCAATATGGGGGCGCAACTGGCCAATCAGCCGTGGATCGTCTTCCTCAACCCCGATGCGATTCTCTGCGACGGGGCCATCGAAGCGATGGTGGATACGGCGCTCAAAACGCCCCGGCCGTGTCTGGTCGGGGCGCGTGTCCTCAATCCGGACGGTACGGAACAGCGCGGTTCGCGCCGGGGCGAGGTGACGCCGGTCACGACCCTCGTGTCGCTGATGCGCCTGCCCAAATATCTGCCCTTCCTGCGCAGCTACGAAATTCACCGCGAGGATGAGCCCCTGCCGGAAGCCCCCCTGCCGGTCGCAACGGTGTCCGGGGCCTGCTTCTGCATCGCCCGCGCCGATTTTATCGCCGTAGGCGGGTTTGATACCCGCTTCTTCCTGCACGTCGAAGACGTGGACCTGTGCTGGCGTATCCGCCAGAGGGGCGGAGCGGTGCTGTTCCATCCCACGGCTGAGGTCATTCACGAAGGCCACACTTCGCGAGTCGATCCCGTCTTTGTCGAGATGAACAAGGGGCTGGGGCTGGTCTATTATTTCCGCAAACGCGCCGATACGCTGTGGCGTAAGGCCTATGTGCTGGCCCTGTCGCCGTTGATCGTCGGCATTTCGGTGCTGCGCGCCGCACTTCGCCGTCGCCTGCGCGACGCGGACGATTTCAGCTGATCCTGTCAAGCGACCGAACAGGCTGACCGCCTCCGGTTAGAGCGCATTTCCGAAAAGTGTGCAGCGGTTTTGGCTTCGCCGAACGCCGTTTCGGGATCAAATTCGCTCTGATGCCCCTCGGGATTACTGCCCGCCGATGTCGATATCGCCGGAACCCAGCACTTTTTTCTGAACCGTACCTGTGGCGCGGGCGACGTAGATATCGCCGGAACCGACCACGGCGGCCTCGACCATCTTCGCTTCGCCGCCAAAATGCACGTCGCCCGATCCGGCCAGAGCGATCTTGAGCGTCGGGCTGCGCCCCTTGGCGACCACCACGTCGCCGGAGCCCGCCACGCTGATTTCAACCGGACCATTGACCGCGCCGATGCTGACATCACCCGATCCCGCGGTCGCCGCCGACAGCGTGCCGCCGACGGAGCCCACCGTGACGTCGCCGGAGCCCGACTGCGAGAGCTTGAGCGAGCGCACCGCGCCGATGCTGACATCGCCGGAACCGGCGCTGATGATTTCGCTGTCCCCGGCGCTGGCGGCGTGCGTGTCGCCCGAGCCATTGCTGAGGAGGGTGAGGCTGCCGCGCACGGGGCCGACATTCCAGTCCCCGCAGCCATGCAGGTTGAGCTTCAGGCTGCCGGTCTCGGACACATTGCCATAGACCGCGCCCGTGCTGACGATTTCGAGGTCCTGTGGTCCATAGACATAGACGGTCGGCAGTTCGGAGAGGTTGACCTGACCCATGCCAGCCACCCGCACCGTGGTGACGTTGCGGTCGCCGAGGGTGAAGGCAAACAGGCTTCCGCCACCGCCGCCGCACGACTGGCTGCGGCCACCGACATTGCCGTTGACGATGACGCGATCCCCCTGACGGCGCAGCGTAACCTGGGGCATGTTGCGGGGGCCCGACTTGACGCGCACGTCGATGTCCTGACGCGCCTGCGCCACCACAATCACGCGGGCGGCGAGATTTTGCAGCTCTATCCGGTTTTCACCGGCCACCGCCATCTCCGGTGCGAAGATCGGCAAGAGCAGGGTCAGGGATGTGCAGGCCAATACGCGCATCAACAGGGGTTCCAACATCGGCAGGTTTCCGAAAAGCCGGAGCCTGCCTGATCACACATCTCGCAATAGGCTATCAGGGTCAAATTAAACCTGAGTCATGAAAAGTATTTAACAAGGTTACAGTTGACCCAGGGATAAGTTTTCAAACGCATTTTCATGCCAACGACCCCTGATATTGAAGGTCTCCGGTCGCTGAGAAGGCGCGCATGTCTCAGAGGCATCAGGGGCACGAGACCGTCGCGGAAGATTTACAAAGACACCCGGCATCAGGCATTCGTCTGGCTATATAGGCCCTGCTGGCGAGCGAAATGCAGGAACAGGTCGCTCCACGGCACAGCCGGTGACAGAATGCCGAAGCCATGCCCGCCCCGGGGGTAAAGGTGCGTCTCTACGGCGACACCGGCGGCCTTGAGCGCGGCGCGGAAGGCCAGGGTGTTTTCCACCGGCACGGCCCCATCGTCTTCGGCGTGCAGCAGGAAGGCCGGGGGGGTCTGCGCCGTGACGTGGTTTTCGGTCGAATAGCGCGCCGTGATCTCCTCATTGGCCGTCGCGCCGATGAGGTTGCTGCGCGAGCCCGCATGGGTCAGGCCGGGCTTCATCGAAATCACGGCATAAAGGGGTGCGCACAGGTGAGGCCGGGCGTCTTCGGCGTCTATGGCATCGACGGCGGCATAGACGGGCGCGCCATAGCCCGTGGCCAATGAGGCGCACAGGTGGCCGCCGGCGCTGAACCCCATGACGCCCACCCGCGTCGGATCAATATGGAAGTCTTTGGCGCGTGCCTTGATCAGGCGCATGGCGCGCTGGGCGTCCATCAGGGGCACGTCCGATGCCTGCGCCCACCCTTCGGCGGGCAGGCGGTAATAGAGGGCAAAGACGGTCAGGCCCTGCGCTGAAAACACACGGCCGACATTATGGCCTTCGTTATCGACCGAAATGTAGGTGTAGCCTCCGCCGGGAATGACCAAGAGGGCCCCGCCATTGGGCTTTTGCGGACGATAGACGGCCAGCCGCGGACGCACCACACCGCTCACCAGCCGGCGCGGTGGCGGGTTCGGTGAGGTTTTGACCGCCTCGTTCAGGTCCGCCTTCAGCAGGCCCGTTGGCCCCTTGGGCCACAGATCGACATATTCCGTCGTCTCAGGCGGCAGAGGTGTGCCGCTGAGGTCTTTCAGCTCGCTGCCCAGGGTCTGGGCCACGGCGCCGGACGCAGAGGCCAGCCCCATACCCAGTCCGCCGGTCATCAGGGTGCGTCGGTCCAAATCCATCTGTCTCTCCGGAACGGGTTTCCGGCGTATCTACAGGACGGGATCAGGGCTTTTCAATGACGATCTTGCCGACCGGGGCCAGAGCCAGCCACGCCAGTTGCACGTTTTTGATGGCGAAGGGGATGCCGATAATCGTCACGGCCTGCGCCAGTGCCAGAGCCAGATGCCCCAGCGCGATGTACCAGCCGCCCAGAAGGATCCACACAATGTTCATCAGCGCGCCCGTACCGCCGGTCCCCATATCCCCCTGACCGGTCATCAGGTCGCGGTCGGCAATGGCCTTGCCGAACGGAAAGAAGCTGAATCCGGCAATACGGAAGGCCGCCCCGGCCCACGGCAGGCCAACAATGGTCAGGGCGAGCAGGCAGCCCCCCAGACACCAGGCCAGGCCCGCGGCAAAGCCACCGAAGATGAACCATAGGATGTTGAGAATAAGGGTCATGCGAAGATTCCGGAAGGGGCGAAAGAACGTGGTTGTATTTTTGACGTAACGGTGTTTTGATGAAAAATTATAAAGCGTTTCGCGCGGGGTGCAGCTTAATTATCTTTTAATCGCAAATGCGGCGCTGTATATTGAACGAACTTGGGTATGGCGTTTATAAATGTATGGTCCGGTCTGTGCGGTCCGGAGTGTGAACCATGAGTGACGTGATCAATCTGAACAAGGCGCGCAAGGCACGCCAGCGTGAGCGGGATAAGACGCAGGCCGCTCAGAACCGCGTTACCTTCGGTCTGCCCGGTCATCTGCGCCGCGCTGCGCGCGAAGACGAGGCGCGCCGCGATCGTCAACTGGACGGACAGAAACGTCAGGATGTGGATAAATCCGAAAATGGTTGACGTTTTTATGTAAAACGACAAGAGTTTACATGGGTTTTTCATCGCCCGGAGGGTAGCGGTTTAATAGTACCACAATAAAAAATTATACGTTTGTGGTTGTGCCGCCATCGTCAACTCAATTTTTTAAGTTTGCCGTATCGCCGGGGGACGCAGTGATGCAGCAAAGGCTTACCTGGACAGGAGGGACACTATGCCGGGTTTAAGAAAGAGGTCGGTTAATCTTGCCGGACACGCCACCTCCGTTGCGCTGGAACCGGAGTTCTGGGCGGTTCTGGAGACAATGGCGAAGGATCGCCGAATCAGTCTGGCGGCCCTGATTGCCGAGCTGGATACCAAGCGCGGGGAGAGCCTTCTGGCCTCCTTCTGCCGCCTGTCGGCCCTGGCCTTCGTTCAGCAGAAGGCGTCTGGGGGGAAGAAGCGTAAGGGCGAGACGGCCTGAGACGCTCAGCCGCCCTGTGCATAAGCCGGGCGGGCTGATGTTTCCGTTTGGTTCCGTCCGGCGAACGGGCTAGACTGGCCGGCATGAGCGAAGACGTTTCCATTCCCATCAGTCAGCGGGCCTCGGTCAACGGGGCCTCTTTCAGCAGCGATTTTTTCAAGGGGCTGAACCCCGAACAGGCTGACGCCGTGCGTTCGACCGAAGGGCCGGTGCTGGTTTTGGCCGGGGCGGGTACGGGCAAGACGCGCGTTTTGACCACGCGCATCGCGCACATACTGGCGCAGGGTCTGGCCAAGCCGTGGGAAATCCTCTGCGTCACCTTCACCAACAAGGCGGCGCGCGAAATGCGCGAGCGCACGACGCGGCTGGTGGGGCCGTCGGCGGAAGGCCTGTCCAATCTGGGCACCTTCCACTCGATCGCCGCCCAGATGCTGCGCCGTCATGCCGAGCTGGTCGGGCTGAAGTCGAGCTTCAACATCATCGACGACGACGATCAGACGCGCCTTCTCAAGCAGATCATGGAGGCGCGGCGCATCGACACCAAGCGCTTCCCGCCCAAGCTGATGGCGCACTTCCTCGATCAGTGGAAGAACAAGGGCCTGACGCCGGACAAGGTGGCGAAGATGACCGCCGACGAGGGCGCGCAGTTCGCCTTCAACAAGGGGCCGGAACTCTACGCCGAGTATCAGGAGCGCCTGCGGGTGCTGAACGCCTGCGACTTTGGCGACCTTTTGCTGCACACGCTGAAAATCCTCACTGAGCATCCGGACATACTCGAACACTATCACCGCCGCTTCAAATATGTACTGGTGGACGAGTATCAGGACACCAATATCGCCCAGTATCTGTGGCTGCGGATTCTCACCAATGCCAACCGCAACCTGTGTTGCGTGGGCGATGATGATCAGTCGATCTATGGCTGGCGCGGGGCCGAGGTCGATAACATCCTCAAGTTCGAGCGCGACTATCCGGGGGCCAGGGTCATCCGGCTGGAGCGCAACTATCGCTCGACCCAGCATATCCTGTCCGCCGCCTCCGGCCTGATCCGCGCCAACAGCGCACGTCTGGGCAAGACCCTGTTCACCGATCAGGAGGGCGGCGAAAAAGTGCGCGTGCAGGGCCTGTGGGACGGCGCGGCCGAGGCACAGGGCGTCGCCGAAGACATAGAGCGTCTGAAAAAGCAGGGTCGGGCCTATTCCGACATGGCGGTGCTGGTGCGCGCCTCGTTCCAGATGCGGGCGTTTGAAGAACGCTTCCTGATGCTGCAAATCCCCTATGTGGTGGTGGGCGGCCCGCGCTTTTTCGAGCGGGCGGAAATCCGCGACGCCATCGCCTATCTGCGTCTGATCCAGTCCGAAGACGACGACCTGGCCTTTGAGCGCATCGTCAATGTGCCCAAGCGCGGCATTGGCGATGCCACGGTGCAGAAGCTCTTGATGCAGGCGCGATTGGCCGGGCAGAGCGTCATGGCCGCGGTGCGTGATCTGGTGCAGACCGATGAACTGCCGGCGCGGGCCAAAACGCCGCTGGTCGGTTTCCTGCGCGATTACGACCGCTGGGTGGCGGCGCTGAAAAGCACAGCGCATGATGCGCTGCTCGATATGGTGCTGACTGAGAGCGGTTATTACGACATGCAGCGCGCCGATAAGACGTCGGGCGGGACGCGCATCGACAACCTCAAGGAAATGATGAACGCCATGCAGGACTTCGAAAACCTCGAAGCCTATCTGGAGCATGTGTCGCTGGTCATGGACCTTGAGCGCGACAATGGCGAAAACAGTGTGCGTATCTCGACCCTGCACGCCGCCAAGGGGCTGGAGTTTCCGGTGGTCTTCCTGCCGGGCTGGGAGGAGGGCGTCTTTCCGTCGCAGCGCTCGATGGACGAAAACGGCCTGAAAGGGCTGGAGGAGGAGCGGCGGCTGGCCTATGTCGGCCTGACGCGGGCGCGGGAGATCGCACGGGTTAGCTTTGTGGCCAATCGGCAGGTTTTCGGGCGCTGGACCAGCCAGATACCGTCGCGCTTTATCGACGAAATGCCGATTGAGCACGTCGAGGCGACGTCGCAGACCGGCTATACTCAGGCGGGCTGGCAATCGCAGGAAAGCCGCTGGGATCGTGCGGGTTATCAGCCGAACCACACGAAAAGTGAAACAAAAACCGAGGGCCGCTTCAGCGACCGTCTGTCGGGCGTGGATATGAGCCGACTGGAGAAAAAGCCGCAGCCGCACCGGCAACCGGCCGCCAAGCCGCAACCCTCCAAGGGCCTCAGCGTGGGCACCCGCGTCTTCCACAGCAAGTTCGGCTATGGTCATGTGGTCGAAACCGAAGGCAACAAGCTGGTGGTCAATTTCGACATTTCCGGCGAGAAGAAGGTCATCGACAGCTTCGTGGAGAAGGCGTGATGCAGGCGTGGGGGGCGGGGGCCATTGCGGCATTGGCGTTGCTGGCGACATCAGCGACCGCGCAGGACTGGATGCCGCTCGATGCGGACAACACGCTGGTCATGGAAACGACACAGGGGCGGGTCATCATCGTCCTCAGCCCGCAAATGGCCCCGCAGGGTGTGGCGCGCATCAAAGACCTGACGCGGCAGGGCTTTTATAACGGCCTGTTGTTCCACCGCGTGATCGACCATTTCGTGGCCCAGACCGGCAATCCGAACAATAAGGATGGTGGCAAAAGCGCCCTGCCGGACCTGCCTCTGGAGGCGGTGTTCAGACTGGCTGAGACGGTGCCGCACACGGTGGTGGCGCAACCCGACGGGGCGACGACCGGCTTTATCGGCGCGGTGCCCTATGTGGCGATGACCGACCGCCATATGCCGCCCGCCGGTGATGGCAGCCGCGCCGTGCGGGCCTGGGGGACGCATTGCCGCGGCGTGCTGGGCATGGGGCGCGGGGACGCCACCGACTCGGCCAATAGCGAGCTTTATCTGATGCGCGATACGGTCACACGCCTTGACCGCGACTATACGGTCGTAGGGCGGGTCGTGTCCGGTTTTGAAGTGGTGGCGGCGCTGAGGGTGGGCGAACCCCCGTCGCAGCCCGATGCGATGACAAAGGTGCGGCTCCTGTCCGACATGCCCGCGTCTGGGCGTCCGAAGCTGGAGATCATGAACACCGCCGGCGGGGCCTTTGCGACGCTGGTCAAGGCGAAGCGGGCCGAAAAGGGGGCCGACTTTTCGGTCTGCGATATTATGCTGCCGGTACACGAGGTGCGTTAGGCTTATTTAGGCGTGTATCTTGATTTTTGAGGGCTACGGGCGGATATTGAGAGTATGGCAGATACAGCGCAAAATACCCCCGCTGCGCGTAAGCGGTCTAAGTCGAAATTCTCCGGAACCGGACACTACGGTAGCGGATACCTTGGCGTGACCAAGGACGGGGTAAAAATCCTGCGGCCTAAAGGTCGCGTGGACAATATTACTCTGGCGCAAGCGCGTAGAGCGGTGGTGGCTGTACGCCAAGCACAGGCCAATGCGGTGAAGTCCGAGGACTGATTATTTGGATGAATGCCACAGATGTCTTCATTAACTGCCCATTCTCTGTGGATTATAGGAATCGTTTTTGGGCGATAACGTACGCGGTACTTCGATCAGGACTTGAGCCGCGTTGCGCACTTGAAGCTGATAATTCCATTGAAAACCGCTATGACAAAATATGTCGTCTGATCAGAGAGTGCCGTTTTGGTATTCATGATATATCGTACACAGGCTTGTACGGCGATCCAGATAGGGATGCAGATTATCCTTTGCCTCGCTTTAACATGCCTTTTGAATTGGGCTTGTTTCTAGGGGCGCATAGTTTTGGCGGGCCTAAGCAGCGCGCCAAAACAGCCCTTGTGCTCGATATAAAGGCTTTTCGCTATCAAAAGTTCCTGTCTGACATCGCGGGTCAGGACATCCGAACCTATAATGGGGGTGTTGAGGCATTGATTGCTGAGGTCTCTATCTGGCTACGTACCGAAGCGCGGTTGACTGAAGTGCCGGGTGGAAGCGTAATCGCGACGGAATATGCGGGTTTTATGGAGAGCTTCCCCGCCCTGTGTCGTGAAAGTCGTTTGGCCCCAAGTGAAGTCACCTTTCTGGATTTCAAACGTCTGGCTGCTGTGTGGATTGAGCAGGTTTACGGACAGGCTCAATGACCTGGACCGTCTTTGGTAAGGTGCGGGCGCGGGAAACCGATGAGGGGATCGAACTCTTCATTGATGGACTGACGACGCAGGCCAAATATTACAAGCCTCTGGTCTATGAGTTTTTCCGCAAAGAGTGGCGGGGATCGCGTCCGGCCTGGGGCGACTATGCGGTCGAAATCCGCATGGAGCACGTCGGTGATCCGCCGTGGATGGACCTCGATAACCTCGCCAAGGCGCTGCTCGATGCCATCAAGGGGTTTGTCTTTCACGACGACAGTCAGGTGGCGCGCCTGCTGGTCGAACGCTTCGAGGGCGAACGCGAGCAAATCCACATCCGCGTCTATGCGCTGAAACGGTAGGGTTTGGGGTTTAGCCCCACGGTGTGAGCGCGCCCCAGCTCATCAGCAGCAGGGCGTAGCTCAGCCAGCCGAGATTGAGCGCCGTATGCGCCGCCTTTTGCCACAGGGCCCAGCCGTCGGCATGGTAATTGGCCTCTTCATAGACGCGGTAGAGGTTGCCGAGCTGAAACAAGGTCGCCAGCGAAGCCACAACCGCCAGCCATGAGGCCATCTGCAACTGACCGCTGGGCCAGCGCGTAAACAGGGCGCTGGGGTCGCCGGTCAGGCCCTGACGCCAGCTATTGAACAGGGCGATGGCCAGTATCCACACGGCCGCAGTGGCGTAGGAAATCCACGTCGCCGCCACCTGCGCGTCGGTCGGGTGGTCGCGCTGTCCCACGCGGCTCAGCCCCATCAGCACCAGCACGCACGACCCCAGCATGAGCGCCGTCAGCACATAGAGGGTGGAGGGCCGGTGAAACCAGCCGACGCGCTCATAACGCGCCATATTGGCCGTGGTTTCAAAGGCGGTGGCGTGGCCGCCCTTCGGACGGAACAGAAAATGCAGACCGTCATTGCCGATCTGCGGCCCCAGCGGATTGACGTCCTGCGGCGTGAAAAAGCCACGCGCGGCGGCGGCGACATAGGCCGAAGACCCGTCGGGCGCGCTGACGATCAGGCGGCCCTGGGCATCGGCATCGACCTCCACTGTGTTGATCAGTCGCGTTACCGCACCTTCGAGCCCGCCATAGGCGCGCCGCGTCGAAACATAGGCCCCGCGCAAGGAATCGAAATAGGCGCGATCGGCCTCATAGCTCTGAACCGGCTGACGCGGGGCGGGGGTCGCGACGCCCTCGACGTGCTGGATCAGCAGTTCGGGATAGGCGCGTGTCAGGGTGTCGCCGGTTTCGGTATTGGCCGCAATGAAGATGCCCAGATTGCGCTCCGGCACCAGAATCATGTTGGCGTTGAACCACAGGGTCGCCCCGGTATGGCCATAGGTCTTCAGCCCCTGCGCGGTCTCGCCCATGCGCAGGCCCGACGCCCAGCCGTTATAGCCCTTCGGCATGGTCAGGAGCGGCGAGCGGAAGGCCTGAGCCGAGGCGGGGCCGAACAGGGTCGCGCCGTCAAAGCGGCCATTGCCCAGCAGAAGCGACATATAACGTGCCATGTCGGCGGCGGTGGTCGAAGCCCCCAGCGCCCCCGCCATCGGCAGGGCGTGGTCGAAGGGCTGAGGCCGGAAGGTCGCGCCATCCCAGATAAAGCCCTGCGACAGGCGGTCGGACAGGCCCCCCGGCATGGGTGCCGGCAGGCCTTCGGCGGCGGCATTGGGGTGGATCAGCGCCGGATCATAAGGTTCGCGCAGGGTGGTCGATGCGAGGCCCAGCGGCCGGAATATGCGCGCCTCCATCAGGGTGGGCACGTCTTTGGCCTCAGCCGTGCGGGCGGCCGCGCGGGCGGCCAGTGCCGCCCCATAGTTGGAATAGGTGGCGAAGCTGCCCGGTTCGCGGATGCGCTGCGGCGCATGACGTCGAAAATAGGTGTCGGTGGATTCGATGCGCCCGTCTTCGAGCCGGAAGAGATGCCCCAGAGAGGTGTCTTCAAACCCCGCCGTATGGGCCATCAGGTCGCGCATACGGATCGGCTTGAACCGCCGGTCCTTGGCAAAGATGTCTTCGGGCAGATAGGCGGCTACGGGGCCATCCAGCCGAATGCGTCCGGCCTCGATCTCCTGACGCACCGCGATCCAGGTAAAGGTCTTGGTGATCGAGCCGATGCGGAACAGGCTGGTCTGGGCATCGACGGCTCGGCGGGGCATCAGGCGATCATAGCCGTAGCCCTTGATCAGCAGGGGTGTGCCGCCCTGCACCACGGCGACCGTCACCCCCAGCACATGATCGCGCTGCATCAGGGCAGACACGGTGGCATCGGTGAAGGATTCGATATCGTCGGCGCTCACCGGCCGCGTGGCGGGCAAAGGCTCAACCGCGACCGGGGTCGGTGTGGGGCGGCGCGGGGTCGGGCGTGGCGTGCGTACCACCGGGACGTCCGGGGCCTGCGCGGCCGGGCTCTCCGTCACAGGCGCGGCGACGGGCAGCACCGGAGTCGCGGCGAGAACGGGCAGACCGATCCCAGCATACAGGCATCCGGCAGCGAGCAGGGCGATTAGGCGGGCAGACGGTTGGCGCATGTGGCGAAACCCTGCGGAAGGCGGCGGCTATTTCTTGCGGAACTGATCGAGCGAGACGACCTTTGGCCCGGTATCGGGGGGCGGGGCGTCCGGATCGGGTTCAGTGGTCGCGCCGGCCTCTGACGGCGGAGCTGTGTCCGCGATGGGGCCGCCGTCATCATTGGCCTCCAGCGGTTCTTCGACGTCGAACTCGAGAATGAACTGCACGCTGGGGTCATAGAAGCGGGTGATGGCCGACAGGGGGAAGCGCAGCACCTTGGGCACGCCGCCAAAGCTCAGGGTCACGCTGATGCGGTCGCCTTCGACCTTCAGTTCGCGATACTGGTGCTGCAGCACGATGGTGATGTCGCGCGGATAGCGGCGCAGCAGGTCTTCGGGGACGCTGACCCCTTCGGCGCGCGTCAGGAAGGTGACGTAGAAGTGGTGGTCTCCGGGCAGGCCCTGCGGGTGCGACGCCTTGATCAGGGCTTCGCGGATCACACCGCGCAGCGCGTTCTGGGTCAGGGTCGCATAATCCATGTGGTCAATGACGGACGGCGTATCGGTCATGTCGGGCGGGGTACCTGCATTGGGGGAGTGAATCTGCTCCAGACTTAACACGGTGCGGCTGAAACAAAACAGCAAAATGCCCGCAGGTGCGAGATTTCCCCGACTTGTGATGGCTTTGGAGAGAGGAGGTGCTGGACTTCTGTTGCCAGGCGTCCCCCATCTTCACTTACAATTGGCGCGGGCCTGATCGGAATGTGGAGGAAGTGGCGAGGTTCTGTTGCCAGGCCCCCAAATCCTGATTTAAGAACGCGAGGGCCTGATCGGAATGTGGAGGAAGTGGCGAGGTTCTGTTGCCAGGCCCTCGCCGGGCCCCGCCTAGGGAGCTTAAGCCCTAGGAGTTGAGGTGGATTAGATCCGCCGCATTACGCAGCAAGAGCTTGATCCGAAGCGAAGTTATCGTTCGCAACTATAATTTTGAGCCGATCACAGAGGCTCAAACTGAGGGAAGGCTACACCTTTACACGTCTGTCGATGCTGATCGGCCCCATAGGCTCCGCAAACGGAGGGAAATGGTGGAGCCGCCGGGAATCGCACCCGGGTCCAGTCCGCTTATTACGTGGGCGTTTATCCCCATAGTCCCCGAAGGAACAGGTGTAACATAAGGTCTCCGGCGCTTGAGGGAAAGGGCCGGAGACAAAAAAACGTCACGCCGTCAGGTCGAGCACGACGCGGCCTTCGATCTGCCCCTTGTGCATACGCGCAAAGATGTCGTTGATGTTTTCCAGCTTTTCGGTGGCGATGGTCGCCTTGACCTTGCCGTCGCTGGCGAAATCGAGCGATTCCTGAAGGTCGAGTCGCGTGCCGACGATGGAGCCGCGCACAGTGACGCCATTGAGCACCATGCCGAAGATGTCGAGCGGGAATTCCCCCGGCGGCAGACCATTCAGAGACACCGTACCGCCGCGCGACACCATGCCGAGCGCCTGTTTGAAGGCGGTGGTCGAAACCGCGGTGACGAGCACGCCCTGCGCGCCGCCATCCGTGGCTTTCTTGATATAGGCCGCCGGATCGGCTTCCGTTTTGGCATTGACCGTCACGGTCGCGCCCAGACGGCGGGCGAGGTCGAGCTTGGCGTCGTCAATATCGACGGCGGCGACGTTGAGCCCCATGGCCTTGGCGTACTGCACGGCCATGTGGCCCAGACCGCCGACGCCGGAAATAACCACCCAGTCGCCAGGTTTGGTGTCGGTGACCTTCAGCCCCTTATAGACAGTCACGCCCGCGCACAGGACCGGCGCGATTTCGGTAAAGCTGATGTTTTTGGGCAGGTGACCGACGAAGTTCGGATCGGCCACCACGTATTCGGCAAAGCCGCCATTGACCGAATAGCCGGTGTTGAGCTGGGATTCGCACAGGGTTTCCCACCCGCCCAGACAGTGGCGGCAATGGCCACAGGCCGTATAGAGCCACGGCACGCCGACGCGGTCGCCTTCCTTGACGTGCTTGACGCCCTTGCCCACCGCCGAAACGTAACCGACGCCTTCGTGACCGGGGATGAAGGGGGGATTGGGCTTCACCGGCCAGTCGCCTTCGGCGGCGTGCAGGTCGGTGTGACAGACGCCTGAGGCCTGAATGGCCACCTGAATCAGGCCTTCGCCGGGTTCCGGCACCGGCACTTCGTCGATGGTGAGGGGTTTGCCGAACTGGCGGACAACGGCCGCCTTCATGGTTCTGGCCATGCTGCGTTTCTCCTGCGGATGGGTATGATACCAAGGGTCATTGAAAATGACTCTTGGTATGCCTTTCGAGACTGTCTCATGTCGCTGACACGTATGAGACAGTCTCGAGTTTTCAACGGCCGGATGCGGTCAGCATCTTCGGCCGTTGGTATGAGAAGCATGATGCGCCGCAGGGGGCCGTGCCGCCATGCGACGGATGGGCGCGCGTAAAAACAGCGCGGGGGCTTCAACACCCACCGCGCTTTTGCATTTCCGATCAGAAGAAGCCGAGCTTGGCCGGCTGATAGGAGACGAGAATATTCTTCGTCTGCTGATAGTGGTCGAGCATCATCTTGTGCGTTTCGCGCCCGATGCCCGACTGCTTGTAGCCACCAAAGGCGGCGTGGGCCGGGTAGGCGTGGTAGCAGTTGGTCCACACGCGGCCGGCTTCTATACCGCGACCGGCGCGATAGGCGGTATTCATGTCGCGGCTCCACACACCGGCACCCAGACCATAGATGGTGTCATTGGCGATTTCGATAGCCTCTTCCACCGTCTTGAAGGTGGTAACCGAAACGACGGGACCGAAGATTTCCTCCTGGAAGACGCGCATCTTGTTGTGGCCTTCGAAGATGGTCGGCTTGATATAGAAGCCGTCCTTCAGGTCGCCGGACAGATGGTTGGCTTCGCCGCCGGTCAGCACCTTGGCGCCTTCCGCCTTGCCGATATCGAGATATTTCTGGATCTTCTCGTACTGCTCCAGAGAAGCCTGAGCGCCGATCATCGTGCCCATGTTCAGCGGGTCGCCCTGCGTGATGGCTTCGACGCGCTTGATGGCCTTTTCCATAAACGTGTCATAGATCGACTCGTGGACCAGAGCCCGCGACGGACAGGTGCAGACCTCGCCCTGATTGAGAGCGAAGAAGGCAAAGCCTTCCAGCGCCTTGTCGAGGAAGGCGTCGTCTTCGTCCATCACATCGGCGAAGAAGACGTTGGGCGACTTGCCGCCCAGCTCCAGCGTGATGTTGGTCAGGTTGTCGGCGGCGGAGCGCATGATCTCCTTGCCGACGCCGGTCGAGCCGGTGAAGGCGATCTTGGCGATGCGCGGGCTTTTGGCCAGCGGCGCGCCCGCCTCGATGCCGGTGCCGTTGACGATGTTGAGAACGCCCGGCGGCAGCAGGTCGGCGATCAGTTCGGCGACGACAAGGATCGAGGCCGGGGTCTGTTCAGCGGGCTTCAGCACCACGCAGTTACCGGCGGCCAGAGCGGGGGCCAGCTTCCATGCCGCCATCAGGATGGGGAAGTTCCACGGGATGATCTGACCCACAACGCCCAGCGGCTCATGGAAATGATAGGCGACCGTGTCGTGGTCCAGTTCGCCGATCGAGCCTTCCTGCGCGCGGATGCAGCCGGCGAAATAGCGGAAATGGTCGATGGCCAGCGGAATGTCGGCGGCGGTGGTTTCGCGCAGCGGCTTGCCATTGTCCCAGGTTTCGGCCTCGGCGACGAGGCTGAGATTGGCTTCGAGGCGGTCGGCGATCTTCAGAAGGATGTTGGAGCGCTCGGTCACCGAGGTGCGGCCCCAGGCTGATTTGACCTTGTGGGCCGCATCCAGCGCGCGCTCGATGTCCTGCGCGTCGGAGCGCGGCACTTCGCACAGCTTCTGACCGTTTACCGGGGAGATATTGTCCATGTAACGGCCATTGACCGGTTCGACCCATTCCCCGCCGATAAAGTTGCCGTAGCGGGTTTTGAAGGGTGTGGCGGCGGTGAGATCGCGTTCATGCTTGGTCATGCGAGTTGTCCTTATCTGGTGTTAACCCCTGAGGCACCCAGCCTGCGCCCCAGCGAAGGCCTGTCGCAAGCACGGACAAACATGATGCGCCGCAGCATCACGCGCATTGTGAAACCCCGCCAATCCCCGCTGTCGCAGGCTGCGTCACAGGTGTCGAATATGTCGCATTTTGCGACAGATGACAGATGCCCAAAGCGGGCGCATAATGCCTGCAACGAACGATAATGCGGCAGGAAACCATGACCACCGATCCGATCCGCGTCGAGGCGGCGCGCAAGGCCTTCTTCGAGAAGCACAGCCTGCCCGTGGATCAGGTAGGACACGCCATACTGCGCTCGTGGATACGCTGCGCCGATATGGGGCTGAACGCCGCCGCTGATCCGCGCACCGAAGCCCCTTCGACCAGCGATGTGCGCCTGCTGCATGAAAAGCACGAGGCTTTGCGTCGTATCTCGCGCCCGGAACTGGACGCCCTGCACGCCGAGGCACGCGAGCTTTCCGGCATCGTTATCCTGACCAATGCGCGCGGCGAAATCCTCGATGCCGTCGGCGATCCGGGCTTTGCGGGCAAGGCGGCGGAGGTGGCGTTGCGGCCCGGCGTTTTGTGGAGCGAGGACGGTACCGGCACCAATGCGATCGGCACCGCTATTGCCGAGCGCCGCCCGGTGGCCGTCAATGGCGCCGAGCACTATTTTCAGGCGCACCGCGTGTTAAGCTGCGCCGCGACTCCGATTATCGACCCGCGCGGCGCGGTGCTGGGGGTGCTCGACCTCTCGACCCCTGCCCATATGCAGGGCGGTCATATGCTGGGTCTGATGCGGCTGGCGGTCGAACAGATCGAACACCGCCTGTTCCGCGAAGGCTTCGAGTCGTGCCAGACCCTACGTTTCCATAGCGATTCCAGCCTGCTGGGGGCAGCGCGGGAAGGTATTCTGGTCTTCCGTGACGGGGTGGTGGTCGCCGCCAATCGCCGTGGCCTGTCGTTGACCGGGCGTAACTGGGACGATCTCGACAGCCTGCGCTTTGACGACCTGTTTGATGCCGGGGGCTTGCGGCCCGGCGCGCTGCACCTGCGCGACCACGAAGGGCGGCTCTATCATGCCCGCTGGGAGGAAGACGGGACGGCTCCGGCGTTAGCCCCACTGACCGAGGGGCGGCTGGACGATGTGGAGACGGCGGCCATCCGGCGCGCGCTTGAAGCGCATGGCGGCAATGTCAGCGCGGCGGCGCGGGCACTGGGTATCCACCGTTCGACCATTTACCGTAAATCGGGTCAGTCCAGTATCAGCTGACGGGCTTCCAGCGCTTGCAGGCGTTCGGCCTCACGCTGAGCCTCGACGATCTTTTCCGCCTCGATAGCGTGGGCCTTGAGCCGGGCGATGGCGCGCCACAGTTCGGCCACCTCTCCCTTGTCGTCGGTCTCTTCCGGCACCGGTGTATCGAGCTTGCCTTCCGACAGGCTGATGATGGTTCCGGCAACGTGGCGCAAGGGGCGCGTGATAAAGTGCATGATGGCGACTGCCGACAGACACAGTATGCCCGCAATCGACACCAGCGCCATGATCAGAAACGTCCGGCCGCGCTGTTCCGAAAAAGCCGCCGCCTCGGCCTGGGTCTGCGCCAGATCCTTGTGCGCTTCGGCCACCAGTGTGTCGAGTGTCTGCTGAAGACGGATGCGGTCTTCGCGCCCGGCCTTGCCCAGCGCCGTTACCTGCGCGATCTTGCCCTCATCGGTCAGCCTGACCATGTCACGGCGTTTGGTGAGGAAGTCACGGACCGCCGGTTCGATTTCGGCGTAGCGGGCGCGCTCCTCCGGGTCTTTTGACTGCCGCCACTCGTTCAGCAATCCGTCCAGTTCATCGAGATTGTGCGACAGGCGATCGCTAAACACCCTGGCCTCAGCCGTGTCCTGCGACAGGTAGATGCCGCGCGACTCCATCACGACATTGCTGACCATGTGATTGATGCGTTCGATGTCGTAAGCGTGTTCGTAGGCGGCCCCGTACTCGGTCATCATCGTCTTGTAGCGTTGCAGCGACACCAGGGCGAGACCGGTGATGAGCAGGGCCATGATACCGAACGAGCCGATCAGGGCCATCAGACGCAAACGAATGGACATAGGAAAGCACCCGCAAACACAGAACGCGATTGCCTCATGTGTACAGGATTAAGTGTAAAGATCGTGTTTACTGGAATTATTTCACTTGATACGGAGGCGCTATATTATTTTTTGCGGTAATATAGTGTATATAAAATCATCACGGATACGATTTTGGACCGTTAAAACACTTGTGAGTATAAGGCTAAATCGTAATCAGCCGTGTGCCGATATGAAAAACCGCCGGAGGCGCGGCCTCCTGCGGTGAATCAAGCCGTAGCAGACGTGGGTTTAGTGATTGTCTCGCGGCACACCGGCCCCGACCTGAGCGATGCGCTGATACTTGACGGCGGTTTCGAGGACCATGCCCGACCCCATCTGACCGACGACGCTGCGTTGCAGTTCCTGCCACGGCGTCTGGTGCGCCGGATACTGGAAGCCACCGGCGGCCTCAAGCGCGGCGCGGCGCTCGGCGATTTCCGCGTCAGAGATCAGGACATTGACCGTATTGTCGTTGAGATCGACGCGCACCTGATCGCCCGTTTGCAGGATGGCGAGGTTGCCGCCCGCCGCCGCTTCGGGAGAGGCGTTGAGGATGGAGGGCGAACCCGACGTACCCGACTGACGGCCATCGCCGATGCAGGCCAGCGAGGTGACGCCGCGCTTCAACAGGTAGTTGGGGGCGCGCATATTGACGACTTCGGCGGCACCCGGATAGCCGATGGGGCCAGCACCGCGCATGAACAGGATGCAGTGCTCGTCGATGTTCAGCGATTCGTCGTCGATGCGGTGGTGATAGTCTTCCGGGCCGTCGAAGACGATGGCGCGACCGGTAAAGGCGTTGGGCGAGGCCGGATCGGACAGATAGCGCTCACGGAATTCGGGGCTGATGACCGAGACCTTCATGACCGCCGAGTCGAACAGATTGCCCGACAGGACGCGGAACCCGGCGGCCAGCTTCAGCGGTTGCTCGAACGGGCGGATGACGCGCTCGTCCTCGATGACCGCATCTCGGCAGTTTTCGCCAATGGTCTTGCCGTTGGCGGTGATGGCGTTTTCATGGATCAGGCCGTGCTTGATCAACTGACCCACCACGGCGGGGACGCCGCCGGCATGGTGATAGTCTTCGCCCAGATATTCGCCGGCCGGCATCAGGTTGACCAGCAGCGGCACCTCTTCGCCATACTGCTGCCATTCCTCGATCTTCAGGTCCACGCCGATATGACGGGCCAGCGCATTGAGGTGGATGGGGGCATTGGTCGAACCACCAATGGCCGAATTGACGCGGATGGCGTTGATAAAGGCTTCCTTGGTCAGGATGTCCGACGGCTTCAGGTCTTCGTGGACCATATCGACGATACGCTTGCCCGTGCGGTAGGCGCATTCCTGACGGTCGCGGTGCGGGGCCGGGATGGCCGCCGAGTAGGGGAGCTGCATCCCCAGCGCTTCCGCCAGGCTGTTCATGGTCGTCGCTGTGCCCATGGTGTTGCAGTAGCCGGTAGAAGGCGCCGAAGAGGCCACCAGCTTGATAAAGCCCTGATAGTCGATTTCCCCGGCGGCCAGCAGTTCGCGGGCCTTCCACACGATGGTGCCGGAACCGGTGCGCTCACCCTTGTACCAGCCGTTGAGCATGGGGCCGACCGACAGGGCGATGGCCGGGATATTGACGGTGGCGGCGGCCATCAGGCAGGCCGGGGTCGTCTTGTCGCAGCCGATGGTGAGGACCACGCCGTCCAGCGGATAGCCATAGATGACTTCGACCAGGCCGATATAGGCGAGGTTGCGGTCAAGGCCTGCCGTCGGGCGCTTACCCGTTTCCTGAATGGGGTGGACGGGGAATTCGATAGGGATGCCGCCTGCTTCGATAATGCCGTCACGGATACGCTTGGCCAGCTCAAGGTGATGGCGGTTGCACGGGCTGAGGTCGGACCCGGTCTGGGCGATGCCGATGATCGGCTTGTCCGACTGCAACTCCTCCAGCGACAGGCCGAAATTCATGTAACGCTCAAGGTAGAGCGCCGTCATGTCGGCGTTTTCAGGATTGTCGAACCAGGCGCGCGAACGGAGCTTGGTCTTGGAACGGGAGAGGTTGCGGTCGGACATCGGTGTGGGGATTCTTTACTTCTTGGATTACTTGGCGACGAAGAGGTGGTGAACCGTCGTCTGGGTGTAGGTTTCGCCGGGGTTCAGACGGGTGGTCGGGAACTGCGGCTGGTTGGGGCTGTCAGGGAAGTGCTGGGCTTCGAAGGCCACGGCGTCGCCCATGCGGGTGACTTGACCGTTGCGGCCCGGAACCTTCCCGTCGAGAAAGTTACCGGTGTACATCTGAATGCCCGGCTCGGTGGTCAGGATCTTCAGGCCGCGGCCCGACTTGGCGTCGATCAGCGTGACGGCCTGTTTCGGAGTCTTGGTCACGCCGCCGCGCAGGACATAGTTGTGGTCGATGCCGAGGCCGATCAGGATTTGCGGATCACGGGCATCGCGCACCCGTTCATTGATTACCGCCGGCTTGGTGAAATCGAACGGCGTGCCCTTGACCGGGGCGATATTGCCGAAGGGGATGGCGGTTTCATTGGTGGGCAGATAACCATCTGATTCCAGTTGAAGCGAGGCTTCGAGCGCCGAGCGGCCGGAACCCACACCCGCCAGATTGAACAGGGCATGGTTGGTCAGGTTGACGATGGTCGGCTTGTCCGTCGTCGCCTTGTAGCGGATGGTCAGATCGTTGTTTTCATTGAGGCTATAGGTCACCTCGATCTTCATGGTGCCGGGATAGCCCTCTTCGCCATCCGCCGAGGTGTAGGTGAAGGTGGCCGAAGCCTCGCCCGTCTTGCCGCCGCTCTTGACCGAAGCCAGGGTCCAGTTGACCTTGTCAAAGCCTTTCAGGCCGCCGTGCAGGTGGTTGCCATTATTGTTGGTGGCCAGCGTATAGGTCTTGTCATCCAGGGTAAACTTGCCCTTGGCGATGCGGTTGGCGTAGCGGCCGACGGTCACCCCCAGATATTGCGGGGTTTCGACATAGCCCTTCAGGTCGTCATAGCCGATGGTGATTTCGGCGGCCTTGCCATTGCGGTCGGGCGCCCACAGCGATTGCAGGGTCGCGCCGTAGGTGATGACCTTGGCGGAAACGCCCCTGGCGTTTTTCAGCACCACGGCCTTGACCTCGCTGCCGTCAGACAGCTTGCCGAAGGTTTCGCTGGTGGCCGTAGCGGCCTGCGCGGCATTGACGCCCATCAGCGTCAGAACAAGCGCTGCGAGCGCAGACGAATTGCGGAGAGTCATGGCGTCAGGCCTTTCCCATCAAGGAGCTGTTTGCGTTTCCCATAGTCATGTGGCAGCGGTTCGCGCCGATGCCGTAACAGCCTGATTAAACCCTGCCTTTTAGTCAGACAATAGGCAAATGAGGTTTTTTAATTATATGATAAAATGGCGGAAGGCAAGAGATGTCGATCCCGCTATCTGGTTCTGAGCACAGCCGTGATTAGGGTCCAAACCTGATCGGGTTTGGACCCTAGGCCGGATTATACTTGCTAAGAAAGCTCAGCACGCTCTCTACGGTTTGCAAGCGGGCGGCTTCGTTGAGCCACAGGCGGTCCTGGTCGCGGATTTTAACCGTTTCATAAACCTTAGCCGCCGATTTGAGCGCGCTTTCCATATCCCGAATCTGAGCGGGTGGCACTTGCGAGTCTTTTTCGAGTTGCATCAGCAGCACTGGGGCCTGAATACGGCTGACCAATCTTACAGGTGAAATGGCGCGCAGATTCGTGGCTTCGCCAAGTGACCGGCGCAGGTACTGACCGGCGTATCTTTCACGCCCGCCCTTGCTTATGTCGATATAGTTGCGCCAGGCCTCAAGGTCATAGATACCGCTGATCCCGATAGCACACCGATAGACGTCGGGTTCAAGCGCCACACTGGCCAGCGCAGCGTAACCGCTGAAAGGACCGGTCCCCAGGATAGAGGCACGGCGTGCATCAATCAGGCCTTTTTCACCCAATTGTTTGACGCTATCCGACAGGTCGCTGAGGATGCGGCGGCCCCATTCGCCATAGCCGCGCCGTACAAGGCCCATACCATAGCCGGATGAGCCGCGATAATTGACCTGGAGCACCGCATAACCCCGTGAGGTAAGTACCGTTACCAGAGGATCGAACCACAGGTCGTCGCGCGAGTGCGGCCCCTCATGCGGCAGGACGATGACTGCGGGTGCCTTGGCTCCTTTTGCGGGCAGGCTGAGGTAGGTGTCGAGCGTAAGCCCGTCTGCGGTCGCAACCTTTACCGCTTGCTTTTCGCTCAGGTGTGCGGCGTTAAGGTGCGGATGTCGTTCGCCGATCGCCACCACTTCGGCGGTGGTGAAGTCCGCAAAATAGTAGGTGCCGGCGTCGTCTGCCCCTTCGACATAGAGCAGCAGTTTGCGCGGGTCTTCAGCCCAATCGACAATGCGATAGCGATAGCCCTGCATGGCCTTGGCGGCATTGAAGCCGACCTTTTGCAGGACCGGATCGAAAAAGTCGTAACGCGTCGTGTCTTCGTCATAGCGGATGCCGACCATCTGACGGGTGACGGGGTGTAGGACCATCGAAGGTTTGCGACCATTGAGAGCAACGGGTGACTGCGTGCCGTCCGGGCGCAATTCGATCCAGCGTGCTTCGGCTTCTCCCTGCGGGTCTTCGCCCAGATCGATAATAACACCCAGTCCATCATGCGACAGGCCTAGCAAACGGGGCACATTCAGCACCGGGACCTTCTGGGAGAGCACCTCTTTCCAGTCGCCGTTTATGTTAAATTTCAAGCTAAACAGGTTGCTGGTGAATATGTAATCAGCGCGGGCCACGGCGCTGCCGTCGCCTCTGAAGGCCCATCCTATGCCCCATTCGCTACGATCAATCTGGATCGGAAACCCATTGACCAAGTCGATCCGGTTGAGCACGAGGTGAGCAAATCCGGCCAGTGTTTGCGTTGTTCCCCCATTTGTCAGCGACTCTATCGTGGCCGGGCCGGCCATAATGGTTTTCTGTGCCTGCACGGAAGCAAGTGAGTAGCCGCCGGAGGTTTTGATACGCACCGCTGAGGCACCGGCGGTAGAATAACCGGCCTGTCTTTCATAAAGCAGGGTATTTTTTCCGCTGCGTGTATCAACCGTGATGATCTGATCGAGGTCGGAATAAAGCCCGGAACCGGTTTGCGTCGTGCGGCAGATATTGACCATGACGTGCGTATCGCTGGCCCAGCTCACCGAGCGCACATCGAAATCCCCCAGAACCAGACGACGCGATGTCTTGTCTTTCAGGGTATGAACGGCGACGATTTTTGTTTTACCCGAGCGCATGAGGAGGGCGATCTGCGTGCCGTCCGGTGACAGGGCGACATCATACATGTCCGGATCACCGATCACATCCTTAAGCGCGGGCCAGACGTCCGAAGCTCTGCCGGGGCGGCTAATCAGGGCCGCAAGGGCAGACACGGTGGCGCCGATCAAAAGGTGTCTGCGGTTTGTTGGCATAGTATGTCCCCCCATTGGATCGCTTGCAATCTATTGGAGAGGTAAGCGGTTAGGAAGAGGGAATATGTGAAATTCTGTTTACGGAAACTGATTGCCGAAAAAGGTCGTCTGGCGCTTGGCGTAGTTGCGGGTCTTCTGTTTGGCCAGATTGCGGGCCTCATCCAGCGTCATTTCGCCCTTCAGATGCGCCCAAAGCTCCGGCAGGCCCAGCACACGCAGAATGGGCCAATCGGCGTGCAGGCCGGCGTCCATCAGGGCGCGCACCTCGTCTAGTGCGCCGTGCGCGATCATCTGGTCAAAGCGCTGGTCGCAGCGGGCATAGAGCCCGTCGCGGTCGGGTTTGAGGATGTCGAAGCGATAGCTGCCCGGCGGCAGGAGGGGGTGGGTATCGGTCTGCCAGTCGCTCAAGGCGCGTCCGGTCTGCCACACCACCTCCAGCGCGCGGCACAGGCGCTGGCGATCATGGGGGGCCAGACGCGCCTCCGTGACCGGGTCGAGCTGGCGCAAGGTGTCGCGCACAAAGTCTTCCCCCTGTTCGTCATAGGTGGCGCGGGCACGCTCACGCACCTCAGACTCGATTTCCGGGATTTCGGCCAGTCCGCGCACCAGAGTGAGGAAATAGAGCCCGGTGCCGCCGACGATACACAGGGGCGTTTCGCCTGTCTGTGCGGCAGTAATAAAGGGCAGGGCGGCGCGCAGCCAGTCACCGGTGGACCACTGCTGATCCGGGGGCAAAAAACCATACAGCTCGTGCCGGGCCTGCGCGCTCTCCGCCGCATCCGGGCGTGCCGTCAGCCGCGGCACATCGGCATAGAGTTGCATCGAATCGGCATTGAGGATCACCCCGCCGGTCTTTGCCGCCCAATCCAGCGCGCGCGCCGTCTTACCCGAAGCGGTCGGGCCGCCCAGCAACAGAATGTGAGGGTCTGGCATCGGCAGGGTCTGCAAAAGGGGTTGTGTCGTTCCTATTTCCGCCTATACGGCCCTGAAGACCCAGCGGAAAGACAAATATGCCCGATCTCGACAAACAGCAGGTACTCGACGCGCTCAATACGGTCATCGACCCGGTGAGCGGGCAGGGGCTGGCCAAGGTCGGGCTGGTGCGCGGCCTGACCGTATCGGGCACGCGCGCGGGCTTCATGCTGGAGGTGCCGGCGGCGCAGGTCGAACGCTATGCACCGGTGCGCGAGGCTGCCGAGGCCGTGCTGGCGGCCCTGCCCGGCATCGAAAAGGCGCAGGTCGTTCTGACCGCCGAAGTGGCCGAACCGCACACGCCGCGTCCCGGTCCGCAGGCCAAGCTGTCGCCGCAGGCCGCCGATCAGGGCAAGCCGAAGGCCCCGGTCGCCACGACCCGCCCGGACCATGTCAGGTACGTCGTTGTGGTCGGTTCCGGCAAGGGCGGGGTGGGCAAGTCCACCGTCTCGCTCAATCTGGCGCTGGGGCTGAAGGCGCTGGGGCTGAATGTCGGCTGGCTGGATGCCGACATCTACGGGCCGTCGGGTCCGGTCATGCTGGGGCTCAACACGCCGCCGTCGTTCAGCGCTGACAAGAAGATGCTCCCGCCGGTCGCCTTTAGCCTGAAGGTCAATTCGGTCGGCTTTCTGGTCGATGCCGATCAGGCGATGATCTGGCGCGGGCCGATGGCGTCGCAGGCCCTGACGCAGTTGCTGACCCAGACGCAATGGGGCACGGCGGAAACCCCCCTCGATGTGCTGATCGTCGATCTGCCGCCGGGGACGGGCGATGTGCAACTGACCCTGACGCAAAAGACGCTGATCGACGGAGCGGTGGTGGTCTCGACGCCGCAGGACATGGCGCTGATCGACGCGCGCCGCGCCGTGACCCTGTTCGACAAGACGCAGATACCGGTGCTAGGTATCATCGAGAACATGGCCTATTTCGTCGGCGCCGACGGTACGCCGATCGAGATCTTCGGCCGCGGCGGCGCGCAAAAGATGGCGCAGACGCTGAAACGGCCGTTTCTGGGCGAAGTGCCGCTCGATCCGGCCTTACGTCAGGCAGCCGACCGCGCCACGCCGCTGCGCGATGGCCCGATGGCGGAACGGTTTGCGGAAATGGCCAGGGCGTTGTGGGGTGATCTGAACTCACGTTCCTGATGGCTGGTGTTTGTCGTTCAAATGAAGTACACTGCCTTTGAGAGGCAGGTGTGCAATGGCGGCAAGCGAAGTGGTGCAGGCGCGCGTTGACGGCGCGATCAAGGAACGGGCCGGGGCTGTGCTCAGCCAGATGGGGCTGACGGTTTCTGACGCCGTGCGTATTCTGTTGACGCGCATTGCCAATGAAGGGGCCTTGCCCGCCGGGCTGACCGTCGATCCGCAAAGCTATGACGCCTGGCTTCGTGATAAGGTCCGCGAAGCCATGGACGACCCCCGACCGCCTGTTTCCCATGCGGACGCCCACGCCCGCATGGCGGATATCAAGGCTCAGGCTCAGGTTCTGGCGCGCCGCGATGCGAAGGGCCAATGATCATTCAGTGGTCGGCATCGGCCCTTGATGACCGTATCCAAACGTTTCAGTTTATTGCCGATGACAGTGTAACGGCGGCCGCGAGGGTCGATGAGGCCATAGAGGCGGCGGCGGAACATCTGGCGGATTTTCCGGACAGCGGCAGACCGGGGCGTGCTCCGAAGACACGCGAATGGGTGCTGAACGGCCTGCCTTATCTGCTGATCTACAGCGTGGAAGGCCAAAGTCTCACTATCTGGCGCGTCTTGCATAACTCACGGCTGTGGCCGGAATAGACGTCCTGCAAGTCGGATTTCAGAGGTAGGACAGCCACCAGTCCTTGCGGCGCTGCTTCATCGCTGACCAGTAGTGGCACAACGGATAGAGCAGGCACAGTGTGATTACCCAGCACAGATAGGTCACCCACAGGGGCAAAAAGCTGTCGTCGGGGGCGGCGGCCGGGTTGAAAAAGGCGATGGCCAGCGGGTTGAACTGCGTCGCCAGGCTTTGACCCGCGATCATGTGAGCGGCCATAGACACAAGGTGCATGATGTAAAGGTGGCCCAGATAGGCCATCATCGGCACCGAGCCGAAAGTGCGCAGAATGGAGGCGACCTTTCCCGGCAGACGATCCAGACCGGGCGTCAGCAGGAAGACGATCCCCAGAGTCGCGGCTGTGTAGAGTAGCGACGGTGGGTATTTCGCCACATTGAAAAAGTCCATCAGGGTGTGCGCGGGCAAAGCCTGCACGGCCCAGGGGCGCGGGTCGCCGTACAGATTGCTGAGCCGCAGCAGGACAAAGCCAATGAACAGCCCAAGCCCGCACAGGGTCAGAATGCGATTGCGGTCGGGCTTAAGAAAGACATCTCCCATGCCATAGCCTAAGGCAATGACGCCTATCCACGGCAGCACCGGATAGAGCAGCAGGATGTCGAAACCGGCGAATTTGAAGATGTTGACCTGAAACAGGAAATGCCACAGCCCGCCGAACAGACCCAACGGATCGGCATTGATGCCGTCCGCCAGATCATGCAGCCCGATTATGGCTATCCCGATGGCGAGGACGGCCCGACGCGGCAGCCAGACCAGAGCCGAAAGCGCGATCATCGACCAGCCAATCGCCCACAATATGGCCAGAAACAGCGGCATGGGCAGGGCGAAGGACCAGCCGAAGCCGACCACCGTGACTTCAAGGACGATCAGCCATAGGCCCCGCGTCAGCAGAAAGCCCGACAGAGCCGCGCCGCTCTTGCCACGCACATTTTGCAGCCACGCCGACACGCCGGCCAGAAAGATAAAGGTCGGGGCACACAGGTGCGTCACCCAGCGCGTCAGATACAGGATGGTATTGGTCTGCTGAAAATCGAGCGGGTTGATCTTGAAGCCGCTGATGTGGGTGTAGTCGCGCACATGGTCGAGCACCATGATCACGATGATCAGACCGCGCAGTATGTCGATGGTCGCCAGCCGTTGGCCGGAAGCGCTCACCGGCTGCGCCACGGATGCGTCGGTTCCTGTCATGGCCTGCCCCCGCCATAAGGTTGACATATTTGACGTAACGCTAACCCAGAGTTTGCGGCGTGCAAACGTTTATTTTCAGACGGTCGGTGCTTGCGCCGGTTGAAGACGTAACCATATCCGGTGCGGTTACTTTTTTAAGCGGAGCCCCCATATGTCGCTCGACACTCTTTTCTCCCCCTTTGACCTGAAGTCGCTGAAGCTGAAAAACCGCGTGGTCATGGCCCCCATGACGCGGGAGTTTTCGCCGGGCGGTATCCCGACCGCGGATGTCGCCGCCTATTATCAGCGGCGCGCCGAGGGCGGGGTCGGGCTGCTTCTGACCGAGGGCACGGTGATCGAGCGTCCGGCTTCCAAGAATGAGGCCGGTATCCCCAACTTCTTCGGTGACGCCCTTCCGGCCTGGGGCAAGGTGGTCGAAGCGGTCCACGCCAAGGGCGGGCTGATCGCGCCGCAAATCTGGCACACCGGTGCGGCGGCGTCGCGCAGCAGCGACTATGATCCTCAGCCGAAGCAGAGCCCGTCGGGTATTGCGCTCGACGGCTCGCAAAAGTGGGAACCGATGAGCGATGCCGACGTGGCCGACACCATTGCCGCCTTTGCGCGCGCCGCCGGTGACGCCAAGAAGCTGGGTTTCGATGCGGTGGAACTGCACGGCGCGCACGGCTATCTGATCGACGAATTTTTCTGGGACCGCACCAATAAGCGCGGCGATCAGTGGGGCGGCGATACGATCGGCGCGCGCACTAAATTTGCCGCCGAAATCATCAAGGCCGTGCGCGCCGAGGTCGGGGCCGACTACCCGCTGATTATCCGCATTTCGCAGTTCAAAGGCGGGGTCTATGACGCCAAGGTCACCCACACGCCGCAGGAGCTGGAAGACTGGGTGCGCCCGTTGCTCGATGCCGGGGTGGATATCATCCACGCCTCGCAACGCCGCTTCTGGGAGCCGGAATTTGAAGGCTCGGACCTCAACTTCGCCGGCTGGGTCAAGAAGCTGACCGGGGCCCCGGTGATCACGGTGGGCAGCGTCGGTCTGGCCGAAGACTTCATCAACTTCTTCGGCGGGGCGCAGGCCAATCCTCAGGGGATTGACGAACTGCTGCGCCGCCTGGAGCGCGGGGACTTCGATCTGGTGGCTGTGGGCCGCGCGCTGCTGGCCGATCCGCAGTGGCTCAACAAGGTCCGCGCCGGGCAACTTGAGGACGTCAAGGCGTTCGACCGCTCGGCACTGGCCTCGCTTGTCTAACGCTGTCTACTCCCCCAGTTTACTGGGGGAGGTGGCACGCCGAAGGCGTGACGGAGGGGGGCGTTTCTAAAGCCCCCACCACCGCATCTCACTCACAAGAGCGCATTTCGTTCATTCTGAATCGAAATGTCGCTCTAAATTCCTGTTTTGTCGCGTTTTTTCACGCTCAACCGGTATCCACTTGAGCGAATAACGCTCTAGGTTCGCTCGTGCGGTCCCCCTCCCCAGTAAACTGGGGAGGTATAATTAGATGCGTTTCCGCTCATAGACCTTGAGTGTGAAGTCATAATCGTCGCCCTCAGCCTTCGGGCAGAATTCCGACTTCACCTCGCTCCAGTGTGCCGGGTCGATCTGCGGAAAGTGTGCGTCGCCCTCCAGCGTCGTGTGTACCTCGGTCACGTAGAGACGGTCGGCCTTCGGCAGGGTCTGTTCGTAAATATTGGCCCCGCCGATCACCACCACCTCATCGGCTCCGTCGTCAGCGGCTTGTTCGCGGGCAATATCAAGCGCTTCAAATAGTGAATTGCAGACGATGCCGCCCTCGGCCTCGAACTTCAGATCACGCGAGCAGACGAGGTTCAACCGCCCCGGAAGCGGCTTGCGCGGCAGCGAGTCCCAGGTGTTCGAGCCCATGATGATGGGTTTGAACTGGGTGATGGCCTTGAAAATCTTCAGGTCGGATTTCAGATGCCAGGGCAGGGCGTTGTCGCGCCCGATGACGCGGTTTTCGCTCATGGCGACGATAAGGGCGAGTTTGGGCTTGGGCATTCTGTTTTTCCTCCTCCCCTGCGAGCGGGGGAGGTGTCGAGCAAGCGAAGCGCGTCGAGACGGAGGGGGGAAAACGAAAGGGCTATGCCCTTTCCGTCGCGGACCTTGCTACGCAAGCGCCGCGCCACCTCCCCCGCTACGCAGGGGAGGAGATTACACCGCCACTGGCGCCTTCAACGCCCCGTGCGATTGGTAACCGATCAGTTCGATATCGGCATAGTCGAAGCCGAACAGGTCGGTCTTGGGAGCCAGTTTCAGCGTCGGGAAGGGCAGCGGATCGCGCGACAACTGGGTGTGCGCTTGCTCAAAATGGTTCAGATAGAGGTGCACGTCGCCGAAGCTGTGCACGAAGTCACCAACCTCAAGACCCACGGCTTGCGCCACCATGTGCGTAAGCAGCGCGTAGGAGGCGATATTGAACGGCACGCCCAGAAACACATCGGCCGAGCGCTGATAAAGCTGACACGACAGCTTGCCGTCCGCCACGAAGAACTGGAACAGGCAGTGGCACGGCGGCAGGGCCATGTCCTCGACCTCTGAGGGGTTCCACGCCGAAATGACGTGACGACGTGAATGGGGATTGGTTTTCAGGTTTTCGATCAGTTGGCGCATCTGATCAATCACCCGTCCGTCCGGTGCCGCCCATGAGCGCCACTGCTTGCCATAGACGGGGCCTAGGTCGCCGTTTTCGTCGGCCCATTCGTCCCAGATGCTGACGCCGTGATCCTTGAGGTACTTGATATTGGTATCGCCGCGCAGAAACCACAAAAGCTCGACCGCCACCGACTTGAAGTGCACCTTCTTGGTGGTCAGCAGCGGAAAGCCCTGCGACAGATCGAAACGGATCTGACGGCCGAACACGCCTCTGGTCCCCGTGCCCGTGCGGTCCATGCGCGTCACGCCATTGGCCATGATGTCGCGCACCAGATCGAGATACTGATATTCAGGGTGTCGGGACATGGGACGCTGCTCTATAGGGAGGGGACGATTCTCATTCCGGAGTATAGCCCGTCATGACTCTGCCCGTCTATTATGATCGCGACTGCGACCTGGCTGTGATCCGCGGTAAGCGCCTTTTGGTCATCGGCTATGGTTCGCAAGGCCGCACGCAGGCGCTGAATGCCCGCGATTCTGGCGTATCGGACATCCGTGTGGCGCTGAAACCCGGATCGGCCACCCGCGACAAGGCCGCCGCCGATGGGTTTGAGGTGGTGACGGTCGAAGAAGGCGTGCAATGGGCGGAAGCGATCGTCGTCCTGACCTCGGACGAAGCGCATCAGGCCCTGTTCCGCGATCAGGTGGGGCCGAACCTGCGGGCCGGTCAGGCGCTGATCTTTGCGCATGGGCTGTCGGTCAATTTCGGGCTGGTGAAGCCGCCGGCCGATGTCGATGTGCTCCTGGTCTCGCCCAAGGGGATCGGGCCGCGCATCCGCGACATCTATGAGGCGGGCGAGGGGGTCTTCTGCCTGTTTGCCGTGCAGCAGGACGCCACCGGTGAGGCCAAGGCCATCGGCCTGTCGTTTGCGGCGGCGCTCGGTTGCGGGCGTAAGGGCATTTTAGAGACCACCATGAAGGCCGAATGCGAAAGCGACCTGTTCGGTGAGCAGGTGGTCCTGTGTGGCGGTACGCGCGAACTGGTCACCACTGCGTTTGAGACTCTGGTGGCGGCGGGCTATCCGCGCGAGGTGGCGTGGTTTGAAACCTGCTACGAGCTGAAGCTGGTGGTCGATTTGCTGTGGGAGCGCGGCATGTCCGGCGGTTTTGAGAAGATTTCCAACACCGCCGAATACGGGGCCTATCTGACCGGCCCGCGCATTATCGGCGATGCCTCAAAAGCGGCTATGGATGCGGTGCTGAAGGACGTGCAGTCGGGCGATTTCGTCCGCGCCCTGATGGCGGATTATGATGCTGGCGCGGTCGATCTGAAACGCCGCCGCGCGGTACTGGCTGACAATGCGCTGGATCAGACCAAGCGTTATCTGGACGGGGTGGCGGCCGCCGCGAACGACAATGGCTGATTTAGATCGGTATGACTTTTAATGGAATCGTCATTCAAGCACCTCCCCTGATTTGGCTTCACCGAACTTCGTTTCAGGGGAGGCGCCAAAGCGATAAGCCGTTTCCACCTAAAATCGTCTCGCTCTAATCTCGGTTAGGTTTTGGACATACGCTCTGACTGGCGAGGGCGTGTTCCTGCGCACTGACGCGGCCATCGCGGTTGCAGTCCCAAACCCGGAATTGAAAGCGGATATCGGGAAAGTCGTCGCCAGAATCCCAGAATCCAGATGGGGCAAACTCCGCTTTCATCTCCTCGATACACTGATTACGGAACCTGCGGATCGTTTCGGGGTCTTTGGAGACGTCGTCGTAGCAGGTGCCGTCCACCCATTCGAGCGAAGCGACACGTCCATCATGATCGCGGTCGAAATGTCTGAGCGTCAGAGGCCAGCGTCCTTTTGCGTATTCGCTCAAGGTCAGGACGCCGTCCTTATTTTGATCGTAGGCGATAAACTCGGGCAGAGGATGGGTTACGGCGGACGGCACAGGCACCTGAACCGTCTCACCGGCCTGTGCGCTGCTGCTCACAGCTAGCAACGTCAGGCAAAATACCCTCACCCCCCGGCCGTACATACCTAATCCCGCAGCAGTTCGTTAATGCCGGTCTTTGAGCGCGTCTGGGCATCGACGCGCTTGACGATGACGGCGCAATAGAGGTGCGGGGCGTTCGGGTTTTTGTCATTGGCCGAGGGCATGGAGCCCGCCACCACCACCGAATAGGGCGGGACTTCGCCGTAAAAGACTTCGCCGGTGGCGCGATCGACGATGCGCGTCGATTGACCCAGATAGACGCCCATGCCCAGCACCGAGCCTTCGCGCACGATGACGCCTTCGACCACTTCGGAGCGCGCCCCGATGAAGCAATTGTCTTCGATAATGGTCGGGTTGGCCTGAAGCGGCTCAAGCACGCCGCCGATACCGACGCCGCCCGACAGGTGCACGTGCTTGCCGATCTGGGCGCAGGAGCCGACCGTGGCCCAGGTATCGACCATGGTGCATTCGCCGACATAGGCGCCGATGTTCACAAACGACGGCATCAGCACGACATTCTTACCCACAAAGGCACCGTGGCGGACGATAGCGCCTGGCACCGAGCGGAAACCGGCGTCCTGATAGTCTTCGGCCTTCCAGGTGGCGAACTTGTTGGGCACCTTGTCCCAGAAAGGACCGATAGGTGCCTGTTCAAACAGGCCACGCCCCGTGTGCATCAGGTGGTTGCCATTTAGGCGGAAAGAGAGCAGCACGGCTTTTTTCAGCCACTGATGCGTGACCCATTCGCCGTCGATCTTTTCGGCGACGCGGAAGCGGCCATTGTCGATCAGGCCCAGCGCCTTTTCCACCGCATCGCGCACCGGACCGGTGGTGGACGGCGACAGGGTGTCGCGGATTTCCCAGGCGGCTTCGATATCGTCGTGGAAGGCGGCGAGGTCGGACATGGCGGCTCTCATAAGGTCTGTCTAAGAAGGAATGACAGGGCCTTAAGACCTATGATCCTTCGGATCAAGGTTTCTTTTCGCTCACGCTTAGGCGCGGTCAGGGCGTGCGCCGGATCACATACGCCTCTGTGGCCAACTTATGTTTGAGCATAAACGCCGACAGGCTCTCATAGGTGGCGGTACGGATCGCGCCGGGGTGGTCGTCCGTGCGCAGGCGCGCATCGGCCATCGGCCCCAGCGTGCGTTGCAGGAAACCGGCCTTGACCGTGGTCGGTTCAAACCAGCGCGTCAGATTGGCCTTGATCTGCGGGTAGGAGTCGGTCTCCCACGCCGCCGCCGCGACAACATCCAGCACAAATTCGACGCAGTTCTGGTACTTCGCCTCCAGCGGATTGGACACCAGCGAATAGTCGCTGATGTGCAGGTGCGCATAGGCGGGCGTGCCGATCAGCGCCCGCAGCCGCCGCTGCATTACCGGCGTTGGCAGGATCACTCCGACATCGTCTTCGGCTGAGACGCCGGCGAAATTGAGCGGAAAGTCCTGCTTCAGATAGGATTGGCTGACCGGCAGGGTCTTTCCGTCGCCGTGATAGAGATTATAGACCGCATAGCCCTGAAGGTGGCGTCCGTCGGCGGTGGTGATGTCGCTGTGGACCCAGAAGGCCCCATGCGTATAGGCGATGCCGGGCGGCAGCTTGTCATGCGGACGGCTGGTGCGAAAGACGATGGCCACCCGCGCGCCTTTGGCCGCCAGATCCTGCTCGATCTGTTTGGCGAAGGCGGCGGCTTCCGGCGGGCTGAAATGCGGTTTGGCGTTGGCGGCGCTGTCGCCGGATTCGTTGCCCGCCCACGCGCCGGTAGGCAGGAGCAGGGATACGGCTAGCAGCGCCGCCCGCCACACCTTACTGCGCCTTCTTCTGGAGTTTTTCGGCCTCGTTTGGAACCTTCGGCGCGTCCTGCGCCACCACGGTTTCGGGGCTGACCTTCAGGGGCTTGTTGGCTTCGTCCCAGACGGCCTCGCCGGAATCGCGGATCGCCGCACCGGTGCTTTCGGCCGAGGCCCCCACGGCGACGAAGGGCAGGGCGGCGCTGCCGGCCACCACCATCACGCCGGCACCGGACAACTGGGCGGTGGCTTCGACGGAATGGGCCGCGGCCTTGGAGGTGTTTTCAAGGCTGTCCTGCGCGGCAGCGGGCAGGGCAAGGGCAGACGCGAACAGGATAAGGGCAATCGGTTTGAACATGACCATGATCTCCGTGACACGCCTGTGAACGGCGTTCATTGAACGTAGTTCAAGAGCATCAGCCCGTCAATCGAAATATTGAACATCGTTCATTCTGCAAGGAAGGCTTTCAGAGACGCCGCCCGGATATGCACGAACGCATCGGCATTGGCTTCGGCGTGCGGGCCGACGAGAATGGTGGTCATGCCCAGTTCGTGCGCGGGCTTGAGGTTCTTCGGGCTGTCTTCGAAGAAGGCGGTTTCAGGTCCGGTCACCGCGTGCTTTTGCATCATGCGGTGAAAGGTGGCCAGATTGGGCTTGGGGATCAGGTCCGCATGGCCCAGATGAAACACGTCCTCGAACAGAGGGGTCATCTCCAGCTTGTCAAGGATGCGATAGGCGTGCTGTTCGTCGCCATTGGTGAAGACCAGCTTGCGGCCGGGCAGGGCGGTGATGGCGGCATTCAGGGTCGCGTCGGGGACAAGGCCGTCCAGCGACACATCATGCACCTCATTCATAAAGGCATAGGGGTCGATGTCGTGATAGGCCATTAGCCCGGCGAGCGTCGTCCCGTGCTCATAGAGGTATTTTTTCTGGAGCGTTTTCGCCTCTTCGCGCGGCAGGCCCGTCTGGCGCATGACGAAATCGGTCATGCGGCCTTCGACCAGTGCCATGACCTCAGCTTCGGGCGGATAGAGGGTGTTGTCGAGATCGAACAGCCAGGTGGAAACGTGCGGGAGGTTTTGAACATGCGGGCTCATGCCGCCTGTTTCGGCGTTTTCGTTCGCCGTTTCAAGCCCCTTCTCCTCCCTGTGCCGCAGGCATGGGGAGGTGGCGCGCCGAAGACGTGACGGAGGGGGCGACTCAGACGAAGGGACGGAATGGGCCTCTATGACAGCTCTGCTGAGTCGCCAGCGCGGGGGATAAAGACGGAGTCATCCCCCTCCGTCTGCTCGCACGCTCGCATCCACCTCCCCATTGCGTCGCAACAGGGAGGAGGGGTTACGCATCCCGCGTGATCAGCGTGCCCGCGCCGTGCTCGGTAAACAGCTCGACCAGCATGGCGTGCGGGCGGCGGCCATCGAGGATGACCACGGCCTCCACGCCGGCGTCGATGGCGGCAATGGCGGTTTCGAGCTTCGGGATCATGCCGCCGACGGCAACGCCGGTTTCGATCAGGTCCTTGGCTTCCGACACCGTCATCTGACGGATCAGGCGCTTTTCACCGTCCAGCACGCCGGCAATATCGGTCAGCAGCAACATGCGCTTGGCGTTCATCTTGCCCGCCACGGCCCCGGCTACGGTGTCGGCATTGATGTTGTAGGTCGCGCCGTCTTCGGCCACGCCGATGGGGGCGATGACCGGCACATAGTCGTGCTCCAGATCGCCGATCAGGGTGCGCAGCAGCTTGTCGTCCACGCGCTTGGGCTCACCCACAAAACCCAGATCGACCACCTGTTCGATCATCGAATCCGGGTCTTTTTTCAGGCGCGTCGCCTTTTCGACGGTGATCAGGCTGGCGTCCTTGCCCGACAGGCCGACGCCGCGCACATCGGCTTCCTGACCGGCGCGCGTGATCCACGAGGCGATTTCCTTGTTCACCGCGCCCGACAGCACCATTTCGGCGATTTCCATGGTCGCTTCGTCGGTGACGCGCAGGCCGTCGATAAAGGTCGATTTGACGCCTGCCCGACCCAGCATGGCTGAAATCTGCGGCCCGCCGCCGTGCACCACGATCGGATGGATGCCCAGCAGTTTCAGCAGCACGATGTCCGAGGCGAAGATGCGCGCCGTTTCTTCCTGACCCATGGCGTGACCGCCGTACTTCACCACGACGATTTCGCGGTCGTAGATCTGGATAAAGGGCAGGGCTTCGGCCAGGGTTTTGGCCGTGGCCCAGCCGTTTTCTTCGATGGTTTCGGTCGTGGCGGTCTGAATGATCATTTCAGGAAGGATTACCTCGGGTTACACCTGACGGCGTATCAGCAAAAGGTGACAGTACGATGAGCGCGCGCATTACAGGATATGCGGCGGCGTGTCATTATCGTTTTATGCCTGAATCGTTTTATGCCTGATGCGCCGCAAAATTAAGGTTAAGCTGAGGGCTGCAAAGGAGAAGCGCCATGACCGACGCTCAGGCTATCATCGCCGAATTGCGGATGCAGGCGCACCCGGAAGGCGGGCACTATGTCGAAACCTTCCGCGATAACCCTTCAGGCGGGCGCGGGGCGTCGTCGTGCATCTATTACCTGCTTCAGGTGGGGGAGCGTTCGCACTGGCATCGCATAGATGCCGTCGAGGTCTGGCACTACTATGCCGGTGCGCCGCTGAAGCTCCGCCTGCATCACGAGGGGCGGGGATGGGAGGTGGTGTTGGGGCCGGATGTGCTGAGCGGGCAAAGGCCGCAGGGTGTGGTGCCGGTCGGCGGCTGGCAAAGCGCAGAGAGCCTTGGGGACTGGACTCTGGTCGGATGCACGGTCGCGCCGGGCTTCGATTTTGCCGGATTTGAAATGGCCCCGCCGGGCTGGGAACCGGGATAAACCGCACAAATCGCTTCCGTCCGGGTTTGAAACGGTGACCGGGCACCCTATGTCTGAAACGAGGCCTGTCGATCCGTCCGGGCCATCCCTTCGCCACACAGGAGCTACGCGACCGAATGCCAGAAACGCCCCCCGAAAGCCATAAGGATACGCCTACCCCTTCGTCGGCAGAGAGTGCCATGCTGCATACCCCCGCACACGCGGTTCTGCCCTTATGGACGCTGGTCGTACCGTTTCTGGGGATGGGGGCCTATCTGGCGCACCTGTCCTATCTGGGGCTGGCGGGCGTGATCGGGGCGGCGGTCATCATGATGGGCTGCGTTCTGGCCGCCGTGCACCATGCCGAAGTCGTGGCGCACCGTGTAGGGGAGCCGTTCGGCACGCTGGTTCTGGCCATTGCCGTGACGATTATCGAGGTGTCGCTGATCGTGTCGCTGATGCTGTCGGGGTCAGGCGATACGGCGACTCTGGCCCGCGACACGGTGTTTGCGGCGATCATGATCATCATGAACGGTATTGTCGGCATCTGTCTGTTGGTCGGCGGCGTGCGCCATCACGAGCAGCGCTTTGTGCTCAAAGGCGTCAGCTCCGCCCTGTGCGTGCTGGCGGCCATGGCCTCCCTGTCGCTGGTCCTGCCGAACTTCACCTCCTCTGTGCCGGGGCCGTTCTTTTCGCCGTCGCAACTGATCTTCGTCGCCGTGGTGTCGCTGATCCTCTATGGTGCCTTTGTGCTGGTGCAGACTTTGCGCCATCGCGACTACTTCCTGCCGTCGGGCGAGGGCGACCTGAAACCCGACGTCCATGCCGAGCCGCCGACGCTCAAAGAGACCCTGATCGCCTTTGGCGTGCTGATCGTGGCGCTGGCCGGGGTGGTGCTGCTGGCCAAGAGCCTATCGCCGCATATCGAAAAGGCGGTGGTGGGCGCCGGCCTGCCGCTGGCGGTGGTGGGGGTGCTGATCGCCGCCCTTGTGCTGGCCCCCGAAAGCCTGTCGGCCATCAAGGCGGCGCGCCGCAACCGTCTTCAGACCAGCCTCAACCTCGCTTTGGGCTCGGCGCTGGCGACCATCGGCCTGACCATACCGGCGGTAGCGGTCTTAAGCGTCGTCATGGGCTGGCCGCTGTCGCTGGGGCTCGATACCAAGTCGATGGTCCTGCTGCTGCTGTCGTTCGTGGTGTCGATCTTTTCGCTCGGCACCGGGCGCACCACCGTGTTGCAGGGCGTGACGCATCTGGTGATCTTCGCCACCTATCTGTTCGTGACCGTGGTGCCGTAAGCATCCGTCTCCCAGTGTGCAGGAAGAGAAGGTATCCACAGATGACACAGATTGCACAGATGGGCGCTTCGCGCCCCGAATTAATCCAGATAAAGCCGCCGTTAGACGCTCTTGATCTGTGAAATCTGTGAAATCTGTGGTTTTTAACCCGGGTTGAATGTGCCTGTCATCGACTTCACTTGGCTCTCCCGCTTTGCAGGGAGAGGGGCAACGAAAAACCGGCCCAGTTGCCTGAGCCGGTTTTGAAACTTTCAACGAAGTTTCGAGGCTTACTTCTTAAGGAAACCGCCGAACTTGTTGTTGAAGCGCGACACGCGGCCGGCGCGGTCGAGCAGGGTGTTCTGACCACCGGTCCACGCCGGGTGTGTGCGGGGGTCGATGTCGAGGTTCAGGACAGCGCCTTCCTTGCCGTAGGTCGAGCGGGTCTGATAGGACGAACCGTCGGTCAGGGTAACCGTGATCCAGTGATAGTCGGGGTGACCGTCTTTTTTCATCTCTATTAAGTCCTTAAAAACGTCCGGCCAGCAGGGATGCGGACGCGAAGAAAGGGTGAAGCTGTTACAGCGAAGCGCGGCTCATAGCGTAAGCGGCGTTGCGGCGCAAGCCATAACGCATTAAAGGCGGGTTTATGACCGCACAGACACCCCCGCACAGCGACGCCGACGCCCTCAATGACCGCCCCGGATCGGGGGCTGAACTGGTAGGGCAGATCACCTCCGCCGCGGCCGGGCGTGAAAAGACGCGCAACCTCAAGCCCTTACTGCGGCTTTGGCCCTATATTGCACGGCTGAAGCTCGATGCGGTCTTAGCCATCTTCTTTCTGCTGTTGTCCTCCGGTGCCACCCTGTCGCTGACGGTCGCCTCGCGCTACCTGATCGACAACGGCTTTGGCTCTCAGGATGGGTCGCAACTGAACCTGTGGTTCGGGGTGATGGCCGGAGTGGCGCTGGTGCTGGCTCTGGCGACTGCCTTGCGCTACTTCTACATCACCAAGCTGGGCGAGCGGGTGGTGGCCAATCTGCGCAAGGATGTGTTCAACCACATTCTGGGCCTCGATCCCGGTTTCTTCCTGAAAATCCGCACGGGCGAGGTCATTTCACGCCTGACCACCGATCTTCAGATCGTCGATACCCTGGTTTCGACCTCGATCTCCATGGCGCTGCGCAATGGTATTTCGTTTGTCGGCGGCCTGATCCTGCTGATGTTCGTCAGCCCCAAACTGACCCTGTTCGTACTGTGTATCTTCCCGGTGGTGCTGGTGCCGCTGTTCACCTTTGGCAAGCGGGTGGGGCAGTTGACGCGCCAGACGCAGGACAGCTTTGCTGCCGCCGTCGGCACGGCGGGTGAGACGCTGGACGCGCTGGAAACCGTGCAGGCCTTTGTGCGCGAAGACTATGCACGCGGCCGCTTTGGCGACGGTGTGGAAACGGCGTTTCGCCAGTCGCTGAAACGCATGGGGGCGCGGGCCCTGATGACGGCGCTGGTCATTTCACTGGTCTTTGGCGGCATTGCCTTTGTGCTGTGGCTGGGCTCGCGCGCCGTTCTGGCCGGAGAGATGTCGGAAGGGACGCTGATTCAGTTTGTCATGCTGTCGGTGCTGGTGGCCGGATCGGTCGGCTCTTTGTCGGAAACCTGGGGCGATGTGCAAAAGGCCGCCGGGGCCATGACGCGCATCGACGAGCTGCTCACGGCGCAGCCGACCATCGTTGCGCCCGCCAACCCGCTGCCTCTGCCGGAACCAGCGCGCGGAGCGGTGGTGTTTGATCAGGTCGATTTTGCTTATCCGGCACGCCCGGAACAGCCGGTCCTGAGCGGCTTTTCGCTGAGCGTGCAGCCCGGTGAGACGGTGGCTCTGGTCGGTCCGTCGGGGGCGGGGAAATCGACCGTGTTCAAGTTGCTGCTGCGCTATTACGAGCCCACGACCGGGACGATTGCGCTCGATGGCGTCGATATCGCCAAAGCCGACCCCAAGGCGGTCCGCCGCTGCCTGTCGCTGGTGGCGCAGGACGCCGCCCTGTTCTCGACCTCGCCCGCCGAGAATATCCGCTTCGGCCGCGAGGACGCGACGCCCGAAGAGATACAGACGGCGGCGATGAAGGCGCAGGCGCAGGCCTTTATCGAGGCCCTGCCGCAGGGCTTCGACACGCCTCTGGGGGAGCGCGCCAAGTCGCTGTCCGGCGGGCAGAAGCAACGCCTGTCGATTGCGCGGGCGCTGGTGCGTCAGGCCCCGGTGCTGCTGCTCGATGAGGCGACCTCGGCACTCGATGCCGAAAACGAGCGGCTGGTGCAGGATGCGCTGAACGAGGCGATGAGCGAACGCACGACGCTGGTTATCGCCCACCGGCTGGCCACGGTGCTCAAGGCAGACCGCATCGTGGTGATGGACGAAGGCCGCGTGGTCGAGCAGGGAACGCATGATGAGCTGGTGGCGCAGGGCGGATTGTATGCCCGTTTAGCTGAATTGCAATTCGGGGCCTGAGGCGCCTCGCGCGTAAGACAGCGGCTGGCATCAACAATTGTTACGGTTGTGCGAAAAAGGTATCATAAGGCCGCAAATCGCGTGATCGGGGATAAAAAGCCACTCATACGGGAAAAATTTTCCTGTTTAAACTCACGTATTTAACGGACTGAATACGTATTCACGTCTTCATATCATTGATATACTGAACGTATAGTTTTACATAGCGGCAACCCGGAACCTCCCCCCATCCGGATGAGTTTGGCCGTCCTCCCTGTACCGGCCCTTTTTGGGATAGCGTACTGTGTCAGATGATTTGTTAGAGCCCGATGGGGCTTCCGACGCGTTTGGAAGCCAGCGGGTGTGGTTTATAGCCGGGGCCTGGCATGGCCTTGGGCGCGAACTGGTGCGTGCTGCGCTCGAACGCGGCGATTTTGTGGTGGCCACGGGCCGCCGCCCGGAAACCTTTGCCACCGGGTTTGAAGACTATGCCCATGCGCTGGTGGCGCTGGCCATGGACTCTGATGACGCCCACGAAGTGCGTGTGGCGGTCGATACGGCCATCCGTTGCTTTGGCCACATTGATATTCTGGTCAACAATGCCTGCGCCAGCCTGATCGGCGCGGTGGAGGAGGCGAGCGACCTCGAAGTGCGCCGCCTGTTTGAAACCAATCTGTTCGGTGTGCTCAATGTGATGCGCGAAGTGCTGCCGCACATGCGCGAACGCCGCCGTGGCCATGTGGTGACCCTGGCCTCCGACTATCCGGAACAGGCGGCAGGCTTTGGCCTGACCCACGCGGTGCGCGGCGCGGTGATCGGCCTGTCCGAGTCGCTGACGCAGGAACTGAAACCGCTGGGGATTCAGGTGACGACCGTGGACCCCGGTATGCTGGGCGGCCCCGAAGCCCGCATCATCGCGCGTCAGGTGATCGCGGACTATGACACCCGGCTTGGGCCTGCGCGCCTGTGGCAGGAAGAGCTGGACGAGATGGTCATGGCCGGGCGTGCGCAGGCCGTGCTTCGCGCCATGGACCTCCCCGAAGCGCCCGGTCATCTGGTGCTGGGGGCGCGTGCTTATGAACGGGCGCTGCGCCGCCTGACCGCCCTTCAGGCCGAACTGTCGGCCTGGCGTAATCTGAGCTTGTATCAATCTGAGGCCGCGTAAATGACTATCGACCCTGTATCGCCTCCTGCCAAGCGCCCGCGCGGCCGCCCCCGTTCGGAAAGCGCGCGTGAGCAGATCCTTCAGGCGACGCTGGACCTGCTCGAAGCGGGCAATCTGCGCGACATTACCGCCGAAGCCATTGCGCGCAAGGCGGGGGTGTCGAAGGCGACCCTCTATAAGTGGTGGCCGAACAAGCTGCATATTGCCTTCGATGCCTTCATGGCACGTATGAGCGATGAGATCGTTGTCCCGGACACCGGGTCGTCGGAGCACGACTTCCTGATGGCGATGCGCGACGCCATGGCCTTCTATTCCTCGGCCGCCGGGCGCACCCTGGCGCAGTTGATCGCCGAAGGGCAGGGGGATGAGACCTTCAATCAGGCCCTGCTGGAAAGTTTCCTCAACCAGCGCCGCGAAGCCGTGGCGACCATCTGGCGGCGAGGGGTCGAGCGGGGCGATCTGCGTAGCGATATCGACATGCAGATGGGGCTGGACCTGATCTACGGGCCGCTGATGTTCCGCTTTCTGGCCGGGCGGTTCCATTCCATGAACGCCGAAGAGGCGGACAAGCTGATCGCCATCGTGTTCCGGGGCATTACCCCCGTCCGCCAGACTGCCGAGGCCGCCGCCCTGATCGACGCCTGACAAGGGTTTGGCTCACAACAAAAAGCCGCGCAGAGATCGCTCTGCGTGGCTTTTTGTCTTCGAGGCAATGGCTTACTTCGCCAGTTGCAGCTTTTCCAGCAATTGCGGATAAAGGTCGAGATTGGCGGCCAGCATTTCGCCGGTGATCAGCGGCGACTGATCGCCGTCCAGCGAGCCGACCTTGCCCCCCGCTTCGGTGATCAGCAGGGTGCCGGCAGCCATATCCCACGGCTTCAGACCGCGTTCCCAGTAGCCGTCCACCTGACCCGACGCCACCATGGCGAGGTCGAGCGAGCAGGCCCCCAGACGACGGATGCCCGCCGTGCGCTGCATGATCTGATGCAGTTCCTTCAGGGCCTGGGCGTGGCCGGTCTTGCCCACAAACGGCAGGCCGGTGGCGATCAGGCTGTCTTCCATCACCTTGCGGGCCGAGACGCGCAGGCGGCGGTCATTGTGATAGGCACCCTTGCCCTTTTCGGCCCAGTACAGGTCGTTGGTGATCGGGTTATAGGTCACGCCCGCGACGATCTCGCCATCGCGCTCCAGTGCCACGGTACAGGCGAACACCGGGATACCGTGCATGAAGTTGGTGGTGCCGTCGATGGGATCGACGATCCAGCGGTGCGTCTTGTCCGTGCCTTCGCGCAGACCCTGTTCTTCCCCCAAAAAGCCATAGCCGGGGCGCAGGCGGGTCAGTTCCTCGAACAGGGCGGCTTCGACGCGCTTGTCGGCAGCGGTCACGAAGTCGCCGGGGCCTTTGCGCGACACCTGAAGCTCGGTGATTTCGCCGAAGTCGCGGGACACGCCCTTGCACGCCTTGCGGATGGCGGCGACCATGGCCTGAATGAGGGCGGATTGGATTACCACGGCTTATTCCTTTAAGTTTGGCGGACGTGAGATTGCCGCCCTAACTAAAAAGTCACTTCAGGGCGAAGAACCGCTCAGAAGAACGGAGGAATGGCCCTGAAGTGACAATACTCAAATCACGAAAAACGTACCGGCACCTACACCGGGACTTTTTCGTGAGATCAATCGGCGCGGCGCATATATTCGCCGGTTTCGGTTGAAACGACGATACGCTCGCCCGTGCCCATGAAGGGCGGGATCATGACGCGCATACCGTTCGACGCCTTGGCGGGCTTATAGGAGGATGAAGCGGTCTGACCCTTGATGGTCGGCTCGGTTTCGATGACTTCCAGCACGACCGTGTCGGGCAGGGTCATGCCGATCGGCTTGCCTTCGTGGGATTCGATGACGACGATCATGCCGTCGTGCAGGAAGCGAACCTGATCTTCGCCCACCCAGTCCTTCGACAGCGAGATCTGCTCGTAGTTTTCCTGATCCATGAACACCAGCATGTCGCCATCTTCGTAGAGGTACGAATGGTCGCGTTGCTCCAGCACGGCGCGCTCAACCGTATCGTCGGAACGGAAGCGCTCGTTCAGCTTGGTGCCGGTGACGAGGTTCTTCATTTCGACCTGGGCAAAGGCGCCGCCCTTGCCGGGCTTCACGTGCTCGGTCTTCACGACGGCCCACAGACCGTTCTGATATTCGAGGATCATGCCCGGTTTGATGGTATTGGCGTTGATTTTCATGGATTCGACTTGTCAAGGAGCGAGCGCGGACGCCCAGAATAGTGTGCGCGCGTTACTACACGCTTACCCCCAACGAGGCAAGGGGGCCACGTCGCGGTGCCGGGAATCGACTTTTTATGACGGGCAGCGCATGGTAGGGACATCGAGATAAAGAGGAGCGTGACATGCTTAAGCCGACCGGACTAGCCCTTATGGCCCTGTTGACCCTGACGGCCTGTGGCAAACCGGACAAGCCGGCGGCCTCTGGTGACGCTTCGTCCACCGCCTCTCAGTCGGCGACGGAAAAGGGCGCGCAACCCCTGTCCTGCGAAGGGCCTGTCGGCAAATCCGCCACGGCGGCACAACTGCTTCAGACCTATGCCGGAAAAGCGCGCGAAGAAACGGTGCCGGGTCCGGAAGGCACGACCGAAAGCGCCATCGTCCTCTATCCCGACGATCCGGCACGCAAGGTCGTCGTTACCTTCTGGGACGAGGCCAAGACACAGGTGGCCGATGTGCGCATCGGTCGCGGCGCGGTGCAGTGGTACGGCCCCGGCAATATCCGCATCGGCTCCCCGCTCAAAGCGGTCGAAGCGGCCAATGGCAAGGGGTTCGATCTCTATGGTTTTGACTGGGACTACGGCGGCTATGCGGCGGACTTCAAGGGCGGCACGCTGGGCATGATGCCGGGCGACTGCGTGCTGAGCCTGCGCTTCGCCCCGCCGGAAGGCCACACCGGTCAGATGACCAGCGATATTGTCGGCGACACGCAGGTGGCGTCTTCCAACCCCAATATGCAGGCGCTGCAACCGGTCATCGTCGAAATGTCGGTCGGCTGGCCGTCACCTGCGGCGGCGGTGGAGTAAGACGCGCGTTGCGCTCTGGTTGACTGTGGGCGGGACCCTTTGTATCCCCTTACTCAGGGGTAGGGCATGTCAGTCGAAAAAAACTTTCGTCGCACGAAATACGACCGGCAGGAGATCATCTTGCTGCTGCTTTTCTGTGTGGGGATCTTCCTGCTGGGGCTGATCGTCTCCACAGACGAGCGCCTTTCGCTGCGCCTGCTCATATGCGGCATGAGCCTGAGCGGCGCGGTGGTCTCAGGGGTTACCTATATCAGCAGCTACTTTGCCTATCTAAAACTGGATGCTGAGGCGGTCGAATGGCGAGCCGCCTTCAAGGTTCACAGAGTGCGACGGCAGGAGGTGCTGGGTTGGGGGCTCAAGACCTCTAAATCCGTAACCCATATAGAGGTCCGGACCCTAGACGGCGACTTATGGCGTATAAAGGTGTCCTTATTTGGCGGCGCGCAAACCGCCCTTGCGGACTGGCTGAACGGGCTGCCCGATCTGGAGGCCACGGAGGAGACGTTCAAGAACAGGGCACTGCTCACCAACCCTGGCTTTGGTCCGACCGAGGTTCGTGAAGCGCGGATTTATAACCATAAAGCGTTTCTTGGCGTCCTCTCAGGCCTCTCCGGCATGGTGGCTTTCTGGACACTGATCAGCGGGTATCCGCCCGTTCGGGTGATTGCCGTGCTTATTCCGGTGCTGGTATGTGGGCTGCCAGCTCTGTCGGGTGGGCGGTGGTCGTTTTTCGGCCAACCCCGCCGGACCTTGCCCGTCTGGCATATAGCGGTCTGGCCTGTGGTGACGACAGCACTGGTCGCTTATTTCCGGTTTGAGCCCGTCGACGAGGCAGCGATCTTGGGGGGCGGTCTGGTCGCGGCGCTCGGTTTGCTGATCGTACAAAAAATGGGGGATCGTCGCGTCATAAGTTGGCTGATCCTGCCCGTAAATCTGATCTACGCCTTCAGTGCCCTCACCCTGGCCAACGGCGCCTATGAGACGGCGCCCCCGCAGTCTTTTGAAACGGAGGTGCTCAGCAAGACGTCCGGACGCTATGGGGCCAAGTTTGTGCGCGTGGAGCCTTGGGGGCCTGTAACGCAGGTCCGCAAGTTGCCTATTGGAACGCAGACCTATCGCAAGACCGAACCGGGGGACACCCTGTGCCTGACGCTCTACACCGGTGCGCTGGGCTGGCAGTACTATGACTGGAGGCGGTGTGGCCCTAAATCGCCGCCAGCAGCGCCCTGACGCCGGCCGCCGGGCCGTCCGGATGGGTCCAGACGGCGCCGGATACGGCGATAAAGTCGGCTCCGGCGGCGGAGACTTCGGCCGCATTTGCTGCGGTGATGCCGCCGATGGCGACGCAGGGGACTTCCATCGTCTCCTGCCAGATGGTCAGGGTGTCCAGTTCGGCCATGTGTTCGACCGTCTTGGTGGCGGTGGGATAGAAGGCCCCGAAGGCGACGTAGTCGGCCCCGGCCTCGGCGGCTTCCATGGCCAGATGGCGGCTATTGTGGCAGGTGACGCCGATCATGGCCTCGCCCCCCAGCCGCTTGCGCGCCTCCTTATAGGGTGTGTCGGACTGACCCACGTGCACGCCGTCAAGACGCAATTCCTTCGCCAGATCGACATGGTCGTTCATCAGCACCGCCGTACCGTGCCGGTGGGCGATCGGCGTGATCAGCCGCGTCAGCGCGCGGATTTCATCCAGAGACACGTCTTTGAGGCGGATTTGCAGGGCCGGGACCGGGCCAGCCGACAGGGCGTCGTCCACAGCGCGCGCAAAGGCGGCGTGGTCGGCAATGCTGGGTGGCGTGATGAGGTAGAGTTGCGAGGTCATCGCCTCGTCCTGCCCCAAAAGCGGGCCGGGGGCAAGTTTTTCCATCCCGCCCGCTTCGCTACAGCGGAGGAGGATATCAGAGATTGCCAAACGTGTTGCGCAGCAGGGCCATCTGATCCAGCACCGGATTGGTCTGCGGCTTGTCGGCTTCGGCTTCGACGAACATACGGCGGTCGAGGTGCGAGATGCGGTCGTACAGGCGGTTGGAGCGGTCCAGCAGTTCCAAAAGCCCCTGCGGCAGCACCTTGAGCTGATCGCCATATTCGCTCTGGGCGGCGGCCGACAGGCGATATTTTTCGTCGCAGGCGTCGCTGGCTTCCATATCGCCTTCGCGCACGGCGCGCTGCACCAGCAGCCACGAGGCAATCTGCATCAGGCGCGTGGTCAGGCGCATGGATTCACCGGCATACAGAAGAGCGTCTTCGCGGCTGAGGATGCGCGAGTCGCGACGGCCATCGCCATCCAGATAGGCCGCGGTTTCTTCCACCAGACCCATACCTTCGCGGAAGGTCCGGTCAAACAGGTCCGAACGGGCAAAATCACGCACGAGGTCCGCACGCTGGGACAGGGAAACTACGGCACCGGTATCGGACATGGCTGGCCTTCGGAAAATCTCAAAACACACAATACGAGAGTACGCAAACCGCACCCTTGGGGTCACCGCCTGTCCTGCAACGGGCGTGCCACCCGAAGCGATAAGACGGGGCGCGCACCTGCCACGCCGAACCCTAACAAAGCCCTAACTCCCCTTGAAGGAGAACAGGGCTTCTGCCGCGCTGCGCCCGGACTGCTTGGAGTCGAGCATGGTCCGGGTACGCACGATTTCGGCCTCAAGCGCGCCGATGCGCTCTTTAAGGTCGATCACCGAATAACCGCTCAGATCCTCACGGATCAAGGCATTCAGCGGCCCGCCCGGCCCTGTGCCTGAGCGAAAAGCGGAATGTAACGCTTCCTCGTCCGACATGCGGCGTCTCCTCTGGGGGTTATGTCGAGGCGCGAAAACCTTTGCAGCCAGCGCGCGAACCGTTGCGCCCGCCCCAAATGTCTCTACATAGCCTATAAAACCCCCATGGGGCGAAGAAAGCAAGCGGCACGGTTGATCATGAAAGCTATTCTCATCCGCGACGGCGGCCATTCCGCCGACGATCTGTATGTGGGCGATGTGCCGCGTCCCGAAGTGGGGCGGGGACATGTGTTAATTCGGGTCAGCCACGCCGGCGTGAACCGCCCCGACATCCTGCAAAGACAGGGCAGCTACCCGCCGCCGCCCGGTGCGTCGCCGATTATGGGCCTTGAGGTCGCCGGGACGGTCGAAACCGTCAACAGCGACGAAAACCTGTGGACAGCGGGCGACCGCGTGTGCAGCCTGGTCAATGGCGGCGGCTATGCCGAATTTGTCAGCGTCGATGCCCGCCACCTCCTGCCGGTGCCGCGCGGTCTGAGCGAGGCCGAAGCGGCGGGCCTGCCCGAAGTGTGCCTGACCGTCTATGCCAATCTGATGGAGCACGGGGCGTTGCAGGCGGGTGAGACCGTGCTGGTCCACGGGGCCAATTCCGGTATCGGCTCGATGACGGTGATGATGGCCAAGGGGTTTGGCGCCACCGTCATCGCCACGGTGCGCGGGGCGGAGCGGGCGGCGTGGGTGAAGGCGCTGGGGGCCGATCACGTGATCGACACCAGCGACAGTGATTTTGTCACCCCGGTCAAAGACCTTGGCGGGGCCGATGTGGTGCTCGACATCATGGGGGGCGACTACACGCCCAAAAACATCCTGTGCCTCAAACTCCGGGGCCGCATCGTGCAGGTCGGCATGATCCGCGGCAACACCACCCAAATCGAGTTGCCGCGTCTGATGCAGAAGCAGGGCATACTGACGGGCTCGATGCTCAGACCGCGCAGCGCCGACGAAAAGGCCCGCCTCAGCGCGGCGGTGGCCGAACGCGTGTGGCCGCTGATCGAAGGCGGGGCCATCCGCCCGGTGCTTGCCAAAGTGTTCGACGCCGCCGACGCCGGAGCGGCGCAGGCCTATCTCGATAGCGGCCAGCACACGGGCAAGGTGGTGCTGAGGTGGTGATCCGGCTACCCGTTTTGTCGCGGATAATCCTATTCCCTTCGATGAAAAATCGGTCTATAGCGGTGACAAGAATCCCCTCACGCCCGGTCGCAAAGGCCGGGCGTAGCTATTTGTGAGACTGAATATGGCCGAAATTCTGATGCCGAAAGCGACCGCCGTGTGGCTGGTCGATAATACCAGCCTCTCGTTCGAGCAGATCGCCGATTTCTGCGGCCTGCACCTGCTCGAAGTGAAAGGCATTGCCGACGGCGAAGTGGCGCGCGACATCCGCGGGGCCGACCCGATCGCCAATGGTCAGTTGACCCGCGAAGAACTGGACAAGGCGGAAAAGACCCCGTCCTACCGTATGCAGGCGCAAAAGAGCCGCCACGCCGAACTGCTTAAGCCGCAAAAGAAGGCCCCGCGCTACACCCCCGTGTCGCGCCGTCAGGACCGCCCGGACGCCATCTACTGGTTCGTCAAGAACCACCCGGAAGTCACGGACGCGCAGATTTCCAAGCTGCTCGGCACCACCAAGACCACCATCGAGCAGGTGCGCAACCGCACCCACTGGAACGCCGCCAACCTCAAGCCGGTGGACCCGGTGACGCTGGGTCTCGTCTCGCAGATCGAGCTGGACGCCGCCGTCAGAAAGGCCGCCGAAGTGAAGCGCAAGCAGGCCGAAAAGCTGGGCATCCCGCTGGACGATCCGTCGCTGCAACCGGCGGCCCCGGTCGTGGTGCCGTTCGATGAGGAAGAAGACACCTATAGCCGCAAGGCCGACCTGACGGTCGAAGACGTCTTCGGCTCGGCCCCGTCCAAGCCCGTCCACGACGAGGAAGACGACGAATACTGATCGGCCACGCGGCCATCAAAACGGAAAAAGCCAGCGGAAACGCTGGCTTTTTTTTGTGCGCGCGGGTCACGTAAATCTTATTCAGGGTTGCATCCGGCAATGCACCTGCGCCACTGTGGCGGCGGGAATCGACGCGGGGAGCGCCACCTTTGAGTCAGATACTGATCCAGCAGTTTCTCAACGAACTGACCACCCTGAAAAGGTGTCCGGTTCCCTGTCGGAATCGGTAATCCGCGAAGCCTTCAAGGACCTGCTCAAAGGCTGGGCCAAGCAGTCGGGTCTGGTCTTCGCCCCCGAACTGCGCATGGAAAGCGCGCAAAAGACGGCGGTCATCCCCGACGGCACCATTCTGCACGATCTGCGCGTGCCTCTGGGCTATTGGGAGTCGAAGGACACCCAGGACGACCTTGACGAGGAAATCCGCAAGAAGCGCCTGAAAGGCTACCCCACCGACAACATCATCTTCGAAAACTCGCACACCGCCGTCCTGATCCAGAACGGCAATGAGGTGATGCGGGCGCAGAACCTCAAACGCGACTTCCCGCGCGTGCCGTTGTATGAGGATTTTGCCCGCTGGCGCGACTGGGGGCAGACCCTGCTCGACCTGCATATCGGCTATGAAGGCGTTGAGCCGTTCGCTCTGACGCGGGTGGATACGCCGGATACGCGCGCCCGTGCGGCGGGGCTGAATCCCACCCCAAAGCTGAAATCCGACGCGCAAAACGGCATGATCACGCTCGATTCCGAAACCGTGCTGACCGGCGTGCCGCCTGAGGCCTTTGACTATCGCCTCGGCAACCGTTCGGCCATCGACTGGGTGCTGGATCAGTACAAGAAAAAGACGCCGAAGGACAAAACCATCCGCGAAAAGTTCAACACCTACCGCTTTGCCGACTATAAGGAGACGGTGATCGACCTGTTGCAGCGCGTCACCACGGTCAGCGTGAAAACCGTGGCTATCACCGAAGCGATGAGGGCGGTGAAGCGTTAGATTGTGGTGATGATGTAACGTTTGCGATCCTCCTCCCCCTATCGCGGGGAGGAGAAAACAGCCGCGTTAGACCTTAAATCTTCACCGCAGCCCGGAGCTTTGTGGCCAAAGCCGTGCGCGGCTTGTGCTTACCGTTCGCAACCGTCATCAAAACACTACCAAGTCGTTAAACGGTCGTCACACAACCGTCGGAAGAAAGAGCTCCCGTAATACATAATGGAGGGCTCCCCGCATGTCCGATTCCCGACTGACCGGCCGTCACAGCGACGGTGATCTTGAGTTCAATACCTCGAACAATCCGTCGCTGGGCGAGGTTATCCGTGAGCGTCAGTCGCGTCGTCAACTGCTGGGGGGCATGGTCGCTGTGGCCGGTCTGTTCGGTCTGAGCGCCTGTGGCGGCAGCGATGACGACAAGCCGTCGGCGGCGGTAATCAATGCCGGTCAGACCGGCGCCTCGACCTCGGGCCGCGTCGTGACGCTGAACGGCAGCGCCACTCAGGCAAAGAGCCTGACCTGGACGCAGGTCGCCGGGCCGTCGGTCACGCTCAGTGACGCCACCTCGGTCAGCCCGACCTTTATCGCGCCGTCGGTCGCCGCGACCACCAATCTGGAATTTCGCCTGACCGCCGTCGATGGTCAGGGCCGCAGCGTGTCTCAGGACACGCTGGTCACCATTAGCCCGGCGCAACTGGGCTTCAATGCGGTGGCCAAGAACAAGAACGACATCGTCACCGTGCCCGACGGCTATTCAGTCAGCGTGCTGTACCGCATGGGCGACCCGATCCTGTCGGGTGTGGCCGCCTTTGCCAATAACGGCACCGACACCAACTTTGCCGGTCGCGCCGGCGATCACCACGACGGTATGGCCTTCTTCGGTCTGGCCGCCACGGGCAATACGCGCGATGCCAACAGCTCGACGCGCGGCCTCCTGGTTATGAACCACGAAAACATCACGGCCTCTTACCTGCACGCCAATGGCCCGACCGCCGGGGCGGCGCGTCTGGAAGCCGAAGCGATCAAGGAAATCGAAGCCCACGGCGTCAGCGTCGTCGAAGTGACGCAGTCGGGTGGGGCCTGGACCTATGTGCAGGGTGGGGCGCTCAACCGCCGCATCACTCCGAATACGCCGATGGCGCTCAGCGGTCCGGCGCGCGGCGATGCGCAACTGAAGACCGTCTATTCGACCGATGGCACCGGGGCCCGCGGCACCATCAATAACTGCGCCAACGGCATCACCGCCTGGGGCAGCTATCTGACCTGCGAAGAAAACTGGGCCGGCTATTTCCGCCGCGCATCGGGCGACAACGCCAACCGCAGCGCCAAATCTGTGGTGGCGCTGAACCGCTATGGCCTGTCGCAAGGGGCCGCCGGGGCCAATAACTGGGCCACGGTCACCGCCGCCAACACGGCCGATCAGTGGAAGTTCTCCAAGTGGAACACCACGGTCGATACGACCAAGGCCGCTGATGGCACGGGCGACTATCGCAACGAAGCCAACCAGTACGGCTGGGTGGTCGAAATCGACCCCTATGACGCCAATTCGGTGCCGCGCAAGCGCACGGCGCTGGGCCGCATGGGTCACGAAGGCGCGTGGCCGGCCCCGTTTGTGGCGGGCCGTAAGCCGGTCTTCTACATGGGCGACGACTCGCGTGGCGAATATTTCTACAAGTTCGTGTCGGCCACGCCGTGGTCGGCGGCGGACGCCAATGCCACCGACCGTCTGGCCATCGGCGACAAGTATCTCGATAACGGCACGCTTTATGTGGCGCGCTTTGACGCGACGGGTCAGGGCGTGTGGCTGCCGCTCGTCTTCGGCACCGGCGTGCTGACGGCGGCCAATGCCACCTATGCCTTCGCCAATCAAGCCGATGTGCTGATCAATACCCGTCTGGCCGCTGATGTTCTCGGCGCCACCAAGATGGACCGTCCGGAATGGGCGGCGGTCAACCCGGCCAATGGCGAGGTCTATCTGACCCTGACCAACAACAATGCCTCGAACCGCCCGCTGACGGGCACCAATGCCGCCAACCCGCGTCACTATAACGATCCGGTGGGCACGACCAACAACTACGGCAACCCCAACGGCCACATCATCCGTCTGCGCGAAACCGGGGATACGCCGGAAGCCACCAGCTTCCAGTGGGACATCTACGCCTTCGGGGCCGGGGCCGACCTCGATGCGACCAATATCAATATCTCCGGCCTTGACGCCACCAACGACTTCTCCAGCCCGGATGGTCTGTGGTTCTCGCGCAGCAGCAACGCCGGCGGTCTGGTCAATCCACTGTTGTGGATTCAGACCGATGACGGGGCCTATACCGACGTTACCAACTGCATGATGCTGGCGGCCATGCCGGGCCGTGTCGGCGACGGCGGCGCGCGCACCATCACCAATACGGGCACGGGTGGCGCGACGGCCACGCAGAGCACATTTGTGGGTAAGGCCCCGGGGATGCAACTGCGCCGCTTCCTCGTCGGGCCGAAGGAGTGCGAAATCACCGGCATCGACACGACGCCGGATGGCCGCACCCTGTTCGTCAATATCCAGCATCCGGGCGAAAACGGTACGGCCAGCAATATCACGTCTAACTGGCCCTATAGCCAGTCGGGCACGACGGCAGGCCGTCCGCGTTCGGCCACCATCGTCATCACCAAGACGGACGGCGGCGTGATCGCGCTTTAAAATACTATTATACGACTAAAGTCGGCCGGATGCCTGTGGGTGTCCGGCCTTTTTGCGTTTGACCGGCAGGGGTAGGCGGGGTTAGCGTTAGCGCTAACAAAAACACACATACAGGGAGTGAGGACGATGCGACTCTGGCTTGCGGGATTAATCGCGCTGGGCCTGCCGCTGACGGCCCAGCCACAGGCACAGGCACAGGACAAACCCATTCAAAAGGCCCTTCTGGCCGATATGTTCCGCGACCACGCGGTGCTTCAGCGCGACCGGGCTGTCCCCGTCTGGGGCGAGGCGAAGCCGGGCGAAACGGTGACGCTGAGCTTCGGCTCCGCCCGTGTGACAGCGCTGACTGACGCGACCGGCCACTGGCGCGCTGACCTGCCGCCGCTGCCGGCGGGGGGCCCCTATGTGCTGACGGCGGCGACCGGCACGGCGAAACAGACCGTGTCCGATGTGCTGGTCGGGGATGTCTTCCTCTGTTCCGGTCAGTCGAACATGGAATGGAACCTGAAGGACACAATCGGCGCGGCGGATCAGATCGCCACCTCGCAGAACAATACGCTGCGCATGATGACGGTGCAGAAGACGCAGGCCTTTACCCGGCAATCGCATTTTGCCATCCCGACCGAATGGCAGATCGCTTCGCCCGCCACCACGCCCAACTGGTCGGCGGTGTGCTATAACTTCGCCCGCGATCTGCAAACCCACGTCAATGTGCCCATCGGCCTGATCAATGCCTCCTGGGGCGGGTCGAAGATCCAGCCGTGGATGAGCCGTGGCGCCCTGCAAAAGCTCGGCGGTTATGAGGACGGTCTGGCCATGCTCGACGCCTACGCGGCCGATCAGAGCAAGGCGGCTCAGACCTATGGTCAGGCCTTCATGCGCTGGTGGCAGGCTTCAAAGGGGCCGGGGACGCCGTGGGCCGTGACGCCCAGGGCGCTGAGCGGCTGGGCCGCAGCCCCGGACGTCAGCCGTAATTTCGAGGATTGGGGTGTCAAGGGCTTAAGCGACTATAACGGCCCGCTGTGGTACGCCACTACGGTCAGGCTCAGCGCTGCCGAAGCCAAACAGGGCGCGACCCTCAGCCTGGGGGCCATCGACGATATCGACCTGACCTTCGTCAATGGCGTGGCCGTGGGCTATACCTCCGCCCCACCGGAGCCGCGTCATTATAAGCTGGCACCGGGCACGCTGAAGGCCGGGGACAATGTGATCGTCGTGCAGGCGGTTGATCTGTGGGCCAAGGGCGGCATGTTCGGCGACGCCGTGCGCGAGCTGCGGCTGGCCAATGGTACCGCCAAGCCCTTGCAGAGCGGCTGGCACTACTGGCAACCGCCGCAAAACGTCCGCCAACCCCCGACCGCGCCGTGGGACCCGACCGGCGGTATGATCACCCTGCATCAGGCGATGATCGCGCCCATCGGGCCGTATGCCCTGACCGGGGCGCTGTGGTATCAGGGCGAGTCCAATACGGGTGAAGCGGCGAAGTATGAAGCGCTGATGGCCGGGCTGATGGCCGACTGGCGGCAGCAGTTCGGACCGGATACGGCCTTCCTTCTGGTGCAACTGGCCAATTTCGGAGCCATTCCCACCGCGCCCGTCGAGTCGGGCTGGGCCGGTGTGCGTGAGGCGCAACGTCTCGCCGCGCTCAATGACAAGCGGGCCGCCTACGCCGTCACCATCGACATCGGCAATCCGCTCGACATCCACCCGCGCGACAAGCTGACCGTGGGTAAGCGCCTGTCGCGCGCCGCGCAAAGCCTGATCTATAAGGCTCCGCTGTCGCCCTCCGGTGGCGTGCCCATCGAAGCCACCCGCGCCAACGGGCAGGTGACGGTGCGCTTTGCCCGCCTCGACGGGGCCCTGAAGACCAGCAGCGGTGACACGGCTGTGCGCTTTGAACTGTGCGGTGAGGGCGTCGGAACCTGTCAGTACGCCGATGCGCGTCTGGCCGGGGACGCGGTGGTGCTCAGCGGGCCGTCAGCCGCCATGGCCACCCGTGTGCGCTACTGCTGGGGGGACTCGCCGGTGTGTAACCTCACCGACGCCACACTGCCCGTCAGTCCGTTCGAGATTGAGGTGAAATAGGTAAAGCGCCTCCGTCGGGCAGGGGCCCAGAGCGCATTCCGAAAAGTGTGCAGCGGTTTTTTGGAATCAAATGCGCGACTAAACAAATGGCTGGAGCAAGATTTCGGTTCAATCTGAACGAAATCCCGCTCCAGCCCCTGCACCCGGATGGTTTGCAACAAAAAACGCCGGAGGTGTCCCCTCCGGCGTTCGTGTTTCAAAAAGCCATCACCCCCCATCACTGAAGGGTCTCATGCGGTCTTTCCTGTCGCAGAGTGGCTTTGATAGTGTCGATTTCATCCTTCAGTTTCAACTTCTTACGCTTAAGTTCCTTGAGATAGAGCGAGTCCGCCGAAGGCGAACGCGATTCGCGGGCGATGGTGTCCTTGAGGACCTGATGACGGTGATCAAGTTCACGCACTCTCGCTTCGATGCTCATGAGCTATCTCCTTTGCTCGTAAGACTGGGCCGGAAGAGGATACTGCCGACCGAAACCCCATCCCTTTTCCCACATCCTCCGTGGTCGGATCGAGGCCTGAACACGTATAGGAAACACCCAAAGCGCTTTACTGTGTAATCACGATCCATTACATCCGATCACGGATTTGCGAGATTCATATTTAGTAAAAGCTTAATCTTATGAGCCACTTATTGTGGCGACAAAAAGGACGCGCGGCAATGGCGGAAGCTAATCAAAGACTTATCGTGGCCATATCCGGGGCGTCCGGTGCGGTCTATGGTATCACCGCACTGCGAAGGCTGCGTGAGCTTAAGATCGAAAGCCATCTGGTCGTGTCGCGCGCGGCGGCCCTGTCCCTGAATGCCGAAACCGACCTCACGATTGGCGATCTCAACGCTCTGGCTGATCAGGTGCATAAGGTCGGCGACATCGGGGCGACGATTGCTTCGGGCTCCTTTCGCACCTTGGGGATGCTGGTCGCGCCGTGCTCGATCAAGACGATGAGCGAAATCACCACGGGCGTCACCTCCAACCTGATCAGCCGGGCCGCGGATGTGGTGCTGAAAGAGCGGCGGCGGCTGGTGCTGATGGTGCGCGAAAGCCCGCTGCATCTGGGGCACTTACGCACTATGACCGCCGTAACCGAGATGGGGGCCATCGTCGCCCCGCCGGTGCCGGCCTTCTACACCCGCCCGCAGTCCCTTCAGGAAATGGTGGATCAGAGCGTGGCGCGGGCGCTGGACCTGTTCGGGCTCGATGCCCCGATGACGCGCTGGAACGGGCTTAAGGGTGAGTGACTCAGGCACGACCTTCTGGGACTGGGCGCTGACAGCCTACGCCGGTGAGGGCGTGCCCTCATTGTGCCTTGAGCTTCAGGACACGCACGGGCAGAACGTGCCGCTGGTGCTGTTTGCCGTGTGGGCCGGGGTGCGCGGCGTGGCGCTGGACGAAGAGACGGCGGAGGCGGCGGTCGATATATCGCGCGCCTACGCCGATACGGTGGTCGTGCCGTTACGCACTATCCGTCAGCGGATGCGCGTTGTGGTGGGCGACATGGACGACGCCCACCGCGAAGCCTTGCGCAGCCGCGTCAAGGCACTGGAGATCGAGGCCGAACGCGCCCAGATGGAGGCTCTGGCGGCCTTGATAGGGGGCGGCTCCGCCGAGCCGGAAAAGACCGCGCGCGACAACCTGCTAGCCGTGGCGCGGCTATGGGCGCGGGTTGTGCCGCGAAATCCGCTCAATGCCTTCTGCGATGCCCTTTCGGAGCGCGGTTTTTTGAGGTATAATCCCTGATATTCACAGGCAGCCCGGTGCGCTTCACAGGGACGGCCTGATCACTCAGAACGTCCCCTTCAGAACGAACCGGAGCTGGTCCACATGCACGATGACAGCAATATCCGCGCTCTTTTCCGTCCCGACTCTTTGCAACTGGTGAAAAACACGCCGGTCGAATCGAGCAGCGACCTCGAACGCCGGGTGATCCATCGTGAAGACCTCGATCACACCAATCTGGAACTGGTGACCGAAGAGGCGCTGGAATACCAGAAAGACGACCTGGAACCCGTGCTGCGCGAAACCGATCCGGCCATTGCCGCTTTGCCGCTGGATGCCGAGACGGTCAATCTGCGCACGCAACTGGCGCACCTGCGTCAGGAGCACAAGGATCTCGATGATTCGATTCTGGCACTGGAAACCATGCCCTTGCCGGACCAGATCCTGATCGCCCGTCTGAAGCGCAAGAAACTGGCCGTGCGCGATCAGATCAGCACGCTGGAAGACCGCATCCGCCCGGACATCATCGCCTGATGTCTCCTCCCCATTGCGGCGCAACGGGGAGGAAGAAGACGTCTAATCCTGATCGCGCTGGCGGCCGCCGATGGCCCCCGCCACCGCCCCGATAAAGGCGCCGATCAGCAGCGAAATAAAGCTGTACAACATCACCTGGGCCCACGCTTTGCGGGCTTCATCGGCCGCTTCGAGCGCCGCGTTACGCGCAGTCTTGGCCTGTGCCAGAACCGTATCGACGCGGGCGGCGGCTTCGGCTTCGCTGAGATTGGTGCGTGCGGCAATCAGAGACGCGAGATAGGCCTTGTCCGCCGGCGACACGTCGCCATGTTCGATGCCATATCTGAGGATGCGTCCGGTTTCGGCGCTGACATCGGGCAGGGTCTGACCCGCCGGAGCCCCCGCGACCGGAGCGGTCGGGTTTGATGAGGCCCTGTACAGCATGTCGGTATAATAGGCCGTTGTCGGATCGGCCTTGTCACCTGAAGCGGCCCCGGCGGCGACCGTGGCCCCGGCCTGTACGCCCGAACCCACGACCGCGCCGGCGACGCTGGCCAGTACGGCGGCGGTAAACAGCGTGGCCACGGCCCAGGCAAGGAAGCCCTGCGCCGTATCGCGGAAGAAGGCTTCGTCCTTATCGACGCCGACATAGGTTTTGCGCAGCCGTCCGGCCAGATAGCCGCCCAGGGCCGAGGACAGCCACTGCATGACGATCAGCCATACGGCCGCCCAGACAGTCAGTTTGGTCGCGGTGTCACCCAGAGGCTCCCATGGGGAAACCGACGACAGGCCCAGCCCCTGTCCCAGCATCAGCAGCATCAGGGACAGGGCTGCGGCGGCCGCCGCTCCGGCCAGAATCGACGGCCAGCAGGCCCCGGAACCGGGCGTCACCTCGTAATAGTCGTCGTCGTAAAGGTCCGCCTGTGCGGATTGAACCGCCGGATCGAGCGTTTTCATATGATGGCCTCGATCAGCGGAACAAAAGCGCCAGCAGGATGATGACGGGGATCGGCACCCCCAGAAGCCAAAGCAGAACGGCACGGCCCATAATCGTATCTCCCTATGATGATCGGTGGCCTCAGCTTGGGCTTTTCGCGGTGGGTTTGCTGTGCCGGAAAGCGAGCCGTTTGTAATTTCGCCGTAAAAGGGAAGGGGTTGCCGTGCGTCGTTTGAGCCGCTACCAGCAATGCCGGAGGTGCCCATGCTCAACCGTGTCGAAGACGGCGTTTTCATCACTACGCTTAAGGTGCGCGATTCCGAATGCGACGCGCAGGGCGTCGTCAATAACGCCAACTATCTGGTCTATATGGAATATGCGCGACACGAATTCCTTGAGCATCAGGGGGTGAAGTTCGCAGACCTGATCCCGCAGAACATCTTTCTGATGACCTCGCACATGGAGATCGACTTCGTGAACTCGCTCACCGGCGGCCAGGTGTTCGAGGTGCGCTCACAGGTGCGGCGGGAACGCGCCAAGATCGTCTTCGATCAGCAGGTGGTGCGCGTCGCCGATCAGGCCGTGTGTATCCGCGCGCGCGTCGATGTGATCTGCAAGATCGACGGTCGCCTGACGCGCGGTGAGTGGTTTGACGCCTATATGCCGGTTTAAAGGAGCGCCTTATGCGTATCGTGTCTCAGGGGTCGGATCGCGGCGGCGTCTATAATGAGGATGCACTGGGCGCTTCGGGCGATGCGGTGTGGCTTCTGGATGGGGCTACGTCGCTGGGGCCGTCGCGCATGGCGGGGACCAGTGACGCCGCGTGGTTTGCGCACTTCGTTTCGGACAGGCTGGTCCACACGACCGGTAGCGTGCATGAGCGCCTGAGCGCGGCCATCGACGCGGCGCGGGCGGTTTACGAGGCCTTGGGCCCGTTGCCGGAGGCCCCGTGGGCCATGCCCTCGGCGGGCGCGGCGATGCTGCGGCGCGGCGGCGATATGCTCGAAATCGGCGTACTGGGCGATGTAAAGGTGTGGCTGATCGCCCCGGACGGTGCGGTGACGGCCCTGCCGGGCGGCGAGGTTCTGGAGGCGCTCGATGCGGCGGCACTTGAGCGATTGGTCGCCATGCGCGCCGAACAGGGACCGATCGGCCTGAAGGCGGCGCGGACGCAGCTTGATCCCCTGTTGTGCGATAATCGCTCGAAAATGAATACAGAGGGCGGCTACTGGGTGTTGAGCCTCGATACGGCCTGTCTGGCGGGGATGCAGGTGAAGACCGTTCCGGCGCTTGGGGTACGGTCCGTGCTGATGGCCACCGATGGATTTTACGACCTGTGGGGGGCCTATGGCGTGCCGTTCGCCGAAGTGTTGGAAGGGCTGCGGGCCGGGCAGGGCGAGGCGCTGATCGGGCGTCTGCGCGATATCGAACGCGCCGATCCGGAGGGGCTGCGCTATCCGCGCTTCAAGCCGCACGATGACGCCAGTTGGCTGCTGGTCGAAATATAAAGAGGCGATGTGGTTCGCGTCTTCCGGAAATAACGCGCCCTTTTTCGGTCTATTTTTGCCGTCTTATTTGACGGGCGTGGCGGAAATGGGTGGATTCGTGAACAGAAAGGTTTTCGATGACGCGTTTAAAATCCGGGGCCCTGCTTGTGGCGATCCCCCTTATGCTCTCGATGACGGCCTGTGCCAGCCACAAGTACGTCGATGAGAAGATTACGGCGACCAATGGCCGCATCGACCAGCAGGAGACCCGTCTCACCCAGCTCGATCAGACCACGCAGGAAGCGCTGAGCCGCGCCACCGCGGCGGGCAAGCTGGCCGAGGGCAAGTTCAACTACTCCGTCGTGCTGAGCGACGACTCGATCAGGTTTGACACCGACAAGGCTGTCCTGTCTGAGCAGGGCAAGCAGGTGCTGGCGGACCTCGCCGCGCGGCTGAAGCGCGAAAACAAGAATGTCTATCTGGAAATTCAGGGCTTTACCGACTCGACCGGTACGGACGACATCAACTATCGCCTCGGCAATGCCCGTGCCGACAGCGTGAAACGCTTCCTCAACAGTCAGGGCGTGGCGCTGAATCGCATGGCCTCCATCTCCTATGGGGCGGAACAGCCCGTCGCGCCGAACACGACGCGCGAAGGCCGCGCCGCCAATCGCCGCGTGGTGATCGTGGTCTTGTCCTAACCCAAAAACGCCCGGCTGATCGCTCAGCCGGGCGCTTCGTGTTTCGTTAGAGCGAAATGATTTCCAGTGGAATCATTTCGCTCAAGCCGCCATTGAGGCGGCGGCCAAGGTGGCGGAGCCCGCACCCGGCGAGGGGCTAACCAAAAATCCAGATCATTATGTTTCTACCAGAAATCATAATGATCTAGCGTCAAGCCGGTTTACGCGGCCTTGCGCAGGGCCTCGTCCGACCGACCGCCGATCCAGACGCCGCGCACCTGAAGGTCGGCATCGAGCCATACGAGGTCCGCACGCGCCCCAACCGCCAGATGGCCGTAGGTCTTGGGCAGCTTCATGAAGCGCGCGGGGGCTTCGGAGGCCATCATCGAAGCCGTTTCCAGCGGCAGGTCCAGCATCTGAACGCTGTTGCGCACCGCGGTAGCCATATCGAGATCGGACCCGGCCAGCGTGCCGTCCGGCCCGACGCAGACGCCGTTTTCGACGCGAATATCCTTACCCATCAGGTTAAAGTGCTTGGTGGCGGAACCCACCGTCGGCATGGCGTCGGTCACCAGCATAAAGCGGTCGTGCGGGCGGCTTTTGAGCGCGATCTTTAGGGCCACCGGATCGACATGCGCCCCATCGACGATGATACCGGCATAGATGTCGTCGCTTTCGAGCACGGCTCCGACGACGCCCGGTGCACGATGCGACAGGGGCGACATGGCGTTATAGAGGTGGGTGACACCGGTAATACCCGCCCCAAAGCCGCGACGGGCTTCGGCATAGGTGGCGTCCGTGTGCCCGGCGGCGATGATCACGCCCGCCTCGGCCAGCGCGCGGATGTCCTCCGGGGCAGCCAGTTCGGGGGCCAGAGTCAGCAGCACCTTGCCGGATTTGAGCGAGGACAACAGCCGCACGGCCTCGGCATCAAGGCGGCGGAACTTGCTCTCATCGTGGGTGCCCTTGCGCTTTACATTGAGGAAGGGGCCTTCGATATGGATGCCGAGCACGCCGGGTACGCCTTGAGCGATGGCGGCTTCGGTGGCGCGCAGGGCCTTGTCCACCACGCTCAGATCGTCCGAAATCAGGGTCGTGAAGAAGCCGGTCGTGCCATAGGTGCGATGCGCGGCCCCGATGGCGGCAACAGCTTCGGCGGTCGGGGTGTCGTTGAACAGCACCCCGCCACCGCCATTGACCTGCGTGTCGATAAAGCCCGGCAGCAGATAGCCGCCGTCGAGATCAAGCCCGCCAGTCTCAGCCCCGATGGCGGCGATATGATCGCCGTCGATGGTCAGGGAGCCTTCGACGACGCCGACCGGCGTGACAAGGCGGGCATTGGAAAGGGTCAAACTCACGAAACAACCTCACTAGTAACCGAACTCAGGCCATTGCCTGCGCCCTTGGCCATCAGCAGCGCGCCTTCGATGGCGTCCTGCTCCGGCGTGGCCAGAAGCGGCCGGGTCCACGGCGCCAGCCACGGCGTCAGGACTCCCGCCATGCCGCCGACCAGACAGATTTGCGCGGCGCCCAACTCATTCAGCCGGCGGATATAGCGGCCCAGATCGCGCGCCGCCTGTTCGATCAGGGCCACGGCCACGGCATCGCCGTCCTGGGCGTGCGACAGGATCAGCGGGGCCAGCGTACCATAGTCCTTCGGGCGCGCCGTCGTCGCCCAGGCCACGACCTGCGACGGCTGATCGTTGAAGCGCGCCATCACGGCATCGGTAAAGGCACTGCGCGGGGCGAGGCCGTCATAGGCGTGCAGGGCGACGCGAGTCGCTTCGCGGCCCAGAACCGCCGCAGAACCGTCATCGGAGACTTCAAAGCCCCAGCCGCCGACCGCATGGCCCTTGCCTTTGACCCAAGCATAGCCGGCGGAGCCGGTGCCGGTGATCAGAATCGCGCCGTCGCGGCCCGAAAAGGCGCCCAGAACGGCGGCGTGGGCGTCCGTTCCGGCCGACGCAGCGGCAAAACGCGGCCCGGCATCAATGGTGCGCGCCGCGTCTTCGGCGGTGGTGATGCCCGCCAGACCCAGACCGATCGCGGTGCGGGCAAAGGCGTCGCGCGTCAGTCCGGCCTGCGCCAGCGCCTGATCCGTCGCTTCGAGGATATGGCCCCAGACGAGGTCAAGGCCCAGACGGATATTGGCCGACCCGCTCATGCCTTCGCCCAGAAGGCGGCCTTCGGCGTCACGCAGACGCGCGCGGCAATTGGAGCCGCCGCCATCTATGCCGAGGAAGTACTGCGTCATATCCACGTCCCTTACCCCTTGGCCGCCACGCGGCTGCCGAACAGGGCGAAGAACAGGATGTAGAGGTAGGCCGGGCTCATGACGACCAGAAAGGCCGTCTGGAAGGGGATAACCTCCGCCAGACCGACATAGAGGCGCGGCAGGATGGCCCCGCCACAGATGCCCATGATCATCAGGGCCGAGCCGATCTCGGTATGGCGACCAAGGCCCCGGATGCCCAGCGGGAAGATGGCCGGCCACATCATGGCATTGGCAAAGCCCAGAGCGGCGACGAAACCGACCGAGACATAGTCCTTGGTCAGGAAGGCCCCCAGAGTGAACAGCACACCCAGAATGGCCGAAAAGGCGAGGTATTTTTCCTGCGAAACAAAACGCGGAATGACGATCCAGCCGACGATATAGCCGACCAGCATCCCGGCCAGGGTCAGCGAGGTGAACAGGACCGTGCGGTCAAGCGGCAGACCAAAGGCCGCGCCATAGGTGCCGATGGCGTCACCGGCCATGACTTCAACGCCGACATAGAGGAAGATACACAGGACGCCGAAGAACAGGTTGGGGTGGGCAAACAGGCCCTTGCCGCCTTTTTGCGAAGTAATCTCGGCCTTAGACTCGCCCTTCAGTTCGGGCAGGGGCGACTTCAGCACGAAGACAGCCAGCGCCACCAGCAGGGCGGCCATGCCCATATAGGGCCACAATACCTTCTGAGCGAAGCCGTTGAGCAAGGCTTCGCGGGCGGCGGGGTTGGCGGCGGCGTCAAGCTGCGCACCGAACTCCGTAATGCCGCTCATGACCAGAGCCCCGAAGATGAAGGGCGCAGCAATACCGGCCAGCTTGTTGAAAATGCCCATCACGGCGATGCGCTGGGCGGCGGACTCGATGGGGCCGACGATGGAGATATAGGGGTTGGCCGCTGTTTGCAGCAGGGCCAGCCCCGCGCCGATAGTGAACAGGCCCGTCATGGCACCGACATAGATGCGATGGGTGGCGAATTGCCCGAACATGATCGCCCCGGCGGCCATGACCAGAAGCCCCAGCGACATGCCCTTCTTCATGCCCGTCACCTTCAGGATGAAGGCCGACGGCAGGGCCAGCACGAAATAGGACATATAGAACACCATCAGCACCATAAAGGCGCCGATATTGTCGAGGTCGAAGGCGAACTTGACGAAGGTGATCAGCGGGCCGTTCAGCCAGGTCACGAAACCGAAGATGAAGAACATCAGGCCGATCAGGCCCATGGTGACAAACGGGCTGGGGGCTTTTTCCGGGAGAGTCGCATTCATGATCTATAGGACCTATTCTGCTTTTTGGTATTGTCCAGATAGGAGGCTAAATTCGCAATCCTGTCTATAGAAAACTTGGTTTCAGTTGTTTGCAGACGGATTTCCCTTGATTTTTTCGCCAAGGGATCATTCGAAATTGGATATGAATTGGGCTTATGCGCTCGGACTAAACCTTGATGATCCAGCCTTTGCGGCGCAGATATTCGACCGGCAGCCAGACGCAGAGGATGAACAGGCCGACCGCGAACAGGGCGGCCACGGCCTCGCCCACCGTGGTGCGGCTCAGAAAATAGATTTGGGTCAGCAAATCCCAGCCGAGCAGCGGGTTCATCAGAAAATGCAGCACATAGGCGGCAATGGCGTTCAGGCCAAAGGCGCTGGCGAAGGTTACGGGCAGGCTGAAGGGGCCCTGCAATGGGGCGTCGCGATTATCAAGACACGCATGGAGCGGTGCCAGAGCCAGGAAGGTGATCCCCGTCGTCACCAGCACAAAGGACGAGGACCAGATGTCCTTGATTACCGGGAAGATGAAACCCCAGCCGGCGCCGACGATCAGCAGAGCCGCGCCCGCTCCGGCGAGGGTCAGGGCGCTGCGCTTTTGCGCTCGCATCAGGAACTCACCCGCCGCCATGCCGAGCAAGGCCTGCGCGATGGCGGGCAGGGTGCCGAGCAGGCCTTCGGGATCGTAGCCCTCCGGGCCTTTGACGTAGTTATGGCCGCCCGCGCCGAACATCAGGCGATCGACCGAGGCGATGAAATTGTGGCCGCGCTCCCAGATATCGCCGGGCAGGCCATCAAGCGCCGGCAGCAGGCTCAGGGGCCAGTAGAGCAGGAGAATCGCCGCAGCGATCCCCAGCCGCGTCTTCGGTCCGCACCACAGGAACAATACCGCCGCCGCCCCATAAACGAGGCCGATGCGTTGCAGGACACCCCAGAAGCGCCAGGGCTCGCCATCGAAATGCGCCAGCCAGCCGAGGTTCGACAACAGCCAGCCGATGAGGAATAGCCGCACGACGCGCCATCCGATCTTGCGGGCCTGAGCGGCATCGAGGCCCGTGGTGATTTTCGCTTTGTGCAGGGCCATGGGGATGGACAGGCCGACCATGGTCAGGAAGGCCGGAAAGACCACATCGGCGATTTTTAGCCCCTCCCAGTGCGCGTGGAGAAGGAGAGGAAACACCTTGGCCTGAAGACCGTAATACATACCCGCCGTCGCATTGACGAGGATCATGCCGATCACGGTCAGGCCGCGCAGGACATCCAGAGAGGGCAGGCGTTGCCCCTGTGTGTGCTGATCGCTCATAGACTATCTCCCCGCCCGATTATCGAAAGAGGGGACGATGCCCGATTACACGCAAAAGTCAAAAGCCGCGTTGCGGGGTCGCTCAGAGATCGTTCAGTTCGGCGACCACATCATAGGCGTCGCCCCGGTAATAGCTCTGGGTGAACTCTGCGGCCCGGCCGTCGGCCAGAAAACCGCGCCGTTCAATAAACAGGCCGGGCTCTCCTGCTGTGACGCTCAGTTGTTCGGCCTGATCGCGTGAAAAGGAGATGGCGCGCAGCCGCTGAAGCGCGCGCACCGGGCGATGGCCTGAGGCCTCCAGCGCCGCATAGAGCGAATCGCCTACGGCTTCGATGGAGGGCAGGCAGTAGCCCGGAATGGTCGAATATTCGAGCGCCATGGTCGAATCGTCGGCGTAGCGGATGCGGTGGAAGCGATAGACCAGCGAACCGGGCGACAGACCCAGAGACAGGGCCTCTTCGGGGGTGACCGCGCCTTCAGACTTGCTGACCCAGACGCTGTGCGGTTTGCGCCCGCGCGAGATCATGTCTTCGGAGAAAGAGGACAGTTTGGAAAAGCTCTTTTCGACACGGGCGGCGACAAAGGTGCCCGCCCCGCGGCGACGCGTCAGAAGCCCTTCATTGACCAGCCCGTCAATAGCCTTGCGCACCGTGATGCGCGACACGTCGAAGGCTTCGGCGAGATCGCGTTCGGGCGGGATGGCGTCATCGGCCACAAAGACGCGCGCGCGGATGGCTTCGCGCAGCACCTTTTGCAGTTGCAGATACAGCGGAGCGGGATCGTTTTTTTCGAGGCGACCGACAGAGTCTATGATGGACATGGAGTTTAAGTCTCTCTCGCGACCTCTGCCGCTCTCAATCAAGCCGCAGGCGTGGGCGACTCAGACCCTGTATAATAGCGATCCGGTGGCGTCAAAGTCAAAGCCACAACCGGGGGCGGGCGTGTCATCCACCTGCGCCTTCAAGGCCTCAGCGCTGACCCGCCGCCAAAAGCACAGGGGACGCTTCGCTGAGGCAATAGGCCTGCGGCCGCCCGATCAGATAGCCCTGAACGGCATCGGCCCCCATATCGCGCAGCAGGTCCAGTTGGTCCTGCGTTTCCACGCCTTCGGCAATCACCGGGACGTGGATAGCGTGCGCCATGCCGATGACGGCCCGCACAATCGCCTCGGCCGGAATGCCGTGCTTGTGCATCTTGCGATCCGGCGAGGAGGTCAGGCCTTCGACAAAGCTGCGGTCGATCTTGATGACGTCAAAGGGGAAGGTCTGGAGATAGGAGAGCGATGAGAAGCCCGTGCCGAAATCGTCCATGGCGATACGCACGCCCAGCCCTTTGAGCTGACGCAGGATGTGCAGGGCGCGGTCGGTGTTTTCGATCAGCACGCCTTCGGTGACTTCCAGCTCCAGTCGTTGCGGACGGAACCCGGTACGGATCAGTTCCTGCTGCACATAGCGGGTGAGATCGCCTTCGAAAATCTGTACCGGCGACAGGTTGACGGCCAGTGTCAGATGCGTCGGCCACGTAGCGGCGGTTTCCAGAGCGCGCGACAGGATCCATTGCCCCAGCGCCGTGATCAGACCGGCTTCTTCCGCGACCGGAATGAAGTCGCAGGGCGAGATCGGCCCCAGTTCCGGATGCGTCCAGCGCACGAGCGCCTCATAGCCAATGATGCGGTTGAGGTTCAGGCAGAACTGCGGCTGATAGACCAGAGACAGGCCACGTTGACCGTGGGCAAGGGCATCGCGCAGATCGGCCTCAAGGCGTCGGCGTCGGCGCAGGGCCTCGGCCATGGTGGCATCGAAGGCGCGCCAGCAGCCGCGCCCGTCGGTCTTGGCGCGATAAAGGGCCATGTCGGCGTGGCGCGTCAGGCGGTCGAGGGTCGGACCTTCGTCCGGGTAAAGGGCAAAGCCCAGACTGGCCCCCACGTCCGGTCCCTGATGACCGAACTGGGCGTGCATGTCTTCATGCAGGGAGTTGACCAGCGCCTCGGCGCGGGCCTCAGCCTGCGCGCGACTGGCGACGCCGACCTGAAGAAAGACGAACTCGTCGCCCCCCAGGCGCGCCAGCACGTCGCCCGGTCCGGCCAGACGGCGCAGGGTTTCGGCAACGGTGATCAGCACTTCATCGCCCACCATGTGACCCAGGGTGTCATTGACCTCCTTGAAACGGTCAAGGTCGATGAGGTGCAGGGCCAGTTGCGTGTTCTGACGGCTGGCGCGTGCGGCCTCTTCGCTCAGGCGCGCCTGAAAGAAACCGCGATTGGGCAGGCCGGTCAGGGCGTCGTGATGCGCCAGATACTGGATGCGCTCCTGAAACGCCCCCTTTTCAAAGGCCAGGGTGCAGAGCTGCGTGCAGATATCGACAATGCTCTGCACGAACGTATTGAGGACAAAGGGCTTGGTCGAGTAGAAGGCGAAGGTGCCGATAACCCTGCCCGCCTTGTCCTTGACCGGCGTGGACCAACACGCGGTGTAGCCGAGCGGCTCTACGAAGTCCTGAAAAGGGGCCCAGAGCGGGTCGGTGCGCATGTCGTTGACCATGACGGGCTCGCCGCGCCAGGCGGCGGTGCCGCAAGAGCCGACGACCGGCCCGATGGGGAGGCCTTCGACCGCCGCATTGTACCAGTCGGGCAATGTCGGTGCGGCCAGCGGGCTCAGCTTGCCGTCGGTGACGCGCAGCACCGACATGCTGACATCCTGAACCATATGCCCGACCTCAAGGCAGAGCAGGGACAGGGTTTCATGCAGCGGCTTGTCCTGCAACAGGGCGTCCAGCACCTTGCGTTGCAGGGTGTCGTGCAGCTTGGCGTAGGTGATGTCGCAGACCGTAGCGATCAGACGGCGGCGCTGCGAGGCATCGTTGACCGCAGTGGCGCTGAATGACACCCACATGGGGTGGCCGTTCCGGTCGTGAATGAGCAACTCGCCCTTGCGCTGGCCCTCAAGGTGAACGGCGGTCAGTATCTCGTCAAGGTGGCGGCAGGAATCGGAGTGCAGATGGCACAGGTCACCCAGGGTATTGCCGCGCAATTCGGATGGGCTGAAACCAATCAGACGACGGAATTCTTCGTTGACGTAGAGAAAGCGCCCGCTGGTGTCCGTAATGACCAGAGCCGTGTCGATGGCATCGACGGTCAGCCCCTTAAGGCGCATCAGATCATCGGTCAGCGCATCGGTGTGGCTCGGAGCCTGAGGCGCGGAAGGGGTAAGCGGAACGGTCATGGGACTGCGATACTTAACCGCTGGATTGCGGAAGTAACCATGCTATCCGACTCGCGTGAACATTCCGGTAAACGACAGGGTTAACCGGAGGTTACGGCGTGTTCCGCTGAACATTACCCGTTGGGGTGCAGGCCCGGCGCTTCCTGACCGGTGCGCGCCACATATTCCGTGTAGCCGCCGCCATATTCGTGCACGCCGTCGGGCGTCAGCTCCAGCACGCGGTTGGACAGGGCCGCGAGGAAGTGACGGTCGTGTGAGACGAACAGCATGGTCCCTTCGAAATCGGCCAGCGCCGCAACCAGCATTTCCTTGGTCACCATGTCGAGGTGGTTGGTCGGTTCGTCGAGCACCAGAAGATTGGGCGGATCAAACAGCATCCGCGCCATGACCAGCCGTGCCTTTTCGCCACCCGAAAGCACCCGGCAGGGCTTTTCGACATCGTCACCGGAAAAACCGAAGCATCCGGCCAGGGTGCGCAGCGCGCCCTGAGGGGCCTGTGGGAAGGCGCCTTCCAGAGATTCGAAAATCGTCTCTTCGCCGTCGAGCAGGTCCATCGAATGCTGAGCGAAATAACCCATCTTCACACTGGCTCCGACGGTGACCGTGCCCTTGTCGGGCGTGGTATCCCCGGCCACCAGCTTGAGCAGGGTGGACTTGCCCGCACCATTGGCCCCCAGCACGCACCAGCGTTCCTTGCGGCGGACCTTGAAGTCGAGCCCGCTGTAGATGGCGTGGTCGCCATAGCTTTTGTGTACGTCGCGCAGGTTCAGCACGTCGTCGCCCGAACGCGGGGGACTGCGAAACTCGAACTGTACCGACTGACGGCGGCGCGGCGCTTCGACGCGCTCGATCTTGTCGAGCTTTTTGACGCGGCTCTGCACCTGCGCAGCATGGGACGCGCGCGCCTTGAAGCGCTCGATAAACTTGATTTCCTTGGCCAGCATGGCCTGCTGGCGCTCGTACTGCGCCTGCCTTTGTGCCTCGGTCAGAGCGCGTTGCTGGTCGTAGAAGTCGAGATCGCCGGAATAGGTAATCAGAGAACCGGCGTCGATTTCGATGACCTTTCCAATAATGCGGTTCATGAAGGCGCGGTCGTGCGAGGTCATCAGCAGCGCGCCGTCATAGTTTTTCAGGAAGGCTTCCAGCCAGATCAGGCTTTCGAGGTCGAGGTGGTTCGACGGTTCGTCGAGCAGCATACCGTCGGGCCGCATCAGCAGGATGCGCGCCAGGGCGACGCGCATCTTCCAGCCGCCGGACAAAAGCCCGACATCGCCGTCCATGCGCTCCTGACTGAAGCTTAAGCCCGCCAGCACTTCGCGCGCCCGCGCCTCCAGCGCATAGCCGTCCAGTTCCTCAAAGCGCGCCTGCACCTCGCCATAGCGCTCGATAACGGCGTCGAAATTGTCGGCCTGATCCGGGTCGGCCATGGCGGCCTCAAGCTCGGCCATTTCGGCGGCCAGCGCGCTCACCGGGCCGACGCCATCCATCACGGCGGCTACGGCGCTCTGGCCGGACATTTCGCCGACATCCTGACTGAAATAACCGATGGTCATGCCGGCATCTATCGACACCTGACCGTCATCGGGCGGTTCCTGCCCGGTGATCATGCGAAACAGCGTCGTTTTGCCCGCGCCGTTCGGCCCGACCAGCCCGACTTTTTCGCCCTTCTGCACGCCCATGGAGGCGTCGATAAACAGAATCTGGTGGCCGTTTTGCTTGCTGATATTGTCGAGGCGGATCATACAGGACTTACAGAGTAGAGACGGGGGAGGGCCGCGCGTTTTGCAGCGCAAGGCGGTTCGCACAGGCCTCTACAGCAGCACGCTATTTTAGGAAAGGCTGGCTCTTATGTTTCTGACAGAAACATAAGAGCCAGCTTTGGTTTGAGCCCTCGCCCGGCGGCGGCTTCGCCACCTTGGCCGCCGCCTCAATGGCGGCTTGAGCGGAATAATTTTTTGAGAAATTATCCCGCTAGAGCGAAATGCCTTTAGGTGGAAGCACCATTTCGCTCTAAATTTTTGTTTTGTTGCGATGTTTTTGCGGAAAACCGCTCACACTTTTCCGCACATCGCTCTAATAGTCCCGCGAGTATCGGAGATTGACGCTGGTGCCCGTCGTGGAGCCGACCTGTGTAAGGACCGACAGGACGCGCGACAGGGCAATCTCAATCTGGGTTGCCGTAAAGCCGCGCGTATCGGTGACGATTTCCACATAGATGTCATTGGTCAGGTACTGACCTGCCGCCAGCGCTGTGCCACGGCCCGTCGAGGCGTCGGCCCCCAGCACGCGCAGGCGGTCGATGCCGGTCACCGAGCGCAGCTTGCCCAGCGGGTTGAGACCTCCGCCCCCCTGAAGTGCCTGAAGCGAGGCCGCCAGTTGCAGGGCCTGCGTCGCCGACAGATTGCCGACATTCTGTCCGAACAGCAGGCGCGACAACACCTCGTCCTGCGGCAGGGCCGGGCTGGAGCCGAAGGCAATCTGAGGGTTCTGGGCCCGGCCCGACACGCCGATGGTGCCGGTCATGTCGCCGACCTTGGTGGTGGCGGTCAGGGCGATTTCCGGATTGGTCAGGCTGCCGCCGTCGAAGGTGATTTCCCCCTTGTCGAGTTCAAACTCGCGCCCGGAGAAGGCATAGGTACCGCGCAAGGCATTGAGCCGCCCCACTACGCGCGGGTCGCGCGTGGTGCCGCCGACGTTGAGGTTCATCTTCCATTCCGACTCCAGCCCCATACCGGAAACGAAGATCTGATTGTCGGCACGCAGGCGGATATCGAGGTTCCACAGGGTGGGGGCGACGTGAGTCGTCTTGCGCTCCACGACACGCGCGCCTTTGATCCGCACGCCCTCCAGCTCATCGACCTTCGAAGCGCCCTGGAAGACGACCTGATAGCGGAATTCCGGCAGGTTAAGATTGCCGCGAATCCATGGGCCGTTCTGCGCATCATTGGTGACATCGAGCGTACCCGACACGGTTGAGGCCAGCGCGTCAGACGCCGCCAGCCGTGCATTATCGAGTTTCGCATTCAGCTTGAGCGGGAAGTTGTCATCGGCGCTCAGACCCACGAAGCCGGTGGCCGAGACGCGACCGTCTCCGGCGCGGCCTTCGAACTTTTGCAGCTCCAGCCGGTCATTGGAGAAGCGGCCTTCCAGAGCGATATCGCTGATGCGCGTGCCGAAGGTCAGGTGCTCATAGGTCAGGCCGTTGCCGCGCACCAGACCGTTGAGGCGGGGCTGGCGCAGTGTGCCCGACAGGTCGGCGGCCAGCGCCACATTGCCGGTCATCTGCTGATCCCCAAGACCGGCGAGTGAGAACAGCACGCTGGAGGGGCCGTTGAAGCGCAGGCCGCCGGAGACGGCCCCGCTTTGCAACTGCTGCGTCCACGCGCCGTCCCCGCGCGGGTCGATGCTGAGGGTGAAGCGACCGATATCGGCCGTGCCCTGCCGCAGCAGGCCGCGCGCCTCGGAACGGTTTTCGCTCAGGGACGCCTGCATCTGGATGTCCAGCGGCGTCGAAACGCGGGCAATGGTGGTGCGCGTCAGATTATTGAAGCTGAGCTGCATCTGCGCCTGTGGAAAGGCCTTGCCGCGCTGGGTGTAGTCGAGCCCGCCGGACACGGTGCCATTGACCCCCAGATTGGGGTCGATGAGATTGAGAATGCTGAGGTCAAAGCGATCAAACTGCGCCTGCGCGCGGAGGACCTCGCCAAAACGTCCGGCCAGATTGACCTTGCCTTGCGCCGTCATCAGCACCGCCGGGGTCAGCACCCAGTCCTCACCCTGACGCACGACGCGGGCGGGGCGTTCCAGCGCAAACGGCACCTGACCGGCGCGACCGGACAGGGCAATCAGGGCGTCATCGGGTGACACCTGCGCATTGGCCGCGAGGTTGAAGGCGGTACCGGCATCGCCATTGGCGATCATCTGTACCGTGCCGCGCATCCCTTTGAGGTCGATGCGGGCGCGGGCCTTTTCGACGTAGGTCTGGCCATAGATCACGTCGGCCAGTTGCACATCGCCCTTGAGGGTCGGCTGGTCGTCCAGGCGCGCCGTGGCCTCTATAATGGCGCGCCCGATGCGGATTTCGGCCGCGCCGGGCAGCAGGGCATTGTTGGCGCGGGCCGAGACCTGCGCGCCCTGCACGGCGTCAAAGGCCAGCAGACGCGCCGTGCCGTTGATGCCCCGCCCGGTCAGGTTCAGCGTACCCGTAAAGGGGCCACTGGTCGATTGCACCACGCGGCCCTGCGCGCTGAAGCCCGCCACCTGCGCCGTGCGCACGTCGATGGCCAGCGGGCCGTCGCTCTTCAGCACCACCACGTCGGCCTTCAGCGGGCCATACTGTGAGCCGCCTTCGGCCGTAATGGCATAGCCTTGCGGCGTGGTATTGAGACGCGCCACCACCTGTTGCAGCCCCAGTCCCAGATCGGGCTTTTCCGCGCGCAGGGTCAGGGTGGGGGCCTTCAATGTCCCCCCGGCGTCGGCGCTCAACGGCCCGTATTTTGCCGACTGCGCCGCCAGTTTGAAATCGAGCCGCCCTTTCGACACGCGGCCGCTGGCCGAGGTCAGGCGGAAATCGGGCGCCGTCAGGGTCAGGCGTTGCAGCATGACATCGCCATTGGCGGTGGTGTTCATCGCGCCGGAGAATTTGAAATTGCCGCCAAAAAACGACTTCAGGCCGCCATTGTCGAGGCGCAGGCTTTCGCCATCGACCTTGCCCACAATGCCGAAGCCGCCGGCCTTGAGCTGACGCAGATCGGCATCGACAACCAGATTGAACAGGCCCACGCCATCGACCAGATACTGGTTGATACGCCCCTTAAGAGCGCCCTCGTAACGGCCCTCCGACGGCTGAGCGAGGATGATGGCCGTGCCATTGATCTTGTCCGAGCGGATTTTGAGATTGTCCGACAGGATCAGGCCGTCCGACCAGGCCAGATCGCCATTAATCGTGATATTGCTGACCAGCGACTCCGCCGCCGCATTCAACCCGGTCATGTGTCTGGCCGAGGCCTTGATCGGGATCAGGATATGGTCGCCATTGAGCCGCGACTTGCCCTCGGCGCGCAACTGATGCACCACAACGTCATTGAAGCCTATACTGCCGGCCGACAGCTTATAGTCGATCAGCGGGCGTTTGAACGCGCCATCCAGACGCACGCTTGCCACAATATCCTTGCCGTTCAGTCCCTTGGCGATATTGGCGGGTTTGAGCAGGGCGGCGTTGATCGTCAGATCACCGAACGCCCCTTTTCCCAGATCGACGCGACCTTTGGCATTAAGAGTCAGGGCATCGGCGGCCAGAGCCAGGGTGCCATCGGCGACGCGGTCTTTAAATGTGGTCGAAAGATCGACACGGACGGCCGGGGACAGCATGTCCGACAGCGGCGGCACGATGGCCTGCGGTCGCGCCGTGCCCTTCACACCGAACAGGCCGTCACGCGCCGTCAGACTCAGATCGGCCAGAGGCTGTTCCCCCGCCGTGCCGCTGAGGCGGCCGTTCCATGCCTTCCAGTCGCCCTTACCCTCCAGCCGCAGGGTCAGAGACGTCTCCAGTCTGGCCAGTCCCGTAATGGCACCGTCCTTCGGGGCATCGACCGCCGCACTCAGGTCAAAGCGGTTGGCATCGGGCTGCGCATCGAGCGTCAGGACGGCGCGATCACCGCGATCGCCGCTCAGGCGGGCGTCGATCAGGGCGCGCCTGTTTTTCAGATGGGCCGTGCCGCTAAGGTTCAGGGTCTGGGCGTCTCCGGTCACCGGCGGGGCCAGATAGAGGGCCCTGATATCGACCTTTTCGGCGTCGATGCGCAGATCGGGCAGGGTGAAGGGTTCGGACGGCGTGGTTTTGGCCGTTTCGCTCAGGGCGGGTTGCCGCAGCCATTCGACGCGCGGCGACGACAGTTCGCGCACATCCAGATGCTTGTTCAGCAACCCAAAGGGCCGCCAGTTGAGCCGCACCGCCGGGCTTTTGAGGAAGACGCCCTGCGCATCGGACAGGATCAGGTCGTGGATGGTGAAATCGCCATAGATCGAGCCGTCGATGCGCCCGACACCGACCCTCAGACCGTTATCGGGCTTGAGGCCGGTGATCTGAGAGACGATAAACCGCTTGCCCGGCGCGCTGTCGAGCGCGGCCACGCCGATCCCGCCCAGTACCAGCAGACCGCCCAGCGCACCCCCGGTCCACATCAGCGCCTTGCGCCACGTAAACGGCGTGCGCACCGGGGCGGGACGCTCCGGTGGTGGCAGGGTGTCGTCCGTTTCCGGACGCGCGTGGTCCTGTGCCTCGGTCGCCGGTTTTGCCGTTTCAGGCGTGTCGGGGGTCGGGTTCTGCGTCATCAGAAGGCCTGCCCGATACCGACATAGAGAGAGACGGGCGATTCCCCGTCGCGGCGTGAGATCGGCGTGGCGATGTCGATGCGAATAGGCCCGAAATTTGTATAGTAGCGCGCCCCGATGCCGACGCCAAAACGCAGGTCGGAGAACTGCGGAAACTCTTTGTCATAGACCTGACCGACATCGACGAACGGCACGATACCGATATTGCCGGTGCGATAGCGCGCTTCGAAGGCCAGCTCGACCGAAGAGCGCCCGCCGATCGGATTGTTGTTATTGGCCGGGTCGCGCGGCCCCAGTTCCTGATAGCCGAAGCCGCGTACCGAGCCGCCGCCCCCGGCATAGAGACGCCGCGACGGGGCGATTTTCGAGGTTTCGGCTCCGGCGATGGAGGCGACCTGTGCCCGCGTCGCCAGAACGACCTTTGGGCTGACTTGGCGGTATAAGGTGGCGCTGGCGACATTGGCGATGAAATTGCCCCCACCCCCGTTGAGCGACACGGTCGGCGTCGATTGCACGCCGGCGCGCCAGCCGCGCACCGGATTGAGCAGATTGTCCGAGCGGTCGTAATTCAGTTTCAACGGCACCGAGGCGTAGAAGTAGTCATCCTGCACATTGGCATTGCGTCGCTTGGAAAAGCCGGTTTCGCGCGTTGCCAGCACCTCGGCCCCGTAGGACCAGGTCCAGCGCTTTTGCCACAAAGGTGTCGAAACGCGCGACACATTCACGCTGAGCGAAATGGTCTGCGCCTCGTAGGAATCGTAGGCCTGATTATTGAAGGCGGCGCCATACTGAAAGGTGCGGTCGCGGCGTTTGGCGTTGGAGCGCCGGAAGGAGACGCCAAGGCCCTGTTCCTGCGTTCCGGCAATGACCGAGGCGATCAGCGCGCCTTCGGGCGGGCGGAAGTTGCGGTGCGTCCAGTTGAGTTCGGTGCGCAGGCCCTGACCGGTGGAAAAGCCGATATCTCCGGCCAGTGTACGCGGGCGTCCCGCATTCTGCGTAATCTTCAGGTCGACGACCGCCGTGCCATCGGGGTTCTTTTGCTCGGTCAGGACCGGTTCAACGGCCACCGAGGCGAACAAGCCGGTGGCCGACAGGGCCTGACGCAGATCGTCCATCTGACGGCTGTCGTACAGGTCACCGCTGTCGAAGCGCGACAGGACGCGCACATGGTCATCGCCAAAGGCCTGACGCTGCCCCTCGGAGCGAATAGCCCCGAAGCGGGCGCGCGGGCCGGTGGTGACGGGCAGGGTATAGTCGCCGGTGCGCGTCTGCGGGTCGATGAGTACGTCGCGCAGGCCCAGCTCGGCAAAAGGATAGCCCTGCTGCGGCAGGACCAGAGCCACATTGGCTTCGGCGGACTTGATCAGGGTGGCGTCCACCGGATCGCCCACCTTCAGCGGCAGATTGTCCGTAATCAGGGTGGGTGGTTCGGTGGGATCGGCCTTCACGGTTACTGACGACAGGGTGTAGCGTTCCCCGGCCCGTGCCGAGACGCGCACCTGCGCCCGACCCTGAGTGCGGCCGGTTGCGTCCTGAAGGCTCTCGCCCGGTTGCAGGATAGGGGATTCGATGCGTGCCACGACCACGGCGTCGTAATAGCCTTCGCCTTTCAGCAGGCGCAGCGCCGTCTGCTCATCCTCGGTCAGACGGGCGCGCAGCATGGCGGCATTGGCCGCTTCGCCCTTGCCGGACTGAAGGGCGCTGAGATCCTTGAAACGATTTTCGAGGCCCAGCGCCGCCAGGCCATCGACGTGCAGATCGTAGCGAATGGCGGGCGCAGCCTGCCGGGTTTCGCTCAGGATGACGGGGGCGGCATCGGGGTTGAAGCTGTCGAGTGGCGGCAGGGCGGCGGTCAGGGCCGGGTCGTCGGCGGGCGTCAGCGGCGGCAACTCTGTCGGTTGCGCAGAGGGATCCGGTTCGCTAACCCCCGATGGTGGAGGGGGAGGTGCCGCTGTCGCCGGTACCGTCGGTTGCGGCGTGCCGGTGGGCGATGTCTGGGCAGGCGCGCTCAGGGAGGGCAGGGCCTTTTCGAAATCGTCGTCGCTGATGATCGGCGTGTCGATCACCGGAGCACCGGTAGCCGGGGGCGTCGGCGTGGTGCGTGCCTCGGTCACGGGCTGAGCGGGTGTCTGGGCCGTCGCCTGTCCCGCCAACCAGGTAAATGCCATCAAGGCCGGAGCCGCCAGACGCAAAGGACTATCCTGTCAATCAATACTGCAAACCTGACGGACCCTGTGTAACGGCATCCGTCACCGGCTTTATGCACGCCGGATATATAAAAAAGCACTTAGATAATCTGTCGCTGCGCCCTCTGACGCCACCCCTGTCGGACGCAGGGCGTAAATCAAAAAGCGTCCGGCGTGAACCGGACGCTCTTGAGGCTCAGCCCTGCGGGCAGCCTATTTCTTCCACCACCAGCCATCCGACTTCTTGGGGTAGTCCTTGGGGATGTCGGTACGGCCGCGCGCCACGGTGGCGTCGGTGCAGGACACCGGACGCGAGCCGCCGACCTTGCCTTCCATACCGAGCGAGGTGGCGTCGGGCTTGTTCTGGGCCGTGACGGTGACCAGCTTGCCATCCTGATTCATATGGACTTCGGTCTTGCTCTGGGAATCGTAGGTCATGACCTGCGGGGCCGTGCCGTTCGGTTCAAACTGCGCCACGCAGGCATCGGCGCGCTGCGCTTGGGTACGCGCATCCACATAGTCGTAACGGGGACCACCGGGTTCACAGGCCGAAAGCCCACCCATCAGCGCAAACCCCCCCATGATTACCAATGCGCGTTTCATACCTATCCCTCGAAATGCGGCCGCAAAAATATGGTTAACGTCTATAGTGGCACAGATGCCGTCTGAGTCAAAGCCTTAGAATGTGACGTTTTTTGTCGGTGTCGCTTCCCCGCATCACCCCTTATAGAAGATGAACCCGGCCCCCAGCGCGATCAGGGTAAAACCGACAATATGCGTCCAGCGGATCGCTTCGCCCAGATAGAAGACCGAAAACAGCACAAAGACCGACAGGGTGACGACCTCCTGAATGGTTTTGAGCTGGGCCGCCGAGAAGACGCCATAACCGATACGGTTGGCCGGGACCATCAGGCAGTATTCAAAGAAGGCGATGCCCCAACTGACAAGAATGAGGACCCAGAGCTTTTCATGCTTGACCTTGAGGTGCCCGTACCAGGCGAAGGTCATGAAGATGTTGGAACCGATCAGCAAAAGCACGGTCATCAGACCGGGGGGCAGGGCAGGCATCAGGCAAAGTCTCACTGGAAAGGCATTCCCAAAGCCATTTCAATGACCGTGGGTATAAGCCGGACACACGGCTTTGACGCCCGCCATACGGCGTTCAGTTATAAGATTTCAAGCTGTCTTTGCCGGCAAGCGTCTTTTACCGCGTCAGGCGCTGAGGCGTTCGGCGTCGCGGCGGGCATTTTCGGCCATGGCCTTGAGGCCCGCATGATCCGGCACGCGCGCCGACAGTTCGGCGAAGACGCGATGGGCGTGCTGGTAGAGCGGGGCGGCTTTCGGCCCGTCGCCCATAAGTTCACGCACCTGCGCCTGCTTTGCCAGAGCGATGGCCAGAGCCGAGCGTTTTTGCAGATTGTCGGGGTCTTCGGCAGAGAGTTCGCCCCGGATACGGCTCAGCTCCTCAAGCGCCTGCGCCGTGTGGCTCAGGTGCCCGCCCGTCTGCGTCAGGTCGGCAAACTGCGTCAGCAGGTCAAGGCGCGTATCGCGATCGGCGACGACGCCCAGCGCCCGACCCAACACCGGGAGCAGCTTGCCCGTCTCATTGGCCATGCGATAGCGGTGGATGAGGTACATGTGGATATTGCCGTCGGCGGGGTCGAGGGCCGACACCTGCTCATAGGCGTGCATGGCCGCCGTATCGTCGCGGCCCATGTGCAGGGCGCCATAGATACGCCACAGCTCGGCGGCCTTTTCCGGCAGGCGGGCATCGGCAAAGGCCTGCGCCTCCTGCGCCATGACCGCCGCGCCGCCGCTCAGATCGCCCTGAGTGATGCGGGCAAAGGCTTCGCGGCTTTGCAGGGCGCTGTCGTGATAAAGCTGGCCAAGACGCACACGCAGTTCCCCTTCGGCGATGTCGCGCGTGGCATCGGGCCAGTGGGTGAGGGCCGCCGTCAGGGCGCGGTTAATCTCGGCCTGCGGATCAACAGGCTGCGGATCGGGGGTCACGACCGGAGCGGCCGGCAACGGCTCCGCAACGGTTTCGGCCACGGGCGTGATTTCGGGCGCGACCTCTCTGACCGGATGAGGGTCGGATACCGGCCGGGATTCGACCGGTGCCGATTCCAGAACCACGGAATCAAGCAGGGGGGCGTTGTCTGCAAAGGTTCCGCTATCCGAAAGGGCTTCCGACAGGGCCTTATACTCCGCCGTCGATTTGATCGGCGTATCGGTCATCAGTTCGCTGATCAGTTCAGGCCTGGCCACGCGCGGCGGGGCGTCGGAATGGACCTCCTGCGCGCGCACGGCGTGCACCTCCTCGACGCTGGTGACCGAGGTCGGATCAGGCTTGTCGATAAAACGCATGGCCGAATGGATAACGGCGTTGATGTCCGGCGCCGCCTCCGGTGCCGTGCGGGCTTCCGGCCCTTCGTGCAGCAGGGCGGCGGCGATGGGATCGCTCACCACAGCCTGTACGTCTTCGACCGGGGTTTCGACGGGTAGGACTTCGACGGGTGCGGCTTCGGCCTCTTCGGCGACCGCCGCTATCGGCTCGGGGGCGGTTTCGGTCGCAGCTTCCGGACGGAAGGGGATGATTTCGGCGCTGGGCAAGGGTTCGGACGGGGCCTGCGCTACAGGCTCAGCCGTGGGCTCCGCAAGAATCGTGGGCACAACAGGCACAGGCGCAGAGTCGAGCGGGGCTTCGAAGCGCAGTGACGCCTTGCGCGTATTATCGGCCACCAGTTGCGGCGTGGGCGGCGCGGCCGGGGTCGGATCTTCCAGGATTTCCGGCGCGATTTCGGAGATCGGTGCCGAAGCCACCGCTTCGACTGGGGCGCGTCGGGCGGGTTTGCGGCGGGGCACCATCAGACTGGCCACCGTGCCGACAACCCCCACCAGCAGGCCGACAAGGCCCAGAGCCAGCAGGCCGGACATGGACGGCGTGATACGCACCCAGTTGACCCAGTCGGCGAGATACAGCCCGGCGGACAGGGGAGCGCCCCCGTTAATCAGCGCGAAGGCCACCGCAGCCCCGGCCGCAATGGCAACACCGATAAACAGGCCTGCATTGGCGCGGGAATGTCCCTTGTGTGCCGCCATGTCCATAACCCCCATTAACCGTACATTGATAAACCTTAACCCCAAGCCGGTGTTCTTGACAATCGCTTCCTGCGCCAGTTTGGGGCAGGACCACCGCTCAAAGCCTGATTTTGGTTCCGTTCATGCCTGTCGGTGCAGATTTCAGGCCACGGTTCAGACCCGATCCAACCCATCAATCGCCGGGACTGAACACCTTGGGCGACGGCAAGAATTGCCGATTGCACAGGGCGCGGCGAAGGGGTAATGCTGAACGAATGCAGAACAACAGGATTCGCATTATCGGTCTCGACCCCGGCCTGCGCCGCCTCGGCTGGGGGATTCTGGACGTCGAAGGGGCGCGGCTGAACTGGGTCGCGCACGGCGTCATCCTGCCCGATGAAAAGGCCGAACTGTCGGTGCGCCTGCTTTATCTGTTCGAAGAACTGGGCAAGGTCATCCTTCAGTATCGTCCGCAAGAAGCGGCGATTGAAGAGACGTTTGTCAATATGAACCCCGCCTCGACGCTGAAACTCGGCCATGCGCGCGCGGCCGCCATGCTGGCCCCGGCGCAGGCGGGTCTGAGCGTGGCGGAATACGCGGCGCTGGATGTCAAGAAATCCGTGGTGGGGGCGGGGCGCGCCGACAAGGATCAGATCCTGTTTATGATCAAGCGTCTGTTGCCGCGCGCCGCGACGGCGGAAAACGGTCTCACTGCCGATATGGCCGATGCACTGGCCGTGGCGGTGACCCACGCGCATAAGCGCAAGCACAGGATGCTGGAGCGGACCCCGAAAAGTGGGGAGCGGTTTTCGGGAGCAGGGGCGCGACCCCTTAAGAAAGGGGCGGCGGCATGATCGGACGGTTGCGCGGTATTCTGCTGGAAATCGAAGAGGACGAAGCCCTGATCGAGGTGATGGGGGTCGGCTATATCGTCAAGTGCGGCGTGCGCACCCTGGCCAACCTGCCCGGCAATGGTCAGGAGACGATCCTGCACATCGAGAGCCAGACGCGCGAAGACGGCACGCGGCTCTATGGCTTTCTGTCGAAGGATGAACGCAAGACCTTTCAGCAGCTTCTGACCGTGCAGGGTGTGGGGCCCAAGGCGGCGCTGTCGGTGCTTGATATACTGACGCCACACGAACTGGCCCTGGCCGTGGCGCACGAAGACAAGACCAAGGTCAACAAAGCCAACGGGGTGGGGCCCAAGCTGGCTCAGCGCATCGTGATCGAACTGAAGGGCAAGGCGCTGGCGGTCGGGGAGGCCTTTGTGCCCATGGCCCCAGGCGTGGTTCTGGCCTCGGTGAGGCCGGCGGTCAGTCTCAACGGCGAGAGTGTGGCCGCCCTTATGGGGCTGGGCATTCCCGAGGCGCAGTCGCGGCAGGCAGTCGAAGCGGCGGTGAAGGCACTGGGCCCTGAAGCCGAACTGGCGGCGGTGATCCGGGCGTCTCTGAAGTTGATTGGTAAGTAATTAAGCGCGGCCCCAAAAGTGTGAAGCGGTTTTGGGATCAAGCCGCGCGTTATTAAGGATAACTCATGGCGCGTATCATTTCCGGCGAACCGACGGACGACGAGGTCGAAGCCTTTGCCTCCGACCGCGCCCTGCGCCCGCAGAGCTTTGATGACTTTGTGGGGCAGGCCCCCCTCAAGGCCAATCTCAAGGTCTTTGTGCAGGCGGCTGCGGCGCGCAAGGAAGCGCTGGATCACGTGCTGTTTTATGGTCCGCCGGGTCTGGGCAAGACCACGCTGGCGCAGATTGTGGCCAAGGAACTCAAGGTCGGGTTTCGTGCGACGTCCGGCCCCATGCTGGCCAAGGCCGGTGATCTGGCGGCCATCCTGTCGAATCTCGAACCCAATGATGTGCTGTTTATCGACGAAATCCACCGCCTGAGCCCGCAGGTGGAGGAAATCCTCTATCCGGCCATGGAAGACTATGTGCTGGACCTGATCATCGGCGATGGTCCGGCGGCGCGCACGGTGCGAATCGATCTAGTGCCGTTCACGCTGGTGGGGGCGACGACACGGGCGGGCCTGTTGTCGCAGCCGCTGCGCGACCGTTTCGGCATCCCGCTACGGCTGGAGTTCTACACGCCCGAAGAGCTGGTGCGCGTGGTCATGGGCACCGGGCGCAAGATGGGCGCGGTGATGAGCGAGGACGGGGCCTTTGAAGTCGCCTCGCGTTCCCGCGGTACGCCGCGCGTCGCCGGACGTCTGCTGCGCCGGGTGCGCGACTTCGCCACCGCCGAAGGGGCCGAAGTCATCGACAGAAAAGTCGCTTCGCGCGCGCTGGCCCGGCTTGAGGTCGATCCGTCTGGGCTCGATCAGCTCGACCGCCGCTATCTGACGGCCATGATCGAAAACTATAATGGCGGGCCGGTGGGGCTGGAAACCATCGCCGCCGCCATTGCCGAAGCGCGCGACGCCGTCGAAGACATGATCGAGCCTTATCTGATGCAGCAGGGCTTTATCCAGCGCACGCCGCGCGGGCGCATGGCCTGCGCACGGGCCTACATGCATCTGGGGCTCAATCCGCCGGCCAATGGCTCGATTGCCCCCTCGACCGGCGATCTGTTTGACTGAGGCTTCCGGATTTTCCGGAATTTTATGCCAAGAGCGCCACATTAATGTCGCCAAACCTATGTCAGGATGCCAAGCCTGTGGGTGAGGTGCCACGGCCCTGTAAAAACACCCATTTTGCGCCTTTAAAAATTTGGTCGCATGGTTAAGCTAGGGTCAATCGCGCCTATTGCCTCAGGAGTTGTTCATGGAAGCCGCCCACGCCGCCGAGTCCCTCAGCTTTATCGACCTGTTCCTGCGGGCCGACTGGGTTGTGAAGGGCGTCATGCTTCTTCTGGCGCTCGGGTCGCTGTGGTCATGGGCGATTATCATCGAAAAGGGCTTCAAACTGGCCAAGCTGAACAAGGAGGCGGCGGGCTTTGAAGCAGAGCTGGCCTCCGGACGCGCGCTTGAGGACATCGCCGCCAAGCACGGTACCCAGCCGACCGCGCCCTTTCCAAAGCTGCTGGTGACGGTGACGGCAGCGTGGAGCGAATATAAGGGCAAGAGCATTTCCGCTCCCGAAGGCGAACTGCTTCTGTCGCGCGTCGATCGCGAACTGAACCATGTCATTTCGACCGAGGCCGACGCCATGGAAGATGGCCTCAGCCTCCTGGCCGTGGTCGCTACCGCGGCCCCCTTTATCGGCCTGTTCGGCACGGTCTGGGGCATTATGAACGCCTTTTCGGCCATTGCCTCTCAGGGCGACACCAATCTGGCCACGGTCGCCCCGGCTATTTCCGAAGCCCTGTTCGCCACGGCCATCGGTCTGGGCGCGGCCATTCCCGCCTATATCTTCTTCAACCTCTACAATGCCAAGGTGGCGCGTTTTGTGGGCCGCCTCGAAGGCTTTGCCGATGAACTGATGGTGTCCGTCACCGGTCGCCTCGGCGGCAAGCTGGCCGGTCGCTGAGAGGGGCACGCACATGGCAATGGGTAATGCAGGCACAGGCGGTGGACGCCGGCGCGGCAGGCGGCGGGCGCGTCGTGGCGCGCTGGCGGAAATCAACGTCACGCCGATGGTCGATGTCATGCTGGTGCTGCTGATCATCTTCATGATCTCGGCGCCGCTTCTGACCTCCGGCATCAAGATCGAACTGCCCAAGACCGAGGCAGCGGCGTTGAAGGATGAGGGCGATCCTATCACGGTGTCGATCCAGCGTGACGGTGCGCTCTTTGTCATGGACGATGCGGCCACCTTCGATCAGTTGACGCCGCGCCTGATGGCTATGACCGACAACGACACCTCAAAGCCGATCTATGTGCGTGCCGAAGGGACCGCGCCCTATGAGACGGTGGCCAAGGTAATGGCGCGTCTGTCCACGTCGGGCTTTACCAAGATCAATCTCCTCACCGAAAACCTCGGCAAGACGCAGAAACCGGCCCCGGCCGGGGAGGCGGCACCGTAACCATGAAGATGGGTCGCGCCCTTATCGGTTCGCTTCTCCTGCACGCGGGTGTGCTGGCGCTTGCCTTCCTCAACTGGAACACCCTGCCGGAGGCCAAGCCGGTGGTGTCGGTGCCGGTGCAGGTCGTGGCCGAACTGCCTGAACGCTCGATGGCTGCCGCGCCCAAGGATGAGCAGGCCGTGCTGGAGCCGGTACCGGAGCCCGCACCGTCTGAGCCCGTGCCGACGCCTGAGCCAGAACCGGTCCCGACACCTCCGGCGCCGAAACAGCCGGTGCCTGAGGTGAAGAAGGACACCAAAAAGCCTGAGCCGAAGAAGCTGGAACCGGTGAAACCGGCCCCGGCCAAACCGGACCCCAAGGGGATGCAGAAGCCGAAGCCTCAGACGCTTGACCTCGATTCTCTGTCGCAGATGAAGTCGTCGCCGCCCAAGTCGAACACGCGCACCCCCGCGCGGCCGACGCGCACACCCACCGACGGGTCTTCGGCGCGGGGGAGCGCTGCGGCGGATACAGGGCCGGCCTTGAACGCGCTGACGGCGAAGCTGCAACGTCTGTGGTCGCCCAACTGCGATGTGCCGGGCGGTAATCAGGTGCGCGCCGTCATTGCCTTCACCATTTCGCCGAATGGCCGTGTGATCAAGGGGCCGGAGTGGGAAAATCCCCGCAACGATCCGGTGTGGCAAGCGGCCGCCGGTCGTGCACAGGCCGCGGTCAAAAAGGGTGAGTTGTACGACAATCTGCCCGACGGACTTTACAATCAACCTCTGGAAATCACCTTCAACGCGCAGAAGGCCTGCGCAGGCGCATAACGGGAGGCCCCATATGAAACCCTTAAAAATCGCCGCCGTCGCCTTGGGGACGTGGCTTGCCATAGCGGCGGCCCCTCTGGCCGCTTTCGCGCAGGCGCCGATCCGTGCTGAGGTCAATGAGGGCGTGATCGCCCCCCTGCCTATCGGCATCGACATCGAGTCGAGCGGCTCCGATCTTGGGGACAAGATCACCAAGGTGGTCATGTCGGACCTGGAACGGTCGGGCTTCTTCAAGCCGATCGACCCCAACGCCTTCATCGAGCAGAGCGTCGGCATCGACGCCACGCCGACCTTTGCCAGTTGGAAGACCATCAATGCGCAGGCGCTGGCCAATGGTGTCGCGCGCGTCGATGCCGAGGGGCGTCTTCAGGTCGATTTCCGCCTGTGGGATATTTTTTCGGAGAAGCAGCTTCTGGGGCAGTCGGTCACGGCAACGCCGGAAAACTGGCGCCGCATCGCGCACAAGATCGCCGACGCCATCTATGAAAAGCTGACCGGCGAAGAGGGCTATTTCGACACCCGCATCGTCTTTGTCGCGGAAAGCGGTGGCAAGGGTAAGCGCGTCAAGCGTCTGGCCATCATGGATCAGGACGGGGCCAATCCCTCCTATTTGACGGATGGCTCCTATAAGGTAATGACACCGCGTTTTTCCGCTGACTCGCAGGAAGTGGCCTATATGGTGCTGCGCGAGGATTCCGCGCGCATCTATGTCTTCAACATCGAAACGGGCCGTCAGGAGGCCGTCGGACAGATCAAGGGCATGGTCTTCGCGCCGCGCTTCTCGCCCGATGGGACCAAGCTGGCCTATTCGGTGGCGCAGGGCGGCAATACCGACATCTATGTAATGGACCTGCGCACGCGGGCCACGCGCCGTGTCACCACCGATCCGGGTATCGACACCTCGCCGTCCTTCTCACCGGATGGATCGACCATTGTGTTTAACTCTGACCGGGGCGGTTCGCCGCAAATCTACGCCATGAATGCCGACGGTACGGGCGTGCGCCGTATCTCGTTTGGCGGCGGTGTTTATTCGACGCCGGTATTCAGCCCAAAGGGCGACAAGATCGCCTTTACCAAGCAGTCCGGGGGCCGCTTCTCGATTGGCGTGATGGATGCCGGTGGCGGCAATGAGAAGCTGCTGACCTCCTCCTTCCTCGAAGAAGGGCCGACCTGGGCCCCCAATGGTCGCTACATCATGTTCTTCCGTGAGCCGCCGGGATCGCTGCCATCGCTGTGGATGGTTGAGGCTTCGGGGCGTATCGAGCGTCCGGTACCCTATGCGGGCGGCGCGTCCGACCCGGCCTGGTCACCGCGACTGAAATAGACGGGAAACCGCAGGGCCTGCCGCATCGGCAGGCCCTTTACCTACCGAAAACTGATTTTTGCCCGCCTATATTCCCATTTTGCGCGCGTAATTTTTGCCACAACACTGCTTTTTGAAGACTGTGATCGCGCCGTCGCAACATCTCTGCCACAAGACTGTTACACAGCGTAACTAAATGTGGGTTAAGGGTTTGACAAATCCGTTTTGAGGCGGAAAAGTAGGACCATTCATTTTCTCAGGAAATGGCTTGCTGTTTCCGTCAACTTTACAATTGTTCCAACAAGGGGTTTTTCGATGACCAAGTCTGTATTCAAACTCGCTCTGCTGGCCTGTGCCACGCTTTCGGTGGCGGCCTGCGCCGGTAAGAAGCCAGAAGTCGTGACGCCCCCGCCGGCCGTCGCCGAACAGCCGACCCCGGCCCCGGCCTATACGCCGCCGCCCGCCGCTGACACCACTCCGCTGCCGCCGACCGGCCCGGTTCCGGGTTCGCAGCAGGACTTCGTCGTCAATGTCGGCGACCGCGTCTTCTTCGATCTCGACCAGTCGTCGCTGCGCGAAGACGCCAAGGCCCTGCTGGACAAGCAAGCGGCCTGGCTGGTTCGCTATCCGGCCGTGAAGATCCGCATCGAAGGCAATGCCGACGAGCGCGGCACCCGTGAATACAACTTCGCTCTTGGGGCGCGTCGCGCCGAGACCGTGTCGCAGTACCTGACCGCAAAGGGTGTGGTACCGGCGCGCATCTCGACCATCTCCTACGGTAAGGAAAACCCGATTGCGACTGGTGACGACGAACAAGCCTGGTCGCAAAACCGTAACGCCCACACGGCTATCACCGAGGGCGCGCAATAAGCGTTCCGACGGCAAGCGCCGAATGACAGAAAAGGGTCCGGTTCGCCGGGCCCTTTTTCATACCCCGAACAGGGGAGGGGCCGCTCTCAGGCTTGCCGCGATCCGTGTCGCCTGCTATCGCAAGGGCGTAGAGTTCGTGTCGCCTCGCCCAGAGTCGCGTATTCGCTTGGGGCAGATGACCGTCATCAGAACACCATCCCGACAATTCATTCCAGGGGGTAAGATATGCACAGATGTTTAAGCGCCGTCGCGCTGGCGGCTCTGGTCGTGCCGGTTGCAGGCATGGCTCAGACGGCCAAGCCATCCAAGGTCCAGCAAACCCAGAACAGCATGATGGACTCAATCCCGAAATGCACCAAGAAACTGGGCACAATCTCCATCGTCAACGGTGACGATGAGCGCGGTTGGGCGCAAAACAATCTGGCGCCGCCGCAAAAGTTATTGCGGGTGATCGTGCAGAAGTCGGGTTGTTTCTCGCTGGTTGATCGCGGGGCCGGTATGAACGCTGCTCAGCGCGAGCGTGATCTGGCCGCCGGGATCGGGCTTCAGGCCGGCTCCAATGTCGGCCAAAACCAGATCAAGGCCGCCGATTTCGTGCTGGTGGCAGAGGTTGCGGCGGCGGACTCCAACACCGGTGGCGGTGGGGCGGCCGGTATTATCGGCGGCATGGTCGGTGGTCGGGCTGGAGCCGTCATCGGCGGTTTCCGTACCAAAAAGCTTGAGGCCAATACGGTTTTGTCCCTGACGGATGTCCGCACCTCGGAATCCAACTCGTTCGAAGGCAGCGCTGCCAAGAATGACCTGACCTGGGGCGTGGGCGGGGGCGTCGGTTTTGCCGGTGCGGTCGGCGGCGGCTACGAAGACACCGAAATAGGTCGCATTGTCACCCAGGCCTTCATCGTCACCTACACCAACATGGTCAAGGAGATGGGTGGACTCGACATTGGGGGGAAGGCGGCCGCACCGCAGCGCTCGTTTGTCGTGATGACGCCGACCAGCCTGCGCGCTACGCCGGCGACGACTGGCAAGATGATCCGCGCCTTGCCGAAGGATCTGCTCCTTTATCCGACCGGGAACAAGGACGGCATGTGGTGGGAAGTCATGGACGACAACGACAATGTCGGCTGGGTTCAGAATGACAAGCTGACCGCTGCGAAATAAGGCGAAAAACCCTGTCACTTTGACGGGGTTTTTTTATGGCCTTTTCCGCTTGCGTCGATGTAGGGGGTGTCATGAGATGCCGCTCTCTGGTCACATCCGGCGTCTTAATTTTGCCGGACTGCGCCGTCACGATGGAAACCGTCACAAAAATGGTTGACATCTGAGGCGCGCTCGTCAGGTATTTGAGGACGCGCCCCACAGGTTTCAGGACACGCATGACCCGCCAGAGTTTAAAGGCCACTCTTTCCGCCCTGACGATCGCCCTTGCCACGGCGGCTGCATTCGATGTGGCCGCGCCGACGCCCGCGCATGCCCAGCTTTTTTCCATCGACCAGAGCGAAGCGGACGACAAGTCGCCGCCGGTCGAGTGGGACAAGAAGCGTCTGGAGCGCCTGGACCGCAATGTCCGCAAGCTGGAACGCGCCATCACCAATTATGAGGGCAAGACGGGCAAGAATGCCGGACCGCCCGCTTTGATCGAGCCCGACCCCGAGGTTGTGGCGCTTCAGGCGACGGTGGAAATCCTGTCGCGCAAGGTGGATGATCAGGCGCAGCAGATCACCCAGTTGACGTCGCAGATCGAGGAAGCCGGTTTCGCGGCGCGCAAGGCCAATGAGAAGATCACCGGCCTTGAGGCGCGTATCGGCACGCTGGTGCAACGTCTCGATCTGGTCGAAGCGCATCTGAAGGATGTCGATGCGGCCCTGGCTGGCCCGCCGCCGCCCCCGCCCACCACGGGCACGGCCGAAGGCGATTTTAATCAGGCCTATGACCTGCTGACCAACGGGAATATGGACGACGCCGAGCGCGCCTTCACCGAGTTTACGACCAAGTGGACCAGCGCTCCACAGGCGGCTGAGGCGTGGTTCCGTCTGGGGCAAATCCGCACGGTCAAGGGCGATGTGTCCGGTTCGGTCGCCGCCTATGCCACCTCGCTCAAGGGCTGGCCCAAGACGAGCTGGGCCCCCGAAGCCACGGTGAAACTCGCGAACGCCCTGTCGCAAACCGACTCGGCCAAGTCCTGCGTCGCGCTGGCCGAGTTTAACAAGCGCTATGCAGCGGGCGCGTCGGCGGCCATCAAGTCGCAGGCCAAGGCGCTGGCGACCAAGGGCAAGTGCAGCTAATCAGTCCGGATTTAAGAGCGAGTCTTGTGGTCAGTCTGGAGGCTTTTCCGGACCTTGCCGCAAGCCTTTCGCGTTTTGCGACCTACCTTGATGGTCCGGCGCACCGGCCTGTCGGTGTGGCCGTTTCCGGGGGCGGTGATTCCGTGGCCCTGCTCCTGTTGCTGTGGCTGTGGGGGCAACGACCGCTGGAGGTCTTTACGGTCGATCATGGTATCAACCCGCTCGGTGCCCACTGGGCGCAGGGCGTCGAAGCGCTGGGGCGCGAACTGGGCGTGCCGGTTAGCGTCCTGCGTTGGGAAGGCGAAAAACCGCAGACCGGGCTTCAGGCGGCGGCGCGCCGGGCGCGGCATCATCTGATCCTTGATGCGGCTCGGGCGAAAGACATCCGCGTCCTGTGTCTGGGGCATAATGCCGATGACGTGGCCGAAGCCGCGGCCATGCGTACCGAAGGCTCGACGGTCGGCTCGCCGAAACCGTGGTCTCCTGCCCCCTTCTGGCCGGAGGGGGAGGGCGTGTTTTACCTGCGCCCGCTGCTGGGCATCGGTCGGGCGCGGCTGCGTGAGTGGCTGAGCGCGCTGGGCGTGGCCTATGTCGATGACCCGGCCAATACCCATCCGGCCTATCTGCGGGCGCGGGTCCGCCAACAGGGGGTGAAACCTGTTCTTGCGGAGCATCAGCGCGACGCCAACCCCGTTGCGCCGGAGCCAATAGCGGTGACCGGACGCACCGCGGGGGCCTATTTTCAACGGCCCGACCTGCCGTCGGCTGCCCTTCTCTCCGCGCTGATCGTCTGCGCCGGGGGCGGGGACAAACTGCCGCGTCAGGCCGAAATTGACCGCATCCTTGCCGGAGCTGCCGCTGGCCGCAAGCGCTTCACCCTGTGCGGGGCGCGCATCGCCGCCCATGACGGTGGCTGGCTGATCTGTCGCGAGCCCGGCGACCTGACCCGGAATGGGGCAAAGCCTCAGCGCATCGGCGATATCTGGGACGGGCGATACCGATTGCCCCCTTATGCGCTTGAGGCCGAAATCGTGCCGGCGGGAGGCTATCTCAATGCTCTGCCCCCGGAAGATCGCCTGCGTCTTAAGGCTCTGCCGCCCGCCGTGCGCGCGGCCATGCCGGTGGTGAAGACGGGGCAGACGGTACGCCTTCTGGCGGCAGGAGACTTGCAAGACGTGACTTACAACCGGTTGCGGGCGGCATTGGGACTGATCCGCTGCGAATCCGAAGCGGTTCATCCCGTGTTTTCCTGCGGAGAGCCGGTAGCGTAGCGTTAAAGAGCCTACTATATAGGTTCCAGACACGGACGGCTTCGCGCTGCTGTTGAGACCTGCGGCCGTCCTGGTCGCATATGAGACCCGCGGTCGTCCTGACCGCATATGAGACCCGCGGTCGTCCTGACCGCATGTGAGGACCCGCGGTCGCCCAGACCGCATGTGAGGAAACGTATGAATTTTCGTGCTCTGACGATTGTCGGGATTCTTCTGGCGGTTCTGCTGGTCGGCTATGCCGTCGTTGGCAAGGCCCCGTACCAGAACGCGCCGAAGGAAATGAGCTATTCGGTGCTCAAGGAACAGGTCAATGCGGGTCAGATCGTGGCGGTCGAGATCGACCGCGATCAGGCCACGGTCACCGACACCAACAAGCAGAAGCATAAGGTCGTCATTCCTTATCCGAACAGCGATACGGCGGACTGGCTCGATTCCAAGAATGTTAAGGTCAATATGAAGACCGTTACGACGCCGTTTCTGGTGTCGCTGCTGTCGGGCCTGCTGCCGATCTTGCTGATTGTCGGCCTGTGGCTGTTTTTCATGCGCCAGATGCAGGGCGGCGGTCGTGGGGCCATGGGCTTCGGTAAGTCGAAGGCGCGCCTTCTGACCGAGCACAAGAACCGCGTCACCTTTGCCGATGTGGCGGGCGTCGATGAGGCCAAGGAAGAATTGCAGGAGGTCGTCGATTTCCTGAAAGACCCGACCAAGTTCCAGAAGCTGGGCGGCAAGATCCCGAAAGGCGCGCTGCTGGTTGGTCCTCCGGGGACGGGTAAGACCATGCTGGCCCGTGCTGTGGCCGGGGAAGCGGGCGTGCCCTTCTTCTCGATTTCGGGTTCGGACTTCGTGGAAATGTTCGTCGGCGTTGGGGCCTCGCGCGTGCGTGACATGTTCGAACAGGCCAAGAAGAACGCGCCGTGCATCATCTTTATCGACGAAATCGACGCGGTGGGTCGCCATCGCGGTGCCGGTCACGGCGGCGGCAATGATGAGCGCGAACAGACCCTCAACCAGTTGCTGGTCGAGATGGACGGCTTTGAGGCTCAGGAAGGCATTATCATCATCGCCGCGACCAACCGTCCGGATGTGCTTGACTCGGCCCTGCTGCGTCCGGGCCGCTTCGATCGTCAGGTGACGGTGCCGAACCCCGACCTGACCGGTCGCGAAGCCATCCTGCGCGTGCACATGCGCAATGTGCCATTGGCCGTCGATGTCGATGTCAAGGTGGTGGCGCGCGGTACGCCGGGCTTCTCCGGGGCCGATCTGGCTAATCTGGTCAACGAAGCGGCTCTGATGGCGGCGCGCAAGGACCGCAAGCTGGTCACCATGAAGGATTTTGAAGACGCCAAGGACAAGGTGCTGATGGGGGCTGAACGCCGCTCGATGGCCATGTCCGAAGCCGAAAAGAAGCTGACGGCCTATCACGAAGGCGGTCACGCCATTGTGGCGCTCAAGGCTCCCGAAGCCGATCCGGTGCACAAGGCGACCATTATTCCGCGCGGCCGTGCGCTGGGTATGGTCATGCAATTGCCGGAAGGCGACCGCTATTCGCAGAACTATGTGCAGATGACCTCGCGTCTGGCCATCCTGATGGCCGGCCGTGTCGCCGAAGAACTGATCTTCGGCAAGGATCAGATCACGTCGGGTGCCTCATCGGATATCCAGCAGGCGACCCGTCTGGCCAAGGCTATGGTCACGCGCTGGGGCTATTCGGACGCGCTGGGCCTGGTCAACTACAAGGACGCTGAGGACGAGCATGGGGCCTTTGGCCGCGACGTGTCGGAATCGACGGCTCAGACCATTGATGGCGAGGTCAAGCGTCTGGTGCAGAGCGGCTATGACGAGGCCAAACGCATCCTGACCGAAAATCTCGACAATCTGCATCGTCTGGCGAAGACCCTGCTGGAGGTCGAAACCCTGAGCGGCGAAGAGATCGAAAAGGTCCTGCGTGGCGAAGAGATCGTCCGCGATGAAGACACGGGCATCCTGATCGAAAACACCACCCGTCTGGCAGTGCCGACGACCGATGATCCGGAGCCTCTGCCGGAGACCGTAGTGCCGGAGGTCAAGGAAGGGGCCTGACCCAATCAGCCCGTCCTTAAAAAGGCCCGTGCACACCGCACGGGCCTTTTTACGTGAGGGCCAGAGCGATCGCCTGTTCAACCGGCGATGGCCCGTCGGGGCTCAGAGGCACCGTGGGCAGCAGCGGAGGCTGGGCCATAAACCGGGGCTGGCTGCCTCGGTGGGGTTGCGCGGAATGCACAAGAAAGGGATGGCACAGATAGACCGTCCCGGCTGCCCCTGTGGCCAGAACCTCCTCGCAGTCGGCGGACTCTGCAAAGCCCGTCGATGCCAGTTCACCCAGGGTCAGGCCTGCCTCGCCCGCCGGGGCCAGCCGCCGCGCAATGCCGAGGTGTGAACCGGCGCGAATACGCGTCGGCGCGTCGGCCTCATCCACGTCCGAAAACAGGAAAAGCATCAGCAGGGCCCGGCCACGGGACTGAACATTGGCGCGCCATTGCAGAAAATCCGGATGTTCGGTGCCAAAACTGACGTCTATGTGCCAGCCGACATCCGGCGGCACCTCCGGCGAAGGGAATCGCACCGGAAAGGTGCCAAGTCCCGCCGGAGGATGCCAGCGACCGGGACCAATCAGTTGATCGAAGGCGGTGTGCAGGCGCAACGTATTGGCGGCAGCGGTAAAGGGCGCATCTGTGAAGTGCCGCAGCCGGACGACGGGGCGCGTCCAATGCTCAGGCCGATGCGGGTCACACCCCGTCGCGGCCCACAGGATGCGTCGCGCCTCTTCCGCCAGTGAGGACGGAAAAGCGCCCTCAAGACAGAGGAAGCCTTGGCGGATGAATTGCGTGATCTGCGCGTCGTTGAAGGTGCGGTAAGAAGGTGCAGACATGTTAAGCCTTCGGGAGGGGGATGCACGCAGGCACAAACGCTCAGACGGGCCGAATATCACCCTGAAGTGGCGCGCCGGGACGCGGATCAGGCCAGGTCGCGGACCAAGGGGAAAGCAAACATATTCATCGTGTTATCTATACCCGGCGTGTCAGATTCAGACAATCACTGGTAAGCGCCGTCGCATTTGAGGCTATCCCCAAAATATGCCTAACGAAAACCTGCCCGAACAGGCATTCGTTAGCGGATCGTTAAGGTTGTTGGGGTCTATTGATCCTCTCAGCCTCCTGTCTTTAGGGCACTGCCGTACCGGTTCAAAGAACCGCAGGGCGCGTCCGTGTTCCGGGCGGCTGAAGCGCCACCGGCCCTGACTGGGCGGACGATCACGAGGACAGAATATGCCAGCCGTCGTCAGAGGCGGGCGCCGTCAAGCGGCCCCGGTATCGAAAGCGTCCCCCCGTCAGGCGGCCCCGCGTGCGCACGGCGGGCGCAAGGCTGAGGCCGGGAAGTTCGCTCTGATCGGCGGCGTAGCTATGCCCAGTGAGCTGACGGCGTGGCTGGGGTTTCTGGGGGCGGCGGGCCTGATGGCCGTGGTTCTGCTGACCGGTGGGCGCGCCGAAGCCCTGCGCACGGGTCTGGTCAATTTTACCGATGCGCGTATCGCCTCCATCGGTATCAATCTTCAGAATGTCCGCCTGCAAGGCGTCTCTGACGTGGCGCGTGACGACATTCGCAAGGCGATGCGTTTTCAGCGCGGTCAGCCGCTGGCCCTGATGGACCTCAACAAGGTGAAGGCCGATGTGGAATCCGTGGGCTGGGTGAAGTCTGCGGTGGTGCGTCGTCAGTTACCGGATCAACTGATCATCAGCGTCGTGGAACGTCCGCGTCTGGCGGTGTGGCAGTACCAGAACAAGACCTATGTCATCGACGATACGGGCAAGGTCATTCCGGAGGCGCGTTCCGGCAACTTCCTCGACCTGCCCCTGGTGGTTGGCGAACAGGCCAATGCCGCCAGTGGTGACATCTTGCGCCTGATGCAGGCGCGGCCGGAGCTGATGTCGCGCGTCTGGGCGCTGGTGCGCGTCGATACGCGCCGCTGGGACATACGTCTGAAAAACAACACCATTATCAAGTTGCCGGCGCTGGATCAGGATGAGGCCCTCAACCGCCTCGACGGGCTGATCAGCCAGCAGCGTATCCTCGATCAGGGGTTGGCGGTCATTGATCTGACCGATCCCAATGCTCTGGTCGTCAAGCCGTTCGAAACCGCCCCCGCAGCTTAAGGTTCTCCGTCAATGTCGCGTCTTGAAGATCGCAAACTGGCCAAAGAAGGGCGTCACGTCGAAGCCGCCTCGCGTCAGCCCGGCGTGATGGCGGTGACGCCGGGCGTCGTCGCGTCTCTGGATCTGGGCGCTTCGAAGATCGGCTGCTTCATCATGAAGCCGGACGGCGTGCGCAGCGCCGACCATTCGATCCGTGTGGCCGGCGTCGGCTTCGTACAGTCGCGCGGTGTACGCGCGGGCAATATTATCGACATGGAAGCCGCCGCCACCGCCATCGCTCAGGCGGTCGAGCGCGCCGAAGCCATGGCCAATGTGTCGGTGCAGGGGGTGCGCGTTTCTGTGCCGGGGGCGCAGACCGCGTCGCATCGCGTCTTCGCTCAGGTGTCGGTCGGTGTGAAACCGATCTCGGATGATGATCTCAACCGCGCCATCGCTTCGGGCCTGGCGCAGGTCCGCTTCCCCAATCGTCGCCCCATCCACCTCCTGCCGGTAAGCTGGGCTGTCGATGGCCACAGCGGTGTGCGCGATCCGCGCAACCTGACGGGTCGTACACTGGGCCTTGAATTGCTGGTCGTCACCATCGACGAAAACGTCTTTAACAATATCATGCAGTGCGTCGGCATGGCGCACCTTGAGGTGCAGGCCATTGTCTCCGCGCCTCTGGCGGCGGCCGTCGCAGCGCTGGAAGAAGACGAGAAGGAGCTGGGCTGTATCTGCATCGACATGGGGGCTTCGTGCACCACGGCGGCGGTCTTCTATGGCGGCGCACTGGTGCATGTCGATTGCCTGAATGTGGGCGGCAGCCACGTCACGGCTGACATTGCGCGCGGCTTGTCCACCACGCTCGTCGGCGCTGAGCGCGTCAAGACGCTGCACGGTTCCGCCATCGCCTCGTCCAACGAAGACCGCGAAATGGTCGAAGCCCCGCCGCGTGGTGATGATGCCGGAGCCCCGCCGATCTCGGTGCCGCGCTCGATCCTCAAAGGCATTATTGCGCCGCGCGTCGAGGAAACCTTCGAATTGCTGCGCGAAAAGCTGAAAGCATCGGGCGTGCCGATCGACCCCGGCGCGGGTATCGTCCTGACCGGTGGCGCGTCGCAACTGGCGGGTGTGCGCGAACTGGCCATCCGCGTGTTCGACCGCCCGGTCCGTCTGGGCAAGCCCAAGCGCGTACCGCATCTGGCCGATGCCGCCGCCGGACCGGCCTTTGCCGCCTGCGCCGGGGTGATCCTGCGCACGCTTTATGGACCGCGCGATGTGGTCCCGGCGCGCAAGATCATGACCGCCCGCCTGTCGCCCAAGGACGCGCCCAGCGCCGCCAAGGGTCACGTGGTCAGTCGTGTGGTGGAGTGGCTGAAGCAGAATCTGTAACCGGTTGCCCGTTCAAGATAAAAAAATCCACAATTTTGACGGGGCGCCTGCGGGCGTCCCGTTTGCGTTTGGGCGGCATGCAGCTGCATGATGCGCGCGTTAAGGCAGGGGTAAGGATTCCTGATTCCGGATTAATCTTCTGTGCATAAGTGGCCGTAATTTGGGCTGTTTTTGCGAGGGCAGGGGTGAGGCGATTCGTTTCCGGGCTCAAAGATTCATCAATGGGTAACTTTTGTTAAAATTTATCTCAAAAAGCCCTTCAAAACGGCGCGACTCAAGTTATCGGGTAACTATTCATTAAGCATATTCGATGTCTCATGATCGATGCTTGTGAGCGCTTTTCGATAAAGGCGCCGGGTCGATAATTGGACGGGAACAAAGGTCGCCCGGACAGGGTCACGGAAGGTTGGTCTGATCACATGGCTATACATCTCTCGGCGCCGCGCGCCACGGAATTGAAGCCCCGCATCGTCGTGTTCGGCGTCGGTGGCGCGGGCGGCAACGCCGTCAACAACATGATCGAGGCGGGCCTCGAAGGGGTTGAGTTCGTCGTCGCCAATACCGACGCGCAACAGCTTCAGTTTGCCAAGACCGACCGTCGCGTTCAGCTTGGCGTCTCTCTGACGCAAGGTCTGGGCGCGGGTGCGCATCCGGAAGTCGGCATGACCGCCGCCGAAGAGTCGGCGCATGAGATCGGTGAGCACCTTGAAGGCGCGCATATGGTGTTTATCACCGCCGGTATGGGCGGCGGCACCGGCACGGGCGCCGCGCCGATTATCGCCAAGACGGCGCGTGAACGCGGTATCCTGACCGTCGGCGTGGTGACCAAACCCTTCATGTTCGAAGGCCGTCACCGTATGCGTCTGGCTGATGCTGGCATCGCGGAGCTGCAACGCTATGTCGATACGCTGATCGTCATTCCGAACCAGAACCTTTTCCGTATCGCCAATGAGCGCACCACCTTCGCCGAAGCCTTTGGCATGGCCGATCAGGTGCTGCATTCGGGCGTGCGCTCCATCACCGACCTGATGGTGCTGCCGGGCCTGATCAACCTCGACTTTGCGGACGTGCGCTCGGTCATGTCCGAAATGGGCAAGGCCATGATGGGCACAGGCGAAGCGACCGGCGATGACCGCGCCCTCCAGGCGGCGCAAAACGCCATCCAGAACCCGCTGCTCGACGAAACCTCGCTCAAGGGTGCCAAGGCGGTGCTGGTCAACGTCACCGGCGGTCTCGACATGACCCTGCTGGAAGTCGATGAAGCGGCTAACGCCATTTCGTCGGAAGTCGATCCTGACGCCAACATCATCTTCGGCGCGGCCTTCGATCCGTCGTTGGAAGGCAAGCTGCGCGTGTCGGTCGTGGCTACCGGCATGGACTCCGCTGCCGCTCAGCAACAGCCGCCGGTGCCGCAGGCTTCGGCTTCGACCCCGCCGCGTCAGTCTATCTACATCACGCCCGGCCGTCCGGGACAGGCCCAGCCGGTTCAGACGGTCGCCGTTCAGGCCCCGCTTTCTCAGGCCCCGGCAGCCCTTGCGCCGCAACCGGCTTCGGTTCAGCCCGCACCCGTGGCTGAAGCCGCTCCGCAACCGGCCTACCAGCCGGAAGTCCGTCCGGAACCTGTGGCGGCCGCACCGCGAGTGACCGAGCCCGCGCCGCAGCCGGCGCCGGTGGCTCAGCCTGAACCGCGCATTATTGCCAAGATTGTGGACCCGTCGGTCGAAGACGATTTTGACATTCCGGCGGTTCAGCCGACGCCTCAACCGGTGCAACGTGAGGTGCCGCAGCGCCCGGTCGCCGGTTACGGCACGGTGCGTGCGCCCGAACCTGCCCGGCCGAGCGTCGCCACGCCGCGCGAAGATGATCGTGGCGGCCTGTGGCGCGGCCTGTTCCCCAAGCGCAATGACGCCCCGGTTGCCCAGGCCCCGGACTATCGTCAGCCGTCGGCACCGATGCCGTCCCCCTATGCGGCGGCCCCTCAGGCGCAACCGGCGCCTCAGCCCGCCGCCAAGTCGGACGTGCTGCCCGGCATGGAAGCGGAGGATGATCTCGAAATCCCCTCCTTTCTTCGCCGCCTCGCGAACTGACAAAGACAGTAACTAGCTACAGCGATCAAACGCAGAAAAGCCCGGAGACGTCTCCGGGCTTTTCTTTTGCCGCGAACGCCTTAAGATTAGCCCGGACCCGTTGTGACAGGGGCGTTAAGCATGGCGTTACAAACCGTAATTCATGTTTAGTTGAGGCGACGGGGGGGCACGGCGTATAAACTGACGTGAGCGGAAACCTTTCCGCACGTCAATTTTTGGGTTTATGCGTTTCATGTCGCCTGACCACCACGAACATACGATCGCCGTTCCCGCCATTTGCGCGGGTGTCGGCCTGCACACCGGCCAGCGTGTGCGCCTGTCCGTGCGTCCGGCGTCGGCCGGTACAGGCATTGTATTCGTGCGTACCGACATCTGCGATCGTGATAACCGCGTGCCCGCACGCGCCGATCTGGTCACCCAGACCCGTCTCGGCACCGTCATCACCAATGCCGATGGCGTCTCGGTTTCAACGATCGAGCACCTGATGGCGGCCTTGTCGGCCCTGGGGGTGGATAATGCCCTCATCGAACTGGATGGCCCGGAAGTGCCGATCATGGACGGTTCGGCCCAGCCTTTCGTGCAACTGCTCGATCAGGCCGGGTTCCGTCGTCAGGCTCAGCCGCAGCAGGTCATCGAAATCCTCAAGCCGGTCGTTGTCGTCGAAGACGATAAGCGCGCAGCCTTCTATCCGGCTGACCGTTTCGAGATGCGCTTTGAAATCGACTTCCCCAGCGCCGTCATTGGCCATCAGGAAATCGAGCTGGTTGTCACCGAAGACAGCTTCCGCACCGAACTGGCAGCGGCGCGTACCTTCGGCTTTGTCGAAGGCGTTGAGGCCCTGCGCGCGGCCGGTCTGGCGCGTGGCGGCTCCATGGACAATGCCATCGTCATCGACGGTGATCGCGTTCTGAACGTCGAAGGCCTGCGGTTTGCCGACGAATTTGTGCGTCACAAGGCGCTGGACGCCATCGGCGACCTGTACGTTCTGGGTATGCCCATTCTTGGCAGGTTTGAAGGAATCCGCGCCGGTCACGGCCTTAATAATGCCGTGGTTCGTGCCCTACTGTCGCAGCCGGATGCCTACCGGATCGTGACCCGCGCCCCCGTGCTCCAGCAGGCTGGCTAAAACCTGTTGGCGTTTGCGGCGCGCCGTTGTAGAGCTATCCTCCACAAGCGCTAAGACTGCCGGGCGACTGATACCGGCCTGATGAGGATTTATCGTGCCGGCCTATACGACTTCGACCGCTTCTCCCTCCTTCGGCAAGACATCGGCAAAGCTTCTGCTCCTGACGGCGCTGGCGGCTGTGGCCCTTACGGCCTGTGCCGGCAAGCCCAAGCAGCGCACGCGTCTGGTGTATGAGGAGCGCCCGGTTGAGGCGCTCTACAATACCGGAATGCAGCGCCTGGACGAAAAGAGCTGGAACGAAGCCGTGGATTATTTCGAAGAGGTGGAGCGTCAGCACCCCTATTCGGAATGGTCGCGCCGCTCGATCATCATGGAAATCTACGCCCACTATCAGGCCAATGATTACAACGAATCGACGGCGGCGGCGGAACGGTTCATCAAGCTCTATCCGGGCTCGCCCCTGACGCCTTATGCCTACTATATGCGTGCGATCAACTATTTCGAACAGATCGTCGATGTGGGTCGGGATCAGGCCTATACCGAGACGGCGCAAAACTATCTGCGTGAGATCGTGCAGCGCTATCCGGGCACCGAATACGCCCGTGACGCTCAGGTCAAGCTCGACATGGTCTATGACCAGCTGGCGGGCAAGGAAATGGAAATCGGCCGTTTCTATCTGGCGCAGAACCAGCCTCTGGCGGCCATTGGTCGCTTCAAGACGGTCATCACCCGCTATCAGACGACCTCGCATACGCCCGAAGCCCTCTATCGCCTCGTCGAAGCCAATCTGATGATGGGCATTACCGACGAAGCCAACCGCAATGCGGCGGTGCTGGGCTATAACTATGCGGGCGACCGCTGGTATGGCGCGGCTTACAAGCTGATGCAGGAACGCGGTCAGCCGATGGACGTCAAGCCGCTGCCCGTCGCCGAAAAAACCAAACCGGCGAAAAAAGAACAAAAAGAGAAAAAGAGCTGGCTAAGCCGCATCAACCCGATGTAATCTGAGAGAAACAGCCGTGAGCCGACTCACGGCTTTTTCGTCAGGGTTTCCATGCTCACACGCCTGTCTATTCAAGACGTTGTGCTCGTTGATCGGCTGGATCTCGATATCCGGCAGGGCCTTTCGGTACTCACTGGGGAAACCGGGGCCGGCAAATCCATCATACTCGACAGTCTGGGTCTGGCCACCGGTGCGCGCGGCGATGCCGGGCTGATCCGCACGGGCGCGCCGCAGGCTTCGGTCACCGCCGAATTCGATCTGGCCGCCGGGCACCCGCTTTATGAATTTCTCGAAGACAAGGGGCTGGCCGTAGAGCCCGGTGAACCGCTGCTGCTGCGCCGGGTGGTCAGCCGTGACGGGCGCTCCAAGGCGTTCGTCAATGATCAGTCGGTCTCGGTCAGCGTGCTCAAGGCGCTGGGTGACGGCCTGCTGGAAGTGCATGGCCAGCATGAAACGGTTGGCCTGCTCGATCCGCGCACGCACGGAGCCATGCTCGATGCCTATGGCGGCTGCGAGGGGGCGCTGGCGGCTACGGCGGCGGCCTTCCGCACGCTGAAGGCCCTGCGGGATCAGTACCGCGACCTCAAGCGGCAATCCGACAATGCGACGGCCGAAATCGAAGAACTGACCCTGCGCCTTCAGGAACTGGACCGCCTCAACCCGCTGCCGGATGAGGAGGCGCAACTGGCGTCTGACCGCGCGCTTCTGGGCGCGTCGGAGCGGGCGCTGGAAGATATCAATGAGGCGCGCACCACGGTCGGCGGCGATCAGTTGTCGCAGCGCCTGTCCAAGGCCTTCCGCGCCCTCGATCACGCCCGCACGCGCGCACAGCAGGCCGGGGCAGGGGAGGGCCATGCGGTACTCAAGGCGCTTTCCGATGCCGCCGAAGCGCTCGACCGGACCCTGATTGCCGCCGATGAGGCGTTGGCCCTGATGGATGCGGCGGCCGATGCGCTGGACGTGGAGCCGGGTAAGCTGGACCGCGTCGAGGAGCGTTTGTTCGCCCTGCGGGCCATGGCGCGCAAGCTGAATATTCTAGTCGAAGACCTGCCCAAAAAACGAGTCGAGATCGCCCATTCGCTGGGGCGTATCGAAGACGCCGATGCCGAGCTGAAAAAGCTGGCGGCGGCGATTGCCGCAGCGGAGCAGGCCTTCCATGCGGCGGTTGAAACCCTGCGGCAGAAGCGTCTGGCGGCCGGTGAGGCGCTGAGCGCCGCCGTCATGGCCGAACTGGTGCCACTCAAGCTCGACAAGGCGGCCTTCCGCGTGGCGATCCGCCCGCTGGAGCCTGAAAAGTACGGTGCTGCGGGTGGCGATGTGATTACGTTCGAGGTGCGCACCAATCCGGGCGCCGACTGGGGCGGCATGGCGGCGATTGCGTCGGGCGGCGAACTGGCGCGCTTTGCCCTGGCGCTCAAGGCGGCTCTATCGACCCGTGGTGGCGAAGACGCGGCCGGTCCGGTGATGATCTTCGACGAGGTCGATCAGGGCGTGGGCGGTGCCGTGGCCGACGCCGTGGGGTTGCGTCTGCGTAAGCTGGCTCAGCGCTCTCAGGTGATCGTCGTCACTCATTCACCCCAAGTAGCGGCACGCGGCGATCAGCATTTGAAGGTCTCCAAGGCCGATGCCGGTGAGGGGATGCGCTCGCGCGTCGTCGAACTGAGTAAGGATGAGACGCTGGAAGAACTGGCCCGCATGTTGTCGGGTGCCGAAATCACCCCCGAAGCCCGCGCCGCCGCTATCGCGCTGGTGAAGGGGTAGAAACAGCATAGCCTCCCCCCTGATCTCAGGGGAGATGCCGGCTGAAAGCCGGAGGGGGGTTAGACAGGCGGCATTAACCCCACCGTCTTCTGCCGCTTAGCGCCAAAATCCCCCTCTCCTAAAATCAGGGGAGCGATAAAGACAAGACATGACCACACACGCACCCGACACGGCGCAGGCGCGCCACGCACAGCTTTCTGCCGAGATCAAACACCACCGCGATCTCTACTATAATCAGGAAGCGCCCGAACTCAGCGATGCCGAATACGATGCGCTGGAGCAGGAGCTGCGCGCGCTGGAGGCGCAGTATCCGGACCTGCATACGGTCGATAGTCCGACCGAACAGGTGGGGGCCGAGATTTCGAGCAAATTCGCCCCGGTTCAGCACGGCGTGCCCATGCTGTCGCTCGATAACGCCTTTGCGCCGGAAGACGTGGCCGATTTTGAAAAGAGCATCCGTCGCTTCCTGCGCCTGCCGCCGGAAGAGGCGCTGGCCTTCGCGGCGGAGCCCAAGATCGACGGCCTATCCTGTTCGCTCCTTTATGTGAACGGCAAGCTGTTGCGGGCGGCGACGCGCGGCGACGGGCGCACAGGTGAGGACATCACCGAGAACGTCCGTACCATCAAGGACGTGCCGCACGTGCTGAGTGGAACGGGCCATCCCGAACGCATCGAAATCCGTGGCGAAGTCTATTATCCGCTGGCCGAGTTCGCCGCCATGAACGCCAAGGCGGTCGAAGAGGGTGGCAAGGTCTTCGCAAATCCGCGCAATGCGGCGTCCGGCGCGCTGCGGCAACTGGATGCGACTATTACCGCCTCGCGGCCCCTGCGTTTCTTCGCCTACACCTGGGGTGAGGTCAGCAATCCGGGGTTTGTCACCACTCAAACCGAGGCGCTGGCCAAGTTCCGCGAATGGGGGTTTCAGGTCAATCCGCGCTCGGCCACGACCGAAAACAGCGATGGTTTGCTGGAGGTTTATGAGGCGATTCAGCGCGACCGGTCGGGCCTCGGTTACGATATCGACGGGGTGGTCTATAAGGTCGATCGGCTGGACTATCAGCGCCGGCTGGGCTTCGTCTCGCGCTCGCCGCGCTGGGCCATTGCGCACAAGTTCCCGGCGGAACAGGCCCTGACCCACCTGAAGGCCATCGACATTCAGGTCGGGCGCATCGGCACCCTGACCCCCGTGGCGCGGCTGGAGCCGGTGAATGTCGGCGGCGTGGTGGTGTCGAATGTGACGCTGCACAATGCCGATGAGATCGCGCGCAAGGATATCCGTATCGGCGATCTGGTCCGTGTGCAGCGCGCGGGCGATGTCATCCCGCAGATCGTTGGCGTCGAGCTGTCTGAGCGTCCGGACGGGACGGAGCCTTATGACTTCCCCTCGGTCTGCCCCTGTCCGCTGAAGACCGCTGTGGTGCGCGAACTGAACCTCAAGGGCGAGGAAGGGGTGGCGCGCCGCTGCACCGGCGAACACGCCTGCCCGCATCAGCGCGTCGAATATCTGAAATACGTTGTCAGCCGTAAGGTGCTCGATATCGAGGGTTTGGGCGAAAAGCAGCTTCAGAAGTTCAGCGAAGAAGGGTTGATCCGCGAACCGGCGGACATCTTCACACTGGAGGCGCGGGACAAGGCGTCCCTGACGCCGCTGCGTAACCGCGAAGGCATGGGTGAAACCTCGGCGCGCAATCTGTTCAAGGCTATCGAAGACCGCCGCCAGTTGCCGCTGGACCGCTTTATCGCCGCTCTGGGTGTCAAGGGGGTGGGGGAAACCACCGCGCGTCTGCTGGCGCGCGCCTACCACTCGGAAAGCGCCTTCCGCGACGCCATGACGGCGCTGGCGGCAGGGGACGAAGAGGTGAAGGCGGCGCTCGACAATATGGATCAGGTCGGGCCGTCTCTGGTAGCCGCGCTGATGGAGTTCTTCTCGAACGACCACAATGTCGGCATGTATCAGCGCTTTGTGGCGCAGCTCAGCGTACAGGACGCCGAAGCCGTGGCCGGGGACTCGGCGGTATCGGGTAAGACGGTGGTGTTTACCGGCACGCTGGAGAAGATGACACGCGACGAAGCCAAGGCGCAGGCCGAACGGCTTGGGGCCAAGGTGGCGGGTTCGGTTTCGGCCAAGACGCACATTGTTGTGGCCGGACCGGGCGCGGGGTCAAAGCTCAAAAAAGCGGCTGAGCTGGGGGTTCAGGTGATGACCGAAGACGAATGGCTGGCCTTTATCGGGGCGGCGTAAGGCCTTACCCCTCCCCCTGAAAAATCAGCGGAGGGGCATAAGATCAATCCACCGTCGTGGCGAAATAGGCCTGTTCCTGCGCCGTCAGTTGCGGTTCGGGGAACAGGGTGCGGTCGGCTACCGACACCACGCCAAACAGGGCGATCAGACCCGCCACAAAGCCTGCGCCGATCAGGAAATGCCTGCGGGCGGCCTTGCGCGCCTCGGCTTCGGGCGACAGGGCCCGCGCCGGGCTTTGCGTGACGGTGAACTGACCGAAGGTTTCGGTGGCGGGTTGAAAAACGGTGCTGGCAGGCATGGTATCCCTCCGCAGACTGATAGCTACGGATACACCTTACCCAACGCCGGATAAGGGCGCAGGTCGTTCTGATTTTGGGGGATATAAAGCCTTTATAAGGGCGCGCAGACGGTTTTGAGCCAATCCGCCACCTCCGGTTTTACGCGCGGCGACAGCAGGCGCAGCACCTCGGCGTGGTAATCGTCCATATAGCGGCGCTCGGCCTCGCTGAGCAGCGACACCTCGATCAGGCTGCGATCAATGGGTGCCCAAGTCAGGTTCTTGAAGCCCAGCATCGGGCGTTCACCGCCCACGATGGGGGCCGCTTCGGTGACATATTGCAGGTTTTCGATGCGGATGCCGAAGTCGCCGGCCTTATAGAAGCCCGGCTCGTTGGAAACGATCATGCCGGGTTGCAGGGCATAGGCATTGAGCGCCTTGGCGATGCGCTGCGGGCCTTCGTGGACGCCCAGATAGACACCGACGCCGTGGCCGGTGCCGTGGTCGTAGTCGAACCCGGCGTTCCACAGGAACTGCCGCGCCAGCACGTCGAGATGCGTGCCGGTCGTGCCGGCCGGGAAGCGAATGGTGGCCAGTGCAATGTGCCCCTTGAGCACGAGGGTGAACATGCGTTTGTGTTCGGCGCTCGGCGTGCCGATGGCCATGGTGCGGGTGACATCCGTGGTGCCATCGACGTACTGACCGCCGGAATCGACGAGAAGCAGATTGCCGGGCGCGATGCGGATATTGCTCTGTTCGGTGACCCGGTAATGCGGCAGGGCCCCGTGCGGGCCGAAGCCGGAAATGGTGTCGAAGCTGAGGTCCTTCACTACGCCTGAGGCGATGCGCAGCGACTCCAGCTTTTGCGCCACTTCGATTTCGGACGGCAGGGCGGTCTGCGCCTCGGTGGCCACCCAGTAGAGGAATTCGCTGAGGATGGCGCCGTCGCGGATATGGGCTTCGGTGGTCCCGGCGATCTCTGCGGCGTTCTTGCAGGCGCGCGGGACAAGGCAGGGGTCGTCGCCTGGAACGGCGGTGGCCCCGGCCCCTTCGATGGCCTGCACCCACCAGGCCGAGGACCAGTTGGGATCGACCAGCACGCCCTGACCGGACAGCGCCGTTAGCGCCGCAGGGATGTCAGACGGGGTTTTCAGTACCACCTCATTGCCCAGCCATTCGCCCAAACCGTCCGTGACCTTAGCCGATTCGAGGAACAGTTCTGCGGTGCCGTCGGCCTTGAGCAGGGCCTGCGCCAGCGGCAGGGGCGAACGGATGACGTCGCCGCCGCGCACATTGAACAGCCACGCAATAGACGATGGTGCGGTGATCAGGGCCGCGGCCACGCCCTTCTGACGCAGGCTTTCAGCCAGTTTGGTACGCTTGTCGCCCGACGGGACGCCGGCAAATTGCAGCGGTTGTGCCACCACCGGCGTCATCGGCTGGGCCGGGCGTGCCGCCCCCCAGGCGAGGTCAATGGGGTTTTCATCCACGGCTTTCAGGGTGACGCCGACGCTTGTGGCCGCCAGTTGCAGAGCCTTCAGCGCCGCGGGGCTGTGCAGGCGCGGATCATAGCCGATGACGCGGCCGCGCGGCTGAGCGGCGATCTGTTCAGCAATGGCGGTGGCGGTGAAATCGACGACCTCGAATACCGAAGGATCGGTCTGTTCGCGCGATTGCAGGGTGTAGCGTCCATCGGCAAACAGGATGGCTTGATCTTTGAGGATAAAGGCCGCGCCGGCGGAGCCCGTAAAGCCCGACACCCAGGCCAGACGCTCATTGGCGTCGGGCAGATATTCGTTCTGGTGCTCGTCTTCGTGCGGGACGATAAAGCCGTCGATACCGAGTCCGGCAAACTGCGCCCGCAATGCGGCGACGTGGGTCACGCCCTGCGACGGGTGGGTGGTGACGCTGTAGGTCTGAAAGGCGTGGGCGGTATCGGCGGTCATGGTGGGGGCCTCGGTCGATGGAGGCCCCCTATATAGACCGTCAGGATTTGGTTTCAAATCCTATCATCGGTCTCAATACCGGGCGCGCACGCCCAGCCACAGGCGGCGACCGACCGAGCCGTAGTTGGCGGCGGTCTCATAGTTTTCGTCCGTGGCGTTTTCGATGCGCCCGAACAGCGCCACCGTGTCGTTCAGCGCATAGCTAGCGCGCAGGTCGAGCAGGGTGTAGGCGTCCAGTCGCCGGGTATTGTAGATGTTCTCGAACGACCTGCCCGCATAGCGGACAGAGGCCCCCAGTTCGAGCGCCTCTGTTGCCTGCCACTCCACGCTGGCATTGGCCAGATGACGCGGCGCGCGCCCCAGATCGTTGCGGAAGGTGGCGCTGGTCCGGGCGTCGTCGCGGGCGATGATGTGGCTGTAATTGCCCGACAAGCGCACGTTCGGTGTCAGCCTCGCCTCGCCCTCCAGTTCGATGCCATAGGCCTGGGTGCGAGCGATATTGCCATAGCGGAAGGACGACATGTCATAGTCGATCTGGTTGTCGGTCTTGCGCCCGAACAGCGAGACGCCGAGGCGGCTGTCGTTCGGACCGTAATAATCGACGCTGAGATCGAAATTGGTGGCGTCTTCCGGTTTGAGCGCCAGATTACCGGACCAGCCGTCATAGAACTGATAGAGGCTGGGGGCCTTGAAACCTTGCCCCAGGCTGCTGCTCAGGACGAGGGAGGGCGACAGGGCATAGGCGACGGCGACCTGAGCGACAGTATGGCCGCCGAACACGGAGTGATCGTCATAACGCACACTGGCATTGATCGTCAGGGCCTGCGTCACGTCCTGCCGCCATTGGGCGAACAGGCCGTTGAGGGTGACGCGCTTGTTGAGGCCTGAGGCAATGGCCTGCGTGCGTTCGCTCGATGCGCCGAAGACCAGCTTGGACGCCTCCGACAGGGTCAGAGCGCCGGTGTAGTCGAAGCTGGTCTGACGCCCTTCGAACGGATAGGCGGTGGCATTGGCAAGGTCGGAGGTCGAGCGCTTCGTCGTGCTGTAGCTGAGGGTGAAGGTCTGTTTAAGAGCCCCGCCGAAGGCCTGATTGTAATAGCCGAGGCTGGTCAGATTTTCGTCCTGAAAGCCGGTGTCGCGGGTGTCGGCCAGCTGGAACGCTGCATTATAGCCATCGAAATCGTAGTCGCTTTCGGTCCGGGCCAGACGGGCGCGCAGGCCGGATGTGTCGCTCAGGGCGTAGTGGACATAGGCGTTGAGGTGTTTTTGCGTAAAGCCGTCCTTTTCCGCCCCGCCGCGCAGCGATGACACGCCGTCGTCGTCGATATAGGCCGCCGCCAGACGCCAGCTCAATTGACCGGTCTTTCCGCCCATACCCGCCTTGCCCACGATGTATTCATCAAGGCCTTCTACCGACATCTGCGCCTCAAGCGGGCGCTTGGGGGTGCGGGTCGTCACCGCCACCACACCGCCGATGGCCTGAGAGCCCCACAGGGTCGAAAGGGGCCCGCGCAGGATTTCGACGCGCTCGACATCATTCAGCGCCAGCAGGCCGAGGTTCAGCCCGCCGCCGATCATCGACGGGTCGCCCAGCTTCACGCCATCGACGATAAACAGGCTGCGGTCGCTTTCGGCCCCGCGAAAGCGCGCCGTCCCGGCCTGACCGGGACCGCCGGTCTGGGCGATAGAGACCGACGGTGTGCGGGCGATCAGGTCTTTCAGATAGACCGACTGGCTGCGCTCTATGGCTGCCGAATCGAATGTGGTGACGCTCTGGCCCACCTTCGACAGGGCAACCGGTTCGCGGGTGAGGGTGACGATCACCTCCTGCGGGGCGTCATCGGCCAGCGCAGGCGAGGTGAAGAGGGCGGCAAATGCGACGCCGCAAAGAAGAGTTTTCAAGGTCTTATGCCTATACACAACAGGACGAGCGCCCCGGACGAGCCAGCGCGCACCACGAATCGTCTCTGAGGAAGGCCTTTAATGAAAGGCTTATCCGCTCTTGTGGCACACCCCGACCACGCGAAGGACGACAGCAGGGGCAGGTCTCCTGGCTCACGTCTCAGGCGCGTCTCGCCGCCTTCCCGGTCCTGGAAATGACCAGTGGCGTGTGGCGGAACACTCGACGCTTACAGTTGCGGGGACAGCGCAGGCCTTGCACCTGCTTCCCTTTTAAGCCGCATCTCTGCGGCACCGTCTGCACAGGAGCGGGCGTAGGGGAGCAGGTGGGGAAGGTCAAGCCTGAGACGCGGAGGGGAGGTGGATAAGCGAAGACTGTGGCGTAAGGGCCGCTTGCGATGGCACCGTGCGGCCCCCGCCTGAGCGCGATTACCGCTCCATTGAACAGGACCATTGACGGATACGTTCGGGCAGAGAGCGGGCTATAGCGCTAAAACGCATAAACCTTGGACGGGCGCAGATAGACCGTGTCATTCAGGCGCAGGTCAGACGCCTCTGAGTCGTGGGCGTGCTGGGTTTCAAACACCTGCCCCGTCGGGCTTTGCAGTTCCAGACGCAGATTGGCCCCGGCGGGCAGGAGGGACAGCACCTTCGCTTCAAAGCCCGGTCCTTCGCGGAGCAGGTGGGTATCGAAGGGGCGGAAACGCACGGTCTGCGCGCCGCTGAGCGCCTTGGGGCTGACGACCGGGGCGCTGAAGCCGCCGAAATCGGCCACCCCGTCCGACAGGCTGGCCGGCACCTGATTGGAGGTGCCGAGAAAATCGAAGACAAAGGCCGATTGCGGATGGCGATAAAGCTCCAGGGGCTTGCCGATCTGTTCGATCTGGCCGTCTTTCAGCACCACCACGCGATCGGCGAGATCGAGCGCCTCTTCCTGATCGTGGGTGACGAAGAGGGTGGTGACGCCGGTTTCATCATGGATGCGGCGCAGCCAGCGGCGCAGATCCTTGCGTACCAGCGCATCGAGCGCGCCGAACGGCTCATCGAGCAGCAGGATGCGCGGATTGATGGCCAGTGCGCGTGCCAGTGCCACCCGCTGCCGCTGACCGCCCGAAAGCTGGCTGGGGTAGCGCTTGCCGAGGTCTTCGAGCTGAATCAGCTTTAGCAGGCGCAGCACCGTGGCCTGAATTTCGGCCTTTGACGGGCGGTCTTTTGAGGGGCGCACATTGAGGCCGAAGGCGATATTCTGCGCTACGGTCATGTGGCGGAACAGGGCATAGGACTGAAACACCATGCCGACGCGGCGGTCGCGGGCCGAGAGCGTCAGATAGTCGAGGCCGTCGAAGTCGATACGGCCCGTATCCGGGCGGTCGAGCCCGGCCAGCAGGCGCAAAAGCGTCGTCTTGCCCGAACCCGATGGGCCAAGCAGGGCCAGAAATTCGCCCGGCTGGGCTTCGAACGACACGTCGTTGAGCGCGGCGAAGTCGCTGAAGCGTTTGGTGATGTTTTTGACGACTAAGGACATATAAAGCTCAATCAGTGGCGGCGGTTGGCGGCCAGTTCGTCACCGAAGCGCCATTCCAGCAGGGTTTTCAGGACCAGCGTCACAAGCGCCAGACCGGCCAGCAGCGTCGCGGCCCCGAAGGCCCCCACACTGTCATATTCGTTGTAGAGCACTTCGATGTGCAGGGGCAGGGTGTTGGTCAGACCGCGGATATGGCCCGACACCACCGACACGGCGCCGAATTCGCCCATGGCCCGCGCTGTACACAGAAGCACACCATAGGTCAGGGCCCATTTGATATTGGGCAGGGTCACGCGAAAGAAGACATCCCAGCCCGAAGCGCCCAGCGTCACAGCGGCGATTTCTTCGTCCGTCCCCTGGTCCTGCATCAGCGGGATCAGCTCGCGCGCCACGAAGGGCAGGGTGACCAGAATGGTGGCGATGACGAGGCCGGGCAGGGCGTAGATGATTTTGATATTGCTGGCCTCAAGCACGCTGGCGAACCAGCCGTGCGCGCCGAACAACAGCACCCACACCATGCCCGAAATGACCGGCGAGATGGTGAAGGGCAGGTCGAGCACCGACAGCAACAGTCCCTTACCCGCAAAGTCAAAGCGCGTCACACACCAGGCGGCCGCTATACCGAAAACGGCATTGAGCGGCACGGCGATGGCGGCGACCGTCAGGGTCAGGCGAATGGCGCTGAGGGCGTCCGGTTGGACGATCGCCGACAGATAGGGCTGAACGCCCTGTTTGAAGGCTTCGGCCAGCACATTGACCAGCGGCAGGACGATAACCAGCGCCATCCACACGGCGGCCAGCGCCATCAGCAGGAAGGCGGCGGGGGTCTTGGGTTTTTCGGGGGCGCGGGCTCTCATGCTCAGGCGCGTCCCCGGCGCGAGAGCAGCAGTTGCAAGGCATTGACCAGCAGCAGGCTGAGGAAGGCCAGGCTCAGCATGGCCACCGCAATGGCGGCCGCCCCGGCATAGTCGAACTCTTCCAGCTTGATAACGATCAGCAGGGGCGTGATTTCCGACACGAAGGGCATGTTACCGGCGATGAAGATGACCGAACCGTATTCCCCGACCGCGCGCGCAAAGGCCAGCGAGAAGCCGGTCAGAAGGGCGGGGGCCAGCGACGGCAGGATGACGCGCAGGGTGGTTTGCAGCGGCGTGGCCCCCAGAGTGGCGGCGGCCTCTTCGACCTCGGCATCGAACTCGGCCAGAACAGGCTGCACCGAGCGCACGATGAAGGGCAGGCCAACAAAGACCAGCGCCACGAAAATGCCCAGCGGCGTATAGGCGATCTTGATGCCTAAGGGCGCGAACAGGCTGCCGACCCAGCCATTGGCGGCGTACATCGAACAGAGCGACACGCCGGCCACGGCGGTGGGCAGGGCAAACGGCAGATCGACCAGCGCATCGACCAGTCCCTTGCCCGGAAAGTCATAGCGCGTCAGTACCCAGGCCACGATCAGCCCGGCAAACAGATTGACCAGTGCCGCCAGAAGCGAGGTGGTGAAGGTCAGGCGCAAGCTGGCCAGCACGCGCGGATCGCTGATGGTTTGCCACACACCGTCCAGCCCGTGCTCCCACGGACGCGCCAGAAGGGCGGCCAGCGGCAGGACCACGATCAGCGACAGATAGGTCAGGGTGATGCCCAGCGACAGGCCAAAGCCCGGCAGGACGCGCGCCTTGTGCGTCGCCTTGGGCGGCTTGTAGCCTTCGGTGGCCAGCGGAACAGCGCCCGGCGTGGGGGTGGCGTTGACGGTCATAAAGGCCTTGGGCTTACTTGTTCAGCTTGACTTGCAGCGCATCGAAGGCCGCGCCCGCCGCAAAGAAATCGGCATGGGCTTTTTTCCAGCCGCCGAAGTCGCTGTCCACTGACAACAGGCGCAGTTGCGGGAACGTCTGCGTGAACTGCGCGGCGACGGTTTCGCTGACCGGGCGGTAGAAGTTTTCGGCAACCAGCTTTTGTGCGTCGTCGTCGAACAGGCCCTTCACATAGGCTTCGGCCAGTGCGCGCGTGCCCTTCTTATCGACATTCTTGTCCACCACGGCGACCGGCGGCCCGGCGCGGATCGACAGGGACGGATAGACGATCTCGAAATCCCTGGCGCCGCTGTCCTTCAGCGCCAGCAGGGCTTCGTTTTCCCAAGCCAGCAGGACATCGCCCTGACCGCGCTGCACGAAGGTGGTGGTCGAGCCGCGCGCCCCGGTGTCGAGCACCGGCACATTGCGATAAAGCGCTTCGATATACACGGCGGGGTCCTGACCGTTGGTTTTGGCCCAGCCATAGGCGGCCAGATAGTTCCAGCGCGCTCCGCCCGAGGTCTTGGGGTTGGGGGTAATGACGCCGATGCCGGGCTTGATCAGATCGCCCCAATCCTTGATGCCCTTGGGGTTACCTTTGCGCACCAGAAACACGATGGTCGAATAGTAGGGGGTCGAATTGTGCGGCAGGCGCTTGGCCCAGTCGGCGCTGATCAGGCCTTTTTCGGCAATGGCGTCGATATCGTGGGCCAGCGCCAGAGACACGATGTCGGCATCGAGCCCCTCGATGACCGCGGTCGTCTGCTTGCCGGAGCCGCCGTGGCTCTGATTGACCGTTACCGGCGTCTTCACCTTGGTGGCGAACAGCTTGTTGTAGGCGACATAAAGCTCGCGAGTCGGGTCGTAGGAGACGTTGAGCAGGGTCTTGGCCGTGACCTCACCGCTCTGACCGCAAGCCGCCAGAGACAGGGCCGAACCCGTAAGGCCAGCCGCTGCCGCGCCTTTGAGCAGCCAGCGGCGGGAAAGAGCAACAGATCGGGTCATGGTCGGTCTCCTGTACGGAAAAGGCCGGTTACGAATGCAATTTGGTAGGAATTTTACGCGCGTCTTCTGATAACGCCACAGCCTACCCCATGACGCAGCATATGCCAAATCCATGACAATTGGTCAGGCGACGATTTTTGCCAGGTCGGATTAGTCGTTCTAATCTGCGATCCGGTCAATCTTCACTTGCGCCTGACGCCGTTCAGCGGCAGAGCAGTCATCGTATACGAAAGGCCCTTCCCATGCGTGAAACCACCCGCGTCATCTCCCCGGTTCTGGATAAGCCCCGCAGCCGCCGCGCCGTCAATACGGGCGTCGAGCGCGGATCGACCGTGCTGATGGAAAGCGCCGAGGTGCTGTATCGTGACGATATCAAGCCGACCTATGGCACCGAAGGCCTTTCGACGCAGCGCGAACTGTGTCGCCTGCTGGCCGAACTGGAGGGGGCGGAGGAGGCCTTTATCCTGCCCAGCGGACTGGCGGCGCAGACCCTGCCCATCTTCGCGGTGCTGAAGGCCGGCGATCATGTGCTGGCGGTCAATTCGGCCTATCGCCCGGTGCGGCGCTTCCTCGATACGCAACTGGCGCGCTTTGGCGTCGATGTCACCTGGTATGCACCGTCAGCGACGCCAGACGAAGTGATGGCGCTCGCCACCGAAAAGACGAAGCTGATCTATCTCGAAAGCCCCGGCTCGCTGACCTTTGAAATTCAGGACATCCCGGCGATTGCGCAAGCCGCCAAAGCGCGCGGCATCCTGACCTTCTGCGACAACACCTATGGGGCGGGCGTCCTGTTCAAGCCGCTGGCGCACGGGGTCGATATGTCCATGCAGGCCCTGACCAAATATGTCGGCGGCCATTCCGACGTGCTGATCGGGTCGGTGGCGGTCAATGATCCGGCGCTGGCCAAGGCGATTTACGACGCCATCAAGGCGTGGGGCTTCTTCACTTCGGCCGACGAATCCTATCTGGCCTTGCGCGGTCTGCGCACCCTGCACCTGCGTCTCAAACAGTCGGGCGAGGCGGGTCTGAAGGTGGCGCAATGGCTCACCACCCGCCCCGAAGTGATCCGCGTGGTCCATCCGTGGCTGGACAGCCATCCGGGCAGCGACGTCTTCCGCCGGGATTTCAGCGCGCCCAACGGCCTGTTCCTGGTGGTGCTCAAAGGCGACGGCGAACCGGCTTCGCAGCGCTTTCTCAACGCGCTTAAACTGTTCGGGCTGGGTTTTTCGTGGGGCGGCTATGAGAGCCTCGCCGTCAATTGTGAACCGCAATTTATCGGCCGTCACAAGCTGACGCCCGAAGACCATGCGCCGCTGGAAGGCAGCTATGTGCGCCTCTATGTCGGCCTCGAAGACCCCGATGACCTGATCGCCGATATCGAACAGGCTCTGGATCATTTCGTTTCTTTATAGAAACGAAATGATCCAGATTTTTGTCTTTCAGTCCCTCGCCGGGCGGCGGCTCTGCCGCCTTGGCCGCCGCCTTAATGGCGGCTTGAGCGGAATGATCAGAAATCATTCCGCTTAGCGACTTTGTAGATTTTGTTTTTGCTTTGTTCCTTTGTTTGCGATATGTCCGTAGATGGACTGACGCAGGGGAAGGGATATGTCGCGCGCCGCCCGGCTTTTGAATTTGCTACAGATTTTGCGCCGGCACCGCTATCCGGTAACCGGTGACTGTCTGGCGCAGGAGCTGAACGTCTCGCTGCGCACCCTCTATCGGGACGTTGATGCCCTGCGCGCGCAGGGGGCCGATATCGAGGCCGAGGCCGGGGTGGGCTTCCTTCTGCGGCCCGGTTTCATGCTGCCGCCTCTGATGCTGTCGCACGATGAGATCGAGGCCATTGCGTTGGGCGTCAAATGGGTGGCCGGGCGCACGGACAAGGCCATCTCGGCGGCGGCGGTCAATGCGCTGGCCAAGATCAATGCCGTTCTGCCCGACGATATGCGCGACAGCCTGCAAACGACCGGCCTGATGGTGCCACCGCCGTGGAAGGACGCCGAGGTAACGGAGTTTGAGGACCGCTACCTCAAAATGATCCGGCAGGCGCTGAAGTCCGAACGCAAGCTGATCATGGACTATAGCGATGTAAAGGAGGCCACGACGGCGCGTATCGTCTGGCCCGTGGCGCTGGGCTTTTACGAGCGGGCGCGGCTGCTGGTCGGCTGGTGCGAATTGCGGCAGGATTTCCGGCATTTCCGCTCTGACCGCATCCGCAACCTGAGCGTCGCCGATGAGCGTTATCCGACCCGGCGTATGGTCCTGCTCAGACAATGGCGCGAGCAGGAGGACGCCATGTACCGGGCCTATGAGGCACGTCAGGCCGAGACGGCATAAAAACCGGAAGCGAGGGGCGCTTCCGGCGAAGTTTCGGAGGGGGAGAGAAAGAAGGGGCGGGTCGCATCCCTCATCAGAGAGACACAAGAGACGCGACCCGGTCGGTCAGGGATCAGGGGCACCGATACGCGCTGACCGAAGCGGCCGTCAGTGCAAGAACAACGCTTACTCTGCGGCTTCCAGCGCCTGCGGGGTGTTGCCGGAGGTCTTGATGGCGATCTGCTTCGGCTTCTTGGCTTCCGGGATTTCGACCACCAGATTAAGGGTCAGCAGCCCGTTGGCCAGTTCAGCTTCGGTGACGCGGATATGGTCGGCCAACTGGAAGCGGCGCTCAAAGCTGCGTTCGGCCAGACCGCGATGCAGGAAGGTGCGTGACCCGTCTTCGGCGTCCTTCTTGCCGGTGACGGTCAGGACGTTTTCCTTGACCTCGATATTCAGTTGATCGGGGCGGAAGCCAGCGACGGCGATTTCGATGCGGTAGGCGTCGCCATCCCCATCGGTACCAGTGGCGATGCGTTCGATATTGTACGGCGGCCAGCCCGGCGCGGTATCGGTGCGCGCGGCGGAGTCGAGCAGGCTGACCAGACGGTCAAAGCCAACGGCGCTGCGGTACAGGGGGGAAAAGTCGATTTGAGTACGCATGAAAGTCTCCTTATCCAAAGCGAGATCGACAGCGGCGTAGAGCTGTCTTGGGTTGTCGGTTGGAGCGCTGGCGCATCCCCGAAACGGGCGATGAAGCGGTCCAGAAAGACCCGGTGTCGGCGTCTTACGTCTATGGATTTGGGGAGGGTTGGGGCCGCTTCAAGAGGTGCCGCAAAATTTTATAAACAAAAAAGCGCAGGCGTGGGGCCTGCGCTTTTCGATAGTCGTCCCCCGAACGCGGGGGAGGTATGATCTAAATTAAGCCAGATAGTATTTCGCCATGCTCGACAAAGGCTTGGCCTTGATCTTCGAGGCATTGCCGGCGGTGCCGAACTGCACAAAGCGGTCATAGCAGACCTGCTGCATGGCTTCCTTGGCGGGCTTCAGATAGCCCCGCGGATCGAAACTGGCCGGGTTTTCGATCAGAAACTTGCGGATCGTGCCGGTGATGGCCATGCGGCAATCGGTGTCGATATTGATCTTGCGCACGCCGATCTTGATGGCCTTTTGCAGTTCTTCGACCGGCACGCCGTAGGTTTGCGGCATCTCACCGCCAAAGGCGTTGATCAGGTCCTGAAGCTCCTGCGGCACCGAGGAGGAGCCGTGCATGACAAGGTGGGTGTTGGGAAGGCGCTTGTGGATCTCGGCAATGACATGCATGGCCAGCACTTCGCCGTCGGGCTTGCGCGAGAACTTGTAGGCGCCGTGCGAGGTGCCCATCGCGATCGCCAGGGCATCGACATTGGTTTTGGCCACAAAATCAACGGCCTGATCCGGGTCGGTCAGCAGTTGCGAATGGTCGAGCACGCCTTCGGCCCCGTGGCCGTCTTCGGCCTCGCCCATGCCCGTTTCCAGCGAGCCCAGCACGCCCAGTTCGCCCTCGACCGACACGCCGCAGGCGTGGGCGAAATCGACAACGGTCTTGGTCACATTGACATTGTACTCATAATCGGCGGGCGTCTTGGCGTCGGCCATCAGCGAGCCGTCCATCATCACCGAGGTAAAGCCGTTCTGAATGGCCGTGGCGCAGGTCGCCGGCGAATTGCCGTGGTCCTGGTGCATGACGATCGGCAGTTCCGGATAGATTTCGACCAGAGCGTCGATCATCTTGGTCAGCATGATGTCGTGCGCGTAGTTGCGCGCACCGCGCGACGCCTGAATAATGACCGGGCTTTCGGCCTTGCGGGCGGCGTCCATGACGGCCAGCCCCTGTTCCATATTGTTGATGTTGAAGGCCGGTACGCCGTAATCGTTCTCGGCCGCGTGGTCGAGAAGCTGGCGCAGACTGATACGAGCCATGATAAATTTCCCTCTTTCATATGCTCAGTGAGGACCCTGCGGACTGGCCGGTTTCCGGTCTCAGGCCGCAAGGTCTGAAAATCATTTAAATATTAGTCCTTCTGGCTCCCTGACGCCAGAGCGATAGCCTTTTCACTTAACCGAGTGCGGAGACGCCGGGCAAGTCCTTGCCTTCCATCCATTCGAGGAAAGCACCGCCCGCCGTGGACACAAAGGTCATGTCCTGCGCCACACCGGCGTGGTTCAGCGCGGCGACGGTATCGCCGCCACCAGCCACGGCGACCAGCTTACCCGATTGCGTTTGTTCTGCCGCAAATTTCGCCGCTTCGACGGTCGCGGCGTCAAACGGTGGCAGTTCGAACACACCCAGAGGCCCGTTCCAGATCAGGGTTTTGGAGTTGGCGATGACGTCTTTCAGTTGCGTCACCGTTCTGGGGCCCGCGTCAAAAATCTTGTCGTCAGCGCTGAGGGGGGGCCCCAGATCGACCGTGCGGTTGGCCGCGTGCGCCTTGAAGTCCTGCGCCACGACGACATCGAGCGGCAGCAGGATGCGGCAGCCTTTGGCTTCGGCCTCTTTCAGGATTTCGAGGGCCGTGTCCTTAAGGTCTTTTTCGCAGAGGGAGCCGCCGACTTCGTGTCCCTGGGCATAGAGGAAGGTGTTGGCCATGCCGCCGCCGATGGCCAGCGCATCGAGCTTACCCACCAGATTTTTCAGCAGGTCGAGCTTGGTGGAGACTTTGGAACCGCCGACGATACCGATGGTCGGGCGCACGGGTGTGCCCAGTGCAGCGTTCAGCGCGTCCAGTTCGCGGCGCATCGACTCCCCGGCATAGGCGGGCAAAAGTTTCGCCACGCCTTCGGTCGAGGCGTGGGCGCGGTGGGCGGCGGAGAAGGCGTCATTGACGTAGATATCGCCAAGCGCGGCCAGTTGTGCGGCAAAGTCGGGATCGTTCTTTTCTTCGCCCGCATGGAAGCGCACGTTTTCGAGCAAGGCCACGCCTCCGGCGGGCAACAGTTTCAGGACATCGGCGGCGTCCGCACCCACGCAGTCATCGGCAAAGGCAACGGTGGTGCCCAGCAGTGCCGACAGGGCCGGGGCGACGAACCGCAGCGACATTTCCGGCACGACCTTACCCTTGGGGCGGTCGAAGTGGGCCAGAAGCGCGACTTTCGCACCTGATTTTTGCAGCTTTTCGATGGTCGGTAAGGCCACCTTCAGCCGCGTGTCGTCGGTGATGCGACCGTCTTCGACCGGCACGTTGAAATCGACGCGCACCAGCGCGGTCTTACCGTGAAGGTCGGATACATCATCAAGGGTTTTGAAGGTCATGGAAAGCTCATTATTGGATCGGGTAGGGGGGCGTGGGGCGACAAAAATATCAGGCAATATGCCCGCCAATATCCATCCATTCGCTTGCGCCAGGCAAGTTGCTGACGAGGGAAGCAAAGGCAATGGCGCCTATGATTATCAAAAAGGACTGGATAACGGTCAACACGACTGTAGTGCCTACGGATGGCTGCTGCTTATCGCCGGACAAGCGCCTTGCTTGTTCGGCTTTAGAGATAAAAATGATCAGGTAGACTACGGGAGAGAAGGCGAGTGGCATAACTATCAAAGGGCCAGCGTATGGCAAGATAAAGGCTAAGAATGTGACGGGTAGCCAGAGAGCGCCAACGAGAAAAGAAAGACCAAGCCAAAGTATGGGTCTGAAACCGATAGATTTTCCTTCAGATATATCAGCCACAACACATCCCCCGGATTGCAATAAAAACCCCGCCGGATCACTCCGGCGGGGCTTATCTTATTACAGGAACTTGCCCAGCGCGACGGCCGTGTCCGACATGCGGGTCGAGAAGCCCCACTCATTGTCGTACCAGGTCAGGATGCGCACGAACTGACCGTCGATGACCTGCGTCTGCTTGAGCGCGAAGGTCGAAGAGGCCGGGTTGTGGTTGAAGTCCGAAGAGACCAGCGGCTCATCGGTATAGGCGAGGATGCCCTTCATCGGGCCGTCGGCGGCGGCGATGATGGCGGCATTGACCTCTTCGACCGTGACCGGGCGCGACGGCACGATCTTCAGGTCCACCACCGAAACGTTCGGGGTCGGCACGCGGATTGACGAGCCGTCCAGCTTGCCTTTCAGGTGCGGCAGGACGAGGCCCACGGCCTTGGCGGCGCCGGTCGAGGTCGGGATCATGCTGAGCGCCGCGGCGCGGGCGCGATAAAGGTCCTTGTGCATGGTGTCGAGCGTCGGCTGATCACCCGTATAGGAGTGGATCGTCGTCATATAGCCGCGCTCGATGCCGCACAGGTCCGACAGGACCTTGGCCACCGGCGACAGGCAGTTGGTGGTGCACGAAGCGTTGGAGATGACCGTGTCTTCGGCGGTCAGGGTGTCGTGGTTGACGCCATAGACGATGGTCTTGTCGGCATTGTCGCCGGGGGCCGAGATGATGACCTTCTTCGCGCCGGCTTCGAGGTGGGCCGAGGCCTTTTCCTTCGACGTGAAGATGCCGGTGCATTCCATGGCGATATCGACCTTGAGCGCCGCGTGCGGCAGTTCGGCCGGGTTCTTGATCGCCGTCACCTTGATCGGGGCATAGGTCTTGCCATTGGCGGTGATGATCAGGCTGTCGCCATCGACCTTCACTTCGGCCGGGAACTTGCCATGCACGGAGTCGTAACGCAGCAGGTGGGCGTTGGTTTCGACCGGGCCGAGATCGTTGATCGACACCACTTCGATGTCGGTACGGTTGTTCTCGATGATCGAACGCAGAACCAGACGGCCGATACGACCAAATCCGTTAATCGCCACACGTAAAGTCATTGTCACATCCCTTGTGCTCAGGGCCGTCGAAACCGGCGGCAAATCCATGTTTTTGCGACCTTGGTTTTGTCACTAAGTCTCGCCAAGTCAAGCGTAAAATGCCGCGCTGCGGCGCGTGGTAGCGCTACCCGGTGCACGCCTTGTTTCGTAAGGTAACAGGGGCGGTTTGGACGATGCCCCTCAGGCCAGAGGCAGGCTGAGGATCGCATCCAGCCCCGCGATCTGACCGTTGGCATAGCGGTTACGCAGGATCAGCGTCCCCTTGTGCGCCTCGCTCAGGGCGCGGGCGACGCTGAGCCCCAGACCTGCCCCGCCCGTGTCGCGGTTACGTGAGGATTCCAGCCTGTGGAAGGGCTCAAACACCGTCTCCAGTGCCGTCTCCGGTATGCCAGGACCGTCGTCGCTTACCGTCACCACCACCTGATCGCCGTCGCGGTGCACGCTGAGCCGCGATCCGCCCGCATAACGATGGGCGTTTTCGTATAGGTTACACAGGATGCGTTTGAGCGCGATGCTGTCGGCCCTGACGGTCAGACGAGGTTCTATCGGACCCATCTGCACATTGTGCAGATCGGCCATGTCTTCGGCCAGACTTTCGGCCAACGCGCTGAGGTCGAGCCTTACCACGTTCTGCGCCATCTTGTCCGCCGAAGCAAAGGTCATGGCCGAACGGATCAGGCTGTCCATATGGGCGATGTCCTGAGCAATCTTGTCGCGCTCTCTGGCGGGCAGGCTTTCGATGCGCAGCCGTAACCGCGCCAGCGGGGTTTTGAGGTCATGGGCGATGGCCGCAATCACCGCCGTGCGGCTTTCGACGTGCTTACGGATGCGGACCTGCATGGCGTTCAGCACCTGCGTGGCCTGCCGCACCTCAGCGGGACCGCTTTCCTTCAGGGGTTCGGCGGCGGGATCGAAGTCGATCTTGGCGGCCCCTTCGGCCAGGGCCGCGATCGGCTGCGTCAGGCGGCGCGACAGAAGCCATGCCACGGGCGCAATCAGGGCGGCGGTCAGGAGAAAACCGAGCAGCAGACTGACCTGCCACGGTTCGGGAAACTGCCGAGGCAGGATCAGGTTGCGGTAACGTCCGTCCGGCAACTGAAGCGCCGCGCGGAAGGCGGGGAAGGTGATCTGCTCATTGAAGCCGGGCGGCAGGTTGTTGATCAGAAAAGCCTCACGCATGCGGTGCAGGGTCGCGCCATCCGCCACAGAGCCGGGGGGCGCGGCGGGCGGCTGTTGCGGACCGGGGCGACCGGTAAGTTCGACAACCATGCTGCGAACGACGGGGCCCTGATTAGCGGGGGCCTGAGTGTCCGGGCCGCGAGTGTCCGGACGATGCGGCCCCTGATCCGGCAGGCGAAAGACCATGCGGTCCGGGCCAAAGCGGTTGCGGCGAAAGTCCGGGCGGCCGTCGATAAAGACGCGGCTTTCCGGCACCTTGAGGGATTGAGCCAGCCTCTGGCGCATCAGCCGTTCAAAGCCATTTTCACCGAAAGGATGCGGCGGCTTTTCGCGGATAAAGGCGGGCGGAGTGTTGAGGGTTTCGGTTTTGAGCGTGCGGCCATTGCGCAGTTTCACCTGTCCTTCGCTCAGCGCCCTGGCCGCCTCGCTCAGCGTGTAGCCGGAGGGTTTGGGCGGCGGCATTAGCACCACCAGCGCAATATTGATCAGGATAGAGATAATCAGCACGAAGACGCACAGGCCCATGACCTGCGTAAAGATAGGCAGTCGGCTCAGGGCGCGGGGCAGGGAAGGCAGGGTCACGGTGGGAAGGGCTTACTTCAAGGGGCGGAACATGTAGCCGACGCCGCGAATGGTGCGGATGATTTCCTCACCATCGTTCGCCTCGTCGTTCAGCTTACGGCGCAGGCGCGAAATCTGCACGTCAATTGCGCGGTCGAAATTGTCGCTGTTGGGACCATGCAGATGATCGAGAATCTGATCACGGGTGAGGGCGCGGCCCGGTCGTTCCAGAAACACACGCAACAGTTCGAATTCGGCATTGGACAACGCCACCTGCACACCGTCAGGCCGTTGCAGCGTGCGCTTGATATTGTCCAGCGTCCAGCCAAAGAAGGCGGTGAAGGGCGAGCTTTCGGCCTGACCGCGCCCTTCGCCGCGACGCAGCACCGCCCGGATGCGCGCCAGAAGTTCGCGCGGATGGAACGGCTTGGCCAGATAGTCATCGGCGCCCAGTTCGAGACCCACGATGCGGTCGATCTCCTCGCCCTTGGCCGAGAGCATAACGACCGGTGGTCCGCCCTTCTGGTTCAGGCGCTTGCAGATCGACAGGCCATCCTCGCCCGGCATCATGTAGTCGAGCACCACAAGGCCGATATCGCCGCGTTGAAGCACCTTATCCATCTCGCGCCCGCTGGCGGCGGTGTGGACGTCAAAACCGTTCTGGCTGAGGAAGCCCGAAATCAGTTCGCGGAGGTCGAAATCGTCATCGACGACGAGGATGTGCGGGCGGGGGGCGCTACTGATGGTGTCGGGCGTCATGAGAGATCTTACGTGTAGTCGGGAACAGGCGTGACTTATGACGCGACATCTGGGTCGCAGAATGTCGGCCCGGACACACCAAGACACATTTTGGTCAAATTTCAACCAACACTGAAATTCTGAGGACATGTCGCCCGTGCATTCTGGGGCCTCCATATGTTGGGAGACACCCCATGACACGTAATCGCCTGTTCCTGTCCGGCCTTGTGGCCGGCAGCGCCCTGATCGTCGCAAGCCTGCCCGTATGGGCCGAAGACAAGGCGGCCCCGCCACCCCCGCCGCCACCGGCTTTCGAGGCGATGGACAGCAATCGCGATGGCCAGATCAGCAAGGCTGAGTTTGAGGCCTTCCGGCCTCCGCACTGCGCACCCGTTGGCACGGAAGGTCCCGATGCCAAAGGCCCGCCGATGGGGCCGCCCCGGCTGGAGACGCTGGACACGGACCATGACGGCAAGCTGTCATGGGCGGAGGTTTCGGTCCCTCTGAAAGCGCAATTCGATGCCGCCGATAGCAATAAAAACGGCTTTATCGACTCCGATGAACGTCCGGCCCTGCCCAGACCACCGCAGGGTCCGGACGGCAAGGGCCCCAAAGGAGACATCCTGAGGTTCCATCATGACGCGTGCGGGCCACAGAAGAAGTAGGCCGTTTTCTCAGCTTTTTTTCTCAGCTTTGCAGCAGACCGTCGCGTTCGGCGGTCGTCAGAAGCCGCCATTTGCCGGGCCGCAGATCGCCGAGCGTCAGATCCCCCATCTGCGCCCGGTGCAGGGCTTCGACGTGGTTGCCGACAGCGGCGAACATGCGGCGCACCTGATGATAACGCCCTTCATAGAGGGTCAGGCGCGCGGTCTTTTCGCCCGTCTGTTCCATGGTGGCGGGCTTGAGTGGTGTCTTTTCCGACTCGAGCATCAACTCACCGGAGGCAAAGATCGCCGCCTCATGCCCTTCGAGCGGGCGGGCCAGCGTCACCTCGTAGATTTTGGCGACGTGGTTTTTGGGCGAGATGATGCGATGCAGATAGTCGCCATCGTCAGTGAACAGCAGCAGGCCTGACGTGTCCGAATCGAGCCGTCCGACGGTGGACAGGACGGGCTTACGCTCGCTGAACCGATGTGGCAGCAGCTCATAGACCAGCTTGCCTGTGTCTTTCAGCGAACAGACATAGCCGGTCGGCTTGTTGAGCATCAGCACCACGCCGTGTGCTGGATCGAGCGCGCGCTCATTGAAGCGGATATCCTCATGGGCGGTTTTGGCGTCGTCTTTCAGGACGTTGCCTTCGGCGTCGGTGACGATCCCCATGCGGATATACTTCTGCACCTCCTTGCGCGACCCGTAGCCGAGATTGGCCAGCAGTTTGATCAGCCTCATTTAATCCCCCGATAGACCTTGTAGTCGCGGTCTTCGTGCAGCAGGCTGACGCTCTTGAAGGCGGCTTTCAGCCCGGCTTCATAGGGCAGGTGGCGGTTGGCGACCATATACAGGCTGCCGCCGGGTTTTAGCGCGGCGGAGGCGCTGCGGATAAAGGCCTGCCCCAGTTCCGGCTGATCGGCGCGCCCGGCATGAAAGGGCGGATTAGAGACGATAAAGTCGTAGGGGCCGTCGATACCCTTGGTCACGTCGTGCCAGCGGTAACGGACTCGTTCGCCATAGGCGTCGAGATTGATTTCGGCCAGTTCTATCGCCCGCTGCTCGGCCTCATAGAGATCGAGGCGTACTTCCGGATGGCGGCGCAATACCTCATCGCTCAGATAGCCGTAGCCGCCGCCCAGATCGGCGCCATGGCCGCTTAAGGCGGGCAGATGCGCCACCAGTCGCTCAGAGCCCGCATCAATGCGGTCCCAGGCGAACAGGCCGGGGCGGCTTTGGAAGCGCCCATCAACAATCGCGCGCGGTGCATCGAGCGTCCGCCACTGCGCCACCTGATCGGCGTTGATCGCGTCGGTGGTGGCCCAGAAGGCGCGGCACTTGTTCTTCGACAGCGAGGCGACCGTACCGCACAGGGTTTTCAGGTCGTTTTCGACCGTCTTGGCCCCTTCGAGATTGGACACGCAGGCCAGCACGATGCCGCCAGGTTCGGCGTTTTCGACGGCGCGGGCCAGAAGCGCGCGGTATTCCTCGCGCTGACGCGGCGGCACAACGATCACCAGCGGATAGCGTGCCGTATCGCTGGCCACGCGCAGGGTGAAGCCCGCCTGTTTCAGCCGGTCGTGTTCGGGTTTGAAGCTTTGTTCGCAGATCAGGCGCGTGCGGTCCACACCGCTTAAGGCTGCGCCATAGCGGGCGCGCAGGAAGAGGGCAGGGGTGGTAGGCCAGTCGATCAGGCCGTCATCGAACGGGCGGAACAGGGTATCGAGTACAGGGTCTTGCATCGGGGGCTTTTGGCACAGCCGCGGCGCAAATGCAAAAAAGCCGCCCCGTATGGAGCGGCTTTTTCATTCAGCAAAAGCTGAAAAGGCTTAGGCGACCTGAAGGTTTTCAGCCGACATCTTGCCCGAACGCTTGTCGCGGGCCAGTTCGAAGGTGACCTTCTGGCCTTCGTTGAGGCCGCGCAGGCCCGAACGCTCAACAGCCGAGATGTGCACGAACACGTCGTTGCCACCGTCGTCCGGCTGAATGAAGCCATAACCCTTGGTTCCGTTGAACCACTTAACCGTACCTGTGCTCATGATAAATTCCTTTCAAAGGCAGCGTGGTAGTCGTCGATCTATGAAAGGAAGTTCGCAGATACGGCCGGGGCCGCAGTAGAAAGTCGCAGTTCAAAAGTCGATGCCAAAGACCGTACAGGCATAGAGAGGGCGCGTCAAACACCAAAGGGCCGATCACGCGGCTTTGACCCGTGCAATCGGTTTCTGTGACCTTTTGACCTATGCAAAAGGCGCGGACCTAAGCCCGCACCTGATAAAGAGGGGCTCCAAAAGCCGTGATTACCCCGCCTTGGCCGCCAGTTTCGCCGTGACCTTCTCGACCACGGCCTCCTTGGTGATGCCGAACTGCTTATACAGCACGTCCTGCGGCGCGGAGCCGCCGAAGCTGCTCATGCCGACGAAGATACCATCCTGCCCGATAAAGCGCTCCCAGCCCAGCGATACCGCGGCTTCGATGGCGACATTGACCGGGGCCTTGCCAATGACTTCGGCCTGATATTTGGCGGGCTGACGGTCGAACAGCGCCCAGCACGGCGTTGAAACGACACGGGTCGGGATGCCTTGCGCTTCGAGCGCCTCAGCCGCCGCAACGGCGACCGAGACTTCGGTGCCCGATGAGAAGATCGACACCTTGGCTTCGCCGGAAGCGGCTTTCAGCTCATAGGCGCCTTTGGCCGACAGGTTGCCGCCCTGATGACGCACCGCCGGGACCTTCTGACGCGACAGCACCATCAGCGACGGCGTCTTGCGCTCAAGAAGGGCCGCTTTCCAGCATTCCGCCGCTTCGACAATATCCGCCGGGCGGAAGGTCAGGAGGTTCGGCATGGCGCGGAAGCTGGCCAGATGTTCGACCGGCTGGTGCGTGGGGCCGTCTTCGCCGACGCCGATCGAGTCGTGCGTCAGGACGTTGATGACGCGAATGCCCATCAGGGCCGCCAGACGGATTGCCGGACGTGAATAGTCGGAGAAGACGAAGAAGGTGCCCGAATAGGGGATGATGCCGCCGTGCAGAGCCATACCGTTCAGCGCCGCCGACATGCCGAATTCGCGGATGCCGTAGTGCACGTAGCGACCGTCATAGGCCGGGGCGTCAAAGGCGGTCATGCCCTTGACGAAGGTATTGTTCGAACCGGTCAGGTCGGCCGAGCCGCCGATCATTTCGTCGATGTGTGGCACAAGCTGCGCCAGAGCCGCCCCGGACGCCGAGCGCGTCGCATCGCCCGCCTTCAGTTCCAGTTGCTTTTCGATGTGGGCGTCCAGTGCCTCGAACGCATGGGCGGGCAGGTCGCCGGCCATGGCGCGCTCAAAGGCGTCGCGTTGCGGATGTGCCTTCAGGGCCGCTTCCCACGCCTTGCGCGGACGTGCGGCCTTGCGGCCGGCGGCTTCCCACGCCTTCTTGATCGGCGCGGGCACGGTCCAGGCCTCGGCCTCCCAGCCCATGGCCTTGCGCGCCAGTTCGATATCGCTGTCGAACAGGGTGTAGCCGTGCGAATGGGGGTCGCCTTCCTTGGGGCCAGCGCCCTTGGAAATCAGGGTCTTGCAGGCCAGCAGGACCGGCTTCGACTGCTGCGTGGCCCAGCGCATGGCCGCCGCGATCTTCGAATGGTCGTGGCCATCGACGGCCTTTACCGCCCAGCCAGCGGCCTTGAAGCGCGCCAGTTGGTCGCCGGTTTCGGCAATGGTCGCCACGCCGTCGATGGTGACGTTGTTGTCGTCCCACAGCACGATCAGCTTGTTGAGTTTCAGACGACCGGCCAGAGAGATGGCTTCGTGCGACACGCCTTCCATCAGGCAGCCGTCACCGGCGATAACCCAGGTGCGGTGATCGACGATCTCATCGCCAAAGCGCGCATTGAGGTGGCGTTCGGCCATGGCCATACCCACGGCGGTCGCCAGCCCCTGACCCAGCGGGCCGGTGGTGCATTCAACGCCCGCCGTATGGCCGTATTCCGGGTGGCCGGCGGTGGTCGAGCCCCACTGACGGAAGTTTTTGATGTCTTCCATCGACACCGACTTGAAACCCGTCAGGTGCAGCAGCGAATAGATCAGCATCGAGCCATGACCCGCCGACAGCACAAAGCGGTCGCGGTCGGCCCAGTCGGGCTTTTTCGGATCGTATTTGAGGAACTTCGTCCACAAAACGGTCGCCACATCGGCCATGCCCATCGGCATCCCCTGGTGGCCGGACTTGGCGCGATGCACCGCCTCCATCGACAGGACGCGAATCGCATCCGCCATCACGGTCGGGGACGACTTGGCAGTGGGGAGGCCAGGGATCGGCGGCAGGGACATGGCATTCTCAAACAAATACGGGGGGTGAGGTTGCGCGGTCCTTTAGCCCATCTGCCGGACAATGGCCATATTCGAGTTTTAGGAATTTGGCTCCGCAGGGGTGTCTAGGGCTAATTTTCGCCTTTCAGGCTGCATGACTTGTGAAGCAGGCCTTTAGGAAGTACAGTCAACCCATGGAAAATGCTCAGAACACGGCTCAGCTTTCTCCGGTCGCGGGCGCCAGTCTGTCAGCGGCGGTCGAGCGTCTGGACAATGCGCTCAATGCGCTGGAAACGCGTATACGCGATCTCAAAGAGCGCAGCGAAACCCAGGGAGGCGATTCGTCTCCGACAGAAAACGCCGCCGAGGCGCGCCGTCTTCAGGGGGAAATTGACGCCCTGAAGGTGCGTGAAAAAGCGCTCGAAGCCGCCGCCTCCGAGGCGTTTGAGGCACTGGGTGTCGCCGCCAAGGATATCCGTCAACTTCTCAACGAGCAGGCCGCCTGATGGCTGAGGTTACGGTCAAGGTCAATAACAAGCCCTATACGGTGGGCTGCGCCGACGGTCAGGAAGCGCGTGTGCAGGAACTGGCGCGCGTCTTTAATGACCACGTGGAAATGGTGGTGTCCGACGTCGGGGCGATCGGTGAGGTGCGCCTGTTCCTGATGGCGTCCCTGCTGCTGGTCGATGAGATGGAAGAACTGCGCGCACAACTCGAAGAGGCGCAGTCGGCGCAGGCGCGCATGTCCGCCGGAGCCTTTGAGATCGAACGCAAGGCGGCCTTTGCCATTTCCGACGCCGCCGAACGGCTGGAAAAGCTGGTCGGTGAAGTTTAAGGCGGAATGATTTCTCATGGAATCATTCCGCTCAAGCCGCCATTGAGGCGGCGGCCAAGGTGGCGCAGCCACCGCCCGGCGAGGGACTAAACATCTATGGGCGGCTTTCGTCGCTCACGCGTCCGAATTTAAGCAAATTCCCATGCGGGTCATGGACGTAAAATTCGGTCATGCCCCACGGCCTCGGCAGGATGGGCGACAGATGCAGACATTCCTTTTGCCTGAACTCTTCGTGCAGCCTGTCTATGCTGCCCCCGCGAATATAGACCGCGCTCTGTTCACACAGGTCGCGGCGATCCGTAAGCCAGAAGTGCAGTTCAATCGGTGAACCGAAGGCATCGCGTCTGAGGATCAGATAGTTGTGATCCTCAAACACGGTGGCGTCGAAACCCAGAAACTCACTGTAGAAGCTCTGGGTTTCGCTTAGTGACAGGCTGGGCAGGATAGGCAGAACCTCAAGGCGATCGTCCTCTGCCGCAGCCATGTTACTTCCCTCTCACATCGTACTTTTGAGCGTTCAGCGTGACGCTGGTTTTGCTGACGGCATCCGTGGCCGAGCGGGCGAGGATCACGTCGTAGGCACCGGCGGCGACGTTCCACGTCTTTGACGCGCTGTCGAAACTGGCCAGAAGGCGCGGATCAACCGCCACCGTCACCGTCTTCGACTCGCCGGGTTTCAGCGCCACCTTGTCCCAGCCGCCGAGGCGCTTGGGCGCTTCCCAGCCCGCCGAGGCCGGGGCCGAAACATAGACCTGCGGCACGTCCGAAGCGGCGACCTTGCCCGTATTGGTCACGGTGAAGCTGACGCTCAGCCTGTCCCCCGCCGTCGAGGTCTTCAGGTCGCTGTAGCCGAAGGTCGAATAGGTCAGGCCGTGGCCGAAGGCGAACAGCGGCTTAAGGCCCTTCTTGTCGAACCACTTGTAACCGATGGCTGCGCCTTCGATGTCGTAATTGACCTGCGTGCGGATCGTGTCGCTCTTGGGGTCACCGTCGAGCTTGGGGCGCGGCAACTGATCGAGCGAGGCCGCAAAGGTTACCGGCAGGCGGCCTGATGGCGAGACTTCACCGGTCAGGACGCGGGCAATGGCCGTGCCGCCCTTGGTGCCGGGATACCAGGCTTCGACCACGGCCCCGACCTTCGACAACCACGGCATGAAGACCGGCCCGCCCGTTTGCAGCACGACGACGGTCTTTTTATTGGCCTTGGCCACCGCGTCGATCAGGGCGTCGGCGTTTTCATCGAGCTTCAGTTCGGCGTCGATGGATTCGCCCGTCCACTGGGTGCCGAACACGATAACCACGTCCGCGCCTTTGGCCGCCTTCACGGCCGCCTTCACATCCTTGCCGTCATGATAGACGACGTCGGCCCTGGTGCGGGCTTTCAGCGCTTCGACCGGCGGGTCCGGATAGTAGGTGAGGGGGCCGGGGAAGGCCTTGGGGCCCAGGCCCAGATCCTTGACCGGGTTGCCGCCCTGACCGTAGACCTGCGACGAGCCGCCGCCGGAAATCACGCCCTTATCCGCATAGCCGCCGATGACGACGATCTTTTTGGCCGTCGTGGCCAACGGCAGTAGTCCGGTGTTTTTCAACAGCACTATGCCGCCTTCGGCATCAGCCTGAGTGACGGCGGCGTGCGCCTTGAAGTCGATCTGGTCCTCGGCCACCGGCACCGGCGTGTCGAACGCGCCGGTCGAAACCAGGCCCCACAGGATGCGGCGCGCCATGTCGTCGAGGCGCTCCTGCTTCACAAAGCCATTTTCCACCGCTTCTTTCAGCGGGCCCGCAAAATAGTTGCCTTTGTCGAACGGATAGCCCGACTGCTGATCGAGGCCGGCATTGGCAGCGGGAATGGTCGAATGGGTCGCGCCCCAGTCCGACATCACATAGCCCTTATAGCCCCAGTCCTTCTTCAGGACTTCGTTCAGCAGATAGTCGCTTTCGCAGGCATAGACATTGTTGACGCGGTTATAGGCGCACATCACCGAGGCCGGATTGCCGGTTTCGATGGCGAACTGAAACGCCAGCAGGTCGGATTCGCGCCCCGCCTTGTCCGAAATATTGGAGGAGGCGGTGAAGCGGTTGGTTTCCTGCGCGTTGTAGGCGTAGTGCTTGACCGTCGAAATGATCTTGTTCGACTGGATGCCGCGGATCTGCTCCCCGACGATGACGCCGGCCAGCAGCGGGTCTTCGCCACCATATTCGAAGTTACGGCCATTGCGCGGTTCGCGCATCAGGTTGACGCCCCCGGCCAGTTGCACGTTAAAGCCCGACAGACGCGCTTCGCGGCCGATCATCGCGCCGCCCTTGAAGGCCAGGTCGCGGTCCCAGGTTGCCGCCGTGGCCATGCCCGACGGCAGGGCGGTGCGCAGACGCGGCTTATCACCGACCTGAGAGGCGACGCCGACGCCTGCGTCGGTTTGCCACTGATTGGGGATGCCCAGACGCGGCACGCCGAAGACAAAGCCGGCCGATTGGTGGTGGCTTTCGACCGGCGGCTTCCAGTTCAGCCCGGCAATGTCGCCGCGCGCATTGAGCCAGTCACCGGCAGAGGCAAAGTGCCCGAAAACCAGTTTCAGCTTTTCGTCCTGCGTCATTTCCTTGAGCAGAAGCTCGACGCGGGTGTCGGCGTCCAGACGGGTGTCGGTCCACGGCGTGGCCTTGGGGGCTTCGGCCGCCGCAGGCGCCTGAGCCAGGGCGGGAACGGTGGAGACGAAGGCGAAGCCGAGGGCGGCCGTCGCCAGCAGGCTGAGCTTGAAACTGCGCATGATCAGTGTCCCTGGAATGATTTTGTTATGGGGAGATTTCATAATCCGGGATTGAATGTCTGTGAAGTCATTTTTTATGACATCGGTGTCGTGTTTGTCTGGCTCAGGACAAGGTCATCGCTTTATGATGGATTTACAAAAGCCTGCGCTGGTCCCCCTTGTAAGGGCGCAGTGTTGCGCCTAGATTGTGTGATGGCGGGTCGTGCTGCGGCTCACGTCAGCGAACACCTAATCCTTCTGACCTTAATCTCTTAGAACGGGAGCTGTCCCTGACTGGGATCGTGGTCCCTATCATATGGCTCCCACCTGATACGTCAGGTCTGAGTGGATTTAAACGCTTCGCAACGGTTCCCGTGGCGCCGCCACCCTTTTGGGGTGGCTAAGTCGTATTTTTAAGCCTCTCTTGGCGCCGCCATCACCCATGCAAGTCGGGCTTGCGGGGATTTAAACCGCACAATCGTTACAAAGCCAACTTGACAGCCACCGTCTTCGTCTGAAATAAGACGGTTATCCTCAGGGAGTAGCCAGATCGCCGTGTGCGATCGTTTGATGTCGTCAACACGAGCGTAGCTCCGGCATCAGACACCGTTTCGGCGGCGTGGCGAGACTGAGGACGGGTCCGATGGGCCTGTCCTTGTCAACCTCTGAGAGATTGAGTCTCACCTATGGAAACCATTGCTACGCCCCTGATGTGGGGGACGTTCGCGGCCTTTGTCGTCGTCGCGTTGTTTATCGACTTTTTTGCCCTCAACAAACAGGGCGCGCACAAGGTCTCGATGACCGAAGCGGCCATCTGGTCGCTGATCTGGGTCGCCACCTCCTTCGTCTTCCTCGGCATCATGTGGTGGGAGATGGGCGGTCTGACGGGCGATGCCGCCGCTCAGGCGCTGGCCAATACCAAGGCGCTGGAATTTACCACCGGCTATCTGGTCGAAAAGGCGCTGGCGGTCGATAATATCTTCGTCTTCCTGATGCTGTTCACCTATTTCGCCGTGCCGGCAGAGTATCAGAAGCGCGTGCTGATGATCGGGATTCTGATGGCGCTGGTCCTGCGCGCCGGCATGATCGTGGTGGGGGCGTGGCTGGTGGCGCAGTTCCACTGGGTGCTCTACGTGTTCGGCGCGTTTCTGGTGTTCACCGGCTTCAAGATGTGGCTGGCCGCCGGTCAGGAGCCTGATTTGGAAAGCAATCCGGCCCTGAAATGGGTGCGTAAGACCTTCACCATCTCCCCCAATTATGATGGCGAAAACTTCTTCACCCGCCTGAATGGCAAGCGTATCGCCACCCCCCTGCTGATCGTGGTCATCCTGATCGGTATTATCGACGTGGTGTTTGCGGTGGACTCCATCCCGGCTATCTTCGCCATCACCACCGACCCGTTTATCGTCCTGACGTCTAACGTCTTCGCTATTCTGGGCCTGCGCGCCATGTACTTCCTGCTGGCCGGGATGCACGAAAAGTTCCACCTGCTGCCCTATGGTCTGGCGCTGGTGCTGGTGTTCGTTGGTGCCAAGATGCTGCTGATCGACGTCTATAAGATCCCGATTGTGTGGTCGCTGACGGCGACGGCCTCGATACTGGTCCTGACCATGATCCTGTCCATCCTGATCAAGCCGAAGGGCGACGCCCATCCGACCGGGGCCTTCCCCTTCGATTCGAAGAAGACAAACGACACAGACAACTAAGCCTGCGCCCCCTTCGGTTCCCTCCGGAGGGGGCTCTTGCTTTTTACGGTCTGGCATGGCCTTAGAGCGTGTTTCGTTCAGATTGAATCGAAGCCACGCTCTAAATTTCTGGTTTAACGCGCTTTTTTATCCGAAAAGTGCGTCCCATTTTTCGGAAAGCGCTCTACACGCTCATGTCAGACGCCAAAGCCGCCATGCGCAGAGAGATGAAAGCCCGGCGGGCCGCGCTGGCCGCCGCATCGCCGGATGCGGGCGAACGGATGGCCGAGGCCTTTGTGACGCGCGGGGTTTGGCCCAGAGCAGCGGTCGTGGCCGCTTTTTACCCCATCAAGGATGAGATCGACCCCCGACCCCTGCTGCGGCGCTTTCAGGCGCGCGGTTACATTCTGGCCTTGCCCCGTATCGAAGCGGAGGGGCGTATGATCTTCTGCGCTTACACTCTCGACGAGCCGCTGCTGGCGGGGCCGTTCGGCACGCAGCAGCCCGACCCCAATGCGCCGGAGGTGTTTCCCGATCTCATTCTGGCACCGCTTCTGGCCTTTGATCTCCAGGGGGGGCGGCTGGGCTATGGCGGCGGCTTTTACGACCGCGCTTTGGACTATCTTCGCTCCGTAAATCGGAGTAATGAAAATCCATTGCAGGTATGGGGCGTGGCCTTTTCCGCTCAGGAGGTCGCCCGCGTGCCCACCGAACCCCACGATCAGCGTCTCGATGCCGTCCTTACCGAACAGGGCGTGATAGAGATTAGAAAGAACACCTGATGCGCTTTGCTTTTTTCGGTGATGTGGTCGGCCGGGCCGGCCGCGACGCCGTTTCCGAACATCTGCCCTTTGTGCGCCGGGCCCTCGACCTCGAATTTGTCATCGTCAATGCTGAAAACGCTGCTTCCGGCTTTGGCGTGTCGGAAAACACCGCCAATCAGTTGTTCGAGGCTGGTGCGGACTGCCTGACGCTCGGCAACCATTCCTGGGACCAGAAAGAGGCCCTGACCTATATTGTGCGTGAGCCGCGCCTGATCCGCCCCCTCAACTATCCGCCTCTGGCCGATGTGCCGGGGCGGGGAGTCAATCTGTTCGAAACGGCGTCGGGCAAGCGGATTCTGGTGATGAACGCGCTGGGTCTGGTGCATATGGCGTCGATGGACGACCCGTTTGCGGCGGTGGACAAGGCGCTGGAAAGCGCGCCGCTGGGTCTCGTGGCCGACGCGGTGGTGGTCGATATCCACGCCGAAGCCACGTCCGAGAAGATGGCCATGGGGCATTTTTGCGACGGACGCGCCTCACTGGTGGTGGGCACCCACACCCATGTACCGACCGCCGACGCGCAGATCCTGCCCGGTGGCACCGCCTATCAGACCGATGCCGGGGCCTGCGCCGATTACGACAGCGTCATCGGCATGGACAAGGAAGAGCCGCTGCGCCGCTTTACCACGCGCATCGGCAAGGAGCGCTATAAGCCCGCCTCCGGCCCCGCGACCCTGTGCGGCGTCTTTGTCGAGACGGATGACAAGACGGGACTGGCCACGCGCATCGAGCCCATCCGCCTAGGCGGACGGCTTAAGACGGTGTTGCCAGAACTTCAGGTTTCGGTTTAGAAGCAGCGCATTCCGGTGATGTACGGCCCTGATGAAGGGCCAGACTCCCGCCAAAAACAATCATGTGAAAATCTCGACGGGCCGCCCCGAGAGATTTATCGCCTTATGGAGCCACGTAAACGTTTCGGCTCCGCCGAACTTTTACGTGAGTGAATCCCATGGCTGGCCATAGTAAATTCAAGAACATCATGCACAAGAAGGGCCGCGCCGACGCGGCCCGTTCCAAGCTGTTTTCCAAGCTGGCGCGCGACATCACCGTGGCCGCTAAGTCGGGTATGCCTGACCCGGCCATGAACCCGCGTCTGCGTCTGGCGGTCAACAACGCCAAGGCCGAGTCCATGCCAAAGGACAATATCGACCGCGCCATCAAGAAGGGGGCGGCCGGTGAGTCCGACAATATGGAAGAAATCCGCTACGAAGGCTTCGGGCCGCAGGGCATCGGCATCATCGTCGAAACCCTGACCGATAACCGCAACCGTACCGGCGGCAATGTGCGCTCGTACTTCACCAAGTTCGGCGGCAATCTGGGCGAAACCGGCTCGGTCAGCTTCATGTGGGACCGCATGGGTCAGATCGAGTATCCGCTGAAGGCCGGGTCTGCCGACGCCATCATGGAAGCGGCCATCGAAGCCGGGGCTGCCGATGTCGAAACCGATGAGGACGAGGAAGACGGCGGCCACCTGATCTTTACGGCCTATGAAGACCTCAACGCCGTGACCGAAGCCGTGGCCAAGGTGCTGGGCGATCCCAAGTCCACCAGGTTCATCTGGAAGCCGCAAACCCTGTCGCCTATCACCGGCGACCCGGCCAAGACGCTGATGAAGCTGATCGACGCGCTCAATGACGATGATGACGTACAGGCGGTCTATGCCAATTTCGACATCTCGGACGAAGAGATGGAAGCGCTCAGCGCCTGATCTTTCCGTTATGATTTTACACAACGAAAAGGCCGCATCGGTGTTCGATGCGGCCTTTAAGCGTTTGAGAGGGCGTTGTTATGATCAGAGGGCGATCAATAGCGCCACCGCCGCCCACACGGTTATCGACAAGCCCGTAATGCCGACAAGACCATAGGCAACCGCCCGGTCGTACACGGCGTGAGAGGAAGACGATTGTGCCTGCGACAGGGTGAAACCCATGAGGGCCTCCATTACTTTTGACAGTAAAGTCGGAAACTGCGCCGCTTGGCAATGGGGGGAAATAAAAAAATTACACAAGGGTCAAAAGTGACGCCGAGCAAGCTGTGGATGACCGCGCGCGGGCATTCGGCCCGACCCTGAGCGCAAGGGTTTTACCCGATCGGTCCACCGCGCAGAAACTTTGTACCGGTCGTATTGATTTCGATTGCGGTCCGTCGCACATAGCGAACTCATGACCGAAACGCCTGACCCTCACGACGCGGGGCGCGATCGCGCCGACAGCCCGCTGCCCCTGTGGCGGCGCTGCTGTAACTTCCTGTTCGAAATGGACGCCAAGACGGCACGTGCCATCTGGGTGACGCTGGCCCTGTTTGCCATGATCGGCGCCATCTTCCTGATCGGCAAGACCGATTTTGGTCATGAGGTGACGCACGAGTTCGAGCTGTGGATGGCCGAATATCGGGATTCCCCCTGGGGCATTTTTATAGTCATCGCGGTTTTTACCCTCTCCGCCTATATCGGCGCGCCGCAGTTCGTGCTGATCGCGGCGTGCGTGGTCGCCTTCGGGCCGTGGCTGGGTTTTCTCTATTCCTGGGTGGCGACCGTCGTATCGGGTGCAGTGACCTTCTACACGGGGCGTCTGATCGGGGCGGAGACCTTCAACCGTATCGGGGGCGGCCATCTGGGGCGACTGTCGGATTATATCGGGCGTAATGCCTTTTCGGCCTCGTTTATCGTGCGCAATGTCCCTTCGGCGCCCTTTATCATCGTCAACATGGCCTTTGGGGTGTCGAAAGCCCCGTTCACCGGCTTTCTGCTGGGGCTGGCGCTGGGCTCGATACCGAAGACGGCTCTGGTGGCCGTGTTTGGGGATGTCTTCACGCGCATCGTCGAAGGCGGCGACTGGAAGGGGACATTGCTGATTGCCCTGATCGGTCTGGTCTGGCTGGGTCTTGTGGTGCTGACGCGGCATCTGATCGACAAGTGGCGCGAAAGCCGCAACCCCTCCGGCGGGACTGACGAAAATCAATAGTTTACAGGCGTGCGTTTCAAGGTGATTCGAAGTTTTTTTTTGAAGGCCTTGAAATTGACGCGAGATAAGGGCAAGGGAGTTTTCCCCTTGCGGACGGCGCGTGTTTTTCGCGGCGCGACGCCCTTACGGGGCCCCTGCGCCGCCGGTATCCCGGCCACCTCCCAGACAAATTTCTCGCGGTAGTGCTCAATGTTAAAGCCCTTCTTCGGCAGCTTCTCCAACGATATCGCCATCGACCTCGGCACGGCCAATACGCTGGTCTATCAGAAGGGGCGGGGCATCGTGCTCAATGAGCCGTCGGTGGTGGCGCTGCGCAATATGGGCGGACGCAAGGTCGTCCACGCGGTGGGCATTGAGGCCAAGCAGATGCTGGGCCGCACGCCGGGCCATATGGAAGCCATCCGTCCGATGCGCGACGGGGTCATTGCCGACTTCGAAGTCGCCGAAGAAATGATCAAGTACTTCATCCGCAAGGTCCACAACCGCAAAGGTTTCGTGAACCCCAAGGTCATCGTCTGCGTGCCGTCGGGGGCCACCGCCGTGGAGCGCCGCGCCATCAACGACTCGTGTCTCAACGCCGGGGCGCGTCGCGTCGGCCTCCTGCCTGAGCCCATGGCCGCCGCCATCGGTGCAGGCCTGCCTATCCACGAGCCGACGGGTTCGATGGTCGTCGATATCGGCGGCGGTACGACCGAAGTCGCCGTCCTGTCGCTGTCGGGCGTCGTCTATGCCAAGTCGGTGCGCGTCGGGGGCGACAAGATGGACGAGGCCATCACCAACTTCATGCGCCGCAACCACAATCTGCTGATTGGCGAAACGACGGCCGAGCGCATCAAGAAGGACATCGGCACCGCCCGTGTTCCGCATGATGGCGAAGGTCTGGCCATCGAAGTGAAGGGCCGCGACCTGATGCAGGGCGTGCCGCGCGAAGTGCGCATCAGCGAGCGCCAGGCCGCTGAGGCGCTGGCCGAACCGGTGGCGCAGATCATCGAAGCCGTGAAGGTCGCACTCGAAGCCACGCCGCCCGAACTGGCGGCCGATATCGCGGACAAGGGCATCATGCTCACCGGCGGCGGTGCGCTGCTGCGCGGTCTTGATGCGGAAATCCGCGATCAGACGGGCCTGCCGGTGACGATTGCCGAAGACCCGCTGTCATGCGTGGCCATTGGGTGCGGCAAGGTGCTCGAACATCCGCGCTGGATGAAGGGCATCCTCGACTCGACGATGTTCTGATACCACGGTCGTTGAACATGACCCATGGTTCTGGGATTGAAGAGGAAGAGGGCGGAGCCGAAAAATCGGTGGTCCTGTCATCGAACCGTCTACAATTTCCTTGATAGTTTCGGACCGAAACTTGCAGTATCTGTCCTCTGAATGAGGGTCCGGGTGGATCCGGAGGGATGTCGGCGTGCGATACGGGGATAACCAGCCTTTTGAACATCTGAAGCTTCCCATTACGTGGGGGGTGATGATTCTGGTCGCCGCCATCTGCGTGGTGGGGGCGCTGATGTTTCTGGGGGACCGGCGTGGCGGGCTTGACGCCGCCTCCTATGGCAACCGCGCCGGGTTTGATCGCGCCGCCGCCAAGAGCAACAATCTGCTGTCCACGCCGGCCCACTTCGTCAGCGACCGCACCAACGGCATTGAAGACTATTTCTTCGCCGTCAGCGAAAACCGCGTCCTCAAGCAGAAGATCGTCGAGCTGGAAAAGTACCGTGACGCCTATCGTCAGGCCAAGGAACTGAATCGCCGCTACGAGGTGCTGCTCAACCTGCGCACCGAGCCGGAGGTCGAGAGCATCACCGCCCGCTCAGTCTCCGTATCGCGTGGCCCGTTCAACAATAACCGTCTGATTGACGCCGGGACGTCCAAGGGGCTGGCCTTCGGTAATCCGGTGATCAACGAACATGGTCTGGTCGGTCGCGTGGTCGGCGTCAGCCCGGACGTCAGCCGGGTGCTGATGGTCACCGATGTCGTCAGCCGCGTGCCGGTCATGGTGGCGCGCACCGACGCCCGTGCCATGATGGTGGGCGATGGCGGCGGCTTCCCGCGTCTGGAATTTGTGCGTGGCGGCCCGGATGTGCTGAAAAAAGGCGATCAGATCCTGACCTCCGGCGATGGCGGCATCTTTCCGCGTGGTCTGCCGGTGGGCGAAGCGCGCCGCGGTGTCGATGGTGTGTGGCGCGTCGATCTCTACACCAATCGCGGCCCGATCGATCTGGTCAAGGTTCTGAAATTCAAAGATTTTACGCAGCTTCCGCGCGCCGAAGAGGTCTTGCGCACTCCGCTGGTGACCGACCTTCTCCCTGCGCCTCCCGCCCCCTCGGCGGCGTCGCACAGCCCCAGCGCCTCAAGCGCGAGCGCGTCGTCTGGCGCGGCCTCCAGCAGCGCTGCCCCGGCGTCTTCCTCTTCGACGTCTCCGTCTTCGGCGGTGCCGCGTCCGCGGCCGGCCGCGATGTCACAGCCCGTGGCCCCGCGCCCGCAACCCGCTACCGAGGCTCCGGCTTCGGCTTCGCCCGCCAGCGTCAGCGGAGGCTGAGGCCATGCTGGCTCCGCAACGCCGCCCCCGTTCATCCTCCACGCGCAGCATGACGCCGTCGGCCAGCCGCCGTGCGCGCCTGTATAAGGCCCTGTTTGAAAACCGCACGCCGCGCCGGGGCTCCGGCGGCATAGTCGGGCCGCAGGACTGGTTGTTCTATCCGGCCCTGATGGCGATTCTGGCGACCGTAGTGCTGGCGACCGACCTCCCTCTGTCCTTCGGCCTCGACCTGCCGGAGCCGGTGTGGCCGGTGGCCCTGGCCTTCGCCTGGCCCCTGATCCGCCCCAGCTTTATCGCGCCGCTGCTGCTGGGGGTTATGGGGCTGTTCCTCGACTATTTCTGGGGGGCACCTCTCGGCTTTTACGTCATCAGCCTGATGGCGGTGCACGCGGCGACCCTGCTGATCCGCAGCTACATCGTGGGGCAGGACACCTGGGTGGTCATCGGAGCCTATTCGCTGGCGGTTCTGTTGTTCTTCACGCTGGGCGTTGTGCTGACCACGCTCGATTCCGGCGTTGTCCCGCGCCTCATCAGCGTTTTCGAGCAGATGTTCGCCACCTGGTGTCTGGTGGTATTCGTGCTGATCCTGCTGGATCGCTTTCTCAACAGCGATGTGAGGTTCAATTGAGCGAACCCTCCATCTTTTTTGAGGACGTTAATGAGAAGCAGGGGACGTTTCACCGCCGCATCTTTCTGATGGGCGGGGTGACGGCGCTGGGCATTTTTGCACTCGGCGGGCAACTGGCCCTGCTTCAGATCGTGCAGGGCGGCAAGTACAAGCGCCTGTCGGCGGCCAATCAATTCAATTTCCGTGTGGTGCCGCCGCCGCGCGGAAAGATTCTGGACCGCAACGGCAATGTCATCGCCGGAAACCGTCCCTCCTTCCGCGTCCTGATTATCCGCAACGAAATCGACGACCTCGACGACACGCTGGATCAGATTTCCTACGTCCTGCCGCAGGTGCAGGACAACCGCCGCCGCATCGTGCGCGACATCAACCAGTCGCAGCGCTTCGTGCCGACCGTCGTGGCGGCCGATCTGACCTGGGAAGAATTTTCGCGCGTCAACCTGTTTGCTGCCGAAATCCCCGGTGTGCAGGCGGTGATGGATGAAATCCGCGTCTATCACTACGGCGGAGCCTTTTCGCACGTCGTAGGCTACGTCTCGAAAATTTCCGAAAAGGACCTTGAGGCCGAAGGCGAAAACCCCGATCCGCTGCTGCTTCATCCGGGTTTTCGCATCGGAAAGCAGGGGGTGGAAAAGGCCTTCGACAAACAGTTGCGCGGCGTGGCCGGGGCGCAGAAGATCGAGGTCAATGCCAGTGGCAATATCGTCGCCGAAGACCCCGACGGCACACGCCCGCCCACACCGGGCGAGGACATCACCCTGACGCTGGATGCCGAGGTGCAGGCGCGTGCGCTTGAGGTGTTCGAGCAGGATTCCGGCAGTGCGGTGCTGCTCAACATTCACACCGGCGAAATCCTGTGCATGGTGTCGGCCCCGTCCTTTGACCCCAACCTGTTCGTGTCGGGCATTTCGTCCAAGGCCTATAAGCTGCTGAATGAATATGAGCGGCGGCCTCTGCTGGACAAGGCAATCGGTTCGACCTTCGCGCCGGGTTCGACCTTCAAGATGGCCTCGGCCCTGTCTTTCCTCGACTACGGTATCGACCCGACCGAGAAGGTGGTCTGCCGCGGGTCCTACCGCTTCGGTAATCGCACCTTCCGCTGCCATGGCGTGCATGGGGCGGTCGATATGCGCCACGCGCTGAAGTTTTCGTGCGACACCTATTTCTACCATATGTGCAACCGCCCCGGCGTGGACCGCATCGCGGCCACCGCGCACAAGCTGGGGCTGGGCGAACTGTTTGAACTTGAGATCGAGGGGCAGAAGAAGGGACTGGTGCCGACGACCGAATGGAAGCGCACCTATTTCGACGGCACGAAAGGCCGCCCCAAAGACCCCAAATGGCACCCCGGTGAAACCCTTTCGGTGGCCATCGGTCAGGGCTATACGACGGTTTCTGCCCTGCAACTGGCTGTCTATGTGTCGCGTATCGCCAATGGCGGTAAGGCCGTCACGCCGCACCTGATCAAGAAAATCGGCGCGGTGGATAAGGATTTTGATTTCAAACCGCTGGGCATACCGCCGGAGCATATCCAGATCGTGCGCGACGGCATGGAGATGGTGTCCAATGACGCCGACGGCACGGCGTTCCGTAATTCGCAGCTCAATCTGGGCGACATGAAGATGGCCGGCAAGACCGGGACGGCGCAGGTCATCAACTATGATCGCGCCGGCACGCGCAAGGCGACGCAGTGGAAGAACAAGGACCACGGCCTGTTCGTCTGCTACGCCCCGGTCGATAATCCGCGTTACGCCATGGCGGTTATCGTGCAGCACGGTATCGCCGGGGGCCGCTTTGCCGCTCCGAAGGCGCGTGAAATCATGAAGGTCGCCCTGCTCAAGGACCCTGAACTTCAGGCGCGCATCGTCGCCCCGCCACCACCCGAGCCCGTCGAAGCCGCTGAAACCGCGCCGCCCGAGGTCGAAAGCACCGAGGTGGCACCGGAAAGCATCGAATACATCCCTCCCGTACCCTGAGGTTCCCATGGCCGAAAGCGCAATGACCCGGCGGGGCGAACGCGAACGTTATGATATCAAGCTGCTTCAGGTGGACTGGGGCTTTGCTCTGGTGCTGTCGCTGATTGCCGGGATCGGCGCGCTGGTCCTCTATTCGGTGGGCGGCATGTCGTGGGAGCCGTGGGCCTATAATCACGTCCTGCGTTTCGGCCTGTGCTTTGTGGTAATGATCCTGCTGTCGCTGATAGATCTGCGCTGGTGGATGCTGCTGGCTTATCCGGCCTATGGGGTGTCGCTTTTGTTGCTGGTGGCGGTCGAACTGGTCGGGGATGTGCGCATGGGCGCACAGCGCTGGCTGGAGATCGGCTCCTTCTCCATGCAGCCGTCTGAATTTATGAAGCTTGCCATCGTCATGGCGCTGGCCCGCTGGTACCACGAAGCGGGGACCAAGGACGCTGTCCTGTCTTGGAAGCTGTTTATCCCCTTCACCATGATCATGGTGCCTGTGCTTTTGGTGGCGCACCAGCCCGATCTGGGGACGGCCATGCTGATCCTGCTGACCGGGATTACGGTGATGATTGTCGCGGGGCTTGACTGGCGTGTGATTGCCACCGCCGCCGTGGGCGGGATCGTGGCCGTGCCCTTCTTCGTCATGTTCGTGATGCACGATTATCAGCGCAAACGCATCCTGACCTTCCTCAATCCCGAAGCCGATCCATCGGGCGACGGCTATCACATACTGCAATCCAAGATCGCCATCGGCTCCGGGGGGCTCCTGGGCAAGGGGCTGGGGCTGGGGTCGCAGTCGCAGTTGAGCTTCCTGCCGGAAAAGCATACGGACTTCATTCTGGCGGCGGTGGGTGAGGAACTCGGCTTCCTTGGGGCGTTCACGGTCTTCGCCCTCTATGCGTTGGCCGTTTTTATGGCGCTGCGCATCGCCTCGCTTTCGCATTCGCATTTCGGACGACTGGCCGCGGCCGGGGTGACGGCCACCTTTGCCCTCTACGTCCTGATCAACGGGGCCATGGTCATGGGGCTGGCCCCCGTGGTCGGTGTGCCTCAGCCGCTTCTGTCCTATGGCGGCTCGGTGATGACCACGGTGATGATCGGCTTCGGCCTCGTTATGGGGGTCAAGGTGCACCGCTATCAGGAATTGCCGCGCACCCAGTCCTTCCTGTCGCATTTTGAATAAAAAGCGCTTCCGGCAGGCGCGAAAGAACAGATTATGGATTTTGAGGAACTGATCGAACTGGCGCGCGACTCCTATGTGGGGCAATTCGCGCATTTTGCCGATGTGCAGGCCAAGGCCCATCCGGGTGGCGTGGCCGAGGTCAAGCTGGAGGTCTCGGTCGAGGCCGGGCTTTACCGGTCGCTCTATTGCGCCGACTATATGACGGGCCCGGCGGAGGACGACGCGCCGCAGATCGTCGAACTGTCGCCCGACGAAGAGGTGGCGTTTGATCCGATTGTGGTGACGCTCAATGAACTGGAAATGACGGTCGAGGCGCTCGACTGGCACGAGATGAATCTGTCCCTGACCGGTGCGCCGGAAACGCTTCAGGGGCTGGAAGCGTGGTTCGAGACCTGGTTCGATCCGGAAGACCGCAATGTTGATCTCGACTCGCGCTTTTCGGGCCACATCCACTCGCTGCTGGTCGATGCCGACCACCTGCACGTCGATTTTGGCACGGCCCCGGTGCAGGCCCTGATCGACCTGCTGCTGCTGATCGAGATGAACGGCTGCACGGCGGTGCGGGTGTTTTAAATCGCGGCTTTCATAGTGCAGTTAAACCACAGATTACACAGATTTCACAGATTTGCGCTTTGCGCCTTTAACTCTTCCAGTCTGCGTCCCGGTCAGTCCTATCAATCTGTGTAATCTGTGAAATCTGTGGTTCTTCACAGAGTGAAGGTCGAAACCACTCTAAAGCAGCCTTTCAATATAGGCCGGCACCACCTCAGTGGCGGGACCGTACAGGCGCTCTTGAAACAGGCTGTGGCCCTGAGACGGGTCAAGGTTCAGTTCCACCGTGTGCGCTCCGGCGCGCGTGGCCTCCTGCACGAAGCCCGCTGCCGGATAGACATTGCCCGACGTGCCGATGGAGATAAACAGGCCGCAGCCCGACAGGGCGTCGTAGATGCGATCCATCTGAAACGGCATTTCGCCGAACCACACGATGTCCGGGCGCAGGCCCAGCGTCCCGAAGGGCGAGGGCGTGTCGATATGGATGTCGCCCCTCCAGTCACACGTTTTGCCCGTTTCGACGCAGCGCGCCCGCAGAAGCTCCCCGTGCATGTGGATCAGGCCAAAACCGCGTTTCGGCGTGACACCCCGATGCGACCGGTCGTGCAGATCATCGACATTCTGCGTCACCAGCAGCACGTCGCCGTCATAGGCCGCCGACAGTCGCGCCAGAGCCTGATGCGCCGCATTTGGGACCACGGCTTTCAACTGCGCCCGGCGTTGATTGTAGAAGTCGTGGACCAGAACCGGATTGGCCGCGAATCCTTCGGGCGTGGCGACGGCTTCGACGCGGTGCCCGCACCACAGCCCGTCGGAGGCGCGAAAGGTCGGCACGCCCGACTCAGCGGAAATGCCCGCACCGGTGAGGATAACGATCGAGGGTCGCACGACCTTATTGCCCTGTCAGCACCACGCCTTCGCGGCGCGGATCGGCTCCGCCGTCGATGCCGCCGTTGCGGAACATGACGCCGTGCAGGCCGGAGTTTTCGCCCTGTACCTCCTGGATCGTATAGCCCATGTCCTTCAGACCTTGCAGAATCTCCGGCTTCAGGCCGGCCTCGATGCGGATGGCCGCCGGGTTGGCCACGATGTTCGGCAGGGCGACGGCCTCCTGCACGCTGAGATTCCAGTCGAGCATCCCCACCAGCGCCTTGAGATTATAGGACAGGATGGACGACCCGCCCGGCGAACCGATCATGCCGATCAGGCGCTTGTCCTTATCGAAAATCAGCACGGGCGACATGGAGGAGCGCGGGCGCTTGCCCCCTTCGACTGCATTGGCGACCTTCTGACCGGCTTTTGTCACCGGGGTGAAAGAGAAGTCGGTCAACTGATTATTCAGGAAGAAGCCGCCGACCATGCGACCCGTCCCGAAGATACTTTCGACCGTTGTGGTCATGGACAGGGCATTGCCATAGCGGTCACGGATGACGAAGTGCGTGGTCCCGGCGGGTTCCTGCGTTGCGTCTTTTGCCCAGGCCACGGCGGTGGGGGGTGTGCCGTAGGTCGGGGCCGGTGACGCCTTGCCGATGGTGATGGTGGCCGCACGACTGCGCACATAGGCCGGGTCGCGCAAGCCTGTGACCGGCACGCTGACGAAGTCGCTGTCGGCCACGTACTGATCGCGGTCGGCATACATCAGCCGCTCGGCTTCGATAATCACCTGCCAGCCGCGCGCATCATTGACCCCGTAGGCGTTCATCGGGAAGGCTTCGACGATCTTCAGCGCCTGAAGCAGCGACACACCCGACGAGGGCGGAGCCGGCACGCAGATAATATAGACGCGATAGGTGTCGCAGACCGGTGCCCCGGACTTGGGGAAATACATCTTGAAATCGAGCGGTTGCAGATCGCCGGGCAGAGGCCCTTCGTGGGTTTTGGCGATCATGGCCTCGACCAGCGGCCCTTCGCGGAAGATGACCGCGCCCTTGTCGGCCAGGGTGCGCAGGGTTTGCGCATAGGCCGGGTTTTTCAGCACATCGCCGGTCTTTTTGACGCCACCCTTGCCGTCACCGAAATAGGACTTCACGTCGGGCGTCTGGCTCTGCGGGAAGCGGCCGCTGGCCAGATAGTTCCCTAGACGCGGCGAAATGACAAACCCGTCTTCGGCCAGCTTTTCCGGCGTGTGGAACAGATCTTTCCACGCCAGCTTGCCGTGCTGGGCATGGGCCATGTCGAGCATCAGCACCGCCCCCGGTACGCCGGTAGCGCGGCCCGACACCACCGCTTCGCCAAAGGGCAGGGGCGTGCCATCGGGCTTGAGGAACAGGGTGCCGTCGGCGGACTTCGGCGCGGTTTCGCGGCCATTATAGGCGGTGGTCTGACCCGTCTTGCGGTCGTAATAAACCATGAAGGCCCCGCCGCCGAGGCCGGAGCTTTGTGGCTCGACCAGAGACAGGGTCGCCTGAACGGCGATGGCCGCATCGACCGCCGTGCCGCCGCGCGCCAATATCTCCATGCCCGCCCTGGCCGCCAGCGGATTGGCCGCCGCCACCACCGGCGTAAAACGTTCACGCGGTGCCGGGCTCAGCGTGGCACAGCCACTCAGACCCAGACCCAGCGCGACGGTGAGGAGGAAACGGCGTGACAGCATGGGGAGGGGCTTCCGCAGGGATCAAAACACTCAGTCACACCTTATAGGAAACCCATCACGCGCCGGCTAGTGTCCTGAATCTGAAATTCGAATGCGCTTGATATTGCTCACTGGCGAATTTCAGATTCAACGGGACGCTAGCAACTTATCGTATCTATTATCGTTTTTGAATTTGAAGTTCGCCCGGCTCTCGATATCAGACTGAAGCGAACTTCAAATTCACGATAATAGGGCAGGGCAGAAAAATACCGGTCCCGCACAGCGTGCTTTCCAATCCTTTGCAGGCATAAAGGTACCGTTTTTATGGCAGATGCTGCCATCCGTTACCACTTATTAACCTTGTTACGAAATGTTCAGTAACGGCGTTTTTGGACGATTCAAAGTGGACGGGGCCTCTATGCTGAACAATTTATCTATGCAAATCAAGGTGATCGTGCTTCTGGCGCTGATCGCGGCCGTGGGGGTGGGGGCGGTGCTCTACACCGATAGCTCTCTGGGCGGTAATATAGACAAGTACGATCAGGCCCTGACGGGACCGGCGCCCGGTACGGTGGCGCTGGCGCGCTCGGGTCGTCACGCGGCCTGGACGTCGCGCTCGATTCTGAAAGCCATTATCGCCACAGACGCCACCAAGCTGGCAAAGGCGGAGAAGGACATCGAAGACGGCAAGGCCAAGTTCAACGCTGAAATGGACAAGGCTGAAAAGTTTCTGCCTAACAAGGTTTCTGAGTTCAAACCCCTGCGCGAAAAATACAATGCGGCCATGAGCAGCGCCTGTGCCGAGGTGGCCAGTCTGGCGCAGGCCGGTCAAAAGGACGCGGCCATTGCGGCGATGGACAATGGCTGCGGGCCGCAATTGCTGGAGGTCATGACCGGCGTTGCCGGTGTGGTGGATCGCACGATTGAAGAAAACAACGCCCTCGCCGCCAGCCTCCAGAAAAGCGCCGATACCGATATTCGCAATGCCAATATCTTCGGTCTGATTGGCCTGCTGGTCGCCGGCAGCTTTGCCGTGTGGCTGACGCGCACCGGCATTTCGGCGCCTGTGGTTCGCCTTGATGGCCTGATGGGCCAGATGGCCAAGGGCAAGCTCGACGTCGTTATCCCCGGTCAGGAGCGTCGCGACGAGATCGGTTCGATGTCGCGCACCGCCGAAGCCTTCCGTCAGGGCCTGATGGAAGCCGAAACCCTGCGCGCCTCCGCCGAGCAGCAAAAGGCGGTGGCCGAGGCCGAGCGCCGCGCCGCCATGCTGAGGCTGGCTGATGATTTCGAAAAGTCCGTGGGTGGTATCGTGTCTCTGGTGTCTTCTGCGGCCACCGAAATGCAGGCGGCGGCTTCGCAACTGAGCGCCACGGCGCAGGAAGCCTCCGCGCAGTCCATCGCCGTTTCCGCCGCCGCCGAAGAGGCCGGGGCCAATGTCACCTCGGTGGCGGCCTCTACGGAGGAGCTGGGCGCCTCGGTCGGGGAGATCGGGAGACAGGTGGAAACCTCGGCCTCGGTCGCCGCCAATGCCGTGCGCGAAGCCGAAGAAGCGCAGACCGTGGTCAGTGAACTGAACGAGACCGCGGCCTCCATCGGCGGTGTGGTCGATCTGATCGCCGGGCTGGCCAACCAGACCAATCTGCTGGCGCTCAACGCCACGATCGAATCGGCACGCGCCGGTGAAGCGGGCAAGGGCTTTGCGGTGGTGGCCGCCGAGGTCAAGGCGCTGGCTTCGCAGACCGCCAAGGCTACGACCGATATCTCCGACAAGATCGCCAAGATCCAGGACGCGACCAACCGCGCGGCGACGACCATGCGTAACATCGCCGGGACGATCCAGAGCCTGAACCATTCCAGCACGGCCATCGCCTCAGCCGTGGAGCAGCAAAGCGCAGCGACGCAGGAGATCATTCAGGCGGTCAATCAGGCCTCGGTCGGAACGCAGGAGGTGAACTCCAACATTGCGGGCGTGGCGCAGGCCGCCGAACAAACCGGTGAAGCCGCGGTGCAGGTCCAAAACTCATCGGCCGAACTGGCCACTCAGGCCGAGCGCCTGCATCATGAGATGGACAAGTTCCTGCAAACGGTCCGTGCCGCCTGATCGCGGTCACACGGCCAACAGAACAAGCCCCGTCAGAAATGGCGGGGCTTTGTTTTGTGGATTTGGCGAATGCGCAAAAGAAAAGGCTCCCCGCAGGGAGCCTGTCTTTGAAACGGAATGGCGCACTCGAAGAGATTCGAACTCCTGACCCTCAGATTCGTAGTCTGATGCTCTATCCAGCTGAGCTACGAGTGCGTGTCCATTTCGTGTTCCCGCCTCAGCGGCGAGGGCCGGACAATTAGTCTCTTGGAATTTTAAACGCAAGGCCTTTTAAAAAGTTTTCCCCCGATTTTGCGTTTTTTTTGAAAGAGGCGGTGTCGTTGCGGGACAGGACAGCGGGCATGGCTTTTGCACCTTCGTGGGTCCGTTGACTCATTTCGGGACAATGACCGTGGCGATCAAACTCAACTATGCCCCCCGGCGGGACGATTCCGGCAAGCGGCCCAGGTCGCCGCTCGTGCGTCCGCTCGACATCATTCTGGGCCTGAGCATAGGAATGGCTCTGGCGGCCTTTCTGATCTTCTAAGCGCATTCCGAAAAGTGGGAACCGGTTTTCGGGTCAAATGCGCGACCAGTCAGAGCGCATTCCGAAAAGTGGGAACCGGTTTTCGGGTCAAATGCGCGACTTGCTAAAACTTACCCGGCGTTCAGCTTGCGCTCGACCCGGGCGACGCGCAGCGCCAGCAGGGCGGCCGTAAAGCACATGGCCGCGCAAAACCACAGAGGGCCGTTCGCTCCCATCTGACTGAACAAAAAGCCCGCTACGACCGGTCCGGCGATACGGGCAATGGCGCCCGTCGATTGGTTGAGGCCCAGCATGGCCCCCTGACGGTCGGGGGGCGTTGATTTCGAGATGATCGCTGAAATCGAGGCGAAGATGACGGCCTGCCCCAGGGCGGCCAGCATGACCAGCGGCGTGACCAGTATCGCGACCTGATTGATCCCCTGAAGGAAGAAGCCCATACCGAAGACGATCAGGCCCAGCACCAGTATGCGCGCCTCGCCATAGCGGCGCACCAGCGGGCGGGTGAAGACCATCTGCATCAGGGCGGCGGTCACCCCGATGAACAGAAAGACCAGACTGACTTCGCGCGGGCCCCACTCATACCGCGCCTTGGCCCACAGGCCGAAGGTGGCCTCAAGCCCGGCGAGGGCGGCCATGTAGAACAGGGTGGATAGAATCAGGCGGCTGATGATCGGATGGCGGCGGGCTTCGGCGAAGGTGGCGCGAAAATTCTGCGGGGCCGCGTGGGTGCGCACGCGGCTTTCGCGCACATAAAAGAGGATGCCAAGCGTTGCCACCGCCGACAGGCCGGCGGCGAGGAACAGGGGCAGTCTGAAGCCCGCAGCCCCGGCCTCTTCGTGGGCCAGAAAGCCGCCAATGACCGGCCCGATGACGAAGCCCAGTGAAAAGGCTGCCCCGATCAGGCTCATGCGGCCCGCGCGCTGATGCGGTTCGGACATATCCGACACATAGGACTGGATGCACGACACATTGCCGGAGCCTATGCCGTTCAGGAAGCGGATAGCGATGGCCCACCACACATTGGGCGCGAAGGCCAGCAGCACATAGAAGAGGATATTGGACGCCGTGGTGATGACCAGAACCGGTTTGCGACCCCACTTATCCGACAGACCGCCCCACAAGGGCTCGGCAAAGAACTGCCCCAGCGAATAGGCGGCGAACATCAGCGTCACCTGCCACGGCCCGGCCTTCAGAGTCTGGGCGAAGAAGGGCATCAGCGGCACCAGCAGGCCGAACCCCACCAGATTGATGAAAACGACGGCGAACATGACGCTGAGCGCGCCATTGTCCATGATGGCGCGTTTGAGCGTCGGCTTACCGCCTTTTGTGTCGGAGGGGGTGGCGGTCTCGGCGTCTGGTTCCGATACGGACGGGTCCGGTCGGGGCGTCTGGGGCTTCGTCACTGACATTCACACCCTATAGTGCATTTGGGTGCAGGTGCGAAAGCCCCCGCCGTTCACCTTCCACCGGTGCGCGCGATTTGGGGGTCGTCTGAGCTTGACTCGCCTAAAATGTTCTTGTTATGTTCCTTTTCATGCAGAAGACGCAGACCAGACACTGGGACGACGGGAGCGGGCTGAAATGGCTCTATCTCGACATGAACAGCTTTTTCGCCAGTTGCGAACAGCAGGCGCGGCCGCATATGCGCGGTCAGCCGCTGATCGTGGTGCCGGTGAAGAGTGACTATACCTGTGCCATCGCCGCCAGTCAGGAGGCCAAAAAGCTGGGGATCAAGACCGGCACCTCGGTGGCGGTGGCGCGGCAACTCTGCCCGAACCTGCACGTCGTCGAAGCGCGGCCGGATGACTATGTACGCATTCACCACCGCATCCTTGAGGAGGTCGATCACGTCATCCCCGTCGAAAAGGTCTGTTCGATCGACGAGGTGGCCTGCCGGCTGATGGGACCGGAGACGGTGGAGGCGGCGGCGCGCGCCCTGGGGCATCGTATCCAGAGGCGGATTTTGTCCAACATCGGTGAATGTCTGACGGCGTCCATCGGCCTGGCCCCGTCGCGGATGCTGGCCAAGACGGCGGCGGATATGCAAAAGCCGCTGGGGATGACGGTGCTGCGCCGTGATCAGTTGCCGGGGCCTTTGCTCGATATCGACATCGGCGATTTTCCAGGCATAGGTCCGGCCATGAAGGCGCGGCTGCACCGGGCGGGCATCAGCGATCCGCGGCAGCTCTGGCACCTTAGCGCCAACCGCATGCGTCAGCTGTGGGGCGGCATCGGCGGGGATCAGTTCTGGTACGCCTTGCATGGCATCGACCCGCCGGAGACCGAAACCGAACGCGGCAGCATCAGCCATTCGCACGTTCTGGCAGCCGAACTGCGTCCGGTGGACGCTGCGCGCGCCGTCGCCCGGCGACTCACGGCCAAGTGCGGGTCTAGGCTGCGGCGCATGGGCTATAAGTGCGGCGGCCTGCACCTGTCGATTCGCGGCACGCAGGAGGGCCGGGCGCAGGCGGAGCGCCTGTTCATGACCACGGCCGACAGTTTCCGCTTGCTGGAGGCCGCCGATGCGCTGTGGGATGTGTGTGTGCGGACCCTCAACCAGACGCGTATCAAGAAGGTGTCGGTCACCTGTCTGCGTCTTATTGCGGCCGATACGGCCCCGGACCTGTTCGGCTACAGCCCGGCAGCGGACGAGGACCCGCGCCATATGCGCCTGCTGGCGGCAATGGACGCCCTCAACCAGCGCTTTGGCAAGGATCGCATAAGCATAGGTCCCAAGCCGAAATTGCATGAATTTGTGGGTGCCAAGATCGCCTTTAACCGCGTGCCGGAAACGCCTGAGTTTTGGGAATGAGGCCAATCTTGTGGTCCCGACCTGTGGCCAGACAGTTTTGGGTTCTCAAACGCGCGGGCTAAGGCTATAGCTGCGGCATGAATGACAAGGTCTTCTATACCGGTGCGGCGGTCATCGCCCTTTTGATGATCGCGCTCAGCTTCGTCTGGCCGCAGGGTCTGGGCGTGCGCTCACCCGCGCCGTTCGGTCATGAGATTGTCCTGCCCGATGTCGTGCGCGCCCAGCGCGAAAAGGCCGAACGCAACGCCCGACGCAAGGCCGAACAGGCGGCGGAACGCGCCGCCAAGGCGCAGGCCTCAGCCGAAGCATCGGCCTCTGCCGCCTCGGCGCAATAAAACCGATGACGCGCGTTCTGGTGTTCGGCTACGGCTTTATCGGCGCGGCCTTTGCCGCTCTGTGCCGCGCGCGCGGGTATAGCCTGTCGGCCACAGCCCGCACGGCGGAAAAGCGAACTTGGCTGGCCGGGCAGGGCATCGACGCCGTGGACCCGCTCAGCCCGCAACTGAGCGATATTGCGGCAAAGGCCGATCTCATCCTGATCACACCTGCACCGGATGACGCGGGCTGTCCGGCCTTTACGGCGCTGGAGGCGACCCTGCGTCAGGCCCCGCGCCAATGGCTGGGCTATCTCTCGACCACCGGCGTCTATGGCGACCGGGGGGGCGGCTGGGCCTTTGAGGATCAGCCTCTGACGCCGCTGTCCACCGAAGGCCGCCGCCGCGTACAGGCCGAAACCCAATGGCTGTCGCTAAGCGCGCAACACGACGTGGCGGTGTTTCGTCTGCCGGGCCTGTATGGCGTGGGGCGCAGCGTCATCGAACGGCTGCGCGACGGGACAGCACGACGTATCCATAAGCCGGGACAGGTCTTTTCGCGCCTTTACGATACCGACTGCGCCGACGCCTTGCTACGCAGCGCCGATCGTCGGCGCGCCGGTGCGGTCTATAATCTGTGTGATGATGAGCCGGCTCCGGCGGATGCGGTTCTGGTGTGGGCGGCGCAGACCTTTGGCTTTGCGGTGCCACCCGAAATCCCGTTCGACGCGCCGGACCTGAGTCCCGGAATGCGGCGCTTCTATGCCGAAAACAAACGCGTTTCCAATGCCCTGGCCAAGGCCGAACTGGGCTGGCGACCGGCCTTTCCGACCTATCGCGAAGGCCTGCGCGAAGTCTGGCGCTTAGTGCGGAAAGTCTCCGTCATCCCGCACTAAATTTTTGTTTGTCGCGCAATTTTTCCGTAAAGTGGTGCCCACTTTATCGGATTGCGCTTAATAGGCCAGAGCTAGCCCGTCCTTCCGCATTTCGGTCGCCGCCCCGTAGGCCCGACCCAAAGGATCGGCCTGCGTCACGATGGCCTGATAGCCGCCATAGGTGCCGGGCGACGGCTTGATCGACCAGCCGAGCTTTTCCAGACCGGCGCGCGTTTCCAAAGGCACGCCGCTTTCGAGATTGAGCGTGCCGGTGCCTTCCGCCACTTCGCCCGTGGGTTCCGAAGACCCCTCGTGGTGCCAGCGTGGCGCATCGCCCGCCTCCTGAAGCCCCAGCCCGTAGTCGATCAGGTTGACCAGAATCTGCGCCTGACCCTGCGGCTGCATGTCGCCGCCCATGACGCCGAAGCTGAGCCACGGCTGGCCGTCTTTGCAGGCAAAGCCGGGGATGATGGTGTGGAACGGCCGCTTGCCCGGCGCGTAGAGGTTGGGCGAGCCGTCGCGCAGCGAGAAGAGTTCGCCCCGGTCCTGAAGCATGAAGCCCAGACCGTCCGGCATCAGGCCGGAGCCCATGCCACGATAGTTGGACTGAATCCAGCTCACCATCATGCCGTCTTTGTCCGAGACAGTGAAATAGGTGGTGTCGCCGCGCGCCGGGGCCTCATAGGGGACGATGCGCGGCAGGATGGCATCGGGACGAATTTTTGCCGCCTGTTCCTGCGCATAGGCCTTGGACAACAGGGCCTCGACCGGGATTTTGGAAAAGGCGGGGTCGCCAAAGAATTTGGCGCGGTCCTCAAAGGCCAGACGCTTGGCCTCGATCTGGGTGTGCAGCGAGGCGGTGGTCTGAAAGCCCATGCCTTTCAGGTCGAACGTCTCAAGGATATTCATCATCTGAAGCGTGGACAGGCCCTGCGTATTGGCCCCCAGCCCCAGTACCTCGATGCCGCGATAGGTGGTTTTCAGCGGCGTCGTGTCTTCGCCGCGGTGCGCCATCAGGTCCGATTTGCGCAGGTGCCCGCCGATGCGGCGGAAATAGGCGTCGATCGTGTCGGCGATCTGCCCCTCATAGAAGCTGCGCGCGCCGTTTTCGGCAATATAGCGATAGGTACGGCCAAGGTCCGGGTTGCGGAAGATTTCGCCTTCGCGCGGGGTGCGCCCATTTGGTGCGTAAACCTTCAGGAAGTTCTGAACCTCCTCGATGCCGGAATCGGGGTTGGTAAAGCGCCGGTAGCTGGCATTGAGATAGAAGGCGATGGTCTGGGCCACCGGTACGCCGCGCTCACACAGGGCGATGGCCGGGGTCAGCACATCGGCGAATTTCAGCCGGCCATAGCGGGCGTGCATCTGCCCCCAGGTGTCCACCGCGCCGGGCACGGAGACCGAGACGCTGCCCCACGACGGGATGTGGCCGTTCTTCGCTTTTGAGCGCACATAGTCGAGGCTCATGCCCTTGGGCGAACGGCCCGACCCGTTGAATCCTACCACTGTCTTTTGCGCCGGGTCCCACAACATGACATAGGCGTCTCCGCCGATGCCGCAGGAGATGGGCTCAAGGAAGCCGAGCGCCGCATTGATGGCGATGGCGGCGTCGATGGCCGAGCCGCCCTGACGCAGAATGTCTATGCCGATCAGCGTGGCCATAGGGTGGGCCGTGGCGGCGGCCCCTTGCGTGCCCCACACGGTCGAACGTCCGGCGAACTTCGCTCCGGCGATGCGGTCCCCGCCGTGCAGCGGGTCCAGCGCCAGAGCCGGGGTGGCGGCGAGGGCGGGCAGGGCGGCAAAGAATGAGCGACGGCGCATGGGGGACTCCAGCTTTGCCCTATCTGGTATCAAATCTTACGGCTTGGCAAGGGGCCGCAGGGCGCGCACCGTATCGACCAGCCGCCGCAAATCGGCGGGTCCGGACAGGCGGTGATCACCGCCCTTGATCAGTTCCAACGTCACGTCTTTTGACGACAGATGCTGCGCCAGCCGCAGACCGTGCGGCCACGGCACCACCTCGTCCGCAAGGCCGTGCAGGATGCGCACCGGCCCGTCGAAGGCGAGCGGCTGATCCAACACCCGGTGGTCGCGCGCCTCATCGAAAAAGGCCTGCGACATGGGCACATCGTAGTCGTAGCCGCGCAGGTGGAAAAAGCCGGAAACCTCCAGCGACCGCCGGTCTTCGGGCGATAGCGACGGCAGCATCAGTTCGGTGGCAAAGTCAGGCGCCGGGGCGATGAAGACGGCGGCCTTCACCCGTTCGGGCCGGTCGCGCATCAGAAGCGACGCCATCCAGCCGCCCATGCTGGAGCTGATGATCAGCAGGGGCCCGGCGGTCAGGTGATCCACTACGTCCAGCACATTCTGCCGCCACTGACCGACGCGGGCCTCTTCCCAGCGACCGGGGCTTTCCCCGTGCGCGGCATAATCAAAGCGCAGGAAATCCCAGCCTTCGGCGCGGGCGGTCTGCGCCAGCGCTTCGGCCTTTGAACCGGTCATATCCGACTTGAAGCCGCCCAGCCACAGGACGGTGGGCCCTTCGCCTCTGACGTGGCGGTAAGCGATCGACGCGTTGAGAAACTGCGTGCTGTCTTGATTTGGCTCGGTGCTCATGCGCATAAGCCTTAATTGCCCGGAGCCTCTCGAACAAGCGCTTATGCCCCTGAAATCCTCCCCTTCATCTTCTCCTTCGTCCTTCCCCTATACCGTGATGCAGGTCGTTCCTGAGCTGGATACAGGTGGCGTGGAACAGACCGTGGTCGATGTGGCGCGCGCAGTGATCGAGGCCGGGGGGCGGGCCATAGTGGTCTCGAAGGGTGGACGGCTTGAGGGCTATCTGAAACAGATCGGCGCGGTGGTCGTGCCCTTGCCCGTGCATTCGAAGAACCCCTATGTGCAGTTCAAGAACTACTATGCGCTGCGGTCGCTGATCCGCCGGGAAAGGCCCGATATCGTGCACGTGCGCTCACGCGCCCCGGCGCTGTCGGCGCTGCCCGCGGCGAAGGCCGAAGGGGTGAAGACCGTCACCACCTATCACGGTATATATAAGGCCGGGTCAGGGTTTAAGCGCTGGTACAACGGGCGCATGACCACGGCGGATGTGGTGATCGCCAATTCCGACTATACGCGCGATCATGTACTGCGCGCGTACGACCTCGACCCGGCCAAGGTCATCGCCGTGCCGCGCGGCGTGGACCTCAAAAAGTTCGATCCGGCGGCTGTGGAGTCCGCGCGCCTCGACAAGCTGGCCACGGCGTGGGGTATTGAGCGCGGGGATGGCCGCACACGGTTTTTGCTGGCCGGGCGTCTGACGCGCTGGAAGGGGCAGACTCTGGTGATCGAAGCGCTCAGAGGGCTGGGGCGCAGCGATGTGCAACTGATCCTCGCGGGTGACGATCAAGGGCGTAGCGACTATACGCAGGAATTGCGCGCACTGGCGGCGGGGCTCGGCCTGGAAACGCAGGTGAAGATCGTCGGCCACTGTTCCGACATGCCCGCCGCCTATACTCTGTGCGATTTTGCGCTGGCCCCCTCGCTGGAGCCCGAAGCCTTCGGGCGCACGGCGGTCGAGCCGCAGGCCATGGGCCGCCCGGTATTGGCGGCTAAACACGGCGCGACGGCGGAAACGGTCGAAGACGCGGTGACCGGCTGGCTGGTGACACCCGGCGATGTCACAGCCTGGGCCGATGCCCTGCGGGTGGCGGCCCTGACCTCGGCCCCGGCGCGCGCCGTCATGGGGGCCGCTGGCCGGGCACGTGTGCATGAGCGTTTCAGCATGGAAACCATGTGTGCGGCGACCCTTGATATCTACCGCTCGCTGCTTACATGAGGTGAAGCGGCAACTGGCTGAAAAATTAACGCCTTGCGCGCCATAAAGGGGATTGATCACCCCTAGGCCCTTCCTATAATTAGGCCCCAATTCCGGACAGGTGAGTCCGGTTCGTTTAAACAGTCTATGGAGACATCCCTATTCGTCGCCCAATGCAAGCTCCGCCCGCGAAAGACGGCCCCCGTATCAATCAGGACATCAAGGTTCCGCGCGTCCTTTTGATCGACCAGAACGGTGAGAAACAAGGCATCATGCCGACGTCCGCCGCGCTCGAAGCCGCCGAGGAAGCCGGTCTTGATCTGGTCGAAGTCTCCCCGACCGCCGACCCGCCCGTCTGCAAGATTCTCGACTACGGTAAGTTCCGCTTTCAGGAGCAGAAGAAGAAGGCCGAAGCGCGCAAGAAGCAGAAGGTCGTCGAAATCAAGGAAATCAAGCTCCGCCCCAATATCGACAAGCACGATTATGAGGTGAAGGCCAAGGCCATGACGCGCTTCTTCGAAGAAGGCGACAAGGTCAAGGTGACGCTCCGCTTCCGTGGCCGTGAAATGGCCCACCCGGAACTGGGGATGAAGCTGCTCAATCAGGTCAAGGCCGACTTCGAGGCGACCACCAAGGTGGAATATGAGCCCAAGATGGAAGGCCGCCAGATGATCATGATTCTGGCCCCGAAATAGGCTTTCGGCTTATTTGATGGAATTGAAACCGGCTCCGATGTTTAATCGGGGCCGGTTTTGTTTCCGAGGTGTGCATGTCTTTGATTCTGTTCGATCGCAACGCCCTGCCTGAGCCCGAAACCGGTGCGCCGGCTGCGGAGCGCGTCGTGTCCGGTGATCCGCGCTTTCTGACGTGGAACCTCGACACCTCCGAGGATGAAAAGACATATGCCGGCTTCTGGCAGGCGACGCCGGGCGCGTGGCGCGTCGTTTATGACGAGTGGGAATATTGCGAAATCCTCGAAGGCGTCTCGATCCTGCACGAGGACGGCAAGGCCCCGCTGCGGCTGGAGGCCGGGACGCGCTTTGTCATTTCGCCGGGCTTCACAGGCGTGTGGGAAGTGGTGGAGACCACGCTGAAGACCTATGTGATCCGGCTTTAGCTGCGACAATAATTCCCCTGTGAATCCCCCTTGTGTGGCGCGAAGATCACACCATATCGGAGGAGATGAGCGGTTGCTTCCGTCGAAGGGCCGGTCACATCCATCCGCCTCTAAAGGGGAAGCCAGACGATGAATATCGAAAAATACTCTGAGAAAACTCAGAAACTTATCCAAAGCGCGCAGGCCATTGCCCAAAGCCGCAACCACCAGTATTTCACCCCGCTGCATCTGCTCAAAGCCCTGACCGAGGACCGCGAGTCCGTGGCGCGGCCTCTGATCGAGCGCGCGGGCGGACGCCCCGAAGCTTTTGTCGGCGCGGTCGACACGACGCTGAACAAGCTGCCGTCCGTCACCGGTGGCACGCAACAGCTTTACATGCACAATGATACCGCCAAGGCGTTCACCGAAGCGGAAAACGACGCCAACAAGGCGGGCGATGCCTTCGTCACCGCCGACCGTCTGCTGGTCGCCGCGCTGAACAACAGCGACGGGGCGGCCCTGCTTAAGGCGGCGGGCACGTCGCTGGGGGCGCTGAAAGACGCGCAGAAAGAGTTTCGCAAGGGCAAGCCCGCCAACTCCGCCAATGCCGAGGCCGGGTTCGACGCGTTGAACAAATATGCGCGTGACCTCACGCAGGCCGCGCTGGATGGCAAGATCGACCCGGTCATCGGACGCGACGAGGAAATCCGTCGTACCATTCAGGTGCTGGCCCGCCGCACCAAGAACAATCCCGTCCTGATCGGTGAGCCGGGCGTGGGTAAGACGGCCATTGTCGAAGGGCTGGCCCAGCGCATCGTCAATGGCGACGTGCCGGAGTCACTGAAAGACAAAAAGCTTTTGTCGCTCGACATGGGCGCGCTGATCGCCGGAGCCAAGTACCGCGGTGAGTTCGAGGAGCGGCTGAAGGCCGTGCTCAACGAAGTCACGCAGGCCGAAGGCCAGATCGTGCTGTTTATCGACGAAATGCACACCCTGGTCGGTGCCGGTAAGTCGGACGGGGCGATGGACGCTTCGAACCTGTTGAAACCCGCTCTGGCGCGCGGTGAACTGCACTGCGTGGGGGCGACCACGCTCGATGAATACCAGAAGCACGTCGAAAAGGACCCCGCTCTGGCCCGGCGCTTTCAGCCGGTCTTTGTGCAGGAACCGACGGTCGAAGACACTATCTCGATCCTGCGCGGCCTGAAAGAAAAGTACGAGGTCCACCACGGCGTCAAGATTTCCGACAGCGCCATCGTGGCGGCGGCCACCCTGTCGAACCGCTACATTGCAGACCGCTTCCTGCCTGACAAGGCCATCGACCTGATCGACGAGGCCGGTTCGCGCGTGCGCATGGCCGTCGATTCCAAGCCGGAAGAACTGGATGAACTGGACCGCCGCATCGTCCAGCTCAAGATCGAGCGCGAGGCCTTACAGAAGGAAAGCGATCAGGGCTCGAAAACGCGCCTGGAAAAGCTCAATGAGGAGCTGGGTGATCTGGAGGGCAAGTCGGCGCAACTGACTGCCCGCTGGCAGTCGGAAAAGGACAAGGTCGGGGCCGCTTCGCGCGCCCGCGAAGCGCTGGACCGCGCGCGTATTGAGCTTCAGTCGGCGCAGCGTTCGGGCGACCTGCAACGGGCGTCGGAAATCCTCTACGGCCAGATTCCGCAACTGGAAAAAAGGGTCACCGAGGCCGAAACCAAGTCGGAAGAGGCGCCGCTGACGCCGGAAGTCGTCGATTCGGCGCAGATCGCCCAAGTGGTGTCGCGCTGGACCGGTATTCCCGTGGACAAGATGCTGGAAGGCGAGCGCGACAAGCTGCTGCGCATGGAGGACGAACTGCGTAAGCGGGTCGTTGGTCAGGACGAGGCCCTTGAGGCCGTGTCCGATGCCGTGCGCCGGGCGCGGGCGGGCCTCAAAGACCCCAACCGTCCCATCGGCTCCTTTCTGTTTCTGGGGCCGACGGGCGTCGGCAAGACCGAGTTGAACAAGGCTTTGGCTGAATTCCTGTTTGATGATGAGACTGCCATCACGCGCCTCGACATGTCGGAATATATGGAAAAGCACGCGGTTTCGCGCATGATCGGCGCGCCTCCGGGCTATGTTGGCTATGACGAGGGCGGGGCGCTGACCGAGGCCGTGCGCCGCCGGCCCTATCAGGTCGTGTTGTTTGACGAGGTCGAAAAGGCGCATCCGGACGTGTTCAACGTCCTGCTTCAGGTGCTGGACGACGGCCGGCTGACGGACGGGCAGGGGCGTGTGGTCGATTTCCGCAACACCCTGATCGTCATGACCTCCAATCTGGGGTCGCAGTATCTCGTGAATATGGAAGACGGTCAGGACGTCGAAATGGTGCGCGGTCTGGTCATGGATGAGGTCAAGCGCCACTTCCGGCCGGAATTCCTCAACCGCATCGACGAAACCATCCTCTTCCACCGCCTCGGCCGGGGGCAGATGGGCAATATCGTGCGTATTCAGCTCAAGGGCCTGGAAAAGCTGCTGAAGGATCGTCAGATGACCCTCGCCATCGACGACGCGGCGCTCAACCACCTCGCCGAGCTGGGCTACGAGCCGGCCTATGGCGCCAGGCCTTTGAAGCGGGTAATCCAGAAGCAACTGGTCGATGCCATTGCTAAACGCATCCTTGTGGGTGAGTTTGCCGATGGCGACGTGATCAGCGTCAGCTTTGACGGCGATCATCTGGTGATCGGCAAGCCAACGGTGAACTGAGCAGGGCTCGCCCCTGCACCCGTTATTTGGAGCAGAAGGTCCCGCCGCGGTTCACGCGGCGGGGCTGTCTTACGTAGAATCAGGGCAGGGTTTTTCTACCACCCCAATTCCGCCTCACCGCGCAGGATCGCTTCGACCTCTGGTGTGTGTTTGCGCTCGCCTTCGTCGTGCAGGATCAGCGGCGGCAGGAGGCGCAGCTGCGCCTTGCCCAGCCGTTTGGCTCGCACCAGTATGCGCTTGGCCTCCTTATCGGCAAAAGGCTGAATGGGGCGGATGATAAACGACCCGCATTTCGGCAGGCCGCTTAAGATATCCGCAAGCCGGTCGGCGCGGTGGATGAACACAATCTCCCCGCCATCGACCACGGCGGCCTGCGCAAAGTCGAGCCACGCCTGAAGCCCGTCATCGGCGATCCACGCCGGGCGCTTTAACTCATGCGGGGCGCGCAGCGTTTCCGGGTCGTCGAAATAGGGCGGATTGCTCAGGACAAGGTCAAATCGCGGCAGGTCGAAAGCGCGGTAACCCATACCGATGTCGCCGTGAATCGCACGATGGTCACCGCCCGCCTGCGCCAGATTGACTTCGGTCAGGGCAAAGGTCGCCGCATCACGCTCTATTCCTATGGCGCGCACCTGCGGACAGCGCGCGCCCAGCGACAAAATGACGCCCCCCACGCCGCAACCTAACTCTAAAGCGCTCACGGCTACTTCGCTGCGCTCAGGCCTTCGCGAGAGCGGCGAAGGGTCGCCGGGGCCCGCTTGGGCCCTGTTGGAGGGCTGGGCTACGGGGGATGAGTGAGGCCTCTTTTCGTGAATGATACCCGCCGCCCCTGCCGCCAGCAGCGCCCCGTCCATGCCGATTCGATAGCCCTTCGCCGGTTGCCACAGCCGCACCCGACCGCCCAGCAGGGTCGTCGGCAGGGCATCGGCAGGGGGCGAGAAGGCGGTCTCTGGCAAGGGGTGTGTATCCGGGACTGTAGCAATTTTATCGGGATATAGCACAAACTCGCCGCGCGGGGCATGGACTAAGCCGTAAAGGAAGTTTAAGGGGTTTAACACTTTCCAAGTGTGCCGGAGTAGTGGGTTTTGGATACGGCCAATATCGAGAAAACGCACAAATCCCCCCCCGCTGAGACTGCGGGCAAGGCGGATGTCGAGGCGCTTGTGCGCCTGTGCGCCGACGACATGGCGGCGGTCAACGCGATCATTACCGAGCGTATGCAAAGCGACGTTGCGGTGATTCCGGCCCTGGCCGAACACCTGATCAGCGCCGGCGGCAAACGTTTGCGTCCGCTGCTGTGCGTGGCGGCGGCGCGTCTGGCCGGGACGACCAATATTCACCACCAAAAGCTGTCGGCGGCCGTCGAGTTTATCCATACGGCTACCCTTCTGCACGACGACGTGGTCGATTCCAGCCAGTTGCGCCGGGGCAAGGTCGCAGCCCACCTTATCTGGGGCGCACCGTCTTCGGTTCTGGTCGGTGACTTCCTGTTTGCGCGGGCCTTTGAGTTGATGGTGGAAACCGACTCGCTTCAGGCGCTGGGCATCCTGTCCAAGGCGTCGGGGGTTATCGCCGAAGGCGAAGTCCTGCAACTGATGAAGGCCTATGACGTCAATCTGACAGAAGAGACCTATATCGACATTATCTCGGCCAAGACCGCGGCTTTGTTTGCGGCGGCTTCGGAAAGTGGTGCCGTGGCGGCAGGGGCGTCCCCGGCGCGACAGCAGGCCCTGCGCGACTATGGTCTGAACCTCGGTCTGGCCTTTCAGATCCAGGACGATGCGCTCGACTACGGCGGTACGGCCCAGAGTCTTGGCAAGAATGCCGGTGACGACTTTGCCGAAGGCAAGGCGACCCTGCCATTGATTTTGGCCGTCAAGGCGACGCCGCAAGCCGCTGATTTCTGGCACCGCACCGTCTCGATGCGCGAGCAGACCGAGGGCGATCTGGCGCAGGCACAAGCCCTGATCGTCGAATCGGGAGCGATGACCCAGACGATGGAAACTGCCCGCCATTATGCGCAAAAGGCCAAGGACGCGCTGAAAGGCTTTGAGGCCTCGGACTGGCGCACAGCGCTGGAAGCGTTGACCGATTACAGCGTCGAACGCACGAAGTAAGCGCACAAGTTTACACCTCCCTGCCTATGGCGGGGAGAGGGCCATAACGCGCCAAGCGATAGCGCGAAGACCATCGGGGCTGGTGAGGCGTTACAGCCCTTCCATATCCGGTGTCTTCCAGCCCAGATGCTGGCCCGAATCGACGCAGATCATCTGGCCGGTCACCGAAGAGGCCTCGGCCAGAAACACCACGGCCTCGGCGATCTCTTCCGGTGTGACCCGCTTTCGCAGCAGGGTAGAGGCGGCCTCGGCCTCGAAATCGGCTTCGGTTTGGTGGATGGAGGGCAGGGTGGGGCCCGGCCCTACGGCATTGACGCGGATGCGCGGGGCCAGTTCCTGCGCCAGCGTGCGCGTAGCGTGCCACAGCCCAGCCTTTGACAGGCCGTAGGAGAAGAAGGGCGGGGAGGGTTTCAGCACCCGCTGGTCGATCAGATTAACAATGGCCGCCCGGTCGGGCAGAGCGTCCTGCGCCGCAAACCCCTGGGCCAGAAGCACCGGTGCCAGCAGATTGGTGTTCATATGCGCGTGCCACCGCTCGACCGTCAGTGTCCCGGCGCGATCATCGAAAAACACTGAGGCATTGTTGATCAGCAGGCTGAGAGGCCCCAGAGCGGCCACCGCCGCAGGGATCAGCGCCTTGACACTGTCGGCGTCCGACAGGTCCGCCTGAAGCGCTTCGGCGCGCACACCTGACGCGCGCAACTGCTCAACCAGAGCCAGAGCATCGCTGGCGGAGGTGCCGTAATGAACGCCGATATCATAGCCGCGTTGGGCGAGGGCAAAGGCCACAGCCCGACCGATGCGTTTGGCCGCACCGGTAACCAGAGCGACTTGGGGACGCGATTTAGTCAATACGGCCAAAATCGATGTAGTTGACGATCATGTAGAAGGCGATGAAGCCCGCAAAAATACCAATGGCCAGCATTTGAAACGCTCCGGTCGATCCTGTTTTCATCTGATTAAGCGCCTTGGGCGGGGAACTCAAGCCTTGTTGCGTCCGGGACGCTGAAAAAGCTCCGCGACGGGTTGCGGGCGCGAACATTTATATTATCTTTATCACATGGAAAACTGGAAGCGCCTTGTCGAGCCGTACACGCGGCCCCTGTTCTTTGCCCATTCGCGCATGACGCGGGGCAAGACCCTGGGCGTGCGCGGCCTTGTGGTCGAAGACGAGCGTCGCGTCCTTTTGATCGAGCACACCTATCTCGAAGGCTGGTGGCTGCCGGGCGGCGGTGTCGATGCGCTGGAAACCGCCGGAGACGCCGTGGTGCGCGAACTGCGCGAAGAGGCCGGCATTGTCCCTCTGGAAACGCCGCGCCTGCTGTCCATCCATTCCAATGAACGCTTCTTTCCCGGCGATCACGTGCTTCTGTATCGCATTGACCGGTTTGAGCGCGGGGAGATGACGTCGCAGGGCGAAATCAAGACAGTCGATTTTTTCGATATTGACGCCCTGCCGGCCAATATCAACGGAGGCTCTTTACGGCGGATACAGGAAGCTCTGCGCGGGGCGTCACCGGACCCGTTGTGGTAGGGGCGGGCTCGGCGGACAAATCGCCCGTCACGGCGTGAAGCTCCGGTTTGCGTGCGGTCCAGCGCCCAATCAGGCGACGCAACACATCGCGTGAAGGCTTTTCAAAGCCATAGTGGGCGAGCGCCCCCAGCGCCACCGTTACGCCAATGGCTGCCCCCAGCCAGTGCACCCGCTCCCCCGGCAGGGCCAGACCGAACTTCGGCAGGGTGCGGAAGGTACCGAACAGCACGACATCGTGGATCAGGTAGATGGCATAGGACCACACGCCGCTGAGATAGACCGGACGCCATGACAAGGCTTTGGCCACCGGGCCCTCGTCATCGGACAGGGCCATGATCAGGCCGGCAAACAGGCCGACCAGAATCAGGTCCGAAGGCCGCCACGCGATCAGCAGCAGCGATGCGACGACGAAGAGGATGGCTGTGCGCGACGGCACCATGGCCCGGAAGCGATAGGCGACCATGCCGACGAAGAAGCTGAGCAGACAGCGCAGCATCGTGCCGCTGGCGTAGGAAGCGGCGATATCGAGCGGGCCGGAGCGGCGCACGGTTTGGCCAAACCACAGCGGTCCGTGCGCGACTAGGGCCAGCAGGCCGAGGGCCAGTGCGGTCCACACAAGCGCGCGTTGCCAGGAGCCTTTGATCGCGCCGATCACCAGCAGCGGAAAGACCAGATAGGCCGCCCATTCCGTCGAGATCGACCATGACGGGCGCACGATGGAATTGGCCAGCCCCCAGGCTTGAGTCATGGTCAGGTTGGGCAAAAGGCCGTGCCAGACGTCTTCGTAATAATAGCGTTTGCCGAGAACGGTCGGGATCAGGGCGGCGGTAATCAGCGTCATCAGCGCAAACAGCGGCCAGACGCGCGCCACGCGCATCAGGATGAACTTGCGGAAGTTCGCCCATTGAAAGCCTGTGTCGAACAGCTTGCCATAGGTCATGGCCATGACGAAGCCGGACAGGACAAAGAACAGATCGACCGAAATATAGCCATGCCGCACATAGTGCTGCCAGGGATCGGGAAAGCGGAAATAGCCCGTGGCGTGATAGAGCACGACGAACAGGGCCGCGACGCCGCGCAGGCCGGTAAGGGCGCGGATTTCGGACGATCGGGCGGCAGGCGTGGCGGTCATGCGATCACGATTTTGTGTGCGGTGTCCCTCCATGACGCCATGCCTTGACGAAGGCAAGTCAATTCCTGTGGCGCACCTTTGCAATTGTGTCATTTAAGAAGAGAAGGTGGATGCGGATGTTCTTGCCCCGTTCCGGCCCTTCGCCTATATCGGGAGCATGTCCGACCTGCCGACCGATGCCTTAACCGAAACCCTGCCGACCGATGAGCCCCTGACGGGGGCGGCTCTGATCCTGCGTGAGGCGCGGCTGGCGGAAGACAAGCCTGGCGTCTATCGCATGATCGGCGAAAACGACGAGGTGCTCTATGTGGGTAAGGCCAAGTCGTTGAAAAAGCGCATCCTTCAGTATGCGCAGGGTCGCGTCCATGCCCAACGCATCGCGCGCATGGTCTATCTGACGCGGTCGATGGTGATTGTGCGCACCCAGACCGAGGGCGAGGCCCTGCTGCTGGAGGCGCGCCTGATCAAGGCGCTTAAGCCGCGCTATAATGTGCTGCTGCGCGACGATAAATCCTTTGCCGAGATACTTGTGCGCAAGGACCACGCGGCGGCGCAGATCACTAAGCACCGCGGGGCGCACGCCATTCAGGGCGAATATTTCGGCCCCTTCGCTTCGACTCAGGCGGTCAACCGCACGCTCGACACGCTGCAACGCGCCTTCCTACTGCGTACCTGCACCGACAGCGTCTATGCCTCGCGCACGCGGCCCTGCATGTTACATCAGATTCGCCGCTGTTCGGCGCCGTGCACGGGTGAAGTCAGCCTTGAGGATTACGGCGCACTGGTGGGACAGGCCGAGGCCTTTCTCAAAGGCCGCTCGCGCGTGGTCATCGACGACCTGACCAAGCGCATGATGAAGGCCTCAGACGATATGGATTTCGAGAAGGCGGCGCACCTGCGTGACCGGGTGCGGGCGCTCAACCACGTCTCCATGACGTCCTCCATCGGCATTGGTGAGGCCGAGGCCGACGTTTTTGCGGTGGTTAGCGAAGGTGGGGCGGCCTGTGTTCAGACTATCTTTTTCCGCGCGGGGCAGAACTGGGGCGACCGCGCCTACTTCCCCCGCGTGCCCGACAGCGGCGAAGAGGCCGACAGTGCCGAGGGCGAAATCCTCGACGCCTTTCTGGGGCAGTTCTATCAGGACCGCCCGGTGCCGAAGCTGATCCTTGTCTCTCACCCCTTGAGCGAGCCGGACCTGATGATGGAGGCCCTGTCACTGCGCGCCGGTCGTAAGGTCGAGATCCATTGCCCGCGCCGGGGCGAAAAGGCCGATGCCGTGGCCCATGCCCTCAACAACGCCAAGGCGGCCTTGGGGCGGCGTATGGCCGAACAGTCGGCGCAGACGCGCCTGTTGAGAGGCGTGGCGGAGGTGTTTGAGCTGCCCGCCCCGCCCAACCGCATTGAGGTTTACGACAACTCGCACCTTGGCGGCACGCACGCCGTTGGCGGCATGGTCGTCGCGGGGCCCGAAGGCTTTATGAAGGGGCAGTACCGTAAATTCACCATCCGCGACCTCGATAAGATGACGGCCGGTGACGACTACGCCATGATGCGCGAAGTGTTCCGTCGTCGGTTTTTGCGTCTGAAGAACCGCGCGGAAGATGCGACAGAGGAAGAAGGCTTTGGCCGTCCGGATCTGGTGCTGGTCGATGGCGGGCAGGGGCAGCTGGAGGCCGTTCTGGACGTGATGCGCGAACTCGGAATGGACGATATCCGCATTGTCGGCGTGGCCAAGGGGCCGGATCGCGACGCCGGGATGGAGCGCTTCTTTATGCCGGGGCGCGCCCCTTTCATGATGGAGCCCAAATCGCCGGTCCTGTACTATCTTCAGCGCCTGCGCGATGAGGCGCACCGCTATGCCATCGGAGCCAATCGCCAGAAGCGCGACGCCGCGATCACCAAAAATCCGCTGGATGAGATCGAAGGGATCGGTCCTCGTAAAAAGCGCGCCCTGCTGGCCGCCTTCGGGTCAGGCCGGGAGGTGGGCAAGGCGCGTATCGAAGACCTGCGCAAGGTGGAGGGCATCAATGAGGCCCTGGCTCAGCGCATCTACGACTTCTTCCATGGCGCCTGAGCGGAATTAAAACCGTTTTAAGTCGAATTTGGATTAGAATGGCTAAAGCCGGGCGAGATTGTGGCGGGCTTTTGAGGTGCCGCTTTTGGTAATCTGTGCGTGTGGATTCATCGTGGGCATTTGCAAGTGCTTAAAAATATCTGTTTAAATACAAATAAATAAATTCAATTCTCTCTTGCTTTTTGCGTGCATACGCCCCTCTGCGGGGGTGTTCGGACACAGGATCATTTCTAAACTCTGCCAGAATTCATTTGACGGAAACGGGGTTATAGACGACTTATTTGATGGTAATTATCGCCGCTGAGGTAAACACCATGAGCCCTCTGCATCACCTGACCGCGCCGCGCCCTCTCTCCGACGCGGAACAGCATATTCTGAATGCCATCAGCCAGATCCGTTATGGATCGGTCGAAGTGGTCATCCACGACTCGCGTATCGTTCAGATCGAAAAAAGCGAAAAGGTCCGTTTCGAGACCCGCCGCGATTAGTCCGCTTAAACAAAAGAAAAGCACCGCGCCCTGACCGGACCGACCGGAAGCGTCGCCTTTCACACACGAAGGTTTCCTCCATGTCTATCTCCCCCTCCGCTGCACAGGCGGGGAAGGTCGCGCTTGCCCTTCTGGCTGGTGTGACTTCGCTCGCCCTGACTGTACCGGCTTTTGCCGCTGATGATGAGGCCCCCGCTGCTGCCGACCGGAGCAAGGCCGAAGTCACTGACGTCTATGTCACCGCCCGCCGCAAAAGCGAAAACCTGCAAAAGGTGCCGATCGCCGTCTCGGCCATCTCCGGTGAGCAACTTGAATCCGCCGGCATCTACAATGTAGAGAACCTGCAAAAGGTTCAGCCGAGCCTGCAATTCATCTCGTCCAACCCACGCAATACGGCGACGACCATTCGCGGTCTGGGGTCGGGCATTGGCCTCACCAATGACGGGCTTGAGCAGGGTGTCGGCATCTATGTCGATGAAGTCTTTTATGCCCGCCCCGGCTCGGCCGTTGTCGATCTGATCGACATTGAGCGCGTCGAAATCCTGCGCGGCCCGCAAGGCACCTTGTTTGGTAAGAACACCACTGCCGGCGCCCTCAACATCACCACCCGCGCCCCCAGCTTCACGCCGGAAGGCCGTGTCGAGGCCAGCGTCGGTGACTATGGCTTTCTGCAAACCAAGGTCAGCCTGTCGGGTCCGCTCAGCGACACGGTGGCGGTGCGAGTCGCCTTTGGCGGCACCAAGCGCGATGGCCTGTTCAAGAACACCTATCTGAACGTCAAGCAGAACGATCTGAACAGTCAGGTCCTGCGCGCCCAGTTGCTGTGGAAGCCGTCGGATAAGCTGAATGTGCGCCTGTCTTACGACTTTGCCTATCAGGACCCGGAAGCCAATACCCAGACCTTCGTGCGCTATGGCGCGTCGCTGCGGGCCGCCAATCGTCAGTTTCCGGCCCTGGCCGCGGCGCTCAACTACGCGCCGCCGTCCACCAACCCCTATGACCGGCTGGTCGATGTCAATTCGCCGCTGGAAGCCAAGCAGGTGATCAATGGCCTGTCGGGCACGGTCAACTGGGACCTGGGCGATGTCACCCTGACCTCGATCACGGCCTATCGTGACTGGGACTGGACGCCGCAGAACGACCGCGACTACACCTCTCTGTCGATCCGTACCAAGTCCAACAACTATTCCGAACAGCAGCAAATCTCTCAGGAAGTCCGTCTGGCCTCCAATGGCGATCGCAAGGTCAACTGGGTGGTCGGGGCCTATGGCTTCAATCAGCGCGTCGAAACCAATGGCGTGGAACAGTGGGGCAAGGACGGTGCCTTCTGGCTGATCGGCACCAGTGTGCCCTCGAACCTGATCGACGGCATGACCTCCAACACCCACGTGGTAACCAAGGTGCGCTCCTATGCCCTGTTCGGGCAACTGACTTGGAATGTGACGGACCGTTTCCGTATCACGCCGGGCCTGCGCTACACCTATGAGGAAAAGGACGGCAGCTTCCGCCAGATCGTCACCGGCGGACTGGCGACCACAGTTCCGGCCCAGATCACGGCCAAGAACAATATCGCCCCGACCTATGCCTATACGGCCGATTATCAGGACGACAGCCCGTCGGGTCAGATCAACTTCGCCTATGACCTGACGCCCACCGTGCTGGGCTATGTCAACCTGTCGAAGGGCTATAAGTCGGGCGGTATCAATGCCGCTGGTGTGCCGGTCGATGCCAACTTCCAGCCCTTCACCGCCTCCATCGTCGTCAAGCCGGAAGAGGTGGAGACCATCGAGGCGGGCCTGAAGACGCAGTTCTGGGACAAGCGCGCCACGGTCAATGTCGCGGTCTACAGCACCGACGTCAAAGATTATCAGGCGACGGTGGTGGACGGTAATCTGGGGGCCATTCGTCCCTACCTCGCCAATATCGAGAAGGTCGAGGTGCGCGGCGTCGAACTGGACGGCAAGTTCCGTCCGACGGATAATTTGCTGATCTATGGCTCGGTGAGCTATACCGATGGCAAGTACGCCTCGTTCAGGAACGGTCCGGCCCCTCTGGAGCTGCAAACCTCCAGTTCCTCCGTTGCCGACCTCAGCGGCAAGGACCTGCCGGGCCTGTCCAAATGGGCGGGGTCTGTCGGCTGGGAATATAACCACCCGGCGACCATCGGCAAGCTGAGCGGCGATGCCTATTTCAGCGGCGATGTCTCCTACCGCTCGGACTGGAACTCCGATCCGTCGGTATCGAAATATACGGTCGTCGAGGCTTCGACCATTGCCAACTTCCGCGTCGGCTACCGCGCCAGCGGCGGCACCGAGGTCTTCCTGTGGGCCAAGAACGCCTTCAACGAAGAGTATCTTCAATTCCTCAGCCTTCAGGCCGGGAACTCCGGCGCCATCTATGGCCAGCCCGGCGACCCGCGCAGCTTCGGCGTCACTGTGCGTAAAGCGTTCTGATCAGCGCACTGAGCCTGATCAGATCAAAGACCTGACAGTCGGGCGTCTGCGCACCTGTGCAGACGCCCTCTTCACTGGATGACTTTCATGACCACACCTGTCCTTGACCGCCGCCACCTTCTGACCAGCGCCACCGCTCTGACCTTGCTGTCGGCCTGTACACCCGCGCCGGCGGCGAAAAAGCCGGCTCTCGAACTGCTTAACGTCTCCTATGATCCGACACGGGAATTCTACGAAGAGTTCAACGGGCTGTTCGCCAAACACTGGCAAGAGAAGACCGGGCAAGAGGTCGTGATCCGTCAGTCACACGGTGGGTCCGGCAAACAGGCGCGCGCGGTGATCGACGGTCTTGAGGCCGATGTGGTGACGCTGGCCTTGTCGGCCGACATCGACCGCCTCGCCAAGGCGGGCCTGACTGATCCCAACTGGCAGGCCCGGCTGCCGCATGAGTCGGCCCCTTATACCTCGACGATTGTGTTTCTGGTGCGCAAGGGGAACCCGAAAGGCCTCAGGGACTGGGGTGATCTGATCCGCCCCGGTGTGGAGGTCATTACCCCCAATCCCAAGACCGGCGGCGGCGCGCGCTGGAACTATCTGGCGGCCTGGGCGTGGGCGCTCAAAACACGCGGCGGCGAAGCGGGTGCCGAAGAGTTTATTCGCCAGCTCTATGCTCATGTCCCCGTGCTCGATACCGGCGCCCGCGGATCGACCACGACCTTTGTCCAGCGCGGGCTCGGCGATGTTCTTCTTACCTGGGAGAACGAAGCCCATCTGGCGGTGAAGGAATTAGGCGCAGGAGACGCGCTGGAGATCGTGACCCCGCCGACCTCGATCCTGACCGAACCGCCGGTGGCCTGGCTCGACAAGGTGGTCGCCAAACGCGGCACGGCTGAGGTGGCCAAAGCCTATCTGGAGTATCTCTATAGCCCGCCCGCGCAGGACCTTGTCGGCAAATATTATTACCGTCCGCTGGAGGCGGCCGCAGCAACCAAATATGCGGCACAGTTCCCGTCGATAGAACTGACCACCATCCGCGATCTTGGCGGCTGGCCCGCGGTTCAGGCCCGACACTTCGACGACGGGGGCCTTTTCGACAGTCTCACCTCTAAATAATCAGCCTTCCACCGGCAGGCCCGCAGCGATCCAGCCATTGATGCCGGGTGCGAGATGCGCGTCGGTAGTGAGACCGAACGCCTGCGCGGCTTCAATGGCGCGCAGCGAACGCACACCCCCGGCGCACATGAAGATGATCTCCTTGCCGTCCTGTGGCAGTTCGGCCGGATGAAAGGTGGACAGGGGCAGGTTAAGGCTGCCGGCGACGCGCACGCGCTCATACTCATACACCTCGCGCACATCAATCAGGTGGATCGCACCGCTGTCGAGGGCGGCCTGAACTTCGGCGGGTGTGAGATTGCGAACGGACATGCCTTTACCTTTCAGAGCGGCTACGTTCCGGTCATACAATCCTTGTGCCGCCGCCGCAATCATTGAGTATCCATGAAATAAATGTGGTTATTTGTCGCGCGACGACCGGTCCCTGAGGCAGGCTGACGCGCGGCGTAATGCGCAGGTCACAGCCGTGCGGCGGGCGGTTAAACCCAACTTCGAAGCGAAACGCACGAAGAGGAGTATTCGCCATGAAAATCGCTTATCTGATCGGTGCCAGCCTTCTGGTTATGGGCCTTGCCAATGGCGCTTCGGCGCAGGAGTTCAAACCCAAGGCCAAGGGGCAGTTCATCGTCACCACCCGCATCACCAGCGTCGCCCCGGACGAAAAGGGCGACATCAAGACAGCCGCAGGCGTCGATAGCGGTCTGGATGTCAAGGTCAAGGACGACACCATCCCCAGCCTCGGCTTCACCTACTTCTTTACCGACCATATCGCCGTTGAGGCCATTCTGGGTACGTCCAAGCACGAAGTGCGCGCCGTTGGTGGCACGACCGATGTGAAGGTGCATACGACGCGCGTCCTGCCGCCGGTCATCGCCGCCCAGTACCACTTTAACCCCAAGGGCCGCGTCAGCCCCTATGTGGGGGCGGGCGTCAACGCCATGATCTTCTACAACAGCAAGGACTATAACGGCTTCAAGGTGAAGCTGGATGATGGTCTGGGCTATGCGCTTCAGGGCGGCGTCGATATCGCCCTGAAGGGTAACTGGGCACTCAACGCCGACGTGAAAAAGGTATGGTTCAACACCGATGCCAAGATCAATGACGGCGCGCTGAAGTCCAAGGTCGATCTGAACCCGGTCGTCGCTTCGGTCGGTCTGGCCTACCGTTTCTAGAATCTGGGACGCGGGGTCCGGTCTCCTCGGAGCGCGCCCCGTGCTTCAGATAGCGGCGGACAGCCTTGCGGGTTGTGCTGTCCGCCGTTATTTTCGTAAGCGTAGTAAAAAAAGCGACATCGTTCTCTGTGAACGGTGTCGTTTTTTATGGGCTGCGTCGGACGCGCGGGCTGCAATCGATACCGCGCGCAAACTATCTGGTAGCGCTATCATTACCCCCTTTCCAAGCCCCGGTATATCGGTTATGCAAGTCGTCAATAAGAGCGGCGGCAGGGCGGAATCCTTGTGCGGCGCAATAAATATAGCCGTGGTGTGGAAAGTGTGCGGTCACACAAAACGGTCAATCAGAAATGTGAAACGGGATGCGTCCCGCGACGACCACAGGGAGACAAGTCATGACCTTGCAACTGAACCGACGCCATTTTGCTGCCGGTGTCAGCGCTACCGCTCTGGCGGTTTCGGCCGCTTCACACGCCGCCACGGACAAACCGCTGTATAAGGACGCCTCGGCCTCGGTCGAAGCCCGCACCGCCGACCTGCTCAAGCGTATGACGCTCGAGGAAAAGGTCGCCCAGATGATGTGCATCTGGCTGCAAAAGGGCAAGATCCAGAACGATAAGGGCGATTTCGATGCCAAAAAGGCCAGCGAAGCCTTCCCCAATGGTCTCGGCATGATTGCGCGCCCGTCCGATCGCCGCGGCGTCGAAAACACGCAGGCCAATGCCGGTGCCGATGTCGGCGTGGTCAACCGCAATCCGCTGGAAACCGCCACCTATATCAATGCCGCTCAGAAGTGGGCTGTCGAAAAGACCCGTCTCGGCATTCCGATGTTCATGCACGAGGAAAGCCTGCACGGCTATGTGGCGCGTGACTCCACCTCCTTCCCGCAGGCCATCGGTCTGGCGTCGAGCTTCGATCCGCAACTGGTTGAGAAGGTGTTTTCGGTCTGTGCCCGCGAGATGCGCGCGCGCGGGGCCAATCTGGCGCTGGCACCGGTGGTCGATGTCTGCCGTGAGCCGCGCTGGGGCCGCGTTGAAGAGACCTATGGCGAAGACACCCACCTGATGGGCGTGATGGGCAAGGCCGCGGTTACCGGCTTCTCAGGCACGGATCGCAAGCTGGCCAAGGACAAGGTCTTTGCCACGCTGAAGCACATGACCGGCCACGGCCAGCCGGAAAACGGCACCAATGTCGGCCCGGCACCGATTTCCGAGCGCACCCTGCGCGAGGTTTTCTTCCCGCCGTTTGAAAAGATCGTCAAGGAGACCCCGATCGCGGCGGTCATGCCGTCCTATAACGAAATCGACGGCGTGCCGTCGCACGCCAACAAGTGGCTGCTCGACACCGTGTTGCGCGGTGAGTGGGGCTTCAAGGGCGTGCTGGTGTCCGACTATTTCGCCATCAAGGAAATGATCAGCCGTCACCATCTGGTGCCGGATATGACCGAAGCCGCCTATCGTGCCGTCAAGGCCGGGGTGGATATCGAGACGCCGGACGGCGAAGCCTATCCGAACCTGATCAAGCTGGTGCAATCAGGTCGCGTATCCGAAGCCGAGATCGACGCCATCGTTCACCGTATTCTTGAGCTGAAATTCCTCGGCGGCCTGTTCGAAAACCCCTATGTCGATGCCAAGCAGGCTGACAAGCTGACGGCGACGCCCGACGCCATTGCCCTGGCCCGCGAAGCCGCCGTGCGTTCAGCGGTGCTGCTGAAAAACAATGGCGTCCTGCCGCTGGATGGCAAAAAGGTCGGTAAGCTGCTGCTGCTCGGCACGCACGCCAAGGACACGCCCATCGGCGGCTATTCGGAAATCCCGCGTCACGTCGTCTCCATCCACGAAGGGCTGGAGAAGGAAGCCAAGGCGCAGGGCTTCACGCTGGAATACCGTGAGGCCATCCGTCTCACCGAAAAGCGCGACTGGGCGGCGGACCAGGTGAAGTTCGTCGATCCGGCGGTCAATGCCAAGCTGATCGCCGAGGCGGTCGAAGCCGCCAAATCTGCTGACACCATCGTAATGGTGCTGGGCGACAATGAGCAGACCTCGCGCGAAGCCTGGGCCGATAACCACCTCGGTGACCGCGAGTCGCTGGACCTGATCGGGCAGCAGAACGATCTGGCGGCCGCCATTTTTGCGCTGAAAAAACCGACCGTGGTCTTCCTGCTCAATGGCCGTCCGCTGTCGATCAACCTGCTTCAGGACAAGGCCGACGCCATCATCGAAGGCTGGTATCTGGGGCAGGAGACGGGCCACGCCGCCGCCGACCTGCTGTTCGGGCGCGCCAATCCGGGCGGCAAGCTGCCCATCACCTTCGCGCGCAATGTCGGTCAGTTGCCGGTCTTCTATAACCACAAGCCGACGGCACGCCGGGGCTATCTCGATGGCGATGTCACGCCGCTCTATCCGTTCGGCTTCGGCCTCAGCTATACCACCTTCGACATTTCGGCGCCGCGCCTGTCGAAGGCCAGTATTTCGGCTAACGAAAGCCTGACCGTCTCGGTCGATGTGACCAATACGGGCAAGCTGAAGGGCGACGAAGTGGTGCAACTCTATATCCGTGACGACTATTCGTCGGTCACGCGCCCGATCAAGGAGCTTAAGGGCTTTAAGCGCGTGACGCTGGAACCGGGCGCAAAGACCACGGTGACGCTCAGCATCACCCCGGCCGATCTTGCCTTCTTTGATACCGACATGAAGCGCGTGGTCGAGGCCGGTACCTTCACCATCATGGTCGGGCCCAACAGCCGCGACCTGAAAACGACTACCCTGACCGTGGCGTGACGGTCGGGTCTGGCGGATGCCGCAGCCCCTGCGGCGTCCGCCATTTTCCTGTTTTGGGCGGCGGCTTGATAGGGCCGGGGCCTTCTGCTAGAGCGGCTTTCTGATGAAGGCCGCTCTGTCTGTTTGGGAATCTGACCCTGACGGGCGGCAAGCCATGGAGTTTCCTTTTGACCACCCTGACTGTCGCTGAAGCGCTCGAAAACGTCTACACCTCGCTGATCGACGACAATGCGCAACTGGACACGCACATTGCGGCGCTGAAGACCGCTCTGGCGGCTGAGGGGCAGAAAGAAGCGATCGTCGAGCCGTCGCGTCTGGCGCAGAACAACCGCGCGGGTCGCAAGCTTATGCAGTCCTATTTCAAGAAGCGCGGCGTTACTGTGACCTTCAAGGAACAGGCCTGAGTTTTTGAGAAGCATTCGCGAACTTCGCGTTGCGAGTGACTTGCAATTGAATGTGGGTGATGCTATCTGAGACGCATTCTCAGATTTGGCTCTGTATGCCGGACTCACAGGTTCCCTCGTGTACGTTTGCAATTGTAACGCTATCCGCGAAAGAGACGCGCAAAAGGCCATTTTATCGGGGGCAACCACGGTAAAAGCCGTCTTCAACCATTGCCAGACTCGTCCGCAATGCGCCAAATGTGTCTGCGACATCCGGCAGATGATCGAGGACGTCAGCGCCACCGTGCGGCTGGCGGCTGAATAGACAGCGTTTTCGGCCCTGCCGCCACCGTCAACCCCAGGAGTGCGGCCATGCAGGGCAATCCGGCGATTATCAAGCTTCTCAACACCGTCCTCACCAATGAGCTGACGGCGATCAACCAGTATTTTCTCCATGCACGTATGCTGGAAAACTGGGGCCTGACCCATCTGGGCCGCATCGTCTATCAGGAATCCATCGAGGAGATGAAGCACGCCGATCTGCTGATCAAGCGCATATTCTTTCTGGAGGGCCTGCCCAATCTTCAGGACCTGCACAAGCTGAGGATCGGAGAAACCATCACCGAGTGCCTGACCGCCGATCTGTCGGTCGAAACGCGCGGTCATGGCGTCCTGGTCGCCGGCATCAAGCAGTGCGAAGACGTGCAGGACTATGTCAGCCGCGACCTGTTGAGACACATCCTCTCGGACACCGAACATCATATCGACTGGCTGGAAACGCAGCTCGGTCTGATCAAACTGATGGGCGAGCCCAACTACCTGCAAAGCGCCATGAAGGAAATCGAGGGCGAAGCCTGATCCGCTGCGTATCGCTGGCGCTTGTTGGGGCTTTTGTCCCGCAAGAGGCTTCACAGGGCGCAGAAACCGCTTTAGGTTTCGACGACTGAAAACGAGTTCTTCCGGGTAGCCGATTGGCGCGTGACCATTCCAAACTGAGTTTCGACCGGCGCGGCGTCTTGCGTCTGGGTTTGACGGCGTCGGTGCTGGCCTGCGGCGCGGGCCTTGTTGCCTGCGGCCGCAAGAGTGAAACCGCGCCCGCCAGCGGGGCCGCCGAAGAGGGCACTTTGCCGTGGGCCGTCGGGGGGAAGTGGCGCAACGACATCGACCGTCAGCGCGACAAGTTCCGTCACCCCATTGAAACGCTGGAATTTTTCGAGATCAAGCCGCGCGACACGGTCATAGATATGTGGCCCGGTGCCGGCTATATGACCGACATTCTGGCGCCGTGGCTGGCGCGCGGCAAAGGGCGCTATGTGGCCGCCCTGATCGAAAACGAGGCGACGGCCCCGGAGGCCGCGACCCTGACCGCCGAATATCGCCGCCGTTTTACCGCCGACCCCAAGCTCTATGGCGAACTGGCCTTTTCCGCCTTCGGGCCGCAGACGGGGGCGCTGGCCGATGCGGAAAGCGTCGATTCCGTTCTCTTCCTGCTGGTGCTGCATGACTGGATGGCCGCCGGTCTGGCCGAAAAAGCGTTTGCCGATGCCTTCGCGGCGCTCAAGCCCGGCGGTCTTCTGGGCATCGAGCAGCATCGCGCCGACGTCGGCAATGCGCAGGACCCGGCAGCCACCAATGGCTATGTGCAGGAGCCTTTCGTCAAGCAACTGGCGGCCGAGGCGGGATTCGAGTTCCTTGAAGCGTCCGAGATCAACGCCAATCCCAAGGACAACAAGGCCCATCCCTTCGGTGTGTGGACCCTGCCGCCCTATCGGCTGACGGCCCCGCGAGGGGAGCCGCCAAATCCGGATTTTGATGGTACACTGTACGAGTCCATCGGTGAAAGCGACCGGATGACGCTTAGATTCCGCAAGCCCGCCTGATACACTGACTGACCCTGTTTGAGACCGCACCCGTGACACGCATCGCTTCCCTCTCCACCGCCGCGCCGCTGATGGCGATACCGGAATACCGGCCGCCCGAAGGGGGCGTGGGTGAATGGTTCCGCGGGGCAGGGGGGCTGCGGCTGCGGCTGGGCTTCTGGCACCCCAGGGGACCGGCGCGCGGTACCGTCTTCGTCAGCCCCGGTCGCGCCGAACCGATCGAGAAATATTATGAGGTCGTCGCCGATCTGCTGGAACGCCGTTTCTGCGTCGTCGTACACGACTGGCGGGGGCAGGGGCTGTCGGCGCGTTTATTGCCCGACCGTCTCAAAGGTCATGCGCGTTCCGAAGACGAGTTTCTGGATGATTATCAACGCCTGCTCGACGGCTTTGAGGACCGCGCGCCCAAGCCGTGGGTGATGCTGGGCCACTCGATGGGCGCGGCCCTCAATCTGGCGACCCTGACGCGCGGTGAGGAGCGTTTCAGCGCTGCCGTCTTCATCAATCCGATGCTGCGCATCAAGACGGGCAAACATTCCCTGTGGTCGGTGATGTTTCAGACCGACTGGAAGGTCAAACACGGTCAGGCCAGTGAGTACGTGCCGGAACTGTTTGACGATCCGTTCGAACACACCTTCGAAGAAGACGCCCTGACCCACGATGCGGTGCGCTATAATCTGTGGCGCGAACAACTGTTTGCCTGTCCGCATCTGGCGGTGGGCACGCCGACCTGGGGCTGGCTTTTGTTTGCGCTGCGTATCGGCGACACCCTGCTCAAGGACAAGGGCAAGGTGCTGAAGAAGATCCGCGCGCCGGTTTCGGTGGTCATTTCTAGCGACGACAGCCTGATGATGAAGCAGCCGACCAAGGCCTTCGTCAAGAAGCTGACCAAGGGACGCTGCATCGAAATTGCCGGGGCCGACCACGAGATTTTGATGGAAACGGACGCCTATCGCCGGGCCTTCTGGGCCGAATTTGACGAGTCGATCAGCTTCAACCTGCCCTCGGAGGCCCTGCCCGCGACCCCGGCCGGAGTGCCTGTGGCCGAGGTGGAGGTCAGCGAACCTGTGGCCCCTGCTGCGACCGAAGTGTTTGATTCGCACGTCCCCGCTGAGCCCGTGCCTGAGACAGTGGTCGGTGCTGAGCCCGCGGACACCGAAGCGCGTCCGGTAACGGCGCAACCGATCTTCTCTTCCTATGAACTGAACGACATCCCCGTCTATGCGCCGCAACCGCCGCCGGAACGCTTGTCGGTGCCGGAAGGCCTGCGCGCCAAGCGGGATGAGGTCGAGGTCGAGGACTGGGAAGAGACCCCAGCAGAAACCGCCGAAGGAACGCCAGCCGACGTTAGAGCGAAATGACTTTAAGAGGAATCGCCATTTCGCTCTAAATTTTTGTTTTGTCGCGATGTTTTTGCGGAAAACCGCTCACACTTTTCCGCACATCGCTTTAGCGCCCAAACCGTAATCAGTGCACTTCTGCGGGCTTTGAGGCGGGGGACAGGTGCTCGATAGCGGCCTCAAGCACGGCGCGTGAACCGGCGGCCATGACCTGACCACCATAAGGACCAACGGGCGCACCCGCCCAGTCGGTCACCACACCGCCGGCGTTTTCGATCACCGGAATGATGGCGTCGATGTCCCAGGCCTTCAGCCCCGTTTCCAGCGCGCCGTCCATCGTCCCCTGCGCCACCATGGCAAAGGCGTAGGCGTCGCAGCCATAGCGCATCAGCTTGGACGCCTTGCGCAGAGCGGTAAAGGCGGGCTCTTCGTCACCCGAATAAAGGTGGGGGTCGGTGGTGGCCAGCACGGCCTGATCCAGCGCAGCGCAGGCGCGCACCCGCAGCGGCGTCGATCCCGAATGGGTGATCAGGCGCGAACCGAGGGGCGAACCGAGGAAGATTTCCTTAAGGAAGGGCTGGGCGATGACGCCCATAATCGGGCGGCCCTTATGGCGCAGGCCGATCAGGGTGGTCCAAAGAGGCAAGCCGGAGATAAAGGCGCGCGTGCCGTCGATGGGGTCCAGCACCCACACATAGTCGGCTTCGGTGCGCACCGTGCCGTATTCTTCGCCAATAATGCCGTGATCGGGATATTCGGCCTCGATCAGGGCGCGGATGGCGCGTTCGGCCCCCTTGTCGGCTTCGGTCACCGGGTCAAAGCCGCTCGAATGGCCGGGCTTGCTCACTTCACCCAGTTCGACGGAACGGAACAGCGGCAGGGCGACGCCCGCCGCTGCTTCCGCCAGACGAAGGATAAAGGCTTCCAGAGTTTCGAGTTCGGCTGAGGATGCCATAGATCACCTTGTGCACGTTGAATCGCGCGCATGTGTAGGCGTCCGCCGGGCGGAACTCAATACTTATACCAACGGCCGAAGATGCTGACGACATCCGGGCCGTTGAAAACTCGAGAATGTCTCATATGTGTCAGCGACATGAGACAGTCTCGAAAGGCATACCAAGAGGCATTTTCAATGCCTCTTGGTATGAAGACTAGGCCGCGGTTTCGGTTTCGGTGTTCAGCGATTTGGCCAGATCGAGCAGGCGGCGGCGCGGACGCTCCGACAGGCGGTAATAGGCCTGAATGAGGTCGAGCGTTTCCTTGCGCGAAAACACTTCGATGCCTTCGTTCTGCACGGCGGCCACTTCGGTCGTATTGTCTTCGAGGCCATCGTAGAAATAGGTGACCGGGGTTTCCAGCGCCTTGGCGAGCTGGAACAGGCGGGCGGCGGAAATGCGGTTGGCCCCGCATTCGTATTTCTGGATTTGCTGGAAGCGGATGCCGACAGCCAGCGCCAGTTGCTGCTGGGTCAGACCCAGCAGGCGACGGCGGCGACGCAGACGCTTGCCCAGGTGCAGGTCGATATCGTTAGCCATGGAGTTATCCCTCGTTCTATCTGTAAGCGTGCCGTTCCGGGACGGCTCGCCTGTGAGGGTTCAAATGGCGTGCCAGCGTTATGAGCGTCTGGCGGGGGATCAGGAGGCCTTGGAGTCGCTTTTCGGCACAGGTAGCACCACGGTCTTCAGCGCTTTGGAGGGGTCAAGGTAGCGTTTAGCCAGCGCCTGAAGATCGGCGGGGGTAAGCGAATCGAGCAGGGCCTGACGCTTCAGTACATAGTCGCGCTGACCGGCATTGGCGTCGATTCCGGACAGGGCCGCCAGCCAGTAGCCGTTATTGCGATCCTCTTCGGCCATGCGGCGCGACAGCAACTGTCGCCCGCGCAGCAGTTCGTCATCGGTCACCGGCGCGCTTTTCAGCCCGTCGATCAGGCTGAGGAAGCCGGTATAGAAGCTGCTTTCAGCCCCCGGATAGAGTTGCACCGTGGCCGACAGATAGCCGAAGTCTTTAAATCCTGTGGAGGGCACATGGCGCGCCAGAGGCACGTAGGTGGTGCCGGTTTCGTCACGCCCCGCCTCATAATGGCGCAGGCTCAGAACCTCGGCCAGCAGGTCGAGCCCCAGACCGGTCTTCGGGTCGCTGTAGCGGTCGGTGGTGGGGAAGGCGATCATCATCAGCGCCTGTTCGGCACTGCCCTGATGATACAGGGTCTTGTAAAGGCCCGTGGTCGGAAAATGCGCCGTCTCCCCGCCGTCGGGGGCGGGGGTGTAGCGGGCGGGCAGGGGCGGCAGGACACCAAAGGTGGCATCCAGCGCCGGGCGGGCCTGTTCGGGCGTGATATCGCCGACAATGACGATTTCGAGCGGGGTGTCGTGCAGGGAGCGCCGGATCAGGTCGGCAATGCGGTCGTTACCAAGGCTCAGCATGTCCGCCTGCGACAGGGGCGTCAGGCGCGCATCGCCATCATAGACCAGTCGCGGCAGGTGCATGGCCATGACGCCCGACGGGCTGGCCGAGGCGTAGGTATAGTAGGCGGGCATGGAATGGCGCAGGCGTTCCAGATAGGCCGGATCGAAGGCGGCATCGGAATAGAAGGCGCGCAGTAACTGCATTTCGCGGGCAAAATCGTGCGGCGTGCTTTGCCCCATCAGGACGGCGGAGTCTTCGGTGAGACGATAGGCAAGGTCGAAATTCATCCCCGCCAGCGATTCTTCGATCTCGCTGGCCGACATTTTGTTCAGCCCGCCCTGAAAAATATCATAGAAATTCAGGGCAAAGGCCGCATCGGGCGTTTTGGGTGACAAACGCTTCAGCCCGCCCAGAGCTCGCACGCTGACCATTACCGACCCGGCTTGCAGCTTTGACGGCTTGATCGTCACCTTAAGGCCATTGGCATAGGTCAGGCGCGTCGTGCCCAGCGCCGCGTCCTGTTCGGTGCGGACCGGCGCGACCGGTGCGCCGAAATCGGCATAGGCCCAGGCCTTGTCCGTTTCCGCCTCCGGCGCGGCGACGGGGGCTTTTTCCAGCACCGCATAGGTCTTTTCAAGGGCTGCGGCGTCCAGCCCGGCCACCGGGGCGGGCCCACTCAGTGAGATCAGTGGGCCGTCGCGCTGCATTAGCGACTTCATGTAGGTGTTGATCGCCTCACGCGACAGGTCGGGCTTAAGCTCCTTGTAGAATTGCAGGTCCTGCGCCGGGGAATTGATGACGTAACGATCCTCGATCGAGCCGGCGATCATGTCGGCGATCCATTCGTTCGCGCGCGTGGTGGCGCTATCGACCCGTTGCCGCAGTCCGGCCTCGTAATCGGCGGCGGCGCGGGCAAATTCCGCCTCGCTGAAGCCGTATTCGCCGACCTGTCGCGCCAGGGTCAGGGCCTCGGTAAGGGCCTTTTGCGTTTCGCCCGGCTTGGGCATGACCATCAGGCTGAGGCTTTCGCCCGTGCGCTGAAAGGATTGACGGTTGAGGCCGACGCGGGCAAGGGCGCTGTCCGGGCGGGCGGCCGCGCGTTCCAGACGGTTGTTCAGCGCCGCCAGCGCCAGATGCTCACGCATCATGTCGCGCACGGCCGCGCGGTTCTGAAAGCGCGTATCGGCGGGCTTCAGCCAGGCAATGTCGATGATCTCCGGCAGGCCGGGTTCGAAATAGGTGGTACCGCGCGGCCCTTTGGCTATGTAGGCCCCGGCATCGCGCACCGCGGGGGCCGGAGTCTTGGCCTTCCATGTGCCGAAGGTCTTTTCGATACGCTTTTCCAGCGCGGTCGGGTCGATATCGCCCACAATGATCAGGGTGGCGCGGTCGGGACGGTAGAAGGTGTCGTAGAAGCGGCGGATCTGCTCACGCGGCGTATAGAGCACAATATCCCGCAACCCCTTTTGCGGCCGCTCCGGCAGGAGCTGACCGGCAAAGGCCGTGCGCAGCCAGTCGTCATAGCGACGCTGAAGCGGCTGATCGGCAGTGTTCAGTTGCGTCACCACCAGCGCGCGGTCGCGCTGATCCGCCGTTTCCGGAAAGCTCAGGCCGAAGGCCACGTCTGACATGACGTTGAAGCCGGTGTCGAGCGTCGCCGCATCGTTGCGCGGCAGGGCGATCTGATAGCTGGTTTCGCCTTCTCCAGTCTGGGTCTGCTGACCCGCCCCCATCTGAATGCCCTGACGCTCAAGCTGACGGAACAGGTCGCCGTCGGGATAATGGGTCGAGCCGGAAAAGGCCATGAAGGTGATGAGGTAGGCAATGCCGCTTTCCTCATCCGCTTCGTCCAGCGGCCCGGCCCCGATGCGCAGACGCATCACCACCTTTCCGGGTTGGGCGACATTCGGATAGAGGACGTAGGTCATGCCGTTGGACAGGCGGCCAAAGCGCGCCTGCGGATCGACGGGCAGGTCGGAATAGAGATGGGCGAATTGCGCACCGGGGGCACCGGCTTTCAGGGGCTCGGCCATCGCGGTGCCGCTCAGCCCGGCCGCCAGCATCAGTCCCAATACCAAAGCCTTCAGTGTCATCCGTCACTCCTCTGTTGACGATGACCTTATCAGGCTTTGGGGCCTTTTGAAGACGGTAGCCGATTAAGATGAGACTGAATGGGCCGGTTTCGGCTTGGGCTGACAGGTCACCATCTTGAAGGGAATATTGCGGGCTTCGCAGGCCGAACGGGACAGGGGCTGGTGGTAGGTGAGGGGCGATATCCAGATAAAGCCCGCCGCCGCCCCGACGCAGACGACACCCAGCACATAGTCCTTATGCGTCTCTATCCACGCAAAACGGCTTTTCAGCACCTGATAGAGCAGGGGCAACAGCATGAAGCTGAGCAGGAGGGCGGCAAAATAATGATAGATATACATGACCCGCTGCGTGCCGAGCCAGATGTGGACCCCCATAAAGACGATCCACATGCCCAAAACCGCCGCGGCAATATCCATCTCATGCGTATCGAGCCACGGCTTTTTCTGAAAGGCGCGCTGCGCCAGCAGGACCAGCGTGGCTAAAAGCGCCAGCCCGCCCAATGTCCAGTTGAACAGGTTGCCCGCCATCTGCACATAGCTGGTGCGGCCCTTGTTGGCGTCCCAGCGATAGGTGATGTTCTTGTTCATCAGCGGCCACAGGGCCGGATTTGAGCCGTTCTTTTCCGTTTTCACAATGCCGGTGAAGTCATTGTTCATGAAGCGGAAATAGCCGTTGGTGGCGTCGTAGAGCACCTGGGGGGTCAAAGGCCCGCGTTTTTCCAGCCACGCCTTGTACGGCTCGGTGATAAAGGGTGCATCCTTGCGCCCGGCATCGGTCTTGAAGTTCGGCGCTACCGGATTGGCGACAGTGTGCAGGACAAAGACGGAGACCATAATGACCGTGAAACTGGCGGCCACTGCCACGGCCTTGGCGGTGATGTGGCCAATCGTGCGGTCCATGGGCCAGCGACTGCGCATCAGGTCGCGCAGGGCCGTGAAGCCCGGCAGGGCCAGCAGGACCACCGTATTGACCTTGACCATAAAGCTCAGTCCGATCAGCGCGCCGAACAGGGCCGCGTGCTTCCAGGTGTCTTTTTGCGGGTCGCAGAAGGCACGCAGCCATATCAGTATGCCAGCCAGCGCAAAGGTGATCTGAAACGGATCGAGGTGCCCGGCGCGAAAATGCACGATCAGCGCGTTTTCAAACACATACAGCAGACTGAATATGGCCGCGGAAAAGGCCTCGCGGGTCAGGGTGAGACAGATCAGGTAAAACAGAACCGCGCCCGCCACGCTGAACAGGCCGCCCATCAGGCGCACGCCGGTGAAGCTGTAGCCGTCGGGAATTTTGCGGGTATCGGTCTTTTTGACCTCTGCCAGAAAGCGGCTGTCGGCCTTATGGGCATCTCCGGCCAGATCGCGGCCGACCTTCATCAGCATGAAGCCCAGAGGCGGATGTGACGCGTAGGAGGCGATATGGCCTTCGTAGCGCTCCAGCGCTGTGACGTAATAGCTTTCGTCCCAGAAGGCGTGCGGCGGATCATTGAGATCGCGCGCAAAATTAAAGCTGGCCAGACAGAGGATGGCAAACCCCAGAAGCCAGCGCAGAACGGGCTCACGCCCCAGAACGCGCATCAGCGGCTCGTCGCCCCATTTGCCGCTGCGGATTTGCGTCCAGCGGGTTTTGACATCGGCAAGCAGGGTGTCGGTCATTTCAATACGCGCGAGTGGGGCCCCGGCCCTTATGGCAAGCCGGGGCAGGGGCGGCAACCCCTATTTGTCGCTCCACACGCCCAGTTCATTGCCTGACGGATCGGTGAAATGAAAACGGCGTCCGCCGGGGAAGCTGAATATGTCCTGAGTCAGTTGCCCGCCCGCCGTCACGACCGTGTCGCGTGAGGCTTCGAGATTTTCGGAATAGAGGATAACCAGCGGCTTGACCGGCCCGTTATCGGCGTCAAACCCACCGTCCAGACCGGCTTCGGACAGGGCGGCATAGGTCGGGCCGTAGTCAATGAAGCGCCAGCCAAACGCCGTCTCATAGAACTGTTTGGTTTCGGGCAGGGCGGTGGCCTGCCATTCGACATAGTCGATCTTGTGATGTGTGCTCATATGAGGCTCCAGACACTGGCGGGTTTCACCGCGCGGTCTTCGATTTGGGTATCGGTATGAATGTCAAACGTGGCCAGCCGTCTCAGCCCTTCGCCGGGGAAGTAGCTGCGATGCGGGTCGCCGACATAGACAGCGATACCCTGCGCCCGGCCTTTACGCAGAAATGTCAGCATGGCGGCGGTCATCGACTTTTCGTAGCAGATATCCCCAGCCAGAATGACATCGACAGCCGGGGGCTCGCCCGATAAGCGGTCCGCCCCGTCAAAGGTGACATCCACGCCGTTCAGGGCCGCATTGAGTGCCACGGCGGCCCCGGCAAACGGGTCGATATCATTGGCGATGACCTGCGCTGCCCCCAGCTTCGCCGCCACTATGCCGACCAGCCCGGAACCACAGGCCAGATCGAGCACCCGCTTGCCCTGAACGGCCTGCTGGTTTTGCCGGAGCCACAGGCCGAGCGCCTGTCCCCCCGCCCACGGAAAGGCCCAGAAGGGCGGAGCCAGACCGTTTTGCGCCAGTTCGGCCTCGGTCATCTCCCACAGGGCCGTGACTTCCGTTGCCTGATAGAGGCTCAGATCGGGCAGGGACGGGACCGGCAGAGGGGTGGTGTGGGCGCGGATAAACGCCGCCGGTTCGCTCATTGCACGGCAGGTGCGGGCACAGGCTCCCCGGCGAAATCTGTCGCATAGGCCGGGCTGATCAGGCCGCGCAGCACCGCCTGGGGCACACGGATCTGATAGGCACCCTCGGCATAGGGGCCGACCTCGTAGGGGGCGAACAGGGCCTCAATGGCGCCGATCTTGCCGGCGGTGGTCGAAGGCACAAGCGCCAGATGGCTTTCGATCAGCCTGGGGCAGGTAAAGCCCGTGGCTGTCTGGGTCGTCGGGGTCTGATTGCGGCGCGAACGCTCGGCCTCGATCTGACGGCAGAGAAACGCGTCGGCGGCCGCAAGGTCGGCATTGGGTGCAAACAGCAGCCGCGCGTCGATCGCCTGTCTGGCCGTCTTGTCCCACAGAACGGTCTGATAACTGGCGTTGGGGTGCGCCCCGCCGGTAAATTCCGACTGCTCGGCATAGAGGGAGGCCAGATGCTCGGACTGAGCGGGCAGGGTCCATTTGATCGCGCGGAAGTAGGGCGGCGGTTCGGAGCCCGCAGCGGTCAGTTCCTTGCGATCCTTGGCTGCCTGATCGGCAAAGGCGGTGAGTTCGCTTTGGCCGTCGGCAAACAGGCGATTGTGCAGTTCCCCAAAGGCCTTGATCGCTTCGGGGAAGGTCAGCCTGACCTCGGCGTCGGGGGTCGTCTGCGCAAATTCAAGCGGTGCGGCCGCCACAGGCGGCGCGTCCTTGTGCGTCTCGTCCCTGCGCGAGCACGACGCCAGCGTCAGCGCGCAAAAAGCGACCATGATCAGCAGGTGCGGTCTCATCCGCATGTCTAACTCCTTAGGGTCGCCCATGATTAAACTGACCAGTGCCCGATCAGAATGGCCGCGACCCACAACAGACCGGTTTCGCGATTCGCCTTGAACAGCTTCAGAAGACGCCCGTTGTCATCGATTCGCAAGGTGTTGACCTGCCAGAAAAGGTGCAGGCACACGGTCGCCAGCCCGGTATAGAGCGGCCAGCTCAGGCCGCCGATGATGGCCCCCACCCCGGTCAGGGCCACGGCGGCGGCATAAAAGAAGGAGACGCCGTTGCGGCCCTGTGCCCCAAGCGCGCGGGCCGAGGATTTGACCCCGATCATGGCGTCGTCCTCTATGTCCTGATAGGCGTAGATGGTGTCGTAGCCCAAGGTCCAGAAGATCAGCCCGGCATAGAAGATAACCGCCCCCGGATTTAGAGTTCCGGTCATGGTCGCTACGCCCATCAGAAAGCCCCAGTTGAAGGTCAGGCCCAGCCACGCCTGCGGCCACCAGGTGATACGCTTCATAAAGGGATAGGCGGCGACCAGACCCAAGGACGCCACCCCCAGCCAGATGGCGGTCAGGCCCAGTTGCAGCAGGATAAGGAGGCTGATCAGCGAGGACAGGGCGACGAACAACAGGGCCTGTTTGGGGCTGATCTGTCCTGACGGGATGGGACGCAAGCGCGTGCGTTCGACCTGTGCATCGAAATCGCGGTCCACGAAGTCGTTATAGGCACAACCGGCCCCGCGCATCAGGGCCGAGCCCAGAGCAAACAGGACCAGCTTATAGAGCACCTCCAGCGACCACGGATTCGCGGCGCCAAAAACCAGGCCCATCGCGCCCGGCAGGAACAGCAGCCAGATACCGATGGGCCGGTCGAAACGACCGAGCCTCAACCACGGGCGCAGGGGGGCGGGCGCATAGAGATCGACCCAGTTGGCTTTGGGGGCATCTGGGAGGGCAAGGGGATCGTGAGTCATGTGCCCTCATTTGCGCCTTTCGCGGGCAGGTGTCGAGGCCCAAGCCGCGTTCCTTTTCGTTTCATCGACGCACACTAGGTTTGGCAAGCTACCTGTTGGTAATGGCTACTACATTACAAATGGTACATGTTTTAAAATGGTATCTTGCAATAAATGATAGCTTGTCATATACACCTCTTCATCACGGGGCGCATACGGCTCCGTCGAAAGGAAAGCGGAGATGGCTGAAACCATTGACATTCAACTGAAGAAAGGCGTGCTCGGCCTGTGCGTGCTGGCGCTTCTGGCCCGCAATGAGAGCTACGCGTATGAGATCGCCTCTACCCTGTCCGACGCGATCGGCATGGGCGAAGGCACCATCTATCCGCTGATGCGGCGGATGCAGAGCGATGGGCTGGTCGATACGCGGCTGGTGGAGTCCTCATCGGGGCCGTCGCGCAAATATTACCGTCTGACCGAGGCCGGTCACGCGGCACTGGCGGCGCAGGCCGCCGAATGGCGCGGCTTTGCCCGCAGCGTCGATGCGCTGCTGGAGGCCGCACCCACTGAGCCGCAACCGGCTCCTACTGAAACGCAAGAGGGGTGAGGGACATGACCCGCAACGAATTTATCAACCGGCTCAAGCAAGGCCTTATCGGTCTGCCTGCCGCCAGCATCGCCGACGTGGTCTCCGACTACGAAGCTCACTTCACGGACGGCGTGGCGGCCGGTCGCAGCGAAGCCGAAGTGGCCGCGGCGCTCGGCGATCCGTCGCGTCTGGCGCGCGAACTGCGGGCCGAAATCGGCCTGAAACAGTGGGAAGACACCAAGTCGCCGTCTTCGGCGGTCAGCGCGGTGTTTGCCGTTCTGGGCCTTGGGGCCATCGACATCCTGATCCTGCTTCCGCTGCTGATGGGTGTGATCGGCACCCTGTTCGGTTTCTTCATGAGCGCCATCGGTATCTTTATCGCCAGCGGCGTGGTCTTTGCCACCGGGGCCTTCTGGATGCCAGGCGGCGTGTTCGCCGCGCTGTTGGGCGGGGTCGGCGGCATGGCTCTGGCTGTCACCATCGCCGGCCTCACGGCTATCGTCAGCGTGTGGCTGGTCAACGGTCTCGTCTGGTACGCCCGTCTGCACTATCGCCTGCTGAAACCCGCGCTTGACGCGCAGAACGCCTGATCGGAGGAGGGAAGACCATGATGATCCGCAAACTTGCCATTATTTCCGGCTCCGCCTTCGTCCTGTCGGTCGCTTGCCTGGCCGGTGCCGCCGGTCTGGCCAGCCATGACATCGCCAAAAACGGCGGGGTGTGGACCCTGTCGGAAGCCGGGGACAAGCACATCCGCTTTATGAAGACCACCAAGGCCGAGATCGCGCCGTCGGTGACGCGTACCCTTGGCTGGAGCGGCAACGAACAGCTCAAGATCGAGCTTCCAGCCGAGGTGGTTTACACGCAAGGGGCCACGCCTTCGGTAACCGTCAATGGCCCCAAGGCCCTGACCGACCGGGTGCGCCTCGAAAACGGCCGTCTTTATCTGGCCGATGGGCCGGATATCGAAAAGGTGGTGCAATTCCGCTTCGGGGAGGGGCATATCGAAGCTCACGCCAGCGACGAGTTGAAAATCGTCATCACCGCGCCTTCGGTTCGGGATTTCGAGATTTCGGGCTCTGGCGATCTGCGCGTCAGCAATTATGACCAGCCCGCCATCGACCTGCACATCAGCGGATCGGGCTCGGCCGAGGTGACGGGCAAGGCCCAGGCCTTGAAGCTTGATATCACAGGTGCCGGTCAGGCGGATCTGTCGGGCCTGAGCGTCGAGGACGCCGATGTCAGCATCTCCGGTTCGGGCGACGCCACCATTGCCCCGACGGGCAAGGTCAAGGTCGATGTGTCGGGTTCCGGCAATGTCGATCTGGAGACCCATCCCGCTCAGCTCGATACCCGCATCAGCGGTGCGGGCAGCGTCGAACAGGACTAGAACCGAAAAGGCCTCTCCGTCAGCGGGGAGGCCTTTTTGATGTTTATGCCCGCAGCGCGTGACGGCCCCTGGCCGCGGGGACGACACGCGCAAAGGGGCGGGGCCCGAACAGGGTCATTTCCATACCGGTTTCGAGTATGTCCCCGCGTTTGGGGGTGCGCAGGAACAGGTCTTCGTCGGGAGTGACGACATAAAGCCCTTCCGGCGCATAGACGACCACAAGGCTTTCGCTGCGCAAAATACCTTCGCCCCACAGCTTGAACTGTGCATAGTAGGGGGCCTGACGCCAGGCGTCCGGGCGTGCCGGGTCCACATCGACATTCAGCGTCGTGCCATTGGGTTCAAGACGCAGGACAAAGCCGGCCGTATTGGGCCGCCACAGACCGTTCAGGTCATCGTGTTTCAGCCACAGGCATTTGAAATCCTGACAGATTTGCGGATGAAGTCCCCAGATGCTGCACCCATCGCTTTCGCGGGTATGGTGACACAGCGTGCCGGCCTTCTTGCCCACGTCCTCGACATCATAGACCTTGCAGCACAGATTGCATTCCCCGCACGCCTTTAGCGGGGCGCGTGAACGGGGGGCCGTTCGATGCGTATGGGCCTTGGCCATGGGAACCTTCTGCTCTGGAGAAGCCGATATTTTTGCGGCTTTAGCGTGCAGAATGGCCCCATATGGTCAATAAAGGGTTAGAAAACAGGGTTAACAGGGCTTCGCTGCGGCAGGCTGGCTCGGGAAAGGCATGTAAAAATGATCGACCATATGAATCTGTTTGTGTCCGACCGCACGCAGAGCAAGCGCTTCTATGAGGCGGCCTTTGCCCCGCTGGGGTACCGTGTGGTCATGGACGGTCCGTGGGGGACGGGTTTCGGTACGCACAAACCCTATCTGTGGCTGGCTGACGGGCAACCGACCGACCACATGCACGTGGCGGTCGTGGCCGAAACACGTGAGGCCGTGGAGGCCTTCTACGCGGCAGCGATGGCGGCCGGGGGGCGTGACAACGGCGCGCCGGGGATTCGCGCCCACTATCATTCGGACTATTACGGGGCTTTCGTGCTTGATCCGGACGGCCACAATATTGAGGCCGTCTGCCACAAACCCCTTAGATAAGCGGGATGCCTATATCGGCGCGCAGGCCGCCCAGCGGGCTTTGATCAAGCCCCAGTTCGCCGCCGTGGCTGCGCACCGTGTCGCGGGCGATGGCCAGACCGAGGCCCACGCCCTTCTTGTTCTGATTGCGTGAATCGTCCAGCCGCGAAAACGGCTTGAGCGCCTCTTCGCGCTTTTCAGGCGGGATGCCGGGGCCATCGTCATCGACGTAGATATGCAGCGATTGTTTGCCGCCCGGCTTGTGCTCGATTTCGGCAGAGACGCGCACCTGAGTGGCGTAGTGAAAGCCGTTCATCACCAGATTGGACAAGGCGCGGCTCAGCGCCATGATGCGGATCGAGGTTTCGACATCTTCGGCCAGGGGCACGAACTCCGGCTGATGACCCGCGCGCCGCGCCCCTTCGACCACCGTTTCCAGTAAGGTGTTGACCGAAGTGATTTGCGGGCTTTCCTGCATTTCACCGCGCGCAAAGGCCAGATATTCGTCGATCATATAGGCCATTTCCGACACGTCCTGCTTCATGCGCTCGGTCGCCGGATCGGCCGGGGCCATGGCCAGTTCCAGCTTCAGCCGCGTCAGGGGCGTGCGCAGGTCGTGGCTCACCGAGGCGAGGAGGGTTGTGCGTTGTTCGATATGGCGCTGGATGCGCGACTTCATCTTCAGGAAGTTCTGCGCGGCGGCGCGCACCTCGGCGGCGCCATAGGGCTTGAAATTGGGGTCGTCTTCGCCGCGTCCGAACTTTTCGGCGGCGACGGACAAGCGCTCGATGGCGCGCACCTGATTGCGGATAAAGAGGATCGACACGGCGGTCAGAAGCAGGGTCGCCCCGGTCATCCACAGCACGAAGATATGGGCTCGGGTGGCGAAGGCGCGTTCACGCGGGGCAATGACGCGGATCACACCGCCCTTGACCTTGACGCGGATATCGACGGCCCCTGCATAGCGGGTGGTGTCAAACCAGAAGGGATCGTCCAGTTGCTCATTGAGCGCGCGCTTCAGCGAACGATCGAGTGCCGCCCACGCATTGCGCCGGCGGTTTTCGGGCAGGGCTCGGCCGGGCTGATAGACGATGGATAACTGCATCGACTTCTGCGCGGCGGCGGAGATGGTGGCCATGGTCTGCGGCGTGGGGTCGGCCTTGTAGGCATCGACGGCCCAGGCGACATCGCCGACCAGCCCTTCCGACAGCTTGGCCGTGACGGTTTCCCAGTGCATGTCGAAAAAGGCCCAGGTCACCGCCACCTGCATCAGGGCGACCGGCAGAACGATGATCAGTAGGGCACGTCCCCACAAGGTCTTGGGGATCTTGCGTTTGAGGAACTGCGGCCAGAATTTGAGACGGGGTATGCGCATACAGACCTTTACGCTTTGACGCTGATCTCCAAATTGCAATGACCTCCTCATTGCGATTTGGCAAGGGCGACTGCCCGCCGCCGCCTACGCGGCGAGCCCCGGCCTATTCATAGGCCGGTGTTTCACCCAAATTGTGCGCAGAGCGCACGGGCGGCCTCTGAGCGCATAGATGAGGATAAGGCGAGGCCTTAATCCGGCGCCAGCATATAGCCCTTGCCGCGCACGGTTTGCAGGTAGCGCGGATTCTTGGGATCGGGCTCAATCTTGCGGCGCAGGCGGGTGACCTGAACGTCCACGGCGCGCCCTGTGGTATCGACGCTGTCCTTGGCAAGGTCCATGCGATCCACCGGCACATTGGCGCGCTCAGCGAGATATTTCAGAAGTTGCGCCTCGGCCTCGGTCAGGCGCACCATCGCCCCGTTGCGCGTCAGTTCGGCGCGTTCAAGATCAAAGGTGATCTGCCCCATGCTGATGGTCTTCGGCAGGGCGGGTTTGACGCCGGTGCGGCGCAGGATCGCTTCGATCCGCAGCAAAAGCTCCTGCGGTTCGAACGGCTTGGACAGATAGTCGTCGGCCCCCAGGCTCAGGCCCATGATACGGTCGTCGGGCAGGCCGCGCGCCGTCAGGATGAGGATGGGGACGTTGGAATGTTGCCGCACCCATTTCGACAGCGAGAACCCGTCTTCGCCGGGCATCATCACGTCGAGGATCAGCAGGTCGAAATCCAGCAGTTGCAGCATCCGCTTGGCGGCGTCGGCATGGGCGGCGGCGGTGACGCGGAAGCCCTGACGCGACAGGAACTCCTTGAGCAGGGTACGGATACGATCGTCGTCATCGACAACCAGCAGGTGGCGAACGACGGCGTCATTGAGGCCGGGCTGAGGGCTCACGTTTAAGTCCTGTCCTTGTTATGGGCGGCGCCCGGAGGCTTGGGCCGGGGCGCTGTCATCGGCGAGACTACAGGCCCACCGGGTGATTTGTCATCAGGATTTGTCGCCTTTTTGTCATAGCCTCTCGCCGACGGCGAAAATAATATCGGCTATGCGAAGAAACCGCTTGCCATGGTTTCAATGGTTATCGGATATTTACGGTTTGGGCGGCGCAATCGTGTGCACAGCCGCCAAGGGATAGTGTACATGCCGTCTTACGGAATGCTGAACGTCCAGAGTATACTGGGCATTGGGATCATGCTGCTGGCCTGCTGGCTGCTTTCGGAAAACAAAAAGAAATTTCCGATCTTTCTGACCATCGGGGCCATCGGTGTGCAGGTGGCGCTGGCGGTGCTGCTGTTCGGTTTTCCGCAGTCTCAGGCCGTGCTGGACGGCATCAATTCCGGCGTGGACGCCCTGGCGGCGGCCACCAATCAGGGGACGCAGTTCGTCTTCGGCTATCTGGGTGGCGGGGCTCAGCCCTATACGGTGCAAAATCAGGGGGCTCTTTTCGTCTTTGCCTTTCAGGTCTTGCCGCTGATCCTGGTCATCTCGGCCCTGTCGGCCCTTTTGTGGCACTGGCACATTCTCAAATGGATCACGCAGGGTTTCGGGTTCATTTTCCAGAAGACCATGGGCCTTGGCGGGGCGTCGGCTCTGGCGGTGGCCACCAATATCTTTCTGGGCATGATCGAAAGCCCCATCGTCATCCGCGCCTACCTGTCGAAGCTGTCGCGCTCCGAAGTGTTCATGATGATGGTGGTCGGTCTGGCCACTGTGGCCGGTTCGACCATGGTGGCCTATGCGCTGATCCTTAAGGCGACCCTGCCCAATGCCGCCGGTCACGTGTTAGTGGCGTCGATTATTTCGGCCCCGGCGGGTGTGCTGTTGTCGCGCATCATGGTGCCTGAAAAAGACGGCGAAGGCGGCGTTGTCGCCGATTATAACTCGTCGCTGAAGTACGACAGCGCCATCGACGCCATTTCCAAGGGCACGGCGGACGGCCTGATGGTGGTGATGAACATCTCGGCCATCCTGATCGTTTTCGTCGCCTTCGTGTCGCTGATTAACATCGTGCTGGGCATGTTCCCGCATGTGGGCGGTGAGCCCCTGTCGCTTGAGCGCGGTCTGTCCGTCGTTTTCGCGCCGCTGGCGTGGATTATCGGCGTGCCGTGGGAAGAGTCGCAAAAGGCCGGCTATATTCTGGGCACCAAGCTGACCCTGACCGAATTTGTTGCCTTCCTCAAACTGGGGGCCATTCCGGTCGATCAGATGAGCGAGCGCACGCGGATGCTGATGACCTATGCCATCTGCGGCTTTGCCAATCTGGGTTCGGTGGGGATTACGGTCACGGGGCTGGGCGTGCTTATGCCTGACCGCCGCGAGGAAGTGCTGAGTCTGGTGTGGAAGGCCCTGTTTGCCGGCTTTGTCGCCACCTGTCTGTCGGCGGCCATTATCGGTGCGCTGCCGGATGCGCTGTTCGGCCTTAACGCGCCCAAGGCCCCGGTGGTGGCGGTCGCGCCACGCTGATCGTATTGATAATACCAACGGCCGAAGATGCTGACCGCATCCGGCCGTTGAAGACACGAGACTGTCAGTGACATGAGACATTCTCGGATGGAATACCAAGAGTCATTTTCAATGACCTTTGGTATAAGGATACGCAAAAAGCCCCGGCGCAAACCGGGGCTTTTCTTTGTGTCTCAGGCCTTGAGATCAGGCTTCAAGCGCGTCCATATATTCCTTGACACGTGCTTCCAGCGTTTCGGCGAGGGTGACGCCCACCGGATGGTTCTCGTCCTTGATCTTGCCGCGGACGATGGCGCGGATGGCGTCCACATGGGCGTCGATCAGGACGCGCGGTGACTGCATACGGATGGTTTCGTCGTCCAGCATTTTGCACACCGAACCGGCGATGCGCGTGATCAGCGGATAGCCATAGGTGGTGCCCAGACCCTTGAGATCGTGGCAGCGGAAATAGAGGGCTTCGGCGTTCTTCGGGCTCAGGCCATCATTGCGAATGGTTTCCTGCGCCCTTTCCAGCTTGGTGACCTCATCATCCAGCCAGTTGTCGAACTGATCGGACAGGGAGGACAGGGCTTCTTCCGCCTTGGCAAGGGTGGCCGGATCAAGCGCACCCATCTTGCCGCCAACCTTGGCGCGGAGGGTATTGGGGATCTGGATGACCTGGGCTTTTTCGGACATGGGAGCTTATTCCGTGGGGCTGTTTCATCAACCCTAACCGCAAACCCCTTTAGGAAGCCCTAATGCCGTGCATTTTTTCCTTCGCGGCCTTGGTGATAAGGGGATTGAGCCGGTAACATACCCCTCAGAGCACCCGCGTGTGCAATCGAATCGCCAGCCCGCCATGCCGTTGCGACAGGGATGCGCTCTAACTCGAAAACTGTTCGGTCAGCACGCGCTCATCATAACCGTTGCCCGCATCGAAGAGGATGGTGGCAGACAGTTCAGGCACTTCGACGATTTCCACCTCGCGGATGTGGCGCACTTCGAAGGTGTCGGCCGACGCGGCCACCGGGCGTTTGTCGCATTCCAGCACCTCAAACCGCACCTTGGCCGAATGCGGCAGGAGGGCACCGCGCCAGCGTCGCGGGCGAAAGGCGCTGATCGGGGTCAGGGCGAGGGCCTGCGCGTCCAGCGGGATAATGGGGCCGTGGGCCGAGAGATTATAGGCGGTCGAACCGGCGGGCGTGGCGACCAGCGCGCCGTCGCAGATCAGTTCCTCCAGCCGCGCCTTGCCGTCGATCAGGATGCGCAGTTTGGCGCTCTGATGCGTCTGACGCAGCAGAGACACCTCATTGAAGGCCAGCGCCTCCTGCACCTCGCCACGCCCATTGGTGGCCGTCATGCGCAGCGGGCTGATGCGGGTGCGTTCGGCGCTTTCGATGCGCGCCATCAAATCGTTTTCACGATATTCGTTCAACAGAAAGCCGATCGAGCCCATGTTCATGCCAAAGATGGGCAATTCGTGACGGAAATGGCTGTGGACGCATTCCAGAAGCCAGCCATCCCCGCCCAGGGCGACGATCACGTCCGGGTCGTTGGCCTCACCGTACCGTTTGCGCAGCACCGCGCAGGCGGCCTGGGCTTCGGGGCGTTCGGAGGCGGTAAAGGCGAGTTTGAGGGACATGAGGCAGGGTCTGAACAGCAGGGGACAGCCGTCTTAGAACGGATTTCGTTCAATGGGAATAGATGGCCATAAGCCTTTGCCGCGCTTCGCGGGCACTGAGATCGAACAGGCCGCGGACAAAGGCCAGGTGACGATCATTGATGCGCGGATGTCCGTCATTTAGCGCCTGAACCTGCGTCAGCACGTCAGCAAAGGCCGCCCGGTCGATGGCGGCGGCGCTCAGCAACAGTACCAGCGGCACCGCCGAGTCCTGGCTGAGGGCGCGATCCACGAGCGCGCGATCCAGTCCGGTCAGTCGCGACAGACCTTGCCGGAAGGCGAGGAAGTCGCCGCGTTGCAGACGATGCAGGGTTTGCGCCGCATCGCTGGGCGGTGGGGCCTGAAAATGGCGGGCGTGCAGGCCGTCGAAGCGGGTCAGAAGTGTGTCGCGCAGGCCCGGCCCCACCACATCCAGCAGCCGGGCGGCGGCAGCCCGCGTCAGTAGGGGGTGGCGCGTCAGCGGGGCGCGCAGGGCGATATCGGTTCGGGCGTGCGCCGCCAGAGCCTCGAACGCGGCGTCATGGAGGCGGAGGTGCCGGTTGTTGAGCAGGGCGGTGGCCGTGGCGGTATCGGCGGTCGCAATCAGGGCGTCGATCACGGACGGGCTGAGGGTCGGTCGCAACGCGATCAGACGGGCGCGCTCGCCGCTGGTCGCGATCAATTTCAGAAGCGCCTCGTCCCTGAGCACAGGGGAGCGCAGCAAAACCGATGCACCACTTTGTGGTAACTGGCACAGGGCGGCGATCAGATCCGGATCGGCCCAGTCGGCCTCCGCCAGATCATCGAGCACAGGCTGCGCCCTGTCGGGGGGCAGGCTGGCAATCAGTTCGGACAGTCGCGCGACGAAACCCGGCGGGTTTTCGTCGGGCAGTGCCGCCTGTCGCCGGGCCGCCGCGTTCAACTGCATCAGATGCAGCAGGATGCGCACCTGTGTGACAGGGTGCAGGCCGCTGGCTTCGGGCACGTCCGCAGGCGCGCGCGCTTCGGGAGCGGCACGGGTCAGGGCGTCAGGAGCCGGTGCGGCGGCGGAAATGGCAAACCTCCGGGCGATTCGGTCAGAGTGTACAAGGTTTTAACCTTTAGGGTGAAGACTTGCTTAACTTCTGAATCACGTGACATCGCCGGCGGTATCACCGCGATGGCCCATAATTTTGACACGCATGTTAATGTTGTTTCAACGCTGCATCCGTAGGCTGATCGGGACGGTGTTGTAAGTATAGGTCTGGTGTGTCCGGCATGTCTCAAGACATCCTTTCGACAGGGCAAGACGGCGCAGCGGAGCCCGAACGGCTGCTGCTGCAACGCGAGGACGCGGTGATGATCATCGAGCGCCTGCGCGAAACCCGTGTCAGCGCACAGGGCCACGCCTTCTTGCTCAAGCTGGATGCCCTGATTGTGCGGCTGGGGTCCAAGTGGGACGTCAAGAGCGAACTGGTCTATGAACATCTAAAGACCGGTTTCGAGCGACGCTTTCAGGAGCCCAACTGGTGCCTGCGTATCAATGACGATGCCTGGCTGGCTATTATCCCGACCGAAGGGTCGCGCCGGGGCGCTTTGTCGGTAACCGAGATGTGGCGCGATCTGGGCAATTTCTTTGTCGGGGATGTCTCCGAACTGCCCGTTCCGCTCTATGAGGTGCAGGTAGAGGACGTCGATCGCTTCCTCCTCAATCCCATCGACCTCAAGACCTGGTTCGACCGTCCGGAAGCGGGGCCTGAGCGCGTGAAGCCGATCACCGGCGCAACGACGGGCGAAGCCGTCCGCACCCCCGGTCAGGGCCCGCAAATGACCAATATTCAACGTCCGGTCATGGTGGCGGCCACTGTGACGCTGGCCAACCGGACGCTGCGCATCGCCTCTTCGAACGAGCCTCTGTTCGAGATGAAGAAGATGGTGATGATCGGCCACCGGCTGGAGCCTATGGTCGTTGAGGCGTCGGACAACACGCTTCTGGATCGCAAGGCGCTGGCCAATATGGACTGGGGTCTGCGCGAACTGGTCGATATCACCAATATCGAGCAGGGGCTGAAGATATTACGGATGCGCGAGGCCGATCAGCGCAAGATGCTGATGGTCGTGCCCGCGGCCTTTTCGACCTTTGCTTCCCAGCGCGCGCGCCAGAAGATCACGCACGAAGTGGCCAAGGCCGCCAGCGATATGGGCCTCAAGGTGCTGTTTGAGGTGCGCGGTCTGGACGGTGTGCCGCCGCACCGCGTTCTGGAAATCGTCTCGCTGATCAAGCCCTTCTGCATGACCGTCGTCGGTCACGTCTCTTCCGACCGCAAGATTATCGCCGCTCTGGCCAAGTGCGGTCTGTCGGGGGTTTGCATCGAGTACGACGGCGTAAAGCGCGACGACGACGCCCTGAGCGAATATCTGGGCCAACTGGCGGCCGCTGCCAAGCAGGCTGCGGGTGCGTGCATGGTGCAGGGCTTTGACAGCTATCGTCAGATGGCGGTGGCGCGTCTGGCGGGCATTACCCATGCCTCGATGAAGGCGGCGGCCATGATGTCACCGCGCGGGGCCGTGGCCACGGCCAAGACCGTTGCCGAGGGCCTGACCGTCACGCCCGAAGGCCGTGCGGCGCTCAGCGCCCTGGAACGGCCAGAATGATACCGCGATAATACCCGCGACCGAAGAGGCTGAGCGTCTGGGGTCGTTGCGCCTTTGCCCCCGCCTGTGGTTTTCCCCTACCTGTGACCTGAATGCGCCACTTTTCGCCCTGCGCAAAGTGTCATGATTTGGCGATTGCGCTTTCGTTAATTATGGTTAACGGTGTTTGCCGGCTGTTTGATTTCTTATAAAAATTTTTCGTGAACGGTTCAGGGTGGGGGACATGCTGCTGCCGGAGTCCATTGATGTTGCCGCAGGACTGGTCTTCATCTACCTGCTGATGAGCGTGCTGGCGACGACGGCGCGTGAAGCGGTCGAAGGCTTTTTCAAAAGCCGGGCGCGCAATCTGGAACGGGGCCTGATCGAACTTCTGTGCAACCTGCCCAAGGAACACAAGCTGCGCTTCGACCGTAAATCCGGCGACAAGCTGCACGGTTTCGAATTCCTTGAAGGCTTTTATAGCCATCCCCTGATCATGACCCTCTATCGCGGCAACTATAAGCCGCCGACCCGCCGCCGCTTCTTCGAAGGGCGCAAGCTGCCGTCCTACATTCCGGCGGAGCATTTCGCCTTCGTCGTGCTGGATATGATCAGCGAAAAGGGCGGTCAGACCCAGTCCGGGCGCATCGACCCGCAGGCCGTTCTGAACGCCACCAATAATCTCAACAATCCGCGTCTGGCCAAGGTGGTGCAACTGGCGGTCAATACGGCCGACGGGGATATGAACAAGGCGCGCACCTTTCTGGAGCAGTGGTTCAACGCCACCATGGACCGCGTGTCCGGCTGGTATCGCCATGAGACCCAGACGATCCTGTTCTGGTTCAGTCTCATTGCCTGCGTGGTGATGAACGTCAACACGGTGGTGATTGCCGATACGCTCTACCGCTCGCCCAGCCTGCGCAAGGCGGTCGAGGCCTCGGCCCAGCAATATTATACCGACACGGCCGCCAAGGGCGTGGAGGCGACGGCCAGTCTGGATAACCCCCTGAGCCGCCTGGGTCTGCCTCTGGGGTGGAACGCTACCACCATGGACAGTATGCAGCACCTGTTCCGCTTCTGCGGCAATGACACGCCCCTGCACGACAACCGCAAATGCCCGCCCAGCAAGGAGCCGACGACGCCTGCGCCCGATTTCCGCGCGGACCGCCCGGATCAGTGGTGGCACAATACGCAACTGGCCGTCGGGCGCACGGTCGAAATCTTCACCAACGCCTATAACGGGACGCCTACTCTGGGCGACAATGCGCTGTTTAACGTGCTGCCGATGATCGCCCTCGTTTCGGGCTGGGTGATGACGGCGTTTGCCGTGACGTTGGGGGCGCCCTTCTGGTTCGACGTGCTGAGCAAGCTGATGACGGTGCGCTCGACCTTCAAAGGGGGCGCGCCACCGCCGGCATCGACCTTCACGCCGCTTCAGCCTTTCGCGGATGAGACGACGATGCGGGTGATCACCCTGCCGACCTCATCGGCCACCACCACCACCGCGACCGCCCCGGCCCTGACAGCGGTTCCGGCTCAGGCGGTGGAGGCGGACGACGCCTTGCCCGATCCGTCGCTGCGGCCGAGGGACTACTGATGATTACGGCGGAGACCCTCAAGGCCCTGTCGCCGCAGGCCAATGCGGCGCGCATCGCCGTCTATGCTCCGGCACTGGAGGCGGCGCGGGTCGAATACGGCATCGACACGCCGCGGCGACTGGCGCACTTCATGGCGCAACTGGCGCATGAGTGCGATAACTTCCGGGCGCTGGTCGAAAACCTGAACTACAGCGCGCAGGGCCTCTATAAAACCTTCCCCAAGCGCGTGGGCTCGCTGGAAAACGCCCAGCGACTGGTCAATGAGGGTAAGGCCGCGATTGCCGAAGCCATCTATGGTAACCGTCCGGAACTGGGCAATGTCGAGCCCGGCGACGGCTTCCGCTATATCGGACGCGGTTTTGTCATGATCACCGGTAGGGCCAATTATACGCGCTACGGCGAACTGACGGGTCTGCCGCTGGCCGAGCAGCCGCAAAAGCTGGAAGAGGCGGAAACGGCGGCGCGCGCTTCCGGGGCTTTCTGGCGGGCCAAGAACCTCAATGCGCTTGCCGATACCGACGACCTTGTCGGCATTACGCGCATCATCAATGGTGGCACCAACGGTCTCGATCACCGCAAGGCGCTGTACGAACGCGCCAAACAGGTATGGCCGGAGCCGGTCCTGCCGCCCAGCTATCCCGGCTATACGCCGCTCAGCCAGTATTTTACGCTGGAAGAACTGACCCAGTCCGATATCGCCGAGCGCAACGGGATCGACAATACGCCGACGCCTGAGCATCTGGCCAATCTCAAGGACACGGCGCAGCGCATGGACAAGGTGCGCGCGCTTCTGGGGCAGCCGGTCACGGTGCGCAGCGGCTATCGCGGCCCGGCGCTCAATGCCAAGGTCGGTGGCTCAAAGACCAGTGCCCACATGATCGGGCGTGCGGTGGATTTTGTATCGCAGCGCTTCGGTACGCCGCTCGATATCTGCCGCAAGATCATGGCCAGCGATATCGTCTTCGATCAGTTGATCTATGAAGGGACATGGGTGCATATCGGCTTTTCCGATACGCCGCGCCGTCAGGCCCTGCGCGCTGATTTCAGCGTGACCCCGACGGCCTATCGCCCGCTGGTGCTGTAGTTTTTTCCGTGGTTAAAAGAAAAAGGGCAGGGAAAACCCCGCCCTTTCCCTTCAAAATTGCCTGCGTCTAAAGAACGCCGAGCATCTGGGCCACCAGCGGGTGACGGACAATATCCTTGTCCTTCAACTGCACCACGGCCACGGTGTCGAGCGTTTCGAACTTCGCCGCCACATCGGCCAGACCCGACAGACCGGGCAGCAGGTCCGACTGGTTCGGGTCCCCGGTGACGATCATGGTCGAATTCCAGCCGAGCCGCGTCAGCAGCATTTTGAGCTGCGTATAGGTGCAGTTCTGCGCTTCGTCGATGACCACGAAGGCGTTGTTCAGCGTGCGGCCGCGCATATAGCCGACCGGTGCAATCTCGATCAGGCCTTCCTGCATCAGCGCCTTGACGCGCTTCATGCTGAGGCGGTCGGTGAGGGCGTCATACAGCGGGCGCAGATAAGGGGCCAGCTTGTCCTCCATATCGCCGGGCAAAAAGCCGATCGACTCCCCGGCCTCGACCGCCGGGCGCGACAGGACGATGCGTCCGACCTTCCCGGCTTCCAGCGCCTCCACGGCCTTGGCGATGGCGAGGTAGGTCTTGCCCGTCCCCGCCGGCCCCAGCGCCAGAACGAGGTTTTTCTCGTCGATGGCGGTCAGCAGTTGCGCCTGTCCGTCGGATTTGGCCTTGATCGTTTTGACGTAGCTCTGATCCCGCTCTTCATTCGCCGGAGCGACCGGTGACCAGCTCCCGTGATGCACGGAAATGCGGCGCACCTTGGTGTCGCGGGCATATTCCTCGGCATCGAGAGTACCTTCGCGCAGAAAACGCTTGGTGGAACGCTTGGTCATGACAGCCTCCTTAAAAAAGAGCGCCAGCCGGAACGCAGTGCAGGCGTCCGGTCAGTGCGCGTCAGCAAGAGCGGGATTTGAGGCACAAAAAAAGACGAAACCGGATAAGGGTTCGTCTTCGCGTATGCGTCAGGGGAGGAAAGGCGGGCGCGTCCGGGTGAGTCGCATCCTTCGGACCGCACCGCCGGGGGCGGGGGAACGATTTCGGGTGCAAACACATACCTGTGAGCCACTGAAAACCTCATAAAAGGTAACGGGCCGGATGTCGCCGGGTCCTGTTGGGGGGCTCAGATGATTCCCCCTCAAGAACACTACCAGATTCCGGCACAATCCTTACCCAGTTCTTAAAACGCCTGTGGAAAACTCTTGTGCAGCCGCGAAATGTCGAACTGGGTCCGCCGGGACACACAGGCGCTTGCCACGTCGCCTATCCGGCGCGCATAAGCATAAGGAAACAATCGGGAGGAAAGGATTGGCATGACGGTTTTCGCTTTGGACGGGGTGGCCCCGCAACAGGGGGACGATGTCTGGATCGCGCCTTCGGCCCAAGTGATCGGCGATGTGCGCCTGGGGGGCGGTGCCAGCGTGTGGTTCAACGCCGTCCTGCGCGCCGATAATGAGCCCATGACGATCGGGGCGCGCAGCAGTATTCAGGACGGCTCGGTGCTGCATTCCGACCCCGGATCGCCCCTGACGATCGGCGAAGGGGTCACCGTTGGGCACAAGGCCATGCTGCACGGTTGCACGGTCGGCGACAACAGCCTGATTGGCATCAATGCGGTGGTGCTCAATCGCGCGGTGATTGGCCGGAACTCCATCGTCGGGGCCGGGGCGCTGGTGCCGGAAGGCAAGGTCTTTCCGGATGGCGTGCTGCTGATCGGGGCTCCGGCACGGGTGGCGCGCGAACTGACCGAAGAGCAGATCGCGCGGCTTAGACTGTCGGCGGATCATTATGTGTGGAACGCCCGGAGATTTGCCAAAGGCCTTACCCCCCTCTGATCACGCGCTCGTGTGTCTCTAAGGTTGGGTTTGTCGGAATCTCGCCTTGATTGCGTGTGTCAGTGGGTTAAGGGGATACCGACAGTTTGGGGGGCTCGATGAAGAGACGCTTGGTTTATGGGGCCTCGGCGGCCGGGCTGCTGGCAGGACTGGCGCTGGCCACCGGAGCACTGGCGCAAACGGCGACGCCAAGCGCTGCGCCCACGACTCAGACCGCCTCCGCAACGCCGGCCAAACCCGGCGAACCGATTGAAGAAATTACGGTCACGGCCAGCAAATCCTCAGGCACGCGCATCGACCGTCGCGTCTATGACATCAAGACCGACCCGCAGGCGACCACCGGACAATTGAGCGATGTGCTGTCCAAAGTCCCCTCCGTCACGGTCACCCCCGATGACAAGGTCTATCTGCGCGGCGATTCCGGCGTCACCATCTGGGTCGATGGCAAGCCACCGGCAGAGGGCAAGCAGGTGCTGCGTATGCTGCCGGCGTCGGAGATCGAGCGCATTGAGGTCATCACCAACCCTTCGGCCCAGTATGCGGCGGCCACCAGCAAGGGCATTATCAATATCATTACCAAAAAGCCGCGCGGGAAGGTCGTGCGCAGAGGGTCTGCCTCGCTCTGGGCGCACTCGCGTGATCGCTATGGGGCCACTCTCAGCTATGACGACGGCAAGGGGCCGTGGTCGTGGGGGCTGAACCTGTCTGCCAATGGCGGCCCGACGAAAAATCGCTCGTTTTCCACACGTGACTATATCAATGCGCAGGGGCAGGTGACAGGCCGTCTGCGCGAAGAAGGCATCAGTATCGGCGACAACCAATGGCGCAATGTCGGTTTGCGCGGGGGCTACAAGCTGGGGCCGCGCAGTGCGCTGAAGCTGAAGGTCAGGCAAAGTGAGGCCAGTTGGACCGGCAATAATCTGACGGCCTATGACGACAGCGCCGAAGGGAAGACGAGTGAACGTTCCTATGAGCCGTGGTTCATGCGCCTGTGGGCTTACGAACTGAACTACACCTTCGCCGACGATAAAGGGGAAAGGCTGACGGTCGAGGTCAGCGACGAACTCAACCACACGCGCGATTCCACGCTCTATGAATATATGGGCGCGAGTACGGGCACCAATCGCGTCAGCGATATTCAGCGCGACCATGGGCAGGAGATCAAGGCCGATTACGAGAAGCCGCTGGGGGGTAACAAACTGCTCAGTGCCGGTTTCGACTGGCAGAGACAGAGGCTGCATATGGCGCGATCACTCGACAGCGATATGCCCGGCCTGATCGACTACGACAGCCGCTTTGCCGGTCGCCAAACCACGGCCGCGGCCTATGTGACCCTGCAATGGCCCCTGTCGGGCAAGTGGACGGCCATGCCGGGTCTGCGTGTCGAAGATCGCCGCCGCGATATTGCCGGGCGACGAGGCGGGGAGACGGAATGGTTCCCCTCCCTGCACCTCAGCCGCGCCTGGGGCGAAGACGGCAAGATACGCTTCAGCTATAGCCGCCGCCTCGATCCGATCAATCTGGGCCAATATGACCCGCAAATTCTGCGCGGGTCATTGACCTGGGCGCAGAGCGGCAATCCCGATCTGGCGCTCGTCCTCGTCAATTCGCTCGAGGCCAGCTACGATTGGGAGCACAAGGACTCGTCGTGGGGCGCGAGCGTGTTCATGCGTGAAGCCAGTAACGCCATCGAAAACGTCAACACCCTGATTGACGGTGGCGTCATCCTGTCACGCCCGGTCAATCGCGGCCAGACCCAGTATGCTGGGTTTGACGTCAACTGGCGCTTTCCGGTCAAACGTCTGCCGGGCAAGGGCCGCTGGAGCCAGAGCGGCAGCGCCAGCTTTACCCGCGACCGCTCAGACTCCATCGAGGCGGGCGGGTCGCGTGAGGCGACCTTCTGGATGCTCAAGCCGATGGTGCAATATGACGGCCCCAAGCGCGCGGGCCTGAGCGGCGACCAGTATCAGTTTTCGGCGACCGTGATGCAAAATCGGGGCTTACAGTCGCGTTCGGGTGTCAACTGGAGCACCGAGATCAGTTGGTCGCATCCGCTGAACAAGAAGCTGACCCTTGTGGCGACGGGCACCAATCTGCTGGGGCGTCAGTCAAATGAAACCCGAACGGTGACGGCACGTTACCGGACCGAAGCGGAGCAGTTCTTCTATAATCGGGCGGTGAAACTGGCGCTGAACTATAAATTCGGGAATTAAGCGCCGTGGAACCGATTGCGTTCGACGGCGGCTCTTGAAGCCCGGCGCTGACGGTCCAATGTCTGTTCCGTAGCCTTATCTTCACAGGAGAGAAATCATGTCTGCCCTTCATTGTCCCGTCTGCCGGGGGGATTTCCGTGAGGTTTTGAAGGAGGGCATACTGATCGACGTCTGCACCCAGTGTCGCGGCGTCTGGCTGGATCGCGGTGAACTGGAAAAGCTGTTGTCGCTCGCCGCCGGGGGCCCTGTGGCGCAGCCCGCGCCGCAACCGGCACCCTATGTGCCGCCACAGCAACCTCACTATCAGCAACCGCCGCAACCCTATCCGCAACAGCCCTATCATCAGCAGCGTCCGCCTGAGATGGACAAGTACGGGCGGCCCGTCGAATACGATAAGTATGGCCGCAAGATCGAGTACGACAAGTACGGCCATCGCAAGAAGAAAAAGGGCTTCGATATGCTGGATATTTTCGACTTCGATTAGGGAAAAAGACAGGGGGCCTCGATTTCGCGCGACCGCTTCGCGGCGGGAGCGCCGGGCCCCACAATCTTTTTAAAACGCCGCCGTCGCTTCCGTAATCGCCCTGTTGGCTAGCCCGTCGGCGCGTTCGTTCATCTCGTGTCCGGCGTGGCCTTTTACCCAGTGCCAGTGAATCCTGTGCCGCTGACGGGCCGCATCCAGGCGCATCCACAGGTCGTCATTCTTCACCGGCTTCTTGTCGGCAGTCTTCCAGCCGCGCGCCTTCCAGCCGTGAATCCATTCCTTGATGCCTTTGAGGACGTACTGGCTATCGGCGTGCAAGTCGATTTCGCACGGCTCTTTCAGCGCCTCCAGCGCCATGATGACGGCCATCAGCTCCATGCGGTTATTGGTCGTCTCGGCTTCGTAGCCGTAGAGTTCCTTCTCATGCGGGCCGAAGGTGAGGATCGCGCCCCAGCCGCCCTTGCCGGGATTACCCTTACAGGCCCCGTCGGTATAGATGGTCACCTTCTTCATCTCAGGCGGACGCTTCGGTCAGCACGCGCGGCAGCTTGAAAGTCACCGTTTCACGCACGCCGTTATCTTCGCTCATCGACACGTCAAAGCGCTCATGGATGGTGCTGATCAGTGCCTCAATCAGGTTTTCCGGCGCCGAGGCCCCGGCGGAAACGCCAACCGTCCTGGCGTCGGCAAACCAGCCCCAGTCCACCTCGGACGCATCGTCGATCAGATGCGCCGATCTGGCCCCCGCGCGCAGGGCCACCTCGACGAGGCGCTGCGAATTGGAGGATTTTTTGGACCCTATAACGAGGAAGAGGTCGCAGTCTTCGGCGACGCGCTTCACCGCCTCCTGACGGTTGGTGGTGGCGTAGCAGATGTCTTCCTTGTGCGGCAGGGAGATGTCGGGGAAGCGCGCCTTCAGCTCGGCCACGATATCGGCGGTGTCATCGACCGACAGGGTGGTCTGGGTAACGAAGGCGAGGTTTTGGGGATCAGCGGGCTGAAAGTTGCGGGCGTCATCGACGGTCTCGATCAGCTTGACCACACCTTCGGGCAATTGGCCCATGGTGCCGATGACTTCGGGGTGCCCGGCGTGGCCGATTAGCAGGATTTCACGCCCGGCCTCGTGATGGCGCTCGGCCTCCACATGCACCTTGGACACCAGCGGGCAGGTGGCATCGAGGAAGAACATCTGACGCGATTGCGCCTCGGCCGGGACCGATTTCGGCACGCCATGCGCCGAAAACACCACCGGGCGATCCGGCGGGCACTGATCCAGCTCCTTGACGAAGACCGCGCCTAACCCTTTCAGGCGATCGACCACGTGTTTGTTATGGACGATTTCATGGCGCACATAGACGGGCGCACCATAAAGGTCGAGGGCGCGTTCGACGATCTGGATGGCGCGATCGACCCCCGCGCAGAAACCGCGCGGTGTCGCCAGCTTGAGGGCCAGTTTGGGGGGAGGAGCATCAGGCATGGGTGTTAGATAAGCGTTTTCGCCGTCGCGCGCCATATGGATTGTGCATCATGCACAACACCGCTTCGCCATGAAGTCGCCCACATCCCTCTTTAGCTCTTTGAAAATCGCAGACGAGACGCTACTAAGTGGGGGCGCTTCGCCGCGCCCTTTCGCCTTTTCAAGCTCAAGAGACCTGAATGTCTTCCAAACTGCGTGCGCTTCTGATTGGTCTGTCACTGGCCGGTGTCGCTTCGGCGGCGATTCTGCCTGACCTCGCCGCGGCGCAAAGCCGGAACCGCGACAAGGACCGTGATCAGAGCGAGGACGATGCCAGCAAGCGCGCCAAGAAGGACGCGGAATGGGAGCAGAAGGACCTGCGTCTGGCCAAGCGCCGCGCCGATGGCCCGTGCCCCTATGTGAAGGTGCTCTACGAAGCGGCGCGCTATCATGAATTCGCCGACAACAAGGAAGCCTCTGCCGACGCAACCTGGACCGGTCAGATCAACGGTGTGGCGTCTGACTGCGCCTATAAGGGCGATCAACCGATCGAGATCTCCATGGTCATCGGTTTTTCTCTGGGCAAGGGGCCGAAGGCACCCGACGACACCAACACCTACCGCTACTGGGTGGCGGTGACGGACCGCGACAAGGCGGTGCTGGCCAAGGAATATTTTGACCTGCCGGTGCGTTTCAACGGTCAGCAGACCGTGGACGTGGCCACGCGCGTTGAAAACATCGTCATTCCGCGCGCCTCTTCGACCGTGGCCGGTTCGAACTTCGAGGTACTGGTTGGCTTTGACGTGACGCCGCAAATGGTGGACTTCAACCGTCAGGGCAAGCGCTTCCGCTTCGCCAAGGTCAAGCCGCAATAATTCGTCGGTTGGGTGAAAATAAAACTGTCACCCGAAAGATACTGACAAACGCCGAAACATGCGCTTTAGTGTTAGCAGAGGGTTAACGCATGCGTCGTTTCGGGGTCTATGTCGCAGCCAGATAAAGCCAAAAGCAATGGCACGGCACCGGGAACGGGACGGGGCAGGGGAGGCGGTTTCAGGCTGCCCTTCTTCCGCAAACGCGCGGCTGTCTATTATGATGGCTTCAACCTCTATCACGCGGTTGATGCCTATAAGCGTCCCTATCTGAAATGGCTGGATCTCAAGGCGCTGGCCTGGGCCATTACGCCGGAAAACGAAGTCGTCAAACGCGTCGTGTGGTGCTCGGCCTTCCGTCCGCAGAACAAGTCGAAAATGAAGCGCCACGAAGACTATATGCGTGCGCTTCAGGCCTCCGGCGTGTTGTGCCGCATGGGGCATTTTGTGTCGGCCATCGACGGCTGCAACGCCTGCGGTCATCAGTGGCATCTGGCCATCGAAAAGCAGGGCGACGTCAATCTGGCCTTGTCGATTGCTTCGGACGCCGAAGATAATCTGTTCGATGTCTGCTATCTGGTTTCCGCTGACGGCGATCATGCGGCGACGGCGCGTTATCTCAAGGAGCGGTTTCCGAAGAAGGAACTGGTGCTTGTCTGTCCGCCCGGCCGCTACCCCAACAAGCACATTCTGCGTTTTGCCGATCGCGTGGTCGAAATCGGGCGTGAGCACCTTGAGGCCTCGCTGCTGCCGCAGATGACCCGATACCGCACGCGCTTGCTGGGGCCGCAATCGACCATCGAACGTCCGGAAGCCTATGATCCACCGGAACTGCGCGAAAAGGGCCACCTCAAGGTCGTGGTCAATAACGGTTAGGGGCTCTGACGCCGGTAGAACCGCGCCAGTACGAAAGCCCCGAACATCAGGGCGCTCAGGAAAATCACCAGAAAGGCAAGGGTGTCGATAGCGACCTTACCCTGCGCACTGCCGTGAAAGAGGTCGCGGACTTCGACGCTGAGCGTGGCTGCGGCGGGTTCGGCTTGAGGGGTGGTGGTCATGGCTTGGTTCCTTGGCTGATGCGCTGAGTGTAGGCATAGCCACCGGGGACGGGGACAGGTTGCAACTCCCGACTGTGAGCGAAGGGCGGCGAGAGACATGGAGCGAGAGACGGGTGCGAGAGGGGGCTATTGACTCTTTGGCCCGCCTCACGCACAAGCGGGATGACACACGGGAGAGTGCATGACTCGTCATGCCGCCGAAGGCGCAACCGCCCCGGAAACGCTCAGGCCAAAGGACCGTAAGTCATTCTACACGCTGGAAAGTGATGTTTTAGAACATCCGCCGACGGAGCAACGGCCCCTCCACCGGGTCTAAATCTCTCAGGTCACAGGGACAGCGGGGGCAGACTTTTTTAGTGAAAAGCTCTGCGATTCCGCACGTTTGCTAACCCTGAGGCCGCGCATGACAGATGTCGCTCTGAAATCCACTCCGCTTGAGGACCGTCACGTCGCGCTGGGTGCGCGCATGGTGCCGTTCGCCGGCTACAACATGCCCGTTCAATATGAAGGCGTGATGGCCGAGCACAAATGGACCCGCGCCGAAGCCGGTCTGTTTGATGTGTCGCACATGGGGCAGGCCCGCCTGACCGGCGCAGATGCCGTCCGCACCCTCGAAGCCCTGACGCCGACGGATTTCGCCGCGCTGAAGCCCGGCAAGCAGAAATATTCACTGCTGCTCAACGAAGCGGGCGGCATTCTCGACGACTGGATGGTGTCGCGTCCGGAAGAGGAGGGTTTCTTTCTGGTGGTCAATGCCGCCTGCAAGGATCAGGACTTCGCGATTATCGCCGCCAGCCTGAAGGGCGACAGCACTTTTGACATCCTGGCCGACCGCGCGCTTCTGGCCTTGCAGGGGCCGCGCGCTCGCGAAGTGATAGCGCAGGTCTGCCCCGCCGCCTGTGAAATGTACTTCATGGACTGCGGCACGTTTGAAATTCTGGGCGAAACGGCCTTTGTGTCGCGCTCTGGCTATACGGGCGAAGACGGTTTTGAAATCAGCTTCCCCGCCGCCCGCGCTGCCGAACTGTGGGACCTGCTGCTGACCTTCCCGCAGGTGAAGCCGATCGGTCTGGGCGCGCGCGATTCGCTGCGCCTCGAAGCCGGGATGCCGCTCTACGGCCACGAAATGGACGAAACCTATGGCGTGGTCGAGTCGGGCCTGAGCTTTGGTATGTCGAAGTCGCGTCTGGAACGCGGCGACATCCGCGGCATCGACCGTATCCGTGCGGAGCGCGAAAACCCGCAACGCACCCGCGTGGCGCTGCGCGTGCTGGAAGGCCCGCCCGCCCGTGACGGGGCTAAAATTCTCAACGAGGCGGGTGAGGCCATCGGCATCGTCACCTCCGGTGTGCCGTCGCCGACGCTCGGCTATTCGATTGCCATGGGCTATGTGCCCGCCACGCAATCGACGCCCGGTACGCAACTGAAGCTGGAGGTGCGCGGCAAACCCTATGCCTGCGAAGTCGTCACCATCCCCTTCGTCCCTAACTCATATCATCGCCGCCCTCAAGCAGCGAAGCGGTAGGGCAACATGAACTTTAAACCCAAGGCTTAAGAGGTCGTCATCATGAAATTCACCAAGGAACACGAGTGGGTCAAGGATCAGGGCGACGGCACGGCCTTCGTCGGCATCACGGCCTATGCCGCCGACGCGCTGGGCGATGTGGTCTTCGTCGAGGTCCCTGAAGCGGGCAAGACTCTGACCAAGGGCGACGCCTTCGCCGTGGTCGAGTCGGTCAAGGCCGCCTCTGACGTCTATGCGCCGGTCGATGGCGAGGTCATCGAAGGCAATGGCGAGCTGGGCAATGCGCCGGAAACCGTCAATGCCGTGCCGGAAGCCGGTGGCTGGTTCGCGAAAATCAAGCTGACCAACCCGTCGCAGCTTGATGCGCTGATGGATCGCGAAGCCTACGAAGCCTATCTGGCGACTCTCTGAATTATACCTCCCCAGCTCGCTGGGGAGGGGGACCGCACGAGGCGCGAAGCGCGAGATGCGGTGGTGGGGGGCTCGAATACAACCCCGCAACCTGCTTTTTTTGCTCCCTCTGGCGGGACAAGCCCGCCACCTCCCTTGCTTTGCAGGGGAGGATGTAAGGATTAGTCATGTCCAAGTCCAATCAGCCCGTCGAACAGGGCGCCTTTGTCCGTCGTCACATCGGTCCGTCCGAAGCCGAAATCTCCGCCATGCTGGCGGCGCTGGGGGTGTCCGATATCGACGCCCTGATCGACCAGACCATCCCCGTGGCCATCCGCGAACGTTCTCCCATGGGCGTGGGCGAGGCAATGGACGAAGAGGCGGTGCTGGCGCATCTGCGCGGCATTGCGGCGGAAAACAAGCCGTTCGTGTCGCTGATCGGCCAGGGCTATTACGGCACGCTGCTGCCGGGCGTCATTCAGCGCAATATTCTGGAAAATCCCGCCTGGTATACGGCCTATACGCCCTATCAGCCGGAAATCAGTCAGGGCCGCCTTGAGGCGCTTCTGAACTTCCAGACCTTGTTGTGCGATCTGACCGGGCTGGACGTCGCCAATGCCTCGCTGCTCGATGAGGCGACCGCTGCCGCTGAGGCCATGGCGCTGGCGCGTCGGTCCTCGAAGGTCAAGGCTGACCGTTTCTTCGTCGATGCCGACTGCCACCCGCAGACCCTGGCCGTCATCCGCACCCGCGCCGAACCGCTGGGGTGGGAGATCGTCGTCGGCAATCCGGAAACCGACATCGACGCCGAGGTTTTCGGCATCCTGCTGCAATATCCCGGCTCGTCGGGTGAGGTGCGCGATTTCCGTCAGGTGATTGCGTCTGCCAGAGCGAAGGGCGCGGTCGTGTCGATGGCCGCCGATCCGCTGGCCCTGACGCTTCTGACCTCGCCGGGCGAACTGGGGGCGGACATCGCCATCGGCTCCATGCAACGTTACGGCGTACCGATGGGCTATGGCGGCCCGCACGCCGCCTATATGGCCGTCAAGGACGCGCTGAAGCGTTCCATGCCGGGCCGCCTCATCGGCGTGTCGGTCGATAGCCGCGGGGAGCCGGCCTATCGTCTGGCCCTGCAAACACGTGAACAGCATATCCGCCGTGAGAAGGCGACCTCCAACATCTGTACCGCTCAGGTGCTGCTGGCCGTCATCGCTTCCATGTACGCCGTCTATCACGGTCCGGAAGGGCTGAAGGCTATCGCCTCGGCCATCCATGAGAAGACCAATGCCCTTGCGGCGCATCTGCGCGGTCTGGGCTTTGAGGTCGTGACCAGGGCCGCCTTCGATACAATTACGGTGAAGACCGGTGCCGACACCGCCGCCATCCACGCGCGTGCGGTGGCCGATGGCATCAACTTCCGCCGCGTCGATGACGCCCATATCGGGGTGTCGCTGGATGAAAGCGTGACGCCCGCCGTGCTGGCGCGTGTTATCGCAGCCTTTGCCGCTGGCAAGGACGGCGGCACGGGCGAGGGCGTGGCCATTCCGGCGGCCCTGCGGCGTTCGGACGACATCCTGACCCATCCGGTCTTCCACCTCTATCGCTCGGAAACCGAGATGCTGCGCTATCTGCGTCGGCTGTCGGACAAGGATCTGGCGCTCGACCGCACCATGATCCCGCTGGGGTCGTGCACCATGAAGCTCAATGCTACGACCGAGATGATCCCCATCACGTGGCCGGAGTTTTCGAACCTGCACCCCTTTGCGCCGAAGGATCAGGCCAAGGGCTATCAGCGCATGTTCGACGCGCTCGAAGCCTATCTGTGCGGCATTTCGGGCTATGACGCCGTCTCCCTGCAACCCAATTCAGGCGCGCAGGGTGAATATGCGGGCCTTCTCGCCATCCGGGGCTATCACCTCTCGCGCGGCGATTCCCACCGTGACATCTGTCTGATCCCCGCTTCGGCGCACGGCACCAACCCGGCCTCGGCCCAGATGGTCGGCATGAAGACCGTGGTGGTCGCCTGTGACGAGGACGGCAATGTCGATATGGCCGATCTGAAGCTCAAGGTCGATCAGTACGCGGCCAATCTGGCAGCCATCATGATCACCTATCCGTCCACGCACGGCGTCTTCGAAGAGGCGATCAAGGAGATCTGCGACCTCGTCCATGCGGCGGGTGGTCAGGTCTATCTCGACGGGGCCAACCTCAATGCGCAGGTCGGCCTGTCGCGTCCGGGGCACTACGGCTCGGACGTCAGCCACTTCAACCTGCACAAAACCTTCTGCATCCCGCACGGCGGTGGTGGCCCCGGCATGGGCCCCATCGGCGTCAAGGCGCACCTGAAACCCTTCCTGCCGTCGGACCCGCAGACGGGCGAGGCGGGGGCGGTGTCGGCAGCCCCCTATGGTTCGGCTTCCATCCTGCCGATCTCGTTTGCCTATATGCTTCTGATGGGCGATCAGGGCCTGCGCAAGGCGACCGAGGTGGCCATTCTCAACGCCAACTACATCGCCGCGCGCCTCGAAGGTCACTATCCGGTGCTCTATCGTGGCGAAAAGGGCCGCGTGGCGCATGAGTGCATCATCGACCTGCGCCCGATCAAGGACGCCACGGGGGTGACGGTGGACGATGTGGCCAAGCGCCTGATCGACCACGGCTTTCATGCGCCTACCATGAGCTTCCCGGTGCCGGGCACGCTGATGATCGAGCCGACGGAGTCCGAAGCCAAGACGGAGCTGGATCGCTTCTGCGACGCCATGATCGACATCAAACGCGAAATCGACGACGTAGCCAATGGCCGCTTCACGGCGGAGCAAAGCCCGCTGCGTCACGCGCCGCACACCATCTTCGATCTGGCCGCCGATACGTGGGACCGCGCCTACAGCCGGCAGGAAGCCTGCTTCCCGACCAGGGGGGCGATGACCAACAAGTACTGGTCGCCGGTCAACCGCATCGACAATGTCTATGGCGACCGCCATCTGGTCTGCTCGTGCCCGCCGATGGAAAGCTACATGGACGAGGCGGCGGAATAATCCGCCGACTCGGACAGCGTGTGACCGCACGCCGCCGCCCCTGCGGCGAGCCAGACGACGTTTGAGCGGGTAAACTCCGAGTCTGCGACGTAGCCTGAGCGGTTCTTTCGCGTTGCGGCAAAAAAGTTACGCACCTGAATCCCAATGCCCGCAACCGATTGCACTTTCGGTTGCGGGCATTGTCGTATATGCGTCGCAAAAAAATCAAAAAACCGAGATTGTTACAGGGTGGACACGCTCCTAGGCAGGGCAACCTTAAACGTTTCATATGGGGTTGTTCCTATGTCCAAGCTGATGGCCGCCAAGTCCGGCCTGCTTTTGTCCACGGCGCTCGGCGTCCTGTCGCTGGCCTGCGCCGCGCAAGCGCAAGAGTCCACGTCGCCAGCGGCTCAGGCCGCCGATCCGCAGGAGGTGATCGTCACTGCCCAGCGTCGTTCGGAAAACATCCAGCGCGTGCCGATTTCGGTGGCGGCGCTGAACGGCGACGCGCTGCGCAACCTGCAAACCTCGGGTGAAGACGTGCTGGCCCTGTCGGGTCGCGTGCCGGGGCTTTATGCCGAAACTACCACGGGCCGCATCTTCCCGCGCTTCTATATCCGTGGCCTTGGTAATATCGACTTCTATCTCGGTGCGTCTCAGCCCGTCTCGATCATTCAGGACGAGGTGGTGATGGAGCACGTCGTGCTGAAGTCCACCCCGGTCTTCGACGTGCAGCAGATCGAAGTTCTGCGTGGCCCGCAAGGCTCGCTGTTCGGCCGCAACACGACGGCGGGTATCATCAAGTTCGATTCGGTCAAGCCGTCGGAAGACTATAAGGGCCGTCTGTCGGCCGCCTACGGCACCTATGGCACTCTGACCGTCGATGGCGGCGTCGGTGGTGCCCTGATCCCTGGCAAGCTGTCGTTCCGTCTGTCGGCCCTGATGCAGAGCCGCGACAACTGGGTGGACAACACCTATAGCGGCGTCAGCGCCGATGCCACCCAGTCGCCGAAAAACAACGCTCTTGGCGGCTATGAGGACGGCAATGTCCGTCTGCAACTGCTCTACACGCCGACCGAAGACCTCTCGATCCTCGCCGCCGTGCATGGCCGCAACTATAAGGGCACCTCGACCCTGTTCCGTCGTAAGTCCCTGACCAAGGGCTCCAACGAACCGGCGGGTGACTGGGACAAGGTCGCCTATGACGAGGCCCAGAACAATCCGCAGGCCTATCACACCAATGGCGCGTCGGTGAAGGTCGATTACGACTTTGGCGGCGTCAAGCTGACCTCGATCAGCGCCTATGAAACCGCCAATGGCTACAGCCGTGGCGACACGGACGGCGGCAATGCCGGTCAGGACACGCTGGCCTTCTACGGTCAGAGCATGGGCAAGCTGAACAACCTCGACCAGTACACACAGGAACTGCGTCTGGCCAGCGACACCAGTGGCAACCTGTCGTGGCAGGTCGGGGCCTACTATTTCGAATCGAAGGACCTGACCGACTTCTATCAACGCGCCTATTTCACCGGTGCCAACCCGAACAACTGGGTGCGTCTGAAGAACGAGAACAAGTCGTCGGCCGTGTTCGGTCAGATCGCCTATAAGGTCACCCCGGCCCTGACCCTGACCGCCGGTGTGCGTCAGACCGAAGACATCAAATCGACCCGTTTGCTGAAGACGGCGGACACGGCGGTCGGTGCGGTGACCTATGGCGGTCGTCGCAACGTTAAGATGGTCGGCAAGGAGCCGAGCTGGGACCTGAGCGCCCTCTATGAGGTCAATCCGGACATCAGCCTGTTCGCCCGCGTCGCCCGCGGTTTCCGCGGTCCGACCATTCAGGGCCGTTCGGCGGTGTTCAACTCCGACTTCACCACGGCGGATTCGGAAACCACCACCTCGGTCGAAACCGGCATCAAGAGCCGCCTGTTCGACCGCACCCTGCGCCTTAATGCCTCGGTCTTTGCCTATCAGGTCAAGGACATCCAGCTTAACGGCAACGACTCCAACGGCAACGGCGTGCTGTTCAACGCCGACAAGGCCAATGCCTACGGTCTGGAAGCCGAAGCCGAATGGCGTCCGATCACCAATCTCAGCCTGACGGGTGGCGTCAGCCTCCTGCACAGCGAGATCAAGGACAAGAAGGTCTATGCTCAGGTCTGCGCGCTGAACACCGTGCCGGCCAATCCGACCAATACGGTCGTGTGCACCGTGCAGGACCCGACCATCACGGTCGGCCGCAACACCTTCGCTCAGATCGACGGCAACCCGCTGCCGAACGCACCGGAATATACGGTCAACTTCGGCGCGCGCTACAGCCTCCCTTACGGCGCCAATGGCGAGTTGTTCGCTTCGACCGACTGGGTGTTCCAGGGCTATACCAACTTCGTCCTCTATAAGACGGCGGAGTTCTATTCGGACAACACCTTCGAAGGCGGTCTGAAGCTCGGCTATATCAACCATAAGGACGGCTATGAGTTGGCCGTGTATGGCCGCAACATCACCAATGAGAAGAACCTCAAGGGTGTGATCGAAAACTACATGGCCTCCGTGCTGAACGAACCGCGCATTGTCGGCGTCTCGGTCAGCGTCAAGATGCCGTAATCCGCAGCCGGGCTGAGCTAATACCAAGGGTCATTGAAAATGACCCTTGGTATTTCATTCTCGTGTCTTCAACGGCTGGATGCGGTCAGCATCTTTGGTCGTGGGCATTACAAAAAGGCGGTCCTGCGGGGCTAATGCGGTTCACTTAAGAATCATTCAGTAAAATATATGAGCCAGGATGGTGATTCGTTCATCATTCTGGCTTTACTTTCATGCGCGCTCGCATTGGACATCATGTTGATTTAACGGCTCTTTCCCGCTCGGTCGATGTGGGGTGGATCTCGCAGGCCTTAGCGGCGACAGGCAAGGCGAGTGTACGGCGCCGCAAACTTCCTGCGGAGCAGGTGGTGTGGCTGGTGATAGCGCTCGCTCTTTATCGCCATCAGTCGATTGCGGATGTGGCTGCCCATCTTAGCCTTGCTTTGCCCGACGAGGTGAATCCCGATATTGCCAAGAGTGCCCTGACCCAGGCCCGGCAACGCTTGGGTCAAGCCCCTTTGGCGCAGCTCTTTGCCATATGCGCCGCCTGCTGGGACGAGCGGCATCAAAACGGTCGAGCCTGGCGCGGACTTACGCGTTACGCCGTGGATGGAAGCACGTTGCGGACGTCCGACAGCGAGGAGAACCGTGCACATTTTGGCGCTCAAAGCTACACGTCGGGCGTTGTTGCCATTTATCCGCAGTTACGCCTGCTGACGTTGACGGCCCTTGCTACACATCTGGTGCGCGACGCGGTGTTTGGCGCCTACGATACAAACGAGATGCTCTACGCTAAATCCCTTGTTGACCAGGTGCCGGACCATTCTCTGACAGTCTTCGACAAGGGATTCTTTAGTGCTAGTCTTTTGCTGCGGTTGCAGACCCAAGGCACGCAGCGCCATTGGTTGATCCCGGCCAAAGCAAACTGCGTGTGGGAGCGCCTGGATCAAACCCCGGGTGACTATCGGGTGCGTAGGAAGGTGTCACCGCAGGCCCGCCAGGCTGAACCGGGATTACCCGCCTCATGGGAGGCCAGGGCGATCGAGACGACCACGCGACATGGCAAAAAGCGCATCCTGCTGACATCCCTGATGGATACCAAGGCCTATCCGGCCAAGGACATCGTCCATCAGTACGAGGAACGCTGGCGCATCGAAACCAGCTATCGCGAACTCAAGCAGGAGCTTCTTGGCAGTGAACTTACCCTGCGTAGCGGAACCCCCGAAACCGTCTGCCAAGAGGTCTGGGGGGCATTGCTGGCCTACAATCTGGTCCGATTGGAAATGGCCGAAATCGCCGTCGAAGCCGAAGTTCCGCCAACTCAGCTCAGCTTTACCGCCACATTGCATTATCTGCGTCAGGAATGGGGATGGATGGCGATCGAAGCACCCGGAAAAATCCCAGCACATCTCGTCAGGCTGCGAAACAGACTCGGCGATTTGTTACTCTCAACAAAACGGGGGCGTGTCGTCAAAACTTTGCCCAGAAAATACGACCGGAGAACTGTATCGGCCCTTAAGTGAACTGCATTACTCCGACCGGGGCGGCTTTTTTCATATGAGTATGTGTGGGTGTGACTTCAAAATCACGTCGGTGGTTTTCACGCCACGTATCGCGGCTATTACGCAAAGTGAACCCGATTAAGGCGAAAGGGCCGCAATTTAGACCTTAGAGGCTCTTTATAAAGACAGCGACGATTCCCATATCGCGATCACGGCCAGATTATTAGGCTGAACTTACCATATCATAACCTTGGTATGGTAGCCTTGAAGGGCTGCTGACAGAATTTGATCCTAAGACGGCTAAAAAAGCCCTTACAGGATAGCGGAGCTGAACGATGAGCGGGCCGAAGGGCTTATTGACGGGACTTTTCAAACCTTCCTCCGGGAAGGCATCGAAGTCGCGCGCCCTGATGATCGTTCCGGACAAAATCGGTAAGGCCAGCGGCAAGACGCGCCGCAAAAGCCCGGTGCGCAGCGGGGCCAGCCGGCTGTGGCGCGGTGTTCTGGTCGGGCTTGGCTTTCTGATCGTCGTTCTGGGGATTATCATTGCGCCCTTGCCGGGGCCGATGGGCCTGCCGATTTCCATAGCCGGGCTGGTGATTGTTCTTCGCAATTCGTACTGGGCCAAGCGGCAGTTTATCCGTAGCCTGCGGCGTCACCCCAAATGGCTGACGCCGGTGCGTCGCCTGTTGCGTCCGCGCGCCAAGTTTTTGTCGATCATCTGGCATCAGATGCTGCGTACGGAAAAGCTGGTCCTGTCAAAGGCCAAGGATCGCGTCCTCGGGCCGGTGCGTCGCCGCTTCCTGCGCAAGGCCCGTCGCCACAGTTTCCGGACCCGCTCCGCCAGCTAATGCCTCCAAAGAAACCTCCCGATCGGTGATCCGGGAGGTTTTTTTATGCCTATTTCTTTGGCGGGCAACCGGTCTGAGCGCAGACCCCCTTGGCGTCCCACCAGATGAGCCTGACGGTCATCTGACCCGGCTCGACGCGCGGATCGGTTATGTGCGACAGGACCTGTCCATCGTGCGGGGCAAGGACCCGGCCGGTTTCACGCCCCAGTCCGTCATGCACTGTCGCCAGCAGGTCGCCCGCCTTCACCGTGTCCCCCAGCCTGACCTCCAGATAGGCGTAACCGCCGCGCGGAGAGGTGACATCGAGCGTGGTATTGCCGACGAAGCCGGTTTTCAGCGCTTCGGTTTTGCCGGGGATCATGGTGTGGGCGCGCATCAGATTGCGCAGCCCCTTGACCCCGCGCTCGATCATGGCCGTGTCGAAGGTTTCCGCCCCGCCCAGTTCCAGAGTAATGGCGCTGAAACCGTGGGCATTGAGCATGTTTTCCACCGCGCCATCGACGCCGGGGTCCATATTGATCACGTCGGCCCCGATCAGGTCGGCCATGGCCCGTGCGCCCGCCGTTTCGGCAAAGATATACATGGGGTAGGTCGAGCCTTGCGACTGTGTGTGCAGATCGACGGCCAGATCGGCATTGCCGATAAACAGCTTCGACCACAGGCGGCTGGCATAGAGGTCAGACGGGCTGCCGTGCGGATTGCCGGGCATCAGGCGGTTGAGATTGGCCCCGCCTGTGCCTCCGGTCGAGCTAAAGGCGCGCGTCGAATGCAGCAGACCCGGCGAGTTGAGCCCCGGAATGGCCACAATACTGCCCGACAGGGTGGCTGGATCGGTCTCGGCCACCAGCCGGTCGATAACCGCCAGACCGTTCAGTTCGTCACCGTGTATGCCCGCCGTCAGCAACAGCCGGGCGCCGGGTTTGGCCCCTTTGATAACGATAACCGGCACGTACCAGCCCTGACCGATGGCCTGATCCGAAACACGGAACCACAGCCGGGTGATCTGACCGGCAGGCAGGTCGGCAATATCGAGCTGATCAATCACCGGCGCGCCGTCCACCCGGTCGCCCGTATAGGTGGTCGCCGCCTGAACGGGCAGGGTAGCGACGCTCAGGGCCAGCAGCGAAGTGAGGGCAAGCGGGATCAGACGTTTCATGACAGGGCTCCGGTAACAGAGCACACTAGACCGGCCTGCGCCCAAATGACAAGCGCCCGGTCATGACGGATCAGACCGGGCGCGTGACAGGCGGGAATGAAGCCCAGAGGGCCTTGACGATCCCTTCGACCATCTTCTTCGCATCGGCAAACACCTCCTTCACAAAACGATTCACAGGATCGTTTTGTGAACTCGACCCCCGCCGATGCGAAATGATCAGAGGGCTTTGACGATCCCTTCGACCATCTTCTTCGCATCGGCAAACAGCATCATCGTATTGTCGCGGAAGAAGAGTTCGTTTTCGACCCCGGCATAGCCTGACGACATGCCGCGTTTGACGAACAAAACGGTCTGGGCCTTTTCGACGTCGAGGATGGGCATACCAAAAATGGCCGAGGTCGGGTCGGTCTTGGCCGCCGGGTTGGTCACGTCATTGGCCCCGATGACAAAGGCGACGTCCGCCGTGGCAAACTCGCTGTTGATGTCCTCCAGCTCGAACACCTCATCATAGGGCACGTTGGCTTCGGCCAGCAGCACGTTCATATGCCCCGGCATACGGCCCGCCACAGGGTGGATGGCGTATTTGACTTCGACGCCTTCCTCTTTCAGCTTGTCGGCCATTTCACGAAGGGCGTGCTGGGCCTGAGCCACCGCCATGCCGTAGCCCGGTACGATGATGACCTTCGAGGCATTCTTCATGATGAAGGCGGCGTCATCGGCGGAGCCCTGCTTGACCGGGCGCGTCTCTACCTTGCCACCGCCGGCGGCCGCTGAGGTATCGGCGCCGAACCCGCCCAGAATGACCGAGACGAAGGAGCGGTTCATGCCCTTACACATGATGTAGCTGAGGATGGCCCCGGAGGAGCCGACCAGTGCGCCGGTAATGATCAGGGCGATGTTTTCCAGCGTGAAGCCCAGGGCAGCCGCGGCCCAGCCCGAATAGGAGTTGAGCATCGAGACGACGACCGGCATGTCCGCCCCGCCGATAGGGATGATCAGGGTCACGCCCAGCACCAGAGCCAAGGCGAAGATCAGCCAGAAGGCCCACTGCGCCTGACCTGCCGTGGCGATCAGCACGCCGATCAGCGCGAAGAGGGCCAGACCCAGACCGATATTGATGGCATGGCGCGCCGGCAGGATGATGGGCGCACCGGACATGTTGCCGTTCAGCTTGGCAAAGGCGATGACCGAACCGGTAAAGGTAATGGCCCCGATCGCGACGCCCAGGCTCAGCTCGATGATCGATTGCGTCTTGATGCCAAGGCCGGAGTCGATATGGAAGGCGTCCGGCGCATAGAGGGCCCCCACGGCCACCAGACAGGCGGCCAGACCGACCAGCGAGTGGAAGGCCGCCACAAGCTGCGGCATGGAGGTCATCGAGACCTTTCGGGCGATGGTCGCCCCGGCAAAGCCGCCCACGGCGACACCGCCCAAAATCAGGGCGATGGTGATCAGATCAATCTCATTACCGATAAACAGGCCCAGAAGGGTCACCCCGACGGCCACGGCCATGCCGACCATGCCGTAGAGATTGCCCTGACGCGAGGTTTCCGGCGACGACAGGCCGCGCAGGGCCAGAATAAACAGCACACCTGAAACGAGGTAGGCGAGGGCAGAAAAGTCAGCGAAAGACATCAGTGTGCCCCTTCGTTTTTAGCCTGAGCGGGACGCTCTTTTTTCTTGTACATGGCCAGCATCCGGCGCGTGACCATGAAACCGCCGAAGATATTGACCGCCGCCAGCGCGCTGGCGAGAGCGCCGGAGCCCTTGGCAAACCAGGTGCCTGCGCCGAAACCGGAGGCCGCTGCGGCGATCAGAGCGCCGACGATGATGACCGAGGAGATAGCATTGGTGACCGCCATCAGCGGCGTGTGCAGGGCCGGGGTCACCGACCAGACGACGTAATAACCGACAAAGACCGCCAGCACGAAGATGGCGAAATGGAAGACGGTGGGATTGATGTGTTCCACGGTGTCCTCTTTAATTTTTCAGATTGGGGTGCACTACGGCACCGTTTTGCGTGACCAGAGCGGCCTTGAGGATTTCATCCTCAAAATCCGGGCTCAGCGCGCCGTCCTTGATCAGCAGCCCCACAAAGGCCTGAAGATTTTTGGCATAAAGCGCCGAGGCGTCATTGGCGATGGCCGCCGTGATATTGGTCGGGCCGTAGATCCTGACGCCATTCGTTTCGACCACGCTGTCCGGCACACAGCCTTCGACATTGCCGCCCTGCGGGGCGGCGATATCGACCAGCACCGAACCGGCCTTCATCGAGGCGACCTGCGCCGCCGTGACCAGTCGGGGGGCCGGGCGGCCGGGGATCAGGGCCGTGGTGATGACGATATCCTGCTTGCCGATATGGCCGCTGATCAGTTCGGCCTGCTTGGCCTTGTAGGCATCAGACATTTCCTTGGCATAGCCGCCCGCGGTCTGGGCGTTTTTGAACTCTTCGTCCTCGACCGCGATAAACTTGGCCCCCAGCGATTCGACCTGTTCCTTGGTGGCCGGGCGCACATCGGTGGCGGAGACGACCGCCCCCAGTCGCCGCGCCGTGGCGATGGCCTGAAGCCCGGCCACGCCGACCCCCATCACGAATACCTTGGCCGGGGCGACGGTGCCCGCCGCTGTCATCATCATCGGAAAGGCCTTGCCGTACAGGTGTGCGGCTTCAATGACCGCGCGATAACCGGCCAGATTGGCCTGCGACGACAGGGCGTCCATCACCTGCGCGCGGGTGATGCGCGGGACGAACTCCATGGCGTAGGCGCTCGCACCGGCCTCGGCCAGCGCTTTCAGCGCGTCTTTTTCGCGATAGGCGTCGAGCAGGGCGACGACGGTCGCGCCTTTTTTCAGCGTCTTTGCCTCAGCCGGGGATGGGCCGCGCACCTTGAGCAGGATGTCTGCCGACGACCATACGGCTTTGGTGTCCGCAATCTCTGCGCCCGCGGCGGTGAACGCTTCGTCGGTAAAGGCCGCGCTAAGGCCCGCGCCGGTTTCCACAACAACGCGCTGGCCGCTGGCGATCCATTTTTTCACCGTGTCCGGTGTCGCGGCCACCCGCGTTTCGCCGGTCAGGCTTTCCTTTGGTATTCCGATGACAAGAACCAAGTGTCTCTCCCCGGATTTGTCTGATTACATCAGAAAAATCCTCACAATTGCAACGATTTACGCCACTTTATTCTTCTTATACTTTGGCCTTACGGCCTCACCGGGGTTTAGTAAAGACAGTTTTAGAGGCTCAAGCGTTGAGCCAGGCTGACCTCCGGCAGATGTCAACCTATCACGGTTCAGCGGATTTACGGTCTTCAACTTCCTGTGGGGCGCGTGGGGATATGACGAGGCTGACCATGACGAAACTGAGGACCAGCAGCAGCGCCCACGCCCCCATCTTGTGCAGGCTGACCATGTGCCAGACGTCCTGATCCGGATAGACCCAGGTGCGAGTCGCCGTGCCGATGTTTTCCGCCACCCACAGGAAGAAGGCCGTCAGGGCATTGGCGAGGATGAAGGGCATCCGGCGATCCTTTTGGTCAACGCGGAAGACGATCCAGCTTCGCCACCATAGCCCGCCGATGGCGGCGAACAGCAGATAGCGAAAATCCCACATGTAGTGATGGGTGAAGAAGTTGAGATAGATCAGCGCCGCCAGCAAATAGGTAGCCCATAAGGGCGGATAGTGGGTGTATCTCAGGTCCATCACCCGACTGGCGCGGGCGATGAAGGAACCGACGCAGGCATACATGAAACCGGTAAATAACGGCACACCCGCGATGCGGATGACGGCTTCGTCCGGATAGGCCCACGAGCCCATATGCGTTTTGAAAATCTCCATCACCGTGCCGACGACGTGATAGAGAAAGATGACCCGCGCCTCCTCGAAGGTTTCCAGCCGCAGGACCAGCATCAGGATTTGCAGGATGACCGCCGCGACGAACAGGAAGTCGTAACGCAGCAGCGGGGCCTTATCCGGCCAGAACAGGTGCGTGACGATCAAAAGCCCCAGCATGGCCGCCCCGAACAGGCATGACCACGCCATCTTCAGACCGAACAGGATAAATTCGGCCAGAGCTGGCGGTAAATGACCCAGCGTGCGGTGGATGACCCGGCGCGCCGGTTGCAAAAAAGGCCCCAGCGGGTGGGGCCTTTGGCTTTGATCTGTCGGCGGGGTCAGTGGGCGTCCGGCTTCTTTTTGAGCACCAGGAAGCCGATCACGGCTACCACGGCGGCCACGAAGCCGGCGATGAAGAAGCCTGCCCCCTTGACGGCGAACAGGAGCACGAAGAACAGGATGCCGACGGCGATGATCAGGCTGCCCCACTTGGTCAGACCCATGAACAGGTCGTAGGTTTCCGACTGTTCGTGGATATTCATCTCGCCCTTGTGGTAGTCGCCCGATTGATGTCCGGCCATTGGATTCGTGTCCCTGAGAAGTCTGTCGTTCGTACTTTCCTACAAAAGCGCGGCTTTGCGGTCAACGGCTGATGGACGCGGGCGCTGAAATCGCTTAAAACAGTTGCAAGTGAAATTATAAAAAAGGGCTCCGGATCAATCCGGGCAGGGATGAACGACAGGCGGGTGGGAGAGCCACACGCATGATTTTCGCCAGACTATGATTTTTGCCAGACTCTGGGCGGCGCTGAAGCCCGGCAACACCAATGACGGATCGACGGTGCGTCTCAAGCATACGCCGCTGGAGGACGCCTATGCCTTCGCCATCGGCTGTTCGATGATCGTGCTGGGGATTGTGCTCCTGAAGACCGTGGGGCTGGTGACCGGCGGGGTGGCCGGGATTGCGCTGCTGGTCTCCTATCTGATCCCGCTGCCGGTCGGCGTGCTGTTCATGCTGATCAATGTGCCCTTTTTCATCTTTGCCTATCTGGGCATGGGCCGGGTCTTCATGATCAAGACCATTATAGTCTCTCTGGCCATTATGGGGCTGGCCGTGCTGATGCCGACGGCCGTGCATATCGACTATGTGCAGCCCCTGTTTGCCGCCGTCTTCGGCGGGACGATCATCGGCATGGGGATATTGTCGCTGGCGCGGCACGGGGCCGGGGCCGGGGGGACTGGCGTTCTCTGCCTCTATCTGCAGAAAAAGCGCGGCATCAATGCCGGTCAGACGCAACTGATCATCGACCTGATCATTATGGCGGCCTCGATGTTCGTCATACCGGGGGAGCGGCTATTGTACTCGGTCGTGTCGGCGGCGGCCATGAGTCTGGTCATGATGAGCTGGCACCGCCCGGAGCGCTATATCGGGCGGTGAAGATTACACGAGCGCCTCGAACTGGTCGATCAGGCCTTTCAGCCGCTGACAGCCCATCTCCCAGAAAGCCTTTTCGCGCGGATTGAGGCCGAACGGAGCTAGCGCCTCGACATAGGTCTTCGTCCCGCCCGCCGACAGGAGCTGCGCGTAGAGCGGGGTGAAGGCTTCGGGGTTTTCGCGGCGCTTTTCCATCAGGGCCGACACCAGCAGGTCACCGAAGGCATAGGCATAGACGTAGAAGGGCGCGTGGACGAAGTGGCTGATATAAGCCCACCAGTATTCATAACCGTCGTTCAGCTTCATCGCTGGCCCCAGTGACTCGCCCATCACCTCAAGCCACAGGGCGTTCAGCCGATCGAGCGGCACCTCGCCCTCAAGACGTTCAGCATGGAAGCGTTCTTCGAAGCGGTGGAAGGCGATCTGCCGCACCACGCTGTTGAGGCCATCCTCGATCTTGCCGGCCAGAAGCGCCTTCTTGTCTTCGGGCGATGCGTCGGCGACCAGATATTCGAACACCAGCCCTTCTGCAAAGATCGACGCGGTTTCGGCCAAAGTCAGCGGCGTGTCGGCCAGAATCGACCCCAGCGGCGCGGCCAGAGTCTGATGCACCGCATGGCCCAGTTCGTGGGCCAAGGTCAGCATTTCGCGCCGCTCCCCCGTGAAGTTGAGCATCACATAGGGGTGGTGGCTGGACGACACGGGGTGGGCATAGGCCCCCGACGACTTGCCCTCGCGCGGCTGGGCGTCGATCCACGGCTTTTCAAAAAAGACGGCAGCGCGTTCGGCAAAGTCCGGCCCCAGACGGGCGAAGGAATCGAGCACAATACGTCTGGCTTCATCCCAGCTATACAGCTTCGGGGCGGCGCTGGTCAGGGGGGCATTGCGGTCCCAGAAATTCAATACCGTCTTGCCCATGACCTTCGCCTTCAGCGCATAGTAGCGGTGCGACAGGGCGGCGTAGGATTCGCTCACCGCTTCGGCCATGGCATCGACGGCATCACCATCGACCTCATTGGCCAGATGGCGCGAGGCGGCGGGTGTAGCGAACTTGCGCCAGCGGTCTTCGACCTGCTTTTCAAAGGCCAGCGTATTGAGCGCCAGAGCCAGCACCGGCGCATTGTCCTTCAAGGCCACAGACAGGCCTTCGGCAGCGGCCTTGCGCACAGCCTCGTCAGGCGAGGACAGCCGCGTCAGGGCGTCATTGAGCGTTAGGATTTCGGGCTTCGACTTCGGGCCGATTCTGACGCGCAAACGGGTCAGGGTCTCATCGAACAGGCGCACCCACGAGGCGGCACCGGGCATCTTTTCCAGCAGCAGCTTTTCCAGATCCGCCGACAATTCGTGCGGGCGGTTGGCGCGGATACGCCGCAGCCACGGCCGCCATTTTTGGGCCTTTTCGGTGACGCGCAACGCCTGTTCGATCTCCCAGTCTTCCAACTGGTTCAGTTCCAGCGACAGGAACAGGCTGTCGGTCGAGATCAGCGCCGCCTTATTGCGCAGGTCGGCATCGAGCTTGGCGATCTGCGTATCCTCACGCGCGATGGTCGAAGCGAGGGTGGTATAAGCCATGGCTCCGGCCATGCGGTCCGAGGCCCGCTCATAAAGCGTGGCCGCCTGATCAATCAGCAGGCCCAGCCGCTCGGCATTGCCGCGCGCCGCAACGAAATTGCCCTGAAGTTTCTGAAGCTCTTTCAGCGTAGTGGCGGCGGCCGCGAAATCGGCAGCGATCTTCGGATCGTCCACACCGCTATAGAGGTCGGTCAGGTCCCATATCGGCAGGGTTTGGGACAGGGCAGGGGCGGAATCGGTCAATACGGGCTTGGTCATGTCTTTGGCTCTAACCAAAACAAAATTCAAAAGCGAGAGGGAAAGCGCTGAAACACAGGTGAGAGAGGCGAGTCTCTCAACGGCACATTAACCTTGTCTCTCAACGGGATTTTCAAGGCTTTGGCTTACAAGCTGTCTCAAAATAAGCCGTGTCCACCTCCGATTGGACCGGTAAACCCGATGAGATGGTGTCCCGAATGGCCAAAACGATCCTGATTTGCGACGACGATCCCACCCAGCGGCGGCTGATTCAGGCCGTTTTGGAACGCGAGGGCTTTGCGGTCGTTCACGCCGAGAACGGACCGCAGGCCTATGATCGCCTGACCACCACCTCCGGCATCGACGCGGTTATCCTCGATCTGGTCATGCCGGGGCAGTCGGGTATCGACACGCTCAAGGACATCCGCGCGGCGGGCATCCGCACGCCGGTGGTGGTGCTGACGGCGTCGGGCGGCATCGACACCGTCGTCAAGGCCATGCAGGCCGGGGCGCAGGACTTCTTCATCAAGCCCGCTTCGCCGGAGCGTATTCTGGTCAGTGTGCGTAACGCCCTGCAGATGGGTGATATGGCTGCCGAGGTGACGCGCCTGAAAAAGCAGGTCACCAACCGCACCTCGTTCGATGATCTGGTCGGCACGTCTTCGGCCATGCAGATGGTGCGCCGTCTCGGCGAACGCGCCGCCCGTTCGGGCATCCCCGTACTGATCCTGGGGGAAAGCGGCGTCGGTAAGGAACTGATCGCGCGCGCCATTCAGGGCTCGTCGGATCGCGCGGGCAAGCCTTTTGTTGCCGTGAACTGCGGCGCCCTGCCGGCCAATCTGGTCGAATCCATTCTGTTTGGCCACGAAAAGGGCTCCTTCACCGGGGCTTCGGAAAAGCACCTCGGCAAGTTTCAGGAGGCCAGCGGCGGTACTTTGTTCCTCGATGAGGTCGGTGAACTACCGCTCGATATGCAGGTCAAGCTGCTGCGCGCCCTTCAGGAGGGCGAAATCGACCCCGTCGGCTCCAAACGCCCGGTCAAGGTCGATGTGCGCATCATTTCGGCGACCAATCGCAACCTTCAGGATCAGGTCAAGGCGGGCCATTTCCGCGAAGATCTCTTCTATCGCCTCAATGTCTTCCCGATCGAAGCGCCTTCCTTACGTGAACGCCGTGAGGATATTCCGGCTCTGATCGAACACTTCATCCGTCGCTTCAATGTCGAGGAGGGTAAGCGCGTGGCCGGTGTGGCGTCGGACGCCATGCAGCTTCTGTGCAGCTACGACTGGCCCGGCAATGTGCGTCAACTCGAAAACACCGTCTATCGCGCCATTGTGCTGGCCGACACGCCGCATCTTCAGGCCTATGACTTTCCGGCCATTTCGGGCCAGCACCTTCCGCAGGCCGCAATGCCCGCGCCGGTGGTGCCCGCAGTCATTGTCGAGCATCAGGCGGCGATGACGCAGCTTGATGCTGGACTTGAGGCTTTGGCCGATCAGCCGGTGAAGATCCTCGACGGCGCAGGACACCTGCGCAAGCTGGAAGACATCGAACGCGACCTGATCGAACACGCCATTAGTGTCTATGCCGGGCATATGTCCGAAGTGGCGCGCCGCCTCGGCATCGGCCGTTCGACGCTCTATCGCAAGGTGCGCGATTGCGGCCTTGAAGGCATGGTTAAGGAAGCCGGCTGATTATTTGAAATCCCTGATCAAGGACTCCGCCACAGGGGCCGGGTGTCCGGGCTTGATGAAGCTCAGGGTCACGCGGCCCACATGCACGCCGAATTTCGACACATCGGCGCGGTTGATGGCCACGCCATCGGCAATAAGGTGCGACCAGTCGTCGAAACGCACCTTGATCGTGCCGCCCTGATAAGGGAGGTTGAGCAGGTACCGGATGCGCAGCGCATCCCCGCCGGTTTCGATGCGCGCCGTTCCGGCCACATCCTGTGCGCGGCCTTCGTAGAGGCCATTGCCGATTTTGCGGAAGGTCCAGGTGCGCGTCTGACGCTCTCCGTCGTTCCATAAGAAGCGCTCATCCAGAACGAAGCCGTCGGCCGTCGGCGTGCCGCGCGTCACCACGCTGAAGGTGCGACTGACCTTGCCGCTGCGGTCCTCGAACACGCCATAGGCGCGCGTCTCACCTGTAAAATAGGACTCAAGCTCGAAGGACGGTTGCGGGCGGCTATTGTTCGCCACATCCAGCGAGGCACAGCCAGAGAGGCCTCCCGCGCCAACGGTGGTCAGGGCCAGAGCAAACAGAAGGGCACGTGAACGCATCGGAGGCTCCATTGATATCTGCTCATCAAAGTACGCTATCGGAGACGCTTCAGTTCAGTTTTCCTCATCGGCAGGTTTGACGGCGCGCGCTTTCACCTTCTGACGAATTTCACGCAGCTTGACGCCCTGAAGCAGGGAGAGGGTGCCGTTTATCGCCCCTTTGTCCGGATCGGCGAAGGCGCGGCCGTAGGTCTTTACGCGGTCGCTGACGCTGTCGATAAAGTCGTTTTCCCATTCGGACAAATCGACGCCTGCCTCGGCGGCGGCCTTTTTGGCGCGTTCCAGCGCCCGAAGGGTGCGCTTTTGCAGGACCTTCTTTTCATCGTGCGGGCAGGGGGGCGGTTTGGGCGCAGCCGACCGGGCAGACAGGCCGCCCCGCGATGACAAAGGGGCCTTTGTCTTCAGTTCGCTCTTGCGCGTCAGCCCCTTACCGGGCGTTTTGGATTTGAACGCCATTTGCGCATGACACGCCGCTCAGGCCCTTGGGTCAAATAAAAAATCCTCTCCTTTGTCAGGAGAGGATCACCTCACAGCCCGCCAATAGCTGAAAGATAAAGGTCGAGCAGGGTTTCTTCTTCCTGAAGCTTGACCTTGTCCTTCTTGCGAAGACTGACCACCTTGCGCATCACCTTGGTGTCAAAGCCTTCGCCCTTGGCCTCGGCATAGACGTCTTTCAGATCGCCAGCGATGGCGGCCTTGTCTTCTTCGAGGCGTTCGATGCGCTCGATAAACGATTTCAGGCGGCCTTGCGCGGCGGCGGTGATAACGTCGGGGTGAGCGGACTGATCGTCGGCCATGAAACTATCCTTCAAAGGGAAAACGGAGGTCCCGTTCACCATAAACCATGCGAATCACCCGCTCAATACGCCGCGATTCGGCAGCCGCGCCTGAGCTGTGGATGAATTCTGCGGCGGTGATAAACGAGAAAAGCGTCCGGAGCGAGCTCCGGACGCTGGATTCTGTAAGCCTTCAGGCCTAATCGGCGTCGATTAGCCTTGCTTGGCCTTGAAGCGTGGGTCGGTCTTGTTGATGACATAGACCACGCCCTTGCGACGGACGATCTTGCAGTCCCGGTGACGGGTCTTCAGCGACTTCAGCGAGCTACGGACTTTCATGGTCCCAACCTTTGACTAAGTAATGACTGAGGCTTTGACCGAATTCGCGCAGCCCGTGCGGGGGCGAAGCCTTCAAGCCATGTGTGAGGCGGGGTACCTACGCGAAGCGCAGGCACAAGTCAACAATCTGTGAGCGGCTTTTTGCACAATTCACCGGGAAATCCACGCGACCGGCAGGCTTGATCATTTTTAGACTGGTTTAAAAGTTAAACTGGTTTATATAATCCGGCGCAACGGCGTTATGGCCGGGGTCACGCCGGAGGAGGGCGCCATGACACAGGACGGACAATTGACGGAAGGGCCGCGCTTTTATGCGCTGGATGCGGTCAGGGGCGGGGCCCTGTTTTTAGGGGTCGTGCTGCACGCCGGGCTGGCCTATATGTCGCCCCCGGCGTGGGTGGTGGTAGATGCGGCCGCCGACGCGGCGGTCAACCCGCTGTTCTTCACCATCCACATGTTTCGCATGAGCCTGTTCTTTGTACTGGCAGGCTTTTTTGCACGGCTTCTGTACCGTAAGCGCGGGGCTGCAGGTTTTTTCCTGGACCGTTTAACGCGCGTGGCGGGACCTCTGGTCCTGTTCTGGCTGCCGGTACTGGCGGCGATCATCACCGTGGCCATACTGGCGGCGCTGAAGGCCAATCCGGCGCTGGCGACCCAGCCGCCTGCGCCGCCGCCCGCCCTGACAGCCGAGACCTTTCCCCTGACGCACCTGTGGTTTCTGTACATGCTTCTGCTGCTGTATGCGGTGTGTGTGCCGTTGCGCGGATTGCTGGCCTTTATCGACAGCGGCGGGGCGTTGCGCCGCGCAGCCGACGGCGTGTTTGGCTTTGTCATCCGCTGGGACCTGACGCCGCTGGTATTTGGCCTGCCGCTGTGGTTGCTGATTCAGGTGCAGCCGCAATGGGACCACTGGCTCGGCATCCCGACGCCGGACAAGGGCTTTGTCCCCAATGCGCTGGCCTGCGCCGCCTATCTGTCGGCCTTCGTCTTTGGCTGGTGCCTGCATCGCAATGCCGACCGGCTGGAGATAGTGCGCAAGAAAGGCTTTCTGAATCTCTTTTCAGCGGTGGCGTTGACGCTTCTGGCCCAGTGGCTGGGCGGGCATCAGGCCGAAACCGATGCGGTGACAGGCGGCGCGTGGCGGGCGCTTTATTCTGCGGCCTATGTGCTGGGTCTGTGGAGCTGGTGCCTCGGTCTGATCGGAGTCGCCCTGCGCTTTCTCGATCACCCGAGCCGCTTCTGGCGCTACATTGCGGATTCGGCCTACTGGGTCTATCTGGTCCATCTGCCGCTGGTGATGCTGATGCAGTATGCGCTGCTCGACCTGTCGGCCCCCTTTTTCGTCAAGCTGCCGCTGGCGGTGTTCGGGACGCTGTTTCTTTCGCTGCTCAGCTATCAGCTTCTGGTAAGGTACAGCTTCATCGGGGCGATTCTGGACGGTCGCAAGCGCGTTTCGCGCAAGCGCCAGCCGCCCGCAACAACCGCTACAGTCTGATTGCTGATCATGGGTCGGGTCTTTTTTAAATCGCGCGCCTCCGATCCGGCGGATCTGGCCTTCGTCAGGTCCTTTGCCGGGGAGGGGCCGCGCGCTCAGGCGTCGGCGGGACTGGTCTTCTTCTGGGCTGGTCTGCTTTATGGGCTTCAGACGCTGGTCTATGCCGCCATTGAGGCGCACTGGCTGAGGATCGTGCCGCCCTTCGGTCTTTGGCTGGCGATCGGCCCGACCCTGCCGTTTCTGGCGGTGATCGGCTATGTCGCCTGGCGCGATCGCAAAGGGAAGAGCGGCGTGGCGACCCGCGCCCTGACGGCCAGCTACACCTCGGCGGGGCTGATGAATCTGGTCATCGCCGTGACCTTCGGGGGGTTGGCCCTGAGCCGTCAGTCCACGGCCATCTGGCTTCTCTATCCCGCCGTCATCTGTGCCATGCAGGGGGCGGTGTGGTACGCCGCCAGCCTGATCCGGCGCAGGCTGTGGCTGGGGATTGTGTCTGCCGGATGGTTCGTAACGACCCTTGCTCTGACTTTGCTGATGTCGCAGGTCGCTGCCTATCTGCTGTGGCTGGGGCTGGCCCTGCTGGGCCTGATGGCGGTGCCGGGGTACGTTATGATGCGGATCGCGGCGCGCGAGGGGGCTGTGACGAAGGGCGAACCCGCCACCGGCGCGGTCAGCGACCCGCAGGCGGCGCGTGAAGACCTGGCCTTTATCCAGACTCTGGTCAATCGCGGGGATCAGGTCCAGATGTCCGGCGGCCTTCTGCTTCTGTGCGGGGGCCTGCTCTATGGCCTGCAATGCCTTGTGCACGGGCTGGATATGAGCGGGCGGATCCGGCTGCCGCCCCTGGGGCACCTGATCAATGGCGTCCTGCCGACGCTTCTGTTTCTGATTGTGCTGGGGATCGTCCTGTGGCGCGACCGGCACAAGACGCACGCCAATGCCGGCAGTCGTGCCCTCAATGCTGCCTTCGGAGGTGTGGGCCTCGCCAACCTGTTTATGAATGTGGTTTTCGGCTACACGGCCTTTACCCAGAAGACGTGGCTGATCTGGATGCTCTATCCCATTACCCTGTGTGCCCTGATGGGGGCGGGGTGGTACGTAGCGGCGGTGGCCAAGCGTAAATTGTGGCCGGCTCTTGTCTGCGCCGGCTGGTTTGCTACGGCTTGCCTGCTGGCGGCGCGCGTCGAAACGCCGGGCTATCTGCTGATCCTGTCGGGCGCGCTCGCCCTGCTGATGGCCTTACCCGGCTATCTTCTGATGCGTTTCGACGCCCGCAGGTCGGCGTGAGCGCATGAGCGGCTTTGACGTCAACCGGCTGGATGATGCGATCCACGGCCGCCTGCGGCTGGGGATCATGGCCTATCTGGCCGATGCCGGAGCCGCCGATTTCAACGAGCTGAAAGGCGTGCTCGAAGCGACGCAGGGTAACCTGTCGGTGCATCTGTCCAAGCTGGAGGACGCGGGCTATGTCGAGATCATCAAGGGCTATCAGGGGAAGAAGCCGTTGACGCGTGTGCACATCACACCGGCCGGGCGGCAGGCCTTTGCCCGCTACATAGAGGTGTTGTCCGGGCTGGTCGAAAAGCGCTCATAACGTCTTGTTTACCGCTTTGCGCTTGGAAATGACATCATTCCAAGGCTAAGATTCGCGCCTGTATCGGAAGGATGATCTGTATGAAGCGGCGTGTGCTCAGTCTGTGTCTGTTCCTTGGGGCCTGCTCGACGGCCTCCAGCGTACCGACATCCATCGAGAACAAGCCGCAGCCGCCGCGCGCTGAAACCGCCCAGACGGGGGATAGGTCGCAGACGCCTGCGAAGCCTGCCCCGGCCTCCGTCCCGGTCACTTACGCGACCTTTGCCGACTGGCGTGAGGCCTTCGTCAGCAAGGCGGTGGCCAGAGGCTATGATCGCGCCTTTGTCGAAGGTCTGCTGGCCGATGTGCAGCCGAAAGAGGCCGTGGTCAGGGCCGATACCGGTCAGCCGGAATTTTCCAAACCCATATCCTCCTATGTGAAAAATGCCGTTTCGGCGGCGCGCATCCAGACCGGGCGCGAGCGGGTCAATGCCAATCCGGATATCGCCGCCATTGAGGCGCGCTATGGCGTGCCGCGGGAAATACTGGCGGGTGTCTGGGGGATGGAAAGCGACTATGGCCGCGTTCAGGGCGATATCGACGTGGTGACCGCCTTTGCGACTCTTGCCTATGACGGGCGTCGCCGCGACTGGGCCGAGTCACAGTTGTTCAGTGTGCTGTCCATTATAAAGAGTGGCAAATCCACCCGTCAGGAGCTGAAGGGGTCGTGGGCAGGGGCAATGGGGCAAACCCAGTTCCTGCCGGAAAACTATCTGAAACTGGGGCAGGACGGTGACGGCGACGGGCACGTCAATATCTGGACCTCCGATTCGGACGCCCTGGCCTCGGCGGCCAATTTGCTGAAAAGCGAAGGCTGGCGTCCGGGGCAGGCCTGGGCGGTTGAGGTGACGCTCCCGGCGGATTTCGACTACTATCTGGCCGAGACTGAAAGCCAGACGCCGGATTGGTGGGCGCAAAAGGGCGTGGTCCGTGCCGACGGCGGCAACTGGAACGCCAGCGAGAAGACGGCCCCGGCCGTGCTGATTCTGCCGTCGGGGGCCAAAGGGCCGGCCTTTCTGGCCCTGCCCAATCATTTTGCCATTCGCAAATACAATAATTCTACGGCCTATGCGTTGGCGGTGGGGCTGAATGCCGACGGGATTGCCGGACGCGCTACGTTGAAAACGCCGTGGCCGGATGAGCAGCCCCTGTCTCTGGCCATGCGCAAGAATGTCCAGACGGCGCTCAACACGGCGGGCTTCAATGCCGGGACCGTCGATGGCGTAATCGGCATCGGCACCCGCAAGGCGCTGCGCGAATGGCAGAAGGCCAACGGCCGCGTGGCGGATGGCTATCTCAGCTACGAACTGGCCAGCGAGCTGTCCGCCAAGGTGAGCGGCTACACCATACTGGGGCCCTCGGGGCGCTGAACCCTCTCGAAGCCCTCCTAGGCGTCACCATACCTTCCGAACACGGTTAATTGCTGCATTGCGGGAAAATTTCCCGCTTCGGGTAAATTTTTACCGATGATAGCGGTATCTTTCACGCAATGCCGGGCGATAGACGCCGCGAATCCGCCCTCTTTTTGAAACAGATGGGGTCAACGGGTTCGTAAAAACGTCTTTATAAATTTGACACATAGCGTTGAAAGCGACCGGTTTTTCGCGTTTCCGGCGCAAGATTGCCGAGGGTTTCGTCGCTGAATTAAAAAAAATTCATCAGGCGAGAAAATATTCCACCGCGCATCCTTTGCCTTAACTATCGGACATGTTTGGGTTTTTGGCATAAACTCGTACAAAATGGCTTGCCTGTGGCCCAAATGTTACGCGCGGTGGCACGATAAGCACCTTGACGGGGTGAGGGAGGATTGCTTTTTTAGTCCGCAAATCACTTTGTAACCATTGGTGTAACAGAGGGATCGTCCATGCCCGGTCATCCGGCAGGGCAGGGGCAAAGGTTTGTGCGCAGCGCAGCCGGATGCGGGCGAAGATTCGTAACGGTGCGTAACACAAGAGAGGTTCACGACGGGACATGCGACCCCAGAAGGGAAACATGCACTGGCGTGGTCCGCGTTCTAAACATGTCTTAGGCTTAAACCAGGGGGTTCACGCTGCCCCCGAAATCCTTGGTCAGCCCTCCTACCGGGGGTTATCCTTATTCAGGAATTGGCGAAAAATGCTCGAACACAAGAAACACAATCCGCTCATTGCTCTGCTCGGCGCCGCTGCGCTGTTCGTGAGCGTTCCGACGATCGCCGCCGCGGCTGCGGCTACGTCGCCTGCCGCTGCCGAAGCTCCGGCCGCTGCCGCTCCGGCTGCTGCCGAAGAGTCGTCCACCTCGTCCGCTTCGGGCGGCCATGGCAAGATCACCGTTTCGTCGATGTTCATGCAGGCCGTGCCGGTCGTTAAGGCCGTCATGATCGGCCTGATCCTCGCGTCCGTCATCTCCTGGACCATCCTGGTCATCAAGCTGATGTTCTTCGCGAAGCTCAACAAGTCCTCGAACAACTACCTCGAAGCCTTCCGCGGCGCCCGTTCGATCGCCGACATCAACCGCATCTCGACCTCGGACGAGTTCGCTGGCAACCCGATGGCCGACATGGCCGCCGTCGCCACCGAAGAAATCCAAATCTCGAAGCAAGCCGGCCTTCAGGTTTCGGGCGAGCACCGCGACTCGACCCTGCACCGCGCCTCGTCCTCGATCAACGCTGTTCAGGCTGGTCTGGCCAAGCGTCTGTCGGGTGGCCTGACCTTCCTCGCTTCGACCGGTTCGATCGGGCCTTTCGTTGGTCTGTTCGGTACGGTTTACGGCATCATGAACTCGTTCATCGGTATCGCTGACTCGGGTACGACCAACCTGGCCGTCGTGGCTCCGGGTATCGCCGAAGCCCTGCTCGCCACCGGTATCGGTCTGGCTGCCGCTATCCCGGCCGTCGTCATGTACAACATCTTCAACACCTCGATCGCTGCCTACGGTACTCGTTCGGAGCAATTCGTTTCGGAACTGATGAACTCGCTGTCGCGTCAACTCGACAAAGGGGCGTAAGTACTCATGGGAGCCAAGCTATCCTCTGGCAGCGGCGGCTCGAAGTTTCATATCGAGCAGAACAGCGAAATTAACGTTACGCCGTTCGTCGATATCATGCTGGTTCTTCTGATTATCTTCATGGTGGCCGCTCCCATGGCCTCCGTGTCGATCGAGGTGAACCTTCCGACAGCCGTCGCCCCGCCGCAACAAAACCCGCCCAAGCCGATCTATATCTCCATCCAGCAGGATGGCGGTGTGTTCATCGGTGATCATCAGACGTCTCTGGCTGATCTCGGCGCTGACATGAAGATTCAGGTCGGCAAACGTGATCCGGACAAGGAGCGCATCTTCATTCGTTGCGACCGCAAGACCCGCTATGCGGACTTCATGCAGGTGATGAATGCCCTTCAGGACAATGGCTACTACAGCGTTGCTCTGATCGGTGAAGATGGTAACAAGTAAGAGGGCCTGAGACTATGGAAGAGACCCCCCACAGGCGTCGAGATCCTATTCTCGACCCCCCGATTAACAAGGACAAAACGCCCTTGTTCGTCGGTATTGGCGTGGCGATCGTGGCCCACGTGGGACTGGCCTACTACATCTATCACGAAAAGTTCGAAATCAAGCCGGTGGAATATGAGGACACCAAGATTGATACTGAACTGGTAGATCTGGCGCCGCCCCCGCCGCCTCCACCGCCGCCGCCGCCGCCGCCGCCTGACATGCCTCCGCCTCCGCCGAAGCTGCAGGTTCGCGAACCGGTGATCCAGACCGACGCACCTCCGCCGCCTGCTCCGATCCAGATCGAAGCGACGAAGAAGGAAGACCGCGTCGAGTATAAGGGGCCGCCGCAAATCGTCCCGGGACCTCCGCCGCCTCCGGCTCCGGTCGTTCCCGCTGGTCCGCGCTACACGACGGCTCAATGGACGCCGCCGACGTCGGACCAGATGCTTGACCTCTACCCGCCGCGTGCTCAGGACGCGGAAGTTGAAGGCGAAGTCACCATTGACTGCGTCCTCAGCTCGGAAGGCAAGATCACGGGCTGTAGCGTCGAAAGCGAAAAGCCTGCGGGCTATGGCTTCGGTGCGGCGACCGTGAAGGGCTTTATGCGCTACGCCAAGATCAAGAAGGGCACCGATGGTGAACTTCGTGACGGCGACCACAAGAAGTTCCGCTTCAAGTGGACCCTGCAATAGGTTCCTGATCCTTATTCAGAAAAGCCCTCCGGTCTCGCCGGGGGGCTTTTTTGTTGCCTGTTTCCTATGCGACAGGCAGGCACGATAGCGGAAAGAGGTGGTGTACTGAACGGACGGATGGGATCGCTCCGGTCACCTATGCCGTGATCACGAAAAAGGCATTTGAACTTAACAATGCTAAGTGATATGTTTCGCTAAGTGATCGGATCGTCCTATCACCCCGTGAACGTTCTGAGGCGAGGGGGCCTTGAGAAGCCGGGGCCTATACATCGAAAAACATGCCGACCCCGCTCGGCCGCCGACCGTTGCCTGCTTTCCGGACAGGCGCGGATAATCAGGAAAGGAAACCCCCGCATGGCATCCGCTCTCATCCCCCCGACCCGTAACCCGCTGTTTCAAACGCCCGCGCAAAAGCGTCTGTCACCTCCCGTCGTGATGGGTATCGCCGTGGCCACCCTTGTCCATCTGGGGCTGGCGGCCTACATCATCCATGAGCGCTTTGAAGTAAAACTGGCCGAAACACCGGATGGCACCAAGGTGATGGAAGCACCGATGGTGATTATCGAGCCGAAACCTGCCCCTGTTGTCGAAAAGCCCAGAACGCAGAGCCCGCCCATTCGCCTGAATACCCCGGACCATATCTCACAGCCGGTTGAAAACCCATTGCCTGTGGTAGAAACGCCGACCAGTTTTCCCGAAACCGTTGGCCCCGTGACCAGCTATTCGGCGCAACCTGGTCCGGTGGTTGAAAGCGGCCCGGTCCAGGCGACTGGTCCTACCTATGTCAAGGCGGTGTGGTCGCGCTTCCCCGATTCGGCCACCTTGCTGGAATACTACCCGGCCCGTGCCATGGATGCCGAGGTCGAAGGGGCGGCAACGCTCGCCTGTACGGTGCGCGATACCAAGGGCCGGGTAAAGTGCGAGGTCCTTTCCGAAAGCCCCAGAGGCTATGGATTCGGAGATGCGGCGGTGCGTGCCGTGGAAGCCAAGGGCCGCGCCGATACCTCCAATGGAGCGGTCGAGGTCGGTGCCACCATGCGCGTCAAGATGGGCTTTGCTCTCCAATAGGCGCGATGCCCATATCTGTCCAAAGGCCTCCGGTTTTCCGGAGGCCTTTTTACGTGCGGCTTATGCGTCAGCGGCCGGCATTTATTGACCGTCCCCTTCTGACACGCCATTATGTTTCAGGAAAAATCCGAGGGAGCCGTCCATGCCTGCGCGTCTGAAATCCATCCTGAGTCCAAGAAGCCTGACCTTCGCCGCCCTGATTACGGTCGCCGGAACTCTGGTGGCGTGCGAAACGAACGACACCCTCGGCCGCAGCCAGTTCCTGCTGGTGGACAATGCCGATCTGGAGCCCTCAGCGCTGCAAGGGTGGCAGGAGTTGATGCGAACCTCGAAAATCTCCAGCGACGCTGCGTTGAACCGCCGGGTGAAGACGGTCGGTGCCAAAATCGTTGCGGCGGCAGGTTATAATCCCAATCAGTGGGAGTACGTGCTGTTTCAGGACGATCAGCCCAACGCCTTCGTCATCCCCGGCAATAAGGTCGGCGTGAATACCGGCCTGTTCAAGGTGGTCAAGAATGACGACCAACTGGCGGCGGTTCTGGGGCACGAAACGGCGCACGTGCTGGGCAAGCACGCTGCTGAACGTTATTCGCAGCAGGTGGGCACGCAGATCGCGCTTCAAACCGCTGCCGGAGCGACCTCGGGCCGTACCCAGCAGATCATCGCCAATTATGGCGGCATGGGCGCGCAACTGGGGCTGCTGCTGCCCTATTCGCGTAAGCATGAACTGGAGGCTGACCGGATCGGTGTCGATATCATGGTCAAGGCGGGGTATAAGGCCTCGGAGTCCATCGCCCTGTGGCGCAATATGCAGGCTCTGAATCAGGGCAAGCCGCCGGAATTCCTTTCGACGCACCCGTCGGACAATACGCGCATCGCGCAACTGGAAACCTATATCCAGTCAAAGGGCTACAAGTAGGCCCGCCGGATGTGCAGTTTTTTTCACCGCTTATTGCGCTGGCGGGTGAAATTACCCCTTGATCGGAGGGCCGTCGCGGTTTAGAGGATCGGCCCTCACGATGGTCTGCCGTCTTAGCTCACTTGGTAGAGCGCCAGATTGTGGCTCTGGAGGTAGCTGGTTCGAAACCAGCAGACGGTACCATCGTGATAAAGCTCCCCAAAAACCTCGGACCTGGTTGTCAACGGGCGGATTGACGCAAGGGTCGCGTGCGCTCTGGTCCTGCGGGCAAATCCGGATATAAGGCAGGCCTTAAAAGGATCTGCTCATGATTTCGTCTTTCAGCCTTATCGTCATCGGAGGCGGCATTACCGGCCTCAGCGTCGCCCTGCGCGCGCTGGATTATGGGTTGGCGGTCACCCTGATCGCCAAAGACCGGGTCGAAGACACCACCTCGGCCCTGTCGGCGGGCATGATTGCCCCGGCGATGGAGGCCCTGACCGAGCCGCAGCCGGATCTGTCCTATGCCCGCTATGTCGCGGCGCAAAAGCACTGGCCGGTCTTTGCCGCCGATCTGGGCCTCTCGGAAATTCTTGAAATGGCGCAGCCTGCCGTCTGGGTGTGGTCGAGTGAGGCAGGGCCTTCGCCCGACGAAATGATGGCGCGCTTTACCGCTCTGGGGGCCAAGGGGCAGGTGATGGCCGAAGACGACCTCGCCCGACTGGGGTTTCAGGCCCCCCTTCAGGGGATTGAGATCATCGGCGAGTGGCTGATGGCAGCTGCGCCCGTACTGGCCTTTATGAAAACGCAGTTCGAGGCGCGCGGCGGGCGCTGGATCGACGCAGAGGTGGCGCAGGTCGCCCCCCGCAGCGTAGTTCTGTCTGACGGCAGGATCTGTGAAGCCGGGCATGTGGCGGTCTGCGCGGGCTATGGTGCGGCAGCCTTTGCGGAGGCTGTGCCGTCATTGAAAGCCTTGATGCCCATCAAGGGCCATCTGCTTGACCGCGAAGGCCGCAGCGACCCCGCTCTGGCCGGGCGGATGGTGCGTTCGCCCTGGGGCTACTGGGTGTTTCTGGACGGTCTGACCAAGTTTGGCGCCACTATGCAGGCGGGCCGGGCGGATGCGGCGGTGGAGCCCGGCGTCATCGACTCGCTGAAAGACAAGGCGCGCAAATTCACGCCTTCGACCGTTGCGGCGCTTGAGGGCGTTACGCCGCGCGTCGGGGTGCGGGCGGCCACCCCCGATCACTGGCCTATGATCGGACGCGACGCCAGCGGTGTCTATGTGGCGACCGGTATGCGTCGCAATGGCTGGATATATGGCCCCTATGCGGCCAGCGTTCTGACGGCGCTGATCACCGGACAGGAACCGCCGGAAGGGGCCGAGGCCTACGCCCCACAGCGCTTTTGATTCACACCTCGTTAACCTCCATCGGGCAAAATTTGCCCATCTTTTGGTTAATGCGCTCTATCCATGTCCGGTCCCGCGTCCCCTGTCCCCGACTCTTCCGGCCTGTCGCCGCGAAAGCAGAGTGTGGTTACCGCCATTACGCGGGCGGCCCAGCGGACGGGTGTGGATTTTTCTTACCTGCTGAAAACCGCGCAGCGCGAAAGTTCTCTGAACCCCAATGCCAAGGCCCCGACCTCTTCGGCGGCGGGCCTGTTTCAGTTCATTGAGCAGACATGGCTGGCCACCATCAAGAAGCACGGCGGCAAGCATGGCTATGGCGGCTATGCCGACGCCATCCGACAGGGCGGCAATGGTCAGTACTACGTAGCCGATGCCCAGGCGCGTCAGCAGGTGCTGGGCCTGCGTTACAATCAGGACGCTGCGGCGGCCATGGCGGCTGAAATGACCGCAGGCAATGCCGCCTATCTGAAAGGGCGCACCGGACGCAACCCGACCGCCGGTGAGCTTTATGCGGCGCATTTTCTGGGGCCGGCGGGGGCCGCTAATCTGATTGAGGCGGTGGAACGCCGTCCGGGGGCGACCGCAGCGGCTTTGTTTCCCGCGGCGGCCAATGCCAACCGCTCGATCTTTTACCGCAATGGGGCGCCTGTCAGCGCGGCGCAGCTTATGGCCAATCTCAATTCAAAGGCCGGTGGCACCGTGCAGATGCACCTGCCGGACGAGACGGACAGCGGTATGCTGCCGGAGGGCGACAATAAGGGCTTTCTGCTGGCGCGTCTGCAACGGGTACAGTCCGAAGCGCAACTGCTGAATATCGCCTTTGGCAGCGGAGCGGGCGATCAGAGCCTGCTGTTCGCCACCCAGCTTTTGTCTGCCTTCGGGCCAGACAAGGAGAGCCGCGAAGAGGGCGGCGGCAGCGGCTTTGTCTAGAGCGAATTTCGTTCAGGTTGAATCGAAATTTCGCTCTAACTTTTTGTTTTGTCGCGCATTTGATTCCGAAAACCGTTGCACACTTTTCGGAATGCGCTCTCGCGCCTTCGGTTCCTCTAAAAAAACCTACGATCTAGCTGGCCGTAAGCGCGCGGCGCAGGGCGTCTTCGGATTGCGGCAGCAGCAGGGGGCGCACACCGAGGGCGCTCAGCGGCTCCGCCTGCTGACCGTCGGGCAGCAGGGCCAGAATGGTCAGGGTTTCACGCGCCTGCGTGGCGCGCAGCCGCTCCAGCCACTCCGACAGCTTCTGACGATGGCTGTCATTGTCGAGATCCTCGAACGCCCCTGTGGCGATCAGCACCGCGTCTATATCCCCCTTGGCGGCCAGCGAGACGGCGCGCGGGCGCGTGGTGGCGGTCAGACAGCGATGACCCAGTCCTTCCAGCGTGTCACGCAATTCGACAGACCGCAGAGAGTCGTTGGAAATCAGCATGACCTTCAGACCCCTGACGGGCTCAGGGACATCCGTTTCGGGCGCGCCGACCGGGCGAGGGACGGCGGCGGTGGCGTCATAGGGCAGGTCGATCCAGAATTTCGAGCCGACGTCCGGCGTGCTCTGCGCGCCGACCTCACCATGCATCAGCTCGGCCAGACGGCGCGACAGGTTGAGCCCCAACCCGGCCCCTGAATAGCCGGCGGAGGTGCGCGCAATCCGTTCATGCGGCAGGAAGGCGCGGTGCAGTTCGTCCGCTTCCAGCCCCGGTCCCGAATCCACCACCTCCAGACGTAACCGCCCGTCTGCGGGCGGCAGCAGTTTGACCTCGACCTTGCCCTTGGGCGTGTACTGGATGGCATTGGCCAGAAGATGCGAGAGTATTTGCTCGACGCGCACCGCATCGCCGATCGCGGCACCGGTATTTTGGGATGGCGGCAGGGTCAGGGTGAGGTCCAGCCCCTTGGCATCGGCCATGTCGTGAAATCCGGCAGTGACGTGGCGGATCAGGCCCTCAAGGTCGAGCGGGCGCGGGTCCAGTATCATCTGGCCGGAACGGGCCTCATCCTCATCCAGCGTCGTCGTGATCAGGCCCAGCAGGTGTTCGATCTCACTGCGCGCGCTTTCGACAAAGTGGCGCGGCGCGGGGGCGCGGCTAAGGTGCGACAGGCCTTGCCCCAGGGTCTGGTCCACGCTGCGCAGGCCCGTGGCGATTTCGCGCGACAGGGTCTGCATCAGGGCCATCTGATCGCGGGTCAGGCTGTCGCGCGCCGTAAGGGCGGCTTCGCGTTCTTCCAGCGTGCGCCGCTGGGCAAAGGTAAGGTGATAGTGTTCCTGAAGGTGACGGTTCATGATCAGCCCAAGAGCCAGTGCCATGGCCAGACCGCCGGTGACCAGCCCCGTCCACTCGCCGTCGGGATGGGTGAGATTAAGCGCCAGTATTGGGCCCGCCATGGCCAGAGGGGCCAGTGTCAGCAGAAACAGCAGGACCGGGGCGCTGAAAAAGATAATGCCGACGGCGCCGCCGGCACAGAGCGTGGCAAATACCTGCGCCGCCTGACCGCCCCCAATGCAGCTCAAGGAGGCGACGAGCAGGCTCAGCGCCCACAACGCCCCGCACAGCCATTGGCGACGCAACCGGACATTCAGACTGTGGCGGGTCGGACATTCGTCGGTTTTCAGCGACGGCTTGAGCAGGAAGAAGGCCGCCCAGACGCAGGCGAACAGCGCGATATTCAGCGCGATTTCCAGCGGCGACATGAAATAGTTGGCGCCCCAGATGTAGGCGGGCAGCCCGGTGGCGAAAAAGCCGAGCGCATAAGGCAGCAGACGCACCTGCGCCCTAAGACCGTAATCAAGGACGATCTGGTCATCAGACAGGGCGGCGGCGGGCGTGAACTCGGACATGCACAGACTATGGCGCAAACTGATTGCGGTCCCGTTACCGAACCGGGCAGGGCTCGAAAAAATTAACTTTTGATGCGGAGTGCACCTGCCGCAGGGACTTTGGTAAGTATTCGTTAAGGGGCGGGGCGGACAATCCGCATAAGCGCGCCGCAATGACTCGTGCGGTGCGAAATTGTCAGGACCTTTCCCATGACCGCTTCGCGTAGCCTGCTTTCCGAAACGGATGTCGCCCGACTGGTGCGCAGTGACAATGCCGATGACCGCGCCGTGGCCACGCACAAGGTGTGTCGCCTGATGGAGCGCAGCGAACTCAGCGAGGTCGAGCGCGCCGCGGCACAGGAAATCATCCGTCTGCTGGCCGACGACGCCGCCGAACTGGTGCGCAAGTCGCTGGCCGTGACGCTGCGTACCTCCAGCCTTCTGCCGCACGATGTGGCGGTGCGCCTGTCCCGTGACGTGCAATCGGTCGCCGTGCCGGTCCTCAGCTATTCCCCCGTCTTTACCGATGAGGACCTGGCCGAAATCATCCGCTCCGGCGGGCCGGTGCGTCAGATCGCGGTGGCGCGCCGCGAAACCCTGTCCGAGCCGGTGACGACCGCTCTGGCGCAGCACGGGGTGGAGGAGGCCGTGGTGATTGCCTGCGCCAATACGCAGGCCGTCTTCAGCGACAGCGGGATGACGGCGGTTCTGGACCGCTTTGGCGACTCCGAAGTCGTGCAGAACACGCTGGTCAATCGTCCGCACCTGCCTGTGTCCGTCACCGAAAAACTGATCCATCTGGTCAGTCAGTCGCTGAAGGAACAACTGGTGTCGCGGCATGCCATTCAGCCGGAAACGGCGGTGCAGATTACCGAGGCGACGCAGGAACGCGCCACGCTGGATGTCGCCGACCAGACAGGCGCCAGCCGTGATCCGGCGGCTCTGGCCCGTCACCTGGTGATCGCCGGACGCATGACGCCATCCCTGATCCTGCGGGCTTTGGCGCGCGGCCATATGGTCTTTTTCGAACATGCGCTCGCCGAGTTGTCGGGCGTCCCACATGACCGCTGCTGGCTGATGGTGCATGATGCCGGGGCTCTGGGCCTGCGCGCCATCTATGATCGGGCGGGCCTGCCGGCGCGCATGTTCCAGACCTTCCGTATCGCGGTGGACACCTACCATGCGCTGGCCAGTGAAAACGCCGATCCGGACGTGATGCGCTTTCAGGCACGCATGATCGAACGCTTCCTGACGCAGGTGCCGTTCGCGCCGCGCGAAGATCTGATCTATCTCTATGAGCGTCTTGACCGCGACGCGCGTGGCCGCCGCCGGGGGGCGAAGTCCGGCCTGCAAGCCGCCTGACCAAAGAAAAAGCCCGGTCGTAAAACCGGGCTTTTTCGTTATTGAGCCGGGACTGTCTCTCTGGCTTTGGCTTCGGCCACCGCCGTCTCCGTAAAGCCGATTAGGTCCACCGTCACGCGCGAGGCGGCGGTTTCAAACCCTTCGATCAGCGGGGCGAGATTGCCCTTGCGCACGGCGACTTCTGAGGCGATGAACTTTTCCGCCATCACCTGCCGGTCCTTCAGGCGGACCAGCCGGGCATCCAGCGCCACGATGACCGTCGGGCGGCGTTTGGCGTAGGCGGCTTCGAAGCGGCGGACCGTGACGTCGAGGCGGTAGTCACCGGACACGCGTCCCTGATCGCCGAGGCGCACTTCGGGGCTGGCCTGACGGGCGAACCCTTCGGACATCAGGTCGCGGAACTGCCCCTGGGCGGTACTGGCCCAGCGGCCACCGGACACGAAGGACACCTCATTGCCTTCGGTAGTGACGATGCGGTCACCGGCCGACGCGCGCGGGAAACCGTCGAAATTAACGAAAACATCGACCGGTTTGGCGTCGGGCGAGGCGGGCGGTGCCTTGACATCGCCCTTTTCCAGCAGGGCCGGATTGAAGCGGATGCTGTAAAGCTGAACCGGTTTGACTTCGGGCAGCAGGGTGATGCAGCCGGTCAGTCCGGTGGCCAGCCCGGCGGTCAGCAGACTGAGGGCCAGAGAGCGGCGTGTGGTGCGCGTCATCATTACGGGTTGACCTTTCTCTCTTTGGCTTTGGGCTTGTCGAGCAGACCCTGCGGGCTGGCGCGAACCTCTTCGACCAGATCTTCGACCGAGCGGGTCGCCTGATTGAGGTTACGCAGGCTATCCGACAGGGCGGGAAGGGTGGTTTCCGATACCTCATTGATCGGACCCTGCGCCGCCTTGGACAGGTTGGCCACCTCGGTGGCCGCATTGGCCAGTTGCGCCGCCGCTTCGTCAATGCGGTTCATGGTCTGGGGCACACGATCCTTGACCAGAACATCGGCGGAATTGGCCAGCTTCGACAGGTTTTCCGCCGCGATACCGGCCTGCACGATGGCCTCATGGGCGTCATCGAGCAGTTGCTTGCGATTTTTGAGGTCTTCGGTCACTTCGCCAATATCGCCGGTGATGTCCTCGATATTTTTCATCGTCTTGGAGAAGGCGTTGAGATTTTCGTCGGACATCAGGCGGTTGATGCGGTTCAGCGACTCATAGGCGCTTTCGATCACGCCGCCTGACCCGGCCAGCAGCTTGTCCAGCCGGCTTTCGGTCGCGCGAATGACCGGATTGGGGGCCCCAAGACCCGGCGCGCGCTTTAAAAGCGCGGCCTCTTTGGAGCCCGGCGAAATTTGAATGTAATTGAGACCGGTCACGCCCAGCGGCTCCAGCACGGCGGTGGAATCGACGCGCACAGGCGTGGTGGAATCGACGCGTACAGTGGCGATCACCTGAGCCGTATTGGCCTTCCCGAGCCGCAGTTCGCGCACCTCACCGACCTTGATGCCGTTGAAATGCACTTCGCCCCCCTCGGTCAGGCCGTTGACGGAGGAATTGAATACGACGTCGTATTCCGAATAGGTTTCGTTGAAACTGCCCTGGATCAGCCAGAAGGCAAAGACAAAGGCGGCCGCCGTGAGCACCAGCGTGATCAGTCCGACAACCGCATAATGGGCCTGTCTTTCCATTTACTTTCCTCTCGTCACGGCGCGTGTAGCGTTCAGGCTCGCCGTGTTGGCGTGGACACAAACTCGGCAGGTCATGACGCGTCTCCTGTACCCCGGCTTTGCGAAGACCGGCCGCGCGGGCCGTTGAAATACTCATGTATCCACGGGTGGTCCGACTGTTCCAGCACGCTCGGTGGGGCCTGCGCCACCACGCGCTTGTCCGCCAGCACCGCCACTTCATCGCAGATCGCGTAAAGGCTGTCGAGATCGTGGGTGATCATGAAGACGGTCAGGTTCAGACTGTCGGAAAGTTCGCGGATCAGCGCGTCGAACGCCGCCGCTCCGATGGGGTCGAGGCCGGCGGTCGGCTCATCAAGGAACAGAAGCTCCGGATCGAGCACCAGGGCGCGCGCCAGCGCCGTGCGCTTGATCATGCCTCCCGACAGTTCCGAAGGCCGCTTGTCGGCGGCGTCGAGCGGCAAACCTGCCAGCGCCATCTTCATCAGGCCGATTTCGCGCATCTGAGCCGGTTTCAGCCGGGCATATTCGGTTAGGGGCACACAGACATTTTCAATGACGCTGAGCGCCGAAAAGAGAGCACCGCTCTGGAACAGAACGCCAAAGCGCGACTGCATAAGGCGCAACTGTTTCTCGTTAAGCCGGGTGATGTCCTTGCCGAACAGGTGAATAGCGCCTTTGGACGGCTTTTGCAGGCCAAGGATCGAGTTGAGCAGCACCGTCTTGCCGGTACCGGAACCGCCGACGACGCCGATCACCTTGCCGCGCTCGACCGTCAGTTCGAGATTGTCATGGACGATGTTGGAACCGAACTGGTTACGCAACCCCTCGATAACGATGGGCGGTGCGGCCGGGGTGGAGACGGGTGAGGGGGCTTCGGTCATCAGAAGTCAAACCCGTTGAACATCATGGCGACGATGGCGTCGATGAGAATAATTGTGAAGATGGCCTGCACCACGGCGCGCGTCACCTGACGGCCCAGCGAAATGACGTCTTCGGTGACGTTCATGCCCAGTCGGCAACCGATAATGGTGATGGCAATGGCAAACAGCGGCACCTTGATCATGCCGACAAAGAAATTCACGAACGGCACATATTCCGTCATGCGGATCGAAAAGAAGTGCGGCCCATAGCCCAGTTGCGCCCACACCACGACAAAGCCGCCGAACAGACCCGCCATGGACCCGGCGAAGGTCACCAGCGGCATGGTCAGGATCAGCGCGGCGAGGCGTGGAAAGATCAGGGCGTCGAACGGGTTGATCCCCATCACGCGCATGGCGCTGATTTCCTGATTCATCTTCATGGCGCCGATTTCAGCGGTGAAGGACGAGGCTGAGCGCCCGGCGATCAGGACGGCGGCAATGACCGGACCGAATTCGCGCAGGACCGAAATGCCGATCAGTTCAACCGCGAAGACCGCGGCCCCGAACTGCTGAAGCTGTAGGATGCCGAGAAAGGCGATCACCGCACCCACAAAGAAGTTTGTGACGCACACGACCATCAGCGAACCGAAACCCGCCTGCTGCATCTGGGCCACGAGCGGCGTCCAGCGGATGCGTCCCGGCGTAATAATCGACAGGAAGGCGGTAACGACCAGATGTCCGATAAAGATATTCAGGTCGCGCAGATCCTTTAAGCCCTCTTCGGTCCGGCGGCCCAGTCGGGCCAGTCGGGCAATGATCGGATTGGGCTTTTGCTGCGCCGTTGCCTTTTGCGCCTCGACCACCTTCGGCTGAATGTCGCGTATGAGCGCATAGACAGCACCGATGCGCGGATCGTCGGCAAACAGGGTATCGTCGCCATGCTCACCCAGGGCAGTGCGCAGGGCATAGGCCCCGGCCGTATCGAAGCCGGTCAGCGACTGGGTCTCGATGCGAATCTCTCGCGCGGATTTCAGCGCCGATTTCAGGCGCTCGCCCGCGTCGCGCAGGCCGATGGCGGTCCAGTCCCCTGTCAGGCTGACGACCCTTGCCTCCCCACCCGGCGGCGTCTCAATTTTAAAATCAGCCTTCGACATCAAACCTGAGGGTAAAAGCAAAACGCGTTACGCGCCACTCTTCAATCCATAGCGGATATAGCGCCGAAAAGATAAGGTTCCGGAAATAAGGAGACAATAGGCACTCCCTTTCCGTAAGGACAGTCCTGTCCTTTGACGGGCAGTCTATCGTACTCTGAGGGAATTGCGCAGCGTAATGACGAACACGCCCGTCAAAGAGGCGCAGGAGTGGGGTAATGTGGTTATTCCGCACCCGCCAGACGGATACGCCAGATGCCGCGGATGCCGTCGAATTCGACCACCTTACCCTTGCGCACCACCTCGATGCGCCCGGCTTCGACCAGTTGCCCGATGGCGGCGCGCACCTGCGGCAACTGACGCCGCCAGTTTTCGGCGTTTATAGTTTTGGCGACTTGATTGGGGCTCAAGGTTTCCTTATCTCCCAACTCGGTCAGGAGTTCGATAATCAGCTCTTCCACCGGGTTCGACATGGGGCCCAATCTTCTTGTGTGTTTGAAACGAGGTATGCAATGGCCGATCAGCCCAAACCCCTTCAGGTCAAGGACGGCGATTTCAAAGGGTGGTTCCTTTCGCCCTTCCATGACGACTATGTCAACCATATCGGGCCGTTTTATTATCTGCCCGGCGCGGATGGCACAATGCAGGTGGCGCTGAAGGTCGAACAGAGACACCTCAATGGCGGCGGTATCATGCACGGCGGCTGCCTGCTGTCGCTGGCCGATACGGCGCTGTACGTCTTTGCGCTTGACAATCTGCAAACCTCAGGCGGCGTGACCATGCAACTGGATGCGCAATTCCTCAGCCCCGGCAATCTGGGCGACATCGTGATTGCCACCGGTGAGATTACCCGTGCTGGTCAATCGACCATCTTCGGCCGGGGTCAGATCAAGGTCGGCGACCGCATGGTCATGACCTTCTCCGGCGTCATCAAGCGCGCCAGCAAGTCGGGGGCCTAAGGATTTTGGCCACGAAAAACACGAAAAGCACCAAAGGCTGCGGTATTGATCTTGCCCGAAGGGCCATTATTGAGCCGCCCAGAGATACGCTTGGCGCTTCGCGCCGAAGGATGAACGTCGCTTTTCGTGCTTTTCGTGTTTTTCGTGGCTGATCTTCCAACCCTTAACGCAGCGCGACCTCATAGGTGGCCTGTGTCCGGGCGGCGATGTCGTCGAGGGTGACATCTGGGGCCAGTTCGACCAGCACGAGGCCTGAGCCGTCGGGCTTGACCTCAAACACGCCGAGCGTCGAGATGATCAGATCGACCACGCCCGCCCCGGTCAGGGGCAGGTCGCAGCGTTTCAGCACCTTCGACTCGCCGTGCTTATTGGCGTGTTCCATAACGACCACCACCCTCTGCACTCCGGCGACGAGGTCCATCGCCCCGCCCATGCCCTTGACCAGCTTGCCCGGTATCATCCAGTTGGCGATGTCGCCGTTTTCGGCCACCTCCATCGCCCCCAGTATGGTCAGGTCGATATGGCCACCACGGATCATGGCGAACGAGTCCGACGACGAAAAATAGCTCGTTTCGGGCAGCTCGGTGATGGTCTGCTTGCCCGCATTGATCAGGTCGGGATCGACCTCATCCTCATACGGAAACGGCCCCATGCCCAGCATACCGTTTTCCGACTGAAAGGTGACGGTCATGCCCTGCGGGATGTGGTTGGCCACCAGAGTCGGGATGCCGATGCCCAGATTGACGTAGAAACCGTCCTGCAATTCCTTGGCAGCGCGCTCAGCGAGTTGGTCACGGGTCCAGGGCATGATCAGGCTCCTTCTCTCTGACGCACAGTGCGCTGTTCGATGCGCTTTTCGAACGTGCCCTTGATCAGGCGATCGACATAGATGCCGGGCGTGTGGATGGTGTCGGGATCAAGCGAGCCCACCGGCACGATCTCCTCGACCTCGGCGACGCAGACCTTGCCGGCGGTGGCCATCATCGGGTTGAAATTGCGCGCCGTCCTGCGGAAGATCAGATTGCCGCGCTCATCGGCCTTCCACGCCTTGACGATGGAAAGGTCGGCGACCAGACCCGTCTCCAGCACGTAGGTCTTGCCATTGAAGTCCTTGAGTTCCTTGCCTTCGGCCACCAGCGTGCCGACGCCGGTGGCGGTGTAAAAGCCCGGAATCCCGGCCCCGCCGGCCCGAATCCGTTCGGCCAGGGTGCCCTGCGGATTGAACTCCAGCTCCAGCTCGCCCGCCAGATACTGCCGCTCGAACTCCTTGTTTTCGCCGACATAGGACGAGATCATCTTTTTGATCTGACGGGTGTTGAGCAGCATCCCCAGCCCGAAGCCATCGACCCCGGCATTGTTGGAAATGGCGGTAATGCCGGTCACGCCTGAGTCGCGCAGGGCGGCGATCAGGTTCTCCGGGATACCGCACAGGCCAAAGCCCCCGGCCATCACCGTCATCCCGTCAAACGTCAGCCCCTCCAGCGCACTCTTCGCGTCCGCATATATCTTCGACGGCATCGGCCTCTCCCGTTCGCGTATCTGATGAAGGCTAGACCGAAACGCTACCCCCTGTCATGCGTAAATTGCCGCAATGCAGCAGGTTTTAGCGGGTGGTCTGCAAATAGGGTTTCAGCGAGGCGTCGGCATCAGCAATGACGCTGTCTTCCACCGCCACGGCCTTATGAATCAATTGCTTGCCTGCCATAAAATCTGCCGGGCGATTGACGCTTTCGACGCAGATGACCTGCTGGCTATCGTTCAGGTGAAACACGCTGAACGCACCCGTCACGGGATCACCGCGCGTGATCAGTTTGGCACCGGCGCGCGTCAGGCCGGCAATCTGGAGCTTGTAGTCGTACTGATCGGACCAGAACCACGGCACTTCGGGCGGCGGGGCCTTGAAGCCGGTGATGGCGGCGGCCGCCTGTTTGGCCTGTTCCAGCGCGCTCGGCACGCTTTCCAGCCGATAGCGGCCCTCGTACCACGGCTTGACCTCCCGCGAGGTGACGTCGCCGATGGCAAACACATCTGCGGTCGAGGTGCGGGCTTGGTGATCGACGACAATGCCGTTTGCGCAAGTGATCCCGGCAGCCTGCGCCAGATCATCGGCGGGCAGGGCCCCAATGCCTACCAGCAGCACGTCGAATTCATGCACCGCGCCATCGGCCCTATGCACGCGGCGCAGGTCACCTTCGGCACTGACGCGCACCACTTCGGCTCCGGTGATCAGATTGACGCCGTTATCGCGGTGGATGCGCGTAAAGGCCTCCGACAGAACGGGTGAGGCGACGCGCGCCAGAATGCGGCTTTCGCGCTCAAACACCGTCACCGCGCTGCCCAGCTTGCGCGCGGAGGCGGCGACTTCCAGCCCCACATAGCCCGCACCGATCAGGCCGATGCGTTGGCCGCCCTTCAGGTGCGGCTTGAGCCATTCGGCATCGGTAATGGTGCGCAGCAGGTGATAGGGCGTCGCCTCCGCACCGGGGCAACCAAAAGGCCGCGCCTTTGAGCCGCTAGCGATAATCAGGTGCTCATAGCCGACGGGTTCGCCATCAATGGTGACGGTCTTGTCCTTCGTGTCGATGGCCTCGACGCGGCGCTCAAGCCAGACGGCGATATTCGCTTCGTCATAGAAGTCCTGCGGCCGCAGATAGAGGTCGTCGCCCGACGCCTCGCCTTTCAGCCAGGCCTTCGACAGGGGAGGGCGCTGATAGGGCAGGTGCGGTTCATCTCCGATCAGGGTGATCGGACCTTCGTAGCCGTACTGGCGCAGGAAGGCCGCCGCCGATCCGCCGGCGTGGCCTGCCCCGATGATGACGACGCCCGCGCTCATGTTTTACAGGTCGCCGGGGACGGGCAGGCCGTGCTGTACGCAGGCCGCTTGCAGGGTATTGTTGAGCAGGCAGGCAATGGTCATCGGACCCACGCCCTTCGGCACCGGCGTGATGGCCGTGGCGCGTGGCAGGGCGGCGTCGAAATCGACATCGCCCACGATCTTGCTTTTGCCCTCGACCTCGATGCGGTTGATGCCGACGTCGATCACATAGGCCCCGTCCTTCACCCAGTCGCCCTGAATGAATTTCGCACGCCCGACGGCGGCGACCAGCACATCGGCGGTGCGGCACAACTCCGGCAGGTTGGTGGTGCGTGAATGGGCGATGGTCACGGTGCAGTTTTCATTGAGCAGAAGCTGCGCCATCGGCTTGCCCACGATGTTGGAGCGCCCGACGATCACGGCATTAAGGCCCGACAGATTGCCGTCACCGTGCGTTTTCAGCGCGTCCTTCAGCAGCATCAGCGAGCCCAGCGGCGTGCAGGGGACAATGGCATCGAGGCCCACCGCCAGACGCCCGGCATTCTGCACATGGAAGCCGTCCACGTCCTTCAGCGGGTCGATGGCGTCGATGACCTTTAGTGACGACATGTGCGCCGGCAGGGGCAGTTGCACCAGTATGCCGTTGACGCTGCTGTCGGCATTCAGATCGCCGATCAGTTTCAGCAGATCGGGCTCGGTGGTGTCCGCCGGCAGGACGATGGTGCGGCTTTCCATGCCGACGGCCTTCGTCGTCTCGCCCTTGTTCTTCACATAGATCTGGCTGGCCGGGTCTTCGCCGACAATCACCACCACCAGACAGGGCGTCAGGCCGTGTTCGGACTTCAAGGTCGCCACGCGCCCGGCGATGCGTTCGCGCAAACCTTTGGCGTAGCCGAAGCCGTCGATAATATTGCCGCGCGTGCTCATGGGAACCCTCTGGAGCCGTTGGAATTTCGCGGCTCAATTGGCCTGTTTTGCTGCCGAAATCAAGGTCTCCAGCAACGGTTTCAGCGTTTGCGACAAAGGCCGGGCGCGTTGCGGGTCGAAACGGGTGGGGTCGTTCATGTCGAGATAGCAGCTTTGCACGATCTCGATTTGCAGCGCGTAGATGTGGTCTTCCGGGCGTCCGTGACCGCGCGTGGTGAAGCCGCCCTTGAATCGCCCGTCGAGCACGCTGGTCCAGTCGGTCGTGCGCTGCATCCAGCCTTGCAAGGCTTCGATCACCATAGGCGGCAGGGTGCGCCCGCTGTCGGCCCCGAAGCTGAGGTCGGGAAGCGCGCCGTCAAACAGCAGCGGGATGGACGGGCGGATCGAATGGGCGTCGATCAGCAGCGCAAAGCCGTGGCGCTGGCGCGTCGCCTCCAGCACCTTTTCCAGTCGGGCGTGATAGGGAAACCAGTACTGAAAACGCCGCTGTTCGGTCTCGGCGAGGCTCGGTTCCTGCCCTTCGAGATAGATGGGGTTGCGGTCGAAATCGCTCAACGGGCACAGGCCGGTTTCAAACATCCCCGGATAAAGGGGCGAAGAGTGCGGATCGCGGTTGAGATCGACAACATAGCGCGAATGGGTGGCAAACAGGGTCGTCGCCTCAAGCTCTGCCGCAAAATCGTACAGGCGATGGACGTGGAAGTCCGTCTCCATGACCGATAGCCCCACCGGATTGAGCCGGGCAGCGATGTCCGGCGGCAGATAGGTCCCGACGTGCGGCGCGGCGATGACCAGCGGTCCGTGGCGTTCGGTCAGGGTGAAGAGGTCCGGAGACGGGGGCGCACTCATGATCACAGTTGAGACGACCGGCGACAGACTGTCAACCGCAGCGGCCTTGCGAAGCCTTTTTGCCAGTCAAGCTATTGTGAAAGCCCCCCGAACGCCCCTATCTTCTGACGACGATTGCGGAGACGGCGCGTGGATACGGGATTACTGCTGAATGTGTTTGTGTTTCTGGCGGCGGCCTGTCTGGTCGTGCCGCTGGCGGCGCGATTCAAGCTGGGGGCGGTGCTGGGCTATCTCATCGCCGGTATCCTGATCGGGCCGTCAGGTCTGGGCTTTATCGACCGCGTCACCTCGACCATGCACTTTGCCGAATTCGGCGTGGTGATGATGATGTTCCTCATCGGCCTTGAGTTGGAACCGGCGCTCTTGTGGCGGCTGCGGCGCACCATCGTCGGCATGGGCGGGCTTCAGGTCGTTTTATCGTCTCTGGCCCTGATGGGGGCCATTCTGGCGCTTGGCCGGTTCGGATTTAATCTGAGCTGGGAGACGGCGCTGGCCATCGGCATGGCGCTGTCCATGTCGTCCACGGCGCTGGTGCTTCAGATGCTGGAAGAAAAGCATCTGATGCAGACCCAGGTTGGCGAAACGACCTTCTCCGTTCTGCTGTTTCAGGACATTGCCGTCATCCCCATCCTGATCATCATTCCGTTGCTGGCGGCGGGCGGCGGGCAGGCTCCGGCGGCGCATGGGGCCAGTCTGGTGGAACACCTGCCGGTGTGGGCGCAGGCGCTGGCAGGTCTCTCCACCATCGCCATGGTCATTGCGGGCGGGCAGCTTCTGTCGCGCTACTTCCTGCCGCGTATCGCGCGTACCAATCTGCGCGAAGTGTTCACGGCCACCTCTCTGGCGCTGGTGGTCGGGGTGACGCTGCTGATGCAACTGGTCGGCGTATCCCCGGCGCTGGGGGCATTCCTGGGGGGCGTGGTTCTGGCTAACTCTCCTTATAAGACGACGATTGAAACCGACATCCAGCCGTTCAAGGGGCTGTTGCTTGGCCTGTTTTTCATCTCGGTCGGCATGGGGATGGACGTCGATCGTCTGCTGACCCAGCCGGTGCAGCTTATGCTGGCGGTCTTGGGGCTGATGGCCATCAAGGGCCTGATTCTGTATGGTCTGGCGCGGCGGTTCGGCATGGACAATATCGCCGGGGCGGGGCTGGCCCTGTCTCTGGCACAGGGTGGCGAGTTCGCCTTTGTCCTCTTTCAGTTGTCCGGGCAGTTAGGGCTTCTGACGCCCGATCTGCGGCGCTTCCTGACGCTGGTGGTGGCTATTTCCATCGGCATCACCCCCATCTGTCTTGAGCTGTTTACGCGCTATGTCGTGCCGCGTTTCCTCTCGCTCCTGCCCGAACGCGCGCCCGACGCCATTGAGGAACGCAACAGCGTCATCATCGCCGGGTTTGGCCGCTTCGGTCAGATCATCGGGCGCTTCCTGCGCTCGCAGGGGGTGACCGTGACCATTCTGGAGAACAATCCGGACCAGATCGAGCTTCTGCAACGCTTCGGAATCAACCGCGCCTATTTCGGTGACGCCACGCGGCTGGACGTGCTGCGCAGCGCCGGGGCCGATCAGGCGCGGATGCTGATCGTCGCTATCGACGATGCCGAAGGCGCGGTGAAGATCGTGCAACTGGCCAAGGAAAACTTCCCGCACCTCAAGGTGTTCGCGCGGGCGCGCAACCGTCGCCACGCCTATGAGCTGGACCGGGCGGGGGTGGACTACTACCACCGTGAGACGCTGGATTCGTCGATGGCGGTGGCGCGCGAGGCCCTGATCAGCATGGGCGCGCCCAAGGCCCAGGTCGAACGCCGCGCACAGGCCTTCCTGCAGCACGACATCGTGACGCTGCGAAAATCCTTCGCGTTCTTCGATTCCGAGCCTGACCTGGTCAACTTCACGCGCCTGAGCCAGAAGGAACTGGAGCGCATCCTGACCGACGACGAGTCCGACAGCGCCGAAGCGACCAAGACGGCTTAAGTGGAGCAAATCCAATAAGAAAAATCACAGCACCCTGCCATAAGCGGGGTGAGAGGATTGGAGCGGAGCGACTAGCGAGAATTTTTTGATGATCTAACGCTTCGCTTTTTGAGATCGGACGCTAGCGCAGCCTGCGCGGTGCCCTGAGGGCGAAACCGGTCTTCAAGGAGATAGGGCGAAGCCTTTGAGTGCAAATAAAATCACAGCGCCCAAGCGGGCGCCGGCGATCGTTCGCCGCCGCAAGATAGCCCTTTGGGTCGCGGCGAGCCAACAGCATCCACGACCATAAGGGTGAGAGAATTGGAGCGAGGCGACTAGCGACCAAGCGGGAGCGCAGCCTGCGCGGCGCCAAGAGGCGAAGCCTCTGAGCGCAAACTCAAAAGATCATTTTCGAGTTTTCGGAGAAAACGAGGAAATGGTGGACGCGACAGGGATTGAACCTGTGACCCTTCGCGTGTGAAGCGAATGCTCTCCCGCTGAGCTACGCGTCCATCCAAAGCAGGGAGCGCGCTTATTAGTCGCTGCGCGCCGCCCTGACAAGAGCTTTTATCGCAGGATAGAGGCGATGGCTGTGGGCAGTTCGTCGAAATGGTCGATCAGGGCGGCCGGTGACATCGCCTCCATCGGCGTATCGCAATAGCCAAAGCTGACCAGCACACAGGGGACGCCTGCGTTTTGCGCCGTCAGATGGTCGGTTTCGGAATCGCCGATCAGCAGCATCTTTTCCAGCGGCAGGTTGAGATCGTCGGCGCAGGCCCTCAGGTGACCGGCATCAGGCTTTTTGAGCGGCACACTATCTGCCCCGCGTACCGAGCCGAAGCGCCCGATCAGGCCGAGCCGGGTCAGCAGCAGTTCCGACAGGGCCGTCGGCTTGTTGGTGCAGACGGCCAGCGTCGCCCCGGCGGCGCTCAGTTGATCCAGAGCGGCCTCAAGCCCCGGAAAGGCGTGGCTTTCCTGATCAATGCGCTCGCGATAGAGGTCGAGAAAGCGCCCGACCATGGGCAGTTCAGCCTCTTCACTCAGGGGCACATTAGCTGCCGCAAAGCCGCGCTGAATCAATGAGCGCGCCCCGCGCCCGACCAGACTGCGTGCCGCTTCGTAGGGGAAGGGCGGCACGTCGTATTCGGCCAGAATGGCGTTAAGCGTGCCGATAATGTCCGGCGCGGTTTCCACCAGCGTGCCATCGAGATCGAAGGCGATACCGTATCCGCTCAGGTCGGGAAGGGTCGTCATGGGCAAAATCGCTCCGGCGGGTGTTTTTCACGTTCAATTCGCCGGTGCTTTGGTCTAAATCGGGCCAAACGGCAACAGGTGAATCACGACAATGAGCCAAAACCGCAAACGCGCCGCCATCATTCTGGCGGCTGGGCAGGGCACGCGCATGAAATCGACGCTGCCCAAGGTCCTGCACCGGGTGGCCGGTCGGGCCATGATGGACCTGGCGATCGACGCGGCTGAAGGGCTGAACTGTGAGCGCATCATCGTCGTGGTCGGGGCCCATTCGCCGCAGGTGGGCGACAGCGCGCGTCAGCGTCTGGGGGCCGACAGCGTGGTGGTGCAGGACCCGCCGCTGGGGACGGGTCATGCCGTGCTGGCGGCCAAGGCGGCGCTGAGTGATTTCGACGGTCAGGTCGTGGTCTCCTATGCCGATTGCCCGCTGATCGACACGCAGACGCTCAAGACCGTGTTCGATCTGGCCGAGACCGCCGATCTGGCGGTGCTGGGCTTTGAGGCCGCCGATCCGGGGGCTTATGGGCGTCTGGTCATCGAAGGGGCGGACGACCTCAGCGCCATCGTCGAAGCCAAGGAGGCGACGCCTGAGCAACTGGTTATCCGCGCCTGTAATTCCGGCGTGCTGGCGGCGGATCGCGCCACCCTGTTCGCCCTGCTCGATGAGGTGAAGAACGACAATGCCAAGGGCGAATATTACCTGACCGACGTGGTAGGCATCGCCAGGGCGCGCGGGCTGAAACCCAAGGTTTGCTTCGTGGCTGAAGAGGACGTCACGGGCGTCAATTCTCAGGTCGAACTGGCGGCTGCCGAGGCCATCTGGCAATCGCGCCGCCGCAAGGCCCTGATGCTGAACGGCGTGACCATGCCCGCGCCGGAGACGGTCTTCCTGTCGTGGGACACGCACATCGCGCCGGGCGTGGTGGTGGAGCCCAATGTCGTCTTTGCCGAAGGGGTGAGCGTTGCCTCAGGGGCGGTTATCCGCGCCTTTTCGCACCTTGAGGGGGCCAGCGTCGCCGAAGGGGCGCTGATCGGTCCCTATGCCCGTCTGCGTCCGGGGGCCGATATCGGCAAGGATGCGCATATTGGCAATTTCGTCGAGGTGAAGAACGTCAGGATCGGTGAGGGGGCCAAGGCCAATCACCTCAGCTATCTGGGCGATGGCGAGGTGGGCGCGAAGGCCAATATCGGCGCGGGCACCATCTTCTGTAATTATGATGGCTATTTCAAACACCGCACGGTGATCGGCGAAGGGGCCTTTGTCGGCTCTAACGCCTCTCTGGTCGCGCCGGTGACGGTGGGGGCCGGGGCCATTACCGGGTCGGGTTCGGTGATCACAGAGGATGTGCACGCTGACGCCCTGGCCTTCGAGCGTTCGCGTCAGACCGAAAAGGCCGGATGGGCCAGGGCCTTCCGCGAACGTAAGGCGGCGGAAAAAGCTGCCCAAAAAGCAGAAAAGCAGAAAGGTTAAGTCATGTCCGCCGATACGCAGAAACAGGCCGCCGGGCTGGCCGCCATTGACCATATCGAAAACGGCATGAAGGTCGGGCTCGGCACCGGCTCAACGGCCGCCTGGTTCGTCAAGGCGGTGGCCGATGCGGTGCAGGGCGGCCTGAAGCTGACGCTCGTTTCCACCTCGAACCAGACGACGCATCTGGCGCAGTCTCTGGGGCTGGAGATCAAGGATATCAACGATGTGGGCAAGCTGGATGTCTGCGTCGATGGCGCGGACGAAATCGGGGCCGGGCTGGCCCTCATCAAGGGCGGCGGCGGGGCGCTTTTGCGGGAAAAGCTGATCTGGGAAATGGCCGACCGCTGCATCGTCATCGCCGATGCGGCCAAGCATGTGGGCACGCTGGGGGCCTTTGCCCTGCCGATCGAAGTCGAACCCTTTGCCTATAAGGGCACGATCAACCGCATCTGCGACGTGCTGAGCGAGTTTGACATCGCCAAATTGCCGGTTTTGCGGAAAAAAGGCGGTGAGCCCTTTGTGACCGACGGCGGCAATCTTATCTTTGACGTGCCGTGCGGGGCGATCCCTGATCCTACCGGACTGGCCAGCGCGCTGAAAGCCACCACGGGGGTCGTCGATCACGGACTGTTCCTCGATCTGGCTGACATTGCGCTGATCGGCACCGATAGCGGCGTCGATATCCTCCATCCGTAAGAAAGCGCGACATGTCCACATTCGACTATGATCTTTTTGTGCTGGGGGCTGGCTCCGGTGGGGTGCGCGCGGCGCGTCTGAGCGCGCAACTGGGCCTCAAGGTCGGTGTGGCCGAAGGCGACAAGCCGGGCGGCACCTGCGTGGTGCGCGGCTGCGTCCCCAAAAAGTTCATGGTCTATGCCTCCGAAGTGCCGGAGCAGGTGGCCTATGCGCGCGGCTTTGGCTGGGAGGCGCAGACGGGCCGCTTTGACTGGACCAAATTCCGCAATGCCAATCTGGCTGAGGTGTCGCGCCTGTCGGACATCTATGCCGCCAATCTGGTCAAGGCCGGGGCGGACCTGATCCCCGCCTGGGCGAAACTCACCGGGCCGCATACGGTGCACCTGACGCCGACCAATGGCGACGCCCCCTATGAGGTGACGGCGAAGACCATCTTAATCGCCGTCGGGGGGCAGCCCTTCGTGCCGGAAGCGGTGGAGGGGCATGAACTGGCCATTACCTCCAACGAGATGTTCCTGCTGGATAAGCTGCCGAAATCCATCGCCATTGTCGGTGGCGGTTACATCGCCGTCGAATTTGCGGGCGTCATGAACGGCTTTGGCGTCGATACGCATATCCTCTATCGCGGCGATCAGATCCTGCGCGCCTTCGATCAGGAGGTGCGCGAGCACCTGACTCAGGAGATCGGCAAGAAGGGCATCAAGGTCATGTGCCACGCCGATCCTAAAAAGCTGGAAAAAACCGATAAGGGTATAAAAATTACCCTGACCGACGACACCGAATTGACGGTCGATCAGGTGCTCTATGCCACCGGTCGCCGCCCACACACGGAAGGGCTGGGCCTGACCGATGTCGGGGTCGAACTGGACGGCGACGGGGCCGTGGTGGTTGACGCCTATTCGCGCACCGCGGTTGAGCATATCTTTGCCGTAGGCGACGTCACCAATCGCTGCAACCTGACGCCCGTCGCCATTCGCGAGGCCGTGGCCTTTGTCGAGACGGCCTTCAAAGACAATCCGACGGCCTATGACTACGCCAATATTCCGACGGCGGTCTTTTCGCAGCCGCAAATCGGCACGGTGGGCCTGACCGAACAGGACGCCGTGGCACGTGGTATCCGGGTCGATATCTACACGGCGCGCTTTAAACCGATGAAAACGGCCTTCGTGGCCGGTGAAAGCCGCACCCTGATGAAGCTGATCGTCGATCACAAGACCGATGTGGTGCTGGGAGCGCACATGGTGGGGCCGGACTCGGCGGAAATCATCCAGATGGCCGGCATCGCCGTGAAGGCCGGCCTGACCAAGGCCCAGTGGGACGTGACCTGTGCCGTCCACCCAACAGCGGCGGAAGAGTTCGTCACCTTACGCGATAAGCGGATGGCGTAACTGCTTCTATACCTTCCCGGTTTATCGGAGAGGTATAGTTTTAGTTGATTGCGCGTCTGTCTTATTTTTGCACCAAATCGGGTGTACCGGCGGCTGTCCACGACAAAAGATTGCAAAATATGGCTCCGGCTGACACCTCCAAATTCCAGTTGCCGTCCTATACCGGTGTGATCATGGGGATCACGCTGGTGTTTCTGGCCCTCTTCACCTACGCCGGGCCTCTGGGCTATGCCCTGACGGCGACCTTCGGGGGCCTGCTGCTGCTCGGTTACTGGCGGCAGGTGCGCTGGTTCGGGTGGGTGGGCCTCACGCTCGGCCTGCTTCTGATCTGGCTGGTGTCGCGCTCGACCCTGCTCTACGACCTCCACAGCGGGGCGGATTTCAGCCGTTACAAGACCTGGGAAGATCAGGAATGGCTGAAAATCATTCTGGAGCCCCTGTGGTACGGGGCGCTTATTCTGGCCGCGTGGGCGATGAAACCCAGGACGGCGTCCGGCCTGATGACGGGCCTGCTCTATGCCTATATCGGCCTGTGCGCCCTGATCATCGTCGATGCCCTGTCGGGAGCACGCCTTTATCAGGTCCTGTCGGCCGCCCTCTATAAGCCCATCCGGCCCGACCTCGCCATGGTCAAGGTGTCGCTGGCCACCTATGCCTTCGTGCTGCTCTACTGGCCGCTGATGCTGGCCGGGAGGGATAAGCCCACTTTTTTCAAGGCCGTGGCGCTGGCCGCCTGCGTGCTGGCCCCGCTGGTGACCGATGCCAATGCCCCGACTCTGGCGCTCATCGTGTCGTTCGCCGTCTTCTGGATCGTGCGGCGTTTCCCGGTGGTCGGCGGTCTCAGCATCTATAAAATCATGGCGACCCTAGTGGGGTTCAAAATCCTGTTTACGCCGTTGATTATCGACACGATCCGCCGTCTGGGGCTGGGGGACGATGTCCGGCGGATTCTGCCCGCCTCATGGGACGCCCGCCTCGATATCTGGGAATTCGCCGCACAGAAAATCCTGCAAAAGCCGTTTCTGGGTTGGGGTTTCGATTCCAGCCGCCACTTCGGCAAGCCCATCCCCCTGCACCCGCACAATATGTCGATTCAGGTCGGGCTTGAGCTCGGCTATATCGGCCTGTTCCTGCTGGCGGCCGTGTGGGTGCTGCTGATCCTGCGCATCGGGCGCGGGGCACCTGAGGTACGCGAAGGTGGTTTCACCGAACTGCGCGATCTGACGGAGGCTGGCGAAGCGGTACAAACCGATCCGCGCCCCTATGCGCTGGCGGCCCTGTCGGCGGTATTTGTCATCGCGCAACTCAGCTTTGGCATCTGGCAGGAATGGTGGCTGGCCCTGATGGCGCTGGTGACGGCGATCTATCTGATGGCGCGTAGCGCCTCCCAAAAAGACTAAAAACCGGCGTGTAGTTGCGGAATATACTATAAAATACTGTGTTCTCAGCGGCTTTTGGCAGATTTCGACGATTGTTGATATTGAGTTTGCTTCGGCCTCCGCTTAAATAGCGCCCATGAATAAGTCCTGGTCTCCCCATAGCTGGCGCGCGCGCCCCGCGCTCCACATTCCTGACGATTACCCCGATGCGGCGGCGTTACGTGCCGCTGAGGCCGAAATCGCCACGCTGCCGCCGCTGGTCTTCGCCGGTGAAGCCCGCCGCCTGACCTCTGCGCTGGGTAAGGTCGCCAATGGCGAAGCCTTCCTGTTGCAGGGCGGCGACTGCGCCGAAAGCTTCAAGGAGTTTTCGGCCGACAATATCCGCGACACCTTCCGCCTGATCCTTCAGATGGCCGTGGTGCTGACCTTTGCCGGCGGCAAGCCGGTGGTCAAGCTGGGCCGCATCGCCGGTCAGTTCGGCAAGCCGCGCTCCTCGCCAGTGGAAACCATCGGCGATGTGACCCTGCCCAGCTATCGTGGCGACAATATCAACGGCATGGAATTCACGCCGGAAGCGCGCATTCCGGACCCGCAGCGTCTGGTCAAGGCCTACCATCAGTCGTCCTCGACCCTGAACCTGCTGCGCGCCTTCGCTAATGGCGGCTATGCGGACCTCTACAACATCCACAAGTGGACGCTGGGCTTCGTGTCCGGTTCGCCGCAGGGTGAGCGTTACCGCGAACTGGCCGAAAAGATTTCCGAGACGCTGAACTTCATGTCGGCCATCGGTATCACTTCGGACAAGGCGCAGGAAATCCGTCAGGTCGATTTCTTCACCTCGCATGAAGCGCTGCTGCTCAATTACGAGCAGGCCCTGACGCGCGTCGATTCGACTTCCGGCGACTGGTACGACACCTCGGCCCACTTCCTGTGGATCGGTGAGCGCACCCGTCAGCTCGATGGCGCACACGTCCACTTCATGCAGGGGATCAAGAACCCCATCGGCGTCAAGTGCGGTCCGACGCTGGAACCCGACGATCTGAAGCGTCTGATCGACGCGCTCAATCCGGAAGGCATTCCGGGCCGCCTGACCCTGATCGGGCGCTTCGGTTCGGACAAGGTGGCTGAGCGCCTGCCGCGTCTAATGAAGGCGTCGCGCGAACACGGTGTGCCGGTGGTGTGGTCGATCGACCCCATGCACGGCAATGTCATCAAGGCGGCCAATGGCTACAAGACGCGCCCCTTCGACCGCATCCTGTCGGAAGTGCGTTCCTTCATCGACATCGCGGCGTCAGAGAACGTTCATCCGGGCGGCTTGCATCTTGAGATGACCGGTCAGAACGTCACCGAATGTCTGGGTGGCGCGCACGCTCTGAGCGAGGACGAACTGAGCCACCGCTACCACACGCACTGCGATCCGCGTCTCAATGCCGATCAGGCGCTGGAACTGAGCTTCCTCGTGGCCGAGCGTCTGCAAGGCCTGAAAGACAAGGTGACCAAGGCCGCTTAAGCCTGACGTTGCGTGGACTATGAAAAGGACCGCTTTTGCGGTCCTTTTTTTGTGCTGGCCCGCTGACGTGTCTTGTCAGCAGATACGGGATCACAGCGTTGATGCGGAAAGCGAAACCGGCTACAGGCGGGGGCATGACCAGAGCCCTCTACACCGCCGCCTTCAAGGAACTGATTCATCTGTCGTGGCCGGTGGTGGGGTCGCGTCTCGGCTTCATGCTGATGGGGCTGATGGACACGCTGATCGTCGGGCACTACAGCGCGGCGGAACTGGGCTATCATTCGCTGGCCTGGGCCCCGACCTCGATCTTCCTCGTCACCTCGATTGGCCTGCTGGTCGGGATTCAGGTCAAGACGGCCCACTTTATCGGGGCGGATGAGCCGCACCGCATCGGGCCGGTGTTTCAGCGCGGCATGGTCTATGCCATCATCCTTGGTCTTTTCGCGGCGTTGGTACTGTTCCTCGCCGGGCCGGGACTGCTGCATCTGGCCGTTAAGCCGGACATGGCTGATGGCGCGTCCGGCCCTCTGCTGGTCTTCGCCCTGTCCATGCCGTTTTACATGATCGCCGTGGCGGGATCGGAATTTCTCGAAGGCCTGGGGCGGACGCGTCCGGGCCTTATCTTCACCTGGGCGGGCAATGTCATCAATGGCGTACTGTTGCTGCTGCTGGTGCCGGGCGTCGTCACCCTTCCGGGCATCGACAGCGACGGGGCGATGGGGGCGGCGCTTTCCACCCTGATCGCGCGCGCCTGCGTCATGGTGGCGCTGATCGTCTATGTCCTAACGCTGCCGGGCATTGCGCAATATGGCCTATTGAAGCGGCACACACCTGACCTGCAAGGCGGGCGGGAACAGCGTCAGATCGGCTATGCGGCCGGGGCATCCTACTTCATCGAGGTGGCGGCCTTTGCCGGCATGACCCTGTTTGCCGGGCGCATTTCGCAAGAGGCGGTCGCCGTTTGGGCCATTGTGCTCAACTTTGCCTCCATCGTCTTCATGGTGCCGATGGGGCTGGCTATCGGCTGTTCGGTGCTGGTCGGGCGCGCCTATGGGGCCGGGGATATGCCGGGGCTGGCGCGTATGGGCCGGGTCAGTTTTTCGGCGGCGGCGGCCTTCATGATGGGCGTCTGTCTGGTGGTGCTGATCGGGTCGCAGTGGATCGCGGCGGGCTATACGTCGGACGACGCCCTGCGCAGCGGAGTGCAGGCCGCGCTTTTGCTGTCCTGCCTGTTCTTTGTGCCCGATGGTGTGCAGGTGGTGACGGCCCAGGCACTGCGCGCGCGTCAGGACGTCGTGGTGGCACCGGTGCTGCACTATATTGCCTACGGGCTGGTCATGCTGCCGGTGGGGTATCTACTGGCCTTGCACGCAGGGCAGGGGGTGCCGGGTCTGATCTATGCGGCGGCTTTGGCCAGTTGGGTGTCGGCTACCTTGCTTCAGGCGCGCTTTATGTGGCTGGACAGGAAGGCGCTGGCGAGCCTCAAGCCCGCGGGCCCCACAGAATAAGTCCGGCCCCGATCAGGCAGACCAGCAAGCCCGACCCGTCCCACAGGTCGGGTTTTTGCTTTTCGATCAGCCACATCCAGCCGAACGAGGCGGCGATGTAGATGGCCCCATAGGCGGCGTAGGTGCGTCCGGCGGCCCCGTTTTCGGGCAGGGTCAGGAGCCACGCGAAGGCCATCAGGCACATCAGGCCGGGCACCAGCCACAAAGGCGACTTGTGCAGACGCAGCACCGCATAGAGGCTGAAACAGCCGCCGATTTCGCACAGGGCGGCCAGCGCATAGATGAGCAGGGTCTTCATACCCTGAGCCTGCCCGATCAGACCCCCAAAATCCACCCTTCTTCGCCCAGCGCGATGGCGGCTTCGTCGGCGTTGAGGTGGGCCGGGGCGGCGAATTTGGCCGCCAGCGCATCCTTGTCGTCCAGTTCCGCCAGAGCCGTGGCCGTCAGGCGCACCTGCGTCGCGTCCTTGACTTCGCCGGGTTCCGCAATGCCCGGATAGAGGGACGGATAGATTTCGGCCAGCACGGTGTTCACGCCGTCCAGCGTGTCTTCGTTCAGCGCGCCAAAGCCGGTGTCAAACGGCCAGATGACCGCCTTGCCGTCGAGGGCCGTCTTCATCGCGCGCACCGCCGGGATCCCCAGCAGGGTCTGACCGCCAACCACGCCCGCACCGTGCATCTGCCACACGCTCTTGGCCTGAGACGATTTGCCGAGCTTGCGTGCCGCCTCTTCGGTCAGGCGAAACTCCGGGAAGTCGCCGTAAGAGGCCGGTTTCAGCGTCGAAAGCCACTTTTGCGCCGCGCTCTTGGGGCACCCCCAGAAGGGATAGGCCTCATCGGTCATCAGCCGGTTCATCTTGGCGGCGACGGCAAAGCGGTTATTGGTGTTGTCGGGCTTGTCGACGACGTTTTTGACGACGAAGTCCCACATCTGGGCCCAGCCCTCAAGGCCGAGCCTGGCCGTCGTGCCGCGCGGGAAGCCGAAATTGAAGTCGAAACCCACGAAAACCCGGTCGCCGCGCTTGTGCAGATCGGCGAGGAGGGTCTTCAGAAGCGCTACGGCTTCGGCGCGGGTCGCTGGATTATACCCTTCGTAGGACAGACGAAAACGCACGTCGCGCTTCATCACGCCGATCCATACCGAAGACTCGCCGGTCTTCTTGCCCTCGGCGGCGCTCCAGTCAACGATCACATAGGCTCCGAATAGACGCGCCATAGGGCTACTCCGATGCGGGGTAAACAATCGGGCGCTTTTAGCCCAAGGTGGCGGCGCGGCCAAACCCTAAACTGTGCATTGTCGCCGCGAATACCGCTTTTATGGTTACACTCAGACGGAAATCCTGTGTACAACGAAGGCTGTATATTGGCTTGCAAGGGTGTGAAGCTCATGACCGTCCTACGCGCAGGGGTCGCCGGTGCCGGCGTTTTCGGGGGGTATCACGCCAACAAGTACAAGGAGGCCGAAGCGGCCGGTCGTGTACGCTTTGTCGGCATCTACGATCTCGATAAAGCGCGCGCGGAAGCCGCGGCCGAAAAGCTGGGGGTCAAGGCCTTTGGCGGCGATGAGTTCGAGGCCTTTCTGGCAGAACTGGATGTCATTACCGTGGCCGTTCCGGCGTTCGCTCACGCGGAGGTCGCCCTGAAGGCGCTGGCGGCGGGGGTGCACACCTATGTCGAAAAGCCGCTGGCCATCACGGTTGAAAGCGGTGAAGCCATGGTCGCCATGGCCGCCGAAAAGGGCGTGGTGCTGGCCTGCGGGCATCAGGAGCGCGCCGTGTTTGAAGCCATGGGGCTTTACGCCGTGCCGGAACGCCCGCTGCGTCTGGAATCTGTGCGCAATGGCACGGTTTCGACGCGCAATCTCGACGTGTCGGTGGTGCTCGACCTGATGATCCATGACCTCGATCTGGGCCTGACGCTGGCAGCCGGTGAGGCGGGCGGTATGGAGGTTTCGGCGCGGTTTCGTGAAGCCCCCGGCTATCGGGCCGTGGGGGCGGATGAGGCCGCGGCGGAGATCAAGTTCGACGATGGTTTCGTGGCGACCTTTGCGGCATCGCGCATGTCCGAGGCGCGCGAACGCACCATGCGGCTGGTCTATCCGTCGGGTGAGGTGTTTATCGACCTGCTGAACCGCAAGTTTGAGAACGGCACGCCGTTCGACCTTAACCCGGACTTTGCGCAGGCCGATATTGCGCGTGACCCGCTGGGCACCAGCGTGTTTCGCTTCCTCGATACGGTGGCCGGGCAGCGCGACCGCCCTCTGGCCTCGGGCGAAGAGGCGCTGAAGGCCTTGTGTCTGGCGCTGGCGATTGATGATGCGGTGTCGGGTAAGGACGCGGCTTAGGCTGAATTTTACCGGCTTTTGAAAATTACGGCAAAGGCCAGCACGGCATAGCCTGCGCCCATCAGCACATATTTGTACTGGGTCATGAACTCGACGCCTTCGCCCTCGAACGGGCGGAAATAGCCGATCAGACTGGCGAACACGAGGCTCACCGAGATCAGGAACAGCAAGATTGTCGTTGCCGTCAGTTTCATGAAATACCCGCGCGTTTACCCCGGTTCCGCATTCTATCCGCAGTTATTCAAACATTTGTGATGAGATCAATGGGGCATTAAGGATTTTTTTGCGGCGTTGCACCGAAGTCGGGAAGTGGCGCGCATCCGTTCCCGTGTCGGGCGAAAAATGCAACCGTCGGCGCCGTCTTTACAACGCCGGACGCAGGAACAGCAGTTCGTGCAGCACCACCAGACAGGTAAAGACCGAGGTGGCCACCATGACGCGGAGTACCCCCAGTTCCGACGGTTCGAAGCGTACCCGCTTCTGGGCGATGGCGACGAAGGGGAGGATGGAGGTGGTGCGGATAATCGCGCGATAGGCTTCGCCGTACTGCGTTTCCCGCTTGCGGTCGATACTGTTGGCCCCCAGGAGGCTTAACGCCAGAAGCGTACCGAAAAAGACCCAGGCCGCCAGAGTGCCGGTGGTGATCAGGTGCGTGGCCGACAGCAGCGCGATTCCCGCCAGCACAGGATGACGGCTGATGCGGATGATGCCGCTGACCGGACGGTCGGTCATCCGGCGCAACGAGCCCAACGCCGTCGGGCTGGGGCTCAGAGTGCCTACCACAATCAGCATAAGGCTGACGAAATTGACCCCAAAGGCAAGAATTTTCAGAACAAAAGGCGCCGACCACAGGTGCAGGTTGGCCGGGTCGCCGCGCGAGTCGTAATAGGCGGCGATCATCCAGAAGAACCCCATCGCCGACAACAGGCTGAACAGGATGAAATAGGTGCGGGCACCGATGGCACCGATCATCTGCTGACGCAGATCGGAGCCGGATACCAGAATATGAATCAGGATGAAGAAGGCGCAGGCCAGAGCCAGGGTCCACATAGGTAAATTCGCCTTACAGGTACTGAATCAGCGGGGAATTGAGCACATCACCGTCCTTCGGGGCGGGCTTGGGGGCCGGCGGCGGAGTGTCGTCTTCGTCTTTGGTGTCAGGACGGTGATCGTGCAAAGGCGGCTTTGGTGCAAGCTCCGGTGGAGGTGGCGGGGCCGGCGGCGTCAGTTCTTTTTCGATTTCGGCCAGGGGTTTACGGATAATGGCCTCGACATGATAGAACCAGCGGCGCGCGGTTTCCATGGCGGCTCGCGGACCTTCGGCGCGCGCCGTCAGGGCGTCATTTGGGTCCCACAGGACCAGCTCGAAATCGGGCTTTGACGGGTCGTTGAACATCAGGCGGATGGTGACGCGATCGACCTGCGGTGCAATATCGTCGAACATCTTGTGCGCGCCGCCCCGAATGATGCGGGCGGAGACCTTGTTGTTGACGAACACCTCCATGCCGATCATTTCGGCCATGGTGTATATACGGGTCGGCAGCTTACCAAATTCACGCACGATGACGCAGCGATTGCCGAGATAGGAGAGGGCGGCGGCGGCTTTGCGCGCCGGCTCGATGGACACGACGTCGGCCTTGCCGCCATTCAGGGCCTCGGCCACCTCGTCTTCAAGTTTCCTGGGGGCTTCGACGCGCGAATCCCATATCCGGTACAGGATAAGCAGGATGGCCAGGGCGGCTGCCGTCAGGATGATAATGGTCGGCAGATACTGGTTCACGGCGCTTGCGTTCAACCCCCAAATACGAACTGTCAGCGCATATTAACCACGAATTGGCGCAGCCGTTAAGAGCCCGCACGCCACAGGTGTGGATTTAATCGTGGGCAGGCGGGGGCATGTGTGGCTCAGATTGTGCCGGGCGGGCCGGTGGCGCCTTTGGGCCCCCACGTTTGATGACGGAGTCGATGTGCGACAGCCATTTGCGCCCCAGTTGCACCGCTTCGCTGGCGGTTTTGGGGTAGGCGGAGTGGGTCGTCAGGTCGCCGAACAGGGTGATCTCGAACTCCGGCGTTTCCAGATCGTTGAAGATCAGTCGCAACACCACACGCGAGGCCCCCGGATAGGTTTCTTCGAGGACGCGGCGCGGTTCACCTTTTTGCGTGCGGGCGACGACGCGCTCATCGACGATCAGTTCGGCCCCTTCGATCTCATCGAAACTGAAGACCAGACCGTGCCGCCCCAGATTCCACAGTATGGCCAGATCGCCGTGTGTGAAATCGAGGCCCGCTGCCTTTTTCGTACCGGTGTCGAACAGGATGGCGTCCGGGGCCTTGCCGATAGCCGCAGTCAGGCCGCGCGTCAGGCGACGCGTGCTCTCATACCACCACAGGGCCACTGACGCGACGAGGGTCAGGAGCAGGCCCGCAAAGGCAAACCACAAGATGACGCGGAAGGCTTCTTCCATCACACCGTTTCATGACCGATCATATGCTTAATCAGTCCTTACCGGTATCGGGTTAAGAATAGGTATAGTGCCTGCTAAACGTCCAGTTCCACGCCTACCGGGACGTGGTCCGACGGTTTGGCCTCATTGTGGGTGCGACCGCGGGCGTGCTTGTGGATTTCAAAGCCTTTGAGGCGGTCGGCGGCCTGCGGCGACAGCAGGTGGTGGTCGATGCGGATGCCCTCATTTTTCTGCCACGCCCCGGCCTGATAGTCCCAGAAGGTGTAGCGGTTGCCTTCAGGCGGCAGCAGGTCGCAGGCATCGCTGTAGCCGAGATTTTTCAATGATTGATAGGCGGCGCGCGTCTCCGGCTGATAAAGCGCGTCATCCAGCCATGCCGATTCGCGGTAAAGGTCAGCCTTGGTCGGGATCGTGTTGAAATCGCCCGATAAAATACTGATCTCTTCAAAGGCCAGTATTTCTTTCGCGCGCGCCTGCAAGCGCTTGTACCAGCGGTGTTTATAGGGGTATTTGTCGGTGCCGATCGGGTTGCCATTGGGTAGGTAGATCGAGGTGACGCGCACCGGCACCGGGCCATCGACCACGGCTTCGATATAGCGCGACTGCTCGTCCTCTGGCTCGCCCGGCAGGCCGCGCACCACATCTATCAAGGGGTGCTTGGACAGCAGGGCCACCCCGTTCCACGTCTTTTGCCCATGCACAGCGGCATTGTAGCCCAGCCGTTCAAAGGCCTCATAAGGGAACTTTTCATCGAGGCATTTCAGTTCCTGAAGGGCACAGACATCGGGCTGCGTCTCCTCGAACCACTCCAGGATCAGGGGCAGGCGCGCATTGACCGAATTGACGTTGTAGGTGAAGATTTTCATGCCGGACCCTGATGGTACCAACGGCCGAAGATGCTGAGCGCATCCGGCCGTTGAAGAAGCGATAATTTCCCATATGTATCAGCAATATGAGAAATTCTCGAATGGAATACCAAGAGTCATTTTCAATGACTCTTGGTATGAGTTATTGAACGCTTCCTACCCCGCTTTGCCGCGCGCCGCTACAGTTTGGGCTGTGGTTTTTTCGGCCCCTTGAGGAAACGCGGCAGGGTCACGCCCTGCGGTTTCAGAGTGTATTTCAGCTTATCGGGCCTTGGCGGGGTCAGAAAGCTGTCGTCCGGCGTGAAGGCCGGAATATTGGGGTGCAGGCTGATGCCCAGCTTGCGAAGCTGTGTCACCGGGTGCTCAAGCTGGGCCAGGCTTTGCACGCTGGTCTGATAGCCGGACTCCACCGCCAGATCATAGGCGTGCCATTCGCGGATTTCGACGCCTTCGGGTTCGGGAATGATCAAAAGGTCGCAGGCCAGACGGCTCTGTTCCAGATCGGCCGCCGTGGTGATGGTGGCCGAACGCATCAGGATGGAGACGATCGGCGGCCCTTTGCGCCAGTCGCCTTTGAGGAACCAGGTCGGCAGGCTTTTGGGGACGTGGACGCTCTTGGGGTCGATGCCCTTGGCGCGCGTCACATCGACGCCGATGACCGTCCCCAGATGCGAATTGCGCATCATCAGGGCCGGGAAGGAGCGCATCACCGCCCCATCGACCAGCACCTGATCGTCTTCGACCACGGGCGGCATGACGCCCGGCAGGGAGATGGAGGCGCGCAGGGCCTGACGCAGGCGACCGGTCTTGTGCACCTTGATGGTACCGGAGGTCAGATTGGACGACAGGCAGAAGAAGGGCAGGGGCAGGTCTTCGATCAGCACATCGCCAAAATGCTGCTCCAGCCGCTGATCGACCTTGCGCCCGCCGGTCAGGGCGACAAACGGGAAGGTGACGTCATCCAGTGGCGAGGAGACGACAAAGGCCTCACGGATGTGGGCGTCGATTTCGGCGTCGGACCAGTCGAGCGCCACGCAACCGCCGATGATCGCCCCCATGGACGAGCCGCAGATAAAGTCGATGGGGATATGGGCTTCGCGCAGGGCCTGCACCGCGCCGATGTGCGAAAAGGCGCGCGCCCCGCCGCCGGAAAACACCACGCCGATGGAATGGCCGGTGACGATGCGGGCGATGCGCGCCGCGTCGGGCAGCGAGTGTTCGCCGACGTGGAACCAGCGCGCCGGTTTGAAGGCGTCGAGCCAGTCGCGCGTATGGGCTATCACCTTACGCCCGTCGGCCTCCTGCGCCTGAATGAGGATCAGATCGGGCGCGCGTTGCAGGCCCAGCGGATCGAGCAGTTGCGAGTCTTCGAGGTTCAGCGTGCTGGCCGGCAGGCGCGCCGGGTCGCTGTGGTGGCGCTGCGAATGGTGGCGGGCGTCGGCGATCCAGAAGGTGTGATCGACCTGACGCGAACTGAGCAGCCGCCAGTGGCTTTCCGGCTTTTCGGCAACGTGCAGCACGTAGTCGTTGTGCGCCTCGGCCTCGGCAAAAATATCGGCCCCGGTGCCGTGGTGATCCTTGTCGAGCACGGCGACGCGATAACCCAACGCGCGTACCTGTTCGGCGATGCGTTCGACCAGCGGGCGGATGACAATGTCATTGAGCGCAAAAAAGGCGAAGACATTCGGGGTGTTGTGGCGGCGGCCTTCGCGCGGCGTGCCGGAGCGGGCGCGTTCGATCATCTGCTTCGACAGGGCCAGCAGGACGTCCGGCGCGGCTTCGATGGCCTTGAGGAAGTCGGCCTTGGGCAGGACCATCAGCTCGCAGTCGCGCAGGGCAATGACGGTCGAGGTGTGCGGCGTGTCGGCGATCAGCGACATTTCGCCCACCGGCTCGCCCGGCTTGATCACCCCGATCAGGTGCAGCCCCTGATGATCGTCGTCGTGGCGAAACACGCCCATGCGGCCGCTGCGCAGCAGGTAGAGGTGATCGGACTCGTCCCCGGCGCTGAACAGGCGTGTGCCGCCGGTCAGGGTGATCCAGCTGGCGGCCTTCAATCCTGTCGGTGTGTTGAACAGTCGGGCGAGGGCGGCTTCGAGAGAGGTGTCTTCCGCCATGCGGGTGGCCTTGAATTATGAGTCTCTTGCCCATAGATAGCCCCGGCGGGCGCTGTTGCCAATGTGGTTAAAAAGCTGAGCGCATTCCAAAAAGTGTGCAGCGGTTTTTGGACTCAAATGCGCGATCAATAATGAGGCCAAGCCTATGAGCGTTAATCTGGTCAAGCTGTGTGTAGGGGCCGATACGGTTGATGATTTGCGGCGCTGGGAGCAGGGGCACAGGACCCGCACTATCCACACGCGCCAGACGCCCAAACGCGCCGAAGAACTGCTCGATGGCGGGTCGCTCTACTGGGTGATCAAGGGCGTCATTCTGGTGCGGCGGCCGATCGTGGCCATCGACACGGTTGAGGGCGACCTGCCACAATGCCTGATCACGGTTTCGACCGAACACATTCTGACCGAGCCGCAGCCGCGCCGTCCGTTTCAGGGCTGGCGCTATCTGGAGGTCAAGGATACGCCCCGCGACCTGCCGCAGGGGGCGGGAGGTGAGGCGCTTCCGGCGGACCTGATCGCCGCCCTTCGCGACGCCGGGGCGTGGTAGGTTCTTAAACCCTTATACCGCGATATTGTCGATCAGGCGGGTCTTGCCCAGCCACGCCGCCGCCAGAAGGCGCAGGTTTGGCGTCTGTGCGTCGGCCATAGCCAGCGTATCGGCGTCGCGCAGTTCCACATAGTCCACCGGGCCGAAACCGGCGGCCAGCAGGTTGGCCTTCGCCGCATCGAGCGCCTTTTCACGGTCGCCACCTGAACGCACCGCTTCAGCCACGGCGTTCAGTTCGACGATCAGGCGCGCCGCCGTCTGGCGCTCATCGGTGCTGAGATAGGCGTTGCGCGACGACAGGGCCAGACCGTCGGCTTCGCGCACGGTTGGCATCCCGACGACATTCACCGGCAGATCGAGATCGCGCACAAAGGTCTTTACGACCTGAAGCTGCTGGTAATCTTTTTCGCCAAAGACGGCGACGTCGGGTTGCACCTGATTGAACAGTTTCATGACCACGGTGGCCACGCCGTCGAAAAACTGCGGGCGGAAGGTGCCTTCCAGTTCGCGCGCCGGGCCTTCGACGTGCACGCTTGAGGCAAAGACGGCGGGGTACATCAGATCAACGCTCGGCAGATAGAGCAGGTCCGCCCCGACGCTTTCCAGAAGCTGCGCGTCCTTGTCCTCGGTGCGCGGATAGCGGTCGAAATCCTCATGCGGCGCAAACTGTTTGGGGTTTACGAAGACCGACACCACCACCACGTCGCTCAAGGTTTTGGCGTGCCGCACCAGCGCCAGATGCCCTTCGTGCAGGGCGCCCATGGTCGGCACAAAGCCGATACGCAGCCCCTTGTGGCGAAAGCCGGAAACCGCGGCGCGCAGGGCGCTCAGGTCGCGGACGCGGAGCAGGGGGGAGGCAACGGAAGCGGGCATGGGGCATTAACCAAAATTACTAACGACGATTTAAACGGCTTGTGAGAGGATGGTCCTATGCGCTCTCTCTTTTCCGTTTCAAGACTGGCTCTGCTGACCGTCGTCTGCCTGGCGGCCGGGCTGTCGGGGTGCGATAGGCCTAAGGGCGACGGCAAGTATTTCCAGCGGATGGCCGCGCGTTTAGCGGAAATCGACATCGAAGGAAAGGGTGACCAAGCGTCATCCGCTTCGGAGTCGGCTTCTTCGGCCAAGCGGGACGAACCGATTCAACTGGCTTTTGAGACGGCCAAGGAACTGACCACGGGCAAGGACGGCTTGCTGGCCGCCGTGCCGAAGGACGCCGCCGGTAATCTGATCCGTGTGGTCAATCCGCTGGATATGGACCGCCCGGACGCCGCCACGCCGCTTGATACGGGCGTTACGGCTTCTGCGACCACGACATTGGCCCAGACGCAGACCCCGACAGAGCTGCCGGTAAAGACGGTGCCTGAAAAAGGCGCGAAAGCCCTGGTGCTCAAAACCGCGGCTAAGCCCACCGATAACGGTATCGGGCAAATGGTCCGCAGCGTTCAGGTGGGGTCGTTCAGCTCGCGCGCTGTGGCCGAAGCGGCGTGGCACGACCTGCGCGCCAAACATCCCGGTCTTGATAATTTCAAGCCGATCCTGCAACCGGTCACCGCCGCTAACGGGCAGGCGCTGGTGCGCCTGCGCATCGGACCTGTGAACTCGCCCGAACAGGCCGAGCGTCTGTGCAGCCAGCTCGACATACAGGATGCCTGGTGTCGTAAGGCGGGATAGCGGCGTTCGCAATAACGCGAAAACGATTTTAGCGAATCCCCGCGCCGTGTAAGGTTAGGCGCATGAAGCATCCCAAAGACATCAAAGCCCTCGTGCTTGACATGGCCGTGGTTGCCGTACCGAAGCTGATGGGCGTCCTGATGATGCTGGCTGGCGCCTTTTTGCTGGCCTCTGTTCTTTCCCCCATCGACCCGGAAGCCATGCCGTTCGTCCGTCAGTGGCTGCCGCTTGAGGTGGTGGAATTGTCGCACGTCGCCGGTGTGGCGACCGGCGTGTTGCTGCTGTTTGCGGCGCGCGGCCTGTGGGAGCGTCTGGATTCGGCGTGGTACATGGCGCTGGGTCTGCTGATCGCCGGGGCTATCCTGTCGATGACGCGGGAACTGGCCTTCGGTGTGGCGGAGGTGATGATCCTCTGTGCCCTGATGCTGTTGCCGTGCAAGCGGGCCTTTACGCGGCGGTCGCGCCTGATGAGCCTTACGCTCAAGCCGATCTGGCTGCTGGTGACCGCCACCGTGCTGATCCTTGTGGCCACGGCGGGATTCTACTTCTATGAGCGCACCCCCTATGCGCACGAGCTGTGGCAGCGCTTTGCCTATGAGGCCAGCGTCTCGCGCTTCCTGCGCGGTCTGGTGGTCATTGCCGTGACCGTGGCGCTGTTCGCCCTTTATCGTCTGTTCGGCTTGGCCCACGCCACGCCGGACCTGCCCGATGACGAGGATCTAGAAGACCTGCGCAGTGTGGTCGGACTGGCGCAGGACCCGCAGGCGTGGCTGGCCCTTACCGGCGACAAGCATATCCTGTGGAATGAGGCGCGCACCGCCTTTGCCATGTATGGCGTATCCGGCCGCAACTGGGTGGTGTTGTCGGCGCCGGTCGGCCCTGCCGAAGAGGTGGAAAAGCTGGGCTGGCGGCTGAAAGAGATGGCGGCCCTGGCCAATGCCAAGCTGTCCATCTATCGCGTGACGACGGAGTTCCTGCCTCTGGCCATTGATCTGGGCTTAAGGCCCTTCAAGATCGGCGAAGAGGCGCTGGTGCCCGTGCAGAGCTTCGATCTGGCCGGCAAGAAGGGCTACGGCTTCCGGCAGGTGTGGCGCAAGTTCGAACAGGCCGAGGCACAGTTCGAAGTGCTGCACCCGGAGGCGGTCGAAACCCATCTGCCGCGGCTGAAAGCCATTTCTGACGCCTGGCTGGAGGAAAAGAAGGGGAAGGAAAAGGGCTATTCTCTGGGCTATTTCGATCCCGACTATATCCGCCTGACGCCCATTGCGGTCATTCGTATCGGGGGCGAGATCATGGCCTTTGCCAATCTGTGGGCCGGTGAGGGGCGCACGGCCCTCAGTATCGACCTGATGCGTTATACGCCGGAAGCGCCTCCCAATATTATGGAGTATCTGTTCCTGCGGCTGATCTTTTACGCCCGCGACGAAGGCTATCAATGGTTCAGTCTGGGTATGGCCCCGCTGGGCGGGCTGGAGGCACGGCCTTTGAGCCCCATGTGGAACAAGATCGCCGCCCTGATCTACGCCTATGGCGGCGAGATGTACAATTTCGACGGTTTGCGGGCCTATAAGGAAAAATTCAAGCCCGTGTGGAAGCCGATCTACTTCGCCGTTTCCGGCAATGAAACGGCCCTGATGCCGGCGCTTCTGGCGGTGGTGCAACTGGGTGGGCGCGTCGATAAGGGCAAAGAGGCCTAAGCCTCTATCTCCAGCGCATGGCTGTGGGTAATGCCCTCGGGCGTGACGCGAAAGGCGTGGGCCAGAAATTCGACCCCGGCCTCACGCGCGGCCGCGTAGGCCCGGCCGAACGCCGGGTCGAGATCGCGCGCCACATCAAAACGAAACACATCGTCGCGCTGTACGCAAAAGACCACAACGGCGCGTTCGCCTGCCGCCACGCGCCCGATCAGTTCCATCAGATGCCTGGTCCCGCGTTCGGTCACGCTGTCGGGAAATTCCGCCAGTCCGGGGGTGCGGCTATAGTGGACGTTCTTGATTTCAACCCAGGCATCCGGTTGCTGCGCGTGCCCCTGCAACAGCCAGTCGATGCGCGAATTCTGCCCGTAGCGGACCTCCGGGCGCTGGCAGGCATAGCCGCGCAGTTCCGGCACTTTTGCGTCCCGGATCAACGCCCCGATCAGGCGGTTGGGCCATTGGGTATTCACCCCGACCCAGGTCTTGCCTTCGCGCAGGGCCTCCAGCCGCCAGCGCAGTGTCTTTGCGGGGTCGGTTATTTCGCTCAAAAGCGCAGGCGTGCCGGGTGTCAGCAGCCCCAGCATCTTGCCGGGATTGGGACAATGGCTTACGACAGTTGCACCGGTATCCAGTTCGACATCGGCGAAGAATCGTTTGTATCTCGTTACCAGACGGCCTTGGTTTAGTCTGTGCGCGAATGGCATGAGCGGTTCCGGGGGCTAGAGCGAAATGACTTAAGGTGGAAACGCCATTTCGCTCTATATTTTTGTTTTGTCGCGATGTTTTTGCGGAGAACCGCTCACACTTTTCCGCACATCGCTCTAATGTTCAGGGTCGTGATAAGGAGCCTGCGTCATGACGGTCAATACAGAAAATCCCACCGCCGCTGTGGTCATCATCGGTGATGAAATCCTGTCGGGCCGTACGCAGGACACCAATGTCAATACGCTGGCCAAATTCCTCGGTTCGCTGGGCATCGACCTGATCGAGGTGCGCATGATCCACGACGATGCGCCGCAGATCGTGCGCACGCTTAACGAACTGCGCAGCGCCGTCGATTACGTCTTTACCACCGGCGGCATCGGGCCGACGCATGACGACATCACTGCCGACTGTGTGGCACAGGCTTTTGGCGTAACGATTGCCGAGCGCGAGGACGCGCTGAAAATCCTGCTGGACCGCTATGGGGGCGACGCGCGCCTGCTCAATCCCAACAGCCGCCGCATGGCGCGTATTCCGGAGGGAGCGTCGCTGATCCTTAATCCGGTGTCCGGTGCGCCGGGCTTTCAGATCGAAAACGTCTTCGTCATGGCGGGCGTACCGCGCATCATGGCCGGAATGCTCAATGACGTGGCTCCGCGCCTGCGTCAGGGGCAGCAGGTCAAGGCGCGCACGGTGAAGGCGACCTTTGTACCCGAAAGTCTGGCGGCCGACATTCTGACGGCGCTGGACAAGAAATATGCCGATCTGTCGCTGGGCTCCTATCCCTTCGGCATCTTCCCGGAAGAGTTCGGTACACAGCTCGTCATCCGCGGGCGCAACCGCGAAGCCCTCGATGAGGCTTTTCAGGCCTTGCTCGACGGCCTGCCCGCCGTGGTCGAAAAAGCCCGCGAACGCTTCCCCGACGCCCGTTTTGAAGAAATCGTCACTCAGGATTGATCATGAAACTCAAGGCCCTTCTTCTTATATCCGCCGCATTGGGCTGTGTTGCCGTGCCCGCGCTGGCCAAACCGAAGGCCGCTCCGGTCAAGACGGTTGCCGCGCCTGAGGCCGTCGAAGTCACGGCCGCGCGCCTGCGTGACGCGGCGCTGACGTCGGACGTAGCCTATGGCTTTGTCTCTGACCTGACCACGCGCGTCGGCGCGCGTCCGGCGGGGTCCGAGGCGGAAAAGCGCGCGGCCTACTGGGCGGCCGAGGAATTGAAACGCCTGGGCTTTGCCAATGTGAAGGTCGAAAGTTTCCCGCTCAGCCTGTGGGTGCGCGGCCCCGAAAGCATCGAGATCACCGCCCCGTTCCCGCAGGCGCTGGTCGGTACTGCACTGGGACAATCGGCCGCCGGTGAGGCGGAGGCGGAGGCCGTGCTGTTCGACACCTGGCAGGAGTTTCTCGACTCCAAGGCCGACGTGACCGGCAAGATCGTCGTTCTGCTTCAGCCGATGGCGCGGGCCTCGAACGGATCGGGCTATGGCCGTCTGTCGGGCACCATTCGCGGGCGCGGGCCTCTGGAGGCCAAAAAGCGCGGCGCGGTCGGTTTCGTCATGCGTTCGGTCGGCACCGATACCCACCGCTTCCCGCATACCGGCACCACGGCGTGGCAAGGGGAGGGCGGCCTCCCGTCGATTGCGCTCAGCGTGCCGGATGCCGAGGCGATCAGCCGCATCAAGCGCTTGCAGGCCGAAGGCAAGGCAGGTCCGCTGCGTCTGAAGATGAAGACGGGTGGCAGCTTTCCCGGCGTGGGGGAGTCGCACAATGTGGTCGCTGATCTGATCGGCAGTGAACATCCGGAAGAGGTCATCGTCGTGGGCGGCCACCTCGATAGCTGGGATCTGGGCACCGGGGCCATCGACGACGGTGCGGGCATGGCGATCACCATGGGCGCCGTCAAGGCGATGATGGATCAGGGGCTCAAACCCAAGCGCACGATCCGCGTGGTGTTCTGGGGCTCCGAAGAGGTCAATCAGCCCGGCGGCAATCATTCGGCCGGCGGTGCGGCCTTCGCCAAGGCGCGGGAAGGCGAACTGGCCCAATATGTGGTGGCGGGCGAGTCCGATTTTGGCGCGGATAAGGTCTATGCCATCTCGCTGCCGGAGACGGACGACAAAACCTTTGCCGTTAAGGTCGCCAATGTGCTGGCCCCGCTGAGCATCTATGTCGATGCGACGGCCAAACCCGGCGGCGGGGCGGATACGGCACCGCTCCACGAAGCCGGCGTGCCGGCTATCGACCTGAAGCAGGACGGCTATGATTATTTCGATGTCCACCACACGGCAGACGATGTGCTGAATCGCATTGACCCGGCGCAAATGCAGCAGAATGTGGCGGCCTGGGCGGCGACCCTGTGGCTGATCGCAAATACGGATGTGACGTTTAAGGCCCCGGCGAAATAGCCAGAGCCCAACAGCGGTCATAAAACGGGCGGAAAACCGTTTACAGTTTTCCGCCCGTTGCTATAAGGGCCGACCGGTTTGCGGGCATGGCGGAATCGGTAGACGCAACGGACTTAAAATCCGTCGGAGCAATCCATGCCGGTTCGAGTCCGGCTGCCCGTACCATTTTTCCACGCACATTCACGCTCGCCGCTCAGCGGAGCGGCTAAGGCTGAAATATCAGGCGGCGACCATGCCGCGTTGCGACTTCACCGCCTGTTCGGCGATAGGCTGCAGGATGCGACCCAGGCCATCGACGTAGAGGCCATAAAGGCGCGCAAAGCCGCCCATATCATCCTGAAGCGTCTCAACCGTAGCGGTCTGAAGATTGACCATATCCTGTACGGAACGCACGCCCATGGCCTGACGCGACAGGCGGTCATAGTGCGAAATCGACTGATTGCCGAGTTCAGTCATGGCCTGATTGAGTTCTGACATCAGGTCGGCCGTCTGATGACCGGCGGTGACGCAGGCCTTCAAGGCTTCGCTGCCCATTTCGACGCTGCGCTGGCTGAGGCGCTGGGTTTCGGCCTGCGTGCGGTTCAGGGCGTCCTGACCGATTGCCATGCCGCGTTCCGTGGACTCCTTCACGGCGTCGTGTGTGCGGTGCAAGGCCTCGGAGGCCGCAGAGGTGGCGGTCTGCGCCGCACCGCTCAGGGTGTCGGCAGCCTTTTCGACGGGTTTTTCAGGCCAGTTTTGCGGCGTTTTCAGCGGGTCCATAGTCGAATCCTTTCAGTCGGCTACGTGCAGGCATAGCCAGAGGGGAGAAGGGCAGGGTGAGGCCGGGGAGGCGGCCTCTGTATAGCCCTTTGTCCGTAAGGATGTTGCGGTGCTTCCCGCAAAGCCGGGTAAGGATTGCCTAAGGCGTATCCGGTCAGGCGCGTCGGCCGTAGGCGGCATAGAAGGCAGCGAGGGCGGCTTCGACTTCGGCTTCGATTTCGACCTCGTCCGGTTCGGGGAGGTAGTTGAGGAAACGCGCCTTTTGATAGCGGCTCTGACACAGGGCGATAAACTGATGCGCCGCACGCAGGCTGTCTTCGATGACGAATTCGCCGGCGGCAGCGGCCTGAGCCAGGAAGTTGGCGACATTGCGCGCCCCGCGCAGCGGGCCGTTCTCATAAAAGGCCCTGCCAATGTCCGGCCAGCGTTCCGATACGGCCATGATGACCCGGTAATTGCGCATGGTCGAGTCGGACGTCACGATGCGCAGATACTGACGGGCCCAGCGGCGCAGGGCTTCGCGATACCCCCCGCCATCCACCTCAAACGAGTCGATCAGGCGCGCATGGATGGCACAGTGGCGATCCACAAAGGCTTCGAACAGTTCTTCCTTGTTTTTAAAGTAGTTATAAAGGGTGCCCTTCGACCCGCCCACGCGGGCGGCAATCGCCGACATGGAAGCCGCGTCAAACCCTTCTTCGAGGAAAATCCGACTGGCCACATCCAGTATGGCTTCGCGACGGGCGTCCTTGTCGGGACGGGATTTTAACTCTTGCATCTTACCCTCGGTGTGAGGCCCGTCCTGATTTCAATACGATCGGGCGCGTCACGTTTTTAATATGTGTCGCCGGTACATCAGCTTTTCGCAGTGCGGAAAAAATTACTGACCGTACCGTACGGTTCGATTGACAATATAGCGATCGCATCGTATATGCGCAACCTATAAATGACCGTACCGTACGGTTCGAAAAACTGAGGGCGTACCTGATGTTTGTATTGAAACGATCTTCGACGGTGTTGCTTCTTGGCGTTTCCGCTCTGGCGCTCAGCGCCTGTGCGGCCTTGCCGAAAAGCGAGCCCGTCTCTCCCGTGCCGACTGCCGCCGCTGTGCCTCAGGACATGCTGATCGGTCGCTGGTGGGAGACCTATAAGGACGCGCAACTGACCGATCTGGTCGAAACGGCTTTGCGCGACTCTCCCAATCTGACCGCCGCCGCCGGGCGGCTTCTGAAGGCCCGCGCGCTCGAAGATACCCAGAAGGCGACGCTTTATCCCACGGCGACGGCCCTTGGGGCCTCCCTGCAGATGGGCGGCAAAAATCCTGCAATCGATTCACTGACGCTCGGCGGGATCAATTTCGGCTGGGAGCTGGATTTCTGGGGCAAGAACCGCGCCGGGGTAAAGGCGGCGGTGTCGGCCGCCGAGGCCGCCCGCGCTGACGGACAGGAGGCCGTGCTGGTCCTTTCGACCTCTCTGGTCAGTGCCTGGTTTGAGCTGGGCCACATGTACAAAGACCTGGATGTTGCCGAACGCAATCTGGCCATCCGCACGGACACGCAGTCTCTGGTGTCGCAAAAGGTCGAGGGCGGTCTGCGCCCGCGCGCTGAGCTGGAACAGGCCCGCGCCAATGTCGCCAACAGCAAGGGCGAAGTGGCAGCGCTGAACGAACGCATCCTCATCCAGCGTCATCTGATTGCGGCTCTGGCCGGTCAGGCCCCGGCCTTCGGGGAGACCCTGCCGAGACCCGTCCTGCCCGATACGCACGATTTCAAAGCGCCGGCGCGTATTGATCTGGAGCTGGTTGCCCGTCGTCCGGACGTGGCGGCGGCGCGGGCGCGGGCGGAGCAGGCCGTGCACGGCACGCAGCGCGCCAAGGCGTCCTTCTATCCCAATGTCAACCTGATGGCCTTTGCGGGCAAGGTGTTCCTCAACGACCTGTCCGGGTCAGGCATGGACGCCATCAATGCCGGCCCGGTGATCAGCCTGCCCCTGTTCGAAGGCGGCAAGCTGCGCGCCAATCTGCGCGGCGCCGAAGCGGATCAGTCGGTGGCCCTGGCCAGCTATAATCAGGCCGTCATCAACGCCATGCAGGAGGTCGCCGATACCGGTGCCAGCCAGACGGCGCTGAGCGAGCGACTGAGCCTGTCCAACGAAGCCCTCGCCGCCAGCGAGGAGGCCTATCGCATGGCCCGTCTGCGCTACGAGGCGGGCTTGAGCGACTATGCCAGCCTGCTGGTCATCGAACAAAATCTCCTGTCGCAGCGGACCGCCAATACGGCCCTGCAAAGCCGCGCCCTGACCCTCGAAGTCGCCATGGTCAAGGCGCTTGGCGGTTCCTACTGATTTCCACGCTGAAGAAAAAGTGACGCACCATGTCCGATACTGAAAACACCCCGCCCGTTACGCCGGCTCAGACGTCCCCCGCCAAATCCAATGATCGCCGCCGTCAGCTTCTGACCGGTCTGGCCGCCGTTGTGGCCGTGGGCGTGCTGGGCTACGGCGCCTATTACATGTTTGTCGGCTCGCACTATGTTTCGACCGACAATGCCTATGTCGGGGCCGAAACGGCGCAGGTCAACGCGCTGGTCGCCGGGCCGGTGGCCCGCATCCTCGTCAAGGAAACCCAGACGGTGAAGGCCGGTGACGTGCTGCTGGTCATCGACGATGCCGATGCCAAGATCGCCGTGGAGTCCGCGCGTGCGGCTCTGGCCACCGCCGAACGCCGCGTGATGGGCTACTACGCCAACGACAAGGCGCTTGGGGGGCAGATGGGGGCCCGCGAAGCCGACATCGTGCGCGCCGATGCCGGAATCAAGGCCGCTGAGGCCGAGGTGAACCGCACCAAATTCGAGTTCGAGCGTCGCAAGAACCTCGCCACCAGCGGCGCCGTGTCTCAGGAAGAGGTCGTGGCGACCGAAAGCGCCTATGCCGCGGCCATAGCCAACCTCAATGCCGCCCGCGCCGCCCGTATTCAGGCGCAGGCTGCGCTGGCTTCGGCCGAAGGCAACCGTCAGACCAACGCCACCCTGATCGCGGGCGTCAAGCCGGACGAAAACCCGGAGATCATGGCGGCCCGTGCGCGTCTGGCTTCGGCGCAACTGGCGCTGGAACGCACCGTCGTGCGCGCCCCGATGGCCGGGGTTGTCACCCGCAAGTCGGTTCAGGTCGGCCAGCAGGTGCAGATGGGCTCGCCTCTGATGTCGGTGGTGCCGATTTCGCAGGCCTATGTCGATGCCAACTTCAAGGAAGTTCAGCTTAAAAAAGTCCAGCCGGGTCAGGAGGTTGAGCTGACCTCCGATCTTTATGGCGAGGGCGTCAAATACAAGGGCAAGGTCGTCGGCGTCTCCGGCGGTACGGGCTCGGCCTTTTCGCTGATCCCGGCGCAGAACGCTTCGGGCAACTGGATCAAGGTCGTGCAGCGTCTGCCGGTGCGCATCCAGATCGACGAAAAGGACCTTAAAGAGCATCCGCTGCGCGTCGGCCTGTCGATGAAGGCCAAAATCGACGTGTCGAAGTAATGGCTGAATAATACCAACGGCCGAAGATGCTGACCGCATCCGGCCGTTGGTATAAGGCCCCCTCCCACGGCTTTGCCGCCACCGCCCCTGCGCGCAGGGGCGTGTAAACGAGAGGGCATCACATCATACCTCCCCATTTTGGCTGCCGCCGAGGCTGGGGAGGGGGACCTCGGCCGCGTTAGCGGTCGGGGTGGTGGGAGCCTGGCTTCCACCACCCGTTCATGGAGCGCGCCTTATGGCCTCATCTTCTTCCTCTGCCGGACCCGCACCGCTGACCGGCGTGTCGCTGGCTCTGGCCGCCGTGGCGCTGGCGCTCGGTACCTTTATGCAGGTACTCGACTCGACTATCGCCAATGTCGCCTTGCCGACCATCGCCGGTAATCTCGGCGTCGCCTCCGATCAGGGGACGTGGGTTATCACCTCCTTCGCCGTCGCCAACGGTATCTCGGTGCCACTGACCGGCTGGCTGATGATGCGCTTTGGCGTGGTGCGCACCTTTGTCGTCTCGGTGGCCTTGTTTACGCTGGCCTCGTTCCTGTGCGGTATCGCGTGGAACCTGCCGTCGCTGATCCTGTTCCGCATCCTGCAAGGGGCGGTGTCCGGCCCGATGATTCCGGGCTCTCAGGCCCTGCTGATCATGATCTTCCCGCCCGATAAACGCTCCACCGCGCTGGGGGTGTGGTCGATGACCACCCTGGTCGCCCCGGTGCTAGGGCCCATTCTGGGCGGCTGGATCTCGGATAATTTCGCCTGGGAATGGATATTCCTGATCAATGTGCCGGTAGGGATCGCCTGTACGTGGATCTGCTGGCGCTTCATGCATAACCGCGAAACCCCAAGCGTGGCGCGTAAGCTAAATATGGTGTCCTTCTCGCTGCTGGTCTTCTGGGTCGGGACTCTGCAACTGGTGCTCGACACCGGTAAGGACGCCGACTGGTTCAACTCGGTCCATATCGTCATCCTGTCGCTGCTGGCCCTGATCGGGTTTGTGGCCTGGCTGATCTGGGAACTGAACGAAAAGAACCCGGTGGTCGATCTGTCGCTGTTCAAAAGCCGCAACTTCGCCTTTGGCGTAATCGCGCTCTGTGCGGCCTATGCCGTCTTCTTCGGCAATAACCTGCTTATGCCGCTGTGGCTGCAAACCAATATGGGTTATGTGGCGACGTGGGCGGGTCTGGCCGCCGCGCCATCGGGTGTGGTTGCCGTCTTCCTGACGCCGTTCGTCGCCAAGATTTCCAACCGTATCGACGCGCGCATCATGGCGACGATCTCACTGCTGTTGTTTGCCCTGTCCTTCTATATGCGCTCGCTCTATGCACCTGATATCGACTTTGGCCACCTGATCCTGCCGATGTTCGTGATGGGGGCGGCGATGAGCGCCTTCTTCACCTCGATGATCACCGTGTCGTTCCGCGATGTCGCCCCGCACCAGATGCCGGCCGCGTCGGGGTTGTCGAACTTTGCCCGCATCACGGCGGGCTCATTCGCCGCCTCTTTGACCACCACCTTGTGGGACAACTACGAAACCCACGCCCTGAATAACATCTCAGGGGCCATGGCGGGTGGTTCGGGCGGTGGTAATTCCGGCGGTGCCGGTGGCGTCGATCAGGTCATTAATCAGATGATGCAGATGGGCATGTCACAGGCGCAGGCCGTGGCCGCCATCACACGGCAAGTCAGTCAGCAGGCCTATCTGCTGGCGACGGTCGACATCTTCCGCATCTCGTCTATCATTATTGTGTGCCTTATCCCCCTGATCTGGCTCAGCCGAAAGGCCATGGCCAATGGGCAGGTCCACGCAGCGGACTGATCTTCATATAGGCTGAAAAAAAATAGAGCCGCCGGAAAGATTCGTCTGGCGGCTCATTTTTTTTGGGTTCACACAGCATGAGTTTTCTTCGGTGGGTGGAACTTCCATCGTATTTTGATCCCGTCGAACGAAGCGAAGTGAAACTGAGGGCGCGCAGGGGGGAGGCCGCGTGGCTTGAAACTGCGGGCCGATGAACAAGAACAAGCTACGAGGCATTACAGCCCATGGCGAGCCGTCCCGAAACCACAAATATATTGTGATCTTGGGGACCCGGCTAAAATTTTTCCGTTATGCGTTGAAGGGGGCCTCCTAATTGGGAAGGTCCCGCCTAGTGCTCGCCGACGAGCGCGTCTTTTTCTCGATTAACTAGAGAATGAGACGGTGGTCGAGTCATGTCCCATGGAATCAGAACCCGATCCAATGCGCCCTCTTGAACTGACGGTTATGTGTTAAATCAAATTACCGGTTAGATTTCCTAGAAGTGTCGTGACTGGTAACCTCCAGATATTGACCAGTTGAGCCCGCTAACGTGGGACGCTAATGCGCTCAGATCAATTGCATCCAGATCGAAATACTTACGAGATGGACTCTAGAATTGAGGTTCGTATACAGAGGATGACTTTCTGGAATAAAGAAACCCCCCACCGGTAACCCGATGGGGGGCTTGTTTTTATTGTCTCGAAAGTTCTTAGAACTTCGCGAACAACGAAACCTGGAAGGTACGGCCAATCGAGCTATAGATCGAGCCGACGCGCTCGTCGACGAAGCGAGTATTGGCCACGTTGTTAACATTCAGTCGAACTTCTGCCTTGTCCGTGATGTCGTACCCGAGGAACAGGTTGTAGATCGCATAGGCGTCGCGATTAAGGTAGGGGAATGCCTCAATCGTGTAGTCCACACCACCGTTTTTATAAACCGTCGAGCTAACGGTATTAATGTTCAGGCTGGTAGAGAACTTGTCACGGCTATAGCCAATCGTCGAGTTGGTCTGCCATTCCGGATAGTCCCAACCGCCAACGTAATCCTGCAGGTCGGCAGCCTGGCCAGAAGGGGTATAGCTGTATTCCAACGTGCGATAGGCGTTGCTGTTCAAGCTAAGACGGCCCCAGTTACCTTTTAGCCCGAATGTGTCCGCAATATCGAAGCGATATTGAACCACAATATTAACCGAGCGGACATTCTGCTTGGCCAGGTTCAGATATGTCGACTGCCAACCATCTTTGATGGTGAAATCAAGGCTGGTGTTCGGAGCGGGGTCGCTCAACTTGTTGTAACGAACGAATGAACCGCAGGTGTTCGTACCGTACGCTGCACTATTGTCAGGGTAAGACGGCGAGTCATAGCAGAAGTTTGCTAGGTCAGTGAGAGACACGCGGGTAAGCATGTCCTGAACCTGAATGTCGACGTAGTCTGCCGATATGCGCAAGTTCTTTACCCAACGAGGTGCAAGGATAAACCCAGCGGTCCAGCTTTTTGCGGTCTCCGGACGCAGGCCAGAGTTACCAAAGCGAGCGCCAAGAAGGCTAAGTGAGGCAGGAGCGTAGGTGTTGAGGAAACCATTGGCCTCCGTTTCGTTCGTCGCATAACCATATTTGATTAGGTCGGCGACACAGTTAGCTTTACGTGTCGTGGGGTTGGACGAGCTGTTGATGTTAGTCAGGGTACAGGGATCAGTAGGCGTGGTGAATGCTGGTTGTCCACCGAGGAACAGCTCCACACCATCCGGCTGGCGGATTGAGCGGGTCATGTTACCGCGGAACGAGATGTCCTTGACTGGCGAGAACGTGCCGGCCAACGAGAAAATCTGGGCCGTGTCCCCTTGATAACTTGGGGTAGTAAGCGCCCCTACACGACCTTCGACAGAACTCTGGCGGTAGTACTCGGGTGCGCTACCCTTCTGGCGAGACCAGCGTACCGAGGGGTTAATTTCAAGAGAACGCACAAAAGGAAGCGTGAAATCACCGCCAAACACAGGGATGTTTAGTTCCAGCCCAAGTTCCGTTGCCTCCGTCTCATAGTCGGTCCGGGCGATTGAAGCCGAACGCGTACGACCGAACTGCGAGATTTCATCGACGCGATACTTGTTCTCAGTGGTACGATGTTCTGCGGCAAGAGCGAAACCAACGGGGCCTCCAGGCGCCTGGAATATGTCCGTGGTTGCCGAGCCTTGCAGGAAGGTCTGGACATTCTCGAACGCATACGTCTGATCAGCAGTCACATAGGCTTTGGCTGCATCTGACATTTTGCCATAGCCAAACGGGTTCAGCGGCTGGCATTGGTCAATCATGTCTTGAGTGACCTTCGGTTGGAACGCGATTTTCGCCACGCGACCATCCGGCTGGATAACATCGACGAGATTCTTAGCAGTACCCGACAGCGTCTTACCAAGGTAGGAGCTCGGTGTCGTCTTAGCCCGGCACACAACGTCGTTACCAACTTTCACTACGTCAAGAGCCAGTTGATACTCAAGGTCTTTTATGCCCTTGAACTTAACGTCGCCGTCAGACTTCCCGTAGGTGTAAGACGCATCGAACTTCCAAGGATGTCCTGCCAGTTCAAAGTTTCCTTTGAGCCCTTGCGTGAAGTTAGAAGTGTTGGTTTTGCCGAAGAGCGGATTGTCACCAAGGATATCTTGGTTGGTGCGGCCAAAGACAAAGCTGCCGTTTGTCGCCACTGCGCCCGAAGCTGTCAAGACGGCCTTAGAGGCATCTGAAAGATACGGGTTGCTGATGTTCATAATCAGGCTGGACGACTCTTGAGCCGTTGAAGTGACCGAGTTGGCGGAAGCGGAGTTCCGGGGAAGGACCGTTTCCGTCCGTGACAAAATGTTTTGGGTGTAGAATGTCAGATCATCGTTGATCTTGTAGGTCGCAAAAAGGGACACGATATTACGTGTCTGCTCATTTTGAAGCAGATTGTAATAGCTGCTATCGAATCCGTTTTGAGCCGCACCGAACACGCCCGCCTGGGTCGGCGACAAGTTCGTAAACGAATAGTTCTCGGCCTCGCCGTTCGCGTTGAAGCGAACGGGCTTCGCTATGAACGGAAAGAGGTTGCTCGTTGCGGGATCAGTGTTTGCAATGCGAGGCATGCTCGGATTGAGCGTACCGATAATCATGTTGATATCGGTATTGGGGTTGGCCGCTAGGTATTCGCGCAAAGTCGGCAGCTTGCTTTGTAAGACATTGATTGCCAATGTATTTAGCTGAGCCGTGGTCAGGCCTGATGGCGGAGTGATCCCATAACGGGTGAAGACAGCGGCAGCTGTGACCCCAGGAGCAAGAGAGGTAGGCGCAAAATTCGGGAACGTCCCCGATGCAAAGGTGCCGTAAAGTCCATTTCCGGTCGGAATCCCCGGGACCAGTTGTGTTGCAGCTGAGAAGCTGAGCGGGGTGGTTCCCCAAACGCAAGTGCTAGTCCCAAAAGCGCCAGTGCCGGTTGCAACCGTGCTCCCGGGGCACGTCAGGCCTGCTGTGGTGTTGGTGCCAACAGTTGTGTTTGGAGAAAACACAATGCCCGACGGCCACACAGTCGAAGAACGACTGTTGTAAGCGTAGATGGTCGAGGGCAAACCATCATCCGCAGACCTCAGGAACGCCCCATTGTTCTGGCCCGTAACATCGATGATTGCATTAGCTGCGAAATTTGGATTGCGCTTGGAGCCATTGGCAAAGTTTGTAACGCCGACGGCAGTGTCGATAATCCACGGACGCGCATCTGCATACAATGCGTCTGTCTTATTGTACTCATATGCGATGGCGATGTTACCCTTGCCATCTGCGAAATTGCGCCCATGCAAGACGTTGAAGCTGTAACGACCTGCGTCGCCCTTTTCGGAGGCACGGTAGCTGACGCGGGCTTCAGTTCCCACGTATTTGTCTTTGATAATGTAGTTGATGACGCCGGCGATCGCGTCTGAACCGTACGCGGCAGCCCCGCCCACGGTCAGCGTATCGACGCGGTCAATCATCTGGGTTGGGATGCCGCTAAGATCGACTTGCGAACCCGCGTAGTTGCCAGAAACGAAGAGCGTGGCCGCATTAGAAGAGACGACGCGGCGACCGTTGACAAGGGTCAAGGTGCGTTGTGGCCCAAGCGCCAAAAGATCAGCGAAGGCCATCCCGAGGCTCGAGGTTTGACCGCCGTTGTTGCCGTAGGGGCTAGCACCGGAAGAGACCATCGGCTGGCTGAGGACGACATCGTACGCATTTGTAAAGCCGCGCTGAACGATTTCTTCCTTAGTGACTTGGATCCCTGGCACTGTGCCGTCAAATTGCGGGCGCTTGATGCGCGTCCCGGTAACGACGACTTCCTGAATGTCCTTGCTTGGTTCAGATGCGGTCGTCTTGGGGGCGGTGTCTTGGGCGTGAGCTACGCCACCGGTCAGGGCCGTAGCCAGAACGCCCGTCAGCACTGCACTGCAAAACGAGGTCGTACCCAACAGGCCAAGTCGCTTGGTTTCTTTTTTCACACTCTATCTCCGGGTTATCGGCTTTTTACTGCGCTGATGCCAGCCTTGACGGCTGTTGAAAGGGTATAACGCATCGGTGTCGCCCGGCCGTCAATCTCTTGCCACAAAATTGTCAATTACGAATGAAACCTGTTTCAATAAGGTCACACAGGCAACTATGACATTCAAAGTGGGTTGTTAGAACCTTCGGCAAAGCCTTTGTCTTTCACCCTTTCCCTGTCTTTACAGGGGTATTAGTTAAAAAAAGCCTCTGCACAGCTTAAGTTTGCTTCGCGCGAAATGTGGCGCAAAGGTGGTTAAAAGGCGGCATTGCTACTCAATGTGGTGTGAATTATATCGTTGATATGTGTTTTGCGGCGCACAATAGGCAGACCGTGCGTGAGGTGTTTGCCCTGTATCGCAAGCTGGTTTAGCGTGGTGGCGGTGTTAACGGCGGTCGCGGATGAACGGCTATATTCTTTTACTGGCAGCTGCGGCCTATGTGGCGGTATTGTTTGCCATCGGGGCCTGGGCCGAAGGGCGGGCGCGGCGTGAGGGCGGGCGTTCGCCGCTGAGACTCCCGGCCTACGCCCTGTCTTTGGGTGTCTATTGTACCAGCTGGACCTTCTTCGGGGCGGTTGGTTCGGCGGCCGGGGAGGGGTGGAGCTTCGTGCCCATCTATCTGGGGCCGATCCTGTTGTGGGTGTTTGCCGCCCCCTTTCTAACGCGCCTCATTGCCGCCGTGCGCGCAGAAGGGGCGACGTCGATTTCGGACTTTATCGGGGCGCGATTCGGCAAGAGCCGCGGCGTGCCGGCGCTGGTGACGCTGCTGGCCCTGTTCGGCACCATTCCCTACGTCGCTCTGCAATTGCGGTCTGTAGGCACCAGCTTTGCGGCGGTGGCGGGAGGTGAGCGTTTATGGCCCATGACCCTGACGGCGCTGGCTCTGGCTCTGTTTGCCATGCTGTTTGGCACGCGGCACTATGTGGCCTCCAGCCGGAATGAAGGCATATTCTACGTCATCGCCACCGAATCTCTGGTCAAGCTGGTGGCGCTGGTCGCCGTGGCCGGGTTTGCCATCCTCGCGATTATGAGCGCGCCGTCTGAGTTTCGTACCGCCGGCTGGGCCAGTTTTTCCGCCCGCTTTGCGCCGTCTCAGATCAATCTGGACTTTGGGGTCATGACACTTCTGTCGATGGCCGCTGTGGTGTGCCTGCCCCGTCAGTTTTACACCGCGGTCATCGGGGCCGACCGGCCGGAGGACGCGAAGAAGGCGCGCTGGCCGTTTGTGGGCTATCTGCTGGCGACGCTGGTCGTGGTGCCGCCCATTACGCTGGCCGGACTGACCCTGCTGGGGCCGCAGGTGCCGCACGACCTGTTCGTGCTCAACCTGCCCTATGCGGCCGGACTGGCCGGCCTGACCCTGCTGGCCTTTATCGGGGGCTTTGCGGCGGCGACGGGCATGGTTCTGGTTGAGACCATCGCCCTTTCGACCATGATTTCCAACGACCTGATCGCGCCCTTCCTGCTGCGTCACCGCAGCGCCTCGGCGGCGGCGGATTTCGGCAAGCTGATGCTGTGGGTGCGCCGCGCCTCGATCGCGGCGGTGATGGGGGCGGCCCTGACCTACGCCCTGTGGGTGCCGCCGGGGCAGCAACTGGCGGTCATTGGACAGATCGCCTTCGCCGCCATCGCGCAGTTTACGCCGGCCCTGCTTCTGGCCGTCAATGGCAAGGCGCGAGATGCCGCCGCCATTCAGGCCGGCTTGCTGGCCGGGCTGATCGTGTGGACCTATAGCCTGTTCTGGCCGACCATAGCCTCGCCGCAGTGGCTTGAAGGGGCGGCCCTGACGCTGTTCGATCCGCAGGGCCTGTTCGGCGTAAAGGCCCTATGGCCGGACCTCAATCCGCTGGTGCACGGGGTGGTGGCCTCGCTGGGGGCCAATGCCGCCGCCTGGGGTCTGGCCTCGGCTTTCGGGCGCACCCGCCCGGGCTTTGGTCTGCGCCTGACGCCCAGTGTGCGACAAGGCGCGGTCCACAGTCTGGGGCAGTTGACCACGCTCACGGCGCGATTTGCCGGGCCCGAAGCGGTCGCCGAAGCCTTTGGCCGCATACAGGACCACGCCCCCATCGACCGTGCCGCCGTGCGCCGGGCCGAGCGGCTGATCGCCGGGGTGGTCGGCGCGCCTTCGGCTCACGCCATCGTGTCGTCCGCTCTGTCCGGCACGGCGATCAGCGTCGATGAGGTGGCGCGTCTGCTCGACCGCTCGGGCCAGAGTTTGCAATTTTCACGCGGCCTTCTGGCGGCGACGCTGGAAAACATCGACCCCGGCGTCAGCGTGGTCGATCAGAACCTGCGGCTGGTGGCGTGGAACACGCGCTATCTGGAGCTGTTTCAGTACCCCCCTGAGCTTGTGCGTGTCGGCACGCCGGTGGCCGAGCTGATCCGCTTCAATGCCGAACGCGGCGAATGCGGGCCGGGCGAGGTCGAAAGCCACGTCGCCCGCCGACTGGACCACATGCGGCGCGGCACCCACCATGCTTTTCAGCGGCGGCGCAATGACGGGCGGGTGATCCGCACGGTCGGCGGCCCCATGCCCGGCGGCGGCTATGTCATGTGCTTTACCGATGTGACGGGCGAGGCCGACGCCCTGTTAGCGCTGGAAACGGCGCGGGCCGAACTGGAAAGCCGCGTAGAACGGCGGACGGCGGAGTTGCGTCTGGTCAATTCGGCTCTGGCGCGGGCGACCGAGGAAAAGACGCGCTTTCTGGCGGCGGCCAGCCATGATCTGCTGCAACCGCTGCACGCCGCGCGCCTGTTTACGGCGGCTCTGGCTGAGGAGACGCAAGGCGAGGCGCGGGCGCTGGTCGAGAATGTCGAACGCTCGATTGAGGCGGCGGATGCCCTGCTGAAATCCTTGCTCGATATCTCCAAGCTCGATGCCGGGGGCGTCACGCCGCGCCCGGTGCGCTTCGACTTGTCGGTTCTGGCGCGGGATCTGAGCCTGATCTTCACGCCCCTGGCGGCGGAAAAGGGGCTGAGCCTGCGCCTGATCGCGCCGTCGGTCTGGGTGGAGACCGACCGCACCCTGCTGCGTTCGATCCTGCAAAACTTCCTGTCCAATGCCGTGCGCTACACAAAAACCGGCGGCGTGTTTCTGGTGCTGCGGCCGCGCGCTGAGCAGGTGCGGATCGAGGTCTATGATACCGGCGTCGGCATAGCCGAGGCCGATCAGGACCGTATTTTCCGTGAATTTGAGCGGCTGGGCGTATCGGGTGAAGCCGGGGTCGGGTTGGGGCTCGCCATTGTTGAGCGCACGGCGCGCCTTCTGGGGCTGCGCGTGGAGGTTCGTTCGCGCCTGGGTCGCGGCAGCCGCTTTGCCGTGACCCTGCCGCGCGTTGCGGCGGTGGAGGCCGCGACGGCGGGACCGGTGGTGATTAACGCCCCGGCGCGGCGCGTGCTGATCGTCGATGATGAGCCGGCGGTGCGCGAAGCCATGTCCGCGCTTCTTACGCAGTGGGGGTGTGCCGTGCAGGCGGTGGATGACACGCAGGCGGCCCTCAGTCAGGCCGAAACCGCCGACTGCGCTCTGATCGACTATAATCTGAACGAGGGTCAGGACGGTCTGTCGCTGATCCGGCGCTTGCGCGGGCGTAATCCAGACCTGCGCGTCGCTCTGATTACTGCGGACCGCGACCCGGCGACCGAGGCGGCCGCCGAGGCGGCGGGCGTGCCTGTGTTTGCCAAACCCGCGGAGCCCAAAACCCTGCGGCAGTGGCTGGGGGTTTAACCCACTATCCCGATGCCCAGAGCGCGGGCGGCCAGCACGGCCTGAGTACGGTTTTGCACATCCAGCTTGCGCATGATGGCGGTCATGTGCGCCTTCACCGTGGCCTCAGAAATACTTAGGTCGTAGGCGATCTGCTTGTTGAGGCGTCCCGCCAGCACGCCCAGCAGGACGCGCAACTGCGTCGGGGTCAGGTCGGCGACCTTGGCAGCGACCGTATCGACCTCCGGGTCGGCGGGTGGCGTGTCGCTGACGCGGCCTTCCAGAGCGTCGCTGATGGCCTCCTGCATGCGCGGCAGGGGCTGATCCTTGCCGATAAAGCCCACCGCGCCGAAGCGCCGGGCTTCGCGCGCCGCCTTTTCGGCGTCGGCGGCGGAGACGACCAGCACGGGGACGTGCGGCACCTCGGCGTGCAGCAGAGCGACGCCGGAAAAGCCCTCGGCACCCGGCATACGCAGATCGAGCAGGACCAGTTTGAGGTTGGTGGCCTGACGCACGGCTTCCAGCGCCGCGTCCAGCGTACCGGCTTCGAGGATATGGGCGTCCGGGCGGACCTTGCGCGCCGCCAGTATCAGAGCCTGACGAAAGAGCGGGTGATCATCGGCGACCAGAATGGAGGGTGCCGAAACGGGAAGGGGGATACTCAAGACGAAACCTCCGGCCGCATTCTTTTTATTATTGAAAATGCTGGCGCACCCAATCTGTACCCTTGCCACTTACATGTCCAGACCCAAGTGCGGCTATGGGACGCATTCCGTACCTTCATTCGACCAAGGTCTTAACGACCAAGGTCGGGGGCCGTCTCGACCAAGGTCGCCCTTCAATTCCGGCCCCTTCGGTCTGATCCTCTGTCTCACCGCTGCCCATGCAAAACACAATAAGGGCAAACAAAAGCGGGGAGGTTCACATGCGATATACCCTGATCGGCCTGACCTCTGCGGTCGGGCTGGCGCTGGCGGCTGGCTCCGTCAGCGCGCAACAGACCGCGCCGTCTGAGGCGGCGGCGCTCGAACAGAGGCTGGCGGCGATGGAGGGCGAGATGAGCCGCCTGCGCGCCGAACTGGCCGGGCTGAAGGCGGAAAAGGCCACGCCGCCCAGCCCAACCCAACAGACTACCCCCGTCCAGACCTCCGGACCTGCCGTGCGTTTCGGCGGTTTTATCAAGACCAATGCTTTGTTCAGCCGATACGATTCCGGCGATCTGGCTTCCGGATCGCTGGGGCGCGACTTCTACCTGCCGTCGCAGATTCCGGTAGGCGGCGTCCGCGAACACAGCGACGCCGATTTCATCGCCAAGCAGACCCGGCTGACGGTGTCGATGGACAGCGGTTCGGGCTTAATCGGCTATGTCGAGGCTGATTTCCAGACCACGCCCGGCGGTGGCAGCGAACGCACCACCAATGGCTATAATCTGGCGCTGCGTCGCGCCTATATCACCTATGGCCGCTGGCTGTTCGGGCAGGACTGGACGACGTTTCAGAACGTCGCCGCCCTGCCGGAAAGCACGGACTTTGTCGGCCCCACGGAAGGCACGGTCTTCGTGCGTCAGCCGCAGGTGCGTTACACGTTGCCGCTGGGGGCGGGTTACAGCTTGGCCGTGGCGCTGGAAAACCCGGAAACGGCGTCGATTACGCCCACCGCCGCGACCCTGATAGAAAACGACGACGACCGCCTGCCCGATGTGACGGCGCGTCTCAGCCTTAAAAAGCCCTATGGCGATTTCGCGGTGGCCGTTCTGGCGCGACAACTGGCCGTCGATAATGGCGCGGTGGGGGCCACCGCGTCGGGCTACGGGCTCAGCCTGTCGGGCAAGGTGCCGTTCGGTACGAAGTCGCGTCATGATCTGCGCTTTATGCTGACCGGCGGGGAAGGGATCGGGCGCTATGTCGGGCTCAACTTCGCGCCTGATGTCGTCTATGCCGGGACGCAGGGCGCGAAGATGGAGGCAGTCGGCATCACCTCTGGCTTTGCGGCGGTGAAACTGGGCTGGACGCCGCGCCTGCGTTCGACCTTCGCGGCGTCGTTCCTGAGCGCCGACTATCCGGCAGGCAGCCCGGCTCTGGCGTCGAAATCGGCACAAAGTCTGGCCGCCAACCTGTTTTTCACGCCGGTTAGAGGGCTCGATCTCGGTATCGAACTGCGCACGGGTAAACGCGAACTGTTGAATGGACAGAGCGGACGGCTGGACCGCCTCGAACTGGCGGCGAAATACGCCTATTGAGTTGGGGTGCATTGACCCCGGCCCGCTGCGGTGCTTAGGCTCAGCCCTTCGTTTTTGCCCTGAGTATCCGCATGGCCGCTTCTGCCTCCGCCTCCCTGTCCCTGCCGTCCGCCACGGATCTGTCGTCCAATTTGACCAGTAACCACTGCCTGATCGGCATAGGCGGCATTGTCACCCTGCTGCTGATCGCGTTTCTGGTGTCGGCGGATCGCAAGGCCATTCGGCTGCGCATGGTGGTGTGCGCCTTTGCGCTTCAGGTGCTGATCGGCGTGCTGGTCCTGCACACAAGCTGGGGCAAGGCGGGGGTGCAGGCCATCGCGCACGGCGTCGAAGCCCTGATGGGCTATTCCAAAGGCGCCATTGACATGCTGTTCGGCGGGCTGGTCACTGTGCCGGGCGGGGCGGGCTTTGCCATCAATGTGCTGCCGGTGATCGTCTTTTTCGCCGCGCTCGCCTCGGTGCTTTATTACCTGAAAATCATGCAGTTGATCATCAAGGTGATCGGCGGGGGCCTGGGCTTTATCATCGGCATCAGCCGCGTTGAAGCGCTGGCGGCGGCGGCCAATGTGCTGGTCGGGCAAAGCGAATCGCCGCTGGTCGTGCGGCCCTATCTGGCGGGCCTGAGCAAGGCGCAGTTGTTTGCCATCATGGCCTCGGGCATGGCCGGTGTGGCGGGCACCATTCTGGCCGCCTATGCGCAGATCGGCATCAAGATCGACTACCTGCTGGCCGCCAGCTTCATGTCGGCCCCCGGCGGGTTGCTGATGGCCAAGATCATCATTCCCGATCCCAAAGGGGCGGTGATCCATTCGCCTGAACCGATCATGGAAGACGCCGACCACCACCCCAAAAGCCTGCTGGCGGCCATTTCCGACGGCGTGCAGGACGGTCTGAAAATCGCCATTTCGGTGGGCGGCATGGTGCTGGCCTTTGTGGCCCTGATCGCGCTGGTCAACGGCATTCTGGGTGGTATAGGCGGTCTGTTCGGCTATCCGGACGTGACGCTTCAGGGGATGCTGGGCTTTGTCTTCGCGCCGGTCATGTTTCTGATCAATATTCCGTGGAACGAGGCCGTGGCGGCCGGCGGCCTGTTCGGCGAAAAGCTGATCATGAATGAATTTGTCGCCTATCTGCACCTGATGGAAGAGAGCGGGCAGCTCTCGGCGCGTTCGACCGCCATTATGAGCTTTGCCCTGTGCGGCTTCGCCAATCTGTCGTCCATCGCCATCCAACTGGCGGTGATCGGCGGTCTGGCTCCCAATCAGCGTGATATGATCGTCAAGCTGGGGCCGAGGGCGCTTCTCGCGGCCACTCTGGCCAATCTGATGAACGCGGCGATAGCAGGGTTGTTGCTGTTCCATTAGGCCGCTTCTGCGGCAACGGCATGCCGTGCGCGTCGATATTGCCGAATTGCGCGTGGGTTACCTTGCCAAAACCCAAACCATCAGCCATCACTGAGCCCTGAGCAAGGCGGGGCTGAAAGGTCAGGGCTTTCAATGCGATGCTCGCATCATGGCGGATGGAAGCGCTTAAAACGCAAAAGCGAAGGCCACTAATGCGTCGAACGCGATCTGACCACCCGCTTCGCCTTGAGTAAAGCCAGCCATGGATGACTATAATGATCAAATCGTCTTCATTTGTGCTTCTGGCCTTAATGGTTTCTGGTTGCGCCGATATTCCAGACACAAAAGAACGTGCAATAAAACAGGTCGAAAACGAGGCCGCTCAGACCTTCAAAGACCCAGAGAGCGCGCAGTTTAAAAACGTAACCGCCTCGCCGCTCGACGACACGTTCATCGTCTGTGGTGAGATTAGCGGACGCAACGCCTTAGGAGCCTATTCTGGCTTTTCCCGGTTTATCGGTGTGCCAGATCAAAAAGATTCCCTTCTGATGGAAGACAGCGAGGTGATACCGGCAAGCCACTTTCAAAGTCTGTACGACGATTGCAAGGCCGGGACGTTTCGCAGACAGCCAACGAGACTGGAATAATCTCCCGACAAATATGCGGAATTTATAAATGGCCGATAAGGCTGTTATTTCGCTCGATTTTTATTCGGTTTACTCTGGCGGTTCAGACACCCTTGATGCCGCTGGATTGTTACGATGCGTTTTGCCCTCTGTCTCCTGTCGCTTGTGCTTGTGGCCTGTTCGCCCAAGCCTGACACCTCATCCCCCACCGAAGCGGAGGCCTCGGCCTCCAGCGCCGCCTCGACCAGCGCGTCGAAAGCCGCCGATGTTGCCGCTGGCTATGTCGGGCGCTGGACCGGGCCGGAAGGTACCTCGCTTGAGGTCGTAGCGCGTCAGCACGATTACGAGGTGACGCTGAGCGGTACGAGCACACCGGGCGTCTTTACGGGGACGGTCAATGGCAATGCCATGCAGATCGAGCGCAACGGCGAAACCCAGCTCATCCGTCATACGACCGGGGCCAAAACCGGCGTCAAATATCTGGCGGACAAGTTGGATTGCGTCTCGGTTTCCAACGGCGAAGGCTATTGCCGGGATTAATTTCCATACCTGTATTGTGGAAATGAGGGTGATCGGTTAGGCAGGGCGCCACTGAAGTTACAGGAGCCCCGCCATGTCCGATGAAGAACTGATCGTAAAGGATGCCAATGGCGCACGTCTGGCGGATGGCGACAACGTCACCCTGATCAAGGACCTTAAGGTCAAGGGGTCGGGCGGTGTGACGCTCAAGCGCGGCACGCTGATCAAGAATATCCGCCTGACCTATGACGAAGACGAAATCGAGTGCAACCACGAGAAGGTGCGCGGCCTTGTCCTGCGCACCGAGTTCGTCAAAAAGGCCTGATCTCCCTTTCGTGATAGCAAGGGCGTGAACGTAATCTCTCTGGCCAGCGTATAAACAGCATATCCACCAAAAGAGAGAGTCATATGGCCCGCACCCTCACCTCTACAGACTCCGTCAGTACCGGTCGTGTGCCAGCGGCCGGTTGGCTGCTGTTGCTGCTCGGTGTGGCGCAGATTTTCAGCGGTCAGGTGCCGGAGTGGCTGGGCATTGGCCGCAGCGTTGCCGAACAGTCGGCCCTGACCTCGCACCCTCTGGTGCCGCTGGGGCCGGCCTTTGCCATCTGGGGCGTCATCTATCTGTGGGCGCTGGTCGGCGCGGTGTGGGCCATCCGTCACGCCGACACTGAAGCGTTGAAGGTCGCCTGGCCGCATACGGCGGTGATCTGGTTGCTGAATACGGTGTGGTCGATCTGGGTGCCCATCCACGGCATCGACTGGGTGAGCTTTGCCATCATCACCGTCTCGCTCACCGCAGGCCTTACCGGGCTGATGCGCCTGAAACGGCTGAGCCTCAGTAAGAGCGAAACGGGTTTTGTTGTGGCTCCTCTGGCTCTGGTCACCGGCTGGATTTCGGCAGCGACGGTGGTCAACTTTACCTCGGCACTGGTGGCGGCAGGCCTGACGCCCGACCCGCGTCAGGTCATGGTGTCACTGGGCTTCCTGCTGGGCCTGATTGCTTTTGCGGGCATCATGCTGCGCCTGACGCGTTCGCGCATTTATGCCATGCCGCTGGTCTGGGCGCTGGGCTGGATCGCGGCGGCCAATGTGCAGCGTCAGGATGAGCCGCTGATGGCCTTTACGGCGGTTATCGGCATTGGCCTGTTGCTGGCTCTGGCCCTGACGGTCAGGCGTCGTGTTTAAGCAATAGCCCCGTCAGGTGAACTGACGGGGCTCTCGGCGCTGTTTATTTGTTGCTTTTCAGCGCCGCCCGGACACCCTCGGCGTAGTCCGGGTGGATGCGTTCGAAGTGGGTGAGGGCGCGCTCGACGATGACGTCGGGTACGCCGGTCATGGAGGCGGCGATGTTCGCAAACAGTCGCGCCTTCTGACCGTCGTCGAACAGGTTGAACAGGGCGCGCGGCTGGCTGTAGTCGTCATTGCCGTCGCGGTGGTCGTACCGGTCGGCGTCGCCTGAGATGCGCAAAGGCGGTTCGCGGTATTGCGGGGCTTCGGCGGGGCCGCCGAAGCTGTTGGGTTCGTAATAGGCGTCCGGGTTCGACTGGAAATTGTCGAAAAAGCGCATCGAGCCGTCGCGGTGATAATGGTTCACCGGGCATTTCGGCGCATTGACCGGCAGGGCCTCATAGTGCGTCCCCAGACGGTAGCGGTGGGCGTCGGCATAGGCAAACAGCCGCGCCTGCAACACCTTGTCCGGCGAAAAACCGATGCCAGGCACGATGTTGGATGGCGAAAAGGCCGCCTGCTCGATTTCAGCGAAGTAGTTGGAGGCGTTGCGGTTCAGCTCGATGACGCCGACGTCGATCAGCGGATAATCGCTGTGCGGCCACACCTTGGTCAGGTCGAACGGGTTGTAGGGCGTGGTGTCGGCCTCCAGTTCCGGCATGATCTGCACCTTGACGTCCCACTTCGGGTACTGATGCGCCTCGATGGCCCCGAACAAAGCCTCCTGATAGGTTTCGCGCGACTGCCCGATCACATCGGCGGCCTGGGCATTGGTGTAATGGGCGTGGCCCTGACGGGTCTTGAAGTGGAACTTGACCCAGAAGCGCTCACCATCCGCATTGAGGAAGCTGTAGGTGTGCGAACCGAAGCCGTCCATGTGCATGGGATCGGTGGGGATGCCGCGATCGGACATCAGTATGGTCACCTGATGCAGGGCTTCGGGAGATAAAGACCAGAAGTCCCAGGCGGCGGTCGAGGAACGCAGGTTGGTGCGCGGGTGGCGCTTCTGCGTGTGGATGAAGTCCGGGAATTTCAGCGGGTCACGGATGAAGAAGACCGGCGTATTGTTGCCGACGAGGTCCCAGTTGCCTTCGGAGGTGTAGAATTTGAGGGCAAAGCCGCGCACATCGCGCTCGGCATCGGCGGCCCCCAACTCTCCGGCCACGGTCGAAAAGCGCGCCAGCAGCGGCGTGGTGGCCCCCAGCGCGAACACCTTGGCGCGGGTGTATTTCGAGATGTCGTGCGTGACGGTGAAGGTGCCGAACGCGCCCCAGCCCTTGGCGTGGACGACGCGCTCCGGGATGCGCTCACGGTTCTGATGCGCCAGCTTTTCAATGAGCTGATAGTCCTGCATCAGAAGCGGCCCGCGCGGCCCGGCGCTCAGGCTGTTCTGATTGTCCGCCACCGGCGCGCCCGCGCTGGTGGTCATGGTTTTACCGTGCATTACGGGGCACTTGCTCTCGCTCATCATCTTGTCTTTCCTAAGCCTTCTGCCCTCTTTGGGACGTAGGGCGACTATGACGAAGCTACGGGAATAAATGAAATAGATAGTCTTTGAATTTTGAATAAGAAAAACTTTAGCGCGGGTGAGTGCCCTGCTGACGGGAACTGGCAGGATAGATACGGTGAATGGCACCCTCGCCACTGGACGTGCGATCGTTTCCACCGCAAGAGACGGGACGCTTGTTCGATGCGTTGCATACATCCTCCCCTGCGAAGTGGGGGGGATTTGAGGTATTTATGTCTGTTGCCAGCCTGATCCGTCTGTTGTCTCTGGCCGCCATCTGGGGCGGGTCGTTCCTGTTCATGCGCCTGAGCGTCGGGGCGCTGGGGCCGGTATGGCTGATCGCGATTCGGGTGCTGCTGGCCGCGGTGTTTCTGACCGGCGTGGGTACTGCGACGCGCCAGACGCTACAGATCAAGGGGTTTTACAAATATTTCCTGATCCTTGGCCTGTTCAATTCGGCGGTGCCCTTCGTACTGTTTGCCTTTGCAGCCGAGAGCCTGACGGCCTCTCTGCTGTCGATCCTCAACGCCATGTCGCCTCTGTTCGCCGTCATCATCATGGCGGTATGGTCGCGGCGCATACCCGATATAAAGACGGTGTGTGGTCTGTTGCTGGGGGTGGCGGGGGTCGGTGTGCTGGTCGGGCTTGATGCCACGCACCTCAGCGTGCGTGAAGCCATAGCGCTACTGGCGGGGCTGGTTGCGGCCCTGTGCTACGCCATTGCCTCGGTTTATGCCCGTCACGCGCCGCGCACGCCAGATCCGTTGTCGAATGCCCACGGCGGCATGTGGGCTTCGGTCGTGCTGATCGCGCCCTTTGTACCGGTCTTTGCCCCCTCAACGGCGCAACTGATGACGCTGACGCCTGTGGTGGTCGCCGGTGTGGTGGCGCTGGGCGTCGTGTGCAGCGGTATCGCCTATATGATCTATTTCCGCCTGATCAATGACATAGGCGCGGCCCCCGCCCTGACCGTCACCTTCCTGATCCCGGTCTTTGGCACGCTATGGGGCTGGCTGTTCCTGCACGAGGCGGTGGGCCTGAGCACACTGATCGGCGGGGCGCTTGTCCTGTGGGGTACGGCGCTGGTGGTCGGGTTCGACCCGCGCGCCCTGTTTAGAGCGAAATGATTTCTCCTGGACTCATTCCGTTCAAGCCGCCATTGAGGCGGTGGCCAAGGTGGCGAAGCCACCGCCCGGCGACGGGCTAAACAAAAATCTCAGGCGACCTTGGAGTAACGGTTCGGCGCTTCGGATTGCCGCGCATAGGTGTCGAAGGCGCAGGCGACATTGCGCGCCAGCATCTTCAGCGGCGAATGGAAGCGCACACGGCGGTATTCGACGCTCACCAGACCCGCCGCCACAAAGTCGGACAGCCCGGCTATATCGGCATCGAGATAGTCCGCCGCATAGCCATGGCGTTCCAGTATGGCCGGAATATCGGCTTCGAAATAGCACATCAGGTCGCTGATCACCGCCTTGCGCAGCGTGTCATCGCCCTGATAGGCCCAGCCGCGCACCGTGGCCCAGTCGCCGGCCAGAATGCGGTTCTGATAGGTGGTCGATTGCGGGATATTCTGCATGATGCCGCCGTCCAGTTCCCCGATGGACGAGGCTCCCAGCCCCAGCAGATAGTCATTGGGCAGGGTCGAATAGCCCATAAAGTTGCGACGCAGCGTCCGCGCCTCAAACGCCCGCGACATCTCGTCGTCCGGCTTGGCGAAGTGGTCGATGCCGATGGCGCGGTAGCCGTGCGACGTCAGATAGTCCGACAAACGCAGGAACATGGCCACCTTCTCTTCGGTGCCGGGCAGGCGGGCTTCATCGATCAGGGTCTGGTGCTTTTTCACCCACGGCACATGGGCGTAGGAGAAGGCCGAGATGCGGTCGGGGTCCAGTTCGGACACGTGGGCGAGGGTGGTGTCGAGGCTGTTCAAAGTCTGGCCCGGCAGGCCATAGACCAGATCAATGCCGATGCGATTGAGGCCATTGTCGCGTAGGTGGCCCATCACCGTCTTGACCTGCTCCAGCGGCTGGATGCGGTTGATGGCGGCCTGCACGACGGGATCGGTGTCCTGAATGCCGAGAGACACGCGGTTGAAGCCGAAGGCGGCATAGGCCTTGATCTTGCTGAGCGTAACGCGGCGCGGGTCCAGTTCGATGGCGATTTCGGCGTCGGGCTGCAGGTCGAACGCCTCATGCAGGGCCTCAAAAAGGCGTCCCATATCAGTGGGTTTGAGCATGGAGGGCGAGCCGCCGCCGAAGTGCACGCTGTGCACCGCCGGGCGGAAGCCCAGATGCGCACCGACCATCTGAATTTCGGCGACCAGCGCCCCGACATAGGCCTCGACTGGCGCGTATTTCAGCGTCGCGCGCGTATTGCAGCCGCAGAAATGGCACATCTGCTCGCAGAAGGGGATGTGCAGATAGAGGGCAATGGGCTGATCCGGACGCAGGGACGACAGCCAGCCCTTATAGGTCTCCGGCGTCAGGGCCCCGAAATGATGCGCCGACGGATAAGAGGTGTAACGCGGGGCTTCGCGGCCCATAAAGCGCATCACATCGTGCTCTTGCCACGATTTCTCTGGCCAGGATTTTTGAGCAAAAGACGGGGGGGGAAATGCGGTGTCGGGCATGAGCAGCGTCCTGAAGCGGTACGGTCTGCTCTTACGCCGGTTTGCCCCTAGGCTTTATGTGGTTTTTCGTCGCAGCTTGCGAACTCTACCTCCCGGCCTCAGGCGGGGAGGTATGAGAAGGCACGTTACGGCAGTTTGGCGCTGTCCATCGTCGCCAGCACGTCTTTCAGACTGGCGTCGTAATAGTGTTCGGCCGGGGCGATATAGACAATGTAGTAGCCAAGGCCGCCCTTGGAGGCGGCCTGCGCCACGCCGCGCAGCAGCAGGCCTTCCGAGGTCTTGGCGGTAATGTCGAAACGCACGGCGCGCTGACCGTTCAGATCGACCGGTTTGGGTGCCGAAGCCTCGACCTTCTGATAATCGAGGGCAGCCAGCGAGTTGGTGACAAACTCGATCTGTTCCGAATAGGACATATTGGCCTTGCCGCGCGGAGCAGGGGCGTTTTTGTTGTCGCCCTTGGTCGGGTGGACCATCAGCGGGTCGGCAGCGCTCAGCCCTTCGGAGACAAACAGGCGATTGAGGCCCGGCCCGTCGATCGACAGGATTTTGACCTTCTTGGCGCGGCTGTAATAGAGCGGCGAGATGTCGGACCAGTCGCGGCTGAGGCTTACGCTGTATCCCGTTCCGACGGCCAGAGCCCCCTTGGGGGCCAGGGTCGCGCCGCCACAACCGGCCAGAAGCGCGGCCGCAAGCGTGGCGGCAGCGATGGTTTTCAGAGCGGTGAATTTACGCATGAGTGTCCCCCGATAAATCAGTTCTTGGCAGGTGCAGGCGGCGGGGCTGCGGGTGCAGGCGCCGTCTTCAGGCCGTTAAGCAGGTCTTCGACCATCCAGGCGTCTTCCGCCTGAGGATAGGTCCTGAGATAGGTTTCGTAAGCCGCGATGGCTTCCTGCGTGCGGCCCATGCGGCGATAGACCTCACCCAGTTGCCGGCGGGTTTCCCGCGGCGCGTCGGGCAGGGCGGCGGCGTCGCTATAGGCATTGGCGGCGGCCAGCAGGTCCTGAGAGCCGAGATTGTCCTTGGCCCGCAGGCGATAGGCCTCACCGGCATAGAAGGTGAGCAGGCCGCGATCGAGGCCGTCCTGCTGGAGTTCACCGATCAGGAACAGGGTCTGGCCGTAGTCCTGACGGCGCAGATCGTCTTTCAGCCAGCGCCCGAGATAGGGGCGGATGTGGGTGCGATAGGCGGCGCGCTTCTCTTTTTGCACCTCATCGGAGTCGCCCTTGACTTTGAACCCTTCGGCCTGCTGGCTGAGGGCATCGACGCGCTCGCTTTCCAGCGGGTGCGAGCCGAAGACATTGATGCGTCCGCCGCGTTTGCGCGTGCGCTCATAGTCCGACGCCTTGGTCTCGTCGATCAGATAGGTCCAGATGCGCACCGAGGCATAGGGATCGTAACCGGCCTTCAGCGCATAGCTATTGCCGAAGCGGTCGGCCTCGCTCTCATTGTCGCGCGAATAGGCGAAGTAGGAGGCGATGGCCCCCAGATAAACCGCGTCGATCAGCCCGCCCGTCAGGTTCGATATGTCGCGGGCCGCCGAATAGCTGCCCGCATTGGCGGCGGCTCCGGCCCCAATGATGGCGATGACCATGCCGGCAGCGGCGGCGGCGTTCTGGTTCGATTTGACCGTCTCAAACGCTGCCGTCGAATGGTTGTGACGGTAATGGGCAAATTCGTGCCCCAGAACGAAGGCCACCTCATCCTCGGTCTGGGCCCGCAGCAGAAGGCCGCTCCACACCTCGGTATAGCCATTGGGGGCCATGGACGCGTTGAAGAAGGGGCGATCCATCACATAGAGGCGCAGGTCGCCTTTGTAATCTCCGGCCACCCGGTCCAGCACGCTGCGCACATAGGCATTGAGCGCTTCATCATGATTGCGTTCCCCGGAAGTGCGGGCGTCGCGTTCGGCTTTTTTGGTCTCTTCCCAGATGGAAAATTCCAGCGTTCCGGCCACAGGCGTCTGGCCCGGCTGGCGCTCCGGATATTTGTCGGCGGCCACGACCGGTTGCGCGGCCGTCATCAGCAGCGCGCCCGTGAGAGCTGTGAGCGCGCGGCGCATCAGAGCGGCAGGTCCTTGAACAGTTTTTCGACCGCCGCCGTCGCCCCTTCGGCTTCGCGGATGTCGGTGCCAGAGGCCACCATGTTGAACTGATACCACACGATCTGACCGGTATCGAGATCGACCAGTGTGGACTGAAGGCCCTGACCGCCGAACTGCATCGGCCCGCCCAGAAGCGCCATGCCGACGTTCAGCGCCGCCTTGGCCGAGCTTTGATAGCTGCCTTTACAATTCAGGAACAGGGCATAGCGCGGTGCCTTATCCGCCATTGCGGCGGGGACCAGCGTGCGCGCCCCGGTGCCCAGCGTCCAGTCGAATGTGGTCTTGGTCGGCAGGCGCAGCATGGGTAACTGCTGCCAGGCGATGGCCGACACCACCTCGTCGTTCAGCTTCAGCATCTGAAGGGCGCGCGGGTCTTCGTAGGTATCGAGCGCCACTTCGCTGACGGCGTATTTTTTGGCTTTGAGAGCGGCGGTCAAGGCGGCCGACAGGTGCCCCTGCGCCGCCTTCGACCAGTCCGAACGCGGCTCCTGAACGCCGCCGGCGGTCAGAAGGGACAGGCTGACTTCGGGGGTGACGATCAGAAGCGGCGCGCCTTCGGCGGGCTTGTCGATCTTGACGAAGGATTTGATCGTTTCGGCCTTGGCCGCGACCGGGACGACGGCCGGAGACAGCGCGCAAACGCTCAGGACGGCGAGCGCAGCCGCCGCAAACAGGTGCTTTTTCATCTGGATTCCTCCCCCCGAAGGCAAATAGAGCCAGCCCGGACCTTGGGCCAATCAATCATGAGTGTCACAATTGCAAGCACAAACGCTAAACGAAAACGGACAGCTTCGCAAGCGGCCATCCGTCTTGAAAAAATTTTCAACTACAAGGCGTTGTGCCTGTTCTATTTTTGCAGCGCCGCTTCCAGCGCCTCGGCAAAGGCCTGCGGCTGATCGTACATGATGAAGTGGCGACTGTCTTCGATGCCGACGATGCGGAGCTTGGGCGTGCCCTTATATTGCTGCTCGTAAAAGCCGTAGGTCTGCGGAGCCGTAAACGGCATGGAGGCGTGGTGCGGGACAAGGACCGTCACCGGAGCCGTGATCTTCGTAAGCTCAGGACGCAGATCCAGGGTCATGTCGTCATAGAAGGCCTGAGCCGAGACGCGGCGGTCGCTCAGTGCCGTCCACAGGGCGATGCGGCGTGGGTTGCGTTCGGCGTCGGTGGTAGCCGCCGCCAGAGCGGCGCGGGCGGCGTCCTGCTGCGCCTTATAGGTGGCGTCATCGACGTTCCGCATGGCGTCGCGCATCCGGGCGGCCTGCGGGGCGATCGTATCGACCGTGGCGACCGGGTTGAACAGCACGCCGATAAAGGGCAGGGCATCGACGACGACCAGCTTCGACAGGGCCTGCGGGTGGCTTGTGGCCAGCTTGAGCCCCATCAGCCCGCCCAGCGAATGACCCACCACGATGGGGTCTTTCAGCTTGTTTTGCACGATATAGGCGTTCAGCGCCTCGACGGACGGGGTGATGACCGGGCCCTCGGCATTGCCGGCGGCGGGCTCACCGGCAAAGCCTGCGATGTGCAGCAGGTGCAGGCGATAGCGACCTTTGAGGCGTTCGGCCGTGGCCTCCCACACCTCGCGGGAGCAGTTGAGGCCGGGGATAAGGATCAGGTCGGGGCCCGTGCCCACCACCTCAACCGAAAAACGCGCCGTGGGGGCATCAGGGAAAGGGGTGGCGGCCTTCACGCCCGACGCGCAGGCGATAACAATGGCGAAGGCGATGGTCAGCCAGAAGACAAGGCCGGGGCGCGAACGCGCGCAGGGGCTGCGTTTGAACATGGTGTTTTCCTTTGTAAATCTGAGCCTTATTCGCCTGTGTTCAGGCGGTGCGGATTTTCAAAAATCGCTTCGACGGCAAGGTCGAAAATGGCGGCGATGCGATAGGCCAGATCGAGCGACGGATCATGTTTGTCGGACTCGATGGCGATAACGGCCTGCCGTGAGACGGTGAGGCGGGCGGCCAGATCGGCCTGGGTCAGACCGGCCTCGGTGCGCAATTCTTTCAGACGGTTTTTCATTTCACGGTGCGGATGAAGGCGCAGGTGACGCCGTAGCAGGCCCAGAACAGGGCATAGACGAGGTAGAGCGGCATGATCTCTAATTCAGCGAAGTTTTCGACAAAGCCAATAGCTGTGCAGATAAACAGGGTCAGTCCGGTGGCAACGATGAACCGCTTGCTCAGAAGAAGGCGGAAATATTCATCGACCCGATCCAGAAAACGCAGGGCCGTGAAGATGGTGCCGCCAATGGGCAGGGCGGGCAGCACGGCCAGTCCATACAGCAGCGGACCGGTCGGGTGATTGGCCTTGATATACAGAATCGCGCCGATGAGCAGGCCGGCATAGAGCGCCATCCAGACCATCATGTGGATCGTGTATTCGGTGGCAGGGTTTTTCAGAGTCATGGGTGTCGTCCTTGAGGCAGATAAAAGGACATCTGGCCGGATGTAAGGTGTAGCTTACATCGCAAAAATGTAATGTCAACCTGACATGAAGAAAAAATGTCAGGTTTGTATTACATGTCAATCTGTCGCGGTTGTCGAAGCGCGAACGCCGTGATATTAAGTACTGACCAGTCAGTCAGTAACGCCCATGCCCGACCTTCTGCCCAAAAAAAGAGTGCGCCTGTCGCCCGATGTCCGCCGTGACGCCCTGTTGCAGGCGGCGCACGACCTGTTCAGCCGTCACGGCTATGCCGATACGCGCATGGACGATGTGGCGGCGGCGGCGGGCGTGTCCAAAGGCACGGTCTATCTCTATTTCCCCACCAAGGAAGCACTGTTCGAGGCCCTGTTGCGGCGCGACGTGCTGCCGCGCGTCGGACGCATCCTGTTTGTGCTCAACCATTATAACGGCCCGGTGGGCTGGCTGTTGAAGCGGGTGGCGCACTTCATCGGCGGCAAGATCGACGCCGGTACCGTGCCCCTCTATCCCAAGCTGCTGGTCCGCGAAGCCTCGCGCTTTCCTGAACTGGCGCGCTTTTATCATGAAGAGGTGATCACGCCGGTTCTGGGGGCGCTCGAAGACCTGTTCCGGCGCGCCATAGGCCGCGGCGAACTGCGGGCGGGGGATGCGAAGCTCTACGCCCATCTGTTTATCGCCCCGATGGTCAAGGCGGCCCTGTGGTACTTCACCTTCGGTGAGATCAGCGCCCCGGCGGTCAAGGCGCGCCCCTATCTGAAGGCCCATGTCGAGACGTTTCTGAGAGGAGTGAGGCCATGAGCCGTCGTTGTGCGCTTTTGTGTCTGCCGCTAGTGCTAAGTGCCTGTGCCCGCGAAGAGGCCGGGCACTATACGGGCTATGTCGAGGCGCAGTCGGTGGCGGTGGCCGCGCCGCAGTCCGGCTGGCTGACGCAGGTCTATGTCGATGACGGGGCGGCGGTCAGCGAAGGCCAGCCCCTGTTTACGCTCGATGCGACGCAGCAACAGCAGGCCTTGAGCGGCGCCGAGAGCCAGAGGCGGGCCGCCGAAGCGACCGCGAGCGACCTCAGCAAGGGCGCGCGCGAGGTGGATATCGCGCCCCTGCTGAAAGAACGCGATCAGGCGCGCGCTTCGCTCGACCTCGCCCGTTCCGAAGAGGCGCGCTACGCCAGGCTGGCACCGCAGGGCTATGTCTCTCAGGCCAAACTCGATCAGTTGAAAGCGACGCGGCAGGCGGCGGAGGCCAATGTTGCTGCCATTGAGCGCAATATCGAGGCGCGGCGTCAGGCGGCGCGCACGGATCAACTGGCCGCCGCTCAGGCACAGGCGCAGGCCGCCGGGGCCGAGGCCGCTCAGGCGCAATGGGTGCTGGACGAACGGGCGGTGAATGCGCGCCTCAGCGGGCAGGTCGAGCGGCGTCTGCGCGAGGCCGGGGAATTTGTCGCGGCGGGCACGCCGGTGCTGAGCGTCTATCCCAAGGGGCGAGAATTTGTGCGCTTTTACGTGCCGCAGGGCGATCTGCCTAAAATCAAGGTCGGGCAGTCGATCCGCCTATCCTGCGATGGCTGTCAGGCGCAGACGGCGAAGGTGCGCTACGTGTCGCCGGAGGCCGAGTTCACACCGCCGGTCATCTATTCGGTGCGCGAGCGCAAGAAACTGGTCTTTCTAATCGAGGCGACGCCGCAAAAACCCAACGCGCTCAAGGCCGGTCAGCCGGTGGATGTGGCCTTATGAAGACGGGCAATTCCCAAGTTTCAGTAAGTCAGCGAGGTACAAGAGATAAGGGCCTTTCTCCCTCCCTGCGCAGCGGGGAGGGGGGACCGCGAAGCGGTGGGAGGGGCAAACCGCGCCTATACGCCCCCCTTTGTGGGCGACTGCGCACTGACACCGCCTCCGTAAACCGGGGAGAATAAAGGATGACCGACCTTGCCATTGACGTGCACGGCCTGACCAAGCGCTTCGGCGATCGCGTGGCGGTCGATAATGTCGCCATCCGTATGCCCAAAGGGCAGGTCTGGGGCTTTCTGGGGCCGAACGGGTCGGGCAAGACCACCACGATCCGCATGTTGTGCGGCCTGCTTAAACCCGATGCGGGACAGGGCACCTGCCTCGGCTACGACCTCATCGCCGACAGCCGCCAGATCAAGCGACAGGTCGGCTATATGACGCAGAAATTCTCCTTCTGGGAGGATCTGTCGATCCGCGAGAATCTGGAGTTCGTGGCGCGGCTTTATGAGTTGAAGAATATAAAACAAGTCGTTGATCAGACGCTGGAAACGCTTGGCCTGAGCAGCCGTCAGAAGCAACTGGCCGGCACGCTTTCGGGCGGCTGGAAGCAAAGGCTGGCGCTGGCCGCCTGCACCCTGCACAACCCCGCCATGCTGCTGCTGGATGAGCCGACGGCGGGCGTCGATCCGCAGGCGCGCCGCGACTTCTGGGACCAGATTCACCGGCTGGCCGCCGAAGGCCTGACCGTGCTGGTTTCGACCCACTACATGGACGAGGCCGAGCGCTGCGACGAGATCGTCTATATCGCCTATGGTCAGTTGATGACGCAGGGGCCGGTCAGCCGCATCATCGACGAGAGCGGTTTGCACACATGGGTGGCCGAAGGGCCCGGTGTACGGGCGCTGGCCGACCGTCTGCGTGGCCGCGACGGGGCTGAACACGTGGCCTATTTCGGCTCGGCCCTGCACGTGTCCGACAGCGACGCCGCCAAACTCGACGCCCTGATCGCCAGTGAAGGCGGGGCGGGCACGCAGTGGCGACGCGAACGCCCCAGCCTTGAGGACGTCTTCATCAATCTCATGAGTCAGGCGGAGGATAAATCATGAAAAAAGACCCTGTGTTTGCCGCTCCGCCTTTCTATTCCATGTTTTGTCCTCTTTTCCTCACGGAAAAAGCGGACGGGGCGGAAGACAAATCATGATCGCCCCGCTGAAACGCATCCTCGCCATACTGGCCAAGGAATTTATCCAGATGCGGCGTGACCGCATGACTTTCGGCATGATGATCATGGTGCCGATCATCCAGTTGACCCTGTTCGGTTTTGCCATCAATTCCGATCCGCGCCACCTGCCGACCGCCGTCTATCTGGAGGAAACCAGCCCTACCGTGCGGTCCATCGTTGCCGCCATGCGCCAATCGACCTATTTCGACATCAAACAGCAGGTGTTCGACCCGGCGGAGGCCGATCGCCTGCTGCAAAACGGCGAGGTCGCCTTTGTTGTCGAGGTGCCGTCGGGCTTTACGCGCGGCCTGTTGCGCGGCGACCGGCCCCAACTGCTGCTGTCGGCGGACGCCTCTGACCCTTCGGCCGCGTCCGGGGCGGTAGGGCAGATGAACGAGATTGTGCGGCGGGCTCTCAATGAAAGTCTGGGGCGCGGCTGGTCCAGCTTGCAAGGGCAACCGCCTCTGGTCGATGTGGTGGTCCATCGCCGCTATAATCCCGAAGGCATCACCCAGTACAATATCGTGCCGGGGCTTCTGGGCGTCATCCTGACCATGACCATGATCATGATTACCTCCATGGCCATGACGCGCGAGCGCGAGCGGGGCACGCTGGAGAATCTTCTGGCCATGCCGGCGCGCCCGTGGGAGGTGATGGTGGGCAAGATCACCCCTTATGTCGGGGTGGGACTGATCCAGACCGGTATCGTGTTGCTGGCTTCGACCTTCGTGTTCGGTGTGCCGTTTCTGGGCTCGCCATGGCTGCTTCTGGCCTGTGTCGGCCTGTTTATCATCGCCAATCTGGCCGTCGGGTTCACCTTCTCAACCATTGCCCGCACCCAGATGCAGGCCATGCAGATGACCTTCTTCTTCTTCCTGCCGTCGATCCTGTTGTCGGGATTTATGTTTCCCTTCCGTGGGATGCCCGACTGGGCACAGTGGATTGGTTCGGTCTTTCCGCTGACCCACTTTCTGCGCGCCGTGCGGGGCATCATGCTTAAGGGGGCCGACGCAACAGCCGTCTGGCACAACATCTGGCCGCTGCTGATCTTCATCACGGTGGCCAGCTCTATCGCGCTCAAGCGTTACCGGGTGACGCTGGATTGATACCCAAGAGGTATTGAAAATGACCCTTGGGTATGCCTTTCGAGACTGTCTCATCTTTTCGAGACACATGAGACAGTCTCGAGTTTTCAACGGCCGGAGCCGGTCAGCCTTTTCGGCCGTTGGTGTAAGGATGAATTTTTTTATATGCGGCGCAAAATTTACTCAAATTAACCGTTAGAGTCGTAAAACGCTCCTTAGTTTTTTTTCAGAACGAGGCGGAAGATGACGGTTCAGGGTATCAAGCCCCTGCGCGACGGCGTGCTGGCGGGCGCATTGGTATTTGGTGTGGCGCTGGTGGCGTCGCTGGCGGTCTATATGACGGCGCAGCACGGCATGAAGACCGAGATCCGCGACAACCTTGTTGGCCTGTCCAATCAGGCGGCGGTGCTGCTGGATACGGAAACCCTGGCGACCTTCAAGTCGGGTACGGACAAGGCCGGGGTTGATTATCAGAAGGTCGCCGCGCCCTTTCAGAAGCTCGTCAATGCCGACAAGCGGCTGGCCTATATCTACGCCATGGTCGAGCGCGACGGTAAGATCTATTTCGTCATGGACGTGCAGCCCACCGGCAGCAAAGGCGAGCCTTCCGCCGTAATGGAAGAATATGCCGATGCGTCGCCCGCCCTGCATCAGGCCTTCCGCGACCGCAAGGGTGCCACCGAAAGCGAACCGGTAAGTGACAAGTGGGGCACCTTTCTGTCGGGCTATGCGCCCTATACCAATGCCTCCGGCCAATTTGCCGGCATGGTCGGGGTGGACATTACGCTGAAAGAATATGAGGCCAGCCTCAACCGCATCCGTCTGGCTCTGGTCATCGGTCTGGGGCTGGCGGCCCTGTGCGCGGCGGGGGTCGGCCTCGGCGTCTATCGGGCACGTCAGGTCATGGCCCGCTCGCGGCAGGCCGCCGCCGAGCAGGCACAGCGCATCAGCGACATGGAGCGCCAGCGTCAGGAAACCGAGGCGCACGAGGCCGAACGCGCGGCCCAGCTACGCCGCCGCACGCTGAATGCCCTGGCCGACGAACTGGAAGCCTCGGTGACGACGGTGGTTAGCGAGGTGGTCTCGGCCACGGCCCTGCTGAAAGGCGAGGCCGATAACGTCACTCACATCGCGCAGGACACCAAGACGCGCACCCATCGCGTTTCGGGCATTTCGCAGAACGCCGCCTCCAACTCGGCTCAGGTGGCCGCCGCGGCCGAAGAACTGACGGCCTCCATCGCCGCCATCCGCGAACAGGCCGAGCACGCCGCCGCCGTGGTGCGCGTGGCGTCGGACAAGGGCGATACGGCCAAGTCGGTGATTCAACGCCTGAGCGAATCGTCGGGGCGTATCGGTGATGTGGTCGGGCTGATCAACACCATTGCCGGTCAGATCAACCTCCTGTCGCTCAACGCCACCATCGAGGCGGCGCGCGCCGGTGAGGCGGGCCGCGGCTTTGCGGTGGTGGCCTCTGAGGTCAAGGCCCTGTCCAATCAGGTGTCGAAGGCCCTGGGCGATATTTCGGCGCTGGTCGGAGCCATTCAGTCCGAAACCCAGTTGTCGGTTGAGGCGATGAACGACATCCTGCGCACCATTGCCGAGATCGAGGCGGGCACTGGCGTCATCGCCGAGGCCGTCGGTCAGCAATCGCAGGTGACGGCGGAAATTTCGCATACCATCCACGCCACGGCGGCCGGGGCGCGCGAAATCGCCGACAATATGCAAAACGTCACCGACTCGGCGGAAAACACCGGCCTGACGGCGCAGAAGGTCGCCGGGGCAAGCGTTGCCTTGCAGGGCCGCGCCCGCGAACTGAGCGACAAGGTGGACGGTTTCGTGCGTCAGATTCGTGCCTGAGGCACGGCGCAGGAGGGAAAAGGCCCGCGGCGGTTTCGTCCGACGGGCTTTTTCCTTTGAGATTTGGCGTCAGAAGTGCCAAACAGTGCGCCGGTAAAAAGCCAAGGCCGATAAAAACCCAAGGTATCTGTGATGACGAACGAACAGGTCAACCCCATCCCCAACATACTGACGGCCACCCGTCTGGTGCTGGGGATTGCCATGTTTGTGCTGATGGCGGTGTCGGCTGACGCCATTCCGATGGTGTCGGTCTTGCCGGACATGATCTTCGGGCTGCAACGCTGGGCCTTCTATCTGTTCGTTCTGGCCGCCGCGACCGACTATTTCGACGGCTATCTGGCGCGTCGGCTGAATGCCGTTTCGGTCTGGGGCTCGATCCTCGATCCCATCGCGGACAAGATTCTGGTCTGCGGCACGCTTCTGGGCCTGTTCGCCATGCACACGGGCGACCCCATCTTCGTGCTGCCCGGCGCGATCATCCTTTTCCGTGAATTCGCCGTCTCATCCCTGCGTGAAGCCACCGCCGGGCGCAGCCTGTCCCTGCCGGTGACCCTGCTGTCGAAGTGGAAGACCGCCATTCAGATGACGTCGCTGGGGGCTTTGCTGATTACCGAAAGCTGGGCCGCCTTTGGTTTGGAAAAGCTGCTGCCTCTGTGGTACGATCCCTTCTTCACCATCGCCTATCTGGCCCTGTGGTTCGCCGCCCTGGCCTCAATCTGGACGGGCATTACCTACTTTATCCAAACGCGCCGCCAACTCTAAGAGATGCCCGGAATTAGAAGGCTTACCCGGTTTGTTGAAGGTTTGGCCTTGGTGGAAGGCGCTGATAAAGAAGCGCCTTCGGCAATTTATCGAAATACAGCGGGTGAGGCCCTATTTACGATAGATCAACTGGGCATCAGGGTCCATGCAACGGACAGGCCAATTGCCTATTCGGAAATCATATCTGTCCTCTGTAACCAAGGATCAAAGGTCGATTTTTTCGATGGAGCTGTAACCCTCGTTATGAGGGATGGGGAGGACGTACAGCTTTTCATCGACACGGGCAGAGGTCAATTCGCCGATATCTTTCCGATCTTTGCCTTTATCCGGCACAAGGTCGATTGCGCCAGATAGTCAGCCATCGGTCTCCCGCGAAAAGTTAATGCGCAAACCGTAATTCCAAACGCTTCGTTAACCATGTTTTGAGAGGCTTAGAGCCTGTATGGACTCATGGTGTCGGGCGGGCAATGGCCAAGAAAGAGAAACCCAAGAAGGAAGAGGCGCCGCCGGTTGACGGTGCCGAAGGCGAAGAGGGCGAAGCCCCAAAGAAAAAAGGCCTGCCGATCATGCTGATCGCCATTGCCGGCGGTGCCGTGGTGCTGCTGGGCGGAGGCGGAGCTGCGGCCTATTTCCTGTTCCTGAAGCCCAAGCCGGCTGCCGAAGCCGGTGCGCATGGCGAAGAGGCCAAGGGCGGCCATGGCGAGGAAAAGAAGAAGGATGACGGCCACGGCAAGAAGAAGGAAGAGAAGGGCGGCCACGGCGGCGGCGGTGAAAAGGTCGATCCCAAGACCCAGCCGGTGATTGCCGAAGGGCCCGACGGCATCACCTACTTCACCCTGCCCGACACGCTGGCCAATATCCAGACAACCGACGGCAAATCCACCTATCTCAAGCTGAAGCTCACCTTCGAGGTGGCCGATCAGGAGACGGTGGACCTGCTCAATGAGAGCCTGCCGCGCATCGACGATGTGCTTCAGGGCTTTTTGCGCGAACTGCGCCCGGAGGATGTGACCGGATCGCAGGGCAGTTATCAGTTGCGGCTGGAGATCCTGCGCCGCGTCAATCTGGTGCTGGCCCCGCACAAGATCAATGCGGTGCTGATTGAAGAGATGCTGATTACCTGAATCAGGGTAACAGCAGGTTTCAGGTAAGAGTCGGGAAGCAGGAGTTCATGGCGGAAGTCGATCAGGAAGCCTTGATGGCCCAGTGGGAGGCCGAGCTGGCCGCCGAGGCCGAGGCGGCGACCTCCGGCGGTGGCGGCGACGGCGGTGCGGGCGATCTGGCGGCCGAGTGGGAGGCCATGGTTGGCGGCGGCGGCGGCGACTCGCGCATGGCCTCGCCCACCGGTGCCGAACGCATCCTCAATCAGGACGAAATCGACAGCCTGCTGGGCTTTGACCTCAGCGACGACGACTACAATGAGCGGTCGGGCATCCGCGCCATCATCAATTCGGCGATGGTGTCCTATGAACGCCTGCCGATGCTGGAAATCGTCTTCGACCGACTTGTGCGCCTGATGACGACCTCCTTACGGAATTTCACCTCCGACAACGTCGAAGTGTCGCTGGATAATATTTCGTCTATCCGTTTCGGCGACTACCTCAACTCGATCCCGCTTCCGGCCATTCTGGCCGTGTTCCGTGCCGAAGAGCTGGATAATTACGGGCTTCTGACGGTCGATTCCAACCTGATCTATTCGATTGTGGACGTGCTTCTGGGCGGGCGTCGCGGCACGGCGGCCCTGCGTATCGAAGGCCGTCCCTACACCACGATCGAGCGTGTGCTGGTCCAGCGCATGGTCGAGGTGATCCTGCACGACGCCAAGATGGCGTTTGAACCGCTGACGCCGGTCAATTTCAATCTGGACCGTCTGGAAACCAATCCGCGTTTTGCCGCCATTGCGCGTCCGGCCAATGCCGCCATTCTGGTCAAGCTGCGCATTGACATGGAAGACCGCGGTGGCCGCGTCGAGCTTCTGCTGCCCTATGCGACGCTGGAACCCATCCGCAAGATGCTGCTTCAGCAGTTCATGGGCGAAAAGTTCGGCCGCGATAATATCTGGGAAAGCCACCTGGCCACCGAACTGTGGACGACTCAGATGGAAGTACGCGCTGTGCTCGACGAACAGCAGATGCCGCTGTCTGAGGTCTTGAACTTGAAGGTAGGTGAGACCATCGTGCTCAATGCAACGGCTGATTCTCCCATCGAGCTGAGGTGCGGTACGATTCCGCTGACCAATGGCAAGATGGGGCGCAAAGGCCATAATATCGCTGTCCGCGTCGAACACCCGCTGGCGGCCTCCACCAAACGCCGATTGACGCAGATCAGGAAGAAGTAATCCGTCACCATGCCCGCCGCCGCCGGACTGATCATGGATATGGTCCTTATGGGCCTGCTGCTGGTGGCCCTGTGGTACGGCATGCGCCTCAATGCGCGCCTGAAGGCGCTGCGCAACGGGCAGGACAGCTTCATCAAGGCGGTCGCCGAACTGGATCAGGCCGCCATCAAGGCCCACGCCTCCCTGCGCGAACTGCACACCAATGCCGATGAATCGCAGGAACTGCTGCACGGGCGCATTCTGGCGGCGCGCGACCTGTTGTCGAAGCTGGAAAGCCAGATCAGCCGCGCCGAACGTGCCCGCCGCGATCTCGAAGAGGTAAATGTCGCCCCGGTTACGCGCATCGTCGAACCCGAGCCGGAACCGCCTCTGTCGGTCGCGCGCACGGCGCAACGGGACACCTGGGCCGGGGCGCGCGGTGCCGAAGGACGTCAGACCTATGCCGGACGCGGCCGTCCCGCCTATGAGGACGATGACGCCGTCGATGAAGGCCTTAACCTGCCGCTTTCGGGGCGTCTGCGCGACATGAATGATCGCCTGTCGCGCGGTCAGCGCTCCGAAACGCCGCCTGCATCGCGCCCGGAGGCCGATGAAGAGGCCGCCGTCAGCGCCATCGGGCTGGAAGCGATTAACGAAATGTTGAGAGCGTTCGCCGATCCTGAGGACCGGCAACCCCAGCGTCCGGCCACCCGTGCTCCAACGGAGGCCCCGCCGCTACGCAATGAAGGCCGCAGAAGCGCGCCGCCCGTTTCCCGTCCTGACTCTCTGCGGCTGTCGCGTACGCGGCTGCCGTCGGCGCTTGATGACGAACTGTTCGACGGAGGCCTTACCGCTGAGCCGGACAGGCCCGCACCTGAAGCCGCAGAGGCGGCCCCCAAACCCGCGCGCCCCCTGTTCCGGCGGCTGCGTTGACCCAAGCACATTCCGAAACGGAGTTCGGCGAAGCCAAAAGGTGAAGCGGTTTTCGGATTCAAATGCGCGCTAAAGCAAAAGTCTGAGTAAGTAATGGCCAATAATCTTCGCCTCCTGCCGCTGATCGCCGTTGCCGTCGGCGGCGTTATCGCCGTCCGGGCCGTCGGTTCCATCGAGGCCATGCCGGCCTTCCTCAAGAGCGCCACCGCCTGGGCCGAGGCCCCGAAGGTCGATGGCGCGGCGAAGACCGCCGAGGCGAAGGATAAGTCCAGGGGAAAGGCCGAAAAGGCGACCTCTGCCGATGATACGGCAGCCGATGCGGCGGAGGCGGCTGCCGATTCGCCGTCTGGCGACGACAAGGCCCTGTCGGTGCTGGATACGGCTCAGCCCGCCGCCGCTACGGCCAAGGCGGCCCCGGTCTGCGCCACCTCGGTCGATGATCTGGCCAAGCAGGCGGGCATGTCCCCCTCGGAGTTGAAGGTCATTCAGGCCCTGGCGCAGCGTCGCGCCGAACTGGACGCCCGCGAAAAGCAGATGGCGACGCAGGAGCAACTGATCGCCGCCGCCGAAAGCAAGCTCGATGGCCGAATCAAGCAACTGGGCGACCTCAAGACCCAGGTGCAGGCCCTGCTCGATCAGGCCAACAAGACCGGCGACGAAGACGTGGCGCGCATGGTCAAGGTCTATGAATCCATGAAGCCGAAGGACGCCGCTAAGGTCATGGAAACGCTCAAGGACGAGGTACGCCTGCCGATCGCCGCCAAGATGAAGGAGCGCAATCTCGCCGCTGTTCTGGCGCAGATGCAGCCGGACAAGGCGCGCGATCTGACCGAAAAGCTGGCGCAGCGGATGAAGCGCGCCGATGATCTGCAAAACCGTCTCGATAAGGTAAATGCCGCCGGTGGGGCCGCTGCGCCCGCGCCGGCCAAACCCGCCGCGCAGGCCCCGGCGAAAAAGTAACCGGTGCCGTATGGCCTCCGGCGGGCTTTATTTGCCTCCGGCGGGCAGGGGCACGGCCGCTGCACCCGACTATTATACCTCCCCAGTTTACTGGGGAGGGGGACCGCACGAGCCTGATGAGCGTAGCGAAATCAGGTAAGATGTGGTGGTGGGGGCTTTGGGACGTTCCGGTGCGACCGTTAACCTTATGCAGCGTGTCCCCCTTTCTTTTTTTGCGCTCCGCGCAGCGATTTACCATCGGTTACCCGACAAACTGACGGATCATTGACTCCAAAAATCAATCTTCGTTACCCTGTCGTTAACCGTGCCTTAAGCCCAATCAGGGCAAGGATTCGAGCGTCATGACGCGCCCACCTCACGACCTGTCACGGCTGAAAGCCGCGCTGAACGCGGAAACGCAGATGCGTTACCCGTCGCGCGGGGCCGCGTCTGCGGGATTCACGGTGCGCAACATCCGCTTTGCCGCCGCGGCGGTCGCCCTGACCGGGCTGGGGGCCGCCGGTCTGGCCGTATCGGCACCTCTGGCCGATCAGGTGGCCGCCGCTCTCGCTTCCAAAAGTGAAATCGACCTGCGCGTCGGGCGCAATGGGGGCGTCAGCCGCGTCGAACTCTATGGCTCCGTCGGGTCGCGCGCCTCGGTGCGCAGCGACAAGGGGCAGGTGATCATCCGCCTGCCGGGACAAAAGACGCCTGATATTGGCGATTTGCGCGTCAATCCGCCGACGGGCATCAAGCTCGTGGAGATGCGCCGCGACGCCCGGGCCAGCGAAATCGTCCTGACCCTCGACGATGGGGCCAAGGCGCGTTTCGGCCGGTCCGACGGGGCGGTCTTCGTGCAGATCGACAGCAAGGACGATCACGGCGAAGCGGCACAGGTTCTGAAAACCGTGGCTGCCGAAGACCGCAAGGACGGCGAATTGCCGCCGACCCCGGCCACCGAAACCAAGGCCAGGGTCGCCGTGCCCGTTGTCGCGCTCAAACAGGTGCGCGTTCAGGATGGGGTGCAACTCGATTTTCCCTTCCCCGAAGTCACCGGAGCGGCCGTCTTTCGCCGCGGTGAAGCCGTGTGGATGGTGTTTGACCGCGAGGTCGATTTCCGTCTGCCGGCGGGCCTGAAAGACGGCAGCGTCGTCACCGAGGCCAACTGGGTCAAGAATGACGGCTTCACCGCCCTGCGGCTGGTGGCCCCGTCGGCGGCGGGCCTGTCGGTCGATACAGAAGGGGCGACCTGGCGCGTGCGGGTCGGCGGGCGTCCGCTGACCGCCGAAGCCAGTGAGGTCGCGGTCAAGCGCGACGACACCACCGGCTCACCCACCCTGACCCTCAATCTGGCCGGGGCCAAGCGCGTGGCGTGGATTCGTGACCCCATGGTCGGCGACCGCATCGCCGTTATTCCCGCGCCCGGTCCGGCCAAGGCTGTGCGCGACGATCGCACAACGCTTCAGGCCTCCATCGGGGCCACGGCGCAAGGCGTGATGGTCGAGCGCATGACGCCCGACATTCTGGTCACGGTCGAAGGCGATCGCGTGGCGGTCACGCGCCCCGGCGGTCTGCTGTTGTCGTCCAACGGCGAAGGGGTGCAGAAACCCGACCGCGCGGGTTTTAAGCCCGCCCTGTTCCCGACCCTGCCTGACCCGTCGTGGAGCCAGATGCCGGCGGACGGTTTCCTCAAGACCTATAACCGCCTTCAGGAGGCCGCCGCCGAGGAGCAGGGGGCCGGGGCCGAAGGGCCCTATGCCGCACGCCTTGATCTGGCGCGTTTTCTGATCGGGCAGGGGATGAATTTCGAGGCGCAGGGCGTGCTTGATCTTCTGACCAAAAACAACCCGCGCAGCCTTGGCGATCCGCAGGTGCGCGGTCTCAAGGTGGTGGCCAAGGTGATGGCCGGACGTTTGTCCGATGCCCAGGTCGATCTGGACTCCTCGGCCCTGCAAAACGATCCGGCGGCCAATCTGTGGCGCGGCTATATCGCCGAACGCGGTCGTCACTACGAAGAGGCGCGCAAGGCCTTTGCCGAGGGCGTATCGGCTATGGAGGGTTTTGCGCCCGAATGGCGCACGCGCTTTGCCACGGCCAATGCCCGCGCCGCTCTGGCGCTGAAAGATACCACGACGGCCTGGGACCTGATCGTTTATGCGGCCTCGCAGGACGTGCCACCGCTCGACCGGCTGGAGGCGCAGCTTGTGCAGGCCGAAATCATCGAGGCGCAGGGCGACAAGGCGCGCGCCTATCGCGTCTATGCCGCCATCTCCAAGGCGACCTCAGACCGCATCAACACACCGGCGCAACTGCGCGCGGCGCGTCTGAAGCTGGAACTGGGCGAAGCCAAGCCCGATGCGACGCTGCAACTGCTCAGTTCCTTGCGCTTCCGCTGGCGTGGCGACGAGACGGAGCTTGAAACCATCCGCACCATGGCCGACATCTACCTCACCCAGGGCCGCTATCGCGAGGCCCTCGAGGTGCTACGCGGGGCGGGGAGTTCCTTCTTCAACCGGCCCGATGCGGTTGATATCAATCAGAAACTTACCACCGCCTTCCGCAGTCTGTTTCTGGAGGGTATGGCTGATGGCCTGCAACCCATCGAAGCCCTTGGCCTTTATTTTGATTTCAGGGACCTGACGCCGGTCGGGGCCGACGGCGATGCCATGGTGCGGCGCATGGTCCGCCGTCTGGTCGAGGTCGATCTTCTGTCTCAGGCCGCCGACCTGCTGCAATATCAGATCGACAATCGCCTTCAGGGCGTTGCCAAGGCGCAGATGGCGGCCGATCTGGCGGCCATTCACCTGATGAACCGTCAGCCCGAAAAGGCGCTTCAGGCCATCTGGAAAACGCGCAACACCCTCTTGCCCAAGCCCGTCCTGACCGAGCGTCGCGTGCTGGAGGCGCGGGCGCTGAACGAATTGAACCGCCCCGATCACGCACTGGAGGTGCTGAGCACCGACATGTCGCCCGAAGCGCTGGATGTGCGCGCCGACATACTGTGGCGGCAAAAGGACTGGGCGAAGGCCGGGGCGCTGCTGGAGCGGCGTCTGGGCGACCGCTGGAAGAAGGACGGCGCGCTGGCCATCGGCGAAGAGGCCAATCTGATCCGCGCCGGGGTGGCCTACAGTCTGGCAAGTGACCAGAAATCGCTGGACCGCCTGTTGCAGCGCTTTGGCAAATACGCCGATACGGCCCAGAATGGCGATGCGGTGCGCGTGGCTCTGGCCGGTCTGGATAACGGGCCGCTGCGCGCCTCGGACTTTGCCACCGCGGCCGCCCAGACCGATAGCTTCACCGCCTGGGTCGCGGCCATGAAGCAGAAGTTCCGCACGCAGAATGCGCCACCCGCGCCTGCGGCCCCGGCCCCCAAGACGGCATGACGATCTGGTTTTATGGGCAGACGGATGCCTACGCCGAATTTTCCAACTTCTCGCCGCACGGCTTCCAGATGGAGGGTGTGTGGTGGCCGACAGTGGAGCACTATTTCCAGGCTTAGAAGTTTGTCGATCCAGACTATCGTGCGCGCATAGCCAAGGCCTCGACGCCTAAGATGGCCAAATCAATGGGGCAGTCTCGGGCTTTTCGATTGTGGCCGGACTGGGATGAACGGCGTGACATGGTCATGCTGGCCGCACTGAGGCAAAAGTTTTCGACGCATTACAAGCTCAAGGCCCTGCTCCTGTCCACGGGAGATGAGGAACTGGCGGAGGCGTCGCCCCATGATTTCTACTGGGGTATCGGCGGAGACGGCAGCGGTCAGAACCGTCTGGGTCAATTGCTGATGCAAGTCAGGGCAGAGTTAAGGTAGCTATTTCTTCAGCAGCGGGTCGATTTGCGCCGAAAGCTCGTCGATCTCATAGCGGTTAAGCTGAACCGTCTTGCCATTGATCAGGAAGGTCGGCGTGCCGGTGACGCCGTCTTTCAGCGCCTGCTGGTTCAACTCATTGAGGGCATTCAGTCCCGCCGGATCGGTGACGCAGCGGTTAAAGTCGGCCTCGCTCAGGCCCGCCGATTGTGCGATACGCAGCAGGACCGGGCGGGCATTGGCGTACTGTTCCGGCGCGCCGCCCTGATCCATTTCCGGCTGAGCGCGCATGATCGCGTCGATCACTGTCAGGGCCTTGTCGCGCGACACGCAGTTGGCCAGCATGTGCCCTGCAGCCGCGACCGCCGCATTGCCGGTCATCATGGGGCGATAGACATAGCGCACCTTGCCCGTTTCGACATATTTGCTTTTGAAAGCGGGCATCATCTTTTCATTGACCTGCGCGCAGATGGGGCAGGCCACAGAGGCGTATTCGACCACGGTTACCGGCGCGTCGGCCTTGCCTTCGCTCAGTTCATCGACCTTGATGGCCCCCTTTGACCCGGACTGACCACAGGCGGCCAGGCCCAGCATCAGGAGTGCCGCCACCGTCAGGCGCAGAGCGGAAAAGGTTTTGGTCATGAGGGCCCCCAAAGGTGCAACGGGTGTGTTTTGCCCTTTATCCATGATGAAAATGGCGGCGAAAGTGTGTCATGCGTCTCCCCTGATCACATCCGCGTTATCGTTGTCCGGATTCGCTTTGTGGCAAAGCTGTGACCCTGTAATATATCCACATTCTCCGGTGTAACGGAGTGTAACCAACGCAAAGGTCAAGGATCGCCAAACAAAAAGCATAGCCGCTCTGAACAGATGCGCGGCCCCTGAATGAAGATGGACAGGCTGGATTTGATTTATCTTACGCCTCCGTCTGCTAGTCGAAATCTCGGCCCAGCCCATATTTGCTTTACTTGCGATCAAGCCCCGAAACCCAGACGATGCCACCCCTTTTTCAGGGCGCGTATCCTTTTGTCTTTAAACCCGCTCTCAATCCTGGAAAGGACGGATCGCGCCGGCTACCGGCGGACCGCAAACGCTTATGAATCTGAATAATCTGAACTCCGTGCCTAAACTTCCGGCCCGCTGGAAGGTCTATGCGCCTCTGGGTGCCGTGGCGCTTTTGACGCTCATCGGTCTCGCCTCGTGCGGTCAGACGATCCAGCCCGGCAATGTCGGCGTGAAGATCCGCACGCTGGGCCCCAATGCCGGGGTGGACAAGGCCGCCCTGCCGTCGGGCTGGCACCTCAACCTGATCGGGGAGCGTATCATCGAATTCCCGGCCATTCAGCGCACCTATACCTATACGCGCGAAAAGGATGAGCGCGGCCCGGAAAACGAGGAGATCAACTTCTCGGACAACAACGCCCTGCCCATGACGGCGGACGTGCAGCTTGTCATGCGCATCGACGCGGGCAAAGCGCCAGAGCTTTACAAGCGTTATCGCCTGACCTTTGATCAGATGTTCGAAGGCCCGATCCGCAACGATGTGCGTTCGGCCATTGCGGCGGAAACCGAGCTGGTCAGTGTCGAGTTCCTCTATCGCGGCGGTCGTCAGCAGGTGATCCAGAAGGCGCTGGCCCGCGTCAACCGCAAGTGGGAGCCGCAGGGCGTCAATATCAGTCAGCTCGACTGGATCGGCACCATTCGCTACCCGCAAGTGATCCTTGATTCGATTCAGGCCAAGACCAAGGCCGACGCCGACGCGGCCGCCGCTCAGGCGCAGGTCGCCGTGGCCAAGGCGCAGGCCGATGCCAGGATCGAAGAGGCCCGCGGTCAGGCCGAGGCCAACCGCCTGATTGCCCAGTCGATCGCCGCCAGCCCCGGCGTGGTGCAGCTTCGCGCCATCGAAAAGTGGGACGGCAAACTGCCTCAGGTGACGGGTTCGGCCACGCCGTTCATCGACCTGAAAAAGGCGGATTAACTGTACTCAAAGCGGAAGGGCCTCTTTGGGATCATTCCGCTCAAGCCGCCAGTGAGGCGGTGGCCAGGGTGGCGGTGCCGCCGTCGGCGAGGGTCAAAAGATAATCCAGATCATTATGTTTCCGTCGGAAACCCTGATGATCCGGAGAGGGGCCTTGCGTCCCTCTCCATTTGCGCTAGGTTTGAAACCTCTGAAAGGGAGGGGGTATTATGAAACTTTCCATTGATTTTGCCTTTGCGGGCATCGAAATCATCAAGAAGAACCCGCTGGCGGTGCTGGTCTGGGGGCTGGTCTATCTGGCGGTCAGTGTGGTGTCGTCGCTGGTTCTGGTCGTGATGGCAGGTCCGGCCCTGACGGCGCTCCAAAACTATCGGACCACGCCTGATGCCGACCCTATGCAGGTGTTCGGCTATATGGGCAATCTGGCTCCGGCCTACCTGATTCTCATTGTGCTGGGTCTGGTCGTCGCGGCCATCATCCAGTGCGCGGTGTTCCGCAGCCAGTTGCAGCCGGGTGAGGGCGGTTTTGCCTCTTTAAAACTGGGGGGCGATGAGTTACGTCAGATAGCGGTCGGGATCTTGTGGGCGCTGGCCTTCTTTCTCTTCTATATCGTGTTCGGCATTGCGCTGGCCATACTGATCGGGATTGTTTCCATCGTGGGCCAGTTCAGCGAGATTGTGGCCGGTATACTGATCTTTCTGCTGGTCGTTGGGGGCATTGGTGCCTTTCTGTACATCATCAGCCGCTGGTCGCTGGCGGCGGTACAGTCTTTTGCGGAGAAGAAGATCAATATTTTCGGCAGCTTCAAACTGACCAAGGGGCAGGGCTGGAAGCTGCTGGGCGGCTATCTGCTGCTGGGGCTGGTGATGATCGTCATTGCGATTATCGTCTATTGCCTGATCTTCGCCCTGATGATCGGGACGAGCGGGGGCTGGACGCAGGCCATCACCCAGATGAGCCGCCCCGACTTCAGTTCGCTCAGTGCCCTTCTGACTCCGATGTATCTGGTACAGACCCTCGTAAGCGGTCTGCTGATGGGCGGCTTCTACGCGCTGATCTATGGCGCCTCGGCAGCAGCCTACCGTGCCCTAAGTGACAAGGGTACGCAGTCGGTTGACGTGTTCTGACCTTGATGTGACGGCGGTCGGACGATAGGCTCTGAGCAAAGGAGCCTTTCATGTTCGACCGTCGCACCCTGCTCTTATCGTCTCTGGCCCTGTCGGTGGCAGGGCCTGTGGCCGCCGGGACGCCCAAGCCTGTGTCGGTTATTTTCCATACCGACATCGGCGGCGATGTCGATGACACCTTCGCGCTCTTATACCTTCTGCGGCGGCCGGAACTGGCGCTCAAACTGGTGGCGACCGATGCGGGCAGCCCGCAGTACAAGGCCCGCCTGACGGCCAAACTGCTCACCCTGGCCGGGCGCAGCGACGTGGCCATCGCCATGGGCCGTCCGAAGGGCGAGGAGACGGGCGCACAGGCCGAATGGCTGGGGGATTACACGCTCGCTTCCTATCGTGGTGTGGTACGCAAGGACGCCGCTCAGGCCATGATCGACACGGTGATGGCCTCACCCGATCCGGTGACCATTATCAGTGTTGGCCCGGCCACCGAACTGGCCGAAGCCTTGCGCCGCGAGCCGCAACTGGCCCGGAAAGCGCGCTTTATCGGCATGTTTGGCTCGGTTCGTATCGGCTATAAGGGCGTTGCGCCGGCCGATGCCGAATATAATGTCAAGGTCGATCCGGCGGCGCTGCGCACCATCTTCGAAGCCGACTGGCTCGGCTGTTCGATCACGCCGCTCGATACCTGCGGTCTGGTGACGCTGGACGGGGCGGACTGGCAAAAGCTGTGGCATAGCCGTGATCCCTTCGCCGTGGCCTGTATCGAAAACAGCAAGGTCTGGCTGCCCAATGCGCCGTGGATGGCCAAGGACTTCGACCTGACGCAGCAAAGCTCGGTGCAATTCGACGCTGTGGCGGTTGAAATGGCCTTTGATGAGTCGAAACTGGCGATGGAGACCCTGCCGCTCCGCGTGACGGATGAGGGGATGACCCTGATCGACCCCGCCAAGGGTCGCCCGGTACGCGTGGCGACGCAGTGGAAGGACCTGCCCGGCTTCAAACGGCAACTGGTCGGGGGCCTGACGCGTGGCGCTTGAGAGCAGCGGCGAGCGATGTTACTATCAGTTAGTAACAGATAGGAACCTGCTATGCCGACCTCGGTTGCTCTCAGTCCGCATTTCGAAGCCTTTATCAAGGCGCAGATCGCCACCGGCCGCTACAACAATGTCAGCGAGGTGATCCGCGAAGGCCTGCGCCTGCTGGAAGACCGCGAGCTGGAGAAACAGCGTCAACGCGAAGCCCTGCGCGCCGAGATTGCCAAAGGGATGGAGGGCGAAGGTGTTGACTTGGACGCAGCCTTCGCTCAGGTGCGCACACATATCGATGCCGTTAGCCGAAAAGCGGGCTGATGAAGGTCATTCTCTCGCCCCGCGCTCTGAGTGACCTGATGGATATTGCGGGTTACATAGCCGCAGATAACCCACGCCGCGCGGTGAGCTTTACAGATGAGATTGAGGTCCTTTGCCGCAAGTTGGGCGATATGCCGTCGGCAGGCCTGCTCCTCGACGAAGAGTCAGGCGTGCATCGCGTCACCCATGCCCGTTATAATATCTATTACCGCATCAATATGGATCATGTGCGTATCCTGCGCATCCTGCACGGCGCGCGGCAAGTCGGTGAAGACGATATCTGACAGGCGCCGGCCGATAAGACCGTCGCCTATCCCCCCGCGCCACCGGCCTTGGTGAAACTTTCGACCAGCGAGCCGCACACCAGCCGCCAGCCATCGACCAGCACGAAGAAGATCAGCTTGAACGGCAGGGAAACCACCACCGGCGGCAGCATCATCATCCCCATACTCATCAGCACCGAGGCGACCACCAGATCGATCACCAGAAACGGGATGAACAGAAGAAAGCCAATCAGAAACGCCGTCTTCAGTTCCGAGATCATAAAGGCCGGGGTGATGACCGTGATCGGCAGGTCCATATTGTCCTTGGGCTTTTCGACCTTGGACAGGCGGATAAACAGGTTGAGATCGCCGGCATTGACCTGAGACAGCATAAAGGTCTTGACCGGTTCGGAGGCCGCATCGAAGGCCTGCGGCATTTCCATTTCCTGATCCATCAGGGGACGGATACCGGCGTCATAGGCCGCCTGATAGGTCGGGGCCATCACCACCGCCGACAGGAACATGGCCAGCGAGATCAGAACCGCATTGGGCGGGCTCTGTTGCAGGCCTAGCGCCGTTCTGAGGAGGGACAGCACCACCACGATGCGGATAAAGGAGGTGGTCATGATGACGATGGACGGTGCCAGCGACAGGACGGTCAAAAGCCCCAGCATCTGCACGACGCGCGCCGTCAGCGTGCCGCCTTGCCCCAGGTCGAGATTGACCGACTGCGCCAGCACGTCGCCGGGGAAGATCATCAGGGCGAAACCGAGAATGCCGCCCAGCAGGGTCACGGCATAGTCGCGTTTGCGCATCGGTTTGCCGAACTGGCGAAAGAGGTCGGGCATGGCCATTACGACACCGAACGGCTTACGGTGGGGGCGGGGGCCGGTTTGGGCTTGGGTGCTGGCAGTTGCCGCGGCTCGATCAGCTCCTGACCTTCGCCCAGCAGCAGCAGGCGTTCCTCGTCATCGACGCGCACCAGCACCAGACGGCGCGCCGGATCAAGCACAAGGGTTTCGACCACGCTCAGGCGGCGCTCTCCGCGCTCCCCCTGAAAGCGCGCCAGCAGTTGCGGAGCGTAGCGACGTAAGCCATAGGCGAGGCCCAGTACCAGCCCCAGAACGATGGCCAGCGCGAAGGCCGCCCGCAACAGACTTAAAAAGACATCCATCGGGCCAATCCCTCCATCCGCGATCGTCCCCCGATATGTGTTGCAAGGTCTTAAAGTCCCATTAACTAACAGGGGGGCATATTTTGCCTGCCGCTCTGCATAGGCTGAGTCGCAGCGGACAGGTAAGGCATCGCGCATGAGCACGGAAAATATCGGCCTCCTCGGGGCCCTGAAGCAAAAGATGACCTGGCTGGGTCAGCGCCAGAAGCTGGTGGCGCAGAACGTGGCCAACGCCTCGACGCCCGGCTTCAAACCGCGCGACCTCAAATCGCTCGACTTCGCGGCGGTCCTCAAGGGGCAGCAGGAGCAGACGGGGCTGGGCCTCAGTCTGACCAATGCCGGGCATATGAATGTCGAAGGCGGCGGGAGTTTCGCCCCCAAGGCGGTGGTTTCGCCGGACTCCGAAACCACCATGGACGGCAATTCGGTCGTGCTCGAAGAACAGATGCTCAAAATGGCCGAGAGCCGCATGCAGTATGAGGCGGCTCTGGGCTTTTACCAGAAGTCTCTGGGCCTAATCCGCATGGCGGGCAAGGCACCGGGTAGATAAAGGCTAAGGGCGCATCATGCCGATCAACAAAACCACAGACACCCATCCCACCCTTTCGGTCGCCGCCAGCGCGCTCAGGGCGCAGCAGGCGCGGATGCGGATTATCGCGGAAAACATCGCCAATGCCGACTCGCTGGCCAAGACCCCCGGCGGTGACCCGTACCGCGGTCAGATTCCGGTGTTCGAAGCGACCAAAATCGACGGGGCCATGGGGGTGAAGCTGGCCTCGGTTCGCCCGGACTCCAAACCCTTTCCGGAAGAGTACGACCCCAGCCACCCGGCCGCCGATGCGCGCGGCTATGTCAAACGGCCGAACGTCGAAAGCCTTGTCCAAAGCATGGACATGCGCGACGCCCAGCGGGCCTATGAGGCGAATCTCAATGTCATCGAGACGACTCGCTCTATGGAGCAGAAGACGCTCGATATTCTGAAGCGTTAGAGGCTCGATAAATGAACCCCATGCTCGTCGCCAAGGCCTACGGGGCCGTTCAGAAGCAGGTCTCCGGCCTGCACGAAGAGGGCTCGCGCACGCACGACGTGGGGGCGGCTTTTTCCAAGGTCCTCAACGGGGCCATGGAACAGACCATGAAGTCCACCCAGAATGCCGAGTCGCAGATGATCGCGCATTCGCAAGGCAAGGCCGAGCTGATTGACGCCGTGACCGCTGTGGCTTCGGCGGAAGCCTCTCTGGAAAGCGTCATCGCCATCCGCGATCAGGTCATCAGCGCCTATCAGGAAATCCTGAGAATGCCGATTTGAAAATTGTGGCCAGCTCTCCATTAACGCCAAATTAACCACGTTGTCGGCAAAATCTGCCCAGCGGATCGGTGGGGTCCGTGGTTTAAGTGTAGGGCGATTTCTCATGACCGGTACAGAAGTTCTCAGCGTCGGGCGCGACGCCATCTGGCTGACTATTCAGTTGTGCGCACCGGTTCTGATCGTCGGCCTCATCGTCGGTGTGGTTATCGGCCTGTTTCAGGCCCTGACCCAGATTCAGGAACAGACCCTGATCTACGCCCCCAAGATTATCGCCGTCTTCGTGACACTGCTGCTGGTCCTGCCGCTGATGGGGGCGCTTCTGTCGGGCTTTATGAAAGAAATCGCCACCAAGATCGCAGGCATCTGACGCGCTGTCTGAGCGGCAAGAATCGCGTCATAGGTGGCGGTTATGATCCCCGTTACGCCCGCTCCGGATTTCCCGACCGAAGTCACCTCCTTCTTCGGTACGTCACAGGTGGTGTTCACCGCCATGCTGATATTTGTGCGCGTGGGGTCGGTCGCCATACTCATTCCGGGGCTGGGGGATCAGGCGGTGCCGCCGCGTATGCGCCTGTCGTTTGCCTTTGTCTTCACCCTGATGCTGGTGCCGGTGGTGCAGTCGCAAATGCCTGCCCTGCCGCCGAAACTCGGGGCCATGGCCGGGCTGATCATCCATGAGGCGGTGATTGGCCTGATGCTGGGGATGCTGATGCGCACTTTTCTGGGGGCACTGGCCATTGCGGGGGAGGTCGTGTCGCTGCAAACCACCCTGTCCTTTGCCCAGACCGCCAACCCTGCGCAGGCCCAGCCCTCAACCTCGATCGGCACTTTTCTGGCCATGCTGGGCCTGGTGCTGATCTATGCCACCAATCTGCACCACCTGTTCATCGCCGGGATGCGCGACTCCTACTGGGTGTTTCCACCGATGCGCCCGGTCATGGTCGGCGATGCGACGCAACTGATGATCCGCACGGTAGGCGATACCTTCATGCTGGCCATCCAGATGACGACGCCCATTCTGGTGTTCGGCCTGATTATCAATATCGCGGCCGGCTTTATCGGACGCATCATGCCGGCCTTTCCCATCTTCTTCGCGGTCACCCCGGTCAGCGTTCTGCTGGGGCTGGCCATCTTCGCCCTCAGTCTGGGCGGCACCGGTCTGGTCTTCCTTCAGCACTATGAGGAATTCCTGCGCCTCTTCGTCAGGGGGGCGTAGATGGCCGAAGAAGGCGAAGACAAGACAGAAGAGGCCTCGGCCCGAAAACTCGAAGAGGCGCGAAAAAAGGGCGATGTCGCCAAATCCAGCGACATCCCTCAGGCCCTGTCGCTGATCGCGGCCTGCGCGCTGGTCATGCTCTATGGTGACAAGATCGCCCTGTCGCTGACCGAGACCTTAAGGGTCTTCATTGCCGCGCCGCATCTGTTGCGCGACTCGCTGTTGGGCGATGGCGGGCTCAGCATTGCCCACCATCTGATGGGGCAGGTCCTGCCCATTATCGCCCTGATCCTGCTGGTGGCCGGTGCCGCCGGGGCCATAGGCAGTCTGGCCCAGACCGGGCTGATGTTCACCACCGAAAAGCTGAAACCCGACTTTTCCAAACTCAACCCCATGGCCGGGTTCAAGCGTCTGTTTGGCGTCGATGCACTGATCCAGTTTGCCAAGACGGTGATCAAGCTGATTGCCGTCGGCGTCATTACCTGGATGATCCTGAAAGGGCGCGCGGTCGATGTGGCAGGCCTTGCCGGGGCGTCGCCGCTGATGGTGCTGCCCTATGCCAAGGAGGTCTTCTTCTCTCTGGCGGTGGCGGTGTGTCTGTTCATGCTGCTGGAAGGCGGGGCCGACTATTTCATCCAGAAATTCCGCTTTGCGCAGCGCATGAAGATGTCGAAGACGGAATTGAAGGACGAATACAAGCAGACCGAAGGCGACCCGCACGTCAAGGGCCGCCTGAAACAGATCCGCATGGAAAAATCGCGCAAACGCATGATGGCCAATGTGCCCAAGGCGACGGTGGTGATCACCAACCCGACCCACTACGCCGTGGCGCTGCGCTATGATGAGGAAACGCCGGCACCGATGTGCGTGGCCAAGGGGGTGGACACGCTGGCCTTGAAAATCCGGGAAGTGGCGGGGGAGCACGAGATCGCCATTGTCGAAGACCCGCCGCTGGCGCGCGCCCTCTATGCGGCGATCGACGTCGATGAGATCATCCCCGAAGCGCATTTTCAGGCCGTGGCCAAGATCATCTCCTTCGTCATGGTGCGCAAGCGACGGGGATTTTAGAGCGCTTGCCGAAAACTGTGACGCCCTTTTCGGATAAAAAAGCGCGTCAAAAACATAGGGCCATGAGGCGGCTCATCTGAGCCGACGAATGCTCTAAGCTAAATCCGGGCAGGATTCGCAAATTAGGTTAAACTCTGGCGATTCGTTTTGGTGAAAGGTTTCCACCTTGTCTTCGTCTCCCGCCCAGACATCTACACAGACACCTACCCAATCACCTGTGCAGAAACCCACCGCTGCGGCGGCTCCGAAAAATCTGCTGGAGCGGCTGCGCGATTTTGCGTCGCCGGCGGCCCTGACGGTGGTGGCGATCATCGTGATCTGCGCCTGTGCGGCCTTCTGGTTCATTGCGGGAGAATTGCCGGTCGGCGTCGTCCTGACCATTCTCGTCATCGTGATGGGGGCGGTGGTGTCGGTGGCCCTGTTCGCGTTCAGCAACGACGAAGAGACCGAAACGCGCGGACCGGGGGTCACCGCCCTTGTCGAGGCTCTGGCTGAGCCTGCGGCCATTGCCAGCTTCGATGGTCGCCTGAACGCCACCAACCCCGCCTGGCGCGATGCCGGGGGGAATGAAAAACGCCTGCCGGGCGGTGAGGGCAGCGCCGCCCTGTTTGTCGCCATGCGTGAGGCGCGTGCGCAGGGCAGCAGCCGTGCCCTTGTGCGGCTGGGGAGCTTCGATTTTGAGATGCTGCTGGCGCGGCTGGGCGATGAGCAGGTGCTGGTCCGTGCCGCGTCGCCGGGCGTTCTGGGCACCGGATTGCTGCTCAATCACGAACTGCCCGCGACGGAGGGCATGGAACCCGTTGTTGAAACCGAGGTCGTAGCACCGGCAGTGTCCCCGGTCACTCCGGCCTTTGACGGCTCCGACGCGCCCTTTGGTCAGGCCCTGCTGGAGGGCGACGCCCTGCTGACGGCGAAAATCACCCGTATCAACCCGGTGTTTGCCCGCCTTATGGGGGCTTCTGTCGCCGAGCTGACGGGCAAGGTGTGGGGCGACCTGATCGACGCCGCCTCGCGCGAAGAGGCGCAGGCCAAGCTCGATGCGAAAAAGACCGCCTTTGAGGTCAAGTTGCTGTCCAATAAGGACCTTCCCTTACAGGTGCGTCTGGCGCACACGGCGGGGGGCTTTATGCTCTATCTGTTCGATATCAGCGAGCAGAAGCAGCTTGAGCAGTCTCTGGCGCAGGTACAGAAGATGCAGGCCATCGGGCAGTTCGCCGGCGGTGTGGCGCACGATCTCAATAATCTGCTGACCGGGCTCAAGCTGCGGGTTGAAGACCTGCTGCACAACCATCCGCTGGGGGACCCCTCCTATGGCGGGCTGAACGAAATCCGTCAGATTTCGACGCGCGCCGAGGACCTGGTGCGCAAGCTGCTGGCCTTTTCGCGCAAGCAGACGGTCAAGCGCGTCACGCTCAATCTCGGCGAACTGATCTCCGAGTCGGAGGTGCTGCTGCGCCGTCTGATGCGCGAAGACGTGAAGCTCGAAACCGAATATGGCCGCGATCTGCCCGACATCCATGCCGACAAGGGCCAGATGGAAATGGCGGTCATGAACCTCGTCGTCAATGCGCGCGATGCGGTGCATTCGTCTGGCGGCGGGCGCGTCAAAATCCGTTCGGCGGCGCTGACTCAGGCCGAGGCTGTGGCGCAAGGCTGGGCCGACGCTCCGGCGCAGGGCGCGGCCCTGATCGAGGTGTCGGACAATGGCCCCGGCATCCCGCCGGAGATCATGACCAAGGTCTTCGAGCCGTTTTTCACCACCAAGCCGCTGGGCGAGGGGACGGGGCTGGGGCTGGCGACCGTCTATGGCATCGTCAATCAGGCCGATGGTCATATCGCCATTACCTCGGTGGTCGCTCCCGACGAGGGGCATGGGGCGACTTTCAAAATCTTCCTGCCGATCAAGGTGCACGTGGCAAAGCCTGACGCCCCGAAGGTCGAAGCGGCGGCGGCGTCTCCGCCCAAGGTGACGCCGAAGGACATGTCGGGTGCCGGGCGCATCCTGTTTGTCGAGGATGAAGAAATCGTGCGCGGCATCGCCGCCCGCCTGCTGCGTCAGCGCGGCTATGAGGTGACCGAGGCGTCGGACGGTGAAGAGGCGCTCGACATCATCCAGAGCGGCGACAAGTTCGACCTGCTGATTTCCGACGTCATCATGCCGGGGCTGGACGGGCCGTCCATGCTCAAAAAAGCGCGGCCCTTCCTCGGCAATGTGCCGGTGATGTTCATTTCGGGCTATGCCGAGGCCGAATTCTCGGACCTTCTGGAAGACGAGGTGGGCGTGTCCTTCCTGCCCAAGCCGCTGGATATCAAGACGCTGGCCGAACGGGTCAAGGCGCAACTGGCGGCGTGAGTTTGGCGTTCGCCTTATACCACGCCAGTACGCTCTCAAGACCCTCAACAATGTGGGCCAGCCCCGCCGCCGGGTAGGCCAGGCTGATGTCGCGTAGCTGCGCGGTCAGACGCGCCAGCCTGTCGCCGGGGAAGGCGATATAGGGCAGGGGGCAGCCGGGGATAGCCAATACGGCAGATTGTCCAGCCGTCGTCAGAAGCTGTGCCTTTCCGAGATCACCGGTTGCGGGGTCCAGACCTTCGATCATGGGTAAGCCGAGATCGCGGCTGCCCAACCAAGCCAGACGGCCCTTCTTATAGGCCTCGGAAGTATAAAGATCGGTAGAGGCCATTATCAGGCAAAGACACAAAGCCTGAGCGGCGTCAACGCCATAGGCGTTCTTCGGCTTTTTTGCGCCTAAGCCTTCGATGAGGAAGGTACAGGCCCATCTGGCGTCCGTCTCCGCAAAGGGCCGCCAGACATAGAGATCAACACTCCCGTCCTCGTCCAGTTCAAACTGGCGATGCAGGATGGCGTCTTCTTTGCGATGGTCGATCGTCCCACCCCCCGGACCGTGCTTACTCTCCGACCGCCGGATCGTAGGTCTTGATCAGTTCCAGCGATTCCAGCAGGATGGCGCGCATGGCGTGCAGGGCCCCGTCGGCATCGCCTTTTTCAATGGCGATCAGCACGGCTTCGTGGGCCGGGATGGAGGCGGTGTGGCCGGAAATCTTGTTTGTGACGCCGATCGACAGGCGCAGGGCCGTATTGATCAGTTCGCGCAACTGCCAGAAGAAGGGGTTGCCCGACGCGCGCAGGATGGCAACGTGGAATTCGATATCGGCGGCAAGCGCCTGATCGTGTTCGGCCGCGTGCTCGCGCATTCCGTTCAGGCCGTCGCGGATGGCCTTGATGTCCTTGCGGTCGGCGTGCTGGGCGGCCAGAGACGCGGCCACGGGCTCGATAGCCAGCCGCACCTCGGTGAATTCGCGGTAGATGGTGTTGGAGAAGGGGCGTTCCATCAGCCAGCGCGTGACGTCCGGATCGAGCAGGTTCCAGCGGCTGACGGGTTCGACCTTGGTCCCCTGACGCGGCCGGGCGCTCAGAAGGCCCTTGGCGGTCAGCATCTTCACCGCTTCGCGCGCGACGGTGCGGCTGGCGGCGAAGCGCAGGCACAGTTCGGCCTCCGTCGGAAAGCCGGTGCTGTCATAATGACCGGCCACGATGGATTGACCGAGCGTTTCCAGAAGTCCGTAGGTGAGGCTGACGCCGTGTTGCGTACGCATGAATAAGGGGCCTGTAGGCATATCTGAGTCTTGTTATAAGATGAGTAATCACCGATGTTTCCGCCGCTTGTCCAGCATTAATGACAAATAAGACCAAGGGTCATTGAAAATGACTCTGGGTATGCCTTTCGAGACTGTCTCATGTCACTGACACATATGAGACAGTCTCGTGTCTTCAACGACCGGATGCGGTCAGCATCTTCGGCCGTTGGCATAAGACGCTACAGAGGGGGCCGGACACGCGCGCACATGTGAAAACGATTGAAAATGATAGCGTTATCATTTTTTGCCCTTGCGCCCTAATCCGATGATGATTAAGACAATTGTATAATAAAAAAAATGCCGCTTTGCTCAGCGGCGTACAAGGCGAGGGAACAGTGCGGTGCAGACGCACCGTCTAAAAAAAGGCGGGCGGCTGTTTATCCCTCAAGCGAAGTTCAGACGCGGACCTCAGGTGTCCGTCAAAAAGCCGCTGCGTCGCATCGGCCAGTCAGGGGAGCCGTGCATGGGTATAAGAGTATCGCGCCGTCTGTGGATGTCCGTCGCTGTGGTCAGCGTGGCTATGTGTCTTGTGCCCGCCGTTGAGGCATGGGCGCAAAACAAGCCATTGCCGCAGGTGGTCAAAAAGAACGGCAAGGCGGCGCTGATGGTCGATGGCGCGCCGTACCTCATTCTGGGGGCGCAGGCCAATAATTCGTCCAACTACGTGGCGCAACTGCCCAAGGTGTGGCCGGCGATCAAGGATATTCAGGCCAATACGCTGGAAATTCCGATGGCCTGGGAGCAGATCGAGCCCAAGGAAGGCCAGTTCGACTTCGCTTATGTCGATGAGCTGGTGAAACAGGCGCGTCAGAACCATGTGCGTCTGGTGCTGTTGTGGTTCGGGACGTGGAAAAACACCTCGCCCAACTATACGCCGGACTGGGTGAAGCTCGACAACAAGCGCTTCCCGCGTATCACCAAAAAAGACGGTACGATGTCCTATTGCCTGTCGCCGATGGAGCGCACGACGCTGGAGGCCGACAAGAAGGCCTTTGTCGCCCTGATGACGCACCTGAAAAAGATCGACGGCGACCAGCACACGGTCATCATGATCCAGCCGCAGAACGAGTCCGGCACCTATGGCAGTGTGCGCGACTATTCGCCCAAGGCGGAAAAGGTCTTCAACGGGCCGGTGCCTCAGGCGCTGCTCAAAAAGAAGGGGATCAGCAAGGGCGGCACGTGGAGCGTGGTGTTCGGCAAACACGCCGACGAATATTTCCACGCCTGGCATATCGCCAGCTATATCAATGAGATCGCGGCCGCCGGTCGCGACGTCTATGACCTGCCCATGTACGTCAATGCGGCGCTGCGTGAGCCGTTGATCGAGGTGGGGCCGGAGACCTATTCGTCAGGTGGGCCGACCCACAATGTCATCGACATCTATCAGGCGGCAGCCCCGGCCATCGATATCATCGCCCCCGATATTTATAAGCGCGACTCGGCCAATTACGAGGCTGTGCTGAGCCTCTATTCGAAGTTCGAGAATCCGCTGTTTGTGCCGGAAACGGGCTCTGATACCGAATTTGCCCGCTATATTTTCAGCGTCTTCGGCCGCGGCGGCATCGGTTTCTCGCCGTTCGGTATCGACTATACGGGCTATACCAACTACCCGCTGGGCGGCAAGGACATGTCGCCGGAGGGCCTGAAGCCGTTTCGGGAAAAATACGCCCTGTTTGCGCCGATGATGCGCGACTGGGCCAAAATCGCCTATGAAAACCCCGTCTGGGGTGTGTCGGAGGCCGATGACCGCAAGCCGCAAACGATCGACCTGGGCGGCAAGTGGAAACTCGACGTGCTCTATGGGGAGTGGCAGTTCGGCCTGACCGAATGGACGTGGATGGGCAAGGTCGATCCGGTGCCGGGCCGCGAAAAGCCCAATGGCGGCGTGGTCGTGGCGCAGCTTTCCGAAGACGAATTTCTGGTGACCGGCGTCCACGCCCGGCTGAATTTCGGGCTTGGCCCCAAAACCAAGGGCAAGAACCTGATCTTCCGTTCGGTCGAGCAGGGGCACTTTGAAAACGGCCAGTGGGTCGTCGATTTCGTGTGGAATGGCGACCAGATCGACTACGGCCTGAACCTGACCGGCCAGCCGGCCGTGCTCAAGGTCAAACTGGCGACGTATTAATGTTCAACCCCCTCTCCCCTGCGGGGAGAGGGTTGGGGTGAGGGGACGCTCAGGCCGTCCTGAATGCCCCCTCATCCGGCGCTGACGCGCCACCTTCTCCCTCAAAGGAGAAGAGATATTCGGGAGAAGACAGATGAAACCCTATATCTACGCCTCGACGCTGGCCGTCGCCATGATGGCCTCCACGGCGCTGGCCGGGACCTACAGCCGCACCGATACCGGCATTGTGGTCAAGCCGGATACCGGCACGGCGAAGGAAATCCGCCTCAATGTCATCAGCGACTCGATCATTCAGGTGGTCGGCGTCGATGACCCGGCGCGCGAACAGCTGCCGTCGCTGATGGCCGTCGCCAAGCCGGACGGCAAGTTCACCGTGACCGATGGCAAAGGGTCCGTCACCCTTAAGGCCGCCGCCGCCTCGGCGCAGGTGGACCTGACGACCGGCCGCCTGACCTTCTTCAACGCCAAGGGCCAGCCGGTGCTGAAAGAGGTCAGGAGCGCCATCACCCCGGTGACGGTCGAGGGTAAGCCCTATGTGGCCACCAGCGCCCAGTTCAACCCCGGAACGACCGAGGCCTTCTACGGACTGGGGCAGCACCAGAACGCCCAGATGAACCTCAATGGCGAAGACATCGAGCTGCGCCAGCACAATATGGATATCGGCATCCCCTTCGTGGTGTCGGACAAGAATTACGGCGTGCTGTGGGACAACAATTCGGTCACGCGCTTTGGCAATCCGGTGCGCTTCGGTCTGGCCAGCCGCGATCTGAAACTGACGGCGCTCGATGGTTCCAAGGGCCTGACCGCCAAATATTACGTCGATGACAAGCTGATCCTGACGCGCGTTGAGCCCGACATCCGCTATCAGTTCCTGAGCGATGTCGATAAGTACTGGCCGACCGATCCGGCGCTGAGCAAGGCCGCGACGACGGGCAAAAAAGTTAAGGTCGTCTGGGAAGGCTCGGCCACCTCGGACACGCCGGGCGTGCACAAGATGCGCCTGTTTGCCTCGGATTATGTGACGATGAAGGTCGATGGCAAGACGATCTTTGATCACGGCATCTGGCGGATGGGCTGGAACGCCTGGTACAACAATTTCGAGCAGACCTTCGCCAAAAACAAGCCGGTCAAGCTTCAGGTCGAGTGGCTGCCGTCGGGTGGCCTGATCTCGCTGCACCATTCCAACCCGGAACCGGCGGCGGACACACACTCGCTGCGCTTCACCTCAGAGGCGGGCACGGGCCTGACCTACTATTTCATCTCCGCCGACAGCCTTGAGGGCGTCATTTCCGGCTATCACACCGTCACCGGCAAGCCGCCGATGATGCCGAAATGGGCCTATGGCTTCTGGCAGTCGCGCCAGCGTTACGAGACGCAGGATCAGCTTCTGGGGGTGCTCAAGACCTATCGCGACAACAGGTGGCCGATCGACAATATCGTGCAGGACTGGTTCTACTGGCCGGAAGACCAGTGGGGCAGCCACAAGTTCGACCCGGTTCGCTTCCCCGATCCGCAAAAGCTGGTTGATGAGGTGCACAAACAGAATGCCCACATCATGATTTCGATCTGGGGCAAGTTCTATCCCAATACCGACAACTACAAAGAGCTGGACGCCAAGGGCTATATGTGGCGCCGCAATGTCGAGCTGGGCTTCAAGGACTGGGTGGGGCCGGGCTATCTCAACAGCCACTATTCGCCCTATAACAAGGAAGCGCGCGACATCTATTACCGCCAGATGAAGGAAGGTCTGGTCAAGTACGGCTTCGACGCCTGGTGGATGGACAATACCGAGCCGGACGTGCGCTCCAACACCAGCCCGGAGGAGTTTGCCGAGCTGATCACCCCGACCCAGATGGGGCCAGGTGCGCTGGTCCACAACGCCTATGCGACCATGAATTCTCAGGCCATGTATGACGGCCTCAAAGCCGATCAGCCGGACAAGCGTCAGTTCATACTGACCCGTTCGGGCTTTGCCGGCGTGCAGCGTAACGCCGCTGCCGTGTGGTCGGGCGATGTGGTTGGCACCTGGGACAATCTGTACGATCAGATTTCGGCGGGTGTGCAGACCGGCTTCTCCGGCGTACCCAACTGGACGCATGACATCGGTGGCTATGCGCAGGAAACGCGCTTTCAGGGCAAGGATGTTGGCGGGCTTCAGGAAAACCGCGCCGCCGGTGGCACGGGCACGGCGGAGGACCTGAAGGAATGGCGTGAGCTGAACCAGCGCTGGTGGCAGTTCGGGGCCTTCTCGCCGCTGTTCCGCTCGCACGGCGAAGGCGTGAAGCGCGAAATCCACGAAATCTCGCCCCCGGGTTCGCCCATGCGCGCCAATATGGTGTGGTTCCTTGAGCTGCGGTACCGCCTGATGCCGTACATCTATTCGGCGGCAGCAGACGCCCATTACGAGTCGGCTCCGATCATGCGCGGCTTCGCGCTGGACTTCCCGACGGATGCCAGGGGCAAGGACGTCAAGGACGCCTATATGTTCGGCAAGTCGATACTGGTCGCGCCGGTCACCAAGTATCAGGCCACGTCACGCAGCGTCTATTTCCCGGCGGGCACCAACTGGTACAATGCCTATACGGGCGAGACGGTGAAGGGCGGTCAGACGCAGACCGTCGCGGCTCCGCTCGATCAGTTGCCGCTGTTCGTCAGGGCCGGGGCGATCCTGCCGATGGGTCCGGTCATACAGTATGTCGATGAAAAGCCGGACGCGACGCTGACGATCAATGTCTATACGGGTGCCGATGGCCGCTACAGCCTCTATGAGGACGATGGTGTGTCGAATGGCTATGAGAAGGGCAAGTTCACCCGCATCCCGTTCAGCTATAATGACAAGACCGGCGAACTGACCATCGGGGCGCGCACGGGCCAGTACGACAAGATGGTGGCGGCGCGGACCTTCAAGGTGCGCTTCCTGAAGGCGGGCGACAAGACGACCGACTTCGACGCCCCGGCCATCAGCGTCGCCTATTCGGGCAATGCGGTGAAGGTGAAGCGGCCGTAATCACGCATGGCTTATACCTCCCCGGCTTGCCGGGGAGGGGACCATCAAGCGAAGCGTAGAGGGTGGTGGGGGCTTCTTTAGAGCGATGTGCGGAAAAGTGTGAGCGGTTTTCCGCAAAAACATCGCGACAAAACAAAAATTTAGAGCGAAATGACGATTCCACTCAAAGTCATTTCGCGCTAGCTTCAACGATCAGAGGATATGTTGAAACACTCGCGACGCCCCCTCCGTCATCGCGCTTCGCGCGGTGCCACCTCTCCCGGCACACCTGGGGCGTAGGAAGAGGGGAGCGGCTGACCCACGCTGAACACGTCCGGGGCATGTTTGGGGCCGGGGCGGTATTTGACGCCCTTGAGCCAGATTTTCAGCGCTTCCCAATGGATGCCCCACACGACCTTTAAGGTCATCAGCGGCATGGTGAGGAAGTATTTCATCAGCACGCGGTCGTTCAGCGCCTCGCGTTGGGCATTGAAGCTGGCGACCAGCATCTTTGCGCGGCCTTCGGGGCGCACCTGCTCCAGCAGGATGCGCAGACCAAAGCGCGCCTCCGGCGGGGTCAGGTCGAAGCTGTAGGCCATGTCCATATCCATAAACGGCGAGACGTGCAGCCGCTTGCCCGCCGCCTGATGCAGGCGGCCCTTGTCCTGCACCGGCAGGACGTAGCAATGGCGGTCGCCGAAGGTGTTGTTGACCTGATAGACCACGGCGCGCAGGTCGCCATCGGCCTTTTCGACGAAATAGAGGCTGATCGGGTTGAATACGAAGCCCAGAACGCGCGGCATGGCCAGCAGGAACAGCCGGTCGCCCGCCTCGTAAAGACCCTGTGGCGTCAGGAAGGCGATGATCCGCTCGCGCAGCGGTGTAGCCGTGTCGCCCCTGACCGGGCCGTGATCACGCTCATAAAAACCCAGCAGATTGAGACGGTTGAAGCCGAGCGTCTTTAAGGGTTTCAGGCTTTGGTCGAGGTGGTCGAGATCGAACAGGATCTGAAACACTGAATATTCCAGATGGTGCACCCTGGGCGCAAAGCGGTGGTGCATGACGGGGCCGGCATAGAGGGCCGGGCGCATCATTCCGCCGCCTCCAGCAGGGTGCGGGCCGGTTGCCAGAAGATGCGCGAGCGGCCCCAGTCGAAGGCCCACGGACGCGAAACGCCGCTGATGGCCTCGGCGACGGCCAAACCCGATTGCAGGCCGTCCTCGTGGAAGCCCGCGCCGAAATAGGCCCCGCAGAACCAGGTGCGGTTGACGCCCTGTAAGGCTCCCAACTGCGTCTGGGCGGCGATGGCGGCCTGATCGAACAGGGGATGGTCGAACATCATGCGCTTGATCACCTTGTCTTCGGCAATCGGCGTGACGGCGTTGAGCGTCACGAACACGTCCCGACCCGGCAGGTTTTGCAGCAGGTTCATCCAGTAGGTGACGCACAGCATACGCCCCGCCGTCATCTCGTCCTTGCGGCCAATATAGTTCCAACTCGCCCAGGCGTGACGGCGTCGCGGCATCAGGCTGGCGTCCGTGTGCATCACCACTTCGTTGTCGGTGTAGCGGAAGGCCGACAGCACCTTCGCTTCCTGCGGTGTGGCATTGTCGCCCAATATACGCAAGGTGTCGTGCGCGTGCGTGGCGAACACCACCTCATCGAAGTGATGAACCTCGCCGCGCGTATCGGTCAGGGTGACGCCCTCGGCGTGGCGTTCGGCCGTCACAATGCCACAGTGGGTGCGGATGCGGTGTCTGAACGGGGCGGTCAGACGCTCGACATAGGCCTGCGAGCCGCCGGTGACGGTGCGCCACTGGATGCGTTCGGCCAGATTGAGCTTCAGCAGGCCGTGGTTTTCAAAGAAGGTCATGAAGGCGCGGAACGGATAGTCCATGACCTCGGCGGCGGAGGTGGACCAGATGGCAGCGGCCTGCGGCACCAGATGATCCTCGATAAAGGGCCGTGAATAGCGCCGGCTGATCAGATACTCGCCCAGGGTCAGGCGCTCGTCCTGACGCGCCTTGTGATCGAGCGGGGCGGTCTTGTAGAAGCGTACCAGATCCCACATCAGGCGCAGGAAACGCGGGCGCACCACATTGCCCCATTGCGCCAGAAGCCCGGCCAGAGACACTGAAGCGTATTCCAGTCGCCCCTTGTCGATGGAGACGCCGAACGACATGTCAGAGGACTGATGCGGTGCGCCGATATGATCGAGCAGGGCCGACAGATTCGGGTAGCAAGGGATATTAAAGACGATAAAGCCCATATCGACCCACAGTGGGCTTTCGGTGCTGCCGATATTGACGCTGTGACTATGGCCGCCGGGCCGATCTTCTTTTTCAAACACCGTGATGTCGGCATAGGTATCCAGATGCCACGCCGCCGACAATCCGGAAATCCCGGTGCCCACAATGGCGATGCGAGGGCGGTCGCGGGATTCTACCGGGCGGCTTGCGTCGTACATCAGCATCTCCTGTAACACTATAGAAACGCTTACGCTAGGCGACGGGCGCTGGATCAGCCTATCCGCTTTTCCGGAAATGGTATGCTCTTTAATGACGACGGCTGAAGATGCGGGTGGCATCCGGGCGAAACGCCGCTTAAAAAGTCATTTTCAAATGACCCCCGGCATAAATCCAAATGTGTGGTGGCGGCGTAAAAGCATCATGACCACAGCCAAGTCCACATCGACTCCTTACGGGCGGCCTCAAATGTCCTTTGACCGCGACGATATAATCGGGTCTTCTGCGCGGATGATCGTCGCAGAGACTGGCCTGAGCCGGGGAGGGCGCCCCTTGGGCGTGCCCGAAGCCCTGATTTTACGCATCGCCGAAGGGCGTGACCGTGCGGCCTATGCGCAATTGTTCAGTCAATACGCGCCCAAACTCAAGGCCTTCATGATGGGCCGCGGTCTGACCGCCATCGAAGCGGAGGATCTGGCGCAGGATGCCCTGCTCAATGTGTGGCGAAAGGCGTCGTACTTTGACCCGTCCAAGGCGTCGGCGACAACGTGGATCTATTCCATCGCGCGCAACCTGCATATCGACGGCGTGCGCAAGCAAAAGCGCGCCCAGACCCTGCCGGAAGACCTGTGGGCCCCGGAACCGGAACAGGCCCCGGATACGCACCTGATCGGGGTGCAGGATGCCAAGACGATTGGCGTCCTGATGCAGACCCTGTCGCCGGAGCAGCGCGAAGTGGTGCGGCTGTCGTTTTTTGAGGACCTGTCGCATGGCGACATCGCGCAGGCCCTGTCCATCCCTCTGGGGACCGTGAAATCACGTCTTCGGCTGGCGCTTCTGCGGCTGCGGGCGGCCTTTGAAACCCGTGCTGAAAGTAAAAGCGTATGACGTCGATTAATCACCACCTCGATGAGGTTATCCTGCTCGACTATCACCGTGGCCGTCTGAACGCCGGTCAGTCCCTGCTGGTCGAAACGCATCTGGAAATGTGCCCGAATTGCCGCACGTCGCTGCGCCTGTTTGACGCCATCGGCGCCTCCATGCTCGAAGAGGTCGTGCCGGTCGATATGGCCGATGACGCGCTGGAGCTGGCGCTGGCGCGTATCGAGCGCCCCGAAGAGGCCCCTGAGCCGCGCGTTGCGCCCGAACTTCCCGCCTATCTTAAGGGTATCGACCTGCCGGAATCTGTGCGCGCGGCGGCCTTCAAGCCGCGCTACTGGGGCGCGCCCGGCGTGTGGATGGCGCATCTCGATGCCCCCAGGGACGGACGTGGCCTGACCTATCTGATGCACGTCAAGGGCGGCATGCAGATGCCGGTTCACGATCACCAGGGCCTTGAAATGACGCTGGTCCTGACAGGGTGTTTCAGCGACGATCGCGGGGCCTATCACCCCGGTGACTGCGTGTCGTGTGAGGCGGGGGATCACCATTCGCCGCTGATCGCGGCCGATGATTGCCTGTGCCTGATCGCGGCGAACGCGCCCATCGCGCCCCGTACACTTTTGGGTAAACTGTTGCAGCCTTTCGCGCGTATCTAAAACACACAACCTCTTGCCGTTGCGGGATATCCTGCGGCGGCACGGGGTGCCCATCCCTACCCACAGTCCCGAAGGTGAGGCATGAAGATGTTTCTGAGCGCGCTCGTCCTGACCCTGATCGCTTTTGCGGTGATAGACACCGTGTGGCTGAGCCTCACCGCCGGTCCGGTCTATAAGCCGCTGATGGGCGATCTGATGGCCACGCGCATCAATATGCCTGCCGCCATTTCCTTTTATCTGCTCTATGGCCTCGGCGTGACGTGGTTTCTGACCTTTCCGGCCCTTTCCGGCCAGTTGCCAGTGCAGGGCCTGCCGGCGGGATGGTCGCTGACGGTCAGTGCGGCCCTGCTGGGGCTGATGGCTTATGGCACCTATAATCTGACAGCCATGGCGGTGATCCGCGACTGGTCCCCGAAACTGGTGGCCATTGACATGATCTGGGGGGCGGTTTTGACTACGGCGGCGTCGCACCTGGTCGTGTTCGCCGGGCGGCTGCTCAAGATATAGATTTTTTGCAGCGCATATTTCCAATATAATAAAAAACTCAGACGGAGGCGGCCCATGTCCAGCACCTCGACATCCCTTGGTCCCCATTTCGCCACAACGAGTGCCGACCTGCATCTGGTGCCGAAGGCCCTGCGCCGGCCGTTGAAGACGCTGCGCCACAACTGGCACCGCGGCAATCTCGACATTATCCTGCCGAGCGGTACACCGTTTGAAATCCGCGGCCGCGAGCCGGGCCCGCACGGCGTCTTGAAGGTCAATGATTTCCGCTTTCTGCGCCGCGTTCTGGCGGCGGGCGATGTCGGCTTTGCCGATGGCTATGTCGCGGGGGAGTGGGACACGCCCGACCTGCCCGACCTGCTCGAAGTCTTTACGCTGAATATCGACCGTCTGACGCGCTTCTTTATCGGCAATCCGTTCATGCAGATGATGAGCCGTCTGCTGCACAGCTTCAACCGCAACACCAAGGAAGGGTCGCGGCGCAATATCTTTGCACATTACGATCTGGGTAATGCCTTCTATTCGCAGTGGCTCGACGCCACCATGACCTATTCGTCCGCCCTGTTTAAAGGCACCGAAGACCTTGAGCGGGCGCAGACGGCCAAGTACGCGGCGCTGGCGAGGCTGGTCGATCTCAAGCCGGGGCAGCGGGTGCTGGAAATCGGCTGCGGCTGGGGCGGCTTTGCCGAATACGCGGCGAAACTGGGCGCCAGGGCCACCTGCCTGACCATTTCACCGTCGCAGCACGACTATGCGGTCGCGCGTATGCAGCGGCTGGGTCTTTCCGATCAGGTCGAAATCAAGCTGCTCGATTACCGCGATGTGACGGGCGAATACGATGCCATCGTCTCTATCGAGATGTTCGAGGCGGTCGGGATGGAATACTGGGACACCTATTTCCGCAAGGTGTCGGACTGCCTTAAGCCGGGCGGCAAGGCGGCGTTGCAAATCATTACGATCCGCGACGAGCTGTTCGAAGATTACCGTCAGCGCCCGGACTTCATCCAGCGCTATATCTTCCCCGGCGGCATGTTGCCGTCGCCGTCAAAGCTGCGCAGCCACAGCGCCAAGGCTGACCTGTCGGTCCTGTCGGATCAGTCGTTCGGCCACGACTATGCCCGCACGCTCAATATGTGGGCGCGTCGCTTCGATGCCGCGTGGGCGGAGGGGCGCATCAGCGGCTTCGATGAAGCCTTCCGCAAGATGTGGCTGTTTTATCTGGCCTATTGCGAGGCAGGTTTCCGCACCGAGCGCACGGATGTGGTGCATTTCACCCTCCAGAAGGCGTGACGTCTGCCGCGTCACTTCGACAGCCGCCTGCCTCGCTACGGTGATTTAGGCACTTGTCTCCCCCCATGCGGCGGGCTACCAAACCTCTCAATGAAACGGAGCCGGAATCGTTTGCGATTCCCGCAGAGAGGCAGCGGTTTGGCCAAGAGCGGCGCAGCGCAGACACGAAACGGGGCGATTACCCTCGTGCGGCACGGCGAACCGGCCCTGTCGCGGCGCGTCCGGCTGACGGCGGCGGGCTATCGCGACTGGTGGGGGCGCTACACGCTGGCCGGTCTGCTCGAAGGCCAGATTCCGCCGCCGCAGCTGATCAAATGGGCCGAAGAGGCCGGTTTTGTCTATTCTTCGACCCTGCAACGCTCCATCGAAACGGCGCGCGCGGTGTGCAAGGGCAAGCCGTTCGAGTCGCTCGACCTGTTCGTCGAAGCGCCCCTGCCGCCGCCGGATTTCCCGACCTTCCTGACCTTTTCACCCAAATACTGGGGCGGGATTTCGCGCTTCTGGTGGTGGGCCTTTAATCACCACGCGGGCGAGGAAACGCGTAAAGACGCCGAGGCCCGCGCCGCAGAGGCCGCGCGCTTCCTGCACGAAAAAGCGCAGACGGGCGAAGACGTGCTGCTTCTGGCGCACGGCTATTTCAACTGGATGATTTCGCTCGAACTGGGAAAATTAGGCTATAGCCAAACCTGTGAGCAGGGGTTTAAGTACTGGGGCTGCCGTCGCTATGAACGGCGTGCCTGAGCGGCCGCTCCCGGACGCCGCCATCCTCCGTACCCTGTCGAGTGCGTAACGAAAGGCCGATCATGACCGAAACCCCAGCGACCCTGCCCCCTGAGACAATGTCCTTCGAAGAGGCGCTGAGCCAGCTTGAGCGCATCGTGGCGGAGCTTGAGTCCGGTCAGGCCCCGCTGGAAAAGTCTCTGGAACTGTATAAGCGCGGTGCGGCCCTGAAGGCCCTGTGCGAGGAGCGCCTTGAGGCCGCCCGCCTTCAGGTCGAAAAGATCACCCTGACCCGGACCGGTCAGGTCGAGGGCACGGCCCCGGCGGAGTTCAACTGATTTGATGCCGGTCGCCGCCAATTCCGACCTGCCGCCCCTGCATCAGCGGATGCAGGAGACCGCCGATCTGGTGACGATGGCGCTCGATGAGCTTCTGCCGCGCGCCGAAGGCTTCGAGTCGCGCCTGACCGAAGCCATGCGTTATGCCGCCCTGGGGCCGGGTAAGCGCCTGCGGCCCTTCTTTGCGCTGGAAACCGGGCGTCTGTTCGATGCGGATTCTCAGGCCGTGCTGCGGGCGGCGTGCGCGCTGGAATGTATCCACGCCTATTCGCTGGTGCACGACGACCTGCCGTGTATGGACGATGACGATATTCGCCGCGGGCAACTGACCGTGCACCGCGCCTATGATGAGGCGACGGCGGTTCTGGCCGGGGATGCGCTCCAGACGGTGGCGTTCGAGATTCTGGCTTCCGAAGACACCCATGAAGACCCGCGCGTACGCGTTGAGCTGATCTCGCGGCTGGCCCTGGCTTCGGGTGCGCAGGGCATGGCCGGCGGTCAGATGATCGACCTCATCGGGGTGTCCGACGATCTGGGCGGCGTGGCGCGGATGCAGCGCATGAAAACCGGCGCGCTGATCGTCCATGCCTTTGAAATCCCGATTATTATTGCCGATGCGCCGGAAAAGGAGGCCAATGCCCTGATCCATTTCGCGCAGGATCTGGGGCTGGCCTATCAGATTGCCGACGACCTTCTGGACGTCGAGGGCGATCCGGACCTGCTGGGCAAGGCGGCGGGCGGCAAGGATGCGGCCAAGGGCAAGACCAATTTCGTCACGCTGCTGGGGCTGGATGAGGCCAAGGCGCGGGTGCGGCTCCTGTCCGACCAGTGCAAGGCGCGGCTGGATATTTTTGGGACCGATGCCGACATCCTGCGCGACAGCGTGGATTTTGTGCTGAAACGGCAGAGTTAAGCGGGTACGTCTGCGCCGCCACAGGCAAAGTCTTCGCTACTGGACAAAACCGCCTCACAGTTTTATGTCGGTTGCGGTAGAGACGAACAAAACCATTGCCGGTTCTGATCCCGCCTGTGAGTGCACCGCTTATGCCCCAACCCGAAACGCCGGTCCTGGACACGCTGACGGTCCCGGAAGCGATCCGCCATCTGTCCGCCGCTGAGCTGAAGACGCTGGCGGATGAAGTGCGCGCCGAAACCATTGATGTGGTGTCTAAGACGGGCGGGCATCTGGGCTCGGCGCTGGGCGTGGTCGAACTGACCGTGGCGCTGCACCATGTGTTTGAAACCCCGCGCGATATTCTGATCTGGGATGTCGGGCATCAATGCTACCCGCACAAGATTCTGACCGGGCGGCGCGACCGCATCCGATCCTTACGTCAGGGGGGCGGCCTCAGCGGTTTTACCAAGCGCTCGGAAAGCCCCTACGATCCGTTCGGCGCAGCCCACGCGGCCACCTCGATTTCGGCGGCGCTCGGCTTTTGCGCGGCGCGCGACCACAAGGGCGAGACGAATAAGGTCGTGGCGGTCATCGGTGACGGCTCGATGTCGGCCGGCATGGCCTATGAGGCGATGAACAATGCCGCCGAAACGACCAAAAATCTGACGGTTATCCTCAATGATAACGACATGTCGATCGCGCCCCCGGTGGGCGGCATGAGCGCCTATCTGGCCAATCTGGTCTCCGGCGGCGCCTATCAGGCCGTGCGCCGCTTCGGTAAGAGCGTGGCCGAGCGTCTGCCGCGCCCGCTATTTGAAATGGCCAAGAAGTCGGAAGAGTTTTCGCGCACCTGGTTCACCGGCGGCACCTTTTTTGAGGAACTGGGCTTCTACTATGTCGGTCCTATTGACGGGCACGACATGGAAAACCTGCTGTCGGTCTTAAAGCGCGTGCGCGACATTACCGACCGTCCGGTGCTGGTGCACGTCGTGACGCAGAAGGGCAAGGGCTATGCCCCGGCTGAGGCCGCCGCCGACAAGTATCATGGCGTGGCGAAGTTCGACGTCATCACCGGTGAACAGGCCAAACCCAAGGCCAATGCCCCCAGCTATACCGAAGTCTTTGCCGCCGAACTGATCAAGCAGGCGCAGATCGACCCGAAGGTGGTGGCCATCACCGCCGCCATGCCGTCGGGCACCGGTCTTGACCGCTTTGCCGAGGTGTTTCCGTCGCGCTGCTATGACGTGGGCATCGCCGAACAGCACGCCGTGACCTTTGCCGCCGGTCTGGCGGCAGACGGCATGAAGCCGTTTTGCGCGCTCTATTCCACCTTCCTGCAACGCGGTTACGATCAGGTGGCGCACGATGTGGCGCTTCAGGACCTGCCCGTGCGCTTTGCCATCGACCGCGCCGGTCTGGTCGGGGCCGATGGGGCGACTCACGCCGGGACGTTCGATATCGGCTATCTGGGCACCCTGCCCGGTATGATGATCATGGCCGCTTCGGATGAGGCGGAGCTGGCGCGTATGATCGCCACGGCCACCGCCTATGATGATGGCCCTTCGGCGTTCAGATACCCGCGCGGTGAAGGTGTCGGCGTTGAAATCCCGGCCGTGCCGGAAACGCTGGCTATCGGGCGCGGGCGGATCGTGCGCGAAGGCTCAAAGGTGGCCATCCTGTCGCTGGGGGCGCGCCTGCCGGAGGCCTTGAAGGCCGCCGATCTTTTGGGGGCGCGCGGGCTTTCGACCACGGTGGCCGATGCACGTTTCGCCAAGCCGCTGGATAAGGCACTGATCCTTCAACTGGCGCGCCACCACGAATGCCTGATCACGGTCGAAGAGGGCGCCATGGGCGGCTTCGGAGCCTTTGTGCTGCACTATCTGGCGGCTGAGGGCGCGCTGGATAACGGCCTGAAAATCCGCACCCTGACCCTGCCGGATCGCTTCCAGGACCACGACAAGCCGGAAAAAATGTATGCCGATGCGGGCCTTGACGCGCAGGGCATAGCGGCTTCGGCCATGAAAGCGCTGGGGTTCAGCGAGGCCGATATCGCCAAGGCAGCGGTGCAGGGATAAAGAAACGGCGCCCCAATGGACGCCGTTTCTCATTCAATGCCTTAATTACTAAGCACGATGGCCGCAATCAGGCCCGTGGCCACGGCCGCCAGCACGTAGCGGTCATCGACCTGACGCCACTCATAGCCGCGCGGCGGCGCGTAGAGGTGGCGGTGGCGGCGGTAATCCACCTCATAGCCGCGATCCCAATCGCGATAGGCGACATAGCCACCGCGACGCCATTCGGAACGCTCGCGCCAGCCATAGTGGCGGCCACGATCATAGCTGCGGTAATAGTCGTAACGCCCGCGGCGGTCGTCGCGATCCCAGCGGTCGTACCGGTCATGGTGACGTTCGTGACGATCATAGCGGTCGTGGTCGCGCGGGTGAGCGGTGGCCACGTCGGCCATCAGCAGGGAGCCAGCCATCATGGCCAGCAAGGACGTAGTCATTATGCGTTTCATAACGGTCTCCTGTCTTGCCCCATCCCAATGCTACCCACACTAGTGCGGCGTGCCTGAACCGTGCATGAACGCAAACGGGTCGGCGTTATTCAGTCATTTCACCGAAGGATAAAGATGTAATGCCCGAAGGCCACGCGGCGACGAAGCATAGCCATCTTTATCGGTTTTCTATTTTTTGACGATTGCCATCGTTTGCACGAAATCGGAGCGGTTTACAGGCGGAAAACCTCCGCTAACCTGTGGCTTTGCAGTAAAGGAGCGCAGGGTGAACGGGCCTCAATCGCAAGACGCCATACGGCGATCCAAAGGTTTTCTGGGGCTGGTCGAAAAGGCCGGCAATCTGCTGCCTGACCCGGTGATGATTTTCGTCTGGCTGATACTGGGCCTGATGGTGCTTTCGACCATCGGCGCGCATTTCGGCTGGTCGGCCTCCATCCCCTACAGCGGCGACGAAGCCCCGCACTGGGCGATGCTCGACAACGGCGTGGTGACCTACACGGCGACCAGCCTGTTTACTGCCGAAAATATCGGGCGGCTTCTGGTCGATATGCCGAAGACCCTGACCGGTTTTGCGCCGCTGGGCGTGGTGGTCGTGGTCATGTATGGGGCGGCCGTGGCCGAACGCTCAGGCCTGTTTTCGGCGCTGATCCGCTCCTCGCTGCGCAATGCCCCGCGCGCCATCCTGACCCCGTGCGTGATCATAACCGGCATGGTGTCGCACCATGCGTCCGATGCGGCCTATGTGGTGTTCATCCCTCTGGCTGGGCTGATCTATGCCTCGGTCGGCAGGCACCCGCTGGTGGGGATCGCCGCAGCCTTCGCCGCTGTTTCCGGCGGCTATGCGGGCAATATCACACCGGGGCAGATTGATGTGCTGCTGTTCGGGTTCACTCAGGAGGCCGCCCGCATCATCGACCCGGAATGGACGATGAACCCGCTTGGCAACTGGTGGTTCATCCTCGCCATTGTCGGCCTGTTCACCCCGGTGGCGTGGTTCATTACCGATAAGGTTGTCGAGCCGCGTCTGGGCAAGTGGGGCGGTTCGCCGGACACCGAACTTCAGGCCGAACTGGCCAAGTCCGAAATCGCACCCGCCGAGACAAAGGGCCTGAAACGCGCCGGGATCGTCGCGGTGCTGGTCGTTGCCGGATTCGCGGCTTTGGCGTTGTGGCCCGGCTATACCCCCCTGATCAAGGAAGAGGCCACAGGCCCGGCGCAGCTTCAGCCCTTCTATGCCGCCCTGATCGCCGGCTTCTTCCTGCTGTTTATCACCACGGCTATCGCCTTTGGGACGGCGGCAGGGACCATCAAATCCGACAACGACGTAGTGAAGATGATGGGTGAGGGGATACGCTCGCTGGCGCCCTATCTGGTCTTTGCCTTCTTCGCTGCGCACTTTGTGGCCATGTTCAATTGGTCACGGTTGGGGCCGATCACCGCCATCAATGGTGCCGAAATCCTCAAGGCGTGGGGTTTACCCGCTCCGCTGCTTCTGGTCAGCGTGTTGTTGTTCTCGTCGATACTCGACCTGTTTATCGGCTCGGCCTCGGCCAAGTGGTCGGCGCTGGCCCCCGTGGTGGTGCCGATGTTCATGCTGGTCGGCATTTCGCCGGAAATGACCACAGCGGCCTACCGCATGGGTGACAGCTACACCAATATCATGACGCCGCTGATGTCCTACTTCCCGCTGATTCTGGCCTTCACGCGCCGGTGGGACGCCAGTATGGGCGTCGGCTCCCTGCTGGCCCTGATGCTGCCCTATGCGCTGAGCTTCATGGTGGCGGGGATCGGCCTGACGGCGGCCTGGGTGGCGCTTGACCTGCCGCTGGGGCCGGGCGCACAGGTGCACTACACCCCGGCGTCCTGATCCGGTGAGGTGGTCAGTTCACTCCACAGCGCCGCCATATCGCGCACGGCGGCCTGAGCGTGATCGACCACCCCGGCAAACAGCGGAAAGCCCAGAGGCAGGGTGTCATAGCGGCGATAGAGGGTGTGCGTGCGGCCTTCCATCAGACGCCGCGCATAGCGTTCGGCCTGAGCCGCCAGCGGATCAAGCCCGCCGGAGACGATCAGGGTCTTGGGCTGACCATTGATCACCTCTTCGCGCAGGGGGGACAGGGCGACATCGCTCAGGCCCGTGCCCGCGCCGGCATAGTGGCCGATCATGATATCAAGATCGGCGGCGCTGATCGGCCAACTTCGGGCGAAGCGGCTCGTTTTCAGGTCTGGGTCCGACAGGTCAAGCAGCGGCGTGACCAAAAGCTGCGCCACGGGCAGGGGCTTGAAATCGCGGCGCAGATCCAGACACAGGCGCGCGGCCATATTGCCGCCCATACCAATGCCACCGATGGCCGCCTGACCCGAGGTCGCGCCTAATCGGCCCAGATTGGCCAGCGCCCAGTCCCACGCCATTCGCGCGTCGTCATACCCCGCCGGAAAGCGGTGTTCGGGGGCCAGGCGATAGGCGGGTAAAAACACCGGACAGCGCGCCTCATGCGCCAGCAGGCTGGCGAAGGCGAGGCTCAGTTCGGGGCCGCCCAGCACGCCGCCCCCGTCATGGAACAGCACCAGCAGCGGGGAATTGTGGTCGATACGCTGCGGCCGGATCAATTGGCCATTGACCAGCCCGCCATCTCCGGCGGTTTCGACCTTCACCCGGACCTCAGACCCCGCGCTCATCAGGGCCGCTGCTTCCTGCCAGTCTTCGCGCGCCCCTTCGACCGAGGTGCCGGTCAGGCTGAGCGGCGTGCGCTGATCCTGACGCGCGAAAAAAGTCTTCCAAAGAAAGGTGATCTGCGTGTCGAGCGTGCGCCCGTCTACGTGGACGATGCCGCCGCCGGAGAGGAATTTCAGCACGGCAAACGGCAGGCGCAACACCTGACGCAGAAGCAGGCGTCTCAGGACGGATTGACGGGGCGGCGACAAACGCATGGCAGCCTTTGAAAGCAATAGGCGGCTATTGTTAGGCGTGTTCGTGCGAACCGACAAGCACCTTGGCGGTGTCAAGGGAGGGGCGGCTCTCATCTCATGCGGTAAAGTAACACATGATGGCCCAGAGTAAGTATTAATAATGAACTTTAACAGTCCGTCCCCGTAACAGCGATTTATTGCCGCATCCGAGGAAATATATGGGATTTTTATTTGACCGCTTCCGAAAGCTGCGTCTTACTCTCTGTCGCAATTCGTGATCTGGCTGCCGACTGCTCGGAAGCGGGATTTCCCGGTTTCCTGAACTCAAACTGCGCTACCGAGAACGACGATTGTAGGGGAGGTTTGCTCCCGAACACCTCGATACTGCTTTTGACTAAGGAGAGCACATGGCCGAAGGTACGGTTAAGTGGTTCAATGCCACCAAGGGTTTTGGTTTTATTCAACCGGCCGAAGGCGGTAACGACGTCTTTGTCCACATCACCGCTGTTCAGCGCGCGGGCCTGCAAGGGCTGGCGGACGGTCAGAAGCTCTCCTACGAGCTTCAGACCGAGCGCGGCAAGACCGCCGCTGTCAATCTGCAACTGCTGTAATTCCCTTATCTTTAAGGGTTTTCAAAAAGGCCGTCCCGTTCTGCGGGGCGGCTTTTCGTTATCCGTGGTGAGACTCTTTCACGCCTTCGGCGTCGCTGCGATCAGGGCTCTTATCGCTTCGGCGTCCATGCCTTCGTGCCGGTAGTCACGTAGGCTTTTGGAGTCCTTGCGTTTGGCAAGTCGTCTTCCCTGATCGTCGAGCAGCAAGGCGTGATGCCGATACACCGGCGTCGGCAAACCCAGCAAACCTTGCAGCAGAACCTGCGTATGGGTGGCGGCAAACAGATCGTGGCCACGGTGGATGTGCGTAATGCCCTGCCGCGCATCGTCAATCACCACCGCCAGATGGTAGGCGACGCCGATATCCTTGCGCCCCAGCACCACATCGCCATTGACCTCAGGCCGCGCCGTCTGCGGGCCGGTTTCGCCGTCGGGTCCGTGACCGTTTTCGACAAAACCCAGCCGGTCCCATTTTGCGCCCAGCGCTTCACGCGCCGCCGCCAAGGACAGACGCCACGAGGGTTCGCGCTCAGCAGGTCCATTCTCCGCTACGGCGTCCCCTTCCTGCGGGGCCCCCTGCGCTGCCTGCGCCAGCTCCTTGCGCGTCTTGTAACAGGCATAGACCAGCCCGCGTGCCCGCAAAGTCTCCAGCGCCGCCTCATAGTCGGCCAGATGATCGGATTGCCGCAATACCGGTTGCGGCCACCCCAGCCCCAGCCCGCGCAGGTCTTCATAAATCCCCGTCTCGTATTCCGGGCGGCAGCGCGTGCGGTCTATGTCTTCGATCCGCAACAGGCACTCCCCGCCCGCCTGACACGCCGCCTCAAACGCCGTCAGGGCCGCATAGGCATGACCCAGATGCAGATAGCCGGTCGGCGAGGGGGCAAAACGGGTGCGGTAGGTCATCCTCTTGATCTATCAGATTAAACAGGTACGGTCATGGTGAAAGCGCGGTGGAAAGGCACCGTCGTGGCAATTAGGGGGGAAGTTTATGGGCCGGACAATTGAAATTCCCAAAGTGCAAACGCCTTGGGGTTTGGGCGGTGTTATTGAAGATCGCTATAAGCCTATGGTCGAGCAACTGGAGGCCTTTTCACGAGATCATCCGGAGGCCTACCGCTGGCGGGTGCTGGGTGCGGCGCTGATGGGCTACGCCTTTCTGGCGTTGGTATTGGGCGGGCTGATTGTACTGACTGTAGGGGTTGTCGTCATTGCCATAGCCACACATCTGGTGGCGTTGCTGGCCAAGGTGGCAATTGTCTTTCTGGTAATGGGTTTCTACCTGGTGCGCGCCTTGTGGATAAGATTTGAAACCCCAAAAGGTGTCGTTGTCGCCGCTCGTGAGGCTCCGGCTTTGTTTGCTGCACTTGAGGAGATTCGACGCCTGACCAGAGGTCCCAAGGTTAAAAAGGTCCTGGTCACTGACGAGTTCAACGCCGCTATCGTGCAGGTTCCGCGTTTAGGTATATTCGGTTGGCACGACAATTATCTGTTGCTTGGCTTACCCTTGCTGATGGCCTTATCCGAAAGCGAGGTGAAGGCGGTGATCGCGCATGAGTACGGCCATCTGGCGGGTGCGCACGGTAAGTTATCGGCTTGGATTTATCGGGTGCGTCAAACGTGGGCGCGCCTGTCCTATGCCTTTGAGACCGGTGGCATGGCGTCTGTGCTTAAGGGCTTTTTCAACTGGTATGGTCCTTGGTTCAATGCCTACAGCTTCGTCTTGGCGCGCTCGAATGAATACGAGGCCGATCGGTGCGCCGCTCTGGTGGCGGGTCCGGCAACGGCGGCGTCGGCTCTGGTGCGAGTCAGTGCGGAAGGGCATCGCTTTGCCGCGCACTGGGACGCCCTGCAAAACTATAATCGCACGGCGAAAGCACCGGCGACCTTACCCTATGCAGGACTGGCCATGCGTTTCGCCGAACAGCCCGCAGAGGCCGATCAGGCACAGGCCTTATCTGAGGCGCTAAAAAGACAAACAGACTTGCACGATACGCATCCCTGCCTCTCAGACCGGTTGGCCGCCCTTGGAGAAGCGACACCGGCACTTGCAGTCGTCGAGTATAGCGGCGCTAAGGGATTTCTAGGCGACGCGCTTACGACGCAACTGGTGGAACGTTTTGACGCCGAGTGGTGGCGCGAAGCGGCGCCGGTATGGGAGGATATTTACAAGCAAGCCGAAAGTATGCGTGCCCGTCGGCGGGAACTCGATACGATGGCGGCGCAAGGCTCGCTTGATGAAGAGCCTTATTGGGAGCGTGTCAACCTTATCGAGTATGAAGGCGATGTGGCGACGGCACAGGCTCTGGCAGAAGCTTGGGCGCAGTCTCATCCTGACGATCTGATTGTGCGGCGCCGTGTCGCACAATTCTACCTGGATCAAGGGGATGCAAAGGGGGTTGAACACATGCAACCCGTACTTGACGGTGCCGATCATGGTCAACGCGGACAGGCTTTGTACGGTTTAGCCGCGTATTATGCGCAGTTTGATCCGGACAATCCGAAAAACGCGCAGATTATCGAAGGCATAATAGAGGCCGAGCGTTTCAGGGAGCGTGTACAGGATCATTTTTCGCGGTTACCACCCACCACGACGCTTGAGCCACCGCATCTGCCGGAAGCTACACTGAGCGCGCTCAAGCGGGTCCTTGCCGTACATTATGCCATCAAATCCCTATGGATCGCCAAGCGCAGCTTCCCGGATGATCCGGCGATCGTGCAATATATCGCCCTTTATATCTGTCGTGACCGTAAGGCGGAGATGGATATCAAAAACGAATTTATGGACGACGTGCTGAGGGTGCTTCAACCGCACGGGGCGGCACTGGCAGTTGAAAGTGTACCGGCATATGACTGGTTGCGCAGACGTTTGGTTCATCTTGAAGGCTCGGAGGTCCGCCGCCACAGTACATCTGGGGCGTAATCCTCCCTGTCATGCAAAGTTCACTGTTTTCTTTTTGTGGAATCGGGTTCTTACTGAGCTTGTGGATAAGCTTCTCAGCTAGAAGGAGTTCGGTCTTCCGGTACGATTATCCCGTTGCATCTCCGATCGCATGGAGGCGTCCATGCAGGTCCTGAAAAATCCGCCCTCTGACTGGCGGGCCCTGGTCCTGAACGCCGATTTCAGGCCGCTCTCCTATTACCCGCTTTCGACCCGGCCGTGGCAGGATGTCGTGAAGGCGGTGTTCGAAGGTCGCGTCGATGTGGTTTCGACCTATGATGTCGAAATCCGCTCGCCCTCGATGACCATGCGTCTGCCCAGCGTCATCAGCCTCAAGACCTATATCGACCAGAACCGTCCGCCGGCCTTCACGCGCTATAATGTCTTCCTGCGCGATCAGTTCAGTTGCCAGTATTGCGGCTGCCGCCACGACCTCACCTTTGACCATGTGCTGCCCGTTTCGCAGGGCGGCAAGTCCACCTGGACCAATATCATTACCGCCTGCGCCCCCTGCAACTTGCGTAAAGGGGGAAAAACACCCCAACAGGCACAGATGGCACTGGCCAAAAATCCACACCGCCCGACAATGTATCAGCTTCAGGAGCTGGGACGGCGTTTTCCGCCTCACTATCTTCACGAAAGTTGGGTAGATTACCTGTATTGGGATACGCTGCTCGAACCCTGACGGGGTGAGGGGCGTATATGGGTATTCTTCGGGCTGAGTAAGACATGTCGCAGCGCGTGCGCTTTGAGTTGGATCGCCGGAACTTCGGCGTGATACGCTTTCCCCGTGACAAGGGACAGACGGCCATTTCCCTTAAGTCGATTGAGGCGGCGCTGGCCCGGACGCTGGACGTGCAGGTCGAGGCGCGGCGTGAGCGCCTGTTCGGCCCCAAGGTGCCGCGCTTTGCCTATATGGGTGAGGTGCTGGCGGTGCGTGTGCTCGAGTCCGGCGATGCGGTGCTGGACCTGTCGCACGCCGATGATGAGGCGCGTGAGACGATCATCGAACATATGCGCCTGTCGGAAGATTTCGAGAGTTTTTGAGGGGTTTTAAACCACGGATAGACACGGATAGCCGCTGGCGCGGCCTCACGGATATTCATTGTGCGCCTGAGAGGTTCGGTGCGCGGATCATCTGTGTCAGGCGGGCTTTGCCCGCCGCATCTGTGTCATCTGTGGAGATTCTCTGCTTTGGAGTTTCAAACGCCGGTGCGGACGTCTTCGCTCTTATCTCTTCGGGCGAAGCCCTTTGTTTTTTCACCACGGATGTACACGGATAGCCGCTGGCGCGGCCTCACGGATATTTATTGCCCGCCTGAGAAGCCCGGAGCGCGGATCATCCGTGTTCGGCGGGCGAAGCCCGCCATCCGTGTCTATCCGTGGCAAAAATCTATCCCCGCAGAGACAGACGCAATTTCAACCGCTTAAGCGCATTTTCTCACAATCTGTCCCCGCCGCAGAAACCTCTGTCATGCTGCGTCCATGACACAGATCGCCGCTCACATCCCCGCCGCCCACACCGCTGCCTATGCCCGCCTGACCCGTCTCGCGGATCAGATTCTGACCGCGCTCGAAACCGCGCCGCGTCCGACCACGGCTATCGAGATTGGTCGCACCGCCCGCGCCATCATGGCCGTCGAGCGGATGTTGCGGGGGATATACACGCCGTTGCTGAAGGCGAAACCGAAGCCGGTCAAGGAAGCAACAGCCGAGACGCCCGCTGCGTCTCGCCGCCTTCGCGCCGATCCACCCGCTCCGTTGCGCCCTGACGGGCTTACAGGGGAGGAGACAGGCCGCCCCGTGACGGTAGGGGAGAAAGCCCGTGAACCGTCAGAGGCGGCAAAGTCACAAGCAGCGCCCGCCGCTTCTCCGCATGGCGAGTGGTCAAAGGGCTTGGCCGATAAACAGGCTCAGATGCGCGAACAACGCGCCGCCCGCATCGGCAAATGGCCCGACGGTTCGCCGTATAAAAAATCTGGCTAACCTCTCCTCCCTGCGGCCTTGCCGCGGGGATCGGGCCGCCGGTGCGGGTGGCAGCGAACGCCGTGAGCGGACGGAGGGGAGACTCGGAAGAGGAGCCTGCACTGGCTTTTGAAGTGCGTACCTCCCAAGTGCCGTGTATGTGACTACTAACGGCGCAATCCCCCTCCGTCTCCTCGTTTCACTCGCATCCACCTCCCCATCGCTAACGCGACAGGGAGGAGAGGACGGAGCCAGATCGAGAAAAAACCCGAGGATGGTCCATTTCACGGCTTTTCCTGTCCCGGCAACATGTTCTATACATGTTCCATGTCTTCTGCGCCCCATGACCTGTTTCAGGCGGCTGGCCTGACGCCGTCCGCCCCGACCCTGACCGCCGCGCCCGAAGGGTTCAAGCCGCTGGCTGAGCGTTTGCGGCCGCAGGCCCTGTCCGAGATCGTGGGGCAGGATCATCTGCTGGGCGAAGGCGGGGCTATTGCGCGCGCCGTCGATCGCGGGTTTTTGCCGTCGCTGATCCTGTGGGGGCCGCCGGGCGTCGGCAAGACGACCATTGCGCGGTTGCTGGCCGCCAGCGTCGGCTATGAGTTTCAGCAGATTTCGGCGGTTTTTTCCGGCGTCGCCGATCTGAAAAAGGCCTTTGAATATGCGCAGGCCCGTCGCAATCAGGGGGTGCGCAGCGTCCTGTTTGTCGATGAAATCCATCGCTTTAACCGCGCCCAGCAGGACAGCTTCCTGCCCTATGTCGAAGCCGGCGTGGTCACCCTGATCGGGGCGACGACGGAAAACCCGTCGTTTGAGCTAAACGGCGCGCTTTTGTCGCGCTGTCAGGTGTTTGTGCTGAAACGCCTCGACGATGAGGCGATGGACAAGCTCATCACCCGCGCCGAAACGCATTTGGGGCACGCCCTGCCGCTGCTGGACGAGGCGAAGGAGACGCTGAAAGGCCTGGCTGACGGCGACGGGCGCTATCTGTTGACCCTGATCGAGTCTCTGGCGTCTATGGGGTTTGAGGCGCCGCTGAACAGCGAGGCCCTGCTGCAAAACCTGCAAAAGCGCCGCCCCAATTACGATAAGGACCGCGAAGGCCACTACAACCTGATCTCGGCCCTGCATAAGTCGGTGCGCGGGTCCGACCCCGACGCGGCGCTCTACTGGTTCGCGCGGATGCTTCAGGGGGGCGAAGACCCGCTGTACATCGTGCGGCGGATGCAGCGCATGGCCTCCGAAGACATCGGCAATGCCGATCCCATGTCGCTGATCATGACCAATGCGGCGCGCGAAACCTATGAGGTGCTGGGCTCTCCGGAAGGCGAACTGGCCATTGCTCAGGCGCTGGTGCACATGGCCTCGGCCCCCAAATCGAACGCCGTCTATACGGCCTTCAAGGCGGCGATGAAGGCGGCGAAGGACACCGCGACGCTGGACCCGCCCGAAGTCATCCGCAATGCCCCGACGAAATTGATGAAACAACTGGGCTATGGCGAAGGCTATATCTACGACCCGGATGACCCCGACGGGTTTTCGGGGCAGAACTATTTTCCGGACGGTATGGCAAGGCCGCGCTTCTACGACCCGAAGGGCGAGGGGCACGAGGGCAAGACGCGGCAAAGGCTTGAATACTGGGCGCAATTGCGGGAAAAGAAACAACAGCAAAGGGGGGAGTGATGTACGATCTGGGGGGAGAGTCTTACCTTTATCTTGCGGCTGTTTCTGTGTTGCCATCTGCACTGGCGATTGCGTGGTTTAATCTCAAAAAACCTGCGGATGCCCTTCGTTTCGGAGCTCCGCCGTATGGACGGTTAAGCCTCGGCAGCGGTGTCGTGACGGCACTGGTGCGCGGGCTGAATTTCACAGGTCGCGCCACCCGCTCACAATTCTGGTGGTTTGTTCTGATCTATCTCACGGTGCTGTTTCCTGTCGGTTTTCTGGCCAAAGATTACAATCCCGTCTTGGGCGATATCGTCTATGCTCTGATTGCCGTGCCGATGCTTTCCGTGGGCGTGCGCCGTCTTCATGACATAGGCCGCAGCGGGTTGTGGTGGTTGCTTTTGCCGACAGTACTGGGTGTTCTGCCGCTGATTGTCTTATGGACCTTACCGGGGCAAAAGCGACAGGCGGAACCGGAGTCTGTGTTTTAACCAATCAAGTCACACTCACCTCTCACTCCTGTGATAATCGCTCCCCATTTCCGGCCCATTTCGCGCCCAGACTTGCCTTCACGCTGATGAAGGAGGCGCGCTATGTCACCGGAAACCCTGCAACAACTGGCCGTTCTGCTGCTGTGGATTGCGCCGGCTTTTCTGCCATTTGTCATTCATCCTAACGGACCCAACCGCTTTGGCGCGCCGCACCGCACGGAAGGGTTTGAAGCGGCGGTACGCGGCGGCCTTGCGCGCGCCTTCGATTTCAAAGGCCGGGCGTCGCGCGGCGAATATGGCGGCTTCCTGCTGCTGTTTGTCGGCGTCTATTGCGCCGCGGCCCTGATGGACGGTGCTTTTGGGCTGAGCGGCTTTTATATCGCGCCCATGCTGCTGCTGGTCCCTTATGTGGCGGTTACCACGCGGCGTTTGCACGATCTCAACCGGTCCGGCTGGTGGCAGTTGCTGGCTCTGGGGGCGGGCGTCTTCGTGCTGTTCTTCCTGCTGGCGCAACCGTCGCCGCAGCCTTTGCGCCAGACCCTGCGCCGTCCGGTGGGGCCGGTACGTATGGCTGGTCATCGTTAGATAAAGCCTGTACCGTCACCGATCAGAGCGGGATGATTTTCAAGCGGAAATCATCCCGCTCTAAATTTTTGTTAGGTCGCGATATTTTTGTCGAAAATCGCTCACCTTTTTCGACATATCGCTCTGGCGAGAGGTGACGAATGAACCGGGTCAGACAGGTTCTGAAGATACTGGCGTGGGGCGTAGCGGTGGCGTTTGCCGCCGTGGTGCTTGTGGCCCTCTATGCCCCGTATGAGGCCGGTCAGGTGTTGCGCGCCCTCAATATCGGCATCAGCGGGCAGGGGCTGGCCGTCTGGGCCGCCTTTGCGCTGGGGGCGCTGATCATCCTGGCCGCCCTGTTCGGTTCGCTGAGCGGCTCCGGCTTTCAGGGCCGTCGCGGTGCGGGCAAACGTCGTGAGGACTGAAAGGCCTATGGGCAAGCGCACACGGCTATAGTATGAGCCGCGCATGACCCCGAAAAAGCAGGACAAGCTCAACCGTAAAAAGGCCTCGCGTCAGTCGCCGCAGCACAAAGCCGCCATTGCCGAGCGCGAAGCTAGGGGGTGGGCGCGCCCCGTCCAGACGCCCAAAAACCCCAAGGCCATCGACCGGCCGCTGAAACTGTCCGACGAAGAGATCGTGTGGGTGAAATCCATGCTGATCCACGAAGATGGGGTGATTATGGGCTTTAACAAGCCGTCCAACCTGTCGTCACAGGGCGGGCGCGGCAATTTCCATAATCTCGATGACATGCTGTGGGCCTTCGCCCGCTCGAACGGCAATAAGCCACGTCTGCTGCACCGGCTGGACCGCGACACGTCGGGCATTATTCTGGCGGCCAAAACGCGCACCTCGGCGGCCTTTGTCGGCAACGCCATTGCGGCGCGCGATGTGCATAAGACCTATGTGTGCATCGTCGCCCGTCCGCACAACCTCAAAGACGAGGGCGTTATCGACGTGCCTCTGCGTCGTGAAGAGATCGGGCGCGAAGCCTATAGCCGCGTCTGCGCCGCCGATCATCCCGAAGCGCTGAGAGCCCGCACCACCTATCGCGTGCTCAGCCGCACGGACACGTCGGCGCTGGTGCAATGTGAACCCTTTACCGGGCGGATGCATCAGATCCGCGTGCATATGGCGCATCTGGGGTGCCCCATTGCGGGCGATGTGCGGTATGGCGGCGCGCTCAGCCTCGACGGCGTGCGCGTCCCGCGCCTGATGCTGCACGCCCGCGCCATAGAGTTTCCGCATCCGGATGGCGGCCGCCGTCGCTGGGAAGCGCCGCTGAGCCCCGACCTTCAGGCGCTATGTGCACAGGCCGGGCTGAATCTTGAGAAAATCTAGGTAAGCCTCTCATTTATTTACCATAAATCCGCATATTGCTTAATGCGTCATTAGGCAGATTTCTTGCCGCTTCGTTAACGTCCCAACTGTCATAGGTGCGCGGGTATGTGTATCTGACGGGCTGAGTGACATGCTGGAACCATTGCGCAGAGGTTGGCGTCAGTTGGAGCAGACGGCGCGGTCGTTGCTGTTCTGGCGCGATGTCCGGGGCAATACCGTCATCGTCTTCGGCCTGATCGCGGCGACTCTGGCGGCAGCGACAGGGGCGGGCGTCGAGTTCAGCCAGGCGCATGAGCAGACCAACCGTCTTCAGGACGCCGCCGACGCGGCGGCCCTGCGCGGGGCCTTGATGGCCAAGGACGAGACGGCGGCCAAAAGCGCTGCCGATACCGTCTTTGCCCTTAATCTGATCGACAGCGGCATTACGCCGACGTCCAAAGGCCTGAGCTTTGAAACCAGCGGATCGCACAAGACCGCCATCTATGCGGCCCGCGCGCAGATACAGACCTCTTTTCTGCGGTTGATGGGCATCAATACGCTCACTGTTGCCGCGACCTCGACCGCCGAAGCCGAACTGCGCAAATCCGAGATCGCCCTGGTGCTCGACTCCACGGGGTCCATGTCGCGGGATTCGCGCATGACCAATCTCAAGGCTGCGGTCGATAGCGTTCTGGCCTCCCTGCTGGTCAACGGCCAGAATGTGTGGGGCGCCAAGGTCGGCATCGTCCCTTTCGATACGCAGGTCAATATCAAGGGCGTGCCGGCGAGCGGCATTGCCGGGGAGTTCGGCGAAACGCCCTACAGCTATAGCTGCACGGGCAGCGGCATGAACGCCGATAGCTGTACGTCTTTGGGGACGACGCGCGATCTGATGTGCAGTGGAAGCGCCGATGTGGCGGCGTGCAAGGCCAATGCCCGTCTCTATGCCTATACCTATAACGGCAGCTATCGGGTCTTCGTGACCTCCTACTTTGCGCAGAACAACGGCTATTGCTGGGTCAATTACAGCTACAGCTATTGCGGTTATACGGTCGTGTCGCGCACCGACGCCTATTCGACGACCAACTGGGCGCGGACCTCCAGTTCCAGCAATTCGACGCCGTGGTCCTATGCGGCCTATTACAGCCGCCCCAACAGCAGCTACGCCCAATATACCGGCACGATCACCGCTACACCGACCAGTGCCGGGGGCTACGGGTCGGGCTCGACGACCACCATCAAGGACAACAGCACCATTACGGCCAATGCCGACCTTTTGGGTGTCGGCACCGATAGCTGGAATGGCTGCGTCATCGACCGCAAGCAGCCCTATGACGTGTCGGGGCAATCCCCGATCGCCAGCACGCCCGATACCCTCTACCCGGCGGCAAAATGCGCCACCAACAACCTGCTGCCCGTCATGGGTCTGACGACCGATATTGCGGCCGTGCGCGCCCACGCCCAGAAACTCACCCCGGCAGGCAATACCAATATTACCATCGGCGTACAGTGGGGGATGGAGCTTCTGTCGCCGGAACTGCCGTTCAATACGGCACAGTCCTACAGCGACAAGAGTAATTACAAGTATATGATCGTCATTACTGATGGCGAGAATACGCAGAACCGCTGGACCACCTCGGCGACCTCGATCAATCAGCGCACGCTTCTGGCCTGTCAGGCGGCGAAGGATCTGGGCATCACGGTCTATACGATCCGCGTGATGGAGGGCAATTCCGATATGCTGAAGGCCTGCGCCAGCCGTCCGGACTACTTCTACGACGTGACGGCGGCCAGCCAGCTTTCCTCCACCCTGGCCAAGGTTTTCTATTCGATCCAGAGCACGCGCCTGACGAAGTAGAGGGCGCAGCGCTATCGGCGGGCAGTAGAATGAATATTAAGCATTGGCCCATATATTGCACAGTTGATGCCGATGCGAATAACCGGATAAGCCCATGCGCCTGCCTGCCTTTCTCTTAGATCGTCGTGGAAACACGGCCGTTATGTTCGGTCTGTTTGTCTTTGTTTTGGCGGCTGCGGTGGCCGGAGCGGTCGATTTCTCGAACGTCGTGAGCCGCCGGAGCAAGGCGCAGGATGCGCTGGATGCGGCGACCCTGGCCGTTGCCATTCTGCGACCGACAACGGTTGATCAGGCCAAGGCGGCAGTTACTCTGCGTCTGAAGCAGGAGTTGGGGGACAATCCGGACGGCGTTCAGATTGATCAGTTTAATTATGACACAACCACGCGCACCTATTATGTAACGGCCAAGGGCACCTACAAGCCTTATCTGCTGGGGGTGGTGAATATCACAGCCCTGCCGTATCAGGTGCTAAGCAAGACGGTTCAGGCCGCCAACGGTACGCTGGAACTGTCGCTGGTTCTCGATAACACGGACTCGATGGGGCAACTGCTGTCCGGGAGCAAGACGCGACTGGATGTCTTGAAGACGGCGGCCACCAATCTTGTGAACACGGTGATGACCCCGGCAAACAAAGACTATGTGAAGGTCGCCATCGTACCCTATGCCGACTACGTTAATGTCGGACTGGCCAATCGCAGCCAAACGTGGATATCGGTAGGAGCCGACTACACGGTGCCGGCGGCGGCACAGACATGTACCACGATTTCGACCAAGCAGGTCTGTACAGGGGGCAAAACTACCACCTGTACTGGCCTCAAGGACGGTGTGCCTTACACCTACTCCTGTACAACAGGTCAGGTTTGCACGACCGTAAACATAACGCCCTACACTTCCTGTAATAACCCGCAACCCACGTATTACAAATGGTATGGGTGTGTGCGCCATCAGGTCGATACGAAAACCAAGATGGTGCTTATGCCGGATCCCTTGACAGCCTATACCGGAGTCCTCGATACCTCGCAAAAGTGCCCTACGGCCATACAGCCGCTGACCAATGACAGTACGGTGGTCACCAATGCTATCAAGGGGTTGGTTAACAGCATAGGTAGCTATAAGCCGGACACCTTCATTCCCGGCGGGCTTATCTGGGGGGTCAACACTCTTTCGCCACCGGCGCCATTCAAGGAAGGGCAGGCCTATGATACCAAAAACAAGGAACCGAAGAAGGTTATCGTGCTGATGACGGACGGGGCAAATACCCTCTACACAAATGCCTCCGGACAGATCGTATCGGCAGCGAGCGGAAGTCCTCCGACCATCAGTTCTACACTGATTGCCCCCACCTATACGGCTCAGGCCAATGTCTGTAACTACGCCAAGGGCAAGAATATCGAAATTTTCGTTATCGGCCTTGGGGTTACGGATGCGACCGCGCTGGCGTCCCTCAAATCCTGCGCGTCGGATGCTCAACACTATTTCGATGCGCAGAACGCCAATGACCTGATTAATGCCTTTGAGGTCATCGGCGGCAAGCTCAGCGTTGTGCGCCTGATGCAGTAGAGCGATATGTCGAAAAGTGTGAGCGGTTTTCGACAAAAATATAGCGACAAACCAGAAATAAAGAGCGGGAAGATTCTTCCATCTGAAATCCTCCCGCTCCAGCCGTGACAGAAAAGCGGCGCTGCCTCAGATAAGCGTCTTTTCTCAACCGGTTGACGGTGTTAAGCGAAGAGGAGGAAACGACGGTTTCCGCCTCTTTTGCTTTTGGATAGCCCATGACTCAGAAAATCGACTGGAGCGAACTGTTCTTTTCGTCCACTGGACGGGTGCGTCAGACGCCGTTTCTGATCGCGCTGGCGGTGCTGGTCGGGTTGTTCATGATCTATGACTCGGCCATTACCGGCGCACCGCGCGTCCTGACCGGGTGGGTGGTCTATCCGGCTCTGTTGTTCTGCGCGGCGTGCGTTTTGTCGAAGCGCCTGCACGACCGGGGGCGCTCCGGCTGGTGGGCGGCGGTAATCCTTATTGCGTTTATGATGGTGTGGCCACGCCCGGATAATTTTCTCGATTTTGTCGGCGCGCTGGTGCTGCTGTGGGCGGCTATTGACTTGGGCGCGATGCCCGGCGAGAGGGGCGCGAACAGGTATGGGCGTTCCACGCGGTTTGCATCGCCCATCGAGCAAAACTAAAAACCGAGAGAGGCGCGAACAGGTACGGGCGTTCCACGCGGTTTGCCGAGCCCCTCGAGACGATTTGACGCTTATTCGGCCAGATCCACCGGCCCGAAGCGTTCGATAAATTCCTGACGCAGGGCGTAGTCCACCTCATCCATGTTCACCGGCAGGCCCAGATCAATCAGGCTGGTCACCCCGTGTTCGGAGATGCCACACGGCACTATGCCATTGAAATGGCTGAGGTCCGGCTCGACGTTCAGGCTGACGCCGTGGAAGCTGACCCAGCGGCGCAGCTTGATGCCGATGGCGGCAATCTTGTCTTCCCGATAGCGCTGCTCAGGCGCCGCAGGGGCTCCTCGCAGGGGCTCGGTCGGCCGGTCGGCCTTGCCGGGTTCTAACGAACCCGGAGAGGGAACCGGTGTGACGCCCTTGTCGCGGCGTTCGACCCACACGCCGACGCGCCCGTCGCGGATATGACCTTCGACATTGAACTGCCACAGGGTGCCGATGATCCAGCCTTCCAGCGCCTTGATAAAGGCGCGGATGTCCTTGCTGCGCCGGTTAAGGTCCAGCATCACATAGATCACCCGCTGACCGGGGCCGTGATAGGTGAACTGCCCGCCGCGCGCGCTGTCGAACACTTCGAAACGATCGGGCTCCAGCAGGTCTTCGCGTTTGGCCGACACGCCGGCCGTATAGAGGGGCGGGTGTTCGATCAGCCAGATCAGCTCGCGCGCCTCGCCCTTGAGGATGGCTTCGACGCGCGCCTCCATCGCGGCCACCGCGTCGGGATAGGACACCTGACCCGCTGAGACGCGCCATTCCGGCAGACCCTTCTCCGGGTCTTTCAGGAAAAAGTCCGGCGACACAAAATCGGACGGAGTGTCATTGGAATCGGCGGGGCTTAACCTGTCGTTCAGCATGTTCGGCCATTCTGCGGCGGTGGGGTAGGACTCCTCCCTATATGGGTATTCAAGGGATCAAGTCGAGCGTGTCGTCTCAGGTCAATTCCGTACCGGTGGAAATCTCAGTGCTTCTGGGGCGATCCGTCCTGCCGATGCAGCAGCTTCTGCGCATGGGCCGCGGCGCGGTCATCCCGCTGGACGCGCGTGAGCACGATGAGGTGTGGATACTGGCCAACAACCACCCGGTGGCGCGCGGCGAAATCCAGATTTTTGAAGAGAAGATCTCGATCGTGGTGACCCGCCCGGCCAATGTCTATGACTTTATGGCCCTGGGGAATTAACCCCCCTCTGCTCTGCATTTTTCCGTTTGCCTCAGACGATTCAGTCGTAAGGCGTTTGCGTTTTACGTTTGTTCGGCTTAATGCTGAACCAAATGGCTCAGTATTCCAGCGCGCGCCTTGATGCTTCTTTTGCCGCTCTTTCGGACCCGACCCGCCGCGGGGTTCTGGAGCAATTGGGGCGCGCGGACGCGTCGATTACGGACCTAGCTGACCGGTTTCACATGACCCTCACCGGTATGAAGAAGCATATCAGCCTGTTGGAGAAGGCCGGCTTTGTCACGACAGAGAAGGCCGGACGAGTGCGCACATGCCGATTAGGGCATGAGCGGATGGAGGAAGAGGTCGCTTGGATCGAAAACTACCGCCGGCTTTGGGACGCCCGCTTTGAGGCACTGGATCAGGTGGTCGCGGAATTGAAGCAGAGGGAGGCAGATAATGACGCAGGCTAATCAGACTGCAATGGAGCGCATCTCCGATCGCGAATTTGTGGTGAGGCGAACCGTCGATGGTTCAGTGCGGCTGGTGTTCAAGGCGTGGAGCGAACCGGAGTTGTTCCGGCGCTGGTGGACGCCGAAATCGTTCGGCATGACCATCCATTCCTGCGAGATGGACGTGCGCACCGGCGGCGGCTACCGGCTGGTGATCAGCCATCCGTCGATGCCGGAGCCGATGGCCTTCTTCGGCAAATATATCGAGGTAGTCCCCGGCGAGCGTATCGTCTGGACGAATGAAGAAAGCGGCGAAGAGGGGGCCGTGACCACGGTGACCTTCGAGGGGCGCGGGGAGCAGACTCTGGTCGTCTGGCGCGATCTTTACCCGTCGAAAGAGGCGCTGGACGAGGCCATGGTGTCGGGGGCCACAAGCGGCTTCGACGAGCAGTTCGATCAGTTGGATGAGATGGTTGCGGAACTGGGGGCGGAGTAAATCATACATCCCCGTCTATGCCGGGGAGGGGGACCGCACGAGCCACGAAGTGGTGAGATGTGGTGGTGGGGTATCTTGAGGGGGATAGAATGAACGACGCCGTTAAGCGCAAGACTGCGTCGGCGCGGCAGATGCGCAAGGCTCTGACCACTCCGGAATGGTTGCTGTGGGAACACTTGAATCACCGCACCGATGGTCTCATCTTTAAGCGCCAGTTTGCGATAGGTCCGTATATCCTTGATTTTTATTGCTTCAAGGCACGGCTGGCTGTGGAAGTGGACGGCACCTTGCACAGTCTGGATGACCGCGCGAAAAAGACGCGGCGCGCGATGCGTGGTTACACTTGCAGGGCCTTGAGGTTTGCCGCCTGGCCGCCGCTGATTTGTACCGGGATGCTGACGGCGTCGCGGATGGGGTGAGGCTGCTGGCTTTGGAGCGAGCGGCGCGCTTTTCAAAGATATAAGAACCCCCACCACCTCATCTCACCGCCTTCGGCGGCTCGTGCGGTCCCGCTCCCCAGCAGAGCTGGGGAGGTATAAGATAGGTATTTCAACATAGTAGAACGTGGAAGACGGTTATGACCAAACGATACATTTCCGACTTTCTGTATCGCCGTCAGCGTCGAACCAAGACAATAATGCGAAACACGAAGGTGTGGTCGCAAACGCTTGCCGATGAATGGCCGGAGGCAACACCGCGTGGACGGGGATTTAATAACTGGAAAACGCCTGTTTGGAGCGGGCTGATCAATCCGCCTCGATCCTCGCTGCATACCCAGCGTCGTTATATAGAGCTTATCCTGCGCGCAGCGGCAAAGATGCAATCCTGCAAACCTGAACACCTCCGTCATGCACGGGTAACGGCCATAATCTCTTATCCAGACCTGTTTCGCAGTAGCGTCGATGTGTTTTTCGATCAGGATTATTGGGCGGCTTTCGCAATCCGTTCGGATGTGAATGATCTATGGGTGCCCATACCGACCTCGCGCAGTCTGATGAAGTCTTACGGTCTGAAAATAAAAGCAGGCTTTAGGGAGCAAGGCTACAGCACCTACTGGCGCGACGATGACTTTGATCCGCCGTATGAAAACCGTCAACAGGTCTGGATTTACAGCGAAGTGATGTAAAAAAGAGCGGGTCTCACGACCCGCTCTTTCCACATAAGACTCGAAAATTTTTCGAAGAACCGCTTCGAGAAAAATTTCCTCGCTATGGACCTTTGTCCACGTCCCGATCCGCAGGATCGGGACGTGAGCCAAATTAGAAGTCCATACCGCCCATGCCGCCCATGCCGCCGCCGGGCATAGCCGGGGCCGCTTCCTTCTTCGGGGCTTCGACCACGGCGGCTTCCGTCGTGATCAAGAGGCCCGACACCGAAGCGGCGTCTTGCAGAGCGGTACGCACAACCTTGGCCGGGTCGATGACGCCATCGGCGACCAGGTCCACGTACTTTTCGGTCTGAGCGTTGAAGCCGAAGTTGGCTTCGTTCGATTCCAGCACCTTGCCGACGACGATCGAGCCTTCGACGCCTGCGTTTTCCGAGATCTGACGGATCGGAGCCTGCAGAGCCTTGCGCACGATGGCGATACCGGCGGTCTGATCGTCATTGTCGCCGGTCAGGTCGGCCAGCTTCTTCGACGCCTTCAGCAGAGCCGTACCACCGCCCGGAACGATACCTTCGTCCACGGCCGCGCGGGTCGCGTTCAGGGCGTCATCGACGCGGTCCTTCTTTTCCTTCACTTCGACTTCGGTCGAGCCGCCGACGCGGATGACCGCGACGCCGCCGGCCAGCTTGGCCAGACGCTCTTGCAGCTTTTCCTTGTCGTAGTCCGAGGTGGTTTCTTCGATCTGTTGCTTGATCTGAGCCACGCGGCCTTCGATTTCCGCCTTTTCACCGACGCCATCGACCACGGTGGTGGTTTCCTTGGTGATCGTCACCTTCTTGGCGCGGCCCAGCATGTCGAGGGTCACGGTCTCAAGCTTGATGCCGATGTCTTCGGAGATCACCTGACCGGCGGTCAGGATGGCGATGTCTTCCAGCATGGCCTTGCGGCGGTCGCCGAAGCCCGGAGCCTTGACGGCGGCGACGCGCAGGCCACCACGCAGGCGGTTGACGACGAGCGTGGCCAGAGCCTCGCCTTCGACGTCTTCGGCGATGATCAGCAGCGGGCGGCCCGACTGAACCACGGCTTCGAGGATCGGCAGGATGGGTTGCAGGGTCGAGATCTTCTTGTCGAAGATCAGGATGTACGGGTCTTCGAGGACCGCTTCCATCTTGTCCGGGTTGGTGACGAAGTAGGGCGACAGGTAGCCGCGGTCGAATTGCATGCCTTCGACGACGTCCAGCTCGGTTTCGGCGGTCTTGGCTTCTTCGACGGTGATCACGCCTTCGTTGCCGACCTTGGCCATGGCGTCAGCGATCATCTGACCGACTTCGGTGTCGCCGTTGGCCGAGATGGTGCCGACCTGAGCGATTTCCGAGTTCGAGGTGACGGGCTTGGACGAAGCCTTGATTTCGGCGATGGCAACGGCCACGGCCTTGTCGATACCGCGCTTCAGGTCCATCGGGTTGCGGCCCGAAGACACCGACTTCAGACCTTCGACGGCGATGGCCTGAGCCAGAACCGTGGCGGTCGTGGTGCCGTCACCGGCCTTGTCGTTGGTCTTGGAGGCAACTTCACGGATCAGTTGCGCGCCCAGGTTTTCGAACTTATCGGCCAGTTCGATTTCCTTGGCGACCGAGACGCCGTCCTTGGTCGAGCGCGGCGCGCCGAACGACTTTTCAAGGATGACATTGCGGCCCTTGGGGCCAAGCGTGACCTTCACGGCATTGGCGAGGACATTGACGCCGCGCAGGATCTTGTCGCGCGCGTCCGAGGAAAACAGTACGTCTTTAGCAGCCATTTCGGGTGTTCCTTTGGTTGCGTATTATCGGGATAGGGAGGGACAGAGCGGATTAACGCTCAACCACACCCAGGATGTCGGATTCTTTGAGGATCAGCAGGTCTTCGCCGTTCAGCTTGACCTCGGTGCCGCCCCACTTGCCAAACAGAACGCGGTCGCCGACCTTCACGTCCAGAGCGACTTGCTCGCCCTTTTCGTTGCGGGCGCCCGGCCCGACAGCGACGACTTCGCCTTCTTGCGGCTTTTCCTTGGCCGTATCAGGGATGATGATCCCGCCCTTGGTCTTGGCTTCTTCTTCAACGCGCTTCACGAGAACGCGGTCGCCCAGCGGACGAAAGCTCATATGATGTCTCCGATGTTATTCAGATGAATGTTAGCACTCAGTATGTCCGAGTGCTAACGCGCCCCTGAGTTAGGGTCGGTACCGGAGAGAGTCAAGAAGTGCCGCAGCGAATTCGTGTGAAATTTTTTCGCCGGGCTTGAGGTGAAATGAGTGGGTCAAACCACAGATTTCACAGACGGCACAGATTAAGGGACTTAGGCCGAAAGCGCTTCGGTTGCCACCTCACAGGCGCGAAGCGCCCATCTGTGAAATCTGTGTCACCTGCGGTTACCTATACCTATTTCAGCTCGATATCGGCCACGATGGGGAAGTGGTCGGAAATGACCTTGCCCGAAAAGCTGTCGGTTAGGGTGGCAAAACGGGTCACAGTCAGAGCGCGTTCGACAAAGATGTGGTCGATGGCGTCGCCATCGGTCTGATGGATATCAAAGTCGTTGAAGGTGCCCGTCGGGCCGAAGCGGCGCAGGCTGGCGACGCGGGTATCTTTCAGCGGGCTGGTGTCGGCGGTGAAGCGCTTATAGGGCGCGCTGGTGAGGCCGCTGTTAAAGTCGCCCAGCACGATCAGATGCGCGCCCGGCACAGTCGGCAGGCTCAGAATCTGCGCCGCACAGTTTTCGCGCGCCTTGACACCGACATGGTCGAAATGGGCATTGCGCACATCAAAGACCTGACCACTGCGTTTGTCCTTGAGGATCAGACGGGTGAAGGTGCGCGGCAGGGCGGCATCGGCGTCCTTCGATGGCGTATCGGGCGTCTGACCGCACCACTGCGTCACGGCTGAGACTTTTTCAAAGCGGCTGCGGTGCCAGAAAACGGTTGTGCTTTCGCCGGCCTTGGCGCCGTCATCGCGACCGACCCCGTAATGGTCATAGTCTTGAAGGGCTTGCGACAGGTCATCGACCATCGGCAGCAGGGCCTCCTGTAGGCCCAGCACGTCGGGCTGAACAAAGGCGATCTGCGCCGCCATGCGCGGGCCGCGCTCCGGCCAGGGCGGCACGTCCTGCGGATTGGCGTAGCGGATATTGTAGCTCATCAGGCGCAGGGTCTCGGCAGAAACCGGTGAGGCGATAAGCAGGGCGGCGGCGAGGAGGGGTAGCAGCTTCATGGGGTCAGTTTAGGGCGTGGGATGCGCGGGGTCCAATGACATTCATATGACGTCAAAGCGCGGGTGTGGTTACGGTCGCGCCCTGCTGTTCCAGTTGCTGCAACGCTCCGCCGGGGGTGAGCAGCGCCGACAAGGGCAGAACCATTATCGACTTGCCCGGTGTTTCCAGCGCCTTGTTGATCGCTCCAACCGTCTGTTCGACCGACTGCCCCAGCATGGCCTTGGTGGACGGTGCGCCTTCGAGGCAGGCCAGTAGCGCCGAATCCGGTGACAAACGCTGCACGGCCTTAAGGTCGCCAATGGCCCAGGCCTTGGTGGCGGCGAGGGCGTTTTTGACCGCAAAGTCGATCTCATCCAGCGTGGCGGCGACGCAATACGCCTCCTGTTGCGCGCTGAAATCGTCGATGCGCCCCAGAGTCTTGGCCACGGAGAAGCTGCCCGACGGTCTGGTCTTCAGCTTCTGCGCCTTGGCAAACCGAAGCAGCGTCTTTTCCGGGTCGCGCGTGGCAATCCCCGCCTTGTCATAGACGTCTTCGCGCAGTGTGGCTGCGGCCCAGATGGACGACAGTTTTTTGTACTTTTGGCGGTCCAGACCGTAGGTGTCGGCCAGCGCATAAAAGCGCTTCGACAGATCGGGCCGCAAGACTTCATCCAGCGTTTTGCCCAGCGGCAGGCGGCGATCCATCAGCAGTCGCGCGCCGCCGATCAGCCCGCCTTTGGCTTCGGGCGCGGTGAGCAGTACATTCGACAGGCCGATAACGCGCTCGACGCGCTTCGAATCCCACGGAATACGCTTGGTCATCACCGGCATGGCCCCCAGCACATAGACCTCACTATCGCCCTTGCGCACCCGCCACAGGGCCGGACCGGGCAGGCGCGCGGTCACCACCACGTCGGTGACCCACGCTTCGCCGTCCCTGACGGTGGCACCTTCGCGGAGTGTTTCCTGTGCGAAGGCCATGGGCGCGCTCAGGACCAGCACAGCGAACAGGACGGGTTTGAACATGGTGAGGCTCCTTGTCACCCCTATATAGGCCGCACGGACGTGACCGGAATGGGGCAGGGCTCAGTCGCCGGCCTTAAGGGACAGATCCGCTGGGTCGGGAAGATATTCCATGATATCGGCGGGCTGACAGTCCAGCAAAAAGCAGATTTTCGACAGGGTATCGAAACGCATCCCCTTCACCTTTCCGGTGCGCAGAAGCGACATCTGGGTTTCCGAGATGCCGACCTGTGCGGCCAAATCCTTGGCGCGCATCTTGCGCCGGGCCAGCATCACATCAAGCGTTACATTGACCGGCATATCAGACGTACTGCTCCAGTTCCGCCGACAGGGCCTCGCGCGCCGTCTGAAGCGCGCGGATGCGCTGGCTTAGGCCAAGCAGGATGAGGCCCAGAGCCACAAATGTCAGGGTCAGCAGGACGTCATTCGTGACGCCGGGCTGCCGACCGGTATTGTTATAGACCTCGCCCCATACCCAAGGTGTGGCGTTCAGACCTATAGCCAGACCGCCAAGCATCAACCCCGCCCCGCTGCGGCCTAGCCCTTTGCACAGGACCGGCTCCCGCGGTGTATGCGGACGAAAACGGGCGATCGTGTCGGCGGCGAACCACAGGGCAATCGCGAAGAAGCCATATGGCAACAGTGGTAAGCCGCCCTGCAACAGCGCCAGACCGAAAACGTCGGGCCGATGGCCGGTATGCGCCCACAGTTTCGGCGACTGAACGATCATCAGCAGACCCATGATCCCCATCGGCAGGCCGATCATGATTTTAAGAAAAAGGGCCTTCATACGAAGCTCTCCATATCGGTTTGCAGCTTCGCCCCGGCCTGCGTAATCAGCCACAGCATCAGGCCGATCAGCAATCTGAATGAAGACATAACGACATGCCCCCGAAAAATTAATCCCGGGGGTATATAAATTTAAATCAGAATTAAAGTCAAGAGCCGGTGAGCCGCAGGCCCAATGCCTGTTTGACCTGCCGGGCCTGACGCGCCAGATCGGTCAGGGCCCAGCCTGGCACGACCATCAGCACCACGGAGGCCACGGCAAAAACCAGTGTCCGCAAGGCGCCATTATCGCCAAACATAAAGCTCAGGGCCGCCATAGCCAGCCACCCAACCGAGGGCACAATCATCCAGTCGCGGCGGCACGCCGCTCCGGTCACGGCGCTGATCAGGGCAAACACGATCGCCAGAAAGGCCATGTTTGACACAGGATTGTAGCTGTTGGCGAGGACATTGCCGATCGAATAGACGAAGATACCGGCGGCGGCGAACAGCCATGCCGCTGAGACCGCCTCGGTTCGCCAGTTGGACAACAGGCTGTGTTTGCGCACGCGCAGGGCGATGACCACTGTGCCGATCAGTCCTGCGGTAAAATAAAAGAGGCCATAGGGCAGGGCCGGCAGAAGTCCGGCATAGGCCAGACTCAGGCACAGATGGCCGATCCCCAGCACACTGCCCCACCACAGCAGGATCGGTCCCCCCGCCAGCCCGGCCGATTCTCCACGTTCCATCAGCCGTCGCAGCCGCGTCAGCTCGTCATCCATCCCGGCGACATCCTCCGCCGTCAGGGGCGGTAGCAGGTTATCGAGCCTTGGGCCCTGGATCATGGCGCGCTCCTCTTTGTTAGTATAAGCGTTACCACTGATTGCCTGAACGTAAAGCGGAATCGTGAGGGTGAACCCGGTTGCCAAGCCCGCCCGCTTTCCGATAGTTTTACCGTCATACAGGGAGCACAGTATGACGCAGCGGCGGCAATGGATGATCGGTATGGCGGCACTAATGGGGGCGACGCTCCTGCAAGGCTGTTTTCCCTCCCAACAGAAACCGGCTGAAAACGCCGAGGCTGCCAGGCCCGTGCCTGCCAAGCCCAAGCCGCTCTATCGTGACCTGCCGGTGCCACCGGACAGCGTGCGCGTACTGATCCAGACGACCAAGGGCGATATTGTGGTGGAGCTCGATGGTAAGCACGCGCCCATTTCGACCGCCAACTTTCTGCAATATGTCGATTCCGGCAAGATGACCGACGCCCAGTTCTGGCGCGCCATGAAGTCGGGCAAGGGCGGCTTCATTCAGGTCGAGGCGGCGGGCCATCGCTATCAGCCGATCCCGCACGAACCGACCTCGCAGACCGGCCTGTCTCACACCGACGGTGCGCTGTCCACGGCGCGCTATGCGGTGGGCACGGCCAGCAATCAGTTCACCATCTCCGTCGGCGACATGACCTATATGGACGCCGGGCGTGATCCGGAAGGCGACAATCAGGGCTATGCCGCCTTCGGCAAGGTGGTGTCGGGCATGGACGTGGTGAAGAAAATCCTCAACGGCAAGATCACCAAAAAGAAGATCGAGGGCGGCTGGGATGGGCAGAATCTCGAAAATCCGGTGAAGGTGCTCTCGGCTAAGCGGCTGAATTAGGCGGCGGCGTCCTCGCCGTTTCTTGAGCCTTCCTCCACGCTAAGGGGGTGAAGACTAAAAATCTGTATAAAATATCTCCAATCCGCCTTTATTAACAAAAAGCAACTTGACGCTTTTTTGACGGGGTGATCGTCTCAGCCGTAACGGGGCGGGCGCGATGCGTGGCGTTCCGGAGTATCCTTTCATTCCGGACATCTTTTAAGGAGATACGCCGTGCACAGACGCGACTTTCTGGCCATGACCGGCCTGACGGCGGGCACCCTGCTCGTGCCGTCGCTTTACGGGCGGGCCGTCGCCGCCGAAGCGCTTCAGGAGACGATCGACGTCAAGGTGAAGAAGACTCTGGCCGATGCCGGGCTGAACGCCGCGACGGCCTCCGGCGCCAGCTATTGCGACGTGCGCGTCGGGCGCTATCTGCGTCAGTTCGTCATCACGCGCGAAGACCGCGTCGAGAACGTGGTCAATACCGAGTCGCTGGGTGCCGGTATCCGCGTCATCGCCGACGGCGCCTGGGGCTTTGCGGCGACCAACGACCTGACCACCGACGCCGTGGCGAAGGCCGCCAAACAGGCCGTCGCCATCGCCAAGGCCAATGCCAAGATCCAGACCGTTCCGGTCAAGCTGGCCCCCGTCAAGGGCGTTGGTGAGGTGTCGTGGAAGACGCCGATCAAGAAAAACAGCATGGACGTGCCGATCAAGGAAAAGGCCGACCGCCTGATCGACGTCAATACCGCCGCGCTGAAGGCCGGGGCCGACTACGTCAATTCGATGATGTTCCTCGTCAACGAGCAGAAGTATTTTGCCTCGACCGACGGCTCCTACATTGATCAGGACGTGCACCGCATCTGGGTGCCGATGACGGTCACCGCCATTGACAAGCAATCGGGCAAGTTCCGCACGCGCGATGGCCTGTCGGCACCGATGGGTCTGGGCTATGAATATCTGGATGGCGAAGCCAAACACAAGTTCACCGATCCGGCGGGCGTCACCGGCTATGGCCTCAGCTATGATATGAAGGAAGACGCCATCGCCGCCGCCAAACACGCGCGCGAAAAGCTGAAGGCCCCTTCGGTCAAGCCGGGCAAGTACGATCTGGTGCTCGACCCCAGCCACCTGTGGCTGACCATCCACGAATCGGTGGGGCACCCGACCGAGCTTGACCGCGTTCTGGGCTACGAAGCCAATTACGCCGGCACTTCGTTCGCCACGCTGGACAAGCGCGAAGCGAAGTTCCAGTACGGCTCGGAAAACGTCAATATCGTTGCCGACAAGACGCAGTTCGGCTCACTGGGCTTCGTCGGTTACGACGACGAAGGCGTCAAGACGAAGAAGTGGGACATCATCCGCGACGGCAAGCTGGTCGATTATCAGGCCATCCGCGATCAGGCCCATATTCTGGGCAAGACGGAATCGGACGGCTGCTGCTACGCCGACTCGTGGTCGTCGGTGCAGTTCCAGCGTATGGCCAATATCTCGCTGGAGCCGGGCAAAAAGAAGCTCAGCGTCGCCGACATGATCAAGGGCGTCGAAAACGGCATCTACATTGTGGGCGATGGCTCCTTCTCGATCGACCAGCAGCGCTACAATGCGCAGTTCGGCGGACAGCTCTTCTATGAGATCAAGAACGGCAAGATCACCCAGATGATCGAGGACGTGGCCTATCAGATCCGCACGCCGGAATTCTGGAACGCCTGTTCAGCGGTCTGCGACGAAAGCGACTATCGTCTGGGCGGCTCCTTCTTCGATGGCAAGGGGCAGCCGGGTCAGGTGTCGGCGGTGTCGCACGGTTCCTCCACCAGCCGTTTCAACGGCATCAACGTCATTAACACCGCGCGTTCGCTCGGTTAATCGGCCGATTGGGAGATTACAGATATGGGCATCCTTACCGAAGCCGAAGCCAAGGCCATTCTCGACAAGGTCATCAAGCTGTCGAAGGCCGACGAATGCACCGCCACCCTGTCGGGGGCCATCAACGGCAATATCCGCTTTGCGCTGAACAATGTCTCGACCAGCGGCGTCGTGACCAATACCGAGCTGGGGGTTCAGGTGGCCTTCGGCAAGCGCGTCGGCATCGCCACCATCAACGCCTTTGACGACGCCTCTCTGGAGCGGGTGGTGCGCCGGGCCGAGGATCTGGCCAAACTGGCGCCGGAAAACCCGGAATTCATGCCGGCCGTAGGCAAGCAGACCTACACGCCGACCAACACCTTCAGCGAAGCGACCGCCGCCATCACGCCGGCGCAGCGCGCCGAAGTGGCCGCCAAGTCGATCACCCCGTGCAAGCAGGCCAAGCTGATCGCTGCGGGCTTCCTGTCGGACGGTCAGGGCTTCTCGGCCTTTGCCAATTCCAACGGTAATTTCGGGTATCAGAAGGCCACCTCGGTGGACTATACCTGCACGGTGCGCACCGAAGATGGTCGCGGTTCGGGCTGGGTGGCGCGCAACCTTCAGAACGTCGCCGACTTCAAGCCGGACACAGAAATCCAGATCGCCATGAAGAAGGCCGCCGACTCCGCCGACGCCAAGGCGCTGGAGCCCGGCAAATATACGGTCATTCTGGAACCGGCGGCCTCGGCGGGCCTGATCTCGTTCATGATGAACTATTTTGACGCGCGCTCGGCCGACGAAGGCCGCAGCTTCCTGTCGAAAAAGGGCGGCGGCAACAAGCTGGGGGAACAGGTCTATGACCCGCGCGTCACCGTCTATGCCGACCCGTCGCACCCGGACGCCGCCGTACTGCCGTGGGACGGCGAAGGTCTGCCGCGCAAGCGTCTGCCCATCATCGAAAAGGGCAAGGTGGCCAGCCTGCAATATTCCCGCTACTGGGCGCAAAAGCAGGGCAAGACCGCCGACGCCTCGCCCGGCAACCTGATCATGGAAGGTGGCTCGAAATCGACCATGGACCTCGTGCGTTCGACGCAAAAAGGGATTTTGGTCACCCGCACCTGGTATATCCGCATGGTCGATCCGCAAACCGTGCTGCTGACGGGTCTGACGCGCGACGGCACCTTCTATATCGAAAACGGCCAGATCAAGTATCCGATCAAGAACTTCCGCTTTAACGAGTCGCCGGTCATAATGCTCAACAATATCGAAGAGCTGGGCAAGCCGGTACGTGTCGGCGACGATGAATCGCCGTTCGTGATGATGATCCCGCCGATGAAGCTGCGTGACTTTACCTTCACGTCCTTGTCGGATGCGGTGTAGTTGCAAACATCCCCTCTCCCTTGAGGGAGAGGGTGGCGCAACGCGCCGGGTGAGGGGGAGGTCAAAAGACTCGGTATGCCGTCTGTGACTCCCCCCTCACCCCAGCCCTCTCCCTCAAGGGAGAGGGGGCTGAATCGTGCAGCGTTTCTGTCTCTGCTTGCCGGGGGGCTGGCGGCGGCGCTGGTACGTCCGGCGCGGGCGGCCAGCTATGATTTCTGGTTCACGCGCCTGAAATACGCCTCCGGTGACTGGGACGTCGATCAGCGGATGCCGGCCAATCTGATCACCTCCCTGATCGACTACACGACCCTGCGCGTTGATCCGAAGGAGCACGTGATCGACCTGTCCGATCCGAAGATGCTCAGCGCACCCTTCTGCTACATGGCCGGGCACAAGCTGGTCGATTTCAGCCCGGCAGAGCGGCGCAATTTCGAGACCTATGTCAGAAATGGCGGGTTTGTCTTTGTCGATGACTGCAATCACGACATTGACGGCCTGTTCGCCAAGTCGTTCGAGCGGCAGATGGCGACGATCTTCGGTCCACAGGCGCTGAAAAAACTACCCAATACGCACGCCATTTATAAGAGCTTTTTCCAGTTCGACGGCCCACCCAATACCTCGTTTGAGTTGAACGGCTGGGGCGACGATCTGGTTCACGACTATCTGAAGGGCATAGAGATCAATGGCCGTCTGGGCGTCCTCTATTCCAACAAGGACTATGGCTGCGAGTGGGATTACGACTGGCGCAACAAGCGCTTTCTGGCCGAAGACAATACCAAATTCGGCGTCAATATTGTCATCTACGCTTTGTCGAGTTGAGACATCAGACGGCCTTCGCCTCCGGGGCCGGATTATGGGGATTATGATATGTCGATCAGTGAAACCGAGATCAGGGAAAGGCTGGCCCGCCTCGGCCACCTGCGTCAGGCCATCGCTCAGGCCATTGTCGGTCAGGCCGATGTGGTCGAGCAGCTGCTGATCGGGCTTCTGGCCGGCGGGCATTGCCTGCTGGAAGGTGTGCCGGGGCTGGGCAAGACGCTGCTGGTGCGCTCCCTAGGGCAGGCGCTGGAGCTGCAATTCCGCCGCGTGCAGTTCACTCCCGACCTGATGCCCAGCGATATTCTGGGGACCGAGCTTCTGGAAGAGGATCACGGGACCGGCCACCGCCATTTCCGTTTCCAGCCGGGGCCGGTCTTTACCCACCTGCTGCTGGCCGACGAACTGAACCGCACGCCGCCCAAGACGCAGGCCGCCCTGCTGGAGGCCATGCAGGAGCGCACCGTGTCCTACGCCGGGGTGACGCACACCCTGCCGTCGCCCTTTTTCGTGCTGGCGACGCAGAACCCGCTGGAGCAGGCCGGGACCTATCCGCTGCCCGAAGCGCAACTCGACCGCTTTCTACTGCATATCCGCGTCGATTACCCCACGGAATCCGAAGAACACGATATCCTGCGCCAGACGACGGGTGCGGGCGGCGGGGCCGTGCCCAAGGTGATGGGGGCCGAGGACGTGCTGGTGCTGCAAAAGCTGGTGCGTGATGTGCATGTGGGCGAAGACCTGCTGCGCTGGATCACGCGGCTGGTGCGCGCCACGCGGCCGGGTGAGGCCGCCCCGCAGGCCGTCAACACCTATATCAAATGGGGGGCGGGGCCGCGCGCCGGGCAATCTCTGGTGCTGGCGGCCAAGGCGCGCGCCCTGTTGCAGGGGCGACTGGCGGCGACGCGCGACGACGTGATGGCGCTGGCGGCCCCCGTCATGCGCCACCGCCTGCTGATGTCGTTTGCCGCTGAGGCCGAGGGCGTGGCCCCCGATACGGTCGTGGCCGCTATTCTGAGCGCCGTAAAGCTCTGAACGCATGGTGTACGACCCGATCCCTCCTGAGGTGCGCCACAGGCTGAAAGGCCTGCGCCTGTTCGCGCGCCGCGCGTCCGGGGCGTCGGGGATCGGGCTGCACGCGTCGCGTTCACGCGGCGCAGGGCTGGAGTTTGCGCAGTACCGTGCCTATGAGCCGGGCGACGAACTGCGTCAGATCGACTGGAAGCTCTATGCGCGCTCGGACAAGTTTTTCGTGCGTGAATCCGAGCGTGAAAGCCCGCTGCGGGTGTGGACCGTGCTCGACCTGTCGGCCTCGATGGGGCAATCCGACGGAGCATTTCCAGAAAAAGTAGGTACCGGTTTTTCGCCCGGAAATGCGACCACTCAAAAAGCCCTCAAGCCCGGTTGGAGCCGCCTTGAGGCCGCCAAGGCCATGGCGGCCTGCGTCGGCGAACTGGCCCTGCGTCAGGGGGACGCCTTCGGCCTGATCACCCTCAGCGATCGCGGCGTGGCGGTGGTCGAGGCCGCGGCGGGGCTTAAGGCGCGCGACCGTCTGCGGCTGGAGTTGTTCAAATTGAAGACCGAGGGCGGGTTTCCGTCACTGGCGCAGTTGTCGCCGGTGTGGGGTCGCATCCGCGCGCAGGACATGGTCATGGTGTTCAGCGACGGCTTTGATGAGGCCTGCACTGAGCTGATGACGCGCCTGTCGGCGGCCGGGCGCGACGTGCTGATGGTGCAGACCCTGACGGCCGAGGAGCGCGATTTTCCGTTTCAGGGCGGCTATCGTTTCGATGATCCCGAAGGCGGGGCCGAGGTGCTGGGTGACGGCAAGGCCCTGCGCACTGATTTCCTCAAGCGCTTTGCCGCCGCCCGTCAGGCCTTTGAGGCGCGGCTGTTCGCGGCGGGGGTGCGGCACACGCCCTACTGGCTGGATGAGCCGGTGGATGCGCCGCTGTGGCGACTCTTTGGCCAAAAGCCATCAGGAAAGGAGACGGCCTGATGCCCGCCCTCCTGTTCCCGTTAGGTCTGGCGGCCCTGCTGGCCGTGGTCGTGCCGCTGGTCATCCACCTGATGCGGCGCGACGAGCTGCGTCCGGTGGTCTTCGCCGCCCTGCGCTGGCTCGATCCGCGCCCCAAACCGCGCCAGCGTATCCGGTTCAGCGAATGGCCGCTGCTGTGGGTGCGGCTGTTGCTGATCGCCGTGCTGGGCCTGCTGCTGGCGCGGCCCGTTCTGACCGCACCGCTCAGCGACAAACCCTATGTGGCTGTGGTGCCGGGGGCTGATCCAAAGGCGGCGCAGCAGGCGGCAAGGGAAGACGCCGAGGCGCATTGGCTGACGGCGGGTTTTCCACGCTTAAGCGACACGCCGGGAGCAGTGGGCGAGGTGAGCAGTCGTCTGCGGCAGCTCGATGCGCAATTGCCGCAAGGGGTAAAGCTGACCGTCGTGGTGCCGCAAACCCTTCAAGGGGTGGATGCTGAGCGCCCGATCCTCAGCCGCACGGTCGATTGGCGCATCGTGGCCGGGGCCATGCCCGCCGCTCAGTCCATGACGACGAAACTGCCCGTTCTCAGCCTGCGCTATGCGCCGGACCGCGCCGCCGATGTGCGGTGGTTCCGCGCTGTCTCCGCCGCCTGGCAGACGCCGTTCGAAGCCGCCGGGGCGGATGCCGCCCTGCCGCCAAAGGATCGGGTTTTGGTGTGGCTGGGCAGCGGTAACGTCCCGTCTGCCGTCAGGGAGCGCGTGAAATCCGGCGGAACGGTCCTCGTGGGGGCGCAGACGGTCTGGCCTGCGTCACCGCAGCGCCGCGTCGTGTGGCGCGATGCCACCGGCGCACCTTTGATGGAGGCCCAGGGCGAGGGGCGGGGGCAGTGGCTGCGCCTGACGCGGCCCCTCGGTCCGGCGGTTTTTACGGAATTGCTGGAGCCGACCTTTCCGGATCAACTGGCTGCCGTTCTCAGTCCGAACCCATCACCGGCGCGTGTCGAGGCGCGCGATTTGATCCCGGTCGTGGGGCGCTCTATTTTCACCCGCCCGTCTGAGGACCTGACGCCGTGGCTGGCCCTGCTGGTGGCGGTCTTGTTCGGGGTTGAGCGCCTGCTGGCCACTGCCGCCCGCCGGAGGGCCGCGCCATGACGCCTCAGCGCTTTACCGGCCCGGCGCGTTTGCGCAGCCTGTTGAACGACGGGCTGACGGCCCTGCCGCTGATCGTCGCTATGGCCTTTGCGGGTTGGGCCGTGGGCGCAAAGGCGGGGCTTTTGATGGCCCTGTGCCTCGGCCTGTTCGTGGCCTTCGGGCTGGCTTTGTGGCGATTGCGGCGCTTTGACCGCGCCTGGGTGATTGCGGCGCTCAATGCTCACCGTGCCGAGATGGAAGACAGTGCCGATCTGTTGTTTGCGCGCGCCGAAAACCTCAACCCCTTGCAGATCCTGCAACGGCAACGCCTGATCGAGCGCCTGCCGTCTCCGGCGGTGCTGACACCCCCGTGGCGCTGGAAGCCGGTTGGCTTGGCACTTGCGGCGGGGTTGGGGATAGCGGTGCTGACGGCGGCGTTTATCTGGTGGCCGCATCCGCACTCGACCGCCGCTGGTTCCGGTATGACGGCCATTGGCGCGCCCAAACTGATCTCCACCGAGGTCGCTGTCACTCCGCCCGCCTATGCGCGGCAGGCGGCACACCGCGAAACGACCCTCGATCTCAAAGTGCCGCAAAACACCCGGCTGACTTGGCGGCTGCGTTTTGCGCCGGACGCCACCAACGTGCGGCTGGTCTTCCATGATGGTCAGAGCGTGGCCCTGCGCCGCGACGGCAACGGATGGACCGCTACCCTGAGCGCCGACCGCTCGCGCCTCTATCGCCTAGCCGCCGACGGCCTGCCGGCGCAACCGCTGCATCGGCTGGAAGTCACCCCGGATGCGCCGCCAAAGGTCGAGGCCGTCCTTCCCGACCGCGCCCTGACCCTCGTTACGCCGGGTCAGACCCAGTGGCCGCTGGTCTTTGCCGCCAGTGACGATTACGGCGTCGCGCCCACCGCCGAACTGCGCATCATTCAGGCGCAGGGGCAGGGCGAAAACATCACCTTCCGCGAGCGGACGATGACCTTGAGCGGCACTGGCGGCGCGACCGATAAGCGCTTTGCGACGCGGCTCGACCTCAAATCACTGGGCTTCGCCGTGGGCGATGACCTGATCGTGCAGTTGACCGTGCATGACAATCGCACCCCCGCACCGCAGGAGGTGCGCTCGCCCAGCCTGATCCTGCGCTGGCCGTCCGATCTGGGGGCCGAAAGCACGGGGCTGGAGGCGCTGGCGCGTAAAACCCTGCCGGCCTATTTCCGCAGCCAGAGGCAGATCATTATCGACATCGAAGCCCTGCTGAAGGAGAAGTCGCGCCTGAAACCCGATACCTTCCTCAGCCGTTCGGACGCCATTGGCGTCGATCAGCGCCTGCTGCGCCTGCGTTATGGGCAGTTTCTGGGCGAAGAGGCCGAGGGCGAACGCGAAGCCCCGCCGGGTCAGGAGGGGGCGCACGGCGATGAGCACAGCGCCGGGGACGGTCATGATCATGGCGAGTCAAAGGGCAATGCCGCACCGGTGTTTGGTGACGGCGGCAACGTCACCGCGGAGTATGGCCATACGCACGACGAGCCCGAAGCGGCGACCCTGCTCGATCCGGAAACGCGCGCCACGCTGAAAAAGGCGCTGGATGAGATGTGGCAGTCGGAACTGCATTTGCGACAGGGGAACCCGCAAACCGCGCTGCCGCACGCCTACAAGGCGTTGGGCTATATCAAGGAGGTGCAGCAGGCGACGCGCATCTTCCTGTCGCGCGTCGGGCCGGAACTGCCGCCAATCGACAACAACCGCCGCATGACGGGCAAGCGTGAGGGCATTGCGCCCGTGCCCTTGGCGGTGACGGCGGCCCCGTCACCGGATGCCCCCGTCGTGGCCCTGTGGACGGCACTGGCCGAGACATCGGGAGCGAAGGCCAATCTGCCACTGGCGGCGCTCGATGGCTGGCTGCGCGCCAATGAAGGCCGGGTTAGCGACCCGCTGTCGCTGCTGGCGGCGGTCGAGGCGGTGCGCGCCGATCCCGGCTGTACCTCGTGCCGTCAGACGCTGCGGGGGCAGTTATGGCGCGTCCTGACCCGCCCGCCTGCGGGTGTCGTGCGCCGCCCGGCGGTGACGGCGTCCGGTGGCCGGTATCTGGATGCCCTGGAGCGACCGAGATGACCCCGTCTGTGATCGTGGCTCTTATGCTTCTGGCCGCCGTGGTTTTATCCACGGCACGGCTGGGTCTGTGGTGGCGAAAGGCCGAGGCGGCCGAACGCTCCCTGCCGCGGCTTGTGATCCTTCTGGCCCTGACGCCGGTGTCGGCGCTGTTGCTGTATCTGATCCTGTTCCCGCCGCGTCTGGCCGCCGCCCCCGGCACGCTGATCGTTGCCACGCGCGGGGCGCAGGCGGTCGATGCGCAGGCGGGCGACCGCGTCGTCGCCCTGCCGGAAGCCAATGTGCCGGGGGCTGAGCGCGTGCCCGATCTGGCCACGGCGTTGCGTCTCCACCCCGAAGCGACGCGTCTGACCGTGGTGGGCGACGGCCTGACGCCACGCGACCGCGCGGCGGTCGAAGGGCGAGCCCTGCGTTTTGTGCCGTCAGCCCTGCCGCGCGGCGTGGTGCGGCTCGATACGCCGGAGCGGGTGGCCCCCGGTGGCGCGTTTCAGATCGGCGTGACGGTCAATGGGGTGAAGGGGGGCATGGTCGAGCTGCTCGATCCGGCGGGCGCGGTGGTCGATACCCAGACACCGGATGCCAGCGGTCTGGCCGTCCTCGCGGGCACGGCCAAGGCGGCAGGGCCGGTGTCTTTCACTGTGCGGGTGCGCGATTTCACAAAAGCCGTGGTGGAAACCGCCGAAGCGCCGGTGTGGGTCGATGAGGCGCTGACGGCGCGGGTGCGGGTGATTGGCGGCGCGCCGGGGCCGGAGATCAAATATCTGCGCCGCTGGGCCGCCGATGCCGGTATCGACATGCAGGCGCAATTCGCTCTGGGCGGCGGTGTAGCGGCGGGCGATGCGCCGCAGCCCCTGACGGCCGCCACGCTGAGCCAGGCCGACCTGCTGGTCATAGATGAACGTGGCTGGGAAGGTTTGGGCGACAGTGGCCGCGCCGCCGTGGTCAGCGCTGTGCGCGGCGGTATGGGCCTGTTGCTGCGGCCCACAGCCCTGCCGTCGGAAGCGACGAGCGCCCAGTGGGCCGCGCTTGGCCTGCGGCTCAGCGGCACCGGTGATCCGGTGACGGTCTCCCTGCCTGTAGCGGCGGGCAGCAAGGACAAGGCTCCCACCGTGACGCGACTCAACCTGCGCCTCGACAGCGCCGATGCGGTGCCTCTGGCCGTGGACAGCAGCGGGCAGCCTCTGGGCCTGTGGCGGGCCGAAGGGCGTGGGCGGGTGGGCCTGTGGAGCGTAACTGACAGTTTCGCCCTGACCCTCAGCGGTGAGGCCGGTCGGCATCAGGCCCTGTGGAGTGGCCTCTTTTCAACTCTGGTTCGCCGTTCAAATGCCGCCCTGCCGACCGTCACCGCAGGCCGAGTGCATCAGCGCGTCAGCCTGTGCGGCCTGAGCGGTGCGGCCGAGGTGCTCGACCCGCAGGGCGGTGTCAGCCACCCCGTCGTAGATACGGCCACGGGGGAGGCGCGTTGCGCGGCCGTGTGGCCTGCGCAGGCCGGCTGGCATGTGCTGCGCGTGACGACCTCGGATACGGTGCAGGCCGTGCCTTTTTACGTCCTGTCGGACAAGGCCTTGCCGGGCGTACAGGCGCTGGAGGCGCGCGAATCCACTCAGGCTCTGGTGGCTGATGACGCGCGACCGACAGAGACAAAGGGAGAGGGCCGTCGCGGCACCGCCGGGCCGTGGTTCCTCGGCTGGTTGCTGGTCAGCGCGGTCCTGTGGTGGGTGGAGCGCAATCCGATAAAGGGAGTATCCCTTTTCGGAAAAAAGGCGCGACCAACAAAAAGCTGACACGTAAAAGCGGTCCGCAGCCCTGATCTGCATATCAGAGCCATCGACTCATATTTTATCCTTATCTCCATAGCGGCAGAACCAAGGCTCAATGTGAGTAGTGCGCCCGGACAGTTGAACCTCCGGCGGATGGATATATGTCGGACGATCAAACACCCAAGACACAAGCCTCTACCCCGTCAGCCGATGACCGGCAGACCCTGCACGATCTGAACAATATGTTCGGTGCCGCCAAGGGCAGCGTGCAACTGATGCAGATGCGGCATAAGGACGACCTGCAAAGCCTTCGCATCACCGACATGGCCCTGCAAAGCCTTGAAAACGCGCAGACCTATGTCTTGCAAAAGCTGGTCCGCACCGATGTGCGCGACACCTCAGGCGGCATTTCGGACTCGCCGGAACGTCTGGCGGCGCGCCACGGCGTTGTGGAGTCGAACGACCGTCACGACCTGTTTTTTGCCGCGATCGAAATGACGCGGATGCCGATGATCGTCACCGATCCCAACCGGCCCGACAACCCCATTGTCTTTGCCAATCAGGCCTTCCTCAACACCACGGGCTATCAGATGGAAGAGGTCCTGGGGCGCAACTGTCGCTTCCTGCAGGGCGAGGGGACCGATCCCCAAATGATCGCCAACCTCAGCCGTGCCATCCGCGACCGCACCGATATTGCGGTGGAAATCCAGAACTTCCGCAAAGACGGCACGGCCTTCTGGAACGCCCTCTTTGTCAGTCCGATCTTCGACCGCGACGGCAAGCTGCTCTATTTCTTCGGCTCGCAGTTGGATGTCACGCGGCGGCGGGAGGCCGAGATGGCGCTGCGCCGGGCGCAGAAGATGGAGGCCATCGGTCAGCTCACCGGCGGTATTGCCCACGATTTCAACAACCTGCTCCAGGTGATCATCGGCAATCTTCAGATGGCGCGCACCGTTACCGAGCAGCCGGACAAGCTCAATCGCTACCACGAGGCGGTGATGCAGGCGGCTCAGAAGGCGCGCGTCCTGACGCAGCAATTGCTGGCCTTTTCGCGCAAGCAACCGCTGGAGGCGCGCATCGTCAATCTCAACCGCGTGGTGTCTGACCTCAACGACCTTTTGTCGCGCACCCTGGGCAGCTTTATCGAGATAGAGCTTGATCTCGACCCTGATCTGGCCAATGCCCGCATCGACACCGTGCAGCTTGAAATGGCGCTGATCAATATTCTCGCCAATGCGCGCGACGCCATGCCGGAAGGCGGGCGGGTGACGATTCGCACCGCCAACCGCAGCGGGCCGGAGGGCGAACAGGTCGAACTGTCGGTCAGTGACACCGGCGAAGGGATGCCGCCGGAAGTGCTGAGCCGCATCACCGAGCCCTTTTTTACCACCAAGGAGGTGGGCAAGGGGACGGGGCTGGGGCTGGCCCAGGTCTATGGTTTCGTCAAACAATCCGACGGCGGTTTTGAGGTCGAGAGCACGCCGGGTCAGGGCACGACGGTCCACCTCTATTTCCCTATGGTACAGGGGGCCGACGACAAGGCCCCGGCGCCTGAACGCACCTCTCAGACGCGGGGTAAGGGCGAGCGAGTCCTGCTGGTTGAAGACAATCGCGAGGTGCGCGAACTGGCCTGTGCGATACTGGAGGCCGATGGCTATGAGGTCGTGGCGCGTGAAAACGCTTCGGCGGCGCTCGACTATCTCAAAGGGCCGGACGGGGTGGACCTTCTGTTCACCGACATTGTCATGCCGGGCAAGATGAACGGCGTCGCCCTCGCCAAGGAGGCGCGGCAACTGTTTTCCGACCTGCCGATCCTGATTACCACGGGCTTTGCCGACGATGTGCACGGCCACACCAATGCGCGTGAGTTTGAAACCATCTACAAACCCTACATGCCCGACGAACTGTCCACGCGGGTGCGCGGTGTGCTGAACCGCAAGGATGATCACGGAGCCTGACCGGCTCTTTTCGGAGTGTGGCCCGAATGTCGCATTGTCTGTAAGCGCTTACATGATGAATTGACAGCGCTGTTGTAAGCGCTTACAGAACGCAAAACGGCGATGTAAGCGCTTACATAACAGGCAACAGGGTTTCGGTTCTTATGGCAGCAGGCGTAACGCTCAATGACGTGGCCAAGGCGGCGGGGGTGTCCATCGCGTCGGCATCGCGCGCCATCAACGGCCTCGACAACGTCACCGAAGAGGTGCGTGAGCGCGTACTGGAGGCTGCCGGCAAGCTGAAATACGTGCCGCATGGCGCGGCGCGGGCTCTGGCCATGAGCCGCACCAATACCATCGGCGTCATCCTGCCCGATATTTATGGCGAGTTCTTCTCGGAGATCATTCGCGGTATTGACGTTGCCGCACGCGCCAGCGGTCTGCATATTCTGGTGTCCGGGTCGCACGGCGACGTAAAGGAGGCCGTCAAGGCGGCGCGCGCCATGGCCGGTCGCGTCGATGGCCTGCTGGTCATGGCCCCCTATGCCGATGCCGACGACCTGTCCGGCAAGCTGCCGTTCAACCTGCCGCTGGTCATGATGGGCGGGGTGGGCGGTCAGGCCGACCTGCCGAGCCTTGTCGTTGACAACTATTCCGGCGCGCTGGAGGCCGTGCGCCACCTGCGTGAACAGAGCTGCCGCCGCATCGCGCACATTGCGGGCCCTGAGAGCAATCTGGAGGCGCAGGACCGTCTGCGCGGCTATCTCGATGGGCTGAAAGAGGCCGATCTGTCGCCGCAAGTGCTGCCTGGCGACTTCACCGACGCGGCGGGTTATGCGGCCGTGCAGACCCTTCTGGCGCAGGAACAGATGCCCGACGGCCTGTTTGCCGCCAATGACATGATGGCGCTGGGGGCGACCCTGGGCCTGCGTGAGGCGGGCGTGTCGATTCCGGACGACATCGCCATCATCGGTTTCGACGACATTCCGGTGACGCGCTACGCCTCGCCGCCCATCTCCACCCTGCGCGCCGGCGTCTTCGATATAGGGCGGCGCAGCCTCGAACTTTTGTCCGTGCTGATCGAACGGGGCTCTGCCGAGGCCTCGACCTCGGCCGCCAGCCTGATCGTGCGGCCTGAACTGGTGGTGCGAGCGTCCAGCCGCCGCCGTTAAAGCGTTTCTGCAAACGCTGTAAGTATCGCGTTTTATACAAATAAAACAGTCCTTTGGGAGAACAGGATATGCTTCATATGTCTCGTGCACGAGGTCTGAGCCTCGGGGTTTCGGGCGTCGCTCTGGCGGCCGCCCTCGTGATGGCGGCCCCGGTCTTTGCCGCGGAATCCGATGCCACGCTTCAGGGCCGCGTCTCGGCGGCTCCGGCGGGGACGGTGGTCACCGCGACCGATGCCAATACGGGTGCCAAGGCGACCGCTACGGTGCGTGCCGATGGCCGCTATGTGATCGTTGGTCTGCGTCCGGGCACCTATACTGTGACCTTCCGCGCGCCGGACGGCACGACGCGCACCGAACAGGCCGTGCTGCCCGTCGGTCAGACGATCGAAGTCGATGCCGACCTCGCCGCTGCTGAAGCGCCGGTGCAGGAAGTCACCGTCGTTGCCTCGCGCCGCAACAATCCGCGTCAGTCGGAAGTCTCCACCTCCATTTCGCGCGCCCAGATCGAAAACCTGCCGCAAAACGGTCGCAACTTCCTCAACTTCGCGGCTCTGGCCCCCGGCGTTGCGGTGTCCACCGACCCGGAGCGCAAAACCTTTCAGGCCGGTGCGGTCAACGCCAACCAGGTCAACGTCTTCATCGACGGTATGAGCCAGAAGAATCAGGTGCTGCAAGGCGGAGTGACGGGTCAGGACGCCTCGCGCGGCAACCCGTTCCCGCAACTGGCCGTGCAGGAGTTCAAGGTTTCGACCCAGAACTTCAAGGCGGAATATGAACAGGCGGGTTCCGCCATCATCACCGCCGTCACCAAGACCGGCGGCACCGAATTCCACGGCACGGTGTTCGGCACGCTCCAGACCAAGAGCATGATCGGTCAGAACTATTATGACACCGGCCCCAAACAGGATTTCGAAAACAAGGAATACGGCTTCGACATCGGCGGCCCGATCATCAAGAACAAGCTGCACTTCTACATGTCCTACGAAGGCCGCAAGGACGCGCGCCCGTCGGATTCGGTGGATATGCGCAACAATGGCAGCTTGAATACCCTGAACCCGACCCTCGTTACGGCTCTGTCTAATGCCTATAACGGCAGCTATGCCAAGAACTTCCAGCAGGATATGGTGTTCGGTAAGCTGACCTGGTTTGCCGATGACAACAATACGGTTGATCTGACGGTCACCAACCGTAAGGAAGACGATGTTCGCAACTTCGGCGGTCTGACGGCCTATGAGCGCGGTTCAACACTCAATCAGGAAATCAAGGCCGTTGGTGTCAAATGGCGTCACCGGGCGGGCAATCTGCTCAATGACATGCAACTGAATTATCAGGATGCGCAATGGCGTCAGGCACCGCTGTCCACCAACCCGGCTATCACGCTGATCAATGGGCAAAATATCAATAACCAACTCGCCTTCTTCGGCGGTACGCCCTATTCACAGGTCAAGGCACAGGAAAGCGTTACCCTGCGCAATGACCTGACTCTGACCGGTATCGAATGGTACGGCACACACGTGATCAAGGGTGGCTTCAAGCTGGCGAACTATAAGTACACGGCTGAAGAAAACGATCGCAGTCGGAGCCCTGAGTATTTTTATGATGCGGCGACACACGTTTATGGCGGAACCAATACGCCCGTAGCCGTGAAAATCGCCGATGGTGATCCGCGGATCACGTCTAACAATATGCAGTTTGGGGCCTATATTCAGGACGACTGGACCTTCGACGATCACTGGACCTTCAATCTGGGCGTGCGTTGGGACTACGAGTCCAACATGCTCAATAACGAATATACGACGCCTGCCGATATTGCGACGGTCATGCGCAACACGGCGGGCTTCAACAAGGCGTTCAACCCTAATGACTTCATTTCAACGGGGTCGAACCGCAAGGGCTTCAAGGGCGCTATCCAACCGCGTATCGGCTTTGCCTATGATGTAAATGCTGACCGTGATCTGGTCATTTTCGGCGGCTATGGTCGCTATTATGACCGGACTATCTACGATACGGCGCAACTGGAAACCCGTCGTGCCCAGATACACGTGGCCACCATCTATTTCCCGCAGGTTGCCGGGCAGGCTAACACAGCGAACTGGAATGCCAGTTATTTCGGCAATCCGACGGCTCTGGTGGCGCTCGCCAAGTCTTTGGGCCTGAAGGGCGAAGTGTTCGCGCTGAACAACGACGCCAAGGTGCCCTATTCGGATCAGTTCAATCTGGGTGTCCGCAAGCGTTTCGGCGAGATTTCGACCTCGGCCACCTTGTCCTACATCAAGTATCAGAACCTGTTTAACTGGGTGCTTGGTAACCGTCTGCCGGACGGCAGCTGGTGTCAGTACGGCCCGCAATATGCCTGCCAGCCGTGGGGTAATGGCCTGCCGGGCTATGGCAGCCTGATTATCTCGACCAATGAGCGTCAGGCGCGTTACAAGGCCCTGTATCTCACCGCCGAGAAGCCGTGGACGCCGGCGTCAAAATACGGCTTCAGCACCACCCTGACCCTGACTGACGCCGAAATGACCGGTCATAACGACCCGTTCATCTTCGACTATGCCAGCCCGTCGGCCACCGGCTGGCACAAGGCGGAAGGCGTCGATAAGTGGCGCTTCGTCGGTTCGGGCATCCTGTCGGGGCCGTGGGACACCCGCGTCTCGGCCATTGTGACGCTGGCTTCGGGTACGCCCTATGGCCGTGTGCTCGATACCGCTCCAGCGCTTCAGATTCAGGAAGGGTACTTCTGGCCGGGCAAGACCTTCAAGCAGGTCGATCTGCGCGTCTCCAAGGACTTCAAGCTGTGGAACGGTCAGACGGTCACCGCCGACGCGCAGGTCTATAACCTGTTCGACACGTGGAACCGCGCCTATTCGCAATGGACCGGTGGCTATGACAACGGTACGGGCGCCAAAAAGATCCCGGACCCCAATGCCCAGATCGGTCCGTCGCGCTCCTTCCAGGTCGGCCTGACCTATAAGTGGTAACGCTTCTGGCGCGGTGGTTTCCGTCGCGCCGCTCCCCATGCCCAGCGGTGTCTCATCCCCTGACGCGCCGCCGGACATCTGCCCGCCAGCCCTTTTCTTCCTCGGCTTATGCGGCGCTGACTTGCCTGATACCGGGGGCTTCTCCTCCCGTTGGAGCCCCCGGTTTTTTTTGGTTTTGTTGTCCCTGATGGACCGCCGGTGTCACCCACAGACACCGTGTCGAAGGGAGTTTTTTATGTCCTTGTTGCATCCGTCCCGTCGGGCTCTTGGCCGGGGTCTTCTGGGGCTCAGCCTGTTGCCCCTGGGGGCCTGCGCGTCTCTGCCGAGCCTGTCGCGGGCACCTGCGAGCGACCCGCTTCTGAGCGATCTGCATCGGCGCACGTTTCAGTTGTTCTGGGACGTGACTGACCATCGCACTGGCCTGACGCCGGATCGCTGGCCCACGCGCACCTTTGCCTCGGTGGCCGCTATCGGATTTGCCTTCAACGCCTATATTGTCGGTGCGGAGTCCGGCTATATCCGCCGTGAGCAGGCGGCGGAGCGTACCTTTAACACGCTGAATTTCCTTTATAACCTGCCGCAGGGCGAGGCCGCTTCGGGCACGGCGGGCTATAAGGGCTATTTCTATCACTTTCTGCGTTTCGACGACGGCACGCGCTACAAGACCTGTGAACTGTCGTCCATCGACACCTCGCTTCTGCTAATGGGGGCCCTGTGCGCCGGGCAGTATTTCGACCGCGACACGCCTGTGGAACGCGATATCCGCCGCCTGTCCACCGCCCTTTATGAGCGCGTGGACTGGACCTTCATGATGCGCCCGTCGGGGCGGCAGACCATGGGCTGGCACCCCGAAGACGGCTTCATCAAGGCCGAATGGCGCGGCTATAACGAAGGCATGATGGTCTATCTGCTGGCTATGGCCTCACCGACCCACCCGATTGACCCAAAGGCCTATCAGGTGTGGTGTTCGACCTATGATGAGACATTTGGCCCCAATCACGGGGAGCCGCATCTGGGCTTCCACGCTTTGTTCGGCCATCAGTACAACCACGTCTGGATCGACTATCGCGGCATAGCCGACGCCTATATGCGCGCCAAAGGTCTGGATTATTTTGAAAATTCCCGCCGCGCCACGCTGGCCCAGCGCAACTATGCCATTCAGAACCCGATGCGGTTCAGGGACTATGGCCCGGACATCTGGGGCTTTACAGCCTGCGACGGCCCGGCGGATGTCAAGCTGGTGATCGACGGCGTCGAGCGGCAATTTCGCAGCTATTCGGCGCGCGGACCGGGTGATCTGCACCCGTTCGACGACGGCACGATTGCGCCCACCGCCGCGCTGGGCTCGATCATGTTCACGCCGGTGGAATCCCTGGCTGCCGCCAGGGCCATGCAGGCGCGCTACGGCACCGATATCTATGGCCAATATGGCTTTTTCGACAGTTTCAACCCGACCTTTGTCACCGACTATCCGTCGCGCGAAGGCCATCAGACCCAACGCGCCGGCTGGGTGTCCAACGACTATATCGGCATAGACCAGGGGCCGATCCTGTGCGGTATCGAAAACCTGCGTTCAGGTCTGTTCTGGCGGCTGATGAAGGGCTGCGCGCCGCTTCAGCGCGGCCTGAAACTGGCCGGGTTCGAGGCGGTAGCCTGATGCGCCCTCATCTGTCCATAAGGGCGCTGATACTGGCCGCCGGGCTGCTGGCGACGCCTTTGGCGGCGCAAACCGCCCTGATCGCGCCGACGCCGTGGACCGTCGGGGCGTCAGAGGGCGTCGCCTCAAAGGCCAGCGGCGGCGAAACCGCCCGGCTTGACTATGGGTTCAAAGGGGCCGGCTATGCCTTTATTGTGCATGAGCTCGACTTTGCGGCCCCCGATAACTTCGTTATCGAAATACCGGTAAAGGGCGAGGGCGCGGGCAATGATCTTCAGATCAAGTTCACCGATGCCTCCGGCGACAATGTATGGTGGGTGACGCGCCCGGCCTTTGTGCCGACACCGCAGGGTACGGTGCTGCGCATTCGCCCGCGCCATATCGAATTTGCCTGGGGGACGACAAAGGATCGCACCTTCCGGGGTGGCAAGCGCATGGAGGTAGTCGTCGTCAAGACCGCCAGGGGTGCAGCCTCCGGCTGGCTGGGGGTCGGGCCGATCCGCTGGCGCGCCGAGGCGCCGGAACCGAAGACCGAGGCGCTTTTAAAAGCCGATGTGAAGGCGGCGTTGGATGGCGATGCCCGAACCGGTACTCCCGCGACGTCAGTGACGCTCGACCTGTCGCGTGTGAGGGCCTTTGGCGGGCTGAAACTCGACTGGGGCCGGGTGCCCGCTCGGTATAGCCTCGCGGTGTCCGATGATGGGCGCAGCTTCCGCGAGTTGCGCACCGTTGCGGGTTCCGACGGCGGGACAGACTATGTGACACTGGGTGAGGTCGATGCGCGCTATGTCCGCGTGAGCGGGCAGGGGCAACTCAATGAGGCCGCGCTTCTGCCGCTGGTGATGGGGCTCAAGCCGAACGCCCTGCTGACGGAACTGGCGCGCACCGCACCGCGTGGCGATTATCCGCGCGGCTTTACGGAGCAGGCCTACTGGACCGTGGTGGGCGTGGCACATGGCGGCCCGCGCGCGGCGCTCCTGTCCGAAGACGGGGCGGTCGAGTTGGGGCCGGAACGCCCGTCGCTGATGCCCGTGCTGAAGGTCGGCGGCAAGCGTCTGACCTGGGCGCAGGCCACGGTCACACAGGGCATGGACGCCGAACGCCTGCCCTTGCCAACGGTCGAATGGCAGGGGGAGGGCGTGCAGATGCGCGTTGCCCCTCTGGCCTTTGGCGAGGGCAAGGCCCCCTATGCGCTGGTGCGTTACGAGGTAAGCTCCGATACGGCGCAAACGGTGCGGCTGGAGCTGCACGTGCAGCCGATGCAGGTCAATCCGCCGACGCAGTTCCTGACGCGGCCGGGGGGCTATGCGCCGATCCGCCGCCTCAGCCGTGACGGCGATACGGTCAGCGTCGATGATCAGCCGCTGTGGCTGCTGACGCCGCCGAAGGATTTTACGGCAGCGGGCTTCCTGAGCGGGCCGCAGGGGGCCAGTGCCTCCGATACGGACGGTCTGGCCTCCGGCGTGATTGGCTATGACCTGAACCTCACCCCCGGTGTGGCGCAGAGCGTCATTGTCGCCTTTCCGCTGGGCGGGCAAACGGCGCGCCCCGTCATCACCGGGGACGCGGCGAAGTGGGCCGAAGCGCAGGCCGAAAGCGTCAGGGCCGACTGGCATCAGCGGTTGGGGGATACCAGGCTTGTTCTGCCGGCCGGTGCGCCGCCCATTGCCGACAGCGCGCGTCTGGCGCTCGCCTACCAACTGATCCTGCTTGATGGCGACTGGCTGAAGCCCGGCGCGCGGTCTTACGACCGGTCGTGGATACGCGACGGTGCCATGATGTCCGAAGGCCTGCTGCGAATGGGTCTGCACAAGGAGGCGCTGGCCTATTTCAAGGCCTATGCCCCGATGAGCTTCGAGACAGGCAAGGTGCCGTGCTGCGTCGATGCGCGCGGGGCCGATCCGACACCGGAAAACGACTCCAACGGGCAACTGCCGTGGCTGGCCGGGGAACTGATCCGCTTTGGTGTATCGCCCGCCGAGATCGCGCCCTACTGGCCTCAGGTGTCCGGTGCCATCGCCTATCAGGAGGGCCTGCGTCAGGCCAATCTCACGGCGCAAACCGAAGCGCGCTATCGCGGCCTCATGCCGCCGTCGATCAGCCATGAGGGCTATTCGGACAAGGCGGCCTATAGCTACTGGGATAATTTCTGGGCCCTGAAAGGCTATCGCGGGGCGGCGGTGACGGCCCGCGCTTTGGGCAAGACGGCAGAGGCCGAACGTTTCTCTGCGCAGGGCGAGGCCTTTGCCCGAGACCTGAAAGCCTCGATCCTTGCCACCGCGGCGCACTATGGGCAGGCCGTGGTGGCCGGGGCCGCCGATCGCGGCGATTTCGACCCGACGTCAACGACCATGGGGCTGACCTCCGGCGCGCATACGGACGACGTTCCTGAGGCATTGAAGCGTCAGACCTTTGAGTTCTACTGGGCGGATATTCTGATGCGCCGCCGTCAGACGCCCAACAGCTACACGCCCTACGAACTGCGCAATGTCGGGGCCTTTCTGCGGCTGAAACAGCCCGAACGGGCGCGTCAGGCGCTCGATATGTTCTTCGCCGATCAGGCCCCCAGGGCGTGGTTTCAGTGGGGGGAGGTGGTCACCGTCCCCTATCGTCAACCGTTGTTTATAGGCGATCTGCCCCACGGCTGGGTCGAATCCGACTATCTGCGGGTGGCGCTTGACCTGTTTGCCTATGAGCGGGCCGAGACGGCGCAGATGGTGCTTTTGTCAGGGTATGACCCGAAATGGGCCGACAAGGGCGAAACGCGGCTGGAGCGGCTGCGCACGCCATGGGGCCCGTTATCGCTTACGATTAACAAGGCGGGTTCGGGCCTAAAAATCAATATTGATTCTGATGCACCGCCCTCCGGTGGCTATGTGATTGACGTACCCTCCCTGATGGGGCGAGATGTTCGTGCGCGGGTGGGAGGTCAGCCCATGGCTTTGCGCGATGGCGAACTGATCATCAAAACGGCAAAAGCCGAGATTATTCTGGGAGATGGCCTATGATCTTCACGCGGTTCCCCTCAAGGGCTCTGGTCGCCCTTTTTAGCCTCTTTGTCCTCACCGCCTGCGCCAGCCTGCCTGTAGCGGACCTGCCGCGTGGCGAAACGCCCAAATCCCTGACGCTGAAAGATGGCACCCGTATCGGCTATATGCAGTACCTGCCGGCCGATCTGAAAGGTAAGGCCCCGGTGCTGGTATTCCTGCACGGATCGGGTGAGATCGGCACCGACGTGACCCTGACCACGGTGCACGGGCCTTGGGCTTACAGCCGCGCCCATCCGAACAAGGCCCCTTTCATCATTCTGGCCCCGCAACTGAGCGAAAAGGTCGAATGGAACCCGGCGACGCTTGACGCCTGGCTGAGCACGGCTCTGAAAGGCCTGCCCGCCGACCATAGCCGCCTATACCTGACCGGCCTGTCGCGCGGCGGTCGGGGCACCTGGAGCTGGGCGATTGCCTATCCGCGACGCTTTGCCGCCATTGCGCCGGTGTCCGGAGACTCGCTTTATCGTGACGGGGCCTGCGCGCTCAAAGATGTGCCGGTGTGGGCCTTTCACGGGGCAAAGGACGACATCGTCTTCTATCAGCCCGAAGACCAGTTTGCCGATGCCGTCCGCGCCTGTGGCGGTGAGGTCAACTACACCCTCTATCCCGAAGGCAATCACAATGCCTGGGATGCCGCCTATGCCACCCCCAGCCTCTATGCGTGGCTGCTCAAACATAAACGTTGAATTTTTCCCCGCAGATACCAAGGATAACCCATGACCGCTTTCACGCCTTCACGCCGGTTCTTCCTCAGGGGCGCCGTCGCCACGGCCGTCTTCCTTCCTGTCGTCGCCCCCGGCCTCGCCAAGGCCGTGGCCGCGCCGGACCCCTTTATCGAAAAGCTGATCGCGTCGCTTTCGCTCGAAGAAAAAGCCGGTCAGCTCAGCCTCTATGCCGACCTGACGCGGCCGGACTTCGGCAATGTCAATCCGGCCGCCGTCGCCCAGACGAAGGACGAGGTGAAGGCGCGCATCCGTCGCGGCGAAATCACCGGCCTGTTCAACGGGATCGGTGTCGCCGGGGCGCGCGAACTGCAAAAGGTGGCGGTCGAGGAATCTCCGCATAAGATTCCGCTGATCTTTGCCGCCGACATCATCCACGGTCTGCGCACGACCTTCCCGGTGCCGCTGGGCGAAGCGGCGGCGTGGGACGCCGATCTGGCTTACCGCACGGCGCGCGCCGCGGCTATTGAGGCGACCGCCGTCGGCCTGCACTGGACCTTTGCGCCGATGGTGGACATTGCCCGCGATCAACGCTGGGGTCGCGTCGTCGAAGGGGCGGGCGAAGACACCTATCTCGGCAATGTGCTGGCCGTCGCCCGCGTCAAGGGTTTTCAGGGCAATGACCTGAAGGACGGGCGCAACATGCTGGCCTGCCTCAAGCACTTCGCCGCCTATGGCGCGGTGCAGGGCGGCATGGAATATAACACGGTCGATATACCGGAAACCACGCTGTGGGAAACCCACCTGCCGCCGTTCAAGGCCGGGCTGGATGCCGGGTGTTTGTCGGTAATGTCGAGCTTCAACGACATTTCGGGCGTGCCCGCGACGGCCAACCGCCACCTGCTGACCGAAATCCTGCGCGAGCAGTGGGGCTTCAGGGGGCTGGTGGTGTCCGACTACACCTCCGAGGAAGAGCTGATCCTGCACGGCTATGCCGCCGATGGGCGTGACGCCACCAAAAAAGCCATTATGGCTGGGTGTGATATGTCGATGCAATCAGGTCTTTATTTCAAACACCTGCCATCGCTTGTGAAGGACGGCGAAGTGCCCCAGGCGGTGCTGGATGAGGCGGTGCGCCGCGTCCTGCGCGTCAAGAAGGCGCTGGGCCTGTTCGATAATCCGTACCGTTCGATGGACGCCAAACGCGAAAAGGCCGATGTGCGCAGCGACGGGATCGTCGCCCTGTCGCGCGAAGCGGGTCGCCGCTCGATCGTGCTGCTGCGCAATGAAGGCAACCTTCTGCCGCTCGCCAAAACGGGCAAGAAGATCGCTCTGATCGGACCCTTGGGGGCGGATCGTCACAATCTGCCGGGGCCGTGGTCGGTCTTCCCGGACCGGGCCAAGGGCGTCACCATCGAGGAAGGCCTGCGCGCCGTGGTGAAGGACCCGGCCGCGATCACCGTCGTCAAAGGCGTGGACTTCGAAGCGGCCATTCCGGGCGGCATCGACGCCGCCGTTGCGGCCGCCAAAGCGTCTGACATCGTGGTGCTGGCCATGGGTGAAGCCGAGAACATGTCCGGCGAAGCGCAGGCGCGCACCGATATCTCGCTGCCCGCACCGCAACTGGCGCTGATCGAAGCGGTGAAGGCGACCGGCAAGCCGACCGTGCTGCTGCTGCGTCACGGACGGGCGCTCGCGCTCACCGGCGGGGCGCGGGAAGCCGACGCCATCCTCGCGACCTGGTTCCTAGGGTCAGAAACCGGCAACGCGATTGCCGACATTCTGTTCGGCGACTACGCCCCCTCAGGCCGCCTGCCGGTCAGCTTCCCGCAGGCGTCGGGCCAGCAGCCCTACTATTACAATCACCGCATCACCGGGCGGCCGCAGATTGATCCGAAGGTAAAGGAATATAAGGCGCGCTACCGCGAAGTCACGAACGAAGCGCTATATCCGTTCGGCTATGGCCTGACCTATTCAACCATTGAATACGGTCCGACCATGGTCAGCGCCCCGGAACTGGGCTGGGACGCCACCCTGACGATCAGTGCCGAGATCGTCAATACGGGCCCGCGCGACGCCGATGAGGTGGTGCAACTCTATATCCACGACAAGGTGGCGAGCCTCGTCCAGCCCATCCGACAACTCAAGGGCTTCAAGCGTATCAGCCTGAAGGCCGGGGAGCGCAAGCGCGTGGAATTTACCCTCAGCCGCGCCGATCTGGCCTTCGTGCACCCTGATCTGAAACCCGCAGCGGAGCCGGGCGCGTTCAATGTGTGGCTGGCCCCGTCGGCGGTGGGCGGCACGCCCGCTGAATTTACGCTTAAGGCATAGATGACGCGCAAACCCAGCGAGATAGGCTTAGGCGGCGCTGCGGTTTACGGGCTGGGTGATTTTGCCTGTAACCTCTACTGGCAAAGCCTCAGCCTGTTTCTGCTGTTTTATTATACCGAGGTGGTCGGGCTTGAACCGGCCACGGCGGGCCTGATCTACCTGATTGCCTCGGTGTGGGACGGGCTGATCGACCCGCTGATAGGCGCGGCGGCGGACAAGACGCGCACGCGTTTTGGGGCCTATCGCCCCTATCTGCTGGTCGGCGGGCCGTTGTTGGGGCTCAGTTTCTGCCTTCTCTATTATCGCCCGCCGCTGGAAGGCACGATGCTGACCCTGTGTTTGCTGGCAACGCATCTGGTCTTTCGCACCTTCTATGCGCTGGTCAATGTGCCCTATGCCGCCCTGTCGGGACGTATTACCAGCGATCCCGACCGACGCGCGCAGTTGTCCGGCTTTCGTATGTTCTTTGGCGCGCTGGCGGCGGTGCTGGTGTCGCTGATCACCCCGGCGGCGGGGTCGGGCGGCTATCTGCTGACGGCGGCGGGGTTTGCGGCGGTGGCCACCTGTGTGTTTCCGCTGGTCTTTATGGTGACGCGTGAGCCGCCGGTGCAGGCCACGTCGCGTCCTCCGGCCCTGCGGACCCTGATCCGCAGCCTGGCGCGCAATTCAGCCTTCTGGCGGCTGAATCTGGGGGCGCTGGCCTTCGCCATTTCCGGCACGGTCCTCACCAAGTCGGTGCTGTATTATTTCAAATATCAGCTTCATGATGACCGCCGGGGCGCGGTGGCGCTGGCGGTGATGGGCATGGCCGGGCTGGCGGCCATACCGGCCTGGACGCTACTATCCCGGCGCATCGGGCGACGCGGTGTATGGATCGCGGCCAGCGCACTGGGGCTGATGGGACTGGCCGCCCTGCGCTTCGTGACGGCCGGGCCGTCGCTGACCACGGCCTTCCTGATCGCGATCAATAGTGGATTTCTGGGGCTGTTCTTCGCCTTCTGGTCGCTGCTGCCCGATACGGTGGACTATGGCGAACAAACCACGCAGGTGCGCGCTGACGGCTTTGTCTTCGGCGTGGCGGGGATGATTTCCAAGATCGCCATGGGGCTGGGCGCGGGCCTGTTCGGCTGGGGGCTGGGTCGTACCGGCTATCAGCCCAATGTCACCCAAAGCCCCGACACACTGGCGGCGATGAAGACTCTGATGACCGGCCCACCGGCGCTCGGCTTGTGCCTGTGCGCGGCCCTGATGCTGTGGGACCTGTCGGCCCGCCGGCGATAGAGCGGATTTCGTAAACCCTCGCACATTTTCTGGAATACGCTCTAACCGGCGATACGCGACCGGCCGGGTGATAGACGTTCGGACAAGGCGTCGGCGCGCAGCGGGCGGGAGAAGAGGTAACCCTGCATGGCGTGTACGCCGGCGGCCTTGAGGTTCTGATGCTGGGCCGGGGTTTCCACGCCTTCGGCCACCACCTGCATCCCGAAGGCGCGCCCTATGCCGGAAACGGCCTGAATAATGGCCAGGGCCTCCAGCGCCTTGCGCGGCTCACCGTCCAGACCGCGCACAAACTCCTGATCAATCTTGATCTTGTCGAAGGGGTGGCGGTGCAGGGCCGTCAGGGAGGAATAGCCGACGCCGAAGTCATCAAGCGCCAGTTTAAAGCCGTGGGCCCTCAGCCGTTCGAACAGCCGGTTCATATTCTCCGGATCGCCGAGAATGGCGGTTTCGGTAACTTCGATGACAAAGCGCGAAGGCAGTAAGCCTGCGGCCCGGACGGCCGCCAGCAATTCCGCCTCAAATTCGGGCTGATCCAGCTCGACCGGCGACACATTGATGGCCAGCGGCACTTCGCCCAGACGTGCGGCATCGGCAAAGACCATGGTGCGCACCAACTTCCCGACCTCGATAATGCGACCTGTGCGTTCGGCCAGTGGTACGAAAATGGCCGGGGTGACGGGGTTCGGATCTTCACCCGGCCAGCGGACCAGACATTCGGCGGAGATAATCGCTTCGCCCATCCGGTCGTAGATCGGCTGATAGACCACATCCAGACGACCGCGGGCAAGAATGGCGTCCAGACGCGTCAGCAAGGCCGTATCTTCGTCATCTAAACGAAGCGGGACCGCAGGCGCGGGGGCGGGCAGGCGTTGGGCAATTTCGGTGAGAGTCGCGGTCAGGGCGTCGGTCAGGGCCTCGCCATCGCCCAGCCGCAAGTCCTGGGGCGTCTGACGCGCCAGCGCCTCGATACTGCCCGCCAGATCGGCCAGCCGCCGCGCCCCCAGATTGAGGCTCATCGAGCGCAGAGCGTGGGCGGCCGAGGCCACCTGCGCGGCGTCCTCATCCCTCAGCGCCGCCACCAAGGCTTTCAGGGTGAGGGGAGCATGGGCCCGATAAAGCGCAATGACGCGGTCGCGGAAGGGAGCGGCCTCGCGCAGCAGGGTGGCGAAGGTCTGATCCAGCCAGTCACTTGTCAGGGGGGTGGCCGCCGATGCGGCGTCTTCGGACCGGGGGGATGGCCCTTCGACGGCCAGAGGCGACAGGAAGCGGTCGAGCACCTCACCTAAGGCCTGAAGTGTGAAGGGCTTATGCAGAACGCCGTCCATATCGGCCTGACGCCATTCCTCGGCGGCCTTGCCCACCACATGCGCCGTCAGGGCGACGATAGGCAGTCGGGTGCCGTCTTCCTGCGCCCGCCAGCGTCGCGTTGCCTCGAAACCGTCCAGTTCCGGCAACGAGCCGTCCATCAGCACCAGATCGAAGGGCTGGGCGGCCATCTGAGCCAGCGCCTCCGCACCATTACTGACCGTGACGCAGGTCATACCGAAGCGGCTCAGCGCCTCGCGCGCCACCTCCAGATTGACCTCGGAGTCGTCGGCCACCAGCACACGGGCCTGCGGATAATGGACGGTGGCGTTTTCCGGCGCCGTCGGTGCCGCCTGATGCAGGGGCGCGCTCTCGGCAAAGGCGTGGATCAGACGGTCGAGATCACCGTGACGCAAGGGCAGGCCAAGCACCGCCGCGCAGCGTCCATCCTCGCGCCAGACTTCGGCTTCCGCGTCGCGTATATCGGCCAGCAGGACCAGCGGGATTGTCGCACCGGTGAAGGCTTCACGGGCGTCGGCATCGGCCAGTATGAGGTCCGGCGCGTCCGTGTCGATGACGAACCCGGCCGCCTCCAAGCGCGCCTTCAACAGGCCTGCCAGTGCCGGGGCCCGGACGGCCAGATGCAGCCGGGCGGGCGCCGGGAGACGCGGCGGCGCGGCGGTCGGTGCGTTAGCCTGACGCGGCAGGCGCACATGGAACGACGTCCCCTTGCCCTGTTCGCTGGTGACGGCAATGGCCCCGTGCATGGCCTCGACCAGCCGCCTGGCGATGGACAGGCCCAGCCCCGTGCCGCCGAAGCGCCGCGTCGTGGTCTGGTCCTCTTGGGTGAAGGCGCCGAACACGCTGCCGAGCTTGTCCGCCGCAATGCCGATACCGGTATCGCTGACCACCAGCCGCCAGTACTGCGGGTTTCGGTCGGGCACGAGTTTAAGCACGACCTGTCCGCGTTCGGTGAATTTGACGGCGTTGGAGACCAGATTGGCGACCACCTGCCCCAGCCGTACCGTATCGGCCGGCACAAGGCGCGGCGCGTCCGGGTGCACCAAGGCCACCAGTTCCAGCCCCTTTTCGCGTGCCCGGTCATAGAAGAGGGCGATGACCTCGTCGATCAGGTCAACGATATCGACTTCGCCGATTTCGACGTCCATGCGCCCGGCCTCGATCTTGGAAAAATCGAGAATGTCGTTGATGACGGCGAGCAGGTTACGCCCGGACCGCACAATGGTGTCGGCGTGGCGGCGGGCCTTCGGCGGCAGGGGTTCGCTGGCCAGCAGTTCGGCCATCACCATGACGCCGTTCATCGGTGTGCGGATTTCATGGCTCATGGTCGCCAGAAATTCCGACTTGGCGGCATTGGCGGCATGGGCCTCGTCGCGGGCGAGGCGGTAATCTTTGGTGCGCGCTGCAACCTCGTCTTCAAGGTGCTGCACCTGCGCTTCAATCTGACGGTCGCGTTTGTCGATCGCTTCCGCCATCAGGTTGAAGCCGTCTACCAGCGTGCGCACCTCGTCCTCGGCCTCAGTGTCCACGCGGGTGAAGGTACCGCTTTGCGCCACCTGCGCGATGGTGCGCGTCAGGTCGCTCAAGGGCCGGACGAGGCGGCGTTGCAGCTGGTTGGCGACGACAAGCGCGATGACGGCCGCAGCCACGGCCATCAGTCCGATCCCGGCCAGTGTGCTCAGAAGCCCCGCCGAGATGCCAGTGGCCTTGTGAACGACGACCACATGGCCAAGGGTCCGGTTGTCGTGCCGGATGGGCGCGCGGATTTCGATGGAGCCGGTGCTGAGCAGATGACCGAGCGAAGGCCGTGTCCCGTTGTCGTCAATACTGACGTCGGACCTCAGCCGCACGCCCGCGCCGGTTTCGGCCAGTACGCCGTGCGGCGTTTCCACCCGCGCATAGACGATTCCGGGCGTGCGGGTGACGGCGCGCAGGGCGCGAAAGGCCCCCTGAGCATCCCCCGTTTCGACGCTTTCGGTGGTGCTGGAGGCCAGCACATCGGCGGCGGCCTTCAGGGTGGACCAGCGGTTTTCGCCATAGCGACTGGCCTCATTGGCCACGAACAGGGCCACGACCGGCAGGCAGGCCAGCAGCACGCAGCCGATAACCAGCCGGTTCAACCGGCTGTGAAAGCCCGGCTGGCGTCCGTGGGGCGTGCTGATTCGGGCGGGTTTACGCATGATACGACGCTAATAGATGTACCTTGAAAGAGGAAACCGGATTTTCGCCCGTTTCGTCGGGCTGAGGCGAAAAAATAAAAAACCTGTAAAGAATATAGAGGTTTATCCTGTGGAAAGGCCCTGTTAACAGCCCTGTGTTACAACGCAGACATGAAATCCGGCTGGTTCGATCACCAAACGCGCATTCTCCGACGCTTTGCGGCGACGCAGAAAGGCCACGCCGGGATCACGGTCGCCATGGTGGCCGTGCCCCTGATGCTGGCCGCGGGTGGTGCCATCGAACTGAGTGCCTATAACCGCGACAAAAGCGCCTTGCAGGACGCTGCCGATGCGGGGGCGCTGGCCGGAGCTGGTCGTCTGACCCTGGCGACCTATGGCCAGAACACGACCGGCATCACAAACTTTGCCGTCCAGACCGCTGCCATGCAGGCCAAGGGCTTGCCCGACGGCGTGAGTGTCGAGTTTTCCGCCACCGCGGACCTGCAAAAAGGCATGGTTGAAGTGACAGGCGTTGCGCATCGCAAGCCGATCTTCAGCGCCATCGACTTCGGTACCGAACTGAGGGTTAAGGCGCGGGCCGAAAATATGCAGAAAACGCCCCTGTGCGTCCTGCAAACCCAGGACGGTGGCCTGTCGGTGCAGAATACGGCGCAACTGCGCGCGCCCGGCTGTGCGGTTCACGCCAACCACAATATTGCGGTTGAGTCGTCCGCCATGATCGAGGCAGCGCGTATTCAGGCCTCCGGCACCGTCAGCGGAGTGACGCGCCCCAGGGCGGGTGAGGGGGCCATGACCATTGCCGACCCCTTCGCCAATCTGGATCTTAAGCCGCCCTATCCCTGCCCCCGTCTGCCCGTGCAGATACAGGTGCTGAACAATCAGTCGGTTATCCTGCCGCCGGGCGTGCATTGCGGCCTGATCACGGTGGGCGGGTCCGGTCGGATACACCTGCTGCCTGGCGAACATTACTTCATGTCCAAGGTGCAGATGTCCAATGTGGCGCAACTGACGGGGGACGATGTGGTGCTGATCTTCGGCGGCGATGACAAGATTGATATTGCCGACAAGGGCGAGGTGCGTCTGACCGCGCGTAAATCCGGGCGCTTTGCCGGCTTCCTGATGGCGACGTCACGCGACAATACCGAAACCTTCAGCATTCGTTCGGACCGCGTCAGCCAGCTTCTCGGGACCATCTATATTCCCAATGCCGAGCTTCAGATCGAGACGTCGGGCAAGGTGGCGCAGGATTCCGCCTGGAGCGTTATCGTGGCGCGCACCCTGACCCTGCGTAAGGACCCGGTGCTGGTGATCAACAAGAACTATGCCGGTTCCGGCGTGCCGGTGCCCGAAGGGGTGGGCCCCAACCGCTCCCTGCCCGCCCTGACGCAGTAAGGAGGGACAATGAGCTATTTCGTTACCTTCGAAGCGGCCCGCCTGCTGGTCGTTGATGACGACCCCATCCTGCGTGAATTTGCCCTGACGCATCTGGCAACGCCCGAAGTCAGCGTCGAGGTGGCCGAAGACGGCGCCGATGCGTGGACGAAGATGGGCCGCGCCACCTATGACATCGTTCTGCTCGATCTCGACATGCCGCGCATGGACGGGTTTGAGCTGCTGAGCCTGATGCGGGCGGACCCGACCCATCGCCATGTGCCGGTTGTCGTGGCGACGGGCCGTGAAGACATGCTGGCCGTCGATAAGGCCTTTGCCAACGGGGCGACGTCGTTCGTCATCAAGCCGCTCAACTGGCGGCTGGTGTCGCATCAATTGTCCTATGTGCTCAAGAGCGCGCGCGAAGAAGCCGCCCTGCGCAAAACCCTGCGCACGCTTCAGGACGGCAATCGCCTGCGCACCGAAACGGTGAGGCTTGCCCTGTTAAAGCTGGAAGAGTCGGCCAAAGACCTGGTGGATATGCTGGCGCGGCCCGAAGCGGTCGAACTGGAAGAGGCGCAGGCGGCGACGGTGCGTGTCGCCCGTCTGTGCGAGGCCCTGACTCAGGTGGCGAAGGCGGGCTGAACCGCCTTACCGGCGCGTCGGCGTCCCCCAGCGGCTGCGGTCCAGATACGGGCCCTGATAAGGCGGGCGCGGCTCCACCGCGTTGCGGCTGTCGGGGTGGTTATCCGGGCTTTCGGCGGCGGGAACCCCGCCATTGCGGCACACGGACGGGTCCATGCCGTAGAGCCCGGCGGCAAAGTCATAGACGCTGCGTTCAACCAGGGTGCGCACCCCCAACTGGATAGGCTCCATTTCGCTGAACCCGCCCGACAGGTCGAGCATAGTCCCGTCGAGCAGGGTGAATAAGCCGGGCTTCACCTCGCGCCCCACAATCTGCTTCTGATAGGCGGTGACGCGCCGGATCTCCTGAGAGCGCGTGTCGATCAGGCGCAGATCGAGCGCGATATTCATCACGAAGCGCCGCGATACGAAGCTGCCCGCCGGATCGTCGCTGCCGGTGCCACCGGCGCGCAGATCGACGCCGTCGGAGCGGATATTGTAATTCAGTTCGGTCAGGCCGCCGGAGATATAGTAGTCTGAACCGGCGATCTGACCCGCATAGACCTTGCGGAAATTGTCCGGCTCGTTACCCGCCTGATCCGGTGTGTCGGACAGGACGTGCTCCATGGCGGCCTTCAGTTCATAGTCGGAGATGTCGCGGTCACCGCGCTCCACCTGTGGCAGGCCGGCGCGCGACAGGGCCGACTGCGCGAACAGGGCGATGCCCTGCGTGATATTGGCCCCTGTGTAGAAGTCGCGCTTGCCCGTCAGGTCGTCGATGCGGCCCACCGCCACGCGCGGCCGGGTCTTATGGCTAGTCAGCGCCGCCTGCTGAAGGCAGATCAGATCGGGGCTATAGGGCGTCAGATTGGCCGTCGCCGGAGCATTGCCCACCGGCCTGGCATAAAGGCCCGTCTGCGGATCGGCGGTAACGCTGGCGCAGGCCGAAAGCAGCAGCGGCAGGGCGATCACAAGGCGTCTCATGGCTGCGTCTCCTTCAGTCCGGCCTCACCAAGGCAGGCGCGTCCATCGGCGGCGGTCCACAGCGGCGCGATCAGATGATAGACCGAGCGTTCGACCAGTTCGCGCACCGACATTTGCAACGGTTCCTGACGGCTGTTGCCGCCTTGCAGCAAAAGGCCGATATCCTCGCTGCCTCCAGTGAGGCGACGGTCGTTGGTGACGCCGATCACCTGCTTCTGAAAGGTGACGGTGTCCACCACCTGCTGGGTCTGGGTGTTGACAAGCCGCAGATCGACGGCGACGTTGAGCACATAGGTGCGGCCGCTGATCTGGCCCTGTGCGCCGGGCAGCGCCTGTGAGCCGATGGCCGCGTCGTAGCCGTCGGAGCGGATATTGTAGTTCAGTTCGGTAATGCCGCCGACAATGTAATAGCGCGACCCGGCGATCTGCCCGGCCAGAATGGGACGGAAATTGTCGCCGCTTTGCCCGGCGCGCTCCGGCGTATCCGACAGCAGCTTTTGCCGCGCATAGTTCAGTTCAATCTCCGCCACGGAATTGTCGAGGCGTTCGACCACCGGGACCCCGGCATAGCCCAGCGCACTGACGGCAAACAGCGACGCACCCTGGGTAATCTTGGCTCCTGTGTCGAAATCGACCTTACCCGTCAGGTCGCCAATGCGCCCGACCGCCAGACGCGGCAGGCCGTTCAGAGATGGGCGGCGGGCGAGGCAGCGCAGGGCGGGCGTCACCGGCGTCTCATTAAGCGTCACCGCGGCCGGCGGCGGTGGGGCGGCGGTGGCCAGACCCGGCATGAGTGCGCCTGTGGCGCAACTCAGGGCGAAGAAGAGGCGAAGGGAAGGTGTCATCAGCGCGTATCCGGGTGGGGGTGAGGGCGGGGAGCGTCTTATTCACCGGTCGTTTTGCGTCCGTTGAGGACAGCAGAAACCGTGCCGGAATTGTCCTGACGGCTATTGAGAATGACCGTGTTGTGGCTGCCGCTGACCGTGACCGACAACAGGTTGCCAATGGCTGTGGCCGTAGCCATGCCCTGTGTCGTCAGGGCATCGGGGGCGGCCAGGAGCGTGCCGCCGCTACCGTTTGATGGGATGTAGCGGTTGTTGGCGTCGTCGTACTGGATGATGCCGTTGACGATCAGGCGGTTGCCATTGGCATCCCGCGTCGTCGGGGTGAAGGGCTGGTTTTCCAGCCGCCGGCTGTTGCCATAGCCGTTTTCCAGCGCCCGCAGGTCCGAGGTCTGGGCCGTGGCCGCAAAGGCCACGAACGGGCAGGAAAAGGCGAGGCTGGTGAGGAGATAAGGCTTGCGCATGGTGGTTGCTCCGCGAAGGAGAAGAGGAGCCCGCCTGTGCGGCAGGCTCCCTTCCGGATCAGAAGCCCTTAACCGTCAGGGTGTTGCCGATGGCGGCTGCGGTGGCGTCCACCTTGCCAGCCACGCCACCGATGGTGGTGTTGGCATAGGCATTGACCGCGGCTGTATTGACCTGAGTCGAAGCCAGGCTGCCGAAGTCGGTGGTGAAGGTGGCCGAGTTGCTGATGGCGGCGGCGGTGGCGCTGACCGACTTGTCCGCATTATAGACCGTGGCGTTCAGCACCGCCGTCGGGTCGTAGTTGACGTACTGGGTGTTCGAAACGGAACCGACCCACTTGGTATTCACCGTCGCCGTATTGGCAATGGCCGCTGACGTCGCGCTGACGTCGCCCGTCACATTGGTGATGGTCGTCGAAAGGTTGGACGTCGCATCGCCGAAGAAGCGCTGATAGTTGTTCAGGCTGTTCAGGCTCGACCCGTCGGCGGTGAAGCTGTTGCCGATGGCGGCGGCGGTCGCCGACACGTCATTGGTGACATTGTCGATCTTGGCGTTCAGTTGCGCCTTGATGTTGGACGAATTGTTTTGGTTGTTCGAGGCGGTCTGCGCCTGAGCCGAACCGGCCAGAACCAGACCGGCGACAGCGATTACGGAAAGATATTTCATCTGAGTCTCCTGTGTATTTGCCCCCAAGCGGGCCACAGAAGAACAGCAATAGATAGGCCGTTGAGCGCGGTTAATTCTTTATTATAAAGTGAATTAAATGAATTATGAATATATTATTATTTAGGAGAAATTAACTTTTATTAAAATTTTAATTCGCCACAGTTTTGATTTATTAACGAATGGCAAATCATAATTTTTAATTTTCAAATGACCTTATATTGTTTCGTCTTAATACATGTATTTATTTGGGAAAAACCCATGGATGCGTCGGGGCTGCACGCCCTTCAGTCGTGTATCAAACCGGGACGCCAGTGGTAAAAAGTTACGGGTCTGTGCCGGCGGAACGGGAGGAGAGCAGAGGCCTTACGGCTCCTGCTGTTGCACCGTCTCAGGGCGCGAGGGTCTCGATGGTGAAGCTGTAGCTCTGCGGCTTCAGCGGAATGCGATACTTGACCAGAGACCGCGCCTCCAGTGACCAGCCCGTATCCCCACCGACACCGATCTGTACCAGGTCGATCAGCAGGGTCCCGTCGCCGTGCGGCGTGATGTCGGCTGAGCGCCGTTCACCGCGCGGGCGGGCATAGAGGTCTTCATAAGGGAAGGCGAGGGCATTGGCGCTCAGGGGCTGAGCGCCCGTGACCTTCACGCCCTGACCCGACGGGTCGGAAAGGGCAATCCAGCGCACATCGGTCTTGTTGCCGGTTTCCTGCGGGCGGGCATAGTCGTGGAACTGCTCAGCCACCGTGCCCTTGTAACGGCCAATGGCATAGCCGGTCTGACGATCGACGTAGGATTCCTGCGGGCCGCGCCCGTACCATTCCAGATTGGCCAGAGACGGATCGGTGTCAAAGCGCAGGCCTACGCGCAGCGGATCGGGGAGGTCATCCTTGACCGGATCGAAGTCGGTGGTAACCATCAGCTTGCCGTCGGTGCGCAGGCGGTAGGTGACAGTGACCTTCACCTGACCGGGGCCGTGCACGAACAGCACCTGTACGCGGTCAGCCTCGACCTTGAGATCGCGCACGCGGCGGTTTTCGGTCAGCCCCTTCCACACGCCGTGGCTGCGCGCGACGCCTGCCCCTTCGTCGTTGTCGGTCAGGCCGCGCCAGAAGTTGGGTGTGCCCCCTTTCAGCAGGGGCTTTCCGCTGCTGTTCAGCGCGATCAGGCCGGTATCGGCGTCGATGCTCAGCGTGCGACCGGCGGCGCTCAGGGTGATGGCCTTGCCCTTCTGCTGCGGCTTGACGAAGGCCGTGGCCTCCACCGGGGCCGAGGCTGGGCGCAGTACAAACTGGCTCCAGCCGACCGTCGCGCCCGCCGGCACGCCACGGATGCTGTCGCTCTTGGCGATGGCGGCCAGGGTCAGGATATATTCGGCCCCGTCCTGCGGCAGGGGCGGCAGGGCCAGCGGCACGTCGGAGGTCGCATCGGGGGCGGCATTGACGCCGCGCAGCGTGCCGCGATCGGCGACCACGCCGTCCTTCAGAAGGGTCCAGCCAAAATCGAAGCCCGACAGGTCGCGGAAATTATGACGGTTAACGACGGTTACCTTGCCCGACTTCGGATCGCCTTCGAACACCACCGGCGAATAGACCTTCTGAAGCTCGTAATATTCCGGGTCCGGCGTGCGGTCGGCCTGCACCACGCCGTCGCCCACCACCGAATTGTCGCCGCGTTCGGGGTTTACATCGAAGCCTGAAGCCCAGTAGTGACGGCCTTTGGAGTCCGTTCCATCCACGAACTGATCAATGAAATCCCAGACGAAGCCGCCTTGCAGCTTCTTTTTGGCGCGGATGGCGACCCAATAATCCTCCAAATTGCCGAGGCTGTTGCCCATGGCGTGGGCGTATTCGCACTGGATCAGCGGCTGGGTATAGCGCGGGTCTTCGGCATAGTCGTTGATGCGGTCGATATCGTCATACATTGGGGCATAGATATCGACATAGGGGTTGGGCTGATGGTCACCATACAGGGTGCCGTGGCCCAGATAGGAGATCAGCCGTGTGGGGTCGTTCTGGCGAATCCACCTGGCGGCGTTTTCAAAGTTCGGCCCGGTCCCGGCCTCATTGCCCAGCGACCAGAAGATGATCGAGGGGTGGTTCTTGTCGCGCTCGACCATGCGGCTGACCCGGTCGAGATGCGCGACGGCCCAGTGCGGCTTATAGCCCAGTTGGATCTGCTCGCGCAGTTTCGGGTCATTGCCCCGCGCCGCCTGATCGTCGCCCATGCCCATATATTCATGGCTTTCGATATTGGCCTCATCCATGATGTAGAGACCGTATTCGTCGGCGAGGTCGTAGAGATACGGGTCGTTGGGGTAGTGCGAGGTGCGCAGCGCATTGACATTGGCCTGCTTCATCAGCTCGACATCCTTGCGCATCAGCTCCGGCGACATGACGCGGTAGGTCTTCGGATCGTGCTCGTGACGGTTGACGCCCTTGATCAGGATGCGCTTGCCATTGACCTGCACCTCACCATTACGGATTTCCACCGTGCGGAAGCCGATCTTCCTGGCGGTGGCCGAGATCAGGTTCCCCTTGGCGTCCGTGACCTCGATCACCAGCCGGTAGAGGTTGGGCGTCTCCGCCGTCCACGCCTTGACGCCTTTGAGCGTGCCGCTCAGTTGCGCGGGCTTGCCGACATTTGCATTTGCTGACGTTTTAAGCACCTGCGTCTCGCCGTCATAGACGGTGGCGGTCACCGTGGCCGCACCCTTCTGACCGGCCAGTTCAGCCTCCAGCGCAAAAACGCCGTCCGTATAGGTCTTGTCCAGCGAGGCGCGCACGGTGAAATCGCGCAAGCGCGTCTTCGGCTCCGCATAAAGATAGACCGAGCGCTCGATGCCCGACAGCCGCCAGAAGTCCTGATCCTCCAGATAGGAGCCGTCGGCGTAGCGGTAGATTTCCAGCGCGATCTCGTTATGACCGGGCTTGAGGAACTTTGTGACATTGAATTCGGACGGCAGCTTGGAGTCCTCCGAATAGCCGACCTTCTCGCCATTGACCCAGATGTAATAGGCCGCCCCCGCCGCCCCGATATGCAGGAAGACGTCCTGACCGGCCCAGTCGGCCGAGACGGTAAAGCTTCGTTTGTACGAGCCCACCTCGATCATATCGTGCGGGATGAAGGGCTCATTGGCCGGGAAGGGGTATTTGATATTCCAGAATTCCGGCAGGCCGAACTTGCCGTCACCCTGCGCCTGAATCATACCGGGGACCTGAATTTTATCCCAACCGCTAAGGTTCGCGCCGGTTTTATAGAAGTCCCTGGGGCGGTTATCGACGCCCTTGGAGAATTTGAAATCCCAGGTGCCGTCCAGCGACAGGAAGCGCTTTGACGCCGATTTGTCGCCCTTAAGCGCCAGATCGCGGCTCTCAAAACTGAAGAAGGTCGCCTTCATCGGTTCCCGGTTCACCCCCACCACCTCAGGCTGTTCCCACTCCGCCACGGGCGCGGTTTGCGCCAGTACGGGCGCCGCCAAGCCCAGCAATACCCCGGCCGCCACCGACCCCATCACCATCTTTCTGAGCGACTGAGACATATCCTTACCCTTTTTTGTCCGATTATTTGTCTGATAAAATATGACCTCACACTCACGGTCTGGCCAGTAAAAAAGACCAAAAGGGGACTGAAAAATGGCGAGGCGCGCCCTTTGTGGCGTTTTTCATCTGACCGATTGGGATAGGTGAGGACGAAAGGTCAGACAAGCTGCGAGGGCAAGAGAGGGCGGACGCTGATGCGGCCCTGACAATTTTCAGGCTTTTGCGCGTCGCGCCCTTGCCCGACGCGGCGTATGATTTGACTCACAGGTCAAAAGTCAGATCTGAAACAGTGAACCGCCCAAGGAGGCAAAGATGAGAAGCGTCGCCCTTCATACCGATCACAGCCCTGACGAGTCCCTGCACGAGCGGGCGCAGGGACTGCTGATGGTGTCGATCTTCTCCGCCGCCATGTGGGGCCTGCTGGCGCTGCTGGCCTAGCCGACATTCAGCGACACGCTGGCGGCTTTCAGGCCGTCGGCGGAGGCCGTGACGGTTACACGCCCGGCCGAACGCGGGCTTTGCACAATGGCCTGAGCCAGGCCGTTGAACAACCGACGCTCAGACGCCTTGTCCGCCTCGTGGCTGGCGGGATTGCCGTTACCCACGCCGATCACGCTACCGCCGCCCGACAGAGAGAATGTCACCAGATTATCGGCTTTCGGCACCGGGCGGCCCTTAGCGTCAAAGGCTTCGACCTTGAACACCGCTACATCGCGGCCATCGGCCTTGAGCGTGGTGCGATCGGCTGTCAGAACCAGTTTTGTCGCCAGTCCGGCGGTTTCACGTACCGCCTTCATAACGACCTTGCCGTTCTTATAACCGAAGGCTTGAATCCTCCCCGGCTGATAGGACACATCCCATTCGAGGTGGCGGTTTTTGACGACGGTCTTCTTGCCCTGCGACCGCCCATTGACGAACAGTTCGACCGCATCAAGGTTGGAATGGACCCAGACCGGAATGTTTTGCCCTTCCTTGCCTTCCCAGTTCCAGTGCGGGAACAGGTGCAGAAGTGGCTCATTCTTCCACCAGGCGCGGTAATAGAAGGTATTGTCCTTCGGAAAGCCGCAGGTGTCGAGGATGCCGAACTGCGACGAAATGGCCGGCCAGCGGTTATAGGGCGTGGGCTCCCCGCGATAATCGAAGCCCGTCCAGATAAAGCCACCCGCAATAAAGGCCTTCTCATCAAACAGCGGCCAATAGTCTTCGGCGGTCGAAGCCCACCACGGATGCTCGGTGTCATAGGCGCGAATAACCGACCGTGACGGGTCGTTGACGTATTCGCCGCGCGTCGAAACGGTTGAACCGGTTTCCGACCCATAGATGGGAATGGTCGGATAGTCGGCGTGGAACGTTTCCATCAGCTTGTGGCGGTAGTTGAAGCCCAGCACATCGACGACCGAAGTGATGCCCCTGCCGTAGGAATTGTCGAGTGCTGCCGTCACCGGACGGGTGGGGTCAAGGCGCTTGCACAGGGCCTTCATGGTTTTGGCGACTTCGATGCCGCGTTCGGTGCCCTGCAGCGGTTCTTCGTTGCAGATCGACCAGGCGATGACCGATGGATGGTTGCGGTCGCGGCGGATCATGGCGTCGAGTTGATAGAGACCGTCTTCCGACGACGACATTTTGCGCGTTTCGTCGATGACGAGGATGCCCAGCCGGTCACAGGCCATGAGCACTTCGGGCGTCGGCGGATTGTGCGAGCAGCGATAGGCGTTGGAGCCTATGTCTTTAAGTTGCTGCAACCGCCAGACTTGCAGAGCATCGGGGATGGCGGCGCCGACCCCGGCGTGGTCCTGATGGTTGTTGGTGCCTTTAAGTTTGACCGGCTTCCCATTGAGCAGAAGGCCTTTTTCGGCGTCAAAGCGGATATCGCGCAGGCCGAAATAGGTCACGACCCTGTCCTGAGCGCCGTCGTCTGCCTCAACCGTTGTTTCCAGCCGGTAGAGGTGCGGTCTATCCACCGACCACAGGACAGGATCGCTCAGTTTCAGCGTCTGGCGCACCGTGGCGGACTCGCCCGCCGCGACCTCGGTCGTAACCGAGGCCTGCGCCGCCTTGTCCCCGATGGCCGAGGTGAGTTTGACGCTGCGCGGCTGAGCGGAGGCATTGCGTAACGTGGTTTCAATCTCGACCGTCCCGTCGGTCTTTCCGCGCACGCAGACGCCCCATTGCGGGACGTGTACGGCGTTAGTCTTAATGAGCCAGACGTGGCGATAGATGCCCGCGCCTTCGTAAAACCAGCCTTCGCCTTCGGTCGCATCGACGCGCACGGTCAGGATGTTCGGGGTGCTGTCGGTATTGATGAAGTCGGTGATATCGACCTGAAACGAGGTGTAACCGCTTTCGTGACGCTTCAGGATAAAGCCATTGAAGACGATCAGCGCGTTGCGAAACACGCCGTCGAACTCGATCCACAGACGCTTGCCCTTATCCGCCGGCGACACCGGCACCACGCGACGATACCAGCCGATAGAGGTTTCGGGGAAGTCGCGTCCGATGGGTTTATAGCCGTGCGCCGCCAGCATGTCGGGTTCATCCTCGCCATTGGCGATGGGGCCTTTGACGCCTTGCGCAAAGGGCAGGGCGACCGCCCAGTCGTGGGGCACGTCGATCTTTTGCCATTTGGAATCGTCAAAATCCGCACCGACGCAGGTGGCGACCCGCGCGCCCTGCTTGGCGTGGGTACGTAGCGCCAGCCCGTAATCGAAATCGCGGCTCATATCGCTGGCGTGGCCAAAGGTGAAGCGCCAGTCGAGATCAAGCGAAAGACGCTCACGCGGGCCGAGGTCGTCTTTCGGGAAAAAGTCGATGACGGGCTCGGTCGCCTTCGGGGCCGCTACGGCGTGCGCTGCCGTCAGGGCCGCCCCGGTGACGGCAGCGGTTTGCAGCAGGCGACGGCGGTTGAGATCGGTCATGACGGTTTCCTCTGGTTTTGAAATTATCTTACAAATAAAAAAGCCGGGTCTTCAAGTGAAAACCCGGCCCCTTAATCCTGTGAAATCGATTAGAACTTGTAGGTCAGATCGAACAGGAAGCGACGGCCATAATAGGACATGTCGCCCACGCGGTTTGACTTATAGTCCGTATAGACCTTCATCGGCGTATCCAGCAGGTTGCCCGCCTGGAAGCGCAGCGACACACTGGAGTTGATATTATAGCCCGCCGAGAAGTCGAGCGTCGTTTCCGGCATCACGCGCACCAGATTGGTCGAATCCCAGCCGAGGATGGCGGTGTATTCCGAATGGTACTTGGCCCCCAGACGCGCTTCGAACTTTTTGTCCGAATACCACAGATCCAGAATGGCTGTGGTGTCGGCCACGCCGTTCATCGGCAGCGGGTTACCCGCCGGGACAAATTCCTTGATGTTGGAATTGACCAGAGCCAGGTTGGAATAGATGCCGAAGCGGTCCAGCCACGACACGTTCGGCAGGAAGGTGTCGAACGGCGTCTGGAAGGTGAATTCGACGCCCGAAATGAAGCCGCCCTTGCTCGAATTGACCGGCGAGGTCAGGGTATAGACATTGCCGTTGATCGTTTCGGTGCGCTGGTTATAGCCGACATAGTTCTTGACGTTCTTGTAATAGCCCGCCACCGCGAACAGCGAGTCCGGACGGAAGTAGTATTCATAAGAGACGTCGATCTGATCGGCCTCAAACGGCTTCAGATAGGGGTTCCCGGACGATCCCGTATAGGGGGCTGAGGTCGAGATGGCGCGATTGGCCTTCAGCTCATTCAGCGGCGCGCGCGACATGACGCGGGCCAGACCGAGCTTCAGGAAGCCGTTGTCGATCACCTGCACCTTGACCGAAGCCGAGGGCAGGAGCTTGGTGTAGCTGACGCCGCCCGTGGTGGGGGTCAGGGTCACGCGCTCAACCCAGTTGCCGGGGGTGGCTTCGACCCAGACACTGGTGCGCGAGTCGCCTGACGACTGGCTATCGACATTGACGACCCTCAGGCCGACATTACCCGTGACCGGGGCGTCGATGACGGTCGAGGCGAAATTGCCCTGCACATAGGCTTCGCCAACCTTTTCCGAGACTTCGGAATTGTAGGCGATCTGATCCGGCGACAGGCTGAAGGCGTTGGGCCCATAGACCTGCGTGCGCAGGGCGTCGAAACTGCCCTTGAGCATGGCCGGAATGTTGAAATTCTCCAGCTTGTAGGCGGTCAGGGTCGAGGCGTTCAGGCTGGCCGTAACGGGGCCCGCAGCCTGCGTATAGCCGGTGGCCTCCGACTTGGTGCGGTCGGCATAGCGGGCGCCGAACTGCAACGAGGTCCAGAAGTCACCGCTGAATTCCCGGCGGAAATCCAGCTGACCCGAGGTCAGTTCGTCCTTGACCTTACCCACATCATTGGTCCCGGCCACGGTGGACAGGGTGGCTGTTTCCGGTTGCTGCGTGACAGTGATGAACGGGTCTTCGCTCAAAAGCCACGTCATGCTGGACGGATAATATTCCATCTTGATGGCGCGCCAGGTGTTTTCACGCTCGGCATTCGAGTAGGAGAGATCGGCGGTGACGGTCCACTTTTCGCTGGTCCACTTGCCGTTCAGACCGGTGACCAGCAGCGACTTGTCTTCGGCATAGCGCGCCACGACCGGCATCAGACGCGACCAGGCGTTCGTCGCCCCGACCAGATCGCCATTGACGATGACCGGATTGCTGAAGCTGCCCGTATTGCCGCCGGCCCAGTTGCCCCAGTTGTTTTCGCCGTACCAGGTCTGGTTCTGGTCTTCCTTGATCTTGTATTTCGAATAGAGCAGGTCGTAGGTCAGCTCGAACTGCGCGTTCGGGCGGTATTGCGCGCCGAGCGAGGCCGAATAGCGGTCGGCATCGAGGAATTTGGCTTCGGACCCCGCGCCCCACGGCGTCGGCACCTTGGGCCCACCGGCGACGACCGGACCGGTCGAATTACCGGCGCGGATCGAGTCGTCGTTGAAGCCCCAGCCACGGAAGCTCTCATAGCCGTTCTTCTGCTTCTGACCCGTCAGGCCGAGGACAAAGGCGAACTGGTCATTGACCTTCTTCACCCATGAGCCCGAGGCGCGCCAGCCGAGACCGTCATAGCCCGGAAACGCCTTGCCGCCGTCGTAATAGACGGCCCCGGCGCGGGCCACGAACTGCGGTCCCGAATAGGCGAGGGGACGGATGGTTTGCAGATCGACCGTGCCCGAAATGCCGCCCGACAGAAGACGCGCTTCGGAGGATTTATAGACAGCGGCCCCGGCGACCACTTCCGACGGATAGATTTCCCAGCGGACGTTGCGGTCGGGCTCGGAGGTCGCCACTTCCCGGCCATTGACCGTGCCCAGCACCATGCGCGGACCGATGCCACGGATCGAGGCCTGACTGTCGTTGCCGCGATCGCGCGAAGTGGTCACGCCCGGCAGACGCGCCAGAGATTCGGCGATGGTGACGTCGGGCAGCACGCCGATTTCCTTGGCCGAGATAAATTCCGCAACCCCGGCGCTGGAACGCTTCTGGTCGATGGCGTCGCGCAGCGACTTGCGGATACCGACGACGGTGACTTCTTCGGGCTCACTATTGGCCACTTCGGCCTGTGCGGTGTCGGCGGTGCGTTCAATACTGGCGGCAGAGGCGCGTACCAGTACGGCGGCGCGGCCATCGTTCGATTTGATGCTGAGGCCCGTGCCGCTGATCAACTGGTTGAGGGCCTGATCGACGGCCAGCGTGCCTTCGACGGCATTGGTGCGCAGACCGTTCAGGTCATCGGCGCTGGCCAGCACCTGAAGGCCGGACTGCTGGGCGAAGGCCTGCACCCCTCTGGCGGCGGGCTGCGCCGGAATGGCGAAGGCCTTGCTCTGGGCAAAGGCAGGGGCGGTGTAGGCGGCGCTCACGCTGAGCGCGGCGATCAGGGCGGCTTGTGAGGCACCGGAGAACTGGATCATGGTGGTGTTTCCCGTAGGACCGCGCCGTGGAGTCGGACTGCGGTTGCTTTTTATCGGGTGTGCCGGTCTGGCGGCATTCACCCCTCCTGCTATCCAAGATGAAGCTGAAAACGCTTTCCGCCGCCTCATTCGATATTTTTATCTTATTTATTCTTTGCCGATGACGATGCGCTGGTCGTCGATCTGCACGGGGACATCCAGCGCCAGATGTACCGAATGGGCAAAGGTGTCCGGCTGATCGGCACGGAACCAGCCTACCAGCTTCTGTTCGCCCAAAGCCGGATCGGCAATCACGATCTTGCGGCTGTTGTAGCGGTTGAACTCGGCCGCCGCGTGGGTCAGGCTGTCATTATCGAGCGCGATCTGCCCTTCGCGCCACGCCAGACGGCGATCGACCGCATCGGGGGCATATTCCGCGCGGATCGGCTGCGGCGCATAGGGCACAAAGACCCGGCCCCCGGCTTCCAGTCGCACCGGGGTGTCCGGAGCCTGCGTGTTCCACACCTCGACCACGCCCTCGCTCACCATGACCTCGGCCCCGTCGGGATAGCGGCGCACGCCAAACGCGGTACCCACCGCGCGGGCACGCACCGTATCGGCCTCTACCACAAAGGGACGGGCCTTGTCCTTGGCGACCTGAAACCACGCTTCGCCCCGGATCAGGCGGATATCGCGGCGTTTCGCCCCCAGCGCTACGTCCAGCGCGGTGTCGGTATTGACGCTGGCCACGCTGCGGTCTTTCAGCGGTACTTTGCGCAGTTCGCCCACTTCGGTCTGAAGCCGCTGGTGCGTCAATGCGGGCGGGATCAGCGCGGCCCCTGCCACGGACGCGGCGATCAGGCCGCCACCCGCCAGCAACTGGCGACGGGTGGGGTTGCGGGGTTGCGGTGCAAGGCGCTCGAACGGCGATCTGTAAACGGTGTCGGCGGCGACGCCCGCGCCCATCACACTGGCGCGGTCGAGCATCGCCCAGGCGGCTTCGGCGCGAAAAAAGGCGCCCTGATGCCGCGTATCGGCCGCCAGCCACGCCTCAAGCCCGGCCTGATCGGCCTCACTCCAGCCCCCGGCGGCGCGTGCCGCTATGTAGGCCGCAGCCTGTTCGTCAATGGCCGACATGCCGGGTCCGGGCGGGTTGAATCGGTGCCAGAGCGGGCGCATCGCCTTCGGCGACCTGCTTCAGGATCAGGGTGAGGCCGCGTGCCGTTTCCTTTTCCACCACGTTCTCGCTCAGGCCTAGCCGCGCGGCGGTTTCGGCCTGAGACAGGCCGTGCACCTTGCGCAACTCGAACACCGCCTTGCAGCGGGCGGGCAGGCTTTCGATGAAGGCCATGACGCGCGACAATTCGCGACGCGCTGATACGGCCTGCTCCGGTGTGGGCGACAGGTCCGCCCGGCCCAGCTCATCGAGATTATGAACGGTGGTGATCGACACGACGCGGGTTTTCCTGATCTGCTCCAGCATCAGATTGCGCGCCATCCGGTACAGATAGGCGCGCGGGTCCGTGATATGGGCGTAGCTGGTCTGGCGCAGCAGGCGGTAATAGACCTCCTGAACCAGATCGTCGCGCTCGGACGGCGAAAGCCCCGCGCGTGACAACCACTGCCGCAACCCGGCCTCATGCGGCAGGATGTGCGTCCCGATGAAAGCCAGACGTTCGTCGTGCGCGCTCATGCAAGGCCCGCCCGGCAAACGTCTCTACGGTATAAAATGCACGAGCGGCGCGTTTCCGCCGCGTCAGCGCACATTTTTTGGCAAATGGCGACTCGCATGAACACTGTGGCACTCCCTGGGTCCCCGTCTATAGGCGAGGTTGTCTCACAGAGTAAGCACGTCAGGCTCTGTTTGGCCAGATAATTGTATGATAATAAGCGCGCGAAGCGCCTTGTGTGATTATTTTGTCGATAGAGTCGCCACGGCGGCCTTTGTCGGCACGGTGATTTCAGAGGCGGGGGCGTCTTTCAGGGCCTCAGGCGTTTCGGCGGCCCCGGCCAGCAGGGACGTGCCGGGGCGCTGCCAGCTGCGATAGACGAACCAGCCTTTTTCGCGTGTCATGGGCACGGCCAGACCGCCGGTGAAGTCGCCGCTGACGAACAGGGCCGATTGGCCTTCGTCCTTCACCCGGAAGGTCATTTCGACCGGATAGACGTATTGGGCCTTGGGCCAGTCCAGCGCGGGGAGGGCCTTGCCCGTAAAGTCGAAGAAGGTGGCGTTTTCCCAGTTGGAGCCGCTGCCCCAGCGCGTTTTGCACTGGGTGGACACCCACGCCGGTTCCCAATAGACAACGCCCGCGCCGCCGTTGTCGAGCGTCAGTTGCATCAGGTCGTGCAGGTAGCGCGCCTGACCTTCGGGCGAAAAGCCATAGGCGGGGAAGGTTGAATCCTCGCCCATAAGGTTGACGTTTTCGTCCATATGCTTGTCGGTATAGGGATAGGCGGTTTCGACCACCACAATATCCTTGCCCGGATAGGTGTGGCGCAGGCGGTTGATAACCGCCCCAAGGCCCGCCATGTCCATTTTCGACCACTTTTTGTAATAGCTGATGCCGATCAGGTCATAACCGGCGATCCCGGCCCTCGTCGCCTTGAGGAACCAGTCTTCGACGTTTTCCGGCTGAGCGATGTGGATCATGATGCGCGGCGTCTTACCGGCCTTTGCGCCTGCGTCCTTGACGGCACGGATACCGGCGTTGAACAGGCGGGCATTGCGCTCCCAGTTGATCGGCTTGACCGGATCGCCCTGTTTCCACGTCACCGAGCCCATCATCTCGCCATTGGTTTCATTGCCGACCTGTACCTGATCCGGCATCAGCCCTTGCGCGTTGAGGGTCATCAGCGTGTCGTAGGTGAATTTATACAGGGCTTCGACCTGCTGATCGGTGCTGAGATGGGCCCAGGCGGCGGGCACAAGTTGCTTGTCGCCATCGGCCCAGTCGTCGGAATAGTGGAAATCGAGCAGGACGGGCAGACCGGCGGCCCTGGCCCGTTTCATGGCATTGGTCACGTCGGCCAGATTGGAATAGGCCGTCCATTTGGGATCATTCCACAGCCGCAAGCGCACCAGATTGGCCCCGGATGACTTGAACAGCGCATAGACGTCCTCTGGCTTGCCGTCGCGGCTGTAGGTCGCCCCGCAATCCTCCATCTCATTCACATAGGACAGGTCGCTGCCGAAATAGTAGGTGCGGGCTTCGCGCGCTTCAGCAGCGGGCATAACGCCCAGCATCAGCAGCAGGGCGGCAGGAAGGGCGCGCAGCGGTCGGGCAGCGGTCATGAAAAAACTCCGAAAGAGACTGTCCCTTATCAAGATGAAGGGCGAAACCTTTTCCGCCGATTTTCCCCTCTCAGGCATGATTGAAAATTTATGCACGCCATATTAGCAATGAGGCTTCCTTACTCTTCCCCTCCAAGGTCTGAATGCCCGCCTGCGATGACGCACACCCTGCGCCCCGATCCGATGGCGGCTATGCCCGCAGTCTTCTTACCGTCGGCGGTGCCTGCGGTCGCCTGATCGCGCAAAAAGACTGGTCCCAGACCGAACTGGGGCCCATCGAAGACTGGCCCCCCAGCCTGAAAACCTGCGTCAGCCTGATCGTGGCGTCGCACGTGCCGATGACCCTGCTGTGGGGCCAGTCGGGCTTGCTGATCTATAATGACGGCTACGCCGAAATTTCCGCCGGGCGTCATCCGGAGATTCTGGGGATGGGCGCGCGAGAGGCGTGGCCGGAAGCGTCCGACTTCAACGATCACGTTATCCATAGCGGGCTCTCCGGTCAGACCCTGGCCTTCCGCGATCTGGAAATGACGCTCAACCGATCGGGCACGCCCGAGTCGGTGTGGTTTGATATCGACTATTCCCCGGTGCGCGATTCCGACGGGGCGGCGGTCGGTATTCTGGCCATTGTCGTAGAGACGACGCGCAAGGTGCTTGTCGAGCGCGCGGCCGCTGCCGAACGCGAAAGTCAGGCGCGGTCGCTTCGCCACATGCCGGGGTTCGTTGCGACGCTGGACGGTCCGGATCACGTCTTCACCTATGTCAATGAAGCCTACCGCACCATTGCCGGGGCACGCGACTATCTGGGCCATACGGTGCGGGACATCTTCCCCGATGTGGCCAGTCAGGGCTTTTATGAACTGCTGGATCAGGTGTACCACAGCGGACAACCCTTCGTATCGCGCAGCTTCCCCCTCGACCTCTCCAATCAGGCGGAAACGCGCTATATTGATTTCATCTATCAGCCGGTGTTCGACGACAAGGGCGCGGTAACGGGCATCTTTGTCGGGGGCTATGACGTTACCGAACACAAACGCGCCGAAGACGCCCTCAAGGCGCTCAATGCGACCCTCGAAGAACGGGTGACGCAGGCTCTGGCCGAACGCAAGATTCTGGCCGATGTGGTCGAAGCGACCGAAGCCTTTATCCACGTGATCGACACCGACTATAACTGGCGGGCCATCAACCGCGCGACCATTGCCGAATTTGAGCACCTGTTTGGGGTCACGCCGCGCGTAGGGAGTAACCTTCTTGAGGTTCTGTCCGCGCACCCCGACGCGGTTAGTCATGTACGCGCCTTGTGGGACCGCGGCCTTGCTGGCGAAAATCTTGTCACAATAGACGAATTTGGTGGCGAAGGGCGGGAGCGCCGGGCCTATGAAATCCGCATAGCTCCCCTCTACGACACGGAGGGCAGGATTATCGGCGCCTATCAGTTCGCCTATGACGTCACCCAGCGTTTGGAGCAGGATGCTATCCTGCTACAAACCGTGCGCGAGCTTGAGGAGCGCGACCGGCTGTGGTCGCTGTCGCAGGACCCGTTCCTGATTGCCAACAGCGACGGGCGCTGGCTCAAGGTCAGCAGCGCCTGGACGCGGCTTCTGGGCTGGACAGCCGAAGACCTGATTGGGAAAACCTCGCACTGGCTCGAACATCCCGACGATCACGAAAAGACCCGGATCGAGCTGCGCTCCCTGTCTGCCGGCGGTAACACCTGGCGTTTTGAAAACCGCCTGCGTGACCGCGAAGGCCAGTATCGCACCTTTTCGTGGACGGCGAATGAGGAAAACGGCCTCCTCTATTGCGTGGCTCGCGACATTACCGAGGACATCAGACGGGCTCGCGAACTGGAGGACAGCCGCGACTTTGCGCGTCTTGCCCTTGGCGCGGTCGATGGCATCGGGGTGTGGACCTACGATGTGGCCAGCGACCTGTTCCACTATGATGAGGGCATTGCCAGCGTCTACGCGCTCGACCCGAAGGCGGGGTTGAGCGGGATCGGTCGCAAGGCGTTTCTGGCGCATGTGCATCCCGAAGACCGCGACGCCTTGCGCGCCACCATGGCCGAAGGCCTGACCCGGCAGGGCGATATAGAGCTGGAATACCGCTTGATCCACCCGGATGGCTCGGTACATTGGGTGCTGTCGCGCGGCCATACCCATTTCGAAAATGGCAAACCGGTGCGCCGCATCGGCGTCGGTATCGACGTAACCGCCAAGCGCCAGCTCGAAGAACAGTTGCGACAGTCGCAGAAGATGGAGGCCGTGGGGCAACTGACCGGCGGCATTGCGCACGACTTCAACAATATGCTGGCCGTGGTGATGGGCTCGCTGGAACTCCTCAACCGGCGCATCGGGCCTGAAGACGTGCGCGCCCGCCACTATGTGACTCAGGGGCTGGAGGGGGCCAAGCGGGCCGCCAACCTGACCCAGCGCCTGCTCGCCTTCTCGCGTCAGCAGCCGCTGCGGCCAGAAACGGTCAATGTCAATCGTCTGGTGGGCGGTATGTCGGAGCTTCTGGCCCATTCGCTGGGCGGGGCCATTCAGCTTGAGACCGTGCTGGCCGCCGGGGCGTGGCCTGTGCACGTCGATCCGAACCAGCTTGAGAACGTCCTGCTCAATCTGGGGGTCAATGCGCGCGACGCCATGCCTGACGGCGGGCGTCTGACCATCGAAACCCAGAACGCTCACCTCGATTCGCGCTACGTTGCCGAAGAGATCGGTGTGGCGACCGGTCAGTATGTGTTGATCGCCGTCACCGATACGGGCTGCGGCATGCCGCCGGACGTCATGGCCCGCGCCTTCGATCCCTTTTTTACGACCAAGGGCGTCGGTAAAGGGACCGGTCTGGGCCTCAGTCAGGTCTATGGCTTCGTCAAGCAGTCGAACGGCCACGTGCGCATCTATTCGGAACCGGGGCAGGGAACGACGGTCAAGATCTACCTGCCACGCCTCACCGGCGCCGATGCGGTGGCCCCCGATAACGGGCCGTCCGAGGGCATTTTGCTGCCCGGAGAGGCGCGCGATGTCATTCTGGTCGTTGATGATGAAGCCGTGGTGCGTCGCTTCAGTTGCGATGCCCTGACCGAGCTGGGTTATCGCGTGCTGGAAGCCGACTCGGCGGCGACGGCCTTGCGCCTGCTGGACGAGCATCCGGAGGTCCGGTTGCTGTTCACCGATATTGTCATGCCGGAAATCAACGGGCGCAAGCTGGCCGATGCCGCGCAGAAGGTAAGACCTGATCTGAAGGTCCTATTTACTTCTGGCTATACCCGCAATACCGTCGTGCATAATGGGGTGGTCGATGCCGGAGTCGAGCTGATCGGTAAGCCGTTCAGTATCGAGGAGCTGGCGGCGCGGGTACGGGAAATGCTGGATCGCAAGCCCTGAGCCGGTGTGGCCAGAATGGGGGCGGCAACCGCCATCAGAGCGAGCAGGAGGGCAGGGACAAGACGCATGGCGGGATTCTCTTCGACGTAAGGGCTCACGCACGGACGCTAAAGCTCTATCAAGGCGGAGATAAGTCCACCATATGGCCTTCGCCGGAAGCAGCAAGGCCATAGGCTCAAAGAAACGCCCCCGCTTGCGGGCGGAGGCGTTGAGCGTTCATCGGATATAGGGGTTTTACTTGTGTGCCGCGCTCCAGGTGAGGTCGGACAGGGTGATCGTCACCGATTGCGGCAGGTCGTCTGCCGCCTGACCGAAAAGGACCTGATAGGTCCCCGCCCGGATGCGCCAGCTATTGTCCGCCACCTCATAGGTGGCCAGTAGGCGCGGGTCGATCTTTTGCATGAAGGTGCCTGATGTGGCCCCGGGCGCGACGGCTTCCTTACGGAAGGCCACAAAACGTTTGGGGGCTTCCCAGCCCACGGCCTTATAGTCGGCAGGGGCAACATAGACCTGAATGACGCCCTTACCGGCGGTCTTGCCGGTATTGCGGATGGCGGCGGAGATGGTCAGTTCGCCCTTTTCGACCGTGGCCCTGGCGTCAGACACCGCAAACGTGGTGTAGCTCAGGCCGTGCCCGAAGGCGAACAGGGGCGTGTAGCCCTTCACATCATACCATTTATAGCCGATCGCCGCGCCTTCGTGATAGGTGATGTTGACCGCCACGCCATCCGGCTTGCCGAAGCCCGGAATGGTGTCGTGCGCCAGTTGCGCATTCGACGCCGGGAAGCTGATCGGCAGGTGGCCGGACGGATTGACCTTACCGGTCAGGATGCGCGCAATGGCCTGCCCGCCGCGGATGCCGGGATAGAAGGCCTGAAGGATGGCCCCCACATTGTCCTTCCACGGCATGAAAATGGCCCCGCCGGACTGCACCACCACGATGGTGCGCGGATTGGCGGCCGCGACCGCTGCCACCAGCGCGTCCTGATTGCCTTTCAGTTCCAGCGTCCCGTCCATGCCTTCCCCCATCCACTGGGTGACAAAGACGATGGCGACCTCCGAGGATTTGGCGAGAGCCACGGCAGCGGCAATATCCTCACCGCCGGCATAGGCGATCTTCGCCTTGGGCAGTTCCTCCTTCAACGCTTCGACCGGAGACGAGGGCATATAGGTGACCGGGCCGGGCCAGGATTTCGGTTCCAGTTGTCCTTCGACCGGGTTGCCGCCCACCGGCGTCACGCCGGATGAACCGCCGCCGGACATGACGCCCTTGTCGGCGTGCGCGCCGATCATCGCCACCGATTTCACGCCGCTGAGCGGCAGCAGATTGCCCTCGTTCCTCAGCAGCACCAGTGACTCTTCGGCGGCCTTTTGCGATACGGCGGCATTGGCCTTGAAGTCGATCGGCCCGACCTTGGCCGGGTTGTCGAAAACGCCGGTGGAGAACAGCGGCCACAGGACGCGCTGCGCCATATCATCAAGGCGCTTTTGTGAAATATCGCCCTTGTCCAGCGCCACCTTGACATTCACCGGCGCAAAATAGGGCTGACGGTCGCCGCAGCAGGGGAAGCCGGTGAACTGATCGAGCCCGTAATTGGCCGAGTCAACGGTGGAATGGACGGCGCCCCAATCGGCCATGACATAGCCTTTGAAGCCCCAGTCCTGTTTCAGCGTCTTGTTCAGCAGGTACTCGTTTTCGCAGGCCCACCGCCCGTTGACGAGGTTATAGGCGCACATGGCTGAGCCGGGATTGGACTGCTCAAGGATGAATTCGAAGGCGAGCAGGTCCGACTGACGCATGGCTTCGGGGGCGATGGTCACATTGACCGTCGTGCGCTGGCTTTCCTGATCGTTGACGGCAAAATGCTTCAGGGTCGAAACCATATGCTGCGACTGAATACCATTGATCAGGCCAGAGGCCATCTGCCCGGCCAGCCAGGGATCTTCACCGACATATTCGAAATTGCGGCCATTGCGTGGTTCACGCGCCAGATTGGCGCCGCCAGCCAGAAAGGTGTTGAACCCCGACAGACGGGCTTCCTGCGCGATCATGCGGCCCCCGGCCTCGGTGACAGCCGGATCAAAGCTGGCGGCGGTGGCCAGAGACGAGGGCAGCGCCGTGCGCGCCATGCCCTGCACCCGCACGCCGATCGAGGCGTCGGTTTGCCACTGGGCCGGAATCCCCAGTCGCGCAATGCCCGGCACATAGCCTGCCGAGCCCCGGATATGTTCCTTGTTCACCATGGCCTTGACCTCAGGCGACACGATGGAGTCGGGTTGTTTGGCCAGTTGCTCCGGATCGGTGAAGCTGAGGATCAGGGTCAGCTTTTCGTCGAGGGTCATGGCCGCAACGGCCGCTCTGGCGCGCTCATCGGCCGACTTTGACTTATCGAACCACGCCTGGGTTTGCGCCAGTGCGACGCTCGACACCCCGGTCAGCAGAAGGGCGCTCGCCGCCATCCACTTTAAACGCATGTGTTTACTCCCCTTGTTTTTTGATATTGCCGTAACGCTAACCGCATTTTCGACATTCGGGAAGGGGCAGGGCGTTTCGCAGGGTAATTTAAAACCGCATCGGTTATGCGCGTCAGACCTACAGAATATTCAAGGCCTTGAGAATGTGGCCCGACAGGCGCTGATTCAAGGTTGTCATATCGGCCCACGGATCGGCCTTGCGCCGTTTCAGGTGCGCGGGCGTGTTTTCAAGTGTAAAGCCCGCCGGATCGAGGTCGGGGCTGAGGGCGCCCCAAGCTACGGGCATGGCCACGGGCGCACCGGGACGCGCGCGCACAGCATAGGGGGCCACGGCGGTGGCGGTATGGTCATTGCGCAGATAATCGACAAAAATCCGGCCTTTACGCTTGGCTTTTGAGGCTTGCGCCACAAAGCGTTGCGGGCTGTCGTGCGCCATGGACTCGGCCACGGCGCGCGTAAAGGCCTTTATGGCGTCCCAGTCGTGCTCAGGCTGAATTGGGATTACGATGTGCAGGCCCTTACCGCCCGTGGTTTTGAGGAAGCTCTGAAGCTCGAACTCGGCCATACGTTCGCGCACCTCCGCCGCTCCGGCCACCACATCGGCCCAGTTGGCTTCGGGATCGGGGTCGAGATCGAAAATCAGGCGGTCCGGACGGTCGGGCGTGGCGGCTAGGCAGCCCCAGGGGTGAATCTCCATCACGCCCCATTGGGTCAGGCTGATCAGGCCGCGTTCATCCTCGATCATCACAAAGTCGTCTTCGCGGCCATTCACCTGAATACCCGTGTCTTCGACGTGAGGAACGGCGGCCTGGGTGAGGTGGCGCTGAAAAAAGCACTGCCCGCCAATGCCTTCCGGGCAGCGGATCATCGAGATGGGACGCCCGGCAATGTGCGGCAGGATTTGTTGGGCGACGCTGAGATAGTATTCCGCCACATCCTTCTTGGTAATGTCGGAGCCCGGAAAAACGACACGACCCGGTGACGAGATGGCGACCCCATCAACCTCGTCTTTTGCCGATGTTTTCGAGACCGGCGCGCGGCGTCTGGGCTTACGCGCCGTCGGTTCGTCTTCGGTTTTGCGGACTTCGGTTGGCCTGAGCGGGCGGTCGCGGTGGATGTCCTGCGCGGGCTTGTCTTCACGCAGCCCCTGAAACGAGGGGTGGCGCAGGCGGCCGTCGGAGGTCCATTCGCCGAACTGCACCTCGACCACAAGGTGGGGTTCGACCCAGTGGGCACCGCGTTTAAATTCCGCCGGAATATCACTGAACGGATTGTCTTTTTGAGCAATCAAGTCCAGTCTGCGGCGCAGGTCGATGGCGCTGTCCTGAGTAAAGCCCGTCCCGACCTTACCGGCATAGGTCAGGCGTCCCTCCTGATAATAGCCGATCAGCAGAGCGCCCATCCCCTGCCTCCCCGCCTTGGACAGGGTGAAGCCGCCGATGACGAATTCCTGCCGTTTGTGGCATTTGACCTTCAGCCACGCGCGATGGCGCCCGGAGCGGTAAGGGGCATCGGCACGTTTGCAGATCAGGCCTTCCTGATCCAGCGCGCACAGCCGGTCTTTCAGGTCAGCGGCGTCCTCCGTAAAGTGTTCGCTGTAATGAATACGTCCGCCGAAATCCCTGCCTTTAAAAAGCTTTTGTAATTGAGCCTTGCGTTCCATCAGTGGCAGGCCGCGAAGGTCCTCGCCATCCCTGTGCAGAATATCAAAGACATAATATTGCAGCGGCACGTCGGCTTCACCGGACAGGGTGGCCTGCAGGCTCTTGAAATCTGCGCGGCCCCCTTCGTCTACCGCGACGATCTCGCCGTCCAGTATGGCGCTTGTGACCCGCATCTGCGCCAGATAGTCGGGCAGGGGGCGGAAGCGGTGCGTCCATTCGAGACCCGTGCGCGTCAGGAACCGCACCTCGCCGTTTTCGATCAGGGCCTGCGTGCGGTAGCCATCGAACTTTATCTCATGCACCCAATTCTTGCCTCTGGGCAGCGATAACGCCAGTGTCGCCAGTTCTGGCTCAATAAATTCAAGTGTTGATTTGATCTTTTGGCGATTGGGTGGCGTGTCCCTCGGTCGTGATCGCCACTCGCTGTGCGTATTGGCAGCGATCTCTTCCATGCGGCGTCCCGTGGTGATGCTGGTCGCCTGTGTCTCCAGCCACGCCTCGGCCGCATCCTCGCGCGCCGCCGCATCGTCGTGCTTGATCAAGAGCCAGTTGGCGCGACCGCCGTCCTGGGGTCGCGGCTTCATACGCACCAATGCCCATTCGCCTCCGAGCCGTTTGCCATGTACTCGAAATTTGAGATTGCCCGCTTTCAGCCCCTTATGCGGATCGTCTAGCGGCTCCCAGGTGCCTTCGTCCCACATCATCACCGTGCCGCCGCCGTACTGGCCCTTGGGAATGGTGCCCTCAAAGGTGCCATAGGCGACGGGATGGTCTTCCACCTCGACCGCAAGCCGCTTGTCCTGCGGGTTGAGGCTTGGGCCGCGCGTTACCGCCCACGATTTCAGCACGCCGTCCAGTTCCAACCGGAAATCGAAGTGCAGACGAGTGGCATCGTGCTTTTGGATGAGGAAGCGGTTGCCGCCCTTGCGCCCCGGCTTGCCCTCGGGTTCGGCGGTTTTGGCAAAGTCGCGCTTCTGATTGTAAAGGTCGAGACCCATCTAGCTGGCCTTCTCGCGGGCGGCCGTCTTTGCGAGGGTCTTTTTGCGTTTGGCAGAAGTTTTGGGCGTACCCTTTTCGGCCTTTGGCGGCGCCGGTTCAGGGTCTTTCAGGCTCTTGCGCAGGGCATCCATCAGGTTGATGACCTTGGCTGCCGGCCGGTCCTCTTCAACAGCGACCGGCTCGCGGTTTTCCACCTTGGCCTCGATCAGCTCTTGCAAAGCTTCACGGTAGTGGTCGTGGAAGCGACCCGGATCGAACTTCGCGGTTTTGCGCTTGATCAGTTCGCGCGCCAGATCAAGTTCCTCGGAGGCCGCCGCCTTTTTCGTGATGTCGTCGAAATAGGGGTCGGAGTCGCGCAACTCATTTTCGTAGCGAAGGGTTTGGAGTATCAGGCCTGAGCCGCACGGCCGGATGGTGCACAGGCGCTCACGCCCGGCGATAGCCAGTTGCCCTATGCCGGTCGTCTTTGATTGCCTTAGCGCGTCGCGAATGACGGCAAAGGTCTGTTGATCGGCGTTTTTCTGCGGCGCGACGAAGTATGGCGCGTCGAAATAGAGGTCGTCAATCTCTTCGGCGGGGACGAACTGCACGATATCAAGTGTGCGCGATGACGGGATTTTCAGGTCCTTGATCTCGTCCGGCTCGATCAAAACGTACTCGCCCTTTTCAACCTCATACCCCTTGATGATCTCGTCGCGTTCGACCTCGGTGCCGTCTTCGGTGACATTGAGCCGGTGCACGCGCTCGCCCGTCTTGCGATAGATTTCTTTCAGCGGAATCTGACGCGAACGGTTGAGCGCCGAATAGACATTGACAGGCAGCGTAACGAGCGACAGTCGCAGATTGCCGCTCCAGTAGGGGCGAAGCGCCATAACGGACCTCCGGATCAGGAGGTCAGCCTAGTACGAGGCCGCGTAAGACCGCACTGCGCGCCTTTAGGTCAGGCGTAAGGATGTGCTTAGTCTAATGCCCGGCGGGCCAGTTCGATGGCCCCCAGCATCCCGGCGCGATCGCCCAGATGTGCGGCCTGAATATAAATGTCCATACTCTCGGCAGACTCTAGCGCCTCCAGATAACTATTGAGCAGCCGGTGGCAGGTCTGACGCGACGCCCGCAGGACCGGTTCGTTCAGCCCGACACCGCCGCCGACCAGAATTCGCTGAGCCGAGGTAATCAGGGCCAGATTGCAGAACAACTGCCCCAGATAGTCGCCCACCATGCCCCAGACACCATGGACTGGCGGCAGGGTTTCGGCCTTCTGCCCGGTGCGCGCTTCGATGGCCGGGCCAGAGCTTAAGCCTTCGCAGCAGTCGCCGTGGAAGGGGCAATGGCCGGCATAGGTGTCGTCCGGGTGGCGGCGCACGCGGATATGCCCGGCTTCGGGGTGCAACAGGCCATGCACCGGCTGATCGGCAACGACCAGCCCGACCCCCAGACCCGTGCCCACCGTCACATAGACAAAGGTGTCAAGGTCCTTGGCCCCGCCCCAGCGCTTTTCGCCGAGGGCCGCGCCGTTAACGTCGGTATCGAGGCCAATCGGTACTTCGGGATAGGCCTCGGTTAGGGGGCTCAGCAGGTCGAAGCCGCTCCAGCCCGGCTTGGGCGTCTTGCGAAAGCGGCCAAAGGTGGGGCTCTGGGGATTGACGTCTATGGGACCGAAACTGGCTATGCCGATGGCGTCGAAGGCGCGCCCTTGCGACAGGGTTTCCAGCGCCCGCAGCACTTCTGGCCACGTCTCTTGCGGCGCGCGCGTGGGGATGCGCAGGGTCTGAAGGTCGTCGGGGCCGGAACCGGCGGCGACATTGACCTTGGTGCCGCCCACCTCAAGGGCTGCGAAATAGGGCATGATCAGGACTCTTCGATAAACCAGCGCAGCCCGTAGGCCGGGAGGGTGTCGTTATCCGACCCTATCAGTACGCGGCCCGCGACCTTATGGATGACGGGTTCGGCGCTCAGATTGGCGACGCAGACAAAACGGCCCGCCGCGAGTGGGCGTTCGATGATCACAAGCCGCTCCTCGGCCTCGGTACACACGGACTGTCCGGGCTTGAAATCAATCGCCGACAGGGTGTCGGCCAGTTGCCGATGGAAGGCGTACATGTCGTGTTCGACGGAGCCGGGCGCATGGCGACGCCCGGCCGTGTCCCAGTCCATCACCGGGCGATGCAACCAGCGCACCTCGTCCTTCAGGTCCGGATCGTCGCGATAGGCGTCGAAATTTTCCAGCGCGATTTCATCGCCCATATACAGCAGCGGCACGCCTTCCAGCGCGTAGGTGAGACCGTAAAGCAGCTTGAGACGCGCGGGCATCTGCGGGTCATCTTTGCCGCCGCACAGGCTGGCCGCCATGCCGCAACCGGAGGCCGGGAAGCCTTCCGGGGCCTGAAACGCCTCGCCCTTCGCATAGGAGCCCTTACCCGCAAAGAAATCGGACCAGTGTGTGAGGCGTTCCGGCGCGGCCGTATCGGACAGGGCCAGCCAGATGATGTCGTCATGGCAGCGCACATAGTTCAGCCAGTGGCCATGCGCCGGCTTTTCCCCGGCGCGCGCGATCGTGGTCTTGAGCACGCCGGCCTTCTGATCGGCCAGAGCCCCCCACAGGGCGGTCATGACGCCATTATTATAGGCCAGATCGCATTCGCGCGCCTGCGGCGTACCGAAGAAGGGCAGGACCGAGGCCTGCGATTCGATGGCTTCGGCCAGCAGGAAGGTCGAAGGCGCGACAAGGGTGAGCAGGGCGCGCAGCGCCTGAAGGATCAGGTGCGTTTCCGGCAGGTTGCGGCTGATCGTGCCCTTGCGCTTCCACAGATAGGCCGTCGAATCGAGACGGAAACCTTCCACCCCGGCATTGGCCAGAAAGAACAGGCTGTCAGCCATTTCGACAAAAACGCGCGGATTGGCGTAGTTCAGGTCCCACTGAAACGGATAGAAGGTCGTCCACACATAGCCACCGGCTCCGGCGTCATAGGTGAAGCTGCCCGGCGCGGTGTCCGGGAAGACGTCCTGAAGCGCCGCTTCCCATTCGGCGACCTCATTCGCTGAGTCGAGCACGATATAGAAGTCGGCAAAGGCGGGGTCACCGGCCAGCATCTTTTGCGCCCAGGGGTGTTCGCGCGCCGTGTGATTGCATACCATATCTAGCACCAGCGACATATCGCGCGCCCGCAGCTCAGCCGCCAGCGCCCGCAGATCCTCCATCGTCCCCAGACGCGGATCGACCTCACGGTAATCGGCCACGGCAAAGCCGCCGTCCGAATTGCCTTCGCGTGGTTTCAGCAGGGGCAGGGGGTGGAAGATGCCGACCTTAAGCCCTTCGAGATAATCGAGATGTTGCGCCGTGCCTTCCAGTGTCCCGGCAAAACGGTCGATATAGGTGCAATAGGCCGGGCGGCCGGGCTTGAGGAACCAGTTGGGCGTATTGGCGCGCGTCATATCGAGGTGACGCAGAGCGGTCGGACGCGCGCTGCACGCATCGGCCACGCGGGCTTTCAGATCGATGAGGCTGTGTTCAAAGCGGTGATCATCGCCATAAAGCGTGCGCAGGCAGGCCTCCGCCTGACGCCACAACGGGTCGCAGGACAGATCAGCAGAGGCATGGATCGTATCGGCCATCAGAGCGCTTTCCGAAAAGTTTGACGCACTTTTCAGATGAAAAAGCGCGTGAACATCAAAAATTTAGAGCGATACTTCGTGTTAATATGAACGAAACGCGCTCCAGGGTCCCGATGAAAAAGGCGGGCCGCCGTAACGCGGGCGGCCCGGCACTAGGCAAGGATAGGGAAGATTGGATCGCACAGCGTTCCGACTTCAGATAAATCGAAAATGAAAAGGATTACAAGAAAAATCTATCAAAAAGGGAAGGTTTTAGACGCCGCCGTGGCATTTTGTGTGGCAAAAAAGTCATTTTTGGCAAAAAATCCAGTCCTTCTGTGTCCCAAGTCGAATAATTAACTTGTAATCGATTACATTTGGTGATGTCCTGTTATCCAAGTCAGGAGCTGACTCGTCGTCGCTCCGGCGTAAGCAAAAAAGCAGGAAGCTGCGCGCTTCATCAGGAGGAATTGATATGTCTAAGTCGATCTGGACGACCGGCGGCGTTTCGTTGGTGGCACTCATGGCCGTGGTGGGCGCTCCCGCTCTGGCGCAGGATCAGGCCGCCGATTCGGGGGTCACCGAAGTGGTCGTCACCGGTGTGGCGCGCAAGGCCAACAAGCTCGACAGCTCGATCTCGGTCAGCGCCATTCAGGTAGAGGAAATGCAGAAGTTTGCGCCGCGTTCGGCCGCCGAAGTCTTCCGCAACATCCCCGGCGTGCGCTCCGAATCGACGGGCGGCGAAGGCAATGCCAACATCGCCGTGCGCGGTCTGCCGGTCGCGGCTGGCGGCGCCAAGTTCCTCCAGCTTCAGGAAGACGGGCTGCCCATTCTGGAGTTCGGCGATATTGCTTTTGGTAATGCCGACATCTTCCTGCGCACCGATCTGAGCGTCGGTCGCGTCGAAGCCATCCGCGGCGGTACGGCATCGACCCTGGCCTCCAATTCGCCGGGTGGCATCATCAACATCATCTCGAAGACCGGCGCGAAGGAAGGCGGCACGCTGCAACTGACGCAGGGCATCGACTTCGGTCAGACGCGCGGCGATTTCGAATTTGGTGGCGCGCTGTCGGACAAGATCGACTTCCATATCGGCGGCTTCTACCGCTCCGGTGAAGGGCCGCGCAAGGCGGGCTATACCGCCAATCAGGGCGGGCAGATCAAGGCCAATATCACGCGCAAGTTCGATAACGGTTTCCTGCGTCTGGGCGTCAAATATCTGAACGATAAAGCGATTGGTTACCTGCCCATGCCGATGAAGGTGACGGGCACCAATGGCGATCCGAAATGGTCATCGGCACCGGGTCTGGATGCCAAGTCTGACACCATCCACTCGGTCTATTTCATGCAAGACGCCGGTTTGAACGGCAGCAACAATCGCTCTGTGACCAATGTGCGCGACGGTATGGCCCCCAAAAGCCTCGTCTTCAATGGCGAAGCGCAGTTCGATGTCGGCGGCGGCTGGACGCTGAACGACAAGTTCCGCTTCGCCAAGACCGAAGCCAACTTTATCGCGCCCTTCCCGGCGACGGTCGGCACCTCGGCAGACGTCGTGTCGGGCATCAACGCGGCTCTGGGCACGGCGGGGACGCGCCTTGTGGTGGCCAATGGACCGAACGCCGGTGCGACCTACACGGGTCTGGCTATGATCATGCACACCTTCAACACCCGCCTGAACAGCCTCGACAATTCGGCCAACGACCTCAAGCTGCAAAAGACGTTTGACGCCATGGGTTCGAAGATCGACCTGACCTTCGGTCTCTACAATTCGTCGCAGACGATCAATATGGACTGGGTGTGGAACAGCTATGCCATGGAAGTGGCCGGTGACAATGCGCGCCTGCTCAACCTCTATGCCGGCAACACCAACCTGTCGCAGAACGGCCTGTTCGCCTATGGCGTGCCGGTGTGGGGCAACTGCTGCACCCGTCATTATGATGTGCAGTACGACATCGTGGCTCCCTATGTGATCGCCAGCGGCGAATGGGGCAAGCTGACGCTCGAAGCCTCGGTGCGTCAGGACGAAGGCAAGGCGCGCGGCACCTATGCCGCCTCGACCCAGATGGCCAATTTCGACGTCAATGGCGACGGCGTGATCTCCAATCCGGAAAAGAGCGTCTCCTTCGTCAACTATGCAGCGGCCAAGCCGGTCAACTATAACTGGAGCTACACCTCCTACTCGCTGGGGGCCAATTACCGCGCCACGGACAACCTGTCCTATTTCGCCCGCTATTCGAAGGGCGCGCGCGCCAATGCCGACCGTCTGCTGTTCGGCAAGGTGCGCGACGACGGCTCGGTGTCGCGTGAAGACGCCATCGACTTCGTCAAGCAGACCGAAGCCGGTGTGAAGTACCGCAGCGGTCCGCTCAGCCTGTTTGCAACGGCGTTTGCCGCCACGACCGAGGAGCAGAATTTCGAAGCCACCTCGCAGAAGTTCTTTGACCGCGTGTACGAAGCCAAGGGCATCGAGTTTGAAGGGGCCTATCGTATCGGCAATCTCAGCCTCAATGGTGGGGCCACCTACACCAGGGCCGAAATCACCAAGGACGCCCTGAGCCCGACTGCGGTCGGCAAGCGTCCGCGCCGTCAGGCCGAGTGGGTGTTCCAGTTCACGCCGACCTACAAGATAGACAAGCTGGAATTCGGCGCGAACTTTGTTGGCACCACCGACGCCTACGCGCAGGACGACAACAAGCTGGTCATGCCGGGCTATGTGCAGACCAACCTGTTTGCCGACTACAGCCTGACCGAGGACCTGACGGTCTCGCTGAACGTCAACAATGCCTTTGACGTTCTGGGGATCACCGAGGTCGAAGAAGGCGCGATCACGGACAATGCGACCAACTACGTGCGCGCCCGCGCTATCAATGGCCGCACCTCGACGATCAGCCTGAAGTATCGGTTCTAAAGCCTCATGCCAAAAAGTGGGCACCATTTTTTGGATACACATGAGGCGTGAAAAAAGCCTCATACCAAAAAGTGGGCGCCATTTTTTGGATACACATGAGGCGTGAAAAAAGCCTCATGCCAAAAAGTGGACACCACTTTTGGGATACACATGAGGCGTCAAAAAATGCCTTGGCGTGAAGGCATCGGGAGCGGGTCGCATCCCCTCTGCGGCCCGCTCCCGTTCTTTTTTTCTCGCCTACGGCTTCTGAACGTATAACAACAAAATACAGAGAACCGCTCCATGACGACATCTTCGCCAAGTCTGACCCGGCCGGCCAATATCGCCCTGATCACCGGGCTGACCTATCTGATGTTCATGATGTTCGCCATGACGACGGATGCGGTGGGCGTCATCATCCCCGAAGTCATCCGCGACTACGGCCTGAGCATGACCGAAGCCGGGGCATTCCATTATGCCACCATGGGGGGCATCGCCATTGCCGGTCTGGGGCTGGGGTTTCTGGCCGATCGTCTGGGGCGCAAATGGACGATCATTCTGGGCCTGAGCCTGTTTGCGCTCAACTCCTTCCTGTTTGCCGTTGGCAATGATTTTCTGTTCTTTGCCTGTCTGCTGTTCATCTCGGGTTTGGCCATCGGGGTGTTCAAAACCGGGGCGCTGGCCCTTATCGGCGACATCTCCACCTCGACCGAAAGCCATACGCGCGTCATGAATATGGTCGAGGGCTTTTTCGGCGTGGGTGCCATCATCGGCCCGCTGATCGTTACGCAGCTTCTGGTGTCGGGCGCGTCGTGGAAGTGGCTCTACGTCATTGCCGGGACGCTGTGCAGCCTGCTTATCCTGACGGCCTTTGTGGTGCGCTACCCCGAACGGCAGACTTCGACCAGCGAAGGCTTCAGTCTTAAGGCCTCTTTGGGTCTGGTGCGTGATCCCTATGCCCTTTCATTTTCGGCTCTCGCCATGCTCTATGTCGGGGTGGAAACCGCCATCTATGTATGGATGCCAACCTTGCTTAAGGGGTATCAGGGGCCGGCCGTGTGGCTGGCGCTTTATGCACTCAGCGTCTTCTTTGTGCTGCGCGCGGCGGGGCGTTTTCTGGGGGTGTGGATGCTTGCGCGTCTGAAATGGACGCTGGTCCTGCTGCTGTGCGCCGGGGCCATTCTGGCCTGCTTCGTAGCGGCCCTGATCGGCGGGCAGGCGGTGGCGGTCTATAGCCTGCCCCTGTCGGGCCTGTTCATGTCGGTCATGTACCCGACGATCAATTCCAAGGGCATATCGGGCTTCCGCAAGGCGCAGCACGGCGCGGCCGGCGGCGTGATCCTGTTCTTCACCTGTCTCAGCGCCGTCGTCGCCCCTCTGGCCATGGGCGCGGTGTCGGACCTGTTTGGCGGCGCGCAGTACGGGTTTGTGCTGGCCACCGGTCTGGCTCTGATCCTGTTTGTGGCGCTGATCTTCAACCACCGTCATGACCCGGCGGGCGCCCGGCTTAAGGCGCTCAATTCCGAGTACTGATCAGGTCGAGGCCCGCTCGATCAGTCCGGCGGCCAGAACGGCGGACGAGGTCTTTTCTCCCGCCAGTCGCCGGAACAGCAGATCGACCATCAGTTGCGCCCCCAGCCGTAAGTCCTGCTTCACGGTCGTCAGGGCCGGGGACATAGTCTTCGACATGGCCACGTCGTCGAAACCGCAAACAGCCACATCCTCCGGCACGCGCCGCCCGGCATCGCTCAGGGCATGAATAGCGGCCAGGGCGATGACGTCCGACGCCGCAAATATGGCATCGAAGCGCCGGCGCGAGGCGATCAGGCCCTTGACCGTCTCATAGGCCGAATCCGGCGTGAAGTGCGTCTCGATGATCTGCGCGGGCGTCAGTTTGTGCCCCGCCTGAGCGAGCCCTTCGCCAAAGCCCTTCAGACGCGCCGCCACCTCGGGCACCTGAGCCGGGCCAAGGAACAGGACGTGCTTGCGGCTCTTACTCAGCAGATGCTCCGCCGCCAGACGCCCGCCATGCACATTGTCCACGCCGACCGAACAATAGCCCTGATCCGGTAGCCGCTCGCCCCACACCACCATCGGATTATAGTGAGTCGAGATGGCGTTGATCTCTTCGTGCTGATCGCTTTGCCCCAGGACCAGCATGGCATCGAAACGGTGCGACTTGACCAGCGTGTTCAGCCATCCGCTTTGCGGCGACAGATTTTTCGACACCAGCAGGTCGTAGCCGCGCCGGAACACTTCTTCCGACAGATAGCCGACCAGTTCGAGCAGGAAGGGATCAGTCATCTGCTGACCGGTTTCGTGCCCCAGCGGCAGGACCAGACCGATGGTCCGCGTCGTTTGCATCCGCAGGTTCCGCGCCGCCTGATTGACGGCGTAGCCGTGCGCTTCGGCGATGGCGATGATGCGCCGCTTCTGAGGCTCCGGTACTAGCGGACTGTCGGCCAGAGCGCGCGATACGGTGGCCAGAGATACGTCCGCCAGACGGGCGATATCCGTCATCTTGACTTTGGCAGGAGGGGTGTCTGTCATCGCGCAGCCCGTTTCATGACGCAAAACCTATCGGTATTTGGTCGGTGTATCAACGGTCTATACGGAGATTCGCGCCTATGCCTTGTATATCTTACACAGGGTCTCCATCAGTCTTTGCGCCGCCGGATCGCTGATGGAATAGTAGATGGTCTGACCGTCGCGGCGGGTGGTCACGAGATTCTCCGCCCGCATCTTGGCCAGATGCTGTGACGTGCCGGCAATCGCCTGCCCCAGATAGTCGGCCAGATCGGAGACGCTGGCCTCTCCCTCGAACAGGCGGCAGAGAATCATCAGCCGATGCTCACTGGCCAGAAGTTTCAGCATTCGCGTCGCGCGCTGCACGTTCGGCTTCAGGTTTTGCAGGTCCTGGGCGGTGACGGTCATGACTCAACACTTTCACGGGCGTCGTCTGTAAGGGCAAAAGACATAGCCAATAGGGTCAATCCGGTCGAGACAAAAGACGGTGACGTCGCAAGCGGGACAATACCCGGCGAGGATGGCGCGATTGTCTCAACGAATCGTGGGCAGGCCTGCGCTCTTCCAGCTATTGATACCACCCTGAAGGTGATGATCGACCGCCGCCCCGAAGTCGCGGCAGGCCTTAACCGCTTGCGCCGAGCGGCCGCCCGCCAGACACTGCATGACCACCGTGCGCGCCTCTGCCGCGACGATCGCGGTTTGCAGCGCCTCAGACGACAGGCGAGACAGCGGCAGATTGACGGCACCCTCAATATGTTCGGCCTCAAATTCCGACGGTTCGCGTACATCAATCAGCAGGAGTGTTTTGGTCTGTAACCCCGTGTGCACTTCGGCCGGGCTCAGGTTGGTGATGGGTGTTTGGGGTTTGAACAGGCCGAACATGGGGCAACCTCGAAAACTTTAGGCTTGACTATTTCGTATTTAAGATAATAGGCAATTACGGGCAAGCCTTTTTTAGGTTTGTCCCTATCATGGAGTAAGAGCATGTCTCTTGAACGTCTCGTTCTGGCCTTTGCGGGGACCGTCGTACTGGTGTCCGTGGCCCTGACGCATTTTGTGCATCCCAACTTTATGTGGCTGACCGTCTTTGCCGGCGCCAATCTCATCGTACTGGCCTTTACCGGTTTCTGTCCGGCGGCCATGGTCTTCCGCGCCCTGGGCGCCAGGGCGGGGGCGGTGTTCAAATGAGCAAGCCCTACCCTGAGATTACCGCGCGCCTTTCGGCCAATATCAAGACCTTGCGCAAGGATATTCCCGAAACCATGGCGGGTTTCTCGGCTCTGGCCAAGGCCGCAACCGCAGACGGCGCGCTGGACAAGAAGATGAAGGAATTCATCGCTCTGGCCATTGGGGTGGCTACGCGTTGCGACGGCTGTATCGGCTATCACGCCGAGGCACTGGTGCGGCTGGGGGCCAGTAAGACGGAGATCGAAGAGCTGCTTGGCATGGCCATCTATATGGGGGGCGGACCGTCCCTGATGTACGCCGCCGACGCCCTTATGGCTTTTGAGCAGTATTCGGCGTCTGGGACGTCCAGCGTATAAGATCGGTATTGTACCCCAATTCCCGCGCGCGGTTACGCAGGTCTTCGCGCACCTTGAAGGCGGGTGATGGCGCGCGGGTCAGGATCCACAGATACTTGCCCGACGGCTCACCGACGATGGACCAGCTATAGTCGTCGGCGTGATCCAGCACCCAGTAATCGCCGACATAGAAAGGCCCGAAGAAGGAGACTTTCAGCTTGGCATTGCCGCTGTCGCTGACGATCTTCGCCTTGCCTTTGGAGGCTTTACCGGGTTCGCCCTTGCGCCAGCCGCAGGTGTTGAGAATGTTGATCTTGCCGTCTTCGGCCAGACTGTACTGCGCCGTGACCTGATCGCAGTCCTTCTCAAAGCGGTTCTCATAGCGCCCCAGTTCGTACCACAGGCCCAGATAGCGCGTCAGTTCCACCGGCTTGGCCGGTTGGGGCACGTTGGGATTACCCACCGGCATGGCGGTGACGGCCTGAGCGCTGAGGGCCAGAAGGGCGGCAGAGGCGAGGGCGAGGGGCAGGGCGTAGTCGCGCGGTTTCATGCAGGTCTCCATATCTGTGATCAGCTTGCCGGTGCACGTGTAAAGATACGATCCGGCGGCGCAGGATGTTCATGTGCGAATAGGTAGGATGGTGCGTCCATAGATGAGATAAGGGGTGAAGGGCTCGCCCTGCGCCGCTTCGGTCAGGGCCGCGTGCTGGATATCGAGGCCGCCGGTGAAGCTGCCGAAGGCGGGCAGGATCAGGCGATTGCGGTTAAGCGCAAAGCATTTGCCACTGACCTTGTGACCGCGTACCCGCGTCGTCAGCTTGGGGTGGAAATGGCCGATGATCTGCGGATAATCCGTCGGCTCGGCCTCGTGGCGGAAGGCGATACCCTCCACCACATGATCGTCCACAAAGGTGAGACAGTCGTCGCGGATCAGGCCGACATCGTGATTGCCTTCGACCCACAGGCACGACTCGACCGTGCCGCACAGGCTGAGCAAATGGGTGCGCGTGTTGGGCTCCAGCCTTTGCCAGGCACCGCGATCGTGGAAGCTGTCGCCCAGCAGGACAAGGGTACGCGGCTGATAACGCACCATCAGGGCTTCGAGGCGCTTGAGCGTGTCCAGCGTATCGTAAGGCGCGATGGCCGATCCTAACTGCGCCAGAAAGGTCGATTTCTCGAAATGCAGGTCCGATACGGCCAGCAGGCTGTGCGCCGGCCACCACAGGGCCAGGTCGGCATCGAGCACCATGCGGTGGCCCGCAAACTCTACCTCAGCCGTCGAGGCCATCGACCACCTCCTGCATCAGGCGTTCGGCCGCCGCTTCGGCGCTTTCCTGCTGCAACAGGGCCTCGATACCGCCACCGGGCAGGCGCTCGATCCGCACATCCAGAATAACGGGCAGGGACAGGGGCGAGGGACGCGGCAGGTCGCAAAAGGCGATCCGCTCGCGGAAGGTCAGGATGAGGTCGGTCAAACGGTCGAGGTCCAGAAGTTCGCGTTCGGCATCGGCGCGCGACAGCCGCAAAAGGACATGACCGGGCTCGTACTTGCGCAGCACATCATAGATGAGATCGGTTGAAAAGGTCACCTGTTTCAGCGTCTTGCGCGCCGCATTATTGTTCTGTTCGACCAGACCGGCAATGGTCGCCACGCGGCGGAAGGAGCGTTTGAGCATGGGCGAGTCCGCCAGCCATTCCTCCAGCTCGTCGGCCAGAATATCGGTCGAAAACAGGTCATGGATCATGCCGTCGGTCACCTGTTCGACGCTGTTGATGGCCAGCCCGTAATCGGTGACGGTGAAACTCAAGGGATGAAGCTGATAGCGCTCCATGCGTCGCGACAGCAGCATTCCCAGCGTCTGATTAGCGCGGCGGCCCTCAAACGTATAGAGGACCAGCGTATAGAGCTTGCCGCGCGGAAAACTCTCGATCAAAAGGTCCTGACGGTCGGGCAGACGCGAAAAGCGCGTTTGCAACCTCAGCCAGTCGCGCACCTCAGCGGGCAATTCGCCCCTCGTGTCCTCCGACTGCAACAGGCCGCGCACTCCGTCGGCGAGGAAGGTCGAAAGCGGCATCTGCCCGCCGGAATAGGTGGGCAATAATGGCTCCTTAGCGGCACTGGGGCGGGCATCCAGCGTCATGTCGTGGATGCGCTCGAAGGCCAGCACCTCACCGGCGAAGAAGAAGGTGTCGCCGGGTCGCATGGACTGTCCGAACTGTTCCTCGATTTCCCCCAGATATTTGCCGCCGCGCCCGTGCAGGCGCCGCACCTTGAGCTTTCCGGCCTCGATAATGACGCCGATATTTTGCCTGTGGCGGCGGGCGATCTGGGGGGAGGCCGGTATCCACCCCTGTTCGGTTTCGCTCAGGCGGTGCCAGCGGTCGTAGTTTCTCAGCACATAACCGCCATCGACGACGAAGCGGAACAGGGTCTCGAACTGTTCATAGCTCAGGTCGCGATAGGACCACGCGGTGCGGACAATGGCATACAGGGCTTCGGGCGTCACCGGCGCGCTGCACGCCGCATTGAGGATGAATTGCGCCAGCACATCCTGCGCCCCCGGCTGCGGCACATCGCCGTCGAGTTTCCCCGCACGGATAGCGGCAATGGCCGCTTCGCATTCCAGCACTTCAAAGCGGTTGGCCGGGCACAGAAAGGCCTTCGACGGCACATCGACGCGGTGGTTTGAACGACCTATGCGTTGCAAGAGGCGGCTGACGCCCTTGGGGGCCCCGACCTGTATGACCAAATCGACATCGCCCCAGTCGATGCCCAGTTCGATGGCCGAGGTGGCGACCAGCGCCCTGAGCTTGCCCGCCGCCATCAGGCTGATGGTCTTCAGGCGCATCTCGCGCGTCAGCGAAGCGTGGTAGATGGCAATGGGCAGGGACTCTTCATTGGCCTCCCACAGGAACTGAAACAACAGTTCGGCCTGTGCGCGCGTATTGACGAAGACGATGGCGGTGCGCGCCTTTGCGATCTCGGACAGGATTTCCGGCACCGCGTATTGCGCCATGAAACCGTTATAGGGCGGCGCTTTGCGCGTCGGCAATATGGTGACCTCCGGGGCGGCCTCGGCCATGCCCAGGGTGCGGCTGTCGAGAGGGTCAACGGCGTTAGCCTCGCGCCCCAGCCAGTCGCAGAACCGCTCAGGCTCGGCCACCGTGGCCGACAGGCCGATGCGGCGAAAGCCGGGACTGAAGGCCTCAAGCTGCGCCAGCGCCAGCGCGATAAGGTCGCCGCGACGTGACGCCGCCACCTGATGGATTTCGTCGATAATGACGGCCTTCAGCGTGCCGAACATCTGTGCCGCTTCCGGATAGGAGAGCAGCAGCATCAGCGACTCCGGTGTCGTCAGCAGAATATGCGGCGGTTTGGCGCGCTGGCGTTGGCGGCGATATTGCGACGTATCCCCCGTGCGGCTTTCCACACGCACGGTAAGGCTGAGCGCCTCAATCATCGCCGTGACATTCCGTTCGATATCGTAATTTAACGCCTTCAGCGGCGAAATATACAGGGTATGCAAACCGTTTGGCCGCGTCTGCGTAATATCAATGAGTGACCCCAAAAACCCCGCCAGCGTCTTTCCGGTGCCGGTAGGCGCGGTCAGAAGCGTCGAGCGCCCGGCGGCAAAGCGCGCCGTCATCTCACGCTGATGCGGCAAAAGGGTCCAGCCTTGCGAGGTAAACCAGGACTGGAAGGCATCAGGTATCGTCATGGGACGCTTTTAACGTGAACGGTCATAAAAAGGCAGTTATGCCGCCTGTTACGTTCAGGATCGCGGGGGTGATCAGTGACCCACCCGCGTGACTGGATCGAAGTGCGGCCTGAAGGCGTATGGTGCCGGCCCGGTGACTTCTTTATCGACCCCATGCAGCCGGTCGAAAGCGCCGTTGTGACGCACGGCCACGCCGATCACGCGCGCGCCGGTCACCGGCATGTGTTTGCGACGCCGGAAACGCTCGCTATTATGCGCAGCCGCTATGGCGACAACCATTTCAGCGACGCCGATCACCCGCTGACCTATGGGCAAAGCGTTGACATCAACGGCGTGCGCCTCAGCCTGCACCCGGCGGGTCATATCCTCGGTTCGGCGCAGGCGCGGCTCGAATACGACGGAGCCACCATTGTCTTTTCCGGCGATTACAAGCGCCGGGCCGATCCGACCTGCGTGCCGTTTGAGCCGGTGCCGTGCGATGTCTTCGTCACCGAGGCAACCTTTGCCCTGCCGGTGTTTCGTCATCCGCCGCTGGAAGACGAGATTGCGCGCCTGTTGGCTTCGCTGCGGCAGTTTCCGGATCGCTGCCACCTCGTCGGGGCCTATGCTCTGGGCAAGTGTCAGCGCGTGATCTGCGCCCTGCGCGCGGCGGGCTATCTTGAGACCGTCTATCTGCACGGCGCCATGCAGCGATTGTGCGAGCTTTATCAATCGCTTGGGGTCGATCTGGGGCCATTGGAGCCGGTGACGGCGGAAAACGCCCGGACTCTGGCGGGGCGGATCGTCCTGTGCCCGCCTTCGGCGCTCAAGGACCGCTGGTCACGGCGACTGCCGGAGGTGCTGACGGCGGCGGCCTCCGGCTGGATGCGGATACGGGCGCGCGCCAAACAGAAGGGCGTTGAACTGCCTCTGGTGATTTCCGACCATGCCGACTGGGACGAACTGATCCAGACCCTGACCGATGTCGGCGCGCCGGAGGTGTGGGTGACGCACGGCCGCGACGACGCGCTGGTGCATCAGGCGACACAGATGGGGCTTAAGGCCCGAGCCCTGCACCTGATCGGTTACGAGGATGACGCAGAATGAAAGCCTTTTCCCGTCTGCTGGAAAGCCTCTATTACGAGCCCTCGACGCTCGGCAAGACGCGGCTGCTGCTCGACTATCTGCGCACCACGCCCGATCCCGACCGCGGCTATGCGGTGGCGATCATCGCGGGAGACCTGTCCCTGCCCAATTTCCGGCGCGCAATGGTGCTGGAGCTGATCCGCGCCCGCGTCGATTCAACGCTTCTGGCCCTCAGCCACGACTATGTCGGCGAACTGTCGGAAACCGTCGCCCATCTGTGGCCCGCGCCGCAAGCCGAACAGAGCGACCTGCCGCGGCTGCATGAAGTGGTTGAGGCCTTGCGCCATACGCCCAAAGCGCAGTTGCCTGACTATGTGGCGGGGTTGCTCGATCGCATGACCTCGCCCGAACGCTGGGCCCTGCTCAAGATCGGGGCCGGGGCCCTGCGCATCGGCGTGTCGGCGCGCCTGCTTAAACAGGTACTGGCGAAATTCGGCGATCAGCCTGTCGAGCGCATCGAGAGCCTGTGGCACGGCATAGACCCACCCTATCTCCCCCTGTTTGACTGGCTGGAAGGGCGGGGGCCGGAACCGGTCGTCACCGAGCGCCTGACCTTTACGCCGGTCATGCTGGCCCATCCGCTGGAGGCCAGAGACCACGCCCTGATCATGCCCGACACCTATGCCGCCGAATGGAAGTATGACGGCATCCGCGTGCAGGTCGTGCATTCGGGTATCGGTCGTGCCCTGTTTACGCGGACAGGTGACGATATTTCCGGCTCATTTCCGGACGTTCTGGCGCATCTGAATTTTCATGCGGTGCTGGATGGCGAACTGCTGGTGCAGCGCGGCGAAAAGACGGGGACGTTCAACGATCTGCAACAGCGGCTGGGGCGCAAGGCCCCTTCGGCAAAATATATGGCCGACTATCCGGCGGCGATTGTCGCCTATGACGTGCTGTTTCTGGAGGGTGAGGATGTGCGCGCCTGCTCCTATGACCAGCGCCGCGCCCTGTTGCAGGCCGCGCTGGAGCGTCATCGGCCCGAAGGCATCCGTTTGTCGCCGCAACTGCCCTATGGCGATTTTGAAGAACTGGAGGCCTTGCGCGCCAGCGTCGATAACGCCTCGGTCATCGAGGGCCTGATGCTGAAACGCCGCGACAGCGCCTATGTCGCTGGTCGGCCGACCGGACCGTGGTACAAGTGGAAGATCAACCCCAAGCTGGTCGATGCGGTGCTGATGTACGCGCAGCGCGGATCGGGCAAGCGGTCGAGCTTCTATTCGGACTTTACCTTCGGCCTGTGGGCGGGCAATCAACTCCTGCCCGTCGGCAAGGCCTATTTCGGCTTTACCGACGCCGAGTTGAAAGACCTCGACAAATGGGTGCGCCACAACACGCTGAACAGTTTCGGGCCGGTGCGCGAGGTGAAAAAAGAACTGGTGTTCGAGGTGGCCTTCGATGCGGTCAATCCTTCCAAACGCCACAAGTCCGGCTACGCCCTGCGCTTTCCGCGCATCAACCGCATCCGTTGGGACAAGCCCGCACAGGAGGCCGATAGGCTGGACGCGCTGGAGGCCCTCGTTGCGGTGAGATGAGTCTTGTCGAAAGTTTCATTTGATGAGACTGTCTGTTGCAAATCAGAGGGGGCAACATGGCCGGAATTGATCTTTACGCACCGCGTCCGGCAAAGGCGCGCCGTACCTGGACGTGGGCGGCGATTGTGCTCACGATCGTCTTCATCATTCTGGGGCAGATCCCCGTCGTGATAGCGATGACGTGGTTGAAGATGCCTTTGGAGACGGGGATCGACTGGCGCGCCGACGCGCTGATGCTGGTGTTCTTTGCTCCGATAGCCCTGATCTTTTTCCTCTGGACCTTTGTGTTCGAGCGGCGAGGGATAGCCGCGCTCGGCTTCAACCGGGATGGTCTGAAACGCTATCTGAGGGGGCTGGTTATCGGCTTCGGCTTTGCCGCTGCGGCCATTGCCGGTATCTGGCTGGCCGGAGGCTATACCGTCGAAAGTCTCGGCGCGTGGGGCAAGCCCGGCCTGATGACCTTCGTTCCCATCGCCGCCGTGTTTATCGGCTTTATGGTGCAGGGCGCGACCGAAGAAGTCGCCATGCGGGGCTATCTGATGCAGGTCGTGGCGTCGCGTCACGGCATCTACTGGGGCATAGGCGTGAGTATGCTGGTCTTCTCGCTGCTGCACGCCGCCAATATCCCGCCGTCGAAGGAACTGCTGCTGGGTCTGACCAATATCGTTCTGGTGGGTATCTTTTTCAGCCTCTACGCCATTCAGGAACGCTCGCTTTGGGGCGTCTGTGCGTGGCATAGCGCGTGGAACTTCCTTCTGGGGGCCGGGTTCGGCGTCGAAGTCAGCGGTCAAAACCTTGATGTCCTGCCGCTCGTCACCGATCTCAAATCGACAGGCGCTGCCTGGTGGATCACGGGTGGCAAGTTCGGCCCGGAAGGCAGCGTCATAACATCGGTCGTGCTGATCCTCGGTATCGTGTATTTGGTACGCAAGGGGGCCCTGAAGCCTCAGCCCTTCGCGGCCGAAACGGCTCAGACCGCCGCCTGATCTCAATCCAGAAGGATATCGCCCGACAGAGCCGAGGGACGCAGCTTCTCCCCGCTGTCGGCTGGCGCGTTGGTGATCTGAGCCAGATAGGCATGACGGTCCGCGGCGGTGAGCCAGTTGAAGGCGTGCGGATAGCTGGTGAACCGGCAAAGGGTTTCATTCGGAAAGCCGGGCAGGGGACTCGCTTCGTGCCAGCGATCGCATCTGTGTGGCGAAACCAGCGCCACATGGGCATAGCTGGCATGGCGCCCCCGCAGCGTTTGCCAACGTTTGGCTACCGTGGCTACGTGTTCCGCGCTGAAATGGCCTTCATAGCGCCGCACATCCACCAGACGGTGATAAAGCCACGGCTGTTCGACGCGCGAGAGAGACGTAAAAAACTGTTCGATAAGATCTTCTGCCGCCACCCGACCGATTGGACGCAGGATCATCACGCGCAAATCGCTGCGCGCCATGAAGATCAGCCGTTCCCTTTCCGTGGACTGCGCCATTCTATCCTCCGCCGGTTGGTATAACATGAAAATAGTTATCAAATCACAACCGATAGTGGCGTCACGCTCCGGTTATCGCCGGTGTCGGTGGCCCGCCGTGCGCGCAAACATCTGTGTATAAATGCCGCAGAGCGCTTTTTAGACCGCTCTCCCTTTTCGTATGGACTTAAGCCTGCCAAAATGGCGTGCTTCGCTGCCCACGATTCGTGAACGCGCAACTACAGGATTTTTGAGGTCATGGTGGAAGACAACGAACGCGGCACCTACACGCCGCCGACCGAGGATCATCTGAGCTACGACAATCGTCGGCCCGCACCCAAGCGGGATCAGACCCCGATCACCCTGATCGCGTCGTTTATCGTGCTGGTCGTTCTACTGCTGGCGGTCGTGCTGTTCTATAATTCGGGCCTCAATACCCGCAAGGTGACCGATGTGGGCGACCCGCTCACGGCCTATAAGGATGGCAATATCGAAGAGGCCAAGCCGCTGAGCGACGAAGATCTGCTCGACCCGGCGGTCAATCAGGAGGCTCATGCCTCTGCCACTGCGCCGGTCTTCGCCAATGATACCGAGGCCCCGCAGGCGCGTGACGCGGCCTCTGCGGTGGCACCGTCGCCGGCCACCGCCAACGAAAACCTGCTGCCGCCTGCCCAGACCAGTCAGGTCACCGCCCCTCCGGCCGCACAGCCAGCCCCGGTGGCCAAGCCAACGCAACCGGCACCCGTGGCCGCGAAGCCTGCCGAACCGGTCAAGACCGCCGAGGCCAAGCCTGAACCGAAGCCCGCTGCGACCGCTTCCGGCGGCGCATCGGTGCAGATCGGCGCCTTCTCGTCGCAGGCCATTGCCGACCGTGAATTTTCCGCGCTCGCCTCCTCCTACGGCCTGTTCGTCGGCGGGACGCGCAAGGTGGTCGAAAAGGTCGATCGCGACGGATCGACTTTTTACAGAACCTCCTTTAGCGGCTTTGCCTCCAAGGATAAGGCGCAGCAGTTCTGCAATGCGCTGAAATCGGCTGGCAAGACCTGTTTCGTGAAGTAAGAGTCCGGTAAAACATGCTGAATATCAAACAGAAAGCCAAGGTTTCCGCGGCCATTTATGGCTGCGCCGGGCTTGAGCTGACCGCCGCTGAACAGGCATTTTTTGCCGCCAAAAGGCCGCTGGGCTTCATCCTGTTCAAGCGCAATATCGACACGCCGGAGCAGGTCCGTGCCCTGATCAATGCGCTGAAAGCCGCCGCCGGGCACCCCGACGTGCTGATCCTTGTGGATCAGGAAGGCGGCCGCGTGCAGCGTTTCAAAGCCCCGCACTGGCCGTCCTATCCACCCGCCGCCGCTTATGAGGCCGTGGCCAATTCGCCGTTCGAGCAGCGCGAGTATGTGCGCCTTGGCGCGCAACTGATGGCGCACGATCTGCGCGCGCTGGGCGTCAATGTCGATTGTGCGCCAGTGCTGGATGTGCCGCAGGCCGGTACCCACGATGTGGTCGGTGACCGCGCCTACGGTCTGACCGCCGAAACCGTCGCCGTCATGGGGCGTGCCGCCGCCGAGGGCTTACTGTCGGGTGGCGTCCTGCCGGTTATCAAGCACGCCCCCGGTCATGGCCGCGCTCAGGTCGATTCGCATCATGAGTTGCCGGTCGTAAAGGCGCGCCGTGAGGAACTGGACAAGGTTGATTTCCTGCCCTTTGCCGTCAATGCCGATATGCCTTTGGCCATGACAGCGCACGTCGTTTACACGGCGATCGACCGTCGCAACCCGGCCACCACCTCCAAAAAGGTGATCAGGCTGATCCGCGAAGATATCGGCTTCGACGGCCTGCTGCTCAGCGACGACATCTGTATGGGTGCGCTCAAAGGGCCGGTCGCGGCCCGTGCCCGCGCGGCATTGCGCGCCGGGTGCGACATCGTCCTGCATTGCAGCGGCGACCTTGAGGAAATGAAGGCTGTGTCGGTCTTTGTGCCGGTGATAAGGGGCAAGGTTCAGGTGCGTCTGGACCGCGCTCTGGCGCGCCTGAAGCACAAGGTCGAGCCGCTGAACGTCGAAGAGGCGCGTGGTCGCCTTCAGGTGTTGCTGCACCGTCCGGTCACCGTGCGCGAAGAGTACGAGGATTTCGTCGATCCGACCGCCTATCAGGAGGTTTACTAAGCCGTGAACGGGCGCGGGGGCGCTTTGCCGGGGCTTGAAAACGAGGTGTTTCAGCACCGCCTCGATTTCACCGCCGATGCCGCGCCCGCGCCGGAGATCGAGGCCGACGACGCCCTTCTGCTCGATCTCGATGGCTACGAAGGCCCTCTGCACGTGCTGCTGGAACTGGCGCGACAGCAGAAGGTTGATCTTCTGAAAATCTCGATCACGCGGCTGGCCGAGCAGTATCTGGCCTTTATCCAGCAGGCACGACGTCTGCGTTTTTCGCTGGCCGCCGACTATCTGGTGATGGCCTCGTGGCTGGCCTATCTCAAATCGCGTCTGCTGCTGCCGGTGCCGGAGCGTAAGAAAAGCGATGAGCCGGAACCGGAAGAACTGGCGGCGGCGCTGGCCTTTCGTCTCAAAAAGCTGGAGGCCATCCGCAAGGCGGTGGACGCCATCACCTCGCGCCCTCAGCTCAAACGCGACGTGTTTGCGCGCGGTGATCCGCAGGCCACGGTCATCCTGCCATCGTCGCGGCTGGATGTGTCGCTGTTCGACCTGATGGGGGCCTACGTCACCCAGAGGCAGCGCGAAATCGCCCGCCATTACGACCCGACCATGCGCGTAGAGGCCTTCCCGCTGGAGGATGCCCGCGACCATCTGCGCGATGTGCTGCCGCAGTTATCGGACTGGACGCCGCTCGATGAGATCGCGCCGCAGCCGGTGGGCGAGGGCGGTCCGCGCCGTGCCTCCTACGTCGCCTCGACCCTGTCGGCCGGGCTGGAACTGACGAAAGAAGGCCTGATGCAGGTGCAGCAACTGGGCACGTTCGACACGCTTTACCTTCGCCGCCGCCCGCCGCTGATGGAGGGACGATGACCCCCGACCTGACTGCCAAACTCGATATCGAACGCGCCATTGAGGCGCTGTTGTTTGCCGCCGCCGCCCCTTTGTCGGCGGCCGATCTGGCGCGCCGGCTGCCCGAGGGGGCGGATGTGGGCAAGGCTTTGGCGGCGCTCAAAAGCCGTTACGCTGACCGGGGCGTGACCCTAGACGTCGTGGCTGACAAATGGCAGTTTCGCACCGCGCCCGATCTCGGCTACCTGATGGTCGAAGAACGCGAAGAACCGCGCCGTCTGTCGAAGGCGGCTTTGGAGACTCTGGCTATCATCGCTTACCACCAGCCGGTCACGCGGGCGGAGATCGAGACGATTCGCGGCGTCGGCCTGTCGCGCGGCACTCTGGATGTGCTGCATGAGATGAACCTGATCCGCCTGCGTGGCCGCCGGCGTTCACCGGGCCGTCCGGTCACCTATGGCACGACCGAGCATTTTCTGGAGGTGTTTTCCCTGCCCAGCCTGCACGATCTGCCCGGCGCGGCGGATATGCGCGCGGCGGGTCTGCTCGATCTCAATGTCCCGGCTGATTTTGTCATCCCCGAACCTGGCGGCGCGCGTGAGGTCGAAGACCCCATCGGCCTTGAGGAGATGGAACAGGTCGAATTTGCACAGGATTTCTTCGAAAGCGCCGAGGGCGAAGCGCATTAGGGTCCAAACCCAATCAGGATTTGCGGCGTGATATGAGCGCAGATCGTTCCGTTTCAGGAGCCAAATCACAGGAAGGGTGACCCCTTTCAAGATTTTGCGACGCCAAACTGGGCGATCTGCGCCATACCCCTTAGGGGCGCGGTGACTTTTGCGCCCGGAGGCGTCGGTTGTCGCTTGTGGAGGTCACTCCACGGCGCGCCAATCTCCTGTCCGGACACAAAAGTCACGTCGCGTAACGTCCGAAACCTGATTGGGTTTGGACCCTAGTCCAGCAAAAAGGGCTTATTTTCGCTTTGATGTACGCCGACAATACGCCTATAAGAGAGTAATACTTGTATCCCGAAGATGCGCCGTCGAAAGACAGCGCCGCGCGTATGGAGATCTGACATGGGTAGCATGAGCATCTGGCACTGGGCCATCGTCGCGGTTGTCGCGCTGCTGCTGTTCGGCGGCCGTGGCAAGCTGTCGGGCCTGATGGGCGATGCCGCCAAGGGCATCAAGGCGTTCAAGGACGGCCTCAAGGACGAAGACGTCAAGAAGGACGAGCCGAAGGCCGACACGGCCAAGACCGTCACCGATAAAGACGCGGCCTGAGCCTTTTTCGCTGGTTTCTGCGTGACCGCCTCTCATTGAAAAGGGGCGGTTGCTTTTTCATGTTCTGACCCTAAGGCGTAATTTGAATGCTGCCCGGTATTGGGGGCTCTGAGCTCATAGTCATTGCGGTGGTCGCCCTGATCGTGGTGGGGCCCAAGGATTTGCCGAAGCTGTTGCGGCAACTGGGCCGCTTTACGGCCAAGATGCGCTCCATGGCCGACGAATTTCGCACCTCCTTCGACGACATGGCGCGGCAGTCGGAACTCGACGATCTGCGCAAGGAGGTTGAGGCCCTGCGCTCCGGCAATGTGACCACGCCCGTCATCGACGACATCCGCGAAGACATGCGCCGCATTGAGGGCGAGATCAACGAGACGATCCCGCCCAAGGGGCATTATTACAGCAGCAGCACCGATGTGCCGTCGCCGGATGCTTACGATCATAACCCTTATCAGGCCCCAACGCCGGCGGATTTTGGCAAGCCCGCGCACATCGACGAACCCGAAGTGCCCAATCCCGCGCCTGACCTGACCACGGCGGAGCCGGCAGCAAAGCCGCGCCGATCGCGCGCGAAGAAAGCCGTCGAAGCCTCTGAAAACGCAACGGTTATTGCCGAGACAGACGAACCTGCGGCCAAGCCCAGGCGCAGCCGCGCCAAGAAGACGACTGAGACTCTCCCGTCATGAACGATCTGGTGACCAAAGACGACCTCCACCCGGACGAGGCCGAAATCGAGGCGTCGCGCGCGCCGCTGATGGACCACCTGATCGAGCTTCGCTCGCGCCTGATCTGGATGGTCGTGGCCTTTGTGGCGGCCTTTCTGCTGTGCTTTGGCTTTGCCGAGCCCATCTACATCTTCCTGACCCATCCCTATGAGATGGCGAACCGCATGTTCGAGGCGTCGCGCGCCCACGGTGGGCATGGGGCCGGGCCGTTCGATCTGATCGAGATTATTCTGGGCCTCAAAGAGGTGCCGCAGGCCAAGAACAGCGTGGCGCTGATCACCACGGCGCCGCTGGAATTTCTGTTCACCAAGATGAAGATGGCGGGCTTTGGCGCGGTGATCCTCAGCTTTCCGGTGATCGCCTGGCACCTCTATCGCTTCGTGGCCCCCGGCCTCTATAAGCGCGAGCGCATGGCCTTTCTGCCGTTCCTGATCGCCGCGCCTGTGCTGTTCGTTCTGGGGGCGCTGCTCGTCTATTTCATCATCCTGCCGATGGTGCTGTGGTTCTCCTTAAGCCAGCAAATTCTGGGGGCAGGGGCCGTGACGGTGCAACTGATGCCCAAGGTGTCGGAATATCTGTCGCTGGTCACCACCCTGATGCTGGCCTTCGGCGCGTGTTTTCAGTTGCCGATCATTCTGACGCTTCTGGGCCTGACGGGGATTGTGACGTCCAAAATGCTGTCGTCCGGCCGCCGCTACGCCATTCTGGGGATCGTGGTCGTCGCCGCCGTGGTCACGCCGCCGGACCCCATCTCTCAGATGATGCTCGCCATCCCGATCGTGCTCTTGTACGAAATCTCGATCCTGTGCGTGCGGGTGATCGAATGGCGGCGTAAAGAGCCGTCGATCGTAAGCTAACCCATCCCCCTTCCGTCTTTCTCGTCAATGAAGCATTGACGAGAAATCCACCTTCCCCGTAAACGGGGAAGGATTTTTCCTCCCTCCCGGCGCAGCGGGGAAGGGGGACCGCGAAGAGGTGGGTGGGGCGACCTGTCCATCGAGACCTTGAGGACACTTCCATGCACGATATCAAAGCCTTACGCGAAACACCTGAAGCCTATGTCAAGGGCTGGTCATCGCGGGGCCGCGAGTCGGCACAAGCGGATGTTGATGCGCTGCTCGCTCTGGATAAGGCCTTGCGCGCCGCCAAGACGGCGTTCGAGACCAATCAGGCGCAGTTGAAGAAGCTGTCCGGCGAAATCGGCAAGGCCAAGGCGGAAAAGGACGAGGCGCGGGCTGCGGAACTGATGACCGAGGTCGAGGGCCTGAAAGGCGCGATTGCCGAGGCACAGGAAACCGAGCGTCAGACCGAAGAGGATCTGCGCACCCTGCTGGCCTCACTGCCCAATATTCCGTTTGACGACGTGCCGCTGGGTGAAGACGAGGCGGGCAATGTCGAAATCCGCAAACACGGCGCGCCGAATATCCTCAGCTTCCCGGCCAAGGATCACGCCGATCTGGGTGAAGCGCTCAAAGGGCCAACTGGCCCATTGATGGACTTCGAAGCGGCGGCCAAAATGTCCGGCTCACGCTTTGTGGTGCTCAAGGGGCAACTGGCGCGGCTTGAGCGCGCCATCGGTCAGTGGATGCTCGACACCCAGACCAGCGAGCACGGCTATACCGAGGTCAATCCGCCGGTTCTGGTGAAGGATCATGCGCTGTTTGGCACGGGCCAATTGCCCAAATTTGAAGAAGATTTGTTTAAGACTGAAAGCCTTGATCATTCTGCATACGCCGAGGCGTATCGTAATTTAGCTAACGCGGATCAGCAATTTCAATCTTTGTATGAAAATCGCACGCAGCAACTCGTGAATCACGAAGAAGAGGCTAATTTTCAATCTGCTATGCATGAATTGTTCAGTGCAAGACAGCATTTTTCAAATATAAATATCAACAATGGCCACTACCTCATCCCCACCGCCGAAGTGTCCCTGACCAACCTTGTCCGCGAAGCCATCACGGCGGAAGAGGAACTGCCGTTGCGTCTGACGGCCCTGACCAACTGCTTCCGTGCCGAAGCCGGTTCGGCGGGCCGCGACACCAAGGGCATGATCCGTCAGCATCAGTTCCAGAAGGTCGAACTGGTCTCGATCACCACGCCGGAACAGTCAACGGCGGAGCACGAGCGCATGACCGAATGTGCCGAAGCCATCCTCAAAAAGCTCGACCTCAGCTTCCGCACCATGCTGCTGTGCACCGGCGATATGGGCTTTGGTGCGCGCAAGACCTATGACCTTGAGGTGTGGTTGCCGTCGCAGAACACCTACCGCGAAATCTCGTCCTGCTCCAACTGCGGGGATTTTCAGGCCCGCCGTATGGACGCCCGCACGCGCAAGGCCGGCGAAAAGGGCACGCGCTTCCTGCATACGCTGAATGGCTCAGGGCTCGCGGTCGGCCGCACCCTGGTGGCCATCATGGAAAACTATCAGGACGAGGGCGGTCGCATCGCTGTTCCGAGCGTGCTGCAACCCTATATGGGCGGGCTGACTCACATCGGGTGAGCCCCACAGGGTAAACGCGCCTGTGGATAGATTTTTTATAAAAACAGTGGCATAATTTCACTCTGTTTTCGAGTGAGTGCCATGCAGACCCATCCGTCGTTGATTGAACGTGCGGTCGGTGCCACGCTATGCGCCTTTACGCGCCGGGACCTGCCGCCTGAAGAAGCCGAGCTTGAACTGGTGGAAATCATCGCCAGCCAGATTGACGGCAAGACCGACTATGCCATGGCCGTCATCGGCTATTATGTGCGTCAGATGCTCAAGGCGCTGGCGGCAAAACAAATGGCGCTGGCCGATGCGTTTGATGCCGTGGTTGATGCGGCGGCCTGCGCTGCCCTCGGCCATATGCAGGCGGCGCTCAAACTGTCAGAGCCGGTGTCCCGCTTAAGGCATTGACCCATCATCTGATTAAACGGTGTGCGTGACCCGGCACGCGCCCTTAGTGCCTACGCATTATTTCCCATAACATATATTATGCGTATTTTACGTGCTGGTAGGTGGACTCTATTTTGAAGTGCGAATGATCAACCAAATCAGTCGCCTCTTCAAAAGCGAGATATAACATTGGGCCATCATTACCGCCACATCGACATGGCTGAGCGTCGCCAGATTATGAAGCTTCTGGAGCGCAAGGTTCCGTTGTCGCAGATCGCAAAGATCGTTGGACGCCATCAGTCGACGATTTATCGTGAACTGCGCCGCAATTTTTTCCGAGATAAGTACCCGGAATTTTCAGGCTGGTTTCCGTGGACAGCCAGCGAACTTGCCCGCAAACGGCGGTTTAAACAGCGCAAGCTTGAACGTAATCGTACCCTCCGGGCTTATATCATCGACAAGCTTCAGCAACATTGGTCACCAGAGCAAATCGCTGGAAGGCTGAAACTTCATCCAAGGCTCGAAGCCCAGACTGGACGTGTTTGCTCCGAGACGATCTATCGTTTTGTCTATGATCGCAGCAACCGTGACATGGCGCTATATACGCTTCTTGCCAAACGAAGACGTAAACGACGTGGATTGCGGGGGCGGAAACCACGCGGCTCCCATATTCCGTTGTATTGCAACATAAATAAGAGGCCTGAAGATATCGCTAGTCGCGAGACCTTCGGTCATTGGGAAGCGGATCTCGTGATTTTCCGCCGTGAATACGGCAAGGCAAATATTACCAGTTTGCTAGAGCGAAAGAGCCGCTATCACATTGTCATACGCAACAAGGACCGTCACTCGGTCGGTGTACTTGGTGCGATTGAACAATCTTTACGGGCCCTTCCATCACAAGGCCGGCAGACCATTACTTTTGATCGCGGAACTGAGTTTATGGCCTGGCGCAGCCTCCATGAAACGTCTGGCATCAAAAGCTACTTCTGCGACACCGCTTCTCCCTATCAGAAAGGCTCTGTTGAAAATGCCAACGGTCGCCTCAGGCGCTATCTGCCATTGGAAACGAACCTGGCCATCGTCGAGGACGCGAAACTGTCCGAAATGGCTCGGCGGATGAACAATACGCCCCGCCAGTGTCTAGGTTACCGGACACCGAGTGAGGTGTTTCAGGCCGAACTGGCGCAGATACCCCTGCCCTGATAAGATAAACCGACCATTCGCACTTCAGGTAGAGATCACCGTATCAGCGCCCGAACAATTGCAGCAGATAGGATTGTGAACGGTTGGCTATGGCCAGGGTCTGGATGGCCAGTTGCTGTTTGATCTGCAACGCCTGAAGTTTACTGCTCTCCTTGGCCATGTCGGCATCGACCAGCCGTCCGATACTGGCTTCCAGCGTATCCTGTAGCTTGCCGATAAAGGTGCTGTGGCGATCCAGCGCCTTTGAAGACGTCCCCAGACGCGCCAGTGCGCCGGACAAATTTCGGATCGAGGTGTCCAGCGTCGCCACCAGACTCTGGGCCGAACCGGCGCTGGCAAACCCGGCGGCGGCGCTCAGCGTAATGATGCTGCCGCCCAGCGACAGGTTTTGCGCCATGATGGTGAACGGGTCGCGGCCATCGGCATTGGCCAGAGCGGCAATCGAGGTCCGCGTGCCATCCAGCAGATTGATGCCGTTAAAACTGGCGTTGCGCAGTGACGTGGTAATCTGGTTGCGAATGGCGACAAAGTCGTCATTGAGCGCCCTGCGTGCCGTGGTATTGAGCGACGTATCCGACGCCGCCAGCGCCTTTTCCTTCAACTCCGACAACAGGTCCGAGATCGACTCACCGGCCGTCAGGGCCACGTCGATCACCGAGGCATTGCGCGACAGGGAGTCCTTGACAACATCCAGAGATCGTAACTGCGACCGCTGCCCCTGAGCGATGGCCCAGGTGGCGCCGTCATCCTTGGCGCTGGCGACCCGCAACCCCGTCGAGACACGATTCTGGGTCGCGATCAGCTCTGCGGAGATCGCGTTCAGACTCTGCAAGGCCTGCATGGCCCCGACATTGGTGTTGATCGAGTTCACCCTTCGCGTGTCCCCTACCCTATGACCGTCAGTCTTCTGTCTGACGGGAGCCTGAGGCTCCACCACAGATTGATCTCAGAGATTTAACTTCCCATTAACGCCCCTGCGGAAATAGCACGATCATTTCCCAGTGAAAAAATATTTTACTATTGAATATCCGATTGATCAATTGTATGACATTCGTATCGGTGCGCTGCACCGTTGCCCTTCCGGGCATTTCCTCCCTGTTTTGACTTTGCAGCCGCGCGGTTTCGCGCGGCTTCTTTTTTGCGTCCCGTTTACGCACAGGGGTAATTATTAAGAATAACAGTGTATTCGGTAGGCCATTCCCTTATCGCCGTAAGCGGCGCATACAAAACGAGGCAAGCATGGCTGAAGGACTGGCGCTGGTTATCGAAGACAGCATGACCCAGGCAAATATCGTCGGGCGGATGCTCAAGGACGAAGACTGGGACTATGTGGTCGCGCGCTCCCTGGCCGAATGTCACGACGTGCTGCTGCAACAGCGGCCCAACCTGATCTTTGTGGATGTCTTTCTGGGTGAAGACAACAGCCTCGACCACATCACGCAAATCCGCGACCGTGCGCTGGACGCCACCATTGCCATCATGACCGCCGGATCGCGCGACGCATCGGTGGACAGTACGCTGAAACTGGCGCGCAGCACCAATGTCGATTACGTTCTGCGTAAGCCCTTTTCTCGGCAGCAGATGCGCGCCATCGTCGAGTCGGCGCAGGCCGACGCCTCCGAAGGTCGCAAGCGCAAGCACGCTCTGGTCATCGACGACAGCCATACGGTGGCCACGCTGACCGCGCAAACCCTGTCTGACAACGGCTACCGCGTGTCGATCGCCCACAGCATGGAAGAGGCGCTGGACAATGAAGACATCGCCCACGTCGATCTGATCGTTTCGGATATCTTCATGCCGGGTATGGGCGGGCTTCAGGGCATCCGCGTGATCAAATCGACCTGGCCCAATGTGCGGATTCTGGCCATGTCCGCCGGGCTGGATGCGCGCGTGACGTCGGATCGCGCCACTTCGGCGGCCATGGCCGCGGGGGCCGACGCTGAAATCCAGAAACCGTTCCGCCCGGTCGAGTTGATCAATACGGCTATCAAGCTGATGGCCTCGTAAGAGACCGCACAGCCATAAAAAGAAGCCGGCCCCGGAAACGGAGCCGTTTTTTTTTAATCGCGGCAATAGCCTTCGTTGGCGGCAACGACCAGACAGTCGGATTTTTCCGCCAGCCATTTCATGCCCGTCGCCTCGCCGTCTCCGGGCACGATCACCCGCGGCGTGCCATTGCGCTCGATATGCAGACCGTCGGCTTGCAGCGTCCCCGCATAGGTTTTTGGCCCGTCCAGATCGGTGATCACCACCTGATAGGCATTGCCCGTCTGAGGCGTGATGGTCATAAAGGTGCCCTCTACGCCCATCCAGCGCCCGGCATAGGCCGGCTGCGCGGCGGTCGAAGCCGCCGCCGAAGCGCTTTGCGGTATAACCGGCGCAGCGGATTCGGCCACGGCGCTCTGGGTCTGTTCATCCACGGTGTCCGGCTGAGAGGTTTCGGCGGAACAGGCCGCCAGCAGTGCTGAGACCGCGATCAGGCTGAGGCCCGGCTTCCACATCTGCGTCATGAAAAGGCTCCTTCTGTTTACCGCCACGACTGTAAAGGCCGGGAAATAAACGCGCCATACTGCGTCTTGCCGATGTCAGGCTTCCGCTGCGACGGAAAATGCGTTACGCGGGACATATAAGACACATCACAGGGATTTCGGGATTCCGTTCATGTCCAATGCCTCTTCGGCGGCTATCACCGGCCACAAACCCGTCAATTCACCGGCACAGGTCCTTCTGGCCAGCCTGATCGGCACAACCATCGAATTTTTCGACTTCTACGTCTATGCCACGGCGGCCGTGCTGGTGTTTCCGTCCCTGTTCTTTCCGACCAGCGACCCGACCTCCGCCCTGCTGCAATCCTTCGCCACCTTCTCCATCGCCTTTTTCGCGCGTCCCGTCGGGGCCATGGTGTTCGGTCACTTCGGCGACCGCATCGGGCGCAAGGCCACGCTGGTGGCGGCGCTTCTGACCATGGGCATTTCCACGGTCCTGATCGGCTGCCTGCCCAGCTATGCGCAGATCGGCGTGGTGGCCCCGCTCCTTTTGTCGCTATGTCGTTTCGGTCAGGGCTTTGGTCTGGGCGGCGAATGGGGGGGCGCGGTACTGTTGGCCACCGAAAATGCACCGGAAGGCAAGCGGTCGTGGTACGGCATGTTCCCGCAACTGGGGGCGCCCATTGGTCTGCTGCTGTCGTCCGGGGCCTTCTGGGTGCTGCTGCACTTCATCTCGCAGGAAGACCTGCTGAGCTGGGGCTGGCGCGTGCCGTTTATCGCCTCGCTGGCCCTGATCGCAGTCGGTTTGTGGGTGCGTTTGTCGATCACCGAGACGCCGGAGTTTCAGGCGGCCATCGACAAGGAAGAGCGGGTCAAGGTGCCGCTGGTGGAAATCTTCGGCCGGCATAAGCGCTCGCTGTTCCTCGGCACCTTTGTCGCGCTGGTCACCTTTGTGCTCTTCTATATCGGCAGCGCGTGGCTCCTCTCCTATAATGTAAAGGTGCTGAAGATCCCGTTTGTCGAGGCGCTCGAAGTGCAGATTCTGGGCTCGATTGCCTTTGGTCTGTTTATCCCCTTGTCGGCCAAGCTGGCGGAGCGCTTTGGCCGCCGTGAAATCCTGATCCTGACCACGGCGCTGATTGCGGCCTTCTCGTTCGCCCTGGCCCCCTTGATGGGTAATGAGGACGGCATCTTCGTCTTTTCGGTCGCCGCCATGGCCCTGATGGGCATGACCTATGCCCTGATCGGCACGGCGCTGGCGGCCCCCTTCCCGGCCAATGTGCGCTATACAGGGGCCTCCCTCACCTTCAATTTCGCGGGCATTGTCGGGGCGTCTCTGGCCCCCTATGCCGCCACCTGGCTTCAGGCCAATTACGGGCTGAGCTATGTCGGCTATTATCTGCTGCTGGCAGCGCTGATCACGCTGGCCTGCATCTTCGCCTCCGGTAAGGACGCAGTCTGAGCATGGCGGATGAGGGGCGCACCGCGAAACGCATCACACTAAAAGACGTGGCCAGGGCCGCCGACGTGTCTCTGGCCAGTGCTTCCTATGCCATCAACGGCACGGGCTCGCTGGGCAGTGAGGTGCGCGCCCATATCCTCAGGGTCGCTGCCGATCTCGGTTATCGCCAGAACCTGTCGGCGCGGGCGGTGCGTACCGGCCGCACCGGGACGTTGGGCCTGATCCTGCCCGACTTTGCCAATCCCTTCTTCACCGCCCTGGCGCAAGCCGTCATGCGACGGGCGCGCGCCAGCGGCCACTACGTCATCATTGCGGATACCGAAGGCAATATCGGCCTTGAGCAACAGGCCATAGCCAGCCTGATCGAGCGTGGGGCCGATGGGCTGGTGTGGTTCCCTGTGCGCGATCTCGACGCCCAGACCCTGACGCCGGAATTGCCGACGGTCGTGATGGATCGTAAGGCGGCAGGCCTGTCACTCGTTCTGGCTGACTATTTTGGCGGCGGGCAGCAGGCGGCGGCGCACCTGATGGCGGGCGGTCACCGCAAGGTCGGTATCGTGTCCGGCCCGATGAGCCTCAACAGTATGGCTGAACGCTGCGAAGGCTTCCGCGCGGGCTTACGCCCTGACGCCGACTGTGTGTTTCACGTCGAAACCACCTTCTCAGACGATCTGGAACCCGCTGTGGGGACGGCCATTGACCGGCGCGAGGTGACCGCCATTTTCGCCGGCACAGACCAGATTGCACTGGCCATCGTCCGGCGCGCCGCGCGCAGCGGCATCAGGGTGCCCGAAGACCTGTCGATCATCGGCTTTGGCGACGCCCCGTGGGTGGGCACTTCGGCTCCGGCTCTGACGACGGTCGAAATGCCCATCGAAGACATGGCTAATGAGGCCGTTGACCGCCTGTTACAACGCGACACCGGCACCCCTGCGCGGGTCGTTTTTGACACCACGCTGATCGTGCGGGAATCGACGCGAACGCTCCCGTAACGACGTTTGCAAAAAATTACGATTTTTATGAGAGGCTTACTTTCATCGAAAGTGCGCACATCTGTGTCCGGACCGCGTTCATACGTTTCGGAAGGCGCACGCCAGTTGGAGTACGTCTATGATTGTTCGCGTTTCGCTTGGCACCCTCGCCCTGGCCGGTATCGCCGGCGGTGCCCGCGCCGACAGCTTTTCCGAAGCCCTCACCAAGTCCAAGCCCATCCTCGAATCGCGTCTGCGCAGCGAAAGCGTTTCGCAGGCGGGCCTGAAGGACGCTGATGCCCTGACGTGGCGCAACCGCGTCGGCTTCGAGAGCGGTCAGTTCGGCAAGGTCAAGATCCTTGTCGAATTTGAGGATGTCCGCGCTCTGAAGGACGACTATAATTCGGGTTATAATGGCAAGACGGCCTATGCCGCCGTCAACGACCCCGAAGTCACCGAACTGAACCGCCTGCAACTGACCTGGACGCCCAATGCCGCAACGACGGTGACGGCCGGGCGTCAACGCATCCTGATCGACGACAACCGTTTCGTCGGCAATTCCGGCTGGCGTCAGGACGAAATGACCTTTGATGCCGTGCGCCTCGACGTCAAAAAAGGCAAGTGGTCCACGACCTACGCCTATCTGACCAAGATCAACCGCACGGCCGGTGAATATGCCGACTGGGATTCCGACAGCCACCTCCTCAATGTCGGCTATGCGGCCACTCCGGCCCTGAAGGTTCAAGGCTTTGTCTATGCGCTCGATTTCAAGAATTCGGCCTATAACTCGACCCTGACCACGGGCTTGCGTTTCAGCGGTGAAAAGCCGCTCAGCAAGACGACGAAACTGACCTATGCCGGTGTCATCGCCAAGCAGGTCGATCACGGCAATAATCCCAGCGATTTCAGCCTCAAGGCCGTGAATGGCGAGGTGGGCGTCAATCATGGACGCTGGAAGGTCGTCGCGGCCTACGAGAAGAATGAAGGCAATGGGGTGCGCGGCTTCATCACCCCCATCGGTAGCGCGCACAATATCCGCGGCTGGGCCGATGCCTTTTCGACCAATGGCAACAAGGTCCTGCCGGATGGTCTGAACGATCTGAATTTCACGACGACCTACGCGCATCCGACGCAGATCGGGCCGCTGAAAAAGCCGACCCTAACCGTCAGCTATCACGACTTCAAAACGGATCGTAACAGCCGGGCTGTGGGTAAGGAATGGGACGCGCTGGCCTCAGCGGCTCTGACCAAGAACCTGACGGTCAGCGTCAAATACGCCGATTTCGACCGCGCGGATTCGTCCATGCCCGCCTCACGCCGCAAGGTGTGGGTCGGTCTGGAATACAAGCTCTAGTCCTGTAAACCCTGTGAAATTGCGGCGTCCGGAGCGATCCGGAGCCTTTTCTTCTAGATCATTATGATTTCTGGTAGAAACATAATGATCTAGATTTTTGTTTAGCCCCTCGCCGGGTGCGGGCTCTGCCACCTTGGCCGCCGCCTCAATGGCGGCTTGAGCGGAATGATTCCATCAGAAATCATTCCGCTCTAAAATAGCCAGCGTACACCAATGCTTACGCGGTTCTCTTCATCTTCTTTTCCCGCCGACCGCGCGCGTTTGGCCGTGTCCCCCAGCTTGCGCTGATGATCAAGTTGCACGTAGGGCGCAAAGCGACGGTTGACCTCATAGCGCAGTTGCAGAGCCGCGGTTGCATCGGTCAGGCCAGAGCCGGTGCCGTGCTGCGAATCGGCCTGACTGACCGCATTGATTTCAAGCGAGGGCGACAGGATCAGGCGGTTGGTCAGCAGCAGGTCGTTTTCCTGCCGCAACCGCGCGCCGACGGTCCCGTCCTCCCCCAGCAGCAGATGCGCCTCGGTCTCGAAGAAATAGGGCGCCAGACCATTGGCGCCCACCGCCAGCCAGGTGCGATCCCCTGCCCCGAAATCGTGACGCACGCCGACCTGCGCGTCCCAGAAGATCGAGACATTGCGGCTGTAGAGCGCCCAGACTTCGCCTTCGCTATCGCCGTCGCGCACCTCGCCTTCGCTTTTGAGCCACAGTTTGTGCGTATCGCCACCGACCCAGCCGTCGGCGTCCCAATGCGCCGTGTCCTGCCCATCGTGCCGGCTGTAGGCGGTTTCCAGCCATACGGCGTGATAGGTGGCCGAATGGTCGTGTTGGGCCACAGCCGCTGAGGGGAGCAGCAGAAAGCAAACCACTTTTTTAATGATGTGCATGATGGCCCTCCCCGTGTGACGTGTAGTCCGGAGCGGGTTGCGCTGCCGGGGGCACAAAACCCGCTTCCGGTGCAGCGACGCGTAAGGTCGTCATCATACCCGACTGCATATGGAACATCAGGTGGCAGTGATAGGGCCAGTCACCGGGCTCGGTGGCCGAGAGCAACACCGACACGGTCTGACCCGGCGGCACAATCACCGTATGCTTGTCCGGCAGGCGATCCGCATCCTGTCCGTTTTCAAGCTGCACAAACATGCCGTGCAGATGCAGGGGATGCGCCATCATGGTTTCATTGACGTAGATCAGCCGCACCCGCTCATTATAGCCTAACTCAATGCCGTTTTCGGGGGAGAAGGTTTTGCCGTTTATCGTCCAGATATAGCGCTCCATATTGCCGCCCAGCACCACCTTGATAAAGCGCGTGGGGGCGCGCGTATCACTCTGAGGCGTCAGGCTTTTCAACTGAGCATAGTCGAGCACCACGGCCCCTTTGGGCGCGCCGCTGTCGGCCCATCCGCTGTCGTGGTCCATCTGGCTCATATCCATATTGGGATCGTCGCGCATCATGATATCCATATTCATGTCCCCCATCCTGAGCACGGCACGCGGGCGATGCGTCAGGATGTCCCCTGTCATCCCTTCACGCGGGGCCAGCGTCCCCAACGCAAAGCCCTCTCTGTCTAGTGACTCAGCCGCAATCGTATAGGCACGGTCTTCGCGCGGCGTGACGATGACATCATAGGTTTCGGCATTGCCGAAGCGGAACTCATCGACCTCAACCGGCTCCACCGGACGGCCATCGGCGGCCACGACCGTCATTTTCAGGCCCGGAATCCGCACATCGTACATCGTCATGGCCGAGGCATTGATAAAGCGCAGGCGCACCCGCTCACCCGGCCGGAACAGGCCCGTCCAGTTCTGGGCATTGGTCAGGCCGTTGACCAGAAAACGGTAGCCGGTGACGTCAGACAGGTCGGTGGGGAGCATACGCATCTTCCCCCACTCACCGGCTGATTTCAGAGCCTTACCAAGCCCCTTTTCATGCGCGTCCTTAAGCAGGTCACCCACCGTGCGGCGTTTGTACTGATAATAGTCGGATGACGCTTTCAGATTGGCCTGAATGCGTGCGGCGCTGTCCTGATGATAGTCGGACAGCAGCACCACATAGTCGCGGTCGGCCTGAATGGGGTCCGGTGTTTTGGGGGCGATGACAATACCCGCATAGAGGCCGTCCGCCTCCTGCCCCAGCGAATGCGAGTGGTACCAGTAGGTGCCCGACTGACGGATCGGGAAACGATAGGTGAAGGTCTCACCGGGGGCTATGCCCTTGAAGCCGTTGAAGCCCGGCGCGCCGTCCATCACGCCCGGCAGCAGCAGACCGTGCCAGTGGACCGAGGTCGGTGTTTTCAAGCGGTTGGTGACATGGATCACCGCCTCATCGCCTTCGGTGAAACGCAGGACGGGGCCGGGAATGGTGCCGTTGACGGCGATCTTGGGAACGGGTTTGCCGCCAATGGTGGACTGGACCTGCGATATAGTCAGGTCATAGGTGCGGGTTTCGGCCAGGACCATAGAGGCGCACAGGCTGAAGAAACCCGCCAAAAGCATGGATTTCATGAGTGTTTTCCTGAAAAACGTGAGGATCCGCGCCCGCTGTGGGCGACATACGAGTCCGGTTTTCAGGCGCGCGGCGGGCGCATCAGGTCGTCGCTGAGGGCAAAGCGCAACCGTTGATCGCTGCCAAAGCCGGTACGTATGCGGCCTTCATAGACCCCCAGTGACGCCACCGGCGGCAGACTCAGCGCTCCGGCGGCACAGTGGCTGACCGGACACTGACAGGCGCTGCCGCAATCGTGGTGCGACGTTTCGACAGGGTGTTTGTCGTGCGGCGCTGCCTGTTCACCCATCTTCATCTCGTGACAGGGCATGGGCTCGGCAACGCTGGCGTTTTGCGCTTGCGCCATGACCGGGCCCGCCATCGTCACCAGGACGAAGGCCAGCAATCCGGCAATACGGCTCAGTCGCTTCCACATGCGCTCTCCTTAGCAGGAATTCGCGTGCTTGCCTATCGCTCGGCGCAATCGGGGGACGCCGAACCTTTGACCGAGGCCTTGAGCGGAGCCTGCGGGGTCACGGCCAGGGCCTGCCACTCCTGCGCCGCCACGGCGGCATAGGTCTTGCCATCGGTCGAAGCGTCGAACACGGCGCGCAGACAACGGGTGGTTACCGGCGCAAACGAGACAGGATTATAGGCGTTGAGACGACTTCTGTAGGCCGTCGTGGCTTTGACGGGTTTCCACGTTTCTCCGTCACGATATTCCAGATGCCAGTCCTTTGGCGGTGCGACGCCGACACCGGACCCTGCCGGCTGATCGCCCCAGAAGTAGAGGCTGGCCCCATTCAGCGTCACCGGCTGATCCCACTGATACAGCACCCATTGCTGCTTCGGATTGTTCGGCGACCAGGTGGCCCACATGTCGGGCGGCAGGGGGGCTATGTGCACCTTGCCGTCATTGAGGGCGCGCAGCCAGTACTGCACCGGCACCGGGGCATTGGAGGCGGTGATGCGGGCGTGCGAGGCAATATTGCGAATGGGCGTGGCGTCAAAGGGCGCGCCGCCCGTCGGGACGACCTTTTGGGGACGCGGTGGTGACACGCTGTCGTCCCATCGCACCTCATCCAGCGCCACCGAGCGACGGAAATGCCCACCGCCTTTGGCATCCGCCGTATGATAGGCGATGTACCACTTGTCCTTAAAGGCGATAAGGCCTGAATGCGAGGTGGTCGAGGACACTGGATCGAGCAGGACGCCGCGATAGGTCCAGGGTCCCAGCGGCGAAGGCGCTGTGCCATAGGCGATGCAGGCGTAATAGACGGCCACGGTGCACTCGGAATTGGGCCCTGCCCTGTTCCCGGCATAGGCCATGTAGTAGGTGCCCTTGCGTTTGAAAATCCACGCGGCCTCAAAGAAGCCGGTCAGGCTGGTGACATCAATGGGCGTGCCTTTGAACGTCAACATATCGGGTTCCAGCTCGACTCCTTTCAGGCGGCCAAACGTCCCCCAGTAGAGATAGACGCGGTCATCCTCATCGACCAGCACGGTCGGGTCGATATTTTGAATGGTGTTGGGCACAGGCCACGATTGCGACACGACCGGTCCCGACGGGTGGGCATCGACCCACGGCCCGGTAGGTGTATCCGAAACGGCAACGCCAATGGCGAAGCCGTCCTTGTTCGTAGAGTCCTTCTGCATCACCGGGGCGTAGAGATAGAAGCGCTTATCCGGCCCCTGCACGATCTGAGGGGCATAGGCGCGGCCTGGCGTCGCCCATTTGAACACCGCATCCGGTTTCAGAAAGTGCGGATAATGCGTCCAATGTCCCGATTGCGGATCATCGCTGACCAGCATCTGCCATTCGGGCATGATGAAGTCATTGACGCCCGGTTCCGCCGTATCTCGTCCGGTAATTATATACATCCTGCCCCCGGCCACCAGCGGCGCGGGATCGGTCGTATAGTCAGCCCCGTCTTTGAGGATGGGGTTTGAGCGGGCACTGACCGCGCGTGCCTCTAGCGCCGGATTGGGCGCATAGACGACGGGCTCGGCCTGCGCCGCACAGGCGGCCAGCCACGGCAGCAGGCTGATCAGGGACAGGGGGCGCATCCGGATGCCTCAGGCCGGTTTGGCTACGGGAGCCGTCGTAAACAGGCGCACCCCAAAGACCGGACCGGCGGATTTCCCTTCCTGTGGATTGAACTTGACCGTGACCTTTTGTTTGCCGCGCGTCAGCTCATAGGGGATGGGGTAATCGACGTCGATCCACGCGCCCGGTTGACGACCCGACAGGCGCTCATGCGCGATGACCGTGCCGTCGATCTCGATGGTGAAGCTGCGGTTGAATTCCGAGCCCCAATAGGTCGCCTGAAGCGCCAGCGGGCCAGAATCGTTTTTGCCGTCCTTGGTCGTCTTCATCTCAAAGCTGAAGAAGCCCCCGGTGCGGGCGTCGCGGCCATTGCGGGCGCGATAGACCACGGGGTAGGAGTTGCCGCCGGTTTGCAGGTTGTGGTCGCGCTCGGGCTGCATTTCGCCCAGATGCATGACATCGACCGAACGGTTGGCGATGTCTTTCAAACGGGCCTGTTCGGCGCGATAGGCGACCTGAGCCTGCGCCCATTCCGCGTCGCTGTAGCGGTTGAAATAGACCGCTGTGCGGCGTTCGTACTGCGCATAGAAAGGACGGAAAGTCATATCCCCCGGACGTCCTGAGCCTTTGGATACATATACCGCTTCGGTCGCCGAGACGGGTTGGAAGCTGCCGATCAGGTCGGAACCGACCAGTGCCGGCGCATCGCCTTCCCACGGCTGATCCGCTGGCCCCAGATCGGCAGCGAGCACCATCGGGCCGCGCAGCAGGGCCACGACCTTGTCATCACCCGCTGCGGTCTCAAAACGCAGGTCCAGCGGCAGGTCGAGCGTCACCACGTCGCCCGCGCGCCATTTGCGGGTGATCAGGGCATAGCCGTCGTTCATCCTGGCCAGGGCCGGCTTGCCATTGACGCGTAAGGTTGAGGATTTGGCCCAGCCCGGGATACGCACGGCCACGGTGAAGGTCTTCGTGCCCGAAAGCTGGCTCAGTTTCAGCGCCACCTGCCCCTCATAGGGGTATTTGGTGGTCAGTTCGAACGCCGCTTTTTGCTCCGCCCAGTTGACCTTTGACGGGATAAACAGGTTGATGAACAGCGTCTTGTCCTGCTGCCAGTAGATCGAATCCCCATGCTTGGAATGGGTTTCAATCCCCGACAGGACACAGCACCAGAAGGAGTTTTCCTCATCCGAGAAACCGCGCGCCATGCCCGACATCAGCGGCATCATATAGGTGAACATGCCGGTTTTCGGGTTCTGATGCGCCAGCATGTGATTGAGGTGCGCACGCTCGTAATAGTCGAACCACGCCGCCTTCGGCGACCAGCTATACAGGTGGCGCGTCAGCTTGAGCATATTGTAGGTGTTGCAGCTTTCGCAGGTCTGCTCGGTGATATGGGCCGAGATGGTGTCCGGCTCGAAGAAATATTCCCGGTCGGCATTGCCGCCAATGACGAAGCTGTGGTGGTTGACGACGCGCTCCCAGAAGAAGCTGGAAGCGGTCTGATACTGCGGCTTCTGCGTCAGCTCATAAAGGCGCGCCAGACCGATCAGCTTTGGCACCTGCGTATTGGCGTGGTTGTTGGCCAGCTTGTCTTCACGGGCCGCCAGCGGGTCGAGCATCCGGTGATGATAGAGCCGCTCCGACAGTTTCAGCCAGCGCGGATTGTTCGTGCGGCTATAGAGTTCGGCGAAGCTCTCATTGATGCCGCCGTGTTCGCAATCGAGCACCTTCTGCGTCTGGGCGTCGTCCAGCGCCGCAAAGACCTTTTCGATATAGCCGCCCAGCTTTTCGGCCACCGGGATGCCGCGGTCGATACCGCAATAGGCCTGCGCGTCCAGAAGCCCGGCAAACAGCTTGTGCCAGTTATAGAAGGGCACCCAGCAGCCATTGAGATCGAAGCCCGCCGAGCGGATATCGCCCGCCATGATTTCGGGGAAGATTTCCTTGCCATCGACGATAGAGCCGTCCTTACGCTTGCGCATAAAGCCCGCCGCATAGCCGTCGCCCTGCGCCGCCTGCACCTTTTCGAGTTCGGAAATAATGTAGTGGATGCGGGTCACACATTCGGCATCACCCGTCTGGGCGTGCATCAGCGACAGGGCCGACAGATAGTGCCCCAGCCCTTCGCCGGCGATGGTGTCGGATTCCCAGCCGCCGTAAATCTCACCCTTCACCGGCAGACCGGCGAACTTGTGATAATTGTGCAGGAAGCGGTCGGGCGACAGGAACAGCAGGTAGCGTCGGTTGGCCTCTACAGCGTCAAGGAAGGGCGATGGCAGCAGGCGCACCTGAGTCAGCGGGATGGGCGTAGCGACGATGGGGGCTGAGGCTACGGCCGGGCCGCCGATGGCGGTCAGAAGCGTCAGGGCCCCGGCCCCGCAGAGCAAGGCGCGGCGATCGGTTTGAAAGGTCGTGCGGATCATCTGGCGTTTCCCTGTGTCAGGCGCGGATCAGGTCTATAGTGACGGGTTCGGCTTTCAGCGGCACCGCATAGGCGCCCAGAGCCTTATCGGCCTTGAGGCTATAGGGCCTGGCCCCCTTCACCGTGGTTTCAAAATTCACGTAGGCGACGGGCGTCTGGGCGTCGGCAGCGCCCAAAGTCAGGTGCACCTTGCCGCTGACGCTGTCATAGGCGACCTCCGCGATCTTACCCGCATCCAGCGTGATCCACAGACCCGCCGGGGCGATAAAGACGCGACGGCGGGCGCTGTCCTTCGGCGCAAGGCGGATCACGCCATCGGACGTTTTGACTACGCCGCCAAAGCCGGTCCAGCCGAACACCGGGTGTTTGACCAGATACGAGGCCGAGGTCACGGCGTGACCGAAGAAGCTCATACCATAGTCGCCATTGATGGCGTCCCACTTCATGGCGTCCGGGAAGGAATGGAAGGCCGCCGAGGCAAAACCCTCTGCGTCGATATTGGTCAGCGAGCCCATCAGTCCGCCATAGGCGACGCGCAGCATATAGAGGTCATCCGGCGTTTCGCGGTAGGCGTCGAACAGCGGTACGGCATTGAGCGACGAGCCGTAATGGTGCAACTGACGCTCAATCCGCGACAGCTTGCCGGCATAGAGGAAGTCCCAGAAGCGTCGCGCCGAGCCGTTATAGCCCCAGTGCGGGATGGCCGGGTCATAGGCCATGATGACTTCGCGCGTGACATCGGCCTTATCCTGATGGCCGAAGTAGCGCATCCACATATAAACTTCGGCCTGACCGGTGGAATCCCACGGCATTTCCGAGCCGAACGGATATTTCAGCGTCTTCCAGATTTCGACGCGGCCTTTCATCAACGCCTCGACCTCTGCGGCCAGTTCGGTCCAGCCTTCCCGTTTCAGATCGAGCAGGATGTAGAGGAAGACATCGCCTTCCATCTGCCCGAACTGCGTATAGTAGGGGGCTTTGCTCATCATGGCCTTGATGGTTTCGGCTGCCCGCGTCAGATAGGTCTGCCAGGTTTCGCCCGCCGTCATGCCCGTGTGGTAGCGGCCGAGGCGATACAGCGTCCACCACGCGGCGGCCGGATGCGGATAGTTGTAGGACCGCCCCAGATCGGCAGCGTGCTTACGGTCCCAGGCCGACCAAACCTTCCAGTTCAGAGACGCATCATAGGTGCCCTTGGGCATCCCTTCGGGGTCATAGAACATCAGCGATTTGCGCACGCCGTACTTATCGGGCCCGTCCGGCGTCTGGATTTGCCCCCACAGGGTGGTGTTGGCGAAGCGCTCGAACTTTTGCACCTCTTCGGGCTTCGGATTGTCGAGCTGCTTCATGATGGCCGCCAGCCACGCCCCGGCCCCGCCTTCGTCCGACAGGCCCGACACCCAAACGCGATTGTCCTGAAGCACCAGCGCCTGTTTTTCGCGGTCGTAAATCAGGATCGACGGCGAACGCTTGAACGGATCATCCGGGTTTTCGTACCACTGCTTGGTGGTCAGAAAGTGCCCCATATCGGCCACGGCCTCGGCTTGCGGCTTGGTCACCTTGTAATGGACGGTCTGCTGTGTGCCGCCGGCATAGGTCAGGGTCAGGCGCGCGCGGCCCAGCGTCTTGCCCGCCACGCTGAATTTCAGCCAGCCGCCTCTGATATCGCCCGCAGGCGTGACCTCCAGCGCGCCTTGCGGATGCACGGCGAAGGCTTTGACCGGCTTGGGGGCATGGACAAAGAGGTCGGCGGGCAGGTCGGTCGGGACGACATAGCCGGGAATACCGACGGCGACCGGACGACCCTGTTTGATCAGGGTCGGCTCGATCTCTCGGATCGAGGGCGACAGCACGAATTTCAGCGCCACACGGGTCGATTGCCCCGGCCTCAACATCAGAGACGTGGGCGTGTTCCACTGTTCGACGCCCTTCCATTCGCTGTCGGCAAAGCCCTTGGCGTGCGTCATCCAGCTGTAGAAGCCTTCGAACGTCATGTTGCGCGGTTCGATATCGCTGTAAATGGCCGGCTTTTTGTCGGCGTCGCGCGTGTTGAGGATCGGCTTGTACAGCTCGAACTTCGCCGTATCGCTGGCGGGCAGAACCAGCAGGGACGGCCCCTGCCCGTTAAGACGGTTGACCTGAAGATAGCCGGCATTCAGGCCGACATATGGATCATAGAAGGAGGCGACATCGTGGGCCTCATCGAGGTGACGCCCGCTGATGATATTGTCAAAGACCATGGCCATGCCCAGCCCGCCGACCTCAATCGTCTTTTGGGTGGGGTTCGTCAGGGTAAAGCTCAGGACCAGCTTGCCCCCAGACACGCTCCACGTCCGCACCACCTTCAGCGGCATATCCGCACCGAGGCTGGCGGTAATGTCCGCTGAGGCCAAAGCACCATTCGGTTTTGGCAGGGCCCTGACCTTCACGCGGCGATAGGCCGTCGAATGGTCGCGCCACGTCTCGTCATCTTCGACGCGCACGCGCAGGTCGATATCCCCCAGACGGTAGCACCCATCGCCCAGACGCTGGGTGAAACGGTGCCGCGGGGCGAAGTCGAAGCCACCCCCTACACCCTTGGGGGCCAGCGAGACGAGGGTCTGAGAGGTTTCCTGAAGCTCGATATGAAAATCCGGCGTTTCGTGGACCGTGGTCTGCGCCTCGGCGCTGTTCCACGCAAAGCCACCCGTTTCAGCGGCCTGCGCCAGAGTGGGCGCGGCCAGTGCCGCGGCCATGGCCGTCAGGCTGGCGCGGCGGGTGAGGGTCGAAACGGCGGATGGCGTCATGGTTCACTCCGTCGGGTGAAAGGGGTTTTACTTGCGAAAAATACTCAGGGTTATTTTTCGTTGCAGGACGCGACACATGATAAGCGGCTGGCCGTCACTGCCCGTGAAAAGGGGTGTCCACCGCCTCGCCAGGGACGGGAGCCGGTGGACATCCAGGGTCTGGAGAGCCCTGACAACCCGGAGGAAGTCAATACTGCCATCAGAGACCTCAGCCAGACAGGCAGACCGCTCATCACCGGAATTGAGAGCCGTCTACCCGCCAAAATCTAACCTCGCTTTGCGCGCACGGTCAAATATAAAATATACGATTGTCCAAAATAATTGTCGGAGTTATTGTACAATTATTCCGCCTTGGAGATCAGGTTTTCGTAGAAATAGCCGCTCAGCTTGCGCCAGTAATAGGGCTGCATGACCGCGTGGTTGGTGTTGGGCAGAATGACCAGCTCATGCGGCTTACCCGCCTTGATCAGGGCGTCCGACAGGCGTAGCGACGCGACCACGGGCACGTTGTCGTCGATATCGCCGTGGATCAGCATCAGCTTACCCTTGAGGTTGGCAGCCACCGACATGTTGGAGTTACGTTCCCACGTGGCGTTGTCGGCATTGCCCATATTGACCTCCGGCCACCACGCCTTGTCCAGCCTCAGATCGTGATTGCCCGAAGAGGCCACGCCGACCTTGTAAAATTCCGGACGGCGCAGGATGAAGCGCGCGGTGTCATAGCCCCCGGCCGAACCGCCATAGACCCCTACCCGGTCAAGGTCGAAATAGGCATATTTCGCCTTCATGGCCTTCAGCACCCAGATATGGTCGTCCAGTCCGACCTCACCCAGATTCTGCCAGGCCGATGAGCGGAAGGCCTTGCCGCGCTGGGACGTGCCGCGCCCGTCGATCGTCACCACAATGGCCCCGAACTGCGCCAGCGCATTGGTCCCGGCGATCATATTGTCCTCATAGGACTCACCGAACCGGTGCGTGGTTGGCCCGGTATAGACGTTCTCGATGACCGGATAGGTCTTTGACGGATCGAAATAGGCCGGGCGGTGGATCATGCCGTACAGCTTCGTCTTGCCGTCATCCGCCAAAGTCTCGAACGGTTCCGGCGGCGTGAACCCCGTGGCCAGCAGGGCCGACGGATCAGCCTTGCCCAGTTCCAGTACGATCTGCCCGTCTGAGGTGCGGCGCAGCAGGGTGCGTGTCGGGACCGTCGGTGAGGACATGCGGTCTATGAACCATTGACCGTCGTCGGAGACCTTGACCTCGTGATCGAGCGGCTCAGGGGTGAGGTTGCTGATCCTGCCGTCCATTGTGACGCGATAGAGGCTTTTGAAATAGGGGTTTACGCCCGCTTCGCGACCAATGCCGGTGATCAAGGCGGGGCCGTCCTTCGTGATGTGTTCGATCGTCAGGACTTCCCAGTTGCCGCGGGTAATGGCCTTGCCACCGTTCGGGTCTTCGCCGCGTTTGATCAGATAAAGCTGCGCCCAGTCGCTGCGTTCGGAAATAGCCAGATAGCCGCCCCATTCCGGTGCGTTTCTCAGCGCGCTGGAGGTGACGGCGACATTGGGTTTCAACGCCTCGCGCACCCGCACCTGCGCCTTGCCGGTTTCCGGATCGGCTTCGTAGAGCGCGATTTCGCTATAGCCGCGCGCCTGCCACTCATAGATGATGTGACCGGCTTCGTCCCAATAGAGCAACGGATCACCGGGCCATAACAGCGACTGAGCCGGTACATCCGGCAGGCTGAGGGCCGGCTTTTGTGCCCGCGTCACTTCGATATTTATGACGACCGGATGCAGTTGCGGGATGTCCTTGGCCCCGGCGGTGGGATAGACGTAGCTGAATTCGCGCGGGAACCGGCTGCCGGGCGGGTTTTGTTGCACGGCGTGCCAGATATAGCTGCCATTACGATCCAGCCGGTAGGTCAGAAGACGTTTGGAATCGCCGGTCCATTGAGCGGATACGCTCATCTCCGGGGTTTCGGAATTGGCGGCGGCCATGGCCCCCAGCATGGGGTAGTTCTGACCGTAGCGACGGTCGTAATTCCCATCCGAGGTCAGCGGTGTTTCGCGCCCTGTGGCTGTATCGACCAACCACAGATTATAGTTGCGGGCAATGACGCGCGACTTGCCGTCCGGAGAGACAACACCCGCGACTTTCGGTGCCGGATCGACAGCCGTCACCTTGCCAGACGCCTTGTCCAGCGTCCATTCACGCCCGGCGGCGGAAAGGCGCAACGTCCCCTTCGCAGGGTCGAAATCGAGGGGCCGCATGTCCGCCACGCCGTCTATCTTGGCCCCTTGTGCCACCAGTAACGGCGTCAGGGCGGCTTCTGTCGCCAGTTCGCGGCCTGTTGCGGTCACGGGATCGGCCAGCATTAGCCGCCCCTGCCCTTTCGCGCCCAGACGATAGACGACGCTCTTGCCATCGGAGGTGAACCGGGCCCGAACATCAAGATCAGTGATCAGGCTGTTGATATTACCCGGCAAATACCGGTCGGCCCTGGCCGCCAGCGCATCAAAGGCGGACGGCGCGACAGCTACCGGCGTTTGCGCCAGCGTGGCGGTGGAAAGGGACATGAGAGGAAGGCACAGGGCCAGCACAAGCGGCTTCATCGGTTGTAACCTGCTAAGCGGAAGAAAAGCGACCGATAGAGACTACCGGCCGCTTGCAGACTGTTGGTGAACGAACGCGAGCGGTGTTTTGGCCGCTCGCGCCTCTTAAGGTTAGAACTTCGCCGTCATGCCCACGCGCAGGGTGCGACCCAGCGCATCATAGAAGGACGGGTAGGTGTTGAAGGTGTTGCCAATCGGTTCACCGAGCAGCGGCGGTTCGGTGTCCAGAAGGTTCTGAACATTGAAGCGTACTTCGACCTTCCTGGTCACCGGCACGCGCACCGCCAGATCGAAATAGCTGCGGGCCGGCATCTTCTCGGCCAACGGGAAGAGGTTGGTATTGCCGGGGTTCGGCTTAGCCGCCAGCGCCTTGTCCGGCGACAGGCGATCGTTCTTGGTTTCGCCGACATAGCGCCAGTTCAGACCCACGGAAATATCTTCCCACGGCGTCAGCCAGTTGAGGGTGGCGGTGTGACGCCACTTGGTCCACGGATCACCGCAGGTCGAACCGAAGTAACCAACGCAGGAAATGGTCGGCGCAGAGGCGATGTACTTGCGTTGGTTCGACAGCGTCCGCGTCCCGTTCAGGCCGAAGCTGAAGCTGCCGACCTTCACGCCATTGATGCCTTCCGGCAGACGCAGGGTATAGTTGGCGCTGATGTCCACGCCCTTGGTCTTGGTCATACCGGCATTGACCCAACGCGCATCCACAGTCTCGATGCGTCCCGATGTGGCGTTACGCTTGTAGAGATCGCAGTAGGTGGTGATCTTGTTATCGTAGCACTGGGTGAATATCTGATCGGCGCGCACCCATTCAAAGGCATTGGTGATGTCGATGCTGTACCAGTCCGCCGTCGCCGTGAAGTCACGCCAGAAGGTGGGACGGAAAACCACACCCGCCGTATAGCTGCGCGCCGTTTCCGGCTTCAGGTCCTGACGCCCGCCATTGACCAGCGTACCCGTATTACAGAAGCCCGCTGTATCACAGCGGTAGCCCGGATCATTGGTCAGAGCGTTGTACTGCGCCTGAGTCATATTGATCGAGCATTGTTCGTAGGTATAGCGGGTATAGACCGAACCGGCGGCCGGCGGGGCACAAAAGTCAAGGAAACGCGAGTCGGGATATTCGTGTATCCCTTCCAGCCGTTCCTTTTCCGCCACGCGGAAGGCCTCATTGACGCTTGCGCGGAAGCGCACATCGTTCGTGGGTTGCCAGCTCAGTTCCGCCTTCCAGGTTTTGACAACGCGGTCGTGCGTCGAATAGTCGGACAGGCGGTAGCCCCCGTTCAGGGTCAGGTCGCGGATAAAGGGCTTGTCCTGAATCAGCGGGATGTCGATTTCGACCGCCGCCTCCTTGACGTCCTGCGTGCCGGTATAGGCCACAAACCAGCTATAGCCGCCGGTGCCGCCCGTGGTCACGGTATCCTTGCGGTATTCACCCGACAGGGCGTAGGCCACGGGGTCATTGGCCCACGGACTTTTCAGCCCGAACTTGCCCAGCTCGCCGGAAATGGTCGCCACGAAGATTTCGTTCTCGCGCGTGGTCTTGGTTTGACCGGCTTCGTCGTAATAGGCGTAAGCGGCGTCGCCCAGCCCCTTGCCGTCGTAGCTATAGATATTGCCGGGGACGCATTGGGTATTGGTGCTGCCGCTCGGGGGCGCACAGGTCCCCGAAGCCCCTACCCCTTCGATCCCCTCGGCCACGCGGTTCTGGAAATTGCCGATGAAGATGTGGTTGGATTCGTAAACGTCATCGCGGGTATAGCGCGCATAGCTGACATTATAGTTCAACTCGTCGGAAAAACGCCCGCTGATGCCCAACTGCGCATTCAGCGTCCTGGCACCGAAAGAGAAATCCTGATCGGCCTGCGGCCGCCAGATGGCGGTATAGAGCATCCCGGTCGTCGGGGTGACCCCACCCGTTGTCGGGCAAAGCAGGGATCTTTGCTGCGCGCTCAGAAGCGAGTTGGCGCATTGCACCTCGACCTCGACATAGTCCACGGGGATGCGCCGTGCCTGACTTTTTGTCTCATTCTCGGTATAGAGAACATTCAGGTTGAGTTTCAGGCGTTCCGAAAACTTGTAATTGAAGAACAGACCGCCGCGATACACCTGATCGGAGCGCTGCATATAGTCTTCAATGGGCGCCCGCTGAAGGTCGTTCTCGTTGAACGGCACCCAGGTTTTGGAGCCGTCCTTGGCCAGCTGGTACTCCGAGCCGTTGACGCTGAACCAGCCGTAAGGACGGTATTCGGTGAAATTACAGTCGAACGTATCGTTCTTGAGCTGCGTCGGCGGCGTATAGTTGCCGTAACCCGACTGCTGGTTCATGTTCAGGCGGCAGGCAGCGTGGTCAATTTCGGACCATTGGATCGGGGTGGTTTCCTTATAGCCCAAAAACCCTGAGATATTGCCCTTGCCCTGATTAAAGTCCGTGCCAGCCGTGACGTTGAAATAATACTGCTCTCCCCCGAAGAAGTTCTTCTTGGGGGTGGCGTATCCACGCTTTTGCAACAGATCCAGCATAAACTGGTTATCGTTTTCGTGCTGCTGTGCGGAGACTTCGGCATCGACCGTCACACCGTTAAAGCGCGTCTTGGTGATGAAGTTGACGACGCCGCCAATGGCGTCAGAGCCGTAAACCGCCGACGCCCCGCCGGTCAGAATATCGACGCGCTCAATAAGTGAACCGGGGATCGTCCCCACATCGTTAATCGTGCGCACCCCGTTGATCAGGGTCAGGGTGCGGCCGGCGCCCAGACGGCGCATATTGATTTCGTGTGCCCCCACCGTTTCCCCGGACGTCTTCATACCCATCATCGGATGGACCTGAGGCAGGGTGCTGATAGCGTCTTCGATACGCCCCAGACCGCGATTTTGCAAATATTCAGAGTCAATGACCGTAATCGGACTGTTGCTGGTCAGATTTGGACGCTTGATGCGCGTGCCGGTCACCACAACCGTCTCAATCTCGCTCTTATCCTTAACCTTGGTCTCGTCCTCTTTGGCCTGCTGAGCCAGGGCCGGGACAGCGACGGCCAGGCTGATCAGGCCGGTAAAGGCCAACATAGCCGAGCGGCGGTGTTTACGAATTTGCATAATAACTCCCCTGAATACGATCTGACACACATCCGACAAATGTCTGTCAAATATGTTATACGATATATTTCATACGAAAAAAGGGGAGCGAAAAACAATTCCATATGCGTGTTTATTATGACACATATGTCATAAATATTCGTATCCAGAGAAACGAATATTAGGGTAAATATCTATTTTTGTTCAGTTATATTTCTCTGGCGCTCCATTTCACAGGCGAATTAACCCACTATAAATTTTTTACAGCGCGCCAATTATGTCTGATTATATCGGGAAATCTGTATGGTAGCGCTATCGGCAAATGACGGCCGATAAACGAAAAAAGGGAGCGTCACGAAGACGCTCCCTGATCAAAAGAGGCTGCTTAACGCCGCCTGACGTCGAAGCCTTTAGATCTCCTGATTGAAGGCCCCCACCTCCGGGTGATTGGCCAGGCGCGGCTTGATCTCTTTACGGAACAGGTCGCGCATGTCGTCTGCCGAGCGCAGCGACTCGACCACCACCACCAGTTCCGGCTTGTTGGAGGACGCACGCACCAGCACCCACGACCCGTCCTCAAGGTGCACGCGGGCGCCGTTGACCGTAATCACTTCAACGATCTTGCGGCCGAGAATTTCACCACCCGCCGCGTGCAGATCGACATATTCCTGCACAATCTTTTCCAGAACCTCATACTTCACCTCATCGCCGCACTTGGGCGACATGGTCAGCGAGGTGTAGGCGACCGGCAGCGAGTCTTTCAGATCGCTCAACGACTTATCCGGATTGCGGTCCAGCATGGCCAGAACCGCCGCAGCCGCCACCAGACCATCGTCATAGCCGAGGCCGATGGGCTTGTTGAGGAAGAAGTGTCCCGACTTCTCGAAGCCTGCCAGCGCGTTCAGTTCGGACGTCTTGCGCTTGATGTAGGAGTGGCCGGTCTTCCAGTACACCGTCGTCGCGCCGTTTTTCTTCAGGATTTCATCGGTCTTGTAGAGCCCCGTGGACTTCACATCGACGATAAAGGTGGCATTGGGATAGATGTCCGACAGGTCGCGCGCCAGCAGAAGGCCGATCTTGTCAGCAAAGATTTCCTCACCCGTATTGTCCACGACGCCACACCGGTCGCCGTCCCCATCAAAGCCCAGTGCCAGATCGGCACCGTGTTGTTTCACCGCCTTGGCCATTTCGACCAGCATTTCGTGGTCTTCGGGGTTGGGATTGTATTTCGGGAAGGTGGCGTCGAGATCGCAGTCCATCTCGATCACTTCCGCGCCCATAGCGCGCAGGGCCTGCGGCGCGAACGCACCCGCCGTGCCGTTACCACACGCACACACAACCTTCAGCTTGCGCTTCAACTGCGCCTTGGACGCCACGTCGGCCAGATAGCGCTCCTGAACGCCCTTGACCAGTTCCAGCGTACCACCAGGACGGGTGACGCCGGTGCCGGTCATGACAATTTCCTTCAGGCGCGTCATTTCGTCCGGACCGAAGGTCAGCGGGGCCTGGCAGCCCATCTTCACGCCGGTCCAGCCGTTTTCGTTGTGCGAAGCCGTCACCATTGCCACGCAGGGCGCATCAAGGTCAAACTGCGCAAAATAGGCGATGGGCGACAGGCACAAGCCTATGTCCAGCACTTCGCACCCCGCCTGAACCAGGCCGATAATCAGCGCGTTCTTGATATTGATCGAGTAGGAACGGAAGTCGTGGCCGACGACGATGCGCGGCTTCACGCCGCGTTCCTGCACATAGGTGCCCAGACCCAGCCCTAGGGCCTGAATACCGAGAAGATTTATTTCCTTGCCGAACAGCCAGCGAGCATCATATTCGCGGAAGCCGGTCGTCTTGACGAAGGCCTCGGTTTCGAATTCGTAGGTGTTGGGAACCAGGTCCGTGCGGGGGAGAAGGACGGTCATTGCTATATCTCGTGCGTATCGTTGAAGCTGTATTCAGGCGAAGAAGGGCGACAGGGCCGCACGCGCGGCGTCACCCAGGTCGGCGCGTTTGAGCGCCAGAGCCACATTGGCGCGCAGCAGGCCGATCTTGTCGCCGCAATCATAGGTCACACCCTCATATTCGAGCGCGTGGAAGGCTTGGGTTTCCATCAGGCGGAACATGGAGTCGGTGAGCTGGATTTCACCCCCTGCCCCGCGTTCCTGTGTAGCCAGCAGATCGAAAATTTCCGGCTGAAGGATATAGCGGCCCGACACGATCAGATTTGAGGGTGCGGTGCCTTTGGCTGGCTTTTCGACCATGCCGGTCATCTTGTTCAGACGACCGCTCTGCGATTCAAGCGCCACCACCCCATACTGATGCGTCTGATCGTGAGGGACGGGCTCGACGACGATGATGTTGCCGCCCACCTGATTATAGGACTCTACGGCCTGACGCAGGGCGGGCACTTCGGCGTCCATCACCATGTCCGGCAGGATGACCGCAAACGGTTCGTCGCCGATAATGTCGCGCGCGCACCATACTGCGTGCCCAAGACCCTTCGGCTGCATCTGGCGCACAAAGCTCATCTCACCTTCTTTGGGCAGTTCCGCCAGAAGCTGATCCAGAATGGCCGTCTTTTTCTTGGCCGCCAGTTGCGCCTCAAGCTCAACCTGATGGTCGAAATAGTCTTCTATGGCGCCTTTGGATCGACCCGTCACGAAAACGAAGTGCTCGATGCCGGCGGCGCGCGCCTCTTCGACCACATACGCGAGAATGGGGCGGTCAACCACATTCAGTAGCTCTTTGGGAACCACCTTCGTACCCGGTAAAACCCGCGTACCCAGACCAGCCACGGGAACCACGGCCTTACGTATTTTTTTGAACATCAAATCAATCCTGAGGATTCAGTGTGTGAATTTGGAAGTTAAAAATCGAGGAATAAAAATCGGTTTATGTGGTCTTAAACAGATTTCTGCGTTCGCGCAACCAAGCGAGAGGGTTAACGCCCCCAGTCACAACAAAAAATGCTGCAGTGCACACGGTTTTGTGATCGCGTTTATGATTTCCTTATATGCCAGGGGCTATAAACAACCTTCACTTACAATCATACCCGTTTATGAGAACGTATTGCGGGCCATTTACGCCGAATGTGGCCCTCACTCGAGCGCTGTGGGGCGAGATTTTCGTGACCGCTTTCCTAGTCTTTCATCACGCCTAAAACCGCGTAGCCCATCCCGACGAATACCAGCGGAAGTCCGCACACCTTCGGCCTTCATCCAGTGATGCACCCCTGCCGCGACCTGTTCGATCAGGGCCGTTTGGCCGTGCCGGCCAGAGTCAGTACGCTGATCCAGCTGACGAGCAAGGCCATTATCAGGCCTGCAGCGTTCTCTTGCCCGTCAGCCTGTTCTAGCACAACGATCACAAAACAACTTGGCAGGCCGGCGCGCCTGAAGGAGATCGCTTCGGACAGGGTGGTGGCATGGACGACTTCCTCAAGGGTATGACTGTTAAGAACACCATCTTCACGGCCATTTCCGCCGCCAGCACCGCGGTCTTCTTCTTGGGAGAAAATGTAGTTCAATATCCGTTGCCCCCAAGATAAATCCCCGGCCGTTGTTATCAAAGTCGTGAGCGCATGCTCTCTGACACGTTCGAACGCGGCCCTCGGCGCTATGCGGCAAATCATAACAGATACGGTAACAGCCCTCGACCTCGCGAGCGACCACAACTTCCTCACGGGACGGTCGGGCGGTGCCGCCGAAAGCTACGCTCTGACCCTGCAACCGCGCATGGTGTGGGGTGCGATCGCCACCGCCCCCGCCTTCTGGTTGACGCGTCAGGTCTTAACAGGATCGATGTCCGGCTAGGATCGTCACGAAACCCAGAATCGCGGACAATCCAACGACCCGTCCAAAGAGGCGCAGGCCCTCACCTGTGTACATCAGACCCTGGTTGATATCGCCCTGTTGGATATGCTCAGCAATGTCACCACCTTCACCTCCTCGGATTTTTCGCGCGCCTTTTAAACCAACGGCGACGCTTCAGATCATGCCTGGGAAGGACCTCACCTCATTTTGGGCGGCGATATCTACGGTCATCAGCCGACCGCCGGTATGGATATCAACGGCTTTTCAAACCCTTCTATGACAAATGCCGCCTTTATCCCTATCGGTCGATCAGTACGCCGTCGCACCCGGGAAATGGTTTGGTGTGTCGTTTTCGGATCTCAACACTAACCTCCCCTATCTGCGCAATTTCTCGCAGAGCGACCTCGGCTTCCTGTGATTTCACAGCGGCGGCATGTATAGTGGTTTTGGCAGCGAATCGCAGATATTCTCCGTTCAAGGATCAGTGGTTCGCGTCCGTAACAAATCTGACAAACTTAACTGTTAGAGCCGCCTGACGAAAACCCAGCTGCGTAACCGAGCCGAGAGTGGGGTTCGTCGGCGCGCTGTGTCGAATGTAATGAAGGAGCAGCCCGTGCGGGCAGGTTTGAAGGCAGCGGGAACGATGGCTGCGGTGCTCTGCGCCGCGCTACCGGCGGCGGCTCAGGTGTTCGAAGTCGGCACCGATGGCAGCTACAGCCCTCTGTGCGCGTCTCTGCCGCCCATGGCGCACCGTTCGACCGCCACACCCTATCAGACCTTCATTGAGTCGGCGGCTACCCGCTACAATCTCAGCAGCGAGTTCCTCATTGCCGTCATCCGTCAGGAATCGGGCTTCAACCCAGCGGCCGTGTCGCCTCGCGGCGCCATCGGCCTGATGCAACTCATGCCGGCCACCGCCGCCGAATTGGGTATTGATCCGTTCGATCCGGCGGCAAACATATATGGCGGAGCGGCGTATCTGCGTCGTCAGCTCGACCGCTTCGATGGCCGCATTGATCTGGCGCTGGCGGCCTATAATGCTGGTGCCGGGGCGGTCAACCGCCACGGCGGTGTGCCCCCCTATGCCGAAACCCAGGCCTATGTCGCCCGAAGCCTTGACCGCCTCAGCGCAAAGACCGATCCTCAACCGACCGAGACCTGCTCGTAAGGACAAGACTATGAACGCCCGTAAATTCCTACCCGCCCTTCTTTCTCTGCTGGCCGCCTCTCCGGCCTTTGCGCAGGATCCCGCCGGCTCCAGTCCCATCGTCAACGCTTTGGGCTGGATTCAGGGCACGCTGCTCGGCAATGTGGCCACGGCTGTAGCTGTGATCGCCGTGGCCGCTGTTGGCTTCATGATGTTGTCGGGCCGTATGAACTGGCGCTTCGGGGCCACCGTCATTCTTGGCATCTTCATTCTGTTCGGCGCGGCGACCATCGTGGCAGGTATCCGCACGGCGGTGGGGTGAGGCATGAGCGAGGATAATGTCGCACTGGTCAAGGCGCCCATTTTCCGGGCGCTGACCCAGCCGCAGATGTTTGCAGGTGTGACCTATTCCTATTTCATCCTCAACTTCATGATCACCACCGAGGCCTTCCTGGTCACGCGGTCGTTCTGGGCTCTGGGGATTGCCGTCCTGGTCCACGTGGTGGGCTATCTGGCCTGCCTGCGTGAGCCACGCCTGTTCGATCTGTGGTTCACCAAGGTGAGCCGCACACCGAGGATCCGGAACTACAGGTTCTGGCGCTGCAACTCGTACCAGCCGTAAGGGCTGGTCATCCGTAAGGTTTTCGCATGAGTAACGGCCTGTTCGGGCAAGTCATGAGTTTGGGCGCCAGGGAGCAGCGGATCGGTGACCGCCTGCCCTATGCGCACCTTTATAATGACCACACGGTTACCCTGCGCGACGGGTCGCTGATGCAGGCCCTCTATATCGACGGTTTCGGCTTCGAGACGGCGGACACGACTGATCTCAACAGCCTGCACGCCCTGCGGGAAAGCGCCCTGCGCGCCATTGGGGATTCGCGGCTAGTGTTGCATCACCACATTCTGCGCCGTAAGGTCTCGGTGACCAGCAGCGGTCAGTATGACGACCCCATAGCGGGCTATATCAATGATCGCTGGCAGGATCGTCTGCAATCGCGCGAACTGTTCGTCAACGACCTGTTTATCACCATCCTGCGCCGTCCGGCGCGCGGTAAGGCAGGGCTGTCCGAAAGTCTGGGCAAGTTGTTTGGCGCGCAGTCGGGGGCCGATCGTGACGGCCTGGGGGCGGAATTGCGTGATCTCGATGCGGCGCGCGAAGCCCTCATGGCGGCGCTGGGGCGTTATGGCCCGCGCCTTCTCACCTCTTATGAAACGCGTGGCGGGCGTTGTTCCGAACCGCTGGAACTGCTATCGGCCCTGATGCATGGTGAGATGCGCCCGGTTCTCAAACCCGATCCGCTGGCGCGTGACGATGTGGGACAATACCTCCCCTATCAGCGCATGAGCTTCGGGGTCGATGCCTATGAGTTGAAAAGCGCGGGCGGAGACAAATCGTTCGGTGCGCTCGTCTCGGTGAAGGAATATCCGCCGCAGGCCGCGCCGGGGATGCTGGATGCCCTGCTGCACCTGCCGTATGAAATGACCGTGTCCCAGAGCTTCCAGTTCGTCGATCGTCAGATCGGTCTGGAGCGCGTCAATCTGGCCTTGCGCCGTCTGCGCGCCGCCGATGACGACGGCATTACCCTGCGCGCCGGACTGATGGCTGCGAAGGATGAGCTCGCCTCGGGCCAGACGGCTTTGGGCGAGCATCACCTGACCGTCTGCGTGCGCGCACCGGGCCTCAGCGCTCTTGATCAGGCGGCCGCGCAGGTGACCTCGGCTCTGGCCGATACGGGGGCCGTGGCGGTCCGCGAAGACATCAATCTCGAACCCGCCTTCTGGGCTCAATTCCCGGGCAACGAAGCCTATATTGCGCGCAAGGCCCTGATCTCGGTCTCGGCCTTTGCCGGTCTGGCCAGCCTGCACGGCTTTGCGCTGGGTCAGGCCACCGGCAACCACTGGGGCGAAGCGATCACCGTCTTTGAGACGACGGCGGCCACGCCCTACTTCTTTAACTTCCACGCTTCGGACCTCGGCAACTTCACCCTGATCGGACCGTCGGGATCGGGGAAGACCGTGGTGCTCAACTTCCTCGCCGCGCAGGCCCAGAAGGCGCGTCCGCGCACCATCATCTTTGACAAGGATCGCGGCTCAGAAATCTTTATCCGCGCGATCGGCGGCCACTACGCCACCCTGCGCGCCGGGGAACCCAGCGGCTTCAACCCGCTGCAACTGCCCGACAGCGCCGTCAATCGCGGCTTCCTGCGCGACCTGCTGTCGCGCCTGATCGCGGGCGAAGGCCCGGCCCTGCCGCCGGAAGACGAGGCCATCATCGCCTCGGCCATCGACGCCATGTACGCACAGGCCCCGGCCTATCGCCGCCTGCGCTATTTTCAGGAGCTTCTCGGGGGCTTCCGTCGCCCCAGCCAGACCGATCTGGCGGCGCGTCTGGCCCCGTGGGTGGGATCGGGTGAATGGGCGTGGCTGTTCGATAACGAGGCGGATCAACTCGACCTGTCGGCGCGCGTTCTGGGCTTCGACATGACGCAGTTCTTAGACGCGCCGGTCCTGCGCGGGCCGATCATGATGTACCTCTTCCACCGGATCGAAGAGCGTCTGGACGGTACCCCGGCCATGATCCTGATCGACGAGGGCTGGAAGGCGCTGGACGATGAGGTGTTTGCCGCGCGCATCCGCGACTGGATGAAGACGCTCAGAAAGCGTAACGCCATCCTCGGTTTCGGCACGCAAAGCGCCGGGGACGCCCTCGACAGCCGCATCTCTTCGGCGATCATCGAGCAGGCGGCGACGCAGATCTTCATGCCCAATCCGCGCGCCCGCTTCGAAGACTATGGCGAAGGCTTTGGCCTCAGCGCTCACGAGGTCGGTCTGGTGCGCGCCCTGCCGCCCCATTCGCGCGCCTTCCTCGTCAAGCACGGCAACCACTCGGTCGTGGCGCGTCTCGACCTGTCGGGGACGCCGGAAATCCTGACCCTGCTTTCGGGGCGTGAATCGACGGTGCGCAAGCTGGACGAACTGCGTGAAACGCATGGTGACGCGCCGTCGGCATGGTTCGAAGCCCTCACCGGCACGCCGTGGCCCGGCTTTGGCCAAACGGAGCGTGTATCCGCATGATGCCCCCGCCACCCGCCACCTGCCCCGGTATGCCGCTCAGCGGCGACACGGGTATTTCTGGCGCGCTGATGAGCGTGGACTGTCAGATCGGGCGCGTGGTCGAAGACAGCTTCGGGCGTTTGTTCGGCGATGGCGGCTATCTGGGCACGGCCCTGACCTTTTGCCTGACGCTCTATATTGCCTTTCTGGCCTTCGGACTGATCACCGGGCGCACGCGCCTGACGCTGACCACCATGACGCCGAAGGTGCTGGCTATCGGACTGGTCCTGACCTTCGTCACGGCCTGGCCCGCCTATCAGACCGTGGTCTATAACCTGCTGACGCGCGGCCCGGATGAGATCGCTGCTGCCCTGACGGGGTCTGACGAAGGGGCCAGCGCCGCCTTTGCCAAGCGACTCGACGTGCTGTTCTTGCACTTTGCCGATGCCGCCACTGCCTTTGAACAGACCTCGCAGGCGTCCCCTACGGCCGCACCGACGACCGCTCCCAGCGTACAAAACCCGCAGCCCGTCGCGCCGCCCATCCGTAATGGCAAGTCCTCGGCCTCGGACATGCTGTGGAGTTCGGGCCTGATCCTGCTGCTGTCCACCGTCGGCGTGCTGGTCCTGTCGCGCCTGATCCTGACGCTTCTGCTGGCCCTGGGGCCGCTGTTCGTCGTTTTTGCCCTCTTTACCCAGACACGCGGCCTGTTCGAAGGCTGGCTGCGCACATCCATCGGTTTTGCTTTTATCCCCATGCTGGTGACACTGGGCGGTTCGGCGGCCCTGTCGCTGCTGACGCCTGCCATTCTGGCCATATCCGGCGACCCTATGCAGACTGTGCGCGACATTCAGCCGATCGTGATTTTGTTCATGGGTTCCGTGATTTACGCGGCTTTCCTCATTATGCTGATGGTGGTGGCCTTCAATATCGTCAAAAACTGGAACCCCTTGCGCGGTCGCGGCGACAGCGCCGCCGACGTGCAGGCCGCCGCCGTGACCTCCGCCGCCGTCATCGCCGCCGCCGGTGGCTCCACCCTCATCACGCAAGGTGGCGGGACGACCGGCCCCGGTGGTCGCAGCAGTAGCCGCGACACGCGGGTTCAGACCGTGACCACCACCCTTTCTTCTGCGCCACAGGCCGGACAACTGTCTGGCGGGGTGACGCGCCGACAGGGGCTCGGCCAGAGATTCCGAAGCGCCCCGGGCTCAGCGGCCCCGTCTTCTGCATCCCCCAAAACACCTCCGACCCCGACGCCCCTTTCAAAGGCCCCCGGTTCATGACCTTCGCCCGTTCCCTTTCCCTGATGATCGCCGTGCCCCTGCTGGCCGTCGCGCCCGCTCAGGCGCAGGACAGCCGCATCCGCACCATCACCTATGCCGATGGCGAGGTTATCCGCCTCGACACCTGCGTCAGCTTTCAGACCATGATCACCTTCGCCGACAACGAAAAGATCGAGAATGTCGCCGTGGGCGATGCCGCCCAGTGGCAGGCGACGCCTAACAAGCGCGGTAATCTGATCTTTGTGAAGCCGTTTCAGCGCGGCGCCTTCACCAATATGTCGATTGTCACCAATCGTCGCACATACGCCTTTGAACTGCGCACCAAGGACGCGACGGCGTGCAAGCGCGGTGAAGTCATCTACGATCTGCGCTTTACCTACCCCAAGGACGAGCAGGAAGCCCGCGAAGCCGCCGAAAAAGCCGCTGCCGCCCCGGTGGCCCCGGCCAAACCCGTCTCCACCCTTCCGGAAAAGCGTAACACCAACTATACCTATGCCGGAGACCCGTCTCTGGTGCCCATGCGGTTGTTCGACGACGGGCAATCGACCTATCTCCTTTGGGGGGAAGGTGTCCCCTTTCCAGCCATCTATGCCGTTCTGGATGGTAAGGAAGCTCTGGTCAATTTCGGTTACCGCGAAGGCTTTATAGTCATCGAACAGGTCGGTCCGGCCTTTGTGCTGCGCCGGGGCGACCTGACGGCTACGGTCTATAATGACGCCTATGTCCCGCCCGCGCTCGATGCTCTGTCGCCGCAGCCGCGCCCCGAAACCCTGCGCAAGGCCGATGCCGCGACTACGAAGAAGCGTACCGGCTGGTTCGGGCGCAAGGAGGACTGAGCATGAAGACCCGTCTCCCCTCCAGCGACCCGCAAAGTGATCCGCGCAAGACGACAGACCGTTCGGATCTGGGCGTGGCCTCGGTCAATGCCCTGCCGCAGGTGGCTTCGAAATCGTCCCTGAAGGACAGTCTGGTCATGGCTGGCGGTCTTATGGGGGCTGTGTTTCTCGGTGCCCTCACCCTGATCTTCATGAACAATAACCGTCAGGCCGCGCAAAACCAGCCGCCGCAGGCGCAGGCACCTCAGTCCGCCCCCGGGCAACCGGGGCAGAAGGGCACGGTGGTCGAATTGCCCCCGCTGGCCCTGCCCGAGGGACCGCAGGCGATCCCGCCGCAACCTCAACCGGGACAGGCGGGCGCCATCACACCGGTGCCCGACGTCAATGCCGCGCGCGCCAATGCCCTCGTCTATGACGTGTCGGCCCCGGATCCTGACCCGGCCGCAAGCGCCACTCAGGCCGTCGCCGCGTCGGCCCACGCCGAAGGTAATGTCATGGATGGCAATTCCGTCGGCGCACTGACCAGCCTCGATCCCACCCGTCAGGTCCGTGCAACCCGTATCACCACGCCGTCGCGCACGGTGTCGCAGGGCACTCTGATCCCGGCGGTGCTGGAAACGGCGCTCAATTCCGACCTGCCCGGCTATACACGCGCCCTCGTCTCGCGCGATGTGCGCAGCTTTGACGGCACGCGCGTCCTGATCCCGCGCGGCTCGCGCCTGATCGGGTCTTACCGCTCAGGCCTGCAAAGCGGTCAGAATCGCCTGTTCATCACCTGGTCGCGTCTGATCCGCCCGGATGGCACGGCTATCGTGCTGACCGACCCCTCGACCGATAATCTGGGTCAGGCGGGTCAAACCGGAGAGGTCGATACGCACTTCTTCAAGCGCTTCGGCTCGGCCATGCTGCTGTCGATCATTGGCGGCCTCGCCAATTCGTCGACCGGCGGGGACCGCAACACCATCGTCATCGGCACGGCACAAGGGGCCAATAATGCCGCCACCGCCGCGCTTCAGGCCGATTCCAAAATTGGCCCCACCGTGCGCGTGGCGCAGGGCACGCCGATTCAGGTCTTCGTTTCCCGCGATCTCGACTTCTCCCTATGACCGAAACCCTACCGACCGAAGGCGTCTATCTCAAGGCCTATATGGCCCCCTTCCGGCAGTGGCTCGACCGCGCCGAAGTCACTGAGGTCATGGTCAATCGTCCCGGCGAGGTTTGGGTCGAAGTCAGCGGTCAGCCGCATATGCAGCGCTTCGACGCGCCCGACATCGACGACGGCCTGCTCAACCGGCTGGCGGCGCAGATCGCGCGCATCAGCCATCAGGGCATCAACCGCGAGAACCCTATGCTGGCCGCGACCCTGCCGTCGGGCGAGCGCGTGCAGATCGTCGGCCCGCCTGCCACACGCCGCCACTGGGCCATCGCCATTCGTCGGCACCTGATGGTGAACCGGCCGCTGGAAGCCTATGATCGTGGGCCTATCCGCGCTCCGGCCTATGGCAATCCGGCCGACGAACAGCGCGCCGCTCGCGCCAATCCGGTCGCTTTCCTCAAACAGGCGGTAACCGAGCGTAAGACCATCCTGATTTCGGGCGGCACCTCATCGGGCAAGACGACCTTCCTCAATGCGCTTTTGAGCGCTGTGCCCAATGAGGAGCGCGTTATTCTGGTTGAAGACACACCGGAAATCGCGGTCCACCAACCGAACGCGCTGGGTCTTGTGGCCGTCAAGGGTGAACTGGGCGAAGCCAAGGTGACTGTCAATGACCTGTTGCAGGCGTCGTTGCGCCTGCGCCCGGATCGCATCATCGTGGGCGAAATCCGTGGGGCCGAGGCCGTGACCTTCCTGCGCGCCATCAATACCGGCCACCCCGGCTCCTTCACTACGGTCCACGCCAACACACCGCAGGGCGCGCTGGAACAGATTGCCCTGATGGTGATGCAGACCGGCATGGCCCTATCGCGGCCCGAAACCATCGCCTATGCGTCAGGTTTGATCGACGTGGTGGTGCAGTTGTCGAAGGCAGGGGGCGAACGCGGCATTGCCGACATCATGCTGCCGCGCGCGCATCTGGCGTCCGTGTAACCGGCCGGAAATATTCAGATATCAAGATTCGCCGTAATCCACCGTCATTGATGAGATCAGTCTTCATCAATGTAAATGGAACAGCATGACACATTCCGACCGCCCCGAAGCGCCCTATCATAAGGACGAAGGCAGCCTTCAGGACCTTATCCAGTTTGTCTCCCGTCGCCGAACGCTGGGTATGTTGGGAACCCTTGCCTTTGGGTCCAGTTCTGTGGCGGCGTGCGGTGGAAGTGGCGACGGTGGCTCAACCTCCACAAGCGTAGCCACATCATCGTCTTCATCATCTTCGGCCAGTTCATCCTCCAGCAACAGTTCATCTTCGAGCAGTTCAACCTCCGCAAGCGGCACCTGCACAACCTTTTCAAATGAAACTGAGGGACCATATCCCGGCGACGGTTCCAACACCGTCTCTGGCAGCATCATCAACGCACTGGCCATCTCAGGCATCAATCGTTCAGATATACGCACTTCGGTGGGATCAGCCTCAGGTACGGCACCGGGCCTGCCCCTGACCCTGACCATATCGCTGGTCAACTCAGGCAACGGCTGTACGCCGCTTGCCGGTTATGTGGTTTACATCTGGCATTGCACGCGAGACGGGCTCTATTCGCTCTATTCCTCGACCCTAACCGCCCAGAACTATCTGCGCGGGATACAGGTCACGGACTCAAGCGGTAAGGTCACCTTCACCACCATCTTCCCCGGCTGTTATACCGGCCGCATGCCGCATATCCATGTTGAGGTCTATCCCAGCCTGGCCGCCGCGACCAGCTACGCCAACAAGATCAAGACAACGCAATTCGCGCTGGATCGGACGGTCTGTTCGACGGTTTACAGTACGGTCTCAGGATACAGTGCCTCGACCACGGCCCTGAACGGCATCACCTTTGCCACGGACAATGTCTTCAGTGACCTGTCGTCATCGCAACTGGCTGCGCAGACGATCAGTCTGAGCGGTGACACGACCAACGGTTATACCGGCCCCATCACGCTTGGGATCACGATCTGACCCTATCCCATAAGGGTTTTTAGGTCTGCATAGGGCGTGCTCCAGTCGATGGTGCGCGCCGACAGCCACGCATCGTCATAATAGGTGTCGCCGTAGCGCTCACCGCCATCGCAGAGGATGGTGACGATGGAGCCCGTCTCGCCCTTCTGCGCCATCTCCTGCATCAAACGCACACAGGCCCACAGGTTGGTGCCGGTCGAGCCGCCGACGCGCCGGCCCAGACGCTCCGATAACAGACGTACGGCGGCGATCGACTGCGCGTCCGTCACCACCTCCATGCGGTCGATCAGCGACGGGATGAAGCTCGGCTCGACGCGCGGGCGTCCTATCCCTTCGATGCAGGACCCACAACGGTCGATCGTCTGGACGCTGCGGTCGTGATAGTGGCGATGGAAGACCGAGCCTTCGGGGTCGGCCACACACAACCGCGTCGGCAAGCGGCGATAGCGGATGTATCGCCCCAGGGTCGCCGAGGTACCGCCCGTCCCGGCCCCGGTCACCAGCCAGCTTGGCACGGGGTGCGGCTCCGCCGTCATCTGGCTGAACAGGCTTTCGGCGATATTGTTATTGCCGCGCCAGTCGGTGGCGCGTTCGGCATAGGTGAACTGATCAAGGTAATGGCCGCAGGTTTCATCGGCCAGTCGTTGCGCCTCGGCATAGACGGCGTTGGGGTCATCGACGCCGTGCACCTCCCCGCCCTGAAAGCGGATGGCGTCGATCTTGGCCTGCGCCACCGACTTTGGCACCACAGCGATAAAGCGCAAGCCCAGCAGCCGCGCGAAATAGGCCTCGGAAACGGCGGTAGAACCCGACGACGATTCGATCAGGGTGGTCTGCGGCCCGATCCACTCATTGCACAGGGCATAGAGGATCAGGGAACGCGCCAGCCGGTGTTTCAGGCTGCCGGTCGGGTGCGAGGACTCGTCCTTGAAATAGAGGTGCACCCCCGGAAACGCCGCCACCTCATGATGGATCAGGTGGGTATCGGAGGAACGGTTGAAATCCGCCTCGATGCGGCGCACCGCCTCGATCAGCCAGTCGCGCGGCACCTGTGTCATCCTGCTCATCCTGTTACTCCTGAAACCGGCACAAAGCGCGTGCGGGGGCAGGAGTCAAGAGCCACCTCTCTTTACGGCTTGAGCAAGTCAAGCACCGCCGCTGTCATGGCCGAGGCCCCGGTGACGATCGTCGCTTCCGGGTCGATCTTGAACAGGGCCGAATGGTGCGAAGCGACGGCCGGGCCGCCGGCCTTTGCCGCATCGAACGCCGCCTGAGGCGTGCCGCCGACGGCGAAATAATAACCCGGCACCTTGAGGTCAGGTTGAACAAAGTAGGCGAAGTCCTCCGCCCCCATGCCCATCTGCTGGAACGGGATGACGGTGTCCGGCCCCAGAGCCGCGGCAATCGCCCCGTTCAGGCGTCGCGCCAGTTCAGCGTTATTGATGGTGGTCGGCGTGCCTTCAACGACATCAACCTCCGGCAGCTTGTCGTCGGGCAGGCCGTTGACGCGGCCCATATTGACCGCCACACGCTTAACGCCGTCCACCAGTTGCGCACGCGTCACTTCGTCATTGGCGCGCACCGTCACCTGAAGCTCGGCCGCATCGGAAATGATGTTGTGCTTGCTGCCCGCGTGGAAGGCCCCGACCGTGATAACGCCGGGGCTGAGCGGCGGGCGTTCGCGGCTGATCAGCCCTTGCAGGGCGATAACGATCTGGCTGCCGATATAGACCGGGTCCTTGCCTTGATGCGGAGACGCCCCATGCGCGCCCACCCCGTGCACATGGATGTTGATAGAGTCGGATGAGGAATACTGAATGTTTTCCGAGGCCGACACCTTGCCTGTCGGCATCTGCGAATTGACGTGGAAAGCCAGGGCGTAGTCGGGCTTGGGGAAACGGGTGTAGAGCCCGTCTTTGAGCATGGCCTTGGCACCCATCACGCGTTCTTCACCCGGCTGGATGACCACAACGACCGTACCCTTCCACTGCGACTTAAGGCGCTGAAGCTGACGCACCGTAGCCACCATGGCCGTGATGTGGGTATCGTGACCGCAGGCGTGCATGACGGGATATTCGACGCCATCCATGCCGACCTGCTTCGCGGTCGAAGCATTGGCAAGGCCCGACGCTTCCTTGACCGGCAGGCCGTCCATATCGGCGCGCAGCATGACGACCGGGCCGGGTCCATTGCGGATCACCGCCACGACACCCGTCCCTCCCACCTTTTCGGTGACTTCGGCCCCGGTGGCGCGCAGTTCCTTTGCCATGCGCGCGGCAGTCTTGGTTTCCAGCATCGACAGTTCGGGGTTACGGTGGAACCAGTCCCACAGCGCCCCGAGATCCTTCTGATAGTCGGCCCGGATAGCCGTCTGATAATCGGGCTCGGCCAGCGCGGGGGCGCAAAGCCCCAGCAGGGCGACAGTCACAACAGGCAGCAGGCAGCGCATATCCATTCCCCTCACAGCGATAGGTGAAATAGGCGATGCGCGCGCTGGCCTTGTCAATAGCCAAGCCTTGCGCCCCTGTCCCCGCCGCCCCACATGACCTGAAACGCTCAAGGAGTTGTCCATGTCCTACCCCCTACCCGACGCCCGCCTGTCCGGCACCTTTGCCATCGGAGGCGATCTCACCGTCAGTCGCCTTGGTTATGGCGCCATGCGCATCACCGGTAGCGGCGTATGGGGTGAACCCGCCGATCGCGACGAAGCCCTGCGCACCCTGAGGCGTCTCGGCGATCTGGGCGTCAATTTCATCGACACGGCCGATTCCTACGGGCCGGAAACCTCCGAAAAGCTGATCCGCGAAGCGCTCCATCCCTATGCGAACGACCTGATTATCGCTACCAAGGCCGGCCTGACCCGGTCAGGTCCCAATATCTGGACGCCGAACGGCCGTCCCGACTATCTGATCAGGCAGGCCCACCGCAGCCGCGAATTGCTGGGCGTTGAGCGCATCGACCTGTGGCAACTGCACCGCATCGACCCCGCCGTACCGCGCGACGAACAGTTCGCCGCCGTGAAACAGCTTCTGGACGAAGGCGTCATTCGCCACGCCGGTCTGTCCGAAGTATCGGTCGCCGATATCGAAGCGGCGCGAAAAATCTTCCCGGTTTCGACCGTGCAGAACCTCTATAACCTCGTTGAACGTCGCCACGAAGCCGTGCTCGACTACTGCACGGCGCACAGCATCGGCTTTATTCCGTGGTATCCTCTGGCCGCGGGGGATCTCGCCAAACCGGGCGGGGTTCTGGATCGTCTCACTGCGAAGTACGGTGCCACACCGTCGCAGATCGCTCTGGCCTGGGTACTGAAGCGCAGCCCGGTCATGCTGCCCATCCCCGGCACAGGAAAGGTCCGCCATCTCGACGAGAACGTCGCGGCGGCGCGGATTCACCTGAGTGATGAAGACTTCGCAGCCCTCGACCAAGCCGCCAGAGCACAATAAAGGGAAGAAAGGCCCGGGGCACCACTCCCGGGCCTTTTCCAGCGACGCGGCGGCGTCAGATCAACACCGCATCGCTCTGAAGCCATCGCTGATTCAAGGGGATAGGATCAGGCGACGGCGTTCAAGCGCTTTGACGTCTGGGGCGCTTCCTTGGCGATCAGCACATCGCTACGATTCCAGTCGGACAGGTCCAGCCGCTCCGTCACCGCCTGACGCTGTTTCAGCCAGTCAAGCAGGTCTTTTATGTCGGCAAGCCGCGCGTCTTCGGCCCCCAGCGCTGTGCTTTCCGGGATGAAGTCGCCATAGGCGTGCACCGCATCGTCGAGTTCGACTTTGCCCTCTTCGGCAATGTGCGAGAGGGCCTGTTTCGGAAAGCTGCGCGCCCAGTCGGCGGCCCCGGACAGGGCCTTGACTAGACGCGAGACGACCGCCTCATTGGCCTCCAGAAACGGATAGTCGATGGTCAGGGTGCGCAGTTCGACCAGCCCCTTGAGCCGGGCATCGCCGCGGATATCCGCCGCCTCAAACGCGTGGACGATCTTCAGGCCCGCCGTGCGCGCCAGCTCGATCCCCTTGGCCCCGAACAGCAGACCGGCATCGGCCTGACCGCCCAGAACCGCCTCGATTTCCCGCCGGGCGATGTCGCCAAACGGGGTGGACGGATGCCCGGCGACGATATTGTAGAAGGTGACGTCGGCAGGTTTGAGACCACTGACGTCCAGAATACTCTCCCAGGCGCGCAGCGAGCGCACCCGCGCCGGCGAAAAACTGCCCGCTTCGCGTGGAAGGGCCAGTGTGCGTCCCTTAAGGTCCTGAAGACCCGACACAGGGGACCGTGCCGGTGCCACCACCAGCACCGTATGCCAGGTATGCCCGACGGCCAGAAGCCGCGAACGCTCATTCAGGCCATAGGACCACAGGGCGGTGGCCGCATCGCCTTCGCGCACCAGATTGGCCAGAGAATGATCGAGATAGCCCTGCCGCACGGACGGCAGCGAGGTTTCGCGCACCGAGACGAAATTGACCGGATCGCGGCGAAATTCACGTTGCAGGACGCCGCGATGGGCCAAAAGGCCCATGGCCGTCAGGGTCGGGCAACGCGCATACCACACCAGTTGCGACGGCATCTGGGACGATGCCGAAGGCGAAACGGTCGGCGAGGCAGACGGCCTGACGGACATGGAAAGTCACCTTCGTTGAGAGGTACAGGGAAACTGCACCGCGGGAGGCAGGATACGCCAGAAGCGTCCGTTATTCCTACTCAAACAATTTTATTTTGTCCAAGCCGTTTTCGCGTTTTAAGTGTGATAATTTCTGAACCGAGAAATCAGAAAAGGTGATGAAGAGTGAAATCCATCCTCATAATCAACTCGATTGATTTCAATTCTGATCATCACGTTTAAACCACAGATTTCACAGACAGGCGTTACGCGCCTGTCCTGGCTACGCAGACACGGACAATCTGTGTCATCTGTGGTTTCTGGAGCGGAACGACTCCACTCAGAATCATTCCGCTCTGATTCAGTGTCCGGCCGCCTGCCCGGCCAGCATATTGCCGATGCCGATGATCACGGTCGAGCCGACCAGCAGCGCGATGCCGCCCCAGACCAGCGCCCGGGTTTTGGCAGAGGTCCCGGCCCATTCCTTGAGCGCGAAGCCCCACAGGGTCGAAAAGAGGATGATCGAGGCCATGTGCAGCGTCCACGACGAGAAGCCGTATTCGCCCATCTGGCTTTCACCCATGGTGTAGAAGAAGAACTGGAAATACCACAGTGTGCCGCCCAGCGCCGCCAGCAGATAGTTGACCAGCAGCGGAATCTTGCCCTTGTCTTCGGCAGCGGCGCGCGGCTTGCCCACCCATTCGGAGGCTGATTTATTCTTGAAGATCAGATAGCCGGACCAGACCAGATTGGTGGTCAAACCGCCCAGCAAAACCATGCAGAGGACAGGCAGGCCGACCCACAGGGGGCCCGTTCCGGCGGCGGCTGAGGCTTCGCGCACCGGCGCACCGGCGGCCAGACCAAAGGCAAAGCACGACGACATGATGCCGCAAAAAACGGCCACCAGCAGGCCCTTGGTGAGATTAAACTCTTTCAGGCTTTCAGAGACTTCGGTGACTTCCTTCTCCTTGGCGTGACCGGCGCGCGCCACCAGCACGATACCGCCCAGCACCACCAGCACCCCGAACAGAGTCACCTGCCCGCTAAGCGTCTGTATCAGTTGAATGATCTTGCCACTAAAGATGGGCTCCCCCAGCGTGCCTATGACGGTGGTCAGACCCAGCGCCACCGCCATGCCGAGGCTCAGGCCCAGATAGCGCATGGTCAGGCCGAAGGTCAGGCCGCCAAAGCCCCACAACAGCCCCCAGAAGACGCACCAGAACCACGTGGTCGGGGACGCCCCGCCCAGCACACCAAACAGGTCCGAGGTCTGAAAATAGGCGAATATCCACGGCGCGATCAGCCATGAAAAAATACCGCCGGTCAGCCAGAAGATCTCCCACGACCACAGTCGGATCTTCTTGTAGGGCACATAGAAGGAGGCCGAGGCGAGACCGCCCAGCCAGTGAAAAAAGACGCCGATGAGCGGGTTGGGAGTCATAAGAGGACGCTTCCTTATGATTGATTTTGTCCGCTTATGCTAACTTCATGTCCCGATATGCGCAATGCCGTTCTAAAATTTTCGCAACACGTGCGAATATCAACGGGCGAAGAGGCTGTCCGCCTCCATTTTAAAAGGCATATCCAGCGTCATTTTCAATGACCCCTGGTATCAGACAGCGGCTTTCAGGCCCCCGTAGTGAGCGCTCAATATCGTGTGATAATGCGCCAGTACGCCCTCGGCATCGACGTCACGACAGACGGCCTGCACGGGCAGGTTATCCCACGGCCCCGGCGGGAAGCTGCGGCCGTCCTCTTTCAGTATGGTCTGGCCGATGGCGATACCCTCGGTGACGGCGCGTAAGGTGCCGCGCGCATACCCGAAAAGCTGAGGTTCGAAGACGGCGATGGCGGCCGCCACATCGTGCATGGCGCAACCGGCAAAGCCGTCGCGTTCGGTATAGAGCTTCTCGTAGCCGCGCGAGATGTCGAACAGGAACTGCCCCGTTTCACCCGCTGTGCGGCCCAGCTCACGCGCCGCGGCTGTGGACAGGATACATTGGGTGGTGACATCGAGGCCAACGGCCCGGACAGGCCAGTTGGCCGTCAGGACCTTGTCCGCCGCGTGCGGGTCATTGATGATATTGGCTTCGGCCACGGGCGAGACATTGCCGCGACGCGGGCCCCAGCCGAAGGCCCCGCCCATGATCACCACCTCTTTAACGAGCCCGGTGATTTCCGGATCAAGGTCAAGCGCCAGAGCCAGATTGGTCAGCGGCCCCACCGCCAGAAGTGTCACTTCGCCCGGATATTCGCGGATCAGTTCGACGATGCGCTGAGGCGCAAAGGTCGCCTGCGGCGCGCCTTCAAACCCGTCCAGCGCGCCGATATCGCCCAGACCGTCATAGCCGTGCACATGCGGCGCAGGCGTTGGGGCGGGCAGAACCAGCGGCGTATGCGCGCCGCGATAGACCGGCACATGGATGCCGAAGCGCTGCGTCAGATAGAGGGCATTGCGTGTCGTGATATCTACGCCGCCATTGCCAAACACGGTCGTCAACGCCAGCAATTCGGCCTGCGGCTGCGCCCCCAGATAGGCCAGCGCCATGGCGTCGTCGATACCCGGATCGGTGTCAAAAATAATCTTCATCTTACTCATTTCGAAGGGTATGCGGTCGTATGGGTGTAGGTGCACAGGTCGGATTGTACCTGAAGGCACATGACGGTGCGGGTCGCATCTGACACCGCATCGGCAGCGCTGAGGCGCGCCTTGTCCTTATGCAGCGCCTCGACCTTAGGCAGGACGCCGGTATAACGATAAATATAGACAGGGGTTTTCGTGATTTTCGCCGCGCGCACCATGCTGTCGATATTGCGCTGACTGTCGTCGAGGAAATAGACGGCATCGTACTTGCCGAGGCTGCCCATCAGCAGCAGGAGCATGGTGCCCTTGTCCTGACCCGCGACCATCATGACGCCGTCCTGAACAGTCACATCCTTATAGGCGGCATTGCTCAGCGTAACCTTCAGCGCCGCGCCCGCCGCGCGGATTTCGCTGTCGCGCAGACGGCCGCGACGGGTACACAGGGGTTTGGCGCAATCGGGCGCTTTCGACAGGTCATAACCGGCCCTAGACAGGGCCCGTTCGGTCTGCCCGCGCAGGTTCGGGTCACGCGCCGTCAGGGCATAGACGGGAATCCCGGCCTCCTGAAGCCCGGCCAGCACCGCCGGACCGTCCGCCTGAGTGGGCACCATATTCGTCACCTGATACCACAGGGCCTGTTCGTAAAAGATCGGTTCGTAATCCGGGGTCTGACCCTCCGGGGTTCTGGCCTTGATGTCCGCCATGCGCTCCGAAAGCCAGGCTTCCGACCCCAGATCCTGCGGCATGGTCAGGATGGTGTCGTCGATATCGACCACGAACAGCACGCGCTTTTTGGCGGCCTGATCGGCCAGCGCCAGATCGGCAGCGCTACGCAGGTCAGAGGTCGTATAGAAGCCTTCTGCTGGAACGGGCGGATGCTCAGCCGCGGCAAGAGCCACCCCGGAACAGGACGTTGTGCTCAGGGCCATAGCGGTCAGCAGGACGGCAATGTGTGGGAAACGCATAGGATTTCCTGAAATTGAGTAGGCCAGATCGCCGCGCTTCGGCTTGGCAAAACGGGCGGATCAGGCTTAGATCAGAGCCCTGCCTGCTGCAAGGCAAAGTCAGTTATAAAACACAGTTGTGAAACGTTTCATCGTCTGCTTTTGGCGATGACGCATCGAAGGGATTTCCGTGCGCGCCTCTATTCTTGTCCTCGGTTCGATCAATGTGGACTTCTTCATCCGGGTCGATGCCCTGCCCAAACCCAATGAGACGATCATGGGCCACGACACGGCGGTTGCCATGGGCGGCAAGGGTCTCAATCAGGCGGTAGCGGCGGCGCAGGCCGGCGTCGAAACGCGAATGGTCGGGGCTGTGGGGGATGATAATTTCGGTGTCATGGCGCGCGATTTCCTCAAAAAACGCGGCGTGGATGAGACCTCGGTGGTGGCACTGGACGGCGTCGGCACTGGCATGGCCAATATCCTTGTCGCGCCCGATGGCCAGAACATGATCGTCGTCTCGTCGGCGGCCAATGCGCGCCTGACGCCCGCCCATGCCGAGGCCGCTAAGGCACTAATCGCCGCTTCCGGTGCGCTGGTCGTGCAGTTGGAAACGCCGCTCGATACCTTAAAAGCCGCGCTGGAAATCGCCACGGCGAACGGCGTCAAGACCGTCCTCAACCCCGCCCCCGTCGATCCCGGCGTATTCGACCTACTCCCCCTGTGCGAGGTGGTGACGCCGAATGAAACCGAACTGGCCAAACTCACCGGTATAGACGGTCAGGACGACGACTCGCTGATCCGCGCCATGCAGACCCTGCGCGCGCATGGGGCGGAAACCGTCATTACAACGCTGGGAGCCAATGGCTGCGCCGGTCTGATCGACGGTGAGCTGGTCCGCCTGCCCGCCTTCAGGGTTGAGGCCGTGGATGCGGTCGGCGCAGGCGACGTGTTCAATGGTGCACTGGCCGCGCGGCTGGTTCTGGGTGACGACTACGTTTCGGCCATGCGCTACGCCTCGGCGGCGTCGGCCATTTCGGTGACCCGCCGCTCGGCCGATGCCGCGCCGACGGCGTCCGAGGTAGAGGCGTTTCTGCGCGAGCGGGCCTGAGCCCTACTTTAAAAGATACGACTCATGAAACGCCCGACGGGTCGCGGCCCGTTGCGGATAGCCACCGACGTCGTTTTCACTGTCGATAATGCGCCCCCGACCCGCCTGCGCTTCAGCAATGATACGTGCGTCGATCGGATCGCGCGCCCACGGCCGTGCGCCGACGTGGCGACAGACATGGGCTTCGACCGCGTCCGCCGGTAGCAACCTCAAACCCTGCGGCCACAGGCTTTCCTTCGGCAAGGCGCGGATATAGGCCTTTGGTCGATAGGGGCCCTGATCTTCGTAACCATCCGCCCGCGCCTGATACCAGGTGACCATAGGGGCTGCGCTGCCGTCGGCATAGGTGGCGATATTGTCGGCGGCGTGCAGGTCCAGATCCCCTGCCCCGCCAAACTTCAGCAGGCCGAGATTGGGGCGCGTATTCACCCCGCCGCGCATGACATTGCCGCGCAACAGGAGCTTACCGGCTATGGGCTCCCGCCCCTTCCACTGGTCTTCGACCAGCGTATATTGCGCGCAGGCCGAGCCCGGATTGACAAAGACATTGTTGACGACGACCGCCTGCGCCCCGCCCTTGATCAGCGGATGACGCTCATTATTTTGGGCATAGAGATTACCCATCAACAGCGCCCCCGTCACATTGTCGTGAAACAAAGAGCCCATCGAATGTGGGCCTTTGGCGTGGCTGGCGTGATGAAGACTTTCGCCGATCAGATTGTTTCTGAACACAATAGTGTGCGAGGTGTTGCGCCGCCATGCGTCAGGCGTTGCCCCGTCGAACCGTGGTCCGGACGCGGACAGGGCCTCATCGACCGCCCAGGTAAAGCTGCACTGTTCGATCAGCACGTCATGCGCCGCCGTACAGGAAAGCCCGTCCGGCTCAAACCCTGAGCGCGGCGCCATACCCGCCGATCCCGGCCTTACGGCGATATGCCGGATAACCACATGGTGGGTCTGAACGCTGATCCCGCCTCTGATCAGGGTGATACCCGGTGAGGGTGCGGTTTCACCGGCCACAGTTAAAAAGGGCTCACGAAGGGTCAGGGTGGCTTTTTGCAGGTCGATCACGCCACCGACGTCAAACACCACAATGCGGGGGCCGGGCGTGTCGAGCGCCGCCTTCAATGATCCCGGGCCTTCCGGATCGAGCGTCGTCACGCGGATCAGAGCCGGTGACGGCGCGGCGAGGGCAGGAAAGGCGACGGCCCAGGCAAGGCCCGTAAGCATAGTGCGGCGGTGAAGGCGGTTGCGCATTGATTCTCCCCGGTTCGGTATTGGGTTAAGCGTCCCAGGCCGCTATTTGGTCCCTTTTACGAACAGGGTAACCGGTTTCCGTTGCCGATTATGTCCTGAATCTGTGCAGAGTTGCGGCAAGCGACCGCTTCTTCTAAAAAACGATTGCAGTTATCTCAATTTTGACACGATGCGCGGGCATTTCGCGCCGGTATCCCTTTCGGGCAGAGCGTTCCTAAGATGAAAACACCGGTCTTTTTCGATCCCTCGGGCAAGCGCAACAAGGCCACGCTGATGGGCGTGATTGCGCTGGCGGCGGCGGCGACCCTTCTGTTTCTGGGTCTGATTCTTTCCATCCTGTTCGTACCGGTGCCGCGCGATCTCGACCTGCATATGGAAGCGTCTCACGCCTCGCGGTGGAACTTCCGCACCCACGACGTCAATCACCCGCACCGTCTGCGCACATTGGGCCGGCACGCCGACAAGCCTCAAAAAATTATCGGTTTTTACGTCCCATGGGACGACGGCAGCCGCGCCGCCTTCGAGGCGCACGCCAGTGAAATGGACGTCGTCATCGGGGCCTTCGCGAGTGTTTCCGGCCCTCAGCACACCTATGTCTATCAGCCGGATGTGCGCTTCGAAAAGGCACGGGCCGCCGCCAAAAAGCCGCCCGTCCTTCTGACCATGGTGCAGAATATCGCACCCAAGGGCTTTGAGCGCGAAAACACCCGCCGCCTCCTGACGGATATTGCCGCCCGCAACCGCTTTCTGGGGCAGGTTGAAGACACCCTGCGTCAGGAAAAATCGGCGGGTGTCGTCTTCGACTTTGAAAATCTGGAACCCGCCGCGCTTAAGCCCTATCTCGCCTTCCTGAAAGAGGCCCGCACGCGTCTCGGTGTCAAGGGCTATTCGGTGACTGCCACCGTGCCGGTCGATGATCCGGAATGGAACCTGTCGGCCTTTGCCGCGGTGACGGACAAACTGTTCCTGATGATCTACGACCAGCACTCGATGGTCGATAAGGCCGGGCCCATCGCGGCGCAGGACTGGTTCGAAGGACGTCTGGCCATGGCCATGAAGGTCGTCCCGGCGGAAAAGGCCATCGTCTGTATCGGCAACTACGCCTACGACTGGTCCAAATTCGGCACGACCGTGCTGACCGTGGGTGATGCGTGGCTGATCGCGCACGATTCTGACGCGCCGGTGTCCTATGATCGGGCGACCGGCAATAGCGGCTTCGCCTATCAGGAAAACGGTGTCAATCACGAGGTGTGGCTGCTGGACGCGGTGAGCGCGTGGAATCAGCTTCTGGCCGTGCACGCTTCCGATGCCTATGGCGTGGCGCTCTGGCGTCTCGGCTCGGAAGACCCCGGCATCTGGCAGGACTTTGCGCATTTTCAGGGCCGGACCACGCCCGACCTGACGACGCTGAAACCGGCCGGCAATGTCGATGTCGAAGGGGCTGGCGAAGTGCTGCGCATCAGCGCCACCCCCACCTTCGGTCACCGCAAGGTCGAATTTGACGCCCAGCGCGTCGCCCAGAACCAGACCTATCAGACCCTGCCCACCCCCTATGTGGTGCGCCGCACCGGGTTCAAGCCCGGCTATATCGCCCTGACCTTCGATGATGGCCCCGACCCCAAATGGACGCCCAAGGTACTGGAGATTCTGAAGGCCGAACACGTCCCGGCCACCTTCTTTGTGATCGGTGAAAAGGCGCTGGGGCATCCGTTTCTGCTGAAGACCATGCTGGCGCAGGGGCATGAACTGGGCAATCACACCTACACCCACCCCAATATGGCGAATATACCCGCCGAATGGGCACGGGTAGAGCTGAACTCGACCCAGCGCGTGGTCGAAGCCTATACGGGACGCTCCCTGCGCTGGCTGCGGGCCCCCTATTTCGGGGACGCCGAACCGACGACCGAAAACGAACTGGCGCCGGTGCTGCTAGGGCAGCGGATGGGCTATACCAGCGTCGGCCTGCACGTCGATTCCGAAGACTGGCAAAAGCCGGGCGTTCAGGCGATCATAAACAATGTGCTCAAAGGCGTCGCCGACGGGGCCGCCAGCGCCGCGTCTGAGGCCTGTAAGGAAGACTTCAATAACTGCCGCTCGGGTCAGATCGTGTTGTTGCACGATTCCGGCGGTGACCGTCAGCAGACCATTGACGCCCTGCCGCAAATCATTCGCGCCCTCAAGGCGCAAGGCTATCAGTTTACGACCGTCAGCGGTCTGACCGACCTGCCCGCGGCTCAGGCCATGCCGACTCTTTCCGGCAATGATCTGGCGGCGGTGCGCTTCGATGTCGGCGTCTTTATGTTGCTGGCCTGGGGAGCTGTGGGCCTGCAATGGCTGTTTATTGCCGCCATCGTACTGGGCGTGACGCGAGCCATTACCCTGAGCGTCATGGCGATCTGGGCCGACTATAGTGGGCACATGGACCCGCCCGCCGAAACCGAAGACGGTACGATAGAAGCCTTCGTTCGGTCGCGCCGCGTCAGCGTCATTATCCCGGCCTATAACGAGGCCCGCGTCATCGAAGCCTCGGTGCGCCGCGTCCTGACCAGTGTCGATGTCGATCTTGAGGTCGTGGTGGTCGATGACGGATCGAAGGACGAGACCAGCGCCATCGTCGCCCGCGCTTTTGCCGATGATGCACGCGTCACCCTGATCACACAGGCCAATGCCGGTAAGGCCACTGCCGTTAATACCGGTATTGCCAGAGCCAGGGGCGAAATCATCATCGCGCTCGATGCCGATACGCAGTTCGAACCGGAAACCATTGCGCGCCTTGTGCGCTGGTTCATCAAGCCGGAAATCGGCGCGGTGGCGGGCAATGCCAAGGTGGGCAACCGCTTCAACTTCGTCACCCGCTGGCAGGGGGTGGAATATGTTACGGCGCAGAATCTGGAGCGGTCGGCTCTGGCCACCTTTGGCGCCATGATGGTGGTGCCCGGTGCCGTCGGCGCGTGGCGACGCGCGGCACTGGAAGAGGTCGGCGGCTATCCGCACGACACCCTGGCCGAGGATCAGGATCTAACCATCGCCATTCAGCGCCGGGGTTGGGCCGTGGCTTATGATCAGGACGCCGTGGCGTGGACCGAAGCGCCCGAAAGTTTTGCCGCCCTGATCAAGCAGCGCTATCGCTGGGCTTTTGGCACCCTTCAATGCCTGTGGAAGCACCGCCGCATCCTGCGTGAAGGCAAGCCGAAAGGACTGGCGCATATCGGCCTGCCGCAGGCGTGGATTTTCCAGATCGGATTCTCGGTGATTTCGCCCCTGATTGATCTGGCCCTGCTGATCAACGTGGTCGCCACAGTATGGACGATCAGCCAGCATGGACTGGATCAGACGGACGGCACGCTGGAACGGATGCTGCTCTACTGGGCCGTCTTTGTCGCCATCGACGCCCTGTGCGGCTGGATCGCCTACATGCTGGAGCCGAGAGAAAAACGCTATCCCGTTTTCTGGCTCCTGTCGCAACGCTTCGTCTATCGCCAGATCATGTACTATGTTGTGCTGAAGGCGCTGGCCTCTGCCGGACGTGGCCGTTCGGTGGGCTGGGGCAAGCTGGAACGCAGCGGACGGGTTGCCCCGGCGTCATCGACAGGCCAAAACCAACAACCGTAAAGCCTAAACCGCTTTCAGTTGCGGCCGGTTGCCGACGCAGGGCAAGGCGGTCGGCGGCTCACGCCCCATAGAGACGGACACCGGCAGCCCATGACCTCGGCGGTCCATCAGACTCATCAGGGCGCTGGCCGCCGAATAGAGCCCGGCGTCGGGCTCGCCGCCCATGATGAAGCGCCCCAGAGCGGTGAAGTGCGCCGCCTCACTCATCTGCGCCGCGGTCAGCAGGCTCAGCAGCAACGCCTCGTCACGGGTCAGTTCGATCAGGCCCGGACGTCCGATTTCCAGTCGCCGCCGACCTTTGGCCAGCGCCAGAAGCCAGCCGTGGAACGCTGTCAGTCCCTCCGCTGGGTCCGGCCCGAAGGCATGGACAAATTCGCGTTGCAGCAGACGGCAGCGCGGCGAACAGGCGACCGAGGTGCGCAACGCCCAGATCAGAAAGTGCTCGGCGTAGCGCAAATGCCGAAGGTCCCGCCCCCGACGGGCAATAGATGTGTCTGACATGAAAACCGACCTCCTGCGCCGATTAAACAATTGCGAATAATTCTCATTAGCATTATTGAGAACGAGTCGCAAAGTGAAAAATCCAGGGAGGATGAGCGGATGTCTTCTGACCTCGAAGACCTGTTGTCAGAGCCGATTGTGCAACGGCTGATGGCGCGCGATGGCGTGTCTGCGGACGCCGTGCGCCGTCTTATGCGGCGGGTCGCGGCACGCCGGTCAGGCGTGTCAGGCACGCCCGCAACTCCTCCGGCTTGAAAGGTTTAGAGAGGTAATCATCCATACCGGCCGCCAGACAGGCCTCACGGTCCCCGCTGAGCGCGTGCGCCGTCAGCGCCACTATGGGGACAGCATCGCGCCCCGTATCCCGCTCCATAGCCCGGATGCGGCGCGTGGCCTCGTATCCGTCCATCTCCGGCATCTGAAGGTCCATCAGCACAAGGCCGTAGTGACCCGCTGCGAACGATTCCAGCGCCTCGCGGCCATTTTCAGCGCGATCATGCTCATAGCCCATCTGTTCCAGAAACAGGCCAGCGACCAGCGCATTGGCGGGATTATCCTCCACCAGCAAAATGCGCACGGCACTGGCCGCTGAGGGCGACAGGGACGAAAGAGGCGAATGAGAGGCCGGGTGGGGTTTGGCCATGCAGATGACTTCGAGACGTTTTTTTCTGTTTGCACCCACAGCGATGCGCAGAAACGGCGTGAGCGGTTTTCTGCGAAAACATCGCTCCGGATATAGACTTAGAGCGGAACGACCGTCCTGTGGGAGGTCACTCCGCCCTAAGTGATCACGCCGATGATAAGTTTTCCATTGGGATCGGCTTAGCCGAATTTCGCCTTCCAGGCGACATAGGCCTTGAGCGCGCTTTGCGGACCGTTGCCGAACCACGAATAGCCGCGACGACGCTCCGGTTCGACATCGTCAATCGTGTCGTGAAGCGTTTTTGTGCGGTTACCAAAGATGGGTTTCAGCGTTTTCAGATCGTAATAGCGTGACCAGATGGGGCCCGCACCTGGCCTGTCCACCAGACGACGATCCTGACCATCAGGGGTACGTTCAAAGCCCTTGCCCATGATTTTCAGCGCTTCAAGGGTTTCGACACCCGCCACGATCGCCGCCTTCATCTCGACTGAAGGGTTGGGCTGCTGCATCAGATAGACCAGCAGAGAACCGCTTTCGGCCGAGCTGAGCGACGGCATCTCGTAATTGCGGGCCGAACAGGGGGTCAGGGTCAGGGCATCATACTGCTGCGCCCACAGGGTCAGTTTTCCGTCGATGACCACCTGCGCCTTCAGAAATATAGCCAGAGCGCGTTGTTCCGCCGCCAGACAACGCGCGCGCACCTCGGCGGGGACGAAGGCGAAAGCGGACTCTGCCCGCCCGACATCGCCCATCAGGCGCGACACCGAAATCATCGCATTGTCGTTGAGCGTCAGGGCGTCATGATAGCCCCCCATCAGCGGCCAGACCTGTGGCCAGCCGCCGTTAGGGAACTGCGCATTAAGCAGGTAGGTCAGGCCCCGTATCGCGCCATCGCGGTAACGCGCGTCCTGTGTGGCATTGAAGGCCAGCGCCAGAAACCGCGTTTCGGTCAGGGTGGCGTCATTGTCGATGGTCCCGACATAGCTCCAGTCCGGTAGGGTCGGTGCATCAAAATCGCCGGCGGGCTTGGTTTGCAGGCTGTTGCCCGCCACATAGTGCTGTCCCCGGACGCGCGGTTCGGTGTCGTGCGGCTGGTTCTTGCCCCAGCCCCCCGCCGGCGTCTGGAAGCTGACGATATTATCGGCGACCTTGCGGCCCTCTGCCGAGGCGTACCACGCTGCCGGTTTATCGAGCGGCATGGTCTTTTCGCCGTTGCCGCTCTTCGGTTCGGCCGGAATGACGCTCAGCCCCTTGCGTTCGGCCAGAAGTGCGGCCTGATCGGCAGCCAGTTGCGCCTGCGACCGCTTCAGATAATCGAGCCATGCCGCCTGCTCCGGTGCCGGGATCAGCGCGCGGATACGTTCCGGGCTCAAGGGCGGAAACGGCGTATTCACGCCGATCTGAGCGGCGCGGGCGGCTATGGGCGCTGTAAGTGGCAAGGCGGCAAGGCAGGTGAGTAAGGTGCGGCGGTGCATGGCATTTCCCCGGAAGACAGTGAGTGGCGTCTGTTATGGTTGGGTATATATGATACCGGTGTCAAACGTGTGGCAAGGCGAAATCCGTCGCTCTGTGCAAGTTTGATTTTACTCAGACAAATGAAAGGATATAGTACGAAAAACAAAGATTGGAGAAACGTTATGCAGGGCTGGACGCGACGGGGTGTGACGGCTGCGGGATTGGGAATGGCTGTGGGCGCGAGCGCCGCCGGGGCCGTGACGCCTGACCCTATATCCGCTAAGCCGTTTCCTCTGTCGCAGGTGCGGCTCAAGCCGTCGATCTTTCTGACCTCAATCGAGGCCAACCAGCGCTATCTCCTGTCGCTGTCGCCCGACCGCTTTCTGCACAATTTCCGCAAGGGTGCCGGGCTGGACCCCAAGGGCGAGGTCTATGGCGGCTGGGAAGCGCGCGGCATTGCGGGCCATAGTTTGGGCCACTACCTTTCCGCTCTGTCACTGATGTACGCGCAGACGGGCAAACCCGAATTTCGTGACCGCGCCGCCTATGTGCTGAGCGAATTGAAGACCGTTCAGGCCAAACAGGGCGACGGCTATGCGGGCGGCACGACCGTCGGCCGCAACGGGCAGGAGGTGGATGGCAAGGTCGTCTATGAGGAGTTGCGCAGAGGCGACATCCGCACGGCGGGCTTTGACCTGAACGGTGGCTGGGTGCCGCTTTATACCTATCACAAGGTGATGGCCGGGACGCTCGACGCGCATCAGCACGCCGGGCTTGACGACGGTCTGACCGTCGCCACAGGGCTGGGGGACTATCTGGGGACCATTCTCGAAGGTCTCAGCGATGCGCAAATTCAGGAAATTCTGCGCGCCGAACATGGCGGCCTGACCGAGTCCTATGCCGAACTCTATGCGCGAACGAAGAACCCGCGCTGGCTGACCCTGTCGCAGCGTCTGCGTCACCGCGCCATTGTCGATCCCCTGGCCGCCGGGCGGGACGAACTGGCCGGAAAGCACGCCAATACGCAGATCCCCAAGATCGTCGGCAACGCCCGCCTTTACGAGCTGACGCAAAATGCCGACGACGCCCGCATCGCGCGCTTTTTCTGGCAGACCGTGACGCGCGACCACTCCTACGTTATCGGCGGCAATTCCGACCACGAACATTTCGGGGCGCCGCGGCACTTGGCTAACCGGCTCGATCAGCAGACCTGCGAGGCCTGCAACAGCTACAATATGCTGCGTCTTACACGGCATATCTATGGCTGGAGCGGCGATGCGGCCCTGTTCGATTTCTACGAGCGGGCCCATCTCAACCACATTATGAGCCAGCAAGACCCGCAAACGGGCATGTTCACCTATTTCTCCGGACTGGCCTCCGGTCTGGGGCGCGTGCATTCGGACCCAACCAATGACTTCTGGTGCTGCGTCGGGTCGGGCATGGAAAGCCATTCCAAGCATGGCGAAAGCATCTGGTGGCGGCGCGGCGATGGTGTGGCGGTGAACCTCTATTACGCCTCGACCCTGACCGCGCCCGAAGCGCAGCTCGATATGGATACCGCCTTCCCCCTGTCCGATCAGGTGGTGATCACGGTGCGCAAGGCCCCCAAGGCACTGCTTTTGCGCGTGCCCGGTTGGTGCAGCGCGCCGATGGTCAGGCTGAACGGCAAGGCGGCGGGGGTGCGTCAGAACGGCTATTTGCGGCTCACGGGACTTAAAAGCGGCGACCGTCTTGAGTTACGCCTGCCCATGCCGTTGCGCGTCGAAGCCATGCCGGATGATGCCAAACTGATCGCCTTCCTCAGCGGGCCGCTGGTGCTGGCCGGTGACCTTGGCCCGTCGGATCAACCGTGGGAAGGCGTCGATCCGGCGCTGGTGTCCGATGAGGCTGCACCCCAACTGGTCGCCGCCGGAGGCCTACATCAGTATCGACTGGGGACGCAGGGCAAGCCGGGCGACCTCAGCCTGAAGCCTTTTTTCCTGCAACATCGCAACCGCACCGCGGTCTATTTCCGCCGTTTCGGCAGGGCAGAATGGGTTGGCGAAGAGGCCGTATGGCGTCAGGCGGCGAAGGACCGCGCCGATATGGCCGCCCGAACAGTGGATTTCATTCGGCTGGGTGAACAGCAGCCGGAAACCGACCACGCCTTTGAAGGCACGCCCAATACGGCGACCATCACCCATATCGCTGAACGGGGACGGTTGATTCAAAAAGGCTATCTGGCCTTTGACCTCAAAACCGCTGAAGGGCCGCTGATGCTACAGGTCGCCTATGCCGGGCGCGACCGCAACAAATCCTTCCGTCTGCTGGTCGAAGGTCAGGTGCTGGCGACCGAGACTCTGGCCGGCGACGCGACGGTGGCGCGCAATGTCATTACCTACCCCCTGCCCGCTGCCCTGACAGCGGGCAAGAGCAAGGTGCGGGTGCGCTTCGAGGCCGACCGCGATCAATGGGCCAATGTCTATGAGGCGCGGATTTTGAAAAGAGCCCCCGCGCAGACCACCTGAGACACGCGTGCAAAAGAGACGGTTGACTCCGATTTACAAATGTAGAATATTAAATCTACAAACGTAAATTGGAGGAAATTATGCGCCTTTTGTTACTGTGTCTTGTCTCGGCATCCCTGCTCGCACCCGGCATGGCTCTGGCCGCACCGTTCACCCCCCTGACCATCTTTCAGCACGCCGCCATGCCGGTGCAGGTGCTGATCCTTGGCCTGCTGGCGGCCACGGCTGCGGCTATCGTGGTCTGTATTCGCAAACTGCTGCAGGGACCGCGTCTGGCCGGTAGTTCGGCCTTTCTCAAGGGGTTGAGACTAGGCGGGCCGCTGGCCGGACTCGTCGGGGCGGCTTTTGGAACACTGAACATGACCATCGGGCTGGCCAATGCGAAGACCGTGCCGCCCGTAGCGGTGCTGGCGCCCGGCTGGGCCGAGATCGCCTCGTTGATCCTGCTGGGTCTAATCACCGGCTCGGTCGCGGTCATCGCCCACTGGGCGGTCGAAGCACGGATCGACCGCGCGGTGCTGGGGGAATAGGGCGTGAGCGTGCCCCCCATTACCGATGCGGAATCGGCAGTTCTGGACGCTCTGTGGCGGCTGGGGCCCCTGCCCCCGGGGCGCCTGATCGCCGAGGTCAAGACGGGCCGGGATTGGGGCGATGCGACCATCAAGACTCTGATCGCGCGCTTGATACACAAACAGGCCCTGCGCTCGCAACGCGAAGACGGCACCCTGCGCTACCATCCGCTGATCACCCGCGACGCCTATGTGGCGCACGAGATCGACAACCTGATCAATCGAACCTTCGCCAGTGACCGTGAGGCCTTCCGCCGCTTCATCGATGAGACCTTCTGAACCGTCAGTTTCTGCGTAACGCTCCCCGTTCCACGGACCTGACCAAACTGCGCCCTATCCCATTTTGGCGCCGCCGGACCCTTGTGTCCGGCGTCCTTGTTACAGGGTCACAACAACTTCGAACGTACCGGGCGTTTGCGGCAGTGGCAGTACATCCCCCGCTATCGGCTGACCGTCCAGCATCAGACCCGGCGGGTCCCCCCGGCGATAGGTGACGTGGTACGTCGACCCCCGGAACAGGCGTGTCGCCTTGGCCTCGGTCCAGTACGCCGGCAGGCAGGGCCGCACGCTCAGGCCCTCGCGCGTGCCTTTCAGGCCGAACAGCCCCTCGATCAGGCTGCGATAGACCCAGGCCACGGTGCCGGTGTTGAACAACTGTGAAGACCGGCCCGCAGTGCGCGGATGGGCATGGAAATCGCCGCGGTAATAGTTGGGGATGAAGACCGGAAACTGACCGCGCTGCACATAGTCGGCCTCATCGACACCGGCGAGCATTTTACGCATCAGTTCAAAGGCTTTTTCCCCCTTCTTCACCTGCGTCAGGCTATAGATATAAAAGGCTGCCGCGTGGTTATAGACCGAGCCGTTTTCCGCCACGCCGGGCGATTTTTGCGTCAGACGCCCGACATCTTCGCGCATCTTTGTGTAGGGTGGGCCCAGCATTTCGACGCCATAGGGCGTCTCCAGTTCCGCCGCCACGGCCTGCACCATGCGCTCGGCCTGCGCTTCCGAGGCCGCGCCCGACAGAAGGGCAAAGCTCTGCGGATTGATGTACAACCGCCCCTCCGGATCGCGCTTGATGCCAAAGGCCACATCGTCGTCGGTAATCCCCCGCCCGAACCAGTCGCCGTCCCACAGATGTGTGTTCATGGCGGCGTTCATCGCCTCGGCTTCGGCCGCCCAGGGCTCGGTCTCTCCCGACAGGCGCACCCATAGACGCAGCGCATAGGCCACAGCCAAGGTCAGCCAGCCGGAGACCCCCTTGCCCTTCCAACCCACCATATTCATCGGGTCGTTCCAGTCGCCCTGATCAATATAGCTCAGCCGGCGATGGTCACGGGTTTTGAGTAGCCAGCGCAGCGCCGCCTCCAGCCGCGCCCGCACGCTTTGACCATCAACCTCGGCATCCAGCACCGCGTAGTCGTCGGTCTCATCAAGATAGGCTTCGAGCAGGATAAACAGCCACACACAATGGTCCGTATGCGGCACCTGGTTGATGTAGCTGAACTGTGCCCCATCATAGAGTTTGATGCCGTCGGGCATGGAGCCGTCGGCGTTTTGCTTTGAGAGGGCATAGAGCAGCGACTCTCTGGCGCTTTGCGGGCGCACAAACACCATGCCCAGCGCGTCCTGAAGATAGTTGCGCGTCTGTGGATCGGTGGTCAGGCGGTTGGTGTCGCCGTGATAATAGACCTGCCGCGCCAGCCAGCGGTTCATGAAGGCGTCGAAATGCGTATCCGGCGTTTCGATGGACAACACGCCGCGCCCCTGTTCGACATAGGCGCGCGCCTCACTACAGACCCGCTCAAAGGCCTCAGGCCCCAGATAGGCGGCTTTCAGGCGCGCCACCTCGGCCTCGTCAAAGGCCGGACCGAAAACAAAATGCCAGACCTGAGCCTCATTGGCCTCTAGCGTCTGGTCGAATTGCAGCACCGCCGCCGGCGTTTCATAGAGCGCCTCGCCGCCCTTGAGCCCGGTACGCAGCATGTCCGGATCGTTCAGCCCACCCTCGCCTTCAAAGTCTTCGCGCCGCGTCTCAAAGGCGTCCGGTAGGCGATCACACGTGAGGAAGGTTTTGTCTTTAAGGTGCTGGTTTTTAAAGTAATCGTCTATCTTTTGATAGGCGGTCACCGAGCTGGCGATAACCGCATTCAGGTCGGCATCAAAGCATGCGCCCTGATTCATCCAGCTCATATAGCCGACCGGGAAATAGGGCACGATGCGCAGGGCGCGCTCTATATCCACCCGGTTACGGATTTCCAGTCGCCACAGTTCGACCGCCTCATCGACGGGCAGGACCAGACTCCAGCGGATATCGAGATCGTCCTGTTCGACCGACCATTCCAGCCGTTCCGGGTGCTGCGTAAAAGCAAATGTCTTTGGCGCACGCCGCACCGGCTCATGCGGCACCGAAAAATGCTTCTGACTGACCAGATCGCGCACATAGACAAACCGGCCCGGATGATGGGCGTAGTGCGCCGTTTCCGGCAGCATGAAGGTTTTACCCTCCACGACCGGCGCGTGGCTGTATTTGGCCGGTTCCGGCTGCATATGCTGAGCCGTGACGAAGCCGCGACAGGTCGCGTGCAGCATCATCTTGCGGTTCCACAGAAAGCCGGAGGCACGCGGCATGGCCGTAGCGGAGGTCAGGGTACAGGAGTCGGGGGTCAGGGTGATCAGGCGCATACCGCTTCAAAACACGACAACGTTGTCGGGTCAAGCGGGACTGAGGGTTAAACCGGCAGGGTGATGGCGTTTTTGACCTCTTCCAGCACCGCATAGGTGCGGGTTTCACGCACACCGGGCAGCGACACCAGCGCGTCACCCAGAAACTGCCGGTAGGCCGCCATGTCCTTCACCCGCGCCTTGATCAGATAGTCGAAACCACCCGCAACCATATGACATTCCAGGATTTCCGGCTGGCGCGTCACGGCGTGGCGAAAGGCATCGAACACGTCCTCGGTCGTGCGATCGAGCAGCACCTCGACGAAGATCAGCAGGGCACGATCCAGCTTGACCGGATCCAGAATGGCCATGGTGCCCAAAATATAGCCATTGGCCTTCAGGCGCTTGACGCGCTCAAAGCAGGCCGCCGGTGAGACGTGCACCGCCTCGGCCAGCGCCTGATTGGTCATGCGCCCGTCCGCTTGCAGCAGGCGCAGAATCCTGCGGTCGATCTCATCCAGCATGGCGTTTTCCCTATCCGGTTTCATGCAGAAGATTCGCATGAAATTGGCAATATTGAATAAATATCCTTCGGCCAATCCCGGTAAAATTCCAAGGACATTTTCCATAAACCGGGCATACTCTAAAAAGTTTCATATACGACCATTCCGGAGCCTCCATGACGCCTGCCGACGCCCGCGCCCGCATGATCGCCCTTCATCGCGCCCCCGAGCCGGAGGTGCTGGCGGCCCTATTGCCCGCCGCCACGCTCGATACCGCCACGCGTCAGCGCGTGATGGCGCAGGCGCGCCTGATCCTTCAGGACCTCAAGGCGGCGCAATCGACCGGCTGGGTCAATCGCTTCCTTCAGGAATACCGGCTGAACACGGCCGAAGGCGTGGCGCTGTTGTCGTTGGCCGAGGCCTATCTGCGCGTCCCCGATCCGGAAACGGCGAACCTTCTGATCCGCGATAAGATCGGCGATGCCGACTGGCGGGCGCATAAGGCGAAATCCGGCTCGGCTCTGGTCAATACAGCGACCTTCGGCCTGATCCTCACCCGTGCCCTGGTCGAAGACCCGCAACAGGCCGGGACGCTGAAAAAGCTGATCACCCGTATGGGCGAACCCGTCATCCGTCAGGGGGTGGCCGTAGCCATGAAGATGATGGGCGAAGTCTTCGTCATGGGCCGCACCATCGACGAAGCGCTCGACGTCGCTGCCAAACCTGAAAACAAGGGCTTCACCGCCTCTTTCGATATGCTGGGCGAGTCGGCGCGCACCTTCGCCGACGCCGAAAAATACTTCGCGGCCTATGAGCAGGCGCTGGACACGGTCGGGCGATCGCCAAAAGGCAATGGCCATTCCATTTCGATCAAGCTGTCGGCCCTGCATCCGCGCTACGAAGTCGCCAATCAGGAAACTTGCGTTCCGCAACTGATTGAGATGATCCGTCATCTGGCCGCCAAGGCCGCGGGCTACAATATGGACCTGACCATAGACGCCGAAGAGACCGAGCGTCTGATGATCTCGCTCGACATCATCGAAGGCGTGCTGCGCGATCCCGCTCTGTCCGGCTGGGACGGCCTCGGCATGGCGGCGCAGGCTTATGGCAAGCGCGCCCGCCCTCTGATCGGCTGGGCGCAGGCCATCGGTCAGGCGACCAGCCACCGCCTTAAGGTGCGTCTGGTCAAGGGGGCCTACTGGGATTCCGAAATCAAGCGCGCGCAGGTCGAAGGCCTCAGCGACTATCCGCTGTTTACACGCAAACCGGCCACCGATGTCTCCTACCTCGCCTGTGCGAAGGATATGCTGGACGCCTCACACATCTGGCCGGCCTTTGCGGGCCACAATGCCCTGACCGTGGCGACGATCATGGAGTGGGCGGGCGAACGTCGCGACTTTGAGTTCCAGCGCCTGCACGGCATGGGCGAAGGTCTGCATGAGCGTCTGGTGCGCGAATTGGGCTATAGCTGCCGCACCTATGCGCCGGTGGGTGGTCATAAGGAACTACTCGCCTATCTGGTACGCCGCCTGCTCGAAAACGGCGCCAACTCGTCGTTCGTGCATCAACTGGCCGACCCAACTGTCAATGAGGAAACGCTTTTGTCCGATCCTGCCGCCCACATCGCCGCCGTCAAAGGCCGCCCGCACCCGGCCATCCCCCTGCCCGCTGGCCTCTTCCCCGGCCGCACCAATTCGCAGGGTCTGGACCTCAGCGATAAGGCCACGCTCGACGCAACGCTCAGCGCCCTTGCCACCGTTGGCGCAAACTCTCACGCCGCCACGGCACTGGTGTCGGGTCAGGCCGTCAGCGGCACGCCTAAGATGGTGCTGCGCCCCGCCGACCCGTCGCACCCCATCGGCACCGTGATCGAAGCCTCCGCCGAGGACGTGTCGCGCGCCCTGAAGGCCGCCGATGCCGCCGCCGATCGCTGGGCCGCGACACCGGTCGAAGACCGTGCCGCCTGTCTGGAGCGTCTCGCCGATCTCATGGAAACGCACCGCCTCGAACTGATGGGGCTATGCGTGCACGAGGCGGGCAAGACCATTGGCGACGCCGTGGCCGAAATCCGCGAAGCCGTCGATTTCTGCCGCTACTACGCCGTCAATGCCCGCGAGCAGTTCCGCCCCGTGACGCTGCCGGGGCCGACGGGCGAGTTGAACGAACTGCGCCTTACCGGCCGCGGCACCTTTGCTTGCATTTCGCCATGGAATTTTCCGCTGGCCATTTTCATCGGGCAAGTGACCGCCGCTCTGGTCGCCGGAAACCCTGTGGTGGCCAAGCCCGCGCCGCAAACGCCGCTGATCGCCTTCCGCGCCGTACAACTGGCACATGAGGCCGGAATCCCGGTCGATGTGCTGCACTTCCTGCCCGGCGGCCCCGACGTCGGTGCCGCCCTGACCGCTTCAGCCGCCGTGCACGGCGTCGCCTTCACGGGCTCGACCGGTACGGCGCGCGCCATCGCCCGCAGCCTGCTCAGCGACGACAGCCGCCCCCTTGTGCCGCTGATCGCTGAAACCGGCGGCCTAAACGCCATGATCGTCGATTCCACCGCCCTGCCGGAACAGGTGGTGGGCGATGTGGTGACCTCGGCCTTCCGCTCCGCCGGTCAGCGTTGCTCGGCCCTGCGCCTGCTGATCGTGCAGGAAGACGTGGCCGACACGATTATCCATATGCTCAAGGGGGCGATGGACGCGCTGGTGCTGGGTGACCCGGCGGATATCCGCACCGACGTCGGTCCGGTCATCGACGCCGCCGCACGCGATAAGTTACTTGCGTATCGCCAGTCGATTCAAGCGCAATGGATTCATACGCTTGAAGCCCCGCAAACGGGCCTCTTCGTGCCGCCGACCCTGATCCGCCTCGACGCCATCGAAGACCTGTCGCAGGAATGGTTTGGCCCCATCCTGCACGTCGCGACCTGGAAGGCCGGTGAACTGGAGAACGTGGTTGCCCGCGTCAATGCCCGCGGTTACGGCCTGACCATGGGGCTGCATTCGCGCGTTGCCGAAACCGCCGAGCGGGTCAAGTCTTTGGCCAAGGTCGGCAATCTTTATGTCAACCGCTCGATGATCGGGGCCGTGGTCGGATCACAACCGTTTGGCGGCGAAGGCCTGTCCGGCACCGGGCCCAAGGCGGGTGGCCCGCACTATCTGTTGCGCTTTGCCAGCGAACGTACCGTCTCTGTCGATACCACCTCGGCGGGCGGCAATGCCACCCTGTTGTCGCTGGCCGAAACAGACATCTGACGCCCTTTATTTCGGACGCCCCTTCTCCTGATTGTCCGTTTACGGCTTCGGAGGCAGCCTCATCTTATCGGATGAGGTTGTCCTTGAGCAATCGTCGGCTCATTGGAGTTGCCTCATAGCTCATACTTTTGCATCGCTTCATGTTGTCCCGAAAAGCGGAGCCCCTTTTCGGCATGAGGCTTTAAGAGGCCTGCTATGATGATCGACCTGAAGGTTCTGGAACACGCGCTTGACCGGCTCCTCTACGTCTATGCCACCGACGATGAGGCCGAAGGCGCCGTGGTTCGGGCGCTGGCCATACTGATCAGCGACCCCCTGCCCGACCTGACGGGCGAAGACATTACGCGCATCCACGCCTATATTTATCATGCGCTTCAGGGCTTCTACGCACCGACCATTGACTACCCCGCCATCCGCCGCGAGTTCGTCACCGCCGTGCTTGCGGCGCGCAAAGGCAACTCGGTCCTGCGGCGAATGATTGCTTAATAGTTGACGCCAATTCATTGGTCTGAACAATGCGGCTATTGGGGGTGGCCGTGACATTGACAACGCAGAAAACCATTGCTCATATTTTGAAGGTCAACCATGCGGGTGAATATGGCGCCATTCGCATCTATCATGCCCAACTTTGGGTCAGCACGTGGTTGCATCCTGATTTGCGGACCTTCCTGACAGAGACACTTTCTCACGAAATTGATCATTGTCGGCGTTTCCGTGACAGCATGAACGCTTACAAAACCCGCTCCTGCCGCGCCATGTGGCTGTGGAGCACTGGAGGGTGGGTTTTAGGGTTTGTCACGGCATTAATGGGCCGCAATGCCGTCATGGCCTGCACGGCCGCTGTCGAGAGCAAGGTACACAGGCATCTGGACGAACAGATCGCCTTTCTGATGCGGGTGAATGACCCACTGGCGGACCTGATTGCCGATATACGGGTGCAGGAAATAGAGCACTTGGAATTTGCCCGTGCCCGTTTAAAGGAAACGAACGTTTCACGATTGATCGAAGCCTTTGTCGGCATAGCCACGGAAAGCGTTATCTGGCTATCGACGCAAGGGGCCGTAACCCGCATGGAACGCGGATTGCGCCTCCAATAACCCTACCCCCACAGGCCGTGGCGTTTGGCAAAGGCCTCGAACAGCGGCATATAGGGCTGATCCTGACCATTGACGCGCAGGCCGTGGCCGCCGTTTTCGAAAATATGCAGCTCCGTCGGCGTCTTCTGGGTGCGCAGGGCCTGATAGAGAATCAGGCTGTTTTCCGCCGGAACAGTGCGGTCATCCCCCGCGTGGGCGAGGAACGTCGGCGGCATATCGACCGGCAGATTAAACTCCAGCGACACCTTGCGCTTCTGCTCATCGGTACCGCCGTTCGGGAACATCGCCTTGACCGAGCCGCCATGCGCATAAGGGGCCATCATGGTCATCACCGGGTAGAACATGCCGGTCACCAGCGGCTTCGTCGGCTGCGTGTCGGCGGCATCGACCGGCGCATAGGTTTCACGCCCGAAACTTTCCGACAACCATCCGGCCAGATGGCCGCCTGCCGAAAAGCCGATGACACCGATACGGTTGGGGTCAATGCCAAACTCTTTGGCGCGGTGGCGGATCAGACGGATGGCGCGCTGAGCGTCCTGCAATGGCGCTTCCGGTCCCGCGCCCCAGCCGTCGGCCGGCAGACGGTAGGTCATGACAAAGACCGTCGTGCCGCGATCCGCAAAGTCCTTGTCCGTGCCGCCGCCCGCGCGACTGACGGCCACGCGCACATAGCCGCCGCCGGGGATCATCAGTATCGCCGAGCCGTTCGGGTTTTTCGCCCGGCGCACCATAAGGATCGGCTCGGTGACGTGTGTCGCGGCTGTGTCATTGGGATTGCCGTCCTTCGGATTGCGCAGAATCCACTCTTCCTTCACCGTCACGCCCTTCGAGCCCGGCACCTTGCCCTTGGGCCACAGCGGGAAACTCTCCAGCGGCGGCAAGAGCGGCACGTTCATGCCTTCGGCCACCAGCGGAGCCCCGGAATCCTGCGCAAAGGCCGTCAGCGGCATCAGGGCCGAAGCGGCGGCGCTGGCCAGTATCTGACGGCGGTCAAAAGAGATGGGCATGGCGAGGCTCCCTGCGCGATATTGATTATTTCTGCGCATTTTAGAGCTTAAACGCGATTTGACAAGCGACAGCACCGGCAAAGACGGTGGCTTACCGTTATTTAGCGGTTGCCGGGTCCGGCTATTATCCTGACTGGAAGACTTGGTATATCGGCCTGATTGATGACAATCACGCCCACGCGGTCAAACTGCCGCTGAGCCTCCTGCCTCAAGGCACCTTTACCACCCGCCTGCGGAAAGACGGTGCCCAGCGGTCCGATATTGTCACGTCAACGCAAAAAGCGTCGAACACCAGCGTACTCACCCTCAACGCCAAACCCTCTGGCGGGGGTTCATTGGTAATTAAGATGAGAGAGTGAGGCGAGCGCGGACCGAGTTGAGATATAAGCCCGTGTCATAGGTCCGATTTGAGCCCTAAGTGGGCTCAAGTCCGCAACGACATCTAAAGCAACTAGGCAACCTAGGCCTGCCCTTAAGAAAGTGGGGCCTTGCTGCTTTAAAATATCAGTAGTAAATTACTAAACAAATAAAAGTCTGTTCTTAGGGATAACTCACGTTTGAGTTGGGGGGGGGATGCACAAAGTGAAAACGTCGGTTTTTGTTGCGCTGACAATGAGCTTCGCGGGGGTGGGCCCGCTCGCTGCTCAAACTGCAATCCCATCCGAAAATTATGCGCATCCGCAGCGTCTGGTCGCCATTGACGGCCATCGCCGCATTAACTTGTTTTGCCAAGGTCAGGGCGCGCCAACGGTTCTTTTCGATTCGGGCCTCGGTGACACGACGGTGTCGTGGCGCTATGTTCAGGGCGAGGTCGCGAAGACAACGCGGGCCTGCAGTTATGATCGCGCCGGATATGGCTTTTCCGATCCTCCGCCGGGCGCATCGGACGTAAATTCGAGTGTCAGAGACATCCACCTGTTGCTCAAGGCTATAGGAACGGACGGCCCGATTGTATATGTCGGCCACTCTATAGCGGGGCTTTACGGTGTAGGTTTGCAGGGAAAGTATCCTGAAGACGTAGCGGCTGAAGTTCTGGTCGATCCGTCTTATGCCGACATGGGCAGACCGACGCCACCGCCGGATGCGACCGACGACTTCCCGCCGCCATGGGCACCGTTAGAGGCGTGCCTTGCTCTGGCGAAGTCTGGCGAGTTGCAGGAACCGAAGACGGATGCCGCCAAGGCATGTGTTTACGAAAACCGTTCGCTTGACGATGTCCTGCGCCGCGTAGACAGACAGCACCAGACGAACCCCGCGACCATCAGCACTAAAATTTCGGAAATTCAAAGCTTTACGGCATTCGCGCCAAGCTGGGTGTCCACGGATACGGCCCAAATTGACGCCCTAAACCCGCAATTCGGCGATAAGCCGCTGATTATCCTCACGCATAGCAGTATGCCCGTAATGCCGGGGGGCACGCCGGAACAGCATAAACTGATGGAAGACAGGTGGATGGCCGCGCATGGCAGACTCGCCGCCCTGTCAACGCGTGGCAGTCATATCGTGGTTCCTGACAGTCGTCACTATATCCAGTTTAATCAGCCTAAGGCGGTTATCGACGCCATTAATAAAGCTGTCGCCGACGTGCGTGCAAAGTAGGGGCCGTTATTAGCCGCTCGGCGTAACATCCACAAACGACCTTCCGCATTTATGTCATAACTCGTCAGACGCCTACATATGGGATTAAACAGGTTGTAAGCTCGTATGCATGTGTGCGAAAAGTTGCAAACCGCTACTTTCGCGCCTCTATTTTCTGCGAAGCCCCCTTACCCCATCGTCGGAATGACAAAGCTCTGATCACGCACGACCCCGCCTTGCGGCCATCGTTGGGTGACGGTTTTGGTGCGGGTGTAGAAGCGCACGCCGTCCATGCCGTACTGGTTGAGGTCGCCGAAGCCGGAGCGCTTCCAGCCGCCGAAGGAGTGATAGGCCACGGGCACCGGGATGGGGACATTGATGCCGACCATGCCGACCTCGACCTGAGAGGCGAACTCACGCGCCGCATCGCCATTGCGCGTGAAGATGGCCACGCCATTGCCGTAGGGGTGTTGCGACGGCAGGCGGATGGCCTCTTCCAGCGTTCCGGCCCGCACGATCTGCAACACCGGGCCGAAGATTTCGTCCTGATAGGTCTGCATGGCGGGTGTGACGTGGTCGAACAGGCTGGGGGCCAGGAAGAAGCCGTCCTCATGGCCCTGAAGTTTGAAGCCGCGCCCGTCGAGCACCAGTTCGGCCCCCTCATCGACGCCCATCTGGATATAGTGTTCGATGCGCGCCTTGTGCGCCGCCGACACGACGGGCCCATAGTGGGCCTCGGCATCGGTCGAGACACCGACGCGCAAGGCTTCGGCGGCGGCCAGCAGTTTGGGCCTAAGACGCCCGGCCGTCTCTTCGCCCACCGGCACCACCACGGGCAGGGCCATGCAGCGTTCGCCGGCGGACCCATAGGCCGCCCCCATAATATCGGCCACCGCCTGATCGAGATCGGCATCAGGCAGGACGATGCCGTGGTTCTTGGCGCCACCCATGCATTGCATCCGCTTGCCATTCTGCGACCCGCGTCCATAGACGTATTGTGCGATGTCAGACGAGCCGACGAAGCTCACGGCGCGGATGTCGGGGTGATCGAGTATGGCATCGACCACCACCTTGTCGCCGTGCACGACATTGAGCACGCCTTCGGGCAGCCCGGCCTCCAGCAAAAGCGCCGCCAGCCGCACGGGCACGGAGGGGTCACGCTCGGACGGCTTGAGGATAAAGGCATTGCCGGTGGCCAGCGCCGGGGCGAACATCCACATGGGGATCATGGCCGGGAAGTTGAACGGCGTGATGCCGGCCACCACCCCCAGCGGCTGCCGCAGCGAAAAGACGTCGATGCCGGGCCCCGCCCCTTCGGTATATTCGCCTTTCAGCAGGTGCGGGATGCCGCAGACGAACTCCACCACCTCCAGCCCGCGCTGAATGTCGCCTCTGGCATCGGAAATGACCTTGCCGTGCTCAGACGCCAGAAGATGCGCCAGGGCGTCCATATCGCGCTCCAGCAAGCGCTTGAACTCGAACATCACCCGCGCGCGGCGCTGAGGATTGAGCGCGGCCCAGCCCGGCTGCGCGGCCTTGGCCACCGCTACGGCCTGCGCCAGCTCATCGGGCGTACCCAGATCGACCTGCGCCTGCACCCGGCCGGTATTGGGATCGAAGACCTCACCCACCCGGCCCGACACCCCCGCTACCGCCTGACCGCCGATAAAGTGTGAGATGTGTCGCATCGGGAGCCTCCACAAGCGCATCCCGGAAAGTGGTCGCGGTTTTCGGACCAGATGCGCGCTAAAAATGTGATCACAGATTAGCGCATTCCTCACACGGGAAAAGAGGCAATCTCAGCTCAGCAATTGCCGCGCGGCGCTGAGGCGTTCAATGCCACGATCCAGCGTCGCATCGCTCTTGGCAAAGCACAGGCGGACGACCGGCAGGCCCTCGCCACCGGGCGCGCAGAAGGCATCGAGCGGGATGGTGGCCACACCGGCTTCTTTTACGCCGCGCAGGGCAAAAGCCTGCCCGTCCAGAGCCACACCCGACCCCGGCAGGTCGATATTGAGGAAATAGGTGCCTTCGGACGGCAGGGTGCGGAAGCCTGCGGCCTCAAGCCCGGCGCGCAGGCGGTCGCGCGACCGCTGAAGGGCGGCCACCTCTTCGGCAAAGCGACCGCCGGGCAGGCCCAGACCAAAGGCGACGGCCGATTGCAGCATGGGCGGCGTGGCGAAGGTCAAAAACTGATGCGCCTTGGCCATCTGGTTGATCAGGCGCTCATGGGCGCAGACAAAGCCGACCTTCCAGCCGGTCAGGGCAAACAGCTTGCCCGCCGAGCCGATCTTGACCCCCAAAGTCTCCAGTCCGGGGACGTTCAGCACGCCGTGATGCGTCGTGCCATCGAACACCACCTGTTCCCACACCTCGTCCGACACCACACAGGCCCGATGCGCGACGCAGAACCGCGCCAGCAGCGCCCAGTCTTCGGGCGGTATCAGGCGAGTCGTCGGATTATTGGGCGTGGTGACCATCACCATGCGCGTGCGCGGCGAAAAGGCTTTGGTTAGTTGCGCCTCGGTAAAGCGCCAATCCGGCGGGTTGAGGCGCACGCGCACCACCACGCCCCCGGCGCGTTCGATCAGCGGCGCATAGGCGTCGTAATGGGGCTCAAAAACGATCACCTCATCGCCCGGCGAGATCAGCGAAAACACCGCTGCGGCCAGCGCTTCGGTCGCGCCGGAGGTGATCAGCACATTTTTTGCCGGATCAAGGCTGAGGCCCTGCGTGCGGCCGTAAAAGCCCGCAACGGCCTCCAGCAACGCGCCCTGCCCTTTCATCGGCGCGTACTGGTTTGAAGTGTCGGTCAGCGCGCGCGCAGCGGCCTCACGCACCTCCGGGAAGCCGTCCGTTTCGGGAAAACCCTGCCCCAGATTGATGGCACCGGTCTCTGCCGCCAAGGCTGACATGGTGGTGAAGATGGTCGTGCCAAGCCCGGCATAGACCGGATTGAGCGGCGGCAGGGTCATGAGAGCGGTTCCAGCTATCGGGATGGCTTTTTAGCCCGGCGGCAGCGGTCCGAGCAATAGCGCACCTCGGCCCACACCTTTTCCCACTTCTTGCGCCAGGTGAAGGGAAGGCCGCACCCCTGACAGGTCTTTTGCGGCAGGTCGGATTTCTTCACACCGCGTGGCATCACAGACGCCCTTCGCGCATGGCCTGAAGGTGTGCCTGTGCCTGTGTGCGCAGGGCCATTTGCTTGTCTTCCCCCATGCGCGCCCAGTTGGCATAGACGTAGGACAGGCGCGGATTTTTGCGGAACCGCTCTTCGTGACGTGCCATAAAATCCCAGTACAGAGCATTGAACGGACAAGCTTTTTCACCGACCGGCACATCGACCTTGTAATGACAATCCTTACAATAGTCGCTCATGCGGGCGATATAGGCCCCCGACGCGGCATAGGGCTTTGAGGCCATAATCCCGCCATCGGCGTGCAACGCCATGCCGAGCGTATTAGGCAGCTCTACCCACTCATAGGCATCGGCATAGACGGCCAGATACCATTCATGCACCTGCCGTGGCTCTATACCCGCCAGCAGGGCGAAATTGCCGGTGATCATCAGCCGCTGGATATGGTGCGAATAGGCGTGCTCCAGCGTATGCGCCACCGCCGTTCGCACGCAGTTCATCTGCGTGTCGCCGGACCAGTAGAACCACGGTAAATCCTCGTGGGCTTCCAGCGCGTTCATCGCCCCATAGTCCGGCATAAAGTGCCAGTAGAGGCCGCGCACATATTCGCGCCAGCCCAGCACCTGCCGGATAAAGCCTTCCACGGCGTTGAGCGGCGCGCCGTCTTCGCGATAGGCGCGCTCAGCCGCCTGACAGACTTCGAGCGGATAGAGCAGGCCGGCATTGATATAGGCCGACAGTAACGAATGATACATATAGGGCTCACGCCCCAGCATGGCGTCTTGCCAGGTACCGAACTGCGGCAGGATGTGCGCCACAAAGTGTTCGAGTTCCTTTAGCGCCTGCGCACGCGTGACCGCAAAGTGAAAGGGCTCAAGCTGACCGGGATTGTCCGGAAAGGCTCTGGCGACCAGATCAAGCACCTCGCGCGTGATGGCATCCTTGCGAAAGCTGAGGCGGCGCGGAATGACCAGACCGTCGCGCGGCGGCGCGCGGTTTTCGGCGTCGTAATTCCATTCGCCACCGCAGGGCTTGCCATCGTCGATCAGTATGCCGTGGGCGCGGCGCATTTCGCGGTAGAAGTATTCCATGCGCAGTTGTTTGCGCCCTTCGGCCCAGCGTGAAAACCACTGCGGCGAACAGAGGAAGCGATTGTCTTCGAGCAGTGTGACATCGTCCATGGCAGCAAAGACCTGCTTCAGCCGCCATTCGCCGGGTTCGGTCACCTGCACCTTGGACAGGTTCAGTTCCGTGCGGGCGCGTTCGATTTCGCCCTTCAGGCTGTGGGTATTGTCCGGATCATCAAACCGCACATAGCGAACGCGATAGCCTGCCTGTTGCAAGGCCTCGGCATAGTGGCGCATGGCTGAAAACAGGAAGGCGATCTTCTTGACGTGGTGGCGGACATAGCTGGCCTCTTCGGCCACCTCCGCCATCAGAAAGACGTCGGTTTCCTTATCGGCGCGGGTTCGGATGTCGAGCCGCGCCGACAATTGATCCGCAAGAACAAGCCTGAGTGTACCCATATGGCCAATACGACCCGCACACGGTCACGGTTCAGCAGGCGGGCGCGTGTTCTTTGGGGCCGTAGGTGACAATCAGGCGGTAAAGCTCATCCTTGCCGGCAAAACTACGCGGTAGCATGACCTCCTGACGCTGGATCAGAGCGGGGTCGTAGCCCTGAAGCGTGATCTTTGACTGCACATATTTAAGACCGGCGGCCTGAAGATCGACGATTTCCGGGTGAATACGCGAAGAGGCGAAGGTCAGCTCAATGCGGCCGGTGTCCGGATCGACCTTATCGAGCAAGGGTTTAAGCATCGGATCATAGGGTTTGGTCTTGTAGTCTATGGTGCGAATATCGAGCGTAATCGTGCGCTCGCACGGTTGCGCCGTCACCTGTCCGGCGCCAAAAGCCACACTAATAACGCCAATCAGAGCGATCATTCGCTTCATCCGTTTTGTACCCTCCTGGCGCTTTGGTTCACCTGACAAGTGTAACCGAATTCGCCTTCTCGGCTATTCGCATTTCCGTGAACGGAAACCTCTGGCTCTATAAATATGCGAATAATTCTCATTGACAAATCCGTCCGATTTCGTCACTATCAACTCAAGCGTTCGGGACCGGACAGCCTCCCCTTCCGGCGCTTTCTGGGTAACGTCTTGTTGCTCAATTATCCTCGGTGCACTCAAAACCCGCCTCTGCGTGAGGCGGGTTCTTTTTTAGCCCTCAGTACAGATCGCGGCGATAACGTCCTTCGCTAAGCGCCGCTTTCAGCCAGTCCGGGCCAAGCGCCTTTTTCAGAGCCGCATCGACACCGCGCCCCATATCCAGCCCGCCGCAGACCAGCACGCTGCCGCCCTGCCCCAGCCAGTCGCGGATGGCCGGGGCCTGATGGGCTATCACGTCCTGCACATAGATTTTCACGCCGTCGTCAGGGCGCGAAAAAGCCAGATCCAGCCTGCGGAGGCGCCCGCCGTGTTGCCAGCCGCGCATCTCATCGGACAGACGCCCATCGTGGACCGGATGGCGCTCGCCATAGATCAGCCAGCACGGACGGCCCCGCCCGGCCAATTCCAGCAGATGCGGTCGCACACCCGCCAGACCCGACCCTGCAGCAATCAGCAACACCGGGCCGTCGCCCGCCGGGGCATGGAATCCTTTATGCGTTTTCAGCCGCAGCGGCACGCTTTCGCCCAGGGGAAGCGTCGTCAGCAGGCCGGAGCCTTCGCCGCGTGAACCATCGGCTTTGATGACTTCGCGCACGAACAGGCGCACCCGTCCCTCTTCGGGCAGGGAGGCGATGGAATAGTCGCGACGATGCCCGGACGGCGTCAGGATTTCGGCCAGATCACCGGCCACCCACGTAGCGCCTTCGGCTATTGCAAAATCAATGGCGTAAAGCCCCGCTGATGGACTTTCGGGATTGAGCCGTTCGCGGGCAATAAGGGTTGTCGCGGCGAAATTGGCGTCCGCTTGCATCGCCGCGCCACCCCACTCTTTGAGGTAGGATTCCCACTGTTTCAGGGCCTGTGCGTCGAGATCATCGACCTCGGTGATCGGCTTTTTGGCCGTCGCGCCGCAGGCGGCAAACCAGTCGTGCAGCCGATGGCCAAAGGCGCAGAAGTCTTCGTAACTGCGATCACCCAGCGCCAGGACGGCAAAGCTCTGCGCCGACAGGTCGGGACGCGAAGACATAAGTGCGCGCTCAAAGGCCGCGCCGTCGTCCGGGGCATCCCCGACACCGGTGGTCGAGGCCACCACCAGCACCAACTTCGCCTGTTGCAGGTCAGCGACGGTTGCTTGGCCCAGCGACATCAGACGCGTCGTCAGACCGCCCGTGCTCAGCGCTTTGTGCGTATGGCGCGCCAGTTCTTCCGCCTGCCCGGTCTGCGAGGCCGAGAGGATCAAGGCATCGACGGCCACGGCTGACGCACGGGCGAGACCGCGCGTCAGCATGACGCCACTCATCAGCATCCACAACACGCCGGCCCCGGCAGCCAGTCCCACGCGCAGCGGATCGGTGGTAACGAAGTCGATCATAGCCAGTCCTCAAGTGCGGGGCTCAGCACCTCACGCCCGTCGCTCAGCCCCATCAGACAAGGGATAGCATGGGTTTGTGCAAAAGACATGGCAGGATGTTCGCCCATCACCATCAGGGCGGTGGCCAATGCATCGGCGCGCCAGCACTGCGCATCAAAGACGCTGACCTGACGGATACCGCTCTGCACCGGGGCGGCGGTGGCGGCGTCGATCGTGTGCGACAGGCGCACACCGTCATGGATGAAATAGCGTTGGCTGTCACCCGTGGTGGCCACGGCCAGATCGCAGAGCGCCACAAGGGTTTCAGTGTTGAACGTTTTATCGGCGCGTTCAATCTCCACCCACCACGGCTGCCCCTCGGCACGGATGCCAAACGCTTTCAATTCACCACCAATCTCAATCAGCGCCGAACGCACCCCCGGCGTTGCCTTGAGACTGTCGGTTACGGCATCGACCGCATAGCCCTTGGCAATGCCGCACAGGTCGAGTTTGAGACCTTCGGGTTTGGTCAACCCGTCCGGCCGCCAGTCAAGCGCGCGCCAGTCCTGACGCTTTCTCAGCGCGGCGCGCGCTTGGGGTGTCGGCGGGCCTTCAGGCACGATCTTCGCGCCGAAACCCCAGATTTCGACCGCTTCCAGCAGGGCCGGATCGAAGCCCCCCCGGGTTAAACGCGCCATATCCAGCGCGTGGGCGATGACCTGCATCAGCATAGGCGGCAGGGGCACAAACGCCCCTGCCCTGGCCTCATTGAAGCGCGTCAGGTCAGAATCAGCGCGATAAGGCGACATTTCGGCGTCAATGCGGTCGAGAATAGCCTGAATCCGCTGGCAAAGGCCCGTTCGATCCACCGGCCCGTCACTGAACAGCCGCACCTGCCACGTCGTGGCAAAGGCCTCCCCTGACACGTCACACGGCAGGCACGCTGACACGTCTTCCGGCGGCGTGATCAGCGCCGGGACCAGAACACGCCGGTTTGGTAAAGTGTCAGTTTGCGTCATTACACTTAGCTTAAGCCCCTTCCCTAATTTTAGGGGAGGTGGCATTCGAGCCCCAGGCGAGAAGGACGGTGGGGTTAATGGCCGAGCTTCATCCCCACCGCCTTTGTCACTATTTCTAGTAAAATCAGGAGAGGGATTTTTCTTACGGTTTGATGGTGAACGCCACAGCGCCCAGCTCGGTCGCCCCCTTGGTCGAGACTGCAACCGCCTTTTTGCCGTCCCACTTGAACGGCGCCTTGACCACTTCGCGGCCGCCGCCTTCACGCGCCGCTTCGACATTCAGCACGTAGTCACCGGGCGTCATGCCCTTCAAAGCCGAGGTGTCGATCTTCGCCGTCTGACGGCCGGGAGCCTTGGTGGCCGACGACAGACCGCTGACTTCGGAGGCGCTGAGGTCGCGGCCCGATTTGCGCCACCAGGTGCGCAGGTCTTTCAGCCACTTGTCGCCCTTCCCCACCTGATACCAGACAAACAGGTTGGATTTGTGCGCGCCCGCACCGTCCTCGACCCACGCCGCCACATAGGGCTTATGGTATTCAGCGACGTTGAGACGCGGCACTTCGACATCGACGGCTACTGTCCCGGCCTGAGCGGCACCCACCGCACCGGCGCTGAGAACCGTCGTCCAGATGGCGGCTTTAGCGAACATGATAAACCTCACGCATGAATAAACAGAAGGAAGAGGATGAAGGGCACGATGGTGCCCAGACCGACCAGAGGCCAGGTGATGCGACGTCCCCGCGCATAGATCCACAACAGACCCAGACCGGTGACGCAGAAGATGACCGAGGCAATGGCGATGATGTCGATAAACAGGCTCCAGGCCGGTCCGGCATTGCGCCCCTTGTGCAGATCATTGAGCATCGCAATAAAGCCGCGATGGCTCTTTTCATAGGTGACATGGCCCGTATCGCGCTCGACGCTCATCCATTCGTCAAAGCCCGGACCCGGCATGGCGAAATAGAGTTCGCTATCAGAGACTTCCGGCAGAACTTTTGAGACATCAATCCCCGTATCGGCCTTCAGTGCCCTGGCCACATCGTCCGGCAGTCGCGCCTTGTCCTGCGCCTTGGGCAGCAGGGCCAGAGTCTGCGCGCTGAGGTCCTTTTCCCAGTTGGTGACCTGCGGCTTCGCCTCGATAAGGCTGGCGTGGTTGAGCGTAAAGCCGCTGACCGAAAACAGGATCATGCCGACCAGACAGAGGGCCGAGGATATCCAGTGCCACTGGCGTAACTGATTGCGCCAGAAGGAGGGAGTCGGTTTGAACGAAGTCGTCATCAGGCTTGGGGCTCTACTTAATAATCATTCTCATTATCAAGGCGTTCTGGCTTTTGCAAGGCAGCAAACCGTCTTATACCAAGGGTGATTGAAAATGACTCTTGGTATTCCATTCGAGAATTTCTCACGTCGCTGATACATATGAGACATTCTCGTTTCTTCAACGGCCGGATGCGGTCAGCATCTTAGGCCGTTGGTATTAAATCGACAGATGTTCAGCTCTTATACGGTCCAGGGTCGGCGTTCCCGACAGGGCCATGACCACTTCCAACTCTTCGCGCAGCGTGCGTATCGCATGGGCCACACCCAGGGGCCCCGCCGCGGCCAGCGCCTGAATATAGGGTCGCCCGATCAGCACGGCCGATGCCCCAAAAGCCAGCGCCTTGAACACATCGCTGCCGCGTCGGATACCGCCGTCCAGCAGGATCGGGACGCGACCACCGACGGCAGCGGCTATGGCTGGCAGGGCTTCGATGGCCGCCGGCAGGGTATCGAGCACCCGGCCCCCGTGATTGGAGACGATCAGCCCGTGCACCCCCATGCGGCAGGCATGATCGGCGTCTTCCGGGGCCATAATGCCCTTGAGGATGACCGGCAAACGGGCCTCGGACAGTACCCACTCGATATCGTCCCATCCGGGGGCTGCCTTCATCAGGCCTTCAAATACGCGGCTTTGTCCGGATGCGGTCGGGGTGGCGGCTGACACCGGCGGTAGATTGACCGCCGAGAGGTGCGGCGGCAGGCGGAACCCCGCGCGTTGTTCCCGGTTGCGCACCCCGGCCATGGCCGCATCGACCGTTATGACCAGCGCGCGATAGCCTTCGCGCTCGGCCCGGTGAATCAGGTCGAGCGATACGCCGTGATCGGCTTGTAGGTAGAGCTGAAACCACAGGGGCGGCGCGGTTTCGGCCTGCGCCACCTCTTCGAGCGTGACGGTTGATAGGGTCGAGAGCACCATCAGGGTCTGGGTCACCGCAGCCCCCAGCGCCGTGGCGCGTTCGCCGTCCGGATGAAACAGTTTCTGATAGGCGACAGGCGCTAAAAAGATCGGATGTTCATAGAGATGTCCGAACAGGTTCAGGCGCGTGTGACCGCCGGCGACCGAGCCCAGAACCCGCCCCTTAAGCAGGATTTCAGAAAAGGCCTCGACATTGCGACGCACCGTGTGCTCGTCACCGGCCCCGGCCTGAAGATAGGCCCACGTCATATCGCTCAGCCGTTCGCGCGCATAGGCCTCGTAGTCTGAGACCGCGACTATATCGGGAGGAATGACCGTCAGTAGTGCCTTGGGTGACATCACATCTGCGCCCATTGCCGCAGAAGGTTGTGATAGTGGGCGGTGAGACTCACCACTTCCTCGCTGTCGCCCAACTGGCTGCGCAAGCGCAGAATGGTCATATCAAGTTCAAACAGCATCCGCCGTTGCTCGCTGTCCTTCACCAGACTTTGCGTCCACAGGAAGGCGGCCAGCCGCACGCCACGGGTGACCGGCTCGACGCGGTGCAGGGAGGTGGACGGATAGAGGATGGCATCCCCGGCGTTCAGCTTGACCTCATGCGCGCCGTAGGTGTCTTCGACGATCAGTTCACCACCCTCATACGCTTCCGGATCATTGAGGAAGACCGTTGTTGAAACGTCGGTGCGCGCTGTGAGGCCCTTAAACGGATCGTGGTGAAGGGCGCTGTCCACGTGGTTGCCGTAATGCCCGCCGCCCTCATAGGCATTAAAGCGCGGCGTCAGGACAATATGCGGCAGGGCGGCGGACTGAAACAACGGATGACGGCGCAGCGCCGCCTCTATGCGCTCGCCCAGTATCCGCGCCTCCGGCACATCGGCGGGGAGTTGTTTGTTTTGTTTGACCTTCTGCGCCTGCGGCCCGGCCGATGCCGCGCCATCGGCCCAGCGTGCCTCAGCGAGTGCGGCGCGTATCTCGGCCACCTCTTCGCGGCTCAGGACTTCGGGCAGATGCAGCAGCATGGCGAACTCATATAAACATGGCCCCGAGCGGAAGGTCGGAGCCAAAGATCATGAAGCGATTGATAAACGGTGGAAAGGGCCGCGCCCGCGAAACAGTGCCGCAGCCCTCGTTTTTTTAGAATTGGTAGTTCAGGGTAACAGTTGCCGAACGCGGCGCACCGGGGATCAGACGCGAGCCACCATTGTTCAGCGTGGCTATATAGTCCTCATCCAGCAGGTTATAGACGTTTAGTTGCACCGACACCTTGTCCGTCAGCTTATAAGAACCATAGGCATCGACCACCCAGTATTCCGGGATGAACGGCACGTTCTGGGTCGCCAGATCGACGCCCGGCGTATTGGCGCGGACCTGCTCACCGGTATAGCGGGCTCCGCCACCTAAGGTCAGCTTCGGCGAGACTTCATAGGTGGTCCAGACCGTGGCCGCCAGTTCCGGCGACCAGCGAGTGACCGCCCCCGTGGCGTTGGCACCGGTCGTGCCTCTTTCGACCTCGGTATCCATGGTCTGGATACCGGCGGTCAGGTTCCACTTGTCAGTGATCTTGCCGACCACGCCCAGATCGAAGCCCTTGACCGTGCGCTTGCCGAAGTTTTCGCCAAAGCCGGTATTGAAGGGATCTTCGACAAACTCGTTCAGATGTTCGGTCGAATAGTAGGCAGCGGTCAGAGACACACGACCTGACAGCACGTCCCACTTGACGCCGGCTTCGAGATTACGCGTCTCGGTGGGATCGACATTGGGGTTGTTGATATTGGTCGAGGTTTCGCTGCCGCCGACCGTGGTTGTCGAAGCCCCCAGATTGACTGTGCCCGGCGGGGTCTTTGAATTGGCATAGGCCACATACAGGCTGGCCGTTTCGACCGGCTTATAGACCAGACCAGCCTTATAGCTGGTCAGGGTGCCGTCGCCTTCGAGGCGGGCATTGGTCGCGGTTGTGGTGGTAATGTCGTAGCTATCGACACGTATCCCGGCATTGAACAGCCATTTTTCGCCAAAATGGATGGTGTCAAACAGATAGGCCGAGCCGACATTCAGCTTGACGAAGGCACGTGTGCCGTTCAGCCCATTGACCGGCAGATCGACATTGGGGTTCGGAGTGTACAGATTAGCTTGCTGAGCCGTGGTCAGGGTCACGGCGTTAACGCCATAAACCGCCACCTTTTCTGTCGAAAACTCGAGCCCGTAGGCCAGATCGTGCGTAAAGGCCCCCGTGGTCGCCGAAGCCGTGAAGTTGGTCGCATTGATCAGGGCGTCATTGTCCTTGACCACGTGCTGACGCGAACGGTTGACGGTCCAGGTCGAGCGATCATTGAGATTGGTCGCCGTAATACCGGCATTGCCCGTGCTTACCCCGGTCAGGACACGATCCAGCGACGTGCGGCTGAGGCGCGTCGTATTGGTCATATAGATGCCGGACGCGAAGTCGTGCTCGAACTTCACCGTAAACTGCGACGAGTCCGTGTCTTCATAATCATGGACGGAGCCGTAGAAGTTTTCGGAACCAACACGCGGAGCCGACTTGATGGCGGGCGTCGCATTGTAAAAGCCTGGATAGCCGACGGAGGGGATACCACCGTCCGGCACATTGTCGCCCTTTGACACTTGCGCAAAGCCATAGAGGCGCGTCGGCGTACCGATGCCGATGCCATAGGCGGCAGCGAGTGCGTAGCCCGACTTCTTCACCTCGTCGCGGCCTACGGCATTGATGTCTTCGGCCATCAGGTTGAGGCGCAGACCGCTGGTCTTACCCACGGCGCGGTTGACATCGACCGTGGCGCGCGCCCCGCCCTGACTGTAGGCCGCCAGCGTACCGGAAGCCGCCGCCTCAAGCGTCGGGTGCTTCGAGACCAGATTGATATAGCCCGAAGAGGCGCCACGCCCGATATCGGCACCACCGGCCCCCCGGATCACTTCGACCTGCTCCAGATTGAAGGTATCGCGCGAGGCCGAACTCATATCGCGCACCCCGTCGACCAGCACCGAAGTCGAGGCATCGAAACCGCGCATCTGGAAGGTGTCACCGGCTGAGGTGTTGCCGTTTTCGCCCATCTGAACCGTAATGCCCGGCACATTGCGCAGGGCTTCCATCAGGGACGCGGCCTGTTGCTGCTGAAGGACTTCCTTCTTGATGACGCTGACGGTCTGTGGCGTGTCGATCAGGGCTTGGGTCTGCTTGGGCGACGACACCACGTCGGCCTTATAGCTGTTGTCGTCTGCGGTAACGGTGACGCCTTCCAGCTTCTTGTCCTGCGCCAGAGCCGTTGCGGAAAGCGCCGGAACCGCCGCTGCGGCCATCAGGGCGGCGGTCAGGTAACGGTTGGAAGCGTGCTTGCGATTGCGAATGTGAGACATGTGCATCAACATCTTTAAAAAAAGGCGTCGCGGTTTCCGTCTGACGCCGAGGGAGGGTGACCGGCAGACCGGCCTGCGAGCATTCTCGGTGGAATTGCGAATAATTGTCAGGTGCAAATACCGCACTTCGGCTTTATTGCAACCGCAAAATGACCCTTTTCCACCGTATGACGTCGTTTTTTGCAAGTGTGTCGCAAATTCAACAAACGGCGACACCGAAAATGACCGGGGGCCGACGCCGTGGTCCCACACCCGCAACGCCGGCCCCCGTTCCCGCCGGAGCGGGTAAGGCATATTGTACCCTCTGAAAAGCCCTAGAGCATTCGTCGGCTAAGTTGAGCCGCCGAATGGCTCTAAATTTTTGTTTTGTCGCGATGTTTTTGCGGAAAACCGCTCACACTTTTCCGCACATCGCTTTAGAAGGGCAGGACTTCCAGCGTCACGGCGTAGGACGACCGCACCGGTGGCATATCACGCGGCATGGGTTGTCCCTGCGGGCGCGCGGCCTGAGCGCCGGGCTGAGCACCGGCCTGCTGACCCGCTTGCGGACCATGGTCGTCATCGGCTTCGGGACGCGGCGGGTAAGAGGTATTCAGATAATACTGGCCACCGAACTTCCAGTTGACGGCGATTGTACCTTCGGCATCAGCGGTCACGGTCTGCTCGTCCAGTTCGCCGCGGAAGCGCACGCCGCCCGGCACCACCTTGACCTTGAGGCCCGGCATCGGCTTGCCATCCATCAGTACACGGAACTTTGCCGTTTCACCCACCACCAGATCGGTCGTCGGTTGCAACGGGAACAGTTCAAGTCCCTGCCCCACAGGCTTGATTTCAGACGGTTTTCCCGACGTCACGAAGGTTTCGACACGGCCAAAATTGCGGCTGACCTTAAGCTCCGGCGCATTGGCGGGCACCTGTTTGGCGAAGTCGTCTTCGGAACCACGGAAGCTCTTGGTTTCTTCGCCCGCCTTCCAGGTGGCCATCACCATGCGATTGACCGAAGCGATGCGATAGGTGCCTTCGGTCGCCAGCTTGACGTCAAAGGTCGAGCGCAGCTTGCCCGTCGAGGCGTTTTCGGCTTCGAGCGGCGAACCGTCCGGCGCGCTGATCTGAAGATTGGTCAGGCGCATGGCGTTATGGTCAGCGTAGAACAGGCCGTTGGACGAGGCGGCATCCACCGTCACATAGGTCGGGCGCTGTGGATTGGTCGAGGCTTCGACCTGCGTCGCCGAGGGCAGCAGCCACTGGCTGTGGGCCAGAGCCGCCGGGGCCGCCGCCAGAAGGCCCAGCGCGGCGGTGCCGGTCAGAAGGCGCTGAATCAGGGTCATCAAAAGTCTCCGGAAGTCTGTTCTGAAAAAATACGTCAGGCGCGTCTGAGGCCAAAGGTAATGGGGACGGTGGCCCAGGATTCGATCGCCTGACCGCCGCGCGTCGCCGGCCGGAACTTCCAGCGTTTGACGGAGTCTATGGCGGCGCGATCCAGTCGAATGGAGCCGCTGGACGCCTGCACCTGCACCTCACCAACGCTGCCGTCGGGGCGCACCTGAAGGCGCAACTGCACCGTCCCCTCCTCGCGCCGCGCCTTGGCTTGCGGGGGATAGGCGGGCGGCGGATTGCTGTTGAGTGCCGACTCGACATCGACACCCACAAAGTCATTGCGCGGTTGCGCCGCCGCCGGAGCGGCCTTAGCCACAACTTGGGCCACAACCGGAGCCGCTACCGGTGCCTGAACCGGCGGGGCCTTGACCGGAGCCATATCCAGCGGCGCGACCTGAGCGACCAGGGGCGCCGGGGTTTCGCGCGGCTGAAGCATCGGCTTGGGCTCAACCACAGGCGTTTCGGGTTTGGGCGTATCAGGCGTGATCACGGGCTTGGGCGGCGCGCGGCGCGATTCAATCGGCACCATCTCAACGACCACGGGCGCGGTTTCCTCAATCTCCGGGGTCGTCAGAGTAAACTGTGTACTAACGATATAGGCGGCCAGAGCGGCATGGACCGCCAAGGACACGCCGATAGCCACCGATGCCCCGCCGCCTGTGCCCTTGCGACGCCTTACAGGGGCAGACACGCTACATTCGCTGCGCGTTGTGCCGTTTGCGTCGGTGAGAATACTCTGAGCGGTCATGCGTCAAAAGCCAGTGACAACGAACCGGACCCCAACGATCCGGACGATAGGGCTGACTAGCACTCCTGCAATTCATTCGCAAGCGCATTGAAAACAATTCTCATTATGATAAATCGTCGCACCCTTGCGGTCCTATGTGTGTTCGCCCCTTGATTACATTTGTGACAAACGTAAGACTGTCGCCCTAATCAAAAGGGGCCATGCCATGAGACTCAGCCACCTGCGCGCCACTGCGGCCGCCGTCACCGCCTTTATTGCCGCCGCCACCCTGACTCCGGTCTGGGCCGCACCGGCCACAGGCTATCAGTTACCTCCGGCACCGATTGCGCAGATCCTCGACGCCCCGCCGACCCCCGGCGTCATGGTCAGCCCCGAACGCCGCACCATGGCGCAGATCGGCCGTGAGAACCTGCCCTCCATCGCCGCCGTGTCGGAACCGATCCTGCGTCTGGGCGGCTATCGCATCAATCCGCGCAATAATGGCCCCATCGAAGCGCGCGCCGCCTGGCTGAACAGTCTGGCCTTTGAAGACGTGGCCACGGGGGCCGTGCGTCCGGTTGCCTTGCCCGCCGGGACGCGCTTCCTGTCGCCGCGCTGGTCACCGGACGGCACAAGGCTGGGCTTTCTGGTCGATGCCAGCGGTGGTCTTGAGCTGTGGGTCGCCGACGTTAAGACAGCAACGGCCAAGAAGCTGACGGCGGGAATCGTCAATAGCGCTTTTTCCCCAGATTTCGACTGGCTGTCGGATGGTTCCGGGCTCATCTTCCCGGCTGTTCCTGCCGAACGCGGCGCTGCCCCGGTGAAGGACACCACGCCCTCCGGCCCCATTATTCAGGAATCAAAGGGACGCACCGCCGCCATCCGCACCTATCAGGACCTGCTGGGCAATGCCTATGACGAGGCCCTGTTCGACTATTATTTCACGTCCCAGATCACGCGCGTTTCGCTAAGCGACGGGGCGATCACGCCGATCGGCACGCCGGGTCTCTACACCTCGATGTCCGTTTCACCGGACGGCAAGTACCTGCTGACCAGCCGCCTCAAGCGTCCCTACAGCTATCTTGTCCCTGCCGGGCGTTTCCCGACCGAGATCGCGGTGAGCACACTGGATGGCAAGCCGGTCAAGCTTCTGGCTGATCGTCCGTTAACGGATAATCTCCCCGCCGCCTTCGACGCCGTGCCCACCGGGCCGCGCTCCGTCTCATGGCGGGCCGATGCCCCGGCCACGCTGGTGTGGGCCGAAGCGCAGGACGGCGGCGATCCGAAAGCCAAGGCGGCCATCCGCGATACCCTGTTTACGCTCAATGCGCCGTTCGACAGCACGCCGCAAAAGCTGATCGACCTCGATCAGCGCTATGCCGGGCTCGACTGGGGCCGCGCCGACTTCGCGCTGGTCACCAGCCGCTGGTTCGATACGCGCAAGGAAAAGCGTATCGCACTCGATCCCTCCAGGCCCGGCAGCGGCCGCGTGCTGCTGGAACGCAACTATCAGGACCGCTACAATGATCCGGGCAGCGCCGTGTCGCGCCTCACCGCCGAGGGCGAAGAGGTGCTGCACTTCACCCCGGACGGCAAGTCGGTCTTTGTGATGGGGGCCGGCGCCTCGGCCAAGGGCGAATTCCCCTTTGTGGGCAAGATGTCGCTGAGCGACGGCAAGGTCACCCGCCTGTGGCAGGCCGAAGCCCCCTATTACGAAGCGCCGGTGGCGCTGGCTGATCTGGCGGGCAAGTCGGTCATCACCCGCCGCGAAAGCAAGGACGACGCCCCCAACTACTTCATCCGTCCGGTGGCCACAGGCTCGAAGTCCCGTGCCCTGACGCAGTTCCCGGACCGCGCGCCGCAATTTGCCGGGGTTACCAAGCAGACCCTGACCTATACGCGGGCCGATGGCGTCAAGCTGTCGGGCACCCTCTACCTGCCCGCCGGTTATGATAAGGCCAAGGATGGTCCCCTGCCCCTCTTCATGTGGGCCTATCCGGAAGAGTTTACCGACGCCTCGGTCGCCAGCCAGACGGTGGATAGCGGCAATCGTTTCGTCCGTCCGGGCGGGGCCAGCCACCTGTTCCTGCTGACGCAGGGCTATGCGGTGCTGGACGGGCCTTCCATGCCGATCATCGGTAAGGACGGGGCCGAACCGAACGACACCTATGTCGAGCAACTGACCGCCAGCGCCAAGGCCGCGGTCGATGCCGTCGTGGCTCTGGGCGTCGCGGATCGTAACCGCATTGCTGTGGGCGGCCACAGCTATGGGGCCTTCATGACCGCCAACCTGCTGGCGCACACCGACCTGTTCCGGGCCGGGATCGCGCGCTCAGGGGCCTATAACCGCACCTTGACGCCGTTTGGTTTCCAGTCGGAACAGCGCACCTACTGGGAGGCGACCGACACCTATACGAAGATGAGCCCCTTCACCTATGTGCGTAACATCAAGGACCCGATCCTGCTGATCCACGGCGAAGCGGACGACAATTCCGGCACCTTCCCCATCCAGAGCGAGCGCTTCTACGCCGCCCTGAAAGGTGCCGGGGCCAATGTCCGCTATGTGGTGCTACCCAATGAGGCGCATGGCTATCGCGCGCGCGAGTCCAACCTGCATACGCTGTGGGAAATGACGCGCTGGCTGGACACCTATGTCAAGAACGCCCCGCCGCGCGCGGATAAACCCGCCGCGAAGTAAGCGAAGGGACGGAGCGCCTCCGGTAAGACGCGCTCCGTCCCTTCGCATCCGCAAAAATAATCCACGGTTCGGGGTGGCGCTTTGACGCAGATTCGGTTATAGACCGCGCCAAATCACGCGCGCCGAACCGGTTTGGCCTCTCACATATGTCTGCGAGAGGCTTTTTTATGGGTTGGCAAGCGCCTCCGGCACCTGACGGAGGCGTGCGGAAAAGCCCCCCACCCGGCCCCCGGTTTATATATCGGCGCGCCATCCTCTCCCGATATGGGCCGAGGAAAGATCAGAGTCTTTTATGAATCTTCGCAATATCGCCATTATCGCCCACGTTGACCACGGCAAGACGACGCTCGTGGACGCCCTTCTGGCTCAGTCGGGCGTGTTCCGCGCCAACGAAGCCACGGTTGAGCGCGCCATGGACTCCAACGATCAGGAGCGCGAGCGCGGCATCACCATCCTCGCCAAGTGTACCTCGGTCCTGTGGAACGGTAAGGCCGGCGAAACCCGCATCAATATTATCGACACACCGGGCCACGCCGATTTCGGCGGCGAGGTTGAGCGCATTCTGGGCATGGTGGACGGCTGCGTCATCCTCGTGGACGCCGAAGAAGGCGTCATGCCGCAGACCAAGTTCGTGCTGGGCAAGGCGCTGAAGCTGGGCCTGCGTCCGATCCTGTGCATCAACAAGGTTGATCGCGCCCACGCCGATCCCGACCGCGTGCACAACGAAGCCTTCGACCTGTTCGCTGCCATGGGCGCGACGGATGAGCAACTCGACTTCCCGCACATCTATGCGTCGGGCCGTTCAGGCTGGGCGACGCTGGACCTCAATGTGCCGTCCGACAACCTCGCGCCGCTGTTCGACCTGATCGTCGATCACGTGCCGCCGCCCGCCGTGCAGGCAAAGGTCAATGAGCCGTTCCAGATGCTGGCCGTGCTGATCGAATCCGATCCGTTCCTGGGCCGCATCCTGACGGGCCGGATCGCTCAGGGTAAGGCTACCCCCGGTCTGGCCATCAAGGCGCTGAATCGCGACGGTCAGGAAATCGAGCGCGGCCGCATCACCAAGGTGCTGGCCTTCCGCGGCCTGAAGCGTCAGCCGCTGGACGAAGGTTCGGAAGCCGGTGACATCGTCGCCATCGCCGGTCTGTCGAAGGCCACGGTTGCCGATACGCTTTGCGATATGTCGCTCGACACCGCCCTGCCGGCGCAGCCGATCGACCCGCCGACCATCTCGATGACCGTATCGGTCAACGACTCGCCGCTGGCCGGTCGTGAAGGCTCCAAGGTGCAGTCGCGCGTTATCCGTGACCGGCTGCTGAAGGAAGCCGAATCGAATGTCGCGATCCGCGTCACCGAATCGGGTGAAAAGGACGCCTTCGAAGTCGCCGGTCGCGGCGAACTGCAACTGGGCGTGCTGATCGAAAACATGCGCCGCGAAGGCTTCGAAGTCGCCATTTCTCGTCCACGTGTGGTCTATCAGACCGATCCGGAAACTGGTGAGCGCATGGAGCCCATCGAAGACGTCATGATCGACGTGGACGAAGAGTTTACCGGCGTCGTCATCGAAAAGCTGTCGGCGCGCAAGGCCGAGCTGAAGGACATGGCGCCGTCGGGCGCGGGCAAGACGCGTATTCAGCTCAAGTCACCGTCGCGCTCGCTGATCGGTTATCAGGGCGAGTTCCTGACCGATACGCGCGGTTCGGGCGTCCTCAACCGAGTCTTCTCGCACTACGAAGCCTATAAGGGCCCGATTGAGCAGCAGCGCAAGGGCGTGCTGGTGTCAAACTCGGACGGTGAAACGGCGGCCTACGCCCTGTGGAACCTCGAAGAGCGCGGCGTGATGTTCGTCGGTGCCGGTGAAAAGACCTATATGGGCATGATCATCGGTGAAAATTCGCGCGCCGACGACCTCGACGTCAACCCGATGAAGGCCAAGCAGCTGACCAACGTGCGCGCGTCGGGCAAGGATGAAGCCATCCGCCTCACCCCGCCGCGTCGCCCGACACTGGAACAGGCCATCGCCTATATTGAAGATGATGAACTGGTCGAAGTGACCCCGCTCAATATCCGCCTGCGCAAGAAGGAACTGAACCCGTCGTTCCGCAAGAAGCGCGCCAAGGAAGACTAAAGCGAACGGCCCCGGAAACGGGGCCGTTTTTCTTTGACATCGGTATTGGGAGCAAGGGGACCTTGCCCCCTTGTCTTGCCCTAGCCCTTCAACATCTGCTCGACGATGGCCTCGTCCAGCGGCTCGAAAGTGTCGATCTGGGCGCGGTGCCACTGCTTCATCAGACCTTCGCGCGCTGTGCCATTGAGGATGGCGCCCGGTTCGACGTGAGGATAGGCAACATCGCCGCGCACAACCTCGCCATTGGCGGCGCGCACGTGCAGATGCCACGGCTTGAGGTCACGCGGGTGGTTAAGGCCCGCCGCCGCCAGCATTTCTGACAAGGCTTTCAACGTATTGCGATGGTAGTGCTCCACGCGCGGCGCCTTGTCCCTGACCACAAGCGCGCGTCTGCGCCACCACGCCTGAGTTGTCACCCCGGTCGGACAGTGATTGGTATGGCAGGCGCGGGCCTGAATACAGCCGGCAGCGAACATGAAGGCGCGCGCCGCCATTACAAAATCGGCCCCCAGCGCGTGCACGCGGCAAAAATCGAAGGCCGAGACAACCTTGCCCGACGCGCCGATGCGGACATGACCGCGCAGCCCGGCCCCCACCAGCGCATTGTGCACAAAGCTCAATCCTTCGAACAAAGGCAGGCCGACGTGGTTGGACAATTCGACCGGTGCCGCGCCGGTGCCGCCTTCGCCCCCATCGACAACGATATAGTCCGGCGTGATGCCGGTGGCCAGCATGGCCTTGACCAGCGCCAGAAACTCGGCCCGGTGGCCGATCGCCAGTTTCAAACCTACCGGTTTGCCGCCCGACAGGCGACGCAGTGCGGCGATAAAACTCATCATTTCGCGCGGCGTCGAAAAGGCCGGGTGGGCGGCAGGCGACACGCAATCACGTGTGCGATCAATCAGGCGGGTGCGTGCGATTTCGCTGGTGATTTTGGCGCGCGGCAGAACACCGCCGTGTCCCGGCTTGGCCCCCTGACTGAGTTTCAGTTCGATCATCTTCACCTGATCGAGCGCAGCCGTGCGCGCAAAGGCCTCCGGATCAAACTGCCCTTCCGGCGTGCGACAGCCAAAATAGCCCGAGGCGATCTGCCAGATCAGGTCCCCGCCATATTTGCGGTGATATTTGGAAATGGCCCCTTCACCGGTATTGTGGGCAAAGCCGCCGAGCTTCGCCCCTTTATTGAAGGCCATGATGGCATTGGCCGACACGGCACCGAAGCTGGTGCCCGAAATATTGAGCACCGAGGCGAAATAGGGCTTCTGACAATCGCGCCCGCCGATGCTGAGGCGAAAGTCGCTGGAGGCGATTTTGGACGGGCGCATCGAATGAGATATCCATCCGTAACCCACGGCATTGACGTCGCGGATAGTGCCAAAGGGCAGCTTGTCCGACACATTCTTGGCGCGGCGATAGACGAGCGCGCGCTGCTCGCGGGTGAAAGGCACCGGGTCGCGGTCGTCCTCGATCAGGTACTGGCGGATTTCCGGCCGCACCGCCTCAAGGATAAAGCGAAAATGCCCGATAATCGGATAGTTGCGCAGGATGGCGTGTGAGGTCTGGGTCAGGTCGCGCAAACCGATCAGGCTCAACGGCGCAAGGAGGAGCAAACCCCACCACAGACGCTGATCAACAAAATAGCCCGCCACCGCGCAGGCAAGCGTCAGCAACCACACACCCTGAAGGATAAAAAATCTCGATATCACCGCCGCCCCGCCCGATTAGTCATATAGCTGACATTATCAAGCGCTTGCGACGGTTTTCTGAACGGTGCTGTTAAACCGCATCAGGGCTTTTTGGGTACGGAACTGAAACCACCCCATTGCCGGCAAAGTGCATCCGCATTGCAGCCCTGACACTCTGCGACCTTCGCGTAATCTTAAGGCCCTTCTGCCGCCTCAGCGGCCCTTTACCCCCTTGGCGACTGTCATTCCCCGCCAAGGTCAATCATGCGCCATCCCCGTCGTTCGCTGCTTCTTTCTGCCACCGCTCTGGCTCTCGTTTTTAACAGCCCGGCGGCTTTAGCGACCACCACGGTTTCGACGGCCACCACGGCGCCCTTACAAACGGCCACAGCCAACAGCGGCAGTGCAGACGATATCGACGTCACCGATGCCGCCACGATCACTTTGACAAGCGGCACCGCCCTCACCGTCAATTCGAACAACGCACTGGTGCTCAATGGGGTGGTCGAAATGTCCTCCTCAGACAGCGGCGCCACCGCCGTCCTGATTGACGGCGCCCGGACAACCAGCCTCGACCTGTCGGGGACAATTACGGTTACGGATAGCTACACCGCAGAGGACAAGAACAGCGACAATATCGTCGATGGCGTCTTCGCAGAGGGGACCAACCGCTATGGGGTTCGTGCTACTGGACTGCTGACGGGTGATGCCGATATCGACTCGACGATCAGCGTCCATGGTAATCAGTCCGCCGCCATCCTGTTTGAAAAGGGTCAGGTCGGTGATTTTCTGTTTGATGGCGCGATCAGCGTCCTCGGCGACGACGCCCGCGGTATCGCCCTGCGTGGCCCGCAAACCGGTCAGGTCTATCTGAGTGGCTCTATCTACACGCAGGGCAAGGACGCGCAGGCGGTTGAACTTTCCGGCGCGATCAACGGTGTTTTGGTGATCGACGCCTCAGTCACCAATACCGGCTATCGCTACACAAGCATCTCCGACGATTATCTGGATCTTCTGGACGCCGACGACCTCTATCAGGCCAAGGCCGCGATACAGGTCTCAAATACTGTCAGCGGTGGTGTGCTGATCAACGCCGCCGTCACCAGCGAGGACGACACCAATACCGATGAAAACGGCAATGATATAGAAGATACCGAAGAGGGCACGGCCTCTATCGTCCAGTACGGCACGGCTCCGGCCCTGCTGATCGGTTCCGATACGCAGGGCATTACGCTTGGGGCCATAGCCTATCATGACACGGCCACCGATGATTACAGTGGCCGTACCTACGGGCTCGACATACGCGGTTCCGTGGCCGCTCATGGGCTCTATGAAGGCGTCAGCGCGACCGCTGTACAGATCGCCGGTCTGGGTTACGACGTTAACGTCACCAATGGCATTGGCCTGTCCGGCTCGGTCAGCGCCTCCGCCAATGAAGCGACCGCCACGGGCCTGACGCTGAAAAGCGGTGCGCGGGTGGGTACACTGAATCTGTCAGGGACCGTTTCAGCGAACACCACCACGACCCATTCCGACACGGCCTATGGTCTGGATATCGGCAGCGGTGCGACTCTAAGCACGCTGAAGATTGAAACAGGGGGTGCCCTCACCGCCTACGGCTATGGCACGACCGCCAATGCCACGGCCTTGCGCGACACCTCCAATACCCTGACCTCGCTCCTGATCAATGGCAGCCTCTCCGCCGGCATCACCCCCGGCGATGAGGACGAAGACGATGTGACCGACACCGCCGTAAACCGCGCGGTGGCCATAAATCTCAGTGCCAACAGCGTGGGCACGACGATTGAGGTGGTCAATGCCCATCTCGATGATGACGACTACGCCCTGCCCTATATCACCGGCGATGTGAAACTGGGGTCTGGCAATGATACGCTGCGTGTCTCCAACGGCCATATTTACGGCAATATCGACTTCGGCGCGGGCAGCAACAGCCTGACCATTGAAGAGGAAGGCGTTGTTCTGGGCAAGCTGACCGGAGCCGGAACGGTGGCCGTCGATGTCGCCAACGGACGTCTGGGGCTGAGCGCGGGCTCGCAGCTTATCCTGTCGAGCCTGCATGTGGGGAGTGAGAGCGAGCTTTATCTGGGGCTGACCACCGCAGCCCCCACCCGGCCCCTTCTGATCAATACCGGCACGACGGTGTTCGACGATGGCGCGGCGCTTTATCTGACGCTGGACAAGATCATCCAGACGCCGACGCGCTTCACCCTGATGACCGGCAAAAATATCGACTTCGGGACGCTCGATTTCGCAGACATGGATGAGCAGGTTCCCTGGCTTTACAAATCCACCCTGACGACGGGCAGCGCCAATGACGGACTCTATGCCGATTTTCGTCTGCGCACGCAGTCCGAATCCGGTCTGAGCGTCACCGAGTACAGCGCCTTGGGGGCAGTGCTGACGGCGGCCGCGACCGACGATGACACGAAGAGTACGCTTCTGGCCGCCACGACTGAAAGCGGTTTTGTCAGGACCTTTGCGGCCTTTCTGCCCGACTTTTCGGGCGAAACCCTGCTGTCTCTGTCGCGCGGGCGCGAGGCCCTGACGCGCTCGATTGAAAAGCAATCCATCCTGCCCGGCATGGGTGAAACCCATTACTGGATTCAGGAAGAGGGCTATCAGCTCAACCGCGAACGCGGCCAGACCCTGGGGTTCAAGACCACCGGGTTCAGCTTTGCCGGCGGCATCGAACGCGGTCTGGGCTATGGGCAGGCGGTGGGGCTCTTCACCAGCTACACGGCGGCGACACCGAAGGACACCTACGCCACCGCCTATGAAACCTCTTCGGCGGCCGATTTCACCGTGGGCGGTTACTGGCGACTGGATCGTGGCGGTGTGAAGGCCTGGTTAAGCGCCGGCGCTGGCGGCACCTTCTTTGAGACGGAGCGTCAGATGGTGGGGTCAGCCAATACCCTCACGGCGCGCGCCAAATGGAACGGCTACAGTCTCTCAGGCAGTACGGGGGCCTCCTACCGGGCGACGCTGGGGCCAATCAGCGTAAAGCCGCTTGTCTCCCTCGACTATTACGCGCTCAAAGAAGAGGCGCGGGAAGAGAGCGGCGGCGGCACCGCCTTCGACCTCAGCGTGGGGGAACGCCAGAGCCATATCGCTACGGCCTCTGCGCTCCTGAGCTTCGGACGTGGCGACCGCACGGCGCTACTGCAACCGGAGTTCTGGGTGGGTTATCGCAATAATGTCTCGGTGAAGGTGGACGATACCGTCGCGCGCTTTATGGATGGTGAGGCCTTTAGTCTCTCGGCGGGAAACGTTAAGGGCGGCGCGCCGGTCATCGGTTTGCGTATGATGGCAGGCAACGAATATGGTTATCTATCACTTGAAGCCGAGGGCGAAAAATACAGTGAATACAGTAATTACAAACTTAGTCTTCGCACCGGTTTCAAATTCTGATCCCGTACCTAAAGCGTCAGTTTGCAAAAAGATAAATTATTATTTATAAACAACGTTTATTATACATTTTCTCATATATCAATTGAGCCTTATCGTCCATTGCAGGGAGTGAGCCACCTGTGGCAGCAGTAGGTTCAGAAGCGCTTTTCTCTGTTCGCACCGTTCGAGAGGTGATAACGTTGTCACCCTATAATGCAGGGCGAATCCGCGCCCTCCGGACAGAGGAAACCCACCATGATCACCCGTCGCCATAGCCTTGCCCTTGGACTGGCCGCTCTTACCTTACCGATGCAAGCCGTGGCTGCCGACACGGGTATCCGGGGCCTTGGTGGAGCGGGCGACGCCTTGGGCGAAGGCCCCTACTGGTCGGCGCCCCACAAGCGAATTTTCTGGGTCAATATTTCGGGTCAGACCATTTACGCGCTCGATCCGAAAAGCGGCGATCTGAAAACCTGGAAGACACCCAGGCCCGTCTGTTTCCTCGCCGACCGCAAATCGGGCGGCCTGATTGCGGGCCTTAGCGACGGAGTCTATGGCTTCGATCCCAAAAGCGGTGCCTTCACCCTTCTCGTCCAGCCCGAAAAGCGCGAAGACACGCGGCTGAACGACGGCAAGGTCGATGCCAAAGGCCGTCTGTGGACCGGCACCATGGACACCAAATGGAAGGAAAAGGTCGGGGCCTTCTATCGCATCGGCGCCGATCTCAGCGTCACCAAGGTTGATGGTCCCTATCTGTGCGCCAATGGCCCGACCTTCAGCGCGGATGGCCGCACCCTGTGGCACACTGAAACCTACGACAAGGAGGTCTTTGCCTTTGATGTCGCGCCCGATGGTACGCTGTCCAACAAGCGGCTTTTCGTGAAATTTGACGGCGATATGGGCGCGCCGGACGGCATGACTACGGATGCGCAGGGTGGCGTATGGATCGCCCATTATGGCGGTGGCCGCGTCAGCCGCTATAATCCGGATGGCAAACTGGATTTCGCCATCACCCTGCCCGCCACCCAGATCACCAGCATGGCCTTCGGCGGGGCCAAACTCGATCACCTGTATATCAGTTCAGCAGCGCAGTTCCTGCCCGACACTGCGCCGGATAAGGGCGTGGCCGGGACACTGTTTGAAGTGACGCCGGCCCGGCTGCGCGGGCACACAGGCCTGCCCGCGACGCCTTTCGCGGGTTAAACCTTAACAGGCACTCCGCCCTGATCGGCGCTGCGGTACATGGCCTGAATCAATCGGATGTCACGCAGCCCCATCTCGCCCGGCGTGCGGTGCGGCGTATTGCTGCGCGCGGCCTGCGAAAAACCGTCCACCTGCGCGGCGAACTGGGTATAGGGCGGGGCAGCACGCACCGGCGTACCGGGGTCCCAGCCGCGGTGCAGATTGGCGCGGTTATCGTAATAGTCCGATGCCGGGTCCATATTGATGGCGGCGCTGGCCCCGAACACCTTGATGCGCGATCCGCCTGCGTAGCAGTAGGAGGACGAGCCCTGTGCACTGAGCCCCGACGGGAAGGTCATGCGCCAGTTTAGCCCGCCTTCGACGGTCTTAAAGCGCGGATCATCCTTCGAATAGGCATAGACCGCCGACACCGTGTCGGGCATCTGGTCGGCCAGCATCAGGGTGCCGTTCAGCGCATAGATGCCGATATCGTACATCGAACCGCCACCGGCCAGCGGCTTGTCCAGACGCCACTTCATCGGCGGGTATTGCGGGTCGGCATTGAAGCCGGCATCGCCGGTGATGTAGCGCAGGTCGCCCAGTTCACCCTGCTTGCAGCGGCGCTTCACCTCGATATTGAGCGGCTCGAAATGCACGCGATAGGCCACACCCAATTGCCGATTGGCCGCCCTGGCGGTGGCCACCATCGCCTCGCACTCTTCGACCGTTGAAGCCATCGGCTTTTCGCACAGGACGTGCTTGCCGGCCTTCAGGGCGCGGATCGTGTATTCGGCGTGCAGCCCTACCGGCAGGACGATATAGACGCAGTCGATGTCCTTGTCGGCGGCGATCTTGTCGAAATCGTCATAGCCATAGGTTTTGGCCACGCCATACCGCTCGGCGAGGTCCTTTGCCTTGGCCGGATTGCCGGAGACGAAGGCGGTCATGCGCGACTCGTCGGCCTGAAGGAAGCCGGATATCACCTGATTGATGGCGTAGCTGCCCAGACCGACCACGGCCCAGCCCAGACGCTTTTTGGGCGGTTCCGGCAGATCAACCCCGTTGGGCAGGGGCTGACCGGCGGCTTTGCCTGTTGTTTGAGCGGTAGCGGCGGCGGTAGCGGCGGCACTGGCGGCCAGCGGCAGCCCTCCGGCACCTATTAAAAGCTTTCGGCGATCCATCATGGGGGTTTCCTCTGTTTGAATTTATAAGGTGGCGGTACTGTAAACCGGAATCCGACCATGTGACAACGTTTACCCAAGGCTTTTTTCACTGAACCTGACTTAGCTGTCCCGATACATTTTGTTCTTGTTATGTTCTTTTTAAGTGGTAAGCTCAGGGCATGTCCTCAAAGCCCCTGCCTACCCTGCGCACCGAACGCATTACCGATGAAGACGCCCTGCCCGATCGGGTGCGCAAGGGACGCGGCGCGGTGTCGAACCGCCTTAGCGGCCGTTTTGATGCCCCTGATCGCTACGACACGACCGACGGCTGGGACAGCGAAGACCATCCCGATATCGAGCGTGTGCAGACCATCCTCGGCATAGACGCCGTGCGCAAGGTCATCAGCTATAACGACTCGCCGGATGTGGGGTCGAGCCGCTCCATTAATCCGTACAAGGGCTGCGAGCACGGCTGTATCTATTGTTTCGCCCGCCCGACCCACGCCTATCTGGACCTGTCGCCGGGACTGGATTTCGAAACCCGCATCTTTCGCAAACCCGACGCCGCGGAACGGCTGCGCGAAGAACTGTCGCATCCCAAATACCGCGCCGCGCCGCTGGCGCTCGGTATCAATACCGACGCCTATCAGCCGATTGAACGCAGCGAACGCCTGACGCGACGGTTGCTGGAGGTGCTGTGGGAGTTTCGCCATCCGGTGCATATCGTCACCAAATCAGCCCTGATTCTGCGAGATCTGGATATTCTGGCCCCCATGGCGGCGGCCAATCTGTTTTCGGCCACCCTGTCGGTGACGACGCTCGACCGCCATATTGCGCAGGCAATGGAGCCGCGCGCCGCGACGCCAATGAAGCGCATCGAAACCATCCGCGCGCTCAGTGCCGCCGGTATTCGGGTAAATGTACTGGCGGCCCCGCTGATCCCCGGGCTGACCTGTCATGAACTGGAAAACATCCTCAAGGCCGGGGCCGAAGCCGGTGCCATCCGCGGCGGCTATATTCCTGTGCGGTTGCCGCACGAGATCAAGCTGCTGTTCGAAGATTGGTTGCGACTTAACTTTCCAGATCGCGCCGACCGCGTACTTAATCGCATCCGCGCCCTGCGCGGCGGCAAGCTGAACGATCCCAATTTCAAGACGCGCATGACCGGCACGGGTCTGGAGGCGGATCTGCTCAAACAGCGCTATGATCTGGCCGTGCGGCGGTATGGCTTGGATGCGCCGCGCACACCGCTCGATTCGACGCAGTTCCGTGGCGGCGACCCGCAGATGCGCTTGTTTTAACTCTTATCCGAACAGCATCCGCGTCATATTCCCGGCAATGCCGCGCAGTTCGTCCGCTGACGCCCCGGCACGGGCGCGCACCCCCAGATTGGCCGTGATGCCGCCGATCATCTGGGCCAGCACCTTCGGGTCATGATGGGGGGGCAGACAGCCATAGGTCTGGGCGTCGGTAAAGAAGCGCTCGAAGCGCACGTCGAACTCTTCGATGGTGTTTTGCAGCATCTCCAGGATCGATTCGTGCTGTGGCGCTTCGTTGAGCGCCGTGCACATGAAGGCGCAGCCCAGCGGGTGTTCGCTCTGACCGGTGTAGGTGCCGATCATGATGTCGAAATAGCGCCCGACAATGGTGCCGAGACTATCGCCCTGCCCCTTGCAACTCAGCACCGTATCCAGTTGCTCGCTGATGCGATGACGGTAACGCTGCATGGATTTGAGATAGAGGGCTTCCTTGTCGCCGAAGCCGGCATAGAGGCTGGGGCGGTTGACGCCCGTCGCTTCGACCAGATCATCCAGAGAGGTCGCGGCAAAACCCTTTTCCCAGAACACAAACAAAGCCTTTTCCAGCACGAGATCGGGGTCATAGGCGCGCGGACGACCCCGCGGACGCTTGCAGCAGGCACTCGCCTCCAGCGCCTGATCGCCGCAGACATCGGGCAGACCCAGCACCACAGCGTCGGCATCTACGGCCTCGCTCTTATGAATCAGCGTCTCGTAAGGCTGGTGCACCATGGCAGCACGATTACTCCTTTTACTGTCCCCTATGTAGCGTGTCCTCTCCCCTGCTGCCAGTCCCCGACACGCAGATGTCATATCTGCCCGTCGACACACTAAGATTTCGACACACTTTCACGACTGCTGACAAATTTTTGTACCAATTCGCACAAAAATTTGCCCAAGCCTCTATTAATTTGCGAAACAGTACATAAATGGATGTCTGCGGCTTCGGTTCAAGGGCTGTTCCTGTGGCCGCTTCCTTTTCTTTTCCCTTTCTCCCCAAAGGTGACCCGCATGTTGACCCCGTCCGATCTTTACCGGCGCGCGCCGCGTCAGGCGCTTCTGACCGCCGCCGCCATCGCCACCCTGAGCGTGGGAGCCTTCGGCATCTACGCCCTGACTACCAAAGCCGACGCTCAGGCCACCGCCGCCGCCCCGCAGGCCATTCCCGTTAAGGTGGCGCTCATCGAAGAACAGACCGTCAGTGGCTGGGACTCCTTCTCCGGCCGTCTGGAAGCGGTGGAGCGCGTTGAAATCCGCTCGCGCGTCTCCGGGGCCGTAAAGGCTATCCACTTCCGCGAAGGCGCCTTCGTCAAGGAAGGCCAGCTTCTTGTCACCATCGACCCGGCCCCCTACGCCGCCGAGGTCGCCCGTGCCCGCGCGCAGGTGCAGGCCGCCGAGGCGCGTCTGACGCTGGCGCGCTCTGAAAACAGCCGCGCCGAACGCCTGCTGAATGAACGCGCCATCTCACAATCCGAGGCCGAAACGCGCATCAATGCCTTGCGCAGCGCCGAAGCCGACCTCGCCGCCGCGCAGGCCGTTCTGCAATCGGCCAATCTCAACCTCTCCTATACGCAGGTCCGTGCCCCGGTGTCGGGTCGCGTGGGTAAGATCGAAATCACGCAAGGCAATCTGGTCGCCTCCGGCCCCGGTTCGGCCGTGTTGACGACCCTGGTGTCGGTCTCCCCCATCTATGCCAGCTTCGATGCCAATGAAGAGGTGATCAACCGAACGCTGGCCGATCTCAACGGGGCGGAATTCGGCAAGGTGCCGGTGAAGCTGGAGCTGGACAACGGTTCCGAACCGCTGAGCGGGCACCTGCAACTGATCGACAATCAGTTCGACAGCCAGTCCGGCACCGTGCGCGCCCGTGCCGTCTTCGCCAATACCGACGGGAAGCTGATCCCCGGCCAGTTTGTGCGCGTCAAGCTGGGGGAGGCCACGGCCAAGCCGGCCATACTGATCAATGAAGTGGCCATCGGAACCGATCAGTCCAAGCGCTTCGTTTATGTGGTGGGCAAGGGCAATGCGGTGGAATACCGTGAAGTCCAGCTCGGCGGCACGATTGACGGTCAGAAGGTGGTCACGGCAGGACTGAAACCCGGTGATCGCGTGGTGATGTCGGGGCTTCAGGCGCTGCGGCCGGGTACGGTCGTCGCGCCGCAACTGATGGCCGCCCGCCCGGTCATCGACGCCACACCCAAGCCGAACGTTTAACCCCTCCCTTCCCTGTCACGCAGCGATGATGGTTGAGGGGATGACTCCTAAAACCTGATTTCGCTACCTTTGGCGTAACCCCCCTCCGTCTTTTGCCGCTTCGCGTCAAAATCCACCTCCCCATGCCTGAGGCACAGGGAGGAGGGCATGCCTGCGCCGCAATCTTTCCCGTCCGCCCATAAGGGGGCACTTATGAACCTCTCAAAATTCTTCATCGACAGGCCGATCTTCGCCGGTGTGCTGTCGCTGCTTATCGTGGTGTTCGGGCTCCTCAGCCTGCGCACCCTGCCCGTCTCCGAATACCCGGAAGTCGTGCCGCCGCAGGTGGTGGTGCGCGCCGTCTATCCGGGCGCAAGCCCCGCCGTCATCGCTGAAACCGTCGCCACCCCCATCGAAGAAGCCCTCACCGGCACCGAAGACATGATCTACATGTCCTCAGCCTCGACCTCCGACGGGCAGATGACCCTGACCCTCACCTTCAAGCTGGGCACCAATCCGGACCTGGCGCAGCAGATGGTGCAAAACCGGGTGTCTCAGGCCGAGGCCCGCCTGCCGGCCGATGTGCGGGCGCTGGGCGTCACCACGCAAAAGAGCCAGTCCTCCCTGCCGCTGGTGGTGCACCTCGTCTCGCCCAATGGCCGCTATGACGAAAACTATCTGCGCAACTACGCCCTGATCCACGTCAAGGACCGCCTGCAAAAGATCGAAGGCGTTGCCCCCATCCAGATGTTCGGCGGCGGCGAATATTCCATGCGTATCTGGCTTGACCCGCAAAAGGTCGCCGAACGCGGCCTGTCGGCATCGGATGTCGCCAACGCCGTGCGCGGCGAAAACGTGCAGGCCGCCGCCGGTATCGTCGGGGCCTCGCCCGGACAACCCGACATCACGCTACAGATGTCGGTCAATGCGCAGGGCCGCCTGAAAACCGAAGAGGACTTCCGCAACATCATCGTCCGCTCCGATAACGGCGCCGTCACCTATCTGGGCGACGTGGCCCGCGTTGAGCTGGGGGCCGCCGACTATTCGCTGCGCTCGCTGCTGAACAATCAGAAGGCCGTCGGCATCCCGATCTTTGAACAGGCCGGGGCCAATTCGCTGAAGGTCTCCGCCGACGTTAAAAAGGCAATGGCCGAGCTTCAGAAGACCATGCCCGAAGGCGTTGAGTACCGCATCGCATACGACACCACCGAATATGTGCAGGAATCCATCGACTCGGTGATCCACACCCTGCTCGAAGCCATCCTGCTGGTGGTGATCGTCGTCATCGTCTTTCTTCAGACCTGGCGCGCTTCGATCATCCCGCTTCTGGCCGTGCCCGTATCCGTTATCGGCACCTTCGCCGTCATGCACGCCTTCGGTTTCTCCATCAACGCCCTGACCCTTTTCGGCCTCGTTCTGGCCATCGGTATCGTCGTCGATGACGCCATCGTCGTCGTCGAAAACGTCGAGCGCAATATCGAAGCCGGCAAATCGCCCAAGGAGGCCACCTATCAGGCCATGCGCGAAGTCTCCGGCCCGATAATCGCCATCGCGCTGGTGCTGGTCGCGGTCTTCGTGCCGCTGGCCTTCATCACCGGCCTGTCGGGGCAGTTCTACCGTCAGTTCTCGCTAACCATCGCCATCTCGACCGTCATTTCGGCGATTAACTCGCTCACCCTGTCCCCGGCTCTGGCGGCGCTCCTGCTTAAGGACCACCACGCCAAAAAGGACGCCCTGACGCGCTTCATGGACCGCTGGCTGGGCGGCTTCTTCCGCCTGTTCAACCGGTTCTTCCACCGTTCGTCGGAAAACTACGGCAGGGGTCTGGGGGGCATCATTTCGCGCAAGGCCCTGATGCTCGGCGTCTATGCGGTGCTGGTGCTGGCCACCCTGTTCATGTTCAGGACCGTCCCCACCGGCTTTATCCCGGCGCAGGACAAGCAGTATCTGGTCGGCATGGTGCAGCTTCCCGACGGCGCAACGCTCGACCGCACCGAAGCCGCGGCGCGCGCCATGACCGATATCGCCATGAAGCAGGACGGCGTAAAGGACGCCCTCGCCTTCCCCGGCCTGTCGATCAACGGCTTTACGCTGGCCTCCAACTCGGCCGTGGTGTTTCTGGCGCTCGACTCGTTTGAGGAACGCGGCAAAAACCACCTCGACGCCGGCACCATCGCCGGTGCGCTGAACCAGAAGTTTCTGGGCATTGGCGACGCCTATGTCGTCGTCTTCCCGCCGCCGCCGATCCTCGGCCTCGGCACCACGGGCGGCTTCAAGCTTCAGCTTCAGGATCGCGGCGCGCTTGGGCCCGAAGCGCTCGATCAGGCCACCAAGGCCTTCGTTGCCAAGGCCTATCAGACCAAGGAACTGGCGGGGGTCTTCTCCAACTATCAGATCAATGTGCCGCAGGTCTATGCCGACATTGATCGCGTCAAGGCCCGTCAGCTCGGCGTCAATGTGCAGGATGTCTTCGACACCATGCAGATCTATCTCGGCTCGATGTATGTCAACGACTTCAACAAGTTCGGCCGCACCTATTCCGTCCGTCTTCAGGCCGATGCGCCCTATCGCGCCCGCCCGGAAGATATCGGTCAGCTCAAGGTTCGCTCCAATTCGGGCGAAATGATCCCCTTGTCCGCGCTATTGAAGGTCGAACCGTCCTTCGGGCCGGTGAACGCCACCCGCTATAACGGCTATCTGGCGGCCGACATCAATGGTGGACCCGCCCCGGGCTTCTCATCCGGTCAAGCCGAAGCCGCCGCCGCCAGGATCGCCGCCGAAGTCCTGCCACCGGGGATCGAATACGAGTGGACCGACCTGACCTATCAGCAGATTCTGGCGGGCGATTCCTCCGCCGTCATCTTCCCGCTGGTTATCCTGCTCGTTTTCCTCGTGCTGGCAGCGCAATATGAAAGTCTGGTCCTTCCGCTGTCGATCCTGCTGATCGTGCCGATGGGCCTGCTGGCCGCGATTACCGGCGTGTGGGTTTCGGGCGGCGACAACAACATCTTCACCCAGATCGGCCTCTTCGTTCTGGTGGGGCTGTCGGCCAAGAACGCCATCCTGATCGTGGAATTTGCCCGCGAGCTGGAACTGGCCGGACACAAGCCGCTACAGGCCGCTATTGAGGCCAGCCGGTTACGTCTGCGCCCGATCCTGATGACCTCGATTGCCTTCATCATGGGCGTCCTGCCTCTGGTGCTGGCGCACGGAGCCGGGTCGGAAATGCGTCACGCCATGGGTGTGGCCGTCTTCGCCGGCATGATCGGTGCCACCGTTTTCGGCTTGTTCCTGACCCCCGTCTTCTACGTCACCCTGCGCGCCCTGACCGGCAATCGTCCGCTCAAGGCCCATACCCACCCCGATGAGTCCAGCGACGATGGTATCGACCCCGCGCCGAGCACCGCCACGCTGAACTCACATCCGGAGGTACATTAATGTCCCCATTTTTATCGCTCAAACGCCGCGGGGTTCCTCGCATCAGCTCGGGCGGCCAGTCGGCCTTGCCAAAGCGTGACTGGTCACGCTTTGGAGTCATCCCTCTTGCCTTTGCGACCCTTCTTCTGACGGGTTGCGCCACCGAACCGCTGACGCAGGACGCCGGGCTTACCGCCCCGGCGGCCTTCAAGGCGCCGGCCACGACCGAGACCACCGCGCCGCCTCTGGCCCAGAAGGCCGACGCCTTCTGGCTGATCTTCGGTGATCCGGTGCTTGACGATCTCGAAGCGCGTGCCATGACCCGCAATACGGACGTGGCCATCGCCGCCGCCCGCGTTCAGCAGGCCCGCGCCCTGATCCGTCAGGCCCGCGCCTTGCAGTTGCCGCAGGTCAGCGCCGGGCTGCAATCCTCGCGCGCCTCGCAAACAGGACAGTCGCCCAAGGCTTCAACCCTGCACGCGGCCGGTCTCGACCTCGGCTACGAGGTCGATCTGTCGGGCCGTCTGTCGAAGGCGACGCAGGCGGCGACGCTTGACGCCTCCGCCGCCGAAGACACTGCGAAATGGGCGCAACTGCTCGTTCAGGGCGCGGTGGCCGAAACCTATTTCGCCCTGCGCGCCCTCGATGAAGACCGCGCCATCGTGGCCGAAACGCTGGAGGCCTATCAGGGCACGCTCAGCGTTACGCAAAACCGTTATGCGGCCGGTGACGTCGCCGAACTGGATGTGGTGCGCCTGCAAACCGAGGTCGCGACGACCGAGGCCGAGTTGAAGGCGCTCGACCGTCAGAGGGCGCAGGTCGAAAACGCCCTGAGCCTGCTGGTCGGTGACCTGCCTTCAACCTTCCGCGTTGAAAGCAAGGCCTGGGAGGCGCAGCCCTGGGCCGGGGCCGTGCCGCTGATCCCGGCGGGACTGCCGTCTGAGCTTCTGACGCGCCGCCCGGACGTCACCGCCGCCGAAAAGGCCATGCAGGCCGCCCAGAAGCGCGTCGGCATCGCCAGGGCCGCGTGGTTCCCGCGCCTTAGCCTGACCGCCTCTGCCGGGGGCGCGTCGAACGACCTGTCGGACATCTTCGCCGAAAGCGCGCGTAACTGGTCGCTCACCGCCATTGTAGCGCAGGCGATCTTCGACGGCGGGCAACGCAAGGCCGGCGTCGAGCTGGCGCAGGGTGATCTGGCCATTGCCTTTGCGCAGTATCGTCAGTCGGTTCTGGTGGCCTTTGGCGACGTCGAAAACGCCCTGTCGGACATAGACGGCCTGACCGGCGAAGCCGAGACCCAGTCCACGGCTCTGGCGGCGGCGCGCCGGGCGCTCGACCTGTCGCAGTCGCGCTACAAACACGGCTATGTGTCTCAGCTTGAGGTGCTGGATGCCCAGCGCTCCTACCTGCGTATCCGCCGTCAGGATCTTCAGGTCCGCGCCCAGCAATATCAGGCAACCGTGCGCCTGATCCGCGCTTTGGGCGGCGACTGGACAGTGTAAACCGGCCTCTTTGTGACTCTGACGCCTGCCGACACGCTCGGCAGGCGTTTTTTGCGCTCGATAACGCTTGGAATTGAATACATTTGCTCTATAAGTCGGACAAATAATCAAAGGGAAACGTCCGATGAAAACGCGCCTCAGCCTTGCCCTTATCGCCCTGTCGCTGGCAGGCTGCGCCGCCCTGCCCCCCACCAAACCGTCCGCCATAGCGCCGAAGCCCCTTTACCGCGACCCGGTCTATGACGGAGCAGCCGATGTGTCGATCCTCTACGACCACGCGGCCAAAGACTGGAAGATGTTTTACACCAATCGGCGCGCCACGCTGAAAACGCCCGACGGCGACGTATCGTGGGTCCATGGCACACCCATCGGGGTGGCGGCCTCGAAAGACGGCGTGAACTGGGCCTATCAGGGCATGGCCGATATTCCGCTGTCGTGCACGGGCGAAACCCTGTGGGCCCCGGAAGTCTATGCCGATAAGGGCACCTATCACATGTGGCTGACGGTCGTGCCGGGTGTCTTCAAGGACTGGAAGGCCGGGCGCTTCATCGTCCACCTGACGAGCCCGGACCTGAAAAACTGGACCTGCGGTGAGCGGCTGGAACTGGGGACCGACCGCGCGATTGACGCCAGCGTCATCCACAAGGACGGCCTCTATCGCCTGTGGTTTAAGGACGAGCGCAAGGGCAGCCGCCTGTTCGTGCTGGAAAGCCCGGACCTGACCTCATGGGTGCGTCAGCCCGATCCGGTCATCGACACCAATGCCGAGGGGCCGAAGGTGTTTCAGTTCGGCGGCCATTATTGGCTGATTGCCGATGTGTGGAAGGGGTTGATGGTCCTGCGCTCCGACGATCTGAAGACCTGGACGCCACAACCCAACCGCCTGCTGGAACAGCCGGGCACGCAAGCCACCGATAACGACAAGGGCCAGCACCCCGACGTGGTGGTCAATAATGGCCGCGCCCTGATCTATTACTTCGTGCACCAGTATAAGGCCCCGGAAGCGGCTGCCGATCCCAAATACGGTCAGCGCACCGTCATTCAGGTCGCCGAATTGAAGATCGGTCCCGATGGCTGGCTGACGGTCGATCGAAATGCGCCAGTCGATGCGCGGTTGACACCGCCGAATTAGTCAGACCGCTCGCGCCAGAACGTTGCGAATTGAAAAACTGGAATGGATACGCTGCACGCCGGGGAGTTTCGACAGCACATCCGTGTGAATGCGTTCGAATTCGCGCGCGTCAGCAATATCGACGCGCAGCACGTAGTCGGCGTCCCCGGTCATCAGCAGGCACTCACGGATTTCCGGGTAGCGCCGCACCGCCGCCTCAAAGCGCCTGAGCGTCCCCTCGCTCTGCCGCTCCAGCGAGATGCGGATAATGACGGCGATGGACTCGCCTTCGACCTCTTCTCCGATCAGGGCGGTATAGCCGCGGATGACACCGCTTTTTTCCAACAATTGAATGCGCCGCAAGCAGGCTGAAGGCGACAGGCCTACCTCGGCCGCCAGTCGGGCATTACTCATCCGCGCATTGAGCCGGAGAAGCCGGATCAGGCTGCGGTCCACCGCATCGAGAGGGCGCATGACATATTCTTTCGAAAAGCGAACAATTGTTGCGACATATGACACATATATGAACTAATCACGTCAAATAGCATGAACATTCGATGATCCTTGCGTTAATCTTGCCCCTATTGGCGAAAGGAGGGCGGCATGGATCAGGCTCTGGCGAGAGAGGCGTTGGCAAACGGCGCGGGCGGCATACTGCGCGTCGATCTCGGCGCTCTGAAAGCCAACTATCTTAAACTGTGCCAATTGGCGGCGCCGACGCCGGTCAGCGCCGTGGTTAAGGCCGATGCCTATGGTCTGGGCGTCGCAGCGGCGACCAACACCCTTTACGCCGCCGGTTGCCGCCATTTCTTCGTGGCCCTGACGCGCGAAGCGTTCGATCTGCGCCCGCATCTGCCCGCTGATGCCGCGCTCTATGTGCTGAACGGACTGACGCCGGGCAGCGAAGACCGCGCCGCCGCAGCCGGGCTGATCCCTGTACTGAACTGCCCAGAACAGCTCGACGCCTGGGCCGCCGTGGCGCGCCAGACGGGTCAGACCCTGCCCGCGCTGCTACAGGTCGATACCGGCATGTCACGGCTGGGTTTCATGCCCGAAGACCTCAAGGCTCTGGCCCACGCACCCGAGCGTCTTCAGGGCGTGCGCATCGACTATCTGATGAGCCATCTGGCCTGCGCCGATGAGCCCGCCAATCCGGCCAATGGCCAGCAACTGGAAGCCTTTGAACGGGCTTCACGCCTGTTTCCCGAAACGCCTTTGTGCTTTGCCAATTCCGGCGGGCTGTTTCTGGGCGCGGAATACCACGCCGATCTGTGCCGTCCCGGCATTGCCCTTTACGGGGCGGCGCCGCACCTTGACCGGCCCAATCCGATGCAGCCGGTCATTGCGCTCGATCTCGCCGTCATTCAGACCCGCAACGTCCCCGCAGGGACGCGCATCGGCTATGGCGGCACGGTGGTGACCGACGCCCCCAAACGTCTGGCCACGCTATCCGCTGGCTATGCCGACGGCCTGCCGCGCCGCTTAAGCGATCAGGGCGCGGTCTATTTCAGGGGCGTGCGTCTGCCCTTCATCGGCCGCGTGTCCATGGACTCGATCATCATCGACATCGATGCCCTGCCCGAAGGTGCGCTGAAGGCCGGTGATTTTGTCGAACTGATCGGTCCGAATCAGTCGCTTGACGCGGTCGCAGAAGCGGCCGGCACCATCGCCTACGAAATCCTGACCCAGCTGGGTCCGCGTTACCACCGTCACCTCATCGCAGCGGAGGGCTGAGGCATGAAGATCGTCGTTCTGGGGGCCGGAGTTATCGGCGTAACGTCCGCCTGGTATCTGCGTCAGGCTGGGCATGAGGTCACGGTCATCGACCGTCAGCCGGGCCCGGCGCTGGAAACCTCGTTTGCCAATACCGGCGAAATTTCGCCCGGCTATTCCTCGCCTTGGGCGGCCCCCGGTATCCCGCAAAAGGCGCTGCGCTGGCTGTTCATGAACCACGCGCCGCTGATCATCCGCCCTAATCTCGACCCGCAAGCCGTGCGCTGGATGTGGCAGATGCTGATGAACTGCAACACCGAAAGCTATAAGCGCAACAAGGGCCGCATGGTGCGCGTCGCCGAATACAGCCGCGACTGCCTGATGGCGCTGCGGCAGGATATCGGCATCCGCTATGACGAGCGCACCCAAGGCACGCTGGAGGTCTTTCGCACGCAAAAGCAGATCGACGGCCTGGCCAAGGATATTCAGGTGCTGAAAGACGGCGGCGTGCCGTTCGAACTGCTCGATACCGACGGCTGCGTTGCCGCCGAACCGGGGCTTGCGGCCTCACGTCACAAGATCGTTGGGGGCTTACGTCTGCCCAATGACGAAACGGGCGATTGCTTTAAATTTACCAATGCTTTGTCTGAAAAAGCTGAGGCGGCCGGTGTGGTGTTCCGCTACGGTGTCGATCTGCGGGGGCTGATCTGCGAAGGCGAACGCATCAAGGCGGTGCAGACCGCGGAAGGCGATATCGAAGCCGATCTGTTCGTGGCGGCTTTGGGCAGCTATACGCCCGCCTTCCTGCAACCGCTGGGGCTGGATGTGCCGGTCTATCCGGTCAAGGGCTATTCCCTGACCCTGTCCATCATTGATGAACACCACGCCCCTCTGTCCACCGTGATGGACGAAGCGCATAAGGTGGCCATCACGCGCTTAGGCACGCGCATCCGCGTCGGCGGCATGGCCGAGATCGCCGGTTTTTCGAAAGACCTGCCCGAAGCCCGCCTCAACACACTTAAATACGTCGTCGAAGACCTGTTTGGCGGCGCGGGCGACCTGAACCATCCGAACCTGTGGTCGGGCCTGCGCCCGATGACACCGGACGGCACGCCGATAATCGGCCCGACGCGCTTTGGCAATCTCTGGCTCAATACGGGGCACGGCACGCTAGGCTGGACCATGTCATGCGGTTCGGCCAAGGTGCTAGCGGACCTGATCAGCGGCCAGACCCCGGACATCGAAACGGGTGATCTGAGCCTTAAACGTTACGCCGCTTGAGACCTCGATGCGGTTGTAGTCAAATTTAGCTGTTAGGGTATAGCCTGGATTGCCAAGCTCAAATTATACGGTATACATTTTGACATTGCCACGCCTCACAGAGTGATCTCATGAAAGCCCTTCTGCGCGCTACCGCCCTGTCTGTCATTCTCGCCATCCCCGTCCTGCCCGTCTGGGCCGAGGTCGATCCGGCGGTTCAGGCGAAGTTCGAGACGATCTACAAGACAGAATGGGAATGGCGCGGCAAGCAGTCAGCCGCCAATGAAGATACGCCCGCCGATCAGCGCGGGGGCGGCCTGCCCGACGTTTCAAAAGCCGCTCAGGACAAAAAACTGGCCTACTGGCAGACTGTGCTGAAGCAACTTGATGCCATCGACATCAACAAGTTGTCGGAAAAGGACGCTGACAATTACCGTGTCTATCGCTTTCAGATCGAGACCCTGATCAACGCTCAGGTTTATAAGCTCTACGAGCGCCCGGTGGCCGGTGATACCTCCTTCTGGGCCTATCTGGCCTATATTTCGAGCGGTACCTTCCGCAGCGAAAAGGACTATCTAAACTACATCAAGACACTCGGTGAAATGCCGCGCTATTTCAGTCAGAATATCGACAATATGCGATCTGGCCTCAAGCGCGGCTTCACCCTGCCGCGCGTCTCGCTACAAGGCCGCGATGTCTCACTGACGAAAGTGATTGAGGCCAAGGGCGAAGCCAACCCCTTCTATAAGCCGTTCAATCACTTTCCGGCGACTATTCCCGCTGACAAACAGGCCGAACTTAAAAAGCTGGGCCTTGAGGCGATCCAGAAAAGCGTTATTCCGGCGCACCAGAGCGTGCTGACCTTCCTCACGGGCGAATATACGCCCAAGGCCACGTCGTCCATTGCCGCCACCGACTTGCCGGATGGCCGCAACTTCTATCAGGCCCAAATCTACGAATACACCACGCTCACGCTGACGCCGGACCAGATTCATCAGATCGGTCTGGACGAGGTCGCCAAGATTCGCGGCGAAATGGACGCGGTGATGAAGGAGGTCGGATTCAAAGGTGATCTCAAGGCCTTCCTGACCTTCCTGCGGACCGATCCGCAATTCTATGCAAAGACGCCGCAGGAGTTACTCGACCGTTCAGCGTGGGCGGCCAAAATGTTTGACGGGAAAGCCGGGGACTACTTCGGTCGCCTTCCCCGCATGCGCTTTGCTATTATACCTGTGGCTCCGGAGATTGCCCCCTTCTATACAAGCGGTCGCGGCGGCCCAGGCGGCTATTGGGTCAACACCTATAATCTGCCCTCTCGCCCTCTCTACTCGGTCATGGCCCTGACCTTACATGAATCAGCGCCAGGCCACGCCTTCCAAATGCCACTGGCTATGGAAAACAAGGGACTGCCGCCATTTCGTCAGAGTGGTTACATCTCAGCGTACGGCGAAGGCTGGGCGCTTTATTCTGAACGTCTGGGTGTCGAAATGGGCATGTACCAGACTCCGTACGAGCGCTTTGGTATGCTGAGCTATCAGATGTGGCGTGCGGCGCGTCTGGTGGTCGATACGGGTATGCACGCCAAGGGCTGGACGCGCGATCAGGCGCTCGATTTCCTGCGTGAAAACACCGCCCTGTCCGAGCATGAAATCACCACCGAGGTGGATCGCTACATCGCCTGGCCGGGTCAGGCGCTCAGCTACTATCTGGGAGAGATGGCCATCTGGAAGGCGCGCGCCAAGGCCGAAGCGGCGCTCGGTGAGAAGTTCGATATCCGCGCGTTTCACGACACAGTGCTCGAACTGGGATCCGTGCCGTTACCGGTTATGGAGAAAGCCGTAGACCGCTTTATTGAACGCGGAGGCACAAGCCCTTATAGGGATCAGGACTAAGGCTCTTATGACGTTTAAGATACGCGAAGACGATCTGTCCGATATGCGGGTCCACGAACTTATTAAACTTCACCTGCATGGCATGTTCCAAAACTCTCCGCCTGGACACGTCTTCGCCTTCGATCTTTCTGGCCTGAAAGCCAGAGAAATAACAGTTTGGACACTCTGGTGGGGCGAGCATGTCGCCGGCATCGCAGCTCTGAAAGCCCTTACCCCTGAGCAGGGTGAGATCAAATCCATGCGGACACACCCCGACTTTTTGCAGCAGGGCGTCGGCTCTCGCCTCTTAGCTCACATAATAACAACAGCGCGCGATCGCGGATATAGGCGGCTAAGCCTTGAGACGGGCACCGGCCCAGCCTTTGATGCTGCTTTTTTGCTGTACCGTCGGTTTGGATTCACTGAAGGAGGTGCTTTTTCAAATTATGAAAAGAGTGACTTCAATCAGTTTTTTCACCTGGATCTTTAAGCGTCCTTAGCCACGCCTTCGATAAGCGGTACAAAACGAACCTCACCCAAATCTTCAACCTCATAGGCATCGATGGTCCGGGTATACCGAAGCAAACGCTGGACCGAGCCGCGCCCCTGCGGCGCAACCATGATCCCTTTAACCTTAAGCTGCGACAAAAGCGGCAGAGGTTCGTTGGGAAGGGCGGCAGTAACGAGAATGCGGTCAAAAGGCGCCTGTTCCGGCCAGCCGTCCCATCCATCAGCGAACCGATAGATAATGTTTTCCATCAAAAGTCGCTTGTGGCGAATTTCGGCTTCAAGCATCAGCGACCGATAGCGCTCGATCGTGTAAACATAACGGCATAGCCGAGACAGTATGGCTGTCTGATACCCTGAACCTGTACCGATCTCCAGTACACGATGGCGGCCTTCGAGTTTCAGGGCCTGCGTCATCAACGCAACGATATATGGCTGGGAAATAGTCTGCCCCGCAGCGATCGGGATCGCGGAATCCTCCCAAGACCGATCAAGGAACAACTCGGGCACGAACAGATCGCGGGGCGTGTACTCCATGGCATGAAGCAGCTTTTCATCCTCAATACCCTGCGACTTAAGACTGGCTAGCAGGCGCTCTATGCGGCTCTCAGGCATCGGGGCCTCAGTCATGGATCGGTCTCCGGTTGAGGTCTGGACTGTGAACTTGCTTCGGTGCTGCTCCGCCGAAAAAGCCCTTATAAGCCCGCAAGGTCTCGTAATGAGTAAGGTCGAGATGCAACGGAGTTACCGAAATGCGGTTTTCAGCCACAGCCTTAAGGTCAGTGCCATCTACAAGGTCGCAGACGTGTCCGTGGAAATCGAGCCAGTAATAGGGACGACCGCGAGGATCTACTCGCTTTACCGCATGCAGATCATGCAAGTCGCGAAATCCCTGCCGTGTCATTTCAACCCCTGTGACTGCCGCATCATCACAATCTGGGAAGTTGATATTAAATATCAGATTTTTCGCCCAACCTTTTGTTAAAAGCGAGGAAACAACAGGCGCACCGTAGGCTCGAGACGCCGCCCACTGGGCCTCAACGTCGAGGTCGAAATCCAGACATTGAGATAGTGCGATTGAAGGGATGCCAAGCGCCATGCCTTGCAATGCGCCGGCGACCGTTCCTGAAAGAGTTACGTCCTGAGCCAGGTTAAATCCCCGATTTACGCCGGAAAGCACCAAATCGGGCGGGGCGGGTAAAAGATCATTGACCGCGATCTGAACGCAATCCGTGGGAGTTCCTGTCACGGCAAACGTTCGTTCATCCAACCTGTGGGCCCGCAAGGGATCATGAAGTGTAATCCCCCTGCCTTTTCCCGACTGCTCATATAACGGCGCGCACACCCACACGTCCTGTGACAATTGTGCCGCTATATCTCGCAGTACGGTCATGCCATACGCGTCAACACCGTCATCATTTGTCAGGAGGATACGCATGGGACTCACCTTTCGAACTTCGTACTAAAGGGGTATTTGAACGCGCACAAGATGTCGTCGGTTCCTTCCCTGTGGGATCGGCTCATTGGATGATCCAGCCCCTCGACAGCTGGGCGTATTCCAATTTTCGACAGATATACCCCTCAGCACTACAACCCTTTCATAAGGGCAGGGTTCTTCGGGTTTGATCAGGGGGAAGGTTCACCGCGGCTAGATCGTCGAGCGCTTCGACTCACGCGAGATGAGCACCGTTCTGTGTCAATGACCTCGTCATCCGATTTCGCATTATGCCTGCGAGATCACGTGTCGTAATGAAAAGGCGTGACAGAACTTCAGTCGATTTGGCGGGACTTGCATCTTCGTTTGTTGTCAGTCACTAGGCAAGAGAGTCTTGGCCGTACCTTCCTCTTACCGAGGGATGAGGCCTGTGAGCGAACGTCATGGTATTCACGCGACCTGGCGTTCTCTTAAAATACGGTTTGAGTGAGAATGCGAAAATGAGAGTATTTATAACCGGGACGGCAGGCTTTATCGGCTTTCATCTTGCTCGCCGGCTGCTTGCTGAGGGGCACATTGTCCATGGCTTTGACGGCTTGACCGACTACTATGATCTCGCGCTCAAAACTGCCCGTTTAGACCTTCTAAAGGCGGAGGCAAACTACACTCACACCCTGGCCATGCTAGAGGAAATGGAGGCTTTGCTGACGGCTGCGGAGGCCTGTCAGCCCGATGTCATCATTCATCTGGCAGGACAGGCGGGCGTCCGTTACTCGCTCGAACACCCGCGGGTATATGTCAAAGCCAACATTCTGGGCTCCTTCAATGTGCTCGAGGTCGCAAGGGTACTTCGACCTAAGCACCTTTTGTTGGCTTCGACGTCGTCCGTTTATGGCGCGAACGAAAAGGTGCCCTTCGAGGAGCAAGACAAGACGGACGAGCCTATGACCCTTTATGCCGCTACGAAAAAGTCGATGGAGGTTATGGCACATTCCTATGCGCATCTATGGCAAATCCCCACGACTGCATTTCGCTTTTTCACCGTCTACGGCCCCTTTGGCAGGCCAGATATGGCACTTTTCAAGTTTGTGAACGCAGCAGAGCAAGGAGAGGCCATTGATGTCTACGGAATGGGCGCCCAACAGCGTGATTTCACCTACATTGACGACCTCGTCGAAGCAATTGTGCGATTGATACCCATCGCACCGTCAGAAGAAAACCGGGTTCCTGAAGACATTGCAAATGACACGCTTTCACGCCTTGGGCCGTTCCGAATTGTAAACCTTGGTGGCGGCCAGCCTGTTAACTTGCTGCCATTCATCGAAACCATCGAAGAAGTCCTGGAAAAACCACTCAAGCGGAATATGTTGCCAATGCAAAAGGGCGATGTCCCGCGTACCTATGCAAGTCCTGAACTGCTTCAGGCTTTAACAGGTTTCGTTCCAAAAATCGGGGTTAAGCAGGGGGTGACGGCCTTTATTAAATGGTTCCGCTCTTACAAGGCAGCAACCTGATCATGGTTACCTTATGCGCAACTTCAACTCGGGCGACCGCCTTTATAATCTCCCTTACTATCGAAGCTTCAAATACTGGTTTTTGAGACAAATGCCAACGTCCGCCCACCGCCCCTGATCAGCACATGTTGCACATTTGGCGGTCACCTCACTCTATGAGTTTTTCTTACCACTATTAGCCCTCGGGTTGAAAAGGGATTGCAATAGCCCTCGGTGAGGGCGCGCTGGAAGCCAGCTTCTGGTATCGCCTACGAAGCGATACGATCTCCCCCCTGTCCCGCTTGTTTGGAGCCCGTCAGCCCCTGTCGGCTATCCACTCCTGAAACTTTCCCGATGCTTTGGGAAAAAGCCAGTTACCCTGGAGGCTGGAAGCACATTTCCGCCACAGTATGCTTTATATAGCAAAAGTGTGACACTTTCGCATCGGTTGTGATAAGTCCTTATACGGACGGGATTATAATCAGAATATATTCGATCACATGGACAAATTTCTTCGGATAAGCAACAACATCACCCAGATACCGCCGAATTATTGAAACGCAACCCTTGATTTTAATCAATGCCTACCACACACTTCCTCCGTTGAGCCCCGCCTTCAAGCCCGTCACATGTTGAGACAACGGATCATACCGCGTGGGACACCGGGAGGGTAGGATGATCGCTGTAAGACGGGAGTCCGAGCAGGTTTATCTCCTGATCAAGCGCGAACTTCTGTCGGGACAGTTTCGCCCGGGCGACCGTGTGGACAGTGCCAGCCTGCGACCGATCGTAGGAACCAGCCACATCCCGGTACGCGAGGCGCTGCAGCGGCTGTGCGGTGAAGGGCTTATCGAGGCCTTCCGGGGCGAAGGTTTCTTCATTCCATATGTGACCGAGACCAGTTTGGCGGGGCAGTTTGAGTTTCAGCACACGGTGCTTGCCTATTGTGCTCACAAAGGGATGCCGGTGGATCCGGAGGTCTTGCGCCAGATCGACTTTGCCGCGCTGCGCGCGCTCCCGAAGGCAGAGGCGACGGCGCGACTGTTCGTCGCCGTGGCGATTGCGTCGCGCAATATAGGCGCCGAACGGGCGGTGCGGCAGGCCAATGATGGTTTGCACGTGGTGCGCACACTGACGGAGGACCTGATTGCCGACCGTCTGCAGGAGTTTGACCATCTGAGCGAGACCTGGCGGGCGGGTGACCTTGCGGCGTTCGAAGCGGCGCTGGCGAGGTATTTTGAGAAGCGGCTGGCGCTGGTGCCGCAGTTTGTGCGCCGGCTTGAGCGGCCTGCGGACCTCACCTGACAGTGCCACGCAATCTCACGCCACAGCTTCCCTAGCCAAGCCCACGCTATATCTCGATTATATTCCAAATATATTATTCATATACCTCCTCACACCCCCTACCGTTGAGTGGCCATAATCCCATGGCAAGCATTCTCAATGGAGGTGACTATGAAAACGACCGAAGACAAGACCGGCGATTTCGCGCCGCTGGTCGAAGACATCATCGAACTGGGCACGGCCAGTACCGAAACCCAGGGTGTCGGTGGCGATCAGCCCGACGGCATCAACCAGCGTTTCCTGAACGCCGGCATCACCCAGGACTGAAACCCGGTGCGCGCGAAGGCTCACTTCGCGCGCACGTTTCGACGCACCGTGTTTCACATGCCGGGAACCTCCCCTCTTTTCGTTTGCCAGTCCAACGATCGGTACGTCTTTCTTGATATCGATCAGGATCGGTACTTCGGGCTTCCCCGCGATCTGGAAGCGCCGTTTGCTCGTTACATGGCCCAGGCGCCCCTCTCAGACGACGAACACCACACCTTGGTGAGGCTGGGTCTCTCAGGACGAGAGATACGCCAGTCCCTTCGTGCGCCTGATTTAGACGTAAGGTATAGTCTGTTTGATCTGAGGCTTCCCGAACCTAAACGCGGTGACACGCTTTCCGCCCTGACCCAACAGATGGTCTGGGGGTTTCGGTTACGTCACATCGGCCTTAAGGCGGTTCTGACGCGTTTAAGCGGGGAGAAAGCCCGGCTGGGACCTGACCCCGCGCAAAGCCTCGGCCGTTGCCTCGCCCTGGCCAGTGCTGCGAGACACTCCGAACGCTGGATCGCCAGCGAGACCCAGTGCCTGCGGCGTTCGCTGGCACTGATGCACCTCCTGCTGCGGAACGGTCTGACGGCCGAACTGGTTATAGGCGTGAAGACCAAGCCCTTTGCGGCGCATGCGTGGGTTCAGGCGGAAGGGCACGTACTCAACGACACGGTTGATGAGACGCGGCGCTTTACGCCGATACTGGTCGTCTAGGATGCCGTGGGCGTTTTCCGGGATATTTAGATGGCAGAGCGACGCGACTGGAACGCCAACCGGAAACGGTGGTGCTCCCGTCATTTTTGCACACCGGAATCTGACCCTCTTTCAGGAAGGCAAACTGCCCGCCCCGGTTTTCATCGGGACCTACGGCTGTGTTTTCGGCTATCTCTTTGATCGCCAAGCGGCGGACGCTCGGGTCTTGCGTTTCGACCCTGATGAGGTCGAGCGGATAATCAGCTCCAATGGGCAACACCTCCTTACCCGTTACTGGGGCGCCTACGTAGCGATCTGGCAGGAGCCGACTCGTGAGGCGCTGACTTGCCTGCGGGACCCCAGCGGCATGATCCCCTGCTATCTCATTCGAAGGAGCGATTGTGTCTTCTTCGCATCGGATGCGGGCGCTTTCCGTAACCTGACCCCTCGGCCCCGCCCGGACTGGGCGGGCTTGCGACGTTTCTTGTATGCCCATGAACTGAAATCCCGTCAGACGGCGCTGCAAGACGTTGCGGAGGTTTTGCCGGGTGAACGTATTCGCTGCGATGAGACACAATCAAAGGCGGAAATGGCGTGGTCGCCCTGGGATTTCACGCGCCGGCATACAAATGCGACGCCAGAGGCGCTGGCGGACGCCGTGGCTGCGGAGGTCGACAGGGTCGTCAAGGCCTGGCGCAGCGCGGTCGCCCGTCCGGTGCTCAGTCTCTCCGGCGGGCTCGACTCCTCGGTCCTCGCGGCATCGCTGGCACGGACTGGCCAGGAGTGGTCGGCGCTGAACATGGCCTACGCCGACGCCGGGAGCGACGAGCGCGACTATGCCGGCGAGGTCGCCGCTGCCTACGAGGTCCCTCTCTTCCGCGCCACGCACCATTTGTCCGATGTAAACAGTACCGTAGCCACATCGGGGCACCTGCCGCGTCCACTGGGGCACGCTTTTGGTCAGAGCCAGTCGAAAACGCGTCAGGCATACCTCGACGCTGAAGGCGCCGATGCCCTGTTTGTCGGTGAAGGTGGCGACAACGTGTTTGCCTATATGCAGTCGGCCACGCCCGTCGTTGACCGTTATCTGATTGAGGGGCCTCGTGGCGCGTGGCAAACGGTGCTGGACATCTCCGATATGACGCGGACGAGTGTGTGGACGGTCATGCGGTTGGCGGCGGCGCGGTGGCAACGCCACGATCCCCGCTATGTCTGGACGGGCGACGCGTCACTGCTCAGTCCGGCCACCGAGGCGTCGTTAGCCACTCTCCCCCTATCTCATCCGTGGCTCGAAGCCCCACCGGGGGCACTGCCGGGCGAAGCGACACATATCTCCATGCTGTTGCGTATACAGGGGACGCTCGACGCCGGCCCGGCCCGGCACCGGCCCACGATTATCGCGCCGCTGCTCAGCCAGCCTCTGCTCGAGCTATGTCTTGGGATCCCAAGCTGGCGCTGGTGTCAGGGTGGCATCAACCGGTCACTGGTCCGACGCGGGTTTGCCGGGCGTCTGCCGCAGCGCGTACTGTGGCGGGTCTCAAAGGGCGGAGCGAACGTCTTTTGCATGGACGTCATTGAGCGGGATCGGCCGCTTCTTTGCGCGCACCTCTGTGACGGTCGGCTGGCCCATGCCGGGCTTTTGGACGTCACGCGGATCGAAGCGGTTTTGACCTCGAAAGCGCCGATCCCATCGCCGCTTCACCTGCGGATTTCTCAACTCGCCGAGGCGGAAGCGTGGGTACGGCACTGGGAGGCGGATTGAAAAGGCGTCCCGGTCTGGCGATGACCGGGACGCAAGGTACAGGCGCGTTTTTTTTAACCGGAGACGCGCCTGAATCGTCAGGGCGTTGGCGCTGCGCGCATAGCCTTCCAACGCTGGTACTGCGCAGCCTTTTCCGGTGCGGGATCGACCTCGTCCTTCAGCCAGAAACGAAACCAGTCGATGTTGCGGTCATAGATGGCCTTACGGTGAGCGGGTTGCCATTTGGCGTGGTGTTCATCGGGAAAGACATACATTTCAACGGGTTTGCGGGCTGACTTAAGGGCCGAAAACGCCTCCAGCGCGCCCAGATACTCGTCATCGGAGACCTGAAGGAGGATCGGCAGGTTGAGACGGTCCGTGTTACGTCGCCAGGACATGGGGCGCCAGAACACGTCATTCGGTTCTGCGAGGCTCGGATATCCCATCTCGTTCAGCCATTGCGCCGTCTCCGGCCCCACGAGCGCCCCGACGGAGGTCGCCTCCTCGCAACAGCCGCTCAGGCTGGCGACCTTGAAGCGTTGAGAGTTCAGCAAGGCGAACTGGGCGGTGGACGCGCCATTACTGAACCCGGTCAGGCCGATACGAGCCGTGTCGATGACACCCAGGCGGTCGACGGCGTCGATACCGGCTTCGAGACTGCTGAGGACATGACGGAAGTCCACCCAGTCCACGCGGTTCAGCTGGTTGACCTCGGCTGGCGTTTCAGCGGTCAGGGTGCCGATGTCCGTTGGCCTCTGGACGCTTAAAACCGCAAACCCCTGCGCTGCCAGAGGAAAGATGGGGTACTCGTCGCCGGTGCCGCCTTTGAGAAAGCCCCGCGACTCGTATCCCACGATGATGAGCGGCCGCTTTTGGCCCGCCTGATAATTCGGGGGCAGGACGAGATCGCCGTAGGCCTCGGTGCCGTAAGGGGTCCGCCAGGTGAGGCGCTGAACGTTGCCGAACCCCCAGCTTTGAATGTGCGGGTTCGGGTCATAGACCGGCCGCAGGTCGCCGTTTCGCGTGTCGATGCGGACTATACGGCGCGGCTGCGTTGGCCCTTCTTCTGCGCAGATGAGATCGTCAGCGACGGGCTGACACCCTATGATCAGATGGGAGGTCTTGAGCAGCGACCGTGGGGTCCCCTCGCCTATGGACCAGCGGTACAGACCGAGAGCGGCCTTGCGCCAGCCTTGACGGCGCCAGAAGACGAGGTCCTTGCCGGAAGGGCTCCACCACAGGGCCACGATACCGCGACAGGGCGCATCGCAAACCGTTTTGACGCCTGAGCGACGTACGTTCAGGACGGGACTGTCGCCAGGGCGACGGCTAAGACGCGTGGTCCATGCCCACGCGTGACCATGCCGCGCCGACAAAATGGCCCCCGCCGGCGGCGCATCCGGATCCGCCGACGATAATGACCGCCCCGGATTTTCAGCGGTCGCAGCCCCGGACTCCCCGTCGGGAAACACCGATAAACGTCGGCGGCTGAGGGGCTGCGGGGGATCGAAGGGCGAAGGCCGCACCATAGGGAGGAACCGCGCGTCGTAGAGATAGCCGTGACGGCTTTCGGCCAGGCGTCTTGCCTCCGTCTCGGGCGTCCCGGATCGAACATCGAGCCACAGGTGCTTTCCGTCAGCCGACCAGTCGAGCGCCTCAAGCGTTCCCTCCCCTGACCCAACGGTGCGCGCGTCGCTGCCATCGACGCGGACGAGACGGACACCGATACGTCCCTCGTCCTGACGCACATAGGCGATCCATCGCCCGTCCGGCGACCATTTTGGGGTGATGACCTCGGGATAACCGGTCGGGACCTCTGAGGTGTGCACCCCGGAACCGCGCTGCCGGATAAGCTCACCGCCCCTATCGACCACCCTTGCGTCCCCCGTCACCAGATCAATGACGCGCAAGGTCAATTCATAGCGGTTTTGCAGCGGATCGGCGCGGCGAAGGTGAACCGCCACATAACGGCCATCGGGCGACAGGGCGAGAAAGGGGCTTCGCAGATCATTGCCCCCCAGCGGCCCCATCTCCTCGAGGCTCAGGAGGTCATCGGTTGATATCGCCTCACGCGCTGCGGTGACCGGGGCAGCGGCTGGCGTTTTAACGTGGGCCTGCGCCCCGGCGGCCACGAGATATCCCGTGACCGCCAGGCCCACCACGAAGGGTGGACGCATGTTACCAGCTCTTTGTCAGGGTGAGCGCGACGGTGCGCCCGATGACTGTGGTGTTGGTGCTGTCGAAGCTGATCCCTTCGAAATCCAGCGACGGACTGTAAGCGATGGGCGGGTCCTGATCGAAGAGATTGGTGACCGCGAGCGCGAGTTTCACGCCACGAAAGGCCGGAACCGTGTCCCCGAAGCGCCATGAAAGGGTCGCATCGGCCGTGGTCCACGCCCCGATACGCCTGTTGGGCGACACACCGGTATCGTCCTCTTCGGCGATATGATTGACGAAGCCGGCGGCGCTGAACGCTCCACGGGTCCAGGTCAGCCCCGCCCGCGCTTTGAAGGCCGGCACGTTGAAGATGGTACCGGACAACTGGAATTCCGGAGTGGTGGTGAGAGTTTGCTGCCGGACGTCCATCCAGGTGGCATTCAGCGCCGCGGACAGACCCCCGCGGGCCAGGGCAAAGCTTTGTCGATAGCCCAGATCGACCCCTTCGACGGTCTGCGCGGTCGCGTTGGCGTACCGGTTTTGCTGGACGGCGACGACCGTAGCCGGATTGTAAGCGGCGCCGGAGAAATTGGTGAAGGTGGAGGCGCCGGCGATCAGATCGGACTGTCGGGCGGGCGACGGGTTCCATTCGACGAAGGCCGCGAAAATCGGATTGCTCAGACCTGCGGAGGTCGGACTGATCGGTTGAATGACCCGGTCTCGGTAGTCGATATCAAACCAGGTCGCCGACAGGACCATGGATCGGATCCCTTCCGGACGGTATTCCGCGCCGAAGGTGCGTGAGGTTGCCCGCTCAGGACGCAGGTCGCGGTTGCCGCCCCAGGTCATCAGAGCGGTACCGCCACCGGTGTATCCGAAAGCAGATGCCCGATAAAGATAGAGGAGCGGCGTCTGGTACATCTGGAGGAAGGACGGCGCCTTGAAAGACTTGCCCCAGCTCGTGCGCACCGTGAGACCGGAGACCGGTACGTATCGCAGACCGACACGGGGATTGGTGGTGCTGCCAAAGTCGCTATAGCGCTCGGTGCGGGCAGACAGGCTGAGATCGAGCGCCTGCAAGCCGATGCGGTTCTCGGACGCGGAGATTAGCGGAGCGAGGACCTCCGCGAAGAGGTAATCGACGTGGCGTTCGCCCTGATAGAAGTTGCGGCGGGAGGCCAGCCCATTGGCGAAGCTCTCGGTGCGCCGCCCGCCTCCGATCGCACCCTTGATCGTGCCCGTGGGCCCGGAGACGATCGGCCCATCGGCGACGACCTCGAGATACTCGATTCCATTGCGGAAATTGGACTGCCCGACATAGCCCGGCGCGCGCGTCCAGACGCTGTTGCGGCTGCCGGCGAGACCCGCCGTGGCTTTCAGGCCCCAGTCCCCGATGTCCATATCGAGCGTCCAGGCAAGGTTGTAGTTCGGGTTGTAGCTGGTGATGTAGTAGGCGTCATAGTCCTTGAGATACTGATCGACGCTCGAGACTGTGCGGTCCGAGACCAGGCCATCGAAGGACAGAGACAAGGTGGGCGTGAGGTCGCGCCCGAGGCTGACAAAGGCCGATCGCCGCGTCTGGGGCCTCAACAGATTGCTGGCGGGCGCTGCGGCTTGGGTAAAGTCACGCTGACCGGCGGTAATCCCCTCCTGATCGCTATATTCGACATTGAGAAGCGCGTGGCCTTCGGCACTGCTGCGTCCGATCAGCGCCGAGTAGGTCTGTTCAAATCCGCCGCCCTGGGTGGTGCCTCCAAGACGGGCACTGACTTCGGCGCCGTCGTAATTTTTTCGGAGAATGATGTTGGCGACACCAGCGACGGCATCCGACCCATAGAGGGCTGAGGCGCCATCGGTCACGATTTCGATGCGTTGGACGGCGGCGAGCGGAATGCCCGAGATATCAACGCCCTGGAAAAACGAGTCCGACGCCAGGCGGTGGCCATTGAGCAGAACGAGGGTCGCGTCCGTACCCAGTCCGCGCAGATTGAAGGTGGAAGCGTTGGTGATGTTCTGGTTGCCGATATTGGTGGGGCCTGAGCCGACCACGGTCGGGTTCTGGCCACCGGCGAAGTTTTCGGGCAATCCGCGCACGACGTCGCCCAACTGGCCGTATCCGGCGGCGTCGAGGTCTGAACGCCCAACGCTGCGCATTGGGGCGGTCGGCTGGCTGTTGCGAATATAGCTGCCGGTGACGATCACTTCGGTGGGTTCGGCTTCGACAGCGGCGGCACCTGCACTACCTTGTCTCTCCGACACCTTTAGATAGATGACGCCTGCGTCTTCCGAGCCCACCTCAAAGCGCGTATTGGCCAGAAGGATCGCCAGCGCCTCCTTGCGGGTGTAACTGCCTTTGAGTACCGGGGCGGTGGTCCGGGCGGCTTCGGCGTAGTCAAACATGAGCTGGAGGCCCGACTGCCGCGCAAAGGCGTTGAGCGCCGCCGCGGTGGACTGGGCCTCGATGACATAGACTTTTCTATCCTCGGCCGCGATGGCCCCGGCGGTGCCGAGGAAGAGGGCCAGTGACAGGGTACAGACGGAGACGTGGTTACGGAGTGTGGTGCGTGAAACGGACATAGCGGTATCCCCTGATTGATATGTCACTCGTGTGACACTGGACCGCTTGATAAAAATACGGGGGCTTCCCCTACACGCTTACGCTGGATTTGATCCCTACACGGAAAACGCTGACTATCGCGAAAGAATGATGGTGTTGTCCTGCTGCGTCACATGGATGCCGAAGGAGACTTCGAGCCCGGCCAGAAGCCGCGCCGGATCGCGGTTGGTGAAACGACCGCCCAGCTGTATGGCGCCGAGTTCCGGATTGGCGATGATGATCTTTCGGTCAAGATAGCGGTTGTATTCTTCGACGACTTCACTGAGGACCTGACCGTTGAGGACCAGTTCGTCGGTGCGCCACCCGGTGAGAAAATCGAGATCGTTGGTCGAGACGGGCCGGACGCGCTCTTGACCCTTAATGAGAATGGCCGCCTGGTGGGCGTTCACGCGCAAGGGCGGCGCTCCGTCCTGAGATACGGTGGCGGTTCCGGCGAGACTGATGATGTCGAGTGAATTGTCGCGCAGCCGGGCGATGTATTCTCCGGGACCCAGAGACGCGGCGTGCGGTCCCGCCTTCAGCTCAAGGCCGCGGCCGGACACGGGGACCTTGACGGCGACTTCCCCGCGCTTCAGCCACAAGGTCCGCTCGTCGCCATTGATCTTCCAGGCCGCCCGACTGTCGGTGTTCAGTTCGATCTCACCGCCATTGGGAAAAACGACGGTCTTGCGTTCACCGACGCGGGTGGCGGCTTCAACGCGCCCGCTGGTCAGGATAAACAGGGCCATGCCCGCCAATGAGGCGACCGTCACAACGGCGGCTGCGCCGCCTATCTGCAACAGGCGCCGCCGCGTCGTCAGCGGAGCCGATACCTGAACCCTAACTGGCTCCGGATCGGCCAGACCGCGCAGGCGTTCCATCTGGCGCATGGAGGCGTAGATTCGGGCGAAGGCGGCGGCGTGGCGCGGGTCGGCGGTACGCCAGGCCTCGAAGGCGGCCTGATCGCCCTCGCCGCTATCCATGCGGGCAAACCACTGTGAGGCGGTCTCCATAATGTCATCGACGGATGTCGAAGATTCGGATGTCATGCGTTTGCCACCCTTCGAGGGCCCGAAACCGCGCCGGGCGGCCTGTCGATCAGAGCATAATTCAATTCAGGGTTACAGTCTAATCGCTGTCGCGCGAAGACCGACGAAGGGCGCGCGGTGTGCCCACGACGCCGCCGCGCGCGAGCGGACCAAGGCCTTCCAGCCCGGCCACTTCGACGGCCTTGGCGAACTGATAGGCGCCGCGCGCGATGTGGTAATCGACGCCCTTGACCGTCATGCCCAAAAGCCGGGCAATCTCTTTGACGGACAAGCCCTGCAGGCGGCGCATCATCAGGACGCGTCGCGTCATATCGGGCAGCCCATTGAGGGCGGCCAAGCCGACCTTAAGCTGCTCGCGCATGGCCACTGCCTGAAAGCCATCCGGCTCAGACGAAGAAAACTCCAGTGTCTCAAAATCCGGCAGGGCCTGAAAGGCCACTACCCGGGCACGACGGATGCGCTGAACCCCCAGATTGAAGATGGTGCGCATGACGTAGGCGCGAGGATTCTCAATTGACCGCCAGCCCTCCCCGTCCAGCACATTGGCGTAGGCATCGTGCAACAGGTCACGCGCCGCCTCGACGTCCCCCATCATTCGCCGCGCCACCCGCAGATAACTGCGCTCATGAACCACAACGAAGTCTGCAAACCAGCGGTCAACGTCGCGAACCCAACACGAACTCGAAGAAAGCGACGAAGACGAAGACGAAACCTGAACCGGGCTCTCCCGATTAAGCCCCTGATAGAAGTACCGTTCAGCGACCTTCAAAACCTCCGCAGCCACCGAAAGCCGCGCGTGGCTGACACGGCGCTCGCCCGTTTCAATCTCCTGCCATTCCAGGGCTGAAATCCCCAAAGCACCGGCCAGATGTTCAATGGACATACCCAACTCGAGACGTCGCGCCCTGAGGCGTGCGCCGATATGGACGTCTGATGCTCGGTTGTGAGGGGTCATGGCCACACTCCCCGAGGTTCCAATGGGCGGTACGTCCCCGCCTGAGGAAGCCTCCTTCGATCCTGGTGATCGGGGAGTTAGAAAACCGTCGTTACTCGGTCCCTATGGCCTTTAGCCGGGGCCTATTGCATACGCCATAGGCTCCCCGACCATAAGTCAAGGAAGGCAGCACCGAAATTGTCGGCACTCACAAGTAACGATAGGGGCTTTCTACGACCCCAGCGCTGCACGTACAGCGCCGTCAAGAATCTTACATAAAAACGGGGAGGAACGCCAGTGCGATTACGACCTCGGCGGGTACTGTCACACCGTCACTTCAACAGAAGCAGATCGCGCTGGCCGTCAGCAGCACCGCCCCACCTGCTCAACGATCACCGCAGAAGGCCTGCGTAACCACCGTTGATCATCTCCGTTGCATACCGAAGAAGCCGCCTTGTCCGGAGCCTCAGATAATCAGAGCCATCGTGCCAATCGTCGCGGACAGCCTTCTCGCCAAAGAGTGCGCACGCAATCTCTCTCTGGCTGGCGCCGGCGCGCCAGGCGTCATGGGCACGCGCTGCCAGCACCCAGCGCTCGGCCTTAGTTTCAATAGGATAAAGCTTGGGAAGAAATCGGCCTTGCTGGTGCAATCCAACCAGACGACGAAGGCTCAGAATACGGGTTTCGAGGTGCTTAAAACCCGAAAGTGCGTAGCGGAGATAAACAGGCCCTTTGAGAACCGTGCCTTCAAGAACGAAAAGCTGTAGGTGATGTATGCCGTCAGATAACAGCACAACCTCAAACCCTTCCTCCATGACAAGCACCGTCGCCAGCTTCCCATAAATGTGGAGGTCAAAGGCGTTCTCGGTGGTGAACGCAGGTAGTGTGCGGACAAGTAAAACTGATTTGTCCCAATCCGGTCGCCAAAAGACCTTCTCGTGCTGCTCTCGGCCGTAAGGCTCAACGACGAAAGGATACCCCCCAGCGACCTGCGTCCGAGGCCACCCGTCCCCGAATGACCCCTACGTCGCCGGGTCCCGATCGTACCGGTCTGCGGTCCTGCCCCTGCAAGCCCTTTTGATAATCTGGGTTTCGTTTGAGCCACGCCCACGCCCACCCGACCCTATCCGTCGCCGCCAACGCGTCGTAGTGGCGGCTATCTAACCACTCGAATGCCATCATGAGCCCCACCCCTTGAGCCACCTCAAGCGATAAGAAATAGCATATTACCGCTAAAGTTGCAAATTCTTGTTTCTTCACGAATGGTTGGGATGAGGAGCGCTAGATGTTCCGCCCCTGTGGACTATTCTCAACGTCTCATTCGCGCCCAAACCGGACTTAGAATGGGGACAAGTCCAGCTTTCGCCACCTCGCTCGAAAGCGGAAGTTGAAGCGTTCCTCGTCGACATCTCACCCTCCACACAGCCTGCGTAAGGTTACGACTGATCTGAGCGTCGCGCCCCGGAGATAGGTCACGTCAGCAGTCTGCCGTTGCCTCAAATTATTCCCTCTTGTACCGCTTGATGGACCGTCCTAACACTTGCCTGAAAGCCTCGGCTGCGAGCAAATGAAGCGTCGATGTGAAGATGCCAAGGGTCCTGCATTGCTTCCGATGACGGAGCCATCTTTTCGCCGACGAGACTGACTAGTTCGTAGATCGTAGTGGGCGCTTCATCGGATATGTTCACGATGTGGCCGTCGAACACCCCGGTCAGCGCCAATTTCATCGCGGTCGCGATGTCGCGATGGTGGATCGTGCTCATCCGATGGGCTGGATGGAAGCCAAAAGCGCCCAGATGCTTTGGCAGCATATCCAGATGACCGTCGCCATCGCCATAGACGAATGGGAACCGCAGGATCGACCAGTTCAACTGGCTTTCGCGCAATAGGTTTTCAGCCGCTAGCTTGCTTGCCGGATAGGCCTGTTCAGGTTCAACCGAGTCGGTTTCGCGCCCAGGATGAGGGCCGTCCCTGTTATAGACGTTGGATGTACTTGCCATGATGAAGCGCGCCTCTGGGGCATAAGCCTTCACCGCTGCGATCAGGCTACGCGTACCTTCCAAGTTACTCTGCCAGATCAGGTCGGTGTCCTGGGTGCGGAACACCGCTGCCAGATGAATAATCGCCGAGACGCTCTTCACGGCAGCCGCCAGTGCTGCGGAATCGAAAAGATCGCCTTCCACCACCTTCACCCCGGCAGGGCTGTTTTTGCCGGCGCGAACGAGGGCGCGACAATCCTCTCCAGCTTCAACCAGGCGCGGCAGCAGGCGTTCACCGACCAATCCAGTCGCGCCAGTAATCAGAATCGTCATGTCTTCTTTACCTCTGTTCGTTGGTTGAGACGTTCGGTTGCGGCTCTAAGCACCCGCACTGTGGTTTCAATGTCGGCGTCGGAGAAACCAGCGAATGCTACGTCATGGATGAAATTTAGATCGGGCAGCTCGCCCCACAGCGCCTTTCCCGCCGGAGTTAGCCGCAACAGCTTCTGGCGCTGATCGACAGCGTCGGGAACCTGCTCGACCAATCCCTTGCGAACCAACGCTCCAATAATGATGCTCATTGTTGCGCGTTCGATCTGGAGCAATCGCACCAGTTCGCGCTGCATCGTTGGCCCTGTCTGAACCAAGTGATGCAGGACATACCATTGCGTCGTACCGATGCCGTGACCCCGAAGGGTCTCTTCCATCATCGCTCGTCCCGCGAAATAGCACCGCTTCGCCCACGCCCCAATTGAAGCAGGAACAGAGGTTTTAATTTTGTTTGCCATCTAACAATATTGCTAGATAGCAAACAAATTGTCAAGGGTTGCGGCAATTTTCCAATATTAAAGTCAGTTCAGGCTCAGCTTTCTAGGACCTCGTTGTCGGTGCCAGCGCTCTTGGACTTCAGGTCAGCGAAGCTGAACCTGGGCGGTCATGGGGCGAAACATTCGAGTTTTCGCGCATTTCCGGACAGTTTGCACTTCCTGTGATCATATTCCAAGGACAGAACAATGATGTCGCACCGACGCCCACGGCGTAGGATGGCTGGATGGCATCACCGCGCCGTCAGAAACCTTCAAAGCCATTCCAATCGCGGGAAACCATGCCATCGAGACGCAGAGTAATGAAGTACTGACCGCGCTACGAAAGGCAACGGAAGGTTTCGAAATGGCGGTAAACCGTAGGCATCGCTGTCCGGCGGCAGGCTGGGTCGCGCCCAAGCGGTCATGAGGAGCCGAACTCAGCGCATGCCGATCCCGTCCAAAAACACCCCGACCAGATGAGCGATGCGAGGTTTCGGCGATCCATTTTTCTCAATCGCCATAGAGATCGCCATGACGACGCATACGATATCGTCGAAGCTGATATCTGAGCGAACCACGCCCGCCTTCTGACCACGATCCAGAAGTCGAACGCCCTCATTGCTGGTCGCGACACAGCCGGGCGTCCCAACGGCTAGGACCGTGCCAAGTGATGCCGCCAATCCGCGATAGACGCTGCTATGTTGAACTAGCTCCTCCAGGTAGAGACGCAGGGCAGTAAGCGGATCAAGCTTGCCATCTCTCGATAGACTTGTTTCCGCGAACGCCTCGAACCGAGCGCTATAGGCTGCGGCCAGGAGTTCCTCGCGCGTCGGGAACCGGCGATAGAGCGTCCCGATTCCCACTCCGGCACGCTTTGCCACTTCTTCCAAAGCGATGTTAGCACCTTGTTCTACAAACACTTCCTCTGCGGCCGCGAGGATGCGCTCTCGGTTGCGCTGAGCATCGGCTCTCAAGGGAGCTTCATGAGTCAAATTGACATTCCTTCAAAGCAGGGCTTGTGAACCGGAGGATGCCTCCATATAATAAATGGAGCAATCCTCCAGTTCGAAAAACAGATTGGGATGATGATGAGATTCGAGAACAAGGTCGTGGTGGTGACCGGCGGAACAGATGGCATTGGCCTGGCGACGGCCAAGGCTTTTGCCGGCGAAGGTGCACTGGTTTACGTGACGGGCCGCAGTATTGAACGTGTTGCCAATGCGCGCGCTGAGATTGGCCATGGAGTGACCGGTGTCCAAGCCGATGTCAGCAATTCTGACGATATGGACCGCCTCTATGCCCTAATCCAGAATGAGCACGGTCGCGTGGACGTCGTCTACGCCAATGCTGGGGTATCGGAATCTGCGGCGATCGACGACATCGGAGATCAGCATTTCGATCGCCTCTTTGATATTAATGTCAAAGGAACGGTCTACACGGTCCAAAAAGCCTTGCCGCTGATGGGTCCTGGTAGTTCGATCGTGCTGACGGGATCGGGCGCAGGAAGCAAGGGCTTTGCCAACCTCTCGGTCTATAGCGCAACAAAGGCTGCAATACGCTCCTTTGCCCGGACATGGACGGTTGATCTTAAAAGTCGAGGGATCCGTGTGAATGTCGTTTCACCCGGAATGGTACTTACCCAGGCCATGCATACCTATCTTCGAGACAATGAGGGCGCGGAGGAGTGGATGAAGCAGGCCATTCCGTTTGGCCGGCTCGCTCAAACTGAAGAAGTTGCCAAGGCTGTGCTATTTCTGGCGTCGAGCGAAAGCAGCTTCATTGGTGGCGAAGAGTTGCTTGTGGACGGCGGTTTCGTCGCGGTGTGAGAATATTATGGGAGGCGTCGCATCTCTCGCTTCCCTTGACGGCCACGACCCAATGACCGAATTGTTTGTCGCTCAGCACCAAGGCCGGACGTTGCATAATCGCAAATTCAGAGGAAACTGATCCTGCTTTTGCGAGCCTCGGCGCGTCTGGTTTCAAGCGCATACCCAGGAGGGTTGCGCGCTCGTTGGTTGAGACGACGCAGATAAGATCCAGATGTTCGAGAAACATGACGCTGCAAGAGTTATATGAAGCCTACATAGGCTGCCTGAATCGACAGGATTGGGATGAGCTTGGGCGCTATGTCGCCGAAGATGTCAAACACAATGGTCGTCCGCTTCGGCTGCCAGGCTACCGCCTGATGCTGATCAAGGACTTCGAAGACATCCCGGACCTACATTTCGTCATCGATCGTCTGGCATGCGACCCACCCCTCATTGCGGCCAGGTTGGTGTTCGATTGCGCGCCAAAAGGCGACTTTCTTAGCCTACCCATCAACGGCCAACGCATTTCTTTTGCAGAAAACGTGTTTTACGAGGTGAAGGGCGGTAAAATTGTCGAAGTTTTCTCCGCGATCGACAAAGCTGGGATCGAGAAGCAGATCGCTTGAACCGCATTTGTGACCGTCGGTAGCCGCTTCCAACCGGAATGTGCGTCGGCCACCGGGTGTCAGACTGGACTTTCACTCAGCTGAGGATGGTCGGCGCGAAAAAGCGACGGCCAAGGCATCCAACACTGCACAAAGCCTTGGCTCCATATCAAGCCCCGCTACGACAGCCTGTTCCACATGAGCGGGATGGACGAAGATCGTGACCGCGTCCCGCACTACGTCGGCGGCAACATCGACATCGCGGATGTAGAACTCACCCTGCGCTACCCCGTCTGCCAACACCTGCCGGACGAGCCCTGTCATTCGTCGCGCATAATCGGCGACGAGGTCCGGGCGCTCCGTCACAATCCGGCGGTAGAGACCATGGATCTCAGGGTCATCTCCCAGCTTGGCGCATTTGCTGCGATGGAGCGCCAGGACAAGACCGCGCAGCCTGTCGCCCGCAGAACCACCGGCCGCCACGAAACGGCCTGCCAGTTCGGCCTCCTCAGCCATGGTCCGTGCGGCCAAGGCGTCGAAGATCTCTGCCTTCGAGCGAAAATGCCGGTAGATCGCCGAATGAGACAGACCCATGGCCTTGGCGATGTCGACCACGTTGGTCTTTCCCTCGCCGAAGCGACGAACCTGCTCGGCAGCCGTGTCGAGGATGCGGTCGCGGTGATCGGGCGCGTTGTCTATCATGTACGGTTCTTAACGGAGCGAAGTTATAAAATCAACATGTAACATATTTCATATTATGTATTGTGTATCATGTGACCCTGTGACAACTTGGCACCGCCAGCAACCTAGGAGTCCGTCATGAGCGGCAATTCACCCCGGCCAACACCCCGCCTTGCCCTCGTCACCGGAGGATCCGGTTTCGTCGGCAAACACCTCATCCACCGCCTGTTGTCGGTCGGCTGGCGCGTTCGCGCGCTCGGTCGCAGCCCCGAAGCGCTAGCCGGCGTACGAAACTTGGGCGCGGAACCGATCGCTGGTGACCTTTTAGACCGCACTTCGCTGACCACCGCGATGGATGGAGTCGAGGTCGTGTTTCATGTTGCAGCCCATTTCAAGCTCTGGGGACCGATGTCTGAGTTCCGCCGGATCAATGTTGACGGCACCCGCAATGTCATCGAGGAGGCTGAGCGGGCTGGTGTGCGCCGCGTGGTCTATGTCAGCGCCGCTGCCGTCGTCATGGGCCGTCCCGAAGCGATGCATGGCGCGACCGAGTCCCTGCCCCTGCACAAGATGACGTTTGCTCCTTATGCGACATCCAAGGCTGAAGCGGAGGAGGTTCTGCTCGCGGCAAATGGCCGTTGTGCCGGATTTTCAACGGTAGCCATTCGTCCTCCCTTCATCTGGGGACCGGACATGCCTGCGCTCGATCACATGGTCGAGACCGTGCGCAAGGGGCAGTTCCAATGGGTTTCAGGTGGCAGACAAGCGCTGTCCACCTGCCATGTCGATAACTTGTGCCATGCACTGATCCTCGGCGCCGACCGCGGATCAGGCGGCGAAGCCTTCTTTGTCAGCGATGGTGAAGACACCACACTAAAATCTTTCCTGACGCGACTGCTTGGCAGCCGCGGCGTCATACCGAAAGATCGCAACGTGCCCTTCGGCCTTGCCTGGGCCCTGGCCGGCCTTATGGGGGCCGTCTGGCGAGCCTTTCGCCGCAAGGGCGAGCCACCGATCACCCGGCAGATGCTGCGACTGATCGGCAAGGGCTTCACCATTGATATCAGCCGCGCACGATTGGAACTGGGCTACGCTCCATTGATTTCGCCGGCTGATGGAATGCGCCGTATGCGGCCCGATGATGCCTTAGCCGCTGTGGCGGTCGATTAAACGCGTCTGGCGACCGCGTCATAACGCTGGAAGCAACCCTTGCCGGCAGCGACAAAGCAACCTTTTTCCGGGCGTGGCTTTCAGATCGGCTTGCCATCGCCGCAATCGCACCTTACGGCACTGATCACTTCGAGGATAGGCCCCGGCACATGGCCGGTGATAGAGCTGGGACCAGGAACGGGCGCCTTTATAGGAGCCATGACAGCGGTGAAGGCGTTGCTCTTCTGAGTGAACTCGACCTCGATTAAGGGTGTCTATCACCCGCAACCTGAGTTGCATTCATCACAAGTCTCTACAATACGAGACGAGAGGAGAGGACGCAGTTGCGGTTGTCGCACGACTTTTCAACAATATCGGCCACTAGACGCCGACGTCGCCCTCGCGCCCAAGGCGGACATTTCAAGCTCTGAGACAATCCAAGCCCAAAAGCGGACGTGTGAAGCTAACGGCAACCTTCGAAACCGCACTACGGTCTTGAGCTCACGCAGATGGCTATTTCGGCAAATTTTGGAGATGTTTCCGATACGAGGCGTCTATCATCGCGGCTGAGCACGTAGCCTGAAATCGCCGCGCGGCATGCATGATAAAAGTCATGAAAGGATCAATGATTCTTAGTTGATTTTTAAGTACCTGGCACCTATCTTCGAGACCGAGGGAAACGCATGACGAAAACGACCCAAGATATCCTACAGCGGTTCTACACCGCAAACTCGCCTGACAGTTTGTCTGGCGAGACATTCTTAGTGCTTGTCGACGAAATTGACGAGCTGATTTCCAGTGGGAGCAAGGATGAGTTGGAGAAGTTGGCCGCGGGTATCGCCGCGGGCTTCGACAACTTGATGCGTAAGGCGCCCGAAAATGCAGCGAATGTTGCCCAAGGCCGCTTCGCTAATGAATCGTCTGAGGCGTATGCATATGTTCTAGGCAAGCTAGCGCTAGCCCATGCCGTCGTCTCTCAGGTTGGGGCCCAACGGGCCAGTACGCAATCGCTAGACCTTTTAAGGAAAAGCAACCTGCAACCGTACTTTAAAGCTCTGAGCAAACGAGAAATGACAGGGGTTGAATTGTCTGAAGCTTTAAATTTAAAGCCCGAAACTGTCAGCAGAAATTTATCCATACTTCGCCAATATGGACTAGTCGATTGTCGGAGAGACGGCACAAGGTTCTACAATTTTCTTACTCCAACGGCGCAAGACGCAATGGAAAGCAATGAAGATTCAAAACCGTTACAATCAATTGCATCCAAACTTTCGCCGCGCGATCGAGCAATTCAAAAACATCGCCGTCAGACTACAGATCGTTTCAGTGAACGACGAGTTCTGACTATTTATCCCCGGCTTAATCATACAGCCTAATCTTGGACTTATTCATGAGCAGCGGCAAGATCATCACTTTTTACTCATATAAGGGTGGTGTTGGCAGAACTATGGCCGTTGCGAATGTAGCCTTTTTGGCTGCAATGCATGGCGCCAAAGTCTTAGTAATGGACTGGGATCTAGAGGCCCCAGGCCTCCCGTATTACTTTAAGGCCTTTCTTGAATCCACCGAAGCGCGGACCATACGCAACCGTCCCGGCATTCTTGATCTGCTTTGGCGATGGGCTCAGTCGATTGACATAGCAAAGACTCCGAGAGCGCTTGAAGACGCAATTAAAACATTCTCGTCTAGAGAGTATTTCTCCAGTTATGTTATTCCGATTGGATTGGAATCCGACAATGGTGGCAAGCTGGATTTGATCACTGCAGGTGCTGTTGACCTCGCGGATCGACATCCTGCGGCATATGGTGATGTCCTAGCCAATTTTGCGTGGCCAACCTTCTTCACCGAACAAGCTGGCGGAAAACTGCTTCAATCCCTTCGTGAGTGGGCAAAAAGCGAATATGATTTTGTTTTCATCGACAGTCGGACCGGCATGGCTGACGTCGCAGGCATATGCACTATGCAGTTGCCAGATACAGTCGCACTCTGCTTCGTTTTGAATCGACAAAATATTGAAGGTATATCCGGGGTAGCCGGCACAATACGCTCTCAAGCAGGCGATGATGTGGAACTTTTCGCTGTCCCTATGCGCGTTTCCGCATCCGGCACGAGCGAAGAAGCTGACGCGATTGCTAGAGGCATCCATGAAATCACTAAAGCTGGCGGCTTGACGAAAGAGGCTGCAGTAGATGATTTTAAATTTAACGCAGTTAGGGCCGCACCTAACGTACCCTACTATGAAGCTGTGGTCCCCACACTAGCGACAGATCCTGGAACCGATCCATTATTGCTGAATTATCTAAGGTTGGGCAATCGCCTGCTGCGCGTATCAATGGATGTGCCGGAAATGGATCCGGACTGGATAAGTGTAATACGGCGCCGCCTCCAACCTCGGCTAGCGACAAGCGAATACGTCTTAAACCTGAGGTCGTCCGACCCCGTGAGGGCAACTGAAGAGCTTGGCACTCTCATCGAGAGCGCAGCCGATACCGTTCTGGATGGCGGAGATATTACAGAAGAGTATGTTGTCGCCCTCGTCGAGACAGCATTAGTTCTGACTAAAGCCCACGAAAGCCCATTTGAAATAATCGGCTTATTGAGAAGCACACTTGACTTACTTAGAGTGGTTCACGCTGAGCAACCTGAAATTTGGCGAACATTCTTGATTCAGGTTCTAGAGCGCTATCTGGACATTAGCGCATTTTTCTTCGAAGAAGAGGATGAACTTGCCTTAATTGAAGAATTTGACAACCTGCTTGCTGCTTCCACCAAAGCAGTCGACGTTTTTAAACGCGCAAAAATTCGGCGCAAGGCGGCTCAAATATACATTTCTCTCCGTGATCACGATGCGGCAAATCAATCAATCGCTGATTTGGTTAAGTTATTGAGGGACCTTCAAAAACACAAAATAGAAAATACTATGATGGATGACCTGCGCGTGATGGAGGTAGAAACCTCTCTGCTCAAAGGAGATTACTTTGATCGCAGTGGCGACAGCCTTACTGCGTTTAATGAATATCAGGGCGGTCTAGCAAAAATGGAAAGACTAGACATCTCGGAGCACACGCTCGCTAGCGCGTCTCTCAAGCGTGTCGGATTTGACCTGCATAGCAGGCTAGTTAGAAATTTGCATGCTCGTGGCGATCTTATGAACGCCACCAAACATGCCGTATCTGCCGCGAAGTATAGCGACGGCCAGCCACAAATGGCATCTCAATTTGTCGAATTCGCAAAAATTATCCTCTCAAGCAAGGACGTCAGCGCCACCGTCGAATTTTGCAACGCTTTATTCAATGAAACAAATAGACGACTTATAAGCACACTCCCAAATTACTATGGAAGATCATCCAGATCAACAATAGAATTTATAAACTCTATATCTGGTATGATAGATTACTTGCTGGCCAGCGACCATCCCAATTTAACCCAAATTTCATATATGGTGGAGGCAGTTACAGGATTGGGTCGTATCTTGAGCAGGCGCTCATCGATGCACAGTTTGCAAAGAGAGGCCGTTAAAGAGTCGGTTGATCATCTCTCATTAATGCTATCAAATATTCAATTCGATCCAAAAGCCATTCAACACTTGGACGATTCATTTTCATTTGACTTACATCAACGCCGAGCTCGAGATATTAAATGACTGAGCAAGCCGTTCGACCCAGTTCTCCAGGTGAGCTATTCCTTTATCTATGGGAGATGGCAACACTTTGGACGAATGCAGAGCGTACGAGGTCGTGCAAGCCAAATACAGCTTTCGATCGGAAGGTCAAAACTGCACTCGAGTTCGATGGTGGCAATATAGTTACAAAGACACTGCTTCAATTAATAGAGCCGACAGACAGTGACCTCGAAGTGTTTCGAGGAAAAGTACTTCAAATAATGAGGTTTTTGGACCTCTCTTTCTACCGTATTCACCCTCGCGCTGTTTCTCGTGCTCCAAGCGACCCTCAGTACCGTAGGGTATCCGCATGGCTTCGGGATCACAAAAATTACAGAACTACTAAATCGGTTTATGCGACTTGGAATAATTTATCCCTCATTCCTCGAGGGCCGTTGCATAGAGCCACACGACCAGAAGCGGCCGGCCACGCTGATACGTTGTATGACAGATTTACCTACCTCAGTGCAGCTCCCGCAACGATGCTCCATCAAGGGCGTCCAATTTCAGTCAAGCCGCTGTATGTAGGTCGTGATCTCGGTGCAGGAGTAGCGCCTCAAGACGACACTCGAATTGTGTTTATCCCAGTTGCGACAAAAGCAAACGATCTCATCTTCACTGACAGGCCGCTGGGTGACTCCAGAGCGATGACCTGTACAACCAGTTCTACGCTTTGTGCCAGCACGACAATTTTCAACGCGATTGAGGCTGCTGGGGAGGCAATGTTTGCCATCGCGCCGGAGTTCGTGGTTACGGAAAATGAAGCTATTTCGCTAGGTAAATTGCTTCGCTCGCTGAAAGCTAGCCCCGCCCTAACCGTTGCCGGGACTGGTTTAACCGTCTCCAACGATGGGTATCAAGCTTGGAACGAATCGCAAGCACTGAACAGATACGGCACCCCCTTATGGAGGCAGAGAAAAATATGGCCTGCAAAAATTGATGCGGATGTCGCTATCGGCTTAGGTCTACCCAATCCTGGGAAGGGGAAACAAGTCGTCGAGGACACCGCCTCAGGTAGCGAAATTGTTGTCGCCGACATCGAAAACGTGGGCCGTTGCGTTACGTTTATTTGCCAAGATATAAAAATTCGCCCGTTAGTGGGCGACGTAATCGAAGCATTTCAACCGGACTGGGTTTTTGTACCAATTCTCGACAGAGGCGTAGGACCTTCGCGTTGGATGCAAACAGCTGCATTCGAACATAGTGACCTAGGCCAGTCTAGATTTTTAATTGTCTCAAGTTTGTCAATGGCTGAGAAGCTCGGCAAGCCGACACCCCATTTCGCTATGGCAATCGGCCCCAGGGATATCTCGGAGAACGTAGGTGGCGGCGCGGAGACGGATAGGGCTATAAAAATAATTCACGTCCGCGAGGAGGGACACCCGTACGCCGATTTGACTTGGAATACTTCAGGCTGGCTACAAACAAGCGTTTCAGTTCAACCGTGGCCGCCAGATCCGTAATTAATGGCGTTTAAATGCGAGTTGACCGATATTTTCTATCAGAATGGCCTTCTTCCAGTCACAAGCACGTATGCCAAGGCCTAAACAATGTTTGGTTAAGTGCGACGAACCGATCCACATCCTGGGATAGTGCCTTAGATTGAGCCCGTTTCCAAGCGCTATAACGATGTCCGCTTTTTGCGCCAGGAAAAGAACCTTGTGTCTCTTATGGGCCAAAACCAGCCCCCGACCGCGCCCTCCCTCACCGAAAATCCCGGCTCTTCTGAACCCAGCCGCCGCCCTGCGCTCTGGCCACCCGCGCGTCCTGTCCGGGCCCGCCATTGCGGAACTCATCGCCCGGCATACGGGGCACGCTCAACGGCGTATCGCGCTCACCGATACTAGCCAGAAGCGGTGACAGATCAAAGACGGAGCGCGCGATAAGATGGACCACCTCGCCTTCGCGCTGGATGTAGCCGTTGATGGCCACAAACGACGAGCCATAGACGGCGGCCTTATGAGCGGCCGCCACCTTCTCCCAAACCACCACATTGGCGTCGCGGGTCTCGTCTTCCAGCGTCATGAACATCACGCCATTGGCCGAGCCGGGCTTCTGGCGGACGAGCACCATGCCCGCCACGCTGACGAGGCGCCCATCTTTTGAGGCCATGGCGTCCGCGCAGGTCATCAGGCCGCGCTGGCGAAGCTCTTCACGCAGGAACGAGACGGGATGGGTCCCAAGCGTCAGACCCAGGTGATTATAGTCTTCGACCACCCTGGCCCCGGCCGTCATGGGTTTGAGGATCACTTGGGGTTCCGGCATTGCAGACGTCTCCCCTGCCCCCGTCTCCAGATGATCGAACAGCGGTAGAGGATCATCGCGCAGGGCACGGATGGCAAACAACGCGTCCCGACGGTTCAGACCGAGGGCGGGAGAGAAGGCATCGGCCTTGGCCAGTTGTCGCAGCGTCACCACCGGCGTGCGGGCCCGCTTCCACAGATCGGGAATGGATGTGAAGGGGTGATCTCCGCGGTGCAGGATCATCCTGGCAATGTCCGCGCTCTTGAGCCCTTTGACGAGCCGAAAGCCTAACCGCACGGCATAGCGTCCCGGTCGGTGTGTCTCCTCCAGCGTACAGTCCCAGCGCGAGGCATTGACGCAGACCGGGCGGACCTCCACGCCATGTTCCTGAGCGTTGCGCACCAGCTGCGCCGGGGCATAGAAGCCCATGGGCTGGGAGTTCAGGAGCGCGGCACAAAAGACGTCCGGGTGATGGCATTTCATCCAGGAGGAGGCATAGGCGATCAGGGCGAAGGAATAGGCGTGCGACTCCGGAAACCCATAGGAGCCAAACCCTTCCAGTTGGCTGAATATCTGCTCAGCATAGTCCTGCGTGTAGCCGTTTTTAAGCATCCCCTGCACGATCTCGTCATGGAATTTAGAGACGCCGCCGGTGTGTTTGAAGGTGGCCATGGCGCGGCGGACCATATCAGCGCGCCCCGGCGAGAAGCCGGCTGCCTTGATGACAACCGACATGGCCTGCTCCTGAAAGAGTGGTACGCCCAAGGTTTTCGAGAGAATGGCCTCCAGTTCCTTCGAGGGATAGGTGACCTCTTCCGTGCCCTCGCGCCGTCGCAGGTAGGGATGGACCATGCCGCCCTGGATGGGGCCAGGCCGCACGATGGCGACCTGCACCACAAGGTCATAGAAGGTCCTAGGCTTGGTACGCGGCAGCATGGCCTGCTGGGCGCGGCTTTCGATCTGGAAGACACCGACCGTGTCGGCCTTGCGGATCATGGCGTAGGTGCGCGGATCTTCGGCCGGGATGGTGGCCAGGTCCAATTCTATGCCCTTGACCTCAGCCAGCATATCGAGCGAGCGCTTCATGCACGACATCATGCCAAGCCCCAGGCAATCGACCTTCATGAAGGCCAGAACGTCGATATCGTCCTTGTCCCATTCAATGACCTGTCGGGCTTTCATGCGCGCGGGCTCGATCGGCACCAGTTCATCCAGCCGGTCGTGGGTCAGGACAAAGCCACCCGGGTGCTGGCTCAAATGCCGCGGCACGTTCATCAAGAGCAGGTGCAGGTCGATGGCGAGCTTCAGGCGCCGGTCATTGAGGTTGAGCCCTAAGCCTTCGGCCTCGGCCAAAGTCATGCCGCCCCGGTGCCAGTGGGTCACCTGTTTGGAGATCAGCTTGATCGTGTCTTCGGGATAGCCCATTACCTTGAGGACCGCGCGGATGGCTCCACGCGTGCGGAACCGCGTGACGACGGCGGTAAGCGCGGCGTGCGAACGGCCATAGGTCTCATAGACCCATTGCAGCACCTCCTCACGCCGCTGGTGCTCGAAGTCCACATCGATATCGGGCGGCTCCCCCCGCTCTTCGGAGATGAAGCGCTCGAAGAGAAGATCGTTGCGGTCCGGATCGACGCTCGTAATGCCCAACACAAAACAGACGCAAGAATTGGCGGCCGAGCCACGCCCCTGACAGAGGATGTCCTGCGAGCGGGCGAAGTTGACGATGGCGTTGACCGTCAAAAAATAGGGCGCGTAGTTGAGCTTCTCGATCAGGGTCAGCTCATGACGCAGAAGGTCGATGACCTTTTGCGGCACACCTTCCGGGTAGCGCCGCTTCGCCCCTTCCCAGGTCAGCTTTTTGAGGGCGTCGATGGCCGACAGCCCGGGCAACAGCTTCTCTTCCGGATATTGGTATTTAAGCTCGTCGAGGCTGAAGCGGCACTGATCGGCGATCTCGGCGCTGCGCCTTAAGGCGCCCTCGTAGCCCGGAAACAGCCGATACATCTCCTCCGGCGTCTTCAGATAGCGGTCGGCGTAGCGGTGGCGCAGATCCCCCAGGGTGTCGATGGTGCAGTTGTGCCGGATGCAGGTGACCACATCGTGCAACTGGTCGCGCTCATGGACATGATAGAGGACATCATTGGTAACGACGGTGGGCACACGCACCCTCGCCGCCAGGTTCGACAGCTCATGCAGGCGCAGATGATCCCCCTGTCGGCGGCGCAGCGTCAGCGCCACATGGGCGCGCACGGCAAAAATGGTCTTAAATCGCCGCAGGCGCTGGGCGCAGACCTCGTCGGCCTCTTCCGGGAGGAAGATGCCGATCAGGCCTGCGTTGAAGTCCTCGACATCCTGCCAGGTGAGGTCGCAGCGCCCCTTGCCGCCCCGCGCCTTGCCCACCGTCAAAAGCCGCGACAGGCGCGCATAGGCCGCCCGGTCGGTAGGATAGACGAGAAGCGACGAGCCATCGGTCAGATCGAGGTGGCAGCCGACGATCAGGCGCACCCCCGTGGCTTTGGCGGCGACATGGGCACGCACCATACCGGCAAGCGTATTGCGATCGGCGATGGCCAGCGCCTCAAGACCCAGTGCCTGAGCCCGGACGAACAGCTCATCGGGGGATGAACAGCCTTGCAGGAAGGAGAAGTAGGACGCGCACTGAAGCTCGACATAAGGTGGCTGCATCAGTCGAATTTCCCGTGCAGATACCAGTTGAGAGAGCCGGTGCCCGTGTGTTCGCCGTCCCCGGCCCGGAAGACCCAGAAGCGCTCACCAGTGGCCGCTTCGAGGATATAGTAGTCGCGCACCTTGCCGGTTTCGGTGTCGCTGACCCACCATTCCCCCTTGACGCGTTCGGGGCCATCGGCACAGACGACGCTGTAGCGCTGACCGCGCCAGGTAAAGGCGCGCGGCGGATGATCGGGCAAGGCCGCCAGCGCCTGCACCGGTTCGGGGCGATAAAGGCGCGCCGGGCGTCGATAACGGGCATTGCGTGAGGAGCCTGTCCCTTGCGCCGACGGGGCAATCCGTCTGACTGAGCGCTCCGGGATGTCGCTTGCGACTTCCACCGCGCGGTAAAGTCGACCCTCGCCGTAGCGGTTGCTGAGCGTGTCCCATAGGTCTTCGACGTCCGGGCGGCCGGGCGCGGCAAAGCGCGTGGCGACCTGGGTGAAGGACAGCGGTTCGACCAGAGGGGCGGACAGGGTCATCTTGTCGATGCCGAAGCCCGGCTCAACGGTTTCGATCTTATCGACCAGCAGTTTCGACAGACGCTTTACGTCGCGCACCGGCTTCGCGGTACCGACGGATATGGTCTCGATGCGACTATCGACGCGCACAAAGTGCAAATCGAGCCGTCGCGCCCCAAGACCCGCCTCTTCCAGTTTCAGGCACAGGGATTCAGTCAAACGGCGGGTATATTTTTCAAGCGTGTCAGGCGCCCCGATGGGCTCAAAGAAAGCGCGTTCGACCGAGATCAGTTCGGGGACATGGACGGGCTCAATGGGTTCGGCCAGTCGCCCAAACGCCATATCGACGCGCCGCCACAGGTCGGGACCATAGCGCAGCGCCAGCGGGGCGCGCGGCTTGGCCGCCAGTTCGCCGATGGTGTCGATACCGATAAGGCGCAGTTCCTCGACCGTCTCGGCCGGCAGGCGAAGCGCCGCGACCGGCAGGGGCAGTATCGCCTCGGCAGACTTACCCGGTGCAATGATCAAAGAGGACTTACCGGCAAAGCGCACCAGGGCATGGGCGGCCCCCCAGCTATCCGCGACCGTGGCGTAGGCTGTGATATGGAGGGCGTCGAGACGCCGCAGCATATCGGAGACCAGAGCGGCCTCTCCCCCATAGAGATGGGCCGCGCCGGTGATATCGAGGATCAGACCATCCGGCGTATCAGCGGCCACCACGGGCGAATAGAGACGCAGGGCCCAGACGGCGAGCTTCTCCAGCGCCTCGGCGTCACGCTCTACCTCAGCGTCACGCACCTCAAGCCCGTCGATAAGCACCTGCGCCTTGGCCACCGCGATGCCCGGTCGTACGCCGCGTTGATGAGCGCGCGCATCGACCGCCGTGACGAGGCGTCGGCTGCCGACCTTGCCCTGCAGAACCAACGCTTGCTCAAGCGGCAGCACGTCCAGGCCTATAGCCCGACGCAGACGATCGGTCCCCCAGAATGGCAGATAGAGGCTGAGGTAGCGGGCCATGACACCCTACACCGCCTGTCGCGTGAGAGGATCGACCCAGTCGGCCCAGGCTTCCAGAAGGGCGTCACGCTCAGCCGTCAGGACGTCGAGCGGCACGGCGACGGAGGCCGAGCGACGAATGGGTTCGCTTAGGCCTGACACATGAATGTCGTAGATCGGCTGATGACGGCTGACGCTGCCCCAGCCGCCCACAGTTACCGTCTTCGTGTAGATGGGACTGACGGCGGAGATAGCCTGAAGACTGATCAGAAGATGGGACAGGTCGAACAGGCCCGGCGTTACGCCGTCCTTAAGATGATAGCGCCGCCAGGCGGCCACGAGTTGCGCATGCGCATCTCTGAGTGCGGCCCTTTCCTCGTCTGTGCCGTCCTCCGACTGGAACCACAGGGTTTGAGGCAGGCCCTGGATATGGACCGGGAACGCCAGATGCGTGTCTTCATAAAGGCCATTTCTCCATACCGGCCCGATAGCGACGAGGGGCGCCAGCGCCACCACCTTCCCCGCACAGGTGACAAGTTCACTCATGCGATATCCGCGTAATCGGTCTGATAGAGATCAACGACGTCGAGGATCTGGGGCGCGCGCGGCAATTGCGGCAGGGGCGAGCCATCGGCGTGGTATCTGTAGCCGGCCACATCGTAATAGACCGTGCCTTTGGGACCGATCTTCTGCACACAGGCCATATAGTCGCGCTCATGCCGGGCGACCGTAAGCAGGACGGCGGCCCCATCGAACAGGGCCAGCCGGGCGTGTTCATCCGGTGTCTCAAACAACTGCATAGTCTCCCTCCTCTTAAGATGCGGCCCGCAGGGTGTTTGTCATTTGTGCGTCCCCGGACAGGCGGATACGCCCCTCCCCGTCACAGGCCTCGACCTCGAAATCATGACACTCCCCGCCGCGGGCCCGGATCAGCTCCAGCATCCAGCGCGCGCGTCCGACGCCGCGCACCGGCAAAGGTGATGAGTTCAGTTCGGTCACACGCCAGCGGGTGAAGGCGGCCGTGGGGCGGCCAAAGTCTTTGGCATCGACCTGCCGGCGCCAGCGGCGCACGATCAGGGCCAGCGTTCCTGTGCCCTCCGCCGCCATCAGAAGGCGCTGCGAGGCGACACGGGAGAGATTGGCGAGTTCGCCCACGACCGCGGTGAGGCCGCCGTGGCGCAGGGCTTCCTCACAAGCCCCCAGCACGGCGGCCTCATCGCCGGCTTCGAAGAAGACGACCTTGTCATCGGTCAGGCCAGAACGGGCCAGTGCCGGGGCGAACAGATCAGGCTGCGTATAGGCCCAGAGAACACGCCCGCCAGAGCGCGCGGCGATCCCGGCGGCAAAGGCGATGGCGGCGGCCCCATCTACCGCGCCATTGGCGCCACCGGCGATCTCGTGCAGGGCCCCAAAGGCCAGCCCCCCCTTGGGAATACGGGTGTCGATATCGGGAACGCCGAAGGGGAGCACGACGCGTCTGGGCGCACTGTGACCGCCGATATGGTCGATACGGTCTCGCAAAGCGCTGAGGACGGCGGGGTTGGCAGCGGGCATGACATCAAGCATCCTTTCTGAACGCCAAAGACTATGTTCGCTTTTTGTTCTTTAATTTGAACAAGAGTCAATAGGCCGAGATCGGCGTCTGCGTGCTGCCAGAAATTGTCAGGGCGATAGGTCAGAGCGGAATCGTGAGGAGTCACAAATCCTTAACAGCCGACTCTTGAGAAACAAATCGGGAACAAATTTCTGTGAATTGTCGGTGTTCCCTGTAACGGCGGAAGGCCCAGGCTCGCGCCTACATGCACCGCTTGAGCGGAGGCCCGCACAACTGTGGTGGCCAGACGGTTGCAACGCTCTTCATTTCTTCAGGATCAAGGCTCAAAACGCATATCGGCACAGCGCGTCTTACGAGCATGCGGATGAGCGCATGGCTCACCTTCAAAGAGAGCCCCTCTCGGATACGAAGCCCCCGCTTCGCGTCTTAACAGCGCACGAACGAGGCATCATTTGACTTTTTGTTGCCAATTTATCTCACTCGGTGGCCCAGCTTAACAATTCTTACGCGACTGCGAAAAAAAGATTGACGCGTCGTGAATGTTATATGACGCTGACAGTGTTATCCAAAGGCGGATGACACGCGGCGCTGCCATTGAAGGCTTCGCCCATCACCGGACAACGACGTCTCAGAGCTTTACCGCATAAGGGGAACCTGCGGTTTAGTCTGGGGCGTTTTTTTTTGCTCTTTTCAGGGGATAGGACCGTGGCCCATCTAAAGCTGCGTCGGAAAAGTGCGCCCTTAATTTTGTGCGGCGCAACAGTTTTAAGCGGGGTGTGCGCCCCGGCTTTCGCTCAGGAGACATTTGGCGAAGCGCTGGCCATGGGCAAGCCGCTGCTTGAAAGCCGCCTGCGCTACGAAGGCGTTGATCAGGCCGGGCTGAAAAAGGGATCGGCCCTGACCCTGCGCAATCGCATCGGCTTTCAGTCGGCCGACTGGAAGAACCTGAAATTCCTCGTGGAATTCGAGGATGTCCGCGCCCTTGATGACGACTACAACTCGACGACCAACGGCAAGACGCAATATCCGACGGTCAATGATCCCACGATGACCGAATTGAACCGCGCACAGGTGGTGTGGACGCCGTCGAGCTTCACCACCGTAACCGCCGGTCGTCAGCGCATTATCCTCGACGATGCACGCTTCATCGGTAATGTCGGATGGCGTCAAGACGAACAGACCTTCGATGCCCTGCGCGTCGATACCACGGTGGGAAAGCTGGCCGTCACCTACGCCTATCTGTTTCAGGTCAACCGCGTCCTGGGTGAAAGCGCAGACTGGGATTCCGACAGCCACCTGTTGAATGTCACCCTGCCGATCAATGAAGCCCTGAAGCTTCAGGCCTTTGATTACGCGCTCGATTTTGAAAATGCCAAGGCAAACTCGACCAATACCATCGGCCTCAAGGCGTCAGGTTCGGCCTGGGTGTCATCCTTCAAGCTGGCCTATTCCGGCTATTATGCCAAGCAGACCGACTACGGCTATAACCCGGCAGATTTCGAACTGTCCGCTTCCAATATCGACGGGGCGGTGACCTGGGACATGTACACCTTCAAGGTCGGTTATGAGACCTTTGAAGGCGACGGCACGCGCGGCTTTATCACGCCGCTGGCCACGGCGCACGCCTTCAATGGCTGGTCCGATGCGTTGGCCTTCAATGGCAACAAGACCATGGCCAACGGGTTCAAGAACCTCAGCTACACCCTGACGGTGGCGGGCTACACGCACCCCTCCTTCCCGCTAATCAAGAACCCGACCCTGACGCTCGCCTACCACGATTTTGAGACGGATCGCCTCAGCCAGTCGATCGGCACGGAGTTCGACGCGCAGTTTGCCTCCGGCCTGACCAAGAACCTGTCGCTGCTGCTGAAATATGCCGACTTTGAGCGCGCCAATACGATCATGCCCGCCTCGCGCACCAAGGTGTGGGTCGGCTTCGAATACAAACTTTAAGGAACCGACTGATATGACCACCTTTTCCCGTCGTCAGGCCCTCATCGGGGCTGCCGCCACCGTCGCCGCCGCCAAAGGGCTTTTCCCCTCAGGGGCCTTTGCCGCCGGCAAGGGACCGGAGGTTTCCGGTGCCAAGCTCGGCTTTATTGCCCTGACCGATGCCTCCCCCCTCATCATCGCCAAAGAGAAGGGCCTGTTTGCCAAATACGGCCTGCCCAATGTTGAGGTGCTGAAACAGGCCTCATGGGGGGCCACGCGCGACAATATCGTCCTGGGTGCACAAGGCGGTGGCATCGACGGGGCGCATATCCTCAGCCCCATGCCCTATCAGTTCACCCTAGGCGTCGGGGCGCGCAAGACGCCGATGTACATTCTGGCGCGCCTCAACACCAACGGTCAGGGTATCAGCGTCGGCAACGATCTTAAGAACGTACAGGTCGGACTGAATGCCGCCGGCGCCAAGGCCAAGTTCGCCCAGATGAAAGCCGCCGGCAATCTGGCCAAGGTGGCCATGACCTATCGCGGTGGTACGCATGATCTGTGGGTGCGCTACTGGCTGGCGGCCGCCGGGATCAATCCGGATACGGATGTCTCCACCATCGTCATCCCGCCGCCGCAGATGGTGGCCAATATGAAGGCTGGGACACAGGACGTCTTCTGCGTGGGTGAGCCGTGGAATGGTCAGCTCGTTAATCAGAAGATCGGCTATACCGCCACCACCACTTCCGAAATCTGGATGAACCATCCGGAAAAGGCCCTAGGGATGCGTGCGGACTGGGTCGATAAGTACCCGAATGCGGCCAAGGCCCTGATCGCGGCGGTCATGGAAGCCCAGCAATGGTGCGACACAAACCGCCCCGCCATGTGCGCCATCACCGCCGGGCGCCAGTATATCAACGTCCCGATCAACGACATCCTGCCGCGCCTTCAGGGCAAGATCAATTACGGCGATGGCCGTAATGTTGCAGGCTCAGCGCACCTGATGAAGTTCTGGGCCGACAATGCGGGCTTCCCGTTTAAGTCGCACGACACCTGGTTCGTCACCGAAAACAAGCGCTGGGGCATTATCGACAACGACGTGGATACAAAGGCGCTAGTCAACAAGGTCAACCGCTCCGACCTGTGGCGTGAAGTGGCCAAACAGTATGGCATCCCGGCCCCGGCGGATTCCCGCGGCGTCGAGCGCTTCTTCGATGGCAAGACCTTCGACTGGACGAACCCCAGCGCCTACCTCGCCAGCCAGCCCGTCAAGAAGTTGGCCTGATTTAAGCCCCTCCCAACCCTCTCTCCATTGGGGAGAGGGATCTTGAGGTTCCCATGCCCTTTGAAGTTCAAAAAATGACCTCCCCCCAGACTGATGTCTCCGCAGACCTGGTCGCCGATCATAACCAGATCCTTCTGGCGGCGGCGCAGGCCAAACAGATAGCGGCCTCTAAACGGCGCAAGCTGGCTGACAAGGCCGGGAACTACCTGATGCCTCTGCTCACGGTGAGCGCCTTGGTCCTGATGTGGGAAGCGCTGGGCACAGCCTTTCCGGGTGGTCTGCCCTCGCCCTCCATGGTCCTGATGGAAGCGCAGGAACTGATCTTTGATCCCTTCTACGATCGTGGTGGCGTGGACAAGGGCCTGTTCTGGCACGTGCTGACCTCCCTGTCGCGGGTGGGGATCGGCTTTGGCCTGGCCGCCGTGTGCGGTGTTCTTCTGGGGGCTTTTCTCGGCACGGTCGATTGGGCGCGCAAAGGGACCGATCCGATCATTCAGGTTCTGCGCACCGTGCCGCCTCTGGCCTGGCTGCCCATCTCGCTGGCCGCCCTGCGCGAAGCCCAGCCGTCGGCCCTGTTCGTCATCTTTATCACCTCCATCTGGCCCATCGTGATCAACACAATGGTCGGCGTGCGCAATATCCCGCAGGATTATGTGAATGTGGCCAAGGTGTTACGCCTGACGCCCGGCGAATACTTCTTCAAGATCATGCTGCCCGCGGCCACACCGCACATTTTTACAGGCCTGCGCATCGGGGTCGGCATGAGCTGGCTGGCCATCGTAGCGTCTGAAATGCTGCTGGGTGGCGTAGGCATCGGCTTCTTTATCTGGGATCAGTACAACTCCTCGCGCATGTCCGACATCATCGTGGCCCTCGTCTGGGTCGGTCTGGTCGGCTTTGTGCTCGACCGTTTGGTGGCGCTTGTAGGTCAGTACGTCTCGCGCGGCACCACAGCGGATTAAAAAGGTAAGCTCATGTCCAAACCGCTTCTTTCCCTTGAAAACATCTATGTCGATTTCGAGCGCGATGGTGTCATCTCGCAGGTGCTCGAGAATGTTTCGCTCAGCGTACACAAGGGCGAATTCCTGTCGATCATCGGCCATTCCGGTTGCGGCAAGTCCACCCTCCTGAACGTGGTCGCGGGCCTTGTGCCGGTGACGCTTGGGGCCGCCCTGCTCGACAATAAAGAGATCAAGGGCCCCGGGCCCGAACGCGCCGTCGTTTTTCAGAACCATTCGCTTCTGCCTTGGATGACCGTTTATGAGAACGTGCGTCTGGCCGTCGCCAAGCTCTATGGCGCCAGGGAAAACCTGAAACAGCTCCACGACCGCACCCTGCACAATCTGGAACTGGTCAAGATGACCCACGCCAAGGATAAACGCCCTGGCGAAATCTCAGGCGGTATGAAGCAGCGTGTCGGCATCGCCCGCGCCCTGGCTATGGAGCCCAAGGTTCTGCTGCTGGATGAGCCCTTTGGTGCGCTTGATGCGCTTACCCGTGCTCACCTTCAGGACACGGTGATGGAGCTTCATGAGCGCATTCGTTCAACGGTGCTGATGATCACCCACGATGTCGATGAAGCCGTTCTGTTGGCCGATCGCGTGGTGATGATGACCAACGGTCCCAAGGCCCGCATCGGAGAGATCGTGGACGTGAAGACGCCCCGGCCCCGCGATCGCAAACAGGTTCTGCAGGACGCCCAGTTCATTGACTGCCGCCGCCGCATTGTTGGCTTCCTTGAAGCGCACGATCACGCACACCTGGCACCTGCTGAGCCAGCCTGACACTTACATGGCTGATCCTAAGTGCGCGACGTATGCTTATGAATTCCGAAAGAGCCCCTGTCTCAGCTTGCATCCTGAGTGTGACCCGCATCCCGCAGGGAGCGCAGACGGAAGCCGTGCGCCATTTGAGCGCACGACTGGTCAAGGCCGGCTATGAGGCGGTAGACTGGGGTGAGGTTGTGTCTGAGGTTGGGCCTCTTCGATCGGAGGTTAAACGACGGATTGCCTCACCCGATTGCCGCGTCCTCGTCCTTCTGGGCGGCACCGGCCCTAATCCTGATGACATCACACCTGAAGCGCTCGAAACGATTCTGGAAAAGCGTTTTGATGGCTTTTCCGTCCTGTTTCACGTCTACAGCCACGCGTCGGCAGGTCTGCCAGGCCTTTTGTCCCGCGCTGTGGCCGGCATTGCAAACGGGACCTGTGTCCTTGCGCTCCCGGCCTCGCTTTCTGCCTTGAGAGACATCTGGGACAATCTGCTCTTCCACCATCTCAGCCTGGATCCGGACATATGCTCGCTTGTACGGGCAAGCCTGCGAGCGGAAAAGAAAAGTACGGTGGCCGCTGACGGGATGGATATCCCCGCAGATTCCTGAGCGGAGTTTCAAGACAAGGTTTAAATAGATGGCCTGAAGAAGCGGCCATTCGACCTTCAGAGCGCGGCACGTGTCCGTCCGGCTCAGGCCAGACGGGCCGCGCCCTGGCAAAGGGCAGCGTCATCGGCCACTGAAAATGTTTCTTGCATTTGTCCCGTCTGATGGGCCCGAGCGAAGGCGCACACATCGCCAATACAGATGAGGACCGGCCCCTCATAAACAGTCTCGCGCACCGTGCTGGCCAGAGTGCTTAGACTGCAGCGCCGCATGGCCGGGTGGGTGCGACCGACATTTTCAAGAATAAGGACCGGCGTTGAGCCCCGACGGCCCAACGCCAGTAAGGCGGTTTCTATAGCCTGCGCTTTTTGGGCGGCCATATAGAACACGAGTGTTGTTTCCGCGCCCTCGAGTCCTTTCCCGTCTAAGTCCGGCAATCCGTCTTTTGTGCGCCCGGTCAGATAATGGACGGAGCGCGCCGATGCCCGATGAGTCAGTGGAAAAGCAAACTGCGCGGCGGCCGCGCTGGCTGTCGTCACACCGGCTATGGTCCTGTGCGCAACACCATAGGCGTCGAGATACTGCCGCTCCTCCTCGACCCGACCGAAAACGGAGGGATCACCGCCTTTAAGTCGAACGACGTTCAGCCCTTTGTGCGCCAGACGGACCATGAGGGCGTTCGTTTTATCCTGTGACACCGATAGGCGGCCGCCCCGTTTCCCGACGCAGATTTTAACGCACCGCTGCGGCGCAAAAGCCAGGACCCCATCGTCTACCAGGGCATCGTACAGAACCGCCTGAGCGCTCTGCAGGGCCTTTACGGCCCCGAGTGTCAGGTAGTCCGACGTGCCAGGCCCTGCGCCAACCAGAGAAACGGATCCCTCAGACATGGGCGTTACCCCTTTCTTTTTTTGTGCTTTGCCTCTGCAAGCATTGTTTCAGCTCGCCTTTGCAGGCGCCACAGGCGGTGCCTGCGCGCGTGGCTTCGCCTATCTCTTCAACCGTCGTCGCACCGGCTTCAATGCTGGCCAAAATAGCGTTCTCACCCACACTGTTGCAGGCGCAGATAATCCGGCCCCTGTCCGACACGCCCGGCATCCGCCCGATCAGCAAGGCCGCAAGCTGTGGCGCGCTCAGTTGCGTCTCTCCGAAACACTCAAGCAGCCAGTCGCGCGGCGGCAGTTTTTTGTGGATGGGCGCTATGAACAATACCCGCGTCAAACGGCCGTTTTCGACGCGCACCTGACGCCGGATGCCGGTGGCCGGGTCCTCAAGCGTCGCCGTGGCGTCAAAGTCCGCGCTGTCCGGCGTGCCCGTACCCGCCATCTCATAGCCATCCGCGTGGGCATAGGCGGTGCGACGCCAGACCGTATCCGACTGAAACTCAGGCAGCGTGCCGTCGAAGTCTCGCGGCACCATCAGAAAGCCGTGCCACACCTCCCCGAAGGCCCGGACCTGCGCTGGGGTGTGCTTAAACTCCGGCTGCCCGGACAAGGGATCGACGGCTGGGTTGATCAGCGGGTTTGAGCGACCATAGGGCGCGAACTGTCTTGTCCAGTGCATAGGGGCGTGCAGAGTGCCGACGCGTACATCGTCGGTCACGCGCGCCTTATAGATGGCCTCACCCTGCACCGTTGTCACGACCGCCAGCCGGCCCTCGCGTATCCCCAGCCGTCGCGCATCCTTCGGGTGGATATCGAGGGTGGGCTCGGTGATATGGAGGTTCAGTTCCGGTGCCAGCGCCGTGCGCGTCATCGTATGCCAGTGGTCACGTACGCGGCAGGAATTGAAACTGAATGGAAACTCAGGCGTCGGACGGTTAGCCGGGCCGCGCACGACTGGCGCCACCAGTCGCGCCCGACCGTTCGGCGTGTTGAAATGCCCGTCGGCAAACAGGCGCGCCGCCGGCAAGCCATCGGCGGGAAACGGCCAGCGCACCGGCATGAGTGCGTCATATGACGCCCTGGTCATCCCGGCCAGCCCGCCCAGATCGAGAAAACGCTGCCCGTTATTTTCAAACGCCGTCAGCCCGGCGTGCTCGGCAAAGACCTCATCCGGCCCGGCCCAGTCAAAGGCCTGTGCCCAATCCGGGTTCATCCGCCGCGCCACCTCGGCGATGATCGCCCAGTCCGGACGCACTTCGCCCGGCAACCGGGTCAGAGTACGCTGCCGCGAGATGACGCGCTCGGAATTGGTCACAGTGCCGTCCTTTTCGCCCCAGGCGGCTGCCGGGAGCTGGATATGGGCCATGTCCATCGTATCGGTGCGCGTCATAACGTCCGACACGACCACCAGTTCGCACTTCGACAAGGCTTCGTGGATGCGGTTGGCGTCGGGCATCGATACCATGGGGTTGGTGGCCATGATCCAGATGGCCTTGATCCTGCCCGTGCGCACCGCCTCAAACATATCGACGGCTTTCAGGCCGGGTTTGGGGGCAACGGTCGGCGAGCCCCAGTAGCGTTGCACAAGGGCCTTCGACGTTTCATCGAAATCCATATGCGCGGCGAGCATATTGGCCAGCCCGCCCACTTCACGCCCGCCCATGGCATTGGGCTGGCCCGTGACCGAGAAAGGCGCAGCTCCCGGCTTGCCAATCTTGCCCGACAGGAGGTGCGCATTGATCAGGCTGAGTCCCTTGTGCACCCCCTGCGCCGACTGGTTGGAGCCCATAGAAAACAGGCTCACCACCTTATCCGTGCGCAGAAAGGCATCATAAAACGTCTTCAGATCGGCTGGCGAGATACCGCAATCCGCGGCCACGGCCTCAAGGCTCTGATCGTCGGCGGCGAGCGCGGCCATCAGGCGCGAAAAACCCTGTGTATGCTGATCCACAAAGTCATGATCGAGCGCATCGCGCGCGATCAGATGCGCACACAGGCCATTCCACAGGCGCACATCCGTCTGCGGGCGGATCATCAGGTGCAGGTTGGCCGCCTTGGCCGTATCGGTGCGGCGCGGATCGATGCAGACGCGAAACTGATCCTGACGCCCCTCGATCCGCCGATAGAGGACCGGATGGGTCCAGGCGGCATTGTGGCCACTGAAGATCAGAAGGTCCGCCTCTGTCAGATCGTCATAGACCCCTGGCACGAGATCCGCGCCGAAGGCCAGTTTGTGGGCGGCCACCGCCGAACTCATGCACAGGCGCGAATTGGTGTCGATATTGGCCGTCCCGATATAGCCCTTGGCCAGCTTGTTGACCGCGTAATAGTCCTCGGTCAGCAACTGACCGGAGACATAAAAGGCCACGGCGTCCGGGCCGTGCTCGGCGATGATGTCGCGAAACCGCCCGGCCACCTCGCTAAGCGCCGCGTCCCACGTCGTATCGACAAAACCCTGTGGCGTACGACGGCGAGGGCTGAGTAAGCGCCCTTCCAGCCCGAAGGTCTTGCCCAAAGCCGTGCCCTTGGAGCAGAGCCTGCCCAGATTGGCCGGGTGCGCCACCTCGCCCCGGACGGTCATCTGCCGGCCATCAAGCGTCGCTTCAACGCCGCAACCGACGCCGCAATAGGGACAGGTGGTGGATTGGGTGGTGGTCATTGAACCTCTCCCCCTCTCCCTTTAAGGAAAGGGGTTCAACGCAGTCCCAGAAAAATGCGGGCGTTTTCGATCTTCAGCGGCACGGTGGGCGTACAGCCCTTCCCCGCATCGGCCCCGACGGCTTCCCCCGTTTCGAGGCTAAACGACCAGTTGTGCAGCGGACAGGCGATATGACGGCCGTGCACGATGCCTTCGGACAGAGGGCCGCCCTTGTGCGGGCATTTGTCCATGACGGCGTAATAGTCATTATCCACGGTGCGGAAGACGGCGATGGCCCCCTTGTCCGTCTCGACCCGCCGGGCCCCCTGAAACGGTACATCCGCCGCCGCTCCGACATCGAGCCACGTCAGAGGTGGCCTTTGCAAAGCCAGATCGCCGCTCATCGCGCCATCTCCTTCTTTTCGCTGCGCAGGTCCGCCAGCGGTGAAAACACTTTGGCCGGCTCGGACTGGGGGGCGTGTTCCGCCCATGGATCGACCTGAAACACGGCCTGTGACTCAAGAAAGCGCGCCATTAAAGCTTTGCGGGCCTCCTCATCGAACAGTCTGGCCTTGATCGCCTCAAGGCCCACACGCTCAATCCACGGCGCGGTGCGCTCCAGGTACCAGGCGTCCTCACGGTAGAACTGCACAAAGGCCATCGAATACTCGCGGGCCTCGGCCTCGGTCGCCACCTTGCACAACAAATCCGTGCCGCGCAGGTGAATGCCGCCATTGCCGCCCACGTGCAGCTCATAGCCGGAATCGACGCAGATGACGCCGAAGTCCTTGATCGTCGCCTCGGCGCAGTTGCGCGGGCAACCTGAGACCGCCATCTTGAACTTGTGCGGCATCCAGGACCCCCAGGTGTCCTGTTCCAGCCGGATACCCAGCCCCGTCGAATCCTGCGTGCCGAAGCGGCACCATTCCGACCCGACGCAGGTTTTCACCGTCCTCAGCGCCTTGGCATAGGCGTGGCCTGAGACCATACCGGCGGCATTGAGATCGGCCCAAACGGCGGGCAGGTCTTCTTTTTTGACGCCGAAGATATCGAGGCGCTGCCCGCCCGTGACCTTGACCATGGGCAGGTTGAACTTATCGACGACATCGGCAATGGCGCGCAGCTCCCTGGCCGAAGTGACGCCGCCCCACATGCGCGGCACGACGGAATAGGTGCCATCTTTCTGAATATTGGCGTGGTTACGCTCATTGACGAAGCGCGAGCGCGGATCATCCTGATACTCACGCGGCCACGCACACAAGAGGTAGTAATTCAGCGCCGGCCGGCACGAAGAACAGCCATCCGGCGTCTCCCATTTCAGCGCCTGCATGACGTCTGGGATGGTCATCAGTCCTTGCTCGACAATCGCCTGACGCACGACCGCGTGGCCGTGTGAGGTGCATTTGCACATCGGCTTGGGGCCGATCTGCGCCTTGAAAGCATCGCCCAGAGTGACCTTGAGCAACTGTTCGACAATGCCGGTGCACGAGCCGCACGAGGCTGAGGCCTTGGTGCAACCGCGCACCTTGTCCAGCGTGTCCGCGCCGCCGCTGATGGCCGCAACCACCGTACCCTTGCTCACGCCGTTGCAGCCGCACACTTCCGTGTCGTCGGGCCATGCCGCAACGGCGGCGTTAGGGTCCACACCGGCCAGCGCCTCCGTCACGGCCTGACCGAAGATCAGGGTGTCGCGAATCTCACCGATGCTTTCCCCCTTTTTGATCAGGTCGAAATACCAGCCGCCATCGGCCGCCTCACCAAACAGCACCGCGCCCACAAGCTGGTCATTCCTGATGACGATGCGCTTATAGACGCCGCGCGCCGGATCACGGAACACGATGTCTTCGCAATCGTCGCCGCCATTGAACTGACCGGCCGAATAGAGATCGACGCCGGAGACCTTAAGCCGCGTCGCCAGTTCCGAGCCCAGATAGGTCGCCTGGGGATTCTTGCCGGTCAGCACATCGGCCAGCGTGCGGCACATGTCCCAGATGGGTGCCACAAGGCCATAGCACTGCCCGCGGTGCTGCACGCATTCGCCGACCGCAAAGATGAAGGGGTCGCTGGTGCGCATCTGGTCATCGACGACGATGCCACGCTCGACCGTCAGACCGGCTGACTTCGCCGGTTCCACGTGCGGGCGGATACCCACCGCCATGACCAGCAGCGAGGCCGGAATCACCCGTCCGTCCTTGAGTTTCAGCCCTTCCACATGGGTTTCGCCCAGTATGGCCTCGGACTGCGCATTCAGGACGGCCGACACACCGCGTTCGGCCAGCGCCTTTTCCAGCAATCGCCCGGCGGCCTCATCGAGCTGACGCTCCATCAGCACATCGACCAGATGGATCACGGTGGCCTTCATGCCGCGTTTGGCCAGACCATAGGCGGCCTCCAGGCCCAGAAGCCCGCCGCCGATGACCACCGCCTCGCCGCCTGCCTCCGCTGCTTTCTGCATCAGATCGACGTCGTGCAGGTCGCGAAAGGCCACGACGCCTGACAAATCCGCACCGGGTAGAGGCAGTCGGATGGGGTCGGAACCGGTAGCCAGAATCAGACAGTCGTAACTGATCGTCTGACCGTCATGCAGCACCACCCGCCTAGCGTCGCGGTCAATGCCCTGCACCCAGACGCCAAAGTGTGTTTTCACGCCATTGACGTCGTACCAGTCCTGCGAATGGGTGACGATCTGTTCAAACGTCTTTTCGCCCGCCAGCACCGGCGATAGTTGGATGCGGTCGTAGGTGGCGCAAGACTCGGCACCGATGACCGAAATATCAAACATCCGATCATCGCGTTTGAGGATCTCTTCGACGATGCGGCCACCGGCCATGCCCGCGCCGATGACGACGATCCGGGGTTTGGCCACAGGCTCAGAATGAAAAGCCATGGGGTTGCTCCAATGCGAGCGCGTGGGAATTGGGCCAAAAAAAATCCCGCACCCCTTTGACGCCAAAGCGTTTCAGGAGTGCGGGACATCTTTGTCCGATGAAGGCTCAAACGCGCCGCCGTTGGCGCTTCTGGGCAAATGTCGTGGATCGACCTTGATCCGTAGCTTCATTGGGCCACAGGACGCACGCCCTGTCAATCTCCGTTTTTGCGCGTGCGAGACGAAGCTTTAGCCTCTGTGGACGCGAAACACCCCACCATCAAACAGGGCGTTGGGCGGCATCAGGATATCGTGCGGCCTCGCCCGAACCTTCCAGTTCACGTCGGCGCCGCCCTCGTCCTTTTCATCGTCGATCGGGAGCGCCAGACCCAATGGTTCGGCTGCCTGACGCCACAGGTCCGGACGGTAAATCCGGCGGGCGACAGCGTCAAAATCATGATTATCCTCCGTGAGGCCCCATCGTACGAACTGCCCGATAAACCATTTGGCATGGCTGATCCACGGGAAGGTCGCCGTTTGCGGATCGAGGATCAGTCCGGCCCCGCCGGGTGCAAGAGCCGCCTGAACCGCCTCAAGGGGAGCCCGCACGTACAAATCCGCGCTGAGCAGACGGGCCAGATCATCGGCGTTCTCAGCCTTGACTGCCCACTGCCCGGCCCGTAACAGGGCGCGTGTCAGAGCGACCACGGCCTGAGGATTGTCTTCCGCCCAGGTCCCCCGCACAGCCAGTACCTTCTCAGGTTTCAGTGTCCAGAAAGCCGGATCAGAAAACAGCACCACCCCGTCACCGTTCAGCTCGGCCATCTGTGGCCAGGGGGAACCTGAGCAGAAGCCGTCGATCACCCCGTCGCGCAGATGATCGGCCATCCGCGATGGCGGCAGAACCACCCATTGCACCTGGCGATCCGGGTCAATCCCCCCCGCCGCCAGCCAGTGTCGCAGCACAAAATGATGCGGCGAATAGTTGAAAGGGATCGCCAGTGTCACCTTGCCTTCGCTGACGGCGCGCCGGTGCTGGATCACCATGCGCAGAGCCCGTGCTGATTCCAGAAGGGTCGAGGCCCCAAGTCCCTCGAAAACCTCTTTCAGCTTTGATGAGATGACCACCGAATTGCCGTTCGCCCCCAGAGCCATGGGGGCGATGATATGCCCTATGGCCGGCCCAAGCCCCAGTCCGCGCGCGAGCGGAAGCGTTGCGAGCACATGGGCGGCGTCCAGTAAACCGTAGGAAAGCTTGTCTCGGATATTCGACCAGTTGGCCTCGCGGCTTAACGAAACATCCAGTCCCTCAGCGCTGTAAAATCCCAGCGCTTCGGCCAGGACGACGAGCGCGGCGTCGTTGAGGGGGCTAAAGCCGATACGTACACTCAGCATCCGTCGTCCCTCTTTTTCAGCAGGTCGGAAATGGCAAGAATATCCTCGGCAATGGCCGCAATCGGGCGGCCTGAGTCCATGGCGTGCTTGCGCATCAGGCGATAGGCCTCTTCCTCCCCGATGCCGCGTGAGGTCATGAGCACCCCCTTGGCCCGGTCAATGGTCTTTCGCGCCGCCAGATCGGCCCGCGCCTTTGAAAGGTCATGCCGAAGGGTCTGCATCAGATTGAAGCGATGCGCGGCGACCGACAGAATAGATGCGACCCGGTTTGGGGAGTAGCCGTCCACGACATAGGCGGCCACTCCGGCCTCAAGGGCCTGAGCCGTGGTGTTGGCGTCGGAACGGTCCACAAACATCGCCACAGGGCGGGGCGCGTGTTCATGGGCGATCTGCAGCGCATCGAGCGTATCGCGGTCCGGACTTTCGCACGCGATGATGACCATGTCGGGGTTGATAGCGCTGAGGCGCGCCAGTTCAAACCGTGGCCAGACGTGGATCGTTGCGCCCTGAAGGCCGTCGTCCAGCCGCAGGCCTTCCGCCACCAGGGCGGCGCGCGCATCGTCAGGGTCGATGATCAGCACATTCACGGGAATTATCCGGCAAGGGACAGATCGACACCCCGATTTCGGGGCGGGTTCGAATCTCCCCTTAGGGCTAATGCGAATATACCGCAGTGCGCAAGAGAAAAATTTAACGCCTCTCGCAGTGCAAAAATCCAGTCTTGACAGAGCGGGTCAGGGTAACTTAGCCTTTGATATGCGACTGGGGAACTGGCCAACGGCGGGCAGCTTCCGGAACGAACCGGACCGTCGTCTTCACCCAAAAACGTTTCCCCATGGCTGTGGCGCCTGTGCGGCTGCCCAGCGCTTTGCCGCAGGTATTTCCATGATTTCCAAAGACTTCCTCAAATCCGGGCACTCCCCTACCCTGGTCTCGGCTTTTCTATATTTTGATATGAGTTTCATGGTCTGGGTGCTTCTGGGGGCGTTGGGTGTGCAGATTGCCAACGACCTCGGCCTAAGCCCGGCACAGAAGGGCTTCATGGTCGCCGTCCCCATTCTGACCGGAGCCGTGTTGCGTATAGTGGCTGGCGTTATGGTCGATCGCATCGGCCCCAAAACAACCGGTGCCATCGCTCAGGCTATCGTCATTTCCGGCCTGCTGCTGGCCTTTGTCCTGAAAATAGACTCCTACACCGGTGTCCTGATGCTGGCAGGTGTGCTGGGTGTCGCCGGCGCTTCGTTTGCTGTCGCCCTGCCCCTGGCGTCGCGCTGGTATCCCCCGCAATATCAGGGCGTGGCCCTGGGGATTGCCGGAGCGGGCAATTCCGGCACGGTCTTCGCCTCACTCTTTGCGCCGTCGCTGGCCAAGGCGTTTGGCTGGACGACCGTCTTTGGATTTGCCGCGCTTCCGCTGATCGCTGCCTTTATCTTTTATCTCCTCTTCGCCAAAGACGCGCCCGATCCGCCGGCGCCCAAGCGTCTTGATCAGTATTTTGCCGTTCTTAAACAACAGGACGCCTGGTGGTTTCTTCTCTTTTACGGCGTCTCGTTCGGGGGTTTCGTCGGTCTTAGCTCTTCTCTCAACATCTACTTCAACACAGAGTATGGCCTTGATCCGATCAAGGCTGGCTTCTTCACCGCCGCCTGCGTTTTTGCCGGTTCTCTCTTTAGGCCGGTGGGCGGCAGCGTCGCAGACAAGATTGGCGGCATTCGGACGCTGTCGATCATGTACATCGTCGCCGCTATTACCCTCACCATAATCAGCTTCCGTCTCCCAAATGCGTTCACCGCCCTTTTGTTCCTGATCGTCGGCATGGGGGCATTGGGTATGGCCAATGGCGCGGTCTTCCAGCTGGTGCCCCAACGCTTTCGCGCTGAGATCGGCGTCATGACTGGTCTAGTCGGCATGTTCGGTGGCATTGGAGGCTTTTATCTGGCCACGAGCCTTGGCTTGTCGAAACAAGCCCTGGGTTCCTATCAGCCCGGGCTGATCGGCTTTGCTGTGCTGGCATTAATCGCCTACGGCGGACTGACCTTAATCAAACGCCGATGGCGCACAACGTGGGGCGGGGTTCTGGAGAACGTGCGTATATGATATTGTCGTCGCGGTGATCTTCGCCGATGCTCGGGGGCTTCCCATCAGATTGAAGCAGACCTGCGGCTTCTCCCAATACCCCTTGTATGCAACTTTCCCCTCAATCGCCAAAACGACTGGGAGGGGCGTTCTAACCGCGGCCGGTCTGTCCGCCGACCCAGCGTTCAGCCAGCGTTTTCCATTCCGGTTTTCGGAGGGGCTGAACTATAACCATCCCGATTTGAAGACCCGCGCGATGCAGGGTTGCGCAGCCTCGAAATAGACGTCAATCCTAACCCGCGGGGCGGCCACTATCTCGATCCGGCAGGCTACCGACTGCTGAAATCGAAAGGCATCACTGACCTGCCGCCGCACATTACGACCGATCTCGATAAACCAGGCTTCAAGGTTCTGCACGTCCCGGACATCGACTTCCGCAGCCATTGCCCGATGCTGAAATTATGCCTGAGCCAGATCCGCAACTGGTCCGACGCCCATCCCGATCACGTCCCACTGTTTATCCTGATCGAGGCCAAGACGCAGGGCGTCCCTATCCTTCCGCAACCGACCTCGCCCGGTGAATTAACTATCGCGCCATTGCTCAAAGGTAATGCGCTTGTGCGATCGGCAAGCCGTTACCCCGGTCTATCCGCCCACCCAACGTTCAGCAAAAGCCTTCCATTCCGGCAGAAAATAGATCCACGCAGACAGGAGCTGAACACAGATCATAAAAACGGTGCCCCAGACAAAAGCGGGCACAAGGCGCCGATAAACGACGACGTCGCGAAGAGCGATCATGCCCGTCAGGACGATCGGTGCGGCGTTGAAGGCCAGCCAGAACGTCAGAAAGCCGGGCGAGACGCCAAGATGTTCCAGTCCACCCAGAATAGGGCGCGTTAGCCAGCGCCCGTACCCTGCCGTTGTTATAGAAATCAGTGCCAGCATCATCAGGCGTTTGTGCGCCTCTGGCGAGCGGCGAAGCCACACACCGGCGGTGGCCAGCGCCCCAAACATCACGACACCTGACAGGGCGATCACCATGAAGGCGGTTTTGGCGCCAGGCTCACCAAGTGTGCGGCGTTCAAAGTCAATCTCCGCCCAAGGCCCTACGACCAGCATGAAACACAGGAGCCCTATGCCTAGATAGCCAAGAACCTTATGTGCGCTATATCTCCCGGTTTTGATCAGGACAATCTGAAGGGTTTGCAACACCATCCAGCCGACATAGGCGGCCGCATGAATATGCACGATCAGCGGGTATCGAAATCCTTGTGCGTGTTCATATTTTTTGGCGATATCGCCACCGAACCCGGCGAACATGCCTATCCAGATCAGCACCATCAGGCACAGGAAAAAGGTGCTGTCCCGGCTTTTGGGAGTATTAGTCATATCAAAGCCCTCTCTGCGGTTAGGTCCCGCAGAGCCTACCAACCCTCTCCGAAATGCCAGTGGTAAGAAACGGACGTCTCAGTCCTCGAGAAAGCCAAATTTTCGCTCGGGCGATGTCGCCTCGACCGCCCGAAAGGCGTTTGGCGCCATGCCGCAGAAGTCCCGGAAATCATGTCGCAGGTGGTGATAGTCATAATAGCCAGCATAGACGGCCAGACTGAGCCAGTCATGAGCCGGAAAGCGATTGCTCAGGCGGACGAGCTGATCAAAGCGCGCTATACGCGCAAAGAGCTTCGGCGAAACGCCCATGCGGTCCTGAAACGCCCGACGCAGTTGTCGCGTTCCAACGTCGTGACACCGGGCTACCCGATCAATCTCGGTTGTCGGGCTTTGCAGCAATTGCAGGGCCACCGCGTCGCATGCAGTCATTTGGCGGTTGCGCCTGTGGTGATGCCGCAAAATCCAGGATTCCGCGGCGCGGATCATCTGACGGGCATCCTCCGTATCCTCAATTTCCCGGATGAGCGCGGCAAAATCCGGTGGGAAAACCGCCTCCGCATCAAGATCGGTATCGGTCAGTTCATGTATCGCGAGGCCGGTCAGCATATGGACCGCGCCAGGCTGAAACTCGATCTGATAGACACTGAAATCACGGCCCCCTTGCCGCAAGGTCGTCCGCGTCGGCTGACCGATCAACGCCGCACGCGGTTTGCGTCTCAGCTCTAACGCCCCCAACGGTCGGATCCATTCCGGATCGCGGCTATAAAACGCCAGGGACACGGATGGACGCGGCCAATAGGGTTTGGCGGGGACGGCCTCCGTCGCCGCAAAGGAAAACCGGATAATCTGGTGTTGGCGTATCAGCCTGGTGAGCGGCGGACTGGGGGGAACAAATTCAAACCGTAGGGTCATGAGGAATAGCGCCAGCGATCGAGCGTCCGATCATAGCCGCAAAGCCTCATGTCCGCTGGTAAAAAACGGACAGGATTACAAACAAAGCACTCCGTGGCCCAGAGAATCGACCATCTAGTGCACGCGCAGCCCGGAACACAGGTTGCGGGAGCCGACCCTACCCCTGATTGGCGTTCAGCGCGTGCCTGCCTCGATTTAGACCGCCCTACCGCAATCCATTTCTGATCGGGAGCGTAAGATCTATCAGACGGCTAAGGGGAAAATCGTGTTAACAGCGGAAGACTACGGCTTCGCGTTCAGCTATGCGCACGATTGGTTTTGGGCAACCACCGCAGGCTTCGGGCTGGCCTTTATCCTTACGACCCTCCTTCTGGCTCTTGATCGACGGCGCATAGCGGGCGAGTCCGTATGGCTGAAGCCGCTGAAGTTTGCCTTATCCCTGTTCATCCACTTCCTGACCCTGACTTTGCTGACGGGTGGCCTGTCCATAGAGCTGCGTCAGAGGGGTTTCTTGACCGCAACGGCTATTGCCGCCTGCCTGGCCGCCGCTTTTGAAATCATCTACATCGGGTTTAGAGCCGCGCGCCAGGAGCGGTCTCACTTCAATCTGGCCACACACGTGGCGCGCCTGATGTACGCTCTAATGGCCCTCGGCGCCGTCGTGCTCACGCTGGCAGCAGGCATTCTGGCCGGTTACATTTTTTTAGACCCAGGCTTTGCCGGTGGCGCCGGTTTGAGATGGGGCAGCGTCCTCGGTCTGTCTCTTGGCACGCTTATGACATTGATCACGGCCTTTGCCATGGGCGGCGCCTTATCGCACCATGTCGGTCAGGAAGCGGCGGGAGCACCGAAAATGCCGGTCACCGGCTGGTCACTCACCGTTGGCGACCGGCGCCCGGCCCATTTCGTGGCGACCCATGTGATGCAGGTCCTACCCGTCGCAGGCCTGATCTTCGATCAGGTATTCCTGCCGCCTCTGGCAACGGCTCTCGTGGCGCTTCTGGCCGGCCTGAGCGTCCTATTGACGGTCTGGCTGTTCCGGGAAGCCGGCCAGGGACGCCCAATCTTCAGGGTACGGCATCGTTAGATTAAAGCCAGCCATTGCGCTCAAACAAAAATCTTGCGGCCCGAGATAAGCCGGGGCGAAAGAGAAGGCGCGGCCCCATAGAAAACAGATCGGACTTGCCTCAGGCTTCCGAGGTTTTGTCGCGTTCGGCTATCAGCCGATCCCCGACACGAAAACGGCCCCCCGTAATGACCCGTGCAGTGATCCCGCCGTGTCCGCGCACGGCATTATAGCCTCCGACACCGAACGTTTCTTCCATGCGCGAACAGGGATGGCATTCGCCGGTATATTCCAGCACCGCCTCGCCCAGACGGAAGCGCTTATCTTTCAGTGCCAGTAGATTGATCCCGACCGTGACGACGTTGCGTCGAAGACGGTGCGGCAAGACGGACACGCCGAGGAAACTGGCGATCGCATTTATGTCCTCCTCGCCGATAAGCGTCAGGTGCCGGTTGCCACTTCGTCCCTGATAGTGGTCACCGATTAAGCCAACCTCAGGTGACAGATGAGCCTCATCTGCAGCGATAATCTCCCCTCGCCGCTCCGGCCGCCAACCTATCCACTGCACCGTGCCGGGGCGCATCGGTGCCTTAAGGAGGAGTGCGAGACTGGACTTGGGGTTGAAGGCCATGGCTTGGTAGGTTTAGGTCAGGGTTGCACGCTAAACTTAGTCAGAAGTGGGGTCATTCTCCAGCTTTAAGATCGCAAAACTGATGCTGGTCGCGATTTCTAATAGTTGTGGACCGTATCTCCGGCTGACCTGACACAATCGTAACTGGTCTTCACGCTCCTCTTCCGTTAACCCTTAGTAGGGTACGTCAATCGGGGCTGACGAACATTGACTGATCAGATTGAGGAAAAGCTGGCGTCACTAACGCCGCGGCAGAAAGAGGTGATGCGCTACATCGCCCGGCACTACCGCGACAAAGAGATCGCGCGTTTGATGAACATCAGCGAGCACACGGCGCGTGCGCATGCTGACGCGGTGCGCCAAAAGCTCGGAGGCGTCAGCCGACGTGAAGCGGCCCGGTTTCTTAGTGACCACGTGGACGCTCTGGGCATCCCCCCTGAGCGGGAATATCAGTCATCGGGAATAGCGCAGACCGCCCCGGAACTCTCATCCTTCGGTCATCCCTCCCCTGAAGGCGCTAGAGATGACCAACCCCTCCCTTCCCATGACGCCGCCGTACCCGCCATCGGTCACGATGCAATGGGCGCACATCGAGACGGCGCTCAGATACCTGGCGGTGCCCGAGAAGGCGCATCTGATCAGCGAGACGCTTTCGGCGATCCGGCAAGAATACCAGACGACGCCGGAGAAGCTCGTCTTTACCCTGATCTCAGCCTGCGCCTGGCTCACAGACGAGACGGCCTCCATGGCTGGCTCGCAGAGCTCAATCTCCTTCAATGGACACTTCTGACTCTGGGCCTCACCCTGTCCGTCGTCCTGATCATCGGCGGTGTGATGGGGGGCCTGATCGGAATTTTCCAGGCCATTCGCGAACTCAGCGGCCAGACCGGATAACCTTCTTCCGGCTGGGCGTTTAACCCAGCCGGTAAGAGACCGGCCCTCACTGGAGACCTGATGATGAAACGATCGGAAATGGTAATGGCTGGCGCTGAACGTCTCTTCCAGACCGAAGAGGCCGTCGATCGCGCGCTGACCGAAACAGGCGAGATGCTCGCCGCCCTGCTGCGCATGCGTATGGCTGGCGGCCTTTCGGCAGTGATGGGACAGGAAGCGGTCGAAGGCATCATTGGCAGCGCCCACGCGCTGGCCCAGGCCCGTCGCGAAATCATCACCGTGCACGGTCACCTCAATAAGGTTAAAACCCAGATGGGTTGTGCAACGGTGGCCGTGGGGGCCGGAGATACAAAGCCAGGGACTTCCGGCGATAAAATTATTCCGGCTCAAGGTCATAACGAGGCTGTGACTGCGAGCTAAGATAGGGAGAAGAGATGCTACCCCTTTTACATCTGATCTGGGTCTGGACAGCAAACCTGACGGTGTTGGTGTGTGGTAGCTTAGCCATCTGGCGAGGCGGTTGGGCTGAACGGTCAACCGCCGTCGTTATCTGGGTCGCCTGGTTTATTACCCCGGTACTTCAAAAGCAAAATCATGATCCTGGGGTGATGACGACGATTCTGGATGGGGCAGTTACCGCATTCGTATTTGCTGTCTCTTACTACTCGCGTAGAATCTGGACGGTTTTCATGACCGCGTTTATGTTTGGGACTTTTTTAACCCACCTCACAGCGGACGTCATGCCGGGTGTCGGGTATTTTGCTTATGTGACGACTATGGGCTTATTTGGTGGCTATGGCGTTGCACTGACCTTGGGCGGCGCCGCGCTGGAAGCAGAATATTTACGAAAGACGCCCAAAATACACGCCTGACGTGTGATGGCTAATGTCCTTATGCCAATGAAACTAAGCTGGGGTTTCTGCTTCTAGGTCTACGGGGTCGCGTTCAGGTCTATGTCTCATCCCCATTTCATTGACGTTCAGGTCGGCAAACGTCTTCGCGAGTTTCGCGAAGCCAAACGACTTTCCCAAATAGACTTCGCCAGTGCCCAGGCCATCGCTTTCCAACAGGTCCAAAAATACGAAAACGGTCACAACCGCATCAGCGCCTCTAGGCTGCATGTCGCGGCGTGTTTCCTGAAAGTGCCGGTGGCGGACTTTTTTGAGAGCCTGGATGATAGTGCGCCCGTAGGTCTGTCTGGGTAATAAGCGCGTATCTGGGCCTTCACGCGCACCTCAGAAGGACAAACGCTTTCCCGGTATTCATCAGTTGAGCCCGCCCATGAGACGCAGCGTCGTCTTCGTGGTCTAGGCTGTGCTCGCGGAACAAAAAAGAGTAAAACGGTTTTTGGTGGCAGGCGTCTTCGCTCTTCATCGAACTATCTGACTGGCGCCAGTTTCGCCGACTCAATATGCCAGCGCCGCTGAGCCGGCGTGGCCCCGTCTACATCGTTGACGCGGCGAAGCGTGTAGCTCCCCTTAAAGCGCTGATGCCCGCCCGTCTTCAGCACCGCATCGATGGTGACCGGCACGCTTTGAAACACCGACCCCGCCCCGGCATCGCCCTCGGGCAGATCCCCAATCGTCACCTTGGTCGACTGGGTGTCCGTAAAGCCGGCGCTGAACTGCGGTAAAGACTGGTTCGGCGGACCGTCCTCGCCCCATTGCGACCAGGCGGTTCCATAATCGCGCGCATTGATGGCAGAATAATAGAGGGAGACGACCGCCGCTGCCGCTTGCCCACTTTTTGGATCAGGCTGGCAATCGGCGATCGGTGCGTCCTTTTCATCGAACTGCGCGCAACTGCGGGCAATCTCATCGGACATCAGGGCGCAACTGTTGGCAACATTGCAGGGCGGATGCGTCGCCGGGGATACTTTCTGACAGGTTTTGGCAAGGCGCTCGGCCGCCTTTGCACCGATGTCCGTCGAACAGGCCACGGGTCCCTCCGCTTCGGTCGCGGGCAGGGTCTCAAGCTTTGTGCGCGAAACCGAGGCCGAAGCCGCCACGGGATCGATGATCTCTATGCCGCCCGAGGCCGTGTTCCCGGGCTCTGCCCGGGGGGCCTTATCAGGTGCCTCACCGTCGGGAGCGCCACACGCACTCAAAACGCACATAGCGGCCAGCAAAACGGGGCTCAGGGCTAAAGGCTTCATCGAACATTCCTCTCAGCGGTTGCGGGGGGTCTTAAAGCGCGCTTTGCAAATAAGCCATTCCCCTCTGAGATGAAGCAGCCGCCCCCTTACGCTTGCACATCAGATTGAGGCAGCACAGACCATCCGGCAATACGATCCTTGCGGAACGTGCGTTCTTCCTGCCGGTTGAGGCACACCCCTTCGATATAGGCACCTTGGCTGCGCCAGTTGGACACGCGACGCTCGGTGACCACCCCGTCACGATCGGCATAGGTAAAGGTGGCTAATTCACCCTCTTCGCCCTCGCCCCAGCGCGGATCCGTCGCAGCCATGTCTCGATCATGTTCATCAAGCGTTCGCGCGACCTCCGGGTCGGCCCGCTTGTACTTCGAGGGATTGCGCAGGGCCTCGGCAGGTGCCTCGCGCCGTCTGATGCCGATCAGGTAGGTCAGAGCCGCTCCGGTGATAAGCCCTGCCGCAAATGCGATCAGTGTTGTTACGGTCATCACTTGCCTCCCCGAACGAGATCAACGGCGATCGGCCAATGGTCAGAGGTACCAGACCCCTTGCCGGTTTCGGTATTGAAACGGAAGGCCTTGGGACGCATGACCTGATCGCGATCATCCCACTGCAGTTGTTCATTGTCCGTCAGAACCGTGCGGAAGGTCTTCGGATCAATGGCCCAGTCGTGGCTCACCCCGCTGGCCTTCTGGGTGATGACGTCGAGATAGGACCAGGTCTTTTCGCGCCCGTAGAACTGGCTGCCGCTACCCCGGCAAGCATTGTCCAGTTGCATGGGCAACACCCAGCCAGTGAAGGCGGCCGCAAGCCCTTTGCGTTCTTCCGGCGCACAGTTGAAATTGAAGTCACCGGCCGCGAGGATGACGTGGCTTTGCGGCAGTTTGGCGGCTAAATTCGCTATCGTCTGGGCGGCGATTTCACGGCACACGCGCGGATTGCCACCTGACGGCAGATGTCCGCCGAAAATCGTTAGCGTCTTGCCGTCGGGCAGAGCGAGATCGACTTGCAAAAGATCGCGGGTCGTACCGGCAGAGCCATCGCGGCTCTTGCAGTCAGACGCCTTCGTCAGATCCACCGGGAAGGACTTAGGCGTAAAGCCATTGGCCAGAGGCAGTTTGGACAGAAGGGCGACCTTGATCCCACGCTGATCGGGCTTAGGCGCCGGACGGTTCGGATCGGCATCCAATAGCACCGCCGTCACGTAGGCGGCACCGGCATTATTCAATGCGCCTTTAATCGCCTCAAGGCTCGCCTGGCTTTCCACCTCGGTCAGGACGAGGACATCCGGCCCTCGCCCGAAATCAAAGCGCTGGATGACGCGAGCGACGTTTGCAGCTTTCGCCGACACCCAGGCCGGGGTGTTGACGACCTCGTTGCTCGAGCTATTGGGCATCCGGGGGTCGTCTTCGGCGTCAAAGAAGTTCTCGACATTGTAGGTCATGACGGTCAGGCGCGACGCGACCTCTTGCGCGGCAGCGCCGCCCGCAATGACAAGGCTCAACAGGCCGCTTACCAACCAGGGGGCAGTTTTCAGGCTCATGACGGGCTCCTTTGATGTTGGCTCATTTACCGACAGGGCTTCGATGCCGTCCAGCGGTTTTGAGGTCCACTAACCCGAAACGGCAGATGATTGCGCCTCTTCGAGCGTCCCCATGGCCTCAATAAAGCTCAGGCTGTTACCCGCCTGCGGCAGATCAAACGCAACACCATCAAAATCGCCATAGACCCATTTGTCCTCGCGCAGCATGCGCAGGGTTGCGCCATCGCGCGAGACGTCCTTTCGATCGACCTCGGTCATGGCCCGCGTCTCCCAGTCAGCGAGCAGCTTTTCGATGCGGCGGTGCATCGAGGTCAGGGTGCCGAGCGCACAGGCGCGGCCTTTGACAAGGGGTTGCGGCAGGTCTCGCAAGGCGGCGATCATTGCGGCCAGGCGGTCATGATAGAGGCGCAGGCCTTGGGGATTGAGGCTCATATCGTCCTTCCGATCTGTCAGCGAGAGCGGTGAGGTGCCACGCTGTTAAAGCTCTTGGCAAGGTGCCGATATTGGGTTTCACTGAACCGCCCACAGGAAGAACAACCGATGTGTAATCTCTACTCAATGACCAGCAATGAAGCGGCCATTCGCGCTCTTGCCCGGGTCCTCAAATCATCGGTCGGCAATCTGCCCCTGTTCGAATACATCGGGGCCAACGGCTTTGGCCCCATTGTGCGCAACACCGGCGAGGGCCGCGAACTGGCTATGTGCCGGTGGGGGATGCCCTCTCCGCCTTTTACGCTGAAAGGCAAAAACTACGATTCCGGGGTCACCAATATCCGCAACACGGACAAGCCCTACTGGGCCAAATGGCTGACCGATACCGCAAACCGTTGCCTCGTGCCGTTTACGTCCTTCTCCGAGCCCGATCAGGTTTCCGGCAGCAATGTCATCCACTGGTTCGCCCAAAGCCCCGAGCGCCCCCTGCTCTTCTTTGCCGGCATCTGGACGCCTCAGTGGACCTCCGTGCGCAAGGTCAAGGATGGCGAGACGACGGATGATCTCTATGCCTTCCTGACCACAACGGCGAATGCCGAAGTCGGCGCGGTCCACGACAAGGCCATGCCCGTTATTCTGACGACGGAAGCCGAACGGGAGCTTTGGATGACGGGCGCCTGGAGCGAGGTTCAGGCGCTCCAGCGTCCTTTGCCCGACGGTGGCCTGAGCGTCGTGGCAACGGGGCAACGCAAGGACGGGCCGCATCTGGATGAATTAAATACTCTTTCAGGCGGGACGCAAACGAATAGTCTTCTCTTTTGAGAGCGCAATCGCGATGGAGAAGGTCAATGTCCGGACGAACAACAAACCTTTAACAATGAGCGTGTTTGTGCCCTGAGGTACGTTACGTAAACGGCCTGCCACTTTAGAGAGGCTCGTTATCGCTAGTCCGATTAAAGACCATATCAATACCCACGCGGATCTGAGCAAATGAAGCAGGTTAGCGTCATTTATATCAACTATTGATTTGCATGAAAAACCGCTCAGGTCTTGGCCTTGCCGTCATAGGCGCGGTAACGTATCAAATGACAAGCTAAGATATAAAAGGGAGTTCGGACCGTGGCATACAGATTTGCGTCCTTCATCATGGCCGCGGCGTTCGTCCCTGCGCCTCCAGCGGCGACGGCCCTGGAGGCGGCCTCTGACTTTGCGCCCAAAATGACGGAAGTTGCCCTTTATGGTGACGCCCCCATTCCAAATTCGAAACCGGTGGCAGACACCGAAACAGGCGCGCAAAAGGGCTGGGTACAGAATGTGTCGCGGCCCACGCTTCAAATCTACCTGCCGTCACCGGCTAAGGCGACGGGCACCAGCGTCCTCATAATCCCTGGTGGCGGCTATTCGGGCCTGACATTCGATTACGAAGGCGTTCAGCAGGCGCAATACTTCATCGATCATGGCATTGCCGCCTTTGTCCTGAAGTACCGTCTCCCGAGTGACTCAACGATGGGGGATAAATCGATCGGGCCTCTTCAGGACGCACAGCAGGGTCTGCGTAACATCAGGCTAAACGCCAAGACCTGGAATCTCGACCCCGCGCGCGTCGGGGTGGTTGGGTTTTCGGCAGGCGGCCACCTCGCGTCGACACTGGCAACGCATTTTCAGAAGGCATATGTCCCAAACCCTGAGAATATAAATCTCCGCCCGGACTTTCAGGTGCTCATCTACCCGGTCATCAGCATGGATGCCAGGATCACCCATATGGGCTCAAGGACCGCGCTCCTCGGCGCATCACCGTCAGAGGCTCAGATTGAGGCGTTTTCAAGCGAGCGAAACGTAACGAACGCCACGCCGCCCGCTTTGATTCTCCACGCCGCTGACGACCAACTGGTGGACCTCGACAATAGCCTTGCTTATCTCGAAGCCCTTCGGCATGCAGGTGTCCCTGCTGAGGCGCGTATCTTCAGTAAGGGACAGCATGGCTTTCCTTTGTTGCCCCGCAGTACCTGGCAGGGTGCCATAATGGACTGGATCACCGCGAACGGCTGGCTCAGTCCGCGTAAACCGTAAGGCTCCCAAAAAGTAAAATCACGGCTGACCGCTGCCTTAGGCGAACGCGACGCTTATAACCTTATTGCCCCTTTTTTTGGCGGGTTCAGTGGAACGTGATCCTCATCTTGATGCCGTAGAAGGGACACTCGCCCTAAGAAGAGCCCTGTTCAAACCTAACGTCTGACCCTATCTTTGTGTCTATATGGCCGTAAAAACCACCCTCAATGCGACGAACCTTGCCTCCCTGGGCGCCGATCGGCTGGCGCAGTTGCTGATCGAGATCAGTGCGGGCGATGCCAACGCCAAACGCCGTTTACGCTTGGAACTCATAGGGCAGGATAGTCCATCGCGCCTCGTAAGTGAGGTCCAAAAACGTATAGCGGCGATTTCGGCCGCCGAAACGAGCGTGGGATGGCGCACTCTCAAAGGGTTTCGGGGCGATCTCAAAAGTCTTCATGATCTGATCTTGGGTCAGATAGAGCCGTCAGCTCCGAAAGACGCCCTTGAGCTTCTGTGGAAGTTTCTGGCCCTATGTAATGGCGTCATTGAACGAACAAATGACGCATCCGGGGAAATCCTGACGCTTTTTAAGACAATCCCGGCTGACATAGCGCGACTGGCGACGGATTTATCCTCAGACTGCGCAACCCTCATCGCGCCTGCGGCCCAAGCCCTCATGGCTAATCGTTATGGCCAGTCGGACGCACTGGTCTCGGGTCTAGCGGCGCAACTTGGGGAGATCGGTCTGAAAGCTTTACGAGCCGAATGTCTCACGGCGGCCAAATCCCCTGAAAAGGCCCCTTCGGCCCGGCCACGGAAAGTCTCGCGCTGGAAACGCCGTCAAATTCAGGCCACACAACTCCATCGCCGGACGCGGCAAGAAGTGACCCACATGGCGCTGGAAGCCATCGCGGACGCTGCAAACGACATTGATGCCTTCATCGACCTGCAAGCTGACCCCAAACAACCGAGCACAGCGTTTCGTATCGCGACGCGTCTGCACACGGTGGGACGCAACGTCGAAGCCCTGAGGGTACTCGATGCCGCTCGCGGGCAGCTCCACCTGACGGACCTCGCGTGGATTACGCTGCGCATCGAGATTTTGGAGGCCTCTGGCCAGTCTGATGGCGCGCAGGGCCTTCGTCTCCAGACCTTTCGACACACACTCGATCCGGTATATTTGCGCGCCTATCTCAAACGCCTGCCTGACTTCGAAGACGTCGAGGCTGAAGACGCCGAACTCGACGCTGCCATTATGGCGGGTGACGCGTCCGCCGCTCTCCGGCTCCTTATCCAGTGGCCGTCACTTGATCGAGCCGCACGTCTGGTCCTGGCCCGTTCGAAAGACATTAGTGCCGAAAACCGCGAGCGCCTCGAGTTCGCCGCGGATCGCCTCGCCGCGCGATATCCGGCGGCCGCCAGCCTTCTCTACAGGCGCATGGTCGAAGCCATATTGATATCAGCACTCACCGTTTATTATGCCGATGGGGCGAGATATGTTTGGGAGGCCGAACGGTTAGACGCCCGCATTCCCGATCAAACGGAAATAGAACCTTTTAGCGTCTGGATGAAGAGACTACGTGAGGCCTACCGCCATAGACATGACTTCTGGCAACGCGTTGAGGGGTGAGGCGATCGGCCCGACCGGTCATTGGCGGAAGGGTGCTGGTGACCTATACCCGGTAAAATCTTAGCGCTCTTTGTTAGGCGCCCCTGTTTCAATCGCAACTTCAAAGCCACGAGCGGTTTGTTTGAAGGTCAACTCCCAGCCGTGCAGACGGGTGATTTGCTGCGCCATGGCGAGGCCAAGACCTACGCCTGCAACAGACACCTGACCGGCGACAGGCTGACGCGCCTCATCCCCTCTGACAAAAGGCTTGGTCAGCAGTTCAGCCTGTTCCGGGCGGAAACCCTCGCCCTGATCGCGCACCCCAAAGCGAAGCCCCCCTTCGGCAATTATGGCAAAGACCGTCACCGGCGCCTGTCCATAGCGCAAGGCATTCTCGATAAGATTACACAGCAGACGTCGCAACGCTTCGCAACGCCCCGTGAGTATCTGTTCAGTGTCAGGCAGGCTGATCTCTACGCCCGCCTGCGCGTAGTCGGCAGCCGCCAAACTTATCAAGGCATTCAGCGAGAAAGGTTCCACCACTTCCGCTTCAAATCCTCTGGCGTACACCAAAAACTGCGACAGGATGCGCTCAATGCTTTCCACCTGACGTTCAGCAGTAAGACGCAGGTCCGTATCCGCGATGGAGGCCATATCCAGCGCCAGCCGCAGCTTGGCCAAAGGCGTGCGCAAATCATGAGAAATCCCCGCCAGAACCAGAGCGCGATTATCCTCGATCTCGGTCAGGCGCCCGGTCATGCGGTTGAAGCTGCGGCTAAGTTCGGCGATCTCCACCAGGCCTTGCTCCTCAAGCATCTGCGGTTTCTCGCTGACATAAACCCGGTCGGTGGCGTTTTGCAGCGCCTCCAGAGGGCGCAGCAATTGCCGCGACAACCAGACGGCCGCAGCAGACGCCAGACACACAGCGATCACCCCCAGCCAGATAATCATGCCCGTTGGCGCATAGAAGGGCGTGGATTTCAGACCAATCCAATAGGGGGTGCCGCCCAGAAAGATCTGAACCCACAGTTTACCCCTTGCATCTGTACGCCAGTCGAGATGCGCCTGTCCATTCAACCGCTCCGCCAGACTGCGCATAAAGGCGCGTTCCATATACCGCGGCCGGGGGCCCGTGCGGTCTGGCGGCTTATCCCCCTGCCACAGCGCCAGATAGCTCGACGCCTCAAGCCGTCGGATCAGCACGGGGCGGGCTTCGACGGGCAAGGTGTCGTAGGTTTCGGTCAGCACCGCCACGTTTTGCGCCAGCATGGCCGCTGCGCGGTCGATCTGAGGACGCACGATCAGAAAGGTCATGGCGGCGACGGTCAGGACCTGACTCACCGCGACAATCAGTATGGTCCCGGCAAGGCTCTGAAAGCGTAGCGAACGTAGCGGGATCACGGGCTTTTACCGTCCGGCGTGAAGACATAGCCATGCCCCCATACCGTCCTGATCCACACGGGATTGGCCTGATCATCTTCGATGATGCGCCTCAGCCGCACAATCTGAACATCCACGGCGCGATCGGTAACTTCGGCATCGCGCCCAAGGGCGAGATCAATGATGCGCGCCCGCGATAGGGGCCTGCCCGCGTGCATCACCAATGTCTTCAGAAGAGAAAATTCGCGCGTGGACAATTCGACCCCCTCGTCACCGCGCGTCAGTTGCATCCGCCCGATATCCAGCCGATACGGCCCAAAGCGTACCACCTCGGATGAAACGGCCCCCATCGGCTCCCCGGGGACGAACTGATGACGGCGGCGCACCGCCTCTATACGCGCCAGAAGCTCACGCGGCATAAAAGGCTTAGGCAGGTAGTCGTCCGCCCCCATCTCCAGGCCGACCACGCGATCGACCGGATCGCCACGCGCAGTCAGCATGATAATCGGCGTGGTGTCGCCTTCGCTGCGCAGCCGGCGGCAAACCGCAAGCCCGTCTTCACCGGGCATCATCAGATCGAGAATGAGCAGATCGAAAGTTTCGCGGGCCAGCAATCGGTTGAGGCTTTCCGCATCCGGCACGCAGCGCACAGAATAATGGTTTTCCGTCAGATAGCGTTGCAGGAGCGCACGCATTTCCTGATCGTCATCAAGAACAATGAGCCGGCCCTTTTGCGTCGTCATCTGCGCGTCATCCCAGTTCGCCCGTGTAATAGGCTAATTTACAGCTCTTAAAAAAAGCTGCATCCGCACAGATGTTACAAACCGTTACGCGGGGCGCCGCCTGTAACCGACTGTCGCAACAGAGCCCGAAGACGACATCATGGCGTAACAGGTCGGCGACGATGATGAAGGGGTAGTCGCGTCACCCTTCCCCTCCCTATCTCCTACAAAGGATTCCCCAATGAAAAAACTTTTGTCTGCGTCGCTGGTTGCTGGCCTCTCCACCCTTATGCTGACCGGTCTGATCGTGGCCCCCGTCCATGCGGCCGAAGGCCGTGTGAAAGCCCGCGGCGCCAACGGCATGGTCGCCGCCGGTACCCATAATGGCAACAGCTATGTGCGTGGTCACGGCGCCAAGACCAATTCGGACGGTTCGACCACGACCGGATCGGGCGCGGCCTTCAAGACCAATAAAGGCGCCGCCGGGGCCCGCGGTTCGGCCACGACCTACAACCCGGACGGCTCGGTCGAACATGAGGGCGGCTTCGCGACCTCCGGGGCGCGCGGCAATGTGAATTCGCAAGGTGGCTTCACCCGCAATGCCGACGGCACCTCTTCGGGGTCGCGCACCACCAACGCCACCAATGCCCAGAACGGCAACAGCTACACCGGCACCACGACCTATGATTCCACCAATGGCGTCTCGCATCAGTCAAGCTGCAAGGACGCGAGCGGTAACGCCATCGCCTGCCCGACGCGCTAAGGACTGCCCCCTTCGGGCCGTTTTCCCCCGGACGTGCCCACGTGCGCAAGCAGCGATATGGCCCCGCCCGCATCCCCCGTGCCGGGCGGGGCCTTCTGCACTGACTTAAGGATAATGCTATGAACTCTCGTCCAATTTTTTTTCTCTCGCTGGCCCTTGTTGCCGCCTGGCCAGTGTCAGCCCTGGCTCAGCCCTCCCGACTGGACCCTGACAGTGTGGCTCAACGCATCGAAATGGCGGACCTCAACCGCGACGGCATGGTTACCCGTCAGGAATTCCTCTCCTTTCGCAGTCAGTCGTTTTCAAAGTTCGATCGCAACCACGACGGCTCTCTCAGTGCTGCCGACCTGCCCGCTTTTGCCCGCCAGTCTGAGCGGGGAGAGGCCTTTCTGAAGATGATGGAGACCTTTGACCGCAACCATGACGGCCGCGTCAGCCGCACCGAATTCGTCAATGGGCCTACCCCTGTTTTCGACAATACCGACACCAACGCCAATGGCGTCATTGACGGCTACGAACTGAAACAACTCAAGGCGAAAGGCTAGTCGCATGTACAAGAGCGTCCCGCACCTGTCGGACCCCCTCACGGCCACCCCTGTGCTGGCGACCCTGGCGGGGCTGATCCTGATCGAAGCGACCATTGTCGTGCTGGCCTTGCGGCGCGGCTATGACACCGGCGAGGCCGCCGCGTCCGTTGCTGTGGGGGTAGGCAATATCCTGACCCGATCGGTCAACCGTGTGTTGATTGCGCTTGTTATGTCAGTGGTCAGCGAGCTGGCCCCCTGGCATTGGGATATCACCTCAGCCTGGACGTGGGTGGCGGGCTTTGTCGGGGTGGAGTTCTGCTATTACTGGATGCATCGGCTGGGTCATAGGGTCTGGTGGATGTGGGCCTCTCACGGCGTTCACCATTCCGCCAGCCATTTCATCCTGCCTTCGGCCATGCGTCTGCCGTGGACAGGGGTCTTTTCCGGAGAATGGCTGGTGTTCTTGCCTCTGGTTCTGATCGGGTGTCCGCCGATGGTGGTGGCCACACTTCTGGCGCTGAACCTGCTATATCAGTTTTTCCTGCACACCGAACTGTCGCCGCGCTGGGGTCCGCTGGAATACGTACTGAACACGCCCACCCATCACCGCATCCACCATGCGTCCAATGCATCCTGTCTGGACAAGAATTTCGGCGGTGTGCTGATTGTGTTTGACCGGCTGTTCGGCACCTTTGCGAGCGAAGAGGGCAATGAACCGCTCCGCTTCGGCCTGACCGCGCCCATTGATAGCCGCAACCCGTTCGTCATTGCTTTTGCGGGCTGGGGCCGCTTGTTCAAAGCCGTGAAAAACGAAAGAGGAGCCGTGCCGCGCCTGCGTCTTCTTCTCGGTCCCCCGCGCGACTGAGGCCGGCATGCCTCTTGTAAAAACGACTGTACCCGAAGACGCTGTAGGCTATTCATCGTTAGGCAACAGAGCTGGCGGTGAGAAAGTCAGCACTGCCCCTTCCCCTCTCGCGAAAGGTGCCGCTTGAGACTGAGCACTGGCACAGATCTGACTGATTAGGGTAGGACTGAATACTGCTCAAAGGCCAGTATCGCATCAGCGGCATACATCAGCGAAGGCCCTCCACCCATGTAGATAGCCATGCCGAGCACCTCTTCGACCTCCTGTTTCGTCGCGCCCAGTCGCACCAGTGCCTCGGTGTGATAGCCTATGCAGCCGTCGCAGCGGGTCGCAACCCCAATGGCCAGTGCAATGAACTCTTTCATCTTCTTGTCCAGCGCGCCCTCGGCGGTGGCGGCCTTCGCCAGCGCCGAAAAGCCCGCCATGGTTTCCGGAATATCCTTGCGCAGCGTCTTGATATTAGCCGACAGACGTGTGGTGATTTCAGGATAGGACTTACTCATTTGAAGCACCCCCCCGGCTTGGCGCCCAGCGCCTTGAACACCATGGCCGCCGGACAAAAGCCGGTGAAACTGACTTGAATCATATTGGCCCCGGCAAAGACGGTCAGCCACACCCAGTTCGGGTGGGCAAAATGCGCCAGCGCGACCGACACCAGCACGACGGTTCCGGCAAAGGCCAGAACGAGACGATCCAGAGACATGCGATTTCTCCTCAGGGTTTGATTTTGTGGGCGCCGATCAAATCGAGCGCGAGCTTTTCATAGAAGGGTTCGGACTTGCCGGACTTCACCTTGCCGATGAAGTATTTTTCAAAGCCCACCTTGGCGAGATGCACCCACTTGCCGGATGCCGACCAGTTGATGTTGCGCGGTGGAATCTGCGGCTGAGCAAAAAAGGCCACGCCGCCATCGCCGAAGTCGGCCAGACAGATGGCATTCCACGTCGCTTCGTGCGTCGGGGCCTTGCCCGCCAGTATTAGTTTGAAGTTGTGCGCGATGGCCGTGACCATGGACTCGATCATGAAGCCGGTCTTGGGCACACCCACAGGCACCCGTCGGCGCAATGGCCACGCAGACGCCCAGTGCAAATATGTTAGGATAGGTCGGATTGCGCTGATGCTTGTCCACGAGAATAAACCCGCGCGGGTTGGTCAGGCCTTCGTGCCCGCGCACGGCCTCAACACCCCTGAAAGCCGGCAGCATCATCGAAAAACCGAAGGGCAACTGATGATGCCCCTTTGTCGAGCCATCTTCATTGACCTCTTCGACATGCACCAGGCCGGCCTCGACCTTTTCGACCCTGGCATTGGTGATCCATTTGATGTGGCGCTGGCGCAGTTCACTTTCCAGCAGACCCTTGGTGTCCCCCACACCATCCAGTCCCAGATGCCCAACATAGGGTTCGGAGGTCACAAAGGTCATTGGCACCTTATCGCGCACCTTGCGTTTGCGCAGTTCGGTATCAAGGATGAGAGCAAACTCATAGGCGGGCCCGAAGCACGAGGCCCCCTGCACCGCTCCGACCACTATGGGCTTCGGGTCCCTGACAAAGGCCTCAAACACATCTGACGCGGCCAAGGCGTGATCGACGTGACAGACCGATTGGGTGAAATGCTCCGGACCAAAACCTTCGATTTCGTCAAACGCCAGTTCCGGTCCTGTCGCAATGACCAGATAGTCGTAAAACAGCTCCATTTCCGTCGAAAGGGTGACCTTGTTATCTTTGGGATGGATGGCCTTTGCCCCGCAGGTAAAGAATTCGATGCCCTTGCGCCGGAAGATGTGAGTCAGATTGACTTCAATGGCTTCGCGCGTGCGCCATTTGACGGTGACCCACGGGTTTGACGGTACAAAATGGAATGTGTCACCCTTATTGACGACGGTGACATCGGCCTTGTTGCCGACCGCTTCCTTGATCTCAAAGGCAGCAATCGTACCGCCCAACCCCGCACCCAGAACCACGATGCGCGGCTTTTGACCTGTATTGGCCATGACTGACCTCCCTGGTGTCCACCCGGTTTACCGCCCGCCCACTCCCGCGGAGGCCCATTAAAAACAGTGGACTTGCGTTTAATTGCATATTATCTTAACTACGCTATATCGAAACTTCAAGCGCTTTTTTTGAGGCCCCCATGTTCGGACTGTTTAAACCGCAAACCCCCATCACTAACCTGACCCCGGCCGAGGTACACAAAGGGCTCCAGACCAAAAAAATCCTGCTGATAGACGTGCGCGAACCGTCTGAGTTTACGTCCGAGCACATAAAAGAGGCTATCAACCTGCCTCTGTCGAGCCTCAGCAAGGACGCTCTGAAGACCGTCACCGCCGGAGCCGGTGAACGTACCGTGGTCATGCAGTGTCTGGCGGGTGGGCGTTCAGCGCAGGGCGTCAAGGCCTGCCGTGACTTCGGCGAAAGCGTCGATCATCACCTTCAGGGCGGCATCAATGCCTGGAAGGCCGCCGGCCTGCCGACCGTCCGCTAAGCCCATAAAAGAGACATGACCGGAGAGTCACTATGCGCCGCGCCGCCGCTTCGTCCCTAACCCTTATTCTGTCCGCGCTTGCTCTGACCGGTCTATTGGCCTGTTCGGAGAACCACTCCGAGGCCACAACCAGCGAACGAGCATCAGAGCCCGCACCAGAGAAGGCCGCAGGCGACCTGCTTAGCGTCGCCACGACCGACATCGACGATATCAAGCGCCTGTCGGCTACGCTGACGACGCGCGATATGGGCGAGGCCGTAGCGCGGATTCCCGGCGTGCTTATCACCCTGAATGTGCGCGAAGGCGACACCGTCGCCAAGGGACAGGTCATTGGCGTGGTCAAGGACCAGAGGCTGAATTTCGAAGCCAGCGCCTACACGGCGACCGCGCTTCAGGCGGAGGCCGACTACAAACGCATCAGGACGCTGTATGACAAGGGCGTCTACGCCAAGGCGCGGCTGGAGCAGGCGGAATCGGCCTGGAACGCGGCGCAGGCGCAGCGTGCAGCGGCGGGTGAACTGGCCGGTCAGGGCGTTATTCGCGCCCCGGCCTCTGGAGTGGTCGTGAAGGCCGATGTCCCTGCCGGGGCCGTGGTTATGGCCGGTCAGTCGGTGGCGACGGTAACCGCCGGGCCACGCGTCGTGCGCCTGCAACTGCCCGAACCGCAGGCGCGCGCGCTCAGCGTGGGGCAAAGTGTGCAACTGGAAGCTAATGCCCTGACCGCTTCGGGCACGCTCAGCCAGATCTATCCGGCGGTCGATAAAGGGCAGGTCATTGCCGATGTCACTCCGGCGGGGCTGGATCAGGTGCTGGTGGGTGAGCGCGTAATTACCTCGCTCAGCCTCGGCAAACGTCGGGGCATTCAGGTGCCGGCCGCCTATGTCGCCACTCGCTACGGCCTCGACTATGTGCGTCTGGTCGCCCCTGACCGCACCTTCAGCGAGATACCGGTGCAGACCGCGCCGCTTTCAGCGGGACAGGTGGAAATCCTCAGCGGGCTTAAGGACGGGGACACACTGGCCCCCTATGGAGCGGCGAAATGAGCGACGCCAAGTTAGGACTGTCGGGCCGCCTGACCAGGGCGACGCTGAACTCACCCCTCACGCCTCTGGCCCTGCTGGTGGCCGTGTTTGTCGGCCTGATGGCGGTCATGTCCATCCCGCGCGAGGAGGAGCCGCAGATTTCGGTGCCCATGGTCGATATTCAGGTGGCGGCGGCCGGGCTGAAGGTTAGTGACGCCAAGGAACTGATCGCCAGACCTCTGGAAACGATCGTTAAAAGCATCAACGGCGTCGATCACGTCTATAGCTTTATCGAAGACGACGCGGTGATGGTGACGGCGCGCTTCAAGGTGGGCACGGATCCCGACTCCGCCGCCGTGCGCATCCATGAAAAACTGCGCGCCAATGCCGATAAGATCCCAAACGGCATCCCCGAACCGCTCATTTCGACGCGCGGCATCAATGACGTGCCGTCGATGATCATTACCCTGTCGCCCACCCGCGCTGCCGGAGCGCGTATCGATGATGTGGCGCTGTACGGACTGGCGCTCAAACTGCGCAGCGAGCTGGCGAAGGTGGACAATGTCGGCCTGACCTTCCTCACCGGTGGCCGCCCGGAAGAAATCCGCATCGAGCCGGACCCGGCGCGCATGAGCCTGCACGGCGTGTCCCTGACGGCGCTCACTCAGGCGATTTCAGCGGCCAACCAGACCCTGCCCGCAGGCCCGGTGCGCGATCATGGCCAGACGCTCGACCTCAAGGCCGGGCGCTCACTCAGCAGCGTCTTCGACGTGGGGCAGATCACCGTGACCTCGGTCAGCGGCCAGCCGGTTTTGGTGCGCGACGTCACCACTATCGTGCAGGCTCCGCGCGAGGATCAGGCGCGGGTGACCCGCTATCGCCAGACGGCGCACGGTATTGAGGCCGCGCCTGCCGTGTCATTGGCCATCGCCAAGCGTCAGGGGGCCAATGCGGTCATCGTCTCCGAGGCCATCCACAAACGGCTTGAGGCGCTCAAAGGCACGCTGATCCCGTCGGGGGTTGAGGTGTCGATTACGCGCGACTACGGCGAAACGGCCAATGAAAAGGCCAATGAGCTGCTGTTCCATCTGGGGATGGCCACGGCTTCGATCGTCGTGCTGATCGGATTTGCCATCGGCTGGCGCGAAGCCGCGGTGACCGCCGTGGTGATCCCGACCACCATCCTTTTAACGCTGTTCGCCTCGAACCTGATGGGCTTCACCATCAACAGAGTCAGCCTGTTCGCGCTGATCTTCTCCATCGGCATTCTGGTCGATGATGCCATCGTGATGATCGAAAACACCGCAAGGCACTGGGGTATGAACGATGGCCGAAGCCGCGCTCAGGCCACCATCGAAGCCGTGGCAGAAGTCGGTAACCCGACCATTGTCGCCACCCTGACCGTGGTGGCGGCGCTGCTGCCCATGCTTTTTGTCTCCGGTCTGATGGGGCCCTACATGGCCCCCATCCCGGTCAATGCCTCGGCGGCTATGGTCTTTTCGTTCTTTGTCGCGGTGATCCTCGCGCCGTGGCTGATGATCCGCTTTGCGCGCAAGACGCTGAGCGACGGCCAATCGCACGACCACGAAGGTTTTATCGGCCTCCTCTATCGCCGTGTGGCGTCGAAGGTCATCGCCACGAAAAAGACGGCCTGGACTTTCCTGTTGCTGGTTGGGGCCGCCACGCTCGTGTCGATGAGCCTGTTCGGCTTCAAGGTGGTGACGGTCAAATTACTGCCCTTCGACAACAAGTCGGAGCTTCAGGTCATTGCCGACCTGCCCGAAGGCACGTCGCTGGAGATGACGCAGCGCGTGCTGGCCGAGGCCGCGCGGGTGAGCGCCGGTCTGAAAGAGGTTAAAGCCATCGACGCCTATGCCGGTACCGCCACGCCGTTCAACTTCAACGGGCTGGTGCGTCACTACTATCTGCGTAGGCGCCCGGAACAGGGCGATCTCAATGTGTTGCTGGCTCCCAAGGGCGAGCGCTCGCGCGCCAGCCATGCCATTGCACTGGACCTGCGCCAAAGGCTGAAGGCAGTGACCCTGCCTGCGGGTGGTGTGTTGAAGGTGGTCGAGGCGCCGCCGGGACCGCCGGTCATGGCCACCCTGCTGGCCGAAATCTACGGGCCGGATGCCGCCACGCGGCGCGCCGTGGCCGAAAAGGTCAAGGCCATCTTCAAGGACATCGACTTCATCGTCGATGTGGACGATTCCTACGGTCTGCCGCGCCCGACTCTCAACGTCGCACCTGATCGTGCCCGTCTGGAAAGCCTCAGAGTGTCGGAAGGCGAACTCTATGCCTCGGTCAATACGCTGATGAACGGGCAGGTTCTGGGCTACGCGCAGCAGGCCGGGCGCAGCGGCGAAGGCCGCGAACCGCTGGAGATCGCGCTCCGCCTACCTCAGAATGCGCGCTATGTCAGCGAAACACTTGAGTCCATGCCCGTGGCCACCTCCGGCGGACGACTGGTGGCGCTAAACGAGATCGCCGCGTTTGAACGCGGACAGGGCTCGACCGCCTATTTCCGCCGCGACGGACGCGATGCCGACATGATCATGGCGGAGCTGGCCGGGCGTTATGAGGCGCCTATCTATGGCCTCGGTGCCGTCAATGACGCCATAACTGCCGCCGATTGGGGGAACCTGCCGAAGCCGGTGATCCGCCTCAATGGTCAACCCGAAGACGAAACCCGTCCCACCGTGTTGTGGGACGGCGAATGGGAGATCACCTGGGTCACGTTCCGTGACATGGGCGCGGCCTTTGGGGTGGCACTTCTGGGCATCTATATTCTGGTGGTGGCGCAATTCAAAAACTTCCGCCTGCCGCTGGTCATACTGACGCCGGTGCCCCTGACGCTGATCGGCATTGTCATCGGGCACCTGTTGTTTGGCGCGCCGTTTTCCGCCACCTCGATGATCGGGTTTATCGCTCTGGCCGGGATTATCGTGCGCAATTCGATCCTGCTGGTCGATTTCATCCGCCATGCCGAAAACGAAGCTGACGGTCACAAACGCCCTCTGCGTGAGGTGCTGCTGAAGGCCGGGGCCACGCGCTTCAAGCCCATCCTACTGACAGCGCTGGCGGCCATGATCGGGGCCAGCGTTATCCTGTTTGACCCCATCTTTCAGGGGCTGGCCATCTCGCTGCTGTTCGGGCTTTTGTCCTCGACGCTTCTGACCGTACTGGTTATTCCGGCCATCTATGTTGTCTTCAAGGACGACCTTAAAGAGCGAGTTAAGTCATGACTGTCACCACGCAGGACCTGCAAAACCTGAAGCCGAATGTGCAGCGGGCGACGCGGATGCTCAAACTACTGGCCAGCGAACATCGCCTGATGATCCTGTGCCGGCTGTTTGAGGGGGAAGCCAGCGTCTCCGACCTGGCGGATCATCTGGGGCAGTCCATCGCGGGCACCTCACAGCACCTGGCCAAGATGCGGGCGGAAAATCTGGTGGCCACGCGCCGAGCCGGCCAAACCATTTACTATACTCTCAGCGATCCCGCAGCTAGAGACGTCGTCAGCACGTTGTGCCAAATCTACAAATAGTTGAGGAACCGTTTGCCTTTTCGGACATGATCGGATGCCTGTTCATCGATGTTTTTTTCTAAAAGTTGTAGTCAGGATCGAATTTTAAGGAAATAGTTTCAGAGAAATCCTCAGTCGTGTTTTGAAATTTCAACCTGTGATACAAAAACATACAAGAATATCTAATTCTTTTGGGGTTTAAACTACAATTTTCTTACCCGGCCGCAGTTAGTCAATATTAAGCCGAGGCGGTCTCTGATCCGATGAACAATCGATCGATCCGACCGCGTTAACGGCAATCTCCTCATTTAAAACAAATTCGGAAATTGCGAAATCGTAACAGCCCAAGACTCCTGGACCGTTGGTGTGGAATCGGGGACGACGTAAAGCCCCACGCGTCAGACCGGCCGCCAAATTGCGATAAATCCCCCATTTCGGTCATCTGGGCCGCAGTTCACGACCCATCAGACCGGCTTCAGTTTCCAGGCGGCGCTGACGCGGTCGCGCTGTACGAGGCCCGCCACCGGTAATCTCAAAGCCTCCTGATCGTCGAAGGACAATCACAGCACAGCATCGGCCTCCCGGCCGGTGCTGTCTATTCGTTGGCGATCTTTAACCCTCCAGAGAATACGAACGTTTACAGCCTTCGCCGCGATCGCCTGCAGATCGCGGTCAGACCTTCGCGTCCTCAACCATCCCACAGATGGCTGAGCCAATCCCATCTTCGCTGTATCCCCTCTGTTAGCGATTCGCCGCCGAAGACCAAATCCGCCATTGGCGTGACCCAGGCTGCCATCGACCGGGCCTCCTCCTGCTCGAGGCCTCTATGGTCGAGAGGAGGTCATGGCTGAACAATTTGCCGCCATCCTGTCGCGACTGAAATCCGCTTCCGGCATCTATGACCTGATTGTCAGAGCTTTAAGGAGCAGCTTCGCCACCGAGCGCGAAGAACATGAACTGGCCGTCACACGACTGACTGGGGAGATCGACCACTTAGGTAAGCGTATCGAGGCCGTCTACACAGACAAGCTCGATGGGAAGATAAGTGCCGAATACTACAAACGTGCGTCGAGCCAATGGCAGGATGAGATGCGGCGACGCCACGACGAACTGCGACGGTATCAGGAAGCCAGCGAGGCCTACATGAATGAGGGTGTGGATCTGCTTATACTCGCCCGAGACGAGGAGGAAATCTTCCAAAAGCACGAGGGCGCATCGCGAAAAAGGCTGCTAAATTTCGTACTATCGAACTGCACCTGGAAGGACGCTCAACTTTCAGCAAATTTCCGAAAGCCGTTTGATTCGCTTCTGAAAACACTACCATGCAACACCACCCAAATTTGGGCGATTGGTATGATGATGCAGGAAAAGAAAATTGGCTGGGGAACTAGGACTCGAACCTAGAATGACGGTACCAAAAACCGGAGTGTTACCATTACACCATTCCCCAGCAGGTCCTAAGAAAGTCTCAAAAGACTTGCCGGCCTCGCCTGTCTCGGCGAGAGGGCGCTTCACTAACCCAAGCTTTTGTGACATGCAATCCCCCCGTTGAAATTTTCCCCAACTTCTCTGGATTTCAGACAATGCCGCGGCCATTGGTTATTCTACTGCCTGGAACCGACGGCACCGCCTTGTTTTTCAGCGAACTGACAACAGCTCTGGAAAAAGAATGTGACGTGCGCTGTTTTCCCTATCCAGAGACGGGTGAACAGTCCTACGCGGCACTCGGTCAACTTTTATTGCCTCAATTACCGACAGACCGGGACTATGTCTTATTGGGAGAGTCATTTGGGGGGCCGCTGGCGGTCTGGCTGGCTACACAGGCAACGCACCCGCCGATAAAGCTGATCCTTGGCGCGACCTTTGCCGCTTCCCCTTTCGGGTTTCTGGGCCGCGCAGCCTCGCCGCTTGTGCCCCTGGCGCGGTTTATCCCTTTGCGACGCTGGCAAATTCGGCTGATGCTTTTCAACGGTGGCCATGCCGCGTGGGCAAATCGCATCTTTGATAAAACCTGTGGGCTTGATCGCCGCACCTTGCTGGCCCGTGTGATCAGCGTTCTGACTTGCGATATGAGGGAGGCATTAGCCTCATTCAACGGCCCTGTGCTCTGCCTGAATGCTTCGAAAGATCGCCTGTTGCCGCCGTGGTTACCGCGACATTTTCCTAAGGAGGACAATATCCGTGTCGTTGACCTGTCGTTACCGCACATGATGTTTCAAGCCGACCCTCTAGGCATCGCCACGACTTACATTCTTCCCTTTATCCGTGAAGAGGTGACATCCCGCCCCCTTTCGTGAACGAAGGCTTTGTGATAGCTCCCGCCGCATGTCACAGCCCTACGTCATCGCCGCCTTCTATCATTTCTTTGACTTTCCCGATTTCGAGGCGCATCAGGCCCCGCTGCTCGACCGGTTGAAAGGGCTCGGCATCAAGGGATCACTGCTGATCACCTCCGAAGGCGTCAACTCGACCATGGCCGGCACGCGCGAAGCCATAGATCGCTTCCTGACCTATCTTCAGAGCGAACTGATCGGCGAGCCGATTGTATGGAAGGAGTCCTATGCCGACACCCAGCCCTTTGGCAAGGTGCGGGTGCGCCTGAAGAAAGAGACGATTTCGCTGGGAGAACCGGTCAACCTCAGCCACCGCGGCCACTATGTCGAGCCTAAGGACTGGAACGACCTGATCCGCCGCAACGACGTGGTGATCCTCGATACGCGCAATGATTACGAGGTAAACCTCGGCACGTTCAGGGGGGCCATTGATCCGAAAATCCCGACCTTCAAATTCCTGCCCGAATGGACGCGCCAGCACGCCGATCAGCTTAAAGGCAAAAAGATCGCCACATTCTGCACCGGTGGCATCCGCTGCGAGAAGTACACGGCCTGGATGATGGAGAACGGCTTTGATGAGGTGTATCACCTTAAGGGTGGCATCTTGCAGTATTTCGAAGACGTTCCCGCCGAAGAGTCTCTATGGGACGGCGAATGTTTCGTCTTCGATGAGCGTATCGCCGTCGATCATCACCTGAATCCGTCGCAAACCGCCGTGCTCTGCCTTTATTGCGACCACGCCCTGACCGCCGAGGATCAGCAAAGCCCGCTATTTGCGCCAGGTGTCTCCTGCCCGCATTGCCACGGCGACCCGAAATATCAGCATGACCGTGAGCCCGCAGCGGGCCGCACCAAATTCTGACTAAGGGCGGCCCGTCTTATTACACGGTCTTCATTTGACCTTATCGTAAGGCGCGCTATGGTACGCGCCTGAGTGCGCGTGCGTCGCCCATCGTGGTTCCGGCGCATTTTTGATATAGCTGCACCCAATTCGGGGATGACGTTCGTCACATGAAACAGTTTTTCATTACGGTAGCCGCCGTATTCGCCGCCTTTGTGCTGTTCTTCGTCGGCGTGCCCTTTCTGCTCATCACCATGATCGCGGCCGCGTCCAAGCCCACCACACCGTCGGCCATCACACTGGTGGTTGATCTGCGCGAAGGCCTGACGGATCAGTCGCGAGCCGATCCGTTCGCCTTCATTACGGGGCGTCCCCTGTCCACCATGGACATCGTCACCTCGCTCTATCACGCGGCCGACGACAGCAAGGTCAAGTCGGTGCTGATCCGTCTGCCCGAAGGCGGACTGATGCCCGCTGCCGCGCAGGAAATCCGTACGGCCGTGCGTTATGTGCGCAGCAAGAACAAGCCGGTCTATGCCCACTCTCAGGGTCTTTATCCTTCGACCATGGTGCTGGCCTCCTACACGGTAGGCACAGCGGCGACCGAGTTCTGGATGCAGCCCCGCTCGTCTTTTCAGGTGACCGGCATTGCCACCGAGGAAATGTTCCTCAAGCGCGCCTTTGATAAGTACGGCATCACGCCGCAATTCCAGCAGCGCTATGAGTACAAAAACGCTGTCAACCCCTACCTGCAAAGCGACTTCACGCCGGCGCACCGCGAAGCCACCCTTTCCTGGATGGGATCGGTCTATGACTCGCTGATCAGCGATGCCGCGATCGACCGCAAGGACGCCAAGCTGGATGCCGTCAAGCTGAAGACCATTCTCGAAGCCGGTCCGTATAGCGCCGAAAAAGCCAAGGAACTGGGCCTGATCACCAATCTGGGTCAGGTCGAGGAGATCGAAGAAGCCGCAAAGGCCAAGGGTGGGGCGGATACGCAACTGATGGACATCGAGTCCTATGCGGCCACGACCGTATCGACCGGCAGCCAGACCATCGCCGTCATCAATGGCGAAGGCCCGATCATGACCGGTAAGGGGTCTGGCAGCGGCTTTGGCAGCGAAGCGCAGATGCTGTCCGACGATGTGGCTGAGGCCTTCTACGACGCCGTCGATAATGACAAGGTCAAGGCCATCGTCTTCCGTGTCTCCTCGCCCGGCGGATCGGACACCGCCTCTGAACAGATTGCGCGCGCCATGGCCTACGCCAAAAAGTCAGGCAAGCCGGTCGTGGTGTCGATGGGGGATTACGCGGCTTCGGGCGGGTACTGGATCTCGGCGGGGGCCAATGCCATCGTCGCCAACCCGACCACCCTCACCGGCTCGATCGGTGTCTATGGCGGCAAGATGGCCATTGGCGAAGCGGCTTCGCGCTTCGGTGTCGATTTCCGTCAGATCGGCGTGGGGTCGGACTATGCTGGGGCCTATTCGGCCGGCAAGCCCTTCACCGAAAAGCAAACCCAGGCCATCTCCAACTGGATGGACACCATCTATAACGCCTTTATCGGTCACGTCGCCGAAGGCCGCAAGCTGGCCCCCGAACGCGTGCGTGAAATCGCCAAGGGCCGTGTGTGGACGGGGGCTCAGGCCAAGCAACTGGGGCTGGTTGATGAAACCGGCGGATTCTACGCCGCCGTGGCCAAGGCCAAGCAACTGGCCAAGATCGGTGACGACGTGAAGGTGAAGCTGGTCAACTACCCCAATAACAAGTCGCCCTTCGCCATGTTCGGTAAGGGCGTCGAGGCAAGCGCCAAGGGCTTCGAAGCGCTGTCCTTCCTCGGCTGGGCCGCCAGCGATCCACGCGCCCAGATGATCATGAAGGAAGCCCGCGACGCCCGCCTACGCGAGCAAGGCGCCAGCGTTCTGGCCCCGGAACCCTACGCACCCTAGAGTTCGGACCTCATCACTGTAACAAAAAACCCTCCGGAGCAATCCGGAGGGTTTTTCTTTGGGATTCAGTGATGTGGGGTCACGGACCCCACACCCCGTAAGTTACAGGCTTAGTCCACAGCTTCGGCGCGTGAGGCATTCTTGTCTTTGGCCGGCGTAATGTCGAAGGCGATCTTGCCTTCGGCCAGCTTGACCAGAATATGCCCGCCGCGCACCAGCTTGCCGAACAGGATCTCGTCCGCCAGCGGCTTCTTGATGTTCTCCTGAATGACCCGCGCCAGCGGACGCGCGCCATAAAGTTCATCATAGCCGTTCTCCGCCAGCCATTTTTCGGCATCCGGCGACAGCTCGATCGTGATGTTACGGTCGGCCAGCTGCATTTCGAGCTGAAGGATAAACTTCTGCACGACCTGCCCGATGACCTCCGGCTTAAGCTGACGGAAGGTGACGATGGCATCCAGACGGTTGCGGAATTCCGGCGTGAACAGGCGCTTGATCGCCACCTCGTCCTCACCCGACACCTTCTCGCGTCCAAAGCCAATCGAGTTCTTCTGATTGTCCGAAGCGCCTGCATTGGTGGTCATGATCAGCACCACATTGCGGAAATCGACTTTCTTGCCCACCGCATCGGTCAGCGTCCCGTTATCCATCACCTGCAGCAGGATGTTGTAGATATCCGGGTGCGCCTTCTCGATTTCGTCGAGCAGGACGATAGCGTGCGGCGTCTGATCCACAGCATCAGTAAGGAGGCCGCCCTGATCGTGGCCGACATAGCCCGGTGGGGCCCCGATCAGCCGCGACACGGTGTGACGCTCCATATATTCCGACATGTCGAAGCGCAGCAGCTCGATGCCGAGCGTTTGCGACAACTGCTTGGCCACCTCGGTCTTGCCGACGCCGGTCGGACCGGAGAAAAGATAAGAGCCGATGGGCTTGTTGGAATCGCGCAGACCTGCACGGGCGAGCTTCATTGCCGCCGAAAGCTGTTCGATGGCTTCGTCCTGACCGAAGACGACCCTTTGCAGATCGTTGGTCAGGTCACGCAGCGCCTCCGTATCGGTCTTGGAGACCGACTTCGACGGAATGCGGGCGATCTTGGCGATCACCGTTTCGATCTCCTTCGGCCCGATGACCTTCTTGCGCTTGCCTTCGGGCAGGATCACCTGCAAGGCCCCGGCTTCGTCGATCACGTCGATCGCCTTGTCCGGCAGCTTGCGGTCGGTGATGTAGCGCGCCGACAGTTCCACCGCCGTCTTGATAGCGGCATCGGTATATTTCAGATTGTGGAAGGTCTCGTAGTAAGGCTTGAGGCCCTTCAGAATCTTCACCGTGTCATCAAGCGACGGCTCGGTCACGTCGATCTTCTGGAAGCGACGGACCAGTGCCCGATCCTTCTCGAAGTGCTGACGATATTCCTTATAGGTGGTCGAACCCATGCAGCGCAGGGCACCCGACGCCAGCGCCGGCTTCAAGAGGTTGGAGGCATCCATGGCCCCGCCCGACGTCGCGCCGGCACCGATGACGGTGTGGATTTCGTCGATGAACAGTATGGCATTGGGATGCGCCTCCAGTTCCTTGACCACCTGCTTGACGCGCTCTTCAAAATCGCCGCGGTAGCGGGTCCCGGCCAGAAGCGTGCCCATATCGAGCGAATAGATGGTCGCCCCGGCGAGCACTTCCGGCACCTCGCCTTCGACGATCTTCTTGGCCAGACCTTCGGCTATAGCGGTCTTGCCGACGCCCGGATCACCCACCAGCAGCGGATTGTTCTTGGTGCGGCGGCACAGGATCTGAATGGCGCGCTCAACCTCGGCCGAACGCCCGATCAGCGGATCGACCTTGCCGTGGCGCGATTTCTCATTGAGATCAACGCAATAGGCCGCCAACGCATCCGTGGAAGCGGCCTTGCCCGACTTTTCTTCGGAAGAGGTCGCGCCGTCTTCGGAGGAACCGCGCACCGGCCGCGGCTCGGACGCACCCGGCTTCTTGGCGATGCCGTGGGCAATATAGTTGACCGCGTCATAGCGCGTCATCTCCTGCTCCTGCAGGAAGAAGGCGGCATGGGATTCGCGCTCAGAAAAGATAGCCACCAGCACATTGGCGCCGGTTACTTCGTCCCGGCCCGAAGACTGCACATGGATTACCGCGCGCTGAATGACGCGCTGGAAGCCGGCTGTGGGCTTGGCTTCCTCCGAGTGGGGAACGACCAGCGATTTTAGGTCGGTTTCAATATAGGCCGTCAATGCGGTCCTGAGCTTGGTCAGATCGACATTACACGCCGTCATGACGCCTGCGGCATCCACGTCATCGACGAGGGCCAGCAGAAGGTGCTCCAGGGTCGCGTACTCATGGTGATGGGTGTTCGCATGACCCACCGCGCGATGCAGGGTTTCTTCGAGAGCGCTTGAAAACGATGGCATGTCGGCCTCTCCTTGGAGCAAAAAAGCGGGTACAGGGTAGTCTGGTCTCTCCTCGATGAACGGGGGCTGAAAGTCGGGTTCAAGCGATCCTCAGTCCTTCTCCATCGTACACTGGAGAGGGTGTTGGTGTCGGCATTCTGGGTAGAGTGTCGGCATCAGATTCAGTCTTTCTCCATGGTGCACTGGAGAGGGTGCTGATGCCGACGGGCCATGTCCACCACCTGGGCGACCTTGGTTTCCGCGACCTCATAGGTATAGACCCCGCAAACGCCGACGCCCGTCTGGTGGACGTGGAGCATGATACGGGTGGCGTCCTCGCGCGACTTGTTGAAGAATCGCTCCAGCACGTACACGACGAATTCCATAGGGGTATAGTCGTCGTTGAGAATTAACACGCGATAAAGAGAGGGTTTCGCAGCCTTGGGCTTGGCGTCGATAACGGCAAACGGCGCATTCGCCGGTTTGTCCACATCGGTGACCGGGGCCTTCGGGGCGCGCACCGCCTCAACCGGCAAATTTGCCGATGTCGGAAAGCGCAGCAGGGCTGGACCAAACGTCAAACCTGTCCTCTTTAACTTGGCGAAAAACGGACGCACCGCTCCTCGTCTTTTGAGACTCATACCGGGTGAAAACTCTACGGACAGAATGCTCCGACAGTTTTCGCCTGACTTCAAGATAGTGCAAACTTTAATCCTGTTAAGAGGCCGCAGCCCACATATTTGAGTTATCCGCATCACAGTTTGCGCAACTGCGTTACAAATATGTCGTCATTGATGCAGTGCAAAAGGCTGTGAGGCGCTTGCGATCAGGCTCAGAACACGACCGTGGTCTGGAGCCCGCCGCCGCTGATGGCCCAGTCCACATACCACGCGCCGGCCGTCAGGACGGCACCTTCGGAGGTCGGGTGGCGCAGGCTGATCTGGCGGGTTTCGAAGCGGTCGCGCGAATGGACGCCGATGGTCACTGTACCATTGCGCAGACCGCCTCTGACCGGAAGGGCCGCCGTATAGACGCCATTTTCGCCCGAGCGCACCTCAAGGGCGGGCTGACCGTCGATTTCCACATCGACCGTCAGACCGGGATCGGTACGTCCTGATACCGCCATCGCCCCACCGGCGTCATAATCGACCACCGCCAGCAGGCTCGCCTGCGGCCACAGAGGCAGGGCCGAGGCACCCGGTCGCAGCAGCACAGATCGCGGCGGCGCCCCGATATCAGAGGCCGGAGGCACGAAGAGACGGCCTTCGGCGCGCATCAGTCGCCCCTCGGTTTCCATGGCCAGATCATAGAAGCTGCCGCCGGACATCTGCGGCAGGCTGGCCTGAAAGCGACCGTCAGCGCCTGCGGTCACCCCATAGGCCTGGCCAGCGGGAGCCGTCAGGCGGACACGCGCCTCGGGCAGGGCCGATCCGGTCACCAGCAACTCACCCGCGGCGGTAACGGCCACCGAGGTCACTTCCGGCGATCTCACATACCCACGATTGGTGGCGACATAGTCGGCCACCTCGACCTTTTCCGGGGCTTTCTCGCCGCAACCCGTCAGCACCACTACTGAAGCGGCGCAGAGTGCCACATTGCTCAGCCTGAACCCCATCGGAACGCCGAAACCTTTCAACAGGCTTATCAGGGCCTGACAAATCCCATACACAGAACACGTATGTCGTCGCTGAAAAGCGTTGCGCGCTCGCGGCAAAGCCCTTTAATTTACGACGACATTCATTTGTTTACGCGACTGACCATATCTTTTGTCACGGGCGGTAATCAAGTCCGTCCATCGCCATAGTTCCGAGGATTTCCAATGCCCGATTCCGTTTCTGCCGCCGCACATCGCCCCATAGTGTCGGTGTGCATCTATTGCGGATCGTCGGACGCCGTGGATCAGCGCTATAAGGACGAAGCCCGGCAACTGGGCGGCATACTGGCGGCGGGGAATCTGCGTCTGGTCTATGGCGGGGGCGGCGTCGGCCTGATGGGTGAAGCGGCGCGCGGGGCCTATGAAGCGGGCGGCAAGGTGCTGGGCATCATGCCGCAATTCCTACGCACCAAGGAGCGCCTGCTGGACGAGGTCGAAACCATCGTCGTGCAGTCCATGCATGAGCGCAAGATGATGATGTTTGAAGAAGCCGATGCCTTTGTCGTCCTCCCGGGCGGGGTCGGTACGCTGGAAGAGGTCATAGAGCTACTGTCGTGGCGGCGGCTCGACCTGCACAAGAAGCCGATCATCTTCCTCAATTCAGGCGGCTTCTGGCAGCCCTTCTTCGATCTGGTCGATTTTACCGTGGGTAAGGGCTTTACGCCGGAAGCCTTCCGCCGCACCTATAAGAGTGTGGACACGGTCGAGGAGGTGCTGGGGGCTATCGAAGACCTGGCGTCCTATGATGAGGAAATCGACACGCGTCGCGTACTTTAACACTAACGGCCGAAGATGCTGACCTCATCCGGCCGTTAAAAACTCGGATCGCTTCTTTAGACCGCCGCGGGCAATCTCAGGGCAAAGGAGACGACTATGCCCGACCTGCCGCCGCACAACGAACCACCCAAAAAGAATGGCCTGAACGATTATGGCCCCAAGACCGGTGCCGCCAGCGATCACCCCTATGGCATGGATGAGATGCCGCCGGCTCCCAAGACCAAAGGCACGCCGCCTGACGCCAGAACGGAGGTCAGCAGTGAAGCGGATCTGGGCGATCCGACACAGACAGGATAATAAAAAAGGCGCTGTTTCAGCGCCTTTTTTATTCAGTCATCACGGTGGACGCGCTCGGAGCGTTCATGACGTTCCTGTGCTTCGATGGACAGGGTCGCCGTCGGGCGCGCCTCAAGCCGCCCCAGACCAATGGGTTCGCCGGTTTCTTCGCAGAAGCCGTAGGAACCATCGTCGATACGGGCGATCGCTTCGTCGATCTTGGAGATCAGTTTGCGCTGGCGGTCGCGGGTACGCAGTTCGAGCGCACGGTCCGCTTCTGAGGAGGCTCGGTCCACCAGATCGGGGTGGTTTTCCGTTTCCTTCTGCATGACCGACACGGTTTCTTTCGAACCGGCCAAGATTTCCGTTTTCCACGAAATCAGCTTTTTGCGGAAATAGGCGAGCTGACGCTCATTCATATATTCTTCGTCGTCCTTGGGACGATAGGCATCGGTATCGGATTTGGAAAGCTCGACAGCGCTCATCTTTGCACCACACCCCATGACATTGTTCACCGGCACCCTTGGCGCCGCCCCGAATTGAGACGTCGCCCGCCGCTGCGTCCCTCCCTGCAAGAACAGGGCCCCATATGGACGTACCGGCACGGGTCCGATGGCGCGGCTTATACCCGTGGAATCAGCCGTGAACAATCACGTTTTCTTTACATTAACGGGGTTTCGATGGTGCAGCGCACACAGCGGCAAGGGGCGGACTTCGCGCCGTAAGGGAATTTACATCAGCCGCCGCTTGGCCAGTTCGACATAAGCGCGGGTTTCGATTTCATTGAGCACGTTTTGCAGCCCCTGATCCTCGACCTCTTCGCGCTGAAGTTCGATCATCTTTTGCAGCGTTAAAAGCGCGCCGTCGTCGAGCGTGCCGCCCAGCAAAGCCAGCTTGAGCTCTTCAAGCGCTTCCAGAATGTCCTGAGAGCGTTTGATCTGACGGCGGCGACGCCCGTGAAGCACGTCGTCCTCGGCCTGCAGGGCCAAAAGCGCATCTATGCCGCCCAACGATAAAGCCTGAGACACCGAGGCGGCGGACGCACTCGACCGGGTTTCCGATGATCCGCTCAGCGAAAAGGCGCCAGACGTGCGGCGCGGTGCGCTGCCGCCGCCCACATTGGTCGGTCCGGCCGGTCCGTTGATCTTGATCATGCTTGCCCCATTCAGCGGTGGTATGGTCATGTCGGGGCCGTTCTGGCGAAAAGACGCGAAACCCTCTTCTGAGAGTGTACAGGCGGTGAGTATTTGCCTGTCCGTGGTTTCCAAGCCCTTAACGGCCCGGCAGATTTTTCCCCTGCCCGCACAACGCCCCCTCCGCGCCCCTGACTCTTAAAGGCTTTTTGTGTGGCATGAAATTAGCAGCCAGGAAAACATGGTTAATGCCCTCTGTGTGGACATGCGTATGCGCCTCCTTCTTGCCGCCCTCGCCGCCTTTATGACTCTGTGTGCGCCGGTGTTCGGTCTGTCGAATGCCTGCGCCGCCTCGCGCATCAAGGACATTGTCGATTTCGAAGGGGTGCGTAAGAACCAGTTGGTCGGTTACGGCCTCGTCGTCGGGCTGAATGGCACGGGCGACACGGTGCGCAACGCCCCCATGCTGAAACAGACCATGGAAAGCATGATGGGGCGGCTGGACGTCAATATCCGCGACGCCACCCTTAATACCAAGAATGCCGCCGTGGTCATGGTCACCGCCGAACTGCCGCCCTTTGCCGCCCCCGGCGCGCGCATCGACGTGACCGTCTCGGCCATGGGCGACGCCAAGAGCCTGCTGGGCGGCACGCTGCTGGTCACCCCCCTGCTGGGGGCCGACGGCGAAGCCTATGCGGCGGCACAAGGTTCTATCCAGACGGGGTCGGTATCTGCCGGCGGGGCGTCGGGCTCGTCCGTCACCAAGGGCGTGCCGACCGCCGGGCGTATCGCCTCAGGCGGCATCATCGAACGCGAAACGGGTTTCGACTTCAACGCCATGCCCATCGTGCGCCTGACGCTGAAAAATCCCGACTTCACCACCGCCAAACGCATCGCGGACACGGTGAACAAGGCCTATCCCGGCACGGCCTTTGCCGACAACCCGACCGTGGTATCGGTGCGCAACCGGCCGGAAATGAACATGATGAGCTTCATCACCGCCATTGAGCAACTGCCCGTCGCCGTAGATACACCGGCCAAGGTAGTCATTGATGAGGTCAACGGCGTCATTGTCATCGGTGAAAACGTCCGCGTCTCGCGCGTTGCCATCGCTCAGGGGAACCTGACCATCCGTGTCGATGAGCGCCCCTTCGTCAGTCAGCCCGCTCCCTTCTCGCAGGGCCAGACGACTGCCGTTCCCGACAGTTCGGTGAGCGTGGAAGAGGAAAAGGGCAAAAAACTCTATGAGCTTCAGGAGACCACCTCGCTTACCGATCTGGTCAATGGTCTCAATGCCCTGGGCGTCAGCCCGCGCGACATGATTTCCATCTTGCAGACCATCAAGGCGTCCGGCGCTCTGCAAGCCGATATCGAGGTGATGTAATGGACACGCTCAATACCACCGCAACCTCAACGAACGGACACAGCCCCACCCTGTCCAAGGCCTCGCCACCAACAGGGAAAAAGGTGGGTACAGACTTTGAAAACATGGTCATTTCCCAGATGCTGAAACCCATGTTCGAAGGCCTGTCCACGGACGGCCTGTTCGGTGGTGGCGAAGGCGAGGAAGCCTTTCGGTCGGTCTATCTCGACGCCCTGGCTGGTCAGGTGGTAAAATCCGGAGGTGTCGGCATTTCCGCGCAGGTTCAGAAACAACTTCTTGCCCTTCAGGAGGCGCACTCATGAGCATTTCCGCCCGCGACGCCGATGATTACGCGGCTCAGCTTCTGGTTCTGACCGAACGCCTCACCGAACGCCTGACCGGCGAAGCCGAAGCGCTGGAAGCCCATCGCCCGCTCGATATCCGCGACTCGGTCGAAGAAACACGCAGCCTGTCCGCCCTCTATCGGCAGGAAAGCGCCCGCCTGAAGGCCGACCCGTCGCGCCTGCAAGGTTTGAGCCCCGCGCATAAGGACAGCCTGCGCAGGGCGACCGAGGTGTTTGTCGCCATATCCGAGCGCCATGCGCGCGCTGTCGAAGCCGCCAAGACGATTTCAGAGGGTCTGATGAAGGCGGTCGCCGATACGCTGAATGAGAACCGCAAGCCCAGCCTGACCTACGGACCCGGCGCGGCGGTAACGGATCGCGCGCCGCAATCCCTGAACTACGGCTTCAAGGCTTAGGCAGGGTTTCGCGCTTGGCCTTGTAATAGGCATCGGTGCGCCCATCGACATCGTGCATAAACTGCCCCTTTTCCGTGGAATAGACGCCCGGCGCTGGCAGGTCGGGCGGCGTATAGCGCGGCGAGTCGGGGCCATTGACGCGCTTCCAGTAATCGACATTGCCGGGCTCGCTCCTGTAGCGGCGCTCGGCTTCGGTGGCGGCGACCTGCGCCTCCCAATAGGGTTGAGGCCCCGGTTTGACCGGCAAAGGCCGCACAGGGGCATAACCGCGTTCAGGACAATCGGGCGGCAGGGCGGTTCCGTTCATCAACGCCTTGCGACAGGCCTGACCGTGACGCAGGGCGGCCCCCAGCGTCTCACGCCCCGTATCGTCGCTGGCGGACGGCGGGGCCGCACTGGCGACTACCGAAGGCGTAGCCCCGGAAGGGTCAGGAGGCCGTGAGGGTTGACGATAGGGCGGTAATGCCGTGTGGCGTTCTCCCTGAGCTGAGCGGGAGGGCGACCTCACCCCGCGCGACGGCACAAACCACACCTCACTAAGGGTCGGCGCGTCCTGCGACGGCGTTTCACGGGGCCGCGAAATCATGAACAGCAGGGCCAGCGCCATATGCGCCGCCACCACCACAAGTGCGGTGAAGCCCACCTGTCGCCATTGAATCACCTGATGCGCCATACCGCCCCCTGTCTCTGCCAGATGAGACGAACAATCCGGCCTTTAAGAGGCAGCCCACGGACACAGTTTTTACAAAAGCGTTCGCAAAACGTTCTTGCGCCTTCGGTGCAAATCGGGCAGTGAACCCAAAAACCTCTGCTGACACTTTCTCGACGCTGCCATTATACCTATATGGCGGAAATTGCCTCCCCAAATGGATATGCGTAATGGCCGATAGCGGACACGACAAGGATATGCTGATGAGCAGCTCAAACCTGATGCAGGGCTTCATCAAGGTGCGCGGCGCGCGCGAGCATAACCTCAAGGGCGTCGATGTCGATATTCCGCGCGGCAAGCTGGTGGTGCTCACCGGCCTGTCGGGGTCGGGCAAGTCGTCACTCGCCTTCGACACCATCTATGCCGAGGGGCAGCGGCGTTACGTCGAGTCGCTGTCGGCCTATGCGCGGCAATTCCTTGAGCTGATGTCGAAGCCCGACGTGGACCTGATTGAAGGCCTGTCGCCGGCCATTTCCATCGAGCAGAAGACGACCTCCAAAAACCCGCGCTCGACCGTCGGGACGGTGACGGAAATCCACGACTATATGCGCCTTCTGTGGGCGCGCACCGGCGTGCCCTATTCGCCCGCCACGGGCCTGCCCATCGAAAGCCAGACCATTTCGCAGATGGTCGATAAGATCTTGGCCCTGCCCGAGGGGACGCGACTGTTGCTGTTGGCCCCCTTCGTGCGCGGGCGCAAGGGCGAATACAAGAAAGAAATCGCCGACCTTCAGCGTCAGGGCTTTCAGCGCCTGAAGATCGACGGTGAGTACTACGCCATCGAAGATGCTCCCAAGCTCGACAAGAAGTACAAGCACGATATCGACGTCGTGGTGGATCGTGTGGTCGTCAAAGGCGGGCTGATGCAGCGTCTGGCCGACAGTCTGGAAACGGCGCTGCGGCTGGCCGACGGCTTGGCCATCGCCGAATATGCCGATGTGGCTGAAGGCGAGACCGAACCGAAGCGCCTGATCTTTTCCGAAAAATTCGCCTGCCCGGTGTCTGGCTTTACCATTGCGGAGATTGAGCCGCGCCTGTTCTCGTTCAACAATCCGTTCGGCGCCTGCCCGACCTGCGACGGGCTGGGGGTCAAGCTGACCTTTGACCGCTCGCTGATCGTGCCGGATGAGTCGTTGAGCCTCAAGGACGGGGCCATTGCGCCGTGGGCCAAGGGCCCCTCGCCACTGTACGCGCAGACGCTTGAGGCCCTGTCCGGGCATTACGGCTTCAAGATGGACACCAAATGGCGCGCCCTGACGCCGGAAGCGCAGGACGTGATCCTGCTGGGGTCCGAATCGGAAAAGATCAAGTTCGTCTATCAGGACGGCTCGCGGCGCTACGACGTGACCAAGCCGTTCGAAGGCGTCATCCCCAATATGGAGCGCCGCTACCGCGAAACCGACTCGTCCTGGGTGCGCGAGGACCTGAGCCGTTATCAGGCCGAAACCCCGTGCGAGGCCTGCGGCGGCAAGCGCCTCAAGCCCGAGGCCCTGGCCGTCAAGGTCAATGCGAAGGACATCGCCGAAATCTCCGGCCTGTCGATCAAGAAGGCACACGACTGGTTCGCCGATCTGCAGAACCATCTGAGCGAAAAGCAGATGGATATTGCGCGGCGCATCCTGAAGGAAATTCTCGACCGCCTGAACTTCCTCAATGCGGTGGGGCTCGACTATCTCAACCTGTCGCGCAATTCCGGCACCCTGTCCGGCGGCGAAAGCCAGCGTATCCGTCTGGCCTCACAGATCGGTTCGGGCCTGACCGGCGTGCTCTACGTGCTGGATGAACCCTCGATCGGTCTGCATCAACGCGACAATGACCGCCTGCTCGACAGCCTGAAAGGGCTGCGCGATCTGGGCAATTCGGTACTTGTGGTCGAACACGACGAAGACGCCATCCTTACCGCCGACTATGTGATCGACATGGGCCCGGCGGCCGGTGTGCACGGCGGTCAGGTGGTGGCCGAGGGCACGCCCGATGACATCAAGGCCAATGCCAACTCGCTGACCGGGCAATATCTGACCGGCAAGCGCGAAATCCCCCTCTACTTCTCGAAGGATACGGACAATGAGCGCCGCCCCATCGACAAGAAGAAGATGCTGAAGGTCATCGGGGCGCGCGGCAACAATCTGAAAAACGTCACCGGCGAAATTCCGGTGGGCGTCATGACCTGCATCACCGGTGTTTCCGGTGGCGGCAAATCGACCTTCACGCTGGAAACCCTGCATAAGGCGGCGGCGCGACGCCTCAACAACGCCTCCGCCAATCCCGCCGTCCACGACAAGATCGAGGGGCTGGAGTTTTTCGACAAGGTGGTCGAGATCGACCAGTCGCCCATCGGCCGCACGCCGCGTTCCAACCCAGCCACCTATACGGGGGCCTTCGGGCCGATCCGCGACTGGTACGCCGGCCTGCCGGAATCCAAGGCGCGCGGCTACGGACCGGGCCGCTTCTCCTTCAACGTCAAGGGCGGCCGCTGCGAAGCCTGTCAGGGCGACGGCGTCATCAAGATCGAGATGCACTTCCTGCCCGACGTCTATGTCACCTGCGATGTGTGCAAGGGCAAGCGCTATAACCGCGAGACGCTGGAGATCGTCTTCAAGGGCCATTCCATCGCCGATGTGCTGGACATGACGGTCGAGGAAGGCGCCGAGGCCTTCAAGGCCGTGCCTTCGATCCGTGACAAGCTGGAGACGCTGAAGCGCGTCGGTCTGGGCTATATCAAGATCGGCCAGCAGGCGACCACCCTGTCGGGCGGTGAGGCGCAGCGCGTCAAGCTGTCGAAAGAGCTGTCGAAACGCGCCACGGGCAAAACCCTGTATATTCTCGACGAACCGACCACGGGGCTGCATTTTGAGGATACGCGCAAGCTGCTGGAAGTGCTGCACGAGCTGACCGACCACGGCAACACGACCGTGGTGATCGAGCACAATCTGGACGTCATCAAGACGGCCGACTGGCTGCTCGACTTCGGCCCGGAAGGTGGTGACGGCGGCGGCGAGATCGTGGCCTTCGGCACGCCGGAAAAGGTGGCGGACAATCCGAAGTCGTGGACCGGCAAATACCTGAAAGACATTCTGGCCCGGCACAAGGTGCGGAAAAAATAGGCTTCAAACGCGGATCCGTTGCGAAAGTGAACACTGCGTTAACCCTGTTGCGGCATTGAATCGAACATCGTCATCCTCGATTCGAGACCCGTCATGCGCCGCCGCCCCCTCTCCTCGGCCCTGCTCGTTACTGTTGCCGCCCTTGGTCTGATGAGCGCGGGACTGTCGGGGTGCAGCAAGCCGAAGGCCGAGCCTGGCGATCCGCACGCTGAAGCCGCAGGCGATCATGGGGGGAGCGATGCGGAACACGGTGCCGCCAAGAACGATGTCGCGCACTGGAGCTATGAAGGCGATGACGGCCCGGCGCACTGGGGGGATCTGAGCACTGAGAATAAGGCCTGCAAGACCGGACCGCGTCAGTCCCCGATCAATCTCAGCGGCGTGGCGTCGCCCAAGGCCGTTAATCTGACGCTCGACTATACCTCATCCCCGGCCAAGATCCAGAACATGGGACACGCCATTCAGGTCTCACCGACCGACGGCGGCGGCGTGGTGATGGACGGCGTGCGCTACAAGCTGGTGCAGTTCCATTTCCATACCCCGTCCGAACACACGATCGACGGCCACCGCGCGGCCATCGAAACCCACTTTGTGCACAAGAACGACAAGGGTGACCTGCTGGTTATCGGCGTCCTGTCGGATGTAGGCGTGGCCGACCCCATGCTGGCACCCATCTGGACGTGGCTGCCGACCGATCCGGGGCCGGCCGCCCTGATCCCCGACCTGCTGGTCAATGCGCGCGATCTGATGCCCGCCACCGAAGAGTTTTATGCCTATTCCGGTTCGCTGACCACGCCGCCGTGCACGGAAAACGTCACATGGCTGGTCTATGCCTCGCCGCTGTCGATCTCACCGGAGCAGGTGGACGCCTATCAGCGCCTGACCGGCCCCAATGCGCGCCCGATACAGTCGCCGCAGGGCCGAGACATCCTGCACCTCGTCGGAAGCTGATCAGGCTTTTGGCGTATTTTTCAGGGTTTGATAGGCCGCAGCGACGGCTCCAATCATGATAGCCGTGGTCAGGGGCGCAATCACACCGTTGACCGCCAGATAGATGCCCGTCAAAGGCTCAAACAGATTGGCCAGTTGTGAGACGTCGGGCTGAGGCACCTCGTCCACCGACGTGATTTCACGGCCCGTTATAAGAACGGCCAAGGCCATATACACGGTCTGCGCCAGCATACTGACCAGTAACGCCATCAGGAAGGCCACAGCAAATCCGCCCAGAAGCGACCAGAACCGCCCCTGAGTCAGCTTGAGCGAACCCGTCAGGTTGAAATGACCTTCATCGAAACTCTGTACGCTGACCATGGACAGACGCACCATCAGCCAGATGTTGAAGATCATGGCCGCCATGGCCGTCAAGGTTCCGATCACCGGGACGACGGCCTGAGACACCGCACCGACGAGGAATGACAGCAGACCACCCAGTATGGCGAGGACCACGGTAATCAGCAGGGTAACGACGATAATGGCCAGAGCGAGCACGAAGGAAAGCGCCATCTGCCGGATTTCATCGGCCCCCAGACGCAGAAACCCGAACTGAGGCGAATGTCCGCCCAGCACCGCCCGATACACCGCGCAGGTAATAATGGCCGAAAAAACCAGAGTCACCATCAGGGCCAGCACATAGGCCGGCCCCAGACGTAGAAGCAACTCCGCCGCCTTTTCCGGTTCGTTGGGCACCTGCCCCTGAATGAGGGCGTTCCATTCCGGACCAGCCACCGACATCAGCAAAGCGGTAGACAGGATAAGCGCTACCAGCAGAACCGCCCCCCACCAGGCAATCAGGATGGGCCGCTCACGGATGATACGGAAGCCTTCAAAGGCAAAATCAACGGACGAAGCCATGCACGGAACCGGGGAAAGAGAACTTCCTATCCCTTAGCGCGAAGTGCGCTGATTTGCCTATAGGCAGACGCCAAAAAAGCAATGCTCAGCGGCATGAAGACGCCCACACCCAGCGCTAAATTAATAATGCCCCCCAGCGGCAATTCCGCCATGATCATCAGCGGCGGCATCAGGCTGCTCAGGACGATAAACGGCAGCAGGATATAGACATAGCCAAGGAACAGCTTGACCGTCTGTCCCGAAGACAGGCTGAGGGCATTGAGCGACACCAGACGATGTTCGGCCACCGTGGCGGCGCGGTGCAGCCACAGTTTCACCGTCAGGATGCTGAGCGTCAGAAGAACGGCGATAATGGCAACGCCGACGACGACCCCTTGCGGTTGCGCCCCTTCGATCAGGGTGCGCAGCAGGGCCTGCGGTGTGCGGTAGCTGTCTTCGGGCAGACCTGCCGCCCCCATGAACAGAGCCAGCACCACGGCGCCCGCGATAAACACGATGGACCAGAACAGCAGGACCAGAGCGCTCGCCCCCAGCAGGCGGCGCTCACCCTTGCCGAACTGCAAACCGCCAAAGCCCAGACCTTCAGCCGCAGCAAAACGCTCACCGAACAGGGCCAGACGATACAGCGCCCCCGCCGCCGCCGTGTGCACGATAACGCCGACCACGATCAGACCCCGCCGCAACCACACATCCAGATGCGGCAGATGCCCCAGCAGCAGGACGACAAACAGAACACCCAGAACCGGGCCCGCCTTGCGCCACAGTAGCGGCAGGCTCTGCCCGGCCGTCTTCAGCGCACCGATCAGATGAAAGGCCGTGCCGAAACTCATTGTCGAAATCCCCAAAAGCCCGATAACCCGCAGCGTTAACCCTAAGCAGGGACCACTGTTAAACAAATCCTTTCCCTTTAAAAGGGCAAAGGCAAGTGGCCCGATGTTTTTCATCGAGACCGTGACATCGTCATACGATCTCATTATATGACCCGCATGACAGTCCAACCCGTACATATCATTGGCGGCGGTCTCGCCGGTTCCGAAGCCGCCTGGCAACTGGCTCAGGCCGGTGTTCCCGTCATTATTCACGAGATGCGCGGCGTCAAACCGACCGACGCGCACCAGACCGACGGCCTCGCCGAACTGGTCTGCTCCAACTCGTTCCGCTCGGACGACTGGGAATATAATGCCGTGGGCCTGCTGCACGCAGAAATGCGGCGCGGCAACTCGCTGATCATGGCCTGCGCCGACAGACATCAGGTGCCGGCCGGCGGTGCGCTGGCCGTTGACCGCGAAGGCTTCTCGCAGGCCGTCACCGCCGCTCTGGCGGCGCATCCGCTGGTGACCCTCCTGCGCGAAGAGGTCACCTCCCTGAAAGACAAGGACTGGAAAAACGTCATCTGTGCCACCGGGCCGCTGACCTCGGAATCCCTGTCCGAGGTCATTCTGGAACTGACCGGCGAAGGCCACCTCAGCTTTTTTGACGCCATCGCCCCTATCGTGCACTCCGAAAGCATCGACATGTCGATTGCTTGGCGGCAGTCCCGCTACGACAAGGAAGGGCCCGGCGGCGACGCGGCGGCCTATATCAACTGCCCCATGACAAAGGACCAGTATGAGGCCTTTGTCGATGCCCTGCTGACCGGCCCCAAGGCGGATTTCAAGGAGTGGGAGCACGTCCCCTATTTCGACGGCTGCCTGCCCATTGAGGTGATGGCCGAGCGCGGACGCGAAACCCTGCGCTATGGCCCGATGAAGCCCGTCGGCCTGACCGATCCCAATAATCCGACCGTCAAACCTCATGCGATTGTTCAGCTTCGGCAGGATAATGCCCTGGGAACATTGTATAATCTGGTTGGCTTTCAGACCAAGCTGAAACACGGGGCTCAGGCCGAGGTCTTTCGCATGATCCCCGGGCTTCAGAACGCGCAGTTCGCGCGTCTGGGCGGACTGCACCGCAACACCTTCATCCAGTCGCCCAAGGTGCTGGGGGCCGATCTGCGCCTGAAGCGCCTGATCGGTGAGCGGTCCCTGCGCTTTGCCGGGCAGATCACCGGCGTCGAAGGCTATGTCGAAAGCGCCGCCATGGGCTTGCTTGCCGGACGCTTTGCCGCCGCCGAAGCGAGAGGCGAAAGCCTGCCGCCGCCGCCGCCGACCACGGCACTGGGGGCCCTGATCGGGCATATCACCGGCGGGCATCTGGCCGATGAAAAGGCGTCCTTTCAACCCATGAATATCAACTATGGACTGCTGCCGCCGATGGAGGCCCCGAAGTTCGACGAAGACGGCAAGAAGATCCCCGTCAAGGATCGCACCCGCGCCAAGAAACGCCAAATGAGCGTTCGGGCCTTGCGCGATATCGAGACGTGGTTAAAAACAGAACCCGTTCCGGCCTGAATGCCTGCTGAAGTGTGTGTGTGATGAAAGCTCTCGCCCCTCTCCTCGCTCTGTCTGTTCTGGGCTTAAGTGCCTGCGCCACGACCGAGACGCCGCCGGTCGTGCCAACACCGGTCGTCATTCCCTCCTCCCTGCAACCGCAGCCCATCATGCTGTTCGATGTGCAAAAGGAAGGGCGCAAGCTCTATACGCTGAATGATGAGTTCCCCTATTGCGACAAGCTGACGGGCAAGGTGGTGGTGGTGCCTAAATGGTTCCGCACCGACTTCGCCTCGGTGCCGTGGTTCGGACAGTTTGCGGTCAATACGGACGGGCCGACCATCCGTGCGGCCATCGTCCACGACTGGCTTTACGCCATCGGGGAGCCGGGTAAGCGTCAGGACGCCGACGACATCTTCTACCGCGCCATGCGCAAATGGGGCGTCAGCGAGATCGAGGCGCGTATCGCCTATAATGCCGTCCGCACCGGCGGGGAAAGCGGTTATGGACTGGCCTCGGACTGGGTGTTCGTCAATCCGGCCTTCCCGTCGGCGCGCTTCCCGGCCCCGTTCGCCAAGCCGAAAACCGGCATCATCATGACCCTGCCGCAGTGCAAGGGCTTTGAAGAGATGGTGGCCAAGGGCTGGAAGGCCTATCCGTTATATCCGGCTCCCGTGACGCCGACCGTGACACAACCGCCGAAAAAGAAGCCGCTATTCGGGATTGGGTAAATCCTAGATTCAAACCCCGGATAGACACGGATATGGCCGCGTTGCGGCCATGACACGGATAAAAGAGCTTATGTTAAAAGGCTTTTTTAGTTAAAGGCATCCGTGTTGCCGCCGCAGGCGGCTATCCGTGTGTATCCGTGGTAAAATCTAAATCCGGCCCGTCACAAACACCCAGAGCAGTTTCAAACGCACCGACAGGGCGCTGCGCACGCGCCCCTGCCACAGGTCGGCCGCCACCGCCGTCGGCAGCACCAAGGGCAACAGGGCCGACGGCACGCGTTTCACAGACTGACGCGCCTCACGGTACAGATGACGCCCCTCTTCTGCACCGGCTTCGTTGGCGTTTAAACGACCCGCCACCTTCATCGTCGCCAGGGTGTGAAAGCGCGCCGGGATGAGCAGGCACGCCGCATCGGCGGTCGGGGCCAGCACCCTGGCCGCCTGTGCCAGTACCGCGGCCTGCCCCTTGTCGGCCACGCTCAAAGCGTCGCGCAAAGACAGGCGGCCATCGAGTTGTAACCGGTGCGGCTCTATGGCGTCGATCAGCACCTGCATATCAAGGGCATGGCGTTCGGCCACGCCCGACAGCGCCGCGCTCAGCGGATGATAACGCACCTTGCGCCCGTCGCGAATTTCCTCCAGCGCCTCAACCCACCATGTATAGCGGATATCGCCCAGCAACGGTTCAGAGACGCGGGCCGGGACATCGCGCAGCAGTTCAGCAAAGGCCAGCAGGGCCAGCACGTCTGCCCGCGTCTGCGCATCCTCGATGAACTGTGCGGCCAGACGCACGACCTCATCGCGCGGTACGGTTTCGTCTTCGGGCAAGATCGGGGAGTCGGACATGCCCTGCCCTTACCCTGCCGCACATCAAAAGCAACAAAAAACCGCCCTGCCAAACGGACAGGGCGGTCATTTGTAAGTCTGGCAGACCCGCTTTAAGGCTGCGGGGCCTTCTTGCCCTTGAAACCGCCGACATCGACGACCTCGGCTTCAGCCGCATTGCGGTTGACGCCCCACAACAGGATAACCGGGGCGGCAACATAGATGGACGAGTAAGTGCCGATAACGATACCGAAGATCAGCGCCACCGAGAAGGAGAACAGCGCCTCACCGCCCAGAACCGCCAGACCGGTCAGCGCCATGACCGCCGTCACGCCGGTGATGATGGTGCGCGACAGGGTTTCGTTGATCGACAAGTCGATCACGTCCTTCAGGGCCATCTTCTTGTACTTACGCAGGTTTTCACGGATACGGTCGAACACGACGACGGTGTCGTTCATCGAATAGCCGATGATGGTCAGGATGGCTGCGACCGCCGTCAGGGTAAATTCCAGACGGAAGACAGCGAACAGGCCGAAGGTCAGGATGACGTCGTGCATCAGGCCGACGACCGCCCCCAGGCCGAACTGCCATTCAAAGCGGAACCAGATATAGACCATCATCAGGCCGATGGCGAAGACCAGCGCCAGAATACCGCCGGTGAACAGCTCACCCGACACCTTCGGGCCGACCACGGTGGCTGGCTTGAAGCTGGCGTCCGGGAATTGCGCCTTGATCGAGGTCTGCACACGATCCAGAGCCGCCTGCGGATTCTTGGTCGGCGACTCAAAGCGGATCATGGCGTCCTGACCGGCCTGACCGGCGCCCTGAACCTGCACGTCGTGGAGGTCCAGCGTATCGAGCGTGCTGCGCAGCTTGCCCAGATCAATGGTGGATTTCTGCGACATTTCGAGGATGGTACCGCCCTTGAAATCGACGCCGCAGTTCAGACCCCCGCACGGCGGGGTCGCCGGCCAGATGGTGAAGAACAGCGAACCGGCCACCAGAGCGATGGAGATAATCCCGGCCAGCTTGGAGAAGCGCACAAAGTTGAAATGCGTCTTTTGCGGCAGGATCTTGATCAGCGGCCACACGCCCTTGCCGTCCGGAGCCTGAATCGGCAGGGTCTTGGGCCGACGGGCATGATACCACCAGGCGAGCAGCAGTTGCGTGACCATGACGGCCGAGAAGACCGAGGTGATAACCCCCAGCGACAGGGTCCAGGCGAAGCCGCGCACAGGACCGGCCCCGAAGAAGAACATGATCGCCGCCGCCCCCAGTGAGGTCAGATTGGCGTCGATGATGGTTTCCATAGCCTTGGAGAAACCGGCGTCCAGCGCGCCGATCACGTTCCGACCCGCGCGAATTTCGTCGCGCATCCGTTCATAGATGAGCACGTTGGCGTCGACGGCCACGGCCAGAGTCAGGATCAGACCGGCAATACCAGGCAGGGTCAGGGTCGCCTGCGTTACCGACATACCGGCAATGATCAGGATCAGGTTGACGATCAGGGCGGCGATGGAAATGCCGCCGAACAGCCAGCCGTAGGCCAGCAGCATGAAGATCAGCACCGATATAAAGGCGATAATGGTCGAAAGCTGGCCTTTGGCCACCGAGTCGGCCCCCAATTCGGCCGACACCACGCGCTGTTCTTCGATATTCAAAGGCGCAGTCAGCGCCCCGCCGTTGAGCACATTGACCAGCTCCGAGGCTTGCTGAACCGTGAAGTTGCCCGTGATCTGGCCCGAACCGCCCGTGATGGCGCTGATGATACGCGGAGCCGACACCACCTTGCCATCCAGAATGATGGCAAACGGACGACCGATATTCTGCGAGGTCGCCTCGCCAAACTTGCGTGCACCTTCGCCGTCAAAACGGAAACCGATGGCCGGGCGACCGTTCTGATCGTTATCAACAAAGGCCTTGGTAAGGTTTTCGCCCGACACGATGACCCGCTTCTTGACCACCATGGACGGCGGCAAGGTCGGATCGGAGGTCGGCAGAAGCTCAGAGCCCGGCGGCACACGACCGGCGGCCACATCGGACGGCGAGGCCGACTCGTCCACCATCTGGAAGGTCAGCTTGGCGGTGGTGCCGATCACGCGCTTGAGCTGCTCCGGGTCGCTCTCACCGGGGGCCTGAACCACGATACGGTTGGTACCCTGACGAATGATGGTGGGTTCGCGCGTCCCCAGATTATCGACGCGGCGGCGCACGGTTTCGATGGATGCGTCCACAGCACCGGATGATGCAGCGGCCTTACCTTCCTTGGTGTAGGTCAGGTGGATGACCTGATCGCCTTCCTTGCTGATGGCCACATCGCGCGCCGACGGGTTATTGACCAGCGGATTGGATAGCGGCGTCAGGGCCGTGACGGCGGCATCGACGCGCCCGGCTTCGTTGATGCGGACGCTGACCACGTCGCCCTGAGCGGTCAGGGTGCCGAAGGCAATCCCGGCGCTGCGCAGGCGGTCGCGCGTCTCTTCGGTCAGGTTCTTGATCTTGTCCTGTGCCAGCGCGTCCGTATCGACTTCGAGCAAAAGGTGCGAGCCCCCTTGCAGGTCGAGACCGAGGTTCAGGCCGCTTTTCGGCAGGAACCCATACTGGTCAAGGACCGTTTTCGGCAGAAGATTGGGCAGGGAAAACCAGATACCCAAAAGGGTGACGAGCGTCACCAGGGTGATTTTCCAGCGGGACAATTGCATCATGATCGTTACGACCCTTGAGTTCCCGATATCAAAAGTTCACGGGAATGGGTTGAATAAAAACACAAAAAGCCTGTCTGACGGATCAGACAGGCCCTGATGGACTAACGGGGTTTACGCGGCTTTGTCATTGGCCGGGGCGGGATCGCCCTTGGTACGGACTTCGGCGATCATCGACTTGACAACCGGCACATTCACACCCGAAGCGATTTCCACCATAACCTGGGCCTCTTCAACGCGGGTGATCTTGCCGATCATGCCGTTCGACAGCACGACCGTGTCATTGCGCTTTACGGCGTTGAGCTGGGCCTGATGCTCCTTGGCACGCTTTTGCTGCGGGCGGATGATGAGGAAGTACATCAGGACGAAGATCGCCACGAAGGGCAGAAGCTGAACAAGAGCGGCAGTATCCAAGACCGGGGTCTCCGTTTTGGCCCGCCAGGCGGCAGGCAGGAAATGAGGTTGCGCCATACATAGGCACACAGATTAAAAGGTCAATGCGCTTTTTACGGCTTCCTTATGCGTGCAATGCTTTGAAGGCCTGCGCACACAGGCCTCAGGGCAGGATCAGCGTCGGGTCAAAGGGCTTGGCAATTTCTGAAGACGGCGTGTAGCGCACTTCAAAATGCAGTTGCGGACGATCCACCGCCCCGGTCGCGCCCATAGTGCCAATCGTCTCCCCTTGGGTCACCTTCTGACCGGACTTCACCATAACCTTACCGAGGTGCGAATACCCGGTGTAAAAGCCATCGGCGTGGCGGATATAGACCGTGTTCCCCAGTTCCTTTACCTGATCGCCCACATAGACCACCGTGCCTTCGTTGGCGGCGACAATTTCCGCGCCTGCCGGCCCCGCAATATTGATACCGTCATTGCGTACATTCGGGGCCAGCTGCCCGTAGCGGACCAGCACATTCCCTTTGTACGGCCAAACAAAGCGCCCCTTCCCCAGCTTGACCATGCCCGCAGTATCGGACGGCAGGGCCTTAGGGGGCTCCACCGGCCTCGCAGGGGTGGGCGTCGGGGCCGGCGGCGTTACAACCGGTTTTTCGGCGGCAGGGCCGGCGACCACGGGCTTAGGGGCGGGCGCCACCACCACGCGCTTCGGCGCATCGGCCTGAGCCACCACGGCCTTGACGCGCTCAGGCGCGGGGCCAGAGGCATAGGTTTCTGCCCCCTTGTCCCTGGCATCTTCGGGCAGCAATATCTTCTGGCCGATATGGGTCACCGAGTCCGACGCCAGACCGTTCATTTTATAAAGGGTCTGCACCGGCACGCCGAAACGTCGTGACACCCCAAACAGGGTGTCCTTGGGCTGAAGCGTGTAGACAAAACCGGCGCGGCTATCATGTACCGGCAGAGTCGCCGCAGGCTTGGGCGCAGCTGGCGCGGGCTTCGTCGCCACCGTAGTGGCAGGCGGAGGCGGTGGCGGGGGTGGCGGCAAGTCGCTGGTGGTCACCCCTCCTCTCGACCCGAGCGGCTGAATCCCCGTGGACTCTTCGGCTGCGGCAGGGCGCGTTTCAACCGGCGGCGTCTGCGGGGCAGCGGCCACGGGCTTCTGCTCCATATAGATAGGGTATTTCGGCGTCTGGGGCATCACCGTACACGCCGAAAGGGCCGTCGCGGTCAGGACCGGGATGACGATAACGGAAATTCGCTTTAAAGCGTGCATGAGTTTCTCCGGAGCGTCGGTAATCTCGCTCCTTTATGGCCGAACTATGGATAATGAAAGATTACCAGCCCCGGCCGCGGTTGAGGATTTGCAAAGGAATCTGCTCGCCGACCGGCTTTCCGGCTTAAAAAAATCGGCCCTCCGTTTCCGGAACGGCTGGCCTTGCAAACCGCACCACGCCCCTGCCAGCCGTCCTTCGCATCCAACGACAGGTTTGCAGAACCGTCATATCAAAAACGCATACAATTCAAATTTCAATAATTATATTCAATCGGCATGCGATCCGGAATCTGCCTGACATTTTCCGTAAGGCACAGGGCTACATACTGTGCTTCCTGCGCATCACTTGCCTGTCAAGCGCGACAAATCCGCACAACGTCAACAAAACGTCATATGTGAAACGTATACATCAAACTATCTCATTTGCATTTCTTATATGTCCGTTTGTAAGGGGGCTTCACCAACGGCGCATCGCAAAGGGGAACCAGCCTCACACAGTTCTTAGCTGAAGCGCCATCTGCCGGGCCTTCAGTCGGTTTAGCCCGCCGGTATTGGCCGACGGGAGGGGACGACGCGCGCCGCCAGCGGGCGTCGGGACACATTCAACGGAGATACCCATGTTCAACCCGCCATCGCGCCTCAAACTCGCGGCCCTGACCGGCACCAGCGTACTCGCGCTCGCCTTCGTTCCGGCCGTGCACGCCCAGACGGCCAATACCCAGGCCCAGAAGTCGGCGGCCAAACCGGCCACTGATGAACCCATCACCGAAGTGATCGTCACGGGTCAGCGCCTGTCGAACGCCAACTCGATCCTGGCTCAGAAAAAGGCCACCGGCGTCGTCAACGTCATTTCCGCCGACGATCTTGGTAAACTGCCTGACGCCAACGTGGCCGATGCTCTGGCCCGTATCCCCGGCGTCAACGTCGTCGTCAATCAGGAAACCGGCGAAGGCGAATACGTCTCCATCCGCGGCCTGGCCAGCACCTATAACGCCTATTCGATCAATGGCGTGCGCGTCGCCCTGACCGACGCCAGCTCGCGCAAGATGTCGATGACGGTGCTGCCGCCCAACGGCCTGAAAGCGATCTCGGTCAACAAGACCCTGACGCCTGACCTCGATGGCGACGCCATCGGCGGTTCGGTCAACTTCGTCACCCCCAATGCGTTCGACTTCCGCAAGCCCACCCTGCGCGTTTTTGCCTCCTATGGTCTCAATGACCGCGCCCAGAAGCAGGACGAAGACGCCGGCAGCGGCCAGATCCAGATCGACGGCGCGCGCAAGTTCGGCGATGGCCGCTTTGGTCTGTTCGGTTCGGTCTATTACGGCAAGAGCCACTACACCAACGAAGAAACCGAAAACGACGGCGAATGGGAACCCTATCGCTGGCGCAAGGATTCGGTCGAAGCCATCGACAGCCGCTCCATGTACCTGCCGGGTATCGACCTCGACTTCCGTCGCGGTGAGCAGGAGCGTTACGGCGGCAACTTCTCGGCCGACTACCACTCTGAACAGCACGACCTCTACGTGCGCGGTCAGTACGCCAAGCTGAACCGTACCGGCACCAATGACTATACGGACTTCCGCAGCCGCTCCACCAAGCGTCTGACGCAGGTCAATCTGGAAGACACCACCCTGCTGCAACCGGAGCAGATGATCACGGGTCGTGACCCTGTGAAGGGTAATATCTACGGCTATACGACCGCTCAGATCGTCGATGCGGACAAGGACGGCCTCATCACCGACGCCGACCGCAAGTCGGGCAACTCCTACTGGTCGCTGTTTGGCCGTTCGGGCGTCTGGAACCCCAAGGCCTTCCAGTTTGCCCGCACCCATGAGTCTCAGGATCAGGAATCGTCGCTCTACACGATCAATATCGGTGGCCAGAGCCGCTATGAGCGCCTGACGCTCGATTACGACCTCAGCTATTCCTACGGTGAAAAGGGCACGCCGCTCTATTACAGCATCGGTTATAACTGCGATAAGTGCTCGACCGACCCGATGTTCACCTCGACCGGCATCCTGTGGTCGTCGGCCGATCCGCGCTTCCCGCTGGCGCAACTGCCAGCCTATGCCGCCAATGTCGATCGCCGCGACGATCTGCTGCCGTTCGATGGGGCGTCCATGAGTCAGGATAAGCAGTCGGATGCGCGCACGGCCCTGAAACTCGATGCCCGTTATGAAATGAGCGGCCTGATCGACTATGTGAAAGGCGGCTTCAAATATCTGAAGTCGGAGCGCGAATACGACTCCACCCCGATCTGGGAAGGCGATCTGTCCGGCACGCCGCTCAACGGCAAGTCGCTGGGTGCCTCAGGTCTGGTCGAGCGTCAGGTCGATGGCTTCTTCAAGGACCGCTACTACTATGGTTCGATCCTGAGCCGCGAAAAGGTCATCGCTGCCGTCAACGCCGCCCGTGCCGCCAATCCGGTGACTCATTCGACGGCTGAACTCAGCCGCGACGACAAGAAGGGCTCGGAAACCATCTATGCCGGTTACGCTCTGGCCCACATCCAGTCGGGCGACCTCGAAGTGATCGCCGGTGCCCGCGTCGAGCACACCAAGGTGGAAACCACGGCCTGGATCGACGACGGCACGAAGTCGGGCTTCGGCAAGACCGAAAAGGACTATACCAATGTCCTGCCCAGCGTTACGGCCGTCTATCGTCAGGGTCAGAACCTGATCTATCGCGGCGCTGTCTGGACCAGCTTCTCGCGTCCGGAATATGCCAACATCTCGCGCGGCGAGAGCGTCACCCGTGACAAGGTGACTCAGGAAATCATCGCCATCAACCGCGGCAATCCGGATCTGAAGCCGGGCGAGTCGGTCAATTTTGACCTGTCAGCCGAATATTATCCAGACCGTTCCAGCGTGGTGTCGGTCGGCGTCTTCCATAAGAAGATCAAGAACTTCATCTTCACCAATGGGCGCTCGGTCAATGCCGACACCAAGGAAGGCACCATCACCATCACCCAGCCGCAAAACGGCGAAGACGCGACCCTGACCGGCGTGGAACTGAACCTCATCAAGTCGTTTGAAGGGCTTCAGGCCCCGTTTGACGGCTTTGGTGTCGAGGCCAATGTGACGTCGCAGAACTCTTCGGCGGAAACCGGTCTGGCCTATCGCCGCGGTCATCCGATCTCATTCCTGCAAGCGCCGGACCTGATCTACAACACCTCGCTGACCTATCAGAAGTACGGCATCGAGGCCAAGCTGAGCTATCAGTACCAAGGGGCCTATGTCGAAGACACCCGCGACAACGCGGTCGATAAATGGGTGCAGCCGAACAAGTCGCTCGACCTGCATACGCGCTACACGCTCCGTCCGGGTCTGACGGTGGACTTCGACGTACAGAACATTCTGGACGGTCACCGCTACTACACGACCAAGGGCCGCAGCCCGACTTATCAGAAGGACTATATGGAGCCGGGCCGCAACTTCATCCTGCGCCTCGCCTACACCTACTGATACCGCTCTCATCTCTGAACCTGCCCTTCCGGTTCCGGCCGGAAGGGTTTTTCTATGCCCACAAGACAAATCATTGTTTTCAATAAACAAAGCCTGTTTGCGTTTCCGGCCCCGCTTTGTATGCTGAGGTCCTGTAGCTTATCGAAGAGAGAATCATGCCCGTTTCGCCTGACGACAGTGCCGAGCGTAGCCGCCGCCGTGAAACCGGCAGCCTGTCCATTGGGGCCCTCAAGGCCTTTGTCACCGTCGTCGATCAGGGCTCCTTCTCGCGCGCGGCGGCCGCATTGGGCGTGTCTCAGCCCAATATCTCCAACCAGATCAATACGCTGGAACAGATTTGCGGCGTGCGCCTACTTAACCGGCGCACCCAGAACCAGAACCTGACCGACGCCGGGCGCGAGCTTTATACGCGGGCGCGTCTGGTCATCAGCCGCGTCGATGACTTCGAAATGACGGCCAATCTGTTCAGCGGCCTGAAGCGCGGGCGCATGTCGGTCGGCTTTTCCACGCCGCCGGCGGCGATGCAGTTAATCAGCCAGTTTATACGCACCTATCCCGATATCGAAATCACCAGCCGTCTGGGCAATACGCGCTCTCTCACGCTCGACGTGATGGAATGTCGCGCGGATGTCGCCATTATCTCGCTGCTGGAGCCCGACCCGGTTCTGGCCTGCCATCTGGTATTCGAGCAGTCGCTCAACCTGATGGTCCCCGTCGATCATCCGTTTGCCCAGCGTTCCCACATCGAAGCGCGCGAACTGAGCGGCCTACCGCTGATCCTGCGCGAGGAAGGCTCCGTGACGCGCGCCCTGACGGAAATTGCGCTGGGGCGCAGCGCCACTAGCGTGGAACGCGGCTTTATCGTCGAAAGCCGCGAGGCGGTGAAGGAGGCGACCGCTCACGGTATCGGTTTCGGCTGTATTCTCGATGGCGAAATCGGCCATGACGCGCGCCTGAAAGCCTTGCCCGTTCAGGGTATGCCGCGCACCGGCGGCGTCTATATCGTCACCTTGCGTGAAAACATGGAAATTCCGGCGGTTTCGGCCTTTATTCGCCTTGCCGGACTGAGGGGGAATGGTTTATAATTATATTAAATATCATCATAAGATGGATTTAATATTTTTATGACAAAGCTCGTCTCTCTGGAAGCGTTGCACGCCGAAATTCGCGATATTTACCTGGGCAATGCCCAGCGTCCCTATGGCCTCTACGGCATCAATCAGCTTCAGCACGCCCTGCAATCGGCCGCCCATGCCGAGGCTCAGGCCCTGTCATCCGCCCTTGTGATCGCGTGCCTGCTGCACGATGTCGGCCACATGATCCACGATCTGGGCGAAGCCCCGGCCGAAGACGGCGTGGATGACCTGCACGAAGCCCTGGGGGCTGAATGGGCGGCCGAGCGCTTCCCGCTGGCCGTCAGCGATCCGATCCGCCTGCACGTCGCCGCCAAGCGGTATCTGTGCAGCGTGGAACCGGGTTATGAGGACGGTCTGTCGAAGGACTCACGCATCTCACTGGCGCTTCAGGGCGGCCTGATGGACAGTGCCGAACAACTGGCGTTTCTGCACGAGCCCTTTGCCGATCAGGCCATAGCGCTGCGTCGCATCGACGAACTGGCCAAGGACAAGCACGCCGTCACCGACAGCCTCGACGCCTTCCTTGATCGCCACCTCGCCGCGGCCCTGACGATCGAAACCACCCTCGCCTGATCGTCACACGATCATAATAATATTAAATTATACCAAAAACGGTCTAATTTAATATTATAGCAATCGAGGATGGCATGACCTCCAGACTTACCCGCAGCCTGGCCCGGTCTGGTCCGGGATGGGTGGCCGTCTATGCCCTGATGGCCGCTTTTACCACCTATTTCTGCATGTACGCCTTCCGCAAACCGTTTGCGGTCGCCAGCTATGCGGACATATCCGGCTGGCCGTTTGCCATCGACTTCAAGATCACGCTCGTCATTGCTCAGGTGCTGGGCTACGCCCTGTCCAAGATGGTGGGCATCAAGGTGGTCAGCGAGGCCAAGTCCGAGCGCCGGGCCTTGCTGATCGTGGGCTTTGTCCTGACCTCCTGGATCTCCCTGATCCTGTTTGCCGTCCTGCCAGCAGCGCTGAAGGTCATCGCCATCTTTTTCAGCGGTCTGCCTCTCGGCATGATCTGGGGGCTGGTGTTCGGCTATCTGGAGGGTCGGCGCAGTTCGGAATGGCTGGGCACCGGCCTGTGCATCAGCTTCATCGTCTCTTCCGGGGTGGTGAAATCGGTCGGGCGCGCGCTGGTCGTCGATTATGGCATCCCCGAACTGTGGATGCCGGCGGCGACCGGGGCGCTGTTTCTGCCGCTTCTGGCCCTGTCGGTGTGGATGTTGTCGCAGACCCCGCCGCCGGATGCCCGCGACGTGGCCGAGCGCATGGCGCGTCAGCCCATGTTCCGCGAAGAACGTAAGGCCTTCTGGGCGCGCGCCGGGCTGGGTCTGGTCCTGCTGATCATCGCCTATATCGTCCTGACCGCCGTGCGTGACTTCCGCGACAATTTCGCCGTCGAACTGTGGGATGCGCTGGGTTATGGCGATGAACCCTCGGTCTTCAGCCTGTCAGAACTGCCGATCGCAGCCCTCATCCTGCCGTTGTTCGGCCTGACATCCCTGATCCGTGACAATCGCCGCGCGGTACTGGTCTATCATGTCATGATCATCTCCGGTGCAGTGCTGATTGGCGCCGCGACCCTGGCGTGGCAGGCGCATCTGCTCAGTCCACTGTGGTGGATGATCGCCGTCGGGGCTGGGGTCTATCTCGGTTACATCCCGTATAACGCTGTGCTGGCCGACCGTCTGACGGCAGCCCTGAGCCTGCCCGGTAACGCCGCCTTCTTCATGTATCTGGCCGATGCCTCCGGCTATGGCGGCAGCGTCGCCCTGATGCTGCTCAAGAATTTCGGCCTATCCCTGAGCTGGCTCGGCTTCTTTACCGGCCTTTGCTACGCCGCCGCCGCCATTGTCGGGGCCACCACCCTCGCCTCGGCCCTCTACTTCTCTCTGAAGGTTTTCCGCAAATGACGCCGACCCGCCGCGCCGTAACCGCCGCCCTGAGCGGCATGGGTCTGGGCAGCCTGGCTGCTCCGCTCACCACCGCCGCGGCGCAACCGGGCACCCCCATACGCCGCATCGCCATTCTGGGCTGCATCCGTCAGAAAAAACCCGTCCCGGCGCTGGTGGCCTATGCGGCGGCCAAGGCCGATCTGAACCTGTGGATTGGCGATGCAGTTTATGTCGATACCAAAGACGATCCCGCCGCCTTTACCGAAGCCTATGCCCAACTGGCCAGCAAGCCCGGCTTTGCCGAACTGCGGGCGCAGGGCGTGCATATGGCGACTTGGGACGATCATGATTACGGCGCCAATGACGCCGACCGCACCTACCCGCTGAAAGCGGTATCCAAGACGGCGTTTCAGCGCTTCTGGAACCTTGAAACCGACACCTCGGCACTGGATGACGGCGTGTACAACAGCCGCCTGTTTACCTTCGGGGCGCGCCGCCTGCACGTCATCATGCTGGACGTGCGCTGGCACCGCGACGCGCCGGACGGCCATGGCGACATGCTGGGCGAGGCACAGTGGCGCTGGCTGGACGAACGGCTGGCCGTCGCGGCAGACCTCACTCTCATCGTTAGCGGGACGCAGATCCTGCTCACCGCCGGAACCGGCTCAGAAACGTGGGAAGACTATCCGCGCGCCCGTGATCGGCTGTTTGAGATGATCCGCAAGCACCGCCGCGAAGGCGTGGTCTTCATCACCGGCGATCAGCACTATGGCGAGGTGGCCCGCGCGCGCGGCGCTCTGGGCTATGACGCGGTCGAGTTGCAATTCTGCGGCCTCAATCAGATCGAGAAGCCGGAAAAGAACCTCTATCGCGTCTCGCCCGTCTCCACGACCCTGCACGCCATGTGCCTGCTGGATATCCAGTGGGAGGCGGACGACTACAACACGCCGCACATCCTCTATCGCGTCAGCGACAGCCAGACCGGTGCGACCGACATCTCCTATCGCCTTAATTTCAGTGAACTGACCTTATAAGCAAGGGACACAGCCATGACCGCTGATCGCCGCCATTTTATGAAGGCGCTGGGCGCCGCGGGCCTGAGCGCTGCCACGCTGGCGACGCTGGAAAAGGCCATGGCCACCCCGGCCCATAACCGCACCGGTACGATCATGGATGTCGAGCACGTGGTGATCCTGATGCAGGAAAACCGCGCCTTCGACCACTATTTCGGCAGCTTTCCCGGCGTGCGCGGACTGGGCGATCCGCGCCCGCTGCGCCTGCGCAACGGGCACACCGTCTGGCGTCAGCCCAGCGACCAGCACCCGGACGGCTATGTGCAGCCTTACTGGGCCGACTCCAAAACCGCCAATGCCTATGTGGTCGATGGGGCCGATCAGGGGCACAGCGCCGCGACGATCATCGTCAATGGCGGGCGCTTCGATCAGTGGGGCGTCTCACGTCAGTTGCAGCACCGCATGACCTATTACAAGGCGTCGGACCTGCCCTTCTATCACGCGCTAGCCTCGGCCTTCACCATTCTTGACGCCTATCACTGCTCGACCCTGACCCAGACCTATCCCAACCGCCTGCACCTGTGGACGGGCTGCAATGGCGGCGGGCGTGTGGGCGGCGACCCGGTGATGAGCAATTACGGCGAAGACGAAACCCCTTCGGCCGACATGGCCACCGATCAGCCGATCAAGGCCTATGAGTGGACCACCTATGCCGAGCGACTGGAAGCGGCCGGGATAAGCTGGAAGGTCTATCAGGAATACGACAATTTCGGCGACAATATCCTGTCGGTATTCAAACCCTTCCGCCCGTGCGACAAGGAGTCGAACCTCTATAAGCGCGGTCGCTCTTGGGTATCGGAACACAAGACGGGCGAAGACCGCACCCGCTCGGACGGCCAACAACTGGTCGAAGCCTTCCGCGCCGATATTGCCGCCGGTCGCCTGCCGCAGGTGTCGTGGATCGTCACCGCCGCCGCCCTGTCCGAACACCCGCGCTGGACGCCGGCGGATGGTGAGAACCTGACCGCCAAGCTGATCGGGGCGCTGGTCGAACATCCCGAAGTCTTTTCAAAGACCGTCTTTATTCTCAACTATGACGAAGCCGGCGGCCTGTTCGACCATATGCTGCCGCCCATGCCCGCCGCCGATGCCACGCGCGGCTACAGCGGCGTGAGCGTGGCCGGGGAGTTCAAGGATTACGACAAACACCCGCATCCCGGCATTCAGGGCCTTCAGCCACTGGGCCTTGGCATCCGCGTCCCTGCCATCGTCGTATCGCCCTGGAGCCGCGGCGGCTATGTCTGCTCTCAGGTCTTCGACCACACCTCAACCCTGAAATTCCTCGAAAAGCGCTTTGGTGTGAAAGAGCCGAACATTTCCGAATGGCGACGCGCCGTGTCCGGCGACCTGACGGCCTGCTTCGACTTCAAAACGCCCAATGCGGACACACGCGGTATCGACCTGCCCTCGACCGACGATTATACGCATCGACTGGCCCACGCGGCGCGGCAGCCGGCGTTGAAAATCCCGCCCGTTCAGAGTCCGGCGCAACAACCCGCTGTGCAGCGACTGGCGCGGCCCCTGCCTTATAGCTTGGGGGCTGACCTGCGCCCGGAGGGTGACACCCTGCGGATCGAACTGAACAACAGCGGCACACAGGCGGCGGTCTTCACCATCCATGACTACGCGCCCTACGGCCTGAGCGCGCCGTGGCACTACACCCTGATCGCCGGCGAACGTCATACGGCGGCCCAATGGAACCATCAGGACAAGGAGGCCTACGATCTGGCCGTGCACGGTCCCAACGGCTTCTATCGTCACTTCCGGGGCAAGCCGTCCAGAACCGGCTATGTGCGCGTGAGCCTGCACGAAGACCCCGCCAACACACAGGTGGTGCTGCGTCTGCATAATGACACCGCTGCCGAAGCGACACTCAGCCTCAGCGTCGATGCCCGCTATCCTTTGGGGCCGGGCACGCCGCGCCAGCAGACGGTCACCCTGAAACCCGCTGAGCACCGCGACATCGCCTGCGACCTGAGCGCCAGCGACCTGTGGTACGACCTCAGCCTCAGCGATACGGCCGATGCCGACACCCTGTGGCGTTACGCCGGGCACGTCGAAACCGGCAAGCCCAGCCGCACCGATCCCGGCATAGGTGCGATGGTCCTGACGGTGTAGAGGTGGATTAGCCAGAGCCCTGTTCTCCGTACCATGGTATAGGAAAAAGGTACGTTCCGGAGGGACATCTCATGGCGATTTCGCATACACTCATTGAACGGCACTATATCTCGCGCGTCGGTTGGCTGAGAGCCGCCGTTCTGGGGGCCAATGACGGCATCATTTCGGTGGCCAGCCTGATTGCCGGTGTCGCGGCGACGCAGGCGGACAAGCCTGCGGTGCTGGTGACCGGTCTGGCAGCGCTGGCGGCGGGAGCCTTGTCCATGGCGGCCGGCGAATATGTGTCGGTCAGTTCGCAGGCCGATACGGAAAGCGCCGATCTGGCGCGCGAAACGCGCGAACTGGCCGAGGACCCGGCGGCGGAGCTGGCGGAACTCACGGCCATCTATGTGACGCGCGGGCTAACCGAAGACCTGGCCCGCACCGTGGCGCAGCAACTCACCACGCACAATGCCCTGCAAGCCCATGCCCGCGACGAGCTGGGACTCTATGAGCATATGCAGGCCAAACCGGTGCAGGCGGCCCTGACCTCCGCCGCGACCTTCACTGCCGGCGGCATTATGCCCATTGGGGTACTGGCCCTCAGTCCGGAAAACCTCATCCTGCCAGCGGTTTCGCTGTCGGCTCTGGGGCTGCTGGGGATACTGGGCGCGGTTGGTGCCCGGACGGGCGGGTCGAACCTGCTGAAAGCGGTCGTGCGCGTGGTCGTCTGGGGTGGTATCGCCCTCAGCGTCACGGGGCTGGTCGGGCACCTGTTCGGGCCCGCCGGATAAAAACCGCTATGTTCCAGAAATCTTTGAGGCAAAAAAACAGGGACGCCGGTCGAAACCGGCGTCCCTTCTTTCAGGCCGGTATTCACGCCCGGCCGAAGCCGGGCATGAAAACCGTGTGCGTGACGCAACCTATCGGATTGCGCTTAGTAAGCCACGGTGACTTCGAGGCCGACCGTGCGCGGCGGATTGAAGTTACCGTAATCACCCAGCGTCTTGGCGTTGGCGGCCGAGCGACGGTAGATGTAGGTTTCGTCCAGCAGATTACGCGACCACAGCGAGACGGTCATCTTCGTGCCGGTCGCCTGCATGGCGATGTCGGCGATGGCCAGTCGGCCGTTGACGATGAAGCTGCTGTCAGACATCACGCTCTCGTTCTGGAACGTGTACTGCGCGTCGGCGTAGTTGCCGTCGAGGTGGGCCTCGAAGCGCGCGCCGTTGCTGCCAAAGGGCTTCTTGTAGTCGATATTGACCGAGGCCGCGTTCTTCGGCGTGAAGACGGTGTAGAAGGTGGTGACCACACCGGCATTGTTCTTCGAGTTGATCGGCGGAACCTTGGTGTAGGCGTAGTTGAGGCCAAGCGTCAGGTTGTCCGTCGGCTTCACCAGCAGTTCGGCTTCCAGACCTTCGATCTTCTGAACGGTCGGGGCGTTGTAGGTGAACTCGATGTTCTTGTTGAAGTTAGGGTTGACCGTGGTCGTGCCCGGCAGGGTCGGGTTCGGATCGACGTTGGAGTCGTCGAGCTGAGCGTTCTCACGATCCATCTTGTAGGCGGCCAGGTTCAGACGCGCCTTGTGATCGAACATGTCGAGCTTGGCACCAACTTCATAGGACTTGACCGATTCCGGGCCAAAGGCGCGGAAGTCGGTGGAGCGGTCGTTGGCCCCGCCAGCGCGATAGCCGGTCGCATACTTGACGTAAACGTGGGCGTCGGGCGTCACGTCATAGGCCGCGATGGCGAGCGGATCGAAGCGGGTCTTCTTGAAGTTCAGCGTGTAGGGGGTCGCCACGTTGCTGATCATGGTGAGCGCGCCGGTACGCTTGTCGTTGGTGACGCGGCCACCGAGGGTCAGGTGCAAAGCCTTGTTGGTCGAAGGCGTCCAGGTGGCCTGACCGAAGGCGGCTTCGCTGGTGGCTTCGCCGACGCTGTCACGCGCGATGAACATCTGGCTCTTGTTGGCCCAGCCCATCTTGGACGAGGTCACCGGGCCGGTATAGTTCTGGCTGTTGATCGTGTAGGTGCCGTCAGCATTCCAGGTGTTGGTGGACGGTGTCGCGGCCCATTCCGACACGTGCTCGTTGAAGTAGTAGATGCCCGCCACGTAGTCGATGTCGTCGGTCTTGCCGATCAGCTGGAATTCCTGGCTGACCTGATGCTGACGCAGGAACGACAGGCTGTAACGGCTGAAGGCCGCATTGGCCGCAAAGGCCGGGGTACGGTGCGCACCACCCGAGTTATCCCACTGATCGGTGGTCACACGGCGGTAGCCGGTGATCGACTTCAGGTCGAGGCTGGGGGTCAGATGGTAGGTGAAGGTCGCCGCGGCACCTTCGGTGAGGGCCACGCTCGGCTGTTGCGGCACGCCAATGTCGGCGCGCTTCATGCGGTTTCCGCCGCTGACCACCACGCTCGACGGCAGGGGCGCGATATTGCCCGAAGCGGTACCGACCGTCAGGTTCAGCGGGTTGTAGTTGATCAGCTGGCTGTAGTTCGGGGTGCTTTCATCGCGCGAAGCGTCGATCGAGAACACGCCGGTCAGCTTGTCGTTCGGGGTCCACTTGGCCGACAGACGACCGCCGGTGCGGTCATACTGGTTCCAGCCCGCCTGACCCGGCAGGATGTTCTTAACGGTCGGATCCTGATGCTGATAGACCGAGTCAATCTTGAAGGCCAGGGTATCGAAGGCCGGCAGATCCAGGTGGGCTTCCAGCGACTTGGAACCATAGTTGCCGAAACCGGCCTGCACGCGACCGCCGAAGACGCCCGTCGGGTCCTTGGTCACGATGCTGACGGCGCCGCCTTCGGTGTTACGACCGAACAGGGTGCCTTGCGGGCCCCGCAGGATTTCGATGCGCTGAACGTCGAACAGGGCGGCGTTCAGGCCTTGCGAACGGCCCATATAGATATTGTCGATATAGACGCCGACCGGCGTGTCGCGGGCGGTCTGGTTCTGGTCGAAGGGCACGATGCCGCGGATGCCGACGGTCAGAGCCGACTGACGGGCTTCGAAGGTGGCAACGCGCAGCGAAGGCGCAGCGCCATCGGCGAGGTCGAGCAGGCTTTCAACGTGGCGATCCGCCAGCGATTGAGCGCTCAGAACCGAGATGGCGATCGGAGTCTTTTGCAGGTTGGTCGCGCGCTTGGTGGCCGAAACAACGACTTCGGTCAGCTTTTCGGGGGCTTCAGCCGCCGGAGCTTCGGCCGGGGCATCCGTTGCCGGCGTGGCAGCGAAGGCAGGAGCAACAAGCGAACCCAGAAGGGCGCTGCTGAGGAACAGATATTTTTTCACGTCGAGTCTCCAGAGTGGGATCGACGAGCAATTAATTTCAATTCATGACAGTATTATAACGGCGCATTTGAAGCATTTTCAATTTCAAATGGAGTATCTTTTATGGCACATTACATCAAATGAGGCGAAAATTAAGTCTTAAAACGTCTTAATTATTTAATTATACAGGCATAGCAAGGCTATATTTGATATTGAAATCGAGTGGATGCGCGGTTTAAAAAAAATGACATTAAAATCACTCCAAAACGTCATAAAGCGTTACGTAACCGCGTTCACGCGGATGAAGCGACCCTTTATCTGTGTTAAGTGCGCTATTTTCGCATCACAAAAGGTTGCCTTATGGGCACAAAAGCGCTTGTGATCCGTGTGTTCCAGAGTAAGAGCCCCTATGCCCTCTGACCCGTCCAAACCCCCGCCGGTGGTCCTGACTGTTGGGATAGGCACCGAAGCGGCCTATAAACAGCGCTACCCGGATGCGTCGGATACCCCTGCCCTGTGGTTCGACAGCCTGAGCGACTTTGCGCGTCTGATGTCGACACCGAACCTGACGCTGTTGTCGATGATCCGCAAACACCATCCCACCTCGGTGCTGCAACTGGCGACCCTTGCCGGTCAGAATGCCACCACCGTCTCCTCGACACTCAGGTTGCTGGAACAGCACGGCCTGCTCAGCCTGTCGCGGGGGGAGCGCTACAATGTGGTGGCGGACGTGGCGTTCGACGAAATCCGCGTGCTGTTCCTGCTTGATGCCTGATCCGGTTCGGGCTCAGGCCGGAAACAGCACCTCTATGCGGGTCCCCTTCCCGTCGGGACCGTCAAGAACGTGGATTTGCGCCCCATGCCGGGCTGCAATTTCGGCCACGATGGACAGGCCCAGACCACAGCCTGTCTGATCCGTCCCCAAACGATAAAAGCGTTCAAAAACGCGCGCACGCTCTGCCAGAGGAATGCCTGGTCCCGTATCATCGACGCACAGCCGCACAGGATGGAGGCTCACCATTACCGTAACCTGCCCGCCGGCGGGCGTGTAACGCACGGCATTGTCCACCAGATTGCCGATCAGTTCGCGCAAAAGCTGCGCCTCTCCCTTCAGGCAGACTCCGGCATCCAGACCGTCATAGCCCAGATCAATGTCCTTTTCTTCCGCTGCGTCGATCCAGTTTTCCAGTTCGTCGCGCACCAGTTCCGCCAGATCGACGGACGTCGTGGCGCTGCGGGTCTGAGACGGCTCTGAACGCGCCAGGGTCAGAATCTGGTGCACCATGTGGCGTGAGCGGGCCAGAGCCGTCAAAACCTGCGACAACGCTTCACTGTGACGTGCCGGATCGGTTTCACGCAAGGCCCGTTCCGCCTGCACCTGAAGGCTGGCCAGAGGCGTGCGTAACTGATGGGCGGCATTGGAAATGAACCTTTGCTGCGCTTCCTGCGCGGCCGAAAGCCGCCCGATCAGCCCGTTCAGCGAGGTCAGCAAGGGCTTCAGTTCCAGAGGCATCCGCTCGATATCCGCGACAGGCTGAAGGTCGTCAGCGCGATAGTCGGCCAGTTGCGCACTGACGCGGTTGACGGCCCGCAGGCTGGTGGCCACCGCGTACCAGATGCTCAGACCGATAATCGTCAGGATAAACGCCTGAAACGGCAGGCCAATCAGAGCGATACGGGCGACGATGGCGGTGCGCTTGTTGAAGGTTTCACCCACCTGAATCAGGATCGAATTGTTCGGATTGCCGGGATAGGCGATGCGCGTGGCCACGATACGGGTCTTATAGCCCCGGATTTTCGCATTATAGTAGAACCGCTCCCCGATCTTCGGGTTGACCGGCGGATCGGGGAAGACCGCATTGCTGAACAGGACCCGACCATGTCCGGTAACGACATTGCCAAAGATACGGTCCTTAGCGTCCCATTCGAACATTTCGATCGCCGCCGTCGGCAGGTTCAACTGCGCCTTGTTTTCGTGGCTCACCACCTGATCGCCCATGGCCATGGCTGAATCGTAGAGCCAGTTGTCATAGACCTCGGAGCCGATATAGCTGGCCAGCGCCAAAGTCCCCAGTCCGCTGAAGATCAGAACGACGGCAATAGGCACGCCCAGCCGCTGCAACAGGCGCCAGCGCAGGGAATAGGCGCGCGCGATGCTCACGACCCCGTCTCCGCCGCAGGTGTTTTCAGCCGTTCCAGACGATAGCCCAGACCACGCAGCGCGCGAATGGCCACATCGGCCCCGGCGTCCGACAGTTTGCGGCGCAGGCGGCTGATGAAGACCTCGATCATCGAGGCATTGGCCTCCTGATCCCAGTTGTAGATGGCCTCAGCCAGTTGAAACTTGGCCACGACCCGCCCGGCCCTCTGCATCAGAAATTCGAGTACAGCCAGTTCCTTGGCGGTCAGGTCGAGAAACGCCCCCTGCACCGTCACGGTCTTGGAGGTCATGTCCAGCTCGACAAGGCCGAAGCGCAGTTGCGGGCTGATGGACTGCCCCCGCCGCAGAAGGGCCCGCACCCGTGCCTCAAGCTCCACCAGCGCGAAGGGTTTGACCAGATAGTCATCCCCCCCGGCATCCAGTCCCTGCACACGGTCCATCAGCTCATCGCGGGCCGTCAGGATCAGGACCGGCGTGGTGATCCCCTCACGCCGCAGACGGCGCAGAAGGTTCAGGCCATCTCCGTCCGGCAGGCCAAGGTCCATGACGATCGCCTGATAACTGTGGGCCTGACACGCAGCCTGCGCCATGGCGCAACTGTGCACCACGTCGGCCGACAGGTTCGACTGTTCCAGCGCCCGCACAAGCCCGTTGGCAAGCTCTATATCGTCTTCAACGAGCAGCAGGCGCATACACGGGTCCGGCAAGGTTCAGGCAAGCTTTGGGCAAGGTCCGCGCAAAGTCGCAGAAGTATAACAGTTTCCGGAATGTGGGCCATCGGCGCGCCATGAGCAAGTCTTGTGTTGCGGGTGCCGCCGGTCGCCGCCGTTTTCGGAGGGGCATCTCGCCTCCGGCCGGTTCTATTGTCGCGTCAGCAGGTTGAATATGAGCAAGGTTTTAAAGGTCGGCATCACGGACTATTGCGGTGATGACGATTCGGACGACAGCATCCAGTCGATGACGGATGGCACGCCGGAAATCTGGTTCCGCTCGCTGCCGGCACTGGCGCGGACACTGGCCGGCCAAAACCTGGCCGTTCTTAACGTCATTCGCGAATCGAAGCCGCAATCCCTTCTGCAACTGGCGGAAATGACCGGTCGTAATATCCGCACCGTGGCTGAAATCCTGCAAAACATGGAAAAGCACGGACTCGTCACCCTGCACAAGGGCGAAAACCGCATGGTGCGCCCGGAGGTCAATTACGACTCCGTGCAACTGGTCATTGACCTAGACAAGCTTCAGTTCAACCGCCGTCAATCGCGCGGCCGCAATTTCTGATCCCTTAGCGCCCCTTGCGTCCCGACATGCAAAAATGGTCCCGCCGGTGACGGCAGGACCATAAGTGACATCTCAGACCTGGCTAGTTCTTGAAGCGAACGCCCATGAAGATGCGGCTTCCGAAGGTCTCGTTACCGATGATGCGCGCATCCGCATTATATTCCACGCGCACCTCGTCAGTGAGGTTGACCCCTTCGACAAAGACCGTCCAGTTCGGGGTGACGTTGTAGTTAAACGCCGCGTCGAGCGAGCCATAGGCCTTGTTGAATTCGGGCAAATTGCCGCGACCGGTCGGCGTGATGAGCCACTTGTCGCGCCAGTTGTAGGACAGACGCGCGCTTAGCTTGTCGTTTTCGTAGTAGAGCGAGCCGTTATAGCTGGTCTTGGACAGACCAGGATAAGGCAGGGCCTCGCCGGTGATGGCGTTGGTGCCCTTATACCCCTTATCCTCCTGAACGGTAACATTGGCCAGTATCCCAAGCCCGTTGAACGGTGCTGGCAGGAAGTCGAAAGCATACTGAATGCCCGCCTCGACACCTGTGATCTTTACTGGCGAATTGTCGTTGACCGGACGGGTGATGTTATAGGTTGTCCCATCAATGACTTCGGGTGAGGACTGATTAACGATGAAGCGTGAAATGTCCTTGCGGAACAGCGTCACCGACCAGAAGCTGTCGGCATTGAGATAATGTTCCAGCCCCAGATCGAACTGAGCCGCCGAAAAGGGCAGCAGGTCCGGATTGCCGCGCGAACCGGTCAGGCCGACAATATCGGTCGAACGGCGTAGCGCCAATTGGCTGGGGGCCGGGCGCGACATGACCTTGCTGGCGGTAAAGCGGCCAACCCATTTGTTCGGCACAAACTTCATGCGCATGTTGAAGGATGGCAGGAACTCTGAATAGCCGCCTTCACGGACACCGGGCACGAAGGTCACAGCGCCCCCGGTCCCCTGCACGCGGTTATAGCCGCTCGATTTGGTATCAGTGTCGATCAGGCGGCCACCAATGACCCCGTCCACCGGGAAGGGGAAGTCATTGTCGAAGCGGAAGCCCAGTTGCACATAGGCGGCGTTGGTGTTTTCCTCGACGGTCCAAGTGTCAAGAAAGGCCTGATAGCTGCCCATGGTGTTGGCGTTCTGGTTCGTCGCATGGACATCCATCGTCGTGCCGCTGGCGGCAATCGTCGCCCAGTAGGTCGCGTAGGTATTATCGACCCACTGACGCACACCGCCGGAATAGCCGAGGTCGCCCGTCTTGAAGAAGGGAATGTCGTTAACGCGCGAATTGACGTTGACGATGGATTGCAGGGTCGCTGCCGGCACCGAATAGACGACGGCTGCACCAGAACTGGTGGGCATGGGCGTGCGGTTGGCCAGACGGATGGTGCGCTGATACAGGAGGCTTTCATTGCTCACCTCCGTGCGCGAGACGCCGAACTTGACGCTGGTGATCCACAACGAGTCCGACGGCGTCCATGTGGCATTAAAACGCGCCGCCAGTTCGTCGGCGACATTGTCACGCGGGTTATAGACGGCATCAAGCTGATTGACACCCTGCCCTGTTTTTACATCCAGACCGGGGAAGCTGAACTGCGGCGACCCTTGCGAGCCCGTATAGTCGATGACCGCCCGCGGTACGCCGAACACGACGGCGGTCGAGTTGATTTCATCGTTATGAACGTCACCCTTTGAGTAGGATACGCGGCCGTCAAACAGCCATTCCCCCACCGTCCACTTACCGCCAATGGCGGAGGTGTACTGGGTGCGCGTCAGGCTGCCGAGGATATTCCGGTAGGTCAGATCAATCGGAAAGGCCGAGGTCGAAACCAGTTCGACATGCGAGGCCGTGTTATCAGCACCCACACGCGAATTGGCGTAGTCGATTTCGCCAGACGAACCGCTCAGTTGCAGGAACTGGCTGTACACCTCTTCTTTGGCGCGGGCATAGGTGAGTTCCGCAAACAGGTTGAGGTAATCGTTCGGACGCCATTCGACGACGCTCGACAGGGCCGCCCGCTTGGTGTCGCGCCGATCCATAATCAGGCGCGGAATTTCGGGGATCCAGTCTTTGACGCCATCGCCATTAAGATCAGAGTCACGTCCTGTGGCTCCAGTGGCGCGACTGCGGGCCGCATCCGTGCGGCGAATCCAGCCGGTTGTGCGCGCATTATTCGAAAACAGGTGGCGGTCTTCGTAGGTGGCGCTTACCAGCACACCCAACGTATCGCCGGCAAACAGACGCGAACCGATGATCGCCAACTTCGGGTCCCAGCTTTCGGCAATGTTGGAATAGACACCCTGGGCGGACGCCGCAAAGAAGGGCTTACGGCTGTCGAACGGGCGTCGCGTGACAATCCGGACCGTACCACCGACACCGCCTTCGCTCATGTCCGGAGTGGCCGACTTCACGACCTCAAGGCGGGAAATAAATTCGACAGGCAGATCGCGGAAATCAACCGCCCGGTCGCCTGCGCCGACGGTCAGCGACATAGCTGTCGAGCCATTGACTTCGACGCGCGTCTGGTTGGGATCGCCGCCGCGAATGGACACGCCCCGGCCTTCGCCATCCTGACGGCTGATCTGAACACCCGTCACGCGTTGCAGGGCTTCCCCCAGATTCTTGTCCGGGAACTGACCAATATCTTCAGCGGTAATGGCATCGACGACCTGCACCGCATCGCGTTTGACATTCATCGAAGACCGTAACGAACTGCGGATGCCGCGGACAACAACCACTTCCGGTTCAGCCGCCGCCGTGGACGCCGAGACCTCTTGCGCCTGCACGATACCGCTGGCGCTGCACATGGCCATAACGAGCGCGGCGACGGACGCATGGCTGCGCCACCTGACATTGTTCATGAGGATGCTCCCTTTTGTTTTTCTGGTTCGAGCGCGAGACTCGATCACGCACTAATGATCGTGATTGAATTTGATCGTATATGATGATTTTTATTCATTCAAGTGCAATTACAGCAATGAATCTACAATTGAGACAAATTTGCACCACGAAATAAGAAATTCTATTTAAAAAGCAAAATGTGTAAATGAAACGGGAAAATCTCGACTGCGCCGTATGCGCGTCGAGTGAATATAGATTATAAATTTTTTTTCTTTTGCGCGATCTATAGCTTGTATTATTTTACGGCTATTTGATACGGGCAGTTTTCTGTAATCAGGTCAGAATTTTAACATGCCAGATTTGCGTTGAATAATACGAAATTTCGCGCGTTATATAGAAAAAATCTATATCGGAGCGCGTAATGGATCGGGTCCTTTTGCAATTTCTGTCAGTCGCCGAAGCGGGGTCGATCAGCACTGCGGCCGAACGGCTGCATGTCACCCAGCCCACCCTCACCTTCAATCTGAAAAAGCTCGAACGCACACTCGGAGTCAGTCTGTTCTCACGCACCTCTCGCGGGATGCGACTGACGCCCTATGGTCAGACCCTGTATGAACATGCGCTCATCATGAAGCGGCTGCACGACAATGCCATGGCCGCCATCGAGCGTCAGAAAAATGACTTTGAGCACGGCATCAGCATAGGGTCCGGATACACCGCCTGGAAAGCCTTTCTGCGCGACCTCGTCTTCGACTACCGCGCGACCCATCCCCACGTATCGATCAATGTCAGCCTCAGCAATGTGCTGCGCCTGATGGATCAGCTTCTGGCCGGGGACATATTGATGTTCGTCGGCTATAAGGTGCCGGATCTCGACCCCAATCTCGGGACCACCTTCGCCCCGGTCGGTCGCCTGCAGGATGGTTTTTTTGTCCGCGAGGACCATCCTTTGCTGGCGCGCCCGCGCACTCAGGCCGAGATCAAGGCCTATCCTTCAACCATCGCCTTCCCCCGCGAAAGCCATCAGCAACGCCTGTCCAGTTCGGTCTTTACCGGCGGCACGGTGGGCAAGGCCTTTACTTCCAATTCCTTGCAGGCGTGTATCGACTATGCCAAGGGCACCGACGCGGTGCTTCAGCACGGCGACCTGCTGGCCGATGAGTTCGCGAAATCCGGTCTGCGGCAGGTGGAACTCTTGCCCGGCGAAGCGCCAGACCCGGTACAAATGGGGGTTTATGCCCTCAAGGAACGCAGCAGCGATCCGCACGTCATGGCATTGATCGAGGATATTCGTAGCCGGGCCGCCAAGGCCTATAGCCTCGACAATGCGTAACCTGCCAACACAGCGAATGTGAGAGACCAAGGAAATGGTGCCTGGAGCCGGAATCGAACCAGCGACACGCGGATTTTCAATCCGCTGCTCTACCAACTGAGCTATCCAGGCACTCATAACATCGGAACGACCTTGGTGCGCCGCGCCGGGAGGCCGCTCTAATAAGCGAGCCATTCGGGCTTGGCAAGCGCGCAAAGCCTGAATTTCGCAAAAAACCCGCCTAAACCGCGTCTTTATCGTCAAAAGGTGAGGATAAGTCCGTGGGCGGCGCAATCCCCTCCTCCTCCTGAGCTTCGGCGGCCAGAGCGCCTGTGCCGCCGATGACGTATTCGCCTTTCAGCCAGTGCATGAGGTCGGTATCGGCGCAGCGTTTGGAACAAAAGGGAGAATAGTCCTTCGCCGCATTGGGAAGGCTTTGGTCAGCCACCTGATAGGGCTGCCGGCAATAGGCGCATTTGCGTTCGGTCATGGGGCCCATATAGGACGACTATCGCAGCGGAACAACCTCGCTGAGAGACGCCGTTTCGACGCTGAGGCGCGGTGTCAGCGGATCGAGACTGTCTTTCAGGCACTGCCGTACCTGATCAGCCACCGGCCCTGGGGCGCGCAGGATCAGCCGCCCCCCCGCATCCGATCGGGCCTCGGCCACGGCGCGCCACAGGAGTTGCCGGGCCGCCCTCAGTGGCGTATCTTCGGTGTGCGGCCGGGCGCCCCACGGCCGGCTGAATTCCAGCGTGCCGAAGCGCGTGATCGGCCCGCAGGCAATGGCGCGGCCTTCCGCCGCAAAGGCCGACTGCACCAGCCCGGTCAGCTTCTCGCCATTGTGCTTGTTGCCGATCAGATCGACCACCACCAGCCCCGCCAGATTGGACAGGCGCAGGCGGCGCACCACCTCTTCCACCGCCACCTCGTTGAGGCGCTTGGCGGCCTGACGCGGCGTGTGGATCATCCCCTCCCCCGCACGACCCATGTCGATGTCGCAGGCGATCAGGGCACGGGTCGGCTCGATAGACAGATAGCCACCGCCGGGCAGGTCAAAGCTGGGCTGGGTCGCCTGCGCCTCGGCGATATCGAGGGCGTCGGGGTCTTCGCAAGGCTCAAACCGGAGCTGTGGGTTGATCAGACGCCGCGCCTGTTGCTTCAGGCGTTCGATGAGCGTCAGCGTGTCCGACAGGCGACGTGGCGGCCCTTCGCTGACACCCAACAGGCGGGCGCGCGCCAATTTATCGGCACGGGCTTCGGCGGCGATTTCGACCTCCACTGCCGTACCTTCGTTCAACGCATCCGGATCGCTGAGGTCGGCCATGGAGTCTTGCCCATCGGCCAGCCTGAGAAAGCCGATGCGCCCCGACTTTGCGGTCAGTCGCGCCACCGAGCGCGTCCCCCACAGGGTCAGCGAGGGATCGAGCACCGGGCCTTCGGCATAGAGCAGCGGCTGACCCTCACGCGCCACACAGGCGCGCACCAGACCAAACCGCTGTTCACTATACAGTTTCAACCCGCGTAACCCGCGCCGCGCAGCAATTGCAGGGTCTCATAGGTGGGCAGCCCCACCACCGACGGGAAGGAGCCGATCAGGTGGATGACAAAGGCGCTGGCGCGACCCTGAATGCCGTAGCCACCGGCCTTGCCCAGACCTTCGCCGGAAGCCATATAGGCGTCAATCTCTTCGGCGCTCAGCCGTTTGAATTGCAGGCGCGTTTCCACCACGCGCGCCGACAGGCCCTTAGGCGAGACCAGCGCGACGCCGGTATAGACGCGGTGGCTGCGGCCGGACATCAGCTCCAGGCAGGCGCGCACTTCGGCATCCGTTTCAGCCTTGGGGAGGATGCGCCTGCCCACACCGACCACCGTATCGGCGGCCAGAATATAGGCAGGGTCTTCGACCAGTGCCGCAACGGCTTCGGCCTTGGCGCGCGACAAACGCCCTGCCAATTCGCGCGGCGTCTCACCTTTCAGTGGCGTTTCATCAATGTCGGAGGGGAGGATACGATCGGGTTTCAGACCGATCTGGGCCAGCAGGTCCACACGGCGGGGACTGGCACTGGCCAGAATAAGGGGCAGCATCAGGCACGCCCCTTACGTAAAGCGGCCAACACTTATTTGAACCGGTAAGTGATGCGGCCCTTGGTCAGGTCATAGGGCGTCATTTCGACCATGATACGGTCACCGGCCAGCACGCGGATGCGGTTCTTGCGCATCTTGCCCGCGGTGTGCGCGATGATTTCATGACCCGAGTCTTCGAGCGTCACGCGGAATGTCGCGTTCGGCAAAAGCTCGACAACGGTACCCGCAAACTCCAACAGTTCTTCTTTTGCCATTCGGCCCCACAGGGAAAGGGAAAAGGGCGAATCGTCATGCGATGTCGCCCATGAAAATCAGTGGCGCTCCCTTTATACCCAAACGGGTTCAGAGGAAAGAGGGAAAGCGCGCGTGAAAAGGCGGAGCCCCTTTCGGAACTCCGCCGATCCAGTACACACTCCCGGAGCGAAGCGACTAGCGACCGAGCGGGAGCGCAGGTTGCGCGCCGCTAAGAGGCCAAGCCTCTGAGCGCAAGTTAAGGATTAAAACTTGCGTACCACGCTGACCGACAGGTTGTCGGCATTACCCCGGTCATCCTTGAAGGCCGAGCGGGTATAGTCGCCGCGGATGGCATAGGCGTCATTGAGCTTCATCTGCGCGCCCACACCGACATCCAGCGCCGTGCCGTCTTCGGCGATCGGCGAGTTGTTATAATTCTTCAACTGAGTGTCCGAGACACCCACGCGGCCGATCAGTTCCACGCGATCCGACACCGGCAGGAAGCCCACAGCATAGGCGGCCTTCTTGTTGGTCAGCTTATAGCGGCCATTATTGGTCGTATCGCCATTGGTGCCGGCCGCCAGTTCACCTTCGACACCGAAGTGCGGGGTCAGCTTGGCGCCGAGGCGCGCATTCATCGAGTTGAGGCTGGAATCAGACTTGTTGTTATTCGTAGCGGTCGCACCGATCGAGCCATACACTTCGGGCTGCGACAGGGACTGCGCGGAAGCCGTGGACGCGCCGAAAGCCGCAGCGGCCAGAGCGGCGGTAGCCATGAGCATGGTCTTCATAGTGAACTCCTATTGTCTTCGTGTGCCGTGCGGTTTTCGTGAACCGCACTCATTGTTACTCGCCGGAGCTGATGCCCCAGCGACCAGACAACAATCGCTCTGCAAAGGGGCCGCAATGGGCCGCCTCAAAGGCCATTTCTGGGCGTTTTTACAAGAAAAACATCAATTTAGGTAGAGATTGCGGCAAAACCGCCATCTTGATGAACTCAAAATGAACGACCATTCATTTCGGGAAAAATACGCATAAAGCGGCTTTTGCGCCACACCTGCATTTTATCCCCACACGGAGCAATTAACCCCGCAGGTGCAGGGCGTGGATCAGGGTGAACAGACGCCGCGCCGTTTCATGATCAATTTCGATCTTGCCGGTCAGACGCTCGGTCAGGAGGTCCGCACCGTCATTGTGAATACCGCGACGCCCCATGTCGATGGACTCGATCTGCCCCACCGTGGCGTTTTTCAACGCCTCGTAATAGCTTTCGCAGATCATGGCATAGTCCTTCATGATCGGCTTGAGCGGTGTGAAGGACAGCATGAACTTCTTGGCATAGCCGTCGCCCGACACGTCAAACACCAGACGCCCGTCTTCATAGGCCAGTCGCAGATCGTATTTTTCCGCTGTGCCGCCTTCGGGTTTGAAGCTGTTTTTTTCGATCAGGTCGAACATGGCGACCTGACGCTCATGCTCCACCTCCGGCGACGGCGAAGCCAGGCTGTCGGAGTCGATGTCGATACGGGCCAGTTTCATAATTACACCGGGTGGCTGGGGGTCGAACGGGCGCGATGCGGCGCGGCGAGGTCCATAAGCAGAAGATCGACGGCCTCAACCTCGATCTTCAGTTCGGCGGCGGCCTTGCCCGCAAAGCGCAGATAGAGGTGGCAGGCCGGGGCTTCGAGCGGTTCGGTGGCCAGATGCAGGATGGTCATGCCTTGCGGCGGCCGATGCACGTCGAAGCCACGCGACTGAAGGCCGGTGATCGAGCCGATCTGCAAGGCACAGGCGGCGCGCAACGGCGTGCGGCTCTTGTGTTCATGGCAAAAGCGATTGAAGCGCAGAGTCAGGGCACGGGCACGGGCATCATAACGCACGTCTTCGCCGCGCAGGGCCGCATCCTGCAGCAGCGCGCTCAGCGGCACCACGTCCTCTTCGCTCTGGGCGAGAAGACGGAGCGGTTTCGGCTTATTTTGAAACCACCCAAACATGAGGCTTATTCTTCCTCAATCGGGTCATTGCCCTTGATACGGCGAATATTGGCGCCGCAGGCCGACAGCTTGCCTTCAAGGTTTTCAAAGCCGCGATCCAGATGATAGACGCGATTGACGATGGTTTCGCCGCGCGCCGCCAGACCGGCAATGATCAGACAGGCCGAAGCGCGCAGATCGGTGGCCATGACCTGTGCCCCGCGCAGTTCCTCAACGCCCGTTACTTTCGCTTCGCCGCCGTGCTGGACCGAGATACTGGCCCCCAGACGCCCCAGTTCCGGCACGTGCATGAAGCGATTTTCAAAAATCGTCTCGCGCACCGTGGACTCGCCTTCGGCCAGCGTCATCAGCGCCATGAACTGCGCCTGAAGGTCGGTGGCAAAGCCCGGATAGACTTCGGTGGTGATATCGACCGCTTTCAGGCGGCCCTGACCGCGACGGATGGTCACCGTATCGGCGGTCGTTTCGATCTCGCAACCCGCCTCACGCATCTTGTCGAGCAGAATACCGATCAGTTCCGGGCGCACCTTGGTGAGGCGCACCTCGCTGCCCGGCATGGCCGCCCCGGCCAGCGCGTAGGTGCCGGCTTCGATACGGTCGCAGATCACCGCCCAGTCGGTGCCCTTCAACGAGGTGACGCCATCGACGACGATGGTCGGCGTCCCCGCCCCGCTGATCTTTGCGCCCATGGCGTTCAGACATTCGGCCAGATCGACGATTTCGGGTTCACAGGCCGCGTTTTTGAACACCGTCGTACCCTGCGCCAGAGCGGCCGCCATCAGGGCGTGCTCGGTCGCGCCAACCGAAACGAAGGGGAACTCGATCTCCGTCCCCTTAAGGCCGCGCGGTGCCTGAGCGAAAACATAGCCTTCGTGCATGTCAATATGAGCCCCCAGCGCCTCCAGCGCCTTGAGGTGCAGATCGACCGGACGTGCGCCGATGGTGCAGCCGCCGGGCAGCGACACCTTGGCATGACCCGTGCGCGCCAGAAGCGGCCCCAGCACGTTGAACGAGGCGCGCATCTGACGCACCAGATCATAGGGGGCAAAGGCCGAGGTGATTTCCGGCGTATGCAGGAGGGTTTCCTGATGCCCGTCCGGTCCGTTGGTCTCAGTGATCTGCGTACCGAAGCGTTGCAGCAGACGCCCCAGCAGGCGCGTATCGGCCAGACGCGGCATATTGGTCAGGCGCACCGGGTCTGAGGTCAGCAGGGACGCCGCCATCAGTTTGATCGCGGAATTTTTGGCTCCGCTGACGGGAATATCCCCCTTGAGCGGCACGCCGCCTTCCAACGCAATACGATCCATTGAGTACGCCTGATCCAGATGTTCTTGAGCTTTCGTTTCATGCCCGGTCCGGGCGCGCCGACTCCGGCGGATGAAACAAAATGGATTTGGCGTTCTACATCACCGGGCCGCAGGTGCAACAGCTAGTTTTTCGTCTCGTCTTGCGGCGCTGGCGTCGGTTCGGGGCGGCGTGCGGCGGCCTTGCGGCGCTGGAGATTGGCGCGCAGGGCGGCATTAAGGCGCTCGGCCTTCTCATCCCTGGGGTTTTTATTCGGAGAGTCGCTCATAAGGCGGTGATTTAGCGTTCCATCCACAAAAAGCGAGCGAAAAATGCACTTTTCGCTTTGCGTTTCGCGCCGGTTTGGGTATTAGCCCCGTCCTCAGCCGGTGTTAACACCGGTTCAGCCGTATTAGCTCAGTGGTAGAGCGCATCCTTGGTAAGGCTGAGGTCGGCAGTTCAATCCTGCCATACGGCACCATGAAGGCCCGGTTCGGAAACGACCGGGCCTTCGCCATTTTCAGCCTACCATGCGCCGAACGTACCTGGCACCGCCCGTCCTCTCGTTGAACGGATGTCCCTTTGCGCCCGGATCGCCGAAGTGGTCGTGGTGTAATAGCCGATACTGCCGGAAGGCATGTTGAAACTGACTATATCGGTCCAGATGTGCGCCGTGTCGTCGGCACCGATGGCAATGGTATCCACCCCGTCGCCGCTCAACTTATCCCCCGTATCGCCTTCGACGTGGGTGGCCGCCAGAAGCTGCTCAGAGGTGTCGATATTACGAACCGGGCCGCCCTTACCGTTAAAATAATGTAGGCGTCGCCCCGCTGTGGGGTTGCCGGTTGCGCGGTGACCGCACGGGTCTTGCCCTTCGCCTGACTGAGGGCGTCGAGCCGCCAGAGACTTTAATTCAATGAGATATGTTTTGTGCCTGTCCCGCTTGCAGCAGGGGCAGCCCGAGCGCAGGTGTGTTTTGCAGCGACACATTCGGGCCTCATCAGGCTGACGCCAGTCAGTGTCCGCTCAAAAAAGAGACCGGGAACGAAAGTCAGGGCAAAAGATAGACGAGACGCTTCTTGCCCCTGGTAGACTTCAGGGTAGCCAAATGGTCTTTATGGCGGCCCGATGCATAGGCCTCACGGCCACTCTCTTCGATATAAAGGGTTTTTTCGATTTCCTTTTGCACGATGTGCGCGGCGTAGAGGTGCCCCTGAAACAGTGTGTCCGCCAGACCGGATACCGGCAGAAGGGGGATAATGCCGTCAAAACCGCTAATTCCCGCATCAATCGAAAGAACGAACAGGGTCTGCACAAAGGTGATAGGGCTGATGCGCACCCGCACCGCGTTAATCAGGATAAACAGGCTGGCGATGATTGAGTAACCGGCGGCAACGCCCGGCACGGGCACCCACGACAACAATCCGTCCAGACCGATGATATTGATGGGGCCGATACCGACGATACGATCCGAGAGGCGTTTAATCGTGCCTATGGAGTCATAGGTCTTCTGAACCTCGTATGCCGATCTGACGAACATGTCACTTGCTCCCCTTCGCCCGTTATGGCTACAGAGATTGCCTGTAGCGGGGTTATGCGTCAATCAGATGAGCGAGGGGAATTAACCATGATCGTCACAACCACACCGAATGTCGAAGGCCGCAGTATCGACACCTATATCGGCGTCGTTACCGGTGAGGCTATTCTGGGGGCAAATATCTTCCGTGACCTGTTTGCGGGTATCCGCGACATTATCGGCGGCCGTTCGGGCTCTTACGAAAAAGTGCTGCGCGCCGCACGCGAAGCCGCCTTGAAGGAAATGCAGGAAGAAGCCGCGCAACACGGCGCCAATGCCATTGTCGGCGTCGATCTCGATTATGAAACCGTCTCTCAGGGCACCATGCTGATGGTGACCTGCTCCGGCACCGCTGTCATCCTGCGCTGATCCGTGCTGGTTCTGCGTGTGTTTTCGTTTCTGGGCTTTGTGCTCAGCCTGGCGCTGCTGGGCATGGGGGCCGTGTGCCTGCTCGATCCGCATGAAGCGCGTGGGTACCTGATCGACATCTTCACGGCCCCCCTCCTCACTGTGGCGGTGGCGGCGAGCTTTGTGCTGATCCAGTTGCGGCAGCGGGCCTCGGCGCTGATGAGCCTTATGGCAGCTGGTCTTTTGGGGGTGAGTTTCTGGTCGCAGATCAGCCCGCCCCACCCGCCAACGGAAACGAAGGCGACCCCGGTGCGGCTCATGTTCGCCAACCTGTACGCCAAGAACGAGACGCCGGAGCGACTGCTTGAGTGGGTCAGAGCAGAAAACCCCGATGTCGTGGCCATGGTCGAAGCCGGGCCTCTGGCCGAAGCAACCTTGGCGGCAAAATTACGCCAGACCTATCCCCACGTGGCTCGCCGCTATGACACTTTCGTCTTTTCGCGCTACCCCCTGACGCGGCCGCGCGCCCGCCCCATTGGTTACAGCCTGCTAACCGTAGAGGTCGCGGCACCTGCGGGAGCGTTTCATCTGGCCGTGGCGCATCTGACGCGTCCATGGCCATTCAGTGCACCGGGCGACCAACCGCGCCAACTGGAGCGGCTTGGCGCGGACCTGCGCGACGAACAGCCGGAGCGCACGGTGCTGGTCGGGGATTTCAACACCACCCCCTCAGCCTCAGGCCTTATGGATATCAGTCGCCACCTGCACCTGTTCGCTGCCCCGGCCCCGGTCGGCACATGGCCGGCGGTGCTGCCCGCGCCTTTGCGCATTGGCATAGACAACGGCTTTGCGGGTAAGGACCTGACCCTGCGCAATCGCAAGTCCGGGCCCTATTACGGTTCCGACCACCGACCGATTGTTTTCGACATCTATCCGGCGAAGTCATGACGGCTGGATGCGGTTCGCGCATCCGGCCGTTCCATAATTACTTACGCGGCGCCGGACGGCGCTTGGGAGCGGCCTTGACCGCCGACAGGGGCTCAAACACCGGGGTGACCACCGGCTCTGACTCTACCTCTTCACTGACCCCGGTCTCGACGGTAGGGGCCTCAAATGTCGGCAAGGGTTCGATGTGCACCGGTGCCGATACCTCCGTCAAGGCGTCCACAACCGCGTCTTCAACCTCGATCGCGGCTATGACGGGGGCAACGGCGGCTTCGCGCACCGCCTCATTGACCTCTTCCAGCACATGCGCCGCGTCTTCGCTGGCCTTGAACCAACTCTGTCGCAGGCTCATCATATCGACAAAGCCGTGCGGCAGGTCCTTATAGAGGTCGTTGCCTCCCGCGCGGCGGGCCGTCGCTCCGGACAACATCCAGGCGGAGACACCAAAGCTGGTCGCGGCAAAAAACGGCACCCACATGGGCGAACAGGCCCCGATCCAGAAATGGGTCAGGCGCTCCGTCGCGCTCTTCATCTCTTCGGAGGTGGGCAGCGAAAAGGGGGGCAGATCGGATTGCGTCATGGTCAACATCTCGGGGCCTCGTGCGCTCGAAAAATATTGCAGCGCACAAAATCTAACACAGAAATCCACAGCCGCCTATGCGACCCATCGCCCTAAGCAGGCAAATTCGCGTGATCGGCGATTAATCCAACCTCCACACCGAGGCCTTACCCCCCGGTTCGGCAAAGACCTGAGCCAGATCCTCGGCAATGTCGCGCATGGCCCTGACCACCGACGCCGGCGCATTGACCGTCACCAGCGCGCAGCCGTTCATCTTCAACGGATGGGTCAGCGGGCGCAGGCGCAGTTCGGCCACGGCAATGTCCGGCCCGCCCTCGCCCGTCTGGTCCTCCAGAAGCTCGCATTCCATATGGCGCAGGAAGCGATCGAAGGTTTCAAGGTCTTTCAGCGGCAACCACACCAGCGCCTTGGTGGCGGGCTGTTTTTTCAGCACGTCACGCAGGGAGAGATTGATGCGCTCATAATCCTCGAACTGCTCGAACGGCGGGTCGATCAGCAGAAAGAAATCCTTGTCCGGTTCGACCATTTCGACCGCCGCCTCATAGCCATCCGTATGGCGGGCCTTGCCGCGCGGCGTCACCGTCTCCCTCAAGCGCTCGTAATCGTCCTTGCGCAACTCGCAGCCCATATAGCGGCCTTCTGCCGTCAGATGGTCAAGCACCAGAAGCGGCGAGCCGGGATAGAGGCCGATGCGCGTTTTGAACCCGGCCGCGCGGTTCTTGGCCCACACATAGTCCGACAAGGGGATGAGACTTGGCGGCACGTCACGCCCCAGCAGATAGCCGATCCCGGCCTCGGCCTCCTTGGAGCGCGAAAAGGTCGGATCGGACAGGTCGTACTGACCGGCCCCGGCGTGGCTGTCCACCACCTGAAGCGGTTGCCCCATCTCACGCAGGGCGCGCAGAAAATTCAGCAGAACCGCGTGCTTGAACAGGTCGGCGAAGTTCCCGGCGTGGAAGCCGTGGCGATAGTTCAAAGCCCTAATTCCTTCTGTTTCTTTTTCGACAGGCCATCCGCGACCAGACGATGCGAGTCAGCAATCAAGCCACGCAGTTCGTCGTCGGACATCTGATGGCCGGTATAATACTGTATCCAGCTCATGCTGCGTGAGGCCAGATAGGGGGCCGGGCGGCAATCGGGATGATCGCGCAGGATTTCAAAGGTCATGGGTGTCACCTTGACGCTGAACGACAGGTGTCCGTCGGGTTGCGTGCCCGCAACGACGAAGACCTTACCACCGACCTTCCACACATCGGACTGCCCCCACTGCACCACATGGGTGGTGGCGGGGAGCGACCGGCAGAAGGCATTGAGGTCGTCGAGGGTCATGGCGTTACCTATAGCACCTACCCGTAAATGGGGGGAGGCACCTGAGATGTCACCCCTTCAGACCGCGGGCGATCTCCAGCGTGTCGGCCAGCAGCGATTCCGACGTCGGCCAGGCCCCGGCCCCCTTGCCCGTCACGTACCAGAAGTCTCCGTTTTCCAGCTCGATAATGGCGCGGTTCTGCTCGCCCTTGGCCCCCACCAGATAGTGATCGGCGGGAAGCTCCTCCAGCTTCATCGACACCTCAAGACCCTTAGACGTCATTATGGCGCGCGCCACGTAGCGCAAGCCCTTGCCCTTGGGGATGACCAGCGATTCCGCCGTGATGGCCCCGACCTCAACGTGCACGGGCGTCACGCCGGGGAAGGCGATTTCGCGCAGCAGGCGCAGCTTGGCCCCCACATCCGTGCCATCAAGATCGGCCGTAGAATCTGGCTCGGCAAAGCCCAGACGGCGCGCCTCATCCATGGCCGCATCGAAGGTCTTACCCGCTTCGACCTGGTCAATCACGAAGTTGGAGGTGCCGTTGACCACCCCGGCAATGCTCTTGATCTTGTGCGACTTGACGGCGCGCAGCAGGGCTTCGATGACCGGGGCCCCGCCTCCGACCGAAGCCGAATAGGTCAGCGCCGCGCCCGACGCTTTCGCCGCGTCCTTCAGCTTGCCCTGAACAGCGGCCACCGCCTGCTTATTGGCAGAGGTGACGCCGACGCCCAGTTTGAGAAACTGCTCCAGCAGTTCCGCCGAGGGCGACACGCCGGTGCCGATATCGACGAACACATCGACATCAGCGCGGGCAAAGTTACGTGCATCCGAGGTAAACTTACCCGCCAGCGGATGGTCGCGGCGCTTCGACGGATCACGCACCAGTACGCGATCGACCTCGATCAGGTCCGACCATTCAAGGCAGCGTTGCAGGAACATCGAGCCGACGCCCCCCGCCCCCATCACCGCTACACGGATCTTGCGCGCAAAGCCCGGCGTCCTGCGTTCCGCCGTCTTGGCCCCCAGCACGGTCTCATACCCGCGCGCCATGCCCGCGACCTCGACCTCCAGCCCGTGCTCGTGGGCGTATTTCATGGCCTTGGCCTGCACGACGGGGAAGGCGATCTTTTCGGCCTCCTCCCACGACAGGGCGGCGTAGGGCTTGGCTGTATCGGGATAGGTATTGGGGTCGATATCATAGACCGCATCGACGTCCTTATTGAGACGCACGCGCGCCTCGACACCGGCGTCACGCAGGGCCTTGCCGATAAAGACGGCGGTCAGGTCCGAGCCGCCCCGCCCCAGAAGCACAGGCTCACCGGCGGCGTTTTCAGCCACATACCCCGGCACCACCACCAGATCGGAGGCTTTCAGGTCGTTGATCAGCACTTCGGTCTTCAGGCTGACCGGCTGAGCATTGAAATGATCCCCTTCAGCGGTCAGACCGATTTCGGCCACCGAACGAAAGCGCGTCACGATCCCCGACCGCTCGCAGGCCATGGCGAACAGGGTCGAGGCCTTCATTTCACCGGTCGCCAGCAGGTGCGGCGTCGCCGAAGAGGCCGAGGCCTGCGTATAGCCAACGGCCAGACGCATAAGCTGGTCTGTCTCACCCTTGAAGGCCGAAATAACAGCAATCACCTTTTGCGCGTCGCGCACATAGCGATAAACCTCGGACACGGCGCGGTGCAGGGCCGCTTCGGAGGTCAGAACCGAACCACCGAATTTCACGACAAGGGTAGACATGTTCTCAGATCCTTATTCCGATCGCCCTTACGGCAGGCGGGTAAGCATGGCGTTATAAGTCTTTTCAACGAATTCAAAGAAAAAAGATAAGGCGCGCTCCGTTTTTCGTGTTAAGCGCGCGACGACGGAGAGAAGTCGTTGCAGCAGTATCTAAAATCATCCGTGAGCCTGAAGGCCTATGCCTGCCTGCTGATCGCCTCGATCCTGTGGGCGGGCAATATGGTGTCGGGCAAGCTGGCCGTGGGGCATATCAGCCCCGCCATGCTGTCGGCCGCACGCTGGATACTGGCGGCGCTGGTGATCTTTGCCCTCTCTGTTAAGCCTTTGCGCCGCGACTGGCCCGTCATCCGTCAGCACCTGCCGCTCCTTCTGGCCTATGGCTTCTTCGGTTTCGCGTCGTTCAATATCCTGCTCTACACCGCGCTTGAGCACACCAGCGCCATCAATGTGGTGATCGAAGACGCCGGTATTCCTCTGGTGATTATGGGGCTGAACTACGCGCTTTATCGCATCACAGCCTCGTGGGCGCAGGTCGCGGGCTTCAGCGTCACCGCTATCGGCGTCATGCTGACGGCCACGCATGGCGATCTGCGCAATATTGTGCGGCTGGACCTCAATCTCGGCGATGCCCTGATGCTGCTGGCCGTCATCAATTACGGGGCCTATACGATCGCCCTGCGCTATAAGCCGGCGATCCACTGGCAAAGCCTGATGGCCATTCCGACCATTGGGGCCATAGGGGCCGCCCTGCCCTATCTGCTGTGGATGTCGCGCGATACCGGTATCGTCTGGCCCGATACCACCGGCTGGCTGATCGTGCTCTATACCGGCCTTCTGCCATCATTGGTGGCACAGGTCTGCTATGTGTGGGGCGTCGAGCTGATCGGGGCCAACCGGGCCGGCCTGTTCATCAACACCATCCCGCTGTTCGGGGTGATCCTGTCGGTGCTGATCCTGCGCGAGCCTCTGCACGGGTTTCACTTCTGGGCGCTGGCTCTGGTCATTGCCGGTATCGTGCTGGCCGAATGGGGCCGGCCTAAAGCCTCACAACCTACCTAACGCATCCCTTTGACGGCGTTGAAATAAAGTCCGTCGGGCAGCAGCGCCAGAAGTTTGACCATCCGCGTAAAGCCCTTCGGGAAGTGGATTTCGAAGCGTTTGCTGTCCAGTTCGCGGGCAATGGCGCGGGCGGCCTTTTCCGGCGTAATCATCATCGGCATCTCAAAACCGTTCTTGTCCGTCAGGCGCGTTTTGACAAAGCCCGGATTGATGACCTTTATATCCAGCCGGTCGCCATGTTCGGCGCGCAAAGAGGTCGCCAAAGAAATCACCCCCGCCTTGGTGGCCGCATAGGGCTGACCATTGGGCAGGCCGCGATAACCCGCAACCGACGCGCAAAGGGCGATCTGACCTTTTTCCGCCATGACCGGCAGGGCGGCCTCCACGACATAGAAGGCCCCTTTGAGGTTGGTATCTATAATGCGGCCCATGTCACCGAGGTCGATCTGCCCCAGCTTCATCGGCGTGTAGGCCCCGGCAAAAAACAGCACACGATCAAGCGGCCCCACCGTGTCCCTCAACCATATCGCTGAGCGCGCCACCGCCGCACCGTCCGATACATCCAGCGGCAGGACGCGATGCCCGCGGCCCTTCAGGCGTTTACAGATCGTGTCCAGCGCCTCGGTATTGCGCGCCGACAGGATGATTTCCTCACCCCGCGCCGCCAGCCGTTCGGCCAGCGCCTCACCTATGCCGCTGGAGGCCCCGATGATCCAGGTGCGTTTGGGTGTCTTTCGCGGGCTCATGCTTCCCCCAGGAGTCTGGCGCGCAGTGCTTTCGAGGAGGTCCGGCTGCCCAGCCAGATATCGAAGAACAGGCGCGTAAATTGCTTATCGCGGATAGTGCCGATGGAACGGCCATTGTGAATGAACTGGGCGTAACCATCGGCGTTGCGCACACCCGTAATATAGGCCCCCGAACGGATGTCCGGAAAAATGGCGCTCATCTGCTGCCGCCACTCTTCCAGCCTGGCCCTGTCCGAAAAGCCCTGTTTGCGGATTTCGACCACCGAATGATCGACGATATGCTTCGCGGTGATGTTTCGGAGATAGTCCAGCCGCAGGGCGAACGGCTTTTGCGGGTCATAGCGGCCATTGGGCGCATAGAGGCTGGCGTCAAAAATCGACAGGCCCAGCACACTGTAACGGCCCTTGCCGACCAGCTTGCCGTCAGGCACGCCCGCCGGAACCTCGGCGCGCCCAGCAAAAGCAGTGATCGAGAGGGGCAGAACGCCAAGAGAAACCAAGAGCGCGCGACGTTTGATTTGGGTCATATCGTCATTACGCATGACAGCCGCTGCCGGATGACCCGCTTATGCGCTTCTTATGCGAAAAGGCCTCAGGTCCATCAACCTCTTGACGACAAACCGAACTTGGGCGCATAAGCGCACATAACTCATCGAGACCAGCCGAGGGACAGGCCCGACGACGCTGGGGCAACCGCCGACTCTTCGGAATGGTGCCAACTCCTGCGGAAGTGCGCTTCCGACAGATGAGAGAAGCGACAGCGGCTGTGTGGCCGTGTCTTCTCCCGACTGGTCCGTTGAGCCCCTGTTTCGCACCGGACCACTGAGCTTTTACCGATATGAGCTTTATCAAACCCTTGTCCATGCCTGATCTGACCGGCACCGATATCCGCGTCGATATTCCGGACGATTTCCGTTTGCAAAGCGGACAGAAACTCGAACAGACCGACGTGGTCGCGCGCCTCTATGGCCCCGCCGATGGCCGCGTCGTGGTGGCCGCCGGCGGTATTTCGGCCGGGCGTATCCTGTTTGCCAAGGAAGATTCCACCGACACTGCCCCCGGCTGGTGGGAGGGCGTGGCGGGCCCCGGTGAGGCGCTGGATCTCAACAGGTTTCGCGTCCTGTCTATTGAATTTGCCCCGCGCCTGCCCGCCTCTCAGGTCTATACCATCACCACGCACGATCAGGCACGTTTGGTGAAGCTGATCCTCGATCACCTTGAGGTCGCTCATGTTTTTGCCTTTATCGGCGCGTCTTACGGGGCGATGATCGGGCTGGCCTTTGCCGAGCTTTATCCCGACTATATCGACCGCGTCTGCTGCATTTCGGCGGCGCACAGGGCGCACCCGATGGCCACAGCGATGCGCGGCCTGCAACGCCGCCTGCTGAAGTTCGGTCTCGATACAGGCCGTGAGCAGGAAGGGATTTCACTGGCGCGGCAACTGGCCATGACCACCTATCGTTCCGAAGCCGAATTTTCCGAGCGTTTTGATGGCCCGGCCCCCGACTGGGCCGGCGATAACTACGCGGTTTGCGGCTATCTGCGGGCGCGCGGCGATGCCTATGCGTCGAACGCCAATCGCTGGATATCCATGTCGGACTCGCTGGATCGTCACCGCGTTGACCCGGCAAAGATCAAAGCGAAGGTGTTTCTGGCCGCCGTCCCGACCGACCGGCTGGTGCCCTATTCCGACATGCAGACCCTGCATGAGACGCTGAGAGACAGCGTCTTTATCGACTTCCCCTCACTTTACGGACACGACGCTTTCCTCAAAGAAATCCGTCTGGTGTCCGATATTGTTCGCACATCCCTCAACGATTAGCCCGTCTCCCTTTAGGGAGAACGGGCAGGAATGAACATGTCCAGAAAAGACTATCTCAAAGACGCCAAACCCGGCACCAAGGTCATCAATATCGGCATCGACACGGACCGCGCCCATGGGGCGGTCATGCCGCCGATCTACCTGTCGTCCAACTATTCCTTCGCCGGTTTCGGGCAAAAGCGCGGTTATGACTACGCCCGTTCCGGCAATCCGACGCGTGACATCATCGCCGATGTGATCGCCGACCTGGAAGGTGGCGCAGGTGCGGTGATGACCGCGTCCGGCCTCGCGGCGCTGGACCTTCTGTGGCAGGACCTGCCCAACAAACGTGTTATCGTCCCCCACGACTGTTATGGTGGTACGCAACGACTGCTCAACGCACGCCGTCGTCAAGGATTGATCGAAGTCGTCTATGTCGATCAGGGCGACGATGCGGCTATGGAGTCTGCTCTGTCGCAGCCGGCGGGTCTGTTGCTGCTGGAGACGCCGTCCAACCCGCTGATGCGCGTTATCGACCTCGAAAAGCTGATCGCGCTCGGCCACGCGGCCGGGGCGAAGGTCGCCGTGGATAATACCTTCCTGTCACCTGCCCTGCAAAACCCCATCGCGTTCGGGGCCGATTTCGTCATCCATTCGACGACCAAATATATCAATGGCCATTCGGACGTTATAGGCGGGGCGCTGGTCTGCACCACGGCAGAGGACGTCACCACCTATCGCTGGTGGGCCAATTGCCTCGGTTCGACACCGGGCGCGTTTGACTCCTATATGACGCTGCGCGGCGTGCGCACGCTTCTGGTGCGGGTAAAGCAGCAGCAGGAGTCAGCGCAGGCCATTGCCGAATTCCTCGACGCTCACCCAGCCGTATCGCGCGTCTTCTATCCCGGCCTGCCGTCACACCCGCAGCACGCACTGGCGAAACGTCAGCAAAAGGGGTTCGGAGCCATGATGAGTTTCGAACTGTCGGGCGGACTTGAGGCCGTCAAGCGCGTGCTCGAAGTCGTTGACCTGTTCAGCCTAGCCGAAAGTCTGGGCGGGGTCGAAAGCCTGATCGTGCATCCGGGGTCGATGACCCATGCGGCCATGTCGCCGGAAGCGCAGGCTACGGCGGGGATTACCGAGGGCCTGCTGCGTTTGTCGATTGGCCTCGAAGACCCGACGGACCTGATCGCTGCGCTCGACCGGGCCTTGCAGGTGGCCTGACCCTTCAGCGACCCAGACCCTGAAACCGCTTCAGCTTGTCCGGGTTGCGCACGAAATAGATGGCCCTGGCGCGCCCGTCGTGAGTTTCGATAGTGAGCAGATCGCGGGTGCCATCCGTGTGGTGACTGAGCACCGACAGGGCCCCATTGGCCTGTACAAACTCGACCCGCACCACCGTGTGTTGGCGGAATTTCTGGTAGATACCGACCATGAATTTCAGCACCCGGTCGCGGCCTTCCAGCACGTTGAGGGCGGCTGACACCTTGCCACCGCCATCGGAATGGAGCGTCGCGTCGCGCGTCAGCAGGGCTTCCAGAGCGCTTACGTCTCCGGACTGCGACGCCTCCAGAAAGGCCTCAAGGAAGGCGCGTTCATCATCGGGCGTAACCGCAAACCGTGCGGCAGGTGTTTTGTCGCGCCGCACCGCCTTGCGCGCCCTTGCCGCCAATTGCCGACAGGCGGCTTCGGAGCGCTCCAAAGTGGCCGCTATGTCGGCAAACCCCACGCCGAACACGTCGTGCAGTAGGAAGGCCGCACGCTCCAGGGGGCTAAGCCTTTCCAGCGCGTAAAGCAGCCCGATTGACAGGTCGTCCGACAGTCCCTCTACGGCCCTTGCGCCCGGGAAATCGCTGATATCGTGCAGAGGCTCGGGGAGCCACGGTCCGACATAGGTCACGCGCTGACGATGCGCCGATTTGAGGACATCGAGGCTGAGCCGCGTCACCACCCGCGTCAGGAAGGCCCGTGGATGTACGACGGTTTCGGTATCGCGGGTACGGATATAGGCCTCCTGCACCACGTCCTCAGCCTCAGCGACGGTGCCCAACATGCGGTAGGCGACGCCGATCAGATAGCGGCGATGACTCTCGAAATCGGCGATCATCCCGCGCTCCTATCTGGCCCGGTCCTGCGGATGGACCTGCCGCAATGGCACAGCGATGCGGTTCCAGCCATTGATCTGCGCGATCAGAAAGGTCAGGTCAACCGCGTCCTTTTCGTTAAATTCAAACCGCATGGCCTCATAATCGGCGTCCGGCGCTTCGGTGGTCGAGATCAAGGTCACGCTCTCAGCCCAGGCCAGGGCGGCGCGTTCACGGGGGGTGAACAGGCCCGACTCGCGCCACGCATCGAGCAGCAGGAGCCGCTTTTCCGTATCGCCATCCTTGAGCGCCTCTTCGCGGTGCATGTGCAGACAGTAGGCGCAATGATTGATTTGCGACACCCGCACCTTGATCAGGTGCATCAGCGACGGCTCGATAGCGGTGGTTTTGAAATAGTCTTCGAGCGCCGCTTTGGCCTTATAGGCTTCGGGGGCGACGGCATAGCCATTGATCCGTTGCGACATAACACGTCTCCTTTTCACCGCCGCTTGGGTGCGGCCTTGAAGGCAAGACGAGCCAGCCGAAGCGGTTGTGACAGGACGCCGAAATTATCTGGTCTTCAGGCGGAAAATCTGACGGCCCGTGCCATCGAAATTAGCCGGGTCGAGCCAAGCCTCATAGGCGGAGCGGATGCGCGGCCACTCAGAATCAACTATTGAAAACCATGCCGTGTCGCGGTTTTCGCCCTTCATCACCATGTCCTGGCGAAAGGTGCCCTCGTAAGTAAAACCGAAGCGTTCCGCCGCCCGCACCGAGGCCAGATTGGCCGCGTTGCACTTCCATTCAAAACGGCGATAGCCCAGTTCGTCAAACAGATAGCACCCCATCAGAAACACAGCTTCGGTGGCCAGTGCCGTGCGTTGCAACGCGCGCCCAAACAGCACGGCGCCGATTTCAGCGCTTCCCTGCGCCTCGCGGATACGCATGAAAGAGGCCATGCCCATGACCACCCCGTGGGCATTGAGGATAACCTGCGTTTCCCAGCCTTCCTGCGCGCGCTTGGCTTCGAAGTCGCGCTCAAAGGCCGCTTCGCCCATATAGGGACCGAGCGGCATATAGCGCCACAAATCGCCATTCCCCTCACCACCGGCGACCGCATAGAGCCCCGCCCGATGACGCGCCCAGTCGAGCGGTTCCAGACGGCCATACCGGCCCACAATCGTCTTCGCCGCCGGTCGGGGACGCGGCGTCCAGTTTTCAAGACTCATGGCTTATCCCTACTTCCCTTGCCGCCTAAATCATTTTAGCCATATCGACAACGAAAACCGGGAGCGTTTCATGACCTATTCTGCCGCCACTAAGCGTTACGACGCCATGCCCTATCGCCGCTGCGGGGCTTCGGGCCTGAAACTGCCGGCGATTTCGCTGGGCCTGTGGCATAATTTCGGAGATATTGACGCTCTGGCAACGCAACGCGCCCTGCTGCGCGCGGCTTTTGATCGCGGCGTCACCCATTTCGACCTGGCCAATAATTACGGTCCGCCACCGGGCTCAGCCGAGGTAAACTTCGGGCGCATTTTCGCCGAAGATTTGAAGGCTTATCGTGATGAGCTGATCATTTCATCAAAGGCCGGCTGGCAGATGTGGGACGGCCCCTACGGCTCCATGACCGGTACGCGCAAGCACCTGATCGCGTCCTGCGACCAGAGCCTGAAGCGCATGGGTCTCGACTATGTCGATATCTTCTATTCGCACCGCCCGGACCCGCATACGCCGCTGGAAGAAACCATGGGCGCGCTGGCGACGCTGGTCCAGCAGGGCAAGGCGCTCTATGTCGGTATTTCCAACTACGGCCCGGACCTGACGCAAAAGGCCGCCGATATTCTCAAATCACTGGGGGTGCCCCTGCTGATCAGCCAGCCGAACTACAGCCTGCTGGATCGCTGGATCGAACCGGCACTGCTGGAGACTAACGCGCGCAACGGTGTCGGCACCATCGTCTTTTCACCTCTGGCGCAGGGTTTTCTGAGCGACAAATACCTGAGCGGTCTGCCCGAAGATTCACGCGCCGCCCGCCTCGACTGGGTGCGCGCCGGACTGACCGACGCCAAGCTGGCCCTGATCCGTCAGCTCAATGAGCTGGCAAAGGCGCGCGGGCAATCTCTGGCGCGCCTGGCTCTGGCCTGGACGCTGAAGGATGAGCGCGTCACCTCGACCCTGATCGGGGCACGTACTGTCGAGCAACTGACCGACAGCCTTGGCGCGCTGGACAACCTCGCTTTCAGTGATGACGAACTGGTGCGGTTGGACCAACTGACGCGCGACGCCCTGCCCGGCATTTTCACGGCTCCGCCGAAGTCCACGGGTCAGGATCTGATCGACAATCCGCATTTCAGAGCCTGAAAAAAAAGCGCCGGAGATTCGTTCCGGCGCTTCCTTGTTTTCAATCGGTTAGGCACAAAAATCTATTGCGCGACGATGACTTCGCCCGAAGTGGCCTTGTGGATCAGGGTGACGTTGATATTGCCGCGCGTTGCGTTCGAATAGGGGCAGACGACGTGTGCGGCTTCGATCAGGTCGCGCGCCGCTTCGTCCGGGACGCCCGGCAGGTTGACCTTCAGCGTCACTTCGAGGCCGAAACCGTTAGGGATCTGCCCGATACCGACCGATGCGTCGATCGAGGCGTCGGCGGGAACGGCGACCTTCTTCTGACCGCCAACGAACTTCAGCGCACCGATAAAGCAGGCGGCATAACCTGAGGCGAACAGTTGCTCCGGATTGGTGCCTTCCCCGCCGCCACCGCCCAATTCCTTCGGCGTCGAAAGCTTGACCGACAGACGGCCATCGTTGGTGGAGGCGGTACCTTCGCGGCCGCCGGTGGCCGTAGCGTGAGCGGTGTAGAGCGCGGTGATCGAGGTGGTCATGGTCAGGTTTCCTTTGCGGTTGAGGTCGATGAAGAACAGCCCGCGGCGTGTCTGAAACCTAGATAGATTGCGCGCAATCTTTTGTCAATTGCATTGTGTGCAATTTAATTGATTTTAAGCGATTATTGTGTTATCCCTTTGCCAAGTCAGGAGAAAATCATGTCCTCGCCTCTCATCCCTGCGGAAATGCGGCTTGAAAATCAAATCTGCTTTGCCGTCCACAGCGCCGCCCACGCCTTTGCACAGGCCTATAAGCCCCTGCTGGAACCCTTGGGCCTGACCTATCCGCAGTATCTGGTCATGCTGCTGCTGTGGGAGAAGGACGACCGGTCGGTGAGTGAACTGGGGACGCCGCTGTTTCTGGATTCCGGCACGCTGACGCCGCTGCTGAAACGCCTTCAGACGCAAGGGCTAATCGACCGCACCCGCGACCCAAAGGATGAGCGCGTCACCCGCATCACCCTGACGGATAAGGGCAAGGCACTGGCTAAACAAGGGCAATCCATTCCGCAGGCTATGCTGTGCGCCATGGGCAATATGGACCTGCCGCACCTGATCGCCCTGCGTGATCAGGTTAAGGCCTTGGGCCAGACCCTGCGCGCCGCCTGACGGAGATTTGGCCGCATTGGCGACACAATGCGACCTGTGGACAAGCCTCCCTTTTCGACAAACCCGAAACAGATCAATGTGATCACGGTCTAATCACGCAAATATCACGGAAACGTGATTGCGCCGTGAAAATGACGTGATTTCAGCGCGACATGAAGGCCGCCGCACTCGACTGCGGCGTCAACCTTCGTTTGGGGAGCCCCTCATGTCACCGCGTTGTTCCGGCCGTCTGGCCGTCGTTTTGCTGTTTGCGACCCTGCTCACTCTGTCGGCCTGTTCCAAACCCGCAGAGGAAGCCGCTCTTACCGAAGAAGCCGCCCCCGCTGACGCCGGTGGCGATATAGCCAAATCAACGCGCGTCGATCCGGCCTCTGTTCCGCAACTGGCCTATGATTATCGCTTTGATCTCAGCGCGCCCGACAAAACGGTCAGCGGCATGATGGAGGGCCATCGTGAGGCCTGCGCCGTGGCCGGCCTTACCACCTGTCAGCTTCTCTCACTGAGCAGTCAGAATACGGGTAAGGAGGGGCAGCTTCACACGCTGACCCTGCGCGCCACGCCGCAATGGATCGGCCTCTTCCGCAAAAATCTCAACAACGAACTGAAGGCCACCGGCGCGAAAATCGAGAGCCAGAGCATTGCCACCGAAGACGTCAGCCTGAGCCTCATTGACGCTGAGGCCCATATCAAAAACCAGATGGCCTTACGCGATAATCTGCAGGCGACGCTGCGCAGCCATAAGGGGAAGATGAGCGAAGTCATCGAGTTAAAGCAGCAACTGGCCACGATTCAGTCGGATATCGACAGCGCACAAACCGCCGTGGCTACAATGAAAAAGCGCGTGGCCATGTCGAAGCTGACCCTGACCTATCGCCCGGCCTCGGCGGTGGCCGTCGATGGCACTTGGGCGCCTCTGAAATCCGCGCTGTCGGATGTGGGGCCTAACATGATCTCGGTGCTGACCGTGATGGTCGCCGTGGCGGGTTACCTGCTGCCTCTAGGGCTTATCGCCGCGCCGGTCATCTGGTGGATGCGGCGCGACCGTAAAGCGGCGAAACCCACGCGCCCCGAACAGATCTGATTTTGAAAAAAAGCACCGCATCGAAACCGATGCGGTGCCTTTCTTTCCGGGATCGAGACTGCGGCCCCCCGCAGCCTCCCCTCCCCCCGATTAGAAGTTGAAGCGCAGACCGGCGACGTAGCGCGGGCCGAACTTTTCGAACTCGATAGGATAGATGGACGTGCCACCGTAACGACGGGCCCCCTGATTGCGCAGGTTCGAACCGTCGAAGAACCATTCGAGATTGTTGTTGATCTGATAACGCACCGACAGATCGACTTCTTCGTCTTCATCCCAGTAGATGTCGCCGTTGTCGGCCGGCATGGCCACACCGTTGACAATTGTGCTGCTGCCGATGTCCTGAATCCAGGCCGTGCGGTACTGATAGGCCAGACGCACGGTCAGACCGTACTTTTCATAGATCAGTTGCAGGTTGTAAACGCCGTCCGAGGTGCCCGGCAGGTCGGCCTTGCGCTCAGGCACGATCACCGGAACTGCCTTGGTGCCGATATTGTAGGCCGGTATGGTGATTTCGGAGTCCGCCAGCGTGGCCGAGGCCTTCACACCGAAACCGCCCAGCCATTCCGGCCAGCCCAGACCTTCGACCAGCTTTTCGGCGCTTTGCGACGCGAACAGTTCAACGCCCGACAGCTTGCCCTTACCGCCGTTACGCAGGGTGGTGAGAATGTAGGATGAACGATCCGTGTTGCCGGAGTTCAGGATGTCAGAGCCGAAAGTACCCGATTGGTTGAACAGCACGTCTTCCAGATCCTTGTGGAAGAAGCCCGCCGACAGGAAACCCGTCTCGCCGTAATATTCGAGATAGGCGTCAAAGCCGGTCTGCTTTTCCGGTTTGGCGTTCGGGTTACCGCCCGAGATCGTCTGATCGCCATCCTTATAGGTAAAGCTCGGACGCAGATCGTCATAGTCCGGACGAGAGGCGGTGCGGTTCAGCGAGAAGCGCGCCTTCAGACGGTCAGTGACGTTCCAGTTCAGGTGTACGCTCGGATAGACGAGCGTGTTATCGCTCGACGTATTCACAAACTTGGACAGGGCGCTGGAATAGGCCTGGCCCTTGTTCTCAATGGACTCGACGCGGGTACCATAGACGATATTACCCCAGTCGAACTGGGTGGTGGCCATGATGTAACCGGCGGTCAGGAACTCCTTGACCATCCAGTAGTTATCCGCCGAGTAACCAGCCTGACGGGTGGCCGCACCTTTGTTGATATAGCTGTCCATCAGCGCGTTGGTGTACGGCTGGTTGGTATAGCGGAAGGTATAGCCCAGCGGCTGACGGCCCTTGTAGGGATCGTCGATGGCCAGATCCCCCCACGACGGGATGGCGATGCCGTTGGCGCAGAAGGAGTTGGCGGGGGCACCCGAGGCCGGGCAGACGCCCGAAGAGTTGAGGCCCGACACGATTTCGTAGCGCTCGACATTGTTCTTCTTGGTGCGCGACGTCGTCAGGGCACCGAACTCCAGCTTGGTGCTGTGACCGAAGACATCCGTTTGACGATCAAAGTCGATCTTGGCGGTCAGGGCCTGCGTATCCTCGCCGCCGGTGTCGCGACGGAACTGCTGAAGCAGCATGGGAAACTGTTCAGCGCTAAGAATGCGCTCGCCCTGGGTGCGAGCGGAGGTCGTGCCCGTGGTGCGGAACAGGCGCACCATGTTCTGATCACCGTTGCGGAAGTCATAAACGGCGGTCGGACGATCGGTGAAGGTCGAGGGGCTCTGATAGGCCGCCGACACCGGGGTGTCGCCACCGTTCTTACCCAGCGTGTAGTTCAGGCGCCACGACACGTCGAAGCCGTACCAGTCGCGGTGCTCGCCGCCGATGGTCGAGGTAGCCAGGATTTCTTCGGAGTCACGATAGTCGATACGTGAGTTCAGACGCGCGCCGTAGGAGATGCCCGACTTGGGATCGGACGCGTTCTGAACCGCGGCCGTGTCGTAACGCACGCCCGCAGCATTGGTGCCCTGATCGAGACGCACGATCCAGTTGTCGCGCAGTTCGTCATCCTTGAACACAGTGGCGATCAGCGAGGCGAAGATGGTGTTCTTGTCGTCGAACCTGTAGTCGGCGCGGGTCGAGAAGGACGAGTTGTAGCGGGTCAGGCGATAGTTCTTGTATTCGAACTCACGCGCGAAACGGCGGCCCTGATCCGCAACCACCGCCGGCAGGTAGGGATCGGTTTCCCAGTTTTCCGTCGCCATGTTGCGGCGATAGTAGGACCCCTGAGCCACGATGCCCAGCTTGCCGCCCAGGAAGATGTTGGAATAGACGAGGTTGGAGTCGATCTCTTCCCCCCCGCCCAGCGTCACATGGCCGAGCCCCAGCTTGCCGGTGATCTTCTGACCCTTATAGTCGAAGGCGCGGCGCGTGCGGATGTCGATATTGCCGGCGACGGTATCGCCCGGCATGGACGGCACGATGGCCTTCTGGATCGTTACCTGAGAGGCGATAGCCGACGGGATGTTATCGAAACGCGAGTCGCGGCCTTCGGCGGACACAACCGACAGACCGTCGAAAGAGATGGTCGCCCAGCGGCGCGGCATGCCGCGCAGGTTGACGTAACGGGCCTGACCCTGATCGCGCTCCAGACCGACGCCCGGCAGACGGCCGATGGCGAAAGCGATATTCTGATCCGGCAGGTTACCGGCATCGTCCGCCGACAGAACGCTGACCAGCGAGTCCGACTGACGCTGCGCCTTCAAAGCGGCCGCATCGGATTCCGCCAGCGGCTTGCGGGCCTTAACGACGACTTCGGTGACCTCTTCAGCTTCAGCGGCCTGCACGACGACCGGAACGGCCACAGCGGCGATCGGCGCCATGGCAGCCGTCAGCGCGAGAAACTTTTCCAATTTCATAATCTATCCCCAGATTGTCCGCACGACATAGATGTATCGCGCCCGTGACGCAGCCAGTAGGCGCCGGGGATGACGAATGAGATACAGTTTTGCAAAGGTTTTGCGACACCGTCACATTCGTGGCTGAAGTGTGGCATTCCTGCATAGCCCATAGGACGGCATGTATTACATCAGCCCTTTGGGTTTAAAAGAGCAATCCCATCTGAACTCGCATTGACGACCCTCAATGCAATCGTTTTAATTCTTGAAACAGACCTAAAAACGGGCTGCGCTTTTTCAAAAATCGGCTACAAGGCAGCGCATGAATTGTTAAAGGGGATAACTGTATGCTGCCGACCCGGAAATTTAAACTTTTTGCGACAATCTCAACGCTTTGTCTTTTATCCACCGGGTTGTCGGCCTGCCTGCACCCTGAACTGATCTCCGACTCCACCAAGATGACGCAGGGCACGGGGACCCCCGTTCTGGCGGCCGCGGAAACCACTGCGGTCGGCACCGTCAATCTGGACTCGGCGGACGATCCCGAAATCTGGGTCGATCCGTCCGACTCCAACCGCGTTGTGATCTATGGCACCGACAAAAAGGCGGGGCTTTATAGCTACGACCTGAATGGCAAGGTGATCGACTTCCTGACCGTGGGCCCGATGAACAATGTCGATCTGCGTAATAACGCATTGGGCCTGCCGGTTGTCGTCGCCGCCTCTGACCGCGTCGGCAATGGCGTGCGTTTCTTCAAGCTCGATCCGGCCACGCTGAAAACGACGGACTGGGGCTTTGCGCCGCTGGCTACGTCTGAGGCCTATGGTTTCTGCCTCGGCAAAACGACGGCGGGCGATCTGGTCGCCATCATGGTGGGCAAGAACGGCGACGTGGCTCAGGCCACGGTTGGCGTCGCTGCGGGCAAGCCGGTCCTGAGCGAAACCCGCCGCTTCAATGTCGGCACGCAATCCGAAGGCTGCGTGGTCGATGATGCCACACAGACGCTTTACATCGCCGAAGAAAACACGGCCATCTGGATGTACAGCCTCGATCCGGCAACGGGGGCTCAACGCAAGGCCCTGATCAGCCTGCCGTCGGACGTGCTCAAAGCCGATATCGAAGGCCTGACCCTGCTGCGTGACGGCCAAAAAACCTATCTGATCGCTTCGTCGCAGGGCGACTCGGCCTTTGCCGTCTGGCGCGTAGAGGGTGAACCCGCCTATCAGGGCCGCTTCTCGGTCTTCCCCGGTAATGGCATCGACGCCGTGACGGGTACGGATGGCGTCGCGGCCTTGGGCGGGCAGGTCGGTCCCTATGCCAAGGGTATCGTCGTCATGCAGGACGACATGGACACCGAAGGCGAAGCGCTTTCGACCCAGCGTTCACGTCAGAATTTCAAGATCGTGGACTGGAAAGAGATCGAAGCGAAACTCGGCCTGAAATAAAACACAAAGCCCCGCCAACCGGCGGGGCTTTTCTTATACCAACGGCCGAAGATGCTGACCGCATCCGGCCGTTGAAGGAACGATACCAAGAGTCATTTTCAATGACCCTTGGTATTATCCGAGTTCTTTGGAGCGTTTTTGTGCCGCCATCACCGCAGCCGTGACAAGTTCGGTCAGCCCCTGCCCCTCCCGCCGCAGTACCTTCAGCGCCGCTTCGGTGGTGCCGCCGGGTGAGGCGACCTTGCGGATCAGGTCTTCGGGGTCTTCGCCCGCCTGATCGAGCAGATTGGCCGCCGAAATCAGGGTGGCGCGTGCCAGTGTTTTGGCATCCGCCGCCGTCAGACCGGTTTCCAGCGCCGCCTGCTCCAGCGCCGCGACAAAGGCATAGACATAGGCCGGCCCCGAACCGGAAACGGCGGTCGCCGCGTCGATCAGGTCTTCGTTGTCCAGCACCACCGTCGCCGCCATCGGTGAGAAGAGATCGGAGGCCGCCTGCAAGGCCACCCCCTCCGACGCATAGAGGCTGGCTACGCCCTTACCGGTCGCGACACCGGTGGTCGGCATAACGCGCGCGACTTTCAGCGGCGCAAACACGCTGCTGAGGTCTTCGGTCCGCACCCCGGCCATCACCGAAATCAACGTCGCATTCGGGTTGAGGTTGCCGTCTAGAATTTGCGCCGCCCCGCGCCAGCTTTGCGGCTTGACGGCGATGATGACGGTGAAGGCGTCGCGCCACACTTCCGGCGACGGGTTAAGCCGCGCCCCCAGACCCGCATAGGCGTGGGCTTCTTCGCCGGGATTGAGGTCGAGAATGATCAGGTCGGACGGCGCGATATGCCCGGCCGCACGCATCCCCTTGAGCATGGCCGACCCCAGCGCTCCCGCGCCAATGAGAAGTATGGGTTTCGCCAGCATTGATGGACCTCAATAAATCTTGAATAAAATGCGAAAAATGCCGACGGGCCGCCCCGAGGCATTTTTCACCGTACAGACCACACAAAAGTACCCGAAGGGCAACTTTTGTGTGAGCGATTAGGCCTCTCCGATTGTCTCAAACAGGCAGGCTTCCAGCGCCGCTTCGGCCGTGGGCGCGCCCTTGAACAGGAAGTCGAAGGCCGGATAAAAGCGATCCACGGCTTCGGCGGCAACATTGATCATGTGCGCCGTCTGCACCTGACCGGGGCGTTCCATCGGGCTCGACAACAGGGTATGGCGGAAGACGATATCGGCGGGCAGACGCCCCGCTTCGCGCATTCCTTCTTCGTCCTCATAGATTTCAAAATGGCCGAACCAGACACGCTGATTAACCAGCGACAGCAACTGATGGATCGGCGCCACCTTTGCCGGATCGAAGCGCAGGTCGAGCGACGAACACAGTTGCAGGCACTCCCCTTCCGGACGGCAGGAGAACCACATGTCGTGCGACTTCCACAAGCCCGCCAGCGAGAACAGCACCTCGCCATCGGGCGTCCGCTCAAAGGTCAGGCCTTCGTCGGTGAGGATGGCTTCGACCAGTTCGAGCGGGTCGGAAGTCGTGTCGGTATAATCAGCCTGAGGCAGGTCCATGAGAGATACGGGTGTCCTGAGAGAGGTCCAGAGGGCGGGATTACTCGGCCTTGGATTTGAGGCTCTGGATTTCCAGCTTCAATGCGGCGATTTCGGCCAGCATGACCTCCTTCATCGCCTCGAATTCATCGCGGCGGATAAGGTCCATATCGGCGACGAAGCGGTCGCCCTGGGCGCGGAAGGCGGCCTTGGCCTCGTCACCGGCGGCCTGAGCCAGAGACATGGCGCTGGTCGAGAGCTTGGCGAATTCGTCGAGGAAGGGGTTTTTCGACTGCATGGGAAAATCCTTGCGGATAAAGGCCCGGAAAGAGCCTCAAATGAGTTGTCACACTGTGCGCATATAGTGCGAATGGCGACTGAAAGAAAGTTTTTCACGATTCTTGCCCCCCTTCGATGATTCCTTTAGGTCATTGAATACAGTTCACAGGTTTCTGAGCATGACCCTGCCCGACATTGATCCCGTCCTTTTGCACATAGGGCCGCTGGCCCTGCGCTGGTACGCTCTGGCCTATGTTGCGGGTATAGCGGTGGGCTGGTGGTACCTGACGCAACTGATCCGCAAGGAGTCTTTGTGGGCTCCCTACCCCGCGCCCCTGTCGCGCGAAAACCTCGAAGACCTGATTATCTGGATGGCGCTCGGTATCATTCTGGGCGGTCGCATTGGCTATGTGCTGTTCTACGATCTGGCGCCCATCCTGAAAAACCCGCTGCAATTCTTCAAGGTATGGGAAGGCGGCATGTCCTTCCACGGTGGCTTTATCGGGGTCTGTATCGCGGGCGTGCTTTATAGTCGGCGTCACCGCATCAACCCGTGGACCCTGGGCGATCTTCTCTCCTGCGCCGCGCCCATCGGTCTGTTCTTTGGCCGCATTGCCAATTTTATCAATGGCGAACTGTGGGGCCGTACCACAGACGCCCCATGGGGTATGGTCTTCTGTAACAAATATCTCCTTCAGCAATATGGCGGTGTCTGCCCGGCTGGCTATCTGCCGCGCCACCCCAGCCAGCTATACGAGGCCGTACTGGAAGGGATCGTGCTGTTTGTCGTCGGCTATCTGCTGGTGCACGTCTGGCGCAGGCTGCGTCAGCCCGGCCTGATCATGGGCGTATTCGTTGCGGGTTACGGCCTTGCCCGCGTGCTCGTCGAATTTGTGCGCGAACCCGACGCCCAGATGCTGCCCTTCTTCAAACACGTCATCACCATGGGGCAGACCTTGTCGCTGCTGATGATCATTGGCGGCGGCATCGCCATCTGGCTGGCCCTGCGCGGCAAGACCCTGCCCGCCGGATTTACGGCGACAACTGAGACGAAAGCGCCTGATGGCCTCGCTTAAGACACGCCTGATCGAGCAGATAAGGCTCGAAGGCCCGCTGACCATCGCCGACTATATGTGGGCCTGCCTGTTCGATCCGCAGGAAGGCTATTACGCCACGCGCCCGGCTCTGGGTGAAGAGGGCGACTTTATCACCGCGCCCCTGGTGTCGCAGATGTTCGGTGAACGCCTCGCCCTGTGGGCCATGCAGGCGTGGCAGGATATGGGCGCGCCCGCCAAGATTCGCGTCCTTGAAATCGGCCCTGGCGACGGCACGCTGATGAGCGACCTGCTGAGGACTTTTCGCGCCCTGCCCGCCTTTGCGCAGGCCGTCGAGATCGGTCTGATCGAGCCTTCGCAGCCTCTGCGCGCCGTACAGACGGCCAGACTGGGTGAGGTGCGCCACTACGACAGCCTCGACCACGTGCCGACCGACGTGCCTCTGCTGATCATCGCTAATGAGGTGCTCGACTGCCTGCCGGCGCGGCAGTTTCAACTGACGCCCGACGGCTGGTATGAGCGCTGCGTTGGCCTGCACGAGGGCGAGCTGGTCATCGGCCTTGTCCCCGCACCGCAGGATTTCACCGCCCCCTTCGCCGCCGAAGTGGGTCAGGTCTGCGAAGTCTCTCTGGCGCAAAACCGCCTGATCGAGGCCGTGGGCGCGCTGATCCACGAGGCGACGGGCGCGGCGCTGTTTATCGACTATGGCCGCGACCGGCCCGAACCCGGCGATACGCTTCAGGCCCTCTATCGCCACGAAAAGACCGATCCGCTGGCCGACCCCGGCGCGCACGACCTGACCCAGTGGGCGGACTTTCCGTCACTGGCGGTGACGGCGTTGAACATGGGGCTGGGGGTCAGCCAGATCACGCCGCAGGGCGTCTTTCTGCAACGCCTCGGCATTATCGAGCGCTTCGACGAATTGCGCGCAAAAAACCCGGAAGACACCGACCGGCTGGCGCGGCAGGTGCATCGCCTGATCGCGGCGGAGGAGATGGGCGAACTGTTCAAGGTGCTGGCCATTCATTACCCCCGCGACCTGCCTCTGGCAGGCCTTGCGCCCATTCACGCCGAGACCTAGTACAGCTTAGCCTTCATACCTCCCCAGTTTACTGGGGAGGGGGACCGCACGAAGCAAAGCGGAGATGCGGTGGTGGGGGCTCTTAATTTCACAGGCACTATAATGACCCTGCCCCGTATCCTGCACCCGCTCCTTGACCTGCCGAATATCCAGCACGGCTTTTTCACGCGGCTGGGCGGCGTTTCACCCTTCCCCTACGAGTCGCTGAATGTCGGGCAAGGCTCCAAGGACACGCGCGACAATATCCTTGAGAACCGCCGTCGCGTCGCCGCCAGCTTTGGCCAGCCGGAGGCGCGTCTGCTCAACTGTTATCAGGTGCACTCCAAAATCGCCGTGACGGTCGATGGCCCGTGGCCAACGGAAGACCGTCCGGAAGCCGATGGTCTGGTCACCACCACCCCCGGCCTGATTTTGGGGGCTTTGTCAGCCGATTGCGCCCCCATCCTGTGGGCCGATCCGGTCAATGGCGTCGTCGGAGCCTGCCACGCGGGCTGGAAGGGCGCGCTGGGCGGCATGATCGAAGCCGAATACGCAGCACTTCTGGCCAAAGGGGCCGAAGCCCGGCACCTGCGCGCCGTCATCGGCCCCTGCATCGCGCAGGCCTCCTATGAGGTGTCGGCCGATTACGAAGAGACCTTCTGCGCACAAGACGCCGACAGTGCCGCCTTCTTTATTGCGGGTAAGACCGCCGACAAGCGCTATTTCGACCTGCCGGGCTTCTGCATGATGCGGCTGAAGCGGCTGGGCCTGACGCAGGTTGCGACCACGGGCCACGACACCTGCGCCGAAGAGGCCCTGTTCCATTCCAACCGCCGGGGCTTCCTGCGGCAGGAGCCGGACTATGGCCGCCTGATCAGCGCCATCATGCTGCGCCCCTGAGACTATGACCCGAGCCTGTGAAACGATTAAGCGTCGTCGCCCTGTGGACGCAGGACCGCAACCCCGCTCAATCCAGTCAGAATTTTAAGGATTTACGACGAATCGGGCTTGCCCCACGGATCGCACCTGTTAAAAGCCGCCGCATGTAAAACACGCACGTGTTTCCCACCCTGCCGCCCCACAGGTTCCCCATGAAATTGCTATCGGCCAATTCCAACCGACTGCTGGCTCAGGCCATCGGCGACTATCTCGACATGCCCCTGACCAAGGCGCGCATCGAACGCTTCGCCGACAAGGAAATCTTCGTCACCATCGACGAAAACGTGCGCGGTGAGGATGTGTTTGTCATTCAGTCCACCAGCTATCCGGCCAATGACAACCTGATGGAGTTGCTGATCTGCATCGACGCCCTGACGCGGGCTTCGGCCAAGCGCATCACCGCTGTCATCCCCTATTTCGGCTACGCCCGTCAGGACCGCAAGACCGGCGGCCGCACCCCCATTTCGGCCAAGCTGGTGGCCAATCTGATCGTGCGCGCCGGCGCGCACCGCGTCCTGACCATGGACCTGCACGCCGGTCAGATTCAGGGGTTTTTCGACATCCCGACTGATAATCTGGTGGCTATTCCCTTCATGGCCAAGGACATCAAGGCCAACTATCCCAATGCCCATGAAATCATGGTCGTATCGCCGGATGTCGGCGGCGTGGTGCGCGCCCGCGCTCTGGCCGACCGTCTGGGCGGTGATCTGGCTATCGTGGACAAGCGTCGTCCGCGCGCCGGCGAATCCGAAGTGATGAACATCATCGGGGACGTGACCGGCCGCAACTGTATCCTGTTCGACGATATCGTCGATTCCGGCGGCACACTGGTTAATGCGGCCAAGGCGCTGATCGACCGTGGGGCGACCTCGGTTTCCGCCTATATCAGCCATGGCGTCCTGTCCGGCAAGGCCATGGAGCGCGTCGAAACTTCGGTGCTCAAGGAACTGGTCATCACAGACTCCATCGAAGCGCCGGAACATGTGCGCAACCACCCCAAGGTCCGCATTGTGGGCGTTGCCCCGCTGATCGGCGAAGCGATCCGCCGCATCGCCAACGAAGAGTCCGTTTCCAAACTTTTCGACTGATCGCACGGTCCATTGCCCACCGCCAAAAGGGCGTCTTTTCAGACGCCCTTTTTATTTTAAATTAGGGCGATATTAACCCTGTCGCGCAGCGCGCGTCTCACAGAAATGTTATTTCCATTTTCCGGCGACTCACGGACGTGCACGGTTAAAAAAGCCATATTTTTGGCGCTTTTATGAGGACTTCTGCTGTCAGTTGAATTATTCCTGACAGCCTTGTGGTCGGCCGTTTTGCCGGTATCATGCCCTCGCCGTCCGGGTGGGGCAAATGGTCCGACCCGTAGCACCTGACATAAAGAACAGATGTGCAGACGCTTTGGCGCAGCCTCTGTTTTTCTGCGCCCGGGGGCCCAGCCCCGACAACCGACGTCTCGCATTTCGCCCGCCGCTTCGGGCATCCGTTTTGGGGAGTTTAGTATGAAATTCACGACCGGAACCGGCCGCAGGCCGATCTTCTTGGCCGTCACTGCGTCGATTATGGCGCTCAGCCTGGCCGCCTGTCAGACCGATGCACCGCCTCCCGCGCCTCCCCCGCCACCGCCCGCATCCGCTGGCCCGCCGGTGTCGCTGGCCCCGGCCATTTCGGATGCCGCTTCGGTCTATGTCGCCTATGTCGAACAGGCGCGCGGCATGAGCCCCGATTTCAACGACGCCTCCATGGTTCAGGCCAAGCTGAGCCAGGGTGCCTCCTATGAGCCCAAGCAACTGGCGCGGGGCGCGATCGCCTATGCCGCCATCGTCGCCATGCAGGAACCGGCCTTCCGCTCACAACTGCGCGCCTATGCCGCCGACGCGACCGCCCGTCAGGAACTGGTGACCAAGCTGTTCAGCAACCCCGGCTATGCGGCGGGCATACCCGGTGCCAATATTGCCGCGCGACGCGTGATCCTTGCCCTCTCTTCGGACGGCGAAATGCTCTACACCAAGGGCACGGCGATGAAGCAGGCGGCCTACGCGATCCAGAAGCAGGCCTGGTCCAAGGGCGTGCTGAGCGATCCGGCGGGCCGTCTGGCCGCCACCAAGCTGTCGTCCTCAACCAGCCGCGGCGTCGTTTCCGATCAAAGTGCGAAGCTGCTGACGGCCGCCCTGACGGGTGAAGGCCTGACGACCCGCGCCAATACGGGCGGGGCGACGGCAGATGCGGCCGCCTATAATGCCACAGCTTCGTCCGGTTCGGCCGCACAACCGCTGAGCAGCACCGGCACCGCTGCGGGGTCTTTCGATCACGAGGCCCTGTTCAACACGCCCTATACCTACGGCGTCAACCGTGCCCTGGCCATCGCGGCCATCTCCATTCTGGGCGAAGGCACTGGTCCCAATGAAGAGGCCGTCATAGCCCTGCTCAACGAACAGAAGGCCCCGCGCTGCCTTGGCGAATCAAAGCTGAACCTCAACCAGTGCCTGGCGGCGTCGCGCTTTCACTTCGACGACGTCTTCTGTGTCGGTCAGCACATCATGATGGACACCGGCAACTGCATCGGCGAACTGTCCTCCAATGCCCTCAACCTGTCGCCGGACCGCGAGGTCACGCTGAAGGCTGACGGCACCGAGGAACTGAAATACGCCAATGCCAAGCCGTATCTGAAGCCGGAGCCAGTCAAGAAAACGGCCTCAAAGAAGACCTCCGGCAAAAAGGCATCCACGCCGGCCAAGAAGAAGTCGTCTTAGGCGTCATGAGGGAAACCCGTTTCCCTCATGAGCGGCTGTCTTTAATATATCGAGGAAAAATCCCTCAGGGCGACCACAGAAAGCCCTTGAGGGATTTTTCGGCTTTCGGGCAGCCGCGACGCGCCGTTTTGCTATCAAAACCACAAATTTGATGGTTTTCGGCGGTTGCGTATCGGGACGTTAGCGTGTATCTACGCGCCCTCTTGAGATTTTCGGGGTCTCCCCCACGCCGTGTCCATTGTGTTGCCCGCGCCTCCCTTACGGAGGTTTCAGAGGGCGGGCATTGAAACCGACGCGGCGCATTTTGTTTGAGGAACAGGCTAATGGCCGATATCGTACTAGACGTTGAAATCCGTGAGCGCACCGGCACCGGCGGCGCCCGCGCCACCCGCAATGAAGGCAAGGTTCCGGGCATCCTGTACGGTGGTGACAAGGCTCCGGTGGCCATCGCCGTGAAGCTCAATGAATTCCGCAAGGCGCTCTACACGGGCAAGCTGGCCGGTCACCTCGTCACGCTGAAGTACGGCGAAGAGACCCAGAAGGTCATCGCCAAGGCGATCGACTTCCACCCGGTCACCGATGTGCCGGTTCACTTCGACCTCTATCGCGTCGATGAAACCCAGACCATCAAGATCAACGTGCCGGTTCACTTCAAGAACCACGACGCCTCGCCGGGCCTGAAAAAGGGCGGTGCCCTGACTGTGGCTTTCCACGAGCTGGAAATTCAGGTGCCCGCCGGTCACATTCCGGAAGACGTGATCGTGGACCTGTCGGGTCTCGACATCGGCGCTTCGGTCCACGTCGGCGATCTGAGCCTGCCGTCGGACGTCACCGCCGTTCAGGGCAAGGACGTCGTGATCGCCTCGATCACCGCCTCGGCCGCTGAAAAGAGCGAAGAAGCTTCCGCCGAAGCCTGATAAGGGCTTTTACACGGAATAGGATAAAGCCCTGTCCTTACCCTAAGGACAGGGCTTATTTCTGTGTGCAACCCGACGAATCCGCTCCGGGTCTGTGCATTTCGGCATGTTCGTTCTGCCATTTTTTTGATTAGATCACCGTTCATTGAGTACGGAATCGATTTGAGCTGATCGGAGCCCGCCTTGTTTCTTGTCGTTGGTCTTGGCAATCCAGGCACGCAATATGCGAAGAACCGGCACAATATCGGCTTCATGTTTATTGACCGCCTGATCGACAGCCCCGACTTCGGTCCGGTGCGCAAGAAGTTTCAGTCCGAAGTCGCCGAAGGGTCGGTCGATACGCCCAAGGGGCCGGCGAAGATACTGGCCATGAAACCGCAAACCTTCATGAATCTTTCGGGTAATGCGGTACTGGAAGCGGCGACCTTTTATAAGATCAAACCCGACCACATCCTTGTATTCCATGACGAACTGGACCTGGCACCGGGACGCTTCCGGCTGAAAATGGGCGGTGGCCATGCGGGCCATAATGGTTTACGTTCCATTATGGGACATCTGGGGCCGAATTTCGTGCGCGGGCGCATGGGAATCGGGCACCCCGGACAAAAGGAACTGGTACATAGCTGGGTCTTGTCGGACTTCTACAAGGCCGAGGACTGGGTTGAGCGTTTGTGTGACGCCTGCGTCAAGGCGCTACCTCTGGCGCTCTTGGGGGAAAGTGAAAAATACATGACCGAAGTGATGCGTTTGAGCCCGGCTCCGAAATTCGATCCTAAAAAAGTCGTTCAGTAGGACTTAGAAGGTTAGACGATGCCGACCGCGCCTCAAATCGTTCTGACGACCTTTGGTTCGCTGGGGGATCTGCATCCCTTCATGGCGTTGGGCCTTGCGCTGAAACGCCGTGGGGTGTCTGTCGTCCTGGCCTCGCACCCCGACTATGAAGGCAAGGTCGAAGCCGCCGGATTGAAATTCCTTGCCTGCGGCCCCAGCATGGAAACCTATCGCCAGAATCTGGGCATAGATGCCGCGCAGATCATCCGCCATTTTTCGCAAGACCACGGCTTCATGCTGAAGCATCTCGTGGCCCCCTATATCGAGCAGGGACTGTCGGAGTTGCGGCCCATTGTGCGGCAGGCCGATCTGGTCGTTTCCTCCTCCTATGCCTATACGGCGCATCTGGCGGCGCGCCTCGAAGGCCGCCCCTTCTCGACCGTCGCCCTGCAACCGGCTGTCATGTTGTCGGCCTATGATCCGCCCAAGCTGAAGGACGCGCCTCTGGTGCTGTCGCCGCGTACCGAACTGGGGCGGCAATATAACCGCGCCATCTTCTGGATCGGCGAAAAGAAGCTGGCGGGCTGCCTCGCGCCCATCCGCGCCATCTACGCCAAATACGGCATCGACATGGAGATCGGCCTCGGCGGGGTACAGTCGGATCAGATGACGCTGGGCCTCTATTCGCCCCTCATCGGCGATGTGGCGCCGGACTTCCCGCCGCATACCGAGATCGTCGGCTTCCCCTTCTTCGACTCGGAAGACGGTCGTCGTAGCGAACTGCCGCCGCAGTTGGAAGCCTTCCTGTCCGCCGGTCAGGCACCACTGGTTTTCAGTCTGGGCTCTACGGCGGTCTATGATGGCGAGGACTTCTACCGCACAGCGGTCAAGGCGGCAAAGGCGCTGCGTCAGCGCGCCGTGCTGCTGGTCGGCGGTCAAAGCCCGCTGCTCAATGACGACTTCGGACCGGATATTCTCTGCGTCCCCTATGCGCCGCATTCGCTGCTGATGCCGCGCGCCCGCGTCAATATCCATCATGGCGGCATCGGCTCCACCGCTCAGGCCCTGCGCGCCGGGCGGCCGCAACTGGTCACGCCGGTTTTTGGCGATCAGTTTGACAATGGCCGCCGCATCGAGCGTCTGGGGGCTGGCCTGTCGATCACCTTTGACCGCTGGCATAAGCACTCGGCCATTCGTCTGCTGGATCGCCTGCTCTCGGACACCGCCTTCGCCGGCAAGGCCGCCTCTGCGGCCGCCGTCGTGGCGCAGGAAGACGGGGCCGAACGCGCCGCCGAGCGCCTTATGCAAAGCCTGCCGGTGACGGTTTAATTATACCTCCCCAACTTGTTGGGGAGGGGGACCGCACGAAGCGAAGCTGAGATGCGTGGTGGGGGTTTTTAAGTCAATGACTTGTTACCCACCTGCTCATATCTTCCGCAGATCGAGATCCTGATAGTCGAAGCTGAAATCGGCCAGCGGCGAATAGGCCACCAGCTTCATGCCTGCGACCTTGCCGTCCTTTACCTCGAACGTCACCACGGCGTCCTCGCCCCAGCCGACAGGGAAGCGCGTGCGGAAGACGTCCGGCCCGAACACCTCCAGTGGCCCTTTCAGGCGCGGCGTGCGGGTGAAATCCAGCATCAGCCGCGCCGTCTTGCCCTTGCCGCTCACCGCCACCGTCACATCGCCGTACCAGGCATCCCGATAGGTGCCGGCATAGGCCGACAACGGCAGGGACGGTCCGCCCGGCTGGACTTTCGGCGCATCGGCCAGCGCCTTATCCGCCGCCTTGGCCGTGCCTTCGACGGCCGCCTTCAGCCAGTCGTAGGCGGGCGCCCCGATCAGCAGGTCGAGAATGGCGTTGCGAATCTGCCCGCTCGCTCCATCCTCGACATTGGTATAGACGACGACCGCTATGCCCTTTTCCGGCAACAGGGCCTGCTGCGTCACCTGCCCGACCAGCCCGCCGGAGTGCGACACCAGCCGCAGCCCACGATAATCCTGAACGAACCAGCCCAGACCATAGGTACGGAACAGCGCTGCGGTCGGCATCTCCGGCGTCGGCCCCGCTCCGGCCCCGACCATCGTATTGGGCTTCCACATTTCACGCGACGAGGCCTCGGAAAACAGCCTTTGCCCATTGGGCATCACCCCCTTTTTCAGTTGCGTATGCAGCCACGGCAATATGCCCGTCACGCTGGTGACCAGCCCGGCCGCCGGTGAAAAGGAGAGGGTCTCTTCGGGTAACACCACCTTATAATCGCCCATGCCGCGCAGCGGGCCGGTCAGGCGCGCGTGACGCCCGGCCACATTGTTCCCGGTCACATTGGGCCAGCCCAGCACCGTATCGGCCATGCCCAAGGGCGTCAGCAGACGCTCGGTCACAAAGCGCTCATAGGTCTGACCCGACACCCGCTCGATGACCAGACCGGCGATGGTGAACATGACATTGTTATAGGCATAGCCCGAACGGAAGGGGTATTGCGGCTTGAGGAACTGTACGCCCTTGAGCTGATCCTCCCGCGTGTGGTCCGACTCCGGAAACAGCATCAGATCGCCCTGCCCCAGACCCAGTCCGGCGCGGTGCGACAGCAAATCCCGCACCGTCACCAGCGGTGTCAGGGCCGCGTCGTACATCTTGAATTCGGGGATATAGCGCACGACCGGCGCGTCCCATTCGACCTTTTTCTCTTCGACCAGCAGGGCCAGAGCCGCCGCCGTAAAGGCCTTGGTATTCGACGCGATGCCGAACTGTGTATGCTCATCGACCTTGTCAGGCTTGCCGAGCGTGCGAACACCATAGCCCTTAACATAGTCGGGCTGACCGGGCCGGATGACGGCGACGGCCACGCCCGGCAGGGCAAACTTCGCCATAAAGGCTTCGACAATGGCGTCGATCTGCGCCGTGTCGGAGGTCTGCGCAACGGCCGGCAGGGCCGTCGCCGCGGCAAGGCCCGCGCTAAGGGTGAGGAACGAACGGCGGTCGGTGCGCAGCATGGTCATATCCTTGCAATAGATACGACAGCCTACTCCGCGTCATTTCGGTTACGCAAGCATATCCGCCTCTAAACCACTGGCCATTACCGGGAAAATGCGTTAGGCAGCGGGCCAATTTCTCTCTTTTCCGCTTGGAATCCCATGGCCCTGAAAGTCGCAATCGTCGGTCTGCCCAATGTCGGCAAGTCCACCCTGTTCAACGCCCTGACCCAGACCGCTTCGGCCCAGGCTGCCAACTACCCCTTCTGCACCATCGAACCGAACACAGGCGAAGTGGCCGTGCCGGAGCCGCGCCTTGAGGTGCTGGCCAAGATCGTCGGCTCGAAGGAAATCATCCCAGCACGCATCAACTTCGTCGATATTGCCGGCTTGGTGCGCGGCGCGTCGAAGGGCGAAGGCCTCGGCAACCAGTTCCTCGCCAATATCCGCGACTGCGACGCCATCGCCTTTGTGGCCCGCTGCTTCGTCGATACGGACATCACCCATGTCGAAGGCCGCATTGACCCGCTGGCTGATCTGGAAATCATCGAAACCGAGCTGATGATCGCCGATCTGGAATCCCTGGAAAAGCGCCTGCCGCAGCTTGAAAAGCGCGCCAAGTCAGGCGGCGACAAAGACGCAGCCCTCACGGTGTCGCTGATCCATGCCGCTCTGGCCGAACTGCGCGATGGCCGCCCGGCCCGCGTCGCCTACGAGAAAGGTAAGATCAGCAAGGAAGACACCAAGGCGTGGGAGATGCTGCAACTGCTGACCTCCAAGCCCGCCCTGTACGTCTGTAACGTCGATGAGGCCTCGGCTTCGACGGGCAACGACCTGTCGGAAATCGTCTCCAAACGCGCCGCTGCCGATCACGCCAAGTCGGTGGTCATTTCGGCGCAGATCGAATCGGAAATCGCGCTGCTCGATGCCGATGAGCGTCAGGAGTTTCTGGAAACCCTCGGCCTCGAAGAACCGGGCCTCAACCGCCTGATCCGCGAAGCCTATGCGCTGCTGGGCCTGCAATCCTACTTCACCGTCGGCCCCAAGGAAGCGCGCGCCTGGACCATCCATGTCGGGGATACCGCGCCGCAGGCCGCCGGCGTCATCCATACGGACTTTGAAAAGGGCTTCATCCGCGCCGAAACCATCGCCTATGAGGACTTCGTGAAGTTCAACGGCGAAGCCGGCGCCAAGGAAAACGGCAAGTTCCGTCAGGAAGGCAAGGAATACATCGTCAAGGATGGCGATGTGATGAACTTCCGCTTTAACGTATAGCAGGGGCACGGCCCCTGCACCCGTTACGGGGAGTAGATGGAGACGTCTCGGTGAGGTATCGGGGTTTGGGGCCTGCGGCCCCAAGTCTTAGATTTCTTCGTGAAGATATTCTATAAACGCCTTCATGCGGGCGTGGCGCAGGTCGGCCATATCGCGGCCAGCGGCGGTCTGAAACCCGGATTTCAGCTTGAACAGCTTGGTTTCAAAGTGGTCGAGCGCGAAGCTGAGGTCGTCCAGTTCGCGCTCCTCGGCCTTGGGGTCGAAAGGATCGTAAAGGGCGCTGTTCATGCGCCCGGCCGTGTAGAAACAGCGTGCAATACCGACAAAGCCGATGGCGTCCAGACGGTCGGCGTCCTGCACGATTTTGGCTTCCAGCGTTTCCGACGCGACATTGGCACTGAATGAATGGGTCAGGATGGCGTGGGTGGCGGCCTCTCTGCGGGCGGGTTCCCAGCCCAGAGCTGCCAGTATCTCGCCGGCCTTTTCCGCAGAGAGGCGCGAGGCTTCGGCGCGCAGCGGGGAATTTTTCTCGACCTGAACGCAGTCGTGCAGCAGGACCGCCGCCGCCACGATTTCGGCCTCACCGTTTTCGGCGGCACACAGGGTCATGGCGACCTTGAACACGCGCTGGAGGTGTGACACGTCGTGCGAACCGTCGTCACTGCTGCCCAGAACGTGCGGCAACAAGGCCTCGGCCAGAGCCTCATGCGGCGCAAAGGACGGTGCCAGACGCGCGGCCATCATCTTTTGCAGGGCCTGCGCATCAGGAAACCGGCTGGTGCCTTTGGAAACGGGTTGGGTCTGACAATCCATGGACGACTCGATACTGTCCCCTGCCTCGGCCTGATCTGTAGCACGCGATCATAAAGGAATGTGCCCTTTTACACCCGATGAGCGATCACTTTTTGAATCCCCCAACAGAAAAAGCCCCCGGCGAACCGAGGGCTTTGTCGTCAAGCGTCGTCATGACGAGTCGAAAATGACTGGCTTCCGAGAACCGAAGCGGAGCGTACATCAGTACGTGAGCATCGGATCGCAGGAAGACGGTCGTTTGCAGACCGTCAGGGCGGCGCGTCAGTGTTTGCCGTGCCAGAGCTTGCGGTACGCCGCATAGGTCACGCCGGCGAACAGCAGCAGATAGATCAGCACACCTACGCCGGTCTTCTTGCGAAGCGTCGCGTGCGGATCACCGGCCCACTCCAAGAAGGCAGCGACGTCGGCAGCCATCTGATGCGTGGTGGCCTTGGTGCCGTCGTCATAGGTGACCAGATCGTCCTTCAGCGGCGGGGCCATGGCCAGCACGCCACCGACCGGCACCTTGTGCGGGTCGCCCGACCATTGCGTGGCCAGAGAGCCCGCCATGAAGGGGTTATAGTGCTGGCCTTCCTTGACTTCGAGGCCCTTGGGCGGGGCAACGTAGCCGGTCAGCAGCGAATAGACGTAGCGGGCACCGCCGTGGCGCGCCTTGGTGATCACCGAGAGGTCCGGCGGGATGGCCCCACCGTTGGAGGCCGCCGCCGCGTAAGAGTTGGCGAACTTCTTGGGGAAGTGATCGGAAGGCGTCGCCGGACGGGTGATGGTGTCACCCGTTTCGGTGTCGATATCCGGCACTTCGAACTCCGATGCGATCTGCTTGACGATCGGGTTGTCGTTCGGGTTCTTGTACTTCTCGTCGTAGAAGGGACCGTCCTTCTGACCGAGGTTACGGAACGACAGCAGCGTCGCGGCGTGACAGTTGGAGCAGACTTCGCGGAACACCTTGTAGCCGCGCTGGAGCTGGCCCTGATCGAAGGTACCGAACGGCCCTTCGAAGCTGAAGCCTTCCTTGGGCGCGTGCGGATGCTTGGCCCCACCGGCTGCAAAGGCCGGTGCCGACAGAGCGAGGGTGGCGGCAATAGCGGCCAGTCCCAGAGCCTTAAGGCCTTTTGTCATAATAGCGGACATGTGACTTAAGCCCCCTTCTTCTTCGCGTGTTCGGCGAGGATGGCCTCGCTGATGGATGCCGGAACCGGCAACGGATCTTCCTTCAGGCCGACCCACGGCATGATGAGCAGGAAGAAGGCGAAGTAGTAGAGCGTCAGCGCGCGCGTCAGCCACAGGTAAGAGTTAAACTCACCATCGAACAGAGTGAAGCTGGGCAGACCCGGCACCACAGGCGCGTCCGGAAGCTGCGCCCCGCACCAGCCGAGACCAAGGCAGACGACAACAAAGATAACGAAGAACCAGCGCATCACCGGGCGGTAACGCATGGAGCGCACCTTCGAGGTGTCGAGCCAAGGCAGGACGAACAGCACGGCGATGGCCCCGAACATCGCGATCACGCCGCCGAACTTGTCCGGAATAGCGCGCAGGATGGCGTAGAAGGGCAGCAGGTACCATTCCGGCACGATGTGCGCCGGGGTCACCAGCGGGTTGGCCGGGATATAGTTGTCGGCGTGGCCCAGGGCGTTTGGCAGGAAGAAGACGAAGATCGAGAAGAGGATCAGGAAGAAGATCATCCCCAGACCGTCCTTCACCGTCGCATACGGCGTGAAAGGTACGGTGTCTTCCTTCGATTTAATGTCTACACCAGCCGGGTTGTTCTGCCCGACCACGTGCAGGGCCCAGATGTGCAGGATAACCACACCGGCGATCACGAAAGGCAGCAGATAGTGCAGCGAGAAGAAGCGGTTAAGCGTCGCCTGATCCACCGCGAACCCGCCTTGCAGCCAGGTGAGGATGGGGCCGCCGATCACAGGGATCGAGCCGATCAGGTTGGTGATAACGACTGCCCCGTGGAAGGACATCTGTCCCCAGGGGAGGACGTAGCCCATGAAGGCCGTGGCTATCATCAGGAAGAAGATAAGGCAACCAAGGATCCACAGCACTTCGCGCGGGGCCTTGTAGGACCCGTAATAGAGGCCGCGGAACATATGGATGAACACGGCGAAGAAGAACATCGACGCGCCGTTGGCGTGCACGTAACGGATCAGCCAGCCATAATTGACGTCGCGCATGATGCGTTCGACGGAATTGAAGGCCAGATCAATATGCGGCGTGTAGTGCATCGCCAGAATGATGCCGGTCACAATCTGGATCATCAGGCAGACGGACAGGATGCCGCCGAAGGTCCACCAGTAGTTCAGATTGCGCGGTGTCGGATAATCGACAAACGAATCATAGGCGAGACGAACGATCGGCAGTCGCTGGTCGAGCCACTTCTCGACGCCGGTCTTCGGCTCATAGGTTGACGGATGGTCGCTCATGATGCCCCTCTTAACCGATCTTCACTTTGGTGTCGGACAGGAACTGGAAGTCCGGCACGGCCAGATTCTTCGGGGCCGGTCCTTTGCGGATGCGCCCGGAGGTATCGTAGTGCGAACCGTGGCAGGGGCAGAACCACCCGCCGTAATCGCCTGCCCCGAATGTCGGCACACACCCCAGGTGCGTGCACGACCCCACGAGAATCAGAAACTGTTCCTTCCCTTTTTTGACGCGGTCGGAATCGAGCTGCGGGTCCTTGAGATCCGTCAGCTTGACGTCCTGCGCTTCTTTAATTTCCTTGGGTGTGCGATAGCGGACGAACAAGGGCTTACCGCGCCACTTGATCACCACCTGCATCCCTTCCTGAACCTTCGACAGGTCGAATTCGGTCGAAGCCAGAGCCAAGGTGTCGGCGGCCGGATTCATCTGATCGACCAGCGGCGGAATAACCATCGCCACCGCGCCTACGGCGGCCGCGCCGGCGGCTATGTAAATGAAATCGCGGCGGTTCGGGTCCCCATGACCGCCATGATCCGTAGCAGGTTCGCTCACCTTGACACCTCTTCGTCTTGCGCTCAATGCGCCGACCCGACCTTGCGGGCGGGACGCTTACCTCAATGCTTACCGCCACAGGACGGCCATAATTCTTATTGACCTGCGAATGCGCCGGTGGTTTTCCCCGACAAGACGCAGATAGCTCCTCTTACCTGTCAGAGGTCTTTCCGTCTATAGCGGCATTTGCGCGCCGAAAAAATCCTCTGTCCAAAATATGGCATAAAATGCGTCTGGCCCTTTTTCAACCGGATATTCCACAGAATCTCGGCAGTGCGTTACGTTTATGCGCCTGTCTTGATGTCGCACTGGACGTCATCGAACCCTGCGGCTTCCCCCTCAGCGACCGCGCCATCCGTCGCGCGGCCATGGACTATGGTGGACAGGCTGACGTCACGCGACATGATTCGTGGGCGGCCTTCCTGAGCGGGCGCGACGATTGGCCGCAGGCCGCCCGTCTTGTCCTCTTTACCACCAAGGGCGCCGAGCCCTACCAGAACTTTCAGTTCGGGCCGCACGACATCCTGCTGATGGGGCGCGAAAGCGCGGGGGTGCCGGATGAGGTCCACAACGCCGCCGATGCGCGCCTGCTGATCCCCATGCGACCCGGTATGCGCTCGATCAACGTCATCAATGCCGCCGCCATGGCGCTGGGCGAGGCGCTTCGCCAGACGCAAGGGTTTGCCCCAACCCCGCCAATAGCCTAAAAGACCATCATGACCGCCACCGCCCCCCTCTCCGCCCCGCTTTCCGCCGATACCCTGAGCAAGCGCCAGCAGGCCGCCGCCGTCTGGTTCCGTGCCTTGCGCGACCGCATCTGCGCCGCATTTGAAGCGCTTGAGGACGCGGCCCCTGAGACGTTGTACGGACCGACGCCGGGGCGCTTTACACGCAAAGCGTGGACGCGCGCCGACAGAGATCAGGGCGATGGCGGCGGCGGTGAAATGTCGATGATGCACGGACGTTTGTTTGAAAAAGTCGGCGTGCAAATCTCGACCGTGCACGGCACCTTCAGCCCGGACTTCGCCAAAACCATACCGGGGGCGGCCGAAGACCCGCGCTTTTTCGCCACAGGCATAAGCCTGATCGCACACATGTGGAGTCCCCACGTCCCGGCGGTGCACATGAATACGCGGTTTATCACCACAACACAGAGCTGGTTCGGTGGCGGGGCCGACCTGACGCCGCTTCTGGCCACCGATCGTCGCGAAGACGCCCCGCAGGCCAAAGCCTTCCACGCGGCGTTCGAAGCGACCTGCGATCATTTTGCGCCGGACTATTATGCGCGTTTCAAAAAGTGGTGCGATGAATACTTCTTCCTGCCTCACCGCAACGAACCGCGCGGCATTGGCGGTATCTTCTATGATCACCTCAACACCGGTGATCATGAAGCGGATTTTGCTTTCACCCGCGCAGTGGGCGAGACGTTTCTCGATATCTATCCGCGACTTGTGAGCGAACGCTCAGAGCAGAGCTGGACAGAGGATGAGCGCGATCAACAGTTGATACAGCGCGGCCGCTATGTCGAATTCAACCTGCTCTATGATCGCGGGACGCTGTTCGGCCTGAAAACCGGCGGCAATGTCGAGTCCATCCTGTCGTCGATGCCACCAGCGGTGAAGTGGCCGTAAGTGGTGCAAGGGCAGAGGACTAAAAAGTCTTAAGGCTCCAGATATTCGACCGTAATTCGGGAAAAGGTGAGTTCCACCTCACCCCAACTGCCTTGAATGTGAGCGCTGTTGCCTGTTAAAAGAAGCGTGTCGATGTTGCCGTAATCGACTTCACCATCGGCGTCCGCAGAGAAGGCCTTTCTTAAGCGCAGGGCTCTCCAGTCCAAATCAGCAATAGCTTCAAACCTCAACGCCAAACGCTTGAAGCAATTGTAGCTTTCAGAAGGAGGCGGCTCGTAAGCGGGATAGCTTTCGGTCAGGACCGCATCCAGCAGGAAGATCAGATCGGGATCCTGCTCAGCAATTCCCAAGACATAGCTGTCTTCCAGATAAATGTCTTGCAGAGCTACACAGGTTTCAAAATATGGCTTCACGCCGCCAGAAACCGTGAAATCGCCGCCAACACATGGTCGCGCGTCGTCCCGGCCTTGAGGCTGTCCATCGCCTGATCGACCAGATGCTCGGAAATGCGCCAGCCGCGGCGGCTCATCCACAGATCACCGGCGAAGTTTTCGCAGAATTCCGGATGGCACTGGAATGAAATCGCCTTGCGGTCCGTGTAGGCCAGTGCACCGTAGGGCGTGAAGTCCGACCCGGCCAGCACCACTGCCGTGTCGGGCTTTCTGACCACCTGATCCTGATGGCTGACCGCGACGCGGATCGACGACAGGTCCGTAGTCGCCAGTTCGCGCCATAAGGTGTTGTCATGGATAGTGTATTCGTGAAGGCCGACGCCCCAGCCCCTGTCGGACTTTTCGACATGGCCACCCCAGGCTTGCGCCATCACCTGGTGGCCGAAGCAGATACCCACCACCGGCACCTGCGCATCCAGCCCCCTCAGCCAGCCAATCAACTCCGAAATCCACGCATGATCCTCATAAACACCCGCCGGCGAGCCGGTAATCACGACGCCGCTGAGCGTGTCGTCCGGCCCCGGCAACTCGCCCTCCATGGTGCGGAATACGCGAAATTGACGCTCCGGTGCCGCCAGATGGCTACGGAACATATCGGCATAGGTACCGTAGGTTTCACTGAGTTCTTCCGGCGGCACGCCGGTTTCGAGGATAGCGATGTAGGACATAGGGCAGAAACAAGGGCGGGTTTTACTCGCGTCTCATGTTGGTCTGTTTGAGCACTGCGTCAATGGCCGCCTCTATCACGATTGATGAGAAATCGTGTGCGATCCATTCCGTTTCTACGCGACGCAGGGTCTGCCCCAGTTCCGGGCCGGGCCTCAGGCCCGCCGCGATCAATCGCGCCGATTTCAGCGGAAAAACCGGCACATCCATGTGGCTCAGCGCTTCATCAAGCACCTGCCACGCCGGTGCCCTCAGGCCGGCCTCAGCCGCGCGCAGCACAAGGGCATCGCGCATCGCCTGACGGCCATAGCGATAGAGGTGACGGCGCAAGTCCGCCGGTGACGCCGTAATGTCCGCTTCGGGATAAGCAACAGCCGCCTCGGTCAAACGGTCGGACACCCGGTTCGAAAGGCGCAGTCGCTGCGTGAGCCGGGATAGTGCCTCATCCCATCCACGGCCACCGATCAATATTATCAACCGTTGAATTTCATCTGCCGTCAGCGGGAAACCTGCCGCCACGCGTTCGGCATTCACGGGGGCACCCGGCACTACGTGCGCCATCACCCCGGTTTCGATCATGCGCTGTACGACGTTTACCGGGTCGGCAATAGCGAGCAGCTTGAACAGTTCCTGCTGGATACGCTCACCCGACAGGGTGTCTATCCCTTCCCGCAAGGCCACGCAGGCGTTTAAGGACGCCTCGTCCAGGCCGTGTCCGTGACTGGCGCTAAAGCGGAAAAAACGCAATATTCTCAGATAGTCTTCACGAAGTCTTGTCGCAGCGTCTCCGATAAGGCGGACCCGCCCGGCGCGCGCATCGTCAAGCCCCTTCCCGGTGGGGTCAAACACATCTCCCCGGATGTCGGCATAGAGGGCATTGAGGTAAAAATCGCGGCGCTGCGCATCACAACGCCAGTCGCTCGTATAGCTGACCACTGCCCGACGGCCATCGGTTTCGACGTCTTCGCGCAGCGAGGTGACTTCGAACGGCTGCCCCTCAATCACCGCGGTAATGGTGCCAAAGGCCTTGCCGGTCGGGACGTGGTGGATACCCGCCGCCGACAGGGCCGCTTCGGTGGCGTCGGGTGTCAGTTGCGTCGAAAGGTCGAGATCGCACGGCGCGCGGCCCATGACCACGTCACGCACGCAGCCCCCGACAAAGCGCACACATCCCGCACCACCTGCGGATTCGAGCGCAGCAAATACGCGTGCCACGGCGGCACCGGTCATTTGGGGAGGAAGCGCGATATGCACCCGGACGGCCTTACCTGTGTTGGACGGATCAAAGCCTATGCCGAAACCACCGGAATTTCAAACCGCTGCCCGCCAAGTTCGACCCGTACCGCGCCGCCATCCATTTCTGCCGTCTCGAACAGGCGGGCAGTGCAGGCGCGCGTCAGGCGTCCCCATAAATCACCGCGAACCCGCAACCGGGGCAACCAGGCCTCGCCCTGCACATCAATGACCAGCGGATGATCTGCCGACAAAGGCAGAGGATCGTCCTGATCGCTGCGGAAAACGCTGCCCTCGAAATCGACGATGCGAAACGGCAGATCCTCGACACGGAGGGTCAGCTTTTCTGCCGGGGTGACGAGCACATAGCCCTCAGCATCGCGGCGCAGCAGCTTCGAAAATAGCCGGACAAGCGCTGGACGCGTAATGGGCCGACCTTCGTGCAGCCATACCCCGTCACGGCGGATAAGGATGTCGATGGCCCCGCACAGGGACGGCTGCCATGACTCAACAGGGTAGTCTTTATCCGGAAAACGCGCGGCTTCGTTCAGCCAGCCGTTCATTTGTCCACCGCCCCCGTAAGGGCCTCACCCCTATAGGCCGGGTTATAAAGGACCATCAGGCGCTTGTAATCCACCGGTCCCGGAAGGGTCAGCCCCTCGGCCCGTGTAAAGCCAAAGCTCTGAAAATAAGCTGGGGTACCGACCAGCAGGACGGCGGTGATGCCGGAGTCGAAGGCCGCCTTGAGCGCCAGTCGGATCAAGGCACGCCCGATACCCAGGCTCTGATGCGCTTCATCGACGGCAATGGGCCCCAGAAAGGCCATTTCGCCGCGGACATTGTGCGCGTCACGTATCTTGACCGGCCACAGGCGCACCGACCCTATGATGCTCCTGTCGGTCTCATCGCCCTGCCCCAGCCGGTGCATGACAAAAGACAGATTGGGGATAGGCTGGTTGCCTTCGCGCAGCCGTTCCGCCGTCTTGGCATAGCGGCCCGGTCCAAACACACGGTTGACCAGCGCATCGGCGGCTTCACGCTCAACCGGCGCTTCGACGGTGATCAGACGATCAAAGGCATAGCTATCCACGGCCAGACCTGACAACTAACGGGCACCATATGCCGGAAACCGGCCAAAACGGGCGCATCCTTTAGTCGCAAAGCCCCGCCCCGTCAAATAAACAAGTCAGATGAGTGTAACAGGTCAGGCCTTTTTCAAAAACGCCGCAAAGGCCGCCGCCGCCTCCGGACTTTTCAGCCGCGCCAGGAAGATTTCGCCTTCGCGCACAATCTGCGCCCAGACGAGATTGGGTTGACGCATCAGGGCCTTGGCCTCAATCAGGGCCGAAAGCGGCAGGGCCACCAGTTGCGAGGCCACGCGCAGAGCCTCGGCTTCGAGCGCCTCGCGCGCCACAATCCGATTGGCGATACCCGTGCTCAGAGCCTCACTGGCGGGTATGGCGCGTCCGGACGTCAGCCATTCAAAGGCCCGCGCATGGCCGATACGCTGTGTCAGCACAAGACTCGATCCGCCCTCCGGCGTCAGGCCGAGTTTGAGGAAGGGCAGGCTGAGGCGCGCCTCCTCCGACATCAGAACCTGATCGCAATGCAGCAGAAGCGTGGTGCCTACCCCCACGGCCTGCCCCTGAACGGCGGCCACAATGGGCATCTGTGCGTAGGTCAGGGCCTTCAGGAAACGAAAGACCGGCAAATCTTCGACAGCCCCCTCATGCGAGGCCAGAGAAACGAAATCGACAATATCGTTACCGGCGCAAAAATCACCGCCATCGGCCTCCAGCAGGATCACCCCCGGCGAAGTCTCTATGGCCTCGGACAGGGTCGTGTACATGTGATGATCGAGCGCATTTTTCTTGGCCGCCCGATCCAGCCTGATGCGCCTGAGGCCTTCCGTATCCGTCACCTTTACCGACATGCCGTTCCGTTCCTGCCCTGTGTCCTGAGGGTTAGAGCGGGACTCGTTCACTTAATCGAAATTCCGCTCTAACGTTTTATCTGGTCGCGCAATTGGCTCCGAAACGGCGTTCGGCTTAGCTAAAACCGTTATACCCACTTCGGAATACGCTCCCGCCTATATGACACCTGTGCCGCTGGGGCAGGCAAGCCTCAAAATCAAACCGTTTTTTTACACGCGCAGGGGCCTGCACCGCACAGGTCCCATTGCCTTCAAGCCGCCACATCCTGTAGAGACAATCCTGTTATAAAGAGCCGCTAAAATCCGGCCGTTCTCGTCTTCACAGGTTCGCATTCAAGGAAAACGCAACCGATGTCTCTTTCCACCTTTTTCAGAGGCGCGGCTCTGGCCGTGGCCGCCCTTGCGCTGGGGTGCAGCGCGGCCTCGGCGGCCGAGGCGGTCAAGCTGAATGACAAGCAGCGCGCCAAAGGCATCGCCGAAGCTCCGGCCCTGCTCATGACCGCGGGCGTACCCTGCGAACCCGCTGATGCCTACTATGTCGGTGAATCGACGCAAAAAGGCGCTGACGGTAAGACCGTCAAGTTTCAGGTCACCGAAGTGGCCTGTAAGGCCGGCATCGGCTACATCCTGAACAAGAACACCGTCACCAATGCGGTGGAAAAGTTCAACTGTACGCAGGCGTTTTCGCAGAATGCGGCCAATAACAAGCAGATCAAGTGCAACCTGCCCGCCAATGAAAAGCACTACACCTGGCTGACCCCGCTCGTTCAGCAGTATGACGCCGCCTGCACCGTCAGCAATGCCCGCTGGATGGGTACGGTGACCGAGCAGAAGTTCGACCGCTATGAAGCCGCCTGCGAAGGCCGCGCCGGCGTCGTACTGGACGTCCCCTATGCCGACTCGGCCACCAAGCTGACCTTCTCCAACTGCCTCGCGGTGAAGGGGAATTCGGCCTGTCAGTACACCACTCAGGAACAGGCGGTTCAATCGCTTCAGGCACCTGCCAAGCAGGCGCAGGCCGCGTGCACCGTCGAAAAAGCGCGCTGGATCGGTCGCGTCACCAGCGATGGCCATGACTTCTTCGAAATCGGCTGCGCCGGAAAGCCCGGCTTCATCCTGCAAACCACGACGGCCCTGAAATATGTCGCCAACTTCGGTTGCGACAAGGCCGGCACGCTCGGCCCCTGTCAGTACACCGACGCGGCCAGCCTGAGCGCCGAAGCCCGCGCCGAATACAGCCAGAAGCTCAAGGCGGCGGGCATCACCTGCACCGTGACCGAATACAACCTCATTGGTACGGAAACCGCGACCAAGCGCGATCTGGTCGAATTCAAGTGCCCGGAACAGAAGCTCGGCCTGGCCGCCTTCATTCCGAACACCGGTTCGACGGCCAAGTTCGAGGCTATGGACTGCTTCACCATGATCTCGCGCCGCAAGGAATGTGGCTTCGTGCCGCGTGCCACGCTGGACCAGCATCTGAACACCCTGATCAAGGCGGCCAAGAAGGACTGCGAAATTCAGGAAGTGACCTATCTGGGCCGTGGCGACGACGATACGGCGCTGGTGGAAATCGCCTGCACCAACAAGCGCGGCTATGTCGGCGCGGTGGCCAAGGCCCGCACCGGCTTCGAAGAAGTCGTGTCGTGCAGCATCGCCAAGAGCCGCAAGTATCCGATCCAGTGTGAAATCCCCGGCAACGGCACCTACGTGCCCCCGGCGGGTGGTTCCAACGACTGATTGGACGCTAAGCCAAACAAAAAGCCCCGCCGAGTGTTCGGCGGGGCTTTTTTGCATTCAATAGACGTCCCGGCGTAAATCGTCAGCCTTGAGTCGAATAATAGCCGGCAAGCGCCGCAGCTACAAAAGTAGCTGCAAGCGCAGACTGCGTATTAGTCGGCCAAGGATGGCGATTTACAATATTTCCATGAAGCGGCAGGCTTCTCCCTGCGACGGCAGGACGATTTCGTCATCGCGCATGACCACCTTGCCGCGGATGATGGTGGCCTTGGGCCAGCCGTGGGCTTCGAAGCCGTCAAACGGCGTCCAGCCACAGCGCGACCGCATCTGATCGTGAGTAATGATCCGCTTGTGGTTCAGATCGACCAGCGTCACGTCGGCATCATAGCCTTCGGCCATCCGCCCCTTGCCTGCCACGCCGAACACGCGCTGCGCCCCGGCAGAGGTCAGGTCCACCAGCCGCTCCAGCGACAGCTTGCCTTGGGCCACGTGGGTCAGCATGACCGGCAGCAGGGTCTGCACGCCCGGCATGCCCGATGGCGAGGCCGGATAGGGCTTTTGCTTCTCTTCGATGGTGTGCGGAGCGTGATCGGAGCCCAGCACATCGGCCACGCCGTCGCTGATGCCGCGCCACAGACCATCGACATGGTACTGATCGCGTATCGGCGGGTTCATCTGGGCATAGCCCTTCAGGCGCTGATAGGCTTCGGGGGCCACCAGTGTCAGGTGCTGCGGCGTAATCTCGACGGTCGCTATGTCCTTGTTGTGCGACAGGAATTCGATTTCCTCAGCGGTGGTGACGTGCAGGACGTGGATACGCTTGCCCGCCTCACGTGCCAGACGCACCAGACGATGCGTGGACTGGATAGCCGACTGGGCATCGCGCACGAAGTCGTGGCTGGTCCAGTCGCCTTCACGGGCCAGGGCGCGGCGCTCGGCCAGCCGGTATTCGTCCTCGGAATGGAAGGTGGCGCGGCGGTTGACGCTGGCCAGCACCTTGGCCACGCCTTCGTCATCGGCGATCAGCAGGGTGCCGGTCGAAGCCCCCATGAAGACCTTGACGCCGCAGCAGCCCTTCATGCGCTCAAGCTCGCCCAGATGGGCGGCGTTTTCGTGCGTGCCGCCCACATAGAAGGCGTGGTCGCAATGCATACGGTGATGCGCGCGCTTCAGCTTGTCTTCAAAGGTTACCGGATCGGTGGTGTTGGGATTGGTGTTCGGCATTTCGAACACGGCCACGACCCCGCCCATGACGGCGGCCTGCGAACCGGTTTCGAGGTCTTCCTTCCACTCCAGTCCCGGCTCGCGGAAGTGGACCTGGGTGTCGATGACACCCGGCATGGCCAGAAGCCCGGTGGCGTCGAACACTTCGCCCGCCGAAGCCTGAGACAGGTCGCCAAAGGCCACGAATTTGCCGGCAGTGATGCCGATATCGCCCTGCCCCCGACCGGCGTGGTTGATAATGTCAGCATTGCGGATGATGAGATCATAGGTGGGCATAGGCGTCCTTTCAAAAAGCGAGGAACGCGTGAAACCGATTCTGCCCTGATTTCGCTACGCCGAACGGGCGTTTCAGGAAAGAAACCGGGTTGAGCCGGAGGGGGGTTAAGCGGCGGCTTTAACCCCACCACCGCTACGCGGTCCGCCTCCCCAGTCATCAGGGGGAGCTGCTCAGGTGGTTAGAGTCGTCTGGACGGCCTCATACACCCGGTTCAGGCTCAGGTCGAGCATGTGACACAGTGCCTGATCAAGATTCGGGTCCTGAGCGCGGATTTCTTCAAAATGGCGGGGCGTGCGCAGAATATGCACATTGTTGCCCAACGGCGCTTCAACCCGATCATCCGAAGGGCCATACAGGCCGAAACTCAGCACATTGGCTGCGGCCGCCAGATGCAGCCAGATATCGTCATTGCCGATAAACACATCGGCCTGACGCAGGCAGGCATAGGCCGTCAGCGGATCGAGCTTGCCGGTCAGTTCGATCACGCGCGCCTTGGGCGCGGCCATGCGCAACGCCGTCGCCGCTTCACGATCGCCTTCGTTTCCGAGTATCAGCAGACGCGCCCCTTTCAGCGGCCCGTCCTCATTCATCAGCCGCGTCGCCAGTACCGAGAAACGTTCGGCGGGCCATTGCGCCCCCTGCCAGCGCGCACCGGGAGCGATAGCCAGCAGCGGCCCTTCTTCTCCCGCCGTATCTTCGAGGAACGAGGCCGCCCCCACGGCGCGGGCCTCGGCCACATGCAGCCACGGCAGTTCCGGGGCGTCGAGCTTCAGCAGGTGCGAAGCGGTCACCACCGGGTGTTCATCGGCGTGATGCCCCGGCGCAATGGCACGGGTCTTGGCACTGAGAAAGCGCGACCACAGGGTTGGCCCGGTATCGAGGAGCAGACCCCATTCACGCTGCCGCAAACGCCACCACAGTTTCAGACCGGCCACCGACACGACCGCGCTGTCAAAGGGAATGATCGTCTCGATATGACTGAAGTCGGCAAACAGGGCAGCGCTGTCGCTGCGGGTCACCAAAGTCACAGCCGCATTGGGCACTTCTTGCAGCAGGCGCGCCAGAACCCCACCTAGAGCCAGCGCCCTTTTCGGTTCGTCCAGCGCCAGAACAAGGATCGGAAACGGACGGCTCATGCTAAACACCCTATCCCGAATCTATGGCTCACAGCAAACATGACCGACCTCATTGCCCTTCCGCACCGCGCCCTGATTGCCCTGAGCGGGCCTGACTGGGGGAAATTCCTGAATGGCCAGACGACCATCGACGTGGAAACCATCTTCGATGCCGTCGCGCATGGCAGGTATAGTCCCTTATATTATGGTGCCTTCCTCACCCCGCAAGGTAAGCTGAGCGCCGATGTCTTCATCTGTCCACGGGATTCGGATACCGTGTGGATAGATGTGGACGCAACGATCAGGGATGACCTCTTCACCCGTCTGAACCTGTTCAAACTACGGGCGAAAGTGACCTTGTCCAAACCGCAAGCGCAGGTCTATGCCTCTCTCTCGGATGGGTTGCCCGACCCGCGCGCGCCCGGCCTTTTTCGCGTCTACGGGACCTATGAGGCCCAGGGCAATATCGCTGACTATAGTGATTTTCGCCTGACGCAGGGGCTGGCGGAACCGGGGCTCGACTTCCCCAAAGACTATCTCTACCCCATTGACATCAATATGGACCTGATGGACGCCATCGACTTCAAAAAAGGCTGCTTTGTCGGGCAGGAAACCACGTCACGCATGAAGCGGCGCGGCACGATCAAGAACCGCCTCAGTCCCCTGACCCATGCCGGGCACCTCGCCTTTGGGGCCGAAGTCCTGCAAGGCGACCGTCGCGCCGGTGAAATTCTCGCGTCAGCCAATGCCAAGTCGCTGGCCCTGATGCGGCTCGACCGGCTGGACGGTGAACTGACCTGTGACGGTCGTCCGGTCACCCTCGCCGCGCCCGACTGGCTTGCCCCGCACCTCAAACCGGCGGAAACCTGACGGGGGTTTCATTTGCCAGCTAAAAGGACAGGCGCTATCGTCAGGCACCCACCATGGCCAAAGGGACACGCATATTCAGTTTCCATCTGATGTTTCAACCGCTTCGGCCCTGATCCCAAGGGCCGTGGCGAAGCTGGGCCGGTATCGGCCACCTTTGGCTGATAGCCTTTTTTAGACTCGGATAAGCCGGACACAACCTTGGGGAGTATTAACCGTCTCGGTTAGGCGGAATTTTAGTGTTATGCGTTACGCTTCCTGACGACACCCAAGGACACGGATGCCGTCATGCTGATGTTGCGCCCTCTGCTTCGTTACGCCGATTTTCAGGGCCGCGCCCACAGAGCCGAATACTGGCAGTTTACCTTTGCGCAACTGATCGTCTATGTGCTGCTGGTGGCCATGGTCATAGGGGCAGTCGCCTCAGGTAAGCCGCTGGCGGCGACCGGCGGCCTGACGGTGGTTCTGCTTCTGGCGGTCGTGGTCGCCTTGGGGTGCTTTATACCCAATCTGGCCGTAACGGTTCGGCGACTGCACGATTCCGGCAAGTCCGGCTGGTGGATCTTGCTGTATGCGCCGGGCCTGCTGGCCCATATGAGCTTGTGGCCAATCGCCGTCACCTCAGCGCTTGCAGGTAAAAACGGCTTGTCCGCCGGGGGTCTTGAAGCCGCGGCGGCTAACAGTATGCTTTTCAGCCTGACCTCTGCGGCCTGCAACCTGGTCATGCTCCTCTTCATGGTCCTGCCGGGGCAGACGGGTAGCAATCGCTTCGGCCCCGATCCGAAACACTCAGAGCCGGACATCAGCGTCTTCGATGACGAACGCCGCAATGCCCGCATTGACGACGCCATCGCGCGTGCCAAAAGCGCGCCCGGACAGACGCGCCAGTCGCATGTCCCCGTATTTGACTTCGACCCCCGCTCAAACGGGCCGATGATCACACCCTATGGCCGCGAAACGCAAGGCGGGGCGTCTCCGGCATCTTCGTCAAGCCCTGCGGGATGGGCTCAACCGGCTCCATCAGCTAACGCCCCCCGAAAATCCTTTGGACGTCGATAAAGGTCGGGGAATCGGCTAATAGCCATCCATGCCCGATTTCGCCTTTGAGTTTCAGTTTGATGGTCTGGTCTGCGGTGTCGATGAGGCCGGACGCGGCCCCTGCGCCGGGCCCCTGTGCGTGGCCGCCGTCATCCTTGATCCGGCGCGCATTCCACCCGGCATAGCCGACTCCAAAAAGCTCAGCGAAAAGCAGCGCTTCGCGCTGGAGCCCGACATCAAGGCGGCCGCTCTGGCGTGGTCAGTGATCGAAATTTCCGCCGCCGATATCGACTGCCACAACATCCTTAAGGCGACGATGATGGGTATGACGCAGGCCGTCGAAGCCCTCAGCCCGCAGCCGATCCACGCCCTGATCGACGGCAATCGCTGCCCGCCACTGGCCATCCCCGCCACGGCGGTGGTCAAGGGCGACGACAAATCCCTGTCCATCGCCGCCGCTTCGATCCTCGCCAAGACGGCGCGCGACCGCATCATGATCGAGATGGATGCCCTCTATCCCGTCTATGGCTTCAAATCGCACAAGGGCTATCAGGCCGAAGCCCATATCACCGCCATCCGCCTGCACGGCCCCTCGCCCATCCATCGGATGAGTTGGGCGACGGTGCGCTCGGTCCTCTCTCTTGCCACTGAAACGGCCGTTGTGGACGCCTGAGAGAACAAAACGAATCCAAAACTGAGTCTCAAAAGACTCACCCCCAGAAAATTGAATCGCCCGATTCGCCGCGAGTCAAGTTGTAACTTTTTATTAACCCCACAGGATTCTAACCTGTCTTTTCTTACCGGCCCATAGAAGCGGGCCGCCACGATCCGGGGTTAAGACATGACACGCCACATGCCGCAAAAAGCCATCATGCAGCGCACCGCGCTGGAGCTGGACACCATCCATGTCGGTGAGTGCGTGGACATCCTGAAATCCCTGCCGGACAAGTCGGTCGATCTGGTCTTCGCCGACCCGCCCTATAACCTGCAACTGGGCGGGGACCTGCACCGTCCGGACAATTCCAAGGTCGATGCGGTGGACGACGAGTGGGATCAGTTCGCCAGCTTCGAAGCCTATGACCGCTTTACGCGCGAATGGATGCGCGAATGTCAGCGCGTGCTTAAGGACGACGGGGCCATCTGGGTCATCGGCTCCTATCACAACGTCTTTCGTCTCGGCGTCGCGCTTCAGGACCTGGGCTTCTGGGTGATGAACGACGTCATCTGGCGCAAGGCCAATCCCATGCCCAATTTCAAGGGTACCCGCTTTACTAATGCCCACGAAACCCTGATCTGGGCCACCAAGGCCAAGGGCCAGAAGCGCTATACGTTTAACTACGACGCCCTCAAGGCCTTCAACGAAGACACGCAGATGCGCTCCGACTGGGCCATCCCGCTGTGCACCGGTGAAGAACGCCTGAAAGACGCAGACGGCAACAAGGTCCATCCGACCCAGAAACCGGAAAGCCTGCTCTATCGCGTCCTGCTGGCCTGCTCCAAGCCCGGCCACGTCGTGCTTGATCCGTTTTTTGGCACAGGCACCACCGGCGCCGCAGCCAAGCGTCTGGGCCGCCATTTCATCGGCATCGAGCGCGACGAAACCTATGCGAAGCACGCGCGTGAGCGCATTGCCCGCGTGCAACGCGCCAATGAGTCCGACCTTGCCACCATGGGCTCCAAAAAAGCCGAACCGCGTGTCCCCTTCGGCGCGCTGGTCGAAGCCGGCCTGCTGCAACCCGGCGACACTCTCTATTGTCCCAAGGGGCAACGCACCGCCCGCGTCCGGGCCGACGGCTCGCTGGTGCACGGCGAACTGACCGGCTCGATCCACAAGGTCGGAGCCATGCTTGAGCAAGCGCCTTCCTGCAACGGCTGGACCTACTGGCGCTTCAAGACCGATGCCGGGTTCAAGCCCATCGACGATCTGCGCGCCCGCATCCGGCAGCAGGGTCATTGACCCTGCACCCGGAACGTACCGCGGCAGGCGGGATCGTCCTTTACAATCACCAGCAGAACCCGGTCGAAAGGCCGGGTTTTGCGTATTTACGGCTAAAGTCGCAATATTGATCGTTTTCGCTTGATTTTGAAACAATCTGCGCGTTTAATCATCTGACAAATAAACGGCGCAAAGCCGTAACCACGGGAACGTCAGGATGATTACGCACACTCTTCGCCGTTGGGCGGTGGCCTTGACTGTCTGCGCCGGTCTGGGGCTGATTACCTCATCGGCCAATGCGCAGCAAAGCCGTAAGGAAATGCTGGCCGCCGAAGCCGCCGCCGAAAACGTCAAGACGGTCAGCAAGCTGGTGCAGACCTTTGGCCTGCCCTGCGACGTAACCGAGGCCTCAGTCCCCGTTGCCGCCGAAGCCACCGTCGATGGCAAAGGGGTCGCTATCGACAGCTTCGAAGTGGTGTGCAAGGACCAGCGCGGCTACCTTCTTTACATGGCCAAAAACGCGCCGTTTGGCGATCCGATGGGCTGTCTTCAGGCGGCCGCCATAGCCAAGGCCGCACCCGGCAGTCCGGTGTGCAAGCTTAAAGGCAACCGCGCGGCGCACTACTGGCTGACCGACACTGCCAAGTCGAAGATCCCGGCCTGCCAGATCGCGGGCGCGCGCTTTATCCGCGCCGACGCCGCGAAAGACAGCGAAATCTATGAAATTGGCTGTAAAAATACGGCGGGTGGCATCTTTACGGTGCCGACCTGGAAGGCCGCCGACAAGACCGTGGGTTTCCTCAACTGCCTGAAAACCGCCGACACGGCGCTGAAATGCGAACTGACAACGCCGGAGCTGTTGCCGCAAACCGTCGGCGCGCTGGTGCGCAAGAATGCCCCGGACTGCACGTTGAACAATGCGCGGTTTATCGGTGCCACCAAGGACGCCGAATACTACGAAGTGGGTTGCGAAGGTAAGCCGGGCTTCGTGCTGGTCACCGATCTCGACACCCAGTTCAAGGGCAAGGTCGGCTGCGACAAGGCGGCCAATATCGGCGGCTGCAAATTCACCGACGCCGCCGCTTTGGCTGCTGCGGGCAAGGCCAAACAAGACGAGGCCAAGGCCAAATATAAGGACGCCTATGCGCAGGCCCTGAGCACAGCCGGCATTGCTTGCACCATCGAAGATTTCCTCCGCATCGGCCGCGACACTGCCACCAACCGCGACCTGGCCGAATTCAAATGCCCGGAAGCCAAGACCGGCCTGATCGCCCTGATCCCCGATGCGGGCAAGGAGGGCAAGCTTGAAACCTTCGACTGCTTCGGGGCCGCCGTACAAAAGACCGACTGCGCCTATATGAGCCGTGATCAACTCAAGGCACACCTGCAAACCCTCAGCGCCAATCACAAGTCGATCAAGGCCGACTGCGTGATCGGCGAGGCCCGCTACGCCTTTGAAAACAACGGGCAGGTGGTGCTGGAAATCGCCTGTACCAACAAGCGCGGCTACATTGCCGTCCTCAACAAGGCCCGCACGGCCCTCAATCCCGCCGTGCCCTGCCATGTCGCCGCCACCAATCCCGGCGTGCCTGAAAAGTGCACGATCGCCGGCAATGGCAGCAACACCGCGGGATAACCACTCCGGTTTCAGTAAGCGTACCTCGTGAACCCTCCCCTTGCCCCGCCTTCACCGGCGGGGCATTTTTTATCTGAGCTTCAACGCCTTGCCAAAAACAGTGGGCAGCGATTTCGCCTCAGCCCAACTCAAGCGCTGCCAGGCATTGTGCTGGCGCAGAAAGGCCGCCATTTCGTCCGGGGTCAGTTTGATCCGCCAGACCTGTTGGTTCAAGGCAAAGTGCGTAAACACGTGCGCATAGGTGCCGAGTTTTTCCCACGCCGCATTTCCGTGGTGGACGGATGGGAAGACGATTTCCCCCTCGCTCCACACCTCTGAACGCCACTCCAGATGCGGCAGGCCCAGCATCCCGCCCAGCAGGCCCTTGTCCGGGCGACGTTCGACCACAAACCCGTCTTCTGACGTGATCAGAAAGGCCACACCGTGCCGCACAGGCTTCGGGGCCTTGGCGGCCTTCAGCGGATAGGCCTCCGGCTGGCCTTCGGCAAAGGCGTCGCAATCCTCACGTAACGGGCATATCAGGCAGGACGGCGATTTGGGGCGACAGACACTGGCCGACAGGTCCATCAGCGCCTGTGGCCAGTCGCGCGCGCGGTCTTCGCGTACCCAACGCGCCGCCAGTTCGCGCAACAGAGGCCGCGCCTGCGGCACGGGTGTTTTGACGGCATAGAGGCGGCTCATCACCCGTTCGATATTGCCATCGACCACATTGGCGGCCTTTCCGAACGCAAAGGCCATCACCGCCGCCGCCGTATAGGGCCCAAAACCCGGCAGTTTCAACAAGGCCGCCTCATCCGCCGGAAAGACGCCGCCATGTTCGCTGACCACGGCCCGCGCGCATTTGAGCAGGTTGCGCGCCCGCGAATAATAGCCCAGCCCCGCCCATTCGGCCATCACCCGGTCATCGGGTGCGGCGGCCAGCGCGCTTACGTTTGGCCACAGGGCAGTGAATTTTTCAAAATAGGGCGTGGCGTGCGACACTGTGGTCTGCTGAAGCATCACCTCCGACATCCACACCCGGTACGGATCGGCCTTAAGCGCAGCCCCCGGCCCCTCGCGCCACGGCAGGACGCGCGCATTGCGGTCGTACCAGTCCAGCAATCTCTGACGCGCAGGCGAGACATCGGCCTCAGTACGCTCTTCCTGTCGCGCATCTGATTCCAAAAACCGCTGCACTCTTTCTGGGATGCGCTTTATACTCAACACCATGAAACGTGACCTGCCGTCCTATGAAGAAGCCGTGCGCATCCTGCGGACCACACGAACGCGCCGCGCGCCGCAGCCGACGCCGCCCGTCAACCGACAGATAGCGCCGATGATGAAGGCACTCAATGAACGATTTGAGGCCTATGACACCGGGGCGGGCCGTCTCAAAAGCCGTTGGCCGGAGATTGTCGGCGATACAGTGGCGCGCGTCACAGAGCCGGTGAAGGTGATCCGCGCCCGGCCCGGCGCCAGAGCGGGGGGCACGCTCGATCTGCGCGTCGAAGGGTCGTTTGCCTCGGTCATCCAGCATCAGAGCCGCGTCATTCTCGATCGCGTCAATCTGTTCCTGGGGGCGGGCACGGTCGAACGCCTGCGCCTCATTCAGGGGCCGGTGCAGAAGGTCGCGCGTCCGCTGCCGCCGCCCGCCCCCAAACCCCTGAGCGCTGCCGAAGAACTGGCGTTACAGGAAAGCGTGAAGGCCGTAGCGGATGAAAAGCTGAGGCGTGAACTGCTGCGGCTGGGCCGTTCTGTGCTCCTCAAGGATCGCGTTCGACGGAAGTAACTTGCCAAAGGCCTCGCTCTCGCCGTAGGAAGGCCAAACAGGGCGTAAACACCGCCTGACACAGATTCTCAGATAAGGGCCCGATCCATGCACCTGACCCGTCACACCCTCGTTCGCGGCGCGCTTGTGTCTGCCGCTGCCTTCGGTACGCTCGCCCTCGCTGCCTGTGGCGGCAACAAGACGGAAGCCGGGGCCGATGACATGGTTCTGGGCAAGGCCGATGCCCCCATCACCCTCGTCGAATATGCCTCGGTGACCTGCGTGCACTGCGCTGCCTTCAACGAAAAGGTCTTCCCGACGGTGAAGGCCAAATATATCGACACCGGCAAGGTGCGCTACATCTACCGCGAATTCCTCACTCCCCCGGCGGACGTTTCGGCGGCGGGCGTTCTGGTGGCGCGCTGCGCCGGCAAGGACAAGTATTTCGAGGTGATCGACGCCATCATGCGCTCGCAGCAGGAACTGTTCACTACGGGCGACGCCAAGGGCATCCTCAAGCGCGTGGCCAATTCGGCCGGCCTGTCTGACGACGCCTTTGCCAAGTGCGTCAACGATCCGAAGGGTCTGGAGCGCATCCAGACCAATATGGAAAAATACGCCAAGGCCGACAATATCACCGGCACCCCGACCCTGATCATCAATGGTCAGAAGTTCGAAGGCGACTACACCAGTGTCGAAGCCTTCACGGCCGCCCTCGACAAAGCGCCTGCCGCCAAGAAGTAAGTTTTTCAGAATAGCCGCCCAGAGTATCGCCATGACCGCCACTGTTCGTCGCCTTTATGATCGTGCCCGCCGCGCGCCCTTCTGGCAGCAGGCCGTGGCGGTCTTTCTGCTGGCCGTTCTCACCACCGCCCTGTTCAGCGTGGCCGCCGACGCCCAGAGCACGGGAAAAGCCAAGGTCGCCCCTCTGAAAGAGATGACCAAGGGCGCGCCCAATGCCCGTGTGACCGTGATCGAATATGGCTCGGTCACCTGCACCCACTGCGCCCACTGGTACACCACCAACTGGCCCAAGTTCGAGCGCGACTATATCAAGACCGGCAAGGTGAAGTACGTCTATCGCGAAGTCGCCACCAATCCGGCTCAGATGGCCTTTGGCGTCTATATGCTGGGCCATTGCGCGGCGAATAAGTCCAACTGGCTGGGCCAGAAGGGCGGCACAAAGGCCTATTTCACCGTCATCGACGGCTTCTTCGCCGCTCAGTCGAAAATCTACGAGACGGGTGAAGCCGAACCGGTCTTCCGCTCTCTGGCGGCCAAGGCAGGCCTCAACCAGAGCGAAGCCGACAACTGCCTGAAAAACGAGGACCTGTTCAAGGCGATTTCCGCCCGCATGGAGACCAATATGGCCAAGGACGGCGTCGAGGGCACCCCGACCTTCTTCGTCAATGGCAAGCGCGTCGAAAGCGACTACGCCGCCATCGAAGCCGCCATCAAGGCCGTGAAGTAAGCGGATTAGGCAAAAGCGTTAAAGCCCGTTAACCTTTGCATCTTATCTGATTCGTTCTTTCTTCGGTCCCTACTTGCAATTCCAACGGCTGAAACTTTCCGGCTTCAAGTCCTTCGTCGATGCGTCCGAATTTCGCATCGAACCCGGACTGACGGGTATTGTCGGCCCCAATGGCTGCGGCAAGTCGAACCTGCTGGAGGCGCTGCGCTGGGTGATGGGGGCGACCTCGGCCAAGGCCATGCGCGGCGCCGGCATGGAAGACGTGATCTTTGCCGGATCGGACAAACGCCCGGCGCGCAACTGGGCCGAAGTCACGCTCACCATCGACAATTCGGCCCGCCTCGCCCCTCAGCCCTTCACCGATCAGCCCGTACTCGACATTGCCCGGCGCATAGATCGCGGTCAGGGTTCGACCTATAAGGTCAATGGCAAGGAGGTCCGCGCCCGCGACGTGCAGCTTCTGTTTGCCGATGCTTCGACCGGGGCCAACTCCCCCGCCCTGGTGCGTCAGGGGCAAATTTCCGAGCTGATCGCCGCCAAGCCGCAAAACCGCCGCCGCGTACTCGAAGAAGCCGGGGGCGTGTCAGGCCTGCACACCCGCCGTCATGAGGCCGAACTGCGCCTGCGTGCCGCCGAAGCCAATCTGGCGCGGCTGGACGATATTTCACGCGAGTTGGACAGCGCCCTGTCGCGCCTGAAACGTGAGGCGCGTCAGGCCGACAAGTACAAGAAGATTTCCGCCGAAATCCGTGCCCTGCAGAAGGCGATCCTTCATGCCCGATGGCTGGAAGCGCTGACCCTATTCCAGTCCGCCACCTCCGATATGCAGACCCTGTCGCAGGCGGTCGAAGAAACGACGCGCGAAGCCGCCGCCGCACAGGTTCAAGCCCTGAAAGCCGCCGAGGCCATCCCGCCACTGCGCGAAGAGGAAGCCATCGCAGCGACGGTCAACCACCGTCTTAGCATCGAGAAAGAACGCCTCGACCTCGAAGCCCAGCAGGCGCAGGCCGAGATCGAGCGCCTGAAAACCGACCTGCGCCGTCAGCAGGCCGACCATGCGCGCGAGCTGGAGCTGGCGCGCGACGGTCAGGCGCAGATCGAACGCCTTACCGAAATGCTGGCGCGTGTGCGCGAAGAGATCAAAGAGGCCCCGTCGCGCGAACCAGAACTGAAGGCCGCCGTGCTGATGGCAGAGGGCGAGCGCGTCGAAGCCGATCAGCGTATCGAAGAACTGGCCGCCGAACTGGCCGCCCTGAGCGAGCGGCAAAGGCTGGAGGCCACGCGCCTGAGAGAGGCGCAGACCCGCTTTGAACGCCTGCTGGCCCAGACCAATCAGGCGGAGCGCGAAAAGCAGGCGCTGGGTGTGTTTGATCATGCGGCGCTGGAGACCGCGCGTCTGGCGGCCGACACCGCGCAACAGACGCTGGACGCTGCGCGTGCCGAGGCTGAGGCGCTGGAAGGCGAGCGGATGGCGGTGGTCAATGCCGAGGCACAGGCGCGCAAGAGTGCCCGCGACCTCGAAGACCGGCTGGGGCGTCTGACGGCCGAATCGCGCGGTCTGGCGCAGATACTGAACGCCAATACCGCCAAGGGCAAAAGCCCGGTTCTCGACGCCGTGCGCGCCGAAAAAGGCTATGAACTGGCCTTGGCGGCGGCCCTGGGCGACGATCTCAATCTCGGCCTGTCGAAGCGCGGAGCGCTCGATGCGCTGGCCTTCTGGGCTGAGGATTTCGATTCGCAGGCCGTGGTGAGCGATCTGTCGGCGCTGGGGGTCACGCCGCTGACGCAATACGTCCGTGCCCCACCCGCCCTGTCCTTGCGCCTGTCAACCATTGGCGTGGTCGATCAGGCCGAGGGCGACCGCCTTCAGGCACACCTGCCCGTGGGCGCGCGGCTGGTGTCGAAAGAGGGCGATCTGTGGCGCTGGGATGGGCTGATCGTGCGCGCCAAGGCCCCCAAGCCCGCCGCCGTGCGTCTGGCCCAACGCACTCGCTTTGACGAGCTTGAGGCCGAAATCGACGCGCTCAAGCCGGAGCTTGAGGCCGCGCAAACGGCGCTAAAGACTGCCGCCGACACCCAACGCGGCTTTGAAGAGCGTATGCGTCAGGCGCGCACCCGTCTGCCGGAACTGGAACGCGACCTGCGCACGAAGACGGCGCAGGCCGATGAGCTGGGCCGTCGCCAGACGCAGTACGAAACGCGAATGGAGGCGCTGGACGGCACGATCAAACGTCTGCGCAACGATCTCGGCGAGGCCAAGATTGCCTATGAGGCGCTGGCTGATGCGCAATCGACGCCGGAAACGCTCGAAGCGCTGAACGACGCCCTGGTTGAGGCGCGCAATCTTGCCAATGATCGGCGTCAGGCCGTGCTGGCGGCACGGTCGGCGCTGGACGAAGACGCGCGCAACCGGCAGCAACGCGAATCGCGCGAACGCAATCTGAGCCGCGACCTCATCGACTGGACGCGCCGCCACGGCGAATCAGGCGGCCGCGTCGAAAAGCTGACGCGCGAGCAGGAATCCACGCTGGCGGCTTTGGCCACCGCCGAGGCCGCGCCCGCAACGTTTGAAACCCGCCGCCTGAGCCTGCTCGATTCGCTCGCCGCCGCCGAAAAGCGGCTGTCCGAGGCGCGCGATGCGCTGGCCTTGGCCGAAACCGCCAAGCGCGAGGCCGATGCCGAGGAAAAGGCACGCGAACAGGCGGCGGCGCAGGCACGGGAAAGACGCGCCGGAGCGCTGGCCCGGCTGGAAGCCACAACCGAGCGCAAGGCGGAGATCGAAGCACAGATCCTCGACCAGACGCAGGATACGCCGGAGGCTCTGGGGCAACGCCTGAAAGAAGAGGCCATCGCGACACCGTCCGACGCGGCCGGGGCTGAAGCCCTTTTGTCGGGGCTTGAGAAGGAGCGTGATCTGCTGGGCGCGGTCAATCTGCGCGCCGAAGAAGAGGCGAGCGAGTATCAGGAACGGCTGGAAGGCATCAGCCGTGAACGGCTTGACCTCACCACGGCCATTGGCAAGCTGCGCGACGGGATCGACGAACTGAACGCCGAAGGCCGTGAACGCCTGCTGGCGGCGTTTGACGTGATCAATGAACACTTCAAGACGCTGTTTGTCGCCTTGTTCGGCGGGGGTTCGGCGGAGTTGCGACTGGTCGAATCAGACGACCCTCTTGAGGCCGGGTTGGAAATCTATGCCTGCCCGCCGGGCAAGCGGCTCTCGACCATGAGCCTGATGTCCGGCGGCGAACAGGCCCTGACGGCCACCGCGCTGATCTTCGGCGTCTTTCTGGCCAATCCGGCCCCGGTCTGTGTGCTGGACGAAGTCGATGCGCCGCTCGATGACGCCAATGTCGATCGCTATTGCCGCCTGCTCGATGAAATGCGCACCCGCACCCAGACGCGCTTTATCGCCATCACTCACAATCCGGTGACCATGGCGCGCATGGACCGCCTGTTTGGCGTGACCATGGCCGAACGCGGCGTCTCGCAACTGGTCAGCGTAGATCTGAAGGCCGCCGAAGCGCTGGTCGCCTGAGGCAACCGACCAAAGTCTTAAGGGACGCAAATAGCCTCCCTGCAAACCATTGTTACAAGGGTTTGCCGCGATAAGGGCCCGCGCAGGAAACGAATTTTCGCAAATAGTGATACCCGGTGGCGTTTACACGAGGCAATTAGATCAACTTTATGTCATCGGCTTGCTTGACCTTTGCGGTCTGTCCGATTAGGTTCCGCGCCGTCCGAAGGGGGATATTTGTCAGTGTGCGAATGTCCTTCCGAAAGGTCCGAATATGAATAATGACCCCGATCATGAGACTTCGTCGAAGCTGGACGACCTCGAACGGCGGCTTGATGCCATTGAGCAGAAGAAGCGCCGCAAAGAGAGCGATCACGCCGAAACCGAAGCGGGCGCCGGAAAGGGCTATCAGGCTCTGGGCGAACTTCTCGGCGGCATTTTCATCGGACTGGGGGCTGGCTGGCTGAGTGACGAATACCTGCATACGCGCCCGTTCGGCATCATTGTCGGCGCGATTGTCGGTCTGGTCGCCGGGGTCTATGCCGTCGCCCGCAGCGGACGTCGTTGAGATTTTCAGGGCCCTTCGGTCCATCGCTATTTGAATTGATGAGGTAGGGCTTATGGCCGATCCGTTGCACCAGTTTCAGATCCAGAAGGTCGTCGAATTGCCGACCATCGACGTCGCTGGTGTCCCCGTTGACCTGTCGATCACCAATTCCGTTCTGGCCATGCTGATCGGCGTGGGCTGCGTGGTCCTGTTCTTCGCTTTGACGACCGCGCGCGCCTCGATCATTCCCGGTCGTTTTCAGGTGATGGCTGAGGGCCTGTTCGGCCTGATCGACGACCTGTCGGAATCCATCATCGGCCACGATGGGCGCGCCTTCTTCCCGTTCGTGTTTACGCTCTTCCTGTTTATCCTGAGCTGTAACCTTGTGGGGATGACCACCTATTTCACGGCGACCTCGCAACTGGCGGTCACCGCCATGCTGGCCATCCTGACCATCGGTACGGTGATCGTCGTCGGCTTCGTCCGCAATGGCCTCGGCTTCTTCAAGCTGTTCATGCCCTCGGGCGTGCCGCTGCTGATCCTGCCGATCCTGATCCCTATCGAAATCATCTCCTTCCTGATGCGCCCCATCACCCTGACGCTGCGTCTGTTCGGCAACATGGTCGGCGGTCACATCGTGATGAAGGTGTTCGCGGGCTTCATCGTGGCTCTGGCCTCGGCGGGTGTGCTCGGCTATCTCGGCGGCTTTGTGTCGCTGACGGCGGTCGTGGCCCTGACGGCGCTGGAATTCCTGGTGGCCTATCTGCAAGCCTTCGTCTTCGCGGTGCTGGCCTGCGTGTACCTCAATGACGTGGTGAACCTGCATCACCACTAAGTCATCACCTTACCTTAAGTTTATCCTCTTCTTCCTACGGAGTTAAAGTCTATGGACGCTTCTGCTTACAAGTTCCTCGGCGCGGGTCTGGCCATGCTGGGTATGATCGGTGCTGGTATCGGTCTCGGCCTGCTGTTCGGCAACTTCTTCCAGGGCGCGCTGCGCAATCCGTCGGCGGCCAAGTCGCAACAGACCAACCTCTTCATCGGTATGGCCCTGACCGAAGCCCTCGGCATTCTGGCGTTCGTTATCGCCATCATGATCCTGAACGGCTAATCCTGCTTTCGCGGGCTGCATCGCCGCAGGCGTTCGCCCGACGAAGACCGGACTTTCGACGGATCAGGCTGGCGTCACAGTCTGATCCGTTCGTTTTTACGCGCATCCTCGAACGCTGCGCGCCCGTCAAAACAGACCCATAGTCCGTGGCCACCGCCCGGATCAAAAGGATCAAATCATGAGCGTAACCGCAAGCCCCGCGGCCAGCGAGACGAGTGCCGAGGCACCCGTGACCACGGTGGCCACGCTTGAGCCCATCGCCGAAGCCCCCGCTTCTGCCGAAGCGGCCCACGGCGACGCCCACACCACCTCTACCGGCCACGGCGAAGACCACGCTTCCGGCGGCCTGCCGCAGTTCCAGACGGAACACTGGGCGGGTCAGATGGTGTGGCTGGTCGTTATCTTCACCGTCCTGTTCATCCTGATCGCCAAGGTGTTCGCCCCTCGCCTGCGCAACGTCATCGACACGCGCGGCGCGACGATCGCCGAAGATCTGGCCAATGCCCGCGCTATCCGCGACGAGGCCGAAGCTCAGGCCAAGGACGCGGCCGCCGAAACCGCAGCGGCCCATGCGGCGGCTCGCAAGCTGGCGGCTGATGCCAAGTCGAAGGCAACGGCTGAAATGGCCGCCGCTCAGGCCAAGGAAGACGCCCGTCTGAACGGTATTCTGGCCGAGGCCGAAGCCTCGATCCGCGCCAAGCGAGACGAAGCCCTGGCCCACGTCACCGAGATCGCCACCGACACCGCGTCGGCGCTGGTCGAAAAGCTGACGGGCAAGGCCCCGACCAAGACGGCCCTGACCGCCGCCCTGAAGAAGAGCTGAGGAGCACCCGATGGAACACGCTGAACCGTCCTTCTGGGCCAATCCGGAAACTTGGGTCCGTATCGGTCTGGGTTGCTTCTTCCTGGTTTTGATCGTCATGAAGGTGCCGCAAAAGCTGTGGGCCTCTCTGGCCGACACCGGCAATGCCGTGCGCGCCGAACTGGATGAGGCCGTGCGTATCCGTCAGGAAGCGCAGGCCCTGCTCAACCAGATCAAGGCCGAGCGCCTTGAGGCCGAGCAAAAGGCCAAGGAACTGATCGCCTTTGCCGAGGAAGAGGCCCAGCGCCTCGCCGCCGAAGCCAAGGCGAAACTCGACGAGTCGATCAAGCGCCGTCAGGCGCAGGCCGAAGCCAAGATCGCTCAGGCCGAGGCCAAGGCCGCGTCTGAGGTCAAGGCCGCGGCCGCCGATCTGGCAACGCAGATTGCGGAAAACATCCTCATCAGCCGCGCCGACGGTCTGAAGAGCGATCCGCTGGTCGATCAGGCCATCACGCAGGTGGCGACCCGCCTGTCGTAAGACACGGCGATCGCGCAAAAATAAAGGCCCTGCCGGTTTCGGCAGGGCCTTTTCTGTTTGATCTCGAATCAGCCCCTCTAGGCCGGTAGCGGCTTCAGTCTTTCAACCCACCCAGACGGCGGAAGATCAGCCACACCGAGACGCAGACGCAGACTATGCCCACCACGGCCAGCGTAATCGACATGGTGGTGAAGACATCGGCATTGCCGGGCTCGGTCATTTCGAGATTGATGGCCTTCTGATAGGCCCCGGCCGCCCCGCCCAACGCGGCCAGACCGATCACCGAAATGAAGATCCATTGCAGGGTTGAGGCGATCATCTGCCACAGGCTGCGCTCATTGGCTTCGGCCTCTTCGGTCGAAACCGCGATGCGGCCATCCTCGGCCAGCCACTCATCGTCTTCGACGACCTCTTCGGTATGGACATAGGTCTGAGGCGCGGCCTGAGCATTGAGGCTCAGAGCATCGGTGTGGACAGCCGCGGCCGCAGCCATCCCGGTCAGACCGGACGCGGGATGCTGCAACTGCTCGCGCCAGTGCAGTGGGGCTTCTCTGGAAGCCTCTCTAGGAACGTCTCTGGCCGGTTCGGGCACAGGTTGCGGCTGCGACGCAAGGGGTGCCGGCGCCGCGGCCACAGCCGCTGCGGTGTCCGTCTTTATACTGACCGGAGAGGCCACCACCGTCGGGGGCGCGACCAGCGACGGATTAGGGCGTACCCCCGGCTCGACCTTACTATGCAGCCGCATGACCAGCGGCGCGTCTTCCTCGTCCTCGGCATCGGTCTCAGCGACCACAGGCGGTTCCGGGTCAGGTCGGGACGACAGGTCGAACGGTGCTGCCGTCGGCGTCGGCGTCGGATTAGCGACCGCCGCCAGCGGAGGCGGGTTATGCGGGGACGCCTGAACCGGCGCAGGGGCCGGTGCGGGGGCTGGCGTTGTCGCCGGCTTTGGCTTGACCAGAGGCCCGGCCATGGTCGCATAGGGCGAGTAGAGCCGCATCAGGGCGGCGGCGGCTTCGGCCTTGCGCGCTGCCTCGGCATCGCTATCTACGGGCTTCGGTGCCGATGGCTCCGGCGTCAGCGGCGGCTGAGCCGTGCGCGCCTGCTCGGCACGGGCCGCAGCCTCGGCCTGTTCGCGGGCTTGTCGCTCAGCTTCCAGCCTTTCGCGCTCAAGTCGCTCCTGCTCCTGACGCTCACGTTCCAGACGCTCACGTTCCTGGCGTTCACGTTCCTGGCGCTCTTGCTCCAGTCTAACCTGCTCCTGACGCGCCGCCTCTTCGCGCTCAATCCGTTCGCGCTCGAGGCGTTCACGCTCCAGACGCTCTTGCTCAAGCCTGGCCTGTTCCAACCGAGCCTGTTCAAGTCGGGCCTGCTCCTGACGCATCTGCTCCAGACGCGCCGCCTCTTCGCGGACCCGCGCCTCATCCTCAAGCCGCTGCCGCTCAAGGCGCTGCTGTTCCAGACGCGCATCTTCCAGACGACGCAATTCGCTGAGCCGCGCCTCCTCAGCCACACGCGCCGCCGCCAGAGCCTGCGCCTGACGCATCGCCTCCTGACGCAGAGCGTCCTCGCGAATACGCGCCTCTTCACGCAGGCGGATTTCCTCACGCAGCTTGGCTTCTTCACGCAGACGCGCTTCCTCGCGCTGCCTCAGTTCCTCGCGCAGGCGGGCTTCTTCGCGCAACCGCACCTCTTCGCGGAGACGGGCTTCCTCACGGACCCGCGTTTCCTCAGCCAGACGGATGGCTTCCAGTCGGCGGGCCTCTTCGCGGAGACGTTCATCCTCACGCGCACGCGCCTCGTCGGCCAGCCGCCGCGCTTCAGCCTGACGTGCGGCTTCGGCACGCCGGGCCTCCTCAGCGCGCTCGGCTTCGCGCTTGCGGGCCTCTTCGGCGGCGGCCCGTTCGGCATCACGGCGCTGGGTTTCTTCGAGACGAACCTGCTCCAGACGTCGGAACTCGGCCTGAATACGCGCCTCCTGCTCCGCCTTGAGCAGAGCCGCCTGTACATCCATGGACGGAGTGGCGGGTGTCGGGGTCTCAGCGACATCAGCGACGCGGGTAATGACGGGCTTGGGGGCCGCAGGCGCGACCGGCACCGGTTGCGCCGCCGGAGTTTCGGCGGGACGGATGACCATGCCAGGCGTCAGCAGTTGCGGATCAAGCTCCATCCCCTCCATATCGGGGGTCAGGAACAGGCTCTTTTCCGAGGCGCGGCGGCGGATAAGGGGGGCCAGTACATAGGTTTGACCGTTGAACTCTGCGCTGGTCCAGTTGTCCATGGCCTGCGCCGCTTCGGTGACGCGGCCTTCATTGACCCGCCGCAGTACGTCCGACTGACCGAAGGCCTCGATGCCGACATTGAAGCAGAACGACACCAAAGCATCGAACTGGTTCTGCGTCAGCGGCGTGTGGACAAGATTATTGACCGCCTCGACAATGGGCAGAAGGTCAAAGCGCAGAAGCGCATCGGCATCCTCTGCCGTGACGCGCGCTCCTTCGCGGGCGGAAAAGGTATGGCCATAGCCGATCATCCAGCGCCCGTCGGGCAACTGCGAAGCCTGCTGGCGCAAGCCTTCGAAACTCTTGATCAGCTCGACTCCGGCGCGGGAGATCTTATGACGCGCTCTCATCACTTTTCCTGAACCAAAACGGTACACTTACGGAGATAGGTAGAAGGCCCAGCAAGCATCGCGCCGCTGCGGACACCCCCACCCGCTTTTTCAATACGATTCGACAACTTCCGCCGCCGACAAGATTAAGAAAAAAGATCAATACCGCCTGATTAGCTATCCATAGGCTCTAACGTTTTTACAACAGAATTATCGCCGCCAGCCCAAGGAAACTAAAAAATCCGATGCAGTCGGTCACCATGGTGACGAAAATGGGCGACGCCACCGCCGGATCGCGGTCGAGCTTCGACAGGGTGAGTGGCACCAGCGTCCCGGCGAGAGCCGCCGCCGTCAGATTGATCAGTACCGCCAGCGCAATCGTGACCCCCAGCATGGGGTTCTGCCACACCGTTCCGGCGACGCAGCCCAGTATGCAGGCGATGACCGCACCATTGAACCACCCCACCCGCACCTCACGCCAGACGGTGCGCAAGGCATTGGCCGTGGTCAGTTCACGCGCCGACAGGGCACGCACCGACACCGTCAGGGCCTGAGTGCCGGAATTGCCGCCGATAGAGGCGACCATCGGCATAAGCACGGCCAGCGCCACCAGCTTTTCGATTTCGCTCTGGAACATGCCGATCAGCGACGAAGCCACAAAGGCCGTCAGCAGGTTGACGCACAGCCAAGGCAGGCGCGAGCGCACCACCTCAAACACCGTGGAGTCACGCCCCTCCTCATCCGACACACCGGCGAGGGCCAGAATATCCTCGCGGTTTTCTTCCTGAATGATGTTAACGATGTCATCGACCGTGATCTGACCGACCAGCCGCCCGCCCTGATCGACGACCGGGGCCGAGATCAGGTGGTATTTTTCAAAGATATAGGCCACCTCTTCCTGATCCATATGGACCTCGATCTCGGTGATCGGTTCCATAATGGCCGACAGGCGGACTTCGCGCGGCGTGCGCATCAGAAGCGAAACGGGCAGCGCGCCGATCGGCTTATGCGTCGGGGAAATCACATAGACGTCGAAGAACAGTTCCGGCAGGTCGGCCCCGTGCGCCCGCATATGGTCGATGGCGTCGCCGACATTCCAGAAATCGGGCGCCGCGACCACTTCGCGCTGCATCAGGCGCCCGGCGGTTTCTTCCTCAAAGGCCAGAGAGGTGACCATGGCCTCGCGGTCTTCGGGGTCCATGGCCGCCAGAACCGCCTGCTGCTGCTCGGCCTCCATGTCCTCGAAGACGGCCGCCGCATCGTCGGAATCGAGTTCCTGAAGCACTTCGGCCAGATCGACCGGGCGCAGGTTCTCAACGATCTCCTCACGGATGCCGTCATCCAGTTCCGGCAGCACGTCCGGCAGGGCATCGGCGGGGATCCAGGGAATGACCTGTTCGCGGTAATCTTCGGACAGGAAGCCCAGCAGGTCGGCGACATCGGCCGGGTGCAGGGCGTCCAGAAGATCACGCAGACGCAGGCCGTCATTGCGATCCGCAGCGTCGATAACGAGCTGAATATATTCCGGATTAAGGGCGTAGTCGTCCTGAAGCGCGAAGTCTTCGATCTGTTCCGGGGTGATCAGTTCGGGGCGATCGTCGGCCTCGGCGGTCTCACGCGCCACGGCATCGGCCAGAGCCTTCAGCGAGCCGCGCAGTTCATCGGGCGGTGTGGCCAGGGTATCGAGTTCAGGTTCGGGCTTTTGTGACAACTCTCCCCCTCCCTGTCCATGGCGACTTCCCCTGTGGCATACGTCTTTTGCCGGAGCCAGACACTGGGCCGAATCCCTAGGGATTGCAACCGGTTTCGCCAGACTGCGGACACAAAAAAAGGTTCTGAGGTTTGCGCCTCAAAACCTTTTTTGACCCGGATGGTGCGGTCGAGAAGACTCGAACTTCCACGCCTTGCGGCACAGCGACCTCAACGCTGCGCGTCTACCAATTCCGCCACGACCGCACACATCAGGAGGCGCGCCACTTAGCAAGCCTTAGCGGTTTTGTGAAGCGACAAAAGTGCATTATCCCCTGATTTTGCCAAAAAAGCGCCGATCAGGCCCCAGCGTGCGGCGTATGGCCTATCGCTTCGCCGCAATGGCATGCGCCATCTGGCCTTCCAGCCAGACGTCGATCAGGGCGTAAATGTCCGCAATCGACGCATTTCCGGCCGTCTGATTGACGTCCCGGAGCCGACGCGCCCGGATACGCAAACGGTGCAGAAGGATAACGGCCTGATAATTGGGAACGGGCATTGTCTGTGTTTCGCCTCAGTTCGCCAGTCGCAGGGAATAGGCAATGGTCAGAAGAACGACCAGCAGCCCCACCAGCGCCAGGTCCATACGCAGGGTTTCTACCGAAAACAGGGACACCCTTTCTTCGCCCTCGTCGTTCAGGCTATAGGCGGCCACAACGACAATGTATCCAGCCAGACCCATAGCCGCAGGCAACAGGGCCAAGCCGGTGACAATCGCCGTCACCGCCAGTCCTTCGGTCAGCAGGGCCATGCCCAGCCCCAGACGCTCGTAGCGGGCGAAAAAATCCGTCTTGCCTCGGGTCGCCTTGCGCAGACGCATCACCTTATCGACAGCCCCCAGAATGAAGACGATCACCGCCGCACCGCAAACGGTGAGATACGGAAGTCCATAGTGAAGAGGCAAAGAGTCGGAGGTAATCATGGAGATAACGGGTAAGGTGATTACCGGGATTTACAGGCTGCGTACCGTAAATCCTAAACAGATTTACTGGACAAAGCGTAAATTTCCCACTGCGTGACCCTTTGGATACGCTTCGACAAGGCGTAACCCAAGCCTGGGAGGTGGCGTGGTGGCGGAGAATAGCCGCTCTAGGGGCGAAACCGATAGCCGATCCCCGGTTCAGTGAAGATAAAACGCGGACTTAACGGGTCATCGTTCAGTTTTTCGCGCAGGTGCTGAACGTGGATGCGCAGATAATGGCTCTGTTCCGTCGTGTGCCGCCCCCAGACGGCTTTGAGAAGCTGAAGATGAGTCAGAACCTTGCCCGCATGATCGGTCAGGGTCGTCAGCAGCTTGTATTCAATAGGAGTCAGACGCAGGTCTTCGCCCTGAAGCGTCACGCGGCGCGCCGCCTGATCGACACAGAGGCCGTCACGCTCGAAAACTTTCGGCGCTTCGGTGCCGGCCTGTGCCGCATGGCGCAGGGCGACCTTGATGCGTGCCAGCAGTTCGCCCGGCGCAAAGGGCTTGGTCAGGTAGTCGTCGGCACCGTTTTCAAGGGCCTCGACCTTATCCGTTTCCTGCTCGCGCGCCGACAGCACGATCACGGGCGTCTGAGACCATTCGCGGAGGCTACGGATCAGGTCCTGGCCATCCTGATCCGGCAGGCCGAGATCGAGCAGAACGAGATCAGGCCGGTTGAGCGTCAGCTTCTGCATCCCCTCCTTCGCCGTGGCCGCTTCCAGCACCTCGTAATCCTGTGCCGTCAGGGTGGCGCGCAGGTAGCGGCGGATATCGGCCTCGTCTTCGATGATCAGTATGCGGGTCATGCGCCGCTTGTAACCACAGGCACGGTAAAGATAAAGCTGGCCCCGCCACCGACGCCGTCTTTTACCGGATTGGTCTTGGCGTAGATCAGACCGCCATGCGCTTCGACAATAGCCTTGCAGATGGCGAGGCCAAGACCACTGCTTTCGGTCTGACGATCCGAAATCTGCTGGCCGTAGGTATAGAACTTATCGAAAATGCGATCCTCCTCCCCTGGCCTCAGTCCCGGCCCGTTGTCGCTGACGCGCACACGCACACGATCGGCGTCGGTTTCGAACGACAGGGTAATCTGCCCGTCCTCCGCCGTATGAGCGATGGCGTTTTCCAGCAGGTTGATCAGCACCTGCTCGATCAGGGCCCCGTCGATGCGCACCATAGGCAAGGTGCCGCTGATCAGGGTCCGGATCTGACGGTCTCCCCGCATGGCCTCGATACGATTGAGCGCCGCTCCGGCCACTTCCTGTATCAGATAGGGCTCAAAGCTGAGGTGCAGTTGTCCGGACGTGATGGCGGCCATGCGCAGCAGATTGCCGACAAATTTTTGCAGGCGCGTCAGATGGCTCCACAGGGCCGTCAGTTCATCCACCGCTTCACGGGGTAGCTTTTTGCGCATTTTCAGGAGCGAACCGACGGCCCCGTTCATGACGGTCAGCGGCGTCTTCAGGTCGTGCGACAGGGAGGCTAGCAGGACATTGCGCAGCTTTTCATTCTCGCTTTCAACGCGGGTGGCCTCGGCCAAAGCCGTCTGGCGGGTCCGTTGCAACGCGCCGGCGATCAGGGTGGCCACGGTCTCGAACACCAGAAGCTCGGCCCCGCTGAACTGCCGCGTCGTCTCGGTCGGCGTCAGGCGCATGACGCCGATGACACTTTGTTCGGCGCTCACGGGCAGGTAAAGCCCCTGCGCGGTGGGCAGGGTATCGGTATCGCGGCCAGCCATCTGACGGTTCTGAGCCACCCACTGCACCGCCGCCAGCTCCTTGGGGTCGTGCTCCGCCTTCCCCGCAACCTGCTGGCCTTCGTACCACAGCCCCAGTTCGACCTCGAATACCGGTTGCAGGTGGCGCTCGATCACCTGCCCGATGTCGGCGGCGTCACGCGCCCCCCCCAGTTGCCGCGAAATATCGTAGAGGAGCCGCGTTTCCACCTCCCCCTTGCGCGCCAGTCGCGCATGGAGAGACAGGCGCGCCGTCAGCGAACCAACGATCAGCGAGGTGATCAGCATGACCACAAAGGTGACGGCATAGCCTACCCGGTCGAAGGTCAGGCTGTAATAGGGTTCGACATAGAACCAGTTGAAGGTCAGGACCGACAGGACCGAGGTAAAGACCGCCGGGCCGATCCCATAGCGTGCCGCCACTGCCACCACGGCGGTCATATAAAGCATGATAAAGCTGTCGGGATCGACCACGTCCCGGAAAGGCAGGCCCAGCGCGGTCACCAGCGCCGTAGCAGCAACCGCCATCAGATAGGGAAGCGGCCTCAGGGCCTGAGCCACCGTGCGACCGTCCACCTCTGCCTTATCTTCGGCGCTGTCGGCACTTAGCGTGGTGATTTCAAGACCGGCACCCTGACTGATCAGTTTTTGCGACAGGCTGCGTCCGCCCATCAGCGCGCGCCACCACGGCTGCGGGCTGTGGCCCAGCACAAGGCGCGTAAAGCCGTTCTGACGCGCATAGGTGAGGACCGCCGAGGCGGCACGTCCCGCATTGAGGCGCACCACCCGCGCCCCCAGCTTTTCGGCCAGCCGCAGATTGTGCTCGACGCGGCGGCGCGCCTTGTCCGGCAGGGCTTCGTGGCGGTCGGTATGCAGGTAGAGGGCAAACCACGCGGCGCGGGCCCGGTCAGCCATGCGCTTGGTATGGCGGATCAGGCGCGCCGACAGGGCGTCCGGCCCGACCAGCACCAGAATCTTGTCGCCTGTCGCCGATTCGGCCTGCCCCATGGCGGCACTCAGGGCGTCATTCTGGGCGTCGATGCGCTCGGCCGTGCGTCGCAGGGCGATTTCTCTCAGACGCCCCAGATTGGCTTTTTTAAAGAAGTTGTCGGCGGCACGGGTCTGCGCCCCTTCTGCCACATAGACCTTGCCTTCGGCCAGCCGTTTCAGAAGCTCGTCCGGCGACAGGTCGATAAGCGCAATCTCGTCCGCCGCATCGAAAGCGGCATCGGGCACGGTTTCACGCACCCACACGCCGGTCAGGCGCGCCACCACATCGTTCAGGCTTTCGAGGTGCTGCACATTGAGCGTCGTATAGACGTCTATGCCCGCCGCCAGCAGTTCCTCCACATCCTGCCAGCGTTTGGGGTGACGCGACCCGGGCGCATTGGTATGGGCGTATTCGTCGATCAGGATCAGGTGGGGACGCCGCTCAAGCGCCAAGTCGATGTCAAACTCGGTCAGGCGAATGTCGCGATGGCTGACCTCGCGCAACGACAGCAGCGGCAGACCTTCGATCAGGGCCAAGGTCTCGGGACGACCATGATGTTCGACCACCCCGATCACCACGTCCCGCCCTTCGGCAAACAGACGGCGCGCCTCGCTGAGCATGGCGTAGGTCTTGCCCACGCCGGCATTGGCACCAAAAAAGATTTTCAGCCGCCCGCGACGGGGGGTATCCGGCGCGCCGTCGCCTCTGTCCTTGCTGACAAGGGCGAGCAGTTTATCAGGGTCGGGTCTTTGGTCCGCGGTCACTTGATCTTGCCATCCAGCCTCAGATTGACCTCTAGCACGTTCACGCGCGGTTCGCCGAGGATTCCGAAGCTGCGGCCCTCAGTGGCGGCGTGAATAGCGGCGCGCACCTGCTCTGGCGTCACCCCACGCGCGGAGGCAATACGCGGCACCTGAATCTCCGCCGCCGCCGGGCTGATGTGCGGGTCGAGGCCTGAGCCTGAGGCAGTGATCAGATCGACAGGCACCGGGCCCGTGACGCCCAGGGCTTCAATACGGCCTTGCGCCGCGGTAACAAGCGCCGGGTTGTTGACCCCATAGTTAGAGCCCGACGACGCACCGGCATTATAAGGGGCGGGGCCGGTGGCCGAGAGACGCCCCCACAAATAGCCGGGCTGGGTGAAGTTCTGACCAATCAGGCGCGATCCGATCACGGTCTGACCGTCACGGATCAGCGAACCCTTGGCCTTGTCGGCAAACAGGCCCTGAACGATACCCGTCGTGGCCAGTGGGTAGAGGCCACCGCACAGCAGAGTAAACAGGCCCATGGAAACCAGAGCGGGACGAAGGTGTGTGATGAGTAACATAGTAGTACCTCGCAAGCCTGACGTGCTTAAACCAGACCCACGGCGGTCAGGCCGAGGTCGATGAGTTTGATACCGATGAACGGGGTGACGATCCCGCCCAGACCGTAGAGGAAGGCGTGGCGCGACAGCATGGCCGAGGCCGATTCCGCGCGATATTTGACGCCTTTCAGCGCCAGCGGGATCAGAGCGATAATGATCAGGGCGTTGAAGATGACCGCCGACAGGATGGCGCTTTGCGGCGAGGACAGGCCCATGATGTTGAGGAGCCCCAGCGCCGGATAGGTGGTGGCAAAGGCGGCCGGGATAATGGCAAAATACTTGGCCAGATCGTTGGCGATACTGAAGGTGGTCAGAGCCCCGCGCGTCATCAGAAGCTGTTTGCCGATTTCGACAATTTCGATCAGCTTGGTCGGATCGGAATCGAGATCGACCATGTTTCCGGCCTCCTTGGCCGCCTGCGTGCCGGAATTCATGGCCACCGCCACGTCCGATTGCGCCAGCGCCGGAGCGTCATTGGTGCCATCACCAACCATGGCCACCATCTCACCGCCTTCCTGCATCTTGCGGATATATTTGAGCTTCGTCTCGGGCGTTGCCTCGGCCACAAAGTCATCGACGCCGGCCTCTGACGCGATAGCCGCCGCGGTCAGCGGGTTGTCTCCGGTGATCATCACCGACTTGATGCCCATCTTGCGCAATTCGCCCAGACGCACCTTGATATCGGGCTTGACGATGTCCTTGAGGTAGATCACCCCCAGAACTTTCGGACCTTCGGCCACGATCAGCGGTGTGCCGCCCTTGCGGGCAATGTCTTCCACGGCAGCGGCCACTTCGGCCGGCATGGCCCCGCCCCGCTTGGCCACCAGCTTGCCAATGGCGTCGCCCGCCCCCTTGAAGATATGGCGTTCGTTGATCACCACGCCGGACACGCGCTGTTCCGCCGAAAAGGGGATGAATTCCGCCTCGATATCGCTGGCCTTGCGCTCAGCCAGACCAAACTGGCCACGCGCCAGAGCCACAATCGAGCGGCCCTCCGGGGTTTCATCGGCCAGCGACGATAGCTCTGCCGCCTCGGCCAGTTGCTGCGCCGAAACCTGGCTGGAAGGGATGAATTCGACCGCCTGACGGTTGCCAAAGGTGATGGTGCCGGTCTTGTCCAGCAGCAGCACATTGACATCGCCCGCCGCCTCGACCGCCCGCCCCGACGTGGCGATGACATTGGCCTTGATCAGGCGCTGCATCCCGGAAATGCCGATGGCCGACAACAGCCCGCCGATCGTCGTCGGGATCAGACAGACCAGCAGGGCGATCAGCACGACGATTGAAATCACCGTACCCGACCCGGCACGCGCGACGCTGAACAGCGAGAAGGGCAAGAGCGTCGCACAGGCCATCAGGAAGACGAGGCTCAGCGCCGCCAGCAGGATCGACAGGGCAATCTCGTTCGGGGTCTTCTGACGCTTGGCCGACTCGACAAGGCCGATCATGCGATCCAGAAAGCTCTCGCCCGGATCGGCCGTCACCCTGACGATCAGCCAGTCCGACAGGACGCGCGTCCCGCCGGTCACGGCGTCGCGGTCGCCGCCGGATTCGCGGATCACCGGCGCAGACTCACCGGTTATGGCGCTTTCATCGACACTGGCAATGCCTTCAATGACCTGACCATCGGCGGGCACCACGTCCCCGGCATCAATGCGGATCACATCGCCCTTGCGCAGGCTGTTGGCGGCGACGACCGTCTGCTTCTTTGATTTGTCGAGCTTTTTGGCTGAGACGTCGCGGCGGGTCTTTTTCAGGCTGTCAGCCTGCGCCTTGCCACGCCCCTCCGCCACGGTCTCAGCGAAGTTGGCAAACAGGACGGTGAACCACAGCCAGAAGCAAATCAGACCGACAAACCAGACGGGCTGATGGAATTCGGGCAGGCGGGCGCCCGTGCCTGTGAGCATGACTCCCAGAACAAGGGTGGTAACGACCGAGCCTACCCAGACGAGGAACATGACCGGATTGCGGATCTGATAGCGAGGGTCGAGGCGGCGCACGGCCTGAAGTGCCGCGGCACCGATGTCGGTTTTATAGGTCACAGTTGAGGAGGACATGTTGATTAGCCCTTGATCATATTGAGGTGTTCGATGACCGGTCCAAGCGCCAGAGCCGGGGCATAGGTCAGGACGCCAATCAGCAGAATGACGCCGATCAGTATGGCCACGAACAAAGGAGTATGGGTTGGCAGCGTACCGGCAGACACCGGAACCGCTTTTTTGGCGGCCAGCGATCCGGCTATGGCCAGCACAGGCAGCAGAACGAAGAAGCGCCCGAACAACATACACAGTGCCAACAGTGTATTGTAAAAAGGCGTATTGGCGCTCAGGCCCGCAAAGGCCGATCCGTTATTATTGGCCGCCGAGGTGAAGGCATAGAGCACCTCCGAAAAGCCCTGCGCACCGGGGTTGAATATCCCCGCCTTGCCCAGAGGCGTCACCACGGCCAGGGCGGTGGCCCCCAGCACCAGCGCGCAGGGCAGAAGCACAGCTATAGAGGCCATCTTGATCTCATAGCCGCCAATCTTCTTGCCCAGATATTCCGGCGTGCGCCCGACCATCAGCCCGGCAATGAAGACGGTCAGGATGACGAAGACCAGCATTCCGTAAAGACCGGACCCGGCACCGCCATAGATGACTTCGCCGAACTTCATCAGCAGCATGGGCACAAGGCCGCCCAGCGGGGTGAAGCTGTCGTGCATGGCATTGACCGAGCCGTTCGACGCCGCCGTCGTGGCCGCTGCCCAGATAGCGGAATTGACGATACCGAAGCGCGTTTCTTTGCCTTCCATATTGCCACCGGCTTGCGCGGTGGTCGGGTCAGCCCCCGCGGCCACCAGATGCGGATTACCGGCCTGTTCAAAGCCGATGGCTGCGACGGCGAACGGCACGAAGACCAAGGTCATGGCCGCAAATATCGCCACGCCTTGCCGCCGGTCGCCCACCATCTTTCCGAAGGTGAAGCACAGGGCTGCCGGGATCAGCAGGATCGACACCATCTCGATCAGATTCGAAAACGGAGTCGGGTTTTCAAACGGATGCGCCGAGTTGGTATTGAAGAAGCCGCCCCCATTGGTGCCCAGCATCTTGATCGCTTCCTGTGAGGCGACGGGCCCCAGCGCGATGACCTGATCGCTGCCCTCCAGCGTTCTGGCGGTGGCATAGCTGTCGAAGGTCTGGATAACGCCCAGCCCACCCAGCGCCACCGCTACGATCAGCGACAGAGGCAGAAGGATGTAGAGATTGGCCCGCACGAGATCGGTCCAGAAATTTCCCAGCCGGTCGGTTGAATGGCGCGTCAGGCCTCGGATCAGCGCCACCAGCACTGCCATGCCGACAGCCGCAGACACGAAATTCTGTACGGTCAGGCCGACCATCTGGCTGAAATAGCTTAGCGTCGTTTCGCCGCCATAGGATTGCCAGTTGGTATTGGTGATAAAGCTGACGGCTGTATTGAAGGCCAGATCAGGCGTCAGTCCGGGTAGGTGCTGTGGATTGAGCGGCAGCGCGCCCTGCCCCACCAGCAGCCCGAAGAGAAGCACAAAACCCGTCAGCGAAAACAGGATGACGGCGATCGCATAGGTCTTCCACGTCATCTCTTCGGCGAGGTTGACGCAGCACAGACGATGGATCAGGCGCTCCACCGGCCCAAAGATCGCGGTCAGGACGGTACGCTCACCCGAGAAGACGCGCGCCATATACCCGCCCAGCGGGACCGCCAGCGCCGTAAGCACGCACATATAAAGCGCAAGCTGCACCCAGGCGCTTGCGGTGATACCGAGCCACATGCCGGTTCTCCAGATAAGATTACGGGAAGATTTCCGGTTTGATCAGCGCGACCACCAGATAGGCCGCCAATACCAGCACAAGGACAGCGGCGGCGACATAGAGGACGGTCATGGCCGATCCTCCCGCAGGCGGTCTGCGCCATGGACAAACCCCAGGCACAGGGCGAAAAAACCGCACCCGGCCATCAGATACACAAAGGTCATAAGAGGCTCCAATTCCAGTCAGGAAGCTGGATCGTCTCCTAAACCCCGACGCATATAGGGCGTGTAGAGATCACGCCGTGGGGCGTATATTTTGTGTATAGAGATTTGGAAAATGGTGACCCCTGCAGGACTCGAACCTGCGACCTCTGCTTTAGGAAAGCCTTGCTCTATCCGGCTGAGCTAAGGGGCCACGCGTGTCGGGTTTAGCACGCCGTTCGCGCCTTTGAGAAGCCGTTTCAAGCTCGGTCTGGTCTAAAAACCTGTGTGAGAACAGAGCCGACTCGACTCAAAGCGCGACTCGGCCCATTGAGCTATACGAGTATGGTTAATACGTTATCGCGCTACTATATCTGGTATAGAACAAATCAGGCATCGGGCGATGTCACTGATTCGGTCATGATTCGTTTTCATGGCGTTCACGGCGTTTGACGCAAGCCGTTAACCTCTGCATTTGCGCGCTTTTGACACCGTCTTCTACCTTTTCAATGCCGTTTTAAGCGGCTAAAACAGCCACGTGCCAGATCATTCGCATCCCGTTGCCGCCTTCGCCGCCCCAAGCCCGGATTCGCGGCTGGTGGCCGTCCTGGGGCCGACCAATACCGGCAAGACCCATTATGCGCTGGAGCGGATGATGGCCCATGCTACCGGAATGATCGGCCTGCCCCTGCGGCTTCTGGCGCGCGAGGTCTATGACCGTATGGTGAAGGAAAAGGGAATCAATGCCGTCGCTCTGATCACCGGCGAAGAGAAGATCATCCCGCGTCTTCCCTCCTATTTCATCTGCACGGTCGAGGCGATGCCACTGGAGCGGCGCGTCGATTTCCTAGCCGTCGATGAGATTCAACTGTGCGCGGATACGGAGCGCGGCCACGTCTTCACCGACCGGCTTTTGCACGCGCGCGGTCGCTATGAGACGCTGTTTATGGGGGCCGCGACCTTTGCGCCCCTGTTCCGCTCGCTGTTTCCCTATGCCGAGGTGCAGTTCCGTGAGCGCCTGTCGCAACTGAGCTATGCCGGGTCGAAGAAGCTCACCCGCCTGCCCAAGCGCACGGCCATCGTCGCCTTTTCGACGGAGCAGGTCTATGCCATTGCCGAACTGATCCGGCGCCAGCGCGGTGGAGCGGCTGTGGTGATGGGCTCGCTCAGCCCCAAGACGCGCAACGCTCAGGTCGATCTGTTCCAGCGCGGCGAAGTCGATTTTCTGGTCGCCACCGACGCCATCGGCATGGGGCTCAACATGGATATCGACCATGTGGCCTTTGCCGGCCTGTCGAAATTCGACGGCCGCCGCACGCGGGCGCTCACAGCACAGGAGGCCGCACAGATCGCCGGGCGCGCCGGACGCAACCGCAGGGAAGGTACGTTTGGGGTCACCGGCGATGCCGATGAGATGGATGACGACCTGATCGCGGCCATTGAAAACCACCGCTTCCTCAGCCTGACGGCGGCGCAATGGCGCAATCATGAACTGGATTTTTCGTCGCTCGACAACCTGCTGCGCAGCCTGACGCGGCCTTCGCCCGCCCCGGCATTGCAACTGGCTCGCGAAGCGCTGGATGAGAAGGTCCTGCGCCATCTGAGCGCCGAAGACGACATCGCGCTGAAGGTGCGCAATCCGGTTAGTCTCCGCATCCTGTGGGAGGTGTGCCAGCTCCCTGATTTCCGCAAGGTGTCGCTGGACGAGCATCTGAAAACGGTCGGTTTCCTCTTCTGGTCGCGCCACCGCCCGGACGGGTTTGTGCCGCACGACTGGTTCGATGAGCAGTTGACCCACCTCGACCGCATGGACGGCGATATCGACACCCTGTCGGGGCGGTTGTCGGGCGTGCGCACCCTCTCCTACATCGCCAATCGCACCGGCTGGCTGAAGGCGGCGGAACACTGGCGCGAAGCGACGCGCGATCTGGAGGCGCGTCTGTCCGACCGGCTGCACGAGGCCCTGATGCAGCGCTTCGTCGATCAGCGCACCAGCGCCCTGTTGAAGGCGCTCAACGCCTTTGAGACGCCGAAGCCGGAGATTATGGAAAATGGCGACGTTTTCCTTGAAGGCCAGCGTGTGGGGCAGCTCAAGGGGCTGAACTTCATCCAGGCGGCCGGTGAAAGCCTGATCGAGGACAAGACGATCCGTCAGGCGGCGCATCGCGCCGTGACGCCCCTGATCCGTGAGCGGCTGCACGCCCTGGCGCAGGCACCGTCCAAAACCCTGCGCCTGAAAGGCAAGCACGTTCTGTGGCAGGGCGAAACGGTCGGCCACATCGCACCGTCAGACTATTTCAACCCCGTCATCCGTCTGGAATGTCAGTCCGATCAGGCCGCGCTGGAAGACCGTGCGCGTAAACGGCTGACCGATTTTGTGCGGCAGCAGGCCCTGCACCAGTTGAAGCCCCTGCACCGGGTCTATGAGGCCGCACACGATGAGACGACCCCTGCGGCGGTGCGCGCTGTGGCGTGGCAGATCTATGAAAACGGCGGCGTGACCTTGCGTGGCGAAGACAAGCTGACGGCGGATGAGCGCAAGTTGCTTAAAGGGCTGGGCATCCACGGCAATCGCTTCGTCTGGCGTTTACCGAAGTTATCACCACCTTTGATGCAGGCCTTTGGCGGAGCGAAGGACCATCCGCAGCGTGCCTTAAGCCTCAAAGGGCTGGTGGCCATTGCCGGGCACAAACCCGTCCGGCTGAAGACGCTCGATGCGCTGGATGCGGCCCTGAACGAAGGTGTGTGGCACAAGGGTGCCATCTATCTCAAGCCCGGGGCGACTGAGGGCGTCAGCGACAAGCTGATGGCCGCGCTGGGCTATGCCAAGGCCGGGACGCACCACTTTGGCGAAGGGGATGCCGCCGCCGAGTATCAGGGCTGGCGCAGCAAATCGACTGCCCCGAAAAAGGCCAAAGTGCCGCCCCTCTTCGTCAATCCCTACTCCCCCTTTGCGGTGCTGCGCGGTGGTTGACAAACCTTGCCATAGGCCGCACCCTCCTGCCCAAGGAGTGCGGCCATGGCGACCATGAACATATCCCTGCCCGAACAGATGAAATCCTGGGCGGAGTCGCAGGCAGAAACCGGTCGTTATGCCAACACCAGCGACTATGTTCGCGACCTCATTCGCCGCGATCAGGAACGGGAAGAGAAAATAGCCGCCTTGCAGGTGAAGATAGACGAAGGTCTTTCCAGCGGTATCAGCCCCCGCACTGTTGACGATATTCTCGATATGGCCCGCAAAAAGGCGGCGGACCTTGGGTTCGACAAGCCGTGACATTCCGGCTGACGTCCGCCGCCGAAACGGACCTGATCCAGCTTTATCTATTCGGTCGTGAGCGGTTCGGCTTTCAACAGGCGGAAGCCTATTATGACGACCTAAATCGCGCCTTCGGCTTGCTGGCGGAATACCCGGCCATGGGACGCTTGAGAAAAGAGCTGAACCCACCGATGCACACGCATCCCTTCAGGTCGCATATCATCTTCTATCAGGTCGAGGCACAGGGGCTGCTTATCGTGCGTGTCCGGCACGCTTCGGAAGACTGGAACGAATTCGACCTCTGATCACAGCCCCAGAAACGATAGCATGATAAAGGCGCAGAACAGCACAAAATGTGTGGTGCCCTCAATCGCGTTGGTCTGACCGTCATTGAGGTTGATCGCGGCCACCAGCAGAGTCAGGGCGGTCATGATGCTCTGGGTCGGGGTCAGGGCCATGTGGATCTTCTGATCGTTGAACAGTGAGATCAGTTCGATCACCGGCACGGTCAGGACCACGGTCGAGAGCGAAGCCCCCAGCGCGATATTGATGACCGGCTGCATGCGGTTGGCCAGCGCGGCGCGCAGGGCCGTCAGGATCTCAGGACTGGCCGAAATGGCCGCCACCACCAGCGCCGGAAAGACCGGCGGGATGCCCGTGCCTTCGAGGCCGGTGCCTAGCGTCTTCGACATGACCTCGGCCAACACGCCAATCAGCACCAGACCGGCGATGAGGATGGCCGCCGAATACGCGGTCTTGCCTCCGTGCGTATGGTTTTCGTCACCCGTCCCGGCATAGGTATAGCTGAAGAAATAGCTGTGTTTCGTCGTCTGAAGACGCAGGAACATGGCGTAGAGGAAGACCATGATGCCGATGGAGAACAGCGAATAGGCCTTCCAGTGCGCCACCGGGATAAATTCGGGGACCAGCATGGAGACGCCCATACCGGTCATGATCATGACGATATAGGTCTTGCCCGAGGCATCGTTATAGGGCTGCTCACCGTGTTTCAGGCCGCCCAGAATCGCTGCCACGCCGATAATGCCGTTGATGTCGAGCATCACCGCCGAATAGATGGTGTCGCGCGCTAAGGTAGGGTTGTGCGAATGGCCCAGCATGATCGCCAAGATAACCACCTCGACCAGCACGGCCGACAGGGTGAGGATCATGGTGCCATAGGGTTCACCGACCTTTTCGGCCAGCACCTCGGCATGGTGCGCCACGCGCAGCGACACCAGAACGATCACCCCGATCAGGGCGACAGAGGCGATCAGGGCAACGGTCTGCCCTGACCCGGCGAGGCTGTGTTCCAGTGGAATGGCAATCGCGGCTACGATCAGCGCGATCAGCAGATTACCCTCTGACTTCAACAGGCCTGTCATGACGAATCCCCCTTCGGCAGCATGGACACAATCGTTTGTCCGACTGCGGCATAAGCGCAAAATATGCAATGCTTTTTGCAATCTCAGGGTTAAAGCGCATTCCGAAAAGTGTGCAGCGGTTTTGGTTTTCACCGAACGCCGTTTCGGAATGAAATGCGCGACAGACAAAATGTTAGAGCGGAATTTCGCTGCAATCTGAACGAAATCCGCTCTAGAATGAGGGATGGATTCTGCCTCTGACACCTGCCGCATTGATGTCTGGCTGTGGCGCGCCCGGTTTTTCAAGACCCGCGCCCTGTCGGCGAAATTTGCCGAAAGCGGCCTCTTGCGTCTGGAACGCTTTAGCCAGACCGCTCGTATCCAGAAGGCCGGTCACACAGTGCGCATCGGCGACCGGCTGACCTTCGCTATCGGGGCTCGCCTGATCGACGTCCGCGTTCTGGGCATGGGCGAACGGCGCGGCCCGGCTAGCGAAGCCCAGGGGCTGTACGAGATCTGCGAATAGGTGTCACTGTCAGGGCAAGCGTTCAGGCTTAAGCCAAAGCCCTTGGGCGGTTTAGTAAAAATCGCGGGTGAGCGGCGGCTAAAGCCTTGACAGTGCGCGCCGCAAAAGTCATGACCCGCAAACCGTTTACAGACCCGTTTTAGGGCACCTGTCTGGTGTATGTCCCCACTGAAGGCACCTGAGTTCAATGACCTATATCGTCACCGACCCCTGCGTTAAGTGCAAGTTTATGGACTGCGTCGAAGTCTGTCCGGTGGACTGCTTCTACGAGGGTGAAAACTTCCTGGTCATCAATCCGGATGAGTGCATCGACTGCGGCGTCTGCGAGCCGGAATGCCCGGTGGACGCCATCAAGCCGGACACCGAGGACGAACCGGACGGCAAGTGGCTGGAGGTCAATTCCAAATACGCCCGCGTCTGGCCGAACATCTCGGTCAAGGGTACGCCACCCGCCGACCGAGAGGACTTTGAACGCGAAACCGGCAAGTTCGAAAAGTACTTCTCCGAAAAGCCCGGCGACGGTAAATAAAGACAAAGAGCGCCGCATCGGGCGCTCTTTTTGTATCTGAACCCGTACCACCGTCTCTCTTGACTCCGCCAAATATATCAATTAATCATGATATATGGATAAAAAGCAAAGCCTCGATGCCCTCGCTGCGCTCAGTCAGGAAACGCGCCTCGATGTCTTCCGTCTGCTGGTGCAGGTGGGGCGTCAGGGCCTGCCCGCGGGTGAAATCGGTGAACGTCTGGGGGTGCGTCAGAACACCATGTCCGCCAATCTGGCCATATTGACTCAGGCCGGCCTGATCCACAGCGTGCGCGAGGGGCGCAGCATCCGCTACTTCGCCAATATGGATGGCGTCAGCGGGCTTCTGGGATTTCTGATGGAAAACTGCTGCGGCGGCGCGCCCGAACTGTGTCAGCCCGTGATCGCCAAACTCACCTGTGCGTGTTGAGAAGCGGGGCATGGAGATGGCTTTACGCAAATTAGCCGCCGAGGCACTGGGCACCGCCTGGCTACTGGCGATTGTGATCGGGTCTGGCATCATGGGGCAGGCCCTGTCAGGCGGCAACAGCGCTCTGGCGCTTATGGCGAATGCCGTGGCAACGGGGACAGGCCTGATCGTGCTGATCACCCTGTTCGGGCCTCTGTCTGGCGCGCACTTCAACCCGCTGGTGACGCTGACCTTTATGATGCGCGGCGACATCAAACCGGCTCTGGCGGCGGCCTATATGGTCGCGCAGTTCGTCGGGGCGGTCATCGGCGTCGGGATCGCCCACGCCATGTTCGGCGAGGCCCTGATGCAGTCGGCCACAAGACTGCGGGACGGTTCCGGCCTTATGCTGTCCGAAGCCGTAGCCACTTTTGGCCTGATGGGTACAATTTTCGGCTGCCAACGCTTTAAACCCGATTTTTCGCCCACCGCCGTAGGCCTTTACATCACCTCAGCCTACTGGTTCACAAGCTCCACCGCCTTTGCCAACCCCGCCCTCACTTTGGCCCGCAGCCTGACCGACAGCTTCGCGGGCATTGCCCTCGCCTCCGCGCCCGCCTTTATCGCCGCTCAGACTACCGGTGCGGTTATGGCTTTTCTCGTTTTTGGCTGGTTGCTAAACTCGCCCCCGCCCCAGACGTCCCCAGAAAGCAAAACCACCCCGGAGAGGATGGCCTCATGACGATCACCATCTATCACAATCCCGACTGCGGCACGTCGCGCAACGTGCTCGCCGTCATCGAAGCGGCGGGCTATACACCCCACGTCATTCCCTATCTCAGCGTCGGGTGGCAGCGCGACCACTTGCTGACCCTGTTTGCCGATGCCGGTCTGACGCCGCGTCAGGCCCTGCGCGAAAGCAAGTCGCCGGCCACCGAGCTGGGCCTGCTCGACCCCGGCGTCAGCGATGAAGACCTGATCGAGGCTATGCTGGCTCACCCCATACTGGTCAACCGACCCTTTGTGGTCACCGCCAAAGGGACGCGGTTGTGCCGCCCGTCGGAAAAGGTGCTCGATCTGCTAGAACGCTGGCCCTCCGGTCCCTTTCGCAAGGAGGACGGAGAATTGATGATCGACGCCAACGGGAATCGCATCGGCGGGTAAATTCAGATATGCAGGGCCAATGACCGTACCCGATCACGCCGTCAGCGCCCTGAGCACCGCCCTCTTCTGGCTGGACTACGCCGCCGTGGCCCTGTTCGGGGCCTCCGGCGCCATAGCGGCGGCGCGCGGGCGTCAGGACATCATCACCTTCACCTTTTTCGCCGCCATTACCGGCGTCGGCGGCGGGACGCTTCGGGACGTGCTGATCGGCGCCCCGGTCTTCTGGGTGCAGAGACCAGACTACATCCTGATCTGCGCGCTGGCCGGGCTGGCCGTGTGGGTGCTGGCCCCGCGCAATGCCTCACCGCGTCCGGACGGCAAGCCCGGCAAACGGATGCTGGCCATGCTGTGGCTGGACGCCATGGGCCTGGCGGCCTATGCGGTCGTGGGCGCGGCCAAGGCGCTGAACCTCGGTGTGGCCCCTGTCTCGGCCGTGGTGATGGGCGTGCTGACGGCGACCTTCGGCGGGATCATCCGCGATGTGCTGGCCGGAGAGCCCAACCTGTTGCTGCGCCGGGAAATCTATATCACCGCCGCGCTTTTGGGGGCGTCGGTCTTCGTTACCCTCAGCCTCTTCGGCCTGTCCTTCTGGCCCGCAGGCCTCTGCGGATTCGCCGCCGCTCTGGCGCTGCGCGGGGCGGCGATTCACTGGTCGCTGGCCCTGCCCGCTTTCGGCCCGCGCAATCACGACCACAGCAACAAATCTTCATAATTGTTGCCATCTGCGACCCGGCGTCTCAGATCGCTCGCTTAAGCCCCTATACTTTCATCCACAAGCTTTATGTACCTGCCCCTCAGCGCGCCCTCATTCACAGGTCCGAAAACATATGAGAAAATGGGCGCACCGGCTGACTATCACTAATTTAATCCCCATCTCGATTGAAAGCGACAAAGCTGTTTGTAATTCAGAGACGCACCAACGGCCCATTACCTCTGATTTACTTTAATAGTACAGATATGAAACTTAAATGCATTTGCGTCGGCGTGACGAATATAAACGCCGACACAATCCGACGCCTTAGCGACAGCCGGACTTTATTTTTATGTAATTTTGTGATAGAAACGGTTCCACTGATGCAAAGGGACGCGAAGCGTTTCGTCGGCATCTCCTAATCTTCACCTAAAATGCCGCCTGCGCGCCCCGCACATCCGGCATCTTCGACAAAGGTCGGATGACAGGCTTGTCTTAGTCCATTCATACACAGCAGCGATGCCCCGAATTAGATTGAGGGACGTCGTTGTTTTTTTGCGTCCGCGCCTCCCGGCCTCCTCCCTGATCGCCGGTCAGCCGTATGCGTCGCCTGAAGGGACTATCTCAGCGCCTTGCCTTCGCCCTCACTTACAAAGAAAGAGGACCGCAATGACGACTGTTGCAGCAGAACTCGAATTCAAGACGGGCGACAAGGTGGTGTATCCGGCGCATGGCGTCGGCACCGTGGCCGCCGTTGAGAGCCAGGAAGTGGCCGGCTATCAGCTCGAAGTCTATGTCGTCACCTTCGACCACGAGAAGATGACCCTGCGCGTCCCGACTAAGAAGGCTAAGACGGCCGGTCTGCGCCACCTCGCCCCCGCCGCCGTCATGTCGCAGGCGCTGGTCACGCTGAAAGGCCGTGCCCGCGTGAAGCGCACCATGTGGTCGCGTCGCGCGCAGGAATACGAAGCCAAGATCAATTCGGGCGATCTCGTTTCTATCGCCGAGGTGGTCCGCGACCTGCACCGCGCCGAAAACCAGCCGGAGCAGTCCTACTCCGAGCGTCAGCTTTACGAATCGGCTCTGGACCGCATGGCCCGCGAAGTCGCCGCCATCGAAAAGATCGACCGCGACGCCGCCGTGGCCCTGCTGAACAAATCTCTGATCAAGGCGGCCTAAGCTCAGCCTGACTTCGGTACTGCAAAAGGCGCTTTGGGAAACCAAAGCGCCTTTTATCTTGGAAACTATAGTGACACCCTTCCCGACAAGCGACAAACTAACCTTTTTGCTTCAAGGTGATGCTTGGATTACCCAGATAATCCTGAATGCGCATACCCTTACGTTTAGAATGGCAAATGGTTGCCGCATTGAGTCGGCTCAAACACTTATCTACGTGGCCGCAGATGGCAGCCACACAGTCCACAACAAACCATGGCGCGACGAACAACCCGTTCGTTTTCACAACCTATTGGAAAAGCCTCTGCTAGGCGTGACGACTTCGGGACTGTTGATGTCACTGAGTTTCGAAGGCGGTCATCAGCTGATTATTACATCAGATCCAGCCCCATACGAAGCCGGTGCCGTCCTCGATCCAGACGGCACCGGCTTCTACTTTTGAGTCGATCTATGCCAGCGTGCGCAGGCCCGGCTCGCGGTCAAAGTAGCGCTGTGCCGCTGCGGCGATAAAGCCGTCGGCCTCCACCACGCCCGCGTCCGGCACCACGCCCGCCTTATCGAGCAGGGGCTGAGATTCCGGCGTGTGGCCGATGGCCTTCAAGTGACCAAAGGCGTTCATCACCCATTCGACTGAGGCCGCTTCTTTGAGGTTGCGCTGCGTCCCCGCCTCCGACAGCAGGACAAACACCGCATCGAACAGTTGCGATGGCGCGCCCAGCAATTGCCCGTCAGCATCGGCCAGACTGCCGTCCGATAGCGGTATGCCGTGGATCTGCACCCCGACCACGAAGGGCGTAGCGCCCGCCGCCGTGATATCGGCCTTGAGCTGGCTTAAAACCGCCGCGTCACTATCCTTGCAAATCAGGATACCCACCTTACGCCCTTGCAGGGTCGGCTTCAGGTTCTTCTGGATCGACAGAGCGTCGGACGGTGCCAGGTCGATGGGTTCGCGCGCCACCTGCGCTGCCTCGGGCAGGTCGATCCCCAGCCCCGTCGCCACGCGCGCCGCCAACTCGTCATCGACATTGCGCAGATTGGCCACCATGCGCGGCGCCACCCCCCGCAAATTGACCTTCGACAGTTCAAACACAAAGGCCGAGGCGATATGCGCCCGCTCGGACTCTGTCTGCGATTTCCAGAACAGGCGCGCCTGCGAATAGTGATCGGCAAACAGCTCCGGCCGCACGCGCAGCTTGTCACCCTGCTCGTCCGCGCCGTCCTGAGCCGCAACGGTGGTGAACCCCGTCACCGAGCATTCGCGCGGCCCGCCGTCTTCGCCGTGCGCCCCCAGACTGTTGGGCTCATAGTTGGCGCGCCCCTTGGGCACCTGCATCTGCATGTGGCCATCGCGCTGGAAGTTCTGGAAGGGACACTTCGGCGCGTTGATCGGCAACTGATGAAAGTTGGTGCTGCCCAGCCGCTTGAGCTGCGTATCGAGATAGGAGAACAGCCGCCCCTGCAACAGCGGGTCATTGCTGAAGTCGATGCCGGGGACGATGTTGGCCGGGCAATAGGCCACCTGCTCCACCTCGGCAAAGAAGTTGTCCGGGTTGCGGTCGAGCACCATGCGCCCGACTATAGTCACCGGCACCACCTCTTCCGGGATGATCTTGGTAGCGTCGAGCACATCATAGGGCAGGCTGTCGGCCAGCGCCTGATCGAACAGTTGCACCCCCAGCTCCCATTCAGGGAACGCCCCGCTGTCGATGGCCTCAAACAGGTCGCGGCGGTGGAAGTCGTTATCGGCGGCCTGAATCTTCAGCGATTCGTCCCACACCAGCGATTGCAGCCCCAGCTTCGGCTTCCAGTGAAACTTGACGAAGGTGGACTTTCCCTCGGCATTGACGAAACGGAAGGTGTGGATGCCGAACCCCTCCATCGTGCGAAAGGCGCGCGGCAAGGTGCGATCGGACATGGCCCACATCAACATGTGGGTCGATTCCGGCATCAGGGACACGAAGTCCCAGAAAGTGTCGTGCGCCGAAGCCGCCTGCGGATAGCCCCGGTCGGCCTCCATCTTCACCGCGTGCACAAGGTCGGGAAACTTTATGGCGTCCTGTATGAAGAAGACCGGGATGTTATTGCCCACAAGATCCCAGTTGCCTTCCTGCGTATAGAATTTCACCGCGAAGCCGCGCACATCGCGCGGGGTATCGACGCTGCCCGCTCCGCCGGCTACGGTCGAAAAGCGCACAAAGACCGGCACGCGCTCGCCCACCCGCTGGAACAGATCGGCCGTGGTGATGTCGGACAGGGAGTGCGTCAGTTCGAAATAGCCGTGCGCCGCCGAACCGCGGGCATGGACGATGCGTTCGGGGATGCGCTCATGGTCGAAGTGGAAGATTTTTTCGCGCAGAACAAAGTCTTCGAGCAGGGTCGGGCCACGCGCTCCCGACTTCAGGCTGTTCTGGTTGTCGGAGACGCGAATCCCCTGATTGGTGGTCAGATGCCCTTGCGGCGTGTGCGGACCAGAATGATGGACCTGCTGATGGGTTTCTCCGCCCTGACCGGCGACGGTATCGAACTTCGCGGTGTCGTCCATTTTATCCTCGTGATAGGTATGACCCGCCGCCGGAAGGACATTTCGGCCTGATGCCATAAAGAGTCACTGCGGATTCACCTGTGGCCGGTTTTCCACAGCAGATGATTTCATTTTTAACCATCTTGCCTGATCACCGCGAGGCCGGTATCAGGGCGCCTCTTTGACCTCACACCGGAGATTTCCGAATGCGCCAGATAAACCGGCCATCCGAACGCAATCTCCCTTCGGGCCTGAAATAGGCCCGAAGGGCCGTTTTCGCTTTCCCGTTCTCAGCCTACAGAAGGACCCCGCGCATGAACCTGCGCGGGCGTGTAAGGTCATGTCCTCGTCTCAATATGTGCGCTTTGTGACGCCGCTGATCCATCCGTGGAGCGGCGTCGAAAGCGGTTTCTTTCAGGCGTCGTGGTATCTGTATCGCAACGGCGCGCCGCGCTGGATTACCGACGAACTGTCTGAGCAGTTCGACTGGTACAACCGCTATCTGGCAGTGCCCGACCGAATCGGCCGTCACTTCAAGCGGCGGCGGTCAATCTGGGGCATCTGCTGGTTCGATCCGAAGGCGCTTGAAGCCATTGAGCGGGCGCGCTACTGCGCCTGGCTTATTGGCGAAGGTGGCCTGCCGGTGCGTGACATCAAGGCGCGCATCGCCAAGGAAATCATCTGGCGCGATTCCCAGCAGATCGTCGTCAAGCCGATGTCAGACCTGCCGAAGGCTTTCGCCTGAACACGGGGTTTTTCCGCTTGACGCTGTCGCTGGCTTTGCCTATAGAACGCGCCTCTTGCGCTGCCGTTCAAAGGCCGCGCCCTGTCTATTGTTTCTAACGAAGGTGGATATCATGTCGCGTCGTTGCGAACTCACCGGTGTCGGCCCGATGGTCGGCCACTCCGTGAGCCACTCAAACATCAAGACGAAGCGTCGCTTCCTGCCCTCGCTTCGTGAAACCGCGCTTCAATCCGAAGCTCTGGGTCAATCCTTCCGTCTGAAGATCTCCAACGCCGCCCTGCGCACGCTGGACTTCAAGGGCGGCCTGGACGCCTTCCTCGTCAAGGCTGACGATACCGAACTGTCTCTGCGCGCCCGTCGCCTGAAGAAGCAGATCAAGGCGAAGCTGGCTGAGAAGGCTGCGGCCTAATCTTTTAGGCATAAACCGAACACGCGAAAGACCCCTAGGCTCCGGCTTCGGGGTTTTTTGTTTATATCGACCGTTCAGGGCTGGTAATCGAACATCAGCAGGTGAGTCGGGTCATTGTCCCCGATAGGATCGCTGATCAGATAAAGCCGGTAGCCGTCGCGCGTTTTCACTGCCGACACGCCCTCATAATTGTCGATAGGCAGCGGCGGCTCGATTCGCAGGATCGTATCGACCAGCCTCAGGCGCTTGCCCTCAAGCCGCACGACCCGCAGCACACTGCGCGCCCCCACCATGGGCAGATAGAAGCGATAAAGCGCCAGCATCTCATCGGGTTTGGCCGGATCGAGCGGGGCCAGAGACACCAGCTTGTAACCGAAACCCGGCGTGGTCGGCCCGGCCAGCGTCTCGCATCGGTAGGTATCGAGTGCGCACTTCCAGAAGCCCCCCACCTCAGCCCCCAAAATCAGCGACGCCTCGCCCTTTGATGACAGGTGAAACGTAACCGCCTCAAGCCCTTCATTCGACGGTAGGGCGGGCAGGCCGGTCAGCGGCAGACGCTCCCCCGGCCCGCCCAGATCGGGGCCATAGCGCATCACGCGCGCATCGCCTTCAAACGAGACATAGACCGTGCCGTCGCGCGGATCGACCGCCATGTCCTCAGAGTCCGACAGCGACTTGTTGCCAAAGGGCTTGCCGTCGGCCCCGCGCAGCCAGTCGAGGCTCAGCGGGCCCTCGGTGCCGCGCACCGGCAGGGTGAAGCGCGCGCGGGTCCCATAATCCCCGATGGTGTCGATCATCACCCCGTCCTTACCCGGCGTGACGACCAGATCGGACAGGCCGGTCAGCCAGGCAGTGCCTTCCCCTTTCACGACATAGCCGCCGATGTAGCGGGCCTTTTGCGCAGGCGGGCCGCTGACCGCAGGCAAGGGAGTAAAAGTGACTCGCGTGCCGCCCTGATAGGGGACGGGACCCGCCACAGCCGTGGTGGTCAGCAGGGCGGAGAATAACAAGGCTAATCGCATGAGAACTCCGTTTGACCACCTCTCCACCAAAGCAGGGGTGGACGCATCACCGCCGTGCGGCGGTTTTTTCATCGAACAGTTCGGCCAGCTTTTCGATCAACGCCCCGCCCAGTTGCTCGACGTCAATCAGCGTCATGGCCCGACGGTAATAGCGCGTCACGTCGTGGCCAATGCCGATGGCCGCGAGCTCGACGCGCCCGGCTCCTTCGATGTCGGCAATGACCTTGCGCAGGTGGTTTTCGAGATAGTGGCCCGAGTTGACGCTGAGGGTCGAATCATCGACCGGCGCGCCGTCGGATATAACCATCAGAATACGGCGCGACTCCGGCCGCCCCAGGAGGCGCGTATAGGCCCATTGCAGGGCCTCCCCGTCGATATTCTCTTTCAACAGGCCCTCGCGCATCATCAGGCCGAGATTCTTGTTGGCCCGCCGCCAGGGATTATCCGCCGCCTTATAGATGATGTGTCTGAGGTCGTTGAGGCGACCCGGCGCTGCCGGCTTACCTTCGCGCACCCACTGTTCGCGCGACTGCCCGCCCTTCCACGCCTTGGTGGTGAAGCCCAGAATCTCGACCTTCACGCCGCAGCGTTCCAGCGTGCGCGCCAGCACGTCGGCGCAGATGGCCGCGACCATGATCGGCCGCCCGCGCATCGAGCCGGAATTGTCTAGCAGCAGCGTCACCACCGTGTCGCGGAACTCGGTGTCCTTTTCCTGCTTGAACGACAAGGGCGCGCTGGGGTCGATGATCACCCGCGTCAGCTTGGCGGCATCCAGCACGCCCTCTTCGAGGTCGAAATTCCACGAGCGGCTCTGCTGCGCCATCAGGCGGCGTTGCAGCCGGTTAGCCAGACGGGCCACAACGTTCGACAGATTGGCCAGTTGCTGATTGAGGAAGCCGCGCAGCCTCTCCAGTTCTTCGGGATCGCACAGGTCTTCGGCGTTGATGACCTCATCATAGGCCTTGGTGAAGACGTCATAGTCCTTGCGCTCACCGCCCGCATTGGGGGTCTGCATCTGGCTGGCCTCGGCGGCCTCGCCATCGACCACCTCATCGGCCGAACCCTCAGCCAGAGACTGAGGATCGCCCGACATCTGGGTGAAGTCCTCATCACCGGTCTGGGACTGATCGTCGCCGCCGTTGGGTTCCTCTTCCTGTTGCGGCTGCGAATCGTCCTGATCCTCGGCATCCTCTTCGGCCTCAGCCGACGGGTCATTGCCTTCGGATTGTTCGTCCTCGCCCTCGTCGTTTTTTTCTTCTTCCTTGGCGTCTTGCGAATCGTCGGTGAGGTCCAGCGCCCGCAACACTTCACGCGCCTTTTGCGTAAAGGCCTTCTGATCAGCGATCAGGTCCGCCAGTTCGTTCAGACCCTGCCCCGTCTTTTGTTCGATCTCGTCCCGCAGAAGATTGACCACCCGCTGCGCCTCGTTCGGCACAGGATCGCCGGTGAGGATTTCACGCGCGATCAGACCCAGAATGTCGGCCAGATTGAGTTCGGACTTTTCCTCCTTACGCCCCAAACCGCTGCGATCCAGATCGGACTGAAGCGCCGCGCGCAGGTTTTTGCGCACCCCGCCCATAGCATTGGCCCCGATGGCTTCAAGCCGTGCCTCTTCCAGCACGTCAAAGGCTTCGGCCCCCGCCGTATCGACAGGCCGGGCGCGGACATGGATAGCGGCATCGTGGTGCGCGACCTTTAGCGCCAGACGGTCGGCTTGCCCGCGCACCGTAGCCGACAGGCGGGCATTCAAATCGCGCGGCGGATTGGGCAGGACCAGCTTGCGGCCATCCAGACGCGGCCCGTCCGGCCCGAAGACGACTTCGAGTTCGGGATCTTCCGCCAGGGCGCGCGTCGAATGGATCAGCGCCTTGCGAAACGGATCGGACAGAACGGTAACGGGCTTGGCCATTGGTTTCCTCTTATCCTCCCCTTTGAAACGGGGAGGTGGCGAGCTTGTCTCGCCGGAGGGGGCAGTCTTTGCGTGGCTTGCCCCACCCACCACTTCGTGGTCCCCTCTCCCCGCAAGCAGGGAGGGATGCACCTAGATCACCTTCACCTTAAGCGCCGATTCCTTCACATCCGCGCCAAAGCTGCGCTGATAGAATTCCGCCAGAGTCGGGCGCTCCAGCTCATCGCACTTGTTGAGGAAGGTCAGGCGGAAAGCCACCTCCGGGTCATTGCCGAAGATCAGCGTATTCTGTGCCCAGGTGATGACGGTCCGCGGCGACATGACGGTCGAGATATCGCCATTGGCAAAGGCCGAGCGCGTCAGGTCGGCGACGCGCACCATAGCGTCGATCAGGCTCTTGCGCTCCGGCGTATCGAACTCCGGCAGCTTGGCCAGCACGATCTCCACCTCGGCCTCGTGGCTGAGATAGTTGAGCGTGGTGACGATCGACCAGCGGTCCATCTGACCCTGATTGATCTGCTGCGTGCCGTGATAAAGCCCGGTGGTGTCACCCAGACCGATGGTGTTGGTGGTGGCAAACAGGCGGAAGAAGCTGTTGGGGCGGATGACCTTGTTCTGATCCAGCAGCGTCAGGCGGCCCTGCGCCTCCAGCACGCGCTGGATGACGAACATCACATCCGGACGCCCGGCGTCGTATTCGTCGAAGACCAGCGCCACGGGCCGTTGCAGCGACCACGGCAGGATGCCTTCCTTGAACTCGGTGACTTGCTGGCCATCCTTGAGCACGATGGCGTCCTTACCGATCAGGTCGATCCGCGACACATGGCTGTCGAGATTGACGCGCACCAGCGGCCAGTTCAGCCGCGCGGCGATCTGCTCGATATGGGTGGACTTACCCGTGCCGTGGAAGCCCTGCACCATGACGCGGCGGTCATAGGCAAAGCCGGCGCAGATGGCGATGGTTGTCTGCGGGTCGAAGCGATAGGACGGGTCGATTTCCGGCACATGCTCATCACGCGTCGAAAAGGCAGGGACCAGCATGTCGGAATCGACGCCGAACACCTCACGCAGCGATACCTTCTTGTCCGGCACAAGGCCCAGAAGCGGATCGGACAGGGTATCGGAGGTGAGTACGGGCATGGCAAAAACGCTTTCGGACGGACGAACGGATGCGTTTTTCAGCTAAGACCTATGCCCTCAAGACTCAACCCTAAAACACGCCGGAGACGGATTTTTTTGAGGCCTGCTCTCCTATGGTCATATTCGCTGAAAAGTCATACTCTGTCACAGAGGGAGAGGGCCATGACGAGAGATCAGTTCGCAGATTTTGCAGCCTGGGGCTTGCTGGCCTGTGGTTATATCTGTTCCGCGGTCTTCCTTTACATTTACGGTAGCCGCTTGGGCTGGCTTACCCTCCCTCCTGAAACCAAACACGCAATCTGGATGTTCGATATTGTTCTGTTCAGTCTTATACTGGGCATTGCGGCGACACGGCCCAAACGCCTTTGGTTATGTATCCCATTGATAATGCTTCTGGCTGTTCTGACCATAGACCTTACAAAAGCGGACTGCATTGGCGATGTCTGTGTGATCGCTATCTAATCCCGGTCCGGGTGCTGATAGCTGATCAGCTTATCGAGAAACGGCGCGGCCTCGATGTCTTCCAGCGTGGTGCGCTCCGGCAGGGCGTGCAGGCCATTTACCCACGGCAGACGGCCTTCGGTGCCGAACTGAATGACCGGAGCGATGTCAGCGGGATCATCAAAGGCGGCGATAGACAGCGCCACACCGTCCAGCGCTTCGTAGGTCAGGGGCGTCCCGCAGTCGGGGCAAAAACCGCGCTGAACGAGGTTTGAACTTTGGAAGCGTTTGGGCTCGGCCTTGCTCCATGTGAGCGTCGCCTCCCGCACGCTGACCAGCGGCGCGAAAACATTGCCATAGGCCTTTTGGCACATGCGGCAATGACAGATGGAGGCATGGCCCAGCTCGCCTTCAACGCGGAAACGCACGGCCCCGCACTGACACCCACCGGTTCTGACCTCGACCATAATCCCCTCCCTAACCCTCTTCCCTCAGGGGCGAGGGATTTAGCCTTGCATAACCCAAAAAGCCTTCAATTTGGATGAGATGGCAGGAGGCTAACGCAGCCCGTATATGAATACGGGCAAGTGACGCCGACGAACCAGATCGCCAAATTCAAGGCTTTTAAGCCAGGCCCATTTTTTTGAGAACTTTATAGGCCTTGATCACGCGCTGGAGCTTGTCCTCGGCCGAGCGGTCGCCGCCATTATTGTCCGGGTGGCAGCGCTTGAGCAGTTCGGTATAGGCGGCGCGCACCTTTTCCGGCTCGGCCCCGACCTCAAGGTCGAGGTCGGCATAGGCCCCGCGTTCGATCTTGCCAAATTGGCGCTGGATCGGTGCGTCTTCGCCGGGCTTGCGCGGGGCGGCACCGGCGCCAAAGACCGAATGCGGGTCATACATGCCCGCGCCCTTGGTGCGTCCGGCGCTGAAGGCCGCCGCTTCGCGCGACGCGGCCGAAGCACGGAAGGCCCAGGTGGGGCGGCCACCGGTCATGGTCGCTTCGCGGTGCGCCTTGGCCTCGCCTTCGGACATGCCGGCAAAGAAGTTCCAGTTCTTGTTGTACTCGCCCGCGTGCGCCTGACAGAAGTTATAGTATTCGTTCATCATTTCGCGCGACTTCGGGGCCTTGGCCGTGGCCGCACGATGGCATTCCGGCCATTCGCAGCGCACCTGCCCCGGCTTCAGCGACAGCACATCGTCTTCCGGACGCTTGCCATTCACCTCGCCCTCCTTGGGCGGGCGAATACGCATGTCCAGACCAAACTTCGGCTTGTACTTGAACCCTTCGCTCATGATTTCGAACGCGACCCTTTGAACTTTACGCAAACCGACCATATAGGTCGGAGTCGGGCCTCTATAAAGCCCTTATGAGGTTAAATTATGGGTAAAACACGCGAGACCATCGAGACCAAACTGACGGCGGCCTTCGCCCCGCTTCGTCTGGAGGTGACGGACGATAGCGACAAGCATAAAGGGCATTCGGGCGCGCGTGAAGGGGGCGAAAGTCACTTTTCCGTCCTGATCGTCTCCGAGGCGTTTCGCGGGCAGAGCCGCGTCGCCCGTCAACGCGCCGTCAATGCGGCCCTGCGTGAGGAACTGAGCGGCCCCGTCCACGCCCTGTCGATGCAGACCCTGACGCCGGAAGAGGCTTAGCGCTGTACCCAGTCCTCCCGGCGCAGGATGACCTTCTTGTCGTTGCGCACCTGATCGGCCAGCAGGTGATGCAGGTTGACGCTGTGGAAGCGGTCCCAGTTGGCGACGTCCAGATTTTGCTGGATCAGTTCCAGAGAGGTGTTCCATTCGTCGGTAGACAGGCGGCTGACCTTCAGATTGAAGCGCACCGCCAGCACCAGCGCAAACAGGCAGCACAGCAGGTAAAGGCCCAGCATGGTATTGTCATAGATGCCTTGCTCGCTCAGATAGGCCAAGACGCTATGGATATCCGGCAGGACCGATGTCTTAGCCGAGGTAGACGCAACATGCAGGGATAGTTCCGGCATTCGCCAGTGCCCCAGCCCCAACCTCTGCGCGATATCCGCCACTATAGCGGCCACCCACGCCCAGGCCGGGGCGACAATCGTATCTATCACGCCCTGCACGTCTACGCGCGAAAAGACGAGGCGTCCCGCCACGGCCGCCCCGCACAGGGCGATGACGCCCATGACCAGACCGGTGACCAGATGATTGCTGGTCGTCGCCACGATGCGGTAAAAGTAATGGGTGCGGCGCACCAGCCAGATTTGAAGCTGGGTGTAGCGTTCAACATTCTCCATCCGCCGCCCCAGCCAGTAGATCAGCAACGTCCAGCGGTATGCCAATTCCGGCCAGCGGGAATTGGTTTCTTCCGACCGCGCCGCGCCGCCCTTGAGCACCGAGGTCGAGTCCTTGCCCAGACGTGCGGCCATGGTGGTGATCAGATTTTTCAAATTCTTGGTGCGGAGCGCCGCCTGTTTGTCGAGCGTCTTACACGACTCCGTTTGGGAGTTATTATAGAAGTCGAACAGGTTGCGCGACTCCCGGATATAAAACCAGCGCCCGAAACGGTAAAATCCGATTATCAGGGCTGCTACAAGCAGCGGCGTTACCGGCGACATGTCGATCACATGGCCCTGGGGTAGCTGGTTTTGAAACGGAACCGTCACGAGTTGAGTAAGTAGCGCGTTGATGTTGCTGAAGAAAAACAGCAAAGAGGCTGAAGCAAGCGCAAAACAAACCGTGACGGCGAACTGATATTGCCGCTTTTTGAGAATATAGAAGGCGAGATTCTCACGAAAGCTCTGGCGAAAGGCCGCCAGCATGTCGCGGATATCACCATCGCCGGGGTCGCCGCTGGCACGCCCACCGGGGAAGCGATCCTCGATATTCAGGCGCGTAATGGCATAGTAGCGTTGCGGCAAGGAAATTGCGGTCAGCCGGAAGGCACGCAGGCACCACATCAGCAGATTGCTAATATGAGCCGTATAGCGCTCAATCCAGTTCTGGATATTCTGGCTCTTGTCGTCGAGACGTTCAGAAAACGGAAACATTTCCAGCGAATGGGTAAAATCCGCGTCCATACGTTCGCGCAGGCTTTGCCAGCGCGTATCGTCCTCGATGATCTGCTCGTACTGCCCCTCTTCCATGGTGCGCAACGTGGTGTTTTTCAGCTTGAAGAAGCCATAGCGATCGGCATCATCAATATAGGCCGACCACGACTTGCGCCGGTCGGTCTTACGCGCAGGCTTCGGCGTCTTAACCTTGGGTGGCACCTTGGTACTGTCGGTCTTTGTCTGCTTGCGCCTCATCATACCCCCCTGGCCAACGATCCGTAAGAAGAAGGTTAACGCAGGTTTATTGCAAAGCAAATACAGATCGGGCGATTAACTTAAGAGTGACAATCTCAGAAAATCGCGCCCCAGACGCGAACCCGGCGCATTGATACTGTGGCCTAGTCCTTTGAGAATGTGAGCGTCAGCGCTTACGCCCGCAGCGGTCAGGCGCTCAGCCGCCTCAAGGGTTTCGGCAAAAGGGATCACCTCGTCCTGATCGCCGTGCACCAGCCGGATCGGCGTGGGCGCAGGCGTCCACGGCACAGGTGACGACAGGCGACCGGAATAGGCGACCACCGCCGCCACGGGCCAACGTCCGCTGACCACGGCATCAAGCGCCATGATCGACCCTTGCGAAAAGCCAACCAGCACCACCTGCGCCGGATCGTCTATGCCGCGTTCGGCCATGACGGCGTGCAGGGTCGCATCAAAGGCCTCACGCGCCTCGACAAGGCGTTGCGCGCGGTTGTCCTCCGTCACGCCCTTGACCGAAAACCACTGCCGCCCGCTGGCCTGCGCATACATATCGAACGGATCAGGGCCGTCAGGCGCCGCAAACCCTGTGTCCGGCAGGGCCTCAGCCCAGTGCCGCCCCAGGCCGATCATGTCCGCACCGCACGAACCGACGCCGTGCAAAAAGATCACCAGATGTTTCAACACGCCTCTCCCAAAGCAAAAGAGGGAGCCTGAATGGCCCCCTCTTTCAACCAACTTTTTTGAGACCGCTTACGCCGCCTTCGCCGCATCTGTCTTTCAAAACCGGCCATAGAAGGTTTCGCCCCGCGCTCAAATAGCGAAGCGATAGCGCAACCAGAATGCGAAGGGCGACAGACGCTTACGCCGCCTTCGCCGCATCTGTCTTCCCAAACCGGCCATAGAAGGTTTCGCCCTTCGCCGCCATGTCGCGCAGCAATTGCGGCGGGGCAAAGCGGTCACCGTATTTGGCCGTCAGTTCGTCCAGTTCCTCGACAAACTTCGCCGTCCCGATGGCGTCGATCAGAGAGACGATCCCGCCCGACCACGGCGCAAAGCCCCAGCCGAGGATCGAGCCGACATCGGCTTCGCGCGGATCGCTGATGACGCCCTCTTCGAAGCAGCGCGCCGCCGTCACCGCCTGAATATACAGCAGGCGCTTGCGGATATCTTCAGCCAGTTCCGGCGTCGAGTCGGTGATGGTGGGCGCGAACTTGTCCGACAGGCCCGGCCACAGGCTCTTGTTACCGCCCGCTTCCGGATAGTCGTAGAAGCCCTTGCCATTCTTGCGCCCCAGACGCCCGTCGGCGACCATCTGCGCCACCTCTTTTTCGCCGGGGATGGGCACATAGGCATCGCCCATAGCCTTGGCGGTTTCGGAGGTGATCTTGACCAGCAGGTCGAGCGCCACATCGTCCATCATCTCCAGAGGCCCGCGCGGCATCCCCGTGGCGCGGCCGACATTGTCGATCAGGGCCGGGGCATAGCCTTCGGCCCACAGGTGCAGGCCTTCGGCGGTGAACGGGATGAAGCAGCGGTTGGCGTAGAAGAAGCGCGCGTCATTGACGACGATCGGCGTCTTGCGGATCTTCAGCACGTAGTCGATGGCCTTGGCCAGAGTCTCGTCCGAGGTTTCCTTGCCGCGGATAATTTCGACCAGCATCATCTTGTCCACCGGCGAGAAGAAGTGAATGCCGATGAATTTAGAGGCATCGACCGAAGCCTTGGCCAGCAGCGAAATGGGGATGGTCGAGGTATTGGTGCCAAAGATCGCCGTTTCGGCCTTATCGCCCGTATAGAGCTGGGCCTCGGCGTCCTTGGTGACCTTTTCTTTCAGTTCGGTGTTTTCAAACACCGCTTCGACCACCAGATCGGAACCGGCAATCTGCGTATAGTCTGAGGTCGGCACGATCAGGTCGAGCAGGGCCTGCGCCTTTTCCTGAGTCATCTTGCCGCGCGATACGGCCTTTTTGACAAGGGACTCGCAGTGAGATTTTCCCTTCGACGCGGCTGCGTCGTCACGGTCGATCAGGATGACGCGGATACCGGCCTGCGCCGACACATAGGCAATCCCCGCCCCCATCATGCCGGCGCCGAGAACGGCGACCTGTTTCGGGTCGGTCTTTTCCACGCCCGCCGGGCGGCCGGAGCCCTTGCCCAGTTGCTGCATGGAGAAGAAGAAGGTGCGGATCATCGCCTTGGCCTGCGGGGTTTGCAGGGTGTTGACGAAGTAGCGGCTTTCGACCTTGATGGCGCTGTCGAACGGCAGTTGCAGGCCTTCGTAAACGGCGCGCATCAGGTTCACCACGGCGGGATAGTTGCCATAGGACTGCTTGCGCAGCAGGGCATTGGCCATGATGAAGATTTGCGCACCCGCCGGATGGTAGGGGCCGCCGCCGGGAATCTTGTAATCCTTCTTGTCCCACAGGGCGACCGGATCGCCTTTGGTCCTGATCCAGGTTTTGGCCGCCTCGACCTCCTGACCGACCGGCACCACCTCGTGCACGATACCGGCAGACAGGGCGTCCTTCGGCTTGAAGCTCTTGCCTTCCGACATGGCCATCAGCGCCGCCTGCGCCCCGATCAGGCGCGTCAGGCGTTGCGAGCCGCCGCCGCCGGGGAAAAGACCGATCTTGATTTCCGGCAGGCCCACCTGCGTCTTGGGGCCGTCATTCAGCACGCGATAATGACAGGCGAGCGCCAGTTCCAGACCGCCGCCCAGCGCCAACCCGTTAAGCGCCACCGCCACCGGCTTGCCGCAGGTTTCAAGCTGGCGATAGACGCGGTTCATCTCAAAGGCGGCGGCGAAACCGGCCTTCAGCGCGCCTTCGGGATCGCTAGGATCGGATTTGGCTTCCCACGCACCGCCCAGCATTTCTTCGAGGTCAGCCCCGGCGCAGAAGCCGGTCGTCTTGCCCGACGTGATCACCATGCCCTTGACCTCGGCGTCGGTTTTGGCGCGCTCAGCAATAGCCAGCAGGTCGGCCAAGGCCTGCTTGGTAAAGGTGTTCATGGTCTTGCCCGGCACGTCGAAGGTGCAGAGCAGGATGCCATCGGCGTCGAGTTCGGTTTTGAAGCATTCCATTGTGTTTTCTCCCTCGACTGTTCTTAAATCCGCTCGATGACCGTGGCCGTAGCCATGCCACCGCCGACGCACAGCGTGACCAGTGCCGTTTCCTTGCCCGTGCGCTCCAGCTCATCGAGCACGGTGCCGAAGATCATGGCACCCGTGGCCCCCAGCGGGTGCCCCATGGCGATAGCGCCGCCGCAGACATTGATCTTGTCATGCGGAATATCGAGCGCCTGCATGTAGCGCAGCACCACCGAGGCAAAGGCTTCGTTCAGTTCGTAAAGGTCGATATCCGACACGCTCATGCCGAGCTTTTTCAGCACCTTTTCCGTGGCAAAGGATGGCCCGGTCAGCATGATCGACGGCTCAGAGCCGATGGAGGCCATGCCCTTGATGCGGGCGCGCGGCTTGAGCCCCGAAAGGGCAGCGGCTTCGGCCGAGCCGATCAGGACAGCCGCGGCGCCATCGACGATGGCCGACGAATTGCCCGGTGTATGCACGTGATTGACGCGCTCGATTTCGGGATAGCGCTGATTGATCACCGCATCGAAGGCCATTTCGCCCATCATGGCGAAGGACGGGTTGAGGCCGCCCAGCGTTTGCATATCCGTATTGGGGCGGATGGTTTCGTCGTGATCGAGACGGGTGACGCCCATCTGATCCTTCACCGGCAGGATCGACTTTTTAAAGCGCCCTTCGGCCCAGGACTGCGCCGAACGCTTATGCGATTCGACGGCGTAGGCATCGACGTCGTTGCGCGAAAAGCCCCACTTGGTGGCGATCATGTCGGCGGACACGCCCTGCGGCACGAAATAGGTCGGGAAGGCGGCATTGACGTCGATGGCCCACGCCCCGCCGTCTGAGCCCATCGGGACGCGACTCATGGCTTCGACGCCGCCGCCAATAGCCATGGTGGCCTCGCCCGAAATGACCTTACCGGCCGCGATATTGATGGCCTCAAGGCCCGAGGCGCAGAAGCGGTTGACCTGAATGCCGCCGGTCGTTTCCGCATAGCCCGCCGCCAGCACCGCCGCACGGGCGATATCACCGCCCTGCTCGCCCACCGGGGTCACGCAGCCAAAGGCCACATCATCGACTAGTGCCGTATCGAGACCGTTGCGGTCCTTCAGCCCCTTGAGCACCTGCCGCGACAGGTCCAGCGCCGTGATTTCGTGCAGGCTGCCGTCCTTCTTGCCTTTGCCGCGCGGCGTGCGCACCGCGTCGTAAATATAGGCGCCTGGGCTTAAGCTGGCCATTGCCATCCTCCTGAGTTTTGTTTTTGATCGCGCATCCTGAATACCGCTTCACACGTTCGGGGGGATGCGCGCATGGTGCTGCTTACTTGCGCCCGCTTTACGCAAACGTCAAGATAGACGTAAGGTAACATTCGCGAGACTTTTTCGTAGCGCGCTGATTTGACACAGCATTATTCCTTGATGACGAAGGCCTTGTGACTCTTCACCAGAGAGGCTTATTTGTCATACAAAGTTGACGCCCGGCCCGGATTTCTATAGTCCCTGAAAGGTGAGGCCACATAAAAACCGGAGGAACCCCATGACCGATGCTATTCTTCGCCGCTCCAAACCGGGGGCCGCTCTGGGTGAAGGCCTGTTGTGGTCGCGCCGCGACGCGTGCGTCTATTGGGTGGACATTCTGGGCAATCGTCTGCACGCCTTTTATCTGGCCGACGGGTCGGAAAAGACCTGGTACTTTCCCGATCATATCGGCTGGGTGATTGAGCGCGAAAAGGGCGGTTTTATCGCGGGCCTGATGAGCGGCTTTCACGAACTGAGCCTTGAGCCCTTCATCCTCAAGCACCTTCTCAATCCCTTCCCGCACGAGCCGGGTAATCGTCTGAACGACGCCAAGGCCGACGATCAGGGCCGCATCTGGGCCGGCTCGATGCACAAGCCGCAGGAAAAAAAGTCCGGGGCCCTGTACCGCCTGAATACCGATCTCAGCCACATCGAGGTGGATGGCCCGTATCAGGTGGCCAATGGCCCGACCTTCTCGCCCGATCATACCAAAATCTATCACACCGACTCAGGCGAAAACGACGTCTTCGTCTTCGACATCATAGACGGTGAAGCGGTCAACAAGCGGCTGTTTGTGCACTTCCCCGACGACTGGGGGTCGCCCGACGGCATGACCACCGACGCGCAGGGCGGCATCTGGATCGCGCACTGGGGCGGTGGGAAGGTCAGCCGCTTTACGCCGGACGGCGCGCTCGATTTTTCGATCGCCCTGCCTGCCAAACAGATCACCAATATCTGCTTCGCCGGTGACGCACTGGACCGCGCCTTCGTCACCTCCGCTGCCGTCGATCAACCCGATGATCGTGAAGCGGGGACTTTGTTTGAAATCCCAAGTGAACTGTTGCGGGGCCATACCGGCCTTGAACCGCAAAAGTTCAGGGGGTAGGAACACCCAGCCGCCACCTCTCTTCGCCACGCAGGGGAGGAGATTTCAGGAAAAGCCATGACCACACCTTCGCTGATCGCCGCCGACTGGGGCACCACCAATTTCCGCCTGTTCCTCTATGATGAGGCCGGTCAGGTCATCGCCCGTCACGCCGCCAATATCGGCCTGAAAAACCTCGGCGTCCTGAGCTTTGAACAGGCGCTCCTCAGCGTGCTGAAAAACGATTTCGCCGGTCTGGAGCACCTGCCCTTTCTGCTGTCCGGCATGGTGGGTTCGCGTCAGGGCTGGGTCGAAGCCCCCTACGCCGCCTGCCCGGCCAGCCTGCAAACCCTCGCCGACGGCCTCGTCAAGGCCCCGTCCGAGCTGGACGTCGCCATCGTCCCCGGCCTGTTCGCCGAAAGCCCCGGCACGGGCCTGCTCAACGTCATGCGCGGCGAGGAAACCCAGATTTTCGGCATTCTTCAGTCCGATCCGTCCGACGGCTTCTTCGTCCTGCCCGGCACCCATTCCAAGTGGGCGCTGGTGCGCGGCGGCAAGGTCGAGTCCTTCTCGACCCACATGACGGGTGAAATGTTCCAGGTGCTCAAGGCTCATTCTATCCTTGGCCTTTTGATGGAAAACAGCACCGACAACGAAGAGGTGTTCCTGAAAGGCGTTGAGCGCGGTATGTATAACCGCGCCTTCCTGTCGGTCATCTTCTCGGTGCGCACCGAGGCCCTGTTTAACCACATCGCGCCGGAGCATCTGGCGACCTATCTGTCGGGCATACTGATCGGCGCGGAAATCGTCGCCGAGCTGGAGCGCCACGGCAAGAGCCCGGTGCGACTGGTCGGCGACGGCGCGCTGGTCGATCTCTACGAAAAGGCGCTGGCCTTCGCCGGCTTCACCGACGTGACCCGCTTCGACGGCAATGCCGCCTCTGAATCAGGCCTTTGGGCGATTCACAAGCTCCGGAGTTCCAAATGACCCTTACCCAACGCTGGCAGGACACGCTGGCTACCCTGCCGCTGGTCGCCATCCTGCGCGGCCTCGGTCCCGATGAAGCGCTGGACGTCGGCGACGCCCTGATCAGCGCCGGCTTCAAGGTGGTTGAGGTGCCGCTCAACTCGCCGCAGCCCTTTGTCTCCATCGAAAAGCTGGCCGCGCATCTGGGCGACAAGGCCATTGTCGGCGCGGGCACGGTGTTGAAGCTGGACGACGTGCAAAAGCTGCACGATGTGGGCGGGCAGATCTGCATTTCGCCGAACACCAATCCCGAAATCATCCGCTTTGCTAAGGCGCTGGGCCTGATCTCCTTCCCGGCTTTCTTCACCCCGACCGAAGCCTTTGCGGCTATCGACGCGGGTGCTGACGCGCTTAAGCTGTTCCCCGCCGAACTGGCCGGCCCCAAGGGCCTGAAGGCCGTCAAGGCCGTGCTGCCGCGCAGCCTGCCGGTCTTCCCGGTCGGTGGCGTCGAGCCCGGCAATATGAAGGAGTTTGTGGCCGCCGGTGCCGCCGGCTTCGGCATCGGCTCCAGCGTCTATAAGCCCGGCGACACGCCGGAAATCGTCCACGCCACGGCCACGGCCTTTGTGGACGCCTGGAACGCCTTAAAGGCCTAAGCCACAAACCCCTCTCCTTTTTAAAGGAGAGGGGTTTTTCATGCGGCGTCGAAGGTCTGACGCGCTTCGGCAATGCGCGGGTGATTATCCACTGCCCAAGCCACCAGTGCTGTCAGGGCGGGCATCAGCGACTCCCCCAGCGGCGTCAGGCGATATTCGACGCTGGGCGGCACGGTGGCGAAGACGTGTCGGCTGATGTAGCCGTCGCGTTGCAGATCGCGCAGGGTCTGGGTCAGCATCCTTTGTGAAATATCCGGCACGGCGCGCTTCAGTTCCCCGAAACGGTGCGGTTTGGTCGAGAGCACCAGCAGCAGCAGGCTCGACCACTTGCCGCCAATATGGTCCATCACATCACGTACCGGGCATGTCGATATATCGAACCCGGCATTGAGAACGGCCTCGGTAATCGTCGGTTCTTCCGCGCTCACGATTCTGAGGGGGCGCGCAACCGAGTCCAACAACCGGTTCCCACGTTTTGGGCTGCGCGCCAATGGTTCCCTTTTCATCCCTATCTCCCGAAATAGTGCCGTCTTTACAGGGGCACAAAACTTCCTATTTTGCACATGATCTCGTTTTGAGACTAATGTGATATATATAGAGAAAGGACCATCTCATGTCCACCATCCTCGTCACCGGCGCTTCGGGCCAACTGGGTCAGCTTGTCCTGAAGGCGCTCGAAAACAGCCCGCACACCGTCATCGCCGCCTCGCGCGACCCGTCGAAGCTGAACACGCCTTTTGCCACCCGCACCGCCGATTTTGACCAGCCCGACACCCTCGTTGCGGCCTTCACAGGCGTGGACCGCGTGCTGATCATCTCGACCGACGCCCTCGCTGTGCCGGGTCAGCGTCTGAAACAACACACCGCCGCCATCGACGCCGCCAAGGTGGCGGGCGTTCAGCACATCGTCTATACCTCCCTGCCCAATGCCGAGCCGGGCAACAAGATCAGCTTCGCCCCGGATCACTACGGCACCGAACAGGCGATCAAGGCGTCCGGGATCGCCCATACGATCCTGCGCAACAACTGGTACATCGACAACCTGATGATGAGCCTGCCGCACGCGCTGGAAACCGGTCAGTTCTATACCTCTGCGCCCGAAGGCCGCGTGGCCTATGTAGCGCGCGAAGACGCCGCCCGCGCGGCGGCAGCGGCCCTTAGTGACGCCCCCGGCGGCACCGTCACCGTCACCGGCCCCGAAGCCCTCACCTATGGCGACGTCGTGGCGATCGCCAACGAGCTTACCGGCAAGTCGGTCAGCCTGATCCCCCTCACCGATGAACAGTTCGGCGGCGGCCTGAAGGCAGCGGGCCTGCCCGACTTCGTGGCCGACATGCTGACCTCGGCCGAAGCCGCCATCCGCGCCGGGCAGCTCGACGGCGTCACGGACACGGTGCAGACCCTGACCGGTCAGGCCTCGAAGACGGTGCGTGAGGTGCTGACGGCGCTTCTGAAAGCGTAATCTCAAGGCGGGCGGCGGAGTAGCCTCCGCCGTCCGTCCGGTCTATACAGACGTGCATGTTGATTCATCCTGTGCACAGCGAAGACCTGAACGACCTGTCCCGACTGGGCCGCGACACCTTCACCGATACCTTCGGCCATCTTTATCCGCCGGAGGATCTGACGACCTATCTGGACGCGACCTATGCGCCGCAGGTGCTGGCCGAAGAGATTGAGGGCGTCGATCAGTTCTGGCGCCTCGTGCGCGACGATATGGGCCGCGCCATCGCCTATATCCAGGCCGGCCCCGTCGGCCTGCCGCACCCCGAAGCCGACCCGCAAACCCAGGGCGAAATCAAGCGCCTCTACGTGCGCAATGACGCGCAGGGATTGGGTCTTGGCAAGCAGTTGCTGGAAATGGGGCTCGCTTTTCTCAAGGCGCGTTATAGCAATGCGCCGCAGTGGATCGGCGTATGGAGCGAAAACTACCGCGCCCAGAAACTCTATGACAGCTATGGCTTCACGCGCGTCGGGGACTATGGTTTCAAGGTCGGCGGCACCACCGATCTGGAGTTCATTCTGCGTCGATAAGATCGTGGCGCAGCGCCTGAAGCAGGACCGCCGCATAGCCGTCCTTTTCCAGCGCCAGAAGGGCGTCGGCCGGGCTCAGCCACTCGGTTTCGTGGTCCATTTCGATCTTGGTTTCAGGCCGCTCTGCCACAATGTCCGCCAGATAGATGCGGGCGTGGTTGGCGTAGGGCTTGCCGTCTGTATTGATAAAGTACTGCAACACCTCGCCCGCAAAGGCCCCCACGGACACCTCGAACCCGCCCTCTTCGCGGCATTCGCGGATCACGGCGTCTTCGGGGGTTTCGTCACCCTCGATGCCGCCGCCGGGCAGGTCCAGCTTACCGTCCTGCCGCATCAGGGCCAGACGCCCATCCCGCATAATGAGCGCATAGGCCGCGCTGCGGGCCAGATAGGTCAGGCCCGGCACCTTTATGCCATAAGCATTGAGCGCGGGCAGCGGCATTACTTGTCGTCTTCGCCGCGCAGGGCCTTCCACGCATCGCCGCGCCCGGCCACCACGTCCTCATAGGTCACGGCCGGATAGCCGAAGCCCATCGCCTTCGATTCGCGCCAGGCGTCGAGCAGAGCGTCGCGCAGGTCCGAAGCCCCCTGCCCCAGCCGCCCGACCATAAAGCCCTTGCCGCGCGTGTCGCCGTCATTGAAGCCGCCCGCCTTGTACAGTTCATAGAGCGGCGTGACATATTTCCAGTTGCGATCCAGACGCGCGCTGAAGCAGCGTTCCGCCGTATCGGTGCAGGCTTCGCTGGCCGACATGGCGGCGCGCACGTCCTCATTATTGATGTTGGCGCTGACGAAGGCGCTTTCCAGCGGCCCGTGGATCGGCTCCAGAGTGAAGTTCTGCGGGTTCGGATACTCCTTGCCCCAGCCATTATAGTGGATCGACAGGTGCAGGGGCTGAGACGCGTCGCCCACATAGTGCGACAGGATACCAATATCGCGCAGCGTCAGGGCTTCACGACGGCGGATCGCCTCTTTCAGCCACGCCTTGCGCTTGGGGTCGGTTTCATGCGCTTCCATGTAGGTCATGCCGCGCCAGTAGGCGAAATCCTTGACCACCTGCTGCCACGCATCGACCAGCGCATAGTTGAGATAGCCCGACTTCCACGGCATGACGTTCTTTGAGCGCAGAAGGGCGTCAAAGTCCGAGCGCGAGGCCGGTACGTCCTGAAGACGCACACCGGCGAGGGTCTTGCCCTCGTCGTCGAGGTCGATAAAGTGTGCCGAATCCCGTTCGAAATCGTGCACCTTGCCCGCCCCTTTCCAGGCGTCGGGCTCATTGGAATAGAAGCCGATATCGCCAATGCCTTGGGTGCTGCGCAGAAACTCCGGCATATAGGTCGGCAGGGCGCGTGCCGCCTCTTCGCCGACGATGCGGTGGCCGGTCGGGCCCCAGGCGAAGGCCGAGCCCGCCGAAAGCAGGGCCGCAGCGGTGAGCAGCAGAGAACGAAGGGTCTTCATGCGGGGAAACCTTTGAGAAAGGGTCATTTCCCCTCTCGAATAGCCGATTTACCCCGGCAACGCCAGTGCGGCTTGGGCAACCCGCGTTATCCCTCAGGTGCCAGAGTGACCTCAAGGCCATTGAGATCGTCGCGCATCAAAATCTGACACGACAGGCGCGAATTGCGCTTCACAAGGAAGGCTTCGTCCAGCTTTTCCTCTTCCTCGTCAGACTTTTCGATCAGTTTGGGCAGCCAGTCCGCGCCGACATAGACGTGGCAGGTGGCACATTCCAGCGCACCCCCGCATTCCGCCTTGATCGGCAGGCCGTTGTCGCGGATGATCTCCATGATGCGCCAGCCTTCGATGGCCGGCAGGGTGTGCTGCACGCCCTCGCGGTCGGTGCACAGGATATGGAGTTCGTCGCTCATGAGGGTGCCTTATCAGGGTTTGGTGGCGCATGGGGTTTGACGCGCTTTTCGTCCGAAACGTGCATCACACGTTTCGAAAAGCGCTCTAGCGGCCACGACCGGTGCCGACAAGCGATTTCAGCTCTTTAAACGGTTTAGCTCAAGTCCATGCAGATAGGCCGCGACATCCATCAGGGCCGCATCAAGGGCCGTCCTGACCTTATCCAGACGCCCTGCCGCCCCGGCCTCATCGCCACGTTCGGCCGCCTCGGCCGCCGACGAAAGCGCATTGGCCCCGATCCCGGCTGCAGCCCCTTTTAGCGTGTGGGCCGCGTCGCGCCAGCCGGGATGGCCCGTATCGAGCAGCGGCGCCCACAGTTCGGCCTGCTGCCGAAAGAGGTTCAGCACCTCTTCGATAACCGTCGTATCGTTCAGCGTATAGGCCTCAAGGTGTGCGAAATCGACCGCGCCGGACAGATCGCGAAACGCCATGATAACCCCTCTGTTGCTATGACCCTGTCACAGTGCGGCGCTTCGCGGCGCATGACAAGCGCTCAGTTCAGCCCCGGTTGAACCCGCTGCAAGGAGGCTTCCATGCCGTCCAGAAACACCGACCGCACATTGGCCATGCGACATTCGGAAATGAGATGGCGGGCCATCTGGGCATGGTCCAGCAAGGCCCGCTGCCATGCCTGCGTACAGGCTTCGGGCGTGATGTCCTGATTAAGGGGACAGACCTCGGCCCGCAGGCGGTCGTTAAAACGGATCAGTTCCTCAAGGGCCGCATGGTGGCGATATCCGCTCATCGTCTTACGCTTACTTTCTGTGACAAGCTTTTTGTGACGTGTCGGCCGGAAGCCCCGCGTCAAACTGTTACAGATGTCATTACTCTTTTTCGCATACCCGTGCAATCGCGATGCGTGCAAACCTCACGTGTGAACATAAAAAGGCCCCGGTCTCTCTACCCGGGGCCTTTATACCAACGGCCGAAGCGACTGAGCGCATTCGTCCGTTGAAAACTCGCGACGGTCCATGGCCAGGTGGAGAAAGCCCTCAGCCCGATGCGATAAATCCAGAATAGTCCGAACCTGATAAAGGGACGATAGGGGGAAGCCCCGAAAAGCACGAAGGCCCCGTAGAGAGACCAGGGCCTTCGGGCCGCAGCTTGACCGTTGCAGGTGGATCTGGATCAACGACCTTTTGCGGCGCGTGAAGCATAGAGGTTTGCGCATAAACATTCGATATGCCGAAAGGAAACCGTCCGTTCACAGCAGACTATCGGCCTCGCGCGCCCCGAAATGACGGGTGAAACCGAGGCTCAGGGTAAACACATGGCGCGATCTCAGCGCGGGTCTGCGCCAGTCGTCCCCATAGAGACGGTCGGCGCTGCCCTGAACAAAGGCCGTGGTCCGCTCATCGAGCCTGTGCCCCAGCGTGACTTCACTGCCCAGTGTAAAGTAACTGGCGCGGCGCGTGGGCGGAAGGCCAAGGAAAGGGCCTGAAAAGCGGGAGTCGGCCCATGCCCCGCGCAACTCCACGCCGATGGCGGTCCGCGACGACAGCCGCGCTCCGGCGTCATAGGACAGGTCGCCGGACCAGCCCTGATAACTGTTCAGGGCGCGGCGCAGGCGCAGTTCGACATCGCCGAAACCCGTCTGCCACTGGGAAAAGCCGCCAAATTCAACCGCGTCAGGCAAGGGGCGCGCGCCGCGCGGCAGCTTATCACGATAGGCTTGCCTATATTCCAGAACCGGCCCCACGCGCCAGCGGCCCCTTTCGGCGGCGGTCCACCTGACACCCTCATCCAGACTGACCTGCCAGCGATCCCCGACCCTGAGTTCGACAATGGGATAAAGGTCGCTGACCGCCTCAACCGCTCCGATATGGGCGGGACGGCGACGCCAGATAACCCCCACATCGCCACTGGCGCGCATTCCGAAAAGCGTGCTAAGTCCTTTGGGCACGACCGCCTCAGGGCGCTCAAACGACATGGATGACCGCTGAGAGGCCCCGGCCGTGTCGGGGGTGGCGACCACGCAGGCCACCGGCACGGAAGACGCGGTCACCATCGCCGGTGCCGCGATCACGCCTCGCCCCTTTCACCCCGCGCCAGAAGACCGATACCGGCGAGAATGAGAACGGAGCCGCCGACCGTCGCCAGATCGACCCGTTCATGGAAACCGAAAATGCCGATAGCGATGACCAGACAGTAGCTAATGGCCGTCAACGGGAAGGCGCGCGCCAGGTCCAGACGGTTCAGTATGGCCAGCCAGGCCAGAAGCCCGATAATCTCCACGCCGATCAGCGTCCAGAACAGCGGCGAAGTCGCCAGATGCAGGGCCAGAGTCAGGGCATCGCCCTGACCCAGCCCGTTACCGAGTGCCTTGGCCAGATACTGATAGGCGGCCACGCACAGGGGCTGGGTGATCATTAGCGGCACAAGCGCCCATTTTGACCGGGAGGGCGTCATGCCGCATCCCCGACCGGGTCGGCGGCAAACAGGGGCGACAGGCGCTTCAGCACGCGCGACACAAGGGCATTGCGATGGGTAAAGGCCATATCGGTGCGCACAAGCTGGCAGCCCAGCCGCAGCTTGTTGGCATAGGCCGCCTGCCCGGCCTGAAAAACGCGGATGCCGTTGTCCAGACACCACTCGATATTGTCGAACCACGACACGAAGTAGAGATTATGCGCGCGGCCGGCCTCGCCCATTACGAAAAACTTGTCGATCAGGGTGGTGTCGTCGTGCAGCAGCAGGTTGGCGGCCAGAAGCTCATCGCCCTTTAGATAAAGCGTGCAAAAGGCCCGGCCCGGCTTCGCGCTCAGCACCCGACGGAAATAGTCGGGGGTCAGTTCCTCCAGCACCATCTCGGCCCGTTCGCGGGTGGCGCGATAAAGAGCCATCAACGCCTCTTCAAAACCGTCAAGGCGGGTGACACGACGGACCTCCACGCCCTCACGGCCGCGCAGCTTGCGCCGCATGTCCTTGCGCGTGGCGTGCGACAGGCGCGCCAGATAGGCGTCCATGTCAGGAAAGTCGATCGGCAGGCAGGCGATCGGCAGGCCGGAGACCACGCCAAAGCCACGTTCGGCCAGCACCGGTGACCACAGGGCACGATCCGTTTCCACCAGATCCTTCACCGCCATCAGCGCGCCCCCGCGCTCACGCGCGGCCTGCAAAAACCCGTCGCGCAGGCCGCACGCAATCTCTGGCGCCCGTGAGGCATCGGCAATCCCCAGCATGGCCCTTTCGCTACAGGGCGAGCCCAGCGCCGCCAGAGAGGCCCGCAGAACCCACGGGGCCACTGTCTTGATCTGCGTGAGGGCGCGGCGCAGTTCGGGGGGATCCAGCGTCGTTTCGAGGTCATAGGACGTCAGGAAGGCCGGGGCGGCACCCACCACCCGCTTCCCGTCCAGTACACTGACGTAGAAGAAGCGAAACCCCGCAAGGCCGGACCGTTCAACCGCCAGATGGTAGGCATGATCCTCAAGCGCTCCGTCGAAACAGCCATCCCAGTCATCGGCGGCGATCCCGGCCAGCGAGTCGTGAACGCGGACCTCAAGCATCCGACGCCGGCTCCGCAAACCCCGGCATAACCGCATGAATGGCTTCAAGCGTGGCCGCGACGACCTTACCGCGCTCCTGATCGACGTGGACCATGTGGTAGCTGTTCTCCAGCACGACGAGGCGCGCCGAAACACCGGAGGCCTCCCGAAGGCGATGGGCGTTGGACAGGCTGCCGATATCATCTTCGCGGGCATGAACGAGGGTCAGCGGGGTGCGGTTATCCGGCGCGGCGCGCAGCACGGCCTGACCCAGTCGCCACGAGCCGGCCAGACTCTTGTAGGGCATACCCTCAAGCGCGCCGGGGATCAGCGCCTCCTGAGACGTCGCCGCCAGTTCGCGCAGGCGTTCGTCCTTGAGACCGAAAGGATGGCTTTCCTCTACGACATGCGCGCGCAGCCCCGGCAGGTACATGAGCGGCCAGGCCAGCGGGATGATCGCATAATGGGCCTTCATCGCCCAGCCGTCGAAGGCGAACAAGGGCGAATAGACGGTGCAACTGGCGATCGCACGCTTCTGGGCCAGCATAAAGCCCAGAAGACCACCGACGCAGATACCGGCCACATGCACCCGCTCATAGGCCGTGGCTTTTTCGTCATAGAGGCGGATCAGGCTGTCGAGCCAGTCGCGCCAGTCGGTTGCGATCAGGGCCGCATAATCGTGACCATGCCCGGCCAGGAGTGGGGTTTCCACGGCAAGCCCGTGCTGCGCCATCTTTCTGGCCACATAGCGCATTTCCGCCGGCATCCCGGTCAGGCCGTGCACCAGAATAACCAGATCGCGTCCGGTCTTCTCATGCGACAGGTCGCCCGTCATCATATTCATGCGCCCCTCCCCGCCACCAGCGCCACGCCGGACGCGATCAGGACGCAGGCCCCGACCTGCCGGGCGGTCAGTTTTTCTTTCAGAACCACAAGGCTGGCCAGAGGCACGGTGACATAGGTCAGGCAGTTGACCGGATAGGCCACGGCCAGAGGCAGGCCCCTCAGCACCAGAATCCACGCAATGGCCTGCACAGCCCACAGGCCAAGGCCCAGCCACGCCAGGGGATGGAGCAGCGCAGCCACCACGCCGTCCGTGGCATCGGCGGCGCGCTTGTAGCACAGTTCCAGCGCCGTCTCCGCGACGATGCACAGCCCCAGAAGCAGAAGCGAAATCATGACGCCCTCCGGATGTGCGGCAACAGGCAGTCGCGCAACTGACGATTGGCCGCGGCATTGATGCGCACGCTCTCCGTATCGAGTTGCACTTGCCACGGCTGGTCCATGGCCGCCTCTACCCGCTTCAGAACCGAGGCAAACAATCCCGGCCCATAGACGGGCAGGCTGGCGTCCCCGACGATATCCGCCCCACGCAGGCGGCGTCCGTCCAGCAGATGCGTCATCCAGCCGATCAGGCGGCTGAGGCGCAGATCGCCCTGATCCCAGTTGGTTACGGCGTCCAGCGGCGACAGGACATCCTTGTCTATGGTGATATAGACATCGTCCGAACCGATCATGCGATCTACGTGCTCAAGGAAGAGGGCGTCGCCTAACGTCTCAATTGTGAGAATGCGACGGCCAGCCACGACGCACTCTTCCCTGGCACCTGCGCGGAGGGGAAACGGGGTGAGAAGCCCCTCGCGCACAACACTGAGGTCGGCCCCCTTACGGGCGCTGCCCTCCATATCCGGACTGCACATGGCTACCGAAATGACCTGACGCACACCGCTGAAGCGCGCGACCTTCGCCGCCCAGCTTCCGCAGTGCATACCGGGCGAAAACCTGACCCAATCCGGGTGGTTATCGAAATGCAGCACCGTCATCCGCCGTTCGGGGGCCGTGTCGGCCGCCCGACGGATCAGCAGGGCGGACACATGGTGAAAATCCCCCGAACCGGCAAAGACCAGCGCCGGGCCCGACCCGTTCAGGGCCTCACGTACCCTCAGATCCAGCGCTTGCAGTGCCGCCGGACGCGACCACAGCCTGAGTGCCGGGCCCAGATCGCGCGCGTCGATGCGACCCGATTCCGCTACAAGGTCCGGCTGAAGGTCGAAAGCACCGTCCAGATCAAGAAGTCGCGCCGTCACTTTATTGTCCAACACACCGCCGCAACAGGCTGTCGAGCAGGCGGATAGCCAGGTCGATCTCGCCCTCAGTGATTTCGAGCGAGGGGGCTAAGGTGATGACATTCTTGTGGTAACCGCCGACATCGAGAATGAGGCCGTATTTTTCGCCGTCGATCTCGATCCCGCCGCGCAGCCCTTCCGCCTCCATGGCGTCCAGCAGGGCCTTATCGGGCGTGAAGCCGTCTTCCTTGCAGATTTCGCAGCGCAGAGCGAGGCCCAGCCCATCGACATCGCCGATCTGCGGCCAGCGCTTTTGCAGATCTTTCAGCGCCTCAAGGAAATAGGCGCCTTTGCGCATGACCTTGGCGCCATAGTCCTCTTCGGAGACCATGCGCAGGGTTTCCAAGGCCACCGACGTGCCCATCGGATTGGCGTTGAAGGTGGAATGGGTCGATCCGGGCGGGAAGATGCCGGGATTGATCAGGGCCTCCTTGGCCCACAGGCCCGACAGGGGATTGAGCCCGTTGGTGATCGCCTTGCCGAAGACCAGAACGTCCGGCGTCACGCCGAAATGTTCTATGGCCCACAGCTTGCCGGTACGATAAACGCCCATCTGGATTTCATCGACGACCAGCAGGATACCGTACTGATCAAGGACCGCCTTCAGTTCGCTGAAGAAGTTCATCGGCGGCACGACGTAGCCGCCCGTCCCCTGAATGGGCTCGACATAGAAGGCGGCGTACTCGCACTGACCGGTCTTGACGTCCAGCACGCCATTATATTCGGTCTCAAAGAGGCGCTTGAACTTCTGCACACAGTGGTGACCGTACTCTTCCTTGGTCATGCCCTTCGGGCCGCGGAAATGGTACGGAAATTCGATAAACTGCGCGCGATCGCCGAAATGGCCGAACCGACGGCGATAGCGGTAGGACGAGGTGATGGCCGAGGCACCCAGCGTGCGGCCATGATAGCCGCCCTCAAACGCAAACATCAGGCTTTTGCCGCCGCAGGCATTGCGCACCAGTTTCAGCGAATCTTCGACCGCCTGAGCCCCGCCGACATTGAAATGGACGCGGCCCTTTTCGCCGAACTTGGTCTCCATATCGCGGGCGATAAGCGTCGCCAGCTCGATCTTCTCGCGGTGCAGATATTGCGAGGCCACCTGCGGCAGTGTGTCGAGCTGCCGGTGGGCGGCGGCGTTGAGGCGCGCATTGCGGTAGCCGAAATTGACGGCGGAATACCACATCTGAAGGTCGAGATAGCGCTGCCCCTTGGCATCCATCATGTAGGAACCGTCGCAGCCCGTAAAGACGCGCGGCGTGTCCATATAGTGGACGGTATCGCCATGGGAGCAGTATCTGGCCTCAAGCGCCAGCAGGTCGGATTCCGACAGGTCCTGTGAATCGTACATAGGTTTGATCCTTAGAGCGCTCTTCAAACAAAAAGCGATTTAAACCAAAATATTAGGGGGCTCAGGCCATCAGGTTACGGGTACCATCCCCGACGAGAGCGATACGGATATCGTCGAAGGTCTCGAACGGAATGAAGGTCCGGTTGCGTTCAGCGGCGTAGGTGGCCAGTCGGTCGCGGGCGAACAGGATGTCGGCGCGCTGGCTGACGCAGAAGTCGGAGCGGCCATCGCCGATAAAGACCACCGGGCGTTTATCCGTCAGTTCGCGAACCACGGCGCATTTGCAGACCCCTGAGCCGGCGGCACAGCCCGGAACGGCGTGCGGCTGATCCAGACGGTAGGCTTCGCCTTCGAGGATCAGCCGGTTGGACACAACCGGCAGGCCCTCCAGCCCGTGCCGCGACAGGATACGCCGGATAAAACGATCCACGCCGTCACTGACGATGGTGAGCGAGATGCCCGCCCGGCGGCACCAGCCGGCAAAAGCGACAAAGCCTTCGCGCAATTGACAGCGATCCAGCACGGCATCGAGCGCGTCCTCATCCGTGTCGATCAGCGCAATCTGTCCCCGCATACACTCCGCCGCACTGATCCGCCCGGCGATCCAGGCCTCTTCCAGCGCCTGCCAATGGGGGTCTGCGCGATGCGTCAGCACCTGATCGGTCGTGTCGAGAACGGTAATCGTCCCGTCAAAATCGCAAAATACGCGCATGTCGTCGTCCTGTTGACCTTGCTGAGGGCGAAGCTAAACGGGCTGACTGACGCGAAACTGACGAGACGACGACGAAATCGCCTCCCCGCGAATTATATATTATTGAATTTAGTCATAGACTTGCCACATTTTTCTCTGGCACCGCCTCTACCAGGGGTCATTTCCAATGCCGCTTGGTATTAGGCATCTATTTTGGGTAGCATCAGGCGCGCAACCAGACCGGACAGACCGTCGCTACGGTCCACAAGCCGGATACGCCCCCCCAGCAGATCGGCCGCATCGCGCGCAATCGCCAGCCCCAGCCCCGTACCGTTGCGCGTATTGGTCGGCGCCCGCCAGAAGCGGTCAAACGCCTTTTCCTTGTCTTCGTCGCTCATGCCGGGGCCACGGTCGCGGATTTCGATATAGCCCGACGGCAGATTGACCGCCCGCTCGATGTCGATCACCAGCTCTGAGCCCGGCGGCGTATGGCCCATGGCATTTTCGATCAGATTGGCCAGCGCCAGCCGCAAAGCCGTATCCGAGCCGCGGAAGGCAAAGTCGCCCCCCTCCAGAGCGACATCGATGCGGCGCTCGGCAATGACCGGCGCAGCGTCGGCCAGCAACTGCCCCACAACCTCGCGCACGCTGGGGATCAGGGCGTCACTCTCTCCGGCCGCCCCAAGGCGGGCCAGAACCAGCAACTGATCGGCCAGCCGGGCGATGCGGTCGGTGGCGGCATTCAGGGCCATCAGACGCGGCTTCAATTCGGCAGGATCGTCGATACGGGCACATAGCTGCGCTTCGAGACTAAGCGCGGCCAGGGGCGTGCGTAACTGATGGGCGGCCATTTCGATAAAGGTCCGCTCGTGCAGCAGGCCGTCCTCTATGCGGCGAAACAGGCCGTTGATCACAGCGGTCAGTTCGCCCAGTTCGGCGGGCCAGTCTTCGGAACGCACGGGTATAAAGGGCGGGCTGCCCTGCTGCTGCGCCAGTCGCGCACTATAACCATCCAGATCGCGCAACCCGCTTCTCAGGCTGATCCAGATGATGACAAGCAGCAACAGGGCAATGCCGACAAACGGAGCCGCCAGTTGCAGCGCAATATTGTGCACCAGTTGCTTGCGCACCCCCAGACGCTCCCCCACCTGAACGATCGGATAGCCGCCAGGTGCTGCAAGCGTGTAGATACGCCAGACCTTGCCGCCGGAGCGCACATTATGAAAGGTCGAGTTTTCGCTGTCCTGCGGGGCTTTGACGTCCGGACCGGTATCCGACCTGAACTGCAAGCGGTCCTGATACCAGATACGGAACATCCGCCAGTCGGCATAGGCGTCAAAGGCCTCACGGTCTTCGGCTGACAAGAGCGGCATGTCATCAACCGCCACCACCGAGCCTGTGCTCTTGCGCAGATCGCTCAGTTCGTCGCGCATAAGATTGACCAGCAGATTGGCCCCCAATACCAGTTGCTGATCGAATATCTCATCCACCTCGGACCTGACGGCGGTCGCGGCCACCCCGACAATGGTCAGGGCCCCCACGAGCGTGACCAGAGTCATACGGGCAAACAACCCCCGCGACAGGGATCGCGGCGTCAGAAGCAACTGAAGAAGATCGGGTATGCGCATCAGCGTATCACCATATAGCCCAGCCCCCGCGCACTGACGATGGTCTCCATACCCAGCTTCTTGCGCAGACCGTACACTGCCGACTCGACCGTATTGCTTTCGACGTCCGTGGCGGCGTCATATATGCCGTTTTCGATATCGGTTTTCGACACCCAGCGCCCGGCGCGCGTCACCAGCAGCGACAGGACGCGAAATTCGCGCGCTGTCAGCTTGATGGGGCGGCCTTCCTGACGCACGATCCGGCCTTCTATATCGAGTTCATAGGCCCCAAAGCGCACAGCCCCGTTGATTTCGCCGCGCGTGCGACGGATCACGGCCCTCAGGCGGGCCAGCAGTTCATCAAGATCATAGGGCTTGGTCACATAGTCATCGGCCCCGTCATTGAGCGCCTGAAGACGGGTATCGCGCTGGCTGCGGGCGGTGATCACCAGTATGGGCAGGCCATGGCCGCGCTTGCGCAGGCGGCGCAGCAGGCTAAGACCGTCGCCATCGGGCAGGCCAAGATCGAGAAGGGCCGCGGCGAAGTCGCCATAGTCGAGGGCCTGAAGCGCCTCATCAAGCGTCAGCACCCAGTCCACACCATAGCCCAGTTGTTCGAGCGCCGCCTTCAGCCCGGCCCCCAGACCCCGATCATCCTCTATCAGCAGAACCTGCATAAGGCCGCCATCTACTCCACGCGCGACACAATGAGTGAGGCATTGCTGCCGCCGAAGCCAAAGGCGTTACACAGGCTGTGGCGGATGTCCACACCTTCGCGCGCCGCATTGGGTACGTAATCGAGGTCAAGCTCCGGGTCCGGCGTACCGAAATTGACGGTCGGGACGACGAAGCCTTCGCGCACGGCCAGAAGACTGGCCAGCAGGCTGACTCCGCCCGCCGCCCCCAGCAAATGCCCGTGGAAGCTCTTGGTCGCCGATACCGGCAGACGGGCAGCGTGTGCACCAAACACCGCCTTGACGGCCTTGGTCTCCGATATATCCCCCGCCAGCGTCGCCGTCCCATGGGCGCTGACGTGGCCCAGCGCCTCCGAAGAAAGACCGGCATCTGTCAGGGCCAGAGCCATTGTCCGCGCCTGACCGTCACTATTGGGGGCGGTCATATGCGTCGCATCGGACCAGGCCCCGTAGCCCGAAAGCTGCGCCAGCGGCTCAGCCCCTCGCGCGCGTGCCGCCTCAAGGGTTTCCAGTATGAAAAAGACGGCCCCTTCGCCCAGCAGAAGCCCGCCCCGCTCATAGCAAAAGGGGCGCACAACCGCTTCCGGCCCTTGCCCCAGCAGGCGCATGGCCGTCCATATCCGCAGCATGGTCTGGGTCAGCGGGGCTTCGGTGCCACCGGCAATAACCCGCTGGCAACGGCCAGACTGAAGGCGCGTCACCGCTTCGCCGATCGCATGGGAGGCCGATGAACAGGCCATGGCATAGCTCAGGCTCGGCCCCTTGCAGCCCCATGTGATGGATATCTGGGCCGCAGGCGCGTTGGCCATACAGCGCATCAGAGTCTGGCTCTTGACGTCCTGCCGCTGGTGCCAGTCGAGCACGCTCTGTTCGATCGACTCCAGCCCGCCCCCGCCGCAGCCAACATAGACACCGGCCTCGTCAAGGTCAGGGCCCTTTTCCAGACCTGCCATGGCAAGGGCATCTGTCACTGCGGCCAGAGCCAGGACGGCACAGGTGTCCATCTGTTTGGTGCGGAGCGCATCCAGCCCCGGATCCCCGACCCGCCCGCCGGCAAAGCCCGTCAACTCTCCGCCAAGCGGCCGCGTCGCGGCCTTACCGGAACGGTACAGTCGGAGGAGCTCCGCCATCGAATTGGCACCGGGCAGGCGCAGGCCGAACCCGGTGATGACAACCGCCGGCCGCGCCATGTCAGGCCGCCGCCTTTTTCGGCGATCGCTCGATCAGGGCCAGCAATTCGGGCATGGAGCCGACCGCATGGAGTTCACGGTCATTGATGGATATGCCCAGACGGTCTTCCACCGCCATGACGATTTCGATCATTTCGAGGGAATCTATACCCAGTTCTTCGAGGCTCGTAGCCTGACGAACGGCCGCTTCGGTCGTATTCATTTCCTTGGCGACGACCTGATAGAGAACGGTCGAGGGGGTCTGATCAATAGACACGGTCAATGCTCCCGGACACGCCGCGTCACAGCCGCGCACGCAGTCCAACAAAGGCCGTCACATTCTCACGAGGCCCTGTGTGACCTAAAGGGATGGCGATATCAAGGCAGGCCCGATTTTTCTACCAACGGCCGAAGATGCTGACCGCATCCGGCCGTCGAAGAAACGAGAATGTCTCATATGTGTCAGTGACATGAGACATTCTCGAATGGAATACCAAGGGTCATTTTCAATGACCCTTGGTATTCGGCCCTGTTTTTTGCCGGATTTGTGGTGTTGTGTATGTCTGACCAAGGAGGGCGAAATGTGGATAGGGATTGTGGCGCTACTGGGGATAGGGGCAACCACGCCCGCGGGTGTGTGGGTGACGCAGGACCGCGACGCCTGGGTCCGCATCGCCCCCTGCCCCGGTCAGACCGCCGTGCTGTGCGGGCGAGTCGAACGCCTCCTAGATTCCGCCGCGGCCAGTGCGAAGGACGAACACAATCCCGATCCGTCGCGCCGCCATCAGCCGGTGACCGGCCTGCAAATTCTCAGCGACTTCAAACCGACGGCACAGGGCTGGACTGACGGTAAAATCTACGACCCGGAAGACGGCCGCACCCATACGGGACTCACCTTACGTCTGGAGGGCAAGGACCGTCTGATCATTTCAAAGCCGCTGGGGGTTCTTAAGGCCGAGGTCGGACGACAGGTCTGGACGCGCGTGGCCCCCTAAAGCTCATGAAAACAGACGATCCGCCATCGGACATGACCGGAGGATCACACCGATAACCCATCATAATTTGAGGATTTTTTCAACTTCGCCGGACGCTGGCGGCAGCATCCCGACTCCCTCGACTTCCTGAACCGGAAAAAGGCGTCCCCTCACGGCGTCGGGACCGCTTCAAGCGCGAGCGTCTTTTGACGGCGAAATACACCCGTGGGCATTCTGTGCCTTTTTGAATTTCATCGCTTTGTACACACGCACTCATCCATGGCGTGTACGGCGACGAACAGGCCTGCACAATCTCATTCTCGAATAAGGCGCTGAACCCGTTATCCCGCCTCGGCGGCATCGCAAGCACCCGCACCGTTACGATCGTATCGCCAACGCTTGGCTCAATCTTTCAAGCTGAAGCGAGTGGTGACGTTCAGGGACAGAACCTCGCCCGTCAGACTATCCGGTGGGCGAGGTAGGGGTTGCGCCTCATTCAGCATGGCAAGTGCCGCACGATCAATATCCGCCGAGCCCGATCCACGCTCGATGCGCGACGTCAGGACGCGCCCCTGGCGATCCATCTGAAAGCTGAGGACGACCTCGCCTTCGACGCGACGGCGTTTGGCCTGCGGCGGATATATTTTGAACTGTTCAATATGGTGGCGAAGACGCGCGGCATAGGCCGCTGGGGGCGGGGCTTGAACCTCGCTCGGACGCGACGCACCGGCTGCGGCGAGCGGGGAAGTGGAGGCCGCGGCCGCAGGCGCACCCGCCGACGGAGGGGCCGCGGCGGGCTCGGTCCGAGCGGAGGCCGGAACCGCTTGCGCGGAGGGCATGGCTGCGGCGAGTGCCGACGAAGACGACGGCTGTGACGTCGAAACCGCTGTCTTCACAGGGTTTTCAGAGGGTTTGATATCCGCAGAGGGGGGTGTCTGTATCTCTGCCGCTGGCGGGGCCGTCTTCGCCACGGCTGGGCGCACCTCCATTGCCACCTCGAACACCGGGCTTTCAACCGGCGGGGGTGTCGGCTGAGGCGCCAGCCCCGCGACGGCCAGCAGGAAGCCCCCGTTCACCAGAACGGAGGCCCCCACAGCCAGGCTTTTTTGACCCTTGCTCGTCACCGCTGGTTTCAGAACGTTTTGGCGAGGCTCAGGCGGACCGTCTGACCCGCGGCCGGCAGATAGCTGAGGTGCGGCTGATAATAGGTGTCGAAAATATTGTCCCAGTTCAGACGCGCCTCGATCCCGGCGAGCGGGCCGGACACCGGGCGATAGGTGGCAAACAGGTTATGCACCGTGTAGGACTTGCTGGTGGCCGAAACGACGCCGGTGGTGGCGTTGTAGCTATACTGTTTGTCGGCGATATCGCCTTTCCAGCCGAGCGTGACCCCCGTTTCAGGGAACACCCAGCCCGCCGTGAGGTTCAGTTGCTCTGCCGGGAGGGTGTTAAACGCGATATTCGTCAGCTTGTTATAGCCATTGACCGTGGACCATGCCGCGCGCCCGAAGACATGGCGTGAGGCGTATTCGGCCTCCAACTCGGCCCCTTCGTAGCGCGCCTCACCGACATTGGTGTAGGCCGAGGCCGTGGTCGAGGTGCGCGTCACCAGGTTTTTGATATCGTTCTGGAACACGGTCAGCTTGAGGTTCAGACCGTCGCCTTTAGAGAACAGACCGCGCTTCGAATAGCTGGCGCCCACCTCGCGGTTTTCCGACTCTTCCGGCTTGAGATTGAGGCTGATGGTCTGGGCCGCACCGCGCGTGTAGATCTCATCCAGCACGGGCAGACGCTCGGTATGCGACAGCGAACCGAATAGTTTGACCTGATCCGTCAGCGTATAGAGCACCGCCAGCTTGGGCGAGGTAGCGTCCAGTTCGACGGAGGAAGGCACGCCGGTCGTGCCCACCACATAGGTACCCGCCCCCGGTTTCAGCTTCGACTTATCGTAGCGGATACCGGGTATGAGCGTCAGCTTATCCCCGATCAGGATTTCATCCTGCACATACAGGCTGACGCGGTTCATATCGCCTTCGGGGTGGGTGGTCGCGCCATTGGTCAGGCTGCCCGTCGCGCTGTAACGCGGGTTGCGGCGCTCCTGATGATAGGTCTGCACGCCGACGGTCAGGAAGTGCTCGACGGGACCGGTGGTGAAGGTCGAGACGTTCTCCACCTTCGCCTGCACGGTCTTGTAGCTGTACTGCGAGGTATAGCCGAGCGCGGCAGGCGAAAACTGGTTGTCGCGCTGATCCGTTTTCGATTCGTCGAAGGCGATCTGCGCCTTGAGGTCCAGCCAGTCATTGCCCTCAAAGGCGTTGTCGTAACCGATGACATAGTTGGTGTCGTCGGTCTTGCGGCGTACCTGACTGGTCGTAAAGGCCGCCTGCTGATCATATATCTGCCAGGAATCGTCGCTCCATTTCTGCGCTGAGGCCCAGACGCTGTGCTTGCGGTCGCCGCCGATATAGTAGCGGCCCTTGAGCAGCACCGACTCGCCTGCCGCTTGCGACGGGTTGACGATCTTGCCATTGCCATCGGTGTAGTTGCCGAAGTCCCGCTTATTGGCGACCAGCAGCACGTCGAGGTTTGGCATCGGCTTGGCCGCCAGAGTCGCCGACAGCAGCGTCCCCTCGCTGTTGCTGTCGTAGCCGCCTTTCAGACGCACCGCGAAGCGATCATCGCCTCTCAGGAAGTCCGAAGCGTCCTTGGTGGTGAAGTTGACCGTCCCGGCCAGCGCGCCGGAGCCATAGACGGTCGATGAGGACGGCCCGCGCAGCACCTCAACGCGCTTGTACAGTTCGGTATCGGTGAACAGGCTGCCCATGCGGTAGCCCTCAAAAAACTTGGTGACGCCATCGACCGTGAAGACCACGCGGCTGTCCGATTCTGACAGGGCGGTGCCCATGCCGCGGATGTTCAGCCCCTGCCCCAGAGATGAGACGCCTCCGGCCGCATCGACCCCGGCTACGCCTTCCAAAAGTTCGCCCACCGTACCGGCCTGCGCGTTTTCGAGGTCCTCCTGATCGAGCACCGTCACCGACTGCGGCGTATCGGTGGCGACCTTTTCCTTGCCCGCCGAGACGACGATGCGCCCCAGCGACAACTGGGTGGTGGCGTCGGCTGTCTTGTCCGCTTCCTGCGCCAGCACCGGCGCGGCAGACAGGATCAGGGCGTTAAGCGCCAGAGTACTGACGGCCGGCAGACGGTATGATTTGAGTGACATCCCCATACTTCCTTTCAGAAAAAATCGGCTGAGATTCGCCATGGACCCCACGTCCATAATTGCGAATAATTCTCATTTACTCGCCGACTACACCCTGAGGCGATGCGACGTCAAGCCACTTGCAAATAATAATGATTCTCATTATTGGATTCATGTCTTTCGGGCCACAGGGCTCTTTCAGGGATCACACGACATGACCGCCTATCGCTTTATCGGCATTACCCCGTTGCTTTTCTTTGGTTTATTGACGGCGCCCGCCCTGGCGCATTCGCCCTATCTCAAGCCCGCGGCCTTTACGGTCCCGGCACCGCGCGACCACGTAACGATCGAAGCGGCCTTCTCGGACGGCGATCTGCGTCCTGACGTGGCCATGAAGTCGGACGCCTTCCATATGATCGCGCCGGACGGGACCGACACCCCCCTCCCCCCGGCAGCGACGCTGAAGGACGCGGTATTTCTCGAAGCGCCGCTAAAGGCCGAAGGCACCTATCTGATCTCGTCCGGCGTGCGTAAGGGCCGCGTGGCCAAGGGCGTCCTTCGCGACGGTGAGGTGCACTTTCTCGAAGGCCCCAATGCCGCCCGATCCGGCGAAACCGTGATCGACGTGCAGAGCCTTACGCGCGCCGATGTTTATGTGACACATGGTCGCCCCAGTCGTCCCGATTTTCGCAGCGACGGCGTCGAACTCTTCCCCGTTACCGCGCCCTATGACGCCTATGCGGGTGAACCCTTCACCGTACGCGTGCGTGAAAATGGCCAGGGTCTGTCGGGTCAAGGCGTCACCATCATCACCGATGGCCAGACCTATGCCACGCCCAGGGTTGGCGAACAGACGTTGCGCACCAATGACGCGGGCGAGGTTACCTTCACGCCGAAGACCGCCGGTCTCTACCTCCTTCAGGTGCGCGTGCGCCGCCCCGCTGAAGGTCAGGCGAACCTGTGGCTGAGCCACACCGCCACCCTCACCCTTGAAGTCCTGCCCCAATAACCTGTTCTGTAAGGATAACCCAGATGAAAACGTCTCTTCTTATAACCGCCCTCATCGCGGCCTCGGCCCCGGCACTGGCCGCCTCACACTCCACCTCGACCTTTATCGAGGAACAGGACCTCAATGGCGACGGCAAGGTGTCGCTTGAGGAATTCAAGGCCGGTCGCGCCATCGAATTTCGCAAGGCCGACTTCAACGAAGACGGAGTCTTGAGCGAGGCCGAATATATCGGTGAATACGAAGGCCGCCTGATGGCCAGACTCAGCCGCATCGGCGACCCGGAAAAGCGTCTGGAGGAACAGCAACGCCAGATGCGTCAGGCCAAGGTCCGATTCGGCGTCCTCGACAGCGACAAGAACGGCGCCATCAGTCAGGCGGAACACCTCGCTTCGGGTCTGCGTATGTTCGACCTGCACGACCGCAATAAGGACGGGGTGGTGGATCACAAGGATGTGGTTCTGACCGAAGAAGCGGCAAAGAACGGCAAAACGGGCGAGTTTGTCAATCCTTAGAAAGATACGCGGAAAGGCCGTCAGGCGAGATCCAAAATGAGGATGCTTTTCCGAAAACGCTGCAACCAAAGAATCTGGAGCGGAATGTCAATGCCTGTAAACCGCATTCCGCTCTAAAGATTTAATTCCCAAATCATCGGCTTGCCGGTTTCCACCACAAAGCCTGCCAGAGCGAAACTGTGGCATGGGGTCGCCATGGGTCATTTCGGTGGTGATCATGTGTCGAACCTCAGGACGGAAACGGTTTAGTGTTGATGCGGCAGGCGGGCATTGAAGAGGTGCATGGTCGCTAACAGCGCCGCCCCCGTGACGCTCAGGGGCGTTTCCCAGGCTTCGGCCGGCGCATAAAATGCCGCCACGCTGAGCAGCCCCAACCCCGCAAAGGCCATCGCGCTCAGCCCTGCCCGTCGCCAGCCGCCGGAGCGGATCAGGGCAAACAGGCTCACCGGGGCGGCCAGCCCCACCAGCACCTGATGGACGAGCGGGTTGTCACTGAACACCCCCAGAAACGGCAGGGCCGCAAACACCAGCGGCATCACGAGGCAATGCGCCACACATAAACTCGACAGTCCCATAGCCAGCGCATCAAGGGTCCGGCTTTTGGAAACTTTACGCGCGGCCGACATGAGGCCTCCTTTTCAGTTGCGGTCCGATTGCGTTATATTATAACATATCAAAATTCAAGCACGCATGAGGCGCCCGTGACCAAACTTCCCGTGACTGTTCTGTCTGGTTTTCTGGGGGCCGGTAAGACGACCCTCCTCAATCACGTCCTGCGCAATCGCGAAGGCCTGCGGGTGGCGGTGATCGTCAATGATATGAGCGAGGTCAATATAGACGCCGCTCTGGTCAGGGGCGGTGACGCCAACCTGTCACGCACGCAGGAAAAGCTGGTCGAAATGTCCAATGGCTGCATCTGCTGCACCCTGCGCGAAGACCTGCTGGAAGAGGTGCGCGTGCTGGCGCAATCCGGACGCTTTGATTATCTGCTGATCGAAGGCACGGGCATAGCCGAGCCCATGCCGGTGGCGGCGACCTTCGATTTCGTTGAAGAAAGCGGCGTGTCTCTGGCCGATCTGGCCCGCGTGGATACCATGGTCACGGTCGTCGATACATTCAACTTCCACCGCGATTACGGCTCCTCCGATTTTCTGGCCGATCGTGGCGAAAGTCTCGGCGAAGACGATACCCGCACCGTGGTCAATCTGCTGGTCGAACAGATAGAGTTTGCGGATGTTATTGTGCTCAACAAGCTCGACCTCGTCACCGACGACCAGCGGCGTGACGTCGAAGGCATCTGCCGTCAGTTCAATCCGCTGGCGCGCATCGTCTATGCCGAAAAGGGCGTGGTGCCGCTAAGCGACATACTCAACACGGGTCTGTTCAATATGGAGCGCGCCCAGTCGGCCGCCGGCTGGCGACAGGCGCTGGAGTTCAACACCGTCCCCGAAACCGAAGAATACGGCATATCGAGCTTTGTGTACCGCGCCCGCCGTCCGTTTCATCCGGCGCGGCTGAAGGCGGTTCTCGACCGAGAATGGCCGGGTGTGTGGCGCTCAAAGGGCTTTTTCTGGCTGGCTTCGCGCATGGACTATGTGGGGTCGTGGTCGCAGGCCGGGGCCGCGGCCACTCATGAGTGGGGCGGCTACTGGTGGGCGGCCATCCCGCCGAACCGCCGCCCGAACGACCCGGAGTCGCGCGCCTTTCTGGATCAGGTGTGGCGCGCCCCCCATGGCGACCGGCGGCAGGAAATTGTGCTGATCGGCAAGGGCATGGATCAGGCGGCGCTGAGCGCCATGTTCGATGCGGCGCTGCTGACCCCGGCCGAGTGGCAACGCGGCCCCAAAAGCTGGGCAAAACTGCCTGACCCCTTCCCCGTCTGGGGACGCCAGAGCGAGCCCGCGTGACATGCCCCTGTGCGCAGAAAATCTGGCCGTGCGACGTGGGGACGCCCTTATCGGGCTCCCTGATCTGCACTTGAGCGCCGGTCAGACCCTGGCCCTGACCGGCCCGTCCGGGGCAGGCAAGACCTCGCTGCTCCTCTGTCTGGCGGGACTGATCGCGCCCGTAAACGGTACGGTGCAGTTGGAAGACAAGCCCCTCTGGCCCAGCAAGGCCATAGATCGCGCGCGTTTGCGCGGGCGGCGCATCGGCTTTGTCTTCGCCGACTACCGCCTGATCGACTCCCTTAGCGTTATGGACAATCTTCAGATGGCCCGCGCCAGCGCCCACCTGCCGCTGGATGTCGCGCGTGCCCATCACCTGCTCGACCGGCTGGGCATATCGGCCCTGACACACCGGCGCGCGGATCGCCTCAGTCAGGGTCAGGCCCAGCGCGTGGCTCTGGCGCGTGCGGTGATGAATGCCCCGGCCCTGATACTGGCTGATGAACCGACGGCGGCTCTGGATGAGACCAATGCCGAAGCGATGTTGTCGCTGCTGCTCGATCTGGCGCAGGACGAAGGCACGGCGCTGATCGTCGCCACCCACGATGCGCGGGTGAAGGCGCGTCTGGGCGCTGTCGCCGAAGTCGTAACGGGGGCGCTGACATGATGTTCGCGCGTTTCGTACTGGCGGGCCTGTGGCGCCGCTGGGGGTCCACCGCCCTGACCCTGCTGATCGGGGCCTGCGGGCTGGCCGGGCTTATCCTGATCCTGTGGGCCCAGACCGCCCTGCCCGAAGCGGTGAAGGCGCGCATTTCCGAAACCGACATGGTGGTCGGGCCCAAGGCCTCCGGTCTCGACCTCAGCCTGTGCTGCGCCCTGCATCAGACGCCCGCCCCCGGTCTGGTGTCCCTGAATTCTATCGAAGCCCGCCTGTCCGAGCCTGATCTCAAACCCTATATCCGCGCCAGTGTACCTATCGCGCTGGGGGACAGCGTCGAAGGCATCCGCATCGTCTGGACGCGACCAGACATCGTCGGCTTCTATCACGCCCGACTGGCACAGGGGCGTCTCTGGGCGCAGCCGATGCAGATGGTCGCCGGCGCGCAGGCCGCAAAGACGCTGAATCTGCGCCTCGGTCAGACACTGGGCTCCAGTCACGGACTGGCCGGTGAAGGCGAAGCGCACGCCGCACGCTACACCGTCACCGGCATCCTGGCCCCGACGGGCGGCGTTATCGACCACCTTCTGCTGTCCGATCTGGGGTCTATCGCGTGGGTCCACGCGCACGGCCCGGACGCAGACGATCACGACCACGCCGAAGCCACAGACGGTCATCATGTCAATGCCGTTCTGGTCAGCTTCACCTCTCCCGTGGCACTGGCCGCGGCCCCTGCCCTGATCAATCAGAGCGACACCCTGTCGGCCGCCAGCCCGCAACTGGAACTGGCGCGGCTGCTCAGCCTCGTGCACCCGGTCATCTACTTCGCGACAGGGCTGTTTGTAGCCATCGGCGCTTTTGGCGCGCTGGTCCTGACTCTGTCGCTGGTACAGGCGCTGAACCGCCGGGCGCGTGACCTCACTCTGCTGCGGTTTATGGGGGCGACCTCTCTTGATCTTAGCCTGATCTGTCTGGCCGAAGCGCTGCTGATCGTCCACGCGGCGTTGGTGCTGGGCGTGGGGCTCAGCCTGTTGGGACAGTCCGCTCTCACCCACGTCCTGAGCGCCTATGGCCTGTCTCCTCACCCCGGCCTGCCCGTTGATCAATGGCCCTGGCTCTATGGGGCGGCCCTGCTGACCGCGTGCCTGAGCGCGCTTGTGCCCGCCCTGCGCCTTGCCCTGACCCGTGATGATGAAGGATTCCGCGCATGAGACGCCGCGACCTGATGTTTTTCCTGCCTGCCGCCCTAAGCCTTGCGGCCTGGCGCGAACAAAAGGCTTCGACCACCGATGGCGAACTGAGCGGCGAGCGTGCCTTTCAGCGCACCCTGCCGCGGTCATCCGACCCTTTGTGGGTGAAGCTGCGCCAGTGCAAGGTCAGCTATCACGCCAAAACCGCCCTCTACAGCCTGACCCCGACGGACGAGGTCAAGGCTCTGATCGGGCAAACCCTGAAGGTCCGAGGCTTCATCATTCCGCTCGATGGACTGGACCTGACGAAGCATTTTCTAATCGGCATCAACACGCCGGTGTGCCTGTTCCATCCTCCGGGCGAGCCCAATGAGGTGATCGAGGTGCGCAGCCTCAAGGCCGTAGCCTGGAACGACAAGCCCCTGACCATTGAGGGGCAGTTCAAACTGACCAGCAATCCGGAAATGGGCGTCTTTTTCGCTATGACGAATGCCAAGCCCGTTAAGGCGTAGGGGCTCTGTGGCACTTATGCGGGCACTTTCAGTATATGCAGTATCCGAGATAGGTGCTGGTGAACCGCCTGTGTGCGCTCAGCAGAGGTCATGCCACGCAAATCGCGCCCCAGACCCTGCAACCAGGTCGAAACCAGCGCGGCCGTCTGCCTGTCTGCCGCCGCACCCTCACGCGGAAGACGCCTGAGTGTCAGATAGGTGGTCTGACCGCGCGTATAGCGGATCATCGCCCCTACGCCGGACAGGCTCGGGTCGCGCGCCGCCTGCGATACCAGTTCCTCCATACCGCGCATGTGGTTCTGCTGCTGCGGATTATCGAAGAAATGCGTCATCCCCGCCATGAACTCGGCGCGACTTACCGTTTCTTCTGCGTAGGTTGGCGCCGTATCGTTGGCATCCGGACGGGTCAGGCGGGCATAGATGGCCGCCCATGCCGCCCCCAGAAGCGCATCGCTGGAAGAGAAATGATAGGTCGTCGCCCCCAAGGTCAGACCCGCCGCCGCCGCCGCTGCCCGGTGCGTGACCGCCGCCGCGCCGTCGCGCTCGACCAGATCGGCCGCCGCTTCGGCAATCTGGGCCTGCACAGACCCCGCCACCAGAACGCCCGGCGTATACCGATGAACTTCGGTCTGTACACAGGCGCGCAGAGGCGTGGTCCCGGCCTCCCCGCTCAGCAACAGGCGCAGCCAGCTCACGCAGCTTTCCGCGAGTACGGCCCGATCCAGCGCCGGTCGCCAGATCAGGCGGTGCATGAAGGCCTCGCCGTAAAAAAAGTGCCGCATCAGCGCGCTGTGAACCGAAAGGCCGGCGCGGGCGCACAACGCATCAAAGAAACGGGTCCACAGCGCCTGCCACTGCCGCGCAGCATCGGCATAACCAGGGTTCCGCCCGGCCAGCAGCAGGCATTCGGTCCACGCAAAGGCCAGATCCGCCGCCTCCGTGCACCACGCCTCGATCAGTCCGGCCAGGATGTGTCCGAAGGACTCTCCCTGCGCGGCGGACAGGTCCAGTGGCGTTAAATCCATCAGACGCGCCTCGCACCACTGGCTGGCGGCTTCGATGGCTTGCGCCTGGGCCGAACATAACATCTGTTCAAACCCGCCAAAATAGTAATTGATCTGAGAGGCTTGCACGCCCGCCTTCTGCCCGACGAGGCGCGCACTCATCTGTGCGCGACCGTGGCTGCGCCACATCCCGCCTACAGCCCGCAGCATACGCTCCGCAGCCGACCCCTTAGGGGAATCGCCCGCCCCGCCTTCTTGGCCCTGCAAAGCCTGACCCAAAACCCGTATAGCCATTCCAACGCCAACCCTACGCCTATATGCGCCGTCTATAGACCGGTTTGCAGCCAAAAAGCCACAACGTTTTGCGAAACGCACGCAGGGTACTGCCGTTGCAAATCCTTTATATAACCGTTCAAATTTTTACATACAAACGTTCTAACAACCGGTCAGATTAATCATTCTGGCTGGGGATAGTCATGACCGTCTTTACCTTTAACCGCGTGCGACTTGCCGCACAGACCGCGCTCATGGGCAGCCTAGCCCTTCTGAGCCTGAACGCTACTGCGTCCCATGCGGAGGCCGCAGCGTCCGCCGCCGAAGCGCCTGCCGATGCCCTGCCGGAAATCGTCGTGACGGCGCAAAAGCGCGAAACCCGGCTGCAAAAGACACCGATTTCGATTTCGGTGATGAACAAGGACGATTTCAGCAACCGCCATGTGCAGTCTCTGGCAGATCTCGGCGATGGGGCCATTCCATCGTTGCGCGTCGCACCTTTCTTCTCGCGTAGCTCGGCCCTGACCATCGGCATGCGTGGCGTCGGCAGCATGGGCGATGCCAACCAGCCCAGCCGCGATCAGGGCGTCGGCGTCTATGTCGATGGCGTCTATATGGGCCGTGCGCAGGGCCTCGGCATGGCGCTGCTCGACATCGAGCGCGTCGAAGTGCTGAAAGGGCCGCAGGGCACCCTGTTCGGGCGCAATACCGAAGGCGGCGCCATCAGCATCGTGACCAAAAAGCCCACCGGCGTCTATGGCATGAACACCACGTTCGGCCTGTCGAACTTCAATGGCTACAAGCTCGAATCGCACCTCAACCTGCCGGAAATGGACAATGTCAGCGTAAAGGCCGATCTGGTCCTGTCCAAGCGCGATGGCACGGTGAAGAACCCGCTGGACGGCGCGCCGGATTTCAACGCCTATGACAAGGGCGGCGTGCGCCTTGAAGCCCTGTGGCGGGCCAGCGACAGCGTCAGTGTGGATTATGCTTTCGACGCCTCTCGCGATGCCAGCACACCCTATTATGTGCAACTCCTGAGCAAGGGCAGCCTGCCGCTGGCACCGTTGACCCCGACCCAGCCCGACCGCGCCAAAAGCGCTCTGATCGGCGTGCCACTGCAGCACAGCGTCGGCAATACCAGCGGCCATACACTGGTCATTGACTGGAAGCTGTCGGACGGCCTGAAGCTGAAATCCATCAGTTCGTATCGCAAGCTGACGCAGTCGCAGTTCGACAACGGCTCAACCGCCCTGTCGGTCTTCGCGCCCAACGGCAATTTCAGCCGCTACAGCCTCGCCAATTTCGACCAGAGTCAGTACAGTCAGGAAATCCAGCTGATCGGCGACAACTCGCAATTCCACTATGTCGGTGGCGCCTTCTTTTACCATGAATCGGTCGCCGACGACGCCTGGGCCCCCAACACGCTGCAATGGAACGCCACCGGTACGGGCTATACCATCCTGCCGGCTCCGGTGAACGCCACCCCCTTCCCTGATCGCGCCTCGACGGCGAAAACCGACAGCGCTGGTCTGTTCGGGCAACTGACCTGGACCCCCGACGCCTTTGACGGCAAGGCCCATCTCACCATCGGGGCCCGCTATACCGAGGACAAAAAGCAGGGCGAACTGCTCAAGGTCAACGGGGCCATACCGGTGGTCAATGGCGTGGCCGCCATCCAGCATCTGGACGCCAAATGGGACCGTATCGATCCGATGGTGACCTTGGCCTACGACGTGACCGACGATATCAATCTCTACGCCAAATGGAGCACGGGCTATAAGGCTGGCGGGGCCAATTCGCGCTCGCTGACCTATCGCGCCTTCGGTCCGGAAAGCGTCGAGGCGCGCGAAATCGGCCTGAAGTCGGAATGGTTTGACCGCAGCCTGCGCTTCAACCTCGCTGCCTATGACAGCGACTATAAGGACACGCAGATCGACTTCAACGCCGTCATTCCGGGCAATACGCGCGGCACGCTGGAAACCACCAATGCGGCGGGTACAGCCAAGCTGAAGGGCGTCGAAGCCGATATCACCTATCGTCCGTTGCGCGGCCTGATCCTGGGGGCCACCTACGCCACCAACTCGACCCACCTGCCCAAGGCTCCGAACCCCTTCGTCACCGGCAACCCGCTGGTCGCGGTCTATCCGCTGTATGCGCCGAAAAACGCCTATAGCGTCACGGTGGACTATAGCCGCCCCGTTGGCAGTGCCCTGTTCAAGGCGCATCTCGACGCCAATGGCGCCAGCGGTCAGAACACCAGCTCCGCCGATCCGACCCGCAGCGACAATTCGCTGATCGTCAACGGCCGTCTGGCTCTAGCCAATATCGCCCTGCCGGGTCAGAACACCGCGCTGCAACTGTCACTGTGGTCGCGCAACCTGACGAACGAAAAGCACGTTTTCATGCGTAACTTCAACGCCGCCCTGGGCACCTACGGCATCTATAACGAGCCGCGCACCTACGGCATCGAAGCCAATATCAGCTTCTAAACCCTATCCAGCCGGGGCGCCACCTGCGTGCCCCGGTTCACCTTTCCCTGCAAAACCTATCTGCGAAAGCTAACCATGTCCAAACCCGTCCGCGCCTTAGGTCTGTGCGCCGCGCTCCTCTTCGCCGCTGTGGCCCCGCAGGCCGTGGCCCAAGCCTCCACACCGGTTGCGGTCGAAGCCCGCTCTCGTTTGATCGCCATTGAAGGAAGCAACAATTTCCGCGACATTGGCGGCTACAAAACCGCCGATGGCCGTGAAGTGAAGTGGGGCATCCTCTATCGTTCGGCCGCCATGAACCGCATCACCCCAGCCGGCTTTGGGCAGTTGAAGGCGCTGGGCATCAAGACCAATGTCGATTTCCGCGCCACGCAGGAACGCGCCAGCGCCCCGGCTGTGTGGCCCGCCGACATGAAGGTCGCGGTCTATTCGCAGGACTACGACATGGACATGACACCGTTCATGGCCTTTTTCCAGAAGGGCACAGTGACCGCCGATGACACCCGCGCGATGATGGCGGGCTTCTACGCCGATGCGCCTTTCAAGTTTGCCGATCAGTACAAGCGCCTGATGCGCCTGATTATCGACGGTGAAACCCCGCTGGTCTATAACTGCTCGGCGGGGAAGGACCGCACCGGTGTCGCCACGGCGCTCATCCTGACGATCCTGGGCGTGCCGCGCGCCACTGTGACCGAAGACTATCTGCTGTCCAACCGCTACTACACCCCGGACATGCCCAAGGCGGGTGAAAAGGAAGACCCGATGATGGCCGCCTTCCGTCGCCTGCCCCCGGACGTGGTTCAGGCCCTGATGGGGGTCGATGCGCGCTATCTCGACGCCGCGTTTGCCGCCATTGAAGCCCGTGAAGGCGGCTGGGACCGCTATGTGCGCGAAGATCTGGGCCTCAGCGCCGCCGATGTGACCACTCTGAAGACGCGCCTCCTTAAATAGCCGAACGCGTTAGAGCGCAATTCGATAAAGTGGAAACCGCTCTATCGGATTGCCCTCTCGTAGCAGACCCTAAAACCTTCGGGCGTCCGGATGATCCAGGCGAACCTCGGGAATATCAAAGGCCCGAATGACGCCCTTGGGGCGGCTGATCGCATATAACCGGCGGCCCTTGACCGTCTTGTCCCAGACGAAGGCCTGCCCCTCGGCGGCGATGTCGATGGTCGCCAGATGGATCAGAACCGGCCCCAGACGCGGCTTGGCCAGCACATAAAGCTCGGTGCGGTCGTGCCCCAGCAGATAAAGCAGGCCGTCCGGGCCGATGCCGCCACCGGAGGCCGCATTAGGGGCCATGCGCGCCTGAACCGCGTCAGGGATCAGCCAGCCGCCGGTGCGTCGCCACTGCGCGTCATAGGTGACGATGGCGCTGTAGCGGCTGCTCTTGAACCCCGTGCCGCCCTTGTCGTCATAATGGGCAAAGCCCGCCATATAGCCGCCCCGATAGGGCTCGAAAAAGGTCAGAGAGCCTTCGTCCAGCAACCCCAGACCGTGGCTGCGTTTATGGGTCATGGTGCGGGCATCGAACACCTCGACCGAAGACCCCATAGGCACTTCGGGGAAGTTGGAATTGGCGCACCACAGTTCGTTATGGGCCGCATAGCACGAATTGATGTGGCGGATCGGCCCGTTGCGCGGGCTGGTCCAGCGGGCGATCAGCGCCCCGCTCTGCTTGTCGTACTTGCCGATGATCGAATTGACCACCGCATAGACGTAGCGGCCATCGACCGCCACGCCCTGACGGGCTTCCGGGGCAGGATATTCGCGGATCAACTTGGCCGTCCCGGTCTGCACCACCGGCGGCGTCCACTCTTCCAGCTTCGGGAAGCCGCTCGATTGAGCGGCCACGGGCGATACCGTCAAGGTCAGCAGGGCGGCAAGGGCGAGAGCGCGCATATCAGGCCTCATTTCAACGGCAGGGCATAGACAGCAATGTGATTGGCGACCGGACGCTCGCGCCCCGGTATGCCCGTATGGATGGGGCGGTTCAGCACATCCGGCTTGTGGTTGGCCCCCTCCCTGACAAGGGTCGAGGAACCGCCGCCATCCAGATTGATAGCATCCGCCGCGCCGAGCGCCACAAACAGGTCCGTCAGTTCTGTGAGGGTCGCCCCTTCGCTATAGCCCTTCTGGCGACCATCGACGACCACCAGCCAGGCGGTGTGGCCATCTGCCGACACACCGATGGCGGTGCGCGGGGCGCGGGTCATGGCGTAATTGTTATCGAAGGCCAGAAAGCTCTGCACGTGCCGATCGCTGAGCAGGCGCGGCCCCGCAGCGACGGCGTCGGTTTGCCCCGCCGGGCAGACCTGACCCTCGCGGATCAGCACCTGCGCCGCCTTGAAACAGACGATAGAGTTGACGCGGATATCGAGGTCGGTCTCGACCGGCGAGACCCTCTGCCCATGCGACAGGGCGGCACCGGAGACGTTAACCGGGTCGCCGCTCTTGGGGTAATAGTCGTCCGCCCCCTTGCTACCACCCGCAAAGGGCAGGAAGTAGCTGGCATTGATCACGATTTGCGCCCCGGAGCGGCGCTGATATTCGCTGGCCGTCAGCGCGACGTGTTCCATGCCTTTCGAGCGGTCGCCCGGCGTCACCTCAAAGTGCAAACCCGCCCGCGTCAGGTTCAGCGTCACGATATGCGCCACCATGGGCTCATCGCCGCCCCTCACCCGCTTCTCATAACGGACGCCGTCGAACAGCGGCGTGGCGGGGGCTTCGAGGCTGAGCGGCGGCAGGGGTTCGGCCTGAAGCGCCGCAGGGATAGACAGCAGCAGAAGCGCCGCAAGAACAGATTTCATGTGTTGAACTCACAAAAAGAAACGGACAGGCCGAAGCCTGTCCACAGCCTGCCTATTGCTTGAAGGCGACGCCCAGCCAGAACTGGCGACCGAAATAGTTTAGGTCACGCACACCGTACTGATCGTAGTTTTCGCGATGCTGGTCCGTCAGGTTACGGATTTCGCCGATGATCTGATAGCGGCCCAGAGAATAGCGGGCGGTAAAATCGACCTGCTTCCACGCCTTGTCATAACGGTTGGTCGAAGGGTCCGTCGTTGAGAAGGAGGTGTAGCGCTCCCCTGTATAGGCATAGGAGACGCGCGCCTTCAGCGGGCCGTCTTCGTAGAAGACCGCGACATTGGCCTGATGCGCCGGCTGACGGTTGAGACGGTCGGTACGCACGCCATTGGGAAGATCGGCACGGCCATGCAGGCGGGTATAGTTGGCCGATGCCCCGAAGTTCCTCAACAGACCCGGCAGGACATCGAAATTGTTCTTGATCACGCTGAATTCCAGACCGGAAATGGTGGAATTGGCCACGTTCTGAGGCTGGGTCACCGTATATTCGGCCCCGTCAATGATCGTCTTGCCCAGCGTTATCGAATAAATTTCATCCTTCAGGTCTTTGGCAAAGGCCGCGACCGAAATCATGCCCGCCTTGTTGGGGAAGTAGATTTCCAGAGCTGCATCGTAGTTTTTGGCCTTGCGCGGCTTCAGGTCGGGATTGCCGCGTGTCAGCGTGAGACTGCTCGCATTGAGACTTTCATTGGTGCCAAGATCGGAAGGGTTGGCGCGACCGATGGCCTCGAAATAGGCCGTGCGGAACTTAAGGTTCGGGAGGATGGTATAGCTAAAGACCACCGAGGGCAGGAAGTTGTCGTACGTGCCCTTGCGAGTCAGCGGCGTGACCGTGTTGCCATTGACGCGATAACCATTCACTTCGGTCGCCGTATCCTCGTAGCGGCCGCCAAAGATCAGGCTGTGGCGTTCACCGGCGTGGCGCAGTTGCACGTAAAGCGCATCGACGCCTTCGGTCACCACATAGTCGTTGCTGATGCGGTTGAGCGCCGTGGTGGCGGTGTTGAGGACAAACTTCGTCGGATTGGCGCGGCGATCCGCCTGAAACTTGTCGAAATCAATAAACAACTGGCGCGTCGTGGCATTGACCGAGGTGTAGTCGGCCGGCATCAGAACATCCTCCAGCGTCGAGGTCTGGCCCGCCGCCAGGGCGTAAACGTCCTGATAGCGGTCAAAATCGCGCGTCAGATCGCGCGTCTTGGCCCCGGCCCCGAAGCCCCAGCCGTGATCCCCACGCTCCATATTGAAGCGCCAGTCGAGCGAAGCCTCGGTGATATATTCGTCGCTGTCGTCCTCGTAGGGGGTGTAGCTGTTGAACTTGTAATTGAACGGGGTGAGGAAGGTCGTCGGGTTATCCAGCACCGCCGTCGGGATGCCGTCATTGATCGCGTAATTATAGGCATTAGCCGCCGAGGTGGCGAGATTGTACTGCAACTGGTTGGAGGCTTCGACGAAGGAGGCTTCCGAATAGGCGGCGCGGAACTTGACAATGTTACGATCGTCCGGAGTCCAGTCGGCGCTGGCCTGCACAATGGTCAGCGGCTTGTCGATGGGGAAGTCGTTGAACCGGACGAAGCCGCCGGCGGTCGTCACGCGCGCCTTGTTGCCGGAGGTCAGGGCCGTGTCGGTCGAAACCGTCCCGCGCGTCAACTGATGCGAATGGCGCAGTTCGTTATCGGCCTGAATATAGTAGGTCGTGGTCAGGGCGGTCTTCAGCGTCTCAGAGGGACGCCATTCCAGTTTCAGCGTGCCGCCGTAGCGATCGACCGAGTTGGGGTAGCTCGACCACAGATGCGCCGACTGCACCGGGACGCCGTTGGTCAGACTGTAGCTGCCGGGGACGAAGCGCTCCTGATCGCGGCGCTTGCGCGAGAAGGCCCCGGTGAACAGGACGCCGAACTGATCTTGGCTGCCGAAGGTCGTCGAAACCGTGCCGTCGAAACGGAAATTGGCCCCGTCGTCGCTGCTGCGGCCATAGCCCTTGCCGGGCACCTTCTGGCTGTCGCTGGTGCCGACAAAGGCGCTGCCGACCCAATAGAGCCCCTTGCGGTCAAAGGCTGAACGGGTGATCAGATTGAGCGTACCGCCAATGGCATTGCCTTCCATGTCCGGCGTGCGCGACTTGAACACCTCCAGGCGCTTCACCGCCGAGGTCGGCACGGACTCCAGATTGAGCTGACGGTTGCCGCGTTCGGAAGTGGCGATGGTCGAACCATCGAACGAACCGACGGTGAAGTTGGGGTCAAGGCCGCGAATGCCGACAAAGCGGCCTTCGTCCTCATCGAACTCGGTCTGCACGCCCGGCATGCGGCGGAAAGAATCCGAGATATTGTAATCGGGCTGCTGCCCCAGTTCGTCGCCGGTCATGAACTCGGCGATGCGCTCATCGGCGTCCTTCAGGATCATGAGCTGACGGTTTTGCAGGCGAAAGCCCGTCACAACCACTTCCTGCACCGGCTCAGCCGCAGGCGCTTCCTGCGCGTGAGCGGACACAAGGCCCGTAGCCATCATAGCCAGGGTCAGGGTCGAAACGCCCAGACCTAGTTGGGATTTACACATAATCAGCCTCCAGCACCCGAATTGCGATGACGGGGCAATTAAACCCATTATGCGTATTATTTATGACATTTGAACTGGAATTTCCGGATATGATTCCCGATTTCGGGCATTTATAGCGGAATTTAAACCCATTATGCGTAATTTAAAGAAGGGTTTTGCTTTATATTGACGCATCGTGTGTTATAAATGCGACGCCGCATTTATCTTGCAGCCCCCGCAACGCCAAGCTATCTGGCTGTGAGATTGCCCTATGACCCGACCGCCGTTTGACTGGACTCTTAATGCTTGCCCTGACCGATCCGTTGCTGCCGACCTCCGCCACTGAACGCCGCATACTCAGTCTGGTCCAGAGCCGTCAGGCCACCACGCAGGCCGACATCGTGGCGCACACCGGCCTCAAACAGCAGACCGTGTCGCGTACGGTAGGCGACCTGATCGAACAGGGCTTCCTGCTCGCCGGGGACCGCGTGGCTTCGGGACGCCGGGGACCGCCGGGTACGGCCCTGTCGCTGAATCCCGATCACCTTTTTACGCTGGGCGTGTCCATCATGGCCGACGCCGTCTCTGTCCTGCTGATGGACCTTGCCGGGCAGGATCGCGGCTATCGGCGCTTCACCCCGCCGGTCATGTCGCGCGAAGGCGTACTGGACGGCGTGCAGCAGGCCTTTGCCGATCTCTGCGCTGACGCAGCCATCAGCCCCCGACGGGTCATCGGCATCGGCATCGGCATTACCGGGTTTGCGCTGGAGGACGGGCGACGCTTCAATGGTCCACGCAGCCTTGATGAGTGGGCCGGTGTCGATGTGGCCGAAATCTTCGAAGAGACCTTTGGTCTGCCCGCCTGGGCCGATAATGACGGCAATGTCGCTGCCGCTGGCGAAAGTCTGGTTGGCATTGGCCGCTGGGCGCGCACCTTTGCCTATATGTATATCGCCACCGGCTTTGGAGGCGGGCTGGTGATTAACGGGCAACTGATGCGCGGTGTGCATGGCAATGCCGGAGAATTTGCCGGCTCCCTGCCCAAATTTGTTTACACGCCCCCCACACTGGAACTGCTGCGCCACTGCTTCGCGCGCCGGGACGAGGAATACGACACCATAGGCGACATGCTTAACGCGCTGAATATCCACTCGCCTGCGGTCAATGACTGGCTAAATCGTATCAGCGACTCCCTGTCTCTGGCCTGTTCGGCCTGCGCCGCTATCGTTGATCCGCAGGCCATCGTCATCGGGGGCCGCGTGCCACGCGCCCTGGCCGAACGCATGATCGAGCGCGTGGATTTGCGCCATGCGCCGCGGCGCGGTTTTGACCGGCCTCAGCCGCGCGTCGTTCCCTCAGAAGTCACCGGCGACGCCACCGCTTTAGGGGCCGCCGCCGTACCGCTCAAGCTGCGGGTGTTCAAAACCGAACTGTTTTAAGCCCTGTCATATCGGTGTGCGCAACGGCCTCTATGCTTAGCCTGTGAAACTTGCCAACATGCCCTCGCCGTCGCGTCTGAAGCTTGCCTATGGTCTGGCCAGCTTTGGCAAGGCCTTGTTGTGGAACGCCTCCAGCCTGTTGTTCATCTTTTTCCTGACCGAAGCCGTGGGCCTCGCTGCGGATGTCGCCGGTAGCATTATCGGCGCTTCACTTGTGCTCAATGCCATAGCGGACCTGGTGATCGGTCGTCTGATGACGCGCTTTGTCTCCCACGCCGCCGCAGCGGCGCGGGCTCAATTCTACGGCAGCCTGCTGGCCGGGCTGTGCTTCGTCCTCTTCACCTATGCTGGTCGCATGCCGCAGGAGGCGCGCCTTATCTACACCATCGCCGCCCTGATGGCGTTTCGCATCGCCTATGCCCTCTACGACGTGCCGCATAACACCTATTTCGCCCTAGCTTCGTCTTCGGACTCGGACCGTTTCGGTCTGGCCTCCATCCGCTATATCGCCAGCGGCGCGGCGACCCTGTTTCTGACCGGCGTCACAGCCTCGTGGGTGCGGCACACAGGCCTTCACCATATGGGGAAGATCAGCGTGGTGTCAGGCCCGGACTTCTTTCTGATCTCTCTGGCCCTCGTGACCCTGTCTTGCGGTTTTGCCTTCCTGCTGTCGCGGCACCACGCCGGCGAAGTCATGGTCTCACCACACACACCGGTCCCGCCCGCCCGCTTGGCTCTCACGGCAGGTGCAGGGCCCAGCCCGGCCTATCTTTATCTTATCGCGGCCATGGTGTGCGTTTCGGCCACCGGCCCTTTTTTCGACAAGCTGGAACCCTATTTCACCGCCTATGCAGCGCCGGACGCCGTGTCAGCGTTGGGCTTCATGACCTTTGTGGCGCTGGGCAAGCTGCTCAGTCAGCCGCTGTGGGCGTGGCTGACCCGTCGTCAGACACCGGAAACCCTATATACCCTTACCGCCCTGTTTCTGGCCGCCGCCTGCGTGGCCTTTTTTACCCTGAGCCGTCTGACCCCGCCCCTCACCCTGAGCATTGGCCTCCTCTATGGGGCCGCTGGCGGGGGTGTCTCCATGTACACCTGGGGGCTGTTCGCCAAGGCCGTGGCGTCCGACGCGGCTCAGGCCACCAAATGGTTTGGCCTGTTCACCTTTGGGGCCAAGCTGGCACAGGCCGCCGCCGTCTACGCGGTGGGGATGGGACTGGAACGCATTCCTTATCGCGCCGCTGGTCAGGGCGGCGACGCTATCGTCGCCCTGATGGTGCTGCCCTCGCTCGCCGGGGCTTTGGCCGTTGCGCTCATTTCCTTACGTCTGCGCAGGCTGTCGCTGCAAACCCCATCTACGTAGGGGCCCCGAGCAGGCTGCCGACACGCTGATTTCATTCCGCTCCAAAAAACAATCGCTTCAGCGGCAGAAGGCTGGCGCCGATAGCCGCGACCTCCCCGGAGGCTTCGGCCGGAACGATGCGCGCCACCGGTCGCGGCACGCTGCGGCGTTTCTGATCGAACAGCTCGATGTGCGGAATGACGCGATGCGCCAGCTCTGTAGGCATCTGCCCGCCCAGAACGATAGCGTCCACATCCAGTATGGCCGTGGCGTTCGAAGCGATAATGGACAGAGAATCCTTCACGCGCGCGATCCATTCTTCAATTGCGGGCCAGTCGGCGTTAAATCCCTGCACCATCGCATCGACCGTGTCGAAGGCCTCTCCCTCACGCACCACCAGTTGCCGCAACAGCTCCAGATTAGGAAATGGAAAGATGTGTGGCGGCAGGCCGCCGGCAAATTCACCGGCATTGCCGTGCCGCCCCCGCCACGGCTCGCCGTCAAGGATGACCCCGCCCCCGACGCCTGCTGAAATATACAGATAGGCAAAGCTGTCGGCCCAGCGCCCGACGCCAAACTGGCTTTCGGCCACGGCAGCGGCATTGCCGTCATTATCAGCAAGGGCGATCACACCAAAGCGGTCAGCGAACAGCCGCTCGACATCTATCCCGGCCCATTCCTCGAGATAGGTGGGCGTGTTGAACCCGCCGCCCGCGATGAAGGAGCCCGAAACGGCGATTCCTATACCGGTTAGCTGCGAACGCGCGTAGCCGACCGAACCGCAGAGTTCATCGAGCGCTTCATCCACCGCGTCCAGCGTGCGCGACACCCCCACCGGATTGAGCGACAGCCCTTTCTGGGCACGGGTCGCGCCTGAAAAATCACTAATGACCAAGGATACACGACCGGCCAGAACGGCAATACCGAGGCTGAAACCGTGTTCAGGCCGCAGCGACAATGCCGTGCTGGGATAGCCCCGACGGCCCTCGGCACTGACCCGCCCGCCCGTGCCCACCAACCCTGTCTCACCTAAGCGCGCCAGAATGCGCGAAACGGACTGCTGCGTCAGTTGGGTCTGTTCGACAAGCCCGGACTGGGTCAGGGCGCGATGGCGAAACAACAGGCCCAGAACGCGCCGATCATTGCGGCCAAGCTCGGGAATCAAAGGGATATCGATCTGCATGAGGGCCTCATACCCCATTTTATATAAAGACACACTTTATTTGTGCCTTGTCACATTAAATACACTTAAAGTGTGTTAATTGGCGCCTGACACGAAAATTTCCCGCTTCACTCTACACATTGTGTGTATTTTGAGCGTGGCTCCAAGGGGACCGTTATGACCAACCACCGCTCTCACTGGCGTAACCGCCTTTTCCTCAGCGCCGCCCTGGCCGGCCTCAGTGCCGCATCGGCCATGGCGCAAACCGCGCCGGATAAGACGGACCCGGCTGACGCTACCGAGGTGATCGTCACGGCGACGCGCCGGGCCGAGTCGATGCAAAAAGTACCTGTCGCGGTCTCGGTGCTGAAAGGCGACGATCTCGCTCGCGCCAATCTGAACGGGCTGCGCGAAATCTCGTCTCAGGTGCCGTCATTCAACTTCCGTCAGGCGGCTTCCTATAAGGATCAGGCGCTGTTTCTGCGCGGGCTGGGCACCTCTTCGACCTCGCCGGGCGTTGAACCCACCGTCTCCACCGTCATCGACGGCGTAGTGCTGGGCCGTCAGGGGCAGGCGTCGCTGGACCTGCTGGATGTCGAACGCATCGAAGTGCTGCGCGGCCCGCAAGGGACGCTGTTCGGTAAGAACGCCTCGGCTGGCGTTCTGAATATCGTCACGCGCACGCCGGGCGAAGCGTTCCGCGCCTACACAGATCTCGGCCTCTATGAAGGGAATGAATGGCGCGTGCGCGGCGGCGTTTCTGGCGCGATCATGCCCGGCAAGTGGGCGGCCAGCCTGAATGTCACGGCCTCACACTTCGATGGTAATGCGCGCAATGTGTTTAATGGCCAAAAGGTCAACGGCTACGATAATTACGGCGCGCGTACCAAATGGCTGTTCACCGTCTCAGACAGCCTGACCACCACCCTGACGGCGGATTTCTCGCACAACAAGACGACCGCCCCCAATGGTCTTGTCGCGCGCACCGTGAAGCTGGCTTATCCGACCAATGCGGTAACCTCGTCGCCCGCCTTTGCCACAGCCGTGGCCCCTGCCGAGGTCAGCGACACGACGCGCAACGTCAATATCAATTACCCAACCTATGCGCTGGACGATACCTGGGGCGTCGCGCTTCAGGCCGACAAGCGTCTGGGTGATTTTACACTGACTTCGATCACCGCCTACCGTTTCTGGAAAAACACGCAGTTTCAGGATCAGGACAAGCTGCCCGGCGCGGTGATCGGCCTGCCTCAGCAGCACGACCGCGGCGATCTGCATTACGACCAAATGTCGCAGGAACTGCGGCTGGCCTCGCCCAAGGGGGGACGCTTTGACTATGTGGCCGGTGTCTATCTGTTCCGTGGCACAGACAGCGAAGTCTATACGCGCACTGTGACTATACTCAGCGCCACCTCGACGACCACCCATTCGGGCACCTCGCGCTTTGGCGTCACCAATGACAGTGCCGCCCTCTTCGCCGAGGGCAACTACCATTTTTCGCCTGCCCTGAGGGCGGTTCTGGGGCTGCGCCTGACTCATGATGAGGTCAGCTACCGCTTCAACCGCATCTCCACCTCACCGGTGGCGGTGACCGGTATTCAGGCCCCCTACGCCAGCGAAGGCCAGACCGACGCCACCGAAATGTCCAGTCGCGCCGGGCTTCAGTACGACCTGTCCGCCTCGGCTATGTTCTATGTCACCTATTCGCGCGGCTATAAGGGACCGGCCTACAGCCTCGCCTTCAGCACCCTGCCGCAGGACACCATCGCTCTGAAACCGGAACTGTCCGATGCGGTGGAACTGGGGCTGAAGTCGCGCCTGTTTGACCGCCGCGTAATGGCCAATTTCGCCGTCTTTGAACAGAAGGTGGACAATTATCAGGTGCCCTTCTTCGACACCTATAATGGCTCATCGGTTACCCGCCTGATCAATGCGGGCAAGGTGTCCACGCGCGGCGTCGAAGGCGATGTCAGCGCCCGCGCCAGCGACGCACTCAGCCTGTCGGGGTCTTTTGCCTATACGGATGCCAAGATCGAGCACTTCCTCTGCCCGCCCGGCGCGGCTTCATCGTGCTTCGTCGATGGCGGCGTGCTGACTTTTGCCCCGAAATGGAAGGGCGTCGCCCGTGCCAGTTACCGTCTGCTGTCTCTTGGCACGACTGATGTCCTGATCAATGCCGACGTTACCTACCGCAGCCGCACCCAGTACAGCATCAACCAGACCCCGGATACGGTCTCGCCTGCCTACACCCTGTGGAATGCCAGCCTCAGCTACCGCACCGCTGGCGGGTTTGAAATCAATCTGATCGGCAAAAATCTCGGCGATACGTCCTACTCCCCCTATCTGCAACAGTTCGGTCAGGGGGTGACGCGATTTGTACCGCGCGACGACCAGCGTTATATCGGCATCAACCTGCACAAGGATTTCTGATCATGACCAATGGATACAGCCCCACCACCGGCTTATCAGGTCAGTCGCGCCGCGGTGTCCTCTTCGGTGTCACGGCGGCCGCTTCCGCCTCATTTCTGAAAGCGGCTGCCGCGGTTGCGCCGGCTGTGGACGGGGGGCGCAAATTCATGGCAGATGGCCGCGTCCGCGGCTTTGCCGGCAATACCCTCATCTGCCATTTGCCGCAGCAGGGCGCCGACAGTGCGGCGTTTAACGCCCTGCTCGACATCTATCGCAATGCGTCGGATTACCCCTTCCTGGCAAACGCCACCCTGTTGCCGCCGTCCAGCTATCATATGACGATCTTTGGCGGGGCGAATGATCAGGGCCGGGGCAAGCCCGGCCAATGGCCGCAGGGCGTGCCCAGCGACCTGCCGCTTGAGGCCTGTCATCGCCTGATGGCCGAACGCCTCAAAGGTTTTCGCTCTGGTCTGAACCTGCCTATCCGTATGAAGGTCGATCTGGAAGCACCGGCCCCCGAAGGCGGGGCCATAACCCTGCCCTTGCTGCCGGTCGATGCCGCCCAGTCGCAACAGCTGCGCGACCTGCGCCGCCGCCTGTCCGAGGCCACCGGCATCCGTATCAGTGATCCGGACACCTATGGCTTTCACATCTCGCTGGCCTACTGGATCAAGCCCCTTACGCCTGAACAGGCTAAGGCATTTGACCGCGCCCACCGGCAATGGCGCACCACCTTGTCAAAAGCCGCCCCCGTCATCGCGCTGGGCGCGCCGGAATTCTGCGTTTTCAAGGACATGTTCGCCTTTGAACGGCAGTTTTATCTTGAATAACAAGGCCGCAGTATGGATGGTGGCCTTATAATACCGAGACTGTCTCATATGCATCAGAGAGATGAGACAGTCTAGAAGGGCATACCAACCGTCATTTTTAATAACCCTTGGTATAAACTCAGTCTGCACATAGAAGGAAACGTCCTTCGATTGCATAGCCCCTCAAACCTATTTGGCTCAAGCGTGGCGGGCCGAAATGTGCCCGAAGAAGACGTTGCGGGCTCTAAAACCCTACCAATTAGAGCGAAATGACTTTAAGCTGAATCGCCATTTTGCTCTAAATTTTTGTTTTGTCGCGATGTTTTTGCGGAAAACCGCTCACACTTTTCCGCACATCGCTCTAGCGGACGGTAGAAACTTCGGGCAGCAGAAGTGGTCCCTCCAATCTATTCGACAAATGATTTATGATCGACTCATTGACCGCCAAGCATCTCAATAAGAGGGCCAGGTTCGTCGGTCTGGATCGTATTAACACCTTTTGTGATCATAGCTTTCCAGGTGCGACCGCCGTCGCGCAGGGCGTCAAGGTCGCCGCCGTGACCGATTACGCTGATCACGCCGACCGAGGTCAGCGTGTTGGCCCAAAGCCTGACCTTGTGCGCTTTGGTTTCGGCCGCAATGGCCTCGAACTCGGCCTGAGTGGTGAAGACCAGCTCGATGCCGACCGGCTTTTTGGGACCGCTCAGCTGCTGACGCGCCACCGCTTCGATGGCATCGCCACCGGGATCGGAGCGCCAGTGCCCGACGATGGGCATGAAGGGCGTCTTCGCATACAACGGATCTTCGACCAGCGGCGTCCCCAAAGTCTTGGCCAGCTTCTTGACGAGCACCTGATCCGACATACCTGCGGCTTCGACCTCGGCGATGACCTGCGGGTAGATGTCTTCCTTGATGTCGAGATTGAGCATGATGCGCCCCCGGGCCGCCGCCAGTACCTCGGCCAGTGTCAGGACACGCTCATCGGTCAGGGTCGGCGATATCTCGCCGCCAAAGTTCTGGCGCAAGCGCAGGCTGAGCACCTCCGACAGGGTCTTGTCGGCCAGCTTGCCCGAGCCATTGGTGGTACGGTCCAGAGTCGCATCGTGCAGGATGACCAGTTGGCCGTCCTTTGTCCGCCGGACATCGACCTCGGCCATATCAACCCCCAACCTTACGCAGTGTTCCAGCGCCAGTCGCGAATTTTCCGGCGCTTCGTCGAGACCGGCAGAAGGGACCGCGTTGTGACAGGCGCGATGGGCGACCACAAAAACCCCGGCATCCGGATTGTCCAGCTTCTGACGGATCAGCTCGACCGGGGTCGCGGCCAAGGCCGGAAAGGCCAAAGCCGCACTAAGAGCATAGACAAGGGTCTGGGTACGATACATAAGGATAGCTTCCGGATAACAACGCAATAAATGAAAATGTCAGAGCGGAATGACGCGAAACTTCCGGTCATTCCGCTTTGATGACGACCCTTTTGGGGATACAGGTTCGAACTTTAGAAGGATGGGGTGAAGCGGAGACCGATCCAGTAGATGGTCGGCACGGAATAGGTGTCTTTCAGCAGGTTCTTTCCCGGCCCTGTCAGGCTGGTCATGCGCTCATGGCCGACATTGGAGGCTTGAGCGAAGACGGTGACGCCATTGCGGACCTTGTAGCTGGCCTGCAGATCGACCTGTTCACGCGGGGCCCAGTACATGTCCTGCCAGAAAATGTCCGGCACGATGGAGCGCAAGGCCTTGCCCTGTTTGTTATAGGCCGCGCGCAGTTCCAGACCGTCGTGGCTGTAGAAAACCGAGGCATTGACGATCGAGTTGGACTGACCGACCAGCCCCTTCAGGCGGCGCTGGGTGCCACTCGCCTGCAGGACGTCCATCGACCCTTCCATCACCGACCAGTTGGCGCTGAAGCCCACCGGGCGCAGGACCGGGTGCAATTGTTCCAGCGAGTTCATGGTCGCCGCCAACTCGACGCCGCGCACCGAAGCCGAGGTGGCATTGATCGGACGGCTAACCGCCGCATTGACGTAGGTCACGCCTTCATAGGTATAGCCGAAGGTCGTAGCGCTGAAAATTTCGTCCTGGATATCCTTGTTGAACAGAGCCAGAGAGACGAGACCGCCGTCGCGGTTATTGAGCTTCCAGTTAAAGGCCAGATCCACATTGTTCGACAGGCGCGGCTTGATATCCGGATTGCCGATAGTAACCGTGACTCCCAGCGCATTGGGATTGCCCTGATCCGTGGAGGCCACGAAGTTGATGGCACTGCGGGCGGCATAGGCGTCGTAGCTGGGGCGGCCAATCGTCTGGCTGGCACCGAAGCGCACGTCGATGCGATCGGTGAGATCATAGCTGATCAAGGCCGACGGCAGCACGAAGTCGTAGCTGGAATTGGCCTTGCGGTCCTTCCACACGCCGTTGATACGCTGACGCCCGGCACTGTCCAGATCGACGCTGTCGTAACGCAGGCCGAACTGCGTGCGCAGACGGTCGGCATTGTAAGCAACGAGGCCATAAAGGCCCGCATTCTTTTCGGTCAGATCGAAATTATCCTGATTGCTGAAGGCGTCCTGATTGGTGCGGGTGAATTCGCTGGCGGCATGGCTGTAGAAGGCGGCCCAGGCGCGTTGCGGATCAATGGTCAGCAGGTTCAGCTTGCCATTGCTATACATCAGCGGCGCGCCATTGTGCCCGGTGACGCTCGCCAGGGTAAGCGGGCTGGTCAGCGTATTATTGGGCGTATATTCGTCGCGATAGACGTTATACTCGACCTGGCTCTCGGTATAGGTCACCCCTGCGCCAAAGCCGAAACCCTGATCGTCACGTCCCAGATGGCGGGTGTAGTCCAGCTTCACGCTGTTGACGTTATTGCTGGCCGAGCGCTTGTAGTTCGGACGGTAATAGAAACCCTGATAGTTGTTCAGGTTATAAAAAACCGTCGGATCGACGTCGAAACTGGCATTTAGGCCGGAGGTATCATAGTTGAAGCCAAGGGACGGCATGGGCGTGATGGTCGTCCCCGCGCCCGGCGCATTATAGGTCAGGCCGGTGATGAACTTCACCATGCTGATCGGCTCGCGATAGGTGGCGCGCGAAAGGGACACACGCCCGCTCAGAAGCTGATCGTCGGGCAGCGTCCAGTCAAAGCCACCCTGCGCCAGCGCCGTGGCATTGGTCATTTTCTGGACCGAATAGCCGACTTCGATGGTGGCCGCGGGATAGCGGCCGGAGGTCGGCGTCAGATTCTGGACCGTGCCGCGGTTGCGCGGGTCGATAAGCAGTTCGTTGCGCGCCATGGTGTCGCGGAAGCGGTAATAGCCCAGGGTCGCGAAAGCATAGAAGGTGTCGCTGAAGCGCCCTTCCAGCTTGGTGGTCAGACCCGCGCGTTCGCGGCTGTTTTGAACGTACCAGTATTTGTCCTGCTGCGGCACAGCGATGCCGCTACCCAGATTAATGCCTGATTGTAAAACGCCCGCTGAATTATAAAATCCATAATGCACCGTATCGGTGGTCATGTGGGTGTTGGTGAAGGTTTCAAGCTTTTGATAGTTGGCGGAAACCACCACACCAAACTGTTTGGCCGAACCGAAGGTCAGGCTGCCGGTCGAAACCAGACGCGCGCCAATACGCTCCTGATCATTGGGCTTGCCCACATCATTGGCGCCGCCCAGCGAGGCTTCGGTAGTCAGGAAGGGCTTGCCGCCGCGCTCAAAGGCCGACCGCGTACGCAGATCGACGGCTCCGCCGATGGCATTGGGGTCGAGATCGGCGCCAAAGGTCTTGATGACGCGCATTTCGCTGATCATCGAAGAGGGCAGGAGATCGAGACGAACGCCGCGGCCGTTCGAGCCGAGATTGGCGTTCGGCGTACCGGGCGACGCGAGCGGCATACCATCGACGGTCACATTGTTGTAAGCGGCCCCCAGACCGCGGATCACCGGCGTGGCCGCTTCGTCGCGCGGATGCTCGTTGTCCGTGGTCGGCAGGGCGGCCAGACCCGGCACGCGGCGCAGCGCTTCGACGATGGTCAGGTCCGGCAGGGCCTGTACCTCATTGGCGCTGACCACGTCGGAGACTCCGCGATAGCCGAGCTTGGAATTGATGGCCTTCAGGTTCGAGCGCTTGATACCGGTAACGACGACTTCAGCCACATCGTCCTTGGCCTTGTCCGCTCCGGTTTCGGCCGACGTCTGCGCCTGGGCCGCGAAAGCGCTGGTGGCCCATACGAGCGCCATGAGCCCCGGCCGTGTCAATAGACTGGTCTTCATCTTGATAACCCCTCAGATGGTTGCTTTTCCCGGCAATCCGGGAACCTGAGAGCGCTTATGAAGAGGGTGCGCGACACATTTATTTATTTTTTTGAAAATAAATCGACTAGGGATTCACAGCCATTTATGGCTACTCACCGCGTGGATGGGGACCAGCCCCGCCCCGATACAGACAGCCAGACTGCCGATTGAGGAGGCAAATATCCGAGGCATTTGACCGGGATAATGATTATCCTCCCAATTAACCAGTCGCTTAGCCAAGCCTGAAAGGATGGCCTCAGGCAGGGCCCCGGAAATGACGATCGCCCCGGGGTCCATCCAGGCCGTGCCGCAGGCCACAGCAAGTTTCAACTGCTCGGCCACACGGTCCATCCACGTCTCGAACAGGGGGCGATGGGCGTCCATAAGGCTGTCTATGGCGCGCAGGTCATTGATGGGGATGCCCTTACGGTTGAGAAAGCGGATCAGGTCGATACCGGATGGACGCTCTTCCAACATACCGGGAAACAGGCGTCCCACCTCCCCGGCATTACCGTATTCGCCCCGATAAAGCTCGCGCTCAGCGATGATCCCTCCCCCAATCCCATGTCCCAGAAAGAAAACCAGTGCGGAACTGAAGCGCTGAACGATATTTTCCTGATAATATTCGGCCAAGGCGGCCGCCGTCGCATCGTTTTCGATCCACACCGGCACACTGAGACTATAATTAAACACCTCTTCCAAAGAAATATCGCGCCAGCCCTCCAGCCACTGCACGACCGCGCGACGTTCCATCGGTCCGACAATAGGACCCGGCACGGCAATACCCAGACCGAGGAAGCGCCTTTGGGTCAGGCCGATCTTTGCTGCGAGTTTCGAAAGACAGGTTTCGACCACACGGGCAAACTCGACCGGATCCTTGCTGTCAAACGGCTGATCTAGTCGGGCCAGGAGCTGACCGGCGAAATCGACCAGAACCACCTCGACCCATCCTGGGTGGCAGGTCGCTCCCGCCGCATAGGCCCCCTGCCCGGAAATGCGCAGGGGCACCATCGGACGCCCTCTCGACGCCAGCGGTTCGCTACTGGCCTCCTCGATTAGACCCAGAGAAATCAATTCTTTTGACAGACGCGTGGTCGCCGCGTGGCTTTGCCCCAGTGCAGCCGACAGCTGCGAGCGCGATGTGGGGCCGTAGATGCGAATATGCCAGATGATGCGCTTTTGCAGCTCAGACAGAATTATCGGTCGGATGCGTGGCGCTTGCATGGGTGTGACTTAATTCCTAAACCGAAAATAATTATCTGTGTATGTCCTGTTTCGTCTGCTGACAAGGCTGCGTCTATGCCGACTTTCTCGCCCGCTTCTTCGCCACCCTTTCGCGAGCGGTTCATCTATGCGTCCGGCAATATGGGCAAGAGCTGGGTGTGGGCCACCTTCGACAGCGTACTGCTCTACTATCTCAGCACGGTTCTGGGGCTGCCGCTCTCGGTCGCGGGTCATATCCTCATGCTGTCCCTGCTCTGGGACGGGGCGTCCAACCTTCTCCTTAGCTACGGGGCAGACCGGGTGAACAACCGGCACGTCTTCCGTTACTTTCTTCTGTCTGGCGCCCCCCTCTGTGCGGCGTCGTTTTTTTTGATCTTTTACGGCAGCAACCCGCAGGTCCCGCCTCAGGCCTTGTGGGTCGGGATGCTGTGCCTCCTCTGCCGCACCGGCTATACGCTGTGCGATGTGGCGCACAATTCCATGCTGGCCAACATGTCCACCACCTCACAGGGCGCATCATCCGTTTCGGCTCTGCGGCTGATCTTCAGCGCCACCGGCAGTATCGGTGTCGGGTTGGGATTCAAATACGCCCTCGCCAGCCCGCCCGAACAGCAACTTGCGGCCTTTGTGAACGTCGCGGCCTTAGGGGCAACCCTTTATCTGGTTATGGTAAGCCAATCCGCGCTGCTGCCCCAAAGCCGGATCAGGTTGAGCGACACCGGGGTGAAGATCGGCCTTCTCTCGACCATTCGCCGGCTCTTTCGCGATAAGACCTTTCAGACACTCTGTGTGCTTGCCTCGCTGCACGCCGGCATCATCACCCTGTTTTACAAAGGCTTGCCCTTTCTAGGCAAGACCGTGCTCCTCAATGCCTCATGGTCGGGGGACGCTCTGATCTATATAACGATCGGCAAGGTCGCCGTGCTGGTCGGCGTGCAGTTCGCAGTCTCCCGACTGCCCTCGCTGCACGCAGTGTTCCGACTTTCATATGCGGCTCTTGGCCTGGCTTTCGTGCTTACCGCGGTCACGATGAGCGGATTGTCACCTGCCCTGCCGCCGCTCCTGTTGCTGATCGGCGGAGCCGAAGCGGGGATCGGCATGTGCCTGTGGGCCATGCTTTCGACCTTCGTCCATGCCGCTGCGGCCCGCGACGGCCTGTCGCTGGCCCTGCCCTTCGGCGTCTTCCTCGCCCTCCTCAAAGCGGCCAATGGCGTCGGAAGTGAGATATTCACCAGCGGGATAAATCTGGGTATGGCGATGGGCTGCACGCAAACGTCAGCTCTAATTATCACCACGATCATAATGCCGATTTCGGCCTGCCTGTTATCTTTTATTTTGATCAAGCGACTGAGACAAAAGGATGAATCCCCCGCCCAATGAACAAACTTTCTGGAAGCACCTATGGTGGATTTGGCAAATATCGAAATAATCCTGTAAACGGTCACTGGAAAACGTGTAGCAACAGCGGCAATATGACGATAGACAAAACGCTAGACCTTCATTGACGGATGAAAGTGAGCTGGCTGAAAACTTAATTTCAGAAGCATAGATGGTCGCGCCGCGCAACAACTGGCCCCTGATCTTGCGCGCATCAGCCGCTTTTTTGGCCCGGAGGCCATAGTGCTTTGGGGGGGCCGCCTGCCGCCCTTCATCACGCGCAGACTGGTCGAACGGCTGGATCTGGCCGCCGTGTTGCAACCCCTCGATGACCTACCCGTAACGCCCGTCTTTGTGTCCAATCCGGGCTCGCGCCGGGGCGGTCGGGCCGCTACCCGCCCACATATCAGGCCTTGCTGCCTGTGGAATAGCCCCTATCGAGGGGCGACGAAAAGGCCGCCGGTGTGGACGGCGGCCTCACACGGTCAGTATTTGTAGTTTATGCCGAACCAGACGGCGCGACCATATCTTTGCCCTAGGGCACGCCCTTCACCGCATTGGCATTGGTGAAGCGCTGTTCGTCCTCGAACAGGTTCGCCGTATCTGTCATGGCCATTGGGGTCACCATTTTGCAGTGTTTGAGCGTGACCCCCAGCGTGACCCCCAAATTACCCGGATGCGGGCGGGCAGGGCTGTACGCTCATGGATGTCACGAGCGCTAAAGTACCACAAAATAAGGATTTTTTCAACTTCGCCGGACGCTGGCGGAAGGAGGAATGGTGGTGAGCACGGACTCGAATAGTGAATATAAGTATTTGAATTCAATTTCTTAAAAAGAGACCTATCTTCCGCATACCCCCATTCATACCCCCAGAATATTTTTTGCTCTCGGTACGAGTCCTTGTACGGTAAGGGCTTGCGGGTTTCATCTTGAGTCCTGAATTTGCAGTGTACCCCACTTTGCGGACTTTTTGATGAATAAACCGCCTCCCCCCCCCACCTTCAGATTACGAATTAGGATGCCAATTTCGGAGATTATTCGAGTGGCAAGATCATTTGGCTAGGGGGCAGCTTTACGGGGCCAGCAAGCGCGTGCCGCCGTGAAGTACCTGTCTCCTCTGCTCCGAAAGAGCCTACGGCGGAAATCAGCGAAACGGGTGTCTCGCATTTCAAAAACGCCACCAAATCTTCCCTCAGTATCAACCTACGCCCGCCGATCTTTACAGACTTGAGCGATCCGTCGGCCATGCGCTCGTACAGGAATGACCGACCCAGTCCGGAGGCCTTGACGGCTTCGTCAATGCGGTAGGCGAGTTTCTGCGGTTCATTTTGCGCAGTGCTGGTCATCTCAGTGATCCTCGCCATCTGACGTGGCATTATCGCTCTGGTGGGTCTCCACGACCTCTTCCACCTGCAATCCGAAAGACGTGCCTACGGCCAGAACCTTGCCGACATGTTTGGTATAATACTCGAAACGATTCTTGCCGCGTTTGACAGAGGCCTCGTCAGGGTTCGGCACGCTGCCGGTGAAGGCAAAATAGAAGTTCGCAAACTGCGCAATGGCTTCCAGCACAACCTCGATGTCGCGCGCGTGGCTGTTCTGCTTCTGCGCTATCCGATCAAGCCGCTGGCTCAGGGCCTTAGCCTCTGCGTTACCGGCGCGATGGCGGAAATAGGAACGCAGTGCATCGGCCACAATGGACGACTTCGACGCACCGGGCTTACTGGCCAGTGCCTCAAGTTCGTTTGTCAGTTCGTCGTCAAGATATAGGTGGTGCCGGGGTTTCATGGGCCTGTCCGTCCGCTGATGTTCAGGAGGATCGGCGTGGACGACCAGCGGGCTTAGGGTGCCGGGCATCAGGGCGCGTCTCCTCCACAGAGTAAGCGCCATGATGCCATCGCTGAGGTTCAGGCCTCATAGCTCCAATGCCGTCCGCAGATGCCGTTTTGCCGCATCCTGCGCACGGGCGGACGGTTGGTAGTGCTCTCCAGCGTGATCCGGGGCTGGCCATGACTGTGGTGGAGAGCCCGGGGGGGCTCGCGCTAGCGAAAGGCCAAGGCCACCTGTGCCCGGAGACCGGGACTCCGGCACGGGATGAATGCCGACTATGATAAGAATGCGTGAGCGCCTCGGCGGTAAGCGCTGATAGGGCTCATGGTGGAAAAAGAGCGGATGTTTCCGGCACCCGCCCTTTCCAGCAAAAACAACCAAATGGTTATTGTCACGATGTGACAGCTATAGGTATATCACGACCTAAGTGGCCTGAAAATGTTACCGTTGAAATAGTCTCGAAAAAGCGGACCGGCGGGCGGGTTAGAAGCCAATTCCTATCCCCCTGTCCCTGCCAAAAGACCATTCGATGCTGCGGTTCTCGTGCATCATGCCGGTGATCTCTTTGCCGCGTTGCCGCTCCAGCACGTCACGCCACGGTACAAGGGCGAAGTCCTTCGCGCGTTCGACTACGGCGTACTGGCCGCCGTTCAGCGTGACCTTGTCTTTCAGGGTGCCGCTGTATTCCACCCACGGGCGCATCTGCACATAGGTCTTGCCCAATGCCTGCGATAGTCGCTGGCCCTCGGCCTTCAGCTCGCGTGCGGCCATCTGCTGTTCGAGATTGCGCGGATAATAGGCCTTGCCCTCTTCGTACCTGATCAGCCCCTGTTCGCTCATCCACAGTACCCTGCGGTAGATTGCGCCCTTGACCTGTTTCCCGAACCCGGTGTCCGCAAGCGGCGTCGGTTCCGGTACGGTGAGTTCCTTATCCAGCCATGTCCATGCGTCCCGCCGCTCAAGGCTGCGCAGGGGTTCGGGGGACAGGACCTCTATATTGACCGGGTTCTGGCTGACCTTCTGCTGCTCATAGGCCAATGCCGTGTCGCGGTAGGTCTGACCGACCCTGAAACTGTAGTCGTCTTCCCATGTGATGCCGCCCATAGCGCGGCGCACGGCTTCGATACGGCGCACATGGGTTTCGGCAAAGCGCATCGTGGCCTTGCGGTCGTGCTCCATATGAAGCCCTACGGAATAGTAGCCGCCTTTGGCGGCGGCAACCTCGGCTATGGTGTGATCCACGCTACGCAACTGCGCGACCTTGGGTGTCAGGCGCACAATGGCGTCGGTTGGCACCTGCGGGGCCGTCACGCCCTTGCCGATCTCGACCACATGCGTGTGACCGTCCACGCCGTCGATAACCAGCAGGTGGCGGTCCTCCAGTTCATCGTACAGGCCACGGTGTGCCACGCGCCCGATGATCGGCGGCATGGGCTCGGTATGGGAAAGAGACGCCGCGCGATGGGCCTCGGCATCCTGCCCCATGCCGTAGCCGGCGTCGTGGATGCGCAGCGTCTCGACCATCCGACCGTCCGCACCAAGGGCCAGGTTGTGACGCAGGCTGTTGATGATGTCACCGCGCCGCCCGAGCTGGCGCAACTCGGCCTCAAAGTCCTCGCTGACCTGCCACAGGCCACCCTTATCGGGTGTGGCCAGTTCCAGGGTTTCCAGATGCCTCAGACGCCCAGTAATCAGGGACTGGCGTTCAGGGCTTGGGTCAATAGCCCGCACCCGGCCCTCGGCGTCCCGGCCTTCCTCAATCCATCTGTCTATGGTGGTGTAGCGGTTGGCAGTCATCTCGTGCTGGAGGGACAAAGACACCTCCAGCGCGGTTCTCGGTCCCAGGTCAAAGCCCACGATCTCAGCGGCGCGTTCCCTGACACCTTCGGTGATGTAGTTCCGCGCGATGATCAGGTCCTTGCCGTGATCGTCCTTCCCCCGGATCAGGATGTGGGTGTGCGGGTGGCCGGTGTTGAAGTGATCTACGGCGACCCAATCCAGTTGCGTGCCCAGATCGTTTTCCATCTGGGTCATCAGACGGCGGGTTACAGTGCGCAGGTCTTCGTACTGCTGACCATCTTCCGGGGAGACGATAAAGCGGAACTGATGCCGGTCGCCCTCTGAGCGCTCCAGAAAGGCCTTGCCATCGGCGACATCGGAACGGCCATCATAAAGCTCGCCACGCTCCCCCGAACGGGTCACGCCGTCGCGCTGGACATAGCGCATATGGGCTATGGCCGCGCCCCGCCCCTTACCGGCCAGCTTGACGATCCGCGCCTTGACCATGACGCGACGGCGGCCAAAGCCGCCATCCCTCGCACCCGCCACCGCACCGGCACGCGAGGCCAGAACCGCCCCGGCACCGCTGCCGCGCCCGATGCGCTCGCCAGTAAAGCCGGAGGCCTTCCCAGACACCGCACGACCGCCCCGCGCGAGGTTAGCGGCCTTGATCACCCGGTTTCGAAAGTCACGGCCCAGAGACATGGCCTTGCCATCACGGCCTATGCGGCCCGGTCTCAATTCAAACCTGTCTTCGCGGTCCATAATCCGCCTCCGGTAAAGCCCTTTTGCCTCTCAAAGGATTGGATTTGTCCCGGCGGATTCAAGAGCGCCACAATGGCGCTACGAAATACCAAATGGCGCTACCTGTGCCTCACAAAAAACGACGTGCAGACAGAGACTTATGCCCTCCATGAGGCGCATAAGGCTCTACTTCTTTGATCTTGCTCTCAAACCTAACAAGCCGAATTTCACCGCAATTCTACCAGATAATTGAAATTTTGCGGATTGATCAATGCTCGGCGGCAGGCGTCGATGCCCTGTGTGAAATGCTCAAGGTCCGAGTACTTATATTCGATGGTGCGGGGCGTGATTTCGTCATTTATCGAGCATGAGATATATGGTTCGCCATCGACATACGTGACGACTCCCCTCAGCCCGTGAACTATGTGATTTCGAATTTCGCGGAGAGACAGCGCTTGACGCTCGACCTGAACCGCTAGCTTAGCATATGCCCTCAACTCCGGACTTTCGCGGACGAACTCTCGCCAAATCTCCATGCGTGCCTTCATGCCAAGGGGTAAGGGTCCATCGGCCACGAGGCGTTTTGAGCGCAGAGTGGTGAGCGTCTGAAATAACTCTTGTTCCAATCCCGCCCAGTTAAGCAGGAAGTAGCCAACGCTTGCCATCAAATCCCTAAACAGCAGCCGTTCCCCCTCCTGACCATCATTGTCTGGTCGCGTCATGCAAGCACTCTCCGGTCAAATCGAGCAATTCAACATCCCCCAGTTGAACGTCGGGCGTCATACAAAATGATAGCCGGAAGGGCGAGGAAGTTCCATTTATGCGCGCATTCATCGTGGCTAATTTTTTTGAGTGCATTCCTTTTCTGTTTATGTCAGAATCTGCAATGCAGTCGCCACATGCGGCTGCCGGGTCGTAGAAAGCCCGAACGTTGGTGGTTTGTTGCTGGCTATTCCAGCACACTCTCCTTTTGACCTTATGTGGTCGGGGAGCCTATGGCGCATGCAATAGGCCCCGGCTAAAGGCCATAGGGACCGGCCAACGTCGGTTTTCTAACTCCCCGATCTCCAAAGGTTCTGAAGCTGACCAAGCGGCTTTGCTGCTTGGCCTCTTCACCAGCAAGAAGGGGTTAGACATGCGTAAAACGGTTTGCCAGCACGCTGGCCATTCTCCCAGTGACCCGCGTAACCCTGCCGATGTTCTGCTCGGCCAGCTCATGCGCGAACGACGCCGGTTTGTGGGCTTTTCGCGCAAGGGCCTCGCCGCCCAACTTGGGCTGAGCAAGAAAGACGTCAAGGCCTACGAAAGCGGACAACGCCATTTCGGCGCGGACATCGTCGCACTTCTGCGGATAATCCTGAAAGTGAAGATCGGATTTTTCATTGATCCGCTGACCCCGGTCGTCCGCAAGCAGGGGGTCAAGCGCCATGACTGAGACAATGCGAGAGGTGCTGCGGCGGCTGGAGTGCACATTCCGGCCGGAGATCAGTGATGAAATGTTGCTGGCCATATATCTGGAAGTCAGCAACTACGACGAGCCAGACGTGGACAATGTATTCAGCGATATCCACGAAGAGGTCCGACGAACGATTATGGAGCGCATGGGTGCCGACGACCCTAACGCAGTTTGCGGCGGGATACCGTATGACTACCCCGCCCAAGGGGCCGAGGCATTAAGTTCGCTGGGAGCATTGGATTTGCCTCCAGAAATGCTGATCTTTATCTTCAAGCTCACCGCCGAAGCTTCAGACCGACACCACGAATGGCAAACGCTCCACGACATTTGTCGAGAGCGGATCTTGAGGCAAACGAGGTTGCTTAAATCAACAGACGAACTCCCAAAACCTAAATTGCAGAATGCCCCGAATGCCGTTAAGCGATTTAAAGACCAATCCTACTGACCGATTCGAAGCAGCCTTCGACGTCGGCAGTTGTGGAAAGACCCTCCTAATGAACGCCCTTTCGCCGTTGAAATTGGTCCCTGAAACAGACGCACTTGTCGCGCGCGAATACCCTCAGGTCATCAAGTACATGGGTTCGAAGGCGAAAATTATTGATTTCGTCGTCGAGGGCATCAATCGAGCGCGCACAAACGGTCCAATTTGTGATTTATTTGCGGGTGCCTGCAGCCTGTCAGGAGCGGTTGGCCATCTGGCACCCATTGTAACCAACGATATCCAAGCCTACTCACGCGTTATCGCTCACACGTACCTGCACCCGCTTTCAAAACGAGCATTGGCTATCTCTCCTGATGAAATTGTCGCGAGGGCTAGCGCTGAGGTGCTGAAGCGTTCCGGTTACACAAAAGACAGTTCGAAGTACGAAAGCTCCTTATCTCTGACGGAGTTCAATCAACTTGAAATCGCGAGTCGTCAGCTACTGGCTGAGAATTTCAACGACTCCTATCATTTGTTTTTGAAAAACTATTCAGGGACGTGGTGGTCTTCGCTGCAATGTGCTTGGATAGATGCACTTCGCCAGACAATAGACGCGATGCTTCAGCAAGGAGAAATTGATAAAGGCGATCACGCGATATACTTGACCGCTGTGATGCACGCCATGGCATATTGCGGACAGGGCACGGGGCATTACGCTCAATACCGCGATGCAAAGACATTGTCTTCAATGAACGATATTCGCATCTATCGGCAAAAGAGCATTGCTTCATACTTCGAGAGGAAACTTCGCTCCCTCGTGAAATGGAACTTGGGAAATGTTAGTCCAAACCATACGCACACCTACTCATCTGAAGATTACACGAACTGTCTCAAGCAAATTCCCCCTTCGACCGTCTATGCCGATCCTCCATATGCCTTTGTTCACTATAGTCGATTTTACCATGCCATAGAGACTTTCACGCTCTATGACTACCCGAACCTGCAAATTAAGGGCGGGGAAGTTGTCAAAGGGCGTTACCGGGAAGACCGTCATCAATCACCGTTTAGCATCAGAAGCCAAGTGGAACATGCGTTTTCAGCGTTATTCGATGGTGTAGCTGACAGCGAGTCGAATTTGGTTCTGAGTTACAGCAATACAGCTCTACTCGATTTAAACTCTTTGGTCGATTTAGCTTTTGAAAGCTTTGATAGCAGATACAAAATCGAAGCGTTGACGATGGACCATCAACACATGACCATGGGGAGGCGTGCAGATAGGACTAGGAATGTCGAAGAAGCCATTCTTCTTGTCCGCCGTCACTAAATCTTTTCAGACAGCCGACCCGTTTCCAGATCAACGGTTTCATGGAAAACTGGAATTTTAAACTCCTCACGAAGACGCTTCAAATAAGAAGCAGCGTCTTCCGTCGGCTTGTTAGGAGATACGATTATTAACTCAACGGCTCTTTGTGTATTTGGCCAATACGAATATTCCATAAGCTGAGGCAAAGCCTCTCGAATACACGCCTTTATAGACCGTGCTGTTTTTATTTCGTAAAAAATAAATCCCTCACCCGCGTCCCGTACAATATCAATTGCGGTATCGCCAGCGCCAGTACTATTTTCAGAAGCGGTGCTGCCTACGCCATAAACGTTTTCAAGCCAGATATACAGTTTATTCTGAATCTCATTATGTAACAAACTCGCAAAATTTGCCGCAATCCTTTCCTTCCTCTTGATGTTCCCCGATTTTTTCGGATTATGTCCCGGCCTGAACAAAAATGGGCTGCTCTTTTCCTTATCTGGATCGGCAACGCCAACTTCAATTTTTTCCTCAAGACTTAAACCTGTACCACTAAGCCACTTCTTAAATTCAATTTCAGTTAGACCTAGAGCACCGGCGAAGCCCGCTTCCAACGAAGCGGAAAGAACGTCCCCTCCAACCCATCCAGCGTCTCTCAACTTCAGGCCAAGCAACTGCGCTGACAGTCGTCCAGTAGACTCATGCAGAAAAATCGGCCGCAGATCGAAACCGAAACCCGTATAGTTGGCGAAAGTCATGAACCCGAGAGATTCAAAATCGTTTTTTAAATTCGTGAAGCTTTTCGGATTGGGAAACTGCGCCCTGAGAATCTGGCCCTGGCCAGCCCCTCCAGAACCCGCAGCCATCTGCTCAATGATCTCATGATGGCTAAAAATGATTGCCATCAAGACCATCGCCCGGATCACGAATGGATCAGACCTTTGAATCGAATGCCATACGCTTGGAATATCACCGGCTTTGTTTGCCGAGAGTAGTTTCCTTACCTGACCTGCATCAATGTTGACACCATCGACCACACCAGACGTAGAAGTGAGCATCTGGTCTAACGGAACCGCCTGCAAAAGAATGGCGAGTTTGTGAGCACCATGCTTCGTCAATGAGACCGCGAGCTTTTTGATGTTTAGCATTTATCTGCCGCGTTAAATAAACTCCCGCGCCTTAATGCAGCGGTCAAGACAGTCAGTAACAACGATTCGGGCAGCACGACCAGAACGTGTGAATATCCGATCACTTCAATACGGGGCACTCAAATACGCCTCGCTTGCGGTTGATTGTCTTTGAAAATGATAACTTGGTGCGATAACTTTCCCCGAACATGCCACAGTCGATTGGCTAAAAACAGTATTACGGTATGAAATGCATCCGGCAACTCATAGTAACTCTGCACGTTCCATAGGGCTAACAGTTAACCCACCTGTGAAATCTTCTTGAAATATCGAGACGGTTCTGACGCACGCAGATCTCCCCAAGGCATTTTCCTTACCTTGGGATAGGTTCCATAAAGCAACCTTTTCGAACGAGTAACCGCGACAAATGCATTCCGATCTTCTTCTTGAAGTGCCGAAGGCCGATTTAAAGCTCGATAATCCGGAAAGACTCCCTCGGCTAACCCAATCAAAAAGACAACATCAAACTCCAAACCTTTCGATGCATGGACAGTCATCAATGATAAACTATCTCGATCGAATGGCTGTGTGGTACCCAACGCCATATTGCTCAAAAAAGATGCGGGCGAACCATTGCCGACTTTTTTCCTGAGAAATTGATCCCACTCCGACATTAAAATCTCTGCATCATGGTACACAAAGCTGCGAAGCTCTTCCTCCATTGAGTCCGCATGCCTCAAAAGAGAGTCTAAGGCAGGACCGAATCGTAAAGAACCATTTCCCCCCAATACTATTTCTAGCGCTTGGGCAACTACGGTGTGCTCCGGACTTCTACTTGATCGAGAAAGTGTTAGCAAACTTTTTGCCACATCAGTAGGCCCGGTCAGTGGCAGACTATCCGGCATGGATACCTCCCAATAATTACAAAGATCACTTAGATGAAACCTGTCAACCGGATTCACAACTAATCTTAGACCCAATAAAAACTGCTTAACTAAGTCAGACTCGAACTCGTGGGCAGCTGACAATCTCCTCGAAAATTTGACTCCTTTGTTCGCGAGTGCCTTTTCGACTTCAGTTAGGCAATAGCGATTTCTAGCCAAAACGACGCAATTTCCAAGCTCAACGTCCCCTTCGATGTCAGGATGACCATCTCGGGTCAATCGCAACAGCTCTTCAACCACAACGTTTGCTTCATCTGCTTCTGTTTGCGGCGAGGCTGTTCTTACCGCACCTTGGACGGGCAACGTCCCCTCAACTTCATATTCAGGAAGTAACGACTGGGCCGCACGCACGATAAGAGCAGAAGAACGAAAATTTTCGTTTAGTGTAATTCGTGTAGCTTGAAAATCATTGGCAAATATTTCCATATATTTTGGGCTGGATGTATTGAAACCATAAATACATTGTTTGGGATCTCCAACCATCATTACATTTTTATAATCCGCTCCACATAATGCCGTTATCACGGCGTACTGAGCTTCATTTAAATCTTGAGCTTCGTCTATGCATATATACTTGTAAATTCTTCTATACAAATCTGATATGCTCGGATTTTCCGATAGAAGCTTGTAGCTAAGAACCAACAAATCATCAAAATCATATCCGCCGGACGCCCGGAGGCCCGCGTCATAAGACTGAATAAGGTACGCGGCAAACTCATCTATATTTTTAGATGCAGTTATGGGATGGGACTTAATACTTGATATGACTTTTAGCCATTCATCAACCCTCAAGTTTTGGCTCTTAAGATCACCGGCAGATAACAGTTGCGTGCGTAGCCATGGATCTTCTGAGATCACTTGCTGCAAAACTTGTCGCCGATCCTGATAATTTTCAAAAATCTGTGGCTGAGCCGTTATTCCGAGACTCCGGCCCCTATCTGCCAACAGGTCCAAGCAAAAACCATGGACCGTATTAACGTCTGCTCGAAATTTTTGCTCGCCGAGCCCATTAAGTCGTTCGGCCATCTCAGCCGCAGCTTTATTGCTGAACGTCAGTGCAAGGACCTTAAATCGCTCTCGGGGTTTCTGAAGCAACGCCCTGACACGCTCAGTCAAGACCCGGGTTTTCCCAGACCCGGGACCAGCGATAACTAACAAGGCCCCCTCATCGTGAGCGACGACTCGCTGCTGAGTCTCCGACAAGAAAATATTCATCTAACCCAGCCCAAAGTCTCAGACACCTTCGAAAAAACTTCCTTAATTTTAGGTGGAGTCCGCCTGCTCACGTCGGCAGAGTCGCAAATCTCCCTAGCGATCGATGAGGCCATCGCAGTTTTATTCATTCTCATGGCGTCTAGGAGAGCGAGATGACGACCATCTTCGCCGTTAAAGTCCTTTATGACACCCTTTTTACCTTTTTGCCCATGATGCGTTTCAATATGCACCGCAACATAATCATCCACCTCATGAAATTTGTTAAAAGCCCTTTCAACCTCAACGGCATACCCCTCCCGAAGTAACTGTGCTTCGAAGTCCAACCCTTCTTCCATGGTAAACACGTTCGGGCATTGACTGCGCTCGGGCGCACCAACTTTCTTAAGACAAGCGTCAAGCGTCTTCAGGGGGTCTTTTTCGGCATCAGATAACACAAACCACGGAATGTCCAAGTTAGTCGCAAGCCAAATAAACGGGAAGTAGTTCCCCCCGCCCACTGGAACGAAACTCAACCCTAACTCATGTATGCTTCGATTCCAGTATCTTTCTGCCATGATAGGGAGAGCAACCTCTTCCGTTTCTCCCTCAAACAAAACAATCCCACTTGAAAACAGCAAATCACCACGAGTTAGCAATATTTGCTCTTCTACCCTTCTAACCACGTCAGAATCCACAGAAGAAACATCCAGTTGCTTAACAATTGTTTCCAACCCGGATTTTCGAAAAACTCTGAGCTGGCTTATTTTTGCTTGACTAACAAAATAAGGGGAGTGAGTGCTAACAATAGTTTGTGCTCGTATAGAACTTATTTGCTTATACAATGAACGCTGGGCGTGCGGGTGTAGATGCGCCTCTGGCTCCTCCAGCGCTAAAAACGAATGAACTGAGGCATGCTCTTTGCTCGCATTAGATGCGCGCCACCCGGCATAGGCTTGAAACACCAGAAGTGAAGCAAGACTTCTAGTTCCCATGCCGTGGCGCGCAAGGGGGAACGATTGAGCATCGCTCCCCAAAATACTGACATCTAACCCTCTCGATAAATCTCGCAGTTTTCGTGCAACCGGCGAGATTTCCACGGTAGACGAGTTACCAGCCAGGACGTCGCTTATGGAGTTTAAGTGTTGTCCCACATGCTTTAATACATCACTACCATTCACTAGCTTATCGTTTAACTCGCTAAGCATCTGCTCCGCCTCTCTGATAACGTCAGGCTCAAGCCCAATATCGTCAGTAAGCCGACGCCAGAAGGACGATCTCGATCGCAAGTCCTCGTCTAAATCTCGCTTTGCATCAATATAGTTAAGTCCGAAAGGTTCAAGTTGGGCACTTGATAACCTTCCTCCCTCGTCTTCACTTGGATTTTCCGATTGCTCCCATCTTTTTAAAAATTTCCGCTCTATCCGATATTCACCCGACGCGATATTCCACCCCAATTTAGCCCTAAGCCCAACGAACTCGTGACCGTTTTCATCGATGGCAATATCCGAACCGAAAAGTTCGGTCCAATACGATCCAGCGGGAAATTTTGGTGTGGGCGCTCCGGTCTCCGGGTCGACAGCAACTAGCTTTAAGTCAATTTTTGCGACCCGACTTCTAGGAACTTCACTTTCCCCTGCGGCTAAGTGTATGTCCTCTTTCCCGTAAGCTCGACGAGTTGCCCCAATCGCTGCGCATACAGCTTCCAGAAAGCTGCTCTTCCCCGCGTTATTTGCACCCAAAATTACCGTGAGCTGAAGTAAGCCAACTTCAATGGCTTTCAGACCTCTGAAATTCTCGATCCTGATTAGGGCGATAGTGATGCCCGAATTCTTGGCTTCGGTCTCCATTCTTTCCGGCGGTTCCTCGCCGATCATTTCTAAAACGTCCATTTAGTGTCCCACCCTTACGCGTTATCGCGTACGTTGAGTAGGCCTCCACTTTTGTTACCGCAAGAGATAATGACAGCAAATTTTCATCGGGAACCGATTGAATGGCCGCTTTTGAGTTAAGTCATGCCCTAATGGGCACCACCGCAGCGCCATCTCTCAACCGGTCAATGTAGTCTGACCACCACTGCGCCATCCGAACGCGCTCGTCCCAGTGTGCGCCTCGGTGGTAGATGGCCCGCACTCTGTCACTCCCTTTATGAGCTAATGCACGCTCAATAGCGTCTGGCGACCATAACCCCGACTCGTTCAACAACGTACTGGCGGTGCTTCTGAATCCGTGGGCCGTCATCTCATCTCCGCTATACCCTAGACGGCGAAGCGCCACATTTATCGTATTTTCGCTCATCGGGCGCAGCCCGGTCCGAATGGAAGGAAAGACGTACTTGCTGCCATAGGCCAGCGCCTTAGCATCGGTGAGAATTTCGAGCGCTTGGCGAGAGAGCGGTACGACATGCTCATGCCGCATCTTCATCTTCTCAGCGGGTATACGCCATACCTTGGCATTGAAATCGACCTCCGTCCATTCCATGTGACGCAACTCGCCGGGTCTGACGAAAAGATGCGGCGTGAGCTTCAGCGCAAGCGTCGTCGTCATGTATTTGTCGAAAGTCTCCACTGCCCTGAGTAATTCACCGAGGGCCTGAGGGTCCACAATTGCAGCCATATGTTTGGTTTTAGGCTTTACCAACGCCTCGCTAATGTCGGCTGCGGGGTTTACCTTCGCGCGCCCTGTTACGATGGCATACCGGAAGACCCGCGCCGCAAACGCCCTGAGCCGGTTGGCGGTCTCGTAAATACCCCTGCGCTCGAACTTCTTCAGGGCATTGAGGATTTCATAGGGTTCAATCTCCGAAACCGGGCGGTGTCCCAGATCAGGCTCGAGCTGCTTTATGCAACGGTCGTTTCGGACCTTCGTTGCCTTGGCAACACCCTCCCGCTCAAGCTTCTCACAAAGCTCGTGCGCGACAACTTTAAACGTGTTGCTGGCCTGTATAGCGGCAGCAACAGCCTTGCGCTTTTTGTCCAGGGAAGGGTCAACGCCTTCAGAAAGAAGTTCCCTCGCCTCGTCACGTCGTTTCCGTGCGTCTTTAAGACCGACGACAGGGTACTGGCCTATCGCGAGCAATCGCTCTTGCCCAGAAAAGCGGTATTTCAATCGCCAGAGCTTTCCGCCGGAGGTCGTCACTAGCAGAAACATGCCCTCGCCGTCGGAGAGCTTGTAGGGTTTGGCCTTTGGCCTCGCCGAACGGATCGCGGAGTCTGTGAGCGCCATTTGGGGGTATCGCAAAATTGGAGTTCGCCGCGTACCCCCAGAAATACCCCCAATTTGCCCGGATAACGACGGACAGGAGCGGATGATCTCGGATGAGCACACCGATAACATACCATATTTTAAGGATTTTTTCAACTTCGCCGGACGCTGGCGGAAGGAGGAATGGTGGGTGAGCACGGACTCGAACCGTGGACCCGCTGATTAAGAGTCAGCTGCTCTACCAACTGAGCTACACACCCACTTCACACCGCTTTCAAGGTGAGGCTGTTGGTGAGCCCCGGCGGTGAGGGGCGGAACATACGAATTTTTTCCGCCCATGCAAGCGCTAATTTTGCTTTTTGCGCAGAAAGCCTGTGGACGGTCGAAACCGCCTCCTCACAGCATAGGTCAGGCGGCGGCAATGGCGTCGCCCACCACCTGCATAAAGGTCTGCGGTTCGAAGGGTTTGGGGATGAAGCCCGTCATGCCCGCTTCGAAGCAGCGGCGGCGGTCGGAATCGAGCACATGCGCGGTCATGGCCACCACCGGCGTGGCGGGCAGGTCGCGCTGCGTTTCCATGTGCCGGATGCGACGCGTGCTTTCAAAGCCGTCCATGCCGGGCATCTGAATGTCCATCAGGATCAGGTCATAGGCGCTCATTTCGGCGCGGCGCAGGGCTTCGGTGCCGGTGCGCGCCACGTCGTAGTTCAACCCCATCTGCTCCAGCAGCGTGGACACCACCACGATATTGGGTTCGTAGTCTTCGACGATCAGCACCTGACGCCGTTCAGCGGCGCGCTGTTCGGCAACCGCCAGACCCTGCGGACGCGCGGGATCGTACCTTAGCGGCAATTCGGCCGTAAAGATCGCCCCCTGCCCCGGCGTGCTGGTGGCGGTGAGTGTGCCCCCCATGCGTTCGGCCAGCGCGCGCCCGATCGACAGGCCTAACCCTGTACCGCCATAGCGCCGCGTCATGGAGGCATCTCCTTGGGTAAACTTCTCGAAGATCGTCTCCAGCTTGTCCGGCGCAACCCCGATACCGGTATCCATCACTTCGAAGCGCAGGCGCGCCTCGGCCTCATCCACCTCAGCAGCCGATACCCTCAGGTCTATGCGTCCCGTATCGGTAAATTTGACGGCATTGGCCAGCAGATTGGTCAGTATCTGCTGCACCCGCAGGGCATCTCCGCAATAATATTCGCGCAGGTCCGGCCCGAAAATGACCCCGAACGCCACCCCCTTGTCTTCGGCACGGGCGCGCGGCGCAGCTATCGTCTGTTCGATCAGTTCGGGCAGGCTGAAGTCGCGCATCTCCAGCTCTATGGCCCCGGCTTCAATCTTGGAGACATCCAGCAGATTATTGATCAGATGCAGCAGGTTTTCCCCACTTTGTCTCAGGACGCCGACATAGTGTTGCTCGCGCGCCGACAGGTTGGGGGACAGGCTAAGAATATGGGCCAGCCCGATGACCGCGTTCATCGGGGTGCGCAGTTCGTGGCTCATATTGGCCATGAATTCGTCGCGGCGGCGGTTGGCTTCGGCCAGTTGGGCTTCGATGACCTTCTGGCGTGTAATGTCGCGGGCGATCTTCGACGCGCCGATGATGCGCCCGGTTTCGTCGCGCACCGGCGACACGGTTAGAGAAATGTTGATCATCTCTCCGGACTTGGTGCGGCGCACGGTTTCAAAATGTTCGACGCGCTGACCGCTGCGCACCTTGCCGATGATGACGTATTCCTCGTCGTGCATGTCCGGCGGGATGATGAGGGTGATGTGCTGCCCCACCGCCTCGGCCGCTGTGTAGCCAAATATCCGCTCGGCCCCGGCATTCCACGTGGTGATAATGCCGTCCAGCGTCTTGGAGACAATGGCGTCGTCCGACGAGGCGACAATGGCCGCCAGAAGCGCGCTTTTGTGCTGCGCCTCGGAAAGGGAGTTGTCCGGCAAAACCGGACCTCCGGGGGTTAGGCCGCCAGTGTCCATTGAGCGCCTGTGCTGCGGGAATCTGCTGTCGCGGCGATGCTAACCATAAAGCCGATAACCGGACAATACGATCTTGGGACCATGCGCGCTTTATGGCTTTTTCATGTGTTGCCGTAAAAGCGGCGCATCCTTCTTACATCCGCGCTGATACCGTCCTGACCTATCACGGTTCCGTTATCACATTGGAGAGACTGATGTTTTCTAAGAAAGCCTTTGCCGCCGCCACGCTTGCCGGCGTGCTTGTCCTGCCGCTGGCCGCCTGTGGGTCGCCGCAGGAAAACGCCGCCGAAGAGCGCGCCGAAAACGCTTCGGAAAGCTCGTCGAGTGTCTTTGACAGCGCCTCGTCCAGCGCCTCGGAAAATATCGACTTTGCCGGTCGCGCCACCGTCGCCGGTGTGTTTGAGATCGAGTCGAGCAAGCTGGCGATCGAGCGTACCAAGAAGGCCGATCTGAAGGCCTTTGCACAGAAGATGGTGACCGACCACACTAAGGCCGCCACCGAACTGAAGGCCGCCATCACCGCCGCCGGTCTGACGCCGCCGGCCGAAGGGCTCGATTCCGAGCACCAGGACATGCTGAACGACCTGAAGAACGCCTCGGCTGAGGATTTTGACGCCAAATATATCGACGCCCAGCAAAAGGCGCACGACAAGACGATCGACCTGTTCGAAAAGGAAGCGAAGGACGGTCAGGCCGGCCCGGTCAAGGACTTTGCCGCCAAGACCCTGCCGACGCTCAAGATGCATAAGGCGGATATCGAAAAGCTCGACGAAAAGTATTGATCGGACTTTCACCGGCAATGAAGAACGCCGCCCCTCACGGGGCGGCGTTTTATACCAAGGGTCATTGAAAATGACCCTTGGTATTCCATTCGAGAATGTCTCGTGTCACTGACACATATGAGATAGCCTCGTTTCTTCAACGGCCGGATGCGGTCAGCATCTTCGGCCGTTGGTATTATTTAAACCGCAAAGGGCAGCCCCTCAGCCCAGCACCTGCGCGGCCTTGGCGCCCGCTTCCGAGTGAGCTTCGGCGGCTTTGTGATCGCCCTTATCGCGCGCCTTTTTGGCCAGAGCTTCATAATGCTTCTGAAGCTCGGCCAGTTCCTTTTCGCTCATGTTTTCCATGTCGATGTAGGCGGTATTGGCCTTCGACGCCGCGCGGATCAGTTCGTCCAGCTTGAGTTGCATGATGCGGGCGTCGCGGTTCTGCGTGTTCTGGATCAGAAACACCATCAGAAAAGTGATGATGGTCGTGCCCGTATTGATGACCAGTTGCCAGGTGTCGGAGAATTTGAACAGCGGGCCGGTGACGATCCACAGCCCCACCACCGCAACCGCCAGTCCGAAAGCCCAGGGGCTGCCCGTCGCCACCGCTGCGTTTTGCGCGAAGCAGACGAACCAGCCCTTTTTATGGGCGTTTTCAGCGTCTTGTGACATAGCCTTACCAGCTCTTTGAAAGCGCATTCCGAAAAGTGTGCAGCGGTTTTGGCTTCGCCGAACTCCGTTTCGGGAACAAATGCGCGATAAAAACAAAGACGGACAGGCTGGGCCCAGAGGCATAAAGATACAATTCCCGCGTCAGATCACATACATATCGACGTACTCATGCACCGGCGTGGCTTCCAGCGCCTGCTGATCGAGGCTGAGGTCGAAAATGGCCTTCTGCTGCTTTTTGGGGAAGCGGCGGTTGAGATTGGTGCGGAACTTGGCCTCCAGCAACGGGATGCCTTCCTTGCGACGGCGTTTGTGACCGATCGGGTATTCGACCACGATCTCTTCCCACACCGTGCCGTCGTTAAGCGTGACGGTCACCGCATTGGCGATCGAGCGCTTCTCCGGGTCGTGATAGTCTTTGGTGAACTGCGGGTCTTCGGTGCAGATAATCTTGTCGCGCAGGGCGTCGATGCGCGCATCCTGCGCCACCTCGTCCTCATAATCCGCCGCCGTCAGACGCCCGAACAGGATGGGCACGGCCATCATGTACTGGATGCAGTGGTCGCGGTCAGCCGGGTTATGCAGCGGCCCCTTCTTGTCGATGATGCGCACGCAGGCCTCATGGGTGCGCACGTCGATGCGCGCGATGTCGTCTGGCGACACGCCCTTGGCCCGCAGTTCCTGATGCACGCGCATGGCGGCTTCGACCGCGGTCTGCGAATGGAACTCCGCCGGGTAGCTGATCTTGAACAGCACGTGCTCCATCACATAGCTGCCGTAGGGGCGCTGGAAGCTGAACGGCTTGCCCTTGAAGGAGACGTCGTAGAAGCCCCACACCGGCGCGGTCAGGGCCGAGGGGTAGCCCATCTCACCCTTCTGCACCATCAAAGCCAGCCGCACGGCGCGGCTGGTGGCGTCGCCCGCCGCCCACGATTTGCGCGAGCCGGTATTGGGGGCGTGGCGATAGGTGCGCAAGCTCTGCCCATCGACAAAGGCCAGCGACACGGCGTCGATGATCTCATCGCGCGTCAGGCCGAGCATCCCGGCCACCACCGCCGTCGAGGCGACCTTGACGAGGATGACGTGGTCGAGGCCGACGCTATTGAAGCTGTTGTCCAGCGCCAGCACGCCCTGAATCTCGTGCGCCTTGATCATGGCGGTCAGGACGTCGTGCATGGTCAGCGGTGCCTTGCCCGCCGCCACGCGATTGCGCGATATCCAGTCGGCAACGGCAAGGATGCCGCCCAGATTGTCGGACGGGTGCCCCCATTCCGCTGCCAGCCAGGTGTCGTTGAAATCGAGCCAGCGGATCATCGCGCCGATACTGAAGGCCGCCTGTACGGGATCGAGCTGAAACTGTGTGCCCGGCACCCTGGCGCCATTAGGCACGGTGGTGCCCGGCACGATGGGCCCCAAAAGCTTGGTGCAGGCGGGATAGTCCAGCGCCTCCAGCCCGCAGCCCAGCGTGTCGATCAGGCAGTTGCGCGCCGTCTCATAGGCGAGGTCGGAGTGGATTTTGTAGTTCAGCACGTAGTCGGCGATATCGACAAACACGCTGTCGGGTTCAGGGCGGATATTGGGGATATGTGTGGACATGGTTTCTTCTTTCTTCTCCCTTGTCGCGCCGCGATGGGGAGGGCCGGGTGGCCAGTGCCAGACTACGAAGCGGTGACGGGGGCTGACTGTGAAGATCGAGTGCGCTGGATTTTGGGGTGTTATCCCCCTCCGTCTGCTCACTTCGTTCGCAGTCACCTCCCCATCGCTACGCGACAGGGAGGAGGTTATTGCCGGTCTTCGATCTTCGCGAAGGCGCGGTCTTCGGGGCCGGTGTAGTTGGCGCTGGGGCGGATGATCTTGCCGTCAATGCGCTGCTCAATCACGTGCGCCGACCAGCCGGCGGTGCGCGCAATGGCAAACAGCGGCGTGAACATGGCCGTCGGCACCCCCATGCGGTGGTAGGAGACGGCGGAGAACCAGTCGAGATTGGGGAACATCTTTTTGACCTCCCACATCACGCGCTCCAGCCGCTCGGCGATGGCGTACATTTTCAACGAACCCTGCTCGACGCTGACGTCGTGGGCGACCTGTTTGATCACCACATTGCGCGGGTCGGAGACCGTATAGACCGGGTGGCCAAAGCCGATCACAACCTCCTTGCGTTCGACGCGGGCGCGGATGTCGGCCTCGGCCTCGTCCGGGGTGGCGTAGCGCTTCTGGATTTCAAAGGCCACCTCATTGGCCCCGCCGTGCTTGGGCCCGCGCAGCGCGCCAATGGCCCCGGCAATGCACGAATACATGTCCGAACCCGTCCCGGCGATCACGCGCCCGGCAAAGGTCGAAGCGTTAAATTCGTGCTCGGCATAGAGGATCAGCGAAATATGCATCGCCTTCACCCAGCTCTCGCGCGGCTTTTCACCGTGTAGCAGGTGTAGGAAGTGCCCGCCGATGGAGTCGTCGTCCGTCTCGACCTCAATCCGCTTGCCATTGTGGCTGTAGTGATACCAGTAGAGCAGCATCGACCCCAGAGACGCCATCAGCTTATCGGCAATGTCGCGGGCCGAAGGCGCATTGTGGTCGTCCTTTTCCGGCGCCAGACAGCCCAGCAGCGACACGCCGGTGCGCATCACATCCATCGGGTGCGCAGAAGGCGGTATCTGCTCCAGCACCGACTTCAGGCTGACCGGCAGACCGCGTAAGGCGCGCAGCTTGCTCTTATAGGCCGTCAGCTCCGAAACGGTCGGCAGGCTGCCGTGCACCAGCAGGTACGCCACCTCCTCGAACTCGCACGTCTGGGCCAAGTCGAGAATATCGTAGCCGCGATAGGCCAGATCATTCCCCGTCCGCCCTACCGTGCACAGGGCCGTATTGCCGGCCGCCATACCCGATAGGGCGACCGACTTTTTGGGTTTGAAGGCGGTCGTCGCCTCACCCCTGGGCAGGTCCGTTACGGCATTCATGGGTGTTCCCTCCGCTTGTTATTTGTTTTTATTGAACATCGCATCGAGGCGCTGTTCGTAGTCGTAATAGTCGATGCGCTGATACAGCTCGTCGCGCGTCTGCATCAGGTCGAGCACAGTCTTCTGATGGCCATCGCGGCGGATGGCCTCATAGACGGTCTCGGCGGCCTTGTTCATGGCGCGAAAGGCCGACAGCGGATAGAGCTGAATGGCCACCCCGGCAGAGGCCAGTTCCTCGCGCGTAAACAGCGGAGTCTTGCCAAACTCGGTGATATTGGCCAGCACCGGCACCTTTACGGCGGCGGTAAAGCGGCGATAGGTGTCGAGGTCATAGGCGGCTTCGGCAAAAATCCCGTCCGCCCCGGCTTCGACGCAGGCCAGCGCCCGCTCAATCGCCGCATCGACCCCGTCCACGGCAATGGCATCGGTGCGGGCAATCAGGAAGAAGTCCGGATCGGTTTTGGCACTGGCGGCGGCCCTGACGCGATCAACCATTTCCGCGACCGACACGATCTCCTTGCCCGGCCGGTGGCCGCAACGCTTCGCCCCTACCTGATCCTCGATATGGCAGGCGGCGGCCCCCGCCTTGATCAGGGCCTTGACCGTGCGCTCAATATTGAAGGCCGAGGGGCCAAAGCCCGTGTCGATATCGACCATCAGCGGCAGGTCGCACACATCGGTGATGCGCCGCACGTCGATCAGCACATCCTCAAGGCCGCTGATCCCCAGATCGGGCACCCCCAGAGACCCCGCTGCCACGCCCCCGCCGCTCAGATAGAGGGCGCGGTAACCGGCGCGTCTGGCCAAAAGCGCGTGGTTGGCATTGATCGCGCCGATGACCTGCAACGGGCTTTCGGCCTTGAGCGCCGCACGAAATCGGGCACCGGGTGAGGTCATGTCAGTCTCTCCAGAATACTCACATAGTTGGCGACCGCACCGCCGCCCATATTGAAGGCCAGACCCAGCTTTGGGTCAGGCAGTTGCATCTCACCCGCCTCACCACACAGTTGCCGCGCGGCCATGACGTGCATGGAAACGCCCGTCGCCCCGACCGGATGGCCCTTGGCCTTCAGACCGCCGGACATGTTGGTGGGGCACCGCCCCTGACGACCGGTGCCTCCGGCGATGATAAAGTCTGCCCCCTGCCCTTTGGGGGCCAGCCCCATGGCCTCGGCGACCAGAAGCTCGGCGATGGTGAAACAGTCGTGGACCTCGGCAAAGCTGAGGTCAGACACCGAGACGCCGGCCTGCGCATAGGCGCGCTCAAAGGCCAGACGCGGGCCGGTAAAGTCGGTCATGTCCTTGGCCGACAAGGGCAGCAGGTCATTGACCTGAACCGACGCGCGGAACCCGACGGCGCGGCGGAAATCACTGGCCCGGTCGGCGCGGGTCAGGACGATGGCCGCCGCCCCGTCCGACACCAGCGAACAATCGGTCATTTTCAGCGGGTCGGAAATCAGCGGGTTCTTTTCGGACACCGTGGCGCAGAACTCGACCGACAGCGGCTTTTTGAGCTGCGCCAGCGGGTTATTCATCGCGGCGGCGTGGTTCTTGGCGGCGATATGCGCCATGGCCAGGGTCGGATCGCCGTAGCGTTCGCCATAGGCGCGGGCAAAGCGGGCAAAGATGTCGGGAAAGGACAGGCCGGCCTCTTCGGCCTGATAGCTGGCGGCCCCTAGAGCGCGGGTGACGCCCGCCCCGTCGAGCGCCGTCATTTTTTCGGCCCCGACGACCAGCGCCGTGTTTATACGCCCCGAGGCAATGGCGTCCATCGCCGCATAGAGCGCTGCCGATCCCGACGCGCAGGCATTTTCCAGCCGCGTGGCGGGTGTATAGCGCAGGCCCTCATCGGCCCCCAGCACCATGGAGGCGCAAAAACCGTCGGGCGTCAGACCGGCATTGTAGAGGCCCAGAAACACCGCATCGACGTCGGCCCCGCTGATCCCGGCGTCACTGAGCGCCTCACGCGCCGCCGTCTGAATGAGCGCTTCGAGCGACAGGTCCAGCCGTCCGAACGGCGTATGACCCCAGCCGACAATGGCCGCTGCGTGCATGGTGAGGGCTCCCTTTTTAGGTCGCAACCGCTTCTGCGTCGGATGCTGATGCAACAAGGCGTAAACCCTTGCCGCAACGGGAGTCAATGCAGGCGCCGGACACGTTTTCGGGACTGAAATATCACCCGTTCACCGATACATGCTGCAATTTTTTGGCAGTATGTTACACTCGCCGCATGAAGACCGCCGATCGTCACGCCGCCCTGCTCGAAGCCTTGCGCGAACACAGCGCCCCCATCAGCGGACGCGCCCTGTCCGCTCGGCTGGGGACGTCGCTACGCACGCTGTACCGCGACATCACCGCCTTGCAGGCACAAGGGGCTCCTATCGAAGGCGCGCCGGGCATCGGCTATGTACTGAAACCGGCCTATCGCCTGCCGCCGCTGATGCTGTCGCCGGAAGAGATCGAAGCCCTGATCACCGGGGCCTTGTGGGTCGCCGATCGCGCCGAACCGCGTCTCGGCGAAGCGGCGCAAAGCCTGATTCAGGCCTTAAGCTCGCACCTGCCCGCCGCCATGCGTGACGACCTTACGCAGCGCGGCCTGCTGGTCGGGCGCGGTCTGGCCGTGCCCGAAGCCCATATCGACCCGGCCCTGATCCGAACGGCCATCCGTTCGGAACGCTGTGTGTATATGAGCTATATTGACCTGAAGGGCACGGTCAGCGAACGCACCGTCTGGCCCATAGCGCTCGGCTTCTTCGACCACCTGCGCATACTGGTGGTGTGGTGCGAACTGAAGCAGGCCTTTCGGCACTTCCGCACCGAACGCATACTGAGCTGGAAGCCGCTCGACATCCCCTTCCCGCGCCGCCGCGCCGCGTTGCTTAAGGCGTGGCGCGACACGCTGCGCGAGGGCGAGGTGATGATGCCGGAACAGTCCAATCGCAACATGGTGACAGGTTTTGGCAGCATGTCCGATGAAACCGAGGGCGAAACCGCCTGAACCCGTTATTCACAAACGCGTGATCAAACCATCGGTGTCAGCCGCACCATGATCACGCCGTGCGACGCCACGGTGCCGCCAAAGCGTGCCTTGACGTTCTTCGTGACCTTTTTGGACCACAGGTCCTTGACCTGAACCTTCAGACCGGCCGGCAGGTTGAGCTGTTCCCAGGTGACGCTCATCTCCGCTGGCGCGGCCCCGCGGTTAAACAGCACCACCGCCTGATCGCCGCCTTTCAGCGGACGCGCCCAGATTTCGAGGTCGCCCTCTTTACAGATGCGCTTGGCCTGCTGCCCCAGCGGGTCCTGATCGATAGCGATGACGTCTTTATTGGTCAGGATGCGCAGCGTGTCGGCGTCCATAGCGGACAGGTCGTTACCGGCGATCAGCGGCGCGGCCAGCATGGCCCACAGCGAGAAATGCGACTCGTATTCGGTACTCGTCATGCCGCCATTGCCGACTTCGAGCATGTCGGGATCGTTCCAGCGGTTCGGGCCGGAATAGCGCCACAGGTCCACCTGCTTGTCGAGGATGTTGACCATGCCGATCGAATAGCCCTTCTTCCCCTCCCAGGCGTCATAGATGTCGCCGGTGGTGCGCCACAGATGGCCGATGGGCGCGGCCCAGCGCTGCGGATAGTTGTCGCCCCACTCGCAGATCGACAGGACGATATCGCGCCCGGATTCACGCAGCGCCTTGGCCATGATCGTATAGGCCGCTTCGGCATCGCGCGTGCCCGTGTAGCACCAGTCGTATTTCAGATAATCGACGCCCCATCGGGCGTATTGGCGGGCGTCCTGAAACTCATGCCCGGCACTACCCGGACGACCGCCGCAGGTCAGCGAACCCGCGTCGGAATAGAGGCCGAACTTCAGCCCCTTGCTATGGACATAGTCGATCAGGGCCTTCATGCCAGACGGAAAGCGCTCCAGATCGACCTGAATATTGCCGTCGGCATCGCGGCTTTTCTGCCAGCAATCGTCGATGACGATATACTGATAGCCCGCGTCCTTGAGGCCCGACGCCGCCATGGCATCGGCCTGCTTGCGCACGACGTCCTCAGTGATATTGCAGGCGTATTTGTTCCAGGAATTCCACCCCATCGGCGGGGCGGGCAGCAGATTGGGCTTGGGGGCCTCCAGCTTCAGAGTCTCGTGCGCCTGTGCGGTGACCACACCGCCCCCCATACACAGCCCCACACTCAGGCCAGCGGCCAGCAACCAGGCGGTCGTTTTCATTTTCAGCTCCCTCTATTGTTTTTGACCATTAAATATATCAATTTTATTTAATCAAGCGCTTTTGTGTGACAATACCACATCACAGGCGAAAACGATACAGGACGATGCCGCTGGTGGTGGCCACATTGAGGCTGTCGAAGCCGCCGTGCATGTCGATGCGCACGGTCTGACACGCCGCCATAAGCGCCGCCGGCAGGCCCGGCCCTTCGGCCCCGAACAGCACGGCGGTACGCGGCGCGGGCGTAACCTCTTCCAAAGTCACGGCCCCGGACGGGCTTAGGGCATAGGCCGTCAGGCCCAGCCCCGTCAGCGTGCCCACCATATCGTCCGTGCGATAATGCGGCACCTCCAGCGCGCCGCCGACGCTGACGCGGATCGCCTTGCGGTACAGGGGATCGCAGCAGGTGGTATCGAGCAGCACCCCATCGACGCCAAAGGCCGCCGCGTTGCGCATCAGCCCGCCCATATTGTCGGTATTGGCGATGCCGTGCAGGGCCAGAACGCGCGCCGTAGTGCCACTGACCCGCTCGGCGAGCGATTGTTTCGGGGCATAGCGCCCCAGCGCCAGATAGCCGCGATGGATGGGAAAGCCCGCCACCTGATCCATTACCCCTTGCGGCACCATATAGACCGGCGCGTCGGGCAAGGACGCCAGACCACCCAGTCGCTCCGGCGTCGTCAGGACACTGACCGTTTCGGCCACCGGCGAGGTGAACAGACGCTCCAACACCACCTTGCCCTCGGCCATAAACAGGCCCTGCCGACCCGTCAGATCACGGTCCTTCACATCACGATACAGCTCAAGGCGGGGGTCGTCGGGGTCGGTTATCTCAAACAGCATGGGTCACAGGCGCGGCAGAGTCGGCGGGATGGCGGATATCGGGCTTTAAGACCTTATCCGGCGTCGCGCCACCCTCTTCGATCCGCGCCCGCGTTTTGGGCAGGGCTTCGGGGTAGTGGGTGTTGAGGAAGGCGATCATGTTTTCGCGCACATAGCAGCGCAGGTCGAAGGCGGTCGGAGAATCGGCCGCGCTGACCAGAATGCGGATCTTGACCACCTGCGGATGGGCCTCGGTCAGTTGCACCACCTGCACCTGCCCGTCCCACAGGTCGGTGCGCGCCAGAAGGTCCGTAAGGTGTGCGCGCAAGGCCTCCACCGGCACGCTGTAGTCGGTATAAAGCTCCACCGTGCCGATCAGGCTGGCCGAGGTGCGCGTCCAGTTCTGAAACGGTTTTTCGATGAAATAGCTGATGGGCAGGACCAGCCGCCGCAGGTCCCACAGGCGCACCACCACATAGGTCAGGGTGATTTCCTCGATCCAGCCCCACTCGTTTTCGACCACCACAGCGTCTTCCAGCCGGATGGGCTGGGTCAGGGCGATCTGGATGCCAGCCAGCAGATTGCCCAGTGTCTTCTGCGCCGCAAAGCCGATGACGATACCCGCCACCCCGGCCGAGGCGAGAAGACTGACACCCAGACCACGCAACTCATCGAACAGCAGGAAGATGGCCGCCAGCGTCAGCAGGACCAGCAGAAAGGTCGCCAGCCGCCGCGCCAGAGTGATCTGCGTATGGACGCGCCGCGCCTTGAGATTGTCCTTCACCGTGATGTCGTAGCGCCGCGACACGCTGGCCGTGACGATGTCGATGCCGCACAGGGCCAGCCAGTAGATGAGCAGGATGGTCAGGAATTTGGTGAGCGTTACAAAGGCTTCAACGTGCACCACGTCCGGCCAGACCACGCGCACGGAAATCGCCGCCGCCAGCAAAGGCCACACCGTGTAGAGCGGCTTTTTCAGCCGGTTGACGTCAAAGCGATAGAGCGCCTTCAGATGCCGTCTGGCCCGCCAGCGCGCCACCCCCATGATCACGAAGGCAACGGCCAGCGCCGCGACACAGGCGGCAAGCGCCACACTGACCACCCCGACCCATATGGGCAGGCCCGTGAAGGCTTCCCGGATATCAAAGCGCATAGGGTCATCCTCTGAGGCTCGACAAACGCCCGAAATTGTGATCACAATTTGGGCACGACCGGATGGAGGGTTGCCAAAACCGCGCGACCCGCGCCATCATGATCGCACCCAACCGGGGCCCGGATCAAAAATCCATTCGCCAGTCTCTGCCGTCAGGGCCTCATTCCACAGGTGACCCATGAAATCGAAGTCCAAACGTCCGCAAACCGGCTTTTCCAAGCGCGGGGCCGCCGACGTCTCCGAAGCCGCCGGCTGGCTGGCCGAGCAGAATATCGAAGAGATCGAGTGCATGGTCCCCGACCTGGCCGGGGTGGCGCGCGGCAAGATCATGCCGGTGCGCAAATTCCTGACCACGGCGGCGATGAACCTGCCCCTGTCGATCTTCTATCAGACCATTACCGGTGACTTCCCCGATCTGGAGGGCATTGTCGGCACGGTGCAGTCGGATACCGACATCTTCCTGCGCCCGGATTTTCGCACCTTGGCCGCGGTGCCGTGGGCGACCGATCCGACGGCGCAGATCATCCACGACGCCTTCCATCCTGATGGCCGACCGGTCGAGGAAAGCCCGCGTCAGGTGCTGCGTCGCGTCATTAGCCTCTATCACGAAAAGGGCTGGAAGCCGGTCATCGCGCCGGAACTGGAATTCTACCTCGTCGAAAAGAATATCGACCCGGACTATGCGCTGAAACCGCCGGTGGGCCGCTCAGGCCGCCCGGAAACCGGGCGTCAGGGCTATTCCATCTCGGCGGTCAATGAATTCGACGGCCTGTTCGAGGACATGTACGAATATTCCGAGGCGCAAGGGTTAGAGATCGACACCCTGATCCACGAATCGGGCGTGGCGCAAATGGAGATCAACCTGCGCCACGGCGATCCGCTGGAGCTGGCCGATCAGGTCTTTATGTTCAAGCGCACCATCAAGGAAACAGCGCTGGAGCACGACATCTACGCCACCTTCATGGCCAAGCCGATGGCCATGGAGCCGGGCTCGGCCATGCACATCCACCAGTCGATCGTGGACGGCAGCGGGCGCAACCTGTTTTCTGACCCCAAAACCGGTGAGCCGACCGACCTTTTCTTCAGCTTCATCGCCGGTCAGCAGACCTATATGCCCGCCGCCGTGTCGCTGCTGGCGCCCTATGTCAACTCCTACCGCCGCCTGTCCAAGGGCTCCGGCGCCCCGGTCAATACGCACTGGGGCTTCGATAACCGCACGGCCGGCCTGCGCGTGCCGCCGTCGGACGCCGACAATCGCCGTCTGGAAAACCGCCTGCCCTCGTCGGATGCCAACCCTTATCTGGCCATAGCGGCGGTGCTGGCCTGCGGCTATCTGGGCATGGTCGAAGGCCTGAAACCCTCCGCGCCGGTCGATACAGACGTGTCGAACGACCCGTCGGCCGAACTGCCCTATTCGCTGATTCAGTCGGTGATCAAGCTGGAGCGCTCGGAGGCGCTGAACGCCATTTTGGGCCCGGCCTTTGTGACCGCCTATGCCCGCGTCAAGCACCATGAATATGAGACCTTCATGCGCACCATCAGCCCGTGGGAGCGTGAGTTCCTGCTGCTGAATGTGTGATGGCAACCGCTCGCAACACCGGACACCCCGAAGGCTGCTGGTACGCCGATACGGCGGGCCGGCTGAACCGGCCTGCCTTTGCCGGTGAGGCCGATACGGATGTGGCGATTATCGGCGGCGGCTATACGGGCTCAGGCGCGGCGCTGGAACTGGCCCGCAAAGGCGTCTCCGTGACCCTGCTGGAAGCCGCGGAGATCGGCTCAGGCGCGTCCGGACGCAATGGCGGGCAACTGCACACCGGTCAGCGCGTCGATCCGCAAACGCTCGAAAGCCAACTGGGGGCCGATGCGGCGCGCGAACTGTGGGACATGGCCGAAACCGCCAAGGCGCACCTGAAAGAGTTGATTGCCACGCACGCGATCGACTGCGACCTGCGCCCCGGCCTGATACACGCCTGGCACCGCCCGCGCTTTGCCGACGAAGACCGCGCCTATGCCGACTTCGTGTCGCGCCGCTACGGCTATGATCAGGTACGGTTCATGGATAAGGTTGAGGTCGCCGCCGAACTGGGCACCGAGGTCTATCATGGCGGCACGTTTGACGCGGGCGGCGGGCATCTGCACCCGCTGAAACTGGCGCAGGGGCTGGCGAAAGCTGCCATGTCGGCGGGGGCCCGCCTTTATGAGCACAGCCGCGTCAAACGCTATGAGACGACGGCGGACGGCGTGACGCTGACCCTCAACAACGGACGGCTGCGGGCGCGCAAGCTGCTTATCTGCGGCAATGGCTATATGCCGGGGCTCGATGCCGATATCGACGCGCACGTGCTGCCCATCAATAATTTCATCCTGACCACCGCCCCCCTGCCCGACGATCTGATCCTGCGCAGCAACTACGCCGCGGCGGATTCGCGTTTCGTAGTCAATTACTGGCGCAAGACGCCGGACAACCGCCTGCTGTTTGGTGGCGGCGAAAACTATACGCCGTGGTTCCCCAAGGATATCCGCGCCTTTGTCCGCCGCAACATGCTGAAGGTCTATCCGCAACTGGCGGACATCGAGATCACCCACGGCTGGGGCGGCACTCTCGCTATCACGCTGAGCCGCTCCCCCTATGTGCGCCAGTTGTCACCCCACGTCTGGGTCAGCGCGGGTTACAGCGGTCAGGGGGTGGTTCTGGCCCCCTACTTCGGGACGCTGCTGGCGCGCGCCGTGACGGGTGACGCGCGTGAGGCGGAGCTTTTGATGCAGTTGCGCACGCCGCCCTTTCCCGGCGGAAAGTGCCTGCGCACGCCCGCCATGATTGCAGGCTTAAGCTGGTACGCCTTAAGGGACAGGCTGTAAGGACGTACCCCTGCCCAAAACATCATTTTTGGCCGTAGATTATATACAATTTGCGATGGTTGACCTTGAAACCATTCCCAAACCCTTGTTTTCTTTTGTCCGCACTGAAGACAAGGGTGATTCGTGGACGCATTTTCAACCGCCAGCACGTCCGCCCCTGCGCACGACGCGGGCGAAGCGGTTTCGGTCAATGACATTATCGAACGCACGGCGCGGGCGCGCGACCTGACCCAGCATAAGGTGCGCGACATTCGTCAGGTGACCAGCACCCTGCGGATTCTGGCGCTCAATGCCCTCATCGAGGCGCGCCGTGCCGGTGAGATGGGCGCGGGTTTCGGCGTCGTCGCCGATGAGGTACGCAACATCTCCACCCAGGTCGAGGGCCTGTCTTCGTCACTGGCCTCCGAACTGGGCGGTGAGATCGAGGCGCTGGAAAAGCTGACACGTGATATGGCGCGGCAGGCGCAGGGGGCGCGCCTGACCGATCTGGCGCTCAATGCCATCGAGCTGATCGACCGCAACCTCTATGAGCGCACCTGCGATGTGCGCTGGTGGGCCACCGACTCCGCCGTGTGGGAGGCGGCCTCCAACCCGACAAAGGATAGCTGTCATTACGCTTCGTCGCGTCTGGGGGTCATTCTTGACGCCTACACCGTCTATATCGACCTGTGGCTGTGCGATCTGAAGGGTAACATTCTGGCCAATGGTCGCCCGGACCGTTTCCATGCGGCGGGTCAGAACGTTGCCTCGCGCGACTGGTTCCAGAAAGCGCTGAGCCTGCACAGCGGTGATGATTTCGCCGTCGCCGACATCACCACCGAACCCTTGCTGAAGGGGGCGCAGGTCGCGTCTTACGCCACCGGCGTGCGCGTGGGTGGTCAGGCAGACGGCGAACTGATCGGCATTCTAGGCGTGCATTTCGACTGGCAGCCACAGGCGGAAACCATCGTCAAGGGCGTGCGCCTGAGCGAGGCGGAGAAACGCCGCACACGCGTCCTGCTGACGGATGCGCAGGGTCTGATCATCGCCGCTTCGGATGGCCGGGGCACACTCAGCGAACGGGTCAGGCTCGATACACAAGGCCGCGCCTCCGGCCACGCCCTGGACTCTAGCGAGCGACTGGTGGCCTTTCACCGCACGCCCGGCTACGAAACCTATGCCGGGCTGGGCTGGTACGGAGTGATTATTCAGGAGGCTTAGGTCGCGCTCAGCTCCAGAAGCGGAAACGCGCAAAGGCGGGCGACACTGCGCTCAGATCGAGCCCCAGCGTCCCGGCCACTACGGCCATGAGGGCGTGGATCAACGGAAAGCCGAAGAAGAAGATCGCCAGCACGGCCAGCAGGCTGATCCACGGCAGGCGCTCCAGTCGCTCGGCCATGTCACGCAGCGGCTGGGGCAGCAGCGGCGTGATCACACCAAAACCGTCAAAGCCCGGAACGGGCAGCAGGTTGAGCACGAAGGCCATCAGGTTGAAAAAGGTCAGCAGGATCAGGGCCTGTGCGAAGACCTCCGGTGCCGCCTGCGCGAAGGCCACCTGCGCCGCGCCGTAGCTGATGAGGGCGCAGATCAGGCTCATCACCGGACCGGCCAGCGAGATCAGAGACGACTGCCAGCGGTGCCGGATCAGGTCGGGCCGGGTCAGCACCGCCGCCCCCGGCAGGGCAATACCGCCCAGCACCAGGATCAGTACCGGCAGGACGATACTGTTGGGGCCGTTGATATAGACCAGCGGATCAAGCGTCAGATAGCCGCGTGCCTTAACCGAATAGTCGCCAAAGGCCGCAGCCGTCGCGGCGTGGCCGAACTCATGCAGGCACAGACCGATGATCCAGCCCAGCAGCACAAAGCCGAAGGTGGCCAGTCCCGCGACCTCCGGCCGCATCCACAGGACCAGCCCGCTGGCGGCAAAAAGGGCCAGTAAGACGATAAAGTTGAGCGGTGTGGCCGTGCGATTTTCAAGTTCCATGGTGGCTTAATGGCAGACACATCGTTTCAGCGCAATTGGCTGCGGACGACGGGCACACGTCAGCGGATTCCCATTGCAATCCGGGGGCGATCCGTGCGCGTATAAACCAAATTGAAAACACAGGAAAAAGACATGCGGCTCGCCCTCACCTTTACGGCCCTCGCCCTCAGCCTGACCGCCTGCGCCAGCGCGCCGGATGGCCATGTCTCCAGCCTGTCTTCGACCGAACAACTGACGCCGGGCAAGAGCGGGCGGACCACAACGCGCGAATACCGCGATACGGCGGCGCTCAATCAGGTGAAGCGCGTCTATCTGCACCCCACCCGCTTGGCGACCGGCAAAACCACGCGCTACACGCTGGAAGACAATGAAAAGACGCTGGTGCTGACCGAGGTCGAAGCGCAGCTCTGTTTCGAACTGGCCGAGCGTTATGTGATGGTCAGTGACCGCGCACAAAGCGATGCCGAGGTCCATTCGGCGGTGACGTGGTTTGAGCCGACCGGCACGGCCGGCTCAGGTGCGGCCGCTGTCGCCAACTTCTTCATTCCGGGCCCCTTGGGCGTTCGCCTGCCGGGGACACTGGGTGGTCTGGGGGCCGAGGCGGAAATGACGGTCAAGGACCGTCAGGTCGCCGCTATCGTCTGGGCGCGTCAGGCGCAGGCTCTGGGCACCGACTCCCCGTCCCTGTCGCGGCTGGGTGACGCGCTGCAATTTGCCGAACCGTTCGGTGACGATGCGGCGCGCGTCATGTCGCCGGAGCCCTTGCCGCCCAGCCGCAGCTATACGTCGGCAACCGACCCTTGCGCGGCCTATGGCGGGCGGATCAACGAAACGGGCTTTATTATCGACCGTGTGACCGGCCTGTATGTTCCGGCCACGCGCCCGCAGAAGACGCCTGAAAAAGCCCCCGGCACGACGCCGGAGGCTCAGAAGGATTAGGCTGTGATGAGGAATTAACCTGAGCGTTCTTCCTCCTCCCCATTTTATGGCGAGGTGCCGAGTTTACGAGGCGGAGGGGTATCTTTACACGGGTTTATCCCCCTCCGTCAGCTTCGCTTCGCTCGCTGCCACCTCCCCACTTCGTAGGGAGGAGAAGCCGCGTTAAATCTTAAATCATCACCAGGCTAGTTATTGCCACCGATCAGGTCGCCAAGGCCGCCCAGTACCGAGCCTTCACCGCGGTTCTGACCACCGCCCTGCGCGGCCGCCAGCACGCGACCGGCCAAACGTGAGAAGGGCAGCGACTGTATCCACACCTTGCCCGGCCCGGTCAGTTGCGCAAAGAAGACGCCTTCGCCGCCGAACAGCATCGACTTGACGCCGCCCGCCTGCACCAGGTCGAAATCGACCGTATCGGTAAAGGCCGCCACGCAGCCCGTGTCGATATGAAGCTGCTCACCGGGGGCCAGCGTGCGTTCAATGACCGCGCCGCCAAACTGCACAAAGACCCAGCCATCGCCTTCCAGCTTCTGCATGATGAAGCCTTCGCCACCAAACAGGCCGGTCATCACCTTGCGCTGAAAAGCGATGCCCAGTGACACGCCCTTGGCCGCCGCCAGAAACGAGTCCTTCTGACAGATCAGGCGACCGCCGACGTCCGACAACTTGATAGGGATGATAGAGCCAGGCACCGGGGCGGAAAACGCCACCCGCGCCTTGCCGTGGCCATTGTGGGTGAAGACGGTGGTGAACAGGCTTTCACCGGAAATCAGGCGCTTGCCCGCACCCAGCAGCGCGCCCATAAAGCCCTTCTGCTGACCCGATCCGTCGCCAAACACCGTGGTCATGCCGACGCTGGCATCCTTCCACACCATGCCGCCGGCTTCAGCGATAGCGCTTTCGCCGGGATCGAGTTCGATCTCGACGAATTGCAATTCTTCGCCCTTGATCTCGAAGTCGATGTCGTCGGCCACCCCGGCCTGACGATGGTGGGTGGTGGGAACGGACGCATTGCCAAACATGGGTATCTCCTGTGACTGACCCAGAAGATGTAGCGTGCGCGGGCGCAAAAGGAAGACCGGTTTTCGTTAAAAATCGGACAGGTAGCGCCGCATCCCCAACGCAACCGATTCCACACCTACTGCGCCAGATGTACGCGCACGTCTTTCCAGTGGGTTTTGAAGAACCACACCCGCCCGCCCTGCTTGACGACAGCCAGTTCGCCGTCCGACGTCCAGCGCAGCTTCACTTCGGTCCCGGCTTCAAAGGCCGACACGGCGGGCGCTTCGGCGCTATCGCCCGAATTATGCACCACCAGACGCAGATCGGGCTGACCGCCAAGGCAGGACACCTGCCGCACCTCGGCCACACGACCACCGCTGGGGGAGATGGTCCGGTCCACAAAGCTGGAGCTACAGACCGGGGCCGCCCCGCGCTCGTACAGCGCATAGCCCCAGAAGACGGCCCCCACCAGAGCCAGCGACGCCGCTATACCGGCGAACCAGTACCAATGATGGCGTTCTTTGGCATAAACATATCCGTGGGGGTGGCGCAATTCGTCATAGGCGCCGACCTTCATATGCAGTTCCTGCTCCGATACGGTACGCAGAGGTTCACCTGCGGGCATCGTCATTTCCTCCGGGCGTTAAGCTGCCCCTGTGGATAAGTTTGCGCCCGGAAGTTTACCAATGGGTAAAGAGGGTAAGGCTCTCAGCTATGTGACATTCCCCCTTGCTCCCCTGCGCCCGTTCCTCTAAATTCCGGGCATCGTTCACCGGGGTGTCCGCGCGCAAGCGGGCTGAGAATCGGACCAGCGTCCGTAAACCCGCCGAACCTGATCCGGGTCATGCCGGCGAAGGGAGTGAGTAAGCCTCTGGCGTCCGCGTTCCGCTGACAACCCGCCATCTGGCCAGACACCTGACGCGCATGATCCCTTTATTGACACGCCTGCACACCACAGGCTCAGAAAGGGATTATCAAATGAACAAGCCTATCAAGGACTTACAGCCGATCAAGGTCGAAGCCTCGCCCTTCCCCGGCTCGAAAAAGGTCTATGAACCCGGCGTTCTCTTCCCCGACCTGCGCGTGCCGTTCCGCGAAGTCGCCCTGCAAAAAGAGGCCAATGAGCCGCCGGTCAGCCTGTACGATTCGACAGGTCCCTACACCGAGGAAGGCTTTGTGCCTCAGATCGACAAGGGCCTGCCGCGCGTGCGCGAAAAGCTGGTACTCGATCGCGGCGACGTCGAATTTATCGAGGGCCGCAAGGTCAAGCCGGAAGACAATGGCAATGTCTCGGCCGAGCGTCTGGCGCCGGAATTCCCCAACCTGCCCAAGGTGATGCGCGGCAAGCCCGGCCATAAGGTGACGCAGCTCGAATACGCCCGCGCCGGCATCATCACCGCCGAGATGGAATATATCGCTATCCGCGAAAACATCCGCCGCAAGCAGGACGCCGAAGTCATCCGCGATGGCGAAGACTTCGGGGCCTCCATCCCCGACTTCATCACGCCGGAATTTGTCCGTGACGAAGTGGCCCGCGGCCGCGCCGTCATCCCGGCCAATATCAACCACGCCGAAGTCGAGCCGATGATCATTGGCCGCAACTTTCTGGTGAAGATCAACGCCAATATCGGCAATTCCGCCGTCACCTCCTCGATGGAGGAAGAGGTGGACAAGATGGTGTGGGCGATCCGCTGGGGCGCCGACAACGTCATGGACCTTTCGACCGGCCGCAACATCCACAATATCCGCGAATGGATCCTGCGCAATTCGCCCAACCCTATCGGCACCGTGCCCATCTATCAGGCGCTGGAAAAGGTCAACGGTGTCGCCGAAGACCTGACCTGGGAAGTCTATCGCGACACCCTGATCGAGCAGGCGCAGCAGGGCGTGGACTATTTCACCATCCATGCGGGCGTGCGCCTTGCCTATGTCCACCTGACGGCCAATCGCGTCACCGGCATCGTGTCGCGCGGCGGCTCGATCATGGCCAAGTGGTGTCTGGCCCACCATAAGGAAAACTTCCTCTACACCCACTTTGAGGAAATCTGTGACATCATGCGCGAGTACGATGTCACCTTCTCACTGGGTGACGGCTTGCGTCCCGGCTCGATCGCCGACGCCAATGACCGCGCACAGTTCGCCGAGCTGGAGACGTTGGGCGAACTGACCAAGGTGGCGTGGGCCAAGGGCTGTCAGGTGATGATCGAAGGCCCCGGCCACGTGCCGATGCACAAGATCAAGGCCAATATGGACAAGCAGCTGGCCACCTGCGGCGAAGCGCCCTTCTATACGCTTGGGCCACTAACCACCGACATCGCGCCGGGTTACGATCACATCACCTCCGGCATCGGGGCGGCCATGATCGGCTGGTTCGGCACGGCCATGCTGTGCTACGTCACACCGAAGGAGCATCTGGGCCTGCCCGACCGCAACGACGTGAAAACGGGTGTCATCACCTATAAGATCGCCGCCCACGCCGCCGACCTCGCCAAGGGCCACCCCGCCGCCCGCGCCTGGGACGATGCCCTCAGCCGCGCGCGTTTCGACTTCCGCTGGGAGGATCAGTTCAATCTGGGCCTCGACCCGGATACGGCCCGCGCCTTCCACGACGAGACCCTGCCGAAAGAGGCGCACAAGACGGCGCACTTCTGCTCGATGTGCGGGCCGAAATTCTGCTCGATGAAGATCACGCAAGAGGTCCGCGACTACGCCGCCAACATGACCGACAACGAAAAGGCGGACCTCGAAGCGGCGACGGGTATGGCGGAAATGTCTCAGAAGTTCAAGGATATGGGCTCAGAGGTCTATATCCCGGCCGAACCGGCGGAGTGATCCGAACAACGAAAAGAAAAAGGTCTTGGGGCCGGTTGGCCCCAAACCCCATAACCGGGCGCAGGTGGCAGCATCTGCGCCCTTTTCTTATACGGCCCGAGCCCCCCTCCGTCATCTTCGCTTGCGCTCAGATGCCACCTCCCCCGGCACGCCGGGGGAGTAGGTGTACCGAAGGCGTCGTAGCTGTGGGAGGGTTACCTGCATCAGACACGCCGGGGGAGTAGGTATGAGGAAGGACTTGCCTTAAACCTACTCCCCCAGTTTATTGGGGGAGGTGGACCGGCACCGACAGGTGCCGGGACGGTGGGGGGCTCGCAGCGGAAGGAGCATCAGGGACGGATTTTACGGCTTCAGACTCTTCGCTGACCGAAGCGCCATCGCTTTTTGACGCCCTGACGGGGCATAGGAAGGGCGGGCGGGGTCAGCCTTTAAGAAAGAGCACCGCATGACCCTCGATGACCGCTTTACGCACTTCGCCGCCGAAGCCGAAAAGACCGCCGAACGTCACCGCGCCCTTCAGCACGCCGTGGGTCAGGAACAGACCGCACCGGACGAAGACGCCGTGCCGCAGACCGGGGCGCGGCCCTATCCCGTGCCGCCCCTACCCGATCAGACTCTCGACAAGCCGGGTCAGGAAGCCGATCTTGAGCTGCAACCGATGTATGACGCCCCCTATTACAAGGGCTCGGACAAGCTGAAGGACAAGGTGGCGATCATCACCGGCGGCGATTCCGGTATCGGGCGCGCCGTAGCCGTGCTGTTTGCCCGCGAAGGGGCGGACGTCGCTATCGTCTATCTTAATGAGCACGAGGATGCGGAAAAAACCAAGGCGTTGATCGAGGCCGAAGGGCGCAAGGCCTTGCTGTTTTGCGGTGATGTCACCAATCGCGACTTCTGTTTCGCCGCGGTGGACGCCACCGTCGAAGCGTTTGGCCAACTGGACGTGCTGGTCAATAATGCGGCGTTTCAGATGCACGAGATGCAATTTGAAAAGCTCAGCCCCCAACACCTCGACACCACGCTGAAGACCAATCTCTACGGCTATGTCTATATGACCCAAGCGGCGCTGCGCCACATGCAGGCCGGGGCGGCCATCGTCAATTCCGGCTCGATCACTGGCATAGAGGGTTCAAAATCCATCGTCGATTATTCGATGAGCAAGGGCGGCATCCACGCCTTTACGCGCGCCTTGTCGGGGCAGTTGCTCGCCAAAAGCATCCGCGTCAATGCCGTGGCCCCCGGCCCCGTCTGGACGCCGCTCAACCCGGCGGAAAAGCCGTCGAAAGAGGTCGAACAGTTCGGCGCGCAAACCCCGATGAAGCGCCCGGCCCAGCCGGAGGAACTGGCCCCCGCCTATGTGTTTCTGGCGTCGAACCACTGCTCCAGCTACATTACGGGCGAAGTTTTGCCCGTCATCGGCGGCTATTGATCTTGACCCCCGCCCCTGCCACAGTCGGGCCATGTCCCGCCCCCATTCCCCGCTTCGCCGTCTGCGGCTGCTGAAAGGCCTCAAGCAAAGCCATCTGGCCGAGCTGATGGGCGTAACGCAGACGACGGTGTCGCGCTGGGAAAGCGGGGCTCTGGCCCTGCCGGATGATCAGTGGCAGCGGGCGCAGCGGCTTCTGGCCGACTCGGCGCAGGACGCCATCCTCAAGCGGCTGGTGGAAACGTCGCAGCTCAGCGTGCATCTGATCGACGACCGCACGCATGATCTGCTGGCGGTTTCACCGTCGCGGGAAGGCCTGTGGCGCGCTGAGCCGGGTGCGTTTCTGGGCAAGTCCCTGATCCGCTATGCCTCGGCGGAGATTCTGGCCGCCGAAGCCGCTCTGGAGGGTTTGGGCTGGCGCGACGGTCACCTCAGCCGCATCGAGGTCGCTACCGGCCCCAATCACCACCCCATCATCCCCATCGTCCAAAGCCGCCTGATCTGGGAACGGCTTTTGCTGTCGGACGGACGCGCGGCGCGGCTGGTGACGACGCTATAGCTCCAAGTCTCAAAGAGACTTGGCAAGGCCGACCGGCCGCCCGAGCTTGCGAGGAGCCCCATCTTCACTTTCTGCCGGCGTCTGAGCTGAAAAAGACCGCATAAAATATGCGTTGATCCCCCGCGCTCACGCCCGTATCGACGCAGGCATGATCCGCATCGACTCGCATTGGCGCCCCATCCTCCTCCTGTGGTTTACCGGCGTGCTGGCCGCCGCCGCTCTGGGCAAGTTTGCCTCCCTAAGCCCGGTCATCTCCGCCGACCTTAAGCTCTCGCGCGTCGAAGCCGGCTGGCTGGTGTCGCTGATCGAAACCGGCGGGGCCAGCCTCGGCATCATCGCCGGTTTGCTGATTGCGCGATTAGGCAGTCGCAAGGCGCTGTTGTACGGCATGGGGTTACTGACCGCCGGCGGCCTGATCGGCGCGCTGATCCCCGGCCTGTGGACCCTGTTTACCGCCCGCCTGATCGAAAGCGCCGGCTATCTGATGGTGGTCATTGCCGCACCGTCCTTGATCGCCACCGTCGCGCGGCCGCAGGATCAGGGCGCGGCACTCACCCTGTGGAGCACCTTTGTTCCGGCCGGTTTTGCCATCGGCATGGGCCTGAGCGGCGTTCTGCTGCTGTTTACCGGCTGGCGCCCCGTGCTGGTCGTGTGGGCGCTGCTGGCCGGGGGCGCCCTGTTCGCTGCCGTCCGCACCCCGGTGGTCGAGACGAAAAGCGAAACCCGGCTCGTATGGCCGCCCCTGCCCGTCTGGCTGATGTGCGCCGGGTTTGGCTTCTACACCACCCTCTTTGTCGGCCTGATCGCCATGTTCCCGCTGTTCCTTACCGAACAGGGGCAGTCGCCATCGGCCGCGGCCACCGTTACCGGCCTCGCCTCCGCCGCCACCTTAGGCGGGGCGTGGGGCGCCGCGCAGGCCCTGCACCGCGGGGAGCGGGCGCGCTGGATCGCCTTATGCGCAGGCCTGCTGGTGCCCGCCGCTCTGGCCTGCCTGATCTTTATCGGCGGTCATGCGCTGTGGCTGGCGGGGCTGATTATCGCACTCAACGCTGTATCTGGCATAGGTTCCAGCCTCGTCTTCGCCCGCCTGCCGCATATGAGCCCCGGCCTGAACGTTGCCGCCGCCAATGGCGTGCTGACGCAGTTCGGGGCGGGCGGTTCGCTGATCGGCCCGCCGTTACTCGCAGCTATTGCCGGGCACTGGGGCTGGGCGGCGCTCGGCCCGGCGGTGGCCATAGGTTCTGTGGCCGCGCTAGGCCTGATGACCGCCGCTGAGTTCAGCCGTCGCGGCCAGTTAAGCCATCGAGTCTGAAACGCCCCCTGACACACATAAAAATCGCATGAGGGCCTGAGCCTACCGTTCACAAGTGGCTTGACGCCTTCGACAACCGCCGGAATAACGGTCTCATGCACAGGGTCGAGGGCTTCTTCCAAAAGACAACACGCTGGTTCCGCCAACGGGAGGACCAGACGCTGTTTCGCTATGGCGTAGCTGTGGCCTTCTTTTCGGTGGCTCTGGGCCTGCGCTTTATAAGCGACCAGGCCCTGCCCCCCGGCTTTCCTTTCCTGACCTTTTTCCCGGCGGTCATGCTGACCGCGTGGCTGGTCGGCCTGTGGCCCGGCATCCTGTGCGCGCTGCTGAGCACTCTGGCCGCCTGGTTCTTTTTTATTCCTCCGGCCTTCAGCTTCGATCTCAGCCCGCCGGTACTGGTCGCACTGGCCTTCTTTATCGTCGTCTCCGGCGTCGATATTGCCGTGATCCACGGAATGCGGCGGGCTCAGGACAGGCTATCGGACGAGCGCAACACCAATGCCGCCTTGCTGGTGCATCAGAAGACGCTCTATGCCGAACTTCAGCACCGCATTGCCAATAATCTGGCCTTCGTGGCTAGTATGCTGACCCTGCAATCCAAGAAACTGGAAGCCAACCGCGAAGCCACCGACGCCCTGATCGATGCCCGGCTGCGTCTGGAAACCCTGTCGCGGATTCATCGCAAGCTGTATGATCCCGATAATGTCAATGTGCCGCTGCGCACCCTGCTGCGCGATATTGCCGAGGACGTGCTGCATACCCGCGACGGGCGCATCCGGCTGGAGGTCGAGGTCCCCGACATCACCCTGCCCGCCGAACAGGTGATGACCCTGTCGCTGTTTGTGGTGGAGGTGCTGACCAATTCGCTGAAACATGCCTTCAGCGGCGGTCACGGTGCGGTAACCATCCGGCTTGATGACACGAAACCCGACGTCTTTGTGTTGTCGATCCGCGATGACGGTCCGGGCCTGCCCAGCGGTTTCGACCTGTCGGCCTCCAAAAGTTTAGGAATGCGGATATTGCACAGCTTTGCCCGGACGCTGAAAGGCGATGTTGCCTTTACCAGCGACCGCGGCCTGAAGACCTGCCTGACCTTCGCCCGCGTGGCCTGAAAAAAACCCTCCGAAGTCGCTTCGGAGGGCTTTTCAACTAAAGCAGCGGAATGATTTATACAATCATTCCTCTCAAGCCGCCATTGAGGCGCCGGCCAAGGTGGCGCAAGCCACCGCCCGGCGAGGGGCTAAACAAAAGCTAGATCATTATGATCATAATGATCTAGCGACGCTCGGGGATGACCGAGTCCACCGTGTCGTCTTCGTCGTTCCAGCGGCGGATCTGAAGCTCCGCCTCGTCCTGAGCGACGCCATAGCGTTCCTGAATTTTACCGGCCAGAAGTTTGCGGTCGCCTTCGATCTGATCGAGATCGTCATTGGTCAGCTTGCCCCAGGCTTTCTGAACGTGACCCTTGAGCTGCTCCCAGCTACCTTCGATACGATTGCGGTTCATGTCGTAACTCCTTTCGTTGAAGTCCGGAGTTTACGAAGGCGTATCTAAGGTTTCGCCGCGCCATGCCGCCCGGCTTATCAAAAGTCCGACAGGACGCTAACCCATACCCCCGTTAAAGCGCCGCACCAGTTCCGCATCCAGCTTCGACACCGCGTATTTTTGCCCCCCCACATTCCGTTTCCAAACCTCGTGGCTAATATGGCTTTCCCATGGCAACTGCACCAATAGCCTCCGGCGGACAGGGGCACAGCCCCTGTACCCGATTTAGGGAGCGCGAAACCTCTATCCTGCCTCCCCAGCTTGCTGGGGATCACGGATGATGGGTGATGTGCGCCGAAGGGCTTTGAACCACAGATTTCACAGGTGGCACAGATTGGCACTGCGCGCCCCTGCGCGACGCAGACACGGATAATCTGTGAGATCTGTGGTTTCTAAAAAATCTCGCGTAGCACTGCGCTGCATTTGATAGGTCAGGCGCGGACCTGCCACAGGCTCCCGTTCGTGATTTTTGTGTTTTTGGTGGCAAAAACCTCCCCCGCCTCACATCCGGGTCCGGGGTCAACTGACCCCGGAATCTTAGCCTTGCCTAAAATCAGTTCCGCCCGTCTTCCCTGCGCCGCAATTCCGGGATTAAACTCAGCGGCAATATGGCTTTGTCAAAGGTATCCCATGCGCGCCCTGCTCGTCTCCGCTGCCCTGCTGCTGACCGCCGCTCCGGTATGGGCCGAAGAAGCCCAACCGGCCTGCCCGTCGGAGCCGGTACTGACCGGGCCTTTCACCCACTGGAGGCACGCCACCCCGGTCAGGGCCACGGCAGAGGCCAGCGATGCCCCGGTTTTGAGCGTAGGCAAGCCGGTCAAGGTAACCCTGCTTGAGGCGACCCGCGTCACCTACAAACGCGCCCGTGCCACGCCGCCGACCGGCCCGACTTTCAGCGGCACACTGAGCCTCAGCGTAACCGAGGCCGGCACCTATGGCATTGCCGCCGGGGCTGGCCTGTGGATCGACGTGGTAAATGACGGCAAAGCGCTGAAATCGAGCAAGCACGGGCACGGACCGGATTGTTCCGGCATCCGTAAGATTGTCGATTTTGACCTTCAGCCGGGCACCTATGAGGTGCGGCTTATCGACAACAAGACGGCCGATGTAACCGTGATGGTACTGAAACGATGACGACAGGCCGCTGAAGTTCAGAATTACCGCCGGATAGACACGGATGACCGTCTTCGTCGGTCGCACAAATGAACTTGGCTTAGGCACATGATTTTTTGAAGACCATTCGTGTCGCGGCCCGTTTTGCAGGCCGCATCCGTGTTTATCCGGGGTCAAAATCTTGGCTTATCAACGTATTGACACGCTTGAAACCTGAACTGACATAACAACGCCTTCCCTTGCGGTAAGGGAAAATACTTTCCGTTCACGTCAATTTTATGCTGGCGAAACGGATATTCCGGGATATGCTGAATTTTAAGGCGTCACCATAGACGTCATGAGGCACAGGGTATCCGGAGACGTTCCATGAACCTGATCGACAGGGCCAGGCGCGAATTCATTTTTCTGAAGCGGCTGTTGCGGCTGCTGCAAAACATCCGTGAGGTGGACTCCAAGTCGCCTGTGCTGGTTTGCGACGATCTCGAAGCCTCGGTGGATCGCCACGCCGCGCGCATCGCCCTGATGTTCGAGGACAAGACCCTCACCTATTCCGAAATGGACGTGATGGCCAACCGCGTGGCCAACTGGGGGTTATCGCGCGGTCTGAAGCCCGGCGATACAGTGGCCGTCTTCCTACCCAACCGGATGGAATACATCCCCATCTGGTACGGGCTGAGCAAGATCGGCGTCATTGCCGCGCTGATCAATAATGCCCTGACCGGACAAGGGCTGGCCCACTGCATCAATATCTCAACGGCCAGCCTGAGCATTGTCGATCCGGCCACCCTGCCCGCCTTCGCGGAGATTGAGGCCAGCCTGACCCGCCGTCAGGAGGTCTTTGTGCTCGATCTGGCGCAGAGCGACGAGACCGATCATCACCACTCGCTGACGCAGGCGCTGAAAGGCGTCAGCACGGTGCGTCCGGACCGCAAGATCCGGCAGGGCATGGTGGCCCACGACGCGGCACTGTACATCTATACCTCGGGCACGACCGGCCTGCCCAAGGCGGCCAAGATCACCCATGCCCGCGCCCAGCTCTATATGAAGGCCTTCCGCGGCGTGTCGCATATGAGCGAGGAAGACCGCCTGTATAACGCCCTGCCGCTATACCATTCGACCGGCGGCCTGTGCGGGGTGGGCGCGGCTCTGCTCAACGGCGGCTCGATGGTCATCAAGCGCAAATTTTCGGCCTCGGCCTTCTGGCCTGATGTGCGCAGCCTCAACTGCACCCACATCGTTTATATTGGGGAACTGTGCCGCTACCTCGTCAACGCGCCGGTGGCGGCCAATCCGGACGATGAGACCAAACACCGGCTGAAGGTCGCCTTCGGCAACGGCATGCGGCCGGAGGTGTGGACCGAGTTCAAGTCGCGCTTCAAGGTGCCGGTGATCATAGAGTTCTACGGTTCGACCGAAGGCAATGTGTCGCTGTTCAATTTTGACGGTCAGCCCGGCGCCATCGGCCGGGCGCCGGCCTACTTGCGCAACGCCTTCAATATCCGTCTGGTGCAGTTCGATGTCGAAAGCGAAACGCCGGTGCGCGGGGCGAACGGTCTGTGCATCGAGTGCAAGCCCGGCGAGGTCGGCGAAGCCATCGGCGCCATCGGCACCGATGCCCGCCACTTCTACACCGGCTATGCCGACAAGGCGGCGTCGGAAAAAAAGGTCATGCGCGACGTTTTCAAAACGGGCGACGCCTGGTTCCGTTCCGGCGACCTGATGAAGATGGACAAGGACGGCTATATCTACTTCGTGGACCGCATCGGCGACACCTTCCGCTTCAAAGGCGAGAACGTCTCGACCTCAGAGGTCAGCGAATGTTGCGCCCGGGCCGAAGGCGTCGATGAGGCCATCGTCTATGGCGTGCCCGTCCCGCACTATGACGGCAAGGCCGGAATGGTGTCGCTGATCACCGGCGAGGGCTTCTCGATCGAGGCCTTTGCGCAGCATGTGAACAGCCACCTGCCCGTCTATGCCCGGCCGCGCTTCGTGCGCCTGCTGCAAAATGCCGAAACCACCGGCACCTTCAAATACAAGAAGATGGACCTTGTGGTTGCCGGCTTCGATCCGGGTAAGGTAAGCGACCCGCTTTATGTGATGAAGACCGACGACAGCGGCTATAAGCCGATGACGGCAGAGTGCCTGAACCTGATTAACAGCGGCCAGTACCGGATGTAGATGTCCGTGTGGCTGACCTTGATCTCCCGCCGGATCAAGTCTAGCCTCCCGGCAAACACAAGACCGGGGCCTGAGACGCGTCCCAAACGAGACCATGCGTGCGTATCGCAGCGCAGACCGCGTCGCAGGTATACCACAGGGACAGGGACTGGCTATGAAGACGCTGATCTGGCTATGCGCGTGTCTGTGCGCGCTCGCCATGCCCGCACAGGCGGAAGGGTTCCTCAGGACCGAGGGTACACGCATCGTGGATGCGAAAGGCCAACCGGTAATTCTGCGCGGTATGGGGCTGGGCGGCTGGATGCTGCAAGAGGGCTATATGCTGGAATTGCCGCAGTTCGGCACCCAGAGCCGCATCCGGGCCGAAATAGAAGCGCTGATCGGGCCGGACAAGACGCAAGCCTTCTACACAGCCTGGCTCGATACTCACACCACCCGGGCCGATATCGACGCCATGAAGCGTTGGGGCTTCAACTCGGTTCGTTTGCCCATGCACTTCGCCCTGTTCACCCTTCCCGTGGACAAGGAGCCGGTGCCGGGTCAGGACACCTGGTTGGAGGACGGCTTTCGCCGCACGGACGCCCTGCTCGACTGGGCGAAGGCAAATGACCTCTATGTGATACTCGATCTGCACGCCGCGCCGGGCGGTCAGGGTAACGACATCAACATTTCCGACCGTGACCCGACCAAACCGTCACTGTGGCAGGACCCGGCGCATCAGGCCAAGATGGTCTCCCTTTGGCGGAAGCTGGCCGATCGTTATAAGGATGAGCCATATATTGCCGGATACGACATTCTGAATGAGCCCAACTGGGGCTTTGCCGACGCGTCGGACCGGAATGGCTGTCAGGAAAAGGGCAACGCGCCTTTGCGTGAGCTCATGGTGCGCACGACAAAGGCCATCCGCGAGGTCGATCAGCGGCACATCATCATTATCGAAGGCAATTGCTGGGGCAACAATTATGCGGGCGTGCTCGATGGCGGCCTGTGGGATCCCAACATGGTGCTGAGCTTCCACAAATACTGGAACTTTACGACGCGCGATACCCTGACGACTATTCTGACCCTGCGCGACAGGTATCAAGTGCCCGTGTGGCTGGGAGAGTCCGGTGAAAACGCCAACACCTGGTTTTCCGAAACCATCCGGCTGGTTGAAAGCGAAGGGATAGGCTGGGCGTGGTGGCCGCTGAAAAAGATCGGCTACAACAACCCCCTGCAGATCAAACCGAACGCCGGCTATCTCAAGTTGCTCGACTACTGGGCGGGTAAGGGGTCAAAGCCTTCCGCCGCAGAGGCGGAGGCCGCGCTGATGCAACTGGCGACACAGGATGTGGCCTACGCCCATAACCTGCAACGTCCGGACGTTGTCGACGCCCTGTTCCGTGCCGCACATTCAGACGAAAGCGTGCCGTTCCGATCGCATTACCTGCTCGCAAAAGGCGGCAGCCTCCCCGCGGCAGATTTCGATATGGGCCGCAACGGCATCGCTTATTGGGACACCACCGCCGCCAACCTGTACGTCTCAACGGGTGGAAAAGGCGTAACTTGGAACCCGCTACAGGCCTATCGCAATGACGGCGTGCAACTGGGGCAGGACAAGACCGGGCTCTATGTCACGCAGATGGTCGCGGGCGAGTGGCTGAAATACAGCTTCGTGGCCCAGCAGAGCGGACGCTATACCCTTAGCCTTGACGCCGAAGGCGGTGTCTTTGACATTTCGGTCAATGGCGGCCCGGCGGTTAAGGCCCCCGTCACCGTACCGCTGAAGGCCGGGTCCAACAGCGTGGTGGTGCGCATCGTCAAACCTGGGTCTAGGCTGCGTCGTCTGGTGTTTACAAAACGGTGAGGCTGATGCGGATGGTTGCCCCCTAAGACGTCGCACCCCACTCGCACGCAAAACCGCGCCGCTTCGCTTGAAGTGGCGCGGTTTATTTTTGTCTATGGCGTGGTTCAGTCGCGGCGCGACAACAGAAGCCCGATGACCACACCGGCGGCGGCGGCAATGGCCACCGAGGTACCGGGATGACGGCGGATCTGACGCCGCACAACCTTGGTCTTGTCCTCGGCCTCATCACGCGCCTCTTCCAGAATAACCTGAAGGCGGTCGATGCTGCCATTGATCTTGTCGCGGGTGTCCTGTGACACCTTCAGCTTGTCTTCGAGATATTCCAGCGCGTCGGTGATCGAGCGCGTGGTCTTTTCGGCAAGGGCTTCTGCAGGGGCTTTGTCGGCCATGAGCGGTCTCCTGTGGCTGGACTATAGATATAGGCTTTCCGTCGAAATATTGCATCCCACAAGAGGGTGAAAATACGGCAACCAAGATAAGGCTTCGGCAAAAAATAAGGCCCCGGTTTGCCCCGGGACCTTAGTCTTTTCTGATCTGTAAATGGAGATCAGTATTTGACGCGCAGAGTCACGCCGTAGGTACGCGGCTGGCCCATAAAGGCGTCGTAGGTGTTGGAGTCCAGCGCCTGGTTATAATAGGTGCCGTTGGGCTGCACCGTGGACTGGAAGCCGTTGCCTTGCAGCGGGGCGTTGATGACGACCTGCTTATAGGTTTCGTCGGTCAGGTTCTGCGCCCAGAATTCCAGCGTCCAGGCCTGATCCGGTGCCCCGATGCCGAAGCGGGCATTGAGCAGTGTATAGCCGTCCTGCATCTTGTACGGGATCAGGTCAGAGCCGGTATTGTATTCCGAGGAATATTTCGCGGCGATATTACCCGAAGCTCGCAGGTTTTCGGCGATATTGCCCGACCAGGTGACGGCCAGCGAGCCCGTCAATTCCGGGGCGAAGGACATACGCGCCCCCGGCAGAAGCGACAGTTGCGGGAAGCGCGCCGGATTGGACAGATCGGACGCCTTGAAGCTGCCGTACTTGGTGTCGGCATAGGCGATACCGCCCTGCACCGACAGGCCACGGATCGGCGTGGACCAGTAGATGTCGGCATCGACGCCCTTCGACTTCAGTTCCGGGATCGACTCGACCACGAAGGCCGTACCGAGGAAGGTGTTGAGCTGGAAGTCCTGATAGGTTTGGTCAAAGGCGGTGATGTTGAACAGCAGCTTGTTGTTCATCATCGAGGTCTTCAGACCCAGTTCGTAGGAATCCACCGTCTCCGGCTTGAAGTAGAGCGTGGAATCCGGCGTGATACCGGTCTGGGCGCGGTCGAGGTTGTAGCCGCCGCCCTTATAGCCACGCGCATAAGAGGCGTAGGCCATGACATTTTCGTTGAAGCGATAGGCGCCCTTCAGCGTGCCCGACCACTCCTTCTCGGTCACTTCGTTGGAGACGCGACGGTTATTAAAGGCCGCATTGCCCCAGAAGGTACACATATTGCCGACCACGGTCGGACGGGCGGCCGCCGGGATGGTTGCCCAGGCCCCGACCGGGGCATTCCCCAGCAGGCCCGAGCGGCCCAGAGCCGACGCACAGCCGACGCCGCCATCGGAATTGGTGTAGATCGCCGTCATCTTCTTGGTTTCCTGCGTGTAGCGCAGGCCCAGAGTGACTTCAAACTGATCAGTAAACTTGTAGCCATTGTTGGTGAACAGGGCGAGCGACTTCGACTCCTGCGTATAGTAGTCGAGCGCGCCCTGACCCGGCGTGTAGGAGGTGCCCGGCGCACGGCCCGTCAGGACCGAGACGGTCGGCGTCGTGGTGGGCAGGCCCAGCGCCTGAGCCAGCAGGATCGACAGATAGGTTTCGTACTGCGTGCCATAGACGTAGGAGTCGGTACGCTTCAGGTCTTCATCGGCATAGAAGGCCCCGACCAGCCAGTTCAGCTTGTCCGTCGCCCCCGCCAGACGCAGTTCCTGCGAGAAGGTGTCGAAATTGGCTTTGAAGTCGCCATTGTCGCGGCGATAGAGGATGTCGGCACCCGAATAGTCGATGTCCTGACCATTGGTGTTCTTCCACTTGCGCACGCCCGTGACTGAGGTCAGGGTCGAGTCAAGCCAGGCCAGCTTGATATTGGCTTCAACCGAGACACCGCCATCGGTGATCTGCTGCGTCGTCGGGCGGTTGGAATAGGCCAGACGCGCCTCAGGATTGGCGGTCGCCGCCACGCCGTTACCGGCGGCCAGCGTGTTGAGGGCGGCACCGGTCGGACCGGTGCGGGTCTGCACCGTGGCGCAGCAGTTTTCGTCGCGCTTCGAATAGTCGGCGATCACGCGGATCTTGTGGGCGCCCGGCGTGAACAGCAACTGCCCCCGAACTGTGTAGAAGTTCTGATCGGCGTCTTCCTTCAGGGTGCGCGGCCCGATGCCGGTATTGACGTCGTAGAAACCACCGCGCTCGCGCTTGGCCACGAACAGACGACCGGCGACAAGGTCTTCGGACAGCGGGCCGGTGATCGAGGCCGACACGCCCTTACCGTCATAGTTCGACACCGTGGCTTCGCCATCCATGCCGAATACGAAGGCCGGTTCCTTGGTGATGATGTTGATGACCCCGGCGGAGGTGTTCTTGCCAAACAGGGTGCCCTGCGGCCCCTTCAGCACTTCGATACGGCCGATTTCACCCAGATCGCCGAAGCCGACGCCGTTACGCGGGCGATAGACACCGTCGATCACCACGCCGACCGAAGATTCCATGCCGGGGTTGTCACCCACCGTACCGACGCCGCGGATACGGGCGGTGGTCAGGCTTTCGTTCTGGGTCGAGGTGACGGTCAGCCCGGGCGTCAGGACCTGCATGTCCTTGATGTCCTTCACGCCCGCATCCTGCAACAGTTTGGCCGACAGGGTGGTGACGACGATCGGCACGTCCTGCAGCGACTGTTCGCGCTTCTGCGCGGTGACGGTGATGACCTGCGGCTCTTCCTCGGTCTGGGCCTGAGCGGTCTGGGCCTGCGCCGCCGGGGTCAGGGCCGCAGCCGCACCTAACGCCATGACCATACCGGAACAGGTTACCATCAGTGTGCGGTTGAGGGAGAAGCGATTGTGAGTGTGTGCCTTTACGCGCATGTGTTTCCCCTAGGTCAATCAGGCCGCCCCTTCCCTTAAGGAAGGTTATCGCAAGGTAAACGGCGGTCCCTGTATTTGCCGGTTTTGTTTTTGACGTTGTTTTACGCAGACTCGCCCGAAGGTTTACTTCGCACGCACTGCTGCCCGTAATGATATGACACAAGTGTCAACAAAGACAATTTCAATTTCATCTCGCAACCGCACATGAAAAAACCGCGTAAGCCTTGCCATACAAGGCTTACGCGGCGTTAGCACTAGCACCACAGGCGGCAAAAAGGCCTGTAAATATTGACGGTTACGCAAACGTCAACTTGCCACACGCCTGCGTGACAAAACTATTGCGCCTGCACAGGCCGAAAGTAACGATCCCGTAATTACGCCGAGCTTTATGGCATTTTGGGCACTTTCCGCATGGTCAGCAAAGGCAAGAGCCCCCAGAAACAGGCTCATGGTGAAGCCGATTCCGCACAAAAGGCTGACGCCATAGAGCGCGCCCCAGCCGCTGTTTTCCGGCGCACGGGCGATTTTCAGGCGGATCGCCAGCCAGGCCAGACCGAAGACACCGACCTGTTTGCCGACAAACAGACCGAGCGCCACCCCCAGCATCCGCGGGTCACCCAGCGAGGCGAAGCTCATCCCCGCGAACGAAAAGCCCGACGCCACGAAGGCAAAGAAGGGCACGATACCGTAGGAAACCGGCGTATGCAGGTCGTGCATGAGGGTTTTCAAGAGGCTTTCTTCGCCGCGCGCCGGAGCGTCCAGCGTCACCATGAAGGCCGCCGCCACCGCCGTCAGAGATGTGGCCAGACCCGCCTTCAGGCTGAACGCCCAGGTCGCGATAAACAACACCAGATAGACGGCTTTCAGACCGCGCGCCTGATTCCGCAGGGCGTATTTGGCCAGCCCCATGATCACCAACAGACCAGCGATCCACAGGCACAGCAGCAGGTCGATGCCCGATGAATAGAAAAGGCCGATGACCAGCACCGCCCCCAGATCATCGACGATGGCGAGCGTCAGCAGGAAGACGCGCAGGCTGTCCGGCAAGCCCCGCCCCACCACTGCGAACACGGCCAGCGCGAAGGCGATGTCGGTCGCCATCGGCACGGACCAGCCGCGCAGATCGCCGCCGGGCAGGCCCGCATTCAGCGCCACATAGACCAGGGCCGGGGCCGCCATACCGCCGATCGCCCCCAATACCGGCAGGGCCAGCTTCTTCGGGTTCGACAGTTCGCCACGGAAAATCTCGTACTTGATCTCCAGCCCGACCACGAAAAAGAAGATGGCCATCAGGCCTTCCTTGGTCCATTTGAGCACCGACTTGTCTTCGACAAATGTGCCGATCTGCACCGGAATATGGGCGTTGATGAAGTCGAAATAGACCGCCGCCCACGGCGAATTGGCCCAGATGACGGCGATCAGGGCCGACAGCCCCAGAATAAAGCCAGCACCGGCTTCGGTTTTGAGAAATTCGAGGGTGAACTTCATCGGCGGTCTCCTTTTCCGCGGGCATGGTCAAAGGCCATGCGAGGGTTAAGTCCGGTCCGGACGGGTAAAATTGAATCGACTATTGCGAAAAACCGTAGCAAACCGGACGCCCTGTCCCAAGCAAAACCGGTCTGTCTCATGCCGATTTCCGCCCGATATCGCCCCGATCCGCGCCTCGCGGCCTCTGGCCTGCCGCTGGTCGATGCGGTGCGCGCCGCCGACTTTCCGCGGACGGTTTTAAGATACCGCAATGACCGCGCGGCGGCCTCGGTCTGCCTTGAGGGTTTGAGCGACGACGAATGGATCGCGCACTTCGGGCGTTTCACGTCCCTGCCCGACAATCAGGCCGAACCGCTGGCCCTGCGCTATCACGGTCATCAGTTCCGCCACTACAATCCCGACCTCGGTGACGGGCGCGGCTTCCTGTTTGCCCAGATGCGCGATGCGCGCGACCGCCTGCTCGATCTTGGCACCAAGGGCTCCGGTACGACGCCGTGGTCGCGCGGTGGCGACGGCCGCCTGACTCTGAAAGGCGGCGTGCGCGAAGTGCTGGCCACCGCGCTTCTGGAAGCGCTGGGGGTCAACACGTCGAAGAGTTTTTCGCTGATAGAAACGGGCGAATCCCTGCGCCGTTATGATGAACCGTCTCCGACACGGGCGGCGGTTCTGGTGCGCCTGTCGCATTCGCATATCCGCTTCGGCACATTCGAGCGCTTGGCCTATCTCAATGAAACCGAGGCCATGACGGCCTTGGTGCGCTATGTGGCCGACGTCTATTACTCGGACCTCGGCGATCATCAGGGGCAGGACCTGACGCACGCCCTGTTCGATGCCGTGGTGACGAAGACCGCGCACCTGACGACCCAGTGGATGTGCGCGGGCTTTGTGCACGGCGTGCTCAATACCGACAATATGAATATCACGGGGGAGAGTTTCGACTACGGCCCCTATCGCTTCCTGCCGCACTATGAGCCGGGGCTGGTGGCCGCCTATTTCGACGAAGGCGGGCTCTATGCCTATGCGCGGCAACCCGATGCGGTGTTCTGGAACCTGACGCAACTGGCGCGCTGCCTCAGCCTGATCGGCGACAGCCAACCGCTGATCGACAGCCTCAACGCCTTTTCCGAGCGCTATCAGACGGTCATGGCCACGCAGTTCTGCCGCCGACTGAATATCGCCCCGCAAGGCATGGAAACGGAGACGCCTCTGATGCAGGCGGCCTTCCGCATGTTGAGCGCCGCAAAAACGCCGGGCAGTTTTGAAGGGTTCTTCTTCGACTGGTTCGGCGGCTCGCTCAGCGAAGCCCGCGCCCTCAATGGTCCGCGCGCGGAGGTCTATACGCACCCCGACGCCGCCGACTTCAGGAGGCTGATCGGCAGCTATACGCCCGCCGATGCGGCAAAGCTCTCACATCCGCTGTTCGCCCAAGCCACCCCGGCAACCCTGCTTTACGATGAGATCGAAGCCTTGTGGAAACCCATAGCGGAAGACGACGACTGGTCGCTGTTGTATGAAAAGCTGGCGGAAATCGAGCGTTATCGCGAGGGGTTGGGGTTAAACGCCGAATAGATCCGGTCCGATATCGCGGGCCCCGTGAAGTATGCGGTCAATCAGTACATCCTCACCGTCCAGCATGTAAAATATCGAATAGGGTTTATAAACAGCCCTCCGGATATCACCGCCAGGGTGTTCGATCAAAGGGTGACCACGCGGCGCATCGACAAGACGCAAACAGGCCCGATGAATCTCGGTGACAAAGCTGACGGCCCGTCGCGGGTTATCCTGCGCGATGAAATCGGCAATGCCTTCGAGATCGCGCAATGCCTGCTCTGAAAAGCGGACTTTCATATGTTGGCATCAGCCGGAATCATCGCCTGATACTTGGTGATCAATCTTGCAAACGCCTCTTCGGCGTCCACATACCCGCTGTTGCGGCCCTCGTCGATCAGCGCTTTCAACTCGGCGATCTGGCGTTCGCGGGCCTGCTGCTTGTACTTCCAATCGCGCAGGGCGTCGCGCACCACCTCACTGGCCGAGGTATATTCGCCGCTCTCGACGGCGTCGCGCACCATGGCCGCCATATCGGCAGTCAGGGCAATACTAACCTTTTCCACACGCGGCTTATCATCGGCCATGAGGCACCTCCGGTACGAATAAGTAGTAATTTATACCACCACTCACAGCACCGAACAATTGGTGATCTGGCTGAAGGCCTCCAGCGCGGCAAAGCCCACCACCGACGTGCCGTGACGATCCAGTTCCGGCGACCACACGGCAATGGCGGCCTGTCCCGGCACGATGGCGACGATGCCGCCGCCGACGCCGCTTTTGGCCGGCAAGCCGACGCGATAGGCAAACGACCCCACCGAATCGTACACGCCGCAGGTCAGCAGCAGGGCATTAAGTCGCCGCGCCTGCCGCGTCGGGAACACCGTCTCTTCGATGACCGGCGAAAACCCGCCCGCCGCCAGCGGCAGGGCCGCGCGTGCCAGATCGCGGCACGACAGGGTAATGGCGCATTGGCGGCAATAGGCCGCGATGACGGCTTCGACCTCATGATGCAGCGTGCCCGCCCCCTTCATCAGGTTGGCAATGGCGCGGTTCTTGTGCGCGGTGTCGATTTCCGAACGCGCCACGGCCTCATCTATGGTCAGGGCGCTCTGGCACAGGAAGCCCATATAGTCGCGCACCGTCAGGTCCGGCCGCCGCGTCCCTTTGAGCAGCATATCGACCACCGCCAGCGCCCCGGCATTGATAAACGGATTGCGCGGAAACCCCGCCTCGTGCTCAAGCTGCGACAGGTAGTTGAAGGGCGTCCCCGACGGCTCCTTGCCCACCCGCGTCCACACCTCATCGCCTATGCGATTGAGCGCAATCCCCAGCGCAAACAGCTTGGTGATCGACTGCGCCGAAAAGGGTTCATCGCCGTCGCCGACGACGTATTCCTGGCCATTTACAGTGCGCACCGCCATGCCGAACTTCTTCGGATCGACGCTCGCCAGTTCGGGGATATAGTCGGCCACCTGCCCCTTGCCGAATTGCGGCTTCACCGTCTTTTCGATCTGCGACAGGACTTCGGGCAGGGACAGTTCGTGTTTCATAAGCTCAACTTATGGCGAGTCGTAGGTTAGCCGCCCGTAAACACATAGTCCGCGACGCGACGCATCACTTCGCGCCTCTCGGCGTCCGATAAGCGCCCGCCACTTGTATAGATACAGACAATCTCAGGAGGCTCGTTCTCTGACCAGATAACGGCCACATCGTTGAGGGCCCCATTCGCTCCACGTCCTGTTTTGTCGGCTACGACGGCTTTGCGATTTTCGGGCACCCCGGCCCGAATGAGATCACGTCCGGTGGAAGCCTCAACCATCCAATGCTTGAGAAGCGAAACGGACGGCCCTGACAACACCTTCTCAAAAAAAACCTTTTGAAGCAGCAGAGCCATCGCCTTGGGGGTGGTGGTGTCGCGCAAATCATCCTTTTCATTGCTATTCAACCATGGCTCGTAGCGATCAAAGAGCGTCTCCGTGTCCCCCAAAGTACGGACAAAATCCGTCAACCCTTTTGGCCCGCCGATCAGTGGAAGGAGCAAATTCGCCGCTGAGTTGTCAGAGACAGACACAGCAGCGACGCAAAGCTCTGAGAGGGTCAGTTGCCCCTGCGCGAGATGGGCCTGAACCACGGGCGCATATTCCAGCACATCCTTTTTTGTGAATTTTACCAACTCGTCAAGTCGATGGAACCCACCGTCCACGGCTTTCAGAATGGCCGCCGCCAACACCCACTTAAAGGTCGAGCACATGGCAAAGTGCTCATCCCACCTGTACCCTCTTTCATTTTCAGCGGTATCTCGGTTGAGTTGGTAAACGCCAATGCGCTGTTTCGTCCGGGCCTCTAACTCTGCACACCATTCATCCAATGTTTTGAGACACGCGCACCCTTCGGAGGGAAAACTTACGCCACCGAAAAAGGTGAACCCCGCGCTTGCCGCAACGCCGATACTGCCAACACCGGCTAATCCTGCCAGAAGCTTTCGCCGATCACGCACAGCCCTTCCCCTCCCTAAAGGTTAGCCCCTCTCGGTCATACGAGAGGGGCCAATGAAGCCTATTGACCGGCCTTCGTATGTTCATCCAGCCAGTCAAACACCGTCCTGTGCCACTTCAGGGAGTTCTGCGGCTTCAGCACCCAGTGGTTTTCATCCGGGAAGCGCAGGAACTTTGACTTCACGCCATTCATCTGAAGCGCCGTGAAGGCACCGATCCCCTGTTCCGGGATGACGCGGAAGTCCTGATCGGAGTGGATGACCAGCATCGGCACCGACCAGTCCTTGGCGTGCAAAGCCGGGTTGAACTTGTCGTAGTTTTCTGGGTGATCGTAAACATTGCCGCCGTTTTCCCACTCCGAGAACCACAGTTCCTCAGTGGCGTAGCCCATCGAGCGGTTGTCAAACAGGCCGTCGTGATTGACGAGGCACTTCCACGGGGCCTTCCACTGCGAGGCGATCCAGTTGATCATGAAGCCGCCATAGGAAGCCCCCAGCGCACAGGCGCGGTCCTTATCGAGGAAGCTGTATTTCGACAGGGCATAGGCATAGCCCTTTTGCAGGTCTTCGAGGGGGCGGTCGCCCCAGTGCTGGCTGATGGCATCGGTAAAGGCCTGACCGTAGCCGGTCGAGCCGTGGAAGTCGATCATGATGACCGCATAGCCCGCGCCGGCATAGGCCTGCGGGTTCCAGCGATAGGACCAGCTTTCGCCAAACGAGCCCTGCGGCCCGCCATGGATCAGAAACGCCACAGGGTACTTTTTGCCTTCGACATAGTTGGCCGGCTTCAGGACGTACCCATGCACGGTTTCGTCATTCCACCCTTTGAACGCGAACTGTTCAAACGCCCCAAAGGCGCGGTTTTGCAGCACCGGGTCATTGAGGGTGGTCAGCGGGGTGGCCCCGTCATCAATCAACCTGGCCTTTGGTTTGGATACAAACAGTTGCGACGGATAATCCATGCCGCTTTTGATAAACACAAAGCGGTCCTTCAGCGGCGCGAAGGCATCCATGTGGCCGCCCTTCGACAAGGGCGTCACCTTGCCTGAGGCGATTTCGACGCGGAACAGTGGCGTCTTACCGACATCGCCGGCGACGACGTAGAGGCTCTTGCCATCCGCCGCCCATTTCAGGCTGTCGGCCGAGCGATCCCAGTCGGCAGCAATCTGCTTCGTCTCACCGGTCGCCAGATTGCGCAGGAAGATTTCGAACTGATCGGCCTCAAAGCCCGGACGCTTCATGGCGCGATAGGCCAGCCACTTGCCGTCAGGCGACACCTCGGCCCCCGTATCCCAGGCCTTATTGGCCTCGGTCAGGTTGGTTTGTGTGGACGGGGTGGCGAGATCGACCTTATAGATGTCGAAATTGGTCGAACGCGGCTCGTCCTTGCCGGCGATACGCACCGAATAATAGACGGTCTTCCCATCGGGAGAGAAGCTGTATTCCGCCTCGTCACCAAACGGTTTGGACGGCACGTCACCATCAACACCGGCGGTCAGCGATACCGCAGCCCCGCCGCTCAGCGGCACGTAAAACAGGTGGTTGCGCGTGCCGTCGGCCCAAGTGTCCCAGTGGCGCACGAACAGGCGGTCATAGATGACGCCGGTGGATTTGTCGGCCTTCTTTTCGGCCTGCACCTTCAGCGTGCAGTCGATCTCTTCGGTCTTGCACGCCTCCTCGATGGCCAGCGACAGGACCAGCCCCTTACCGTCCGGTGACAGCTTGTACGACCCGACATCGAGCGGCAGCTTGGTCACCTGCACCGCTTCGGCGTCGTTGAGATCGGTTTTCCACACCTGCATTGAGCCCGAACGCGCCGACAGGAAATAGAGCGCGCCATCGGCGCCCCATTGCGGCGACAAGGCCCCGCCCTTCGACGCGGTGGTCAGTTCCTTTGAGGTGCTGGTCTTGAGGTCGCTCAGCCACAGGGTATTGACCCCCTTGGTCTTTTCGGCGTTCAGCGTGCGCACCTGAAAGGCCGCGTGGGTTTCCGCCTTGTTCACCGTCAACCCCGACAAACGCTGCATAGCCACAAGGTCGTCATAGGTGAAAGGTTGCTTGCCCTGCGCCTGAGCCGAAAGAGCAGGGAAAAGAAGCGCGGCGGCCAGACCAGCCGTGGCGAGAAGACGAGACTTCATAGGAAACCCGTTGGTTACAACAGAAAGGAAGCGTTGTTAGACCGCGCTTTCGCTGACCTGTCGAGTCCGCCCGCCGGAGTCCGGGTTAAAAATTGGTAATATTCCGGTGAGGCCTATTTCGAGGCGACCAGCAGTCGCGGCCAGTAGTCGGCAAACATGTACTGGCGCGTCGCATCGGCCGGGATGTCGAACTCAGACCCCTTATACCAGGGTGTGCAGGTGCGTTGCGCCGGGTCGAGATTGCCCCATTGCAGCTTCGGGCACGGCTCGGTGGACGGATCGATCAGATTGTCAACCGCACGGATTTCACCGCGCGACGAGGCTAGTATGCCGGCTGTGCGAATCTTGGCGATCTGGTTGCCGCCGACAAAGCCCGTGCCGTCTTGGATATTGATGGCGATTTCGTTCGACAGGATCTTGTTGTCGATGACACGCAGGCGATTAAGGCTGGACGTCACCCCGTGTTCCGAATAGTCGATCAGTGACCGCGACAGCAGGGCCTCACCACCGCCCGACAGGTTCAGGGCCGACGCAAAAAATTCGATCCGCATATCATCCATGGACAGGATGGAGTCACCGGAGTCGAGCTTGACCTCCATGCCCACCGCGCCTTCGCCGCGCTCGAACCCGCGCCAATCCGCCAGTTGCTGTACCGTCACGCCCGACATCTGCGAGTCGCCGCTGAGCACCGCATAGACGCCACCCGCCGTCGAGGTGATCCCCGCCTGTTCGGCATAGAGCTGCGCCGAATTGACCGCCACGGCGACCGTGCGCGTCTTGGCCACCACAAAGGCCGACAAGAGATTGAGACGCCCGCCGGAGATATGCACCGCCGCCGAATCGCCTTCGTAACGCACCGTGGTGTTTTGCAGGGTCACTTCCGATCCGGAGCTGTAAATACAGGCCGACTGGCCCCCGCGGCGCGAGGCGATCAGCATGTTTTTCAGCACGACCTTGCTGGCCTGCGGGTTAATGCGCAGACAGGATTCGCCATCCGGGGCCACCAGCACCGGCATACGCGAGTCGGCGCTTTCGCCGATAATCGTCAGCGACTGATTGATCATCAGGCTGGCGACGCAGGAGCGGTTACGCGCCACAAGCTTCAGCACACCGCCCGGACGCATCCGGCGTACCGTATCTTCGACATAGGCCTGACGGGCCGTATCGCAATTGATGGTCGCGCTCCATTTCGAGCCGTAATAGCCGTACCGGTTGTACGGCTTATAATACTTGCCGTGGCAGGTCTTGAGCTGCGCATCCAGCAGCACGCCGAAACAGGGCCGGGTCAGGGCCTCGGTACGCGCGGCATTATAGCCCGGACCGTAGCTTGCCCCATAGCTGGTCGCCGTCTGCGCCGATGCGGCGGACGCGCCACCAAGCAGGGTCGCCAGAAGGAAGACGATCTGCGCGGTAAAGGTGACAAGAGAGCGCATGGTCATTTCCCTCACCGGCCCGGATTGGTCGAAATCTGGTTGAGAACGGCCTGCAGACGCGAGGCGGACGGACGGAACCCGGCAAGCGCCGAGTCGAGGCGCAGCACAACGGCCTGCGCCTTGTCCTGATCGGCAACGCCGCTCAGGCCCAGGGCGAAATAGGTGGACATGGCAAAACGCGCCTCGGCCGAGCCCTGCTTTTCAGCCTGCTGATACCAGTAGTAGGCGCGGGCGTAATCCGTCGGCACCCCCACCCCTTCGGAATACATGACCGCCAGCACCAGTTGCGCCTGCGATGAGCCATTGGTCGCCGCCAGTTGGATGGCGCGCACCTTATCCAGATTGGTCATACGCGACCCGTCGGGGCGGCCCAGAATGGCCCGCAGAGCCGACAGGGTCTGCGTCGGCACGCGACCCGCCGAATAGACCGCTTCGGTCGGACGTGAGGCACCCGAAACCTGAGCGATATCGGCATCGTTGGGGCCGACCGGATAGCGTTCCTGACCCGGATTGCCGTCACTGTCCGGCCCGGCCGCGACGCGCTGAACCGGGGCCGATCCCTGCGCCAGATCGAGATAGACCAGCGCGCGCCAGACGTGGATGAAGGGCAGTTCATCCATGCGCGACAGGGCGTATTCATAGGTATCGGTGCGCGGACGGCTCTCGTCGGAGTGCGGCACCCCCCCGGCGGGCGCTTCGGGCGGATAGAATTCGAACGGCGACACCCAGCGCTTGGCCTTGGCCTCGACAAAGGCCCCATAGCGGCTGCGTTCGGGCGCGGACTTCTCGAAGTCCTTAAGCATCACATAGGCCCCGACATCACCGGTTTCTGCCGCTTTATAATTATAAAGATAGGCATCGACATCGTTGCGCGGGAACAGGCTGATGACATTCGGACGGCCATCCACCGGATTGTGCATCATGGCGCGGACGGCTTCGCGGTTGTCAACGGGCTCGCCCATGGGGCCGTACTGATCGTCATAAAGACGACCCAGCGTGCGGAAGCCATCGGCCCCGAGTTGCGCCTGTATATAGATGACGCGGTCGCGCACCTTGTCGCGCTCGGAATTGTCCATGCGCGCCAACAGGGTTTCCAGCTTGCGATAGGCGACCGACCGTTCCACCGCCCGGCACTTGTCAAAGCGCGAGGCCATCTGACCGTTTTTGAGTGTGCGGTTGATCGGCGCGAAGCCTTCGGGATTGGTCAGGGCCATGACCAGCCACACGGAGGCTTCGATCGGGTCTTCGAGATTCTTGTCTGTGGCCCGCTCCGCCATGTAGCGGCTGGAGAGTTCAAGCTGCGAGAAGAAGTCATTGGCAAAGGCGTGCTTGCGGAAATAGCGGACCGCGCGTTCCTGCTCATTGAAACCGGCCCCGCCATTGTCGGCCATGGGCGGACGCGGGCAGCCGCTGATACCGCGCGGCCCTTCGCCACCACCGCCCAGCCAGTCCACGGAGACATCGCAGGCGCTCAGCGGCAGGCTCAGCGCCGCCGTCAGCATCACTGCTGCCGCTGCACGAAACGGCACGCGGTTCATCAGCTTCCGGCCGGTACGACGGGCGGTATGTTCACCGGCGCCGTTGCACCTCATGTCTTCGCTAATCGACATCACGCATCGCCCCGACATAAATGCCGGCAAAATTATGGTTAACAAATCTTGTGTTAGGGATCGTGCGACCTGTCAAGCGCCCCCATCCGGTCCATGTGCGATGCCGGCAAAGCGTTGCCGGATTGTCGCGGACCCTGACGATACCCAGATGGAAAACCCAACGACTGAGTGGTACGTCAACCCCCGTATAACGCCACGATGATAGCGTTAATTTCTACGCCTTGGCCAGAGAAAAGTGCTAAGAGCCGCCCATTCCGGGACACTTTTCCCTGCCCCGGAGACAAATTCCGCATCAGCCCTTTACGATTTCGCCCCTGAGGCGAAATTCAGTCGCTCACAGGTCGCCCATGCTTACCGCGTCACAGAAAAAAGAGATCTATCAGTCCCTTAAAAAAGAAATCCTGTCGGTGCTCGACAATGAGCCCAATCGGGTGGCGCGCATGGCGACCGTCGCCTGTCTGGGCGCTCAGGCCTTCGACACCTGGTTCTGGACCGGCTTCTATGTCGTGGATGAAACGAAGAAGGCGCAAGGCATAGATGAGCTGGTGGTGGGCCCTTATCAGGGCACACTCGGCTGTCTGCGCATTGATTTCAAACGCGGAGTCTGCGGCGCGGCGGCGCGCGAACGGACCACGCAGGTGGTGGCCGACGTGCACGCCTTTCCGGGGCACATCGCCTGCGACTCCCGCTCCAATTCCGAGATCGTCGTACCGGTCTTCGACGCGTCGGGCGCGCTGCTGGCGGTGTTCGATGTCGATTCGGAAAGCTATGGGGCTTTCGACGACACCGACCGCGAACAGCTCGAAGACCTGATGGCCGCCGTATTCGCGGTTTAAGGGACCACGCCAGAGCCTTCATCGGCCAAGTTGAACCCATGAGCCTTGTTTCGGAATGGCTCCAGGTTTTTGCTGTGATGCGCAGTTTTTCCGAAACGAAGCTCGGCAAAGCCAAAAGCAGTATCCGCCTTATCGGATTGCGCTTTAGAACCGATCCATCTGCCTCAGCCAGTCCGGCAACTGAGGGGCGCCGGTCTGCACCCGCCGCGCCACCGCTTCGGGCCCCAGTTCGCGCACCTCGCCCGGCGTCATCTGAAACCGGCTGCGGAACGCGCGGGCAAACACTGCCCAGCCGGTAAAGCCGTTATCCTGTGCCACCTGCCCCATCGTCTTGTGGCGCAGCGCCGGATCGGCCAGTTGCGTGAAGGCCTGCTGCAACCGCCGTTCGCGGATATAGTCGCTGACCCCGCCCAGAGGGGTAAACAGGCGATAGAGCGAAGCGCGCGACAAGCCGAAATCGCGGCACAGGCGCGCCGGCCCCAGGCCGCTATCCCCCAGACGCGCCTCGATATGACGACGCACCCGCATAAGCTGGACACTGTGCAGGTGGCCGTCCGGGCCGCCGGAACCGCGATAGGGCGCACTGAGAGCGGTCAGAAGCTCAAGGGTCGCGCGCGTCACGACCGGAATTTCGTCAGCAGACAAGCCCGACGCCAGCCCCCACAACAGTCGGATGTGCTGCGCCATCATCTGCCCGGCGACGGTGTGGCCGGGAAGCACGACACCATGCAGCCCGTCCAGTTCCTGCGCCGACAGCGGCAGCAGGTTGCGCGGCAGGGCGAGGTTGAGATTGGTGCAGTCCGAGGTTTCCGAACGGAAGGTCCGCATCATATCGACGAGACACACATCTCCCGGCCGCCCGGGCACCCCTTCGGCCCCGGCAAAGCGCAGGTCTCCGCCCTTTTCGATTACCTGCACCAGAATGACATCAAGCCCCAGCGCCGCGACCTTGCGCTGATCGCGGCTATAGACGAAATGGCCTCCGGTCATAAAGGCCTGTCCCACCAGCAGGCTGCCGATCTGGTAGGTCTTGATCCAGCCCTGAGTCCGCTCACCCGCCTGGGTAACGCCTACGTCGAAAATAGGGTCGATCGCCTCGGCATAGGCTTTAAGTCCGTCGTCGCCGGGGATCAGATGGGTCCCGGCTTCGTAATAGGTGACTGAGACAGGTTCGGTCATGGCTAGGTATCGGCAATACTCGGAGGCAGGATATAACTCACTGACTTGGCGTCAGTAAAGTCAGTCAGGCCTATCACCCTCATGTCTCTCATTTATGACCATGCGTCTCAAAAGATGGCACACCTCTTGTCACACGCCGCACGCTGTTCTTTATAAAGCGCGCTGGCGCAGGCTGGCTTAAATCCTTTTTATCGCGCCCGAGACGGGCGTAGCAGACTCATATTTCGAAGGCGGGCGGGGCCAGGCGCAAGTCAGGTCGCCGCCCTATTCTTTTTCTCTTCAACCTATCTCTGAACCCCGGCAGGCTGACCCTTCCGCCCGATTTTCAGGTTGTGATTTTGCCCCCCCTCGGCTAAACCCCCCGCACCATTCCATACAAGTGACACAAGGGTGCCTCCTCGCATGGCGCAGCAATATATTTTCCAGATGCAGGGCCTGACCAAGCATTACCCCGGCGGTAAGAAGGTCTTTGAAAACATCTGGCTCTCTTTCTATTCGGACGCCAAAATCGGCGTCGTCGGCGTCAACGGTTCGGGTAAGTCCACCCTGCTGAAGATCATGGCCGGCATCGACAAGGAATTTTCGGGCGAGGCGCGCGCCGCCGAAGGCACCAAGATGGGCTATCTGGAGCAGGAGCCCAAGCTGGACGAGACGAAGACCGTCTGGGAAAACGTCATCGACTGGTGCGAAGAAAAGAAGATCGTCGATCGCTTCAACGAAGTCGCGGCCCTGATGGGCGAAGAATATAGCGACGAACTGATGGAGGAGATGAACGCCCTTCAGGAGAAGATCGACGCCGGCGATTTGTGGGATATCGACAGCCGCATCGAAATGGCCATGGACGCCCTGCGCTGCCCGCCGAACGAGTCCGGTGTGACCAAGCTGTCGGGGGGTGAAAAGCGCCGCGTGGCGCTGGCCCGCCTGCTGCTGTCCAAGCCCGACATGCTGCTGCTCGACGAACCGACCAACCACCTCGATGCGGAATCGGTCGCCTGGCTTCAGCACCACCTCGAAAACTTCCCCGGCTGCGTCATCCTCGTCACCCACGATCGTTACTTCCTCGATCAGGTGACCAAGTGGACGCTGGAACTCGACCGCGGCAAGGGCGTGCCCTATGAAGGCAACTACTCCGGCTGGCTGGAGCAGAAGCAAAAGCGTGTCGTGCAGGAGCAGTCCGAATCCGAAGCCCGTCAGCGCGCGCTCACCCGCGAACTGGAATGGGTGCGTTCCGGTGCCAAGGCCCGTCAGGCCAAGTCGAAGGCCCGCCTCGCCGCCTATGAGCGCATGGTCGAGGAACAGGAACACGCCACCAAGGCCCAGACCTACGCCACCATCCAGATCCCGCCCGGCCCGCGCCTCGGCAACGTGGTCATTGAGGTCAACGGCCTCGAAAAGGAATTCGGCGACAAGGTGCTGTTCAAGGATTTGTCGTTCAAACTGCCGCCCAACGGCATTGTTGGCGTCATCGGGCCGAACGGTGCCGGTAAATCGACCCTGTTCAAGCTGATCACCGGTCAGGAAAAGCCCGACGCCGGCACGATCAAGCTGGGTGAAACCGTCAAGCTCGCCTATGTCGATCAGTCGCGCGACGACCTCAACCCCGATCACAATGTCTGGCAGGCCATTTCCGGCGGCACCGACGTGATGATCGTCGGCAAGCGCGAAATCAATTCGCGCGCCTATGTCGGGGGCTTCAACTTCAAGGGCGGCGATCAGCAAAAGAAGGTCGGCCTGCTGTCCGGCGGTGAGCGCAACCGCGTCCACCTCGCCAAGACGCTGGCGTCCGGCGGTAACGTCATTCTGCTCGACGAACCGACCAACGATCTCGACATCGAAACGCTTCAAGCCCTCGAAGAAGCCCTCGAAGACTTCGCGGGCTGCGCCGTGGTCATCAGCCACGACCGCTGGTTCCTCGACCGCCTGGCCACCCACATCCTCGCCTTCGAAGGCGACAGCCACGTGGAATGGTTCGAAGGCAACTTCGAAATGTACGAAGAAGACAAGAAGCGCCGCCTGGGCACCGACAGCCTGATCCCCAAGCGCATCAAGTTCCAGAAGTTCGCGCGGTAGGGCCACAGGCCCGACACCCGTTCGTTGGAACAGATTAAACCGCCGGAGTTTCACGCTCCGGCGGTTTTGCTTTTACATATCGTCCCGGCTTGCTGGGGCATAGCAGAGCGAAAGTATAGCTTCGCCAGCGTTCGGGCTGTCTCTCTCTTATACCTCCCCAGCTTGCTGGGGAGGGGTACCGCACGAGCCATGAAAGGGCGAGATGCGGTGGTGGGGGCTTACAACTTAGCTCACAAAGCCCTGTGGTCTTTGAAAGTTCGCAGCCCCCCCATCCGGCTCTGCCTTCGGCAGACCGGTTTCCCCCCGCCACAGGCAGGGGGATAGGCTTTTTCGCCAAGGCGTCTATGCCAGCATATTGCGCTTGTGCTTGGCCAGCTTACCCTTGGGGCGCGGTGCGGGCGGCGGCAAGTCGTCCGGGCCTATGGGTGTCGTTTCCGCCACTGTGAGCACAACCAGTTCGTCAGACTGGCGCGTCTTGGCCTTTATCTTTTCCGGCTTGGGCGTTTTTGGCGCAGGTGCGGGCGCGCCACCCCACGGATGGCGCGGGTCGATCAGACCACGGCTGAAGAAGAAGGCTGAGGTGACGCCCCGGCGACTCAACTCATCCTGCGCCCCTTCGAGCAGGTTGAGGATATGCGCCTCATCCTTCCACGCCTCGTGAAAGTCCTGCAAGGCGCGCCACACGGCCACCCGATGCTCGTCCGTGGTCATATCGACCTTGATCTTGGCCGGCGGGTCTTTTTTGGGATTTTCCGGATCGGGCTCCGGCTCAGACAGGGCTTTTTTGAGGTCGTCGAACGGCTTTCCCGTCTTGTCTTTGAGCGCCAGCAACGTTCCCAGCTTCGCCTCGATCACCGCCGACAATTCGCGCGCTCGCTCAAGCTGCAAAGCACCGGATGTGCTGACCGCCTGATGCAGGCTGAAACGGATGCTGTCATAAATGGCGCGGGCCGACGCGCGGTGCCGCGCCAGTTGCCCGGCCTTCGACAACTGGGCCGACAGCCACACGGTCAGGGCAAACAGTAGGACACCGGCAATCAGAAAACCCAGTATCAGGATCAGCGTATGACCATCCAGAACGATGGTCGCCACGGCACGCGGCCCCTCCCCGAACGGATCGCCGAAATCTTCGGGTGCGTCTGCGTATCTCATCGCCGCCACCTCGGACGCGCCGTTTCGGCACCGGGTTCCCCAGCCCCATAAAGCGTGCGCGGATCGCGCCATTCCGCCGTCGTCAACTGCCGGAAGACCGCTACATAGTGTTCGCGCATCAGCCCCAGATCACGCCACGGGGCGGCCAGTTTTTGCAGGGCCAGCCACACCTTGGTGGTGGTGTCAAAGCCCGGCTTGCCGCCCTTCTTGTCCTCGCCCTTGGGCAGGCCCACCACCTCGCCACCGACAGCCGCCACCGCGCCCGGTGCCGCCCCCGGCTCCGCCAGACCCGGCTGACCATTATTGACGGCGATATTGATGACCGTCCCACCGGACATGCCGTTCAATCCCTTGGCCCCTTCCGGCTTCTTTTCCGGTTCGACCTCCTTAACGGCGCTGTTGGCCTTATTCAGCGCGGCGTGGTGTTTGCCGACCAGAGACATCAACTCGGTCGTATGGCCGAAAACTTCCTGATTGGCGTCAATCGCCGCCTGGGATTTGTCGCGCACATCGGCCGCAGAGCCGCGCACGGCGTCACCGATCACCGCACCCAGGGCATCGACATTGCGATTGAGTACGCCCGGGACGCCGCTGCGCCGCCTTGCCCCGACGATCAGCCCGGCAATAACCATCAGTATGCAAAAGGCGATACCGACCATCCACAAGAGACCGCCGCTGTACCACAGACGGACCAGCGTGTCCCACAGGCTGGGGTCATAAAAGCCGTCCGGCGGCGTGGTATAATCGTCCCCGGTGTAGCGCATGAACCCTGAAAACCTCCCCCAAAGTGGTTAACCTGCCAAAGGGTTAACAGATTGCCACGCTTTGCACCAGCGGGGTAGATCGAATTCAGGCGGTCGCTGCAAAAAGGGCGCAACAAAAAGGCCCACCCTGACGGATGAGCCTTTGGTATGCACGCTGTGGCAGTTATCAGCGCGAGCCGCTGCGACCCTGTGTCTTCAAAGCGGCGTCTTCGATGCGGCGCAGCAGGTCCTTCATCAGTTCGATCTCCTCGGCGCTAAGATTGGCCAGCACTTCCTTTTCGAACTCGACCGCCGACGGGGCGACATCGTTGAACAGGCGCTGACCTTCCGGGGTCAGGATGAGGTGGTGGGAACGGCCATCGTGCTCATGCGGGGCGCGGGTGATCAGGCGACGCTTGGCCAGTGCCTGAGCGGCGCGCGAAATCGTCACCTTGTCCATGCCGGTCCGCTTGACGAGGGCCTGCTGGGTCGAAGGGCCGTCTTCGTTCAGCACCCAGATCAATCGCCATTCCGGGATCTTCAGACCATAAAGGCTGTCATAGGCCGTCGAAATGAGCCCGGAAACCGCGTTCGAGGCAACAGACAGACGATAGGGCAGGTAATTGTCCAGCGACAGCTTGCTATAGGGCATAGGGTGTCCTCACAAAAGGTAACTCTGCTATTGCCGCCATAATGTCATAAATACAAATGAGATTTTTTTAATTCGTCATAAACCCGGACTAATGCGCCCTTGCCTTGATTTCGACACGCTGGCGGCGCAGGTACCACACCTCGTCATTTATTTCGCACCGCAACAGGGTGTGAGGCGACAAGCGTCCCTCAAGCTGTTATGGCGAAAGGAATATCTTTAAGTCATGGATTTATACCTTGCTGCGCCCCTTATATGACTGGACCCTGAAACAGGCGGCCCGTCCCAATGCTGAAAAAGTTCTGGCAGCCATTTCTTTCGCCGAAAGCTCGTTCTTTCCGATTCCGCCGGACGTGATGCTGGCCCCCATGGCGCTGGCCAAACCGGAAAAGGCCTATCGACTGGCCTTCATCTGCACGGTGGCCTCGGTCATCGGCGGCCTGTTTGGCTACGCGATCGGCTATTATCTGGCCGATATCGGTCTGAAAATCCTCGGCCTGTTCGGGTATTCGGGCAATCTCGACAGCTTCCACGCCATCATTCAGGAATGGGGCGCCTGGGCTATCCTGATCAAGGGTCTGACGCCGATTCCGTTCAAGCTGGTGACCATTGCCTCAGGCATGGGCCAGCTCAATCTGGCTATCTTCTTTATCTGCTGCGTGATCACCCGTGGCGCGCGCTTCTATCTGACGGCCTTCCTGCTCAAGCGCTTCGGCCCGCAGGCACGCGAACTGATCGAAAAGCGCATCAATCTGGTGGCCATCGCCGGCGTCGCTGTGATCGTTCTGGGCATCGTGGCCGTAAAATTCATGCACTGAAGCGCGTTCCGAAACGTGCGGAGCGGTTTTCGAACCCAAATACGCGACCAGGCGAGGTTTCAAGAGTAAGTTTCGATCGAATTTGAACGAAACACACTCTGAACCCCTCACACAGCCGATTGCCCCTGTGGCGAGAAGTCTCTAAAGTGATGTGGCTTTGCGTAAACAGGGACGACCGATTGTGATGAAAGCTGTGCTGTTCTTTAGTCGCTGGTGGTCGGTCATTGCCCTGATCAGCGCCCTGAGTCTTTTGGGGGCGGCACACGCCTTTCAGACCTTTGCGCATCTCAATCCCTGCCATCTGTGCTTGAAACAGCGCGACATCTACTGGATTGCGGTCGGGGTTTCGCTGGCGGGAACGGTCTGGGCGCTATTTACCGGGGCCAAGGGCCCGCCGCGTGTCTTTTCCTTCGTCCTGTTTGCCATCTTCGCTACGGGCTGCGCCATTGCCATCTTCCACATGGGCGGCGAAGAAAAGTGGTGGGCGCTGCCCGCCACCTGCACCGGGGTGTCGGACGAGGTGTCGATTGATTCGATTGCCGCCATGCTGTCCGGCGGCAAGTTCAAGGCCCCGCAGTGCGACATTGTGGCGTGGCGCTTTCTGGGCCTGAGTATGGCAGGCTGGAACGCCATCATCTCCGGCGCACTGGCAATCCTCAGCCTGATCGCCTCCCTGCGCCTTCAACTCTATTACCGCCTGTCCCAGCGGCAGGCACGTCACGCCTGAGAGGCCTGAACATGACGGAAGCCGCCCTGCGATTAACGCCTCCCAAGCCCGGTGCGGGCGAGCGTCAGCGCCGCCTGCACGAAATCCTGCGCGTCGATCACGCCGGCGAACTGGCGGCTGTGCATATCTATCGCGCGCAGGCGGCTGTGTTTGCCGCGACGCCGCACGCCACCCTGAGCGATGACCTCAAACGCATGGAGGGCGAGGAGCAGGTGCATCTGGACCGCTTCGAAACCCTGATGCGCGACCATCAGGTGCGACCGACCGTGATGACGCCGGTGTGGCGTATGGCGGCGCTGGGTCTGGGTGCGGCGACGGCGCTTCTGGGCGAAAAGGCCGCTCACGCCTGCACCGAAGCGGTCGAAAGCGTTATCTCCGAACATTACCAAGGTCAGATTGCCGAGACGCAGGCGCGCGACCCGGAACTGGCGGCCGAGCTTAAGCAGTTTCGCGACGATGAATTGCGCCACCACGATCACGCCATCGAAGAAGGGGCGCACGAGGCCCCCTTCTATCCGCTGCTGTCGGCGGTAATCAAAGGCGGCTGCAAGCTGGCCATCAAGATCAGCGAGAAGATATGAGCCCCGTCCCGCTGCCGCCGCACCGCGCCGAAGACCTGCGCAATCTGGGGGCCAAGGCAGCCGACGGTATCGCCGCCATCGTCGGGTCGTGGCGCTTTATCATCATTCAGTCGATCCTGCTGTTCGGCTGGATCGCGGTCAACAGCGTGGCGTGGATTCGCGGCTGGGACCCCTACCCGTTCATCCTCCTCAATCTGGTCCTGTCGTTTCAGGCGGCCTTCACCGCGCCCATCATCATGATGTCGCAAAACCGGCAGGCCGAAGTGGATCGTCAGAAGGCAGAGGCCGATTACCACGTTAATATCAAGGCCGAAGAAGATATCTGCGGCCTGCACGAAAAGATGGACCTGCTGCGCGAACAGGACGTGGCGCGGCTGATTGGGCTGGTCGAAGCGCTGATCGAGGATAACCGCGCGCTGCGGGCCGAACTGGCGAAACGGGACTGATCGCCGCCCTCGCTATTGCAAGGGAGGCGGTTCATCAAAATTGCGCCGTGATGTTCTGACCGCCACGGCTGATGGTAATGGTGAAGCGGCGCGCCGACTTCATTACCGACTCCAGTTGCGCCGTCGAGGTGATGGCCTGTCCATTGACGTCCTTGACGATGTCACCCGGTCGGAAGCCGGCTGCCGCCGCGTAGGAACGCCCGGACAGCGAATAAATCATCACGCCCTTCGATGCGGCAAACGGATCAAGCCCGATCTCATCGGCGACAGCCGGCGACAGGTTGACGACGGTGGCCCCATTCAGCGGGAAGTTGCCGTTGAGGGCGCGCTGGTCCTTGGGTGCGCCGCTAGGCGGAGAGACGCGGGCCGTCAGGCTTAATTCCTTGCCCGCGCGCAACACCTTCAGCGCCGCCGCGTCATTGGGATTGAGCAGGCCGACGCGATAGTTCAGCGCCTTGGGGTCGTTAACGGCCTCGCCATTGATGCCCAGGATGACGTCGCCGGTCTTCAGGCCCGCCTTGTCCGCCGGACCGCCGGGGTAGACGTCGGAGACCAGAATACCGTCCGGACGCGACAGGCCCAGAGAGCGGGCGATTTCGGTGGTCATGCCGTCGCCTTTGGCCCCCAGCCACGGCCGCACCAGCGTCGATTTACCGCCCAGAGCCGTATCGACCGCGCGGCGCACCATGGCCGCAGGGATAGCAAAGCCGACGCCGGCTGACGAGCCTGAGCGCGACAGGATGAACGAGTTAATACCGATCAGGCGACCGTCCATATCGACCAGCGCCCCGCCCGAATTGCCGGGATTGATGGCCGCGTCGGTCTGAATAAAAGCCCCCTCGCCCTGCCCCACATCGGTGCGGTCCAAGGCCGAGATGATGCCGTTGGTGACGGTCTGCCCCACGCCGAACGGGTTGCCGATGGCCAGCACCAGATCACCGACCTCAAGATCGTGGCCTTCCTGAAGATTGATGGTCGGGAACTTCTGACCGGTGGTGTCGAGCTTGAGGATGGCGAGATCGCTGCGTTCATCGGCCAGCAGCACCTTGGCCGGAAATTCGCGGCGATCATTGAGCACCACCATGAATTCCTGACCGCCCTGCACCACGTGGTTGTTGGTGACCACAATGCCGTCGGCGCGCACGATGACGCCGGAACCCAGCGACTGCTCGACGCGGGCCTGCGGCACGCCGCCACCGAACAACTGCCAGAAGGGATCGACCTGCTGACGGGTCACGCGCCGCGCATAGACGTTGACCACGGCGGGCGCCGTCTGCTTGACCACGGGCGAGAAGGACGACTTCATGGCACCGGCATCGCCCGGCACCTTGCGCGTCGCCGGGGCCGGGGCCTGATTAAAGCCCTGATAGTCTTGCGACTTGCCCTCGCCCGGTGAACAGGCGGCCATTACGGCGCAAACGGACACCAGCAGGGCGGATTTCAAGGTCATGGTGATCTCTTTGGCTCTTATCGTCATAGGGACTAATGTAAAAACCAAAATGGCGACTTCAAGGCCGCAAGGTTTGGCCACGAAATCAGAACAGCGGTTCGTGGTCGTGGTGCACGGGCTTGGGCACCTCCGGTACCGGTTCGTCCTTTGAACGGTCGCGCACGCCCAGCGCCATCAGAAACGCCAGCAGCAGCACCACAGCCGCCGAGAAGAAGGCCGCCCCCGACCACACCTTATCCACGCCCGGTCGCGTCATCACCGACAGAATGTAGCCGAAAACAAACGGCGCGACGATGCCCGACAGCGACATCAGGCTGTTGACCGCCCCTTGCAGCAGGCCCTGATCGCCGGTGCCGACGCGCGTCGTCATCAGAGATTGCAGGGCGGCATTGGTCATGCCCCAGCAACTCATGACCGGAATGGTGATCAGAAACACGCGCCAGTCGGTATTGTAGCCATAGCTCATAAAGCCCACGACGCCGCACAAAAGGCCAATGACCAGAGTCGCCTTCTCGCCGATCCGCTTAACGACTATACCGGTCAGCCCGCCCTGCACGATCACCGCCCACACGGCGTAATAGGCCATGGCCAGACCGACCTCGCGCCCGCCCCAGCCCAGCCGGTAGCTGGCATACAGCACAAAAGTCGCCGGGATGACGTGGTGGGCGAAGTTCGACACCGTGCTGATCAGGGCCAGACGCATGACGCTTTTGGCCTGCCACAGGAAGAGGATTGAGCCGATCGGATTGGCGTTTTTCAGGCTGAAGGGTTTGCGGTGCGCCTTATCGAGCGATTCCGGCAGGACCAGCGCCCCATAGAGCGCGTTCAGCACGCTCAAGCCGCCCGCCACCCAGAAGGGCAATCTCAGGTCGATATGGCCAAGCAGCCCGCCCAGCGCCGGGCCCATGACGAAACCGACACCGAAGGCCGCACCGATATAGCCGTACATCTGCGCGCGTTCGTCTGGCTCGGAAATGTCGCTGATATAGGCATAGGCCGTGGTGATCGAGGACGAGGTCACGCCGTTGAGCAGTCGCCCGATCAGAAGCCACATCAGATTGCCGCTCAGCGCCATGATCAGATAGTCGAGCGCCAGCCCCAGATTGGACATCAGGATGATGGGGCGGCGGCCGAAGCGGTCGGACAGCGACCCCAATATGGGGGAGCAGACGAACTGCGTGAAGCCCCACAGCGAGTTGAACACCCCGCTCCACCAGCTGGCCGCCGTCACCGAGCCGACAAAGGTTTCGATCAGGCGCGGCAGGACCGGTATGGCGAGCCCCAGCGCCATCATGTCGAGACAGACGGTGATGAAGATGAACATCACCCCCGGTTTGAGATGTGCTTTCACGCCCCCCATGTCGCCTCGGTCAGTGTACGGGGCCGGACGGCGGCGCGCCGTTGCCGCTGTGGCGTATGGCGGCCTTGACGCCGGCGGCGATCAGCAGGGCCAGACCCAGAATGGCGGCCGCCAGCACAAAGGGCGCACCGGCGGTCACCGGCCCGTGGGTCGAGGCCACGGCAAACACCGCCCCGAAGGTCAGGGGCGCGAAGATGCCCGCCGCCGACATCAGGCTCATATTGGCCCCCTGCAAGGTGCCCTGTTCCTGCGGGGCGACCTTTGAGGTCATCAGGGCCTGCGCCGCCGGACCCGTCAGGCCCCACAGGCTCATCAACGGGATAAAGAGGACATAGGCCTGCCAGGTGGGCGCCAGTCCGTAGCCGAGGAAGCCGATAACACCGAAGCTCAGGCCCAACAGCATGGCCTTCTTTTCGCCGATGGCCTTGACCACACGCCCGGTCAGACCCGCCTGCACGATGGCGCTGCACACGCCGACCGCCGCCAGCGTCCAGCCCACCTCCTTGGGGCCCCAGCCGAAGCGCAGAGCGGCATAGAGGACGAAGGTGGTCGGCAGAACCTGATGGGCGAAATTGACCGTCAGATTGACAAGAGACAGGCGCATCAGGTCGCCATTGCGGCTGAGGAAGGTCAGAGCCCCCAGCGGATTGGCGGTGCGCAGCGAGAAGGGCTTGCGGTTTTGCAAGGGCAGGGATTCGGGCAGGACAAACAGGCCATAGCAGAAGTTCAGCAGGCTCAACCCCGCCGCCACATAAAACGGCAGACGCGGCTCAATATCGCCCAGCACCCCACCCAAGAGCGGCCCCAGAACGAAGCCCAGACCGAACGCGGCCCCCATCATGCCGAAATATTTGGCACGGTTTTCCGGCTGGGTCACATCGGAAATATAGGCATAGGCTGTCGAAATACTGGCCGAGGTGATGCCGTTGATCAGACGCCCCAGCAGCAGCCAGCCGAGCCCCGGCGCCATGGCCATCAGCAGATAGTCCATACCCAGGCCGAAATTGGAGAGCAGCACGATGGGCCGGCGACCGAAGCGGTCCGACAGGGCCCCCACGACCGGCGAGGAAATAAACTGCATCACGCCCCACAGCGAACCAAACAGGCCCACCCAGTAGCCCGCCGCCGACACATCACCGACAAAGTCCGCGATCAGGGCGGGCGTCACCGGAATGATCAGGCCCAGCGCCACGATATCGAGGCAGATGGTGACATAGATAAACGGGACCGCCGCCTTATGAGGGCGCGACAGTTCGGGTGTTCCGCTCACGTTCCAGCCTTGCAGACGAATTAAAACAGCGGACCTACATAGGTTAATTCGTCGGACTTGGCTAGTCCGCCCTGCGATTTCGGCACGGCAATTTATCGGAGCAACAAACTGTTTTTTCTACGTTTATTTCGTGAAATCCATTGCGTGCCATCCCAGACCTATCTGAGAGCAGGGGCCAGATCGCGCAGACGACCGTCCGATGGCTGCGCCTTGACATGCATCAGGTGCATGATCAGCGGATAGACATCGACATTGTCAAACGTCTTCAGCGTGACGCCCGGCCGGATATCGGGGCCAAAGACGATGAGGCGCGTAAACATCTCCGGATTATAGGGATCATAGCCGTGACTCCCGCCCTGTGGCTTCGGCATCCAGTCGTCGCGCGAGGGGGCCACGATGTAGCTGCCCGGATTGGCCAGACAGACGATCGGCGGCACGCGGCGGTGTGTGCCGTAGTGAAAGCGCGCCGGTATGTCCTGTTTGCGCCAGCATTGCATATGGGCGTGCGGTTTCAGCAGGGCGGCCTCAACCTGCTTTTCCCTGCCCGGATTGGGTATAAAGCCCGCCGCCTGACCGCCATAGACCGTCGCGCTGTCGGGGGGCAGTAGGTCCGCCACCTTGATAAAGGTTTCGGGCTTGTGCCGCGTCATGCCGTGGTCGCCGACAATGACGATATTGACCTTGCCCCAAAGACGCCGCGCCTTAAGGCCCGCGATCAGGTGGCCTATCCCCTCGTCCACGGCTTGCAAAGAGGCCGCCACCTCCGGGCTGTCAGGACCGAAGTCGTGCCCGGCATGATCGACGTCGCTGAAATAGAGGGTCAGGGCCTGCGGGCGTTCGGCCTCAGGTACATCGAACCAGGCCAGACCGCGCTCAACCACCGTAGCGGGCGGCACATGGTCTTCAAAGGTCGCGTATTTATAGGGGCGTGCGCCGTGGATCTCGGCTTCGGAACCGGGCCAGAACATGGTGGCCACCTTCACGCCCTGAGCCTGGGCCGTCACCCAGAAGGGCTCGGCATCGTTCCACCAAGAGCCGTCGGTCACCTGTTCGCGGTCCGACAGCCTGAAGGTTACGCCGGGGCGCTGCGGGTCGCGCATGGTGTTGCCGACAATACCGTGGTGGTCCGGACGCTTGCCCGTCACCAGCGTATAGTGGTTGGGGAAGGTCAGGGACGGAAAGCTGGGGCGCATCGGGCCGGTCGCCCCGTTTTCGGCCAGATAACTGAGATTGGGCGTCAGACCGCGCGTCTGATAGTCGGCGCGCCAGCCATCAATCGAGATAAGGATCAGGGTGTGGCGCGGGGACGAAGTCTCCGACGGCAGGCTGGCGCAGGCCGACAGGATAAGCGCGGCCAAACCGCAAAACCACAACCGCCACAAAGTCCGCATACGCAACGCCTTCTACAAAAATCCCTTTCCGTCGTAACTAGCGGGCATGACAGGTCGATGACAAGGGCTGTATCAACACCAAAAAGGCCCCCGGCGAAACCGGAGGCCTGTGTTCAGGATTATACAGGTGTCAATCGCAGGCGCGCACCGCGTCCAGCAGCGGTTGGTCGAACACTTCCGGTGCATCGACCGTTTCGCTGTGATCGGTATAGGCATATTCCGTCATCGCTTCGGACAGGGCGAGCACGCCGCCGACATCAATGGTCCGGGTATCACTCAGCATGTAAACCTCCTGTTGGCTTTTGGGGAACGCTGCCAATTTCATCACGGGGAGGGCGTTGGCCTTGAAAGGTCAGCCTAGACGTTTCAGACGCACTCTGACGAAATCTGCATCTGAACGATAGGGAATAAAGCCCCGCTAAGACAGTCACAGTTCTGCCCCAATTGTTCACAGGCGCGTTAACAGAGGTTGATGAAGTATGAAAAAGGCCTCCGGATCGCTCCGGAGGCCTTTTCTCAAAGGGCTATGGGCCCTGACTTATTCTTCGCCAGCGTCAGCGGTGAAGACCGGGCCCGAATCCTGACCCTTGGCCGACTCGTCACGATCGACGAATTCGATGACGGCCATGGCGGCGTTGTCGCCGTGGCGGAAGCCGGCCTTCATGATGCGGATATAGCCGCCGTTGCGATCGGCATAGCGCTTGGCCAGCACGTCGAACAGCTTGCCGACCTGGGTCACGTCACGGACGCGCGAGATGGCGATACGACGGTCGTGCAGTGTGCCCGACTTGGCGAGCGTGACCAGCTTTTCGACGAAAGGACGCAGTTCCTTGGCCTTCGGCAGGGTGGTGACGATCTGCTCGTGCTTGATGAGCGAGGCCGACATGTTGGCAAACATGGCGATGCGGTGCGAGGTGGTACGACCGAGTTTACGGTAACCGGAACCGTGACGCATAATAGTTCTCCATAAGACCACGCCGCACTCTGGCTGTGCGTGGCCCCAAAAACAGGCCCAAAGCTCAAGGTCGAAGGGCCTTCGTGACCCCTGCCCGCTCCGAACGTCCGCCGGACGACATGTCCTTTGGAAATTACCGGGACAAGGTTTTGGTCTTTCCCGGTAAGTCGAAAATGAATTTCGTAAAATTCACCTTCTATAAAAAGTGAAAGCCAGGCCCCAAGTACGAACTATGCCGACCCGAGCCTGGCTTTCGCCATCTTGATTACCACACCTCGATATCGCATACCGAGATCGAGATGTGAGAAAGTTAGATCTGGTCTTCGAACTTCTTGGCGAGGTCCTCGACATTCTCCGGCGGCCAATTCGGCACATCCATGCCGAGCGACAGACCCATCGATTGCAGAACTTCCTTGATTTCGTTCAGCGACTTGCGGCCGAAGTTCGGGGTACGGAGCATTTCCGATTCCGTCTTCTGGATCAGGTCGCCGATATAGACAATGTTGTCGTTCTTCAGGCAGTTCGCCGAACGGACGCTGAGTTCCAGTTCATCGACCTTCTTGAGGAGGGCCGGGTTGAACGGCAGCTCAGGCTTGCCTTCTTCGACGACAGCCGGCTTCGGCTCTTCGAAGGTGATGAAGATCTGAAGCTGATCCTGCAGGATGCGCGCGGCATAGGCCACGGCGTCCACCGGCGTCACCGCCGCATTGGTTTCAACGTCGAGCACCAGCTTATCATAGTCGAGCGACTGACCCTGACGGGTCGGCTCGACGCGGTAAGCCACTTTCTTGACCGGCGAATAGAGCGCATCGACGGCGATCAGGCCGATCGGCGCGTCTTCCGGACGCAGACGGTCGGCGGGGACGTAGCCCTTGCCGGTCTGAACCGTGAACTCCATACGCACCGAAGCGCCTTCGTCCAGCGTACAAATGACGTGGTCGGGGTTCAGCACTTCGATGTCCGACGGGACGTCGATCATGCCCGCGGTCACCGGTCCAGCCGACGATGCGCGCAGAACCATGCGCTTTGGGCCTTCGGCGTGCATACGCAGCGCCAGTTGTTTGATATTGAGGATGATATCGACCACGTCCTCACGAACACCCTCGATGGAGGAGAATTCGTGAACAACGCCGTCGATTTGTACCGCCGTCACCGCCGCCCCTTGCAGGGAGGACAGGAGCACGCGGCGCAGAGCATTGCCGAGCGTCACGCCAAAGCCGCGTTCCAGGGGTTCCGCAACAAGACGCATCTTGCGCTGGGAATCCTGACCGGACTCGATTTGGGGCTTCTCGGGACGAATAAGCTGCTGCCAGTTTCTTTCGATCATTGCGTCCCTCAGACGAGAAAGGTTGCCCTCAGCTTCACGCCGAGGGCAACGGAAAAGGGGTAGAAATCGGTATTAAACGCGACGACGCTTCGGCGGACGGCAACCGTTGTGCGGGATCGGGGTCACGTCACGGATGGTGGTGATCGTGAAGCCGACGGCTTGCAGTGCGCGCAGAGCCGACTCACGGCCCGAACCAGGACCGGCAACGCTGACTTCCAGCGTCTTCACACCGTGCTCGATCGCCTTCTTGCCGGCGTCTTCAGCGGCAACCTGAGCCGCGTAAGGGGTCGATTTACGCGAACCCTTGAAGCCCATGTGACCAGCCGACGACCACGAAATCGCATTACCCTGCGCATCCGTGATGGTGATCATGGTGTTGTTGAACGAGGCGTTGACGTGCGCCACGCCCGAAGTGATGTTTTTACGCTCGCGCTTTTTAACGCGGGAAGGTTCTTTGGCCATAAATCAGATCCCGATTACTTCTTCTTGCCGGCGATGGGCTTCGCCGGACCCTTGCGGGTGCGGGCGTTAGTGTGAGTGCGCTGACCACGGACCGGCAGGCCCTTACGGTGACGCAGGCCGCGGTAGCAGGCCAAGTCCATCAGGCGCTTGATGTTCATGGACGTTTCGCGACGCAGATCGCCTTCGACCAGATAGTCACGGTCGATGGTTTCGCGGATCTGCAGCACCTCGGCGTCCGAAAGCTGGTTGACACGGCGGGCGTCTTCGATGCCCACCTTTTCCACGATTTCCTTGGCCTTTTGCTGACCAATGCCGTGGATATACTGGAGCGCGATCACAACGCGCTTGTTGGTCGGTATGTTGACGCCTGCGATACGGGCCACGTCTGAATCTCCTGAACGTGCGTTGACACGTTAAAAGGCGAAAGGGACGCGCCTGCCACCCCATCCCTCAGGGATGGCGGGTGAGCGGGCACAAGCGCCTTTCGCGGAAGCTGCCCCTTATACAGAGGGTTTGGCTCCCGTCAATGGGTAGGATTGAGATATTGTCAAGATTCAAACTGAAACTGACAATGTCCCGGTGAGTTCCGTTGTCCGAAGCCGTTAACGGGAGGTGAAAGCCGTTGCAAGCCCCAAAAAGACGGTAGGGTTGGGTTCCGGCCTGAGCCGGAGGGGTGCCCCCGCCCCTGTTTTGGGGTGAAGGCATTGGAAACCAAGGTTTCCGAATCTCAATTAATTTACGTGTTCCGAAAGCGCGGCTTCGATACGGGCCGAAACCTCTTCGACCGAACCCATGCCATCGACCTCGACCAGCTTGCCCTGCGTCGCGTAGTAGGGCAGCAGCGGTGCGGTCTGGGCATTATAGGCCGCCAGGCGGACCTTATAGCTTTCCGGATTATCGTCCGAACGCCCCTGCTCGGCAAAACGCTTTTCGATGCGTTCGACCAGCGCATTGTCATCAACCTTGAGGCGGACGACGATGTCGATAGTCGCATCGCGTTCGGCCAGCATGGCGTCGAGCGCCTCGGCCTGAGCCACGGTACGCGGGAAGCCGTCAAAAATGGCGCCGCCCGCGGCTTCGGCTGCCGGCAGATTGGTCTTGATCAGGTCGATCACAATGTCATCGGACACCAGCCCGCCCGTGTCGATAATCGACTTGACCTTCTGGCCCAGCTCGGAACCCGATGCGATGGCGGCGCGCAGCATATCACCGGTCGAAAGCTGCACCATATTGTGCGCCACGACCAGACGCTTGGCCTGCGTGCCTTTTCCCGCTGCCGGAGGTCCGAAAAGAATCAGGTTCATCTGCCGCGCGCTCCCCGCATTTTTGATTTCTTGATCAGGCCATCATACTGGTGCGCCAGCAGATGCGATTGAATCTGAGCCACCGTATCCATGGTGACGGTCACGACGATCAGGATCGAGGTGCCGCCGAAATAGAAGCTGTTGCCCAGGTTCGAGATAAGGAATTCCGGCAGCAGACAGACGATGGTGATATAGGCCGCGCCGATAACCGTGATGCGGGTCAGCACGAAGTCAAGGTACTCCGCCGTGCGCTTGCCCGGACGGATGCCCGGCAGGAAGCCGCCATACTTGCGCAGGTTTTCGGCCGTTTCGTCGGGATTGAAGACCAGAGAGGTGTAGAGGAAGCAGAAGAAGATGATCATGGCCGCATAGAGCGCCATAAAGACCGGCTGACCGTGAGTCAGTTGCGCCGTCACGCCCGGCAGCCACGACAGCCATTCCGGCACCTTAGACGGGTCACGCGCCAGGAAGGCGGCGGCCGTCGTCGGCATCAGCAGAAGTGACGAGGCGAAGATCGGCGGAATGACACCCGCGGTGTTGACCTTGAGCGGCATGAAGGACGATTCGCCGCCCATGACGCGGTTGCCCACCTGACGCTTCGGATACTGCACGAGCAGACGACGCTGCGAGCGCTCCATGAACACGATGAAGACGATAGCCGCGACCAGCACCAGCACGATCAGCAGCAGGACGCCAGCATTGATCTGCCCTTCCTTGGCGAGCGCCAGCAGGTTGCCGATGGTGCGCGGCAGGACCGCGACGATACCGGCGAAAATAATCAGTGAGGTGCCGTTACCGACGCCGCGCGCCGTGATCTGCTCACCCAGCCACATCAGGAACATGGTGCCGCCCGTCAGGGTAACAACTGAGGAAATCAGGAACATCGGCCCGGGATCGAGCGCCAGACCCGACGCCTGCATACCAGCCGCGATGGAGAAGGACTGCACAAGTGCCAGAATAAGAGCCAGATAGCGGGTATATTGATTGAGCTGCTTGCGCCCCGCTTCGCCGCCTTCCTTGCGCAGCTTTTCCCACGGCGCATAGACCGACCCCATAAGCTGAACGATGATCGACGCCGAGATATAAGGCATGATGTTCAGGGCGAAGATGGCCATACGTTCAACGGCACCGCCGGAGAACATGTTGAACATGCCCAGAATGCCCTGAGACTGGCCGGAGAAGGCCCGCTCGAAAGCCGCCAGATCAATGCCAGGAATGGGGATATAGGTCCCCAGACGATAGACGATCAGCGCGCCCAGAGTGAAAAGAAGACGCTTATGAAGCTCCGTCGCCTTGGCAAAGGCGCTGAAGTTCAGATTGGCCGCTAATTGTTCAGCCGCAGATGCCATGAAAACCTCAAGTCGCGGACGAAACGCATGATTCCGTCCTGTCTATACCACCCTTACGGGCCCCGTAAGCCGTTGTCAAAGCGAGTGACGCCCGGCTTTGGTCGCATATGGGGAAGCGAAAACGAAAATGCCGCACCCTGATCCTTAAAGATCAGGGTGCGTGACATTTTTGACTTAGGCTTCGGTCTTGGCGGGACGGGCCTGAGCGACCGAACCACCCGCGGCTTCGACCGCCTTGACCGCCGAAGCGGTGGCCGAATAGACCGACAGGGTCAGCTTGGCCTTCAGTTCGCCTTCGCCTAGGAGGCGCACGCCGTCGAGTTCACGACGGATCACACCGGCGGCCTTCAGAGCGGCGGCGTCGATGGTGGCGGTGGCGTCGAGCTTGCCCGCGTCAACGGCCTGTTGCAGACGCCACAGGTTGACTTCGGCGTATTCAGCGCGGTTGTGCTTGTTGAAGCCACGCTTCGGCATACGCATGTACAGCGGCATTTGGCCGCCTTCGAAGCCCAGCAGCGATACGCCGGTACGCGACTTCTGACCCTTTACACCACGACCCGACGTCTTGCCCTTGCCCGAACCGGGACCACGGCCAACGCGCATACGGCCCTTGGTGGCGCCTTCATTGTCACGGATTTCATTCAGCTTGGTCATCTGGGATGCCTTTCTTGATAAGATGCGCTGGCGCTAAGGCCAACTCGGCTGGAAAAACGGAAACCGTTAAGAAACACGGCTCTCATAAATAGCAAAACGCCCCGACACGGAGGCCGGGGCGTCTTTGTTTTAATCTCGGCGGAGCCGCTTACTCAACGATTTCGATAAGGTGAGCGACCTTGGCGATCATGCCGCGGACCGAAGGGGTGTCCTCCAGAGTCGAGACACGGCCCATCTTGTTGAGACCCAGACCGGCGAGCGTAGCACGCTGGTCCTTGGTGCGGCGGATGGGGCTGCCGGTTTGCTTGACAGTGACTTGAGCCATGATGATTAGCCCTCGATCGATTCAGGCGACGAAGCGCCATCGTTGCGACGCGTCAGGATGTCGCCAACCTTCTTACCGCGCTTGGCGGCGATCTGACGGGGCGAAGACTGCACCTTCAGAGCTTCAAAGGTGGCGCGCACCATGTTGTAAGGGTTCGACGAACCGAGCGACTTGCCCACGACGTCAGAAACGCCCAGGGTTTCGAGCACGGCACGCATCGGACCACCCGCGATCACGCCGGTGCCCGGAGGGGCCGCGCGGAGCTGGATCTTGCCGGCGCCCCAACGGCCGTAACCGTCGTGGTGCAGGGTGCGGGATTCACGCAGCGGGATGCGAACCATCGACTTCTTGGCTTCTTCGGTCGCCTTGCGGATGGCTTCCGGCACTTCGCGCGCCTTGCCATGACCGAAGCCGACGCGGCCCTTCTGGTCACCAACGACCATCAGAGCAGCGAAGCTGAAGCGACGGCCACCCTTCACGGTGGCGGCGACGCGGTTGATGTGAACGAGCTTTTCGACAAACTCCGAAGGTTCTTCGGTGCGTTCGCGACGATCGTTGCGGTTTTCGCTGGGACGAGCCATTGAACGTACCCCTTAGAAGTTGAGACCGGCTTCACGCGCGGCATCTGCCAACGCCTTCACCCGGCCGTGATAGATGTAACCGCCACGGTCAAAGACAACGTCCTTGATACCGGCTTCGATGGCGCGCTGGGCGACCAGCTTGCCCACTTCGGTGGCGGAAGCGGCGTTCGATCCACGCTTGGCAGCCGTTTCGAGCGACGAAGCGGCAGCAACCGTAACGCCCTTCGAATCGTCGATGACCTGAGCGTAGATGTTCTTGTCCGAACGGAAGACCGACAGACGCGGGCGGCCGTTGGAGAGGCTCTTGAGGCGGGTGCGGTTGCGCTGCGCCCGACGAGCCATTTGTTCACGAGGAGAGAGAGCCATGGCTTACTTCTTCTTCCCTTCCTTGCGGCGAACCTTCTCGCCGGCGTAACGGACACCCTTGGCCTTGTACGGCTCAGGCGGACGGATCTTGCGGATCTTGGCGGCGAGTTCGCCGACGACCTGCTTGTCGATGCCCTGGATCTTGATTTCGGTCTGCTTCGGCACGACGAAGGTGACGCCGGCAGGCGGAGCCACTTCGACCGGGTGCGAGAAACCGAGCGACAGTTCGAGGTTGTTGCCCTTCATGGCAGCGCGGTAACCGACGCCGACCAGTTCGAGGTTCGACTCGAAGCCCTCGGTAACGCCCTTCACCATGTTGGCGATGAGCGTGCGCGACAGACCCCACATCGCACGGTGGCGAGCGGTTTCACCACGCGGCGCAACCGACAGGTTGTCGGCTTCGTGCGTGACTTCAATTTCTTCAACCACGGTCCAGTTGAGCTGGCCCTTGGGCCCCTTAACCGTGATGGCCTGACCGTCGAGCGTGATGGTCACGCCCTTCGGTACTGCAATGGCCTTTTTCCCAATACGAGACATTGTGTGTTCCTATGGTCTTAAGCAAGTCCCGCCGGTCTTAGTAGACGCGGCAGAGGACTTCGCCACCAACGTTCAGTTCGCGGGCAGCGGTGTCAGACAGGACGCCCTTGGGCGTGGACAGGATCGCGATACCGAGGCCGTTTTTGATCGGCTTCAGATCTTTGATCGACGAATAGACGCGACGGCCGGGCTTGGACACGCGGGCAATTTCCGCGATGACCGGCTGACCGTCGAAGTACTTCAGTTCGATTTCGAACTGCGGGAATTCTCCCGGCACTTCAAGCAGTTCGTAACCGCGGATGTAGCCTTCGTCCTTGAGGACGTCGAGCACGCGGGCGCGCAGCTTGGACGCGGGGGTGAGCACCTTAGAACGCTGGCGCTGGGCGGCGTTCTTGATGCGGGCGATCATATCGCTCAGGGGATCAGAGATGAACATGTTGTGTGATCTTCCCTTACCAGCTGGCCTTGGTCATGCCGGGGATCTGGCCTTCATTGGCCAGCTTGCGCAGGCTGACGCGGCTCATCTTGAGCTTGCGATAGAAGGCGCGCGGACGTCCGGTGACTTCGCAGCGGTTGCGGATGCGGGTGGGCGCCGAGTTGCGGGGCAGCTTGGCGAGGGCGAGGCGGGCTTCGAAGCGCTCTTCCAGGGGAAGGGATTCGTCAACAGCCGCAGCCTTGAGCGCAGCGCGCTTGGCAGCGTATTTGTCAACGAGCTTCTTGACCATCTCGTTACGGTTTACAGCCGATTTCTTAGCCATTGTTCTGTACCTTTCCCCTTACGAAACGAACGGGAACTGGAAGTGCTTCAGGAGAGCCTTGGCTTCCTTGTCGCTCTTCGCCGTGGTGCAGACAACAATGTCCATGCCCCACATCTGGTCGATCTGATCGTAGTTGATTTCCGGGAACACGATGTGTTCCTTCAGGCCCATGGCGTAGTTGCCACGACCGTCGAAGGAGTTACCGTTCAGGCCGCGGAAGTCCTTCACGCGCGGCAGCGCGATCGTGATCAGGCGATCCAGGAATTCATACATACGATGCTTGCGCAGCGTCACCTTGGCGCCGATCACCATGCCTTCGCGCAGCTTGAAGCCAGCGATAGACTTACGGGCCTTGGTTTCAGCCGGCTTCTGACCGGTGATAGCGGCCAGGTCCGCAATCGCGGCCTTGACCTTCTTGGAGTCGGCAACGGCTTCGCCGATACCCATGTTCACGACGATCTTGTCGAGCTTGGGGACCTGCATTTCGTTGGTGTAGCCGAACTCTTCCTTCAGCGCCGCGCGGATCTTGTCCTGATAGACGGCCTTGAGGCGCGGGGTATAAGCTTGATCAGCCATTGATGACCTCACCGGTGCTCTTGGCGAAGCGCACCTTCTTGTCGCCTTCGACGCGGAAACCGACGCGGGTCGGCTTGCCGTTGGCATCAGCCACGGCGACGTTCGAAAGGTGAAGCGAGGCTTCCTTGTTGATGATACCGCCTTGCGGGTTCGTTTGCGAAGCGCGCGTGTGGCGCTGAACGATATTGATACCCTGAACAACGACGCGGTTCTCGGTCGGGAGAACCTTCAGGACGGTGCCGGTGCGGCCTTTGTCCTTACCCGTCAGGACGACGACTTTGTCGCCCTTCTTAACCTTCGCAGCCATTAGAGGACCTCCGGCGCCAGCGAGATGATCTTCATGTGGTTCTTGGCGCGCAGCTCGCGCGGAACCGGCCCGAAGATACGGGTGCCGATGGGCTCACCCGACTTGTTCACGATCACAGCGGCGTTGGTGTCGAAACGGATCACCGAACCGTCCTTGCGCTGGATGTCTTTCGAGGTGCGCACGACGATGGCGCGCAGAACGTCACCCTTCTTCACGCGGCCACGGGGGATCGCTTCCTTAACCGAGACGACGATCAGGTCACCCACCGAGGCGTAACGGCGCTTGGAGCCGCCCAACACCTTGATGCACATGACCCGGCGCGCGCCCGAATTATCGGCAACGTCCAGATTAGTTTGCATCTGAATCATAATTCAAACTTTCCAAAATCTCGCAAAAGGCCCCCACCCTTTCGGGCGCAGACTTCCGCGAAGACGACTGAGGATTCCGAGGAAGCGGGCCTTAAACCCTATTTCCTCCGAATAAGCAAACGGAAAAATGCTCAACGAAGCCGTTCCGCCCGTTTGGGGTGGAGGTTCCGTGAGCATCTCTCCGGTTCAACGTCTGCGAAGGGTTTTCCGCGAAATCCCGAAGGCAGGCGGAACCTGATCGCAAATGTCAAAAGACCGAAACCAGGAAGGCTGAATAGCCTTCCGGGCCTCTGATGTCTTAGGCTGCGTCCTTGGGAAGCACTTCCCAGGTCTTCAGCTTGGACTTCGGCGCGCACTCGATGATACGAGCGACTTCGCCGGCCTTGTAGGTGTTGTTTTCATCGTGAGCGTGGTAGCGCTTTGAAACGCGCACCGGCTTCTTCAGAACCGGGTGCAGAACGGTACGCTCGACCTTCACGACGATGGTCTTGTTGCCCTTGTCAGAAACAACCAGACCTTCAAGAATGCGCTTGGGCATGGTCTATTCCTTTAGGCAGACTTCTGAGTGGTCAGAAGCGACTTGATGCGCGCGATGTCCTTGCGGACTTCGTTCACACGGTGGGTCTTCTCCAGTTGGCCGGTGGCCTTCTGGAAACGAAGGTTGAACTGTTCCTTCTTGAGGTTCAGCAGTTCTTCCTGAAGCTGATCGGGGGTCTTGCCCCGCAGGTCGGCAATCTTGGTCATGGTCCTTACTCCGCCGCAATGCCGGCGTCGAGACGGGTCACGACGCGGGTACGAACCGGCAGCTTGGCCGCGCCGAGGCGCAGAGCTTCACGGGCGATGTCGTCCGCGACGCCGTCGATTTCAAACAGGATACGGCCGGGGGCCACGCGGGCCGCCCAGTAATCCACGGAACCCTTACCGGAACCCATCCGGACTTCGGCGGGCTTGCCCGTGACGGGCAGGTCCGGGAAGATACGGATCCAGACGCGGCCCTGACGCTTCATTTGACGCGTGATGGCCCGACGGGCGGCTTCGATCTGACGGGCGGTCAGGCGCTCAGGCTCGACCGTCTTCAGACCATAGGAACCAAAGTTCAGCGTGTAGCCGCCCTTGGCATTACCGTGGATGCGGCCCTTGAAGGCCTTACGGTATTTTGTGCGCTTAGGAAGCAGCATAGCGATCAGGCCTCCTTATTGTTGCGATCGCGGCGCGGGCCACGGTTGTTACGCTCGCCGCGCTCCGGACGCTCGTTCGACGACGGGCCCGAAGCTTCCTGCGACCAGCGCTTGTCCTGGGCCATCGGATCGTGCTCAAGGACTTCGCCCTTGAAGATCCACACCTTGACGCCGATGATGCCGTAGGTGGTCAGGGCTTCGGCAAAGCCGAAGTCGATGTCCGCACGCAGGGTGTGCAGCGGCACGCGACCTTCACGGTACCATTCCATACGGGCGATTTCCGCACCGCCGAGACGACCCGACAGGTTCATACGGATGCCCTTGGCGCCCAGACGCATGGCCGACTGGATCGAACGCTTCATGGCGCGGCGGAAAGCCACGCGGCGTTCCAGCTGCTGAGCGATGGATTCGGCGACCAGTTGCGAATCGACTTCCGGCTTGCGGACTTCGACCAGGTTCAGGAACACTTCGCCTTCGGTGAGGGCAGAGATGTCCTTACGCAGCTTGTCGATGTCAGCACCCTTCTTGCCGATCACCACGCCCGGCCGGGCGGCATAGATGGTGATGCGGCACTTCTTGTGCGGACGCTCGATGATGATGCGCGACACGCCGGCGGCGTTCAGCTTTTCCTTCAGTTCCTTACGGATCTTCAGGTCCTGGTGCAGCAGCTTCGCGTATTCCTGACGGGCGGCGAACCAGCGCGAGTCCCAGGTACGGTTGACGCCGAGGCGCAGACCGATCGGATTGACTTTCTGACCCATTAGGCAGCCTCTTGACCAAGTTCACGGACGACGATGGTCAGTTCCGAGAAGGGCTTCAGGATACGCGACGAGCGACCGCGGGCGCGGGACGCAAAGCGCTTCATGACGATGTTCTTGCCCACATAGGCCTCGGCGACAAACAGGTTGTCGATGTCGAGGTTGTGGTTGTTTTCGGCGTTGGAGATCGCCGAATACAGGGCCTTGCGAACGTCGCCGGCGATGCGCTTGTGCGAGAACTCAAGCTCGTTGAGCGCGCGCTGGACCTTCAGGCCGCGGATCGACTGGGCCACCAGGTTCAGCTTGTAAGGGCTGATGCGGATGGAGACCAGCTTGGCGCGGGCTTCGGTCGGCTTTACGCGGCGAGGATTGGACGTTTGCGACATGGCTTACTTCCTCTTCGCCTTCTTGTCAGCGGCGTGACCCGGGAAGTTCCGCGTGGGCGAAAATTCACCGAGCTTCATGCCGACCATGTCTTCCGACACCAGCACCGGCACGTGCTTCTGACCGTTATAAACACCAAAGGTGAGCCCCACAAACTGGGGCATGATGACAGAGCGGCGCGACCACGTCTTGATGACGTCCTTGCGACCGCCGGCCTGAGCCGCTTCCGCCTTCTTAAGAAGGTGGCCATCGACAAAGGGACCTTTCCATACGGAGCGAGCCATGGATTAGCGAGCCTTCTTGAGGTGACGCGAGCGGATGATGAACTTATCCGTCGCTTTGTTGGTACGGGTCTTGCGGCCCTTGGTGGGCTTGCCCCACGGGGTGACCGGGTTACGACCGCCCGATGTGCGGCCTTCACCACCACCGTGCGGGTGGTCGATCGGGTTCATGGCCACACCACGAACGTGCGGACGCCAGCCCTTGTGACGGGCGCGACCAGCCTTACCCAGGCTTTCGTTCATGTGGTCCGGGTTGGACACGGCACCGACGGTGGCCATGCAGGTGTCGAGCACCATGCGCAGTTCACCCGAACCCAGACGGATCTGGGCGTAACCGGCGTCGCGGCCAACGAGCTGAGCATAGGCCCCAGCCGAACGGGCCAGCTGACCACCCTTCATGGGCTTCAGCTCGACATTGTGGATGATCGTACCGACCGGCAGCGAACGCAGCGGCGCGGCGTTACCCGGCTTCACGTCCACCTTTTCCGAGGCGATGATGGTGTCACCGGCCTTGAGGCGTTGCGGAGCCAGGATGTAGGCCTTTTCGCCGTCGGCATAGTTGATCAGCGCGATGAAGGCGGTGCGGTTCGGGTCATACTCCAGACGCTCCACCGTACCGGCCACGTCGAACTTGCGACGCTTGAAGTCGATGATGCGATAGAGCTTCTTGGCGCCGCCGCCACGGAAGCGGACGGCCACACGACCGCCGGCACCACGGCCGCCGGACTTGGTGAGACCTTCGACCAGAGCCTTCTCAGGACGGCCCTTGTGCAGCTCGGAACGGTCAACGAGAACCAGTTCGCGACGACCGGGCGAGGTGGGGTTGAATTGCTTCAAAGCCATTGTTCAATCCTCTCCTTACAGACCGGTGGTGATGTCGATGGATTGGCCCTCTTCGAGGGTGACAATCGCCTTCTTGACATCGTTGCGACGGCCCATGATGCCCTTGAAGCGCTTGGTCTTGCCCTTCGTGACAACCGTGTTCACCTTGACAACCTTGACGTTGAACAGAGCTTCAACGGCCGAGGCGATCTCGTCCTTCGAGGAGTCGAGCGACACCTTGAAGACCACCTTGTTCTGTTCAGACAGAACGGTCGCCTTTTCGGTGATGTGCGGCGCCAGGATGACGTCGTAATTGCGGATAGTAGCAGCCATAACTTAGGCCTCCACTTTGAAGCGGGCTTCGATCGCTTCCACCGCCGACTTCGTCAGAACTAGCGTCTGGCGGCGCAGAACGTCATAAACGTTCAGACCGGCCGACGGCAGGACGTCGATATTCGGGATGTTGCGCGAAGCAAGCGCGAAGTTGGTGTCAACTTCCGGGCCCGCGATGATGAGAGCGTTCTTCAGGCCCAGCGTTTCGAACTTAGCACGAAGCGCGGCGGTCTTGGCCGAGTCGAGCGTGGCCTGATCGAGGACGATCAGCGCACCGGCCTTGGCCTTCGAGGACAGGGCGTGACGCAGACCCAGGGCGCGGACCTTCTTTTGCAGGTCGAAGGCGTGCGAGCGAACGACCGGACCGAAGGCGCGCGAACCGCCGACGAATTGCGGTGCACGGCGAGAACCGTGACGGGCGCCGCCGGAGCCCTTTTGCTTGTACATCTTCTTACCCGTGCGAGAATTCTCGTTGCGGGTCTGAACCTTGTGCGTACCGGCGCGGCGCTTGGCCAGTTGCCAGTTGACGACGCGGGCCAGGATGTCGTTGCGGATCTCTTCGAGGCCGAAAACGGCGTCAGAGACGTCAACCGAACCGGCCTTGCCGTTGTCGAGAGTGATAACGTCGAGTTTCATGATTATTCAGCACCCTCTTCTTGAGCGGGCGCTTCCTCAGCTTGAGCCGGAGCGGCAGCAGCCTTCTTGAGGCCGGCCGGGAACGGCAGGGCCTGCGGGGCCGACTTCTTCACGGCGTCGCGGATCTTGACGAACGAGCCTTCCGCACCGGGCACAGCGCCACGGATGAAGATCAGGCCGCGCTCGGCGTCGATGCGAACGACTTCGAGGTTGAGCGTTGTGACGGTTTCCACACCATAGTGACCGGCCATCTTCTTGCCGGGGAAGGTGCGGCCCGGATCCTGACGGTTACCCGTCGAACCGTGGGCGCGGTGCGAGACCGACACGCCGTGGGTGGCGCGCATACCGCCGAAGTTCCAGCGCTTCATGGCACCGGCAAAACCCTTACCGATGGTCGTGCCCTGAATGTCAACGCGCTGACCTTCGACGAAGTGATCGGCCGAAAATTCGGCGCCAACTTCTACGAGGGCGTCTTCGGAGACGCGGAACTCGGACAGGATGGCCTTGGGCTCAACCTGAGCCTTGGCGAAGCGTTCACGCTCAGGCTTGGAGACGTTCTTGGCCTTGCGGGTACCGGCACCCAGTTGCAGGGCGGTGTAGCCGTCCTTGTCCTTGGTACGCTGAGCCACAACCTGGCAGCCTTCGAGCGAGAGGACGGTGACGGGGACGTGCTGGCCTTGCGCGTCGAAATAACGCGTCATGCCGAGCTTTTTTGCGAGGAGACCTGTTCTCATGACCGGGCCCCTTAAATCTTGATCTCGACGTCCACACCAGCGGACAGGTCGAGCTTCATCAGCGCGTCGACGGTCTGCGGGGTGGGATCGACGATGTCCAGCACGCGCTTGTGCGTGCGGATTTCGAACTGTTCACGGGACTTCTTATCGACGTGCGGCGAACGGTTCACGGTGAAGCGCTCAATCAGCGTCGGCAGGGGGATCGGCCCCCGGACGGTAGCACCGGTGCGCTTGGCCGTGTTCACGATTTCACGTGTGGAATGGTCCAGCACGCGGTGATCGAAGGCCTTGAGCCTGATGCGGATATTCTGACGATCCATATCGCTCTTATTCCAAGTTAAGGGGTTGCGTATCCCGCGTCCGTTGAACCATTTCAAAGACCAGCTTCGATCCAAAAACAGAGACCGACGCGTTATCCGCAAAAACAAAGCCGCGCAGCGTGAGCTGCGTGGCCATTCGGAAAGTCTGGAAGCGTCACCTTATATAAAGACGAGGCCGCCGACTTAATTTCGTAATATGCGGACCGCGTATGAAGCCTGAACCTCACGGCCGATCCAACAGAGGTCGCGTATATGCCGAAGGAGTCGGCCCGCGTCAACCCCCGCCCTCATAATTCTTTGGAAGTTAAGCGGCTATATCGTTTGGGGCCGGCGCCTGGGACGGCGCATTGGCCCTCAGGCGGCTGATCCCCCGCCGGAAGAGGGCCTGAATCGCGTCGCGTTTGCCTTTTGGGCAGGTTTCGCAGGCCCGAATGGTGCGCAGACGCCGTTGCAGGCTCAGTCTTATACCCCGCAGCTTCTCCCGCGCAACCGGAGACAGGGCAACCACTGCATCAAACACGACCGTCATCAGGCTGGCGCGCGCCTCGACCGTCCCTTCAAGACAGACGCGCGCCGGGCTGGTCATGGTGTGCTTGTAACACTCTCCGCCCGCCCCGAAGTCCACCTGGGTGATGCCTCGTTCGGCCACGTGCTGCATGATGCGCAACGACAGAAGAATACCGGGGCTATAGCGGTGATAGGCTTCAGCATAGGCCGGAAACCAGAAATGCATATAGGTGCCGCGGATCAGGCAAATTTCCGCCGCCACCAGCACCGGCTCCGGACCACGCGTGTCACGGAAGACCCCTACCCTCAGACCGAAGCCCTCGTCCTGACGCTTGGCCAACTCACTCAGCAGGTTGAGTGTCCAGCCACAGCCGAAGACATCGTGCATCCCCGAACGGCTATACTGCTCACGCTTCTGGTCGATCACCCATTGCAGCAGGTCGGGCGTGACGCGCTCAAACGTAAAGGCGAAACCACCAAAGTCCTTTTCGACATTGCGCTGACAGCGGCCGACATTCTTATAGAATTTGTGATGCTGCGCCTTTTGTCGCGCCAGGTAGGCCTCATAGCCGCCGCTCAGATCGGCAATCTGCGTCACCGCTTCGATGGTGCGGGCGCGGGCATTGCCGGCGGACATATCCCCTACCCAGCCCATGAATTCGAGGCGGTGGGCCTTGAGGCTGCGCAGCAGCAGCGGATAGTCCATGACGAAGGACGCATCGGCAATGACACCGTGATAGTCGGTCAGCGGCGCGCCTAGCGGCTGAATGGTGCGGCCACGCAACTGATAGGGCAGGAAACCAGCGATGTTGGCGTGTTCGTCATAAAGCCGCGCAATATGAGCGTCCGGCACGCTCTGCCCGATGTCCATGACATAGCGCACATCGAAATAGGGCCCGATCAGATCGGGGCGCCGCGATATAAACCCCTCCCAGGCTGCAATATCTTCGGCGGTCAGCGCCTCGGGCGCGACGCTTTCGATGCGAGTCAGTCTGGCCATCCGGCTCTCCTGCGTAACTTTGCAACCAGATGTACAGTGGCAAGGTTTATATTGCCCTAAGTCGAACGGTTAACTCGACCTGTCTGGCGTGATGGCCGGGCAGGCAAGAAGCTGCACTCAGTAATACGGATAGGCTGTGTCTTGCCCCCGGCAGGGGGCATCGTCAGGTGGTGATAGACCATGGCCAGTCCGGTTTCCGTCAGATCGCAGTTCAACAGATTGTCTCTGCGCGCAGCGCTACGCATCCAAGCGCACATGACCGCTTCCGCATCCGGATAGTCGACAGGCAGATTTTCCGCCACGAGGGTCCAGCGATAGCCGGTTTGACTTACACGTTGCGCAGGATTGGCTTTGTCGGGTGCACATGGTTGAAGAAATTGCGTTCGGCCATAGAATGTGCCTGATCGTCTGCAGCGGTGTCCAGACGGTGATTGGGCACCAGCGGCGCACAGCCCTTCGCCTCTCGCTCTAGATTAACGGGATCAATCCGCCTGTTGCGCCGAAGCCGGGGCGACCATCAAGGACCAACACACAGCCATCAGGGGAAGCCTCTCCCCCTCATCCTTGTCTCTTGCGCTGGATCAGGGCGTCCAGCACCTGCCCGTCTATATCGGTATTGATCTGCATCCACAACGGCAGGTGGTCGGACAACTGATAGGTGAAGGCGTCCTTGTCCATGTCCGGATAGGTGTCCGCCGGGAACAGCGGGCGATGATCGCCGGCATAGAAGTCCAGCACGCCACCGGCATTGGTGAAGCTTTCGGTGAACTGGGTGAAGTGCAGCATCTGGTCGTAACGTTTGTCGCGGGCCAGATTGGAGCCGAACTCATCCTTGGCCAGAGCTGTCGGTATCTTCAGGCCGCATTCGAGCAGGGCCTTGAGCATCGGGCTGTCGCGGGTCGGAATGTTGAAGTCCCCCATGACGATGATGTCCTTGTCTTCTGCGGTCTTTTCCTTCGTCTTAGCGCCGATCCACGCCGCCAGACTTTCGATCTCCTTCAGGCGCGCGGCTTCTGTATCGCCCCAGCGCACGTGGGTGGTGAAGGCGAGAAAGTCGAAATTACCGGATTTGAACGAGGCCAGATACGGCGACCGCCACCAGCTTTGATCCGTCAGATATTCGCTGCCGCGCTTACTGCGCGGGGGAGATGGCTCGGCGGCCAGACCGTTGAACACGACCGCGCGTGTATCGAACAGGTAACAGATGCGTTCGTAATTGCCGCCCTGATCACGCACCGCGTCGGAATAGACCACATCCCAATAGGGTCCCAATATGGGCAGGACCCGTTGCAGGTCGGACAGATTGTCGCGCAGTTCGACCACACCGATCAGATCAAACTGCCCCAGTATCTCGGCAATATAATGTATGGCCGCCTGGGTCCGGCGTTTCTTGCCGAATTCCCGTATGTTCCAGGTAGCGATGTTGAGCGTTTCATCCAGTTTCGACGGCGGAATCTTCGCCGCTTCGATCCGCTTGCGCAGGGTCTTCAGCCCTTCTGCAATCTCCAGACTGACATTGCCGTGAAACATCGCACCCTCCCCGTTTCAACCCACAGGAGAATGCACACTTTTCGTGTCGCTGTCGATAAGGGGAGGCTTTTTCAATGGAGATCAAGACGGCCCGGAAGGCACACAAAAAACCCCCTGAGACAAGCTCAGGGGGTTTCTTTAGTCTGATCGGTGTGGACGGCCCGCTTAGGAGCAGAAACCGAGACCTTTGCAATTAAGCAAGGATCTTCGCCACAACGCCGGCGCCGACGGTGCGGCCACCTTCACGGATAGCGAAGCGGAGCTTCTCTTCCATGGCGATCGGGGTGATCAGTTCGACGTTCAGCTCGGCGTTGTCGCCCGGCATGATCATCTCAACGCCTTCCTTCAGCGTCACGATGCCGGTCACGTCGGTCGTGCGGAAGTAGAACTGCGGACGATAGTTGGTGAAGAACGGCGTGTGACGGCCGCCTTCTTCCTTCGTCAGGATGTAGGCTTCGGCAACGAACTTGGTGTGCGGGGTGATCGAGCCCGGCTTGCAGAGAACCTGACCGCGCTCAACGTCTTCACGCTTCGTGCCGCGCAGCAGAACGCCTACGTTGTCACCGGCTTCACCCTGGTCGAGCAGCTTGCGGAACATTTCGACGCCCGTGCAGGTCGTCTTCTGAACCGGACGGATGCCGACGATTTCGACTTCTTCACCGACCTTCACGATACCGCGCTCGACGCGGCCCGTCACAACCGTACCACGGCCCGAGATCGAGAACACGTCTTCGACCGGCATCAAGAAGGGCTGGTCGACCGGGCGAGCCGGCTGCGGGATGTACTCGTCCACGGTCTTCATCAGAGCGAGGATCTGGGTTTCGCCGATTTCCGGGTTCACGCCATCGGTAGCGGCCTTGGCCGAGCCTTTGGTGATGGGGATATCGTCGCCCGGGAACTGGTAGGACGACAGAAGTTCACGAACTTCCATTTCGACGAGCTCGAGCAGCTCTTCGTCGTCGACCAGGTCAACCTTGTTCATGAACACGACCAGAGCCGGCACGCCAACCTGACGGGCGAGCAGGATGTGTTCACGGGTTTGCGGCATCGGGCCGTCAGCAGCCGACACGACCAGGATAGCGCCGTCCATCTGAGCGGCACCGGTGATCATGTTCTTCACGTAGTCGGCGTGACCCGGGCAGTCAACGTGAGCGTAGTGACGGTTTTCCGTCTCATACTCAACGTGGGCGGTGTTGATGGTGATGCCGCGGGCCTTTTCTTCCGGAGCGGCGTCGATATCTTCGTACTTCTTGGCGGTAGCGCCGCCCGACTTGGCCAGCGTCATCGTGATCGCGGCGGTCAGGGTGGTCTTGCCGTGGTCAACGTGACCAATGGTGCCGATGTTGCAGTGCGGCTTTGTACGGTTAAATTTTTCCTTGGCCATTTCAAATCCCCGCAAATATGCGGGCCTTCACTCGGTTAGGGGTTGGAAACTGGGGGCACTCCGCCCCGGAAATCCGTGTCGTCATCCTTGCGGATTTCCGGTTCGGGGCGCAGTGGGGATGGCCCGTAGCATAGTCTTTGCTACGGGCCAAATGGTTTTTAGGCATACTTCTTGATCACTTCGTCGGCCACGTGCTGCGGCACGGGCTCGTAGTGGTCGTACACCATGGTGAACTGCGCACGGCCTTGCGACATACCGCGCAGGGTATTCACGTAACCGAACATGTTCGCCAGCGGAACGAAGGCGTCAACGACGATGGCGTTACCGCGCATGTCCTGACCCTGGATCATGCCGCGACGACCGTTGAGGTCGCCGATGACCGAACCCAGATACTCTTCCGGAGTCACGACTTCGACCTTCATGATCGGCTCAAGCAGCTTCGGGCCGCCCTTTTCGCGCAGTTCCTTAAAGGCGGCGCGAGAGGCGATTTCGAAGGCCAGGACCGACGAGTCAACGTCGTGGAAAGCGCCGTCGATCAGTGTGGCCTTGAAGTCGATCAGCGGGAAGCCGGCCAGAAGACCGTTTTCCTTGGCCGATTCGAGGCCCTTGGTGACGCCCGGAATATATTCCTTCGGCACCGCGCCGCCGACGATGGCCGACTCGAACACGAAGCCCGTGCCCGGCTCGCCCGGTTCGAACACCAGCTTGACGCGGGCGAACTGGCCGGTACCACCGGTTTGCTTTTTGTGCGTGTAGTCGATTTCCGCCTTGCGGGTGATCGATTCGCGGTAGGCCACCTGCGGCGCGCCGATATTGGCTTCGACCTTATAGGTGCGCTTCAGGATGTCGATTTTGATGTCGAGGTGCAGTTCGCCCATGCCCTTCAGGATCGTCTGACCCGACTCGTGGTCGGTCGAAACGGTGAAGGACGGGTCTTCGGCGGCCAGCTTCGACAGGGCGACGCCCAGCTTTTCCTGGTCGGCCTTCGACTTGGGCTCGACGGCGATTTCGATAACCGGGGCCGGGAACTCCATGCGCTCCAGGATGACCGGCGACTTCAGCGGATCGCAGAGCGTGTCGCCCGTGCGGGTGTCCTTGAGGCCCGCCAGAGCGACGATGTCGCCAGCGAAGGCTTCCTTGATGTCTTCACGGTTGTTGGAGTGCATGAGCAACATGCGGCCAACGCGTTCACGCTTGTCGCGCGTCGAGTTCAGCAGGCCCATACCGGCTTCGAGCTTGCCCGAATAGATACGGCAGAAGGTCAGCGAGCCGACGAAGGGGTCGTCCATGATCTTGAACGCCAGAACCGACAGGGGTTCATCGTCCGAGGCCTTGCGGGTGACTTCTTCTTCGGTCTTGTAGTCGATGCCCTTGGTCGCGGGAATATCGACCGGCGACGGCAGATAATCCACAACGGCGTCGAGGAGCGTCTGAACGCCCTTGTTCTTGAACGCCGAACCGCAGAGGATCGGGAAGAAGGCCGAGGTCAGAACCGCCTTACGGATGCACTTCTTCAGGGTCTCTTCCGACGGCTCGTTGCCTTCGAGATAGGCTTCCATCGCCTCGTCGTCGAGTTCGACGGCGTTGTCGATGAGGTACTGACGGGCTTCGTTGGCCTTTTCGACCAGATCAGCCGGGATCTCTTCGTCGTGGTACGACGCGCCCAGACCGTCATTGTCCCACACCACGGCCTTCATGCGGACGACGTCCACAAGGCCCTTCAGCGAGGATTCGGCACCGATCGGGAACTGGATCGGCACAGCCTTGGCACCCAGACGGTCGCGGATCGACTCGACCGACTTGTCGAAGTCGGCGCCGATCTTGTCCATCTTGTTGACGAAGACGATACGCGGCACGTTGTACTTGTCGGCCTGACGCCAGACGGTTTCGGTTTGCGGCTCAACACCGGCGTTACCGTCGAGCACGGCCACAGCGCCGTCGAGGACGCGGAGCGAACGCTCGACTTCGATGGTGAAGTCCACGTGGCCCGGCGTGTCGATGATGTTCAGGCGCTTGCCTTGCCAGAAGGCGGTCGTCGCGGCGGACGTGATGGTGATGCCGCGCTCCTGCTCCTGCTCCATCCAGTCCATGGTGGCAGCGCCATCGTGGACTTCGCCGATCTTGTGGCTCTTGCCGGTGTAGTAGAGGATACGTTCCGTAGTCGTGGTCTTGCCGGCGTCGATGTGCGCCATGATACCAAAGTTACGGTAGTCCTCGATTTTGTGACTGCGGGGCATGTACGGGCCTCAGACAAAAAGGGGAATTAAAAAAAGTTCGTAGGAACTATGCGCAGACGCGGGAGACTTGCCGAAGGAAGTCGCCCGCGCCTTATAGAGCTTTTTTGACAGGACCATGACAGCCCTGTCCCGCAAGCCGTTACCAGCGGTAGTGCGCGAACGCGCGGTTGGCTTCGGCCATCTTGTGCGTGTCTTCGCGCTTCTTCACCGCGGTGCCGCGGTTGTTGGAAGCGTCGAGCAGCTCGCCGGCCAGCTTTTCGGTCATGGTGTTTTCACCACGCTTGCGCGCGGCGTTGACCAGCCAGCGGATGGCGAGGGCCCGGCGGCGGTCCGGACGGACTTCGACGGGCACCTGATAGGTGGCACCGCCGACGCGGCGGGAACGCACTTCGATGGACGGGGCGACGTTGTCGAGGGCCGCATGGAAGGTCTCGACCGCAGTCGCGTCCTTCTTCTTGGCTTCGAGGATGTCGAAGGCACCGTAAACGATGTTTTCGGCGACGGCCTTCTTACCTTCGTACATGACGTAGTTCATGAACTTGGTGACAACGAGATCCCCGAACTTGGGATCGGGCAGAACTTCACGCTTCTCTGCGCGGTGACGACGGGACATATGAGTCTATCCTTACTTCGGACGCTTCGCACCGTAGTGCGAACGGCGCTGCTTACGGTTCTTGACGCCTTGCGTGTCGAGCACGCCGCGCAGGATGTGGTAACGGACACCCGGAAGGTCCTTCACGCGGCCGCCGCGGATCAGAACCACGGAGTGTTCCTGAAGGTTGTGGCCGACGCCGGGGATGTAGCACACCGATTCGATGCCGGAGGTCAGACGGACCTTGGCAACCTTACGCAGAGCCGAGTTCGGCTTCTTCGGGGTCGTAGTGTAAACGCGCGTACACACGCCGCGACGCTGGGGCGAGCCCTTCAGGGCCGGCACCTTGTTGCGCTTCGGGTTCGGCTTGCGCGGCTTGCGGATAAGCTGGTTAATCGTGGGCATTTAATCTCTTGCCTTAGATGGGGAGGCCTGTGCCGTTTGGCCGGGCGACCTCGGTTGGGATGTAGCCTTCAGAAGCATCGGAAACGACAAACACAAAAGCCGCAACCCGCGCTTTGGGGGTTACGGCGGGCACGCAGGCCCTTGTCTCAATCGCTCTGAAAACGGACCCTTGCAGGTCCCGCCTCAAAAAAGATTGCGGGGCTATACAGGAGCCCCCCCTGCGGGTCAAGCAGGATTCGCTCAGGCGCTCTTGCGCGTAGTCACGGCGTGCTGGCGCAATGTGTCAAAGAAGGTCTGCACCTGCTGGCTCAGCTGCGCCGCGTCGCTGTTGAGTGACGCCGCCGCGCTGCCGACAACAGTTGAGGTCCCCGCCGTATGGTCGATGGCCTGGGTGACACGCGCGACATTTTCCGACAGGGCCTGCGCCCCGCTTGAGGTGCGCATGACGCTTCGGGCGATTTCCTGCGTTGCCGCCCCCTGCTGTTCAGCCGTGGCAGCGATGGCGGTGGCAATCTGTTCCACCTCGCTCATAGAAGCGGAAATACGTTCGATGGCCGACACAGCGTTGCGGGTGGCCCCCTGTATCTCATTGATCTGGCGCGTGATGTTATCGGTGGCGCGTGAGGTCTGGGTGGCCAGTTGCTTGACCTCGGTGGCCACCACGGCGAAACCGCGTCCGGCCTCCCCTGCCCGGGCCGCCTCGATCGTGGCATTGAGCGCCAGCAGATTGGTCTGAGACGCGATAGTCTGGATCAGGTTGACCACCTCACCGACCTGACGCGCCGAATCGAGCAGGTTGTTGATATCGCTGCGTGAGGCATCCATCAGGCGCACCGTATCTGAGATCGAAGCCGCCGCATTGGCGATCTGCGACGAGACCTCATTGATAGATTTCGACAATTCTTCCGCCGCCGCGGCCACAGAGGACACGCTGTCGGCGGTGTCGCGCGAAGCGGTAGCGATACCGCGCGCGTGGTCGGAGGCGCCGGTCACGACCGACGCCATGTCTTCGGCGGCGTCGCTGAGTCCGCTGCCGGACTGACGCAGCTTATTGAGAATACCAAAGGCCGCCGACTGAAACGTACCGATGGCGGTTTCTGTCTGCTCGGCCTGACGGCGGCGCTCTTCCAGCAGGACTGTCTGATAGGTGGAGATAGCCAGGTCCAGATCAAGCAGTATGGCCTTGTTGACCGCCTCGATCTGCGCCTGCGCCTTTTTCGGTGCAAAGCGGCTGCGCACCAGAATGAGGCCCGTCAATTCATTGAGGACAAAGCGATAGGCCCCGATATACCAGCGCGGTTCCAGCCCGATCCGCTCATGGGCCCGGCCGATCTTCTGGGTTTCGCACAGATAGGCCTCATCGAAGGCGCCGGAGAAGATACGTTCCCAGTGGCGGAATTGCGCGCCTTCCAGCGCCGCCTGACGATCGCCGGCCATGGCCTTCAGGTGCGGATATTGGAACAGATGGGCGTAGAAGCGGCGTAATATGTCCGGCAGTTGCGGGGCAATCAACGGCCAAAGGGCGCGAAGGGCGGCGCGGTCCGCAGGCGTAATCTGAGCAAATTCAAGCCTTTGATTCAGGTCAATCTGAAGATTAGACTGAAAACGGGTTTCAATACCGGGCTGAAGATCGGTCATTACGCTACTCCCTACACGCGACACCAGGAAAAAGGACTAACGTCCGGTAGTCGCGCGCCGAAGACTGCACGTAAAGCGGTTAATGAAGCCTGAAGCTTCAGACCCGCCCAAACAGCGACAAAGGGTCACACTGCGCGCCGCCTTTGACCTACTTCTCGCCTTTCGCGACGTAGGCGGCTACGCCCTTGGGCGGCAGGATAAGGCGCAGATTACCTTCCTCTGCCGTTAGCTGCGCCGGTGCGCCGAGGTCCAAGGCCGAGGTCCACACCCCGTCGCCCTTCGTCTGAAAGGTCTGCGCAGTGGCAGACAGGTTGATGAATACCAGCGCCTTTTGCCCCTCCCTCTGACGCGCAAAGACGAGCGCCTCCTCCCCGGCCTTCGACAGAAGCGTAAGCGTTCCATCTGCCAGTACCGGATGCGCCTGCCGCGCCAGATAGAGGGCGCGGTAATACTCCAATAGACTGCCCCCTTCGCCGGACTGGGCCTTTACATTATGGGTAGCCGCATTGGTCGCATAGGCGCGATAGGGCCTGGCCGCCTTGGTGAAGCCGTGCCCGGCCGAGCCGTCCCAGCTCATCGGGGCGCGCAGTCCGGGATCGTCATACTTGCCATTATTGGCCAGTCCGATCTCTTCGCCGTAGTAGGAAAACGGCGTATCAGACGCCAGCACCGAGACAGCCGCCGCTACACGGTAACTGCCGGCATCGAGATCGTGGATCAGGCGGTCGCCGACATAGGAATCGTGGCTTTGCAGGACCAGCGGCATCAGGGAGCGCTTGTCCGACGCCAGTTGCGTCGCCAGCTTTGATGACAGCTTGCCCTCGCGCGCGCTGGACTTGATTTCCTTTTGCGTGCCGAAGGCGAAGGAGTTCGTACAGGCCTCACCCGCATAGAGGGCGGGCTGTTCGGAAGCTTCGCAGATCAGGTAGCGGTTGGGATAGGCTTTGACGACCGCATTGACCTGTTTAAGGACCTCAAGGTTTTCCGGCTGATCCATATAGGCGGTGGGGCCATTTTCGACCAGCATGGTCACGGCGTCGATACGGAAGCCATCAACGCCCTTGTTCAGCCAAAAGCGGAAATTGTCGGCGTGATAGTCAATCACCCGCTGATTTTTCAGGTTGAAGTCCGGCATCTGATCGTCGAACAGGCCATAGAAATAACCTTTGCCGACCTTGTTTTGGCGCCACGGCCCCCAGGAAAAGCCCGCCCAATTCGGGTCCTTGTCGGCGAAGATGTACCAGTCGCGATAAGGCGAGGTTTTCGATTTCGCGGCGCTGATGAAGATCGGGTTGTCACTGGCCGAATGGTTCATCACATAGTCGATGATGACGCCGATACCGCGCTTGTGCGCCTCGGCCACGAAGCGCTCGAAATCCGCCATCGTCCCATAGGCCGGATTGACGGCGCGATAGTCGCTGACGGCGTAGCCATGGTCCTTGTCTGCCGACGGGTGCATAGGCATGAGCCAAATGCCGGTGACCCCCAGGCTTTTCAGATAGTCGAGCCGCGAGGTCAGTCCGTTGAAATCACCGATGCCGTCGCCGTCAGAGTCCTGATAGGAGCGGACAAAGATTTCCATAAAGGTGGCGCTGCGGTTCCAGTGAGCGGGCAAGCCATTGTCGCGTGGCTCGGCGATGACCTTGGATACGTCGATCTTAGAGCGCATTCCGAAAAGTGTGCAGCGGTTTTCGAAATTAAATGCGCGACAAAACAGACCGCTGGAGCGAGATTTCGATTCCGTCTGAACGAACTCCGCTCTAGCCGTCTGCGCGTGAGCGCCCGTGGCCATCAGCGCACACGCCAGCGCCACGCCTATCAGCGGTTTAATAACCATGCTCTGTCTCCCTGTCTTTTGCCGCAGGAAAACACAGGCGCTCATTTGCGAACAGACATCCGGCGGATGAATACGTATGCGGGGTTAGCTGCGACCGCTTAAGGAGCCTGGTTCTTCAGCAACGCGCGGCTGATCAGAGTCGCTTTTGACATAGTGCTCATTGGCCAGACCCCTGCCGTTCGGCGTCTTGGGCTGCATCCGCTCGTCCTTGCTGTCTTTTTCGTCGGCATAGGATTCGCCCGCTTCGCCGTTTGAGGGTTTGTCGCGTGAAAAATGTTCCCGCACATCGGCGGTTTCGGCCTTTTGCGGATCATCAGTCTTATATGGGGCGGTCATAGACTTCTCCTTGCTTACGATTGAGACAAAAAAGCCCGGCCTGAGCCGGGGACACTCAGACCGGGCCGATTATGTTGCACGCGCTGTCAAAAGCGACGTGTGTAGGACAGGGTTGCTCGTTTCATGCCCTGACAGGGTAGGCCGCCAGACATTAAAAGACGCGAGGCGAGGCGTTACCGCTTCATAAGAAAGCGATCAGAGTGCGCGCAATACCGGCTCGGCCTCGGTCAGCGAAGCCTCCAGAATCTCGACAATGCGGTCGATCTCGCCCTCGGTGATGATCAGCGGCGGGCACATGACGATGGTGTCACGGATGCCGCGCACCATCAGACCGTTCTTGATACAGATGTCACGCACCACCGGACCGGCGTGGCCTTCGGCCCCCTTGAAGCGTGTATTGGTGCCCATTTCGGCGACGATTTCCACTGCGCCGAGCAGACCGATAGAGCGCGCTTCGCCGACCAGCGGATGGCCGTCGAGGCGCTTCAGGGCCTGCGCCAGATAGGGACCGGTTACCTCGCGCGTGCGCTCGATCAAGCCCTCGCGCTCGATAATGCCGATATTGGCAAGCGCCACGGCACACGCCGCCGGGTGACCCGAATAGGTATAGCCGTGCACGAAGTCGCCGCCAGTTTTCAGAACCTCGACGATCTGTGACGACACGCCAACCGCCGAAATCGGCAGATAGCCCGACGACAACCCCTTGGCCATGGCGATAACATCCGGCTTGACGCCGTAATGCTGATGGCCGAACCACTGACCCAGACGCCCAAAGCCGCAGATCACTTCGTCGCAGATCAGGAGGATACCGTACTTGCGGCACAGGGCCTCGACCTTGGGCCAGTAGCTTTCCGGCGGGATGACGACACCGCCGGCGCCCTGTACCGGCTCACCGATGAAGGCCGCGACCTTGTCCGGCCCGACGCTGAGGATACGGTCTTCGATGTCCTGAACGCAGGCATCAGCAAAGGCGTCCGGGTCCTGACCGAAGCCTTCGCCGAACAGGTAGGGCTGACGCACGTGCTCGATGCCGGGAATGGGCAGCCCCCCCTGCGCGTGCATGAAGGTCATGCCGCCCAGCGACGCACCGGCGACGGTTGAACCGTGATAGGCATTGCGACGCGAGATGAAGACCTGACGCTCCGGTTCGCCCTTCAGCGTCCAGTAGTGACGAACCAGACGGAAGACCGTGTCATTGGCCTCAGACCCCGACGAGTTGAAGAAGACGTGCTTGAGGTCCGGATTGCCCAGAACCATCTTCTCGGCGATCTTGGCCGCCAGCCGCACCGCCGGGGCGGTCGCCGTCTTGAAGAAGGTGTTGTAATAGGGCAGTTCCAGCATCTGCTTATAGGCCGCTTCGGCCAGTTCGCTGCGCCCGTAGCCGACATTGACGCACCACAGCCCGGCCATGCCATCCAGCAGCGATTTGCCGTCGATATCCGTGATCACACAGCCTTCGGCATGGGTGATAATACGGCTGCCACCCAGTTGTTCCAGCAGGGCATAGTCGGCCTGCGCCGGCAGGTGGTGCGCCAGATCGAGCGCCTTCAGTTCGGCGGAGTCGTTGTTTTTGAGCGAAATATTCATAACGGGCGCTCCATAACGGAAAGGGTCTCATGTGACTATAGCCCCGCCCCGGCAAAAGCGGAATGGCCAAATCACGGGCCGCGCAAAATTGTGATCACAATTTACGGAATGACTGTGATGGAAATGATAGGAACGAGGGATTGCACAGATTTCACAGAAAGATAGGTGTCCCGAGGGCCCCGCACTGGTGCGCAGCGCCCATCTGTGTAATCTGTGGTTCTAACCTTACTGGCACCACCTCCAAACTGAACGCTGCAAGGCTTATCAGGCGAGGCAAATTAGATCGCGTTTCCGCGCACCGCTGCGCCGAGCAAGCGGAAAAAGGCCTGACGGTCAGGATAAAGCTCCGGTTGCCATTCCGGGTGCCACTGCACCCCCAGCACCTGAGCGCCGCCGATATTGGCGCTGAAGGCCTCGACAACCCCATCCGGGGCCACGGCTTCGACGTTTAACCCCTCCGCCAGCCGGTCCACCCCCTGAAAATGCACCGAATTGACCGTCAGCGCCTCGCGCGCGACCGCGCGCGCCAGCACGCCAGCGGGGGTAAGGGTCACTGGGTGTCGGTGCTCGAACATATCGGCGAAACGGGCTTCTGCGGGTGCATGATGATCAAGACGCCCGGAGCCCTCAGGTGCTGTCCCCAGATCCCCGCGCAGCGTACCGCCCAGCGCCACATTGATCTCCTGAAAACCCCGGCAAATTCCGAAGACCGGCTTGCCCATCAGGGTCAGACTTTCGATCAGAGAAAACGACACCTCATCGCGCTCGGTGTCGAACGGCCCCTCTCCGCCCGCCTGGCCATAGCGGCGCGCTTCAATGTTGGAGGGCGATCCGGTCAGCAAAAGCCCGTCCAATCGCGAAGCAACGGAACGGGCGTCAAAGAAACCGGTAATGGCCGGGATGAGAAGCGCGGAGCATTCGGCGTAGGTCGTTGCGGCGCGGACGTAACGGTCCATCACCGCCTGCGCCATCTCGACGCCAAAGTCACGATGGCAGCAACTGATGCCGATGACCGGCAGGGCTTCGTGCATCCGCCGCTCCGTGTCGCGGCTTATTTGCGGCCGAACAGCCAGTCGAAGAAGCCGCGCTTCTTGACCTGCGCCTGCGCCTTCTTGACCTCTTCCTGCACCTTATGGGCCTCGGTTTGCGCCTTGGCCACGGCCTCTTCGACAGCCTCCTTGGCCTCGTTCAACACCGGCTTGGCCTTTTCAACAGCCTCATCCAGCTTTTCTTTGGCAGAGGCGGCAACCTCTTCGGCCTTGTGCACCGCTTCCTCGATCTTCGGCTTGGCGGCTTCGACGACATCGTCGAGCCTAGCCTTCGCCTGTTCGACGACGGGCTTGGCAGCCTCAGCCGCGTCTTCCAGCTTTTCCTTGGCGACGGCGGCAGCCGCGCTGGCGGTCTTTGCGGCCTTGTCGAGTGCCGGCTTGGCGCGCTTGACGGCCTTATCGATCTCGCCCTGAGCGGCCTCGACAGCCTTGGTGGCACGGGTGCGCGCCTTGGCGACCTTCGGCTCGACCGCAGCCACGCTCTTGGCTGCACGGGTCGTCGTGCGGGTGACCTTCTTGACCTCGGCTTCGACGACCTTTTCAGCCTTCTCGACCTTGGCCTTGGCAGTCTTGGCCGCTTTTTCGATCTGGGCGGTCGCCGCCTTGGTCGCGGTTTCCGCCTTCTTGGTCACAGCGGCGGCCGTTTTGGCTGCCTTCTTGGCGGTGGCATCGGCAGCCTTGACGGTCTTTTCGGTCGCGGCCTTTACGGCAGTTTCTGCCGCCGCCTTGGGTGCGGGCGCCTTGCGGGCGATCGTCTTTTTCACTCCGGCATCCGCCGGAATCTCCGCCGCCTTTACCGTCTTCGTCTTTTTTTCCGTCGCCATTGCCTACTTTCCCATTGGCGTAAGGGCCCCCTTACGCATAAAAGACCGTTGAAACGCTTCCGTCACATCGAATCGGACGATCTGCAAAGCCTACAATGACTTATAATCCACAACAAATCATCGCAAAAGGCCCCCGTCAGGTGGCGGAAACCGCCGCAGAGGCCATCGACAACGATGCCTGGCTCGAAGGCGCGACCTATTCCATCCTCGAAGAGGATGAGGACCGCAATATCTGGCGCATCGACGCCTTCCCCACGACCGAGGAGGAAGATCAGCGTTTACAAGAGCTTCTGGCAGAGTATCCGGAGCTGATCGTCACCGCAGATCAACTGGCCGATGCCGACTGGCTGGCCATGGCCCTGTCGGGTCTGCCGCCCGTGCGCGCCGGACGATTCTTCGTGTACGGTATTCACGATCGCGGCAAAAAGCCGCTCAATGCGGTTAATCTGCGTATCGAAGCCGGGGCTGCCTTCGGTACGGGGCACCACGGGACGACGGTCGGCTGCTTGTGGGCCTATAACGATCTGTTAAAAAAACACCATTATGAGCGCGTGCTGGATGTCGGCGCGGGCACGGGCGTGCTGGCCATCGCCGCCGCCAAGACTGGCACGAAATACGCCGTCGGCACCGATATCGACGCCATCAGCGTGCGCATCTCCAACGAAAACGCTAAGCTCAATTCGGCTGGTGCTCGTTTTGTTTGGGCCAATGGCCTGAACCACAAGGACGTACGCAAGGACGCCCCCTACGATCTGGTCTTTGCCAACATTCTGGCGCGTCCGCTGGTCGGTCTGTCGCAGTCGATAAAGTTGGCGCTCAGGCCGGGCGGCACGGTCATCCTGTCGGGCCTGTTGCGCACGCAGGAGCGCTTCGTCAAGGCCGCCTATCTGTCCAAGGGCTTCCGTGTCGTGCGCCGAATCCACCGCGACGCCTGGTGCACGCTTGTGATGCAGCGGGGTGGTTAAGGGTATTTAGTACCCGTAATCGGCCTTGCCGCCAGCCTTGGCTACCACCTCTATGCCGTCGATACGCATGCTCTTGTCGACGGCTTTCAGCATGTCATAGAGGGTCAGCGCCGCCACCGACACAGCGGTCAGGGCCTCCATCTCGACGCCCGTCTGCCCTGACGTCTTCACCTCCGCGCTCAGGCGAAAGCCTGGCAAGGTGTCATCCATCGCAATCTCAAGCCCGACCTTCGTCAGGCTCAACGGGTGGCACAGGGGGATCAGGTCGGCCGTTTTCTTGGCCGCCATAGTGCCGGCGATTTCAGCCGTGGCGATCACCGCCCCCTTGGGCGCCGTGCCCTCGCGTACCATCGCCAGCGTCTCAGGGGCGCAGATCAGCCGCCCCTCAGCGCGGGCTTTGCGCGCCGTCACGGCCTTCGCCCCGACATCGACCATATGGGCGCGGCCATCCTTACCTATGTGTGACAGGCTGTTTTCGCTCATCATGTCCACCGTTTCAGATCGTCAGCGTCTTTGGCCGTAGGCTCAACCCAACGCGCAAAGCCCTCGCCGATCTCACGCTTCCACAAAGCCGCCTCGGACTTCAGCCGGTCCATTAGATAGTCGGCCGCCTCAAAGGCCGCCCGCCGATGCGACGAGGCCGCCGCCACAAACACAATCTCGTCCTCGGCCTGAACCTCGCCGCATCGATGCGCCACCAGCAGCGCCAGCACGTCGAAGCGCGCGGCGGCGGCCTCTGCGATATCCGTCAGGCTCTGCTCGGTCATGCCGGGATACCAGTCGAGCCACAGATGCGACACCGCGCCGTCGGTCGTCTCCCCCCGCACCCGGCCGGAAAAGGTGACAATGGCTCCGGCTCCGCGATTCGCCTCCACGAAACGGCGATACAGCGTTTGACCGTCGAGGGCCTGGGGCAAAAGCAGGGTTTCGACCGTTGCCACGCCTCAGCCTCCGGAAAAGACAGGAAAGAAGGCGACCTCATCGCCGGCCTGCAAGGAGCGATCCTCCTGGGTTAACCCCTGATTGACGCTCATTAGCACCCGCTCACGCGACAATGCGCCCGACGCAAAGGCAGTGCCCAACACGCTCTGGCGCAGGGTGAACAGGCTCATGTCCGTATCAGCGAAATCCAGTACGCGCTGCCGTTCACCCAGTGTGTCGGCCACCTTGCCAAAAAAGAGAACTGTGATCTGCATCACGCTCCGAGGGAAAATCTGTTGAGTAAAATCATCCACTCACAAAATTACCTTATTCTTTTTTCACGAAAAGCTGTAAGTTGCGCGGCGGCGGACGTTTTACGATCGCCATGCACGCAGGACGCGGGGGGTGTCAATGCCTGTATGTTTTATTCCCTTTCAGGGCCGGTACTAGGTTCGAATGGCCATACTTAACAATCGTATTTTACGGCTTTTGGCCAAGTCCGGTTTACTGGGGCAACGGAACGTCCGGTTATCGCTGGCCGATCCCAATGACCAGATTTCGTACAAGTCGCTGCTGCAAAGGCCACAGGTCCATCTGGACCACGAGGCGCTAAGCGCCTTCTACGCCGGCAAACGTATCCTTATCACCGGGGGCGGCGGCTCGATCGGCTCGGAAATCGCGCGTCAGGCCCTGCGACTGGGGGCGGCACACGTCACTTTGATCGACCACACCGAACTGGCGCTTTACGATGTCGAGCAGTCGCTAAATCTGGAGTTCGGCAAGCCTCCGGTCAGCCTGATCCTGTGCTCCATCCGGCGCAAAGCCCGCCTTGAAGCTATTTTCGTAGCGCAGAAGCCGGACGTTATCTTCCACGCGGCGGCGCTCAAACACGTCCCGATGGTTGAGATCAATCCGTCGGAAGGGGTGCTGACCAATGTCATGGGCACGCAGTATGTCATCGACGCAGCGCAAGCCGCCAATGTGAAACAGCTGGTCCTCATCTCGTCGGATAAGGCGGTCGCCCCGGCCTCGATGATGGGGGCGACGAAGCGTCTGGCCGAACACCTGATTTCGTCGCAGATGGGCCACCTCAATCAGGCCTGCGTCGTGCGCTTCGGCAATGTGCTGGGCTCGACGGGCTCTGTAGTGCCGCTGTTCCGCGCCCAGATTGAGCGCGGCGGGCCGATTACGCTGACCGACCCCAAGGTCGAACGCTTTTTCATGACCATCTTCGAGGCGGTGCAACTGGTCATGACAGCGGCCATGCACAACGCTACGAACCTGTCGGAAAAATCGAGCCTCTACATTCTCGAAATGGGTGAGCCCATTCGTATCTACGATCTGGCCCGGCGCATGATCGAAATGTATGGCCTCAAGGTCGATAAGGACATCCAGATCGTTCTGACCGGCCTGCGCGACGGCGAAAAGATCACCGAGGCGCTTCTCGATGACAATGAAATCCGCGAACCCTTACGCCCCGGTATCTTCAAGGTGGTCAATCAGGCGATGGACCTGCACCTGCCGCCGCACCTGATGAGCGAGTTGTTTACGCTGGCCGAACGCGGCGAGGACGAAATCGTCAAGGCGCAGGTCTTCCACTTTGTGAAAACACTGCGCGACTATTCACCACCGCCGCCTGCGCCTCAGCCGGAAAAAGTTTAAGGTGAAGTTCAAAAAACCCCCGCTGGTGACAGCGGGGGTTTTTGGTCTAGTATTGCTCAGTCTTTATGCGGGTCTTCGGCATCGGGATCATCCGTGGTGAGGAATTCGAACCAGATCCCGTTCAAAATCCCGAAGGTCACCGCCAGACCGAGGCCCAGCACCCAGGTAAAATACCACATTTTGCAACTCCTTGCCTGACGACGTCAGGCTCAAGAAAGATGTGAAAAATTTTCGAAGGGCCGCCCCAAGAAAATTTTTCGCCATCCTGAGAAGGGGGCACATGGGGGAAACAGGGTTTCCCCCATGCTCTCAATAGAGGTCCGGATTCGTCTTCAACGCCTTCACTTCGATGCGGCCGAACAGCACCTTATAGACCCACGCCGTGTAGAGCAGGACGATGGGCAGGAAGACCAGCGTCACACCCAGCATGATGAACAGGGTGGTGTGCGAGCTGGAGGCCGTCCACACCAGCAGGCTGGAGCGGGCATCGACGGTCGAAGGCAGGATGATGGGGAACATCGAAACGCCCACGCTGCCGATAATGCCCAGCACGCCGATGGAAGACCCGATGAAGGCCCACGGATCGGCCTTGGTCTTCAGCCCCAGAAGCGCCAGCAGCGCGCCTACGAAACCCAGTACCGGTGCGGCTATCATCCACGGATATTTGCCGTAGTTAAGAAGCCAGGCCCCGGCCTCTTTGACGACCTCGGCATTGCGGGGATTGGACGGGCCATCGGCGGCAATGTCGCCCACGACCTTGAAGCCCAGACCGCCATAGGCGAGATAGACGCCACCCAGCGCAAAGAGAACGATCACGGCCAGAGCGGCATAAACGCCGTAGGTGATGGCGCGGTCACGCAGGGCCCCTTTTTCGATCTTCAGCGACACCCAGGTCGCCCCTTGCAGCAGCAGCATGGCCACGGAGGTCAGGCCGCACAGGACGGTGAAGGGGCTGAACAGGCCGAGCAGACCGCCCAGAAACTGATCGTGATAGGTGATGCGCAGGTCGCTATCGAGGCTGAACGGCGCGCCCTGAAGCACATTGCCGACGGCCACACCGAAGACCAGAGCCGGGACAAAACCGCCGACGAACAGCGCCCAGTCCCAGTTGTTGCGCCACGCCTTGCCCGGCCGCTTGGAGCGGTACTTGAAGCCGACCGGACGCAGGATCAGTGCGGACAGCACAAGGAACATGGCCAGATAGAAGCCGGAGAAGCTCACCGCATAGACGAAGGGCCAGGCGGCAAAGATGGCGCCGCCCCCCAGGATGAGCCACACCTGATTGCCTTCCCAGGTGGCCGAGACGGTATTGATCACAGCCCGGCGTTCTTCGTCGGTTTTGGCGACGAACGGCAGGGTTGCCAGCGTGCCCAGTGCGTAGCCGTCCATAATGGCGAAGCCGATCAGCAGCACGCCCATGAGCAGCCACCAGATGACCCGCAAGGTCATGTAGTCGATAGGTAGTTCCATAAGGGTTACTCCTTTGTCTGCGCGTTATTCAGCCGGGCCGGCGAGGCCACCGCTTTGCAGCGGGCTGGCTTCTTCGGCGTCGTGCATACGACCGAATTTCGACGCATAGGGACCGGTCTTGATCGTCTTGACCAGCAGGCCGACCTCGATGACGGCCAGCGTGCCGTACAGCAGGGTGAAGCCCACTATGGTCACCCAGATTTGCCCGACGGTGAGGCTGGACGCGCCCATAAAGGTGGGCAGGACGCCTTCGACGGCCCAGGGCTGACGCCCCAGCTCAGCCAGCACCCACCCGGCTTCCGCCGCAAGCCACGGCAGCGGGATTGCCAGCACGCACAGGCGCAGGAACCAGCGGGTGTGCTCGGCCTTGCGCAAGCTAACCAGCACGAAGGCCAGAGCGAACAGAGCGATCATGGCAAAGCCGATGGCGGCCATCAGGCGGAAGACCCAGAACATCACCGGCACATTGGGGATGGTGTCGAGGGCGGCCTTCTGGATGAGGGCGGCGTCGGCGGTACGCGGGTCAGCGACGTACTTTTTCAGCAGATAGCCGTAACCGATGTCGCGCTTGTGCGCTTCGAACTGCGCGCGGGCGGCGAGGTCCTGAGGGTTAGCTTTCAGCTTTTCCACGGCGTCATAGGCGGCCACACCCGACTGGATGCGGTGTTCCGCCGTCTCCACCAGGTCAAGAATACCGATGACCGGACGATCCAGTGAGCGCGTGGAGATCAGGCCCAGAACATAGGGCACCTTGACTTCCATATCGGTGTGCTGGGTCTTCAGGTTCGGAATACCGAACAGGGTCAGGCCCGCCGGGGCCGGCTCGGTGTGCCACATGGCCTCAAGGGCCGCCAGCTTCATCTTCTGGTTATCGGTCAGGGCATAGCCCGACTCGTCGCCCAGAACGACGACCGACAGCGAGGAAGCCAGACCAAAGGCTGCCGCCACCGCCATCGAACGCTTGGCGACCGACACCCATTTGCCCTTGAGGAGATAGATGGCCGATACGCCGAGGACGAAGACCGCCGCGATCACATAACCTGCTGAGACGGTGTGCACGAACTTCGCTTGCGCCACCGGATTGAACAGCACGGCCATGAAGTCGGAAACTTCCATGCGCATGGTGGCCGGGTTGAAGTCTGCACCGACCGGGTTCTGCATCCAGCCGTTGGCGATCAGGATCCACAGGGCCGACAGGTTGGTACCCAGCGCCACCAGAAAGGTAACGATCAGGTGCCCGACCCGCGACAGGCGGTCCCAGCCGAAGAACATCAGCCCGACAAAGGTCGCTTCGAGGAAGAAGGCCATCAGGCCCTCAATCGCCAGAGGCGCGCCGAAGATGTCGCCGACAAAGTGTGAATAATAGGACCAGTTGGTTCCGAACTGGAATTCCATGGTCAGACCCGTGGCCACGCCCAGCACGAAGTTGATGCCGAAAAGCGTGCCCCAGAAACGGGTAATGGTGCGCCAGATTTCGCGCCGCGTCAGCACATAGACGCTTTCCATGATGACCAGCATGAAGGAAAGGCCAAGCGTCAGCGGGACGAACAGAAAGTGATACAGCGCCGTCAAGGCGAACTGTAGCCTTGATAGATCGACGGTCATCATATCCATTGAGATATATCCCTCGGGTTATTGGGGTTTTTAGATCGCACGCCCCTGCGGCAAGGTGCAGCAGCGGTGTGGAAATTTGCCCCTTGATGTCCGAAATGGGCTAGGAGAAAACCCATTCCGGCTTACTTGCCATAACAACTAAGCTGGGCCTGAGTATATGCCCCGCCCCTGAAACGCCCTATCGCACCAAATGTCGCACCCACGCCCCCGTACCCCTGAGACCCTTAAGGATGCCACCGGCGACACTGACAAGAGTCGCGCCAAAGCTGTGCGTCAGACGCTGAAACTATGGGCCGATGCAGCGAAAAGACAAGTCACACTTGTGCGACAGCTTGAGGTCGGGTCGGTCCTGTGCGCCACGGGCTTTGCCGCCGGGCTGGCCCTTATCCTTCAGGCGGTGCGCGGCGGTCAGTTTCCCTTGACGGGTCTGGCCCTATTGTTCCTCAGCCTGTGTCTCAGGGGCACTCTTTCCTACTATAATCAAGTCCTTAGCCTGAAATCAGCGCGCCTGATTATCGAGAATCTGCGCCTGTCGCTGATGCGCAAGGCCCTGTCCGGACGCGGCGTCGGGGCCTCGCAGATGGGGCGCATGACGGCGCTGTTTGAGCATACGGAGGCGCTCGAAGGCTATTATGCGCGCTTCGTTCCGGCGCGGCAGGCAACCGCCCTGACGCCGCTTCTGGTGACGCTGGTCATCGCTGTGGCCTCGCCTCTGGCGGCCGCCATCATCCTCTTCACCCTGTGTCCCTTTGTCACACTGATGGCCCTGTCCGGCATGGCTACCACCGCGGAATCGCGGCGTCAGCTTGCGGCCCTGACGCGGCTGTCTGGCCTGTTCGCCGATCGTCTGCGCCACCTGTCCCTGATCCGCGCGTTTGATAACGAAGCCGCGCAGGTCGAAAAGGTGCGGCGCGCCGCCCGCGATGTGTCGGAACGCACCCTGTCGGTCCTGCGCATGGCCTTTACCGGCTCGGCCATACTGGAATTTTTCGCTGCCCTGTCGGTCGCTCTGATCGCCGTCTATTGCGGGTTTGCCCTGCTGGGCCTGCTGCCCTTCCCCGTGCCGGCTATTCTGGATTTCAACAGAGGCCTGTTTGGTGGCGATGCCTTTGCCCCGGCCTTCTTCGCTCTGGCGCTGGCCCCAGAAGTCTATTTCCCGCTGCGCCGTCTGAGCGCCGCCTATCATGAGGAGCAGCAGGCGCACGCCGCCGCCGTAGCCCTGATGGCGCTGGAGGCACGACTGGAGACGCCCGACTCGGTGCCACTGACGCTCACCACCGCCCCCACGCTGCGCTTTGAGGGCGTCAGCGCCGTCTTTGCCGACGATCCGGCGCCGGTCTTCGCCCCGGTCAGTTTCAGCGCCGGCGGCGGAGCCATCATCGCCCTGCGAGGCGAAACGGGTTCAGGCAAGTCCACCCTGCTGCGCCTGCTGCTTGGGCGCGGCGGCGACGTGGAAGCGCGCGGCCTGATCGAAATCGACGGTCAGCCGCTGACGCCCGCGCACGACCTGTCTCCTGCCCTGTCTTGGATGTCGCAGCACACGCCGATCCTGCCCGGCACTCTGGCCGACAATCTGCGCCTGTCGAACCCGCAGGCCAGCGACGCCGACGTGCAGCGGGTGATCCGCCTGACCGGGCTGAAGGCGCTGGTGGCGGCACGCGGGCTTGAGACGCTGCTGGATGAACGCGGCTCCGGCCTATCGGGCGGCGAGCGGCGGCGTATCGGTCTGGCGCGCGCCCTGCTCAAACCCGCGCCGCTACTGTTGCTCGATGAGCCGACCGCCGATCTCGACCCAGAGGCCGAGGCCGCGCTTATCGCCGCCATCCGCAGCGCCGCCAAGGGGCGCACGGTGATTATGGCGACCCATTCCGAGGCACTGACCGCCATCGCCACGCAGGAGGTGCGGCTGTGAGCGCGTTCAAAGCCTATTTTGCCGACCTGAAACGCCGTCAGCGTACATCCCTGATCGTCGCATCCGTCTGTGCCGCCGGGGTGTCCATCGCGGCCACCACCCTGCTCGGCCTGTCCGGCTGGTTTCTGGCCGGAGCGGCCATAGCCGGGGCGGCGGGCGGCGCGGTGATGATGGCCTTCAACTATCTGCTGCCGTCGGCCGCCATTCGCGGGCTGGCCATTGCGCGCACCGTCATGCGCTATTTCGAGCGCCTGAGCGGCCATACGGCGGCCTTGCGCACTCTGGCGGAACTGCGCCCGTGGCTGTTTGAGCGGGTGAGCCATGCACCGTTGCGCCTCAGCCGCGGTGAGACCTCGGCTCGGCTGGTGCAGGATGTCGCGCAACTGGAAAACGCGCTGGTGGCACAAAGCCACTGGGCCTCTGCGCTGGGCGGCCTGATCGCCGCCCTGATCCTGACACTGTTACTATCACCCGTGGCCACCCTGATCGCGGCGGCGGGCATCGGCGCGCTGATCGGCCTGTCGCGACGCATCGCACCCACATCAACGACCGGCCTGCCTGAACTGGGGGTGTTGAAAAATAGCGTGCACGAAACCCTGCCCTTCCTGCCCGACATCGCCGCCTATCGGTTGTCGGAGCGGTTTATGGCGCGATTATCAGAGCAGGAGGCCGCCCTGCGCACCGCCCGCGAGGCGCAGGCGCGCAGCGAAAGCCTGCCGGTCCTGCTGAACCTCAGCGTGCTGGCGGCGACCCTGAGCCTGATCGTCCTCACCCATGCGCACGCCGCCATGCCGATGCTGGCGCTGGGTCTTCTGGTGACGACGGTGGCCTTCGAAGCGACCGGCCCGCTCTTGAAAGCCATGGCGCAAACACGCCTGTTCGCCGAGGCCGAGGCGCGGGTGGCCGAACTGGGCGACGCAGAGGCGGTGCCACCCACCCCGCGCACCGGGTTGGTCCTGCGCTTTGGTGCCCACGATTACGACCTCGGCCCACAGACACGCCTGCTGATCACCGGCGCGTCGGGATCGGGCAAGACGCGGCTGATCGAAGCCCTGATCGGTCTGCGCCCGATGGACGAGGTGCCGGGGCTCACCGCCCTGCCCGATCTGCGGTTCAGCCTGTCGCCGCAGGACGCGCCGGTGCTCAACGGCACTATCGGCGACACTCTGCTGATGGCCCTGTCGCCGGAAGAGATCGCGGCGGAAACGCCTGAGACCCTGACGGCGCGGGTATGGGCCGCGTTGGAGGTGGCGCAGTTGAAGGCCCGCGTCGCCGCCATGCCCAAGGGCCTGCACCAATGGATCGGCGATGGCGGCGTGACCCTGTCCGGCGGGGAGCGCAAACGCCTCAGCCTCGCCCGCGCCCTGCTGCGTCAGGCCGATGTGCTGGTGCTGGATGAGCCGACCGAGGGGCTGGACGCCGCCACCGAAGCCACCGTCACCGAGGCGGTCGAGGCGCATCTTAAACGCACGGGTCAGGGCCTGATCCTCGTCAGCCACCGTCCGGGCCCGCGACGGCTATGCGATCAGGACCTCGCAATTGACGCTGCCTTCCTACGTCTCCGACACGTCGGAGAGGTACAGGGGTAGCTTTCGCCCGTCTCTTCGCCTAAAACCCGGCCAAACGACCCGAAGGACACGTCTGATGATCGCATTCGCCCTGCACGGCGGCGCCGGGGCCAAGGCCGGCCGCGACTATGGCCGCGAAATCACCCACATGAAGGGGCTGGCCAAGATCGCGCGGCACAACCTCCATAACGGCGCCCCCGCGCTCGATGTGGTCACCGAAACCGTGCGCTCGCTCGAAGACTCCGGCCTTTACGTGGCTGGTAAGGGCGCGTCGCCCAATGCCGTGGGTGTGTTTGAACTGGACGCCAGCCTGATGAACGGAACCGATCGCCGCGCCGGAGCCGTCGCCGCACTGGCCGGCTACAAGAACCCCGTCGCTATCGCCCGCGCTGTGATGGAAAAGACACCGCACGTCCTGCTGGCGGGCGACGGCGCAAGGCAATTTGCCGAAGTGCAAGGCTTTGAGACGGTGGCCGACGACTATTTCACCCGCGCCGGGGCTTTTGAGTCCAACTATCCGCCGGGGACGCTGGCACACGGTACGGTCGGGTGCGTGTGTCTCGATTCCTATGGCAATCTGGCGGCGGCGACCTCGACGGCCGGCGTGTTCGGCAAGCTGCCGGGGCGTGTCGGCGACACGCCGATCATCGGCGCGGGCACCTGGGCCGATGACCACGCCGCTATTTCCTGCACCGGTCAGGGTGAATATTTCCTGCGCGTTCAGGCCGCCGCACAAGTGGCCTTCCGTATCGGGGCCGGTCAGGGCGCGTTTGAAAGCGCCGGTCAGGTGCTGGAGCAGATCGCGCGTCTGGGCGGCGAAGGCGGGCTGATCGTCGTCACCCGTTCCGGCGAGGTGCACGCGCCCTTCCGCTCGGCGGGCATGAAGCGAGCTTACTTCAATGGCGATGGCGATATTGTCAGCGAGGCGTTTTAAGCCGCGATCTTGCCTTTAAGCCCAACGCAAATCACGTGCGCAAGGCTTTCCAGCGTCATCAGCGCCTTGTCGAGGTCGGAGCGCGACAGATCTGCCCCGTCGAGGCGCGCCTGACGCAGATCGGCGCGTTGCAGATTGGCCCCGCGGATGCGCGCCTGACGCAGGTCCGCCGGAAACAAGCGGTCTCCGGCCAGTTTCAGCGGACCGATATTGGCCCCTTCCAGATTGGCCCCGTCCATGCGCACGCCCACCATCTGCGCCCCGCGCAGATCGGCCCCCCGCAGGTCGCAATTGCGCAGGTCCGCCCCTTCGAGGTGCGCGCCCTGTAACTGGATGCCCCGCATATCAAGGCCGTAGAAGACCGCCCCCTTGGCCGACAGCGCGGCGAGATTAAGCCCCTTGATAGATTTGAGCCCGCGCAGATCGGCCTTGTCGAACAGCGACGGCTTGCCCGCCTGCCCCACACTATCGACCCATTCGGCGTGGGCGCGGATCATCTCATCATAGGGCAGACGGCTGATATCCGTCCCGGCAGCTTTCTCGGTCAGTACGCCGCTCAGATTGGCCTGCGACGCATTCCAGCTCTCGGTCTTGGTGCCGATCATTACCGCGTCTTTCAGCGACGCCCCACTGACGTCGCACCCTGACATGTCGGCCCCGGACAGGTCGCAATTGTCCATAATCGCCTGTTTGAGGTTGGCGCGCACCAGCTTGCACGATTTGAGGATGGCATCGGTGAAATCGGCCTTCATGGCCTGAATCCCCGAAAGCTTGGAGCGCTCCAGATTGGCCCCGCGCAGATTGGTAAAGCCGGCGTCCGATACGCGCGTGGACACCTCCACATAGGCCAGACCCGACGCCTTGTCCGGCAGGGCCAGCGCCCCTTCGCGCAGATCGGCTTCGAACAGGTCCACATCGGCCAGATTGGCACCGCGCAGGCACGCCCCGCGCAAATCGGTCCGCCGCAAAGACGCGCGGCACAGATTGGCCATCTGCATATCGACGCAGTAGAGGTTCGACTGATCGAGCAGCGTGCCGGACAGGTCGGCACCTACCATGATAGCGGCGGTAAAATCGGCATCGCGCAGGTCGCGACCGCTGAAATCAAGCCCCGATACGTCCATCCACGCAAACACCGCCCGCGCGCCTCCCGGCTTCATAGCCTTCAGGCGAGCGTGCTTCAGGCAGATCGCATCCACCTCAGCCTGGGTGAGGCGGGTATAGCGTGACTGTCCGGTGGTGGCGCTCATGCGCGGGGACAAACCTTTCGATAAAAAGCTGAGAAGACGCGCATGGGACTCGACGCCCCTGGAAAGGGGTGAGCATTAACCTTACCGGAAAAGCCTAAATCAGGGCTTAACCGGCAGATTTCGCACAAAGTCTTTGATCAGGACCGAGGCTTCGGCCGCCATCAGCCCGGTTTCAACCGCAAGTCCGGCCTCGGTCATACGCGTAATACCGAGGTGTGAGGCATAGGGCGACGGGTCATGACAGGCGAAGACGACGCGACTGACCCCCGCTTCGACCAGACGCTGTGAACAGGAGAGGCCACCGTGCGACCTCTCCCCACAGGGCTCCAGCGTTACATAGGCCGTGGTCCCTTCGGCGCGGTTGTCGAGCTGGGCCAGCGCCGCCTCTTCGGCATGTGGCCGACCGCCGTCGCCGGTGGCCGCCTCAGCGATAACCATGCCGTCACTGACGATCACGCAGCCGACCGGTGGATTAGGCACGGTGCGCCCCTGCTGTGCGGTGGCCAGCGCGATGGCACGGGCCATATGGCGGGAGTCGCTCATCGCCCCGCCCGTCCGCTAGCCCTGCAACACGGGCACAGGGTTGGCACGCTCAGCGTCGAGATATTTAGCCGAAACGGGCTTCAGTGCCGCATCGAGGTCGATGACCAGCGGGTTAGAGGTTGGCACTTCGACCTCCAGAATCTCGGCCTCACCGAGGTTGAACAGCAGCTTGATAATCGCGCGGATCGAATTGCCATGCGCCGCCACCAGCACCGTGTCCCCGGCCTTCAGCGCCGGCACAATCGACCCGTCCCAGAAGGGCAGCACGCGGTCGAGCGTCGTCTTCAGGCTCTCGGTCAGGGGCAGGACCGAACCGGCGTAGCGGCGATCCTTCGAGAAGTCGTAGGCGCTTCCGGCCGACAGTTCGGGCGGCGGCACGTCGTAGGAGCGGCGCCAGATCTTCACCTGTTCGTCGCCATGCAGGGCGGCGGTTTCGGCCTTGTCCAGCCCCGTCAGCCCGCCATAGTGGCGCTCATTGAGGTGCCAGTCTTTGATCACCGGCACGTAGGATTGACCAGCCGCGTCCAGCGCCAGGTTGCAGGTGCGGATGGCGCGCGTCAGCACCGAGGTAAAGGCGCGGTCGATCTCGATCCCCTCGGCCCTGATCAGCTCACCGCCCTTAACCGCCTGCGCCTCGCCTTCGGCCGTCAAATTGACGTCCACCCAGCCGGTGAAGCGGTTTTCGAGGTTCCACTGGCTCTGGCCGTGACGGAGGAGAATGAGTTTGGGCATCCGGACACCTTTAAAGACATAAAGAATGTCTCTGCTATAGGATCAGGCCACCTGCGGGTCAACCGCATCACCGGCACGGATCAGACCCGGCGACAAGACGCGGCAATAAAGGCCGCAGTCGCGGTGACCATAGTGGGTCCACAGTGCCTGCACCATCTCCGCATCGCGCTGCGCCGTCTGCGGGTTCACGTGCGTCGCCACACAGCGCACAATGGGTTTCAGCACTTCCAGCAGCGGCCCGTCTTCGCCGATGCGCAGCGGCTTGCCCACAAAGGCGTGATCTTCGAACGCTGACCACCCTTCGACCCAGATATTGGCACGCAGCCGCAACGGATCGAGGTCGATGCCCATACGCTCGGACAGGTCGCGCACGCTGTTCAGATTAAGAATCGACACAAAGCCGTTGGACGAGTCGGTGAAGCGGTAATGATCGACTGCGCCTTCGCGGATATCGAGAAAACGCAGCGGCTGCGCCACCGGGTCGTAATCCTCATGCGCCGCCAGCACGGTTTCGATATGCCGCTCCAGCGCGTGACGCCCGGCGGGTTGCGCGATATCGAAGGGACGATCATCGACGAACAGACGCTCAGTGATCTCATCATAACGGGTGCGCAGCCTCGCCACGGCCGGAAAGCGCGCCAGCACGGCGTATTTCATCTTGGACAGGAATTGCGGATCGTCGCGATCATAGCCCGATGGCCCGACCTCCAGCGAAAACAGGCGATCAAATGGGAAGAAACCATCGACCGTCAGGCACGTCTCGGCTACGGGTTCGGGCGTAAAGCCCTTGACCGGGTGCCGCCACAGGGAGTCGATTTTACCATTGGTCGGGTGCATGAACCGCTCTTAGCGCAGCGCGGGGTTTAAATATACCCTTCCCTAAATCAGTATGACTTTTGATTGAAACGTGATTCAAGCGCCTCTCCTGATTTCAGGGGAGGTGTATTTGACGCCACAGAGGCGTCAAAGACGGTGGGGTTAATGCCACCGCTTTAACCCCACCCTGCCCTTCGGGCCAGCCTCTAACTCAGCGATGACTCTTTCCATAACGGCTTTGATACATCGGCCACGAACAGAAGCAGATTGGCCGCAAACAGAAGACAGGCCGTCCAACCCAGGAAAGGTATATGCGAAACATCGGAAAACGCACCCTCCTGCGCGTATGCCCAGACCGCCAGACCACAAAGGAAGGCCCCCAAACCGAAATCCAGCCGGTAATTGCTAGGCCAGAAATGTCGAATTAAACACTGGGTGGATAAAAACAAAAATACCCATAAAGATTTAAAAATCTTAATGGGATCAATATCTTGCCTCATGTCCGGAAAAAGAAAAAGGGCTAAGCATATTCCCCCCAAAACACAGACGGGAGGTAAAATCCAAATGAATTTCCTTTTCTCTCGCGTCGCCATCCTGTCCCCCCTCAGACTGCAGTGAGAGCCTACTCCTATCCCAGTTCTTCCTCAAGCATGGCCAGACGCGCGGCCTGATCGTCGGCGATCAGGGCGTTAATCATCTGATCCATCTCGCCTTCCATAAATTGCGCCAGATTATAGAGGGTCAGGTTGATGCGGTGATCGGACACCCGGCCCTGCGGGTAGTTATAGGTGCGGATGCGTTCCGAGCGGTCGCCGGAGCCGACCTGCGATTTGCGGGCATCGGAGCGCGCGGCATCGAGCGCCTGACGCTGGATGTCGTACAGGCGCGCCTTGAGGTTGCGCATGGCGATTTGCCGGTTCATGTGCTGCGACTTTTCCGATGAGGTCGCCACGATCCCTGTCGGCAGATGGGTAATGCGCACCGCCGAGTCGGTCTTGTTGACGTGCTGACCGCCGGAGCCCGACGCACGGTAGGTGTCGATGCGGATATCCTTGTCCTGAATGTCGATTTCGACATCCTCGGCTTCGGGCAGCACGGCGACGGTGGCCGCCGAGGTGTGGATGCGACCGCCCGCTTCGGTGGCCGGGACGCGCTGCACGCGGTGCACGCCCGATTCGAACTTCAGCTTGCCGAACACGCCGTCGCCCGTCACCGAGGCGATGATTTCCTTATAGCCGCCCGCGTCGCCTTCGCTGATCGAGTCGATTTCCACGCGCCAGCCCTGCGACGCCGCATAGCGCGAATACATGCGGAACAGGTCGCCGGCGAACAGCGCCGCCTCGTCCCCACCGGTGCCGGCGCGCACTTCCAGGATGGCCGAGGCGTTCTCGTCCTTGTCCTTGGGCGCCAGCAGCAGCGCCACACCGCGTTCCAGCTCCGGCAGGCGCTCTTTCAGCTCCTGAAACTCCTCCTGCGCCAGCGGCGACAGTTCGGGATCATTGAGCGCGATCAGTTCTTCCAACTCCGGCCCAGAGGCGCGCGCCTTGAGCAGCGCCGTGACCGCATCGACCACGGGTTTCAGCTCAGCGTGCTCCTTCGACAGCTTGACGATCTCTGTGCCATCGGTGGCGCTTTCCATGCGCGCCTCGATCATGCGGAAACGATCGACGACCTGATCGAGCTTGGCCTGCGGCAGACGTATCAAAGGAACGACCTCAAAAGACTTCGTGGCCCCCTCCCCGCAATGCCGGGAGGGGGAAAACGCGCTTCTTACCTTTAAGCGGGATAGGTGTCGATAAAGGATTGGCGTTTTTCCAGTTGATCGCGCAGGGCCACAAGGCGCGGGGCCTCGGCGTGCCAGTCGAGTTGGGGGAAACGGAAATCAATATAGGTCGCCGCCGAAGCCAGGGTGATTTCAGCCAGCCCCGGCGGCGCGTCGGACAGTACGCCCAGCCCATCCACGGCCTTCAGGGCCCGGCGCAGCCCCTCTTCCCAGCGCTTGAGCCAGGTGGCCGAGCGTTCGTGTTCGGGACGACGGTGTTCGATCACCATCTTCACGGCGGTTTCGAGAACCCCGTCGGCCAGAGCCTCGGCCTGACGCGCCGCCCACTGCGCCTCGCCTTCGGGATAGAGGGGATAGGGCCCATAGTGCGCGGCCAGCCATTCGCAGATCAGCGTCGAGTCGATCAGCGCTCCATGATCGGTGACCAGCGCCGGAATCTGCGCGAAAGGGTTAACGGCCACATGCTCCGGCGCACTGTCCAGCGTCACGGTTGGCACGTCCTCCACCCGGTCGGTCAGCCCCATCTCCCGCACCAGAATTCTACATTTTCTCGCAAAAGGCGAACCGGAATTGATAAACAACCGCACAACATCCTCCATTACAGTCTTGCATACATGCGGCTCAACCTGTTGACGGTCAAGGGGAAAACCCTTGCACACTTGCCCTGATGGCCGCGCAACCCCTTCATTACAAAAGAGTTTTCCATTTGCCTTAATTTAAGGCTTTTCGCCTATGGTGGGTGGACTGGTAATCGCCCTCAGAATGAGTACGCCTCGTGAATCGAGACCGGAGTGAATTAAGACTTTTGGCCCCCATGACCATTGTCGTGGTCGGCGCGGTATGCGCGCTGATCGGGTCCTTGTGGATCTGGGCCGCGGAAATCGACAAGGCCAACCGTGATCGCGAAGAAAACTATGTGCGCACCGGCCTCATGCATCTGGCCGAGACGCAGGCGCGCCTGATGGCGCCCATGACCATCTGGAACGAAGCGGTCAAAAGAACCGCCGTGACTTTTGACCATCAGTTCGTCGCCGACAATTACGGCAGCTATTTTTCCGAATATCTGAATTACGAACAGACCTTCGTGCTGGACGGCCTGAACCGCCCGGTGCTGGCCTGGGAAGGCAAGCAGGAAACCTCCCTGTCGGCCTATGACCGGCTGAGCGGCGAAATCAAGCGTCTGTCGAAAGACCTGCGCGAGCGCCACTATATCTATACCGCCTCCGGAATCGGCTTCACGTCGAAGACCAACGCCATAGCCCGACTGACGGTGCTGGACGGTCACGTCTATCTTCTGGGAGCCAGCCTGATCCTGCCTGACAGCACGCGCCACGATCTGACGCACTACGCGCCCTATCTGGTCGCAGGGGCGCACCGGCTGAGCAACGGCGAACTGGCGGCCCTGTCCAAGGGTAATCTGCTGAGCGATATCACCGAACTGCGCAACGGTCAGACCGTATCTCCGGATCAGGCCCGCGCCGTCTTCACCGACTCCACCGGTCAGGAAAAGGCCGAACTGACGTGGCGGCCGTCGCGGCCGGGCCTCGACCTGTTTATGCGCGCCCTCATCCCGTCACTGCTGGTTTCGGCCGGTCTGGGCGGCGTGGCGCTGGCTCTGCTGCATCGCAGCCAGAAGACGGCCCGCAGCCTGATCGCCTCGGAAGCGCGCGCCAAGCACATGGCTTTGCACGACGGCCTGACCGGCCTGCCCAACCGCACCCTGTTTACCGACCGCCTCAATCAGGCAACGGAACGTCTGCGTCGTCAGGGGGGAGCGGTCGCCGTTATGTGCGTGGGCCTAGATCGCTTCAAGGACGTCAACGATACGCTGGGCCATTCCGCCGGCGACGAACTGATCCGTCATTCGGCGCAGAAGATCAGCGGCATGATCCGCGCGGGCGATACGCTGGCGCGTCTGGGCGGCGACGTCTTCGTGATCATCCAGACTGACACCGACGCCCATTCGACGGCGGCGCTAGCCAAGCGTGTGCTGGAAGGCCTCAAGGGGCAGGTCACTCTGGAAAGCGGCCCCGTCTATTCGTCCTGCTCCATCGGCGTCACCCTGTTGCAGGAGGCCGATATCGAAGCCGCCGAAGCCCTGCGGCAGGCCGACCTTGCCCTTTATCGCGCCAAGGAACAGGGCCGTTCGCAATACGCCTTCTTCGAAGTGGAGATGGATGCGACGATCAAGCTGCGCAAGCTGCTGGAAACCGGCCTTCGCGAGGCCATCCATGTCGAAGCCATCGACGTCGTTTATCAGCCGCAGGTCGATCATAACGGTCGTATCGTCGGTGTCGAAGCGCTGGCCCGCTGGAGCCATCCGCAGCGCGGCCCGATCAGCCCGGCCTATTTCGTGCCGCTGGCCGAAGAATGTGGCCTGATGATGGATCTCGGCAGCCTGATCATGCGGCGCGCCCTGATCGACTCCAGGCGCTGGCCGGGTCTGAAGGTGGCGATCAACGTGTCGGCGACGCAGTTGCGCTCCTCGCGCTTCCTGCCGGAACTGAAGGACATGCTGCGCGAAACCGGCGTTGAGCCGCGTTCCATCGAAATCGAGATCACCGAAGGGATGCTGCTTAACGACGACCAGCCGACGCAGAACACGCTCAATGCGTTGCGTCAGATGGGCTTCTCCATCGCGCTCGACGACTTCGGCACCGGCTATTCATCGCTCAGCTATCTGAGCCGCTACCCGGTGGACAAGATCAAGATCGACCGCTCCTTCGTCTCCAATCTGGGGGTCGATCCGGACGCCGAAGCCCTGATCCGTGCCATCATCAAGCTGGCCAAGGCCCTGCACCTCAGCATCCTTGCCGAGGGTGTGGAAACCCAGGCCCAGAGCCACATCCTGCGTCAGGCCGGCTGCGCCATCATTCAGGGCTACCTCTTCTCCAAGCCCGTCGATCGCAACGAAATCGACGTGATGATGGAGGGGCAGGCCGCCAACCAGGTGACGCACATCACTAATGGCCGCTACATCGCCGGCGTGCGTTAAGCACTTACAGTAAAACAAAAAAGCCCCGTCAGGCCAAACCTGACGGGGCTTTTGCATCATGATAAGCGCCGTCTCAGACCGCTTCCGGCGTCGTCTCAATCTCACTCTGCTTGGCGGCATGGGCTTCGACCAGACCGACAATGTGCTCGATCATGTCGTCATTGGAGACCTTATGGTCCGGCTTGCCCGCCATATAGACCATACCCGCCCCGGCCCCGCCGCCGGTGAAGCCAACATCCGTGTACAGCGCCTCGCCCGGCCCGTTGACGACGCAGCCGATGATCGACAGCGACATAGGCGTGGCGATATGGGCCAGACGTTCCTCGAGCTTCGCCACCGTCTCGATGACGTTGAAGCCCTGACGGGCGCAGGATGGGCAGGCGATGATGTTGACGCCGCGGTGACGCAGGCCCAGCGATTTGAGAATATCGAAGCCCACCTTGATCTCTTCGACCGGATCGGCTGCCAGCGACACGCGGATGGTGTCACCGATCCCGGCCCACAACAGATTGCCCAGCCCAATGGCCGACTTAATGGTGCCGGTGCGCAACGGTCCGGCCTCGGTCACACCGATATGCAGCGGGCAGTCAATGGCATCGGCCAAGGCCTGATAGGCGGCTACGGTCAGGAAGACGTCCGACGCCTTTACCGAAATCTTGAATTCATGGAAGTCGTTATCGCGCAGGATATTGGCGTGGAACAAAGCACTTTCGACCATGGCGTCCGGACACGGCTCACCATATTTTTCCAGAAGGTCCTTCTCCAGCGACCCGGCATTGACGCCGATCCGCATCGAGCAGCCATAGTCCTTAGCCGCCTTGATCACCTCACGCACGCGCTCGGGTGAGCCGATATTGCCGGGATTGATGCGCAGGCACGCCGCGCCGGCCATGGCGGCTTCGATACCGCGCTTATAGTGGAAATGGATGTCGGCGACGATCGGCACATTGACCTGACGCACGATCTCTTTCAGCGCCACCGTCGAGTCCACGTCGGGACAGGAGACGCGCACAATATCGGCCCCCGCCTCTTCCAGCGCGTGAATCTGACGCACGGTGGCATCGACATCGTGGGTGCGCGTATTGGTCATGGACTGAACGCTGATCGGGGCGTCACCACCGACCTCGACCTTGCCGACACGGATCTTGCGGCTTTTGCGGCGCTCGATCATGCGCCATGGGCGGACATGCGTATGGTCAGTCATCATGCACTCTGGGATACGGGGCTTTACGCGCCCTATGTAAGCCTTCATCTCCGCCTTTACCAGCCGGAATAATACCAAGGGTCATTGAAAATGACTCTGGGCATGCCTTTCGAGAACTTTTCATGTCTTTGATACATATGAAAAATTCCCGATCATTCAATGGCCGGATGCGATCGGCTTTTTCGGCCGTTGGTATAATCAGGGCTGGGGCGGCGCAGGGTCAGTCGCCGGCTCGGCAGACGGGGAAGCGGGCGGCACGTAGGGGATGGGCCCCTCACGCACCGGCACCTCCGCCGGAACCACCCGCGCCGGAGCCGTGGCCGCCGGTGTTTCGCCCGCCGCCGGGCCGCGGCCTGCCGGGCGCAGGGCTTCCATCTGGGCATCCATCAGCTTGGCCAGCGCCCCCGCGCGGGCATTGAGCTTGGACACCGAGGTCGAGCGCTCCTCCATCACCCCGGCAAATTCCCCGTTATAATAGATTTCGAAGGCCTTGGGGTCGCCCACGTCGATCAGCAGGCTGATCGGGCTCACCTGCGGCAGACGATAGGCTTCCCCCGGCCCCAGCTGCCGCGCAAAATAGACGCGTTTGTCCGTACCGCTGATGACCAGATTGACGCTTCGTTGCGCTTGAATCGTCACCATGGAGTCCGCGGGCGTCGCCCCGAAGACCGCGCCGCGCGGGTTGAAGGCCTTTCGCATCTGTAGCGGCACACCCACGGCTGCCGCGGGATTTTGCTCAGCGCGCTCGGCGTCAATGGCGGCAAATCCCTCCTCCAGCCCCGGCGTGTAATAGGGGACCGGCAGGTCCTGATCCTTTGGCGCGGGGGCCGACTGCGTCAACAGCAGCTTTTCACGCACCAGCGGCACGCCTGGCGACCATTTCTGCGGCATCAGGTCCGCCGATTGGGCGTGGTGACCGCCCCAGCCGGGTGTGCGCTGAAACAGGTTCCATGCCACCACCGACAGCACCAGCGCTGCCGCTATGCCGCCATAGAGACGATAGCTGGGGCGCAAATCCTCGAAGGCGGCCCCCACAGGGGCGCGCAGCTTGTCCGACTGTGCCGGGTCGGCAAAGGAGCGCTTGAAGAGGTCGGCCAGACTCTCTTCGTCCAGCCCCAGCGCCTTGGCATAGGCCTTGACGAAACCGATGGAAAAGGCCCGCGACGGCAGGCGATCGTAGGCGGCATCTTCAAGCGCCTCCAGATAGCCGCGCTTCACGCGGGTCATATCGGCCATGTATTCGAGCGAAAAACCCTGCGCCTCGCGCGTGCTGCGCAGGATCGTGCCGAGGGTTTCGGGATCGCTGGCCAGGGGTTGTGCCTGATCCTGAACCCGCCCTCCGGCCAGCACCTGACCCTGCGCGCGCACCGCTGCGTCGCGCTCAGCCGTCAGGAACAGGCCGGTATAGGCCTCGTCCTCAAGAACCGTAATATTGTCCTGTGCACTCATGGTACTTTGGCAAACTCTGCACGCTGTCCCGGATGACGCCCGGCGGTCTCCGGTACGAAACCGGATCCCGCTGCGTCGAAACCGTCTTCAGGGCCCCCAGCGTTAGGAAAAACCAAACCACACCGCCCGTCCCAAATCAATACGTAAGGCTTTTGACCATAAGGCTTTCTGCCTTTTGTGACCGCCTGTGCAAAAGCGTTGCCGAACGGTCCGACACAGCTTAGAAGACGAGGCTTCCCTGTTCGAACGGAGTTCCTCATGCCTGCCGCCTTTGACGATTTGTGGATTGGTCAGGTCGCCTCGATCGGCGCGGGCGTCGTTTCCCAAAGCGATCTGGAGCAGTTTTGCGCCACCTACGCGCCCTCATGGAACACGCAGGACGGCCTGCCTGATGCGCTGATCTTCGCCCTGTGGTCGAAGCTGGAGCAGGAAGCCGCCGCTGGCTGGCCGCAGACCAAGCGGCTGGCGGTTGATGCCCTGCGCTGGTCGCGCAACCCGCCGCCGGGCGAACTGCTGCGCGGTCGCCTGACTATCATGGGTAAGGACGCGGTGGGTGACACCAAGGGCGTTGTCATCGCCCAGCACGATCTTCTGGATGAGGCGGGGCGTCTGGTCTTTTCGTGCCTGACGCGCTCGGTGTTTCAGCGCAATCCGCCGCCTGTCGGGTAAGGCTTTAGCCACGAAAAACACAAAAAGCCGACTGAACCCATACGGCCCGAGGGGCCTTTTTCAGTGTTGCAGCTTGCCGTATGGTCTGGCGTTTCGCGCCGTAATGTTTCGTGCCTTTTCGTGTAAAATTAAAAAACCCCGGCAGCCAGAGCCCCCGGGGTTTTTCTATTGTAAAAGCGGCGAACGCTTAGTTGACCGCCGGAGCGCCCTGGTTACGCTCAATGGTCAGGGCAATCAGCTTGTCCCAGGCCAGCAGCGAGATCAGGTGCGCGTAGATGTGCATCAGGGCACCGTTGTCGCGCAGCTCAACCAGCTTGTCGGCCGGCAGCTTGGCCAGCTTTTCTTCATCGACCGCGAAATACTCGGCGATCTTTTGCGGCTCGCCCTGCGAACCGTCCGGATTAGCCGGGCGGTAGATGGTTTCGCGCGGCGCCAGAAGGTCCAGATCCTTCAGCAGGTTGACGAAGGATTCGGTGCGCAGGCGCTCGTTTTCGAAGTCCGAGCAGAACTGCATGGCGTTTTCAACGAAGGCCGACGGCTTGCCGCCTTCGAAGAAAGGCACGTCCGGATTGTTGGCGGTCACCACCGGCGAGGAGGTGTCCACGCAGAGAATCATGCGCTGTTCCTGCTCGTCATTGGCGAAGACGAACGGATAGCGGCGGGCAAAGGCCGGCAGGTAGGCGTCCGGGCGGAAGACGCCTTCGGGGGACACGAACATGTTCTGACCGGCGGCCAGACCCATGGCCGCGACCGGCATGCGGGCTTCGCCGATAAAGACGATGGGGTAGCTCAGCGAGGCCGCCGGGAATTCCGCCACGGTCAGCGGCACCACATTGGTTTCGGCGACAAAGGCGTGCGGCGTGGCCGAAGCGCTGATGCCAAGATTGCTGTGGGCTTCAACGCTCAGGGGTTCCGGGGTCTTGTAAAACAGCACGTTCCCTGTCAGCGCGCTTTGTTGGTCTTGAGCCTGTTCCATGATCGCTCTTTGTAGTGGTAAAAACTGAGGAGTTTCGCTTCTAGCCCATGCCAGCGGGAAAGCGCAAGCGGCACGTTCAGGCAGGCGAGTGCAAAGGCCGCAATTCGCGCAAAAAACACCCTATGCGCAGAGAAACCACAGATTTCACAGATTTGAGCCATGATGCGGCTGAGTGGAGCCAACGAATGTCCTCGATGCGTCTAACAGCTATCGGTCGCTTGTCCAATAGAGCGGCACGAACCGCCATCTGTGAAATCAGTGTAATCTGTGGTTTCAAAAAAGCCGGCCTGCGCTGACTTCGGCAATGCAGGAACCCCGGAAGTACGGGCTTCCGGGGTTCCGCCGTGTCTGAGGGTCCAGAGCGTGACGCAAAAGGGAGGAACCTGTTTTCGCGGCGCTCCGGCGATCACCGATCAGGCCGGCACCGAAACGGGGGGCGTTTCCGGCGCAGGCCCCGACCCGCGAAGGATCAGAAATTACTGACCACGCCCAGACGCAGGCTGCGACCGGCACCGACGACGGAGTCTTTGGTGCTGGAGGTCGCTTCGCGCATTTCGACATCGCCGACATTGCGCACCTCGGCGAACAGGCTGGTGCCCGGATGCTGGGGCAGCTTGTACGAGGTGAAGAGGTTGACCGTTACATAGCCGTCCGTCGGCGTCTCAAAGGCCGCCAGTCGGTCGTTGCGACTGTCGACGCCGCGTACCTCGACATAGGAGTCCCAGCGCGGGCTGACGCTTTGCAGCTTAAGCGTTAGGGCCTGCGGCGGGATACGCACCACCGGGCCGATGGCGGTCTTGCCGTGCGTATAGTCATAGGCGGCGTGCAGACTGACGGCCTGGTCGGCATAGCTGAACAGGTGGGCACTGGCTTCGATTTCGAGGCCGTAAAGGTCGGCATCGGTCTGCACATACTGGAAGACCGGCAGGTCGTCCTGCACCTGACCGGTGGGGCGAAGGTCGATGAAGTTGTCGAAATGGCTGGTATAGACGTGCGCATCGAGCGACAGGGGGTTATGCCCGTCCACTATCATGTGCCCGGTCAGCTCCAGCGAGGTCCCGACCTCGGTACGGAAACGGGGGTCGCCGATGATGTACTGGCCCGTACCGCCGTGCGGTCCGTCGGCCAGCAGTTCGACATCGGACGGCGCGCGTTCCGAGCGGGTGACGCTCAGGCCTACGAAATTATGATCGGTTGGGCGGTAGAAGCTGCCCAGCGAGGCAGACACGGTGTTGAAATCGTGCGCATAGGCCGCCGTCGCCGACTTCAGTTGCGTCTGATCGACGCGCGCGCCGCCTTCGAGACCCCAAGCGCCGTTATCGTAACGGTACTGAGTGAAGACACCGGCCTGTTTGGTGGTGGTCGAAGGCACAAAGGCCTCTTCGCCGATGGCCTCGAAGTCGCGCTTCGACAGGCTGACGCCCACCGTCCCACTGACCTTGCCGACCCCTTCGCGGACAAGGGCGCTGCGGAACTCGCTGCCCTTCGACAGGAATTGCGTCCCCAACTCGCCGCCTTCGATTTCGGCGTGGTGATAGTCGGAATAGCCCGCCGAGCCGTCCAGACGTGTAAAGCCGGCCCAGTCGAGGTTCAGCGCACCGCGCAGATCCCAGTGCTTCTGGCTGAGGTCGATCTTCACGTCGGAATCGACCGCCGTGCCATAGAGATAATCCGTCTTCTTGTAGCTCAGGCCGATAAAGCCCTTATCGCCGACATAGGAGACGCCCGCGCCGATATTTTTCATATCCTGCGCCGAATTCTGCTGACGGGTCGAGGTGTCCGGGTCTTCCCCGGCAGCGGCGGTAACGAAGGGCAGCTTGGCCGGCACCGGGATCTTGTAATTGCTGGACTTCAGGCGGAAAGCATCCAGCGTGAAGACCCAGGGCCCCTGCCCGGTCTTGAGGTTGACGGCGCCCTGCACGCCCTTGTCGGCGGAAGAGGCCTGAAGTGTGGCCGTGCCTTCGTAACCTTTATCAGACGTGACGCCCTGTGACGGGATGCGGTCGTCGATCAGGTTGACGATACCGCCGATGGCGTTGCCGCCGTAGGCGAGCGCCGACGGACCGCGCAGGACTTCGATGCGGCGCGCCTCGGTCGGGCTGGTCGGGATGGCGTGATCGGGCGACAGGGCCGAGACATCGACCACGCCCATACCGTTATTCAGCACCAGCACACGGAAACCGTCGAGGCCGCGGATCATCGGGCGGCTGGCCCCCGGAGCGAAGCTGGAGGAGCGGATACCCGGCATATAGGCCAGAAGATCGCCCAGACCCGCCGCCGGTTTTTCGTCGATCTGCGTGCGCGTCAGAATATCGACGTGCGACATGAGCGCGTCCTTCGACACCTTATAGCCGGTGCCGGTGATGACGACTTCGGTGATGTCATCGGCCTTCGGCGGCGCGGCATCGGCCAGGGCGGGGGTGACGGCGACAAGCGCGCCAAGGCTCACGGTCAGGGTGAGAACCATACGGGTTTGCATGGGGAAGGCTCCCGGAAAAAGACGGATGGCACACACAAAGGCCATACCGGACGGCAATGTGTTATGTAATAACATAATTGCTGTCAAGCCGTCATTTTGCGCAGCAATTGCGAAACGCCGCGAGTCTGCCTAAGTTATGTCTATGTCACACGCCTGCGACCACGATCACGACCACGCCCATCACCTCGACAGCGGGCGCATCGCCGCGCGCCTCAGCGAGGCGCAGCGTCTGTGTGAGGCGCAGGGCGAACGCATGACGGCGCCCCGCCTGCGGACCCTAGAGCTAATATTGGGGGAAAACGCCCCGGTGAAGGCCTATGACGTCATCGACCGCTTCCATCCGGACGGGGCCGCCAAGCCGCCGACGGTCTATCGTGCCCTGGCTTTTCTGGAGCAGATGGGGCTGATCCACCGCATCGAAAGCCTGAACGCCTTTGTCGCCTGTCAGGGCCATGCGGACGGCCAGGTGGTGCAGCCGCACGCCGCCGCCTTCCTGCTCTGTGATTGCTGCGGCAGCAGCGAGGAAGTGGCCGTCAGCCTTCCCGAAATCGACCAACAGGCCGCCGCCAGTGGTTTTGAAACCCGCCGGGTGACGCTGGAAGCGCGCGGTCTGTGCAAGGCCTGTCGCTAATACCAAGGGTCATTGAAAATGACCCTTGGCATTCTATTCGAGACTGCCTCATGTCACTGACACAAATGAGACATTCTCGTTTCTTCAACGGCCGGATGCAGTCAGCATTCTTGGCCGTTGGTATAATATAACCCTATAACCACCCCTTGAGGCGGAACCATACCAGCGGTCCGACCGCTGAGGCGATCATGGCAAGTACCACGATCGGATAGGCCCACGGTACGTGCAGTTCGGGCATAAATTCGAAATTCATCCCATAGAGCGAGGCGATCAGGGTCGGCGGCAGAAAGGCGACCGAGGCCACCGAGACGATCTTGATGGTCGTATTCTGCTCCAGATTGATCACCCCCAGCGCCGCATCGTGCAGATAAGCGATATTGCCCGAGACAAAGGCCGAATGGTCGTTCAGCGAAGCCACGTCCTTTTCCAGCGTGCGCAGCTTGTCATGGAAGGCGTTGAAGCCTGCCTCGTCCGTCCCGACCAGTTCACGGTCCAGCGCCCGCGCAAACAGCAGCAACCGGCCAAAGGAAACCAGACTGTCGCGGATGCGCGCCGTGTCCGACTGACAGCGGCCCAGCTCACGCAAAACCTTTTCCAGATTGCGCCCGCGTTTGGGTGCGAAGATACGTCCGGAAATCTCATCCACCGTCCCTGACGCCTTTTCCAGCAGGTCGGCCGTGCGGTCGATCAGCACCTCCAGCAGATTGGCCAGCGCCTCGTGCGCCTGCCCACAGGATTCCGGATGACGCACCGTGCGGTCGGCAAAAATGCTGAACGACTTGGGGTCGATATAGCGAATGGTGATCAGGTGCTGCCGGTGCAGGACGAAGGTCACCGGCCCCGATTGCAGGTGGTCGAAGCCGCCATAAAAGGCCACCTGCGCCGTCATGAAAGCCGCCCCGTCTTCGAGATAGAGGCGCGACGAAAACTCAATCTCCTGCATGTCTTCGCGCGTCGGCAGGTTCAACCCGACGACGCCTTCGACATAGCGTTCTTCCTCGCGGTCGGGATTGTAGAGGTCGATCCATACCCCGTCCGGTGTAATCTCGCACCAGCCGGCCTCGTCCCCGGCCCCTTCGGGCGGCACCACGGTAAAAGCCCCTTCCGGGGCCGCCTCTCGGCTATAGATGTTCAGCATGGGGGCTCTTTCACAGACTGCCCCTGCATAGGCCGCTTTGCGCCTCTCTGACAAGTCAAACGCCGCTGGCAAGCACCAGCGGCGTGAAAAAGCTACAGCAGACAGGCGCCATTCAGGCCTTGGTCTTTTCGCTCTTCTGTTCGGATTTTTTGACCTCAGCCTCGGCGACCTTTCTGGCCGGGGTCTTTTCACCCTTGACGGACCTGGTCGACTTTTCTGCCTTGGCGCCCGCCTTTGTGTCGGCCTTGTCTTCGGCTTCGGCCATAGCCGTCTTGCCGGACTTGCCCGTCGCCTTGGTGGTCTTTACCGGCTTTTCCGCCTTGCTATCTGACTTGTCGTCCGAGTCAGCGATCGCCGTCTTGCCGGATTTGCCGGTGATCTTGGCCGCCTTGGCCGTGCCCTTGGCGTTGTCCGAGTCCTTGTCGGCCAGCCGGGCGGATTTTTCGCCCTTGGTCGTCTTGGCCTTGGCCTTCGACGTCTCCTTGGCGTCGGAGTCCTTATCGGCCACCGCGGTCTTTGCCTTAACGGCCTTCTTATCTGCGCCCTTATCGGCGGTTTTGGCGTCAGCCTTAATATCGGTTGCCTTCGCATCGGCCTTAGCGGCAGAGGCATCGTCAGAGCTGGCCGAAGCGAGGGCCTGATTGCGCGGCGCTTCCGCATCGGTGGCCAGCGCATTGACCAGAGCCTTGCTGTTGGTCTTCGAAGAAGTCTTCTGGGCCACCTTGTCAAAAGCCGAAGGCTTTTTGACGGTCGGCTTGTCCAGAACCTGGGTGACGAGGCTCTCACCCATTTGCTGCCCCTTTTGGGCCGCCTGATAGATGAAGCCATAGGTCGGATAAACGGTGGTGCCGACATCGGCGATCGGGCCGTACCACACCTTGACCTTGGTCCAGTCGCCCTTGTCCGAGACATCGACGACGGTGACGTCTTTTTCGACCTGCCCGCGACGACCGCCGATCGGCGACCAGTTGGCGTGGGTGATCTGAATAACGCGGTCGGTAATCACCTGAGAAACAACGGCCACATGGCCCAGTCGCATCTTGCCCTGAGGACGGAAGACCAGAACCGCACCGGCCTTGGGAGCCTGACCTTTGTCGTACTTGCCGGTCGCACCCTCCCACCAGGTCCAGGCATCACCAAAAATGTTCATGCCCGTAATCGAGCGGGCGAAGGTGACGCATTGCCAGTACGGGGATTGTTTTTCGGCAGCCTGCGCGCCCACGGCACTAAAGGCCAGAGCCGCGGACAACGCCAATACGCTTAGTCTTTTCAGCACGCGAGCACTCCATTTGGGGCCTGATCGAGGGGCCTACCCGGCGGTCCTCTTAGGGGTCTTACAGGGGGTGGCTGCGGGTGAAAAAAGATCAGCTAAAACGCCCGCAACATTTACTGGTAGTGGTTTGATACATAAGTCATAGGCATTTACAAAGCCTTTATTTTCCACAACGTGGTAAATTTCCCACATCAGGACGGGCTCGCCGGACAATTGTTGCAAAAAAGCCGTTAAACATCAGTTAACTATAAATTCAGGGTGTGCGCGAAAAAAATTTGGCGTCTTTTCGCCGCACACGGGAAAAGACGCCCGATTTTTAAGTCCTTCGTCCGCTCACAGATCAGAGCGGAATGATGTCTCTTGGAATCATTCCGCTCAAGCCGCAATTAAGGCGGCGGCCCAGGTGGCGCAGCCTGTCCCCGGGGCAAACGGATCTAACGCGCCAGTTGATAGGCGAGTCGGTAACGAAGGCGGTCACCCAGATCGCGGACGACGCGGCGCAGGGGCAGTTCGACAATGTGGTGCGCGAGCATGGCTATGGGCACGATGGCGATCAGGCCGATGGCCCACCACAGCAGCGGCAGTGGCGCGTCGCCAGTGCCCAGCACCATCCCCATGGCATTGAGATAGACCCACTTCCAAGGCACATAGACCATATACATGGCAAAGGACACTTCGCCGAGATAGACCAGCACGCGGTTGCCCAACGGGCCGTCATTGGCAAACCGCGACACGCACAGCAGCATCAGCCCCAGCAGCGGCACAATCAGGGCGTCGATCCGGCCCCAGGAGGCCACCACGATGACCATCAGGCTGAAAATCGCTGCGCCGATAACCGCCAGGCGTGGCGCCAGCCGGTCGGCCCGCCAGACCAGATAGAGCGCACACCCCAGCATAAAGGTGGGTACGATCCGCAGCGCGCCCCAGAAGACGGTGGCCGAGGTCAGCGCAAAGCCCATAATGGTCTCAAAAATCATATAGAGGCTGATGAGGAAGGTCACCGACAGACCGACGGCCACCCACGGGCGCGCCCGCAGCGACCAGGCGACCGCACCAAAGACTGGGAACAGCAGATAGGCGAACCATTCCGCCGATATAGACCACGAGGGATGGTTGAAGGCCGCTTCCGGTGCCAGACCCCACGCCTGTACAAGGAAGAGATGGGCGGGCAAGGACGGCCAATTGACCAGATTGCGGTCCACAGTCATCCCCTTGAGCGTCGCTGCCCCCCACAACAGGATGGCAAAACACAGGGTGGCCAGATGCAGCGGATAGACGCGCGCCCATCGATTGACGAGGAAGGCATCGTACCGAAAACGCCCCTCAGCCAGAGACGCCATATAGACGTGGCTCAGGATAAAGCCGGACAGGATGAAGAAGAGATCGACCCCCAGATAGCCTTTTTCGATAAGACCTATGGGGACGGCGCCGTCCAGCGCAGACCAGTAGCTATAAAGAATGACCCAGACCGCTGCGAAAAAGCGCAGCGAAGTCAAAGGCCGGATCGTGTCGGCGGGGGCGGCCGAAACGGCGGCGCGAAGGTCAGGCGTCATAGGCGGGTTCCTGTGCGGGGTGTCCTGAAATAAGCCAGTCAGGCGAATCCTGGCCATATTTTGAATCACTTTGCGCAAGCTCTGCACATTTTATACCAACGATCGAAGACGCTGACCGCATCCGACCGTTTAAAAAACTCGAGAATTTCTCATATGCGTCAAAGGCATCAGAAAGTCTCGAAAAGCATACCAAGGCTCATTTTTAATGAGTCCAGGCATCCTGCCGATCGGACGCAACGGCCTTTTCAGACACGAAAAAGCCCTGTGACCACCAGGGCCACAGGGCACACCGTACAGGCGCTAGGGGTGACGCTATTTGCGCTTCCAGCTACCCGAATCGTCCTTGTAATATTCGCCGGCCTTGACCTTGGGGAAGATCAGGTTGGTGTAGGCCGAGGCCCCGGCAGCGGCCGGCGACACGCCGTTTTTGGCAGCGGCTTCGGCATAGACGCGGGCGCGGCCGGTATTGATTTCCTCAACCGCGGCCTTGGTGGCGGCATCGGCCGAGCCCTTAACGAGGCCCAGATAGCCGTCGGATTGCTCGCCAACCGTACCGGTGGCCTTGGCGGCATCGACGGTGGCCTTGGCGGCCGACTGGGCGTAGGCCGGGGGGGTGATGGCGACGCCGGCGCTCAGGACCGCCGAGGAGACGACGACGGCGCTGAGGATAGAAAACAGGGTCTTTTTCATAGCGGAATTCCTCAGAACAGGTCCGGATTTTGTTTGACGAGGGCCTTCACGTCCTCATCCAGCGACACCCGCACATTGGCGTCGAGTTTGGCATAGATGGTGATGGGATCGACCTTGAGGCGAACCGTTGGCGTGCAGGCCGCCGTCAGTGCCGCACCCGCCAGACACAGGACGGCTGTGCCCGCGCGGGCGACAGGGGATTTCAACATGAAGGGCTCCACAGCAAGAGATCATGACTTATGGGTAACAGCTATAAGCTGAACCGGGCCTGAATGACAGAGACATTCTACCCCTGGCTATTGAGCATAATTGTGTCAGCAAGAGCACCCTGCGTAACGGGCTTTATTTGATCTTGGACCAGTCGAAACCGCCGCGCTTTTGCACCTCTATATAGTCCTTCAGAAACTCATCGAGATTATAGCTGACGTCGAGGTTCAGATTGACCCTGGTATCAGAGGGCAGGTCAATGGGCTTTTGCGTCCAGGTGCCGCGCAGATAGTCGATCAGGCCGATCTTCGCCTCCTTACGCTCAGGCGGATCATAGCGCCCGACAATACGGAAGTTGAAGTTCAGCAAACCCTTATCGTCCGAATTGACCGCCGCCGACAGTTCGTCATAGGCCAGATGCTCCATCGCCTGATAGGCCAGCCCTTCGACGATGTTGGAAGGCGATGCCGCCGGTGCCGCTGCCGCGTCGGCATTGGCGACCGCGCCGCCCTGCGCCGCAACCGTGGTCACCGCGTTGCGGCGGATCGAGACGCGGCCCGGCCCCTCGCCCAGCAGATAGCCCTTGCGCACGCTGAGTTTGCCGCCGTTCAGTTCGAACGGCAGCTTGCCCGACACAAACCCGGTAAATTCGGCGTCCTTGGCGAACGGGCTTGAGGCCACCACCTTGCCGAAATCGACCTTGTCAAAGCTCAGTTCACCCCTGAGCGGTTTGGTCGTATCGAACGGCACGTCCATCGGGGCCAGCGCAAAGTCGCCACCTTCGCTGGTGACGCGCGCGCTTTCCAGCCTCAGATAATCCCCGGCGAACTGCATCACTGCGCGCACGTCCTTCACCGGCACCACGCTGGTGACGCGACGCGCCGTCAAGGTCTGACCCGGCGCCGATTGCAGCGGGGCCAGAGAGGTAAAGTCAATCCGCCCGTTCAGACCTTCGACCAAACCCGCCGGGCTGGTAAAGCCCATCTCATTCAGCGTCAGCGCGCCGCCTGAGGCCGAACCGTCCGGCGACCAGCCGAAATAGCCCTTGAAATCGACGCGACCGGTCGTGTCACGCTGAAGCACCCCCGCCACCATCGGCGTCAGGTCGAGCGGTTGCAGCTTTTGTGGCGCAAAGCTGAGATGGGTCGCGGTAAGATCGGCGCGGCCCTTGCCGCTGGCGAGGTCAGAACGCAGGACAATCTCCGCCAGAGGCCCATCGGCCCGCGCCTGCACCGCCGCATCGGCGGAGGTCACGACCAGCTTGCCGTCCAGCGTCTTGCGGCCCTGCACCATGTCACCGGCGATCAGCACCGGATGGAAGCGCGGCGCGTCCATCGCGTCCGTGGCCTTCAGGGTTTTCAGCGCCACCGTGAAGCCCAGACCGTCCGCATCGGGGAAGCTGCTGGCGGTAAAGGCCCCCTCGCCGCCTGACAATGCCACCTGATAGTCGGGGGCGGCAGCGGCCATGCCGTCAAAGCGGCCTTCGCTGCGCCACTGACCGCTGTTCATCGTCAGGACCGGGGCGGCTGTCGGGCACAGACGGGTGGTAAAGGCGGTCAGACGACCGCCGATATCGGCGCGCTCGGCGGTAAACGGCAGGCAATCGTCAAGCCGCACCTGCAACAGGCCCGATGAACTGTAGACAAAGCGGGCATTGGCGGTGGCCTGCGCCCCATAGACGGGGGCCAGGTTGAAGCCGGCTTCAAGCGTCAGCCGGCCATCGAGCGCCCCCTGCGCCCCAAAGCCGAAATCCGACACTCTGGCCTTGAGCGCAGGCAGATTGTCTCCGCTTGTCACCACCGTGAACGCGGTGCGCGTATCGCTGGCGATCAGGGCCGAGCGCGCATCGGTCGTCAGGCGTATATCGCCACCATCGAACGGGCGGATCAGCACCGGCTTACCCGGACTGACGGCGAAGCGGTGGCGGTTGCCCTGACCGCTCAGCGAGACGCGCACCGCCTCGGCCTTCAGGCTGAAGCGGTCGGCGGCGCGCAGCAGAGACACCATCAGATCCGGTCCCGGCGGCGGCGCGGGCACGGGCGGCGTCCCGGCGGGCAAACGGGCATTGGCCGCGTCAAAGGCCACCCGGCTTTCGGCCAGAGCCCTGGCACGATCTGCGGCCAGCGCGCCCATGCCGCGATAGCTGCCCTGACGGCCGTTAACATCGGTGGTCAGGGCGATCTCATAGGCGTCCGGCCCTAAGCGCCCCGTGCCGTCGAGCCGGGCGGTCACACCGGAAAGACTCAGATCGCCCTGCGCGGCGCGGGCGGCCACGGCGCGGCCTTCGAAACTGAGATCGGTGCCTTCGGAGCCGTGCGCCAGCGAGAAACCGGAGAGGTCCAGCGCCGCCTCATTGAGCGACAAGGTGTCCTGCGTAAAAACCCCGGCCTTAAGGCTCAAGGGGCCATCGAGCGTCACGGCCGAAGCGGCATCCAGCGCCAGATCGCTGCGCAGCGTCAGGTCGTGCGCGGCCACCCGCACGGTGCGGCCCTGCATGGCACCGTTTCGGAAACTGTCCAGCGTCGCCATCACCTGCGAAGTCCCCGAAAAGGCCACCCGCGTGTTTTCAAAATCGGCCCGGCCATTGAGGCTCAGCGTGCTGTCCAGCCCCCGAACGGAGGACGCCCCGGCCCCGTCTGCGGCGTCGGCACGCAAGGCCAGCACGCCGCTCAGCATACCGTCAAAGGCCGACAGGGGCGATTTGCGCGAGGCTTCGTCCGACAGGCGACGATAGGGCAGTCGAAGATCAAGATCCGCATGGACCCCGCTCAGGCGCGGCAGCGGATCACCGAGTTCGGCCTCCGGGGCCTGAGCGGCCGGGAACAGCAGTTCGGACGCCGACAGGTTGGCGTCGATGCGCAGCGCCTCACCCGCATCGACATCGGGTTCGGCCTGAATACGGATATGGCCGTCGGACAGTTGCCCCTGCAATTGCGGCCCGTTCAGGGCTCCGGGGATCAGGGTGGCGTTCAGCGCCCGCAAGCGCCCCTGTTTCAGACTGAGCCCGCCGGTAGCCGCGACTGTGCCATAGTCGGTGCGCACCCTGATGCGCGCATCCTCGACCAGAATCTCGTCGGGCAGAGGCCCGCCGCCCCCGCTGCCGCCTTTCAGCAGGCGGTCCAGACGCCCGAAACCCAAGCCCTTTTTATCATAGGAAAAGCTCAGTTCGGGTTTGACGAGGTGGATGCGCTTAAGGCGCGTCAGCGGCTGGCCCAGCCGGAACAGGTTGAGCTCATAATCAATGTCGAAGCGTTCGATCTTCAGGTCGGGCCGCCCGGCCTCACCCAGCACGATGCGGCCGGACACATGATTCAAACTCAGGGTGTCGATGCGCAGCTCAGACGGGATATCGTTCGAACGCAGCCAGCCCTGCGCCACTTCGCGCGCTATGTCCTTGCGCGCCGCATAGGCGATGACGCCTACCGCCGCCGCCCCCCACAGGGTCAGCAGCAGCCAGCCGCCCGCCTTCAGATAGCGTTTACGTCGTCCGGGTCCACCCGGTCCGCCCTTACCGCTGGACGTCGCCCCCCCACCCTTACCACCGCCGCCCTTCGGACGTGACGGCGCAGCCTCTCCCCCGTTGCCGACTGCACGGGTAAAACTCGACTGGGGCGGCAGCCGCACAGGAAACAACAGCTCACCTCCATCCTCAGGCGCATCGGTCAGAATGTGGGTGCGCAACGGATCAATCTCTCACGGGATCAAAAGGTTGGACAAAGGTTCAGGGCAGCAATATGGCACACAACTCTTAAAAAAACGGCGCATAACCGATTCTTTTTCTTACCGTATCCGGACCATTACGGCTTCTTTATCCGCCGGCGCGTGCATTTTTTTGGGTCGTCGTTACGCAAAGTGATCCGCACCCAGACCAAGACCGTCCGCCCGCGCCCTCCGCCGTAAAAAACCCGTAAATGCACCGGCCTGCGGCCCGTCTAAGCCGGATATTAACCTTCTGCTTCTAATCGGGACAGACCGTTTCGTCGCCCAATCTCAGAAAAACGGCGATATAGATGGCGGAGCGCGCCTCATTTTGGCCTTATTCCGGCGTATGCAGGGGCGTTAACACTTTCAAATTCGCGTCTGCGGCAACTCGTCGGATCGCGCATTCCCTGAAACAGGGAAATACAGGCTAACTGGGCGGCGGAGAAAACGGCTCCGTTTTGAGTAGAGCCCGCGTTGTGTAAACCTCGTATACCGTTTTTGGATCGTAATGGCTCAACTCGACCCTCGCCGCCAACCTGTGCGCCTGACCCCGATGGTGCTGGTCTCCGCGACCGCCCTGACGGTGGCCACTCTGGTCTGGCGCGTTTATCAGCCGCTGCCGAGCGAACTGCCGACCCTCGACCCCAGTGCGACCCTGGCGCTGGAAACCCGTGCCTTGGCCGAAGCGGCAGCGCGTCCGGGCTTCACCCAACCCGTAAATGTTCAGATCATGGTGCGTGCGGGCGAAAGCCTGACCCAGGCCCTGACCCGTTCGGGCGTCTCTTCGACCGAGGCCAATGCCGCCGTCACCCTCCTGTCCCAGGCCTTTGACGTCGTCAATGTCGGCAAGGGGTTAAGCCTTCAGGCCGCCATCGCCCGCCCGGAAGCCGGCAACGCCCCGGCGCAGCTTCTGGGTCTGACCGTGCGTACCGGCCCGGCCAAGCAACTGACACTGACCACCAGCCATGACGGGTCGATGCGCCTGCGCGCGCTCGAAGAATCCGTGCGTGATGAGCGCCGCGTCGCCATCGGCACTATCGACGGCTCGCTGATCACCTCGGCCACGGCGCTGGGGGCCACGCCGAATGTTACCGGTCAGGTGCTCAAACTGTTCGCGCACAAGATCGACTTTGAACGCGATATCCAGCCGGGCGACACCTTCAAGCTGGTATTTGATCGCAAGGTGACCGAGAGCGGCCGCGTCGTGGAATCCGGCAATCTGCTCTATGCCGAAATCAGCGCCAAGGGCCACATTACGCGCTTCTACTCCTATAAGCGCAAGGGCGACAAGGACGCGCAGTTCTTCGACGATACGGGCAAGAATATCAAAGGCTTCCTGCTGGCGACGCCGGTCGCCGCAGCCCGCACCTCCTCCGGTTTCGGCATGCGTCGCCACCCCATTCAGGGCTTTATGAAGATGCATACCGGCATCGACTTTGCCGCCGGTACGGGCACCCCCATCTACGCCGCCGGTGACGGCGTCGTGGCCGATGCCAAATGGTGGGGCGGCTATGGCCGATGGGTGCGCGTGTCGCACAATAGCGACTGGGCGACCGGCTATGCCCACATGTCGCAGATCAAGGTTCGCCCCGGTCAGCGCGTCAAGCAGGGCGAACTGATCGGCTATGTCGGTTCGACCGGCAATTCGACCGGCCCGCACCTGCACTTCGAAGTGTGGTACAAGAACCATCCGATCAATCCGAAGGACGCCAAGGTGCCGCAAGGCACCATTCTGGCCGGTCAGGACCTGGTGGCGTTCAAAGCCCGTAAGCACGAACTGGACACCATGATCGCCATGGCCGACCTCAAGCGCACGCAGGACAATCAGCCGTCTCAGGCGCTGGCCATGAAGACCACACCGTACAAGTACGAAGACTCCGGCGCGGCCAACAAGCTGGTCGCCAAGACAGAACGCAAGAACATCCCGCTGCGCCCGGCCCTGTCCACCAGCCGCGGTAGTCAGTAACAGACAAAAAATCCCGGTTTTGCCGGGCTTTTTTTCGCCAAGGCGAGGACTGACTGTATAGTACGAAGCCGACGCCACGGATCGCCCGTTTCAATACTATTCGCTATTCCAACCTGTCCACACGATACAGCGCCGGAAACAGCTTGATCCACGCGCCCGTCACCAGTATCGCGCCAATGCCGCCGAACAGGGCCGCGCCAATGGGCCCCAGAAGGCGCGTCGCTACGCCACTTTCGAATTCACCCAGCTCGTTCGACGCCCCAATAAACAGGTAGGACACCGAGGCCACCCGTCCGCGCATGGGGTCAGGCGTCACGATCTGCACCAGCGTCCCGCGCACAAAGACGCTGACCATATCCGCCGCGCCCAGCACGGCGAGTGCTGCCACCGACACGAAGATGTTGGTCGAAAGCCCGAAAATAATGGTCATCAGGCCAAACACCGCCACGCCGCCATACATCCATTTGCCGGCCTTGTATTTCAGAGGCCGCCGCGCCAGCCACAGGGCCGTCATCATGGCCCCCACCGCCGGGGCGGCCCTGAGCGCGCCATAACCGATTTCCCCAGCGTGCAGGATGTCGCGCGCAAAGATGGGCAGCAGCGCCGTCGCCCCACCCAGCAGCACCGCCGCCAGATCGAGCGACAGGGCGCCAAAAACGATCTTGTTGGTCCAGATATAGATCAGGCCTTCGCGCACCATCTCCATCTTGGAGCCAGTGGGCGCATTGACGGGATGCGTATCGGCCTTCAGCGTGGCGATCAGCACGCCGCCGATGACAAACAGCGCCGCCGAAAAGCCGTAAGCGAACATGGCAGAAACACTGAGCAACAGGCCGCTGACCGCTGCCCCGGAGATACCGCCGATCTGAAACGCCAGGGCATTGGAGGCGATGGCGCGCGGCAAAATCGCCTTGGGCACCAGCATCGGGCCGATGGCCGATGAGGCCGGGGCGATAAAGGCGCGCGACGCCCCCAGAAAGAAGGACAGGGCAATCAGTCCGGCAATCGGCGGATGATCCAGCGCCGACAGCCCCATATAGCCCAGCGCAATCACGGCCTGCGCCGCGATCGTATAGCCCATGATCTTTTTACGGTCATAACGGTCGGCCACGATGCCCGCCGGCAGCGTAAAGGCGAACATGGCGATAAACTGCGTCAGCCCCATCAGACCGATATACAGCGCCGCCTCGCCGATGCCGGAATCCTTGCGCGCCGTCTCATAGATCTGCCAGGCGATGACCGCGCTTTGCGACGAAAAGCCCAGCACCGAGCACAGGCGGGCGATCCAGAAGTTGCGGTAGGCGGGTATGCGGAACGGGTTTTGCGATTCCGGCGGCGAAGGCGGCTCGGAAACGATTTCAGGCGAAACGGGAGGGGTCACGGCGATATCCGGTAAATAGGTCCGCGAATGATTTCACTTTCGTTCGCAGCAAAGTCGTCTTACACCACGCGCCATGACGAATATACCCGAAAACACGCTCGATCCGGTCGAATTGACCAAGGCCCTGATCAACCATCCGTCCGTGACTCCGGTGGACGCCGGGGCGATGGACCGCGTGCAGCAGACGCTGGAATCGCTCGGCTTTGCCTGTGAGCGGCTGAAGTTCGGTGAGATCGAAAACCTCTATGCGCGGCGCGGGACGGCTTCGCCCAACCTGTGCTTTGCTGGTCATACGGACGTGGTGCCCGAAGGCGCGCTTGATGGCTGGCGCTCGGACCCGTTTGCCGCGACCATCGAAAACGGTGTGCTGACCGGGCGCGGAGCCGTCGATATGAAGGGCGGTATTGCGGCGTGGATCGCCGCCGTGTCGCGCTTTGAACAGGTGCCCGGTTCGCTGTCCTTCCTGATCACCGGCGACGAAGAAGGCGAAGCGCTGGACGGTACCAAGAAGGTCGTTGAACACCTGAGGCAGACGGGTGAGGTCATCGACCACTGCATCGTCGGCGAGCCCACCTCTTCGGCGGTGCTGGGGGACATGATCAAGGTCGGCCGTCGCGGTTCGATCAACGCCACGATCACGGTGACGGGCAAGCAGGGCCACGTCGCCTACCCGCAGCGCGCGCTCAATCCGATCCCCGTGCTGGTCGCCATCATGGCTGAACTGGACGGGCGCGTGCTGGATGAGGGCTATGAACGCTTCTTGCCGTCGAATCTCGAAATCACCACCTTTGATGTGGCGAACAAGACCACCAACCTGATCCCGCAAACGGCGACAGGGCGCATCAATATCCGCTTCAACCCGACCCATTCGGGTGCGTCCTTGCAGGCGTGGATCGAAGAGGTCTGCGCCCGTCAGGCGGAACGCAGCGGCGCCGCGATCGAGGTGAAAGCCGCTATATCGGGCGAGGCCTTTCTGACCGAGGCCGGGCCGTTCGTCGATGTCATTCAGGACGCCATCCGCGACGTGCTGAAGGTAGAGGCCGACCCGTCAACCACCGGTGGCACGTCGGACGCGCGCTTTATCCGCGCCCTGTGCCCGGTGGTGGAATTCGGTCTGGTGGGCCAGACCATGCACCAGGTCAATGAAGCGACCCCGGTACAGGACCTCTATGACCTGACCGACGCCTATGCGGCGCTGATCGCCAAATATTTCAAGGTGTTCGCCTAACCCCTCCTCCCTGTCGCGCAGCGATGGGGAGGAGGACTATATCGAACTGCGGCTTGCGAAATCCGGTTCCGGTTCAAAGGTGACGTGCGTCAGGCACAAGCCCTCCGGCGGGGCCACCTGCCCGCAGGCACGGCGGTCGCGCGCCTCCAGCGCCGCCTTGACATCGGCCACCGTCCAGCGACCGATCCCGGCCTCGACCAGCGTGCCGGTCATTGAGCGCACCTGACGATGCAGGAAGGAGCGCGAGGCGAAGACGAGGTGTATCTCCTCCCCCACCCGCTTCACCCGCGCGATATCCAGCGTCTTGACGGGAGATGCCGCCTGACACTCCGTGTCACGGAAGGTGGTGAAATCATGCCGCCCGATCAGGTGCTGCGCGGCCTCGGCCATCACCTCGGCATCCAGCGGCTTCTTGACGTGCCACACCCGCCCCTGCTCCAGCGCCGGCGGGGCCCGGCGGTTGAGGATGCGATAGAGGTACATGCGCCCCGTCGCCGAAAAGCGCGCCGAAAACTCGTCATCGACAATCGCCGCTTCGCGCACGGCGATCGGTTCGGGGACCAGATAGGCGTTCATGGCGTCGCGCACCACATCGGGTCGGTAGGTCTTGGGCAGATCAAACGTGATCACCTGACCCGACGCATGGACGCCCGTATCGGTCCGCCCCGCCGCCGTAATGCGCAGGGGTTCGCCGGAAAAGCCCAGAATGGCGCGCTCCAGCGACCCCTGCACGGTCGGCAGGTTGTCCTGCGCCTGAAACCCCTTGTACGGGCGGCCATCATATTCAACGAGGCAGGAATAGCGGGGCATGCTAAACCTCTATACCTCCCCGGTTTACCGGGGAGGGGGACCGCACGAGCCGCCTCAGGCGGTGAGATGCGGTGGTGGGGGCTCTTTCCATTTGACGCCATGCACCCGCTGTCGTGAGAGGCGGCCCCCCCACCGTCTGCGAAACCGTGGGTTTCGCATCCACCTCCCCCAGCAAGCTGGGGGAGTATGATTGAAAACCTCTCATCCCAGACGATCCCCGACGCTCAGGCCCGCGCCGTTGAGGAACTCGGTGGCGTCCTGCGCGCCCTTGCCTTCGCGCTGCACGCGCAGGAGTTCAATCACGCCGTCGCCGGTGGCAAGGCGCAGGCCTGGCCCGATCAGCGTACCCGGTGCGGCGTCGGTCATGGCCTCATCGACGCGCGACATCAGCACCTTGAGGCGCTGCTCGCCCTTGGGCGTCTTCAGCATCGTCCATGCGCCCGGAAACGGCGACAAACCCCGAATGTGCCAGTCGAGTTCACGCGCCGGCCGGCTCCAGTCGATGCGCGCCTCTTCCGAGGTGATCTTTTTGGCGTAGGTGACCTCACCGACCTGCGGTTCGCCTTCCGGCTGACTGCGCTCAATAGCGGCCAAGGCGACGGGCAGCAGCGACGCCCCCAGCCCGGCCAGCTTGTCGTGCAGGGTCTGGGCCGTGTCCTGCGCCGTGATTTCGACGCGGCCGGACAGGATGACCGGCCCTTCGTCCAGCCCCTCGGACATGCGCATCACCTGCACGCCCGTATGGGTATCACCGGCCATGATCGCGCGTTGGATCGGCGCCGCCCCGCGCCAGCGCGGCAACAGCGAGGCATGGAGGTTGAAACAGCCGAGCGGCGGATGTTCCAGCACCTCGCGCTTTAAAATCTGGCCATAGGCGACAACGATGGCGGCGTCGATGTCCAGCGCCTGAAATTCGGCAATCGCGTCATCCGACTTCATCGACTTCGGGGTGCGGACCGGCAGGCCCAGACTATCGGCAAAGGCGTGCACCGGCGACGGGGTCAACACCTGCCCCCGGCCCTTGGGTGCCGGCGGCTGCGAATAGACGCAGACGATCTCATGACCGGCGGCGACCAGTTCGGCCAGAGCCTTCACAGCAAATTCGGGGGTGCCCATAAAGGCCAAACGCATGGAGTAACTCCGCAAAAAACAAAAGCGCATCCGGTGGACGCGCTTTTGGCTCAATTCAAAGGGCTATGCAAGTTAGGCGACTTTTTTGAGCTTCTTGACCTTCGTCACCGCCCGGTCGCGTTTCAGCTTCGACAGGTGGTCGATGAACAACACGCCGTTCAGGTGGTCCATCTCGTGCTGGATGCAGGTGGCGTAGAGGCCATCGCACTCTTCGATCACCTCTTCGCCCTGATAGTTCAGGTATTTGAGCCGCACGCGCGCCGGGCGCTTCACCTCGTCATAGACTTCGGGCACCGACAAGCAGCCCTCATCATAGGTGGACAGTTCGTCCGACGCCCACAGGATTTCCGGATTGACAAAGTAGCGCGGCTGCTTCGGCGCCGGGGCATCTTCGGGAAGGTCGTCGGGGCGTTCCTGAAGGTCCATGACGATGACGCGGATCGGCTCACCGATCTGGATCGCCGCCAGCCCGATGCCGGGCGCGTCGTACATGGTCTCCAGCATGTCGTCCATCAGGGCGCGCAGTTCGTCGGTCACGCCCCCTTCGACGGGTTTGGACACCTGCTTGAGCAGCGGATTGGGTACGGTGATAATGTCTCTAATGGCCATGGCGCTAAAATAAGAACCCGCCCCCGGCGGGTCAAGGCATTCGCGCTTCGCCACTGACGATTACTTATAAATCAGTGCCTTGGCCGATGCCACTCACGAAGCGCCAGTGGCAGACCGTCCGTTGACGTATGTACAGGCCCCTTTCGCGCATCTTTTGCCCCATCACCGCCGGGCCGACCTACACCGGGGTCATCGCAATGCAACCCAGCGCATTCCAAAACGTGCGAAACGGTTTTGGGACCCAAATGCGCTAACGCCATATGGAGGCCTTCATGCTCAAATCCGCTCTTATCGCCGCCCTGATGGGTCTTATCGCCCTGCCCGCCAGCGCTGAAACCCTGACGGTGCAGTTTTCCAAACTGACGCCCAAGGGCACACTGATGGTCGCGCTTTATAAGGGCGAAGAGGCCTATACAAGCGGCAAGCCGGTCGCCGGTCAGCAGGTCGCCGTCAGCAGCGACACGGCCACCGCCACCTTTGAGGTCGTACCGGGTCAGTACGGGCTGAAGATATTCCACGACGTCAACGGCAATGGTCAAATGGACAAAAACCCGTTTGGTATGCCGGTCGAGCCCTTCGCCTTTTCCAACAATGCCAAGGGCCGCATGGGCCCGGCGGCCTGGGCCGACGCGGCCTTTGAGGTCAAGGGCAACACCACGCAAGACATCGCGTTTTAAGGAGGGATCGACATGACCGACCTGTCCCGCCGTTCCTTCCTGACCGCGCTGGGTGGCGCGGGCCTGATGGCCGCCGCGCCCACATCTTGGGCCGCCGCGGCCGCGACCGCCACCTTTTCGGAAGGCTGGCGTCTGGCCGTCGCCAACGCCCCCGCCGAAGGCTATGCTCCCTCCGCCCTCACCCGCCTGAGCGGCAAGATGCCGGCGGGCCTGAGCGGCACGCTCTACCGCAACGGCCCCGCGTGGTTCCGTTATGGCGACGACACCACCGGCCACTGGTTCGACGGCGACGGCATGATCCAAAAATACGATCTCAGCGCCGACGGCGTGCGCCACACCGGCCGCTTCGTCGATACGGTCAAACGCCGCGTCGAGCAGCAAAAACAAGCCATCGTCATGCCGGGCTTCGGCACCAAGGGCCGCGCCGATGCCCCTGTGACCAGCAATGACGACGTCAACGCCGCCAATACCTCGGTCCTGCGCGTCGGGGACGAGCTGTGGGCCCTGTGGGAAGGCGGCTCGCCCTACCGCCTTGATGCCCAGACCCTGCTGACCAAAGGGCCGAAGACCTTCCGTGACGACCTGAAAGGGCTGGCCTTTCTGGCCCACCCCAAGGTCGAACCATCGGGCCGCATCTGGAGTGCCGGGTTCATGGGCGACAAGGCGTGGATCTGGCAACTCAGTCCGGCGGGCGTGATGGAGCGCGGGGAACTGATCCAGCTTCCCGCTGCGGGGTATGCCCACGACTGGGTCGTCAGCGAACGCCACCTGATCCTGCCCATGCAGCCGCTTATCGCCGAACGTCAAACCCCGCCCTTTGTCGATACGCTGGTCTGGCACCCCGATCAGCCGATCCGCATTCTGGTCGTCGAAAAAGCCGATCTGTCGAAGCGGCGCCTGTATGAACTGCCCGCCGCCACCTACTTCCATACGGGCGATGCCTGGGAAGACACCGACGGCACCATCCGCTTCGATGTCTGTCTGGCCAGTTCGCCGAAATTCGGCCTGAACGGGGCGCGTGATCTGGTGAAGGGGGTTTACAATGCCGGCAATGATGAGGAGGCGCATCTGGCCCTGATCACCCTGCGCCCGGACGGTCGCGCCGACATGCAGGCGACAGGCGTCTCATCGGAGTTTCCGCAGACCGATCACCGCTTTCAGGGTCTGCGCCGGGACCGCGTCGTGCACGTCGGGGGGTATATCGAGGGGCGTCTAGGGGCACACGCCCTGTCGGCCTTCGACTGGAAGACCGGCAAGGCGCAGACCCACGATTTCGGCCGGGACGCCATCGTCGAAGAGGCTCTGTTCGTCCCGCGTCCGGCCAGCCACGGCGGCACGGGTCAGGAGATGGACGGCTGGATGGTCGGCACGGTGCTTAATCTGAAGGCCAAGGCCACCGAACTGCACGTGTTCGAGGCGAAAAACCTCAGCGCCGGACCGGTGGGCTCATGGCGTTCGGCACACGCCACACCACTTGGCTTCCACGGGACGTTCGCTTGAATATACCTCCCCAACGTGTTGGGGAGGGGGACAGCGCCCGAAGGGCGTGGGGGTGGGGGCTCTTTCAAGCCACCTACTCTCCCGCCCCCGACTGCACTACGGTCAGCTTGCTCAGGGGCCGCGTCTGCACATCGAGCGGCGCGGCCTCAACAATCTCCTTGCCCTCATGACTGACCTTCAGGTCCTCAAAACGGCGCGCCTGAGTGAGCACCTGCGATTCCAGCGAACCGACAAAGGCATTGTACTTATCGACCGCGCTGCCGAGATTTTTGCCGAGCGCCGCCACGTGCCCGCCCATCACCGACAGACGGCTGTACAGTTCGCGCCCCACCGCCGCGACCTCATGGGCATTGTGAATCTGCTCCTCAGCGCGCCAGCCATAGGCTACGGCCTTGCACAGGGCAAACAGCGTGGTCGGGGTGACGATGATCACCTTGCGGTCCATCGCCTCGGTCATCAGGTGCGGCATCCGCTCCAGCGCCATCGACAATATGCCGTCGCCCGGCACAAACATGGCCACAAAATCCGGCGACTGTTCGCGGAACTGATCCCAGTAGGCCTTGGCCGACAGATCACGCACGTGCTGTTGTAAGGCGCGCGCATGGCGTTGCAGCGCCTCTTCGCGGATGCCCTCGTCGGTGGCCTCAATGGCCTCCAGATAGGCGGTCAGATTGGCCTTGGCATCAATAACGAAGACGCCACCGGGCAGTTTCACCGTCACGTCCGGGCGGCGACGTCCCATATCGGTGTCAAGGTTCTGCTGCTCAACGAAGTCAAAATGTTTGGACAGTCCGGCACTTTCCAGCACATTGCGCAGCGTCTCTTCGCCCCAGCGGCCCTGCACCCCGGCCCCGCGACGCAAGGCGTTGGCCAGCTTCTGCGTCACCTCGCGCGTCGCCACCGACGCCTGCATCAGGTGGGTGATCTGCTCTTTCAGCCCGCCGGTGTCCTTGGCGCGCGACTCCTCCATCTCCTTCACCTGCGCCTCGAACCGGCCCAGCGTCTCGGCAACGGGTTTCAGCGTATGCCCCATGCGTTCCAGCGCCAGCTTTTCACGCGCCGCAAAATTCTCCTCAGCGCGTTTCAGCAGTGCCTCGGTCGATTGGCTCAGCGCCTGCTGAGACGCCGCGCGGAAATGCTCGCTCATGGCGGCGCGCGCGTCTTCGAGATTGCGCGTGCGCTCCTTCAGTTGCGACACCTCAGCGGCGGCGTCACGCAACTGATCGCTCAGGTCTTCATTGCGCTCGCGCAGGCGGCGCGTCTCCTGAAAGGCCAGATAATAGCCGCCCCCCAGCACCAGCGAGGCGAAGACAGAGGCAATAAGGGCGACGGATTCAAAGTTCATGAAATGTTCTTGCCATACGGAATAAAAGCTGACAAGCTTTTTCCTGACACGATTCCTGTCGGACCAAATACTCCCTTGCGGTCATCTGCGGGGCAGGCAAGGACGTATCAGGCGCTTTTGGGAGGGGCAGATGGTATTCAGCGCATTTGTACGCAAGGCGGTCACGGGGCGCACGCCGTGGACGTACCTCTATCTGGCGCTGATCCCGTTTATCAACTGGTGCTTTGCCGCCGTGCCGCAAATCCCCCTGCCCGATCATGGCTCGTGGACGCCGATGTCGGTGGTGACGGGGCTGGTTCTGGTGGTGCGTGACTTTGCCCAGCGCGAGATCGGTCACTGGATCTTGCTGACCCTTATCATCGGCCTGGGCCTATCGCTGCTGACCTCTGATCCCGCCGTGGTGATCGCCTCAAGCGCGGCCTTTGTGGTGTCGGAACTGATCGACTGGTCCATCTTCACCTTTATCAAGCGGCCCCTGTCTGAGCGGGTGGTGATCTCGACCGCCGTCAGCGCACCGATCGACTCAGCGGTCTTCTATGCCATCGCCTCGACAACGATCCCGGGGATTTTCAACATCTGGTCGGTGGTGACTTCGGTGCTGAGCAAGCTGGCCGGAGTGTTTGCGGTGTTTCTGGTCATGCGTCACCGGGAGAAGGCGGAGCGCGCCTAATCCCTGCCAATCGACTGATTTACGAATTTAAAAGCTTTCAATTTGGATGAGATGGCAGGCGATCAGAGCATTCGCCGGCTCCATTGAGCCGCCTCATGGCTCTGATTTTATATGACGCCTCATGTGTATCCGAAAAGTGGCGTTCACTTTTCGGCATGAGGCTATGGCGCAGCCCGTATATGAATACGGGCAAGTGACGCCGACGCACCCCCATCGCCCAATTCAAGGCTTTTAGCGTCGGCTTTTGAAAGCATGGGCAATCGTACCATCATCCAGCCAGTCGAGTTCGCCGCCGACGGGCACGCCGCGCGCCAGATGGGTGATGGTGACCTCCGGGGCCAGTTGCTTCAGGCGGTCGGCGATATAGTGCGCCGTGGTCTGGCCTTCGACGGTCGCCGGCAGGGCCATGACCAGTTCTTCGACGCCGCCCGCACTGACGCGCTGCATCAGGCCCGACAGGCGCAGGTCTTCGGGCCGCACTCCGTCGAGCGCCGACAGGAGCCCGCCCAGCACGTGATAACGCCCGGAAAAGGCCCCAACGCGCTCCATGGCCCACAGGGCAGAGTCTTCTTCGACCACGCAGATCATCGCCGCGTCGCGGGCCGGGTCGGCGCAGGTGGCACACGGATCGCGGGTCGAAAGCGCGCCGCAAATATGGCAGGAGGTGACGCGCTCGGCCGCGTCCTGCATGGCGACGGTCAGCGGTATCAGCAACTGCTCGCGCTTTTTCAGCAAGGCCAGCGCGGCGCGGCGCGCCGAGCGGGGCCCCAGCCCCGGCAGCTTGGACAATAGGGCCATCAGGCGTTCGATTTCAGGTCCGGCACCAGAGGCCATACGATTACTCTAAAACCCCCTCTCCCCTGTGGGGAGAGGGTTGGGGTGAGGGGGGAAAACGGTGCGGCGGGGATGCCCCCTCATCCGGCGCTTCGCGCCACCTTCTCCCCATAGGGCGAAGGGGTTAGAACAGCTTCGGCATCGGCATATTGCCGAACGGACCCGCCGCTTCCTTCATCAGGCGCGCGGATTCTTCATCGAGCTTTTTGCGCGCATCGGCGTGGGCGGCGATAATCAGGTCGGCCAGCACCTCGGCCTCGTCCGCATTGATCAGGCTGGGGTCGATGTGCAGGCGCGTCAACACGCCCCCCCCTTGCAGATCGACCGAGACCAGACCGGCACCGGCCTGACCGGTGACGACCACCTGATTCATCTTTTCCTGCGCTTCGGTGAACTTTTGCTGCACGGCCTGGGCCTGCTTCATCAGGGCGTTCAAGTCCATCAGTCGTCGTCCTTTTCGCTGAATTCGTCGCGGTTTTCGGTCATCGGCATGTCGGGCGTGGTGGCGGCCACCGGCTTCGGCTTCGGCCGGAGGCTGAGGATTTCCACGCCCGGAAAGGCCGTCATCAGACCGGAGATAAATGGGTCATTGCGCAGCTTTTGCAAGGCTTCCGCCTTTTCGCGGATTTCGCGCTCACGGTAGGTTTCGGCCCCGCCGCCGCCTTCGGTGGCGATCAGCCAGCGCTGCCCCGTCCATTCCTTCAGCCGCGCCGACAGCTTACGCACCAGATCAATCGGCGTGTGCGGGGCAGGTTCAAACGTAATCGCGCCCTGCCGGAAGGAGATCAGCTTGACGTAGCGCTCGACATCGACGCGCAGGCCGATATCGCGCTTTTCGGCGATCAGGGCCAGCACGTCGTCAAACGTATTGAGCTGAATCTGCAGCTGGGCATTGGCATAGGCCTGCGGACGCATAACCGCGCCCTGAGCCAAAGAACCTTGCGCGCTGACGCCGCTGCCGGAACCACCGCCGCCCATGCCGCCGCCCGACGGGCCGCCGTCCAGCAGGTTTTCGCCGTTTTGCAGTCGCTTGAGCAGGGTCTCCGGCCCCGGCAGGTCGGACGCATAGCAGAAGCGCACCAGCGCCATTTCGGTTGCCGCCGCCGGATCGGGGGCACGGCGGATTTCCTCAAACGCCTTGAGCATCAGGGTCCACAGGCGCGACAGGGTGCCCGCCGACAACTGCGCCCCCAGCGCCGCCACCCGCTGCGCCGGTTCCTTGGGCAGACGCGTAGCCTCGGCCCCCAGCACCTTGGCCACAGAGGTGGCGTGGCAGTATTCCAGCAGGTCGCCCATCACCTGCGACGGGTCGGCCCCGAAGCCGTAAAGGGTGCGGAAGGCCAGAAGCGCCTCCGGCATCTGACCGGAAATAATATTCTCAAACAGGCTGAGCGTCGCCGACCGGTCGGCCAGCCCCAGCATGTCGCGCACCACCTCGGCGGACACGCTCTGCCCCTCTTCGGCCTGCACCAGCGCCTGATCGAGCAGCGACAGGGAGTCGCGCACCGAACCTTCGGCGGCACGGGCGATCAGGGCCAAGGCGTCCGGCTCGATCTGCGCCCCTTCGAGACGGCAGATTTTTTCGAGATGCGGCGTCAGGGTTTCGGGCTCGACGCGGCGCAGATCAAAGCGCTGACACCGCGACAGGATGGTCACCGGTACCTTGCGGATTTCGGTGGTGGCGAAGATGAATTTGGCGTGCGGCGGCGGTTCTTCCAGCGTCTTCAGAAGCGCATTGAAGGCCCCGGTTGACAGCATGTGCACTTCGTCGATCACATAGACCTTGTAGCGCGCCTCGACTGGTGCATAGCGCACGCTTTCCAGCAATTCGCGCATCGAATCGACACCGGTGCGCGACGCGGCGTCCAGCTCCAGCACGTCGATATGCCGGCCTTCGATAATGGCCTGACAGTGATAGCCAAAGGTCGAAAGATCGACGCTGGGCCCCTTCACCGTGTCGGATTCGTAATTCAGCGCGCGCGCCAACAGGCGGGCCGTCGTCGTCTTGCCCACCCCGCGCACGCCGGTCAGCATGAAGGCGTGGGCGATACGCCCCGTGGCGAAGGCATTGGACAGGGTACGCACCATTGCCTCCTGCCCGATCAGGTCCTCAAAGGTGCGCGGGCGGTATTTGCGCGCCAGCACCGTATAGGCCGCGTCCTTTTTCGCAGGCGCAGGCACCGCCGGACCACCGAACATATCGTCGGTGTTCTCATCGCGTTCGGTGGCAAAGGGATCGCCAAGGTCTGGAGATTCGGGATGGTCGGACATACCCGACTTATAGCGCCAAACGCAGGGTTTGCGAGTCGGAAAGCACGTGGGTTCAGCGCAGTCAGGCAGCGCTTTGTGGACGGCTTAGAATATAGGGAAAAGGTGAGACCGCGCGACCCGAAGGTGAATTCGTTGTGGCTGCTGCCTTCCGGCCCTGACCAGGTTGGCGAGGCCTCCGCCCGCGCGATCTCGCCCCTATATGCGGATTCCGTTTTGCGATTGCAAGCGCTTATTTAAACGCCGCGAGCCCCACCCGCAGACGCACCCCCAGCACCAGTGCATCATCCGTTTGCGGATCACCGGCGGGGTGGCGGATATACTGCACGTCCGGCTGAAGGCTGAGGCCGTCCCTGATGGCGTAACGATAGCTGAGTTCGTAAATGGTTTCCGGCTTTAAGTTCATGCCCAACGCCTCGGCATAGGGCTGACCGAAATCGGCGTGGGCGATGGCAAGGCCTACGGCGTCCGACTCACGCCCTGTGAGCGGCCCGCTCCACACCAGCCCGCCGCCCGCATAGGTTTCGATGGCCTGAAGGTCCTTATTGGCCTTACCCAGCCGCACCCAGCCCGACACGCCGCGGTCGCTGTCGGCTTCGGGTTTATAAAAATCATACTTCAGTTGCGCGTAATAGCCGCTGTTGCCATCGGACAGGCCCGTGCCGTCGAGGCGCTCGGCCTTCGCCGTATAGGTCCACGCCCCCAGCTTGACATAGCCGCGCGCAAACTCCTGCTGCGCTTCGGCCACCCAGTGCGCGCCGTCGCCGTCACCCAGCTTGACGCCGATAAAGCTGCTCTGATGCGCCGGGTCGCCGGCCACACCGTCAAACACCCCGGCGCGCAGGCGCAAAGTCTCGCTGGCCTGCCATTCGCCGACCAGCCCCAGAGTGGAAAACGGAAAGATCGACGGACCGGTCTGCGAATAGTCCGGACCAATACCGTGCGAAGCGTTGAGGAACAGCGTCCCCGCCTCCTGCACATCGAAAATACCATTGAGATTGATCAGGCCGCCGGTCACAGACCAGCGTTCATCGTCGCTCGTGCGGCGCAACCACGCCTCGAACAGGCGCACGCCCTTGGGCGCGTCGATATTGGACACGACCTGCGCATCGCCAGAGTAGAACTCGGAAAAACCGCCCCCGGCATCGGCCAGCACATAGGCGAAACCGTCCCAGTTTTTAAAGGCCTCACCTTCACCCTGCCAGGCCGCCGAAAGGTCGAGATTGCTCATAATCCGGTTGCCTTCGCGCAACCCTCCCGAATGATTGCGCAGCAGGTCAGCGGTCAGGACGGCATCGTATTCGACGCCCGCCGAAGCCACACCGGCCAGAGAGGCGCCGTAACCCAGAGACAGTAGCGCACAAGCGAGAACAGACAGACGCATGGAAAAACCTTGAACACATCGGGCACATCGCCCGACAATATCCACGTTACTTCAAATCCGTTGGGTTATAGTTTACAGACAGGGTTAACCGGATATGACCGGAACGGCCCGGCGATTGCTCTGTGGTTTCCGACTGTTGAAAGGTGTCCCAGTATGAAACCGCTTCTGTGCCTGATGGCCCTGTCCCTGCCCCTGATCGCCGCTGTTCCGGCGACCGCCGCCCCGGCCGCCTGCCGCGCCGAAGCCCTCGCCGCCGTCAAGCAGACCGCCGCCTATCGCCACGGCTCGGTCCGCGAAAAGCAGGCCCTGCTGCGCAGTCAGAGCCTGCGCGCCTGTGCCGTGAAAGCCTGAAAAGAGGCAGGGGACACGTCCCCTGCTCCCCGATACACGCTTACGAGGCCCGGTTGATGCGGCTGAGGAACTCCGCCACGCGACCGCGCAGAGCCGCCGCCTGATCCGACAGGGCCTGAGACGAGTCGAACAGGTGTGCCGACGCGTCGCCGCTACGTGCCGTAATGCCCGAAACCTGATCGAGATTTTCACTGATCACCCGCGTCCCTTCGGCGGCGAAGGCCATGTTGCGGGCGATGTCCTCGGTGGTCGCCGACTGTTCCTCGACCGCGGCGGCCACCGAAGTCGTGGCCTGGGTGATGGCATCCACCGCCCCGCGAATATCGCTCAGGACCCCCACGATTTCGCGCGACGCCTGACGCATTTCGTCGATGACGCTGTTGATTTCACCAATGGAGCGGCTGGTCTGGTTGGCGAGGTTCTTGACCTCCCCCGCCACCACCGCAAAGCCACGGCCCGCCTCACCGGCGCGCGCCGACTCGATCGTGGCGTTGAGCGCCAAGAGATTGATCTGACTGGAAATATTGGCGATGACGGTCGTCACCTCGCTGACGCGATCCGAAGCCGAAGACAGCTTCTGCGCCACCAGATCGGCGTCCTGCACCTTATGGAAGGAGTCGGCCACCAGACGGTTGGTCGTCTGCACCTGATCGGAAATTTCGCGTACCGATGCCGCCAGTTCTTCGGCCGCCGCTGCCACGGTTTGCACGCTGGCCGTCGTCTGGGTCGCCGAAGAGGCCGCCGATACAGCCAGACCGGCCCCGTTGCGCAGATCCCCCGTCACGGTTTCGGCCACCTGCGACAGTTCCTCTGCCGACGCCGCCAGCCCCTTCACTACATCCTGCACCCGCACTTCGAAATCGCGGCTCAGTTGCGCCTGATCGGTGACCAGTTCCCACACCAGCATGGCACCGGCATATTGATCGCGGTGATCGCGCACCGCCGAAATCTGAAGGTCGATGCTTTCGTCACCTACACGGATACGCGCCCGGTGCGGCAGGTTTTTCGGGTCAGACAGCAGCCGACGCTGATGCTCCGGGTGTTTGTGGAAGATGTCGATAGATTCCCCGATCAGGGTGCCACGATAGTTGGGCAGATGCGCCTTGACCGCATCCATCAGCTTTTCGGTCGCCGCATTGATGTAGGTGATGCGGAAATCGTCGCGCACATCGACCGCCATGACCGGAGTCGGCATGGCCTGCACCATGCGGTCCACCATCAGGGCCTTGCGCGCCGTCTCGCACAGGGACTGCGTGGCGCGGGCCAGAACGCCCATCTCGTCCTTGCGAACCGTGAAGGCGACTTCGACATCGGTGTCACCTTCGGCAATGCGTCCGATCGTCTGCGACAGCAGACCCAGGGGCTTGAGCAGGTCGCGCCACATCAGGCCGATCATGCCGAGAACGCCCAGAATGGCGAACACCGACAAGACCTGTACGAAAAGACCCAGTTGCGCATCGGTCTTGGCGCCGCGCGCGACTTCGCCCTTCATCCACGCTTCAAGATCGCCGGACAGGCTCTCATTGCTGCCTTCCATCGCCTTGAACTGCGCATCAAAGGCGTCCCGCAGGGCGGGTTCGGTTTCGGGCGTCGCGGTCAGCACGGCCTGCCCGGCGGCGCGGTAGGCCTGAAGCGCCGTCAGCGTTTCCGCAAACCGCTTTTTGAGGTTGTCCGGCACGTCTTCGGCCTGATTGGCCCGCAGATTTTTTTCGAACGTATCGGCGTGGTCCTTAAAACCGTCGGCCACAGCCGCCGCGCCCGCCACATCGCCCGTCTGATGTGCCAGAAGCGCTTCCAACACGTCGGCGCGCATGGCGTCGTGCATCATATCGGCGGTCATGTGCCGCTGTGTAATCTGGCTGATCAAAGACGACTGATGCGCGTGCGCCTGCGCGTAGCGCGACGCGACGCTATTGGCCGCCACCATGCCGAAGACCAGAACCGCGCAGATAACCCCCAGACCGATAAATTTTGTACGTAGCTGCATTCCGGCCTTCCCCAACGCTGATAATCGGGCCCGTTAAGACCCCGCGTCAGGGTTGCAGCAACAGCCTTAACGTTCATTTAACGTAACGCCGTTCACTTTTTCGACATAATAAAAAGGGGCAACCAATTCAATCGCGTAGAAAACATACCCTCGTTATCACAGCTTTGTGATCACGACCCCGCCCTTCATGACGAAGACCGGGCGTTCCAGCACCGTCACATCGCTGAGCGGATTGCCCGTGACCCCCACCATGTCGCCATAATGACCGGGACGCAGACTGCCGACATCCTCGCTGCGCCCCAAAGCCTCTGCGGCGATCACCGTGGCCGACTGAAGCGCCTGAAGCGGCGTCGCCCCATAGCGCACCATGATGGCAAATTGCCGGGCATTGTCGCCATGCGGATAGATACCGGCATCGGTTCCATAGACCATCTTTACCCCGGCCCTGAGGGCCTTGCCGTAGTTCTGACGCTGCACCTCGGCGATTTCACGATCCTTGCGCAGGCTCTCTTCGGCCACGCCGTTGCGCTGGCCTTCAGACTGCGTATAGTCGGTATTATAGATGTCCATCGAGAAGTAGGCCCCCTTCTCTTTCGCCAGGCGGATACCTTCGTCATCGACAAGGCTGGCGTGTTCGATCGTATCGACCCCGGCCCGCAGCGCCACCTTGATGCCATCGGCCCCATGCGCGTGGGCGGCCACCTTCATGCCGGCCATGTGCGCTTCGTCAGCCACTGCGGCCATTTCCTCATAGGTCAGTTGCCGCGCCCCGACGCTGGCCCCGCGCGAAAAGACGCCGGAGGTGGCGCAGATCTTGATGACGTCAGCGCCATATTTTTTCAGGGTACGCACCGATTTGCGCGCTTCCCACGGGCTGTCGGCATTGAGCGGGTTTCTGGCATCGAACGACGGTGGCAGCCAGGTGGAGTCGCAGTGTCCGCCGGTAGCGCCAAAGCTCATCCCCGCCGCCACGATCCGCGGCCCCGGCAGCACGCCTTCGTCGATCGCTTCGCGCAGGCCGATGTCGTTATAATCCCCGGCCCCGACATTGCGCACGGTGGTGAAGCCGGCCTTCAGCGTCTTTTCGGCATTGGCCGCCGCCACAAAGGCCCAGAAGCGATCCGTGTGCGACAGGCCACTGTAGCCGCCGTATTCCGGGCTGTTGTCGAGGTGCACATGCATGTCGATCAGGCCGGGCACCAGCGTCACACCGGGCAGATCGACATAGTCCGCACCGGCGGGCGGCTTCATCGTCAGGGCGCTGCCGACCGCCGTGATGCGCCCATCGGTGACGATCACCAGCGGCTGCTCGATCACCTTGCCGGTTTCGACCTCAATCAGTCGCTCGGCCCTGACCGCCACCGTATCGGCCTGCGCCGCCCCCGCCATCATCATCAGGGCCGCCCACGCCACACCCACCTTATGCATCTTCATATCCAGCCTCTTAACGCTATTCGGGTAGGATAGGCACAAGGCGACAGGGAATGTAAGGGTTTATTGCGCGCTTACGGAGGTCGTTCACAGCCGTGTTTCGGCCTTATACAGAAGGCGACAGGCTCCGGCAAAAAGGAGCCCTGCCATGGACGATACGTCTCATACCCCCTATCGCTGTGACCACACCGCGCCGGGTCACCCCCTCCGCACGGCGCGTAACGCCGCCGAATGGAGCGGACTGGTGCTGGCGGTGCTCGGTCTGGTCGGGTTCAGCCTGTACGTCTATGAGTTACTGGTGGGTATGTTCTAGGCCACCGGACGCGGGCTGGCCAGCGCCCCGTAAAGATCGGTGCGCCGGTCGCGGAAAAAGCCCCAGGCGGCGCGGTGCGTATTCAGGTAGTCGAGGTCGAATTCGGCCACCAGAACGCCCTCTTCACCCTTACCGTATTCCTCCACCTTGTCGCCGCGGTGGTTGGCGATGAAGCTGTGTCCATAGAAGGTCTGACCACAGCCGTTTTGCGGCGAAATCAGGCTTTCAGTGCCGATGCGGTTGGAGGCCACCACCGGGATAACATTGGCGACGGCGTGGCCCTGCATGACGCGCTGCCACGGGGCGGCGGTATCCAGCTCCGCATCGTGCGGCTCGGAGCCAATGGCGGTGGGGTAGAACAGAATCTCCGCCCCCAGCAGGGCCATGGCGCGCGCCGCTTCCGGATACCACTGATCCCAGCAGATGCCGACGCCAATACGGGCGAACTGCGTATCCCACACCTTGAAACCCGTATCTCCCGGACGGAAATAATATTTTTCCTGATAGCCGGGGCCGTCAGGGATATGGCTCTTGCGATAGACGCCCAAAAGCTCACCGCCCGCGTCGATCATGACCAGCGAATTGAAATAGTGCGGGCCTTCCTTCTCGTAGATCGAGGTGGGGATGACGACATTCAGCTCGGCCGCCAGCTTTTGCATGGCGAGGACACACGGATGGGTGCGCCACGGGAAGGCGGTAGCAAACCAGCGCTCCTCCTGACTGACGCAGAAATATTCGCCCTGAAACAGCTCCGACGGCAGGATGATCTGCGCGCCCTTGGCCGCCGCTTCGCGCACCAACGCCTCGGTTTTGGCGATGTTCGCGGCCATATCGGGGCCATAGGCGGTTTGCAGCGCGGCAACGGATACGGTTCGGGTCATGCTGGATACTCCGCGAGTGTGAAGGGGGAAAGACCCCCACCACCCCGGCCATAAATGGCCGCGGTCCCCCGCCCCACAAGTGGGACGGTATGAATTATTTTCAGGCCTTGATCAGCGGCACTTGCTGGCTGATGCAATGGAAGGAGCCGCCACCGGTCAGGATGGCGTTGGACGGCAGGCCGAACACCTGACGTTCGGCAAACAGGGTTTGCAACGCCTCAACCGCCATTTCGCCCGGCCGCTCATTATAGACCGGCACGATGACGCAATCATTGGCGATCAGGAAATTCATGTGCGAGGCCGGGATGATTTCGCCGTCCTCGTCCAGCGTGCGGCCCGGCGACGGAATACGCACCACCTGAAGCTTGACGCCGCGCGCGTCGGTCTGCTGACTGAGGGTTTTCGCCACCGCATTGTAAAGGTCGGCATTGGGATCATCCGCGCCATAGGCGACGGGGCAGACCACCACACCGGGCGCCACAAAGCGTGCCAGATTGTCGATATGGCCATCGGTATGGTCGTTGAGCAGGCCGTCATCCAGCCAGATGATCTTGCGCGCCCCCAGCGCGGTTTGCAGCGCGCGCTCAGCCGTGGACTGCGTCCAGTCGGGATTGCGATTCGGGTTCAGCAGGCACTGGCGCGTGGTGAGAACCGTACCGAACCCATCGTGTTCCAGCGAACCGCCTTCGAGCACAAAGTCCTGCGTTTCCGGCACGAAGCCGTCGTGGTCAGCCACCTGAGACGCGACCTGATCGTCATATTTCAGATGATACTTGCCGCCCCAGCCATTGTTCAGGAAGGCGACCGGCAGGGGCAAATGGCGGTCCTGCGCGTCTTCGGCATTGACATAGATGGGACCGGTGTCGCGAAACCAGATGTCACCGAAACGCCCATCGACGATCTCGACCTTTTTCATGTCGGACAGCAGCGATTGCGCCGCCTTGCGCGCTGCGTCGCCCATGACCATCAGCTTGACGTGCTCGTCGCCGGCTTCGGCCAGCACGCGCACCAGCGCCGCGACCTCGGCCTGCGCCTCGATCAGGTCTTCCTGCCACAGATTTTCGTGGCTGGGAAACCCGACCCACATGGCCTTGTGCGGCTCCCATTCAGCCGGAACGATACGGGAAAGGTTCGGATTTTGGCTCATGCCAGACCCCGGTAAAATGCAGGAGGACAAACGTAAGGCTTTGAATGGGGGTCTTTTACACAGCGTCAACCCGTTTGGCCATGCCTTTCCGCGACGACAGGTCGCAGAATGCACCACAAAAAAAGCGGCCCTCCGTTTCCGGAGAGCCGCTCATGTTCATCAAACCGTGTCCGGTCTTAGAACTTGGTGCTGAGGGTCAGCATGACCGTGCGTGGTGCACCCACGTTGTACGACGGGGTTTGCGCCGTGCGGATGGTGGTGCCGCTCGGAGTCGCCAGCAACTTGGTATTGCTGACGGTCGTCAGGTTACCGTAGTACTTTTCATCAAACATGTTGATGGCGTTCAACTGCAGGAAGGAACCTTGCTTGAAGAACGGCACGTAATAGCGCAGCGAACCATTCCACACCGTGTAGCGCGGCGACTTGGCGTCGTTTACGTCAGATACAAAACGCTCGCCGACATACTTGCCGATCAGGGTAAGCGACAGCTCCTTCGAGATGTCGTAGGTGCCGCCGTAGTTGAACATCCATTCCGGCACTTCAACCAGCTTCTTGCCCTTGGTCGGGATGTAGAGGGTATCACCCACATTATCGGTTCCCTTGGCAACGGTGACCTTGGCTTGCGGCAGGTCCGACTGCACTTCGGAATCAGTATAGGTTACACCACCGAGCAGCGACAGGTTTTCGACCGGCTTGAAAGCAAACGAGCCTTCCCAACCGTTCATCTTCACCTTGCCGACGTTGCGGTCGAAATAGGTGTCGGTCGCCGTGTCGTAGGACGACACGATGCGGTTGTTATAGTCCTTGGTCCACACAGCGAAGCTGGCGGTCAGGTTCGAAGCGTTATAGCGGTAACCGCCTTCAATGCCCTTGGTGGTTTCCGGCAACGGGTTAGCGACTTGCGTCTTGCCGTTCAGGAGCGTGATCGCATAGTACTGGTCGGTCTTGGGCGAGGACAGGTTCTCGGTGTAGCTCACGAACACCTGACCATGATCGGAGACCTTGTAGGTCGCGCCGAAGCTGGGCAGGGTCTTGGCAAACTTCACCTTGGTGTTGTACGGACGGATAAAGGCACCCGACACGTCGGTGAAGGTCACGCTGCCATCCGCATTAACCGCGGCAGGCGCTTGGGTGGTGCAGAACGGCGAGGAAGAGCCCGTACCCGTGACCGACGAGTAGCACTTCTGGTGCAGGTGGCGCACCATCTGCTGATCGCGAGCACCGATGGTAACGAACAGCTTGTCGTCGAAGAACGAGCCACGATATTCGAACGACAGAACGTCAACGTTCGCTTTCGAATATCGGTCGCGGCGCTGATACATCGACCCGTCGCGGCCGTAGAGACCGATCGAGGCATCGTCTTTGGCACCAAACACATCCTTCGGCGAACCATCGGCGTTGACGAAGGTGCCTTCACCCGTTTGCGTCGTGCGGCCGCGATCAGCCGAGTAGTTGACACGCAGAGTATGCTGATCGTTGAAGCGATAGATGGCCGACGACTGGAAGCCGATACGATCGGTGTGGGTCGTATTCGGGTTGTAGATGGTGAGCGCCGTCGAAGAAATCACGCCGTCTTTATTGGCGTCAAAGTTCTTGAAGTTGGCGTTGGTCCACGAACCAATACGGCCCGTCGTTTCCGTCAAGGTCGAGGTACCGCCACCGTTGGCCAGTACGTACTGATAGTTGGCATCCGCCGTAAAGGTCAGCTTATCGGTGAGGTTCCACTTCGACTTGAAGCGCAGGTTACCCGTGTTGGACGGGTTGACGTTGGCCGGGCCCGCGCTGTTGTAGTAGAAGCCGTTGGCGTTCAGCGTGGCTTCGTTCTGGCTGAAGATGAAGCGGTTGCGGTTCTCGTTGTAGTGACCCGACAGGCTCATATAGCTGCCGTTGTCGAGAACCGGCTGATAGATGCTGAAATTGACCTGCTTCTTTTCCAGCGTCGGATCGCCTAGGTTGGCCGGCTCATCCGTGAAGGTGTCATACTTCTGGTAGGAAGCGGCAAGGAAAGCCTTGGTGCCCCACGGCCCCACCTTGCCGGTGTCCAGCAGAGCGAAGATGCGCTTGTAGTTGAAGTCACCGACTGACAGGTTGGTCAGGACGCCGAACTCATCGGCCGCCTTGCGGGTGGTGTAGTTGACGGTACCACCGGTCGCCGAGGCCGACATGGAGTCGATGTCGGTCGCCATGGTTAGAACCGAAGCCGACGAAATCAGTTCCGGGTCCATCTGCTGATTGGTGTAGATGGCGTAGTTACCGGCGTCGTTCAGTTGAACACCGTCAAAGGTCAGCGACACGCGCGAATTGTCAAGGCCGCGCACGAAGATATCGCCACCCGACGAACCATAGGGGTCGTTAGATGTGAAGTTGACGCCCGGCAGGACGTTCAGGGTTTCGGCGATCGTCTGACCAGCCGACTGAGTGGAGATGAAGTCCTGACCGATAGTCGATTTCGACTTCGTGCCGGTTTCCTTGTCGATTGGGCCAGCGCCGCGCTTGGAGCCCTTAACGACGATTTCCTTGACGGTTTCGACTTCCTGCGTCGCCGTCGATTGGGCCAGAGCGCCATGGGCGGCGAAGACGCCCGTCAGGGCCGTACCGGCCAGAATCCACTTGTTCATTTTCATATCGGAGTATCCCCTCTCCAGGTTTACAAAAGAGAAAAGCAGCGCCGTGGCGCGGATCACGCCATTGCCCGTTTTCAAGCACCATCACTTAAACGTTTAGGTCGGTTTCCACCTTTAGCCGCTTTTGTGCCGCTTTCTGAGCCAAAAGTGCGAAGGTTTGATGACAATTGTGACAGGCGGAACGATCTGCGCTGAAATTGCCACAGTTTATGTCAGCGAAAAGCGCTTTTACGACACAGTCCGTAATCATTCGTGTTTGCGCGTCGCGCGGAGGCGTGTCATTCAGCGAAGATGCGTCTGCCTGCCCGACTTGAGGACGACCTCAAACCATGGCGCACCGCACAAGGCTCCTTCCCGCAAGCGATCGTTTCACCATGTCTCAGCCCGCCGCCCCTGCTCCCCTGTCCGCCCCTGCGCGCTACGTCCTGTGGGGGCTGGGACTGTTGTTTCTGCTGCGCGTCGGGCTGCTGTTTACCACCTATACCAATCTCTACCCTGACGAGGCGCAATACTGGCTGTGGTCGCGGAAACTAGACTTCGGCTACTATTCCAAGCCCCCGATGATCGCCTGGCTCATCCATCTGTCCACACTGACCTCCAGCGCCGAACCCTTCGTGCGGTTGTTTGCGCCCCTGCTGCATTTAGGGGCCGCCCTGTGCCTGTGGGGCACCGGGAAACGGCTGTTTAATGAAGCCACAGGCCTGACCGCCGCTATTATATACAGCCTGATGCCGGGCGTGGTTCTGTCGTCGGCCATCATCTCGACCGATGCCCCGCTGATGTTCTTTCTGTCGGCAACTCTCTATTTTTACAGCCTTTTCCTGACGACTTCCGGTGAGAACACGCGTCTGAAGACCGCACTGGGCATGGGACTGGCCTTCGGAGCCGCCTTCCTCAGCAAATATGCCTGCCTCTACTTCCTGATCGGTGCCGCCGGTCATGCCCTGTGGGTGCCCTCGGTCCGCAAGAGCTGGAGCCTACGCAGTCTGGCGCTGTTTGTCGGGGCCTTCATCGTGCTGATGTCGCCCAACCTGTACTGGAACGCCACGCATGGGTTTCAGACCGTGTCCCATACGGCGGACAATGCCAACTGGCACTGGGGCAAGCTGTTCAACCCCGGTTCTTTGCTGACCTTCTGGCGCGATCAACTGGGCGTCTTCGGTCCCGTGCCGGTTGTCCTGATGCTGCTTGGCCTCGCCGGTCTTGTGCGCCCCCGCGCGGGCCTGTTGCAGCGCGATAACAGCGGGAGTAAGGGCGACCATCTGATCGGGTTGGCGTGCCTCACCCTGCCCCCTCTGATCTTTGTCAGCGTTCAGGCCTTGCTGTCGCGCGCCAATGCCAACTGGGCCGCCGCCGCCTACGTGCCGGCCAGCGTACTGGTCGCGGCCTTTGTGACCTGCGGTTTAAGCGTGTCTATCCGGTCACACACATTGTGGCGGCCGGCACTGGCGGCGGGCGTGGTGATTCAGGTCGCGATTATGGCCGTCTTCATGCTGGGAGTCGCGTCACCGGAACTGACGCAGGCTCTGGGCCTGAGCAATACGGTGAAACGCGCCCGCGGTTGGGACACGCTCACCCAGGCCATTATTGCCAAGGCCCAGACGGACGCGCGCCCTACGGCCATCGCCGTCGATAACCGCAATGTCTATAATGCCATGGCCTATTATGGTCGGGACTGGTTCGCGGCCAACCCCGATGTGCCGCTTAAGGCCTGGGTGCGCGAGGCCCATCCCAAATCACAGGCGGAAACCGAAGCGCCTCTGACGACCGAAGCCGGCCAAAATGTGCTGATCGTCTCCTATGTCGATGGCTTTATCCCGGATATTCGCCGGGACTTCGCGGCCACCGGTCCGGGCGAATCTCTCAAAATTGCGCTGGATCACAAACGCACCCGCGATTTCACCCTGTTCCGAGGGTACGGCTTCCAGCGCGCCCCGCGTGATCCGGTCACGGGTCATCCGATAGGCTCGGCGCTGGATACACCTGACGACGATCAATAGGCGGGTTTTTGGAAGCCTAAATCCCAAGACATTAAGACGCAGGGGCCTCAGGTCCCTGCACCCCATCCCCATCCCCATCCAGCAGGGGGATGGGCCCGCCGGTTCACAATCTTCCTCTATAAACGCCAGATCCCAGCAGCGCAGGCACAAAAAAACCCGGCCTGCGAACAGGCCGGGTTTCTTGTTGTCTGTCGATACCGACAGCGTTCGATTAGAACGCGATGTCGATGGTCGAACGACGGTTCAGCGGTTCCTTCACGCCGTCGCCGGTGGCGACTGCCGGAGCCGATTCACCCTTCCAGTCAACGGCCAGGATCGAACCCGACACGCCGAGACCGGCCAGAGCGTCAGCCACGGTCTTGGCGCGACGTTCCGACAGGCGGATGTTGTAGGCAGCCGAACCCGAGGTATCGGCGTGACCAACGACAACCACGCGGGTCGCGTTACCGGCCTTCGCGTAATCAGCGGCCTGTTGCACGATCGCTTGCGCGTCGGCGGTCAGGGTGGACTGATCGAATTCGAAGTACACGATGAATTCGCGCGCTTCGTACTTCACCGCTTCTTCAACCGGCGGCGGAGGCGGCGGCGGAGGCGGGGGAGGCGGAGGCGGCGGGGGGGGAGGCGGAGGCGGCGGGGGCGGCGGGGGCGGAGGCGCACCGAACGTCCAGCGCAGACCGACGGTCACGGTTTGGTCGTTGAACTTGCCTGAGAACGAACCGGGGTTCAGCGCCGTGGTGGTCGAGGTCGAGTCGAAGTTGACATCTTCCGTCGTCAGGTAACGGTAGGTAAGGTCAAGGTTCAGACGATCCGACAGAGCCCAGGCAAAACCGGCCAGCGCCTGATAGGCGGCGACGGTGTCTTCACCCGAGATGGTCAGGTTCTGACCGGTACCGGTCGGGTTGACCGAATACTGACCCGTGAAGTCAGCCTTCACGCGGTCCAGACCGACGCCCAGACCGACGAACGGATGGAACTTCGATTCCGGAATGAAATCGTAGATCAAGTTCGCCATGAAGGTCGTCTGATCAAACGAACCCACCGGGCTGCCACAGGGGGTCGAAGCCGTGCGGGTCACGCCCGGCGTGCAGAGCGCGGTAGCGGCCGGAGCCGAACCGGCACCGTAAGACGCCGGATAGACGCGTGCGAAACCGCGAGCGGCATCGACGTCACCCGGACGGTAGCCGCCTTCGAATTCCACGCGCCAGTTCGGGTTATAGCGGTAACCGAGGCGCGCAAAGCCCGCCCAGTCGTCCTTCGTCGAAACATCATAGACGAACGGCGAACCGTCCGGCATGTTGTTGGCCGAACGCGCGCCATATTCGGATTTCGTGTTGTAGCCGAGGTCGACAGCGCCGTACCAGCCTTCGGCTTCCTGAGCGGCGGCGCCAGACGCCATCGCCAGTGCGACGAGCGCAGCGCCCGCCAGCAAGTTGAGTTTCATGTGTAATGCCCTCTCTTGGCCATCGATGAGGCCGCCGAATGTACGCACGACGGGCTAACCGTAATTACAAACGCCTACATAACTGCGGGAACATATCTTGCCTAGCACCTAAAATGCCATTTTGGTTGAAAATGTGCCCATTAATACGTCTTTAACGACGACTGACACCCGAAAGACACTACAGGAAGTCGTGCCATTTTTCGAACGCAGTTGCCCTACGTCGTCGCTTTCGGGCCGTAAGTTTTCAATAATTAAATGTGCAGAACTGTGGAAAGGGGCTTGCGTTGCGGACGGCTTGTGAGTAGGAGAACGGCCCTGCCCGCGACCACAGGGCGACGTCCACGGACGAAATATACACCTTGATATACGGAGAGGTGGCAGAGTGGTCGAATGTACCGCACTCGAAATGCGGCGTAGGTGCAAGCCTACCGTGGGTTCGAATCCCACCCTCTCCGCCATCAAAACTTACAAACCCGAATTTATTATTTCTGCAGCCCACCCTTCTGATCAAGACCGGTATTTACCGCGCTGGTTGGGGCGGATTCAGAGGAATGCCGCTGGACGCATTGAGCGGCAGCGCGTTGTTTACGCAACACACCTCATCAAAACGACCCAGCCTCTCGACCCACTTCGTCAGGTTGACCGTTTGTGCGGAGGTAAGGGCTGAGGCCTGCCTGTCACGCACGACGACCTGTAAGTTTACGAATACCGGCGGCCAGCCAGCCGGTGACGGTTTTGGGAGCTTCGATATTGCCCCATACCAATCGGTGTGAAGCACGCCGCTGGCGCAGTTCCTCGAAAGGCGGCAACAGAGACAGGCGGCAGGATTCATCAGCCACATAGCGTCCAAGCGCAGGGTTCCAATGAACAGACGGCTCACGTCGCGGAAAATCTTCGGGCAGCAAGCGCACAATCTCATCGTCCACCGTGTTCCATAACCAGGCCAGATCGTGCCGCCCGGCATAGGAGGTGATATAGTTGAGGATGCACCAGTCGTCATGCCCGCGTTCGATGGACAGCCCTCCCTGAAAACTGCGGATACGGTGCTTGTCGGGCGGCTGATGGCGAAGCAGGGCCATATTGACCGTATAGTCGTCGTGCAACCCCTCCAGTTTCGCCTGTTGCCACGCACCTGAACGCAGATTGAAACGCACCAGCCACCCCGTGGCCTCAGTTAAGGCGGCATGGGTGGGATGCGCCGCCTGAGTCGTGCGGACATAGACGATGTCGTCACCCCCAAGCACGAACAGACCCTCCAGAGTCGTTGGTTGGGCAAACGGCAATTGCCCCTTGCCCATTACCACCCCCGTCCGGCTGTCAATAAGATGATAACTGACTGCTGCCGTGTGCCCGCTTTCATCGGGATTGGCCGCGCCGAAAACGGCGATCTTATCTGCGTCGAGCGGTAAAAGGTGGGCCTGCGCGTGGAGCTCGGCAATGTGTTGGAATTGCGCGCCGTCAAAGCGTAACAGGGACGCCCGTGCCTCCGGTGTTACGGGCTGGCGGCCGATCCGCAGGGCGGACGCATTGTGCCACGTCGCCGCCTCATCCGCGCGCACCTTCTGAAACAATACCTGACCGAAGCCGGTAAAGCCCAGATTATCGCCGTGACGGCGTTCGCTGCCGGGAATTTCGGTGACGATCGGCGTGTTGTAATCGCTGATCAGGGCCACGCAACTGCGGTAATCGTCATAAATCTTCTGACGTTTCTGCGGCTTTTGCCATTCCCAATACTGACCACCTTCGATGCCGTAGAGGGGCATAAAACTATGGCCGGCCGCCTGCAGGTCATAAAAGCCCGTGGCATCGACCTCTGTCAGGGGGAAGGTATGCAAATCGACCAGCCCCGATACGTCTTCGCCCGCCTCGTTTTCGAAATCCAGAAAGACCTGACGCACATCCGGCCTCCAGACACCCCCATAGCTTCGATGCCAGTCGTCTTGTGTGGCGATGGGCGGCAATTTGGCCTTCACCGCCTGTTTGCGTCCGGGTTTCATCGATTTGGCGAGGGGTGCCAGACGTTCAAAACCAAAATCTGGTATGTCCTCCGCGTCATCCCATTCGGCCGCTATACCGTTGAGAGCGGCCCGGCAAACAGTCTCTCCCTGCCCGGAGGGCGCGACCAGAAGCCTGTATTCGTCGCCTAGGGTATCAATATTCCAAAGCTCATAGCCATACTCGGCCAGAAACACCGACAGCCGCTCGAAGCAGGTTTCCGGCAGTTCATTGGTCAGCTCATCGCGAAGATGCTCAAAGGCATCGGACTTGAAAAAGGCCAGGTCGGGGTAATGCTCCGGGAAAAAACCCAGATAGTCCCGGCCAACGAACTTCCAGTCGATGCCTATGATGGGGGTATTTTCCAAACTCATCATAATTCAGCCGAAACTTCCCATGTGAGCATCCTGTGGGCGCCCGATCGGTGCAGAAATACCACCCAATCCGACTGCGGGGAAGCCGGAAGGTGGTGTTTTGACCATCAGCAGCCGGTGCTGAAACAGGCGTATTTCGACCTTACGATGCGGCATCTCCAACGGTCTATCCGTCCATTTGACCGCGCAGAAAGTCGATCAGTTCAGGATTGCTGCGTGTGCGCTCAAGAAGCGGCAGAATAATGCGCCACCCGTTATCGCTGTTGGTGAGGATGACTATGCCATCCCCATGGGCACGATCAATCGCGGCGAAGGTGAATGCGCCCGCATCCTTACCCGTATGCAACAGGGTCGTACCGCCGGGAAACCCGAGGAGTTGCCACCCCAGCCCGAAGCCGATCCACGGCGGACAGGTGGCCGCTTTCGCGCCACCACACGTCTGGGGATACAGATCCGCCTGAGACCGGCTGCGTTCAGCCGCGACCCCCGAGGATAGGCCCTTGTCTTGCCATACCGCGATAAGAAAGCGCGCATAGTCGCTGGCCGTGGCGTGGGCCAGATCAGCGGCATTGTAATGGGTAACGGGTTCAACCGGTAGGGTCTTGCCCGTGTCATCATAAGGCGTGGCGAACAGCCCTGACACCCCCTGGGTGGATACATACCCCGACGCACGCATATTGGCAGGTACAAACAGCCAGCGCTTGGCCAGAGCTTCGAATGACTGCCCTGTGCGATGCTCAGCATAGCGTGCCGCATACTGGTAACCTTCGCCCGAATAACCGGTCGTCGTCCCCGGGTCGTGATCAAAGGCAAGGCCCCTGGCATCGCGCCAGTTCGGTAATCCGGTGCGATGACTCAACGCCATGCGAACCGTAAGGCTCTTCCTTCGGGGGTCACTCGCCAAATCGGGATCGCTCCAGTACGCATCCATCGGTTCATCCAGCGAGAGTTTGCCCGCCGATACGAGTCGCAGGATGATCTCTGCGGTCAAGGGCTTGGTCAGCGAAGCCAGATTGTAGCGTGTGGCAACGGTCGCCGCGCGGTCAGGTCCCGCCATACCCCAAGCCTCTGCCGCGACCATGCGACCGTTCCGGATCAGCGCGACCGATGCACTCTCCACGCGGTGTTCGCGTAAGGTCTGGGTCATATCCGGTAAAGTGACGCCCGATCCGGCTTTCGCCAGAGAGGCCTGCGCCAGTGCAGAGACCGCGCCGCACAGGACCGTTCGTTTTGACAACGCAGCAACTTTATTCTTCATATACAACAGCTACAGAGATTATCTGATCTGCACAAGCCTGATGATCTCTATGCCTCAGGTTTAGAAAATGGTCCTTTTAGACTCCGATCCTTTTTAGACTTAGAGACGTCTTTCATCAGAGGGCGTGAATGTCTGCTGATTCCGGAAGTAAATAGGCATTGGCACTGCGGAAGCGAGACACTACCCTCCCCTATTTTTCACAAAAAAAGAGCGGCAGTTGCCTGCCGCTCTCTCTTATTAGTCCCGGTGGGATCAGAAGCTCTTGGAGAGCTTGAGATAGAACTGACGCCCCAGATAGCCTTCGAAATACTGGCTGGACAGGGGGTAGTTACCCAGACGGGTGATCGTGCTGCCATTGCCGAGGACCGTGGGCTTTTCGTCGGTCAGGTTCGAAACCGCTGCGGTCACGTACCAGTCCTTGCCACGATACTGCACGCTCAGATCATGCGTGATAAAGGCTTCGACGTCCGTGCGATATTTGGCGTTCGGGATGATCGAAGTGGGGCTCGTCTTACCCTCTTCACCAAAGCGGCCGAGGTTTTCGGTGTCTCCCGTGTAGTTGAGGGTCCACACAACGCGCCAGTCGTCCTTCTTGAACGAGGTCTGGATGTTACCCACCCAGGCCGGCTGACCCGCAATGCCCTGATAGTCATAGACGACATCGCCGGGGAAGAGCTGCGAGAGATACTCTTCGGTGTGGGTCGCCTGCAGATCAATCAGCAGGTTGCCGAAGTTGAAGTCCTTTTCATAGCTGGCGACGATATCCACACCCTTGGTCGTTTCCGTCGGGATGTTGCGATAGCTGGCGTCGATGACATCGATGCCCTTGTCGGTGGCGCGGCGGCTGAACAGCGTACAGAACTTGTTGGTCGCGAAGTCCACGGCGTTGTAGCACGCCCCGACAACACCCGCACCCGTCGAAGAGATCTGATCGCGAACTTCGATTTTCCAGAAATCGACCGCCAGACGGAAGCCGGTTTCCGGCGGCGTCAGCACGATGCCGTAGGTCGTCGCCGTCGAGGTTTCAGGCTTCAGATCAAGCCCGCCACCGGTCTTCACGATCGCCGACGACCCCCCACCGGCGAAATCCGCCGGAAGGCCTGCCGCAGCGCAGTTGGCGCGGACGCGGTCATTACGCACGAAGCCGCCGTCTTCACCGACCCGACCGTAGTTGATACACGGATCAACCGAAGCCTGTTGCAGGAAGCCGGTCTGGTCCTTCAGGTAAAGCTCGTAAAGCGCCGGTGCGCGGAACGAGGTGCCATGGGTTGCCCGCAGGCGCAGGACATCGTTCAGAGCCCAGTTCAGCCCCAGCTTATAGGTCGTATCGTCACCGACGCTGTCATAGTTCGAGTAGCGACCCGAGGCGTTCAGCTTGAGGTCCTTCACGAGGAAGACATTGTTGACCAGAGGCACTTCGAATTCGGCATAGACTTCCGAAAGCGTGTCAGAGCCCTTGGTAACCCCGGCCGTGGTGCGGCCCCAGATATTCTTCGTCAGCGACAGTTCACCCGGCTGATCGTCGATCTTATCACGACGGAAGCTGACACCGAAGGCGCTGCCGACCGGGCCGGCCGGAAGTGTGAACAGATCGCCCGTGACAGAGCCTTCGAGGATCGTCTGGGTATACTTGGTGGAGCCGTTGTCGCGCGTAAAGTACCAGTCACGAACCGCCTTCGAATAGTTACCGTCCTCAAGACCGGCTTTCGAGAAGAGTTCGGTGAACGGGATACAACCCGCCGGCGCGCCCGTGCCACAGACATTGCCCGGCATCAGTTCAAGCGTGTCCTGATCGGTACCGGTACCCCAGTTCAGGCGATCCAGAATGATTGCGTCGTTGGAATAGGTGCCGTTGCTGACAGAGTGCGACAGATAAACGTCCCACGCCCAGCTGTTCCATTCACCGCGGGCCCCGCCCAGTGCACGCAGGGTGCGTACTTCCTGCTCGGAAGATTGGCGGTACAGGCTGATCGGGTTGGCGCCCATGCCCGGATAGCCGAGTTGCGCGAGAGTCGCATTGACCGGATAGTTGGGAATGATGGAGCGGATAGGCACCGTACCGGTACGGAACGGGTTGATGGTGGACTTTTCGTGCACATAAGGGAAGAATTGGGCGTAGGCCACCTGCTCGGAATTACGCAGGGTGAACATGAGTTCGCTATACAGTTCACCGCCGCCCAGCCAGTCCGGACGATACTCGCCCTGCATGAAAAAGGACAGGCGCTTAACCGGCGATATGATCGTGGCGTCGTGCGACTTCGGATCGTTGAAGCTGCGCTCGGCGTAGGGGATAAAGGCCCAGCCGGGGACGCCTTCCGTAGGCGTGCTGCCCGGCGAGATCTTGCGGCTGCCCCAATAGCTGCTCAGACCAAAGGCGTCGAAGGGCGCGTAAACGCCGACATAGCCTTCGATGCCGTGGGTATAGCACTTGATATTGCCCGTCGTCGGGTCGATCAGGTCGGCGCGCGAACCGTCGGCCTTGTAATAGTTGTCCTGCGGGCAGAGGAAGGCGTCACGATCACCGACCGTCAGCGCATCCTGCTTGAAACCTTCGAGCGACAGGGCCAGGTGCCCCTTATCGAACGACTTGCCCCAGATGGCGCTGAGGTTGGCAGTACCGCCACCGCCGTCCTGCGTGCGGTTCGTCTGGGCCTCAAGGGTCAGGCCTTCAAAGTTCGAGCGCGTGATGACGTTGACCACGCCCGCAACCGCGTCAGAACCGTAGATCGAGGAGGCCCCGTCCTTCAGGATTTCATAGCGCGAAACGAAGGCCGAAGGGATGGTGTTGAGATCGACCGGACCGACCGTACCGCCGACACCGGCGGGGGGCATACGACGACCGTTGATCAGAACCAGCGAGCGCTGGGCACCCAGACCGCGCAGGGAGATGGTGTTGATACCATCGCCGCCACCGACGATATAACCCGTAAAGGTGTTGTTGATCTGACCCGACGAAGCCGCCGTGGTCGAGCTTTGCAGAATTTCGGTCGCTGAGATCAGGCCGGCGGCCGAGGAACGTTCCGCCGTGATCACCGTTACCGGCGACGCCGAAGTGTATTCCTTACCTTTGATGCGCGATCCGGTGATCACGACTTCGGTCGTTTCATCGGCCGCAGGCTCTTCGGTCTTTGCAGGCTGAGCGTCTTGCGCGTTGGCAGCCGCCACGCCGAAGAGGACGCCGGTTAAAACCGTACCAGTTTCCTGTAGAGATGACCACTTAAATGAACGCTGTTTTTTTATGAGAAGGCGCAACAAAGCAAAACTTTAAAGCGAAACATTATGCCGTGGGCGAACACAAAAAACCCCGCCAAGAGTGGCGGGGTTAAGCTAAAGCCCTTTCTCAGAACCGATTCACAGCAAACCGCACTTATCGGACTTGAGGTAGTTTTCGATCAGGGTCAGGCTTTGGGTATGCCACTCCGGACGCCACGGCAGAGTGTGCCACATGTCCTTGATTTCGACATATTGGACATCCTTTCCGGCGGCCTTCATGGCCTTGAAGAACATGCGTGAGTGATCCGTATCGGCCTGACGGTCACGGTCACCGTGATAGAGCAATATAGGGATATTGGCATTGGCGACGTTTTTCAGCGGGTCCATGCCTTTGACCGTATGCCCCTGAACGTCGCGCTGTATGTGGTTGCCGCCCCAGAAACTGCCGAGCCGCTCCAGACTGGAAACCCCGGCGCCGGCAATGGCGCAACGATATGGGCTGTTGGGACGCACGCTGGCCGCTATCGCTGCGAAGCCCCCATAGGAATAGCCGAAGATCGCCATCCGCTTGGGATCGGCAACGCCCTTGGTCACCATAAAGGCGGCCGCGTCGTCATTGTCATCGGACATCTTCTGACCCCACTCGCGGTCACCTGCCTTCCACAGCTTGTCACCCCAGCCTTCGGAGCCCCGGTACTGCGGCTGAATCACCGCGATACCGCGGGTCGCCAGGAATTGCGGCCAGCCCGAACCATCCCAGGTCATTTCATCGCGCGCCCACGGGCCACCATGCGGCAGAACCACGAGCGGCACAGGTCCCTTGGCGGGCGTCCATTCCGGCGGATAGGTGACAATCGCCGGAATATCCAGTCCGTCTCTCGCCTTATAGGTAACGAACTCCCCCTTACCCAAGGATTTGGGGTCGATCCAGGGCCGCTCGTTACCCATCTTGGTCAGGGCACCGTTCTGATAGATATAGTAGTCGGTCGGATAATCGACCGCATCAACGGCAACGACAGCCTTATCGTCGCCGCGATTCACGCGGAACGTGACGTTTTTGCCTGGGAAGGCCGCCTTGACCTGCTTTTGCACGGCAGCCCATTTTTCATCCAGAAACACCTGAATTTCCGCCGGGCCACCCAGATAGATCGCGGACACGGAGTCGAGCTTCTTCTCCGCATAGTTCTGCTTCAGGCCGATGGCCATGATATTGTACTTGTCATTGGCAAAGAGCGGCTCTTCAGAGAAGGTCTTGGCCTTGATGTCGTAGCTGTAGATAGCGCTCTTGTCGCGGCCGCGATTGGTGCGCACAAACAGCTTGTTGGTGTCCGTATCGTAACCCAGTATGGCAAGATCGACCCGTTCTTCGAGGACATAACCCAGTTGCGGGTGATCGACCCACTCTCCGGTGGCCGGATTCTTGATCTGGGTGATGAGGTAGAACTTACCCCCTTCCCGAACATCGACCGCCTGACGGATCAGGGGCTCAGCCGTGGTGAGGTTGACACCGGCCGCAACAAATTCCCACTTCTCGCTGTCCTTGGCGACAAGGCGCGTAGCCCCTGTCTTGCGGCTCAGCTCGTAATATTCCCACGCCCCTTCACCGGGCTTGCGGATAATGACCTTGTCCTCGTCATAGAGGTTGCTGAGCCAGACCGAGGCGGCATCACCGACCGCATTGGCCTCGCTGCGACCGCCTGTCTTGAACGGCTCGATGATGTTCTTGCCGTCGATGTCGGCCATATAGGTTTTGACGGTAAAGCTCAGACGGCCATCACCACGCGTGATCTCCTGTTCGGCGCGGAACAAAATCTTGTCATTGCCGAAAAAGCCGACACCGGTGATGCGATTGGTGGCCGACGGGATCCACACCGGCGGCTTGGCCAGATCAGATGCATCCCACACCGAAATGACCGGCCACTTCTGGTTCGGCGCTGACACGATCGCCGCGACGTGCTTCCCGTCGGGCGAAATGGTGACATTGTTGATCGCCTCGAACTTCGCGAAGGATTCGATAGGTACCGGCGCAGCCATCACTGGGGTAACGACAGCGGCAACCGCCAGACTTGCCGCAAAGGCGAATAACGCACCGGCGCGACGGCGGGCGAAGGGAAGGCCAGTCATGGGAAACTCCGTAACGTCCCTTGGAAAAGTATCCAATGAGCCTTTTTTGAGGCTTGCCGTCAAGCTGCACAACTCAAAAACGCACGTTATTCGCAACCGTTGTAAAAGTCTTCCCGCTCCATCTGCTTGATCCGCAAGTGATATCTGCACCCACTGCCTTCTGGGTCAGATGAGAACAAAGATTTCAAACGACGCTATTCTTTTTGAATGACCGCGTTATTTGAAAATGTCAACTTCGCACGACTTTCGGGCAAGGCAAGGTCCGCCCTCACCGGCAGATGATCCGAGCCGACATCGCGCAAAACCGTCAGTCGGCCGGCCCGCAGACCCTTCGTCAGCACATGGTCGATCTGTATGCCCAGAAGGGCGCGGCCGGTCGGCCAGGTGTGGCGCAGGCCCGATCCCGCTGGCCAGCTCAGTCTGGCGCGCATCAGCGGTCCCATGCTGCCGGACCACAGGGTGGCGTTGAGATCGCCCGTGACGATAACCGGTTTTGTTTCTGAGGCCACCCGCCGGGCCAGATCCGCAATATACAGCCGGTTATCTTCGCTCAGGCTGGCATTGGCGGGTGGCATGGGGTGGGCAACGTAAACCACATAGTCGGCAAAATCGGCGCGCATCAGAGTCATATTGTAGCGCCCGATGCGATAAAGGGTCGGCGTGAAGGGGCGCTTGGCATAAAGCGCCACGCCGAAAACGCCCGCCTCCGGGGCATAGCTGTAAGGATAGGTCGCGCGCAGTTCCTTCAGCCGCTCTATCCACGCCGGAGAGGTTTCAGCGGCGGCAAACAGGTCGGCATTTTCACCTTCGGCCAGCGCAATCACCCGGCCATAGTCGCGATTATCGGCCAGTACATTGCTGAAAACGAGGCTGAGCGGCCGCCCGGCATCGCTCGTCGCGGGCAGGACCGGCCGTTGCATCAGCCGCAGGGCCACAGGGGTCGCGTGCAGCATCAGCACGACAGCGGCAAAACCCATCAAGGCCCGACGCGCCAGACACAGGCTGATGAGCAGCCCCGCCACGGCCAGCACCACAAGCTGCAACCGGAAGGGTACGATCATATCGCCGGGCCAATGCGGCCACAGCGAAATCAGGCCGATCAACAGCCCCGCACTCAGCCCCAGCCCGACCGTAAAGCGCGTATTGCGGCTGAAACCATCGGCCCAACTCAACTCAAAATGACGGGCCATCTGCTCTCCTCGCCGGATCAGAAGGATACCATCTCGGCGTAGACGTCGGGCGTTCCGCAAGCGGTCGCGCCAACCTCCGGTGCAACGCGGCGCGCCACCGCCTGCGCGCAGACATAGGCGGCCCTAGCCTCGCCGGCGGTCACCTCATAACGCGGCACATTGATAATGGCTGTGCGCCCCAGATTGCCATTGAGCCCGGCTATATATTGCGTGATGGGCATGTAACCTTTGGCGCTCAGGGCCTGTTGGCGGTAGGTCGTGGCCTTTACCGGGTCGGCGGGCGTGCCCTGTAGCCCGTACTGATAGACCAGCGAGGTCGAAAACTGCGCGCGGGCGTCGCCGCTGGCGGCCCTGGTTTCCAGTTCAGCCACCGGCACACTCAGCGCATCGCGCAGCAGCGAGCGCCCGCCCGAATGACTGGCCACGGGCACAGAGGCGCATCCGGACAGTGCGATACACAGCATTAAGGAAACGGCCAGAACCTCGCTACGCATACATCCCCCGTTGCGATGCGTGATGGCGCATTCGTCGTCGCCAGCAGGCTTCATCCTACCCCTTCCCTCGCCCCCTGTCACCCATGTGCCGCGCCACGATTCGTTCCGGACGAAACCATCTGTACGACCTCTGGGCCACGCCTTTGCGAAAATGTCGCACAATCCTGCAACAGTGCTGGACAAACGCCGCCCTTCGCGCAAAAGAGGGGCGAACCTCCACCGCCCATAAAGCCAGATATTTAAGAGGCGACACCCATGACCTTCGTCGAATCCGATACGCTGAAGCGCGTTAAGCCCTCCCCCACCCTCGCCGTGACCGCCAAGGCGCGCGAACTGGCCCGTCAGGGCAAGAAGGTCATTTCGCTGGGTGCGGGTGAACCGGATTTCGACACGCCGGAAAACATCTGCGATGCCGCCATCAAGGCGATCAAGCGCGGCGAAACCCGCTATACCGACGTCGATGGCATCCCGGAACTGAAGGCGGCCATCGTCGAGAAGTTCAAACGCGAAAATGGCCTGGAGTACAAGACGACGCAGGTGTCGGTGTCGCCGGGCGGCAAGCCGGTCATCTATAACGCCCTGATGGCCTCGGTGAATGTCGGCGACGAAGTGATCATCCCGGCCCCATACTGGGTGTCCTATCCGGACATGGTGCTGCTGGCCGGCGGTACGCCGGTGTTCGCCGTCGGTGAAATGTCCACGGGCTTCAAGCTGAAGCCGGAAACGCTGGAAGCCGCCATCACGCCCAAGACCAAGTGGCTGATCCTCAACTCGCCGTCCAACCCGTCGGGCGCCGCCTATACCGAGGCCGAGTTGAAAGCGCTGGGTGAAGTGCTGAAGCGTCATCCGCAGGTGTGGATCCTGACCGACGACATGTATGAGCACCTGACCTTTGATGGCTTCAAATACACCACCATCGCTCAGGTCTGCCCGGAGCTTTATGACCGCACCCTGACCATGAACGGCGTGTCGAAGGCCTATTCGATGACCGGCTGGCGCATCGGCTATGCGGCCGGGCCTGAGCCGCTGATCAAGGCGATGTCAAAGATTATCTCGCAATCGACCTCCAACCCCTGCTCGATCGCGCAGTGGGCCGCCGTCGAAGCGCTCAACGGGCCGCAAGACTTTATCCCGGAGCGCGCCGCCGTGTTCCAGAAGCGCCGCGATCTAGTCGTCGCCGGGCTGAACGCCTGCGAAGGCATACACTGCCCGACGCCGGAAGGCGCCTTCTATGTCTATCCGTCGATCGAAGGCCTGATCGGCAAGACCGCCCCGTCGGGCAAGGTCATCCAGACCGACGAGGACTTCGCTTCGGAACTGCTGCAACAGGAAACCGTGGCCGTGGTGCACGGCGCGGCCTTCGGCCTGTCGCCCTTCTTCCGTATCTCCTACGCGACGTCGGAAGCGGTGCTCACCGAGGCCTGCGAGCGTATCCAGCGCTTCTGCGCCTCGCTGAAGTAAGCCGGTACGGGCACCGCGTCTGCGCAGCCATTCGACCCTATCCCTTCACCCGGCCTCAGCGCCTTACGGAGCGGAGGCCATCCTCCTCCTGCCGGGGCGAGGATGCGTTGAGGTGCGCCTGTGACGCAGTGGCTTCTCTCTCCCCTCGCCTGTCTGAGCATTGTCGCCATCGCGGCGGGCCTGGCGGCGCTGCTGGCACAACTGGCCATCCGCGGCGGGCCGGTCGATATTCCGCGTGAGCGCGGGGCGCACAAGGCTCCGACCCCGACCAGCGGCGGGCTGGCCGTCATGGCCGCCAGCGGACTGGCCATCGCTTTTGGCGTTTTAGAACTTTCCGTTCATGTGCCGCAGACCGGCCTGTGGCTGTTTGGCTTTGCCGCTCTGGCCGGGTTGTCGGGGGCGATTGACGACGTGCTGGATCTGCCTGCCAAGGCGCGTCTGCTGTTTCAGATCATCCTGTGTGCGGGTTTTGCCAGCCTCTATCCGGTGCATGAGCTGATCCTCGCCCCCGGCCTGACTCTGGCCGTGCCGTTTCCGCTGGGGGTGCTGGCCGCAACCGCGTGGCTGGTGCTGGGGCTGAATGCCATCAATTTCATGGACGGGTCGAACGGTCTGGCTATCGGTACGCAGGCCGTGTGCCTGCTGATCTATGCCGGGTTTGTGCTGGCCTTCGGGTCGCAGCCCGTGTCGATGCTGGGCGGTGTGCTGCTGGTGTTTTTAGCCACCGGCGGGGCCTTTGGCGGGCTATTGCCGTTCAACCTGCCGCTCAACCGCGTGTTTCAGGGCGATGCCGGGTCGCTGTTCGGCGGGGCGCTGGTGACCGGCGGGGCGCTGGTCCTCAGCACGCATCAGATCGCCTCGATCTGGCTGGGCGGCTTCCTGCTGGCCCCGCTGCTGGTCGATGTGCTGCTCACCCTGATCTGGCGCGCGCGGCGTAAACGCAACCTGTTTGAGGCGCACAAGGACCACCTCTATCAGCAGTGGCTGATCCACCGCGACCCGGATCATGGGCGTCTGGCGCTGAAAGTCTGGGGACTGTGCGCCGTGTCGTGCGCCATTGGCACAGGGGCCCGCCTGATCGGCATAACCACCGGCGTCGAACTGCGCTTTGCCGCCCTGTGCCTTGTGGTCGCCGCCCTGTGCTATGGCTGGTTCAGAGTACGCAAAACGCTCACAGCGTGAGCGTTTTTTGCAGCTCAGACGCCGCATGGCTCGCCGCATAAGCGGCGGCGGGTGGTCGCCCTTGCCAAACCTTGATGCGTAAGGCGCATCAAGGTTTGGAGTTCAATATAAGCCCAAAAAACAGATCGTCTTCGACCGTGCCGTCGGGCAGGTGGACGCGCCCTTTCAGCCGCCCCTCCCGCACAAAGCCCAGACTTTCATAGAGGGCGATGCCGCGCGCATTGCCTTCGCGACACAGAAGCTCGATGCGCCGGATGTGCGTTTTCTGGCGGCTATGGGCAATCAACGCCTCAAACAGGCGACGCCCGATCCCCTGCCCCTGCGCCGAGGGCGACACGGCCACGGTCAGGTCGCTGAGGACGTGGGCAAATTGCTTCGGCATCGGCGCGATGGCGTGGATTTCCCCGACGCAGCGCCCGTCACTTTCGGCGATCAGACACACCCCGCGCGTCAGGGCCGCCGTCAGGTTGCCGGTAATATAGTCCGCCGTAATCTCGGCTTCGGTACGCGCCAACCCGCCGCTTAGGCGCGCAACGTCGCGATACAGCGTCAGAATGGCGTCGGCATCGGCGGCGGTGGCCGGTCGGATCTCAGTCTTCATCTTCGCCCAAAGGTTTCTGGCGGCCGGATTTGATGCCCGACCGGATGGATTTGGCCACCAGACGCCGGCGCACCGCCCCTTGCGTCGGTTTGGTCTTGATGCGCGGCGGCGGTGGCGGGGCGGCCGCGCGTTGCAGCAGTTCAACAAAGCGTTCGCGCGCCGCCTTGCGGTTCATATCCTGCGTGCGGTGGGTCTGTACGAACAGGACCAGCACGCCGTCCTGCGTCACGCGCCGCCCGCCCAGCGCGATCAGGCGCTGCTTGACCTCATAGGGGATCGTCTGGTTTTCCCATATCGAAAAGCGCAGCTCAACGGCGGTCGAGACCTTGTTGACATTCTGCCCGCCCGCACCGGATGCGCGCACAAAGCTCTCGCTCAGTTCGGCCTCATCGACAGAGATTTTGGGCGTAATGAAGATCATGACTTTTCTTTTTGACGCGCATCTGGACCCGAAAACCGCTGCACACTTTTCGGGATGCGCTTGCATAACAAAAATGCGCCCGATCTGAACCTGCCAAATCGAGCGCATCCTGATTTTGTTTGGCGCGGACGGCCCACCCGCTCCCAGTTACGGGTGCAGGGGCCGTGCCCCTGCATTTTTTAACACCTCATGTGCATCCGAAAAGTGAGACCACTTTTCGGCATGAGGCTCAATCCTCCAGCGAGGCCGAGATCATCCACAGGTGCTTTTCGTGGCTGCCGAGGCGCACGGTCAGGAGGTCCACCGTGGGGTCGTCGCTGGCCTCTTCGGCGACTTTCAGCGCGTTTTTCAGCGTGGCGATCAGGGTCTTGTGTCCTTCGGCCAGCTCTTTCAGCATCTCATTGGCCGATTTGGTGGCATCGCCTTCCTTGATCGAAGACAGGTTGCCAAAGGCCGCGCCCGACATGGGGGCCAGTTCGCCCAGGGCGCGGATGCGCTCGGCGATTTCGTCCAGCGCCGTCCACATCTCGGTGTACTGGGCCATGAACATGGCGTGCAGGCTGTTGAACTGCGGCCCGCGCACATTCCAGTGATAGCCGTGCGTCTTCAGATAGAGGTTATAGCTGTCGGCCAGCACCTTCGACAGTTCGAGGCAGACGGGGGTGTCAGGCGTTTCGGCGGCTTTCGGCATAATGGTTACCCTTATAAACAGACGTCCTCAGCGATATGCGCACCTCGTTATAAAGTTTCAATGACCCATAACCGACAATTCCGGTTTTCACGGATTTTGTGAAACCCCGGCGAGACACATCCCCAAAGCGATACAATATGTGATGGTTTTTTTACGGGGTGGCCTTGCAATGATCGGCCAAAGGCGTATTTTAATGCCACTTATGCTGAAAATGAGCATAAGGGTCACCGGAGCGGTCCGGCGGCGCGAGGAGACGAATAAAATGCTGCACAGCAAAAACCCGATCGTGGACGAAGCCCTTGGCGCGCTGGCCTTTACGCCCGACATCGAGGCGGAAACCGCAGAGATTTACGCGCGCCTCAAGGGCAAGGTGTCGCCCATTGAATGGCAGATTCAGGCCCCGCTGATCGCGGCCATCAACCGTCTCAAGCGTGAGACAAACGCCGTCGTTCTGGCGCACAACTATATGACGCCCGACATCTTCCACGGCGTCGGCGACTATGTGGGCGACTCGCTCGGTCTGGCGCGCGAAGCCGCAAAGTCGGACGCGAAGATCATCGTGCAGGGCGGCGTGCACTTCATGGCCGAAACCTCGAAGATTCTGGCCCCGGAAAAGACCGTGCTGATCCCCGACCTGCGCGCCGGCTGTTCGCTGGCCTCCAGCCTGACGGGCGAACAGTTGCGCCTGATCAAGCAGCGCTACCCCGGCCTGCCGGTCGTCTCCTACGTCAACACCACCGCCGATGTGAAGGCCGAAACCGACATCTGCTGCACCTCCGCCAATGCGGTGCAGGTGGTCGAATGGGCGGCGAAGGAATGGGGCGTGGACCGCGTCATTCTGGTCCCCGATGAGTTTCTGGCCCGCAACGTGGCGCGGCAAACAAACATCGGCATCATCGCCTATAAAGGCGCGTGCGAAGTGCACGAACGTTTCAATGCGCAGGACATTGCCGAAGTGCGCGCCGCCCACCCCGACGCGGTGGTGCTGGGCCACCCGGAATGCCCGCCGGACGTGATCGCCGCCTGTGACTTCACCGGCTCGACCACGGCCATGGCCGACTATGTGATGCAGAACAAGCCGAAACAGGTGGTGCTGATCACCGAATGTTCCATGGCCGATAATGTCACGGCTGATGCGGGCGAAGGCGTTGAGTTCTTGCGGCCGTGCAATCTGTGCCCGCATATGAAGCGCATCACGCTGGAAGGCATCTATGCCTCGCTGCTGACTATGACGCACGAAGTGACGGTGGACGCCGCCATTATCGACAAGGCGCGCTTGTCGGTGCAGCGCATGATCGACATGCCGCCTACCATCACCCCGGCCCGCTACGATATGATCAAGGCCCGCCACCATGTCGATGTCGAGTTGATAAGTTAAATCTCCCTCTCGTCTCCCCTGTGGGGAGAAGGTGGCCGACGCGAAGCAGAAGCCGGATGAGGGGGAGTCAGGGGCACAGGTATGGCCCCCTCACCCCAACCCTCGCCCCGTACACGGGGAGAGGGGTTTGAAAAGGCGCTGAAAATGCCTGAAGTTTACATCCATAACGGTCCGCTGATCATCGGTGCAGGGCTGGCCGGGCTTTCGGTCGCGCTTAATGCCGCGCCGCAGCCGACTCTGGTGCTGGCCCCGGTCGAGCTGGGTGCCGCCTGTTCTTCGGCCTGGGCGCAGGGCGGTATCGCGGCGGCCCTGTCGCCGCAGGATTCCCCCGAAGCGCACGCGCAGGACACGCTGATCGCCGGGGCGGGCATCAATGACCTTGCCGCCACCCACGCCCTGACTGGCATGGGGCCGGACGTGGTGCGTCGCCTCAACGCCATCGGCGCGCCCTTCGACCACCATGCAGACGGTTCGTTCGTGCTCAACCGCGAAGCCGCGCACGGCCTTGCCCGCGTAGCGCGCGTCGGCGGCGATCTGGCCGGCAAGAAGATTTTGGAGGCCGTAGTCGTCGCCGCGAAGGCCGCGCAGCATATCGACATCTGGGAAGGGGCGGTCGCCACCGGCCTGATCCGATCCGACGCCCAGACGGTCATCGGGGCCGTGGTCGAACGCGGCGGTCGCCCGATTGAGGTCTTTGCCCCCGTCGTGGTGCTGGCGTCAGGCGGATCGGGCGGGTTATTTGCTGTGACCACCAACCCGGCCAATCTGCGCGGCGAAGGCATGGCCATGGCCGCTCTGGCCGGAGCCGAAATCGCCGATCCGGAATTCGTTCAGTTCCACCCGACGGCCATCAATATAGGGGCCGACCCCGCCCCTCTGGCGACCGAAGCCCTGCGCGGCGAAGGCGCGACCCTGATCACCAAGGACGGCTATCGTTTTGCCTTTGACGATCACCCGGACGGCGAGCTGGCCCCGCGTGACATTGTGGCTCGCGCCGTGCACCGCGCCAATACGACTCTGGGGGGGGCCTTCCTCGATTGCCGCGAAGCAATAGGCGAGCACTTCCCGCAAGAATTTCCGACCGTCTTCGCCTCGTGTATGGCGGCGGGAATTGACCCGCGCACGACGCCCATCCCGGTCGCCCCGGCGGCGCACTATCACATGGGCGGCATCCGCACCGATATCGACGGCCAGACCAGCCTGACAAACCTGTTTGCCGTTGGTGAATGTGCGTCCACCGGTGTGCACGGGGCCAACCGTCTGGCGTCGAACAGCCTTCTGGAGGCCGCTGCCTTTGGGGAGCGCGTCGGTCGCAAGGTTGCTGAGGTCGCGGCGCGCACCACATTCGCGCCCGATACGGCACAGGCGCAGCGCCCCCTGACGCCACCACGCCTGACGCCCCAGGCGCTCAAAACCCTGCGTACCGCCATGCAGGCGCACGCCGCCGTCATCCGTGACGAAACGGGCCTCAAAACCCTGCTGGAAACGCTCACGGGGCTGGAGGCCGCGTTCAAAGGTGCGTTACCTCTGGTCGCGGCGCGCCTGATAGCGCAATGCGCCTTGCAAAGGCGTGAGAGTCGCGGTTCTCATTATCGTCAGGACTATCCCGAAACGGCCGCAGAGGGGCAGCGCACCTTCATCCGTTTGACAGAGGGTGGCCTTATACAGATGGAACCCCAGAAGGAAGTGGCCTGAGATGTACATTACCGGACTGCCTGATCTGCTCATCGAACCCGTGGTCCGCGACGCCCTGCGCGAGGATCTGGGGCTGGCCGGTGACGTCACCGCCGACGCCGTCATACTGCCGCGCGCACGCTTCAAGGCGGAGTTCAAGGCCCGCGAAGCCGGTATCCTCTCTGGCATCGACTGCGCCCGTCTGGCCATGAACCTGATGGACCCGCATATCCGTTTTGAGATCGTCAAGCCCGACGCCGCTGAGGTGGTGGCCGGCGACGTCATCGCCCGCGTCGAAGGCAATGCGCGTGCCATTCTGGCGGCCGAGCGCGTGGCGCTGAACCTGCTGTCTCATCTGTCGGGCGTAGCGACCCTGACGCGCACCTATGTACGTCTTGTCGCCGACCTGCCGACGCGCATCGCCTGCACGCGCAAGACCCTGCCGCTGCTGCGTGGCCTTCAGAAACACGCCGTCAAGTGCGGGGGGGGGCACAACCACCGCTACGGGCTGGACGACGCCATCCTGATCAAGGACAACCATATCGCCATCTGCGGCGGGGTCGAAAAGGCGCTGGAACTGGCCAAGGCCTCCGCCGGTCATACCATGAAGATCGAGGTCGAGGTCGATTCGCTGGCCCAGCTTAAACAGGCCCTGCCGTTCCGGCCGGACGTAGTAATGCTCGACAACTTTACGCTGGAGCAATTGCGCGAAGCGGTTGCGCTGGTCAAGGGCGAGACCATTCTAGAAGCATCTGGCGGCGTCAATCTTGATACGGTGCGCGCCATTGCGGAAACCGGGGTGGATGTGATCAGCGTGGGTGCCCTCACCCACTCGGCCCCGGTCTTCGATATCGGGCTTGATGCGGTTTAAAACACAGTTTTTGAACGAAACCAGCTCTAAGCCTCAGCCTTGACCCCACGGTTTAGACGCGCCGAGACCCACTGGCTCAGCGGGCGATCGACCCCTGCCTCGAACACGAACGCTGCGGCGATCGCCGCCACCACACACAGGCCCCAGCTCAGCCAGTGCAGCGGCTCCGGCAGGGCAAAACGGTGGACCAGCATCCCGTCCATCCCCAGCGCGATGGCGCCGACGACCGAGTGGATGAGGAACAGGGCGTAGGCGGCGCGCCCCATTCGCTTGGTCAGAGGGGTTTCGGGCAGACTTACCCCCGCCGACAGCACCAGAACCGCCGCAAGCGCCCCCAGAATAATGAAATCCGACAGGGTATGGCGCGGCAGGCTGGCCAGACCGACGACGATCAGACCGCTGAGGGCCATGCCGGCCGCATAGATGCGGGGCGATACGGCGACCCCGGCGGTCAGTCGCTCCATCAGCGCGCCAATAAAAAACAACGGCAGGGCACGCACAAGCCCGTAACGAAATGGCAAATCGACAAAGGAGTGGCCGATCAGGGCCGCGAGAGCCAGCGCCAGAGACAGCGCGGCGAGCAGCCCGGTGATCAACGCCATGCGCCGCCAGCGGAAGACCGAACCGGCGCACAGGCTGAAGACGCTGTAGCAAACGACCAAAGCCGACAGGGTCCAGGTCGGCACGTTCCACCCCGGTGTGTCGCTGAGGCCCCAGCCATGAATCAGGATCAGTTGCTCGCAGAAGGCCCAGACCGTGTATTTTTCGGCATGGCCGGGCGGATGGCCCTGCATGGTCGCTACCCCCACGACCAGCAGCATCAGCAGGAGCGCCACGATGTGCGACGGCCACAGGCGCAGGACCCGGCGGCTGACGAAGTTCACCGGGCTGACGCGCTGTTCCGCCAGGCGCGGCCCATAGGCGCGCATAAGGATGAAGCCGGACAGCATGAGGAAGAAATCGGTGGCCAGCCAGCCCTGAGTCATGACCGGGGCCAGTTCACCCAGGGGGCGGGGAGCCGATTCGCCGAAGTGAAACAGTAGGATAAAGCCCGCCGCCAGAAAGCGCAGAACATCCAGACTGGCCCCGCCGGCTCTGGGCAGGGGGGCGGTGGGGGTAACGCTAACGCTCATCCTGTGGGGCTCATCCTCTGGTCCCGTCAGGATAAGCAGCGCAGTCTGAAAGATATGGTTAAAATGGACTAAGGCTGTATGTGATCGGGAGCGACGGTGCGCGCCATAACAGACAACCCCGGCACGAACCGCGCCGGGGTTGTTTTCGCATCGCATTGGCAATCCGGCCGCCAGGGGCCGCTAAGTGCCAGTCTTACTTCTTCTCAGGCGTCGTCGGTGCCGGCGGCGTGCGCTTGATGCCCGCCTTTTCGCCCGGCTTCATAAACTTGACCAGAACGCGCTGACCGATCAGCAGCGGCGCGGCATCGGCGGTGACCACGACTTCGACGACGCGTTCATCCGAGGCTTCGTTGCCGCTGTCGGACAACAGCTTGCGCGAGCCGAAGGTCGCGGCCATGCGCTTCACCGAACCGACATAGACCTTGGTCTGATCGGTTTCCGGCACGATCTCGACCTCTTGCCCCGGCTTGACGTCGGGGATGGAGCTTTCGACGATTTCCGAACGCACGATGCGTTCGGCATTGGCCGGGACCAGCTGGAACATGGTCGAAACGTTCAGGGTCGACGTCCCCGAACCGGGGTTGGCGAAACGACGGATGATGCGGCCATCCATCGGGGCGCGCACATAGGTCTGTTCCAGATCGAAATTGGCCTGCGCCAGGGCGGCCTGCGCCGATTGCACCGACGCCTGTTGCGCCGCCAGACGCGCCTCGGCCTCACGGATCAGGTCGGCCTGCGCGTCGAGCTTCTGACCGGCGACGAAATTGGTCGCGGCCAGCTTCTGATAGCGGGCATATTCCCGCTTGGCGGTGTCGATATTGACCTCGGTCAGGCGCATGGCGGCCTGTGCCTCAACGACATTGGCGCGGGCGCGCTGCACGGCCAGTTGCGCCGTGTCGGCTTCCTGACGGGCCAGAACCTGCCCCTTTTTCACGTCGTCGCCTTCCTGGACCAGCACCTCGTGCACGACGCCGGCGCGGCGGGCGGCGACTTCGATGACGCCGCCTTCGACGTCGGCCTTACCGTTGGCGATGGCCGCATAGGGCGAGACGATGGGCTTGGCCGCCGCCGCTTCGCCCTTTTTGGCGTCCTTGCCACCGGGGGCCGGAGGGTTACAAGCCGCCAGGCTGAGGATGGCCGGGGCCGCCAGAAGGAGGAGCAGTGCCTTTGACGGGCGTTTGCGGGTCGGGAGGGAGGAAGGAGAGGTGCGCATGGTATATCGTTCTCTGATCAGGCGTGGGGGGCGGAAGGCGGAACGTCTTCAGGCCTGTTGACAAAGGTGTCGCTGAGGATCTGGCCGTCTTCCATATGAATAACACGGTCGGCATAGGCTTCGAGTCGCGGGTCGTGGGTCACCACAATGACCGCGGCGCCGTGCTCCTTGGCTGCCCGGTGCAAGAGCTTGATGACCACCTGCCCGGACACGGAGTCCAGAGCCGAGGTCGGTTCGTCGGCAAACAGCAACTGCGGGTTCTTGGAAAGCGCGCGGGCGATGGCGACGCGCTGCTTTTCGCCGCCGGACAGGGCCGAAGGCGTCTGCTTCAGACGCTTGTCGAGACCCACCTCGGTCAGGGCCTGAACCGCGCGCTTTTTCGCCTCGCCCTTTTTCACCTTGCAGTATTTGAGCACCTGCTCGACCTGCTGGGTGGCATTGAGCGCGGGGAAGAGGTTGAAGCCCTGAAAGATGAAGCCGCAGTGATCGAGACGAAACTGGTCGATCTTGGCCTTTTTCTTCTTCCACAGGCTTTCACCCAACGCGATCACTTCGCCTTCGTCAGGCTTCATCAGGCCCGACAGGGCAGCAATCAGGGTCGATTTACCCGATCCCGACGGCCCCATGACCATGGTTACCTGACCATGATAAGCGGTGAAATTCACTTCCTTGAGCACCGGCTGCTTGATCTTGCCGATTTTGTAGCTCTTGGTCAGCCCTTTGGCTTCGATAGCAAGTTTTCCGGTCATCGCAGCAGATCCGCAGGTTGGCTCTTCTTGAGCACGCCAAGCGACAGAAGGCCGGAAATGACGGCGATCGTCAGCAACATGATGGCGATGGTGATGATCGACCACAGGGGATAGAACATGGTCAGGCCCACCGCATTGGCCAGCGCGGTCACGCCCACCAGCAAGATACCCGTCATCAGCAGGCCCGCGACCCCGACCCAGAAGCTCAGCTCCATGATAATCAGGTTAAGGTTGCCCATCGACACTCCCAGTGCCCGCAGCGACGCGAACTCTTTGATATTGGCCAGAATAGCCCCCTGTAGCGTCTGCCAGGTGATGACAACCCCGATGAAAACACCGACGATCAGCATAAAGCCCAGCATGATGACGATAAAGGATTCCTTGAACATCTCGGCCTGATTTTCGCGGGCCAGATCTTCTCGGGTCCAGGCGCGGAACTGCTTGTTACCCATGTCGTTCAACTCCTTGGCCACGATCGCCGCCCGCGCAGGATCGCGCAGCTTGACCAGAAGCGAACCGACGCGCGGCCCTTCGTCATAAAGATTGAGGAGCTTGGCCGTCTGACGCGACATGAAGACCATCGAGTTGAACAGGCTGGGATAGTTGGTGATGGTAGCGCGCACATTGACCGTGCGGCCGTTCATCTGCGCCTTATCGCCAACCTTGACCCCCAGCTTGGCCAGAGAGGTGGCATCGACGACGACCGAATAAGGTTCCTGAAGCGCCAGAATGACGTCTTCGGGGAAATCGTTCGGCAGGGTCACCGCGCCCGCAATGGGGTCTACAATAATGACCTGTACGCCGTCGCGCTTGGCCGACTGCCCCGGCGAGGGGAAGTTCGCCCACATTGCCCAGCGCTGGGTATAGGGCATGACCTCCACTACTTCGGGGTGCTGATAAAGGGTCGGGATATTGCGGCGCGGCTGGCTTGAGCCAAAACCCTGCGAGTCGGGCGGCAGCACCATGAGGTCGGCGGGCGAACGGTCGATGGTCGCGGTAAAGTTCTTACCGATCCCCATGAACATGCCGACCAGCGACAGCACTAGCAGACCCGCCACAGCCAGCGCTATGACTGCGGCCATGTAGCGCCGCCATTCATAGATAAGCGTAGATAGAGCCAAAGACATATAAAAGTTTCCCCAGGCGACGGGCGGCGAGCGGATATCTCCGGCCCCTTGCGCGCCTAAATCAGATGAGAAACGACCGCCCTTCCGGCACCCGTGCCGGACGTGCCCCGCCCTCTTCGTCCTAACATCGTTAGTTTCATCCTCCACGTCCAATTAATTCCACGTAACGAAAGCGAAAGCACCGGGCGGATACATCGCGGCGCGCAGCGCTTAAGGCACTTTTTGCCGCCTGCACCGCCCAGCCACGCCCATCTTCCGTTTTTACCCAACAAATTCAGTATATTGAATTTTTCACCCGACTGGCATGGCTCTTGCTTCTTCAAAAACATGGTTAATGCCCGCCGTCGCTGAAGGAGGCCGACAATGGATAATGCGAGCTATGTCGCCCTGTCGCGTCAGTTGGTTCTGCGCCGCGAACTGGACGTAACGGCCAACAATCTGGCCAACATGAACACCAATGGCTACAAGTTCGAGCAGTTGCTGATCGAACCCGAAGAGGGCCGCCCCGCCTACAACCTGCCGATCAAGGCCCCGGCCAATTTTGCCTATGACAAGGGCGTCGGGCGCGACTTTTCGCAAGGGGCCCTGACCCCGACGGGCGGGGATTACGACGTGGCCATCGAAGGCGAAGGGGCGTTTTTCGTCATTAACGGCGCCAATGGCCCGCTCTATACCCGCGACGGTGCCTTTACCGTGTCGCCGCAGGGCGTGCTGGTCACCGGTGACGGCCTGCCCGTGCAGGGCGACGGCGGCGAAATCCGCCTCAACCCCGAATTCGGTGCCCCCTCCATCTCCGCTGACGGCGTGGTCTCGCAGCGCAGCACCGACGGCTCGATCCGCATTGGCAAGATCAATGTGGTGCGATTCGCCAGCCTGTCGGCCCTGCAAAAACAAGGCGATAATCGTTTCCGCGCCACCACCAACACCCCGCCCGACCCGGCCACCGATGTGCGCCTGCGGCAGGGGATGATCGAAAATTCAAACGTCAACGCCCTGAGCGAAGTCACCCGACTGGTCGAAATCAACCGCGCCTATGCCTCGGTCAGCAAGATCATCGAACAACAGGCCGAACTGAACCGCAGCGCCGTCGAGCGCTTGGGTAAGGCGGCTTAAGGAGTATAACCCATGCGTGCTTTGAGAACCGCCACCACCGGCATGTCGGCTCAGCAGCTCAATGTCGATACCATCTCGCACAACATCGCCAACATGAACACGGTCGGCTTCAAGAAGCAGCGGGCCGAGTTTCAGGACCTGCTGTATCAGAATGTCGAGCGCATGGGCGCGCAGTCGTCAGAGGCCGGCACGGTCGTGCCCACCGGTATTCAGGTCGGCGGGGGTGTGAAGACCGGCAGCGTCTATCGCATCCTGACGCAGGGCTCACCCACCCGTACCGACAATCCTTACGACATCATGGTCGATGGCCGCGGCTATTTTCAGGTGCTGATGCCGTCGGGCGAAACCGCCTATACCCGTGCCGGGAACTTTGCCGTCAACGATCAGGGGCAACTGGTCACCGATGACGGTTACCTGGTTCAGCCGCAGATCACCCTGCCGCAGGACAGCAAGGAAGTGACCATTTCCAAGACCGGTCAGGTCTCGGTCACGCAGGACGGGGTCACGGCCCCCACTGTGGTCGGTCAGCTTCAGATCGCCAGTTTCTTCAACGAAGCAGGCCTCGATGCCATCGGCGACAACCTGTTTCTGGAGTCCGGTGCGTCGGGTGCGGCCAATATCGGCACGCCGGGCAGTGTCGGCTTCGGCACCCTGATGCAGGGCTATACCGAAGCCTCCAACGTCGATGCGGTGTCGGAAATCACCTCCCTGATCGTCGCGCAGCGCGCCTACGAAATGAATTCGAAGGTCATCAAGACCGCCGACGACATGCTGTCGGTGACCAGCAACCTCCGCAGCTGATAGGGGCCACCCATGCACCGTTCGGTCTATATGCTGATGCTGACCGGGGCCGCGGCCCTCAGCCTGCTCGGACTTACCGCCGCCCCCGTTCAGGCGCAGGACACACTGGTTCTGAAGGCGCAGGTGACCGATGGCGACGGTCGGATCACGTTGGGCGACCTGTTCGACAATGCGGGCCCCGCTGCCGATGTGGTGGTGGGCACACGCGTCGGGCCCATCGCTGTCCTCGATGCCGGTGAGGTGCAGGCCCGGGCGCGTCAGGCCGGTCAGTCCTGGCCCAATCCGCAGGGGCTGCGCCGCATTATCGTCAGCGCCGGGGCCGATGGGGCGTCTGCGACGCAGATCCGCGCCGGGGCCGATGGGGCGTCTGCGACGCAGATCCGCGCCGAGGCCGGGCGCACCAAGGAGGTTCTGGTCTTCACCCGCGCCCTCAGCGCCGGGGAGATCGTGGCGCCGACCGACATCGCCTGGCAGCCGGTGCAGGCGCATCTGACCGGCGGCAGCCTGATCAGCGATCCCGAAACCGCCATCGGCAAGACGGTGCGTACACCCGTGCGCGAAGGGGGCGTCGTGCGCCCCGGCGACCTGACCGCCCCGGTGGTGGTGAAGCGCACCGAAATGGTCAAGGTCAGCTGGCAGCTCAACGGCATCAGCCTGTCCATGACCGGCCCGGCCCAGAAGGACGGCGCGATCGGCGACCTGATCCTTGTGCAGAACCCGCAGTCGAAAAAGCTCATCGAGGCCGTCGTCACCGGTCCGGGCAGCGCCGCCGCCGGCGACACGGCCCAAAACCTGCGCGCCCGCGCCCTCTATTCCTCCCGTTAAGGCAGACCCATGCGTTTCCCCGTTCTTGTCACCGTTGCTGCCCTGTCTGCCGCCGCCCTGTCGGGTTGCGCCAGCGTCAACGAAGCCGTCAACGGCCCGTCCCTGCAACCGATGGGCTTTCCGGCACAACTGGTGCCGCAGCAGCAGATCTATGCCACGCCGGAATCGACCTCGGCCTCGGCCAATTCGCTGTGGCGCACGGGGGCCAAGGCCTTCTTCAAGGACCAGCGCGCCCGCCACGTCGGCGACATCCTGACCGTAACCATCGACATCGACGACAAGGCGCAGACCCAGAACACCACCTCACGCAAGCGTGACGGCAAATACAGCGGGGCCATCCCCAAGGTGTTCGGTCTGGAATCGTCTCTTGGGAAAATTCTGCCCAGTGAGTACAATCCTTCGTCTGGCCTGTCGAACAACTCCTCCACCGAATTTTCCGGCAGCGGCAGCGTCAACCGCTCGGAAAAGATCTCGCTCACCGTCGCCGCCATCGTCACCGGCGTGCTGCCCAACGGCAATCTGATCATTCAGGGCTCTCAGGAGGTGCGCACCGACCGCGAGGTGCGCGAACTGATCGTCTCCGGCATCGTCAATCCGCAGGACATCTCCTCGGCCAATATCATCAAGCATACGCAACTGGCCGAAGCGCGCATCTCCTATGGCGGGCGCGGCGACGTCAGCCGCATGATGGCCGCACCGGCGACGCAAAACCTGATGGAAAAGTTTTCACCGTTTTAATTGGGATGCGCCGACATGCCGCTACAGCGCCGCCTCTGACTATAGTGGCGGCGCGGAGGTGACGGGCTTGGCCGGACGGCGAATTTAAGCGCATTTTGACATTTCGGTGTTAGGGTCAGGGGCTCGCTACTGGACGCCCATGCCCGCCATCCCCGCCTACGAACGCGACGACTATGTGCGCCCGTCCCCCGCCAAGGGGCCGGGAGGCGCAAACGAAACGCCGGAACCGCCGCTGAGCGGCCCGGCTCTGGTCATTTTTCGCCTCGAAGCTCTGCTGGCGGCCTTCTGCGTCTTCATGTTTTCCGAAGCCCTGTGGGCGCCGCTATTTGCCCCCAATCAGGAAAACGGTGGCGAAGTGTCGTGGATGCGCCTTTTGTGGTTGCCCGTCTATGGACTGACCCTGCTGCTCAGCCTGATCCGCGCCGACCGTTTCCTGCGCATTCTGCCCGCTCTGGGTATGGGTGCGGCGCTGGTGGCCCTGTGCTATGCCTCCGGCTGGTGGTCGATAAATCCGGAGGTGACGAGCCGCCGCTCACTGGCGCTGGCCTTCACCATTCTCTTCGGCCTCTATTTGGGGGCGCGTTTCAAGGGCAGCGACCTGACGCAAATCGTCGGCGGCACCTTCTCCGTACTGGCCGTCGGCAGTATTCTGGCCGCCCTCTTCTACCCCGCCATGGGCGTGCATCACGACATCAATGCCGGGGCATGGCGCGGCCTGTGGCACGAAAAGAACCAGATGGCGGCCCTGATGACCTTCGGCTTTGTGGCCTGCTGCGCCAGCGCCTTCACCCTGCCGCAGCGGCGCGGCCTGTGGATCGGGGCGGCGGCCCTGATCTTCTTCCTGATTATCATGTCGCGCTCAAAGACTTCGCTGCTGGCCTGTTTGCTGGCGCTGGCGGCAATGCCGGTCCTTTCGGCATTACGCAGCGGCGGGGTACGCGGCGTACTGTTTGTCTGGGGCGCGGCCACCTGTGCGCTGATCGGCGGCGCGGTCTTTTTTGTGATGCCGGAAGCGGTGTTCAAGGCACTGGGCAAGGACCCGACGCTGACTGGGCGCACGGCCATCTGGGACTCCTTATTACGGCTCTCGGATCAGCGGCCGTGGCTCGGCTATGGCTATAAGGCCTTCTGGGGCCCGGACTCCATCCCCAACCAGATCGTCAAGAAGGAGACGCACTGGGACGTGCCGTCGGCGCACAATGGCTGGCTGGACCTGCTGGTGCAACTGGGCTGGGTGGGGGTGATCCTGTTCGCGGCCTGTCTGGCGGCGACCTTTTTCTGCGGCGTGTTCCGCTTCGCGCGGGTCCGCGACGGTTATTTCTCAGTGCTGAGCCTGTGCATCTTCAGCTTCCTGATCCTGTCCGAAAGCTTCATCCTGGGGCAGAACAACCTGATCTTTGTACTGTTTATCTGCGCCATGGCCCGACTCACGGCTAACCGGATGGAACCTTGATCACACCTCCCCAGCTTGCTGGGGTATAGCGACAGCGAAAGTATAGCTTTCGTCAGCGTTAGGACCATCAAGCGAAGCGCAGATGGGGGTGGGGGCCCAAACTTAAGCCCCCGAACCCACCGCCTGGGACACATGCGTCAGGCCATCGGCGTGCAGGCGCTGCACCAGATCGCGCTTGATCTCATCAATCAGCCCCGGCCCCTTATAGACCAGCGCCGAATAGAGCTGCACCAGCGACGCCCCGGCGCGGATCTTGGCATAGGCATCGGCCCCGGAGGCAATGCCGCCCGCCCCGATCAGGGTCAGCCGCCCCGCCGCCACCTTATAGGCGCTACGCAAGGCCGAGGTCGAAAGACCGAATAGCGGCGCGCCCGACAGCCCGCCCGTTTCCGTCGCCAGAGCTGAGCGCAGAGACTCCGGCCGCTCGATCGTGGTGTTGGAGACGATCAGCGCATCGAGCCCGTGCGCGATAGTCGCTTCGACCGCATCGGCGATTTCTTCCTCGCTGAGGTCAGGCGCGATCTTGAGGAAAATCGGATAGTTGTTACCCGTCACCCGCACCAGATCGGCGCGCGTCGTCGCAATCTGCCCCAGCAGCTCATCGAGGTGCGCCCGCCCCTGCAAGGCGCGCAGGCCCGGCGTATTGGGCGAGGAGATGTTGGCGGTAAAATAGGACGACAGGCCCCACAGGCGTTTCAGGCCCGTGACGTAATCGGCCATACGATCCGTAGCGTCCTTGTTGGCCCCGATATTGGCTCCCAGAACCGGCGCCGAGGCGCGGCCCTGATAACGCTCCAGATGGCTGGCAAAGACTTCAAGCCCCTTGTTGTTGAAGCCCATACGGTTGATTACCGCCTCGTCTTCACTGAGGCGGAACAGACGCGGGCGCGGATTCCCGGCCTGCGGCAACGGCGTCACCGTACCACATTCGACAAAGCCGAAGCCGGCGCGGCTCATGGCCAGCGGCACATCGGCATTCTTGTCAAACCCGGCGGCCAGGCCAACGCAGTTGCGCACGGCCAGCGCCCCGCCCTTAAAAGCGATGTCCGTGCGCAGCTCCGGCGGATCATAGCTGGAGCGCGGCCCTAAATTAAGTATCTGGCCCGATTTCAGCGCCAGAATCGTCGCCGCATGGGCGTCTTCGGCCTCCAGAAGATGCAGCGGTTTCAGCGCCAGCCGGTAGAGGTCCATCACTCGCCCCCGATCAGGTCTTTGGGCTTTAGCAGGTCATCGAAGATCGGGCGACCGGCCACATCGACCGTAAACACCGTTGCGGCGGCCGTCGGATACGAGCCGCGCGCCCGGTCGATATCGACCTGAGACGCCGCGCCTTCGGTCATATAGTCGACCACCAGATACTGAACGCCGGGATTGTGCCCGATGATCAGCAGGCAATCGCCCGCCCCTTCGTGCGCTTCGACCAGACGGCGCAGGTCGGACGCGCCCATATTGAACATGTCGTCACGCACCTCACCGGCTATGTCACCCAGCACGCCCTTGACGGCCTCGAAGGTCTGGTGCGTGCGGTGGGCGGCGGAGACCAGCGCGTAGTCGGGTTTGAGGCCGCGCGCTTTCAGCGCCTCGGCGACGGCGGCGGCCTCGCGCAAGCCGCGCTGCATCAGATTGCGCTCGAAATCCTCGCCCGACGCGCTGTCCTTTTCGGCCTTGCCGTGGCGCATGACGATCAGGTGTTTCATCATGAGTCGTGTTCCTTGTTCTGGCCCGCTTATGGACGCGAAAGCCGTCGCGGTTCAAGCCATATTCGCGGTGTTAGGCGGTGGCGTTGTTCAGCGGCCCTTCCTCCTCCCCACGGCTTGCCGTAGGGAGGAGACAACGCGCACCTCTCCTCACCCGGCCTTCGGCACCGGGAGGAGACAAACGCTGCCGCGAGCGCGAATCACTCCGCGATAAAGCCACCGGTCTGGCGGGCCCACAAGCGGGCATAGAGGCCCTGCGCCGCCAGAAGCTCGGCGTGGGTGCCGGTTTCAATAATCCGCCCCTCTTCCAACACCACCAGCCGGTCCATCCGAGCGATAGTGGAAAGCCTGTGCGCGATGGCGATGACCGTCTTGTCGGCCATAAGTTCGATCAGGCTGTCCTGAATGGCGGCTTCGACCTCGGAATCGAGCGCCGCCGTGGCTTCGTCCATGATCAGGATGGGGGCGTTTTTGAGCAGGACGCGGGCGATGGCGATGCGCTGTCTCTGCCCCCCGGACAGCTTGACGCCGCGCTCGCCCACATGGGCATCAAGGCCGGAGCGACCCTTATTGTCGCGCAGGTCGGGGATGAAGTCCCAGGCGTGGGCGCGGCGGGCGGCTTCGATGATCTCTTCATCAGAGGCCCCTGGCCGGCCATAGGCAATATTGGCGCGGATCGAGCGGTGCAGCAAAGACGTATCCTGCGTCACCATGCCGATATGGGCGCGAAGGGAGTCCTGCGTGACGTGCGCAATGTCCTGCCCGTCGATCCGGATGTGGCCTTCGCTGAGGTCGTAGAGGCGCAGGAAGACATTGACCAGCGTCGATTTGCCCGCGCCGGACGGCCCGACCAGCCCGATCTTTTCGCCCGGCGCGATGGTCAGGTCGATGCCATTCAGCGCCGGTTTGCCTTCGGCGTAATTGAAGCGGATGCGGTCAAATTGCACCTCTCCCGTCGTGACGCTCAGCGCTTTGGCGTCCGGGGCGTCGCTGACGCTGTGGGCTCTGGCGATGGTCTCGATGCCGTTCTGCACCGTGCCGATGTTTTCAAACAGGCTGGTGACCTGAAACATCACCCAGCCGGACATGTTGAGCACGCGCTGCGTCAAGGCGCCGACCAGGGCGATGGCCCCGACGGTGATCAGCCCCTGCCCCCACAGCCACACGGCCAGCACGCCGGTCGAAAGCAGAAGGGCGGCATTGAGACAGGCCACAAGGATATCCAGCCGCGTGATCAGGCGCTGTTGCTGCTGCCATTTGGCCGTATTGTCTTCCAGCGCCTCACGAACATAGGCGTCTTCGCGCGACGGGTCGGCGAACAGCTTGACAGTCTGGATATTGGTGTAGCTATCGACCACGCGACCGACCAGCGCCGAACGGGCTTCGGAGGCCTGCTCAGAGGCGCTCGACAGCTTGGGCACAAAGCGCCAGCAGATCAGGCCATAGACGATCAGCCACAGGCTCAGCGGCACGATCAGGCGGATATCGGCCTGAAAGAACATGTAGAGGGCACTGGAGAAATAGACCAGCACGTAGAGGAAGGTGTCGCACAGGGTAATCAAGGTGTTGCGCACGCTCGACGCGCTATCGACGACCTTGGACGCCACGCGACCGGCAAAGTCGTTGGAGAAAAAGCTCATCGACTGACGCACCACGTGGCGGTGCGACTGCCAGCGGATCAGGGCCGGGAAGTTGGTCGTCACCCCCTGTTGCAGCAGAAGCGACTGGATCAGCACCAGCAGCGGCCAGCCAAGACCTAACAACAGCAGCATGGCGATAAAATAGTGCCCGTGCTGCGCCCAAAGCTGCGACGGCTTTGTGGTGTTGAGAATATCCACTATGTCGGCGATGAAGCGGAAGATCATCACCTCGGTCAGGGTGACCAAGAGGCCCGCCGCCAGCACGCCGGCGAAGACGGGCCAGGTCTGACGTAGATAGACGAGAAAATAGGGCACGATCGACGCCGGCGGGGTCGTTTCCAGATAGGGCCGGAATGGGTCGATCAGGCGCTCAAAACGGCGAAACAGGGCGGTCAGCATGGCACAGCTTTCGGATGGGGCCGCACGCATGGCAGCCGCGCCGGTCATGAGGCGTCAGTAGCCGAAAGCGGCGGATCGTGTCATGCTCAAAAAGATGAAAACGGAGGGTCCATGCCCAATACGCTTCTGATTCTGTGGCCGATGGGCGCGCTGGCCGCCCTCACCTTTGTCATGCTGAGCGGTATTCTGATTACGCGCATCGCCGCCGCGAAGGCCGGACAGGTGACGCCGCGCGACTTTGCCTTTGGCGAAAGCGAGCGGGTGCCGAAGCAGAGCCGCCTGATCAGCCGCAACTATTCGAGCCTGTTTGAACTGCCGGTGCTGTTCTATGTGATTTGCGTGTTGCTGTTTGTCACGAAAACGGTCAGCGATGTGCAACTGATACTGGCCTGGGCCTATGTGGGCTTACGTATCCTCCACAGCCTGATCCATGTTACGATCAACCACATCCTCTTCCGCTTGCTGGCCTTTGCGGGGTCGGTGACGGTGCTTCTGACGATGTGGGTGCTGTTTTTTGTGCGGCTTGCCTGAACCTATACCTCCCCGGCATAGCCAAGGAGGTATAAGAACGTTTAGCTCAGCAAGGCCGCCGGGGCGCAGGCGTTGAATGACAGCCACACCTTTTCGTCCCAGGTGAAGTCTTCCTGATCCCAGCGCGTCAGGTTGGAGCGCAAGACCTTGACCATGCGGCCGCTTTCCAGCTCGACCTCATAGACCGTTTCCGACCCCAGATAGGTCATCAGGCGGATAGTCCCGGCGACGATGTTATAGCCTTCCGGGGCGTCTTCCATCTTGGTCGGCTTGTGATCGAACTTTTCCATCTCGATCTTTTCCGGACGCAGCGCCGCCCACACGGTTGCCCCGGTCGCGCCGGTCACCCCGTGGTCGAGATAGATGGGGCCGATGTCACGGCTGTTGATGATGGCGTGGTCCGGCTCATCGACGTCGAGCGTGCCTTCAAACAGGTTCACGCTGCCGATAAAGTCGGCGACAAAGCGCGAATTGGGGAACTCATAGAGGTCAAAGGGCGTGGCCACCTGTTGCAGCAGGCCGCGGTTCATCACGGCACAGCGCGTGGCCATGGCCAGCGCCTCGTCCTGATCGTGGGTGACCATGATGAAGGTGATGCCGACCTTCTCTTGCAAAAGCGCCAGTTCGGTGCGCATGGCGTCGCGCAGCTTGGCATCGAGCGCCGACAGGGGCTCATCGAGCAGCAGAACGCGGGGCTTTTTGACCAGCGCGCGGGCCAGCGCCACGCGCTGCCGCTGACCGCCCGACATCTGGTCGGGCTTACGCTCGCCGAAGCCACCGAGCTTGACCAGCTCCAGCGCTTCCTCGGCACGCTGACGGCGCTCAGCGAGCGGTACGCCGTCCATCTTCAGGCCATAGGCGACGTTATCGAGCACGCTCATGTGCGGGAAGACGGCGTAGGACTGAAACACCATGTTCACCGGGCGCTTGTTCGGCGGTGTGGTCGAAACGTCCTTGCCGTCGATCAGGATACGGCCCTCAGACGGCATCTCAAACCCGGCCAGCATACGCAACAGCGTGGTCTTGCCGCAGCCCGACGGACCGAGCAGGGAGAAAAATTCGCCCTCCTTGATGTCAAGCGACACATTGTCCACGGCGGTATTCTTGCCAAAGCGCTTGGAGACGTTCTCGAAGCTGATGATGGTCTTCTCTTCGGACATCAGTATGTCTCCGTCACTTCTTTTCGGGGCCGTGGCCGGCGGTCAGGGCGCTGGTCCCCTGGAATTTCAAGGCGAGGAAGGTGAGCAGGACCGTCACCACGATCAGTATGGTTGAGGCGGCGTTGACCTCAGGCGTCACCGAGAAGCGCACCATCGAATAGATCTTCACCGGGAAGGTCACAGTGTCGGGTCCGGAGGTGAAGAAGGTGATGACGAAATCATCGAGCGACAGGGTGAAGGCTAGAAGGGCGCCGGCGATCAGCGACGGCTGGATATGCGGCACCAGCACGTCCATCAGAGTGCGCCATTCGCTGGCCCCCAGATCCTTGGCGGCCTCCTCAAGCTCACGGTTAAACGAGGCGAGACGTGCGCGCACCACCACCGCTACGAAGGGGAAGCTGAACGAGACGTGGGCGATAATGATGGCCCCCAGATTGAGCGGCCACGGCAAACCCTGCGGCCAGGGGAAGATTTTGGCAAAGAAGACCAGCATCCCGACGCCCATGCAGATTTCCGGCACCACGATGGGGATGGCCATGCCCGCGTCGAAGGCCGTGCGGCCGGCAAAACGGAACCGCCACAGGGCAATCGCCGCCATGGCCCCCACGATCACCGAAATAACGGTCGAAAACAGCGCGATGACGATGGAGTTGGTAAAGGCCTCGATCAAACTCGAATTGGTCAGAGCCTTGGCATAGTAGTTCAGCGTGAAGCCTTGCCATACGACGTTACGCTTTGAGTCATTGAAAGAGAACACCATCAGCGAGATCAGCGGCGCGTACAGGAAGACGGTCACCGCGATCAGCCAGGCCTGAATGGGCCAGCGGCGCATATAGTCCAGGGGACCGGGACGCTCCTTCACAGGACGCTCTTTTTCCACCGGCGTGGCCCTGACGGAAGCTGAGTCGCTCATGCCATCCCCCGCTTCTTCGCCGAGCTGTCGAGCAGGCCCTGAATGGCGATACCGATAAAGGTCAGATAGACCAGAATGAAGCACAGGGCCGCGCCGAACGGCCAGTTATTGGCGCGCTTGAACTGGCTTTCGATCACATTGGCGATCATCTGCGAGTCCGTGCCGCCCAGAAGGTCGGGCGTCAGATAGGCTCCCAGCGCCGGGATAAAGGTGATCAGCACGCCCGACGCTATCCCCGCCCCGGCCAGCGGGATGACGATGGAGAACATGGTGCGGATATGACCGGCCCCCAGATCAAGCGAGGCTTCCAGCAGTGAACGGTCCAGCCGGTCGAGCGTCGAATAGAGCGGCAGGATCATGAACGGCAGATGCACATAGACCAGACCCAGCACCACGGCGAAGTTATTATAGAGCAACTCCAGCGGCTGAAACGTGCCCAGCGGCTGAAGCCCGATCAGGGTCATCAGGCCCGACGCATTCTCCCACAGAAACCGATAGGTCTGATTGACATAGCCCTCGCTGCGCAGGACCGCGATTAAGGCATAGGTGCGGATCAGCAGATTGGTCCAGAAGGGCAGCATGACCAGCAGTAAAAGCCACGGCTTCCACTTGTCGGGCGAAAAGGTGATGGCCAGCGCCACCGGAAAGCCGATCACCACACAGAGGAAGGTGGTCAGGGCCGCCACCCACAGGGACTTGACGAAGATGCCGAGGTAGAGCGGCTCCAACGCCTTGGCGTAGTTGCTCCACGTCCCCGTGAAGGCAATGTCGATCAGGCCGCGGTTTTCACCGAAGCTGTAGAGCCAGACGATCCCCAGCGGCACGAAGAAGAAGAAGACCAGCCAGATGAGCGGTGCGCTCATCAGGGCGGCAAAAAGTCCCTTGGCCTGACGCCAGCTCTGTTCCATAGGCAGTCCCCTTTGCACACACAAAAGCCGAACCGCCGCAGATGCGGGCACCTGCGGCGGTTATGGGTATCAGGCGGCCTTGATCTTGGTCATGGCGTCTTCATAAACTTGCGCCTTGGACGCGTCGAAGGCCGCGTATTCGCAGCGCGCCAGTTCTTCGGCTGTCGGGAAGATGATGGGGTTGTTCTTGTAGCTGTCCGGCATCAGCGCCTTGGCGGCGGCATTGGTCGTCGGATAGAGGATGGTCTCAAAAATGTGCTTCGAGGCCTGCGCATCCATCATGTAGTTGATGAACTTGTGCGCATTGTCCGGACGCGCCGAATCCTTGGGGATGCACCAGTTGTCCGAATTGAGCTGCGAGCCTTCCTTGGGGATGATGAAGTCGATATCGTCGTCCTCGGTCTTCACCTGAGCGATGTCGCCATTGTATTCGAGGACCAGATCGACCTCCTTCGACAACAGCATGTCCTGACCATTGTCTTCGTGGAAGGCCTTGATATTGGGCTTCTGCTTGATCAGCATGGCGGTGACCTTGTCGATGGTCGCCTGATCGAGGCCGTTGACCGAGTGGCCGAGATATTTGGCTCCCAGGCGGATCATATCGCCCGCCTCAGACAATACGGCGATCTTGCCCTTGAACTGGTCGGACTCGAACAGATACTTCCACGAATCCGGCTTGAAGCCCGCCGGCATTTTCGACTTGCGATAGCCGATACCCAGCACCAGCCAGGTATAGGGGGCCGACCATTTGCGGCCCGGATCATAGGGCACATCCATGAAGGCCGGGTCGATATTCTTTAGGTTGGGCAGCTTGGTGTGATCGAGCGGCAGCAGCAGATCGGCCTGCGACAGACGCTCCACGAAGTCGTTGGACGGGACGATAACATCGAAGCCGGAATTACCGGTCTTCATCTTGGCAAACAACTCGTCATTGGTGGCAAAGATCGACATGTTGACGTCGATACCGGCGGCCTTCTTGAAGTCGGCCAGCGTATGGGTGCCGATATAGGTGTCCCAGTTGTAGAAGTTCAGCTTGTTGCCTTCGCCGCCAGAGGTGCTGGCCCCCTGCGAACAGGCCGACAGGCCGCCGAAACTGATGCCCACCGCCGCGGCCCCCAGGCCTTGCAGCAAGGAACGACGCGATGCCCCAAAACTTTTCATATGGCGCGATGAACTCATGTCCGGTCTCCTTCGGTTTCGGCCCGTCGGTGCAGGACGGGGCGGGGTGCGTAAACCTCAGTGCGAAGACCTATCCAGCCCCGCCTGAATATGAAGATAAGTTAACAGAATACGGGATTGGGTTTCTGTCAACCGGCAACTGTGATCACGTTCGCAAATGCGTCATATTTCTTGCCGCCCGCACGTCTCAGGCGTTTCTTAAGTACCAGTCGTAGTCCAGTTCGGTGATTTCCTCGAAGAAACGCGCCTGTTCGGTCTTTTTGACCCTGACGTACATCTCAATGAAACGCTCGCCCAGATAGTCGCGCAGCACCTGAGACCGGTCGAGATACTCGACCGCGGCGAACCAGTTGGTAGGCAGCGTCGCGCCGGTTTCGGCGGCCACCGCATAGCCATTGCCGACCACGGCGGGGCCGGGGTCGATCTTCTGCGTCAGGCCGTGGTGGGCGCAGGCCAGAATGGCCGCCAGCACCAGATAGGGGTTGCCATCGGCCCCGGCGACGCGGTGTTCGACGTGGCGCGTATGGGCGGGGCCAGCGGTGACACGCAAACTCACCGTGCGGTTATTGACGCCCCAGGTCAGGCCCACAGGGGCGTAGGAATTGGCCTTGAAGCGCTTATAGCTGTTGGCGCCCGGCGCAAGGATGCCCATGCAGTCGGCCAGATGATCCTTCATACCGCCGATCATGTGCTTGAGCAGGGGCGAGCCTTCCGGATGGGCGTCGGCACAGAGGTTTTTGCCGTCCTTATCCGCCACCGAGACGTGGACGTGGAAGCCGGAGCCTGCGCGATCGGCCCACGGCTTGGCCATAAAGGTCGCTTCGATGCCGAGGCTGAGCGCCACGCCCTTGGCCATGCGCTTGTAGAGAACCGCATCGTCGGCGGCGCGCAGCGCGTCCGGCTTGTGCTTCAGGGTCAGCTCGACCTGACCGGGGGCAAATTCGGAAATCGCCCCTTCCAGCGGGATGTTCATCACATCGGCTGTCTCCCACAGAGTGCGGAAAAACTCACCGTGCGCTTCGACTTCGGGCAGGCCATAGACCTGAATCCCCTTGGGCGTCTGGCCGGTGTTGAAGCCGGCGGCGGGCACCAACTCGCCGTTGTGACCCCGCTCGATATCGACGAGGTAGTATTCCAGCTCGCAGGCCACCACCGGCGTCAGGCCATCTGCCTCATAGCGGTCGAGCACCCGTTGCAGGACATGGCGCGGATCGAGGTCGTTGGGCGTGCCGTCCAGCTCATAGAGCGAGAGCATCACCTGCCCCACATCGTCCCCCAGCCACGGCGCGGGCGTGAGCGTCCCCGGCACCGGTCGCGCCACGCGATCGGCGTCGCCGTCTTCCCAGACAAGGCCGGTCTCTTCGCAATCGGCCCCCAGCGTATCGACCACCAGAATCGAACCAGGCAGGAAGCGGCCATATTCGTAGATGGGCAAAAGCTCGTGACGACGCAGACGTTTGCCGCGCGGCACCCCGGTCATCGAGGTGAACAGTATCTCGAAGTAGTTGATGTGCGGGTGGGCCTCCAGAAAGGCCTTGGCCTCATCAACGGTGGCGACCATGGGGTGTGGCGGTAAAGACATGTTCGATCCTTCCTACTCCCCCAGCAAGCTGGGGAGGTCGGTTTAAAAACGCTTGTACTCAGTGATAAACCCTTCCACCGCCGCCACGAGGCGGTCAATGGCCTCCGGTGGGGTTTTGGGCGAAATCAGCATCATATTGTGGAAGGGCGCGATCAGCACCCCGCGATTGATCAGATAGAGGTGCAGGACCTCCAGCAGGTGCGGGTCCAGCGCGCGGCGCATGTCGGCGGCGTTTTGCGGGGCCGGATCGGCGAAGACCAGCTCGGCCCGCGCGCCCACATGCACCACCGACCACGGCACCTGATGCTGCGCAATGACGGCCCGCAGCCTCGTCACAAGGGTTTCGGCCCCGGCCTGCATCCAGGCGTAGGCGTCCGGGGTCATGACCTCGCTCAGCATGGCCTTCATGCCCGCAATGGCGAGTGCGTTGCCGGACAAGGTGGTGCCTATGCCGGACGACCCCGGCCCGATGGCCGCCTGAGTGGCGTCCATGCGCGCGGCGACCTCGGCGGTCACGCCCCACACGGCGGCCGGCACGCCTCCGGCAATGGCCTTGCCTACGGTCAGGACGTCGGCGCGCAGACCGTGTTCGCGCACATAGCCGCCAAAGCCGGACGACAGGGTGTGCGTCTCATCGTAAACCAGCAGCGTGCCCGTCTCGTCACACAGGGTGCGCAGGCGCTCATGATAGCCCTCAATCGGCAGGATCATGCCGCAATTGGTCATGACGGGTTCGAGCATGACGGCGGCGATCTCACCGGTGCGCAACGCCGCCTCCAGCGCCGCTAGGTCGTTAAACGGCACGACGACGCTGTGCTGCGTCAGGTCGGCGACCTGCCCGATCAGACCGGTTTTATGGACGATCTGCCCGTCCTTCAGCACCACAAAGGCGTCATCGACCATGCCGTGATAGGCCCCGTCGATAAACAGGATTTTGGCGCGACGGGTGATGGCCCGCGCCCAGCGGATGACGGCGCGATTGGCGTCAGACGCCGTGGTGGCACACTGCCATACCGGCAGGCCGAAGCGGTCTTTCAGAAGCTGACCTACCTCCAGGCTGGAGCGGGTCGGCAGCATGAAACCCACCCCCTGCCCGGCCTGGGCGGCGATGGCGCGTTGCAGTTCCTCGCGCCCGTGGCCGAACATGGAAGGGGTGTCACCCAGACAGAAGTCGTCATAGGCGTGGCCATCGACGTCCCACAGGGTCGCGTCCTTGGCCCGTTCAGCATACAGCGGCACGGGCGAGGCCCAGTCGTGCATCCAGTGCATCGGCACGCCGCCGCGCCACATACCCTTGGCCGCTTCGGCCAGAGCGACCGTTTTCGGGTGGGTGGCGGTGAACAGGCGCTTTTGTTCAGCGAGGAAGTCAGACAGAGACGTCAACCCAGCCCCCCGAAGCTGATGAACTTGGTCTCCAGAAATTCCTCAAGGCCTTCGACCGCGCCTTCGCGGCCCAGACCCGATTCCTTGACCCCGCCAAAGGGCGCGACCTCGGTGGACATGACCCCGTCATTGAGGCCGACCATGCCCGCCTCAATGCCCTGCGTGACGCGCCAGCCGCGTTTGATGTCCGTCGTGAAGGCATAGGCCGCCAGACCGAATGGCGTGTCATTGGCCAGAGCGATCCCTTCGTCTTCGGTGTCGAACGGATAGAGCGCCGCCACGGGTCCGAAGATTTCCTCATCGAACATGCGGGCCTCACGCGGCACGTGGGTCAGGATGGTCGCCGGGAAGTACAACGGCCCCTGAGTCTCATCGACCTTACCGCCCAGCACGACCTTAGCGCCCTTCGCCACCGCGTCGTCAACCAGTTGCGTCACCTTGGTCGCCGCCTTCTGATTGATCAGCGGCCCAAGGCCTGTGCCCTCTTCCCAGCCCGGCCCGAGTTGCAGACGTTTGGCTTCGGCGGTCAGACGTTCGACAAAGGCGTCATAGATGCCGCGCTGCACGAAGATGCGGTTGGCGCAGACGCAGGTTTGCCCCGAATTGCGGAACTTCGACAGGGCCGTCGCCGGGACCGCGATATCGAGGTCGGCGTCGTCAAATACCACCACCGGCGCATTGCCGCCCAGCTCCAGCGAGATCTTCTTGATGGTCGAGGCGCACTGTTCATAGAGTTTTTTGCCGACCGGCGTGGACCCAGTGAAGGAGAACTTTTTGATGCGCGGATCGGTGGTCAGGACCTTACCCACCTCGGCCCCGGTGGCCGCCGTCACAATGTGGATCAGGCCTTCTGGCACCCCGGCCCTGTCGGCCAGTTGCTTCAGCGCCAGCGCGCTCAGGGGCGTGTCTTCGGCGGGCTTCAGCACCGCAGCACACCCGGCGGCCAGCGCCGGCCCCAGCTTGCGCGTGATCATCGACAGGGGGAAGTTCCACGGGGTCACGGCGCCGACCACGCCTATCGGCTGTTGAATGGTCAGCAATTGTTTGCCCGCCACCGGGGCCGGTATGGTGCGGCCATAGGCGCGCTTGCCCTCTTCGGCGAACCATTCGATGAAGCCCCCCGCATAGGCCACTTCGCCGCGCGCTTCCTTGATCGCCCGACCCTGCTCCAGTGATACCAGAAGGCCCAGCGCCTCCTGATTCTGCATCAGCAGATCGTGCCATTTTTCCAGAATTTTGGCGCGTTCCTTGGCGGTTTTGGCGGCCCATTCGGGCATGGCGGCCTGAGCGGCAGCGATGGCGGCCTCAGTCTCCGCAGCGCCCATATCACGCACATAGGCCAGCACCTCGCCGGTCGAAGGGTTGTAGGAGGCAAACGCCTTATAGGCGGGCGGCGTCTGGCTGATGGCGTCGCCGAGGATGTCGAGAATGGCGGGGGTGAGTTTCATGGCTTTATACCGTATAGCTGATCGAGACGGACTTCAGATCGGCATACTTATATAGGGCGTGCAGGCTGCGATCGCGACCAAAGCCCGACTGTTTAAAGCCGCCGAAGGGCAGCGTAATGTCGCAGGCGTCCCAGCCATTGACCCAGACCAGCCCGGCCTTGAGCTGTTTCGCCGCCCGCATGGCGCGCCCGACATCCGCCGTCCACACCCCGGCGGCCAGCCCATAGACGGTATCGTTGGCCAGTCGCAAGGCCTCGGCTTCGCCCTCAAAGGTCAGGACCGACAGGACCGGCCCGAACACCTCTTCGCGGGCCAGCACATTGTCCGGCGTGATGCCGTCAATCAGCGTCGGCTCGACATAGAAGCCGCCGGTGTCGCGCCTGACCCGGCCGCCACCCAGCCGCAGCGTGCCGCCCCCCGCCTGCCCCTTGGCGATATAGTCGAGCGCCGTGTTCATCTGACGCTCGGAAATCATCGCCCCGAAGGCGGTTTGCGGATCGAAAGGATCGCCGACCGTGATGGTCTTGGCCACGGTTATGACCTTTTCGAGGAAGGCGTCCTTGATGGCGGCTTCGACGAATAGACGCGAGGCCGCCGTGCACACCTGACCCTGATTGTAGAAGACGCCCCAGGCGGCGTTCTGGGCTGCCGCTTCAAGGTCGGGGCAGTCGGCAAAGACGATCTGAGGCGACTTACCCCCTAATTCCAGCGAGACGCGCTTTAGGTTCGACTCGGCCGACGCCTTCATCAGTTGCCGCCCCACCGGGCCCGACCCGGTAAAGGCGATCATATCGACCTCCATATGGCGGGCCAGCGCGTCCCCGGCCTCATGGCCGAAGCCGGTTACCACATTGAACACCCCGGCGGGCAGTCCGGCCTCGATGGCCAGCGCCGCCACATAGAGCGCCGTCAGGGACGACAGCTCGGCGGGTTTGAGCACCACCGAATTACCCATGGCCAGCGCCGGGGCGACCTTCCACATGGCCATGTGCAGGGGGAAGTTCCACGGCACAATGGCCCCGATGACGCCCAGAGGCTCGTGTTCGGCATAGGAGAAACGGCCCTGCGGGGCGGGTGCCACCTCGCCATAGATCTTGTCGAGCGCCTCGGCATAGTAACGCACGCTGTTGATGGCCAAAGGGATATCGACGGCGCGCGCATCGCGGATCGGCTTGCCCGTATCAAGACATTCTAGCAGGGCCAGAGTTTCCGCGTGCGCCGTCATCAGATCGGCCAGGGCGTGCAGTACCTTTTTCTTGGCCTTAGGCGCGACGTGGTGCCAGCGCCCGTCTTCAAAGGCCTGACGCGCCGCGCGCACCGCCGCATCAACATCGGCGGCGTCACAGGCGGGCAGCCGGTTGATAAGGCTATGGTCGCGCGGAGTATGATTATCGAAGGTGCGACCGGACGCCGCCGCCGTCCATTGCCCGTCGAGAAAGGCCTTGTCGGGCTTGTACACGACTTTCAGGGCTTCAAGCACCCCGGACAGGTCGGCAGCAGACGTGGCAATCGGCGCGGGCAGCATGGCAAAACCTCCGGCAATTTGTGATCACAAATGGAACATGGCGCAAACGCAGTCGTCAAGCCTTAATCTCCCGCCTGCGGCGCAGCCGTGGGAGGGGGACCATCCGCGAAGCGCAGGGACAGCGGATGTTGGGAGCCGGTGACTCGGAGACGTCAACAGCCGCGTCCCTTGTCACCTTCGCTGGTCTTGCCCCCATGCCGTCGGCACAGGGAGAAGAAAAGGTTTACCTCTTCAACGCCTCCAGCATCAGCTCCATGCCCTCGTGCACGTCGTCCGACATATGCTGACGCACGGCCGCGGCATCGCCGGATTCAAAGGCGCGGATCAGTTCCTGATGGTGGTCCTGCGGCAGTTGCACGGTCCCTAGCCGCCCGAAGACCACACGCATGAACGGCCCCGATTGCAGCCACAGCGTCTTGGCCATATCGAGAAACAGATCCGCCTGCGCCAGCCTGTAGATGCGGAAATGAAAGGCGTGGTTGGCCTGCATATAGCCATCGACATCGCCCTTGGTCAGCGCCGCCATCAGGCGCTGATCGTCGGCTTTCAGCTCGGCAATCGTGTCCCTCGTCATCGCCGCCACGGCGCGGAAGGCCAGTTCCGGCTCAACCCACTGGCGCGCCATCATCAACTGTTTCAGGCGGTCTTCGGATAGGGAGGGCACACGCAGGCGCTTATTCGATGGCTGAAGCTCAAGCGCCTTCTGCGCGATCAGGCGGCGCACCGCCTCACGCACCGGCATGGGGCTAACGCCCAGCCCGCTGGCCAGGGTGCGCAAACTGACCGACTTCCCCGGCGGAATCTGCCCCTGAATCAGCAGGGTGGCCAGCGCCTCATAGACCTGATCATGGACAGAGGCGTCCTCGTCACGCCCATCGAACCCACCGCTTAGGGCGTTGGGCGTAAAGACGTTCAGCGCCGGAAAGGTCATAAAGACGGCCTCGAAAATGTGATCACAAAACAGCGGACGAGCGCACAAAAGGACTGGCAGAGCTGTGTATAGCCTGTAAGCTGTGGACGGACAATTGAAATGCCTGTTGTTTAAGGGAGACCCGGCCATGGACTCGTCTGATCATTTCCCCTCACCCGACGCGCTAAGTTCGTTCTGGATGCCCTTCACGCCCAACCGGGCCTTCAAATCCGGGCGGCACAAACTGCTGGTCGAAGCCGACGGCATGTATTACCGCAGCCACGACGGCCGCGAGATTCTGGACTCCACGGCAGGCCTTTGGTGCTCTAATGCCGGGCATAATCGTCCCAAAATCACGGCGGCCATTCAAAAGCAGGCGGCGGTGCTGGACTTCGCACCGACCTTCAATATCGCTCATCCGCTGGCGTTTGAATTTACCCACAAACTCAGCCACATCCTGCCCTACGACCTGAAAAAGGTCTTTCTGACCAATTCCGGTTCGGAGGCCGCCGATACGGCGCTGAAGATCGCCCTCGCCTATCATCGGATGCGCGGCAATGGTGCCAAGACGCGCCTGATCGGGCGTGAGCGCGCCTATCACGGCACGGGTTTTGGCGGCATCAGCGTCGGCGGCATCGTCAAGAACCGCATGCACTTCGGCACGCTGCTGACCGGGGTCGATCATCTGCCGCACACCCACTTGCCGCAGAATGTTTTTTCCAAAGGCGAACCGGAGCATGGGGCCGATCTGGCTGACGCACTGGAACGGCTGGTGACGCTACACGACGCCTCGACCATCGCCGCTGTCATCGTGGAGCCGGTGGCCGGTTCTACCGGCGTGCTGATCCCGCCGAAGGGCTATCTGAAACGCCTGCGTGAGATTTGCGACAAGCACGATATTCTACTGATTTTCGACGAGGTGATCACAGGTTTCGGGCGGCTGGGGACGCCGTTTGCGGCGAACTATTTCGGCGTGCGCCCGGACCTGATCTGCATGGCCAAGGGCATCACCAATGCCACCGTGCCGATGGGGGCCGTCGGCGTGTCGAACCGCATCTACGACACCTTCATGCAGGCGTCGGAAACCCCGATCGAGTTGTTCCACGGCTACACCTATTCCGGCCACCCGCTGGCCTGCGCCGCCGGGATAGCCACGCTGGAAACTTATGAAGACGAAGGCCTCTTCGCCCGCGCCGCTGAAATTTCGCCCTACTGGCAAGACGCCGTCCATTCTTTACGCGACGCGAAGCACGTCATCGACATCCGCAATCTGGGCCTAATCGCCGGGATCGAGCTGACCCCGCGCGAGGGGGCCCCGACGGCCCGCGCGCTGGAGGTCTTCGACCGCTGTTTTGAGGCAGGCCTGCTGATCCGCGTCACCGGCGACATCATCGCCATGTCACCGCCGCTGATCATCGAAAAGGCGCACATCGACCGCATAATCGAAACCCTGCGCCGCGTGCTGGATCAGACGGCTTAGGCTGAGGTCACGATCAACCTTGTCGATTTACCTCCTCCCTATTTTATCGGGAGGTGCCGAGTTTACGAGGCGGAGGGGTATCTCACGGATGGTTACGCCCCTCCGGCAGCGTCGCTTCGCTCGCTGACATCTCCCCACGCAAGCGTAGGGAGGAGAAAATAGCCATTCACGGTCTTGAACTTCCAACAGGGCCTAACTCACCGACACGATCAGGGCGAACAGGCCAAAAATCACGCAGCCCAGCCCATTGACCCACCGCCCGCCCAGCCTGCGCACGGTTGGCGCAAAGCGCGCGACCAGCAGGATCAGCACCAGCCAGATTGCCCACATCCCCTCGGGCTCACCCTCACCATTGAGGATCATCCCGCCCCACAGAAACAGGACCGACAGCAACCAGTAAAGCGGTGCGCAGAGAACGCCCGTCATGTGCCAAAGGGCGGCGATCAGCGTTTTCAACAATGAGCCTCTGCTTTTACGGAATTCTTACGGAATCGCGTGGATATCCTTGCCTGAAATTTTGTGTTCGCGCGCATTTGATTCCGAAAACCGTTTCACACTTTTCGGAATGCGCTCTAGCCTGTCAAACGGCCATAGTGTGCCGCACAATCGATCTGTTCAATTTCAAGGGGCGCGTCATGTTTAATCTGTCGGAACAGCTATCTGAGCTGCGGACCACCCTGATCGTCGTCGTCCTGATGGTCGCCGCAGCCATTATCGGTCTCGCCTGGGCCAGTATCGGCCTGTTCAACGCCCTGCAAATCTGGCTGGGGCCGATCTGGGGGCCGGTGGCGCTGGGCGGCGCGATGATCCTGCCGCTGATCTTGTATGTACTGGTCAAGCAGGCCGGCAAGCGCCGCCGCGAGGAACAGCAGGCCCTGCTCCGGGCCCAGACTCAGGCGGCCCACGCGCAGTCATCCATCGTGCATATCCAGCGCATCCTAGATGCCCTCAAAGGCCGCTCGCCCGTACTGGCCAGCGCCGCCGCTGTGGTCGCCGGGCTTCTGGCCTCGCGCTTCCCGTCGCTGCTGGCCATCGTGTCCGAGCTGATCTCGGCCTGGGGCGAAGACATGCGTCGCCGCGCCGCCGAACGCGACGACGACTGAGGCTTCCCCTCACCCCTTCCCGCAGATTGACCTGACACTTAACATACTATAGGGGGGTATAGTATGGGACATTTGCACGCCAATAAGGACAACCTCACCGCCCGCGTGCGCCGCATCGCCGGGCAACTGACGGCCATTGAAAAAGCCATCGACGCCGGCGCGCCGTGCGCCAGTGTGCTGCAGCAGGCGGCCGCCGTGCGCGGCGCTGTCAACGGGCTGATGGACCAGCTGATCGAAGAGCATCTGCGCGAACACGTCGCGCGCCCGGACCTGAGCCCCGAAGCCCGCGCCAGCGGCACCGAGGAGCTGCTGGCCGTTATCCGCCGGTACGCCAAATGACGCACACCCCGCACGATCACGTCTATCTGAGCGCCGCCCACGACGCCAATACCCGCCGCACCCTGTGGGTCGTCGGCCTGACCGCCGTGACCATGGTGGGCGAAATCGTAGCCGGTTATCTGACCGGGTCGATGGCCCTGCTGGCCGACGGCTTTCACATGGCGACCCACGCCGGCGCGCTGACGGTGGCGGCGCTGGCCTATCTCTATGCGCGCAAGCACGCCCATGACCGCCGCTACAGTTTCGGAACGGGCAAGGTAGGCGATCTTGCCGGGTTTGCCTCGGCACTGGTGCTCGGCATGGTGTCGCTGGGTATCGCGTTTGAGTCGATCCTGCGCCTATTTCAGCCGCAGGCGGTGGCCTTTACCGAGGCCACCCTCGTGGCGGTCATCGGCCTGATCATCAACCTGCTCAGCGCCCTGCTGCTGGGGCACGGGCATGATCACGGACATGGGCATGACCATAGCCATTACCGCGGGCACGATCACCACCATCATCATGAACATGAACATGAGCATGAGCATGAGCACGCGCACGCGCACGGCTCTACCGACAACAACCTGCGCGTCGCCTATATGCACGTGCTGGCCGATGCCCTGACCTCCATTCTGGCCATTGCTGCTCTGCTGGCCGGGCGGATTGCCGGGTGGTGGTGGCTCGATCCGCTGATGGGCGTGGTCGGCGCGGTCGTCATCGCGCGCTGGGCGTTGAGCCTTGTCAAGGACACGTCGGGCGTCTTGCTCGATCGCAGCGACGCGCAGCTTGAGGCCGAAATCCGTGAGTGTGTCGAGACCGACGGCACGACCCTTGCCGACCTGCACGTCTGGCGCATCGGTCCCTCCGCGTGGGCGGCCATCGTCAGCACAAAGGGGCCCGCCGACAGCGCGACCATCCGCGCCCGCCTGACCCCTGTGCACGATATACAGCACCTGACGGTTGAAACACAGGCCTGAGGGGCTTGCCAGTCCCGGCAAAAGCCGATAACTACGCCTCCCTCACCCCGCCGCGATCCGTCGCAAAGCGTGCCCCTGTGGTGAAATGGTAGACGCGCCGGATTCAAAATCCGGTACCGAGAGGTGTGTCAGTTCGAGTCTGACCAGGGGCACCATTTTATTTTTTCGCAGAAAAATTAAGATGGATCTTAGTTTGCGCTCAGAGGCTTCGCCCAGATTTCGGAAAGACGGGCTTCGCCCTTTGGGGCACAGCGCAGGCTGCGCTCCCGCCCGATCTCAGACAGCGAAGCGAAAGAACATCATTTTCCCCGCTAGTCGCTTAGCTCCAAACTCTTGTCATCTGCATAGCTCGTCCGCGCATTCGACCCATTAACCCCGTCTCTAAGTCCCTTCTTAAGCGATCAGGCACATTATCCACAGGCCGGATGTCGAACACGCCGGTGACTGGTGGCGTAAGATGATCGCTTTTAATACCGCAGCGGCGGGGGCCTTGAATGCAACGCGGATGTTTGACCGCGCCGCGACGAAGGTGGCTCAGTCCGCCGGGAATGACACCACCGACCTGATCGGGGCCGTGGTCGATCAGTCTCAGGCCCGCACCGCCTTTTCAGCCAATCTTGCCGTGATGAAGACCGCCGAACAAATGACCGGCCGTTTGCTGGATATGAAGATTTAACGGTTCGACGTCTCTGCGCAGGGGATTGGCGAAGGGCTCCGTATAAGGGATATCTTTCCTCTAACGGACGGTTACTTCCAATGACAAAGACCCCGCTTCTGATTGCCTGCGCCCTGTTCGCTCTGCCCGCGACCGCTCTGGCTCAGGCCGACGGCCAAACCCCACCGCCGGGCGGCTGGGGCAATGGCGGCCCCGGCCCGCGCATGACCCCCGATGAGCGCTTCGCCAAAATGGACGTCAATGAGGACGGCTTTATCACCCGCGACGAGTTCAAGGGCCGCCGCCCCGAAATGTTCGACATGATGGACGCCAACAAGGACGGTAAGCTGACCAAGGACGAAATGGTTGCCTTCATGAAGGGCCGGATGGAAAAGGGGCCGCGTAAGGAGGCCACCGCGTCTTCGGCCGCACCGGGAGGGAACTGAGCCCATGCGCCCCATAGCCCTCAGTCTGATGGCCGCTGGCCTTATGATGGCAGCCACTCCCGTCTTCGCTCAGGCCACCCTGTGGCAGGAGCGCATGCAGGAACACCGCAAGCGCGCAGACGAGATGCGTGAGAAGTTCGAGGAACGTTTGTTCAAACGCGCCGACGCCAATCAAGACAACTTCATCTCCCGCGAGGAGTTCCTGAAACAGGCCAATGAGCGTTTTGACCGCCTCGACGTCAATAAGGACGGCAAGCTGTCGCGCGAAGAAGTCCGCGCCGAACTAAAAGGCCCCAAGCGCCTGCCAGAGCCCAAGGACAAGTGATGCGCGATACGGTCGGTGATGCGCAGCTTATGCGGCTGACGGCGGAAGGCGATGCCGCCGCCTTCCGTCAGCTCGTGGCGCGTCACCTGCCGCGTGCCCACGCCGTGGCCTATCGCGTCCTGCTCAACCGGGAGGACGCCGAAGACGCCGTGCAGGCGGCCTTCACCAAGGTGTGGGCCCATGCCGGGCGTTACGAGCCGGAGCGCTCGGCCTTTTCGACCTGGCTCTACACCATCGTGACCCGCGCCTGCCTCGATCGGGCACGGCGTTTCAAGCCTGAGACTCAGTCCATCGACGACTGGGCTGAGGCGCTGAGCGATGGCGACCAGGACGCCGAGACGCAACTGTCGCAACAGCAGGCCGCCGGGGCCGTGCGTGCCGCGGTGGCGCAATTGCCCGTCAATCAGCGTATGGCCGTGGCGCTGTGCTATTTCGAAGGCTTCAGCAATGCCGAGGCCGCCCAGAGCCTCAATATGAGCGTAAAAGCGGTGGAATCGCTGCTCGTGCGGGCAAGACGGCAGTTGAAGACTGTGTTAGGAGTAAAGGATGACTGAGTTCGAGCGCACATTGCAGCAGTGGAAGACCCCGCAACCGGCGACGGGATTGTCCGACCGCATCGCGCGTGAGGCCATGCGCCAGCCGCAGGGCTTTGCCTGGCGCGACGTGGCGCAGCGCAGCCTGACCGAATGGCGCTACGGTCTGGTCTATAAGGCCGCCGCTCTGGCCGCCTGTGTCGTCATCGGCGTTGGCGTGTCGGTCAGCCTGAACCCGCCCGCCGCTCATGAGGCCGATCTCGACGAACTGGCCTTTATTGTCGGTATCTGAGCCGCGCTATAATTCTGCCGCTTATTGGCGTTAGGATGTCACCTTGAACCGGAGGTGACCTCATGCGTAAGACCCTGATCTGGCTGATCCCCGCCCTGAGCCTGTCGGCCCTGCCCGCTGCGGCCGAAACCGTTGCGCCGCCTAAGACCGCCGCCGAAAAACAGGCCCTGCGCAGCCGGCTTGAGGCCGAAGTCGATAGGCAGTTCCGCAAGACCGACAGCAACAGGGACGGCAAGATTTCGCGCGCCGAACTGACAGCGGTCAGCCCCAAAAATGCCGCCTATTTCGATCTGGTCGATACGAACCGTGACGGCACCCTCAGCCGCGAAGAACTGAGCGCCGTGGCCAGCCTGATGTTCGAAAACTGGGTGACGAAGAACGGTTAGACCGCCTTTACCGTGCGGATCGAGAACTGCGACACCAGCTTGGACACGCCCGGCATGGTCGAAAGCACGTCGCGGTGCACGTCCTCATAGGACAGGCTTTCGCGCAACACGATTTTCAGCAGGTAGTCCGCCTCACCCGACATCAGGTGGCATTCTTCGACGGCAGCGATCTGCACCACCGCCTTTTCAAACTTTTCGAAGGTTTCGCGGCGCTGGTCCTGAAGTGTTACGTGCACGAAGACCATGCCCTGCTTGCCATGCACGCTTTCGGCGATGACCGCGCGGTAGCCGGTGATGATGCCGCGCTGTTCCAGCAGCTTGACGCGACGGTGCGCTGCCGACGGGCTTAGACCCACCTTTTCCCCCAGTTCCGCCGCCGTGGCCCGCGCGTCATTGCGCAAAACCTTGATCAGCTCGCGGTCAAAAGAATCGAGATCGGAAAATTTATCAGCGTTCGCCATGGAATTGAGAATATATCCCGCAAATCGGCAGCACAAGCCACATAATTGCAAGAAAATCCATCGAAATTCGTATCATTATCTACCACATAAGCGCACGCCGAAAAGTGGATCCCGGTTTTCGGGGTTTCGTGCGCGCCGAACTAAAACGTGATCACAAAAGTGACGGAGGAATCCCATGAAAATCAGCGTGCCGAAGGAAATCAAGAACCACGAATACCGCGTCGGGCTGACGCCGGGGAGCGTGGCCGAACTCACCCACCACGGGCATCAGGTGTTTGTCGAAACGCAGGCTGGGGCCGGCATCGGTTTCAGTGATGCCGACTATCAGGCCGCCGGAGCCACGATCGTGGATACCGCCGAAGCGACGTTTGCGGCGGGTGACCTGATCGTCAAGGTCAAGGAACCGCAACTGCACGAATGCGCCTGGCTGAAACCGCATCAGACTCTGTTCACCTATCTGCACCTCGCCGCCGACAAACCGCAGGCCGAGGCGCTGATGGCGTCAGGCGCCACCTGCATCGCCTACGAGACGGTGACCGAGACGCAGGGCGGCCTGCCGTTGCTGCGCCCCATGTCGGAAGTGGCGGGGCGTATTTCGGTGCATGTCGGGGCCAGCTATCTGCACAAGGCCTATGGCGGGCGCGGCGTGCTGATAGGCGGCGTGCCGGGCGTCGAACCGGCGAAGGTCGTCATCATCGGCGCGGGCGTTGCGGGTATCAACGCGGCGCAGATGGCCGCCGGGCTTCAGGCAGACGTGACCGTATTTGACGTCTCGGCGCACAAGCTGATCGAGATCGACCGCCTGTTCCACGGCCGCGTCAAGACCGCCTATTCGGCACGCGCCGCTCTGGCCGCGGCCGTGGCCGAGGCCGATCTGGTCATCGGCGCGGTGCTGATCCCCGGCGCGGCCGCCCCCAAGCTGGTGACGCGCGACATGCTCAAGACCATGAAGCCCGGCGCGGTGATGGTCGATATCGCCATTGATCAGGGCGGCTGCTTTGAAACCTCCCACCCGACCACGCATCAGGATCCGATCTTCCTCGTCGATGGTATTGTGCACTATTGCGTCGCCAACATGCCGGGGGCGGTGGCGCGCACCTCGACTCTGGCGCTCAATAACGCCACCCTGCCCTTCGTGATCAAGATGGCAAAGCTGGGCGTCGCCGAAGCGCTGAGCGCCGATGCGCACCTGAAGGCCGGGCTCAATGTCGCGGGCGGGCATATCCGCCACGCCGCCGTGGCCGAGGCGCTCAGCCTGCCGTTTGTTGCCTGATACCCAGGGTCATTGGAAATGACCCTGGGTATGCCTTTCAAGCCTGTCTCATGTCTTTGATACATATGAGACAGTCTCGGTTTTTCAACGGACGGATGCGGTCAGCATCTTCGGCCGTTGGCATGACAGGGTGCGGCGTCCTGCCGCACCTTCGGGCGGCTTTTTTCACCCGCAAAGTCTGGCAATCCGGCCCGCGCACCCTATCTACAGCTTACCAGTCGGTCAGACGTCCCCCCCCCCTGAACTGTCCGGCTGAAGATGGCGCTTGAGACTTCCCCCCTGGTCTCAAGCGCCTTATTTTTTGCCTTGTCTTCGCCTACCGCGGCCAGGGCGGCAGAGCATGGGTCATCAGGTGCCAAAGGTTATAACGCGCCGCCTGTGCCGGACGCGCATTGTTGCGGTCCGTCGGTTCGGGCAAGACCACGGCGGGCGAGGTCTTCATCGTCTGCCCCGGATAATAGTCCATGTGATCGAAATCACGGTCCACCGCCGGATCGAGCCACAGAAAGGTCGAGGGGATCTGATAATTGGCGACATTGGCCGGGCGCGGGCTGGCCCCTGTTCGCCCCAACGCGGCCGTGAGCGGTGCGTCGATCTCCCCAAAGGCCGTTGCCGCGAAATTACCGGGCGGATAGGCCAGCATCAGCACCTTGTCCGCGCGTGAGGCCAGTACGGAGATCCGTTCGGCCTTAACCTCCACGCCCTTATAGCGCTTGGCAAAGGCGTCGGCATTGACCGCCGGGGCCGTCAGACACACTTCGCGGAAGGGGCGCTTGACCGCCTTGAGGCACTCCAGTCCCACACGCGCCCCCAGACTGTGTGAGATGAAGTTCACCTCCGCCGCCGCACCGCACTGGGTATCGACAAATTCAGCCAGCCGCGTGCCCGCCGCCCTGGCATCCTTGTGCTCCCACATATAGTTGATGGGCGTGGCCGACTCGCCGGGCCACAGTACGCCGATCACCAGATAGCTTTCATTGAGGCTGAGGAACTGCCGCACCCCGGCCAGAGCGTTGAAACTATCCCGGAATCGCACATTGTAGCCGTGTGTCACAAAGACCAGCCGCCGGTTGGCCACATGGGCCGACAGAAGGGCCACATCTGGATAGGTCTGCACCCCGGCGGCGAAGGGCTCGATCACCTTCCCATCCGGTTTGCTGACGTAATGCAGCCGGGCGCTTTTCAGATCAGCCACCGTCGTTGTTCCCGGATTGGGGCCGCCGCGCACATCGAAAAACCACACGGCCTAACCCTTGTTCGTTACGGTTTTCAGGGCATCGCTGGCTGCCCGCAGGGCCGAGGTCAGGTCCTTGGCAATTGGGGCCAGAGGCACAGCCAGCAGGCCGAGAAGGGTCGCGCCCGCCCACACCACGCCGTCCGGCACCGTGGCGTCCGCATAAGCAAAGGCTGCGCCACAAACCAGCGCCAGCAGGATCGACACCCCCGCCGCCGATAACCGGGCCTTGGCGCGATAGTCATGGTCGGCCAGCTCAAACGCCGCCTCCAGCCGCGCCCGCACCAGCGCATCAAACCGCCCCAGTGCATCGAAGGCCTGTTGCGTTTTCACCGGATCAAAGAGAACAGGCGGCACCGCTGCCTCTACACCACCCGCCGGAGAGGGGGGCGGTGGCGGATTGCGGATCAGCGTGACGGCGTCTTTCAGGCTGCTGACATCGACGGCCCCTTCGCCTCTGGCCAGGGTCGCCCCCGCATTCAGCAGACGATCCAGAAGCGCCTGCGGGTTGTCGTCGTTCAGTCCCAGACGCACCATGGCGATGACCGTATTAATCTGCTGATCACGCGGCGTCCCGTTGAGCCAGTAACCCCGCAGCACCGGCTCCCATTGCGGCCCCAGCGCCACGCGCAGCGCCGGCTCCAGCGCCTCATAAACCGCCCGGATATGCCTGTAGCCGCAGGCCGACACGCCTCCATTGGGCAACAGACCGCGCGACGCATCGACCAGCGCCGAGGCGGCCGTGCCGACCGCGCCGGTGGCCAGGATCACGGCTCCGACATGCTCGATAAGCTGAGTAGCGACTGTGGAATCGGCCATGACATCCCCCGCTTGATAAATGCAACCTTAAGATGATAACCCCATTATAAATCGTCTGTAAAGCTTGCTTTGTGGTCTTATCCTTGTCACAGGCTCACACAGGGAGGACAGATAATGACCGATATTTTTGCGGCCACGCTCGACGATCTGCCGCGCGTACAGGCGCTGGCGCGCGACATCTGGCCGGAATGTTTTGCGGGCATCCTGCCGCCCGACCGCATCGGCCCGATGGTCGAGGCCATCTACGCGCTGGACACCCTGCGCGACGACATGCAGGTACGCGGCCATCGCTACTGGCTGGCGCAGGTCGATGGGCACGACGCCGGCTACGTCTCCGCCTATCAGGAGGGTGCGCGCCTGTGGCTGAAGAAGCTTTATCTGCGCCACACCTGCCGCGGCGAAGGCACGGGTAAGGCGCTGATCGCGACCGTCCTGAAGGCTTTTCCCGACGCCCGTGAACTGGCCCTCTATGTCAATGACGGTAATGCGCCGGCCATCGCCTTCTACCAGGCGCAGGGCTTTGAGATAGAGGCCACGGTCCCCGTGCGCATGGGGCCGTTCGACTTCACGGACCATGTTATGCGCAAGGCGCTCTGATCCGATCCGAACACGCCCTGAAATAATATTTCACATGCCGTGAATTTCATGGCACCTTGTCCACAGGCGTACATCGCCAGCATGGAGGAATGGACACAGGGAAGACCTAAAGGCGCCCTGTTCGGGTGGTACGACACGAGCCGCTGCCCAGGAAACGGAGGTCACAGATGCCGAACCCCCCGAAAATCCGCCGCATTCGCACGGACGAGCTGTTTATCGTGCGCGATCTGGCCATGCTGATCTGGCCGCGCCTCTACCGCAACGTCGTCTCACCCGTGCAGATGGACGCCATTATCAGCGCTCTTTTCGATCTAGACACGCTGGAAGAAGATATGGACGACCGCGGCCATATCTATTGGGTCGCCGAAGTCAACGGCAAGCCCGTGGGTTTCCTGTCCGCCGCTGCCGAAGCCGATCACGTCAGCGTCCATAAGGTCTATGTCCTCGAGGACTACCGCGGCTGCGGCATCGGTAAGGCCCTGATGCAGGCCGCCCTCGGCCATTTCGAAGACACCCGCACCCTGTCACTGATCGTCCCCAAGGACCACGACCACGGTATCGGCTTTTCGCTGAAGTCCGGCTTCACCTTCGATCACGAAGAACCCACCCGCGTCGGCGGCTATGACCTGACCAACTACGTCATGCGCAAAAGCCTTGATACCGCGGTAACATCGTAGGGTCAGAATTCTGGATTTCAGATTCCGGGGTTCAGGTTCTGGGGCCAACTGGCCCCAAACCCCGCAACGCCCCCTTTATACTTCCCTGCCTTTGGCGGGGAGGGGGACCGTGCCGGCAGGGCGGGGTGGTAGGGTGTCTTCCTTCAATAATGCCAGCAGTTCCCAAAAAAATAGCGCTAAGAGCCCGCCCGCGTCAGCGCCTCCAGCGACGGCCCGCCCAGCCAAGCCTTCCAAACGAAGACCAGCGCCCCGTGCAGCAGCACCGCCGGCCATAACGACCCGGTACGCCAGCGCATCAGCGCGCACCCCAGCCCGATCAGCCAGGCATTGAGCAAAAAGGCCGGCTGCAAAAAGAAGCCCGCGCCCGGCAACAACACCAACGCCTCAAACACGTGCCACAGTACGAAGATCAGCGTGGCCATGCCGATCCACAGGACGGGCCGCCTCGTCTCCGCCTGCGCCGGGATCATCAGACCGCGAAAAGCCAGTTCTTCGCTGAATGCCGGAACCAGCATCACACTGAACCACAACCCCAGTAAACCCGCCTGAGGCGACGCGACCCGTAATATACCGCTGCCGAAGCCGATCACCGCCACGGTCAGCGTCACCGCCGCCGACACCCCCGCGCACCACGCCCAGTCCTTCGGCGACGGCCAGACGATCAGGCTGCGCCCGGCGCCCGTTACCCGCTCGCGGATCAGGTGCAAAGGCGTCATTTGTTCGCCTCGGCCTCCTGCGCCGCCTTGTGCACGGCCAGTAGCGCCTTGCCCTTGCTCTTATCGGCCCCGGTCATCTGCCCCTCCAGTGCCTTGAGCTTCTCTTTCGCCTCTTCATTCTTTTTCTCGGCCGACAGGCTGTACCACGCGAAGGCGCTGCCGCGATCCTGCGCCATACCCATGGCGTTTTCCGCCATAATCCCCAGTTGCAGCATGGCCGATCCATGCCCCTTCAACGCCGCCTTTTCAAACCAGCTTTTGGCATCCGAATAAGAGGTCTTTACCGACAACCCTTTGAGGAACATGTAGCCGACATAGTACTGCGCATTGCTATCGTCCTGATCCGCCGCCTTGCGGAACCACTTATAGGCCTGATCATTATCGGCTTCGAGGAACTCGCCGGCAAAGTACATGTAACCAAGGCTGTATTGCGCCTGCGCGTTGTCCTGCATGGCCGAGAGGCCGAACCATTTGAATGCCTCGGCCAGGTCCGGTTCGACGTCCTTACCGTAATAATAGACGTCACCCAGTTCGTACTGCGCGTTGTCATCGCCCAATTTCGCTGCCTTGATCAGCCATTCCCGGCTTTTGGCCGCGTGCTTGCTCAGGCCTCCGCGTCCCTCATCGTAAAAGACAAAGACCTTATAGGCCGCGCCGGCCTGATCCTTGGCGGCCGCCTGCTGATACCATTTCAGCGCCTCGGCATCGCTCTTGTCGCGGCCTTCGCCAAATTCGTACATGATCCCCAGATCGTACATGGCGTCGGCGTCACCCTTGTCCGCCGCCGTGCGATAATGCTCATAGGCGGCCGCGAAATCGACCTTTTCACCATGCAGGCCCAGCACCGCAATATTGCCCAGTTGCGCGTGCGCCCCGGCATGACCCTGCGCGGCGGCCTTTTTATACCATTCGATGGCCTTGGCATTGTCTTCGGCGACGCCATAGCCGCCGTCGTAGTAGAAGGCGGTGCGGAACTGCGCTTCGGCCATCCCGGCCTCAGCGGCTTTTTGCGCCCATGTGAAGGCCTCGGTCCAGTTGCGCTCCACCCCCTTGCCCGTGAAATAGAGCAGGCCCAGCGCGTACATCGCCACCGGGTCACCCTTTTCGGCGGCGTCCTTTACGGTCTCAAACGGCTTATCGGAGAAGGCTGTCGGCGCGGGCTTATCAAAGGCCTGAGCGGCCAGCGCCGCATCGCCCACGAACAGGCCACCCGCAATCAACAGCGCGGAACAGAAGATTTTCAGAGACATAGGAGGCTCCCCCCGGAACGATAACACCTCTCCCTTGTGCCAAACCTGCGCCGGAAAATCCAGTCCGATCCGATTAGGGTCTCAGCTTAACAAAAGGTAACCTTGTCCCCCTTTTGCAAGCGCCCAATTTCGCCTATGTGTAGAGCCTACACACCGGGCTTTAAGGGAGCTACCCTCGTGATCAAGCTGAAGCGTATTCTGGGTCTGTTTGCCGTCGCGGCCGCCGCCGTAAGCCTGACGGCCTGCGACGTAAACCGCATCCCCACCCAGGAAGAAAACGCCAAACGTGCCTTCTCCGACGTGCAGGACGCCTATCAGCGCCGCAATGATCTGGTGCCGAACCTCGTCTCGACCGTGCAGGGCGCGGCTATTGCCGAACGCGGCACCCTGACCGAAGTGGTTGAGGCGCGCGCCAAGGCCACCAGCGTTACTGTCGATGCCTCGACCCTAACCGACCCGGCCAAGTTCCAGCAGTTCCAGCAGGCGCAAGACGGCATGTCTTCTGCGCTCGGCCGTCTGATGGTCGTGGTGGAACGTTATCCGGACCTCAAGAGCCAGCAGAACTTCACGACCCTGATGTCGCAGCTTGAAGGCGCGGAAAACCGCATCTCTATCGCGCGCCGCGATTTCAATGCCGCGGCCCAGACCTACAACACCACCCTGCGCTCCTTCCCGCAGAATATCCTGGCCTCGACCATCCATTCCGGCTCCAAGCCGATGGAGTATTTCAAGGCCGCGCCGGGTGCCGACAAGGCCCCGAAGGTGGACTTTTCGGGGCTAAATAACGCCGAAGCCTCCAAGTAAACGCCTGAACGGAAGGCCGTCCCATGTCTCTCCCCGCCTCCGCCCTGCGGATCAGGACCGCATGGACGGCCTTTATACTTGTCTGTCTGGCCCTGTGGGCCTCCGCGGCCTTCGCTGCGCCGGACTTCCCCAAGCTGACCGGGCGCGTCGTCGATCAGGCTGAGCTTCTGACCCCCGAAGTCGAGGCAGACCTGACCGCCAAGCTGGCGGGCCTCGAAAACGCCACCACGGATCAGGTGGTCGTCGTCACGGTCAGCAGCCTTCAGGGCTATGACATCGCCGATTACGGCTATCAGTTGGGCCGCGCCTGGGGCATCGGTCAGAAAGAGGCCCGCGCCACACCGGGCGCCGAGTCCGAAGCGGGCGGCCAGTTCAAGAACAACGGCGTCCTGCTGATCGTTGCGCCTAATGAGCGCAAGGTTCGTATCGAGGTCGGTTACGGCCTCGAACCGGTCATTACCGACGCCTACTCATCGCTGATCATTCAGAATGCTATCCTGCCGGCCTTCCGCGACGGCGATTACCCGACCGGTATCGTCAAGGGCACGGACGAGATCATCGCCCAGCTTTCGGCCGATCGCGGCACCGCCATCGAAAAGGCGCGTCAGATCGAGCATCAGCCGGTCCACAAGGGCGAACGCTTCCCGGTGTGGATCATCATCGTTGTGGTGCTGTTCCTGCTGATCTTCGGGCGCGGCTGGCTGCCCTTCTTCATCCTTGAGGCCCTGCTGCGCGGCGGCGGTGGCGGCGGCTGGAGCGGCGGCGGCGGGGGTGGTGGCTTCAGCGGGGGCGGCGGCAGCTTCGGCGGCGGTGGTTCGTCGGGTAGCTGGTAGAGGGAAAGACGGACATGCCTTTGAACATCGACCACGCCCGCATCAATGCCGCCATAGCCCGCGCCGAAACGCAGACGGCCGGTGAAATCACCTGCGTCATCAAGAAAACGGCGCTCGACTATCCGGAAACGCCGCTGATGTGGGCGGCGGCTTCGGCCTTTATCCTCCCGCTGATCTTTTTGGGCTTAGGCATTTGGCCGCACGACTGGCTGGGGCCGGTCTTAAGCGCCCTTGCCGGGTGGAATGCGCCAAATGTCACGGGCGAATTGCTGGCCGCCGAAGCCATCATCTTCTACGCCCTGACGCAGCTTATCCTGTTTGCCGCCGTGTATCTGCTGGTCAGCGTGCCGAAGGTGACGCTGTGGCTGACGCCGCGCTTTATCACCCGCCGCCGCGCCCATAAAAAGGCGCTGGAGCAGTTTCTGGCGCGCGGCCTGCACCTGACCAAAGCCCATACCGGCGTGATGATCTTCTGCGCGCTTGAGGAACGCTTTGTCGATGTGATTGCAGATGAGGGCATCTATTCGCGCGTGGACAAGAGCGAATGGAACGCCACGGTCGCCGCTCTGGTCAGCCATATCAAAAAGGGCGACTTGACGACCGGGTTTGAGGCCGCCGTCGAACGTTGCGGCGTGGTGCTGAGCACGCACTTCCCGCCGGGTGCTGAGAACACTAACGAATCTCCAGACGTGCTGATCGAGATTTAACCCCAGCGCCAGCGTGTTTTCACTATGGCGACAGCAAATCCTATCACGATTAGTGCCACCTCCGACCACACGAGCCAGTCACGCCACGGCTACTCCAGCTTCGCCTGAAGATTCGCTGGATCGCCAAACACAAAGAAAAGCAGCAAACCCTCGAGGACTAACAGGAGCAAGCCTTGCAATCGAACCGGATACAACACCCCCGCTAAGGGATATTTGACCGAATGAAACCATGAGTCATCATGCGTTTGCTCACGGCGCTCCCACAAAGGTGCTGGCTCTTGCATGATTAATCCCCCTTCGGACTGAAAAGGTAATCCTGTTTCCGAAACCCAGCAAAGCGATTTTCACATCGTCGCTCTCTCTCCTCCCTGTTGCGAAACAACGGGGAGGTGGCAGCCCGCCGGGCTGACGGAGGGGGACGGCGCCACAGGCAAGCCAAAGCTCAGTCGCCGATCGTTCGAGCCATCCCCTCCGTCAACTCACTTCGTTTGTCGCCACCTCCCCATGCCTTTGGCATAAGGGAGGAGTGAAGAGGCGAATATGCGACTGGCCTTCCTCACTGATCCCGTGTACACACCGCCGCCCTTTTGTGTGTCTCTGGCGGAACCTCCCATGTCTTTGCGTCCCTATTGCGGTATAGACTTCGGCACCTCCAATTCGGCGGTCAGCGTCGGGCGCGGCGATCAGGTGCAGCTTGTCCCCGTTGAAGGCGATGCCGTCACCCTGCCCTCGGCCCTCTTCTTCAATACCGAAGAAGACCACCTCAGCTTTGGGCGCAAGGCGATTGCCGAATATCTCGATGGCTATGAAGGCCGCCTGATGCGCGCCCTGAAATCCGTGCTAGGCAGCCATCTGATCACTGAGACCACTCAGGTCGGCACCAAGCGCAAAAACTTCCGTGAGATCATTGGCCTCTACATCGCGCACGTGAAACAGGCCGCCGAACGCCACGCCGGTGAGCGCATCGAAGACGTGGTGCTGGGCCGTCCCGTGCACTTTGTCGATGACGATGCGGAGGCCGATCAGCGCGCCGAAAACGAGCTGCGCGGCATTGCCGAGGCGCAAGGCTTCAGGACCATCCGCTTCGAATACGAACCTCTGGCCGCCGCCCGCGATTACGCCAGCCGCCTCAGCGCGCGCGAAACCGTGCTGGTGGTCGATATCGGCGGCGGCACGTCGGACTTTTCGGTCCTCAGCCTGTCGCCCGACCATTCGGATATTCTGGCCAATACGGGCGTGCATATCGGCGGCACCGACTTTGACCGCCTGCTCAGCATGGATACGGCCATGGTCGATATGGGCTGGAAGTCGAAGCTGAAAAGCGGGCTCGACATGCCGGGCCTGACCTATCATCAGCTTTCGACTTGGCACCTCATCAACTTTCTCTACACGCAAAAGGTCATGCACAGTGTGCGCGAACTGCACCATCTGGCCGAACGCCGCGACCTGACGCAGCGCCTGATCAAGGTGCTGGAAGACCGCATGGGCCACGCCATCGCCAGCCGCATCGAAGCGGCCAAGATCGCTTTGTCGGCCGATGAGGTCACGCACATCGACTATGACGATATCGAAGCCGGCTGGGTGTCAGACGTGACGCGCGAGACGCTGATCACGGCCACGGCGCGCGAAGTGGCCAAGGTGGTGGCCACCGCCTTGCTGTGTGTGGAAAAGGCGGACCTTAAGCCGGACGCCATCCATACCCTGTTCATGACCGGCGGTTCGACCGCCATGCCGGGCTTTGAGGCCGCTATGCAGGCTGCCTTCCCGGCTGCCAACATCAATTACGGGGACCGCTTTTCATCGGTGGCGTCGGGTCTGGGTCTGGCGGCAAGGGCGGCCTTTACAACGTGATTGAAGCTTAAATTGCGCAGCCTGTTCAGGCCATGCGAGTTTTGCGGATACTAAAGACAAAGAGTATCAAGAACACAATCACACTGCCTGAGGCGATGTATTTGCCCCATTCGAAGCCGCGTTCGATCAATGCGACACCTGTGCCGACACCGCCACCGATGCAAAGTACTTTCCCCAGAGTCAGCAGATAACCCTGCCAAGTGATCGGCCACCAGAAGCCAAACGGTCCCCACTTGAACAGAAATCATGCCCCTCGAATTTTAGGCGTTGGACGCTCCTGATCCTACAAGGGTTTGGATTTCGAAAATTCAGCCATGAGTGGAGTTTAACTAAGCACGATCCTCTGTCAATGCGCGTGAATAGAGCCAAAACCCGTTCCGGTGCGCTGCTTTACAGACCTTCTCCGATACGGCATTGAGTCACGGCCATAAATTTCAGGTTTCAGGGTTTGAGGCCTTGCCATCCTCCCCCGGCTTCTGTATTAACGCGCTAACACAGTAACACACATGACTGACAAGCCCGCCAAGACCCCGCAATCCTTCGCCGCTGATGAGGCGGAGCTGGTCCGCGCCCTTCTGACGCTCAAAACGCCCGAAGAGGTGCGCGCCTTTCTCGACGACCTGTGTACACCGTCAGAGATCCGGGCCTTTGCCGAACGCTTTAAGGTCGCGCGTCTGCTGGATGAAAACGCCCTCTCCTACCGGGACATCTCGGAACGGACCGGGGCATCGACCACCACCGTCACCCGTGTGGCGCGCTTCCTGCGCGATATGCCGCACAAGGGCTACCGGCTGGTGATCGACCGATTGAAACAAGAAAGTCACTAAAGTCCTATGCCTTCCGAAACCCTCAGACTGCGTATCGCCGTTCAGAAATCCGGCCGTCTGGCCGACCGTTCGCTGGAGCTGATTTCCGGCGCGGGCCTGCGCGTCATGAAGGGCGCCAATGAGCTCCTGTATCGCATCGAGAACCAGCCCATCGACCTCCTGCGCGTGCGCGACGACGACATCCCGACCTTTGTCGCCGATGGCGTCGCCGAACTGGGGATTGTCGGTTACAACGTGCTGGCCGAGCACTTTCCGGAAGATGACCTCGAGGAGCGCATCGTCATGCGCCTCGGCTTCGGCAAGTGCACGCTGAAGATCGCCGTGCCGGACAGCGTCACCTATGAGGGCCCCCAAAGCCTCGAAGGCAAGCGCATCGCCACCTCCTACCCGAATATTCTGGGCAAATGGCTGAAGGACCGGGGCGTCAGCGCCACCATCGTTGAAATGCGCGGCGCGGTCGAGGTGGCCCCGCGTATGAAGATCGCCCACGCCATCTGCGACCTTGTTTCCACCGGCGCGACGCTGGAAGCCAATGGCATGAAGGCCGTCGATCTGGTGCTGGCCTCCGAAGCCGTGCTGATCAAGGCACCGCACGCGCCGCCCGTTGATCTGGCGCACGTCTATGACATGCTGCTGCGCCGTTTCGATGGCGTCACGGCGTCGAACGGGGCCAAATATGTGATGCTCAACGCGCCACGTGAACACCTGAACGAGATTATCGAGCTGATCCCCGGTGCCGACGCCCCGACCATCATGCCTTTGGCCGGACGCGAAGACACGGTGGCGGTCCACGCTGTGTGTCAGGAAAATGTCTTCTGGGACACGCTGGACAAGCTCAAGGCGGCGGGCGCCTCGGCGATCCTCGTCCTGCCGATCGAAAAAATGATGAAGTAGGTGTCGCGGACACCCTTTTAGTTAGGCCTGCGGCACCGCAGGCGGGTATGCACCATGAAGACCTTTATCTGGAACGATCTCAGTGCTTCTGAGCGCAGGACGGCGTTGTCCCGTCCGGAAAACCGGCGGGATGCCCGCGTGCTCGAAACGGTGAAGACCATTTTCGACGACGTCGAAGCGCGCGGTTTTGAAGCCATCACGGACTGGGCGACGCGGCTAGACGGTCACGCCCCCGTGCGCGTTGAGCTGACGCGCGGTCTGGTCGATGAGGCGCGCGCCAATCTGAGCGCCGACGATCTCGAAGCCATGGAACTGGCGGTCGAACATGTGCGCGCCTTCCACGCCGCCGAGTTGCCGTCCGCCGGGCCGGTCATCGCGCCGTCGCAAGGTCTGTCGCTTCAGCGCGTCTATCGCCCCATCTCGACCGCCGGCCTGTATGTGCCGGGCGGCACCGCGCCGCTGTTTTCGACCCTGATCATGACCGCCGTGCCCGCGCTGGTCGCCGGTGTGCCCAACCGTGTTTGCGTCACCCCGCCCGCCAGAGACGGCTCGCTGCATCCCATGATGATCGCGGCAGGGGCCGCTGCCGGTCTTGAGGCCGTATGGCGCGTCGGCGGGGCGCACGCCATCGCCGCCATGGCTTTGGGCGCGTTGCCTGACGTCCCGGCAGCGGACAAGCTGTTCGGGCCGGGCAACAAGTACGTCGCAGAGGCTAAACGTTACGCCACCGAGCGCATCTCCGGCATCGCCATCGACATGCCTGCCGGGCCTTCGGAGCTGATGGTCATTGCCGACGCCTCGGCCAATGCGAAGCTGATCGCCGCCGACCTTTTGTCGCAGGCCGAACACGACGCCGATGCGCAGGTGGTGCTGGTGACGCTGGACGCGGATATGATCGCTGCCGTAGCCGCCGAGCTTGAGGCCCAACTGGCGACCCTGCCGCGCGCAGCCATCGCCCGCGCTTCGCTGGAGCAGGCGCGCCTGTTTGTCGTCGATAGCCTTGAGGCCGCATCCGAAGTCGCCAACCTCTACGGCCCGGAACACCTGGCGCTTCAGGTGGCCGATCTCGACGCCTTGATCCCGCAACTGACCGCCGCCGGCACGGTGTTCGCCGGGACCTACGCCGCCGAAACCTTTGGCGACTATGCGGCCGGTCCCAGCCACGTCCTGCCGACCGACGGGGCGGCACGGGCCTGGGACGGCATCACCATCCGCTCCTTCCTGACCAGTTTCGTGGTGCAACGCGCCACGAAACAGGGCGCGGCTACCATTGCGCCCGCCGCCGCCCGTCTAGCGCGTCTGGAAGGCCTTGAGGCCCACGCGCTGGCGGCAGATTTCCGGTTAGAGGTTTAACCCATGTTCGCGTCTCCCTTCACCGCCCTCAATGCCCAAGGCTCCGGCCTCGAAGCCTCGCCGCCCTCGCTGGAGCCGCTGCGTGAGCGCATGGCCGAGCTCTATGGCGTCGAGCCCTATCAGCTTATGGTCACGCGCGGGGCGTCACACGCCACCGAAATCCTGATGCGCCGCCTGAAGGTCAACGGTTACGAGGCCGTCTTCACCGAGCCCTGCTATTCGGAGCGGCAATACCACCTTCAAAGTCTGGCCGACGCCTATGGCCTGACGCTGAAACAGGCGACCAAGCCGCTGATGACGCTGAAGGGCGCGGGCATGTACGTCATCGACAACCCCGCCATGCCGGACGGCAAGGCGTGGGATCTGATCGCGGCGCGCACGCTGGCGGTTGAAATCTTCCCGGCCCTGCTGGTTATTGATGAGAGCTATTTCGACGTCTGCGACGCCCAGAGCCTGATTGAGCTGACCAAATCGGAATCGAACGTGGTCGTTCTGAAAAGCCTGTCTTTCCTGTATGGGCTGTCGGGCGCACGTGTCGGCGCGCTGATCTCCTCAGCCAAGACACTGAACGGTCTGATGCGCTTCTGTGAACCGGTGCCGCTGCCCACGCCGTCGATCCGCGCCGCCGAAGCCGCTCTGGCCCCGTCGCGCGCCTTAAGCGTGCAGGCGCGCATCGACCTGATTCGTGGCGAACAGGCCCGGATGCGCGACGCGCTGGAACAGGCATCCGCTGTGGTGCAGTTTCACGTCAATGACGGCCCCTTTGTGTTTATCAAGCCGAAGGACTTGATCCGCACCCAGACCCACCTGAAGAAATTTGGCGTCACGGCCAAGAACGCCTATGAGGGCCTAATCATGGCGCTGGGCGACAAGGCGCACAATGACCGCATTCTGGCGGCGCTCGGTGTCACTATCGAAGCCGGACGCCCGGCGCGGCGCGGTGAGGTGCTGCGTGATACCAAGGAAACGAAGATTTCGGCGCTGGTCGATCTCGATACGCCCAAGCCGGTCAAGATTCACACCGGCATCGGCTTCTTCGATCACATGCTGGATCAGGTGGCAACGCATGGCGGCTTCTCGCTGCAACTGTCGTGTCAGGGTGATCTGGAAATCGACGGCCACCACACCATCGAAGACTGTATGCTGGCCTTTGGTCAGGCTTTGAAACAGGCGCTGGGCGACCGCGTCGGCATGGCGCGCTTCGGCTTTGTCCTGCCCATGGATGAAACCGAAGCGAAGGTGTCGATCGACATTTCCGGCCGCGCCTTCTGCGTGTTCAAAGGCGAGTTCGAAGCCACTCACATCGGCGACTATCCGACCGAAATGACCGGCCACGCCTTCCGTTCGCTGTCCGAAGCCCTGGGGGCCTCTATCCATGTCGAGGTCGAGGGCGAAAACGACCACCACAAGGTCGAAGCCTGCTTCAAGGCGCTGGGACGTGCCCTGCGCATGGCGACCCGCATCGAAGGCGACGCCCTGCCGTCAACAAAAGGCATGTTGGCATGACCAGGGTCACAGACCCTGGACCCGTAAGTTTTGGAACGCGTTATGACTGATCCCTCTACCGCTAAAGTCGTTGTCATTGAATTAGGCTGCGCCAATACCGCCTCGGTGCTGTTCGCGCTGGAGCGTCTGGGCGCTGAGGCCGTGCTGTCGTCGGACGCGTCCGAAATCAGAGCCGCCCCGCGCGTGGTGCTGCCCGGCGTAGGCGCGGCAGGCTTCGTCATGAGCCGCATCCATGAGCTTGGCCTTTATGACACGATCCGGGGCCTGACCCAGCCGCTGATGGGAGTCTGTCTGGGGCAGCAACTGCTATTCGACAGCTCCGAAGAGGGCAATGTCGAGTGCCTCGGCCTCATTCCGGGCCGAGTCGTGAAGATGGAAGCCCCTAAACCTCTGGTCGTGCCGCACATGGGTTGGAACCAGCTTCAGGCCGTGCGTGAAGACCCGCTAACGGCGGGTTTGAACGCGGGTGACTACGCCTATTTCGTACATGGTTTCGTCTGCCCGGTCACCGACCATACACTGGCGCAATCGACCTATGGTGCGCCGTTCGCGGCCATGGTGCGCAAGGGGAATGTCTGGGGCTGTCAGTTCCACCCCGAACGCTCCTCGACCGCCGGCGCGAAGATACTCGAAAACTTTCTGACACTTTGATACCTGCAACACTCACCCCGCCCCCACCCCCATTTGCTGCGCAAATGGTCCCCCTCTCCACCCCAGGGTGGGGAGGTAAAAAACGCCGCACGAAGGGCGCAGACCTGAGATGCGGTGGTGGCAGTTCTTCCCTTTTACGCTGCGCCGGAGTTACGGCATGATCCTCTACCCCGCTATCGACCTTATCAACGGTGAATGTGTCCGCCTCGCGCAGGGCCGGTTTGATGCCGTCACCAGGTACGACTCCGACCCGTTCAAGCGTCTCGCACTGTTCAATGAAGAGTTCGCGGAATGGGTGCATATTGTCGATCTCGACGGGGCGCGCGCTGGCTCACCGCAGCAGCACGAACTGATCGGGCGGCTCGCGCAGGCCTCGCGCGCCAAGATCCAGACCGGCGGCGGGGTGCGGTCGCGTGCCCATGTGCAGACCCTGCTCGATCAGGGCGTCTCCGCCGTCGTGGTCGGCTCTGCCGCTGTGAAAGACCCCAAGGAGGTGCGCGGCTGGCTGCGCGACTTCGGCAAGGAGCGTATCACGCTGGCTCTGGACGTTCTACCCACCAAGGACGGTGACTTCGACGCCGCCCTGCACGGCTGGACCGAAGGGTCGGGGATCTCGCTGTGGAAGGTGCTCGATGAATATCCGGTCGGCGTGGCGCAGCGCATCCTCGTCACCGACGTGTCGCGCGACGGCATGTTGATGGGCCCGAACATGGACCTGATGCGCGCCCTGAGACAGAAACGCCCGGACCTCGACATTCAGGCGTCGGGCGGCGTGCGCTCGGTCGAGGACCTTTATGATCTCAAGGCGCTCGGCGTACACGGCGCCATTGTGGGTAAGGCCATCTATGAGGGCCTGATCGATCTCAAAGCCGCGCTGAACGTGGGATAGCTTTTTAGTCGGGCTTTTAGCCCAAAACCGCTTCACACTTTTGGGAAAGCCCTCATATGTTAGCCAGACGCATCATCCCCTGTCTCGACGTCAAGGACGGCAAGGTCGTCAAGGGCGTGCAGTTTGTTGGCCACGAAGTGCTGGGCGACGCCGTCGATATGGCGCTGCGCTACCGCGACGAAGGCGCCGATGAGCTGGTGCTGTACGACATCACCGCCTCTTCCGAAGGGCGCACGGTGGATTACAACTGGGTGCGCGACATTGCCCGCGCGCTCGATATCCCCTTCTGCGTAGCTGGCGGCATCCGTTCGGCGGAGCAAGCCGTGAAGTGCCTCAATTCCGGGGCCGACAAGGTATCGATCAATTCACCCGCACTGGAACGCCCGGACCTGATCAACGAACTGGCCGAAATGGCCGGGTCGCAGTGCGTGGTGGTGGGGGTGGATAGTCGTGAACTGCCCCTCCCGAAAAGTGGGAACCGGTTTTCGGATACAGAGGGGCAGCCCGCTTTGAATAGCGACTATTACGTCCATCAGTATTCCGGTGATCCGGATAAAATCCGCGCCGCCGGGCGTCGCACGCTCGACTGGGTAGTCGAAGCGGCCGAGCGCGGGGCCGGTGAAATCGTGCTCAACTGCATGAATCAGGACGGCGTGCGTAAGGGGTACGACATTCGGCAGTTGCGACTGGTGCGCGACCTGATCGACATTCCGCTGGTGGCCTCTGGCGGGGCCGGTGCACCGGAACACTTTACCGAGGTTTTCGATCAGGCCGACGTCTCGGGCGCTCTGGCGGCCAGCGTCTTCCACAAGAAGATCATCCATATTCCCGACCTCAAACGCGATCTGCAAAAGGCGGGAATCGCGGTTAGGATATAGTTCGCGCCCGTCCAATCGCAGATTGGGCGGAAATAAAGCGAAAAAATCTCGCAGGGCCGCCCCGAGAGATTTCTTCTCAATCTGATAAAACGTGAAAACGTATCGAGGCATAGCCGAGAGACATTGTTCACGAGGAAATTTTATGCCCGAAGCTCACACACTGCCCAATCCCCTGACGCTGGCCGATATCGACGCTCTCGATTTCACCAAGGGCGACGGCCTGATCCCCGCCATTGTGCAGGACGCCGACACGCTTCAGGTGCTGATGCTGGGCTATATGGACCGCGCCGCCCTGAGCGAGACCTTGACCGATCGTCAGGTGACCTTCTTCTCGCGCTCCAAAAATGGCCGCTGGCGCAAGGGTGAGACGTCGGGCGACTTCCTTAATCTGGTCAACGTGACCACCGATTGCGACGAGGACGCGCTGCTGGTGCTGGCCCGTCCCGTCGGTCCGACCTGCCACACCAAGACCACCTCGTGCTTCGGGCATGAGACGGCGCCCGGTATCGGTTTTATGGGCCATTTGGCCGCCGTCGTGAAGGACCGCGCCAAGGCCCCGCCGGCCGACAGCTACACCGCCCGCCTGATGCAGAAGGGTGTCGCCAAGATCGCCCAGAAGGTGGGCGAAGAAGGGCTTGAAACCGCTCTGGCCGGGCGCTGCGGTGACCTCGACGAACTGCATAACGAAACCGCCGACCTGCTCTATCATCTGTCGGTGCTGCTGATGGCGCGCGAAACGACGCTGGAGGCCGTGCTGGACATCCTGCGTGAGCGCCACGCAGGGCGGTAAGTCCTTTCCGCGTTTTCGGATTCGACAAGTGCTCGCTTGGTGTTAGAACGGGTAGGATAACGCCGATCCGAGCCTGCACATGCGTCGCCCTGCCTTTGCCCTTATCCTGCTTGCCCTTGCCGCGCTTGTGTGTGCGCCGGATATCGCGCGCCGTTTTATGGACATTGACGCGCCATGGCTGGGCTGGCTTCAGGTGGCGCTGATGGCGGCGGGCGTGATCTTGGCCGCCCGCGCGCGCTTGTGCGATGCGGGTAAGCCCGAAGGCTGGCTGTGGCAGGCCCTGCTGATCGTCACCCCCATCTATGCCCTGTTCGCCTCACCGGTGGCGGGCCTGTTGCCCATACCGAGCCAACTCAGCACGCTAGCCCTGATCGGGGCCAATGGCATCGTATTCGGGGGCCTGATACTTCTGGGACTGTTACCCTCAGGGTCGGGCGATAAGGCCGCAAAGCCGCGTCACGCGACGGGTTACGGTGAGGTTGATTCGGGCGTGAGCCCCTTTCTGGCGACCTCACCGTCGCACAAAAGCGGTCACACCAGCGACTCGTCTGGTTCTGATGCCCACAGCAGCGCCGATTCAGGGGATGGCGGTGGAGATGGCGGCGGGGGCGACTGAGGTGCCGAGTGACGAAAATGCCACTTCAAGGGGCATTTCAACAGCCCGCAATCGCGCGGCTCGATCCTGACCCAGTATTGCCATAATGGCTCGGCATGAGGATAAGGGGCCACAGTTACGTATAAAAGGGGCGCCCCATACCCTGTTTAACAAGGTACTGGTTGCAATCGCGACCGATTTGCGGCAATGGTTGTCACAGTTCTGCTGTGCGTGCGGGGCGCTTATGGCGTCCGTCAACCCTGCCAGGGTCGGAATGAACCGCACATAGGGTGCTGATTTTTGTAAAGCGTAAGGCTGGCCGGGGCAGACCGGCGGGGAAATTCTGGACGCGCATCCATCATGTCGGCGCTGTTTGACATCATCATCGGCTTTATCACGGCCCTTGTTTCCGCCGCCTTCCTGCATTTTGGTGCCGGGGCCGCGCCGGAACAGCCCAAGCCTGGCCCCGTCAGCCAACCCCAGGCCGCGCCCACCTCCAACCCGTCTCCTTCTCCGACGACTCAAGCCGCTCCGATGACGCAACCGGTCGCCGACGCGGCCTCTACGGATGAGAAGGTCTCTTCGGCCAAGGCGGCCCCGGCCGTGGTTGCGGTCAAAGCCACGCCCAAAACGGGCGAACCCGCGGTTACGGCTCAGGTCGTGCAGGTCCGCGCCACCCATTCCGAACCCCAGGTCGCTCTGTCGCCGGTTGCGCCCGTAGCACCTGCCGCACCGCCTTCGCTGGCGCTGCCGCCCCTGCCGCTTGTGCCTGCCATCCGACTGCATATCGCGCAAATGAGTGCGGAGGATCAGGCGCGTATCGCCAGCGAAGTCGAAAGCGGCCTTCGCGCGGCCGAACACGCCGGTGCCTTTGAAGTGGCGGTTCGCGCCGACGATGTCAGTGTGGTCATCGACACCGCCAAAGCTGTTAAAGCCGTCAAGGCGGCACGCAAGGCCAGTGAGGCGAAACTCAGCGGGCCCTGCCCCGATAGCCATGGCGTACCCTCACCCACGCGCCTGCGCACCATCGTCGCGCAATAATACAGGGGCCACAGATCCTGACTGCATCCGGTCGGTGAAACGCCGTGCTGACTCACACTTGCGTCTGACGGCTCGTCATTTGACCGCGAAGTACAGATTTCCGCTTTTCCGGAAGCGGCGCCACGGATTTGTCGCCTGTTCAGCCCCATAAGCAGTTCCCCCTTTTTCGGAACAGACTCTAAACCATTTGCCTTATCAATGATCTGCGGCTAGCGTTTCCCCTTACGGGAGAACCCGGCTTTCCGGTGGTAAAGACCCTGGCGCAGGACAGTATTCTATGAAATCTCGCATTCGTCCCCCTCTAAACCTCTCGTCTTCCGAGACGCGCGGCCGCAAATCCAGACTGCGCCCGTTATTCGACGAAGAGACGGCCCCGGAGGCAGACGGTGCAGATGATCTCGACATTCCGGCCTCAACTGCGGCAGAGGCGACGGCCATGAGTGACGCCGAAGCGGACGACACCGCCTTGTTTGAACCGGACGCCCTGCCGGTAGCGGACATATTGGACATGCCGCTCGACCACGCCGACACCCCTCCGGCACCGGAGGCACAGGCACCGCAGGCACTGGCGGCGGAAATCGCGGACGCCCCGGCTGCCTCCTTGCCACCGCCCTCGCGCAACGAGACCCCTTCAGCCCTGACCTCGCCGCGCAAGACGGCGCCAGCCACCGCACCGGTCAGCCCGGTCGAGGTCCAGTCCGACGGCATTATGAAACTGTCGGGCGGATCGCCCGTGCCCTTCTGGGGCGGCGTGACGGTGATCAGCCTCGGCTGGGCCCTGTGCCTGACGGCCTTCGTGCTGGGGGCCGAAACCCAGATTTCCGCCTTCACGCTTCAGCCCTTCCGCATCGTTATTCTGGGCGCGCTGGCCCTGTTCCCCATCGGCCTGATCGTCGCCACGGCCTTTGCCTTGCGCCACGCGGCCGCCCTATCGCGCGAAGCCCGCCGCACCGCCGCGCTGGCCGATGCCATGGTCGCCCCGGCGGCCATTGCCGCCACCCAGACGACGGCGCTGGTCGAGTCACTGCGTCAGCAGGTCGAACAGGCGGTGCGCGCCGTGCGCGTCGCCCATAACGACCTCAATGACCTCAGCCTGCGCCTGAAAGGCGAAACGGAGTCCATGCTTGCGGCCGCTGAGCAGGCGCGCCAATCGACCCAGACCATCACCGGAGCCCTGTCCATTGAACGTCAGGCGGCAATGGATATGGGGGCGCAACTGGATGTGCAGGCGCGCGGCGTGATTGATGCCGTGGACCGTCAGGCGCGTATGGTCGCCGATGCCTCCGATCTGGCACAGACGCAGTTGCGCGAAGCCGAGGCCGCACTGGCGGCACGCGCCGCCGACCTCGCCGCCGTGGCCGCCGATACGCAGAATACGGCGCGTACCGTCGCCGAAGACCTTGATCGTCAGACCCTGCGTCTGGAAACCGCCGGGGCCGGCGTCGCCGATCAAATCCGCAGCGTCGAAGAAGGTCTGGGTCAGCAGCGGGCCGGCCTCGTCTCCGCCGCCCTGTCACTGCGCGCCGATCAGGAAGATTTCGCCGTCCATCTGGAAAACCAGCGCGCTCAGTTGTCCGAAGCGCTCAGTGTGACGCGCACCGCCACGATCGAGCTGGGCGAAAGCTCGTCACGCGGCGTCGATATCCTGCGCGATCTGGTGCTACACGCCCAAGAGCAGTTCCGACAGGTGCTCAATGGCGCCGAAAACGAGCGCACGGCGTTTGAAACGCGCATCCATTCGACCCTGTCCAACATCTCGGTCATGGCCGCCGATGCGCGCGATGAGTTGATCAACGAGACGCGTCGTGCGCTGGAACAGCTCAATATCGCCGCCGAAGACGCGCGCCGCGCCGCCGCCGATGCCGCCCAGACGGCGCAGGTCCGCGTCGATCGCCTCAACGAATCCCTGTTTGAGGCGGGCAAGAAGGCCGACGAAGCCTTCGATGCGCGCTTCAATTCGGCCCGCCGCCTGATCGAGGATTCCGCGGCCCTGATCGACGAAGCCGGCCTGACCGCGGCCGAACGTCTCGACACTGCCTTCGGTCATGCGCGGGACGGCATTAAGCAGGTCGAAATGGCCCTGAGCGACATGTCGGCGCGCGCTGATGAATTGCCGCTCCAGGCCAAGTCGCGTCTGGAGGAAATCCGCCGTGCGGTCGAAGACGGCCTGCTGGCCATGACCGAAGCGGCGCGCAAGGCGGCGCTGGAAACCGAAAGCGTCGATCAGGCGTTTCAGGAGCGGGTCAAGCGCAATTACGACATGCTGACGGAAGCGGTGCGCCTGATGGGCGTCATTTCGTCTCAGCCCCTGCCCACGCCACCGCCCGCCCCCAACCCCTATGTCGAACGCTTCGAGCGCCCGCGCGATAGCCTGAGCCCCCGCGCCGCCGAACCCCGCCCGACGCCCGCCCGCACCGAACGGCCTGAGCGTGCGCAACGCGGTCTCGACCCGCTGGAAGCGCCTCTGGATGCACCGCGCCCCCTCACGCCCGCGGCCTCGACGCGCACCGCACAACGCCCCGGGAGCGGCCTGTCGTGGCGCGACCTCCTCAACGGCATGGAAGGCCGTGAATCTGCGCCGCGTCCCGCGCCCGCCGCCCCCAAGCCTGAGCCCGCACCGAATCCCGTGGTGACCGACAATGCGCCGGACAATCTCGACGATCTGATGATTGCCGAAGTCGCCTCGATGGGCGTCGATGCGCAGGCCCTGCTCAACCGCTCGCGCCTCGAAGAAATCATCGCCGCCATCGTCGCCGACGATAACGAAGGCGCGCGTCTGGTGTTGCGCCGTATTGCCCCGGCGGCCATCCGCCGCCTCAGCCGTCGCCTGACGACTGACGCGACCCTGCGCGATCAGGCGCAGGATTTCGTTACCTTTTACGACCGCCAAATCAATATCGCCCTGCTCACCCGTGATCCGCGCAGCGCCCTGACAGAGATACTGGCCACGCCGACGGGGCGCACCTATCTTCTGTTCGACGCCGCCATCAGCGACCTTATCTGATGTTTCTGACCTGTCGCTCCGAAGCCTGGCCCATAGCCGGGCGCTTCACCATAGCCCGCGGCTCCAAGACCGAAGCGCACATCATCTATGTCGAGGTGACGGATGGCGCGTACAGGGGCCACGGCGAGGCGGTGCCCTATGCCCGCTATGGCGAAACGGTCGAAGGTGCGCTGGCCGCGCTTGACGCCGCGCGCCCCGCCATCGAAGCCGGGCAAACACCCGCCTTGACGGGGGCTGCAGCCAATGCGCTCGATTGCGCCCTGTGGGATTTGCGCGCTAAGGCGTCGGGGGTTCCCGCCTGGAAGGCGGCGGGTTTGCGTAGTTTCAGCCCGCTGAAGACCGCCTATACGCTGAGCCTCGATACGCCCGAAGCCATGGGGGCGCAGGCCGCCGCCAATGCCCGCCGCCCGCTGCTGAAACTCAAGATCGGCGGACCGGATGATCTGGCGCGCGTAGAGGCCGTGCGGCGCAATGCCCCCAAAACGCGCCTGATCGTCGATGCCAATGAAGGCCTGACGCGGGATAGCCTCAAGGCGCTGGCCCCCGAACTGAAACGCCTCGGCGTCGTGCTGATCGAACAGCCTTTGAAGGCGGGCGAGGACGACGCACTGGAAGGCTATAAATGCCCTGTCCCGCTGTGCGCCGACGAAAGTCTGCATACGCGCGCCGAACTGGATCGCTGCGCGCGCCTCTATGATGCGGTGAATATCAAGCTCGACAAGACGGGCGGCCTGACCGAGGCTCTGGCGCTGAAACGGGCGGCCAAGGATAAGGGGCTGAGGATCATGGTCGGCTGCATGGTCGCCACCTCGCTCAGCATGGCTCCGGCCATGATCGTGGCGCAGGGAGCCGACTTTGTCGATCTCGACGGGCCGCTGTTGCTGGCCAAAGACCGCGAGCACGGCCTGAAGATCACCGGTTCGATGCTAGAACCGCCCGAACCGGCGCTGTGGGGGTAGATTGGGGGGTTAAGCTCGGTCTTCTTCGCGCAGATACTCATTGACCGCGTATCGCAATTCCCCGGCGTGCGCCGTCCAGCGTTCGGAGTGAATCGAGGTGTCGCCGATCTCGTCGATCAGGCGTCGAATGTCGGCCGCGTGCTGCCTGTTGCGCTCACCCCCTGCCGGATGGGCCTCCAGATAGCCCAGCAACGCCGGTTTGAGCTGCTCGTAGGTGACGACGCGCAGAGTATTGTTCACCGTGTCGATCAGGTCGTCGAGCAGGGCCAGAATATTGTCGCGCGTCGGGGCAGTCGAGGTATCGTCGCGGATGAGATCGTCACGAATGGGCATCAGGCGGCCACCGTATCTTCGGCGACGGCGTTTTCGATGCTGCCGGTCAGGTCGCGGTCTTCGGTGACACGAGCAATATCGCCTATGGACACGACGCCGACGATACGACGGTTGGTGTCGAGCACGGCGAGGCGGCGGATCTGCTCGGCCTTCATGTGGCGCGCGGCGACTTCGACATGGTCGCTGTCCATGCAATAGACGATCCGATCGGTCATCACTTCGGACACCGGCGCGTCGGGGATCAGCCCTTCGGCCAGACCGCGCACCACGATGTCGCGGTCGGTGACGGCCCCTTTCAGCCGGTCGTCTTCGCCCACCGGCAGGTAGCCGCAGTCGCAATCGCGCATCAGGCGCGCCGCGACGGCCAGCGGGGTATCCGGGCGGATAATCTTGATGTCCCGGCACATGACGTCCTTGATCAGCATGGCACTCTCCTTTGGCGTTGGGCCCAGAGGATAGGCGTGACCGCATAAGGTCTCGCCGTGGCGGCTATGGACTGAGCTAAGGTTCGGACAAAACGGCGATTTAGGGATTTTTGATCTTAAGCCGCGGGGCCAAAAAGGCGCAGACCATCAGTTGCAACTGATGGAACAGCATGATCGGCAACAGGATCGGCCCCAGTACAGCGGGAGGGAACAGGGTCCCGGCCATCGGCACGCCCGAGGCCAGCGACTTCTTCGATCCGCAGAACAGGACCACCACGCGGTCTTCGTGCGACAGGCCCATGCGCCCGGAAACCCACCAGGTGCCGCCCATGACAATGGCCAGAAGCCCGGCCCCGATGACGAAGATCAGGCCGAGATCGCCGAGTCCCACCTTCGACCACAGGCCTTCGACCACCGATGCGGAAAAGGCCGTATAGACGACCAGCAGGATCGACCCGCGATCGACCCGCCCTACAAGCATCTTGTGCCGGTCGAGATAGCCTTTCAGCCAAGGCCGCAGCAGGTGCCCGACCACGAAGGGCAGCAGCAGTTGCAGGGCGATATCAATGATCGAGTCAAACGACACGCCGCCCCCCGTCGCATTCATCAGCAGCGCGACCAGCAGCGGTGTAATCACAATCCCCAGAATATTGGACAGGGAAGCGCTGCACACCGCCGCGGCAACATTGCCGCCCGCTATGGCGGTAAAGGCGATGGAGGATTGCACCGTCGAGGGCAGAAGGCAGAGAAACAGCACGCCCGACAGGATCATCGGGTCCATCACCGGTTTCAGCGCCACCTGCACCCCCAGCCCCATCAGCGGAAACACGGCAAAGGTGGTCAGGAACACCACCAGATGCACCTTCCACGCCATCAGCCCGGCGAAGATAGCTTCGCGCGACAGCTTGGCGCCGTGCAGAAAGAACAGCAGCACAATGGCCGCGTCCTTGACCCATCCCGCGACCACAGCGCTATCGCCACGTACCGGCAGGATTGAGGCCAGCACCACCATGCCCAGCAGGGTCAGTATATAGGGATCGAAGGTCTTGATCAGGTTACGGAGCGTAAAAGCGGGGGTATCGGTCATGCTCCCCTTGTCGGCGTCTTTGGGCGCAGAATCAACCCGGCACCCCCACCTTTTGCGCCGCCAGCAGCGGCACGATCAGGTCGCTGACCGGCGTCGGGAGGCCGTGCGCACGCCCTTTGCGCACGATGACCGCGTTGCGCGCGTCCCATTCGGTTTCGCGTCCGGCGGCGCGATCGTCGTACATTGAATTGGTGTCGTCGGGCACGGCGGCCATAAAGCGTGCCATTTGGGCCTCAATCAGATCGTCGGGCAGGTCCGCCCCTTCGGCCCGCCCCACGGCCACGCATTCAGACAGGATGGCGCGAGCGATTTCGGCAATACCCGGCTGATGGAAGACCTGCATGGTTTGTCCGGTGAGCGCCAGTATGGCCCCGCCCGGCGCGTTGACGCACAGTTTCTTCCAGTTTTCGCTCACATAGTCAGGCGTCGGGCGCGCCGTGACAAAGCTGCCCGTAAACAGGCCGCAGAAGTCCTGACCTTCCGGCGTATCAGCGGTCAGCACGCCCGCCCGCCCCCGCCACTCGGCCACACCCGGTGCCGAGCGTCCTGCCGGAATATCGACCACCACCGGCACCAGCACCGTCCCCGCCGCGACCACCGGTGCGACGCGCTCCCGATGTTCGACGCCGTTTTGAAGGATGGCGACGCGGGTGTGCGGCCCAACCGTGGCGTCGAGCCACGCCTTTGCCCCTTCGACCTGATGCGCCTTGACGCACAACAGCACCCAATCGGGGGGCGTAAGCGCCTCTGGAGCCGTCACCACGGTTGCCCGGCGGCGCGGCGCCATCTCACCGGCTTTGGCGACCTTAAGCGGCGCGAAGGCCTGCCGGGCGGCAAACACCACCTGATGACCGGCGTCGATCAGGGCCGCCCCGACGCTCAGACCGACCGCGCCGGGCCCGATGATGACAATGTTCGCCATTTTTTGAATATCCTTCCCCAGCGTGACGCTATCGTCGCTGACAATTTGACGATAACGTAAACTTCTTCTGCGGGGTGTGTGATGACCGACTTTGCCAAACGTTTCAAGCTGATCAACTATTATCCGCCGTTTATCGGGGCGGGCATCCGCGTCGTGCGCACCAATGCCGATTTCACCGAGATCGAGGTGCAGATGAAGCTGCGCTGGTGGAACCGCAATGTGGTCGGCACGCAGTTCGGCGGCTCGCTGTACATGATGTGCGACCCATTCTTTATGGCCATCCTGATGACGCATCTGGGGCGCGGCTATATCGTCTGGGACAAGGCGGCGCGCATCGAATTCCTCAAACCCGGCCGCGGGCGGGTCACGGCCATTTTCCGCATTGCCCTGGAAGAAATCGCGCGAATCCGCGCCGATGCCGACAGCCAGCCCAAGCTGGAGCCGGAATTTGAGGTTGATGTGGTGGACGACGCCGGCGTGGTGGTGGCGCGCGTGCACAAGACGCTGTATGTGAGGAAAAAGCCTCCGAAATAGCCGCACGAGTGACGAATGGTCTGGTTCGCCAGCGACAATACCGCCCCCATGCACCCCGCCGTTCTGGCTGCCCTCGGCGCCGCCAACGAAGGCCACGCGGCCTCCTACGGCGCGGATGACATCACGGCGCGCCTCAATGCCCGCCTGCGCGAGGTGTTTGGCAATCCGCACCTGAGAGCCTTCCCGACCTTCAATGGCTCGGCGACCAATGGCGTGGCGCTGGCCTCGATCATGCGGCCGTTCGAGGCGACGATCGCCACGCGCGACGCCCATATCCAGAACGACGAATGCGGCCTGCCGGAGTTTTTCACCGGGGCCAAGATTCTGATTGCGCCGGACGTGCTGGGCAAGCTGACGCCCGAAGGGATCGAGGCCATCGTCGCCCTGTCGCAGGATCACGCGCCGCACGCCGCGCGCCCGAAGGTGATCAGCCTGACCCAATCGACGGAGATCGGCACGGTCTATAGCGTCGAAGAGTTGCGCGCGCTGCGGGCTGTGGCCGACCGGCACGGCTTGCTGATCCATATGGACGGAGCGCGGTTGGCCAATGGTGTGGCGGCGCTGGGCGTATCGCCGGCCAAGGCCGTGACCGGCGTGGATATTCTGTCGTTTGGCGGCACCAAGGCGGGCGCAGCCCTGGCCGAAGCGGTGGTGATTTTGAACCCTGCCCTGATCCGCGACTTTGAATACTGGCACAAGCGCATGGGGCAGTTGCCGTCCAAGATGCGTTTCGTGTCGGCGCAGTTGCTGGCCCTGCTCGAAGACGATCTGTGGCTGACACTGGCAAGGCACGCCAATGGCATGGCGCAGCGTCTGGCCGAAGGTCTGAGCCAGCTTGCGGGGGTATCACTGGTCTATCCACAGGCGGCCAATGCCCTGTTTGTCACCCTGCCCCCGGCTCTGGCGGAGGCGTTACAGGCCGCCGGGCACCGTTTCTATCCGTGGTCTCTAGCCGGGGAGCATGTCTATCGGCTGGTTTGCAGCTTCGCCACGACGGAGGACGAGGTCACGGCGTTTCTGACGGATTGCCAGACGCACCTCCCCGGCCGCTGAGACCTTATCATGTCCAAAACCACCGCTGCCACCGCCGCCCTGCAAAAGGCCGGGATCGCCTTCGATCTCCACCCCTATGCCTACGACCCGGACGCGCCGCGCGTCGGCCTGCAGGCCGCCGAAGCCCTGGGCGTCGATCCGTCCCAGACCTTCAAGACCCTGATGGCCGAGGTCGATGGCAAGGGTGTCTGCGTCGTCGTGCCGTCGGACGGCGAGGTGTCGATGAAGAAGCTGGCGGCGTATTTCAAGGGCAAGTCGGCGCAGATGATGAAGGTCCCCGAGGCCGAAAAGGTCACGGGCTTCAAGGTCGGTGGCATCTCCCCCTTCGGTCAGCGCAAAACTCACCCGACCGCCATAGACGAGACGGCGCAGCTTTATGACCGCATCTATATCAATGCCGGTCAACGCGGCCTGCTCCTGTCGATTGCACCCGACGCCGCCGCGCGTGTCCTTAATGCCGGATATGTGGATGTAATGGCGGAATAGCACAACCCGTGATAGTGTCCCTGTGGTCTATCAGGAGGCACATATGGCGGACGGTAATCCCTTCTTCGATCCCTTCGGATTGTGGCGATTTGCGCCGCACAGCCTGACGCAGGACATATTGCGCGGCTGGTCGCTGATCAGCATTACTGAGAACAATTCGTCAGCGCCTGACACCGAAAGACGTATTGTCGAACAGGAAAGCTATGGCCGCCAGATCGGTAAGCTGAGCGCGGCGGTGCGGTGCCTGATCGACGACCTGCCCGCCGATCAGCGCGATAAGGAGGCCTATACGGAACTGCGGGCCTTGGTAGAGCGCATCGACAAGTTGAAGGCTGAGAGCGCCTCCCAACGTCTAGACCGCTGGAAGGACGATCTGGCACGGCTGAAAACCCTCAATCCGGCGGAATATGAGCGACAAATCCGCGAGCTGAAGGCGCTGATTGGCTAAACAGACTGGCCTGCGCGCGAGGCGGCAATCACGTCGCCGTCTTGCCGACCGTCATGCCCTTTTGCACTGCCGGGCGTGTGCCGACCTTATCGAACCACGCCCGGATATGCGGCGTGTCGGTGAGCAGGGCCTCCTGCTGATAGAAGGTGCGCAGCGTATTGATCCACGGATAGATGGCCATATCGGCGATGGTGAAGTCATCACCCGCCACATAGGCATGCTTCGACAACTGCGTTTCCAGCACGCCCAGCAGGCGTTTGGCTTCGTTGGTATAGCGGTTCAGCGCATAGGGCACTTTCTCCGGCGCAAAAACCGCAAAATGCCCCAGCTGACCGAACATCGGCCCCAGCCCGCCCATCTGCCAGTTCAGCCATTCCAGCACCTTGTACCGCGCTTCGCCCGAGGCGGGCAGGAATTTACCGGTCTTTTCGGCCAGATAGACGAGGATCGCGCCGGTTTCAAAGACACTGATGCCCGTCTCTTCATCGACAATGGCCGGGATCTTGTTGTTGGGGGAGATTTTCAGAAAGTCCGGATGGAACTGCTCATCCGCGCCGATATTGACCGGCCTCACCTTATACGGCAGGCCCATTTCTTCGAGGGCGATGGAGGCCTTGAAGCCGTTGGGCGTGGTCCAGGTGTGCAGAACGATCATGGTCATTTCCCTTTGTATATACAGTATGCCGAAGACATGGTCATGAAACCGCAAACGTCAAGGTTACGGTTTGACGACCATCAGATAGAAAACCACCACAATCGCCGGAAAGGCCAGCGCTCCAAGGCTCACCCACCACCGCTCATAGGTCCAGTAGAGCGGCGGCAGAGGCTCATCCGATGCATAGGCGACGTTCGCCAGATCGCGCATCCGTATCTGTATCCACACCACCGGCAACCAGCACGCCCCGGCAAAGAGATATAGCATCAATCCCCCCAGCACCCAGCCACCAAACAGCTCCAGCCCTCCCAGATGCACCAGCCACAGACCGCTCAAAAGCTGCACGATGACGGCGGGCGTGGTGAATAACCAGTCGGCTATGACCACATGCCGCGAGGCAAAAGCGATGCCCGGCACCTCTTTGCGGCGATTGGCCATGAACATGAAAAAAGCCGTGCCTATGCCGGTGCCGAACAGGATGGTCGAGGAGACCACATGCACCCACTTTACCCACAGATATAGCATTGATCCCCCTCGTCTTCGCGCCTAGACTCCCTGTCATAGAGGCAGGGGATCGAATGGACAAGTCAGCGAAAACACCGCGCTCCTCCCCTGAGATCAGGGAGGACGCTCATACCCTGTGGCTGGTCTATGATGGCGACTGCGTGCTGTGCCGCTCCGGTGCGCTTGGTTATCGCGTCAACCGGGCCGTGGGGCGGCTGAAGACGCTCGATGCGCGCGGCGACCCCGACCACCCTATCCTGAAAGAGATTCGCGCCCGTCAGCTTGACCTCAATCAGGGCATCGTCGTGATCTATGGCCATCAGTGGCACCACGGGGCCGAGGCGCTTAACCGGCTGGCGCTTCTGGGGTCGAACAGCGATGGTCTCAACCGTTTCATTGCCTGGATGTTCCGTTCGCCGCGCCGCACGCGCTGGCTCTATCCGCTGCTGCGGGCAGGGCGCAATCTCAGCCTCAGACTGGCCGGAAAGACGCAGATATGAGGCCCACCTTCGCCGCCATCTTTGCCGAGCAGTGGGAGGCCCTGCCCCCGGCGCTCAAGGCCCACTACGCCAACCGCCCGTTTACGGGCGACCACGTGATCGTCGAAGGGACGCTGGATATTGAAATGCACCCGTTGCTGCGGCGGTTTTCCTGGCTGATCAAGGCGACGGGCATGTTGACGCCCTATGAGGGCAAGGCCGTACCGGTAAAAGTGCATTTTCGCTCCGAACCCGACAGCGATGCCTTTGTGTTTGAGCGCATCTTCCGTTTCGCGGGGCGCAATCCCGTGACCTTCCGCTCGCGCATGATGTCGAAACGCCCGCACCACGTGACGGAATACATGGCCACCGGCATAGGCTGGCAGGCCCATTACGATTATCACGAGGGGCGCGTGCGGTTGCGACACGCCGGCTATGTCTGGCGATTGTTCGGCTTCGACATGCCTCTGCCGATCAGCGGTCTGGCCGGACGCGGCGATGCGTGGGAAGAGGCCACGGGCGACGAGCGTTTCCGCATGTATATGGAACTGCGCCACCCGTGGCTCGGTAAGCTCTACAGCTATGGCGGGGCCTTTCGCGTAACGGAGATGCGTCTTGACGGGTAAGGTGCTGATCCTGGGCGGCTATGGCAATTTCGGCAAGCGCATCGCTGCGGGCCTGATCCGCCGCGACGTGCCGGTGATCATCGCCGGGCGCGATGCCAATAAGGCCGAAGCCTGCGCCCGGTCGATGGGGGCGCAATGGGCGGCCTTCGACCTCAATAGAGGTTTGTCCGAAGCCCTGCGCACGCATAAGACCAGCGTCGTGGTGCACACCGCCGGGCCGTATCAGAACGCCGAGTATGGCGTAGCCGAAGCCTGCATCGCAGCGGGGGTACACTATGTCGATCTGTCGGACGCGCGTGATTTCGTGGTCGGCTTTGACCGGCTGGACGCCGCAGCTAAGGCGGCGGGCGTGGTGGCCATCAGCGGCGCTTCGACCGTGCCGTGCCTGTCCTCGGCGGTGCTCGCGCATTTCCGCGACCGCTTTGCGACGTTGGAAGCGCTCGATTTCGGCATCTGCCCCGGTCAGGGGGCCGAGCGCGGGCTGGCGACCACGGCGGCCATCCTGTCCTATGTGGGTCAGCCGCTGAAACCCTTTGCGGGGCATCCGAAGGCCTATGGCTGGCAAGGCCTGCGGCGGCACGTCTTCCCGCAACTGGGGCCGCGCCTGATGGGCGATTGCGATATTCCCGATCTCGACCTGCTGCCCGCCGCCTATGGCCTACGCTCGATCCGTTTCGGCGCCGGGCTGGAACTGGGTTTCATACACCTCGGCCTGTGGGCCCTGTCTTGGGGCGTGCGCTGGAAGCTGCTGCCATTCCCGCTGCCGAAGCTGGCAAGGCCCCTGCTGAAGGCCGCCGACCTGTTCGATCCGCTGGGCTCCGACGATGGCGGCATGTTTATGGTCGTGTCGGGTACAGGGCTGGACGGGCAGCCGCTCCGCCTCGACTGGCACATCATTGCGCGCAATGGCGACGGGCCGCACATCCCCTCGGTCCCGGCCATCCTGCTGGCCGAACGTCTGGCCAAAGGGAGCGGCCCCGCCCCCGGCGCGCGCTCCAGCCTTGGTCAGATTAGCCTCTCCGACTATCTGGCGGCGCTGGAACCATTTGATATTGTCACGGCTTAGATTTCTGAGCCCGCATCTGCTGGATATACAGGAGTTCGTTCTTGGCCAGTTGACTGCTTCCATCAAACTTCAAAGAGTCCTTATAGGCAAACTCGGCTTCATCCCATTTTTGAAGCTCAACGAGGGCATAGCCCTTGTGTCGCAAAACCTTCGCCCGTGTGTAATCCGTCAGATTAAAGAAAGGATTCTCAAGCGCCTTTTCGGCCTCTGCCAGACTTTCCGCATTTCGGCCACTCTGTGCCAAACAAAAGAGATATTCGCTCAGAATAGCTTCGTTCCATGGATCACGCTGGCGACCATCAACCAGAATCGTCACACAGCGAGTGTAGTCCTTGCGGTCCGCATAAACCCAAGCCAATCCGTAAGAAATAAGGGCAAAGGGCGACGCGGGTTTTGCGACAATCTCTAACTTCTTGCCATCAGGGTTTGCGTTCTTTTTAGCCGCAGTTTCAAGCAACACGCCTAATACGAGTTGCGAAGGAAGATTATCGCTGTAAATAAAAAGGCGTGTATCGCATTTTTCCGCATAATACGGCGGAAGCGGTGCTTCGCCGATGGCCGTTTCCATTTCCGGAGCCAAAGCCCTGAGCGCCGAGACATCGGCCTTAACGAAAGCCTTTTGAAGTTTTTCGGCTACTTTCGCCGCCCGTGCTTCCGCCTTTTCGTTGTGTGTCTGACAGGGCGCGATATTTAGAAAATCAGACTGCGGCGTCTCTTCTGCGCGCACCGTGGCCGTAGTCAGACAGAGGCCGATAACCGCCCAGGAAGTGATAGCCAATTTCATAGAAAAGCCCCCCGTTTGTTAAAACAGGAGGCTAAACTCATCCCGGAAGGGTGGCAAGTGTACTTACAACCCGCCGCGCAGATAGTCCGTCTTACCCAGTTCGACGCCGTAGTGACGCAGGATCGCGTAGGCGGTCGTCACGTGGAAGAACAGGTTGGGAAGGACAAACCCGACCACATAGCTGTAGCCCGTAAAAGGGATTTCGCGGTTCGGCAGTTTCAGCACCACGTCGCGGCTTTCGGCGCCGTCAAACAGGGCCGGATCGACGGATTCGATATAGGCAATGGTTTTGGCCAGACGGTCTTTCAACTCGGCAAAGCTCGTTTCCGTATCAGCCATGGACGGAATCTCCGTGCCGGTCAGGCGCGCCACAGCCCCCTTGGCCGTATCCGACACTGACTGGATCTGACGGCGCAGAGGGTGCATGTCGAGCGCCAGACGCGCCTCGATGACGACCGACGGGTCGATCTTTTTCGCTTCGGCAAACGCCTCGGCCTTGCTGAGGATATGGATCAGGTTCTTCATCGCGTTGATAAGAACGGGCACGGTCATCGAATAGATGGAAACAGGCGGTATCTGGGTCATGGACAGTCTCTTAGGGGTGCCCGGTGCGGCACTTCACCCCAGATGGGCAGGGACCGATTACAATCAAGGCCTCTAGATCATTATGCTTTCCGGTGGAAACATAATGATCCAGATTTTGTTTAGTCCCTCGCCGGGCGGTGGCTCCGCCACCTTGGCCGCCGCCTCAATGGCGGCTTGAGGGGAATGATCAGAGCGATCATTCCGCTCTAATCTAATCAGACGACAGAAATCACCTTCAGCGGCCCGACGCGATCGGCCTCAGCCTTAGCGGCGAAGGTGCCATCGACCGTGACCTTGTACTCCCGCGCGGTGATGGTCGAAACCGACACCCACTCGCCCGTCGCCGCTTCCGGCGTCAGGGTCAGGCGCACAAAGCCGTTGCGGTCGGTCGAGGCGGCCAGCACTTCGTCGTTCTGATCCGCCAGCACCTTGGCGAGGCTGAAATTGGGCAGCAGATGATCGAACCATACGGTCGGGCTCGAAATCGCCGTGACGCCCAGTTCCACCGCCACGCGCTCGCCCTTGGCGTCGTGCAGTTCGTTGGCCCAGGCCTGATGGCTGTCGCCCGACAGCACCACGGCGCGCGCCCTGGCGTCGCGGATCAGGCCATAGAGGCGCTCGCGCTCGGCCGGATAGCCGTCCCAGGCGTCGAGATTGAGCGGCAGCGGGTCTTCCGTCTGGCTGAACAGGTCGATCATCGGCCCGATCACACCCGCGACATTGGCCGGCAGCATCTTCAGCATGGCGGCGATGCGCTCTTCGCCATAGAGCGCCTTGAGGTCCGGGCCCTTGACCTTGGCCATCACCACCTGATTGCCGAACACCTGCCAGCGCACGCCATCGGCCACCGAGGTCTTCAGACCGGCCTGAAGCCACTGACGCTGCGTGGCCCCCAGCAGTTCGCGCGACGGCGCATTTAGTTCGGCACGGAAGGCGGCGTAATCGGCCTTGCCCGCCGCATCGCGCTTGAGATCGGTCTGGTAATCGAGTTGCTTGGAACGCGCCAGAAAGCGCGTTTCGATCATGAACAGTTCAGCCAGTTGCCCGAAGCGGAACGAGCGGTAGATAGCCTCAGACAGCATACCCGGCTGCGGATCACGAATGGGCATCCATTCGCGGTAGGCCTTCAGCGCAGCGGCCTTGCGCACATCGAAGTCACCTTCGGTATCCGGCTGATGGTTTTCGGCCCCGTGCATCCACGGATCATTACACATTTCGTGGTCGTCAAAGACGCAGATCCACGCGGCGCGGGCATGCGCCGCCTGAAGGTCGGCGTCGGCCTTGTACTGGGCGTGGCGCGTGCGATAGTCGGCCAGAGTGACGATCTCGTGCGGCGGCTCCGGGATACGGCCCAGCAGACGACCATTGCCCATGCCGTAGTCGTTCAGGCCCGCGCCGTATTCGTAGATGTAGTCGCCTAGGTGCAGGACGGCATCGACCTCTTTCAGATCGGCGATGGCGCGATAGGCGTTGAAATAGCCGTTGGAGAACAGCGAGCACGACGCAACCGCCAGCACGACGCGATCGGTCTGCATCGGCAGGGTCTTGGCCTGACCGACAGGCGAGGTCACGCCCTGACAGACGAAGCGGTAATAATAGGTCCGGGCGGGCTTAAGACCGGTCGCATCGAGCTTGACTGTATAGTCACGGCCGGCATCAGTGACCAGACGACCGGTGCCGGTCAGCTTGCGGAAATCGTCGTGCTCGGACATCTGCCATACGACTTCGGTAGCGGCCTCAAGGCCCGACACGCGCGTCCACAGGATCAGGCGGTCGCTCAAGGGGTCGCCCGCCGCCACGCCGTGCGCAAAATGCGCGCCCTTGATCGGGGCCAGACCGGAACCGGATACGGCCGGAGCCGCCCCCATCAGACCGAAAGCCATCAGCGCCTTACGGCGGCTTACCTTATATGTCGCGCTCATCTGTGCCGTCCCCTGCCATGAGTACAGGACCGCCCATAAGCCGCTTCGGTGACAGGGTTATTGCGCCTGCGTGACAGTTTTGTTCACAGACTTATACACAGGGCAGATGCCTCTGAATGGGTACGCCCCCGACTGGCAGGTGCGGGCCGTCGGTGCGAGTGAAACGCACAGACGTGGGAGCCACGAGCCGCGCACAGGCTGTGCTGGCAGACCCCCACCACCGCATCTAGCCGCGTAAACGCGGCGTCGTGCGGTCCCCCTCCCCAGTAAACTGGGGAGGTATAAGGGGGGCTAGTAATTGATGCGCAGCGTCACGCCGACCATGCGCGGTTCACCGGCGATAAAGGTGGCGATACCGAGGTTGTCGCCCGTATTGCCCGCATCCTTGATATAGGCTTCGTCGGTGACATTATCGGCGAAGACTTCGACCGACCACGGCGCGTTCAGCGGCGCGTAGCCCAGACGCAGGTTCAGGAGGCCATAGGCGTCCTGTTTCTCGTCCTGCTTCGTGTCGGCCACCGGACGCAGGCCCAGCACCGCCGGCTGATACTTCGGCAGGTCGTTATTGTCGTCAAAGACGATTTCCGACTGCCACGTATAGGTCGGGGTGAACCAGAAGCGGGCGTTTTGCGTGTTGAACTTGAAGCGCCCGCCCAGCGACAGGCTGTGATCCGGGTTCAGGCGGAAGTGGTTGCCTTCATAGAGGCCGTTGCCGAAGCGGGCGTGGCTGTAGGCATAGGTGACAAACAGATCCGCCCCCGGCGTCAGGCGATAATAGGCCTGGGTCTCAAGGCCATAGGCATCGGCCTTGCCGGCGCTGACCGTGATCAGCCCGCCGCTTTGCGTTGCCACCTGCGTCTGGAAGTTCTCGTACTTATAGCCATAGACCGCCGTGTCCCAGCTCAGACGACCGTCCAGCAGGCGCGTCTTCAGGCCCAGTTCAAGGCTATTGACGGTTTCGGCATCGGCATAGGTAAACTTCGGCGCGGCCAGCGGCGTGCTGCCCGAATCGCCGCTGAGCACCTTGGGCTGGCGCCCGCGCGCCGCCGAGACGTAGGCATTGACCGTATCGCTGAAGGCATAGCGGGCGACGAGGCGGTAGGTGATGCCGTCGTCCGAAAAGCTCTGATCGACGCGGGTGCCATTGCCCGGCGTCGGCTGCTTGAAGATACCGACCGGCGGCAGGCCCGCGACCACAGCCCGAACCACAAGCGGCGTCACCTGCGCGGTCCAGGCGTTGATCTGCGCCGCCGACGGCGCGGTGCCCGTAGCCTGCACGTACTGGGTGACCAGTTGCGTCACCTGCGTTTGCACATTGGCCGTGATCACCGGCGTAACGGCCGAGGACGCCGCCAGCACAGAGGGGGTTTCGACCGAGGCCGCATATCCCGACACCTTGTCGTCCTTGGTGTAGCGCAGACCGGCACTCAGTTCGAGCTTCGGCGTCACGCGCCAGGTGAGGTCGGCATAGGCGTCAATGGACTCGGTCTTGCCGAAGTTGGTCGAGGATTCGCGGTGCGCCGGGTCGATATAGGGGGCCAGCGGACCGAAGGCGGTCGGAGCCACCGCCGCAACCACCGGCAGCGGCAGGGCGTTCGGACGCGGCAGGTTGTTGGTCAGGAACAGGCCCGCGACGCGCTCATCAAACTGCATCGGCACGGCCGTCGAGGCCTCTTCCTTGAAATAGCTCAGGCCCGCAAACCACGAAACGGCCCCGCCCGCATCATAGTTGAGGCGCAGTTCCTGCGACCATTGCTTGCCCTTTGCGTCTTCGGCGACCGCCAGAATGGGCAAGGACATGCCGTCCGGATCAAACACTTCGGAGGCCGAGAAGCGGCGATAGGCGCTGATCGACGACAGGCGATAGGCGTCCGACAGACGCCATTCGCCCAGAAGCGTCGTACCGCTCACCGTGCGCTCCAGACCCAGATTGCGGTTCTTGAACACGGCTCCATTGGCCAGGGCCGCGCCGGAGGTCGGCGACAGGTCGCCGATAACGGCCCCCGTGGTCGGATCGGTCGGGGCAAAGGTGCCCGACTTGAAGCCCGTTCCCGGCGCCGAATCCTTCTGATAGTTGGTGATCAGGTCGAAACGCAAAGCCTCGGTCGGACGCCAGGCGGCGGTAAAGCGCAGGGCATCGCTGCCCAGACCGTTGAAGTCATCACCGCCCAGAAGGTTTTCGGTATAACCGTTGCGGTGCTTGGCACGGCCGGATAGGCGCACGGCCAGTTGGTCGTTCAGCGGCACATTAACCATGGCATCAACCATACGATAATTATAGTCGCCCACGCTGATCGCCGCCTTACCATCCAGCACCGGCTTGGCCTTGGCCTGAATGATATTGACGGCCCCGATCAGAGCACCGCGCCCGAACAGGGTCGATTGCGGGCCCTTGGCCACTTCGACGCGGTCGAGGTCGAACAGCTCGACATATGCTCCGCGCGAGCGCGAGATCGACACGCCGTCCTGAAACACCGAAACGCGCGCTTCGCCGGTCGCTGCGCCCGAATCGGAGGTAATGCCGCGCATCACGAAGCCGGGATTGTTCGGCGACTGATCCTGCACCTCAAAGCCCGGCACGAACAGAGACAGCTCGGCAAAATCCGTGACGCCGACATCGGTCAGGAAAGACGCGTTAAGACCCGTCACCGCCGCCGGCACGTTGAGCAGTTTCTGCTCGCGCTTTTGCAGCGTCACCACGATTTCCGGCACGCTGCCTTCCTCGGCACCCGCGCTCGTCCGCGTTTGGGCCACGGCAGGCGCGGCCAGCATCAGGGCCAAAAAAGAAACAGAGGCAAGGCGCAGAGCAGACATGGACAGCTTCCTTCGTCAGGTCGAAACGACAATGTGAAGACCGCTTTATCGAACGCTTATGACAGTGAGGTTGCAGCCGTCACAATTACGCCCCCTTCTTGCAGATTGCTGCGTCCTGTCACGCAAAAGCGACAATTGCTGTGGCAAGTGTGAACCCCGGCCTCGCCGAGTCGTACTAGATAGTCTCGTTATTTTTTCGCATTCCCCTCTTGCCAGTGGAAACCGTAACTCTTATAGTTACGCTTATCGCAAATCTTTCTCTCAAAGGAGCCCGCCATGCGTCACGTCTTTAAGTCCACCCTGCTCGCCGCTGCCCTGCTCGCCGGCTCGCTGACCCCGGCCTTCGCTGCCCCGGAAACCTATGCGCTCGAAGCGACCCACACCGAAGTCGTCTTCTCGTGGACGCACTTTGGCTTCTCCAAGCCCACCGCCAAGTTCATGAACGCCGTCGGCACGCTGGTGCTGGACGAAGCCGCTCCGGCCGCCTCGTCGGTCGAAGTCAGCTTCGCCATCGACGGCCTGAACACCGGCGTCGCCGCGCTGGACGGTCACCTGAAGTCGAAGGACTTCTTTGACGCCGCCACCTACCCGACCGCGACCTTCAAATCGACCAAGGTCGATGTGACGGGCAAGGACACGGCCAATGTCACCGGCAACCTGACCATCCACGGCGTCACCAAGCCCGTCACCCTGGCCGTCAAGCTGAACAAGATCGGTGCCAATATGAAGGGCGTGAAGACCGCCGGCTTTAGCGCCACGGGCCAGATCAAGCGTTCGGACTTCGGCATGGGCGCCTATGTCCCGGCGGTGAGCGACGAAATCACCCTCGTCATCACGGCCGAAGCCAACAAGAAGTAAGACCGGTTTACGGTACGTTTTTTCAGGGGGTGCGGTCACGGCCGCGCCCCTTTTGTTTTATTCAGGTGTCCCATGACGTCGCAACATCCTCTGCCGACCCTCTATATTCCGCATGGCGGCGGCCCGTGCTTCTTTATGGAGTGGAACCCGCCGCACCTGTGGGACCGCATGGGCGACTATCTGCGCGACATCCCTCATCAGGTGGGGCAGCGCCCGAAGGCCATACTGGTCATCTCGGCGCACTGGATGACCGAACGCTTCACGGTGCAGACCAAGGCGAAGCCGGGGATGTTGTTCGACTATTACGGCTTTCCGGACCATACCTATCGGCTGAGCTATCCCGCCCCCGGCTCGCCTGAACTGGCCGAGCGCGTCATTGCGCTGGCGGCAGAGGCGGATATCCCGGTCGATCGTGACGCCACCCGCGACTACGACCACGGCGTGTTCGTGCCCTTCCTGCTGATGTACCCCGACGCCGACATTCCGGTGGTGCAGCTTTCGATCAAAAGCAACTGGGACCCGCAGGACCATATCGCGCTAGGCAAGGCGCTGGCCCCGCTGCGCGACGAAGGCGTGCTGATCGTCGCCTCAGGCATGAGCTTCCACGACCTCAAGGCGTTGATCCGCCTGAGTCTGGCCCATGAGCCGGTCAATGGCTCCCACCATTTTAATGACTGGCTGAACGACACGCTGACGGCCCACACGGGTGAGGCGCGCGAAGCCTTATTGCGCGACTGGTCAAAGGGCGCAGGCGCGCGTATCGCCCACCCGCACGAGGACCATCTGGTGCCGCTCTTCGTGGCCGCCGGTGCCGCCAGCGACGCGAAGGCGGTGCGGACCTATGACGAGACGCTGCGCCCCATGAACACAGCGGTCAGCGGCTTTCAGTTCGGCTAGAGCATTCGTCGGCTAAGTTGAGCCGCCGAATGGCTCTAAGTTTTTGTTTGGTCGCGCAATTTTTCCGAAAAGTGCCAAGACGCTTTTATGGCACTTTGTCGGATTGCGCTCTAGCTTGGCAGCTTTTATACGATGAGCGTCAGTTTCGCCACTTCCGGGTTTGCGTATGGGCGGCCATAATCCGTGTATGAACGGAGGTGTCGCATGTACGATCTTTATATCGCCAATAAGAACTATTCCTCGTGGTCGCTGCGCCCTTGGGTGCTGCTGAAAACGCTGGGGATTCCGTTTACGGAACACCTGCACTATTTCTCGACCCCCATCGGCGAGAATGTGCAGTTTAAGGCTTTTTCACCTTCATCTCTGGTGCCCGCTCTGCATGATCAGGGCCTGACTATCTGGGACTCGCTGGCCATAGCGGAGTATGTTTATGAGGCGCATCCGGCGGTGTGGCCTGCGGATCGTGAGGCGCGCGCCTTTGCCCGTTCAGCCGCGGCAGAGATGCATTCCGGCTTTTCCGTTTTGCGCACCATCTGCACCATGACCTGCGGACTGCGGGTGAAACTGCACACGATCAGCCCGGCGCTTCAGCGCAATATCGACCGCCTGGATGCGCTGTTCAGCGAAGGGCTGAGCCGCTTTGGCGGGCCGTTTCTGGCGGGAGACACCTTCACCGCGGTGGATGCGTTTTACTGCCCCGTGGCCTTCCGCGTGCAGACCTATGGCCTGACGCTGAGCCCTCCCGCGCAGGCCTACATCGAGCGCCTGCTGGCCCTGCCCTCCATGCAGGACTGGTACGCAGCGGCGTTGGCCGAAACGGCGCGCGAACCGGAGCACGAGGCCGAGGTGGCCGAGGTCGGCGTCGTGCTGGCCGACTATCGCGCGGTTTAAAAAGAGTTTGGCGGGAGGCTATCCGGACCTCCCGCCACGGCAGGAAACCTGCCGTTACACGCCGCAGCAAAAACGGCGCGTAATGCGGATCACGGTTTCGAGGAAACCGATCAGACCGGAAGTCTGGGGAGGGAGATAGATTTCAGAGGGAGTAGCTGCGCGCGCTGAAGGCGCAGGCCGGGCGCCCGGCGCGGACAGATCAGGCCGCGGCAATGGAGCGGCAGACGGGTCGGGGGTACGCATACTGATTACGCCTTGCACGGGGTTGCAAACAGGTACGCCATACTTAGCATACCGTATAATCCAGAATAATGACGTTCTCTTAATGTGCGATTAATGCGCGGAAAGGTTGAGACATCGCTATACCGATCACCCGGTCGGGATTGACTCCGAAGTCTATTTTGTTATATAGCAAAATACCGAAATAGAGAAGGGATGTCGCTATGCACCGCATCTGGGGATTTTTCGCGGCAGGCGTGCTGCTGGCCACGACGACCCATGCCGAGGAAGCCGCCGGGATATGGCGCGGCAAGCTGATGGGGCAACTGACGATCATCGTGCGCATTGAAAAGGAGGGTCAGGGCTATAAGGGCACGCTGCAAAGCCCGGATCAGTCGAAGGCCCTGCTGCCGCTGGATACAATCAGCGCCACCGCCGATACCCTTAGTTTTGATCTCAAACGCATCAATGGCCACTATGAGGGCCATTGGGATGACGCACAGAAGGCCTGGGTCGGCACCTGGTCGCAGGGGCAATCCCTGCCGCTTAGCCTCAGCCGCATCTACGAAAGCGATTTGAGCGTCAGTCACCGTCCGCAGGTGGACGCGGCCGAGGCGGCGCTGGCGCAATATCACGTCGAAAGCGTGCAGATCGCCACCCCGACGCCCGGCGTCACCCTGGCCGGCACCTATAGCGCACCAAAGGGCAATGGCCCCTTCCCCGCCGTGGTCCTGATCGCCGGTTCGGGGCCGAATACGCGCGACGAAACCGTGGCCGGTCACAAGGTTTTTCTGGTGCTGGCCGACGCCCTCAACCGTGCAGGGATCGCCGTGCTGCGCTACGATAAGCGCGGCATCGGCGGCTCGACCGGTGCCTATGCACAGGCCACCACCGCCGACTTTGCCGATGACGCTCAGGCCGCGGCTCACTGGCTGGGCGCGCGTAAGGACGTGAAGACGATCGGCCTGATCGGTCATTCCGAAGGCGGGATCATCGCCCCCCTCGTTGCCAACCGCACGCCGCAGGTGCAGTTTGTCGGGCTTCTGGCCGGTAGCGCGGTACGCGGCGATCATCTGCTGCTCAGCCAGCAGGTCCTGATCGGACGTGCCAATGGTATGGACGAAGCGGCTTTGAGCCGGGCGCAGGCCACCAACCGCAAAATCTACGACGCGATTATCGCCGACCCGGCGAACGCCGAAACCACGCTACGCGCCATAGTCGCCGCCGAATGGCCCGCGGGAACGCCGGCCGACCCGGCGGTGATCGACGCTATCGTCAAGCCGGTTACCTCGCCGTGGATGAGCTGGTTCCTGCGCTATGACCCGCAAGTCGAACTGAAAAAGCTGAAGATACCCGTACTGGCACTCACGGGCGAAAAGGACCTTCAGGTCGCCGCCCGTGACAATCTACCCGTCATGAAAGCCGCATTGGCGGGCAACCCAGATGCCACCCTCCGCGAATTGCCGGGCCTCAACCACCTGTTCCAGACGGCCGGGACCGGTGCGCCGTCCGAATATGGCGATATAGAGGAAACGTTCGCGCCCTCGGCTTTGAAAATAGTGACCGACTGGGTCAGTGAACGGACGCGGTAGAACTCTTTTTCAGCTCGTCTTCCAGCCACTCCATATCCTCGTCGCTGAGGCCGAAATGATGCCCGGCCTCGTGGATCAGGATATGGGCGACCAGATCAACCAGCGGCACGCCGTTTTCGGCCCATTCATCGAGGATCGGGCGGCGGAAAAGGTGGATCATCGGCGGCAGGTCGCCTGTGAACGTCTCGGTTTCCGCCGGTCGGCCAGTATAGAGGCCGGTCAGTTCAAACGGGTCTTCGATGCCCAGATCGGCCAGCAGGTCTTCGGCGGGGAAGTCCTCGACGATCAGCACCACGTCGCCCAGATACCCGGCAAAGGGCTCCGGCAGTTTGCTCAGCGTATCTCTGGCCAAGGCCTCGATGTCGTCCAGCGACGGCGGCGGTCCAAACGCGGTCTGGTTCATTCGGCGGCCGGACGATCGACAGCGTTTTCGGGATAAACCTCGACCGGCTTTTCGCCGTCCCACACCACCCAGTACTGCCCCAGCCGCCGTTTCCGCTCAATGGCTTCGGACACGGCTTCACGCAGCACCGTCAGGACATGATTTGCGTAAGCCGACATATCTTCGCGGTTCATTTCACCTGCCCTGACAAACGCTTCAACCCATCGAAAAGAGACGGGCTCGCCACCTGGCAATCCTCACCGGATTGATGAAAGATCACCTCTGCGCGGCCATCATGGTTCATGTAGCACACGCAGACGTCAGCCTTCATTCTATAATCAATCAGCAGATTGCGCAAACTACGCGGGAAACGCCGTTCTATATCAGTCTGAGGTATATCATGTCCGCCATGCGCAACACGCTCATCCACGCGCCGTTTAGAAACCGAAACGTCAGGCAACGCTAAATAATGAACCTCAACCGTCCAGCCTTTGGCCCTTAACTGTTCGATCAGCCTCAGATAGGTTTTGCCGGACAGCGTCGTCTCAAAGGCAAAATCCTCACGCACGGCAATCCGCGCCTCCATTTCTATCAGGAACAGCCGTGCCGCTGCTGCGGCCTGCTGCTCCGGATGAAAGGGCGACAGACCCGACGCGATCAGGCCGGCATTGATGGAATGTGCCACACCCACCGCAGGCAGGTACTTCAACGCAAATGTGGTTTTCCCTGCGCCATTCGGTCCGGCAATGATCAGACATCTGGGCATAGGCAAAGCCTAAAACGCAAACGCCGCCGGGACAAGTCGTCCTGACGGCGTTCAAGGTGAGACTGTTCAGGCAGCGCTTAGGCGTCAATATCCTCAGGCAACCCCACCACATGGAAGCCCGCATCGACGTGCACCACTTCGCCGGTGGTGGACAGGCCGAGGTCCGATGCCAGCCACAGGGCCGCCCCGGCGACGCCTTCCATAGAGGTTTCTTCTTTCAGCAGCGAGAACTGCCCCGACTTGGCGTGCAGCGAACGCCCACCGGAGATACCGGCCAGGCTGAGGGTACGCATGGCGCCCGCCGAAATGGCGTTGACGCGGATCTTCTTGGGGCCGAGGTCGCGGGCGATATAGCGCGTCGAGGCCTCAAGCGCCGCCTTGGCCACGCCCATGGTGTTGTAGTTCGGAATGACGCGCTCAGAGCCCAGATAGCTCAGCGTCACCAGCGAGCCGCCGTTCGGCATCAGCTCAGCGGCGCGGCGCGACACATCGACGAAGGAGAAGGCCGACACATTCATAGCCAGCAGGAAGCCTTCGCGGGTGGTGTTTTCGACGAACGAGCCTTGCAGTTCGTTCTTGTTGGCGAAGGCCACCGAATGGATCACGAAGTCGATTTCGCCGTAAATTTCTTTCAGCTTGGCAAAGGCCGCATCCATCGACGCGTCGTCGGTGACGTCGCATTCGATCAGGTGCTTGACGCCGATGGATTCGGCCAGCGGCCCGACGCGGCGCAGCAGGCTTTCGCCCATATAGGAGAAGGCCATGTCCGCGCCCTGCGCCGCCAGTTGCGAGGCGATGCCCCAGGCGATGGACTTGTCATTGGCAACGCCCATGACGAGGCCCTTCTTGCCCTTCATCAGCTCGCCCTTGGGGAATTTCCAGCCGTCTTCAGCCATATGTCTAATCCTATGAATACACCCACCCCGCTGCGCAGGGAGGGATGTGAATTACAAATCCGCCTGCGACAGGATAATCGAACCGTTGGTGCCGCCAAAGCCGAACGAGTTCGACATCACGGTCTCCAGCGCGCCGTCGCGGCGCTCCCTCAGGATCGGCATACCGTCAAAGGCCGGGTCGAGTTCCTCGATATGCGCACTCTTGGCCGCGAAACCGTGCTGCATCATCAGCAGGCAGTAGATCACTTCCTGTGCGCCTGCCGCGCCCAGCGAGTGGCCGGTCAGCGACTTGGTCGAGGAGATCAGCGGAGACGCTTCGCCAAAGACGTTGCGCACTGCCCCCATTTCGCGCTCATCGCCCACCGGGGTCGAGGTGCCGTGCGGGTTGAGGTAGTCGATCTTACGGCCACCGGCCTGACGCAGGGCCTCACGCATACAGCGCTCCGCCCCTTCGCCCGACGGCGCCACCATGTCGTAGCCGTCCGAATTGGCACAGTAACCGACGATTTCGGCCAGAATATTGGCCCCGCGTGCCTTGGCCCGCTCATAGTCTTCCAGCACAACCGCGCCCGCACCCCCGGCGATGACGAAGCCGTCGCGGTTCTTGTCATAGGCGCGCGATGCGACTGACGGCGTGTCGTTGAAGTTCGAGGACATGGCGCCCATGGCGTCGAACAGATTGGACAGGGTCCAGTCCAGTTCTTCGGTGCCGCCAGCGAACATCACGTCCTGACGGCCCAGCATGATCTGCTCGGCCGCCGCCCCGATGCAATGCACCGAGGTGGCGCAGGCCGAAGAGATCGAATAGTTGATGCCGCGAATCTTGAACCAGGTGGCCAGCACCGCCGAAGGGCCCGACGACATGGCCTTGGGCACCGCGAATGGCCCGATGCGCTTGGGCGACTTCTTTTCGCGCGTCGTATCGGCGGCTTCGACGATGGTGCGGGTCGAAGGGCCGCCCGCGCCGAAGATGATGCCCGTGCGCTCGTTGGAAATATCGCTCTCTTCCAGACCGGCTGACTTTATCGCCTGCTCCAGCGACACGTGCCCGTAGGCCAGACCGTCCGACAGGAAGCGCGCCGCACGGCGATCAACCAGAGGCGTCCAGTCGCCGATGGTCGGTTTGGCGTGCACCTGACACTTGAAACCCAGCTCGGCATATTCCGGCGCGGCAACGATGCCCGATCTGGCGTCACGCAGCGAGGCCGCAACCTCATCTGCGCCCGTGCCGATGGATGAGACGATACCAAGACCGGTGATAACAACTCTACGCATAGTTCGCTTCCCTGTAGTCAGAGGGGTGCTTTTGATCAGACCAGATCCTTGGCGTCGAACAGGCCGACGCGCAGGCCCGACGCCGAATAGATCGGCTTGTCATCAGCCAGCACCACGCCTTCGCCGATGCCCATGATCAGCTTGCCCGTCATGACCCGCTTCATATCTATCTTATAGGTCACCTTTTTGACCGACGGCGTGACCTGACCGGTAAATTTGACGTCGCCTACGCCCAGTGCACGACCGCGGCCCGGATTGCCCGACCAGCCGAGGAAGAAGCCGACCAGTTGCCACATGGCGTCAAGGCCCAGGCAGCCCGGCATGACCGGATCGCCGATAAAGTGGCAGGCGAAGAACCACAGGTCGGGGTTGATGTCGAGTTCGGCTTCGATATAGCCCTTGTTGAAGGCCCCGCCATCCTGCGTGATCTGCGTGATACGATCCATCATCAGCATCGGCGGTGCCGGCAACTGGGCATTGCCCGGACCGTACATTTCCCCGCGCGAACAGGCCAGAAGGGCTTCATAATCGAAAGACGAAGGACGGTCGCTCATTGGGGCTCCGGATAGAATCTCACACACATATAGCTGTTATGCGGCGCTTAATGGCGCGTTCGTAACAGGCTGTAAAGATGCGTTACACGCATAGAGGCCGCGGCTCAATGGCTTTTCTTGTGAAATTTTACGGGCATTTGGCGTTTAACGCACGCCTTGCGAGGCACCCAGCCGGGTGAAGGGGTCCGGGCGTTTGCACGCCGCGCCCTCTTGCGCCCCCCACAGGCGATCCTGCGGTGCCCAGCCATCGACATTGCCGACCGACACCTTGCAATAACCCTTCTTGCACTTGTCGAGCGTCGCCAGAGAGCGTGGATTAAGCCGCGCCTTGACCTTGGCCGTGGACTTGGCCCCGCTCAGCAGGTCGATCTTCTGCGTGCCCATCGACACCACGCTGCGCTGCGACTTCAGCATCGAGCGGTTCACCCAGGCAATGCCGCCGTCCGGATCGCAGATCATGCGCCATTCGCGGGTTTCGGAAATTATCTGCACCGGCAGATTTTTCTGACGATAGGTCCACAGGACCTTGTTTTCCTTGGTCGGGCCGGAGCGCGCATAGACTTCGTTGGACCGCAGCGACGCCCAGCGCGGCACCGGCTGCTTCGACGGCGTGTCGAAGGCCTCTTCGTCGGCGCTGCCCGCCTGCGCCAGCCCCGTCCCCGTCCCGACAAGGCCTGCCGCCAAAACAACCGCCCTCAGCCACCCCGACTTGACGCGGGGGCACGGCCTATGGTGTGGTGATTTTACTGCAAAAAATGGACTGAACAGGGTCGGCATCGGCAAAAGCGGACGATTGAAGGAGGCGTGGAAAGGTCTCAGACAGTTGCGTCGCAATGCTTCAGATTTGGTTAACCACGCCCTGAAAATCAGCCCCACAGACAGAAATGCCGCCAGAGGGTAAACGCATATTATGAACAAGAAACTGAAGGTCGTCATGACCGTGAAACTGCCCGACGGGGTGGAAACGCGGTTTCGCGAACTGTTCAACACCACGCTCTGGCTCAATAAGGACCCGATGCCGCGCGACAAGATGATCGAGGCGGCGCAAACCGCCGAAGTCCTCGTCTCTTCGATCAACGACCGCATCGACGCGGACTTTATCGACGCCTGCGGCGAGCAGCTCAAGATGATCGCCAATTTCGGCGTCGGCTATGACCATATCGACGTCGCCAGAGCGGTCGAAAAGGGCATCATCGTCACCAATACGCCGGGCGTGCTGACCGAAGACACGGCCGAAATGACCATGGGCCTGATCATCGCCGTAGCCCGCCGTTTCGTCGAAGGCGCTGAAACCGTGCAACGCGGTGAATTTTCCGCCTGGTCGCCGACATTCATGATGGGTCGCCGCATCTATGGCAAACGGCTGGGTATCGTCGGCATGGGCCGCATCGGTCAGGCTCTGGCGCGGCGGGCCCGCGCCTTCGGGATGCAGGTGCACTATCATAACCGCAAACCGGTGTCGCAGCGCATTTCGGACGAGCTTGAGGCCACCTACTGGGACGATCTGGACCAGATGCTGTCGCGCATGGACGTGGTGTCCATCAATGCGCCCGGCGGTCCCAACACCTTTCACCTTCTCGATGCCGAGCGCCTGTCGAAACTTCAGCCGCACGCCATCCTCGTCAACACGGCGCGCGGGCAGATCGTCGATGAAGAGGCGCTGGCGCACCTCCTGCGCGGCAACAGGATCGCCGGCGTCGGCCTTGACGTCTATGAGCGCTTGCCCGGCATCAATCCGGAACTGTTCGGCCTGCCCAATGCGGTACTGCTGCCGCATATGGCGTCTTCGACCATCGAAGCGCGCACCGATATGGGCGACCGGGTGATCCTCAATATCAAGACGCTTCAGGACGGCCACCGCCCACCCGATCGCGTCATCCCGGCGATGCTATAGTTACTCATGAAAGCGTTTTGGCCTGCGGCCAAATACGTTTTTCATGGGTCGAGTATGAAAAAAAGACCCTCGGGGCGGCCCGTCGGGTCTTTTTCGCTTTTTATCCTCTCTCCCCGTGCTCGGGGAGAGGGCCGGGCTGAGGGGCATGAAATGGCAAGTCCCCTGAAAATGCGTCGAAAAAAGTTTTTCACAGCTTTCCGAAAAATGCCCCTTGCAAAGGCCGCGGGCTTTTGTCTATAAGGCGCACCTCTTCGGCGGACACGCCGGTGGATAACAGAAACGAGCGGGTGTAGCTCAGCGGTAGAGCGCCACCTTGCCAAGGTGGATGTCGAGAGTTCGATCCTCTTCACCCGCTCCAATCTGTTTACAAAGCACAAAAGGCCGGATCGCTGATCCGGCCTTTTGTGCTTTGATACCCCCAACCCTTTACCGCTTATCCCCAGTCGCCGGATTGACAGTGTCTGTCATTCGCAGGAGGTTGGCGGGCAGAAAAGGGGGCCTTTCATGACATCGCCGAACACACGTCAGCTTCCGTTCGCTATCGCGTTTAGTGTCTTGTCTTTTATAACCGTGGCGCTGGGGGCGCTGACAATGCAACAGGCGGGGCTGAGCGCCGGGCTGTGGCTGCGTAACCCGGTTGCGTGGCTAATTGGCGGGGGTCTGTTCCTCGGCCTGAGCCGCGTTGTACGCCCGTCCGTGGCGCTTCTCTGGCCCGCCCTTATCCTTCTGGGTCTCTGTTTTGTCTTTCCGGGGCAAGACGGCGTTCACCGCTGGCTTTCCTTCGGTCCCGTTCAGCTCAATGCCGCCGCCCTGATCCTGCCGCTGGTGCTGACCGCCACCCCACCGGACAGACCGTCGCCGCAGTGGTTGATCGGTCTGGGCCTGATCGGCGCCTGTCTGGCGTGGCAGCCCGACCGTTCGCAACTGCTGGCCTTTGGCGTCGCTGCGCTGGTCCTGATCGCGCAGGTTTATGGCCCGCGTGCCCTGCTGTGGGCGGCGCCGGTTGCCGCACTGGCCATTGGTCTGTGCCTGTGGCGGCCCGATCCGCTCCTGCCGGTCGCACACGTCGAAGGCGTGATCCACATGGCCGCCGCGCAGTCGCCGCTGCTGGCCGCCGCCCTGATGGCCGCTCTGGCCCTCACCGCCTTGAGCCCTCTGTGGCTGTGGCCCAACGAAAGCCGTCGCCCGCAGGCCCTGGCGCTAAGCCTCTATTTTGCCCTGAGCGCTGTGGCATGGCTTTACGGAGCCTATCCCGTGCCGCTGGCCGGGTACGGCCTCAGCTTTGTCCTCGGCTGGTGGCTTGGCCTTGCCGGGCTTTTTGCCAGATCGCGCAACGAAACCGCTTAAACACCGCTTGCGCCCCCCCTCAAAACGGGTACGTTTGTTGCAGCCGCTAAGTCCGGTAAAGACCGTCTTGGGCGCATTGTGTGCCGAAACGGGTCAGGTGGGAGTTTGTGCGCGCGATGCTTCTGGAAAGCGAAGCCGATTTGGTTGTGGTTCTGGGCATTCTGGCGGCGCTGCTGCTGGGCGTTGCGATCGTCGCCGGCATTATCGCCATCATCAAAACCTCACAGGTCCGTCAGTTTCAGGACCTTCTATTCAAGGCCGAGCGCAAGATAGATCAGCTTGAGCGGCGCATGTTCAATGTGCTCAACGCCGTGCCGGTGGCGCTGGTCGAAACCGATGCCTCGGGCAAGTTCATCTTCGCCAACAAGACCGCGCACCAGCTTCTGGGCCGTAAGGACAATGAGCTGATCGGTTTGCGTTTCCATTCGGCCACCTGGGGCATCACCTATCCCGACGGCCGCGTCATTCCGCCCGATCTCCTGCCCATTGCACGCACCCTGCGCGGTCAGACGGTGAAGGGCTTTCAGCACCTGATCGTCAATCACGGCAGCCGCACCAAGGTGCTGGTCTCCGTCACCTCCATGCCGATCATGAACACCAATGGCGAAGTGATTGGCTCAACCACGGCACTGGTCGAGATCGAAACTCAGACCGGCGAAGGCGTGGGCGACATCTCCGGCGTGTGGCGCGGTCACTGGTTCACGGCGGCACCGGTCCCCTTCTGGGGTCTGGATCAGAACGGGGCGGTGCTCGACCTCAATCCGCGCGTCGGCAGCCTGCTCGATACACCGCGCGATCAGGCGATGAACGCCAATTGGGCCAAAGTCTTCGTGGCCGATGCCGACTTCCAGAAGGCCGTCGATTTCCTCGCCGACCTGCCGCCCGAAGGTCAGGGCAATGGTCGCCCCTCTTCCATCAACCTGTCGCTGAAGGACGTGCGCGGTCAGACGCACCCGGTCATCCTCACCGCCTGGATCGTCCATACGCAGGACGGCGAAGCGCAGGGCATTACGGTAGCCGCCATCCCGACCACGCAGACCCTTGCGCTCAGCGAAGCCCCCGCCCTGACCGCGCCTGCGGCCCCGGCCCTGTCCGACGATGCGCAGCAGGCGCTCGAAGACCTGCAAAAGGCCGAACTGGCGCGCGCCGCCCTCGGTGTCGGCGTGTGGTCCTACGACCCGGCATCGGATTCGATCGTCGAGGACGAAGGGATGCGCCGTCTGATCGGTCGCGAATTTGACGGTGGCCCGACGCGCATCACGGCCGAAGACCAGTTGCGCGCCAATGAGGTGTTCGGTCAGCTTATGTCGGGGCAGAGCGATACGCTTGATCTCGACCTGACCATTCCGCAGCCGGACGGTTCGGTTCGCCACGTCTCGCTCAAGGGGCAGGCGCAGATGGTCGATGGTCGCCGCGAGCTGTTCGGCGTTGCGCTTGACGTCACCCACGCGAAAGCCGCCGCGACGGTTGCCGTGCCCGTGCCAGAGCCGGTGATTATCGAAGACACGGCGAAGATCGAAGCGCTTCAGGCCGATCTGGCGGCGCTTGACACCGCCCGCAGTGACGCCGAGGCCGAACGCGATGCCCTGCGCGATGAACTGGAAGCCCTGAAAGACGCAGCTTCCAAGGCCGAAACCGCGGAACCCGGCGAAAATCCGGAACTGGAAGCCCTGCGCGCCGAGCTGGAAGCGCTGAAAGCCGAACCCAAGTCGGAACCCGAAGAGAGCCCGCTGAGCGCGGCCCTCGAAGCCTCTCTGGCGGAAATCGAAACGCTCAAGGCACGCGCCAGTGAGCTGACGGCGCTGGAAAACGAACTGGAAACCCTGCGGCAGGATTATGCAACCCTGGCCCAAAGCGCCGCCGAAGCTCAGTCAGATACACGCGATGCTGAAATCGAGGCCCTGAAGGCCGAGGTCGCCGAGTTGCAAGGCCTCAAGGCTCTGGAAGGCGAACTGAGCGCGCTGAAAGACGAAAAGGCCGAACTGGAGGCCGAATTTGCCGCGCTTCAGGCCGCGCCCGCTCCAGAAGCCAAGCCGGAACGCCAACTGAGCGACATCGCCGGAGACCTCAGCCCGCTGCACCGTCAGTGGAAAAGCGACGGCACCCTCACGCGGCTTTCGACCGGCTGGCAGGCCCTGACCGGTTGCGGCGCGCCTGAATTCTTTGGCGAAGGCTGGCTCGACAGCCTGCACCCGGACGATCAGGATCGCATCCATGCCGAGCTGGCCATGCATCTGGCGCAAAAGACGGCGGGTGAACTGTCCTATCGCGTCAAAACGCCCGCCGGTTTTGCTCCGGTGCTGGAACGACTGAGCCCGGTCATGGCGGACGGACAGTTCGAAGGGCTGCTGGGGGTGGCGTTCGACCTGTCAGCGCACCTGCCACCGCCGCCGCCACCGGAAACCGAGGCCGGACCGGACCGTCTGGAATATCTGACGCTGAAAGCCCGCACCGGACAGCTTGAACTGGAGATCGCTCAGTTACAGCTCGCCAAGCTGGAACTGGAGCGTCAGGCCGAACGCCTCGATACGGCACTGATCCTGTCGCAACGCTATGAGACGGTCGGGCGTCTGGCGGGCGATGTGGCCGCCGACTTCTCACAAATGCTGAACGTCATGAACGCCGCGCTCGACATGATCGGGCGTCAGGCCGACAGCCCGGACCTGCGCCGCCTGTCAGAAGCCGCCCTGGCGGCGGGCAAGCGCGGCGAGCGCCTGACGCGGCAATTGCTGGCCTTTACCACCGACGCCAAAGAGAAGGCGTAAGCCGGCGCGGCTGCTATAAAACCGTCGCAAAAACGGCCTATGGGCGGAGGTCTCAACCGTTACGCAGGATCGTTCATGACCGACAGCGCGCCGCTTACCTTTGGCTGGGAAGAATGGGTCGGCCTGCCCGACCTGGCCCTGCCCGCCATCAAGGCCAAGGTCGATACCGGGGCGCGCACCTCGGCCCTGCATGCGGTGGATATCGAGGTGTTCGGCACGCCGGAACGCCCGCGCGTGCGCTTCGTCGTCAATCCCGTGCCCGGCCGCTATGACATCGAGGTCGCCTGTTCCGCCGACCTCAAGGATCAGCGCGAAATCACCTCCTCCAATGGGGAGACGGAGTGGCGCTACGTCATCGAAACGCTTATTTCGATCAACGGGGTCAATCACCCGATAGAGGTGTCGCTGACCAACCGCGCCAATATGGCCTACCGTATGCTGATCGGGCGTCAGGCGCTGGAAAGCCTCGGCGCCCTGGTCGATCCGACGGCGGGGCAACGCCTGCCGGTTCTGTCCTACGACGTCTACAGCCGCGCCGATGCGCCCAAGGCCGTGAAACGCCCCCTGCGTCTGGCCGTGCTGACGCAGGATGCCGGCAACTATTCGATCCGCGCCCTGATCAAGGCGGCGCAGAACCGCGATCACGTCATCGAGGCCATCGAAACCTCGCGCTGTTATATGAACATCAATGTGACGCGCCCCGAAGTGCATTATGACGGCAAGCCGCTGCCGCAGTTCGACGCCATCATCCCGCGCATCGGCGTGCCGATGACCAGCTATGGCCTGGCTGTGGTGCGGCAGTTTGAGACGACGGGCGCCTATTGCCTCAACCGGTCTTCGGCAATCTCCGCCTCACGCGACAAGCTGCACGCGCTTCAGGTGCTGGCGCGCAAGGGCATCCCCATGCCGGTGACGGCCTTTGCCAAATCGCCCAAGGACACCGACTTTGTGGTGCAACTGGTCGGCGGCGCGCCGCTGGTCATCAAGCTGACCAAGGGGGCGCAGGGGCGCGGCGTGGTGCTGGCCGACACGCATCTGGCCGCTGCCTCGGTCATTTCGGCCTTCCGCGACCTCGATGCCGAACTGCTGACGCAGGAATTTATCCGCGAGGCCGACGGCGAAGACCTGCGCTGCCTCGTCATCGGTTCAAAGGTCGTCGCGGCCATGAAGCGCAAGGCCAAGATCGGCGATTTCCGCGCCAACCTGCATCAGGGCGGCAAGGCCCTGTCGGTCGAAATCACGCCGGAAGAAGCCGACATCGCGGTGAAGGCCGCCCGCGCCTTGGGCCTTCAGGTGGCAGGCGTGGATATTCTGCGTTCGCATTCGGGGCCGAAGGTGCTGGAAGTCAATTCCTCGCCCGGCCTTCAGGGGATCGAAAAGGCCTCCGGTGTCGATGTGGCCGACCTGATCATCCGCCATGTCGAGAGCAAGCTGCGCCCGGTCCAGCATCTGCCGAAACAAAACCCGCGCGCCAAACGCCGGGACTGATCCACGCGGAGAGGGGAAGCGTGAGTGAAACGAGCGGGGGTGGGGTGGAAACCCTCTTTCCCCCTGCCCCACTCCATGCCATTTAAGCCCTATGAAGCGCTTTGGCCTGAAGGACGAGGACCTGAAACTGTGGCATCTAGTGACGGCCACGGTGCGTCCGCACGCGCTCAGCAAGAAGAAGCCCGCACCGGTCAAGCCACCCTTCGCCCAACCTGAGATCGAGACGGTTACCATCAAGGGCCTGCCCGAAGGGCAGAACACCCTCTCCGCCCCGCGTATCGAGCGCCCCCTGCCGTTGGTGCCGTTCAAAATCGGTGAGGCCGTGCGCCCACAGAGCGGCTTTCGCCTGAGCGAGGGGACCTCTTTCGCGCCCGACCCGATCGAGCCCAAACGCAAGCGCCGCATCAGCCGCGAACGCGACCCCATCGAAGCGCGCCTCGACCTGCACGGCCTGAACCAGATTCAGGCCGAACAGCGCCTCAAAGCCTTTGTGCAGCAGGCCTGGGCCAATGACTATCGCGCCGTTCTGGTCATTACGGGCAAGGGCATGGCCGAAAACGGCATATTGAAACGCAACGCACCGGATTGGCTGTCCGATCCGGCGCTGGCGCACATAGTGGCCGGGATTTCACAGGCCCACGCCCGCCACGGCGGCTCCGGCGCGCTCTATGTGGCGCTGAAGCGACGTCAGGGCTGAAAGGACTCAGATTAGCCGCGTTCCGTACCGCAATATTCGGCTTCGATATCCCTATAATGGCTCTCATCCGTATTGAGCGGTGTATCGGGGGCCACACTGTTCCTGCGCTCGACAAAGCGCCGGTCGAGCTTGATAGCTTTGCGGATGGACTTGCAGGCCGCAGCCGCATCGCCTCTGGCCTTCTGTGCCTGCGCCTGTTCAAAGGTCGTGCGGGTGCGCTTGCGCAGATCCATTACGACCGCCCAACCCGAACGTTCGGGGCCCGGCTTATACACACCCTCGTTATTCGTGCCGGGTCTGTAGTCACGATCACGATAAACGTTGTCCGGAGACGGGAGGGCGGCAGCGGCCATACGCCCGTCCTGTGCCAGAGCTCCCCCCGCCGAAACCAGCCCCAATACCCCGATTAGACCCCATGCCCTTTTGCGCATGATTCAGCCTCCCTCTTTATGTATGGGGAGGTAATGCACCAACATAAACCATCCCGCTAGGGTGGAGAATGACGTAAGCTCGCGTTTGTGTAAATCGCAATTACTGCACGAAATTGTGTTTTCGTTCGGAAAAAGCGGTCAGATCAGCCCGTTCTGCTTCGCCAGTTCGGCGTAAGAGACCTGCGGGCGCGGGCCGTAGTGGCTGATCACCTCGGCGGCGGCCAAAGCCCCCAGACGGCCGCAGGTTTCCAGATGCAGGCCCTGCGTCAGGCCATACATCACCCCCGCCGCATACTGATCACCGGCCCCGGTGGTATCGACGACCTCGGCCACCGGATAGACAGGGATGTCGTGCGACAGATCGGCCTTCAGCGCCACCGAGCCGCGCTCGGAACGAGTGACGAAGGCCAGATCGGCCTTGGACTTCAGATAGCGCGCCGCCTTGTCGAAATCCTCGGTCTGGAACAGCGACAGAAGCTCGGACTCATTGGCGAAGACAAGGTCGATATGCTGGTCGATAAAAGCCAGCAGGTCGGTGCGCCAGCGATCGACCACGAAGCTGTCCGACAGGGTCATGGCCGTCTTGCGGCCCGCCGACCGCGCGATCTCACAGGCCTTGGCAAAGGCGGCACGGCCCGACGGCGTATCGAACAGATAGCCTTCGAGATAGGTAATCTGCGACGCCCTGATCAGTTGCGGATCGACGTCTTCGGGCTGCACCAGAGCGGCAGCCCCCAGAAACGTCGCCATCGTGCGCTGACCGTCTTCGGTGACATTGATCAGGCAACGGCCCGTGTGGGTCGGGTCGTCGTGCAGGAAGGGCACGTCGAAATGCACGCCGCTCTTTTTCAGGTCGCGGCTGAACACTTCGCCCAGTTCATCGTGCGCTACCTTGCCAATATAGGCCGCCTTGCCGCCAAACGAGGCGACGCCGGCGATGGTATTGCCCGCCGAACCGCCGGATTCCTGTGTCAGGTCTTCGTTATTGGCTTCCGAGCGCGCCACCATCTTGCCATAGAGGTTCAGCGCCCGGTGCTGATCAATCAGCGTCATGCCGCCCTTGGGCAGGCCTTCTGACACGATAAACGCTTCGCTGGCCGGGGCCAGCACGTCCACAATGGCATTGCCAACGGCGGTGACGTCGTACTCAGAAGACATGCGCGATAATCCGGTTGCTATTGGGCGTGTCTTTGCGCAAAAACCGCGCACGGAGCAAGCGAAAATGAAAAAGTCCCTTCTGATGAAGTCACTTCTCATCCTGACCCCCAACCCGGCGCACCCATCGCATCATGGACGCTGGCCCGCCGTGCTGGAGGCCTATCGCGCCGCCTTTGCAGCATTTGAGGTCGAGGCGCAGCCATGGTCGGAGCCTCTGACGCGACCCTATGATCTGGTGCTGCCGCTGGTCGCCTGGGGCTATCACAATGCGCCCGATGACTTCCGCCGCGCTCTGGCCCAGATCAAGGCCAAGGGCTACCGGATGCACAACCCCGCCGAAATCGTCAGTTGGAACGTCGATAAGGCCTATCTGCGCGATCTGGCCGAAGGTGGCATCCGCATCGTGCCGACCCTGTTTACCGACACCCTCACGCCGGAAACCCTCACCCGCGCCCGTGCCGATTTCGGACAGGACGCGCTGGTGCTCAAGCCGCGCATCTCCGCCGGGGCCAAGAAAACCCTCGTCTGGGAAGGGGCCGACGCGCCCGAAGGGGCACCTGAAACGGACGTCATGCTGCAGCCTTTTATGCCCGCCATCCAGTCCGAAGGCGAATGGTCGCTGATCTTCTTCGGCGGCGATTTCAGCCATGCGGTGCTCAAAACGCCCAAGCCGGGCGATTTCCGCTCGCAACCCGACTATGACGCCCATCTGCGGGTGCAGACCCCGCCGGTCGCCGCCGTCGAACTGGCCTATCAGGCGCTGGAATATGTGGGTCAGACCCTGCTCTATGCGCGCGTCGATATGGTGCGCAATGCCGCCGGTGACTTCTGCCTGATGGAGCTGGAGCTGATCGAACCCGACCTCTATCTCAAATACGAAGACACCGCACCGGCCCGCCTCAGCCACGCGGTCGAGCACGCACTGGGGCTATGCGGGCACAGTCACTAACCCACCCCTCGCTTGGGGCATAGGTCTTCGACCAGACAGGCCATGCACTTGGGGCCGCGCGCCGTGCAGGTATAGCGCCCGTGCAGGATCAGCCAGTGGTGCGCCCGCGTCAGCCATTTGCGCGGGATCGAGGCCATCAGTTGCGCCTCGACCTTGTCCGGCGTGGTGGCGCTGTCATCGACCAGCCCCAGCCGGTGCGAGACGCGATAGACGTGCGTATCGACCGCAATGGCCGGCTCGATATGCAGCTCATTGAGCACCACTGAGGCTGTTTTATTGCCCACGCCCGGCAGGCTGAGCAGGTCCGAGCGATTGAGCGGTACCTGACCGTCGAAACGGTTGATCAGGATACGGCACATCTCCATCACATTTTTGGCCTTGTTGCGATAAAGCCCGATGGAGGAGATCATCTGCATCAGCCGTTCTTCGCCCAGATCGAGCATGGCCTGCGGCGTGTCGGCCAGCGCAAACAGCGGCCCGGTCGCCTTGTTGACCGCCACATCGGTCGTCTGGGCCGACAGGGCGACAGCCACCACCAGCGTAAAGGGATTGGAGAAGTTCAGTTCGGTCCTGGGGTCCGGTTGATCGGCCTCAAAGCGCTCGAACAGCTTTTTGACGGCGGCCGCACTACGCATGTGTCGCTTCCGCCGCCATCACATCCTCCCACTTCAGCCATTTCTCGGCGATGGCGGCATTGAGGTCGATACCTTCGGCACGCGCCATCAGCAGCGTCATGCAGATCAGATCGGCCATCTCCATCGCTACCTCTTGCCTGGCCGCTGTGGCGTCGCGCCGCGAACGCCCGGTCATGGCCAGATAGGCCTGGGTAAGTTCGCCCATCTCCTCCTGCATTTTCAGCAGGTGCCAGTCGCCGCTCCGGTCGATGTCATAGACGCGCTCATAGCGGTCGGAAATGGCCTGAAGGCGGTCGATAAAGGGCTCAAGTTCGGGAAGGGGCGCGGTCATGGCGGTATTGTGAAATGATTTCAGCGCCCCCGCAAGACACGCCTTGCGAGGGAAGCATCCGGCGGGCTAAGCCTTTTCCATGATCTGCGTTCTGTTTGTCTGTCTGGGTAATATCTGCCGTTCGCCGCTGGCCGAGGGCCTGTTGCGTCATCACGTCGAACAGGCGGGCTTAAGCGACCGCTTTGTCATCGACTCCGCCGGTACCGGCGGCTGGCACGCGGGCGAAGGGCCGGACCGCCGCTCCGTCGTCGTGGCGGCGCGTTATGGTGTCGATATTTCCGCCCAGTGCGCGCGTCAGCTTCATGGCGACGACTTTTACCGCTTTGACCTGATCCTTGGTCTTGACCGCGATAATGTGCGCAATATCCGCAAAATCGCTCCCGCCGATACGACCGCGACCATCGGTCTTTATCTTGAAGTAGCGCTGGGCCTGACGAAGGATGTGCCCGACCCCTATTACGGCGACACTCGCGATTTCGAAGCCGTCTATCGCCTGTGCGATGAGGCCTCGGCGGCACTGCTGCGCACGTTGACAAAGCGTCCCGCCTAAAGCCACATACGGCACTCTCACATCTAAAGGAGCCGCGTGTGGCCGAAGTCAGCAATGAACGTTTCAGCGAAATGGTCGTCGAACAGATCGAGGTAGCCAACCGCCACCTGCCCGAAAGCGAACCCGGCGTGGCCGGTGCCGCCCTGATGCAGGCGGCGGCGCGCTTTAATGCCTTTGTCTCTTCGCGGCAGTTCGTCAGTGGGCGGATCATGCTGCAAAACAAGGACGCCCATATCGAGCATTATGTGCGTCTGTATAAGCAGTATCTCGAAGAGCAGTTCGCCGACTATGCGGCCAATTACGATGTCTATACCCGTCCCGCGAACAAGGGCTAAGCGACCATGACGTCTCCCGTTTCCAATGAGGTCTTTCGTCAGATGGCCGCCGACCATATCGACCTGACCAATAGCCACGCGCACAACAGCTCGATCGGTGAAGCCGGCGGGGCCCTGCTTCAGGCCGCCACACGCTACACGGCCTTTACCTGCGCCGCTCAAAGCGCCGACAAGACGCAGTTTCTGGCCGCGCGCAAACTCAATGTCGAGCAGTTGACGACGCAGTTCCGCGAACTGTTGCTCAGCCACTATGATGACTTTGGCGACAATTACGAAACCTATCTGAAATAGCAAAAAGCCCCGGAGCGATCCGGGGCCTTTTGTTTACAGAATATAGCGGCTGAGGTCGGCGTCGCCCGCCACCTCGCCCAGACGTTCGCGCACATAATCCGCCGTGATAGTCACGGTCTGGCCCGTCTGATCGGCGGCGGTGAAGCTCAGCTCCTCCATCACCCGCTCGATAATGGTGTGCAGGCGGCGCGCGCCGATGTTTTCCACCTTGGCATTGACCTGCGCAGCCGCCGCGGCCATTTCGGCAATCGCCCCGTCTTCGAAGGCCAGCGTCACCCCTTCGGTGGCCATCAGGGCCTGATTTTGTTTGATCAGATTGGCTTCGGGTTCAGATAAAATACGTCGAAAATCGTCCTGTGTCAGGGCCTTCAGCTCGACCCGGATAGGCAGACGCCCCTGAAGCTCCGGCAGCAAATCCGACGGCTTGGCCACATGGAAGGCGCCCGACGCAATGAACAGGATGTGGTCGGTCTTCACCGGTCCATACTTGGTCGAGACCGTCGTCCCTTCGATCAGCGGAAGTAAGTCGCGCTGCACGCCTTCGCGCGACACATCGGCCCCGCCGCGCTCCTGACGCGACGCCACCTTGTCGATCTCATCGAGGAAGACGATGCCTTCATGTTCAGCCAGCGACAGCGCTTCACGCGACACCGCCTCCTGATCGAGCAATTTGTCCGACTCTTCGGACAGCAGGATCGGCTGGGCCGCCGCGACCGTCAGGCGCACGGTCTTTTGCCGCCCGCCCATGGCCTTTTGCAGCATCTCGCCCAGATTGATCTGATTGCCCGGCTGCCCAGGAATCTCAAAGGCTCCGATCGCGCCCCCCGTGTCGGCGACGGTCAGCTCGACCTCCTTGTCGTCAAGCTCGTTATTGCGCAGACGCTTGCGGAAGCTGTCGCGCGTGGCGGGCTGCGCGGCCGGTCCGACCAGCGCGTCCAGCAGGCGTTCTTCGGCCTGCGCCTCGGCCTTGGCACGCACACCCTGACGGCTCTTGTCCTTGACCATCAGGATGGCCGCTTCGACCAGATCACGCACGATCTGATCGACGTCGCGGCCGACATAGCCGACTTCAGTAAACTTGGTCGCCTCAACCTTGATGAACGGGGCCTGAGCCAGTTTGGCCAGACGGCGCGCGATCTCGGTCTTGCCGACGCCCGTCGGCCCAATCATCAGGATATTCTTCGGCGTGATCTCGTCGCGGATGGCCGCGTCGGTCTGCTTGCGCCGCCAGCGGTTACGCAGCGCCACGGCCACGGCCTTTTTGGCATCGGCATGGCCGATAATATGACGGTCGAGTTCGGAGACGATCTCACGCGGTGAAAAGGTGGTCATTTGGCTTTGCATTCCATTAGCAGGCTGGGCCCCCATTCCGGGCTGATCACTTCCCCATATGGGACGAAACCTGCCTTTTGGTAGGCCCGGATGGCGCGGGCATTGTCCGGGTGCGGATCTGTAACGACGCAGGGAGCCCCTTCGGCAAACAGTTGGACGACGCGCTGACGGATGAAGGCCGTGCCGTGGCCGATACCGACCATGTCCGCCTCGCCGATAATCTGGTCGATGCCGCGCGTCCCCAAGGGGCGATCGAAGAAGTGATGATCGGTATAGAGATGGGGATTATAGTCCTGCATATAGGCAAAAGGCCGGTCATGCAGGCTCACAATCCACGTGTTGAAGTCCGGTTCCTGCAGTATGTCGGCGTCAATAGGCTCCGACGGCCCGCCTGTACCGTCGATCCACCATTGTGCCACATGGGGGCGGGCGATCCAGTCATTGACCAGAGCGATGTCGGCCTCAGTCGGTCGGCGAAACCCGTACATCAGGCGTTCAGTTCCGGTGTGCGCTGCATCAGGACCATGCGGCCGCAGGGCGTCGGGCCGACAGGGACGAAGCCCGCCTTTTCGCTGGCGCGACGCGCGGCGGCGTTGGTCGTTTGGGGGGCCACACGCACGCACAGCGCGCCCTTCTTGAACATGCCGTTGCTGAGTTGGGTCAGGACCTGCGTGCCGATCCCCTCCCCCAGCAGGGCGGCATCGCCGATAAACAGGTCGATCAGAAAGGTGCCCTTCGGCGACTTCGCATGGCAGGGCGTGCCCGGTTCATGATCGGGGTGGCATTCATAGCACTGGGTATAGCCCGCCGGGCGCCCGTTCCAGCTAAAGATCCACGCCGTGGCATTGGCCGCGCCGATATAGGCCAGGGCGTCTTCGACGGCGTCCTCAGCGGTCTGGCCGTCATTGACCCACCACTGGCGCACGTGCGGCGAGGACATCCACAACAGCAGAAGCCCGGCATCGTTATCGGTCAGGGGGCGAAAGGCGATCATACGGTCCTAAAATTCAAAATTGATACTTCTGACGCGCGAAGGTTTCGGAAACCTCATCAAAACGAGGCTGACCACCGCCATGCTGATCACTTTCCGGGTAGGTTTTTTCAAAGTAACGCCCCGTGACGTCATCGTAATGCAGTTCAGACCAGCCGTCGTCAGCAGTGGCCAACTTTCTCACGCTTCCAGCTTTTCCAGAGTGACGCTGTGATTGGTATAGACGCAGATATCTCCGGCGATCTGCATGGCCTTGCGCGCGATCACCTCGGCATCGGGCTCATAGTCCAAAAGCGCGCGCGCCGCCGACAGAGCATAGGTGCCGCCCGATCCGATGGCCGCCACCCCGTCTTCGGGTTCCAGCACATCACCGACCCCGGTAATGGTCAGGATGTGGTTCCTGTCGCCCACCAGCAGCATGGCCTCAAGGCGGCGCAGATAGCGATCGGTGCGCCAGTCCTTGGCCAGATCGACGCAGGCCCGAGCCAGCTGATCCGGATAGAGTTCCAGCTTGGCCTCCAGCCGCTCCAGCAGGGTGAAGGCATCGGCGGTCGCCCCGGCAAAGCCGACGATCACCTTGCCGCCGGCCAGAGTCCTGACCTTCTTCGCGCCGCCCTTAACGATGGTGGGGCCCATCGACACCTGACCGTCACCGGCGATGACCGTCTTGCCATTTTTGCGCACGGCGACGATGGTCGTCCCGTGCCAGTTGGGGAAGTTTTTATCCGTCATGACCGTCTAATTGGCGGTTTCTGTGGGGCCTTTCAAGCCCCGGCGGCGTTTTTGCCGGGACAAGTCGTCCAGCATGGGCACAAGGGCAATCAGACCGAGTCCCAGCGACAGAGGCAACACCGTCACAAAGCCCATATGGCTGAAGCCAAACGCCCCCGTAAGCCCGCCTGCCGCAAAGGCCCCCAGAAGCGACACAAGTAACCGCGCCTTCTTCGGATGAAAGCGCGCCCCGGCGTGGGTGGCATGCCCGAACAGGAAGCGACCGGCCTCTATGCCGAGGTCAGTGATGATCCCCGTCATGTGGGTGGTGCGGATTTCGGCGTGCGACAGCTTGGTCATCAGGCTGTTCTGCAAGCCCATCAGGTAGCACAAAAGCCCGATGGTCAGGGGCAGACTGAGGTTAATATCCCCGATCAGACCCGCAGCCAGCAGACCGAACAGCAGCAGCAACACCGCCTCCAGCCCCAGCGTCAAAGCAAATTCCGAATGCAGCCGCTTCAGCCGCGCCCAGTTGACCAGCAGGCTTGAGGTCACCGCCCCCAGAAAGAAACACAGCACATAGGTGAGCGCCAGAACCGCCGGGCCAAACTTCCCCAGCACCATATCGTCGGCAAAGGAGGCCACCATGCCCGACATGTGCGACGTATAGACGCCGACGGCCAGAAAGCCCCCGGCATTGACCGCCCCGGCGACAAAGGCCAGCGTCACCCCCAGCCGCGCATCGCCCGTTTCCGAGCGCCGTTTGCCGCTGATCTGTCTGAGGGTCCGCCGCATCCAATATCCCTTATATCCTTAAGGGATTATAGGCCGCCGCCCGTTAACGGTAAACGAACAGATGAGGGCTGGCGGGGCGGCACGACGCCCTTTATATCTGAGGTCATGTCCCTGCCCCATGTGCCCCCCGAACTCAGTGACGACGATATTGACCGCTATGCCCGGCACATTGTGCTGAAAGAGGTAGGCGGCATGGGGCAACGCCGTCTGAAAGGCGCCAAGGTGCTGATCGTCGGGCTGGGGGGCATAGGGGCCCCGGCGGCGCTTTATCTGGCCGCGGCGGGTATCGGTACGCTGGGCCTGCTCGATGACGACACGGTCAGTCTGTCCAACCTGCAAAGACAGGTCCTGTACGCCACCAATGATGTGGGGGCGCTTAAATCCGAGGTGGCGCAGGCGCGCCTGTCGGCGCTGAATCCGCACGCCGCGCTGAGCCGGCATCCGGTACGCCTGACGCCCGACACTGCGGCGGAGATCATCAGCGGCTATGACATCGTGCTGGATGGTTGCGACAATTTCGAGACGCGGCATCTGGTCAACCGCACCTGTATGGCATTGGGCAAGACGCTGGTGTCCGGCGCGCTGGGGCGGTTCAGCGGTCAGGTGGCGGTGTTCAAAGGGACGCCCTGCTATCAGTGCCTCGTGCCGGAGATACCGCCGGACGCCGAAACCTGTGAGCGCGTCGGCATTGTCGGCGCTCTGGCCGGGATTATTGGTTCGATGAGCGCGCTGGAGGTGATCAAGCTGATCACCGGCGCGGGCGATCCGCTGATCGGCAATCTGCTGATCTTCGACGGGCTGTCGATGACCTCGCGCGTCATTGCCCTGCCGCCGGAGCCGGATTGCCCGGTCTGTGGAGGGGGCCATGTTTGAATTGACTACCGACCAGCAGTTTCTGTTGCCGTTTCTGGGGCATTTCGCGCTGGTGGCCGGGCTCTATATCTGGCTGACCTGGGAGCGCCAGACGGCGCTTCGCAAGGGGGAGATCAAGCCTGCCGCCTTCGTCAACGCCAATGCCGACCCCGAGCGCTCAAAGCGCGTGGCGCGCAACCTGTCCAATCAGTTTGAACTGCCGGTCTTTGCCCTGTTTGCCGCCGCTGTCATCTATCAGTCGGGCCGCATCGAAGCGATCGACATTGCCGCCGCCTGGCTGTTTCTGATCGGGCGGCTCATCCATACGGGCGTACAGACCCTGACGACGAACGTGCCATTGCGCGGCCTGGTCTTCCTGATCAACTTTGTCGCCGTGGTCATCCTGATGGGGCGCGTGGCGCAGGGGGTGTTTTTATGAAAGCCGCGCTTATTCTGGCGGGCCTGTTGGCCGCCTCCGGTGCACAGGCGCAAACCGTATCCGGCGAAGACCTGTTTGAGCGCTATTGCGCCAGTTGTCACGAAGTGACGGCGGCCAATGGTCAGGGGCCGTCACTCAAGGGCGTGGTCGGCCGCAAGGTGGCCAGCGTGGCGGGCTTTGCCTATTCGCCGGCCCTAAAGGCCGCCGGCGCGAAGGGCCTGCGCTGGGACACCGCGCATCTCGACCGGTTCCTCAGCGATCCGTCAAAGCTCTATCCCGGCACCTACATGCCGCAATCGGTGTCCAAACCCGAAAACCGCGCGGCGATCATCGCGTATCTCAAGGCCCAGTAGAGCCCCCTCCACCCCTTCGGGGTCGCCCTCCCCCGTACGCTTCGCTACAGGGGAGGATGTCAAGCCCATTGGGATACTTCCCAATTAGACATTCCGCACGTTTTCCTGTATAGGCCCCCACTCGCTCCCCGCATCTGTGCCTTTTCTGAGAGTCCCCCCGTGGCCTATACGCTCGACCTGTCCGCCAAACCCGCCGCAAGCGCCAAGGTGAATATCACCGGCCTGACGCGCGATGGCCTGATCGCGGCGCTGAAAGAGTCCGGTGTGGTCGAGGAGCGCAAGGCGAAGATGCGCGCCCAGCAGATCTGGCGCTGGGTGCACCATTACGGCTTCACCGATTTCGACAAGATGACCGATATCGGCAAGGATCAGCGCGGGCCGCTGGCCGAAAAATTCACCCTTGCCCGCCCGGAAGTGGTCGAGCGTCAGGTGTCGAAAGACGGCACGCGCAAGTGGCTGATCCGCATGGCGCCGGGTATCGAGGTCGAAACCGTCTATATCCCGGATGTAGGTCGCTCAGGCGCCCTGTGCGTCTCGTCTCAGGTCGGCTGCACGCTCAACTGCTCCTTCTGCCATACGGGCACGCAGCGTCTGGTGCGTAACCTGACCGCCGCCGAAATCGTGGCGCAGGTACAGGTAGCGCGCGATGATCTGGGGGAATGGCCGTCGCCCAAGGAAGACCGCCGCCTGTCCAATATCGTCTTCATGGGCATGGGCGAGCCGCTGTACAATCTCGACAATGTCGCCGATGCCATCGACATCATTTCGGACAATGAAGGCATCGCCATTTCGCGCCGCCGCATCACGGTTTCGACCTCCGGTGTGGTGCCGGAACTCGACACGCTGGGCAAGCGTACGGCGGCCATGCTGGCCATTTCGCTGCACGCCACCCATGATGAGTTGCGCGACGTACTGGTGCCAATCAACAAGAAGTACCCGCTGAAAGACCTGATGGCCGCCATCCGCGCCTATCCGGACCTGTCGAACGCGCGGCGCGTCACCTTTGAATATGTGATGCTGAAAGGCGTTAACGACTCACCCGCCGAAGCGCGCGCCCTCATTAATCTGATCAAGGGCATTCCGGCGAAGATCAACCTGATCCCGTTCAACCCCTGGCCGGGCACCGACTATCAATGTTCGGACTGGCGGACCATCGAAGCCTTTGCGGCCATCCTTAACAAGGCCGGCTACGCCTCGCCCATCCGCACGCCGCGCGGGCGCGACATTCTGGCTGCCTGCGGTCAGTTGAAGTCCGAGAGCGAGAAGGTCCGCGCCAGCGCGCTGCGCAAGGCGCAGGTCGAAGGTCTGGCCCAGGTCGAAGACGAAACGCCCCATAATGAGACAGACGCGATCGAAACGGAGCTGCCTTACGGCCATCTGGCCTCCGGCATGTAGTTTTGGGCCTGTGTGGCTATAAAAAACGGTCACATTTTCGGCCTTGATCTTGCAACAACCCCGATACAATACTCCTCGTCCGCTTGGGACGGCGGGTGTAATCGGGGCTTTGATTGGCATGATACCGGATTTCCTCAATCTCGATTTTCTGGTGCCGGACGTTTTGCGTCCGGAGGTGCAGGCCTTTGCCTCCGGCTTCCCCATTACCCTGCTGCACGCCGGGGCGACCCTGCTGATGCTGTTCATCGGGGCCTTCATCTATTCGATCCTGACGCCCTATAAAGAAATCCAGCAGATCCGCGACGGTAACTCGGCCGCGGCGGTGGCCTATGGCGGCGTGATCATCGGTCTGGCCGTACCACTGGCAGCGTCGATGGCCGCTTCGACCTCGGTGCGTGAAATTCTGATCTGGGGGGGGGCCACCGTCCTTTTGCAACTGTTCGTCTTCCGTCTGGTGGACTTTCTGCTGGCGGGCCTGCCGCAGCGCATCGACGAAGGCGAGGTTTCCGCCGCCGTGTTGCTGGTGGCGGGTAAGCTGGCCGTCGCCCTGATCCTCGCCGCCGCCGTCGCCGGTTAACCGCAAAGGGGTTTTAGGATGGGCCTGATCCCCGACTGGCTGCTCTACGGTTCGGCAGTGGCGCTGATGGTGATCGTGCCCGGTCGTTGGGCCGACAAATCCATGTCGCCGCCCGCCCCGCCACCGCCCGCGCCCGGCGAAGCGGCCCTGTTCGCCACCTATTCGCCCTTCTCGCATAACGAGATCATCAGCCTGCCGATGATGAACGATATTGATTATCGCGGCACGGCCTTTTCGGTTTCCAAGTCCGGTGAGTGGGTGCTGGCCCGCGAAAGCATCCGCAACTGCCGCTATCCCTTCCTTAATCTGGGTGGCCATCTGGGGGTGCGTATCCGGGTGCAGTATAAGCGCAGCCTCGACAACTATGTGCTGGCCGTCACCGAAAGCGGCGCGCGTCCCCTGCCCTTCGCCGATCCGAAGACGATCAAGCCGGGCATGCGCGGCTTCATGCCGGGTTTTCCGCAGGATCAGGTCGGCGAAGCCACCGGCCGCCTGATCGGGGAAACCCGGCTCAAGACCGGCAAACGCTTTGAGGCGGCAGAGCCCGTTCTGGCCTGGGCCGAGGCCGGACATACCGAGGATGTCTCAGGCAGCCTGAACAAGCTGCTGGGCGGCCCGACCCTCAACGCCCAGTCTCAGGTTATCGGCATCACCCTGAAAACCAAGCCGCGCCGCGGGCGTCTCTATTCCTCGACACCGGCTACTCTGGCCAAGATCGGCAATACGCCGTCGCGTACCTATGATTTCGAGCATGAAGACCTGCTGACGCGCCGCAATTACGGCATCGTCTCCGATACGCTGCGTCGCGATTATCGCGTCGCACAGGTCGGCTGTATTCAAAGCTGACGACCTTATACCTCCCCAGCGTGCTGGGGATGGGGACTGCGCCTGAAAGGCGTGGTGGTGGGGCTTTACCTCCTCTGAGACAAATTACGATTTTAACCGCAATATTCGGGACGTGACGCGCGCGGTCATCCGTGTAAGTCTGCACGCATGATCCCCGGTGACCTCGTCCCCCTTGAACGCGCCCACATGACCGCTCTGGCCGAAGCCGACCCGGCGCTGGCGCCGCTGTTTGCCACCGTGGGCGACCTCAACTTCCGTCACCGGGCCGACGGCTTCGAAGGCCTGCTGCGCCTGATCGTCGAGCAGCAATTATCGGTTAAGGCCGCCGACGCCATCTGGCAGAAGGTGCGCGGCGGCCTGGCCGAAATGAGCCCGGCCCATCTGCTGGCCCTGTCCGATGAGACCCTGCGCGGGCATGGCCTGTCGCGTCCCAAGGCCACATATGCGCGCATTCTTGCCGAAGCCGTCCATGACCGGTCGCTCGATTTCGCGCATGTGAGGGGCCTGGAGGCCGAAGCCGCCATCGGCCACCTGACGGCGCTGAAAGGCATAGGGCGCTGGACGGCGGAGGTCTATCTGATGTTCTGCGAAGGCCGCCTCGACATCTTCCCGACCGGTGACATCGCCTTGCGCGAAGCCGTCGGCTGGCTCGACGGCCTCGATGCCCGCCCAGACGAAGCCTATTGTCGCGAGCGTGCCGTGCGCTGGTCGCCCTACCGCTCGGTGGTGTCGCACGCCCTGTGGGGCTGGTACGGCGCGGTCAAGCGGGGGGAGGCGAGCAAAGCGCTCTGAAGGTCCTTACCCGCGGCTTACACCCGGCTGTAGCTGCGCCATATCGCTCTTACGCAAGGCGGGTCTAGGCTCAGCGCTCAACCTATAATGAGACTGGAGCCGAGGCATGGATATCTATAATTACATCAAAAAAGACCACCGCAAGGTCGAGGACCTGATGGAGCAGGTGGTCAATGCCGCTGATGGCGCGACGCGCCTGCGTCTGTTCAATGAGATCAAAAACGAGCTGACGCTCCACGCCAAGAGCGAGGAAGAGACCTTCTACAAGGCCATTCTGGACGCCACGCGCTCAAAAACCGTCGAGCACAAGATGGACCATGCCAATGAAGAGCATGACGAAATCGAAGCCTTCCTGCAGAAGGTGTCCGGCCTGTCGGCCGACAGCGATCAGTGGCTGCTGCATTTCGGCGAACTGAAGCACGCCGTCATGCACCACGTCGAAGAGGAAGAGGGCGAAATCTTCGAAAAGGCCAAGACCTATCTCAGCGCCGATCAGGCCCGCAAGCTGGCCAAGGAAATGGATGCGCTGAAAAAGGACATGATGGCCGGGGCGTAAGGCTTAATCCCAACACCATCTTTCAAAATGGCCTCCCCGTTCTCAGGGGAGGCCATTTCTTTGCGCTCTGTTTTAAAGCCCCGCGCCCTTGACGAGATCGGCCACCACCGACGGATCGGCGAGCGTCGAAATATCGCCGAGGTTCGACACGTCGCGTTCGGCGATCTTGCGCAGGATGCGGCGCATAATCTTGCCGGAGCGCGTCTTGGGCAGGCCCGGCGCCCACTGGATGACGTCCGGTGAGGCGATGGGGCCGATTTCGCGACGCACCCAGTTGCGCAGTTCAGTCTTCAGGGCTTCGGTGGGCTCCACGCCCTTGGTCAGGGTGACATAGCAATAGATGCCTTGCCCCTTAATGTCGTGCGGGAAGCCGACCACAGCGGCTTCGGCGACGCTGTGGTGCGCCACCAGAGCGCTTTCGACCTCGGCCGTGCCCAGACGGTGGCCGGAAACGTTCAGTACGTCATCGACGCGGCCGGTGATCCAGTAATAGCCGTCTTCATCGCGACGCGCGCCATCGCCGGTGAAATACTTGCCGGGATAGGTCGAGAAATAGGTTTCGATAAAGCGCTGATGATCGCCAAAGACCGAGCGCATCTGACCCGGCCACGAATCGCAGATACACAGATTGCCTTCGGTCGCCCCGCTCAGTTCCTTACCTTCATTATCGACCAGACAGGCCTCAATCCCCGGCAGGGGGTGGGTGGCCGAACCGGGCTTCAAGGCCGTCGCCCCCGGTACCGGGGTGATCAGGTGACCACCGGTTTCGGTCTGCCACCAGGTATCGACGATAGGGCAGTTTTCGTTGCCGACCACGCGATGATACCACAGCCAGGCTTCGGGGTTGATCGGCTCACCCACCGAACCCAGCAGGCGCAGCGACTTGCGCGAGGTTTTGAGCACCGGCGCATCGCCTTCGCGCATCAGGGCGCGGATGGCCGTCGGCGCGGTGTAGAAGGTCGTCACCTGATGCTTGTCGATCACTTCCCAGAAGCGCGACACGGTGGGGTAGTTGGGCACGCCTTCGAAGATCAGCGAGGTGGCCGCATTGGCCAGCGGGCCATAGACGACGTAGGAATGGCCCGTCACCCAACCGACATCGGCGGTGCACCAATAGACATCGCCTTCATGCCAGTCGAACACGGTTTTGAACGTATAGGCTGCCCAGGCGAGGTAGCCGCCCGTGGTGTGCAGCACACCCTTCGGCTTGCCCGTCGAACCCGACGTATAGAGGATAAACAGAGGGTCTTCGGCATTCATCGGCTCGGCCGGGCAGTCGGCGCTTACACCTTCCAGCTCCGGATCGACGCACAGGTCGCGCCCGTCATGGCTCAGCGAGCAGCCATTGCCGGTGACGAAGACGTGCTTCACGCCGGGGCATTGCAGCAGGGCGAGGTCGGTATTGGCCTTGAGCGGCACCGACTTGCCGCCGCGACGGCCTTCGATGGTGGTGACCACGTATTCCGACTGACAGTCATTGATACGCCCGGCCAGGCTGTCGGGCGAAAAGCCGCCAAACACCACCGAATGCACCGCCCCGATACGCGCGCAGGCCAGCATGAAATAGGCCGCTTCCGGCACCATGGGCATATAGATGGTGACGCGGTCGCCCTTTTTGACACCGTATTTTTTCAAAAGGTTGGCGCGCTTGCCTACCGCCTCGGCCAGTTGGCCATAGGTGACGGTGTAGGACTCGTTCGGCTCATCGCCTTCGAAAACAAAGGCCACCGTATCGGCCTTGTGCGGCAGATGGCGGTCGATGCAGTTGGCCGCGACGTTCAGTTGCCCGTCGTGATACCAGCGGATGCGGAAGTCTTCGCGGTTGAAGGACACGTCCTTGACCTGCGTGAAGGGCTTGATCCAGTCGAGCGCTTCGCCCAGTTGCCGCCAGTGAGCCCACGGGTCGGACTTGACCAGATCGCGCTGCGCCTGAAGCGCCGCCGCCGTCACGCTGTTTGCGCGCGGATAGGTCGCCGGCACGGGAAAGAGAGTCGTATTGTTCAGCGTATCAACCGTCATGGCGTCCTCACACATCTTCTTGCTTATCTTGCCGTAGAGATAAGACTGATCCACGGCCCTGTCGAGCCAGCCAACCACAATTTGCGCGGCAGGGAAACTTGGCAATAGGTCGTATATTGGTTATGCAATGTGGATCATTTTTGTGACCATTTTGAAGGACTAGCTGTGCATCTCGCCTTTTCCACATGGCCGGAAATCGAAGCCCGTCTGAAGACCTCGAAGACGGTGATCATTCCCATCGGTTCCAACGAACAGCACGGCCCGATGGGGCTTTTGGGGACCGACTGGCTGTGCCCGGAAATCATCGCCCATGCGGCGGAGAAGCAAGGCGATATTCTGGTCGCGCCGACCTTCAATATCGGCATGGCGCAGCACCATCTGGGCTTTGCGGGTACCATTTCCTTGCGCCCTTCGACCTTTATGGCGGCCATCGAAGACTGGGTGAAGTCGCTGGGGCGGCATGGCTTTGAGCGCATCTATTTCCTCAATGGCCACGGCGGCAATGTCGCCTCGATCGAAGCGGCCTTTTCGGAAATCTATAGCCAGTGGTCATGGCAGGGCGTGCGCTGCCCCTTCGCGCTGAAACTGTCGAACTGGTGGGATTTGCCGGGCATTTCGCCTCTGTGCGCCCGCCTCTTCCCCACCGGGCACGGCAGCCACGCCACGCCGTCGGAAATCGCCCTGACCTGGGCCGCCTATCCGCAGGCCGTGCGCGACCTGACGATGGACCCGCCGATTGCGCCCACCGGCCCGATCCGCGACGCACTTGATTATCGCGCGCGCTTCACTGACGGCCGCATCGGCGCAGACTCATCACTGGCCACGCAGGCGCTGGGGCAGCAGATTCTGGAAGCGGCGGTTCCGGCCCTGCTGAAAGATATTGCCAAGTTTGAGGCTGAGGAACGGCCCTGACTACAGATGCGTTTCGACATCCATGCGTTGATGCAGGATGCGAACAATGTCGAGCCCATCGTTCAGGCGAAAATAGATGATGTGCGACCCACAGGCATATTTGAGATAGCCTGTCCGCACATTCACGGGTTTGCCCTTACGGCGGCCTGCCGCCAGATCATCGAAGGCGGCGGCGATTAAGAGTGTATAACGATCCGCCTGATCCGCCGACCATTGACGGCGGCTGTATAGCCAGATGTCGCGCAGGTCGGCTTGTGCGGCCGGCCGAAGGCTGTACGCCTCAGCCATGTTCGGCGCGCATTTGCTTCAGGAAAGCGTCACTATCGAAGGCTTCAGGGGGACCGGATTGTTCGCCCTCAATCAGCGCCTGTTGCAGCGCCTTGACCTTGGCCTCATGTTCCTCAAGCAGCCTCAGTCCGGCACGCACCACTTCGGTAGCAGACCCATAGCGGCCTTCTTCAAGCTGCGTTGCAATAAAGCCGGTGAAATGGTCACCCAGAGATATGGAGGTTGTGCGTGCCATGGTCAGGCTCCTTCTGTGCTAAATATTAGCACAGCGCGACTAAACCGTCACCACCTCATCGTCGCGGCGTTCGACCGGCCACGGAGTGAGGTGCTCACCGGCGCAGGGGCCGCCGATGCAAAGGCCGCTGTCTTTCAGAAACGACGCGCCGTGCCAGCGGCAGAGGATCACGTCCTGCTCGCGCGTCTGATAATCGCTCTCTTCCTGATCGCCCCCCAGCAGCATCCCGTTGTGCGGGCACGCATCGACATAGCCGCGCGGCAAATAGTCATCGAGGATGACAAACCCCTCAAATCCGTCCTGACGATAGAGGACGGTGCCGGTTACCTGAAGCTCAGCCCAGGTGCAGATAACGGTGCCGGGAGGCGGTCTCACCGTTCGGTCTTCAGGGGACGCGACATCAGATCGCCGATGGCCTTATCGACACTGGCTTCGCCCGACAGGATGGTCGCCACCATGTTGCAGATCGGCAGATCGACACCCAGCTTTTCGCCCAGATGCTTGACCGCCGGGGCCGATTCCACTCCTTCGGCGACCGAAATCTTGCCTTCCAGCGCCTGAGCCAGAGTCTGCCCGCCACCGAGGGCCAGACCGACGCTCATATTGCGCGATTGCGGCGACGAGCACGACAGGACCAGATCACCCATGCCGCACAGACCGCTCAGCGTCTCGGCCTTCGCCCCCAGCGCCACGGCCAGACGGGTCATTTCGGCAAAACCGCGCGTAATCAGGGCGGCGTGCGCCGAACGCCCCAGTCCCTTACCTTCGGAAATACCACAGGCAATGGCCAGAACGTTTTTCAGCGCCCCCCCCGCCTCAGCGCCGATCATGTCGTCGATCAGATAGGGGCGGAAGGTCTGCGTCGCCAAAGTCGTCGAAATCTGCGCCCCCAGCTCGGCATCCTTGCAGGCCAGCGTCACCGCCGTGGGCAGGCCGCGCGCCACTTCGGCGGCGAAGGACGGCCCGGACAACACAGCCGCGCGCGCCTGCGGCAGGGTGGCGGCCAGCACCTCGTTCATCAGGCAGTCCGTGCCGCGCTCAACCCCCTTGGCGCACAGGACGATGGGCAGGCCGTCGCGCACATGCGGCGCAAAGGCCTTCAGCGAGGCGCGCATATGCTGCGCCGGCGGCACGGCCAGAATCAAATCGCAGTCGCCCAGATCGGCCAGATCGGCGGTCGCCTTTACCTGCGGCAGCAGCTCCCGGCCCGGCAGATAGAGGTGATTGAGGTGCTGAGCATTGATCGACTCGGCGACTTCCGGCTCACGGCACTGGATCAAGACCTCGCGCCCGGCCCGCGCGGCGACCTGCGCCAGCGCCGTACCCCATGCCCCTGCCCCGATGATTCCAACCTTGTCAAAGGCTTTGGCGTGCACGAATTGGGTCAAGCCTTGGCTCCCTTGCGTCCCGAAAACTTATGTATGGGTGCACTGAGCGCACGGCGCTCGTCAAGGGGCCAGCGTGGCCGCGCCAGCGCCGACAGTCCATCATGCACCTGTTTGTCCCCATCATAATCGGCCGCCGCCCGCATCAGCGCAAAGCGTTCCAGCCCGGCCAGCGCGATCATGGCCGCATTGTCGGTGCAGTAGGCAAGCGGCGGGGCCACGAATTCAAACCCCTCCTTTTGCGCCAGTGCCGACAGCTCAGACCGCACCGTTTTGTTGGCCGCCACGCCGCCCGCGACGACAAAGGCCGGGCTATCCCCCCCATGTTCCGCCTTGAAGGCGCGCATGGCGCGGGCGGAACGTTCGACCAGTTGCCGCGCTATCGCCGCCTGCACCGAGGCGCACAGATCGGCGCGATCCTGCGGCGTCTTTACCTGCTCCATAGCGATCTTGGCGGCGGCGGTTTTCAACCCCGAATAGGAAAAATCGCAGTCCTTGCGTCCCAAAAGCGCGCGCGGCAGGGTAAAGCGCGCGGCATCGCCCTTCGCCGCCTCGGCCTCCAGCGCAGGGCCGCCGGGATAGCCCAGCCCCAGAGTCTTGGCGATCTTGTCGAAGGCCTCGCCCGCCGCATCGTCGATCGTGGTCCCCAGACGCTCATAATCGCCGACGCCGCGCACGTGGAGCAACTGACAATGGCCACCGGAGACCAGCAGCAGCAGGAAGGGAAACGGCACATCGTGCGTCAGACGTACGGACAGGGCATGACCTTCGAGGTGATTGACCCCGATCAGCGGCAAACCGCGCGACAGGGCAAAGCCCTTGGCAAAGCTCAACCCCACCATCACCCCGCCGATCAGCCCCGGCCCCGCCGTGGCCGCCACCGCGTCAATCGCGTCCACCCCGACGCCCTTTTCAGCGGCCTCAGCGAGCGCCAGCCGCGCCAGATCGTCGATGGTTTCGACGTGGCTACGCGCCGCGATTTCCGGCACGACGCCACCATAGACGGCGTGCTTGACCACCTGAGAGTGGATGACCGAAGACAGGACTTCGACCGCGCCGTCATCGCCCCGCCGCACCACGGCGACCGCGGTTTCGTCGCAGCTCGATTCGACACCCAGAACGCAAAGAGACATTACATATCCTTATCTCTCGCTGCCTTGCGGAGAGAGGGGTTACCTGAAAAGGCCAAATGGCCGCAGGTCAAGGGGCTTGCAAGCCGCAGGGCGAAATTTTAGGGAAGAGACATAGCAACCCGAAGGCTAAGTTATGACCCCACTTCTGAAAATCGGTACGCGCGGTTCGCGGCTGGCCACCACCCAATGCGGCTGGGTTCAGCGTCAGATCGTCACCGCGCTGGGTCACGACCCGGCCCTGTCGCATGAGGTTGCGCCGCTGGTCATCATCACCACGCAGGGCGACCGCATTCAGGACCGCCGCCTGATCGAAGCCGGCGGCAAGCAGTTGTTCACCAAGGAGATTGAGGACGCGCTTCTGAATGGCGACGTCGATGTCGCCGTCCATTCGCTGAAGGACATGCCCGCCGAGGATATTCCCGGCCTCAGCCTGTGCGCCTTTCCGGTGCGCGAAGACCCGCGCGACGCCTTTGTGTCGATCAACTACCGCCGCCTCGAAGACCTGCCGCAAGGCGCAAAGCTCGGCACCGCCTCACTGCGGCGGCAGGCGCAGGCCCTGGCCGTGCGGCCGGACCTTGAGGTCGTCATGCTGCGCGGCAATGTCGATACGCGCCTGTCGAAGCTGGAGGCCGGGCATTGCGACGCCATCCTGCTGGCGGCGGCGGGCCTGAAACGCATGGGGCTTGAAGCGCATATCAAGTCCTATATCGACCCCGACCTGTTCCCCTGTGCCCCCGGCCAAGGCGCGCTGGCCGTACAATGCCGCACCGCCGACCTGGATCAGGAATGGATCAAGCGCCTGCACCACGTCGAAACGCACCTGCAGATTTCGGCCGAACGCGGCGCGCTGGTGGCGCTCGAAGCCTCGTGCCGCACGGCTGTCGGGGCCTATGCGAAGATCGAAAGCGACGGGCTCACCCTGTTTGTTGAGGCCCTGACCGCCGATGGCCGCACGCGCTGGCAAAGGCGCGAAACGATCAGCGCGTCAACGGTGGAATCGGCGCACGCTCTGGGCCTGCGTCTGGGGCAGTCTATCCGCGATGAGGCCGGCGACCGGCTGATCCAATACACAGGCTGATTTTTTAGCATTCTGCGTTTAGTAAAAAGGCACGGCCATAAAAAGCGCCCGACCGGGCGTCGGCGCCCCTGCGCCGCCCCCCAATTATTTTAGATGTCGGGCCCGAACGCAGTGAGGTAGCCGTGAGCGAATTAATATGGATTACCCGAACGGAGCCGCAGGCCAGCGTCACGACGCGGGCGCTGCGGGCGCGCGGCTTTGAGGTGATCAATGACCCGCTGCTTGAGGTCGAATCCTTAAACCCCGACATCGACGTGGCGCGCTTCGCCCATATTGTCGCCACCTCGATCAATGGCCTGAAAGCCTTTACGCGCCAATACGCGACGCGGCATCAGACGGTGTGGGCCGTCGGCGACGCCACCGCCCGCGAAGCGCGTGAGGCTGGCTTCCATACCGTGCATAGCGCCCGTGGCGATGTCGAAGACCTGATCCGCCTGCTGAAAGCTGAGGCCCCGCAAGGCCCCCTCCTCTACCCGCAACCCGAAACCCCGGCGCGTGACCTGACTGCGGCCCTGTCCGGGTTCGACCTGCACCCGGTCCTCTTCTATCGCACCGTGGTGCGCGACGCCCCTGACGCCAGAGCGCAAATGGCGGCGATCACCCATATCCTGCTCTATTCACCGCGCGGGGCGCAGGCCTGCGCCCCCTATCTGAGCGGTGCGACGGCGCGGGTCCTCTGCATCTCAGAGGCCACCGCCCAACGCTTGCGCGAACACCTCAATTTCACTGGAAATTTACCCTCTGCGGGCCTAAACATAGAGGTAGCGGCCTCTCCGGATGAAGAGGCCCTGTTCGCCAGGCTCTAAAACCCACGGACCGCCATGACCGACGACTTCGCCCCGAACCCGATCCCCGCTGCGGCGGAGCCGGAAAAGACCCGTTGGGGGCGCGGCCCGCTGATCATCGCCTTTGCCTTTCCCATCGTCTTTGTGCTGCTGGCGCTGGGGGTGCTGGGCTTTGCGGTCTATAAGGAGCACCTGAGCGCCCCGCAAAAGACCGTGGCCGGCTCTTTCGACCCCGCAGCGGTGGCCAAGGACAGCGAAAAAGACTCCGAAATCGCCCGCCTGACCGCCGAACTGAACGCCCTGCGCGTGCGTCAGGCGCAGGCCGCCGTCGAAACCCCGCAAGCCCCCACCTATGCCGACCCAACGGCCCTCAACCGCCTGTCCGAGCGCCTCGATCGCCTTGAGGCCAATCAGCGTCTGCTGATTCAGGCCGCCGCTGCCGCCACTTCCGCGTCGGGCCTGCAACAGGCGGCCAAGGGCTCTCAGCCGTTCCTTTCCGAACTGGCCGACGTTGAAAAGAGCCTGACTGACACGGTGATGGTCGCGCCGCTTCGGCCTCTGGCGCAAAAGGGCGTGCCCAGCGAAATCGCGCTAGCCCTCAGCTTTCCGGCCTATGCCGCCAAGGCCCGCACCGCCGCCAGCGCCAAGACCGACGACAGCTTCCTGACGCGCCTGACCAATGCGCTCAGCGGCCTGATCAGCATACGCCGCATCGACGGCGCGGCACGAGGCCCGGATGCGCTGCTGCTTCAGGCGCAGGGCCGTCTGGATCAGGGCGATCTTAACAGCGCGCTGACCGTCCTCTCCACCCTGCCCCCGACCTCGCAAGCCGCGCTCAAGCCGTGGATGACCGAGGCGCGAAACCGCGTGCTGGTCGATACCACCACGCGCCGCATCACGGTCGAGGCCTTAAGCCGCCTCAGTCAGGCCAATTACAGCACGGCCAACGGCGCAGACGTCAGCGCCGACGCCAGCGGCCCCGCCAAGGACGGCATCACGCTTCAGCCGGAGCACGGCCTGTGATCCGCACGCTTCTGATTCTCCTCAGCATCCTTACCCTGATTGCCGTCGCCTTTGCCGCCGCCGGTGACCCCGGCACGGCGACATTGATCTGGCTCGGCTACCGCATCGACACCCCGGCGGCCGCGGCCGTCATTGCCATCGGTCTGCTGGCCTTCGCGGCCGTGTGCTTCTGGAACCTCGTCCTGTGGATGTCGCGCGCCCCGCAGCGCGCCGAACGCCAGCGCGCCGCCGCCCGCCGTCGGCAGGGCGAAGAGACCCTCACACGTGGCTTCGTCGCCGTTGTGTCCGGCGATGGGGCCGAAGCCCGCCGTCAGGCGATCAAGGCCGTGGATGTGCACGACAATGTGGCGCTGGTGCGCATCCTCAACGCCTTGGCCGCCGAAACCGCCCAAGACCCGGTCGCCACCCGCGCCGCTTGGACGGCCATGCTCAGTGTGCCGGAGTTGAAACTCGCCGGCCTGCGCGGCCTGATGACCCTCGCCATTTCCGAAGGCGACCGCGCCGAGGCCATCCGTCTCGCCGCCGAAGGCTACAACCAGCCCAAGCCCGCCATGTGGGCCTTCAAAACCTTGTTCGAAGCGCGCTCGACCGCCGGCGAATGGGCCGAAGCGCTCGATCTGGTCGAAGGGGCGCTGAACCGCAAGCTGGTCTCGCCGCTGTTTGCCGAACGCGCGCGCGCCGCCCTGATGGCCGCCTCCGCTGCGCATCTGGAAACTGCCCCTGAGGCACAGATCCGCGAACAGGCGCTTGATTACGCCGTGCGCGCCGCCAAGCTCCAGCCCATGTTCGCGCCCGGTGCGGTCATTGCCGCGCGCCTGCTGGCCGCCCATAACAAGCTCGGCCGCGCCGAAGACGTGCTGGAAGCCGCCTATGCCGCTCAGCCGCACCCGGCCATCTGGCTGGCCTATCGCGACCTCGTCAACGATGAAACGCCGAAGGACCGCGCCCGCCGCCTGCAAGGTCTGATCGACCGCAACCCGCAGCATCGCGAAAGCCGCCTGCTGGAGGTCGAACGCGCCGTCTTGAGCGGTGTGCGCGCGGATATCGACCGCGCCACGGCAGCCCTTGAGGATGAGCTGACCGAGGAGCGCCGGACGCGCCGCCTGTGCGGTCTGATGGCCAAGGCGGCTCTGGCCGTGCAGGACGTGGACGGGGCGCGCGGCTGGGTGGCCAAGGCCTCTCTGGCCAGGGCCGAGCCCGACTGGTCCGACCTTGACCCAGAGGGGAAGGCCTTTGCCTATACGGCGTCCGACTGGACGACGCTGGTCCTGACCTATGCCGAAACGGGGGCTTTGGCGCACCCGCGCCATGAACGCGCCGAAAAGGGTCTGCCCGACGTGCCCGACATGCCGACGCGCTACGTGCCGTCCATGCCCTTCGTCAAGGCGGCGCAGAAAAAGTCGGGCCCCGCCCCCCTGCCCGACAATCTGGCCCTCAGCCCGGATGGATACGACGCGGCCATTGCCGGACACGACCTCGATGAGGCCGAAGTCGCCCCGCCTGCCCCCAAACCCCGCGCCCGCAAGACAAAACCCACAAAATAATTGCCGTCGCGGGCGCTTTGGGGCCTTGCCAAACCGCTATGGGAGCCTGTAAACAGCGCTCTCCGAACCGGGGCGGGCGATTATGCGCCTGCATCTAAGTGCCGCTTTAGCTCAGCCGGTAGAGCACCTCATTCGTAATGAGGGGGTCAGGTGTTCGAGTCACCTAAGCGGCACCACTCTCCCCATGTGTCTATTTTTCTCAACAATTTCAACGGCCTAAACATTTCATCTTTTGAAGTGGTGGGACACTTGGCTGCTGAAATGGTGGGACACTTTTGGAGCTATTTCTAGTACTGCTTATCCTCCCAGCAATGTAGATGCGAGCCGGTTACATACTCTGGGAGCCCTAGGCGGAGTGCGGAGGGTGGGTTTGCGTGTATCTCCCCATCTCTATCCAGATCTAGCCCGTATACAGCATGGCCCTTAAAAATAAGCCTCATACTCGTTGATTGATGCGGGCGATGAACGAAGGTGACCTTGGTTTCCCTTGGCGTCGAACCATCCTCGTACATTTCAACCAGCCACTGCGCCTTATAAAAGCCGCCACCGTCTGGCGGGTCCCAAGGCGGCGGAAAGGCGGCCAAGGTCTTTGGCGCAGCCAGAAACTCGTCAGCAGCCAGTACGTCAGCCCGTGAAAAACTCTCGACCATGGCGAGAATTGATAATGAGATTCAAGCCACGCTACAAGCCTGCTTCGAGAGTATTCAGGTGCCGAGCCAACGAACGATGTCTCGTCGCGGTGACAGGGCTAAGTCCGTTCGGCGGACTTTGGTCATCTGGGTCGAAGAGAGTGCGCGGTACAGACCGCTTTTCCCCGTGGCGGTTCCGGACAGGACGTGCAGAATATCTGCCTGAACGAACCACGGCTCTCCAAGACAAGGTTGAGCTGTGAGTCATTCCGCCCCAGCAGTTCCTGAGCATCCGGGAACCGATCCCGGATGTCCGAACGGGTGAGGCGCATCCTCTCAGTAGGCTTGATGTGCTTCATGCGCTGCGTGGTGCCTGATGAAATATCGAGGCCGAGCGCCCGGCACACCTCCTTAACGACGAACCAAGGCTCGCCGTCGATCATGGTGACCGGCGTGTCGTTATTCGTGGGCTGGAAGGTGAAGATGGGGCGGAATGGCTCCCTAGAGCGCGGGCAATCCACCCTTCGGTGATCTTCAAGCTAGCCACAGGGGAAAGGACGGTGAGCGAGGGTGAGGAGAACTCTCCCTCCCCAACAATTAGATCAGACCTTAGTGAACCCTACACGTGCCCAGCGGACCGCTTGGGCAACAGTAAGCGTCCCTCCCCAGCCCAGTAGCAGTCCTCCGACAGCGTAAAGAGGGATGGGATATGCCTCGGCGAACGCCGCCCTCACGGCTACAGCCGCCTCTGCATCGCAACTTGAAACGAGCTTATGTTGGCGCTCATGAGTCGACTGACATAGCGCTTGAATAACGCTTGCTGTCTCAAGCTTCGGCCACAGAATTGTTCGAGCCCCGGTGAAGACGACGAGTGCCGCCCAGATTACGCTAAGGATCACACCAATCCTGTACCAGCCATTCAGGTTCTTCATGTTTCCCCCCTGACTCACCGAAGGTAACCATAGGTTGGATCGACCCGTAAGTCACCATGTGAAATAGAAGTCAGGCCGCAAGCGGTTTCCTATCCTTCGAGTTAAAGCGCTACGGTAACAACCTCAATCCCCAGAAGGCTTTCTTGCAACGATTGCCGCGCCTATGAGGAAGATGGGCACTATCCCAAAGAATCCCGCACTCCATAATTCGAAGGAGCGAAAGTCTTCCTGTGTGTGTGACTGACTCCTCTTCCCGCAGTAACCGTTGGGTTGGCTAGTTGCGCTGTACGGCGCAGCGGTATCACACTTTCGTATCGGACCGTCGGGAAACAGTACCGCCCCACCTAACATGTAGGCGAAGACCAAAAACATTAGTGTCGACACCGTAATTCGACGGCGCAGACTCGTCTCAGATAACACCCACCAACCGTGATTATTCTTCATGGTGCCCCCTCAGTTTACCCTTGGCAACTATTAGCTGTTTTGGCTGAGATGTCACCATGCAGGCTAGAAAACTGAACTGTTACTGTTCCCTACCCGTCGACCCAAAGCCCGCTTGCCGTCAACCTCAGTCTCCTTCGGGGCACCATTGAAAATGGCTCCCTTGAAGAACGCCCGCCCAAACTTCTCATTCGATGAATGGTGCCCGATCGCGATCCAAACAGGAAAGGCACAGCTTCTTGAGCGTGGTCTAAGCGCGTACTTGCCGGTCTTGCGGATGGACGGGAGGACTTCTTTGGCGATCCATGCGCTAAACTGAGAAGCCTCCTTCTTTTCCGAACGCATGATCACCTTGTAGACACCACTCTCCGAAATCAGGTTTAGCTGGGAGCCATTGCGTCCAAATAACTCGTGAGCATCCGAGGGGTCCGCATTCTGAGCGCGGATGGTCGCTCGGGTCACGCGAAAGCGCTCATGAGGCTCAAGGGACTTCATGTGGTGCGTCGTGCCTGAAGAGACGTCAAGCACGTACTTGCCGGTCTTGCGGATAGGCGGGAGGACTTCTTCGGCGATTCAGTTCTGGAAAACGAGGGCCTCGGCGCGGTTCGAGCGCATGACGAGTATATAGAGCCCGGCTTCTGACACGGCGACGACCGGTCCCTTACCCCCGATCCGATTGGGGGTACCAGTTCGTACAGTTTCGCACGGGAGACAACGTGCACAGGGCCCTTTGAGTTTTCCATAGCTATTTGAACTTCAAATCTGGGCGATGCCGAACATCTGGGCCAAACCTCTGATCATGTGCCATTCGCCACCCTCGCAGCCACTCTGCTCTGAGATTTTCAAGGGTGTATGGGATGAGCCAATAGTAGGTGCCTTGTAGGAAGGGTTCCCTCCCCTCCTGAAAAGCCGCCTCGCCTGAGATCTTCCGCTGCCGTCGGGCAGGGATGTATCTGGGCTTATCTCTATGAGCCCGAAAATAGAGCCAATCGTTTACCGCTCTTTCCGACCAAGCAGTTCGGTTAGGAGACAACCTAATACTCTTGGGAAAGTCACCCTTTTCTATAAGCCTGTAAATTGAAGAGCGGTAAAGGGATGTAAGCATAACTACATCACTCATTCCAATATATCTGATCATAGAATAATCCTCATGTTTCCTTATTACATGGAACCGTTACTCGTACATTTTACCAACTTGCTTGGATGTAATGAACCTAGATTCTTGGCCGGATTTTCGATTTCCGGACTAAATTTTTTCGTCATTAAAATAATTGAATTTGATATTTCATATAATTAACAATTGCTTATTAAAAATTATCAGGAATGCAATTTCCCATAATGTTGCAATCTGGCTAGGATTACTGTGTTGCTCAAATCACAGTAGAGAACGGATTAAAAAGCACCGAACAAGCCACCATTTTGACCGTGCGCAACAGTTTCGGGAGGCGCTAAAAACCTACGAAATCCGCGCCTTCAACAGTCAATTTTCGTTGCAAATGCGACTGCATTACAGCTAAGTCTTTGATTTCGGCTGATGTTACACTTGCAATACGGGTCCGTATTACAAAAATGGGATATTTAATAGATTCAACACCTTGCGCGAACCGCCGACACAACTTTGTTGTGCGTAGCGTGTGCAAATTTTTGGGTGGTTTTGGCTGGTCGATTCAGACCTTCCAAAGCGATTAATCTGGGCTGTTTGAGCGAGCCCTGCTCTCGGTTCGGCGAACGCCATTTTTACGAAAGTTGACCCCGAAGAAACCATCTGTGATTGTGCGCGTCAATCCAAAGGGGGAATCATGGACCGGCGATCTATACTTGTTGGGCTGCTGACGCTGTTACTGGGTTCTGGGAGCGGCGAGCCCGCAGATGCGAGGTCGAAACGCTCCAGAAGGCGCACAGGCAGCCGTAGAAGGCGCTCTAAAGGTAGCTCCGGCTCGTCATACGTTGGAAGTTATTCAAACTGTGCAGAGGTCCGCGCGGCGGGCGCTGCACCTATCCGCCGTGGTGAGCCCGGTTATTCTCGAAAGCTCGACCGAGATGGCGACGGAGTCGCGTGTGAGTGATTGACAGCCCACTCTGATCTGAGAATATTGCAGGTTTGAAGGGGCGGACATGGTATATCTTTTCGGCGCGATGTTGGGTGCTCTCCTTCTCATTGGAGTGCTCAACCGTATTGCCCGCTGGATCATTGGACGAAGACTGACCCCCGTAGCGAAAGCATTTGCTGCAAACGCCTTTGCAGCGGTGGTAGGGGTTTGCTTTAGTGCGTGGCGCGCCTCTGATGGCGGACAAATGGCTTGGGGGGCCGGGCTCTATTACTTATTGCCCGTCGCTGCTTGGCTAGCAATTGATCTGAGCGCAATCGCAACGGCAAAAGGGTCTGATAAAACCAGTTAGGTAAGTTGGACGCGCACGCTACCTTTGCCTCTCGGCTCACCTCCAAAAGCCCCCTGAGCCGGGAGGAGTGAAGACACTACTCTTGAATTTGAGAACCTTCCGTATAATCTGTCAGTGTTCTAAGAGGGGGTCAAAATGTCAGAAATGCAGACTGTCGCAAAGTTCATTGAAAGCGTGCGCCACGTCGACAAGATCAAAATTGAGATTGGTCTGCCGGGCAACAAACAGGTGGGCGCTTATGGTTACCAACGAGCCGCCTCAGATGACACTACTGTTGGCGATTGGGTTGCAAATCGAATAGCAGGACGCCTGCCCGACGGGACCCAAGTTATAGTGTACACGCGTTCTGACAAGATTGCGGCAAGCCACGAGCTTATCCGGTTTTCAAGACGGGTGTTTTAGCCGACCGCTAACCCTTCGGCTGCCGCAATTTCGAAAATTTCCAAAATGATAACGGTAGGCGAATGCAGTTTTACAATTTCAAAAAACCGGCATTCTACCCCGCATACTTATGCCTAATTACCCTAACTTCCTCGGCATTACTGTATGTCATCAAATTTGGGATTTTCGCTTTAATAAATGACATCAAGTTCATATTTGCATATTCAGCAATGACATTTGTGATGGCTATACTTTTGATAGTTTATAAAGGAAAATGTTTATTTATGCCGTATATCGTAATATCACTCGCATTGGGTGCGGTAATTTTGGCGTATTATTCACTCATTTAGATCGACACGATAAATATTTATTCAATTTTCACACACGAAGATAGGCGCAACATCAAGCCTTCGGCTCCCACCATGCAGTGAGCCGGGAGGAATTGCTAACGGGCCCCGTCGGCCTAAGCACGCCTTTTTGATCGCCCCGCTAAGTCTGAGAAATTGGCAACTCGGCACGCCTCCGTTAAACTGATCAATGGGGTGCTGACCGCGATACGCCGTGCCTAATTACCGAGGTCGACCCAGCGGCCGCCATGGACTATTCACGCAGACACCGAAGATCCAACACTCCAATCGCACAGTGAGAGGGCCTTATGGCGATGCCTAGAGGTTGACCGACGAGTGGGGTTAAGGCCAGGGCGCCGTAATGGATGAGCGTAAAGGTAAACGACTTCACCTTGATCGCGGAATTATCTCGCATCTGACATGCGAGATAATTCTTGACAAACCCGCAACGACATAGGAATTATGCCACATGTCAGATGCGAGATAATTCCATGCTGCACCTCGTCGGCGAGACCATTACACCTAAGCAGGCGCACCTTCAGGCCAACAAGGGCGAACTTATCCAAATCGTCCGCGGTGTCTATGCCTCTGCGGTATCTGACGTGGACCAGGTCATCCGCTCCCATGCGGTCAGGATTGCCCACTACCTTTACCCTACCGCGTACCTGGCATCTATATCGTCGTTAAACCTAACCCCCACGTCAGATGGGCGCCTATTCTTAAGCGGACGCCGGAACCAGCGTACCAGACTCAGAACGCTCGAGATCATCCAGAACGAGGCCCCTCCCAGTCCGTCACTGATCGACGTCATCGTCGGTGACGACATGGGTGAGATGCATGCCAAGGCTTCATCGCCGCGCCAACGCTTCCTCGAGGCCTTCCGCCTGAGAAGTGAACATGCCAGCGCCATCACCGAGGACATACGTGCCGCGACCGCCCGGCGATTGAGAGACGAATTCGGTAGCCCCGACGCGATCGTCGATGCGCTATGGCCTTTGGCCAGGGAAAACGGCTGGCTCAAGGAACTGGAAGGTGCCCAGCGCTACCTAAAGGGAATAGACGAAGGCCACCGCCCCGTCAAAAACAAGTCCACGATCAACCTGATAGTTGCTTGGAACAAGAAGCCGGTCGGCAAGCTTATCCACGATGGTGCCGAATGGCGCTGGAAGCCCTCGCCCGCGAAGGTGCCCCCGCTGATTAGAGATACACACCCGGGGAAGCTGCCCGCTCTGGTAGAATCGCTACTACCGGAGGGCTGGCTGGCACAAATCCTGGAGGCCCGCGATGACCGCGACTTCTTGCGCTCCGGCAGACGCTACATGTCGAACATCGACATCGTCCCGTCATCGGCTGACCTGAACGCGCTGCCCGAAGACGTCTTACAGTCTCCCCTTGCAGCCCATTCGGACCATGGGCGTTTCACCGGCACTTACAAAGGCCCCGCCAAGGACGATATCGAAAGCACATTTGAACAAAATCTGGCGAGAGTGTTCATCCATGCCCAGACCCCAAGGCTTTCAGGCGTTCAAATCAAGGCGCCGATGTGCCTGACCTCGGAAGGCGAACTCAAGCCCGCCATCGACTTGCCATTCACTCACATTATGAAGCCAGCGGGCACCTCCGGCTTCGAGGGGCTGCCCGTCGTCGAATGGCTCTGCCTGGAATTGGGACGAGGGGCCGGGTTCGAAACGCCCAACGCAGCCCTCATTGCTATGCCCGAAGGTATGCCACCTGCTCTGCTGGTTGAACGCTTTGATATCCGCAGTTCAAATGATGACCGCCGCTGGCTGGCAATGGAGGATTTTTGCTCAGTCCTGGATCAGCCCGCCTCCACCAAATATGACGGAACAATCGAAAAGATAGGTCGGGGCCTTCGGCCCCTCTCCACGCAGCCAAACGACGATATGAAGACGCTTTTCATGCGTGCCCTCTTCGCCTGGCTGATTGCCGATGGCGACATGCACTTGAAGAACCTGGCATTACTGAAGACCACATATGAAAACGAGCGGTACTTCAAGAGTGTCCGCTTCGCGCCACTCTACGACGCCGTTACCACGAGGGTATTTCCAGGCCTCGGACACGACCGCATGGCGTTGAAGGTCAATGGAAAGGACGACCGCCTGAAGCGTCGTGACTTCGTTCAATTAGCCCAGACCCTAGGTATAACCGTTATCGACGCTGTTTCAATAATGACCACTCTTATCCAGGCCGTTATCGACACCGCCAGGATTTTGGAATTGCCTGACTTGGACTATCCCGCGCAGATAAGAGATCTGAAATCAAAAATACAGGAAATTGTAGCTCGAAGAACCGATGACCTACTGAATGACGCGGATTAGTCCGGGGGACTGCAACTATTGCGCGGTCTAGGCGATCGCTGCGCTCGGTCTCACACACGGGCGGATGAAAGACTACTAAGATCTGTGAGCCATCCCACGAAGCCCCGAGATCAGCGCCGCCGAACTGGATCAAGCCATAGCCGCAGCATTCCAGCGGCGGGGCACACCTATCCCGTCTGAGCCTCCTCCGGGACTTTCAAAAGCCATGCATACCTCCGCAGACGCGAGCCGACGTTGGACGGCTTATGCCGGGTCCAGAGTACCGAACGGCTAAAATTAGAAGAGATCGAAAGTACCATCTGAGGAGTTGTTGGTCCGACTTGTCGGCCTATTTCAGCGGCTCTATGACGCGGCATCTACACGCTCTTGCGCCTAAAAACGGTCCCCATTACAAAGGCCCTACACAGCACCCCAGTTAAGTGCTATTGCGCCCGACGAAGAATGTTCGTGCGGTATCTTTATATTTTTGAGGACCGTAACACAAACAACACAACAGAATTGGGGGCCATTTTGGGGGCCTCTTAATTTTCAAGAATTTCAAAGAAAATTGAATTCAAACGGTTATTTCTAGAATTCGAGTCACCTAAGCGCACCACTCTTTTCCAAAAATTCAAAAGCCTACTGAACTGCGCAGGAATTGCGTCTTGGGCAACAGCTTCGGGCCACATGCCCATACGCTCGCGACAGAGCCGCAGTCACAGCTTGGGTGTCAGGTACAGGTCGCCGTTACGATACAGGACCACGTGCTGCGAGCCCGCCCAGTAGGGCATGGCGGCGGTCTGATCCGCCGACATCAGCCACCAGACGCGCTTTGAAAAGCCATAGGACACCCCGGCCAGCGGCGTCACGATCAGCAGAAAGACAATAAAGCCTGACAGGACATGGCGGTAGGTGCCGTTGAATATCTTGCGCGACTCGATCAGCCAGATCAGCAGCAGGATAAAGCCCAGTGAGAACACCACCGCCATGATGATCGGGGCTTCCAGTCGCATCACATATTTCGACAGGAGGTCAGCGGTCACGCGGTCAATCGACACGCCCTGCCGCATGGCCAGCCATTCGAGGGCAGAGACCCCCGCCACGATCACCATGATCAGGAAGGCATAGACGTAAAGGTGCGCACCGGTTTTGCGCTTTCGCGGGCCCTCTTCGGCCGCAGGGCTCCCGCTTGAGGGCAAAAAGATATGCCCCAGCACGGTCAGAAGCGTCGTCAGAAACAGAAAATAGATATAGTAGAGGCCGATATCATAAGCAGACAGAAACGATATCAAATTTAGTCGCGCCGAAGCAAAATAGCCCCACAAATATAGAATTTCGAATATTAGCGCAAAAATACAGACATGCAAAAAATGCGCGCGCAAATTTTGAAACTTTTGTGAAATCTCCAGCCACTCTTTTTCCATAATCTGCCCCTGTTCTGGAAAAAGCCCCATCCATCTGGCGGGGAAATTTACATACGGAGCCGTATAAGGCCAGAGCCGTCAGCACGCCTCAAAAGCGAATCCGGCGCTTTTCCCGCCGGTCGTGACCTTTATCGCACAGAGGGAGTCATTCCTCGCGGAAGGCGCGGCTGAACTGGTCGTAGAGAGGCTTGAGGAAATAGCTCATGACGCTGCGGCGTTCGGTTTCGATCATTACCTCGACGGGCATCCCCGCCACCAGCTTTTGTCGAAGCGCCTTCGGCACACCGGCCGCAGAGAGGTTGAGGCGGACGAGATAATAGGCTTCGCCTGTCTTGGGATCGCTCAGGGCGTCCGCCGACACGGAGTCGATGCCGGCATCCGCCTGCGGCGTGGTGGTCGCGGAAAAGGCCGTAAAGCGGACGTGGGCAGACGCCCTGGCGCGCACCTGATCAATATGACGGGGATCGACCCGCGCTTCGATCGTCAGGGGATCGCCTTCGGGCACCAGCGACATCAGCACCTCGCCCGCCCCGGCCACATCGCCGGCCGAATGGACGTGCAGGCCCATGACGCGCCCGGCGGTAGGGGCGCGCAGTTCGGTGCGCTGGCGAGCATCGACCGTCACCCGCCGCTCCTGCCCGATCTGAGCCAGAAGCGCCTCCACATCTTTCAGTTCGTCCGCGGCTTCGGTCTGCGTCTGGGATTGCAGTTGCAGTATCTGCATCCGCAAAGCCGACGCCTGGGTGCGGTACTGGGCGCGGCGGCTGCTGACATTGGCCTGCTGAGCGCGCAGGTCTTCGGCCTGTCGTTTATACTGATTGACGCGCGTGATGGGGGCATAGCCCTTACTGTAGAGGTCTTCCATGGCCGCGCCTTCCGAAACGATCAGCGCATACTGGCGGCCATAGGCCTCCCCCTGCGCATCGAGACCTTCCACCGCCTCACCGCTTTGCCGGATCTGGGCCAGAATTTCCTGACGCTTCTCGGCGCGCAGACGCAGACGTGCCTGATAGAGGGCCTTTTCCACACTCAGACGCTGGGCGGCCTCCGGCGTCTGCGGAGCCGTGACCGAGGCGTCGGGCCAGCCGCGACCGGCGATTTCGGCTTCAAGCCGCGACTTGCGCAATTGAAGCCGCGCCCACTGATCGGCGAGGATGGCATCCTGAGAGGCGCTTTGCGTTTCGTCCATGCGGATCAGCACGGCGTCCTTGCGCACATAGTCGCCTTCGCGGACAAGGACGGACTGGATGACCCCGCCTTCCTTGTGCTGAATGGGCTTGACGCTGCCGGTGACCGAGACGCGACCCGGTGCGATCACCGCCCCGACGATGCAGAAGAGGCAGGCCCAGATCAGCAAAGACAACAGGCCCATCACGATCAGGCCGCAGCCGATGGACGACAGCCGGACCATTTTGTCGAAATCATTATGCGCAGTCATGGCGGCTCAGCCCTGATTGACGGCCACAAGGCCGTGTGGTCGGAAAATATCGGCGGGCGCGCCCAGTCGGGCCACCTTACCGGCGGTGAGGACCAGTATCTTGTGCGCGCACTGGATCAGGGCCTGACGGTGGACGGAGACGATGGCGATGCCGCCACGCGCACAGTGGCGTTTAAGCGCCGTCAGCAGGGCTCCTTCGCCATGCGCATCCAGTGCGGCATTGGGCTCATCGAGGATAAGGACGAAGGGGTCGCCATAGAGGGCCCGGGCCAGGGCGATACGCTGCTTCTGACCGCCGGAGAGGACGGTTTCACCGGGGCCGAGTCGGGTATCGAAACCCTGAGGCAGGCCGCGTATCCACGGCCCCAGTCCGGCGGCTTCGGCGGCCTTTAGAATGGCGTCGGACGTTGCGTCCGGATTGAAGCGCGCAATGTTTTCGGCGAGGCTGCCGGGCAGCAGCTCGACCTCCTGCGGCAGGTAGCCGATGATGCGGGCGCGATCGGCGGGCGACCATTGCGACAGGGTGGAATCGTCAAACCGCACCTCGCCGGTACTGCCGGGCAAGGCCCCCACGAGCGCCTTCATCAGGCTCGACTTACCGGCACCGCTGGGGCCGACCACCGCCAGCATCTCGCCCGCCTCAAGACTGAAACCGCTGAGGTCGAGAAAGGGCCGCCCCTCCGGAGTGACGGCCTGCACCTTCTCAACCCGCAGATGACGGCTGGGCAGGGGCAAGCGCACGCCCGGCGTGTCGCTGACCTCGCTCAGGGCCTCTTGCAGACGCTGGCAGGCTTCGCGCGTGGCCACGGCCGGCTTCCACAGGCCGATAGCCTGTTCGATAGGACTGAGGGCGCGACCGAGAAGAATAGAGGCGGCCATCATGACCCCGCCGCTGGCCTTGTCCGTGATGACCAGATAGGCACCGGCGGCCAGAACGACGGATTGCAGGCCCAGCCGGCAGGCCCGTGACAGGGCCGCATACAGACCGGCGGTGGCCCCCTGCTGAAACAGATGATCGCCCGCAAAGCCGCCAAGTGTGCGCCAGTGGCGCTGAAGCTGGGGCACCATGCCCAGCGGCACAAGAGTGCCTGCGCTGTGGCGGCAGGCATCGCTCAGGCTTTGGGCCTGGGCCGCGAAACGCGTGATTTCGCGCTGATGCGCGGCGGTGGCCCGGTTGGCCAGCAATGTCAGGCTGGCCAGCAGGACCATACCGGCCGCGCAGACCACTCCCAGCAGCGGGTGAAGGACAAACAGGAGGATCAGAAACAGGGGCGCCCACGGCAGGTCCAGACCAACGACCGGACCCGATCCGCTGAAAAAGCTCCGCAGTTGCTCCAGATCGCGCAGAAGCTGAGCCCCGACCTGCGGTCTCCCGTCAAGAGCCGCACCGATATGCGCCCGGAACACCGCGTCTGCCAGCCGGTTGTACAGATACTGCCCCATATGGAGGAACAGGCGCGAGCGCACCGCATCGAGCAGCGCCATCAGACCGTACACCAGCCCCATCATGACCATCAGGGCCTGAAGCGTCGGCAGGCTGTGCGCGGGCAGGACGCGGTCATAAACCTGAATCATAAAAAGCGCGCCGGAAAACATCAGAAGACTGAGGAGGCCGCTGAACAGACCTGCCAGTATCAACGGCCGCCGGAGCCGCTGCGTTGCGACCTTCAGAGACAGGCTTTGCGCGTCTTCCGACGGGCGCGACAGGGCGTCAGATGCAGGACGGGGTGTTACAGGGTCGATCATCCGGGGCTCCAAAGAAGATTCCCGGACACCCCAGCAATATTCATGCGTAAATCAGCGCGCTGCCTTTAGTAAATTTCGCCGATAAGCTGCCTGATGCAATAGAAAAATATTACCTAAATTCATAGAGTTGTGAATTTTAACAATTTATTATATGTTAATTTAAAATAATTATAAATACTAATAAAATAATAATGTCTTAATTTGGGTTATGTATAATTGTAATTTTGTTTCAAATAGAGATTTATTTTCAAAATTTCGCAAATAACATTTTTAATATAACGCAAATATAATTTTTGATTTAAACAAAAAAGTTGAATTTCACGCTAATTATTTCGAGTGCAAATTCAAAATGGAGAAATTTATCATTTTGTTAATTATATAAAATCAACAAAACGGTGAATAAATATCACGATTACACCAATTTACAGGTAAGGCGCGCAATTTGCACAAAATCAGGCGCGCCAATACTGGCGTGAATCCATTGAAATGGAGTTTCACAATGTCCATACAGCTTAATGTAAATGTATCTACCGTGTCCGGCTCGACCGTGACACTGGTGGGCAGTGCACCGGACGCCACGAATGATGATTTCATCCGCGGCAGCGCCGGGGCCGATACGATTGATGCCGGAGCGGGTAACGACCGGGTCTGGGCCGGCAACGGCAATGACCTTGTCAATGGCGGGGCTGGCGACGACATTCTCTATGGTGAGAATGGCGATGACATCCTGGTCGGCGGCGAAGGCAATGATATCCTTTATGGCGGCAATGATCAGGACTGGCTGTTCGGCGGAGAGGGCAATGATTACCTCTACGGCGACAGCGGTAATGACGTGCTGGACGGCGGCGCGGGTAATGACCTCCTGTGGGGCGGTACCGGCAATGACCGTCTGGATGGGGGTGCCGGGGCCGATATGCTGAGTGGCGGGTCGGGCAATGACATATTGACCGGCGGTGCAGGCAGCGACCGCTTCGAATACTGGCTCAACAACGCCAACAAGTCGCTCAATCTGGGGGCCGAGTTCGGCAAGGACGTGATTACCGACTTCACCAGCGGCACGGACAAGCTGGACCTGCGCACCCTGTTCGAGCGCCTGTCCGATGCGGACGTGTCCAAGGTACTGACGGCGGCGGACGCGCTGGTCGGGGATAACGGCAAATATCTCTATGAGATGAACCTGCCGGGCTTTGAGATCAAGGCCAGCAACGGTTCGGCCCTGACGGGTGAATTCACCTCGCTGGGCGGGGATGCGCTGAAGTTCGACCTCAGTGTGTCCACGATCAACGGGGCCGGTCAGGTGATCATCAAGGTGCAGAACCTGAGCAATGCGGCGGATACGGGCATGGAAATCAAGCTCGACAACCTGTCCGATCTGAAGGCCAGCGACTTCCTGCGTGAAAGCCTTAAGGTCGTGCACGGCGATGCCGCCGACAATGTGATGAGCGGTTACGACTTTGGCGACAAGGGCGTGAAGCTCTACGGCTTCGGCGGCAATGACACGCTCGAAGGCACCAAGATGAGCGATAACCTCTTCGGCGGCGAAGGGCATGACACGCTGAACGGCGGTAAAGGCAATGACTACCTTTACGGCGAAAACGGCAATGACATCCTCAATGGCGGCGAAGGCAATGATCAGCTCTGGGGCGGTAACGGCAACGACACGCTCAGTGGCGGCGCGGGCAATGACTACCTCTATGCCGGGGTCGGCAACGACACGCTCAGCGGCGGCGACGGCAAGGACGTCTTCGTCATGGGCGGCAAGGTGACGGTGGACTGGACCAAGGGCACAGCCGCTTTCAATGTGGACGAAGGCACCAAGGTGATCACCGACTTCACCAAGGGGCAGGACATGATCCGTTTTGCGGACTTCATCCCCGAATGGAACCTGCAGAACGCCCAGCTTCGCCAGCAGTTCGTCAGCACCTGGTTCAAGGACCACGCCGCCCTGATCGACACCAATAATGACGGTGTCGGCGACACGCTTTCGATCAAGGGCGACAATAACGGTGCAGCCGCAGGCGGTCAGTGGGAGATTCAAATCCAGCACGGCGAAGCCATCTATGCCGACCTGACCGATGGCAGCTTCAACTATCAGGACTACTTCAGCTTCGTCTGATGAGGTCGCCTGAAGGTGAAGAAGCGGAAAAGGCGAAGTGGCCGTGTGCTCAAACGCCGTCACTTCGCCCTCTCAACGGCAGATATTACGCTCTATCGTTGAGGAACCGTCCTCAGAGATAGCGCGGCGCGGCGGATTGTCACCTCCGCAAATCCGGAAATGACGCAAATGTACCAAGCTCGGTTCAGTTTGCCGCTTTCGCCTGCCGGTTGATCGCTTCCTGCCGCCTCACACGACGCCAAACCCCGTGCCGCTCGTCAGGCTTGCGGATGAATACCTGACCACTCGCTGATTCTTTGTGCTGCGCACAATTCTGGCGATAACATTGTTTGATATGGGAAAATGGGCGATTTTTGTGCCGAAGCCGTGCAGAAGTTACCGCTAGTGAAGCCCAAAGCCAGACCACGGGGACGCCGATCAAAAACGCGAATGTCGCAATTGGAACAAATGAAGGGCGATTGACGCCTCCGCGGCAAATTCGCCTCTTACGATAAAATGAAAATGCGATTAACCGTCGCTTAGGAGTGGGCTGATGTCAAATACTAGCGCTTTACCGCAAGGGGAGTGGAGAATTACAGGGGACGGGTTTGATGATCTCGCGCAACTTATGCAGCGTCATTGCGCTATATCGGCGCAACAACGCGACACTACCCAACCAGTAAACTGGGGACTGAATCTCTCCTGTGTTGAGTCTCGCCACCTTAAAGATCACATCTATTTAAAGTTGTGGATGGTGGAGTGTTCGGCGGACTGGTCCTACACCTCAGCGACACCCAGCGACGACATCGTGATGAGCTTTCCGCTGGAGGGGCGTCAGAGCCACACCTTTGCCGACCAGACGGTCGAAATTGGCCAAGGTCAGGCCATCATGTATCAGCAGCGCGAGCAGATTCGTCAGAGCTTCATCGCGGGTGACGGCGTGGCCCGTTCCGTCTCGCTGCGCCTCAGCCATAAGTGCGTGCGTCGCATTATTGCGCGCCGCACCGGGCGCTTCGACCGCCTGCGCACCGATTTCCGTCAGGTTTTCGAACAGAGCCTGCCGGGATTCGCTCTGATACCGGCTCTGGCCACCACGCTGTCCGGGCTGGATTCGGACGCAGTGTTTTCCGTCCTGTCCGAAGAAACGCGGCACGCCCTGATCACGGCCATGGGCGAACTTGTGTTCGACCTTGTGCCCAATGTCACGCGCCGCCACGTCCGCCTGTCGGAGGCCGATGGCGTCCCGCCCTATGTCCGCAAGGCCTGCGATTACGTTCTGCATCATTACCGCGACGCCATCACGATCCGCCAACTGGCCGAACACTGCGCCGTCAGCCTGCGCAAGCTGGAGCGCGGTTTTGACCAGAGCCTGAAGACCACCCCCTCTGCCTTCGTCAAAAAGGTCCGCCTCGAAGCCATCCGCGCGGTCCTCACCTCCGGCGGCTTTCGCGGCACCATATCGGCCCTGGCGGCGGAATGTGGATATTCCAGCCGACACCGGTTTCTCAAAGACTATACGGCGCGATTTGGAGAAACCCCCAGAGAAACACTGCGCGCCCACAAGCAATAACCGACTGTGCAAAACCCTTCGGTTTCAACAGATGCCCCCACGATGGAGATGATGTTAAGCCGAACTTAACCATTCCCCTGCACATATAGGTTGTGCTCAAAAATATCATGAAACTGCGAGGAGCGAACCAATGTTTGCTATTCCTGCGGGTATGGGCACGATTCCTGCCAGCCCCTACGCACAGACGGTCAGTCCGGCAGACCTGAAAGATCGCCGTCAGGTACTGACCTCCCTGGTCAGCGATGCCACGGGAACGGTATCGGTGGATACCAAGGCCAAGGCCCTGAGCGCGCTTAGTCTGCTGCAATTCACAAACGCTCTGGCCGAAACGCGTCCGGCGACACCGCTCACCACCGACACCATCGTCCTGTCCGAAGAAGCCACACGACAGCTCCGGCAATCGCAGGGCGATGCCACAGCGGCCTCTGCTGCCGTCTAATGCCTTAAGTATGGCTCTTGCCGGAGGCTGGCTGAGCCACCCTGGCCACCGCGTCAACGGCGGCTTGAGCACAACAGGGGCAGCGCGTTCTGAAACGCGCTGAAACGCCCCGATCCGTACCTTTTCTGAGTAACGCATCCCACGCGGCCCACCATCAACGGCCGCCCTCTCAATATCGCGCAACCTCACGACACACATCTGAGGCTGGGGGACGTTGCGTCCGCCCAGCGACGGACCGCCACAAGGACACGACATGCCGCCATCTCAGCTTATGGAGCCCAAACGCCCCCCGGCCAAGGCGGGGCGCGATCTGCGCAGTCTCGCCAGTCTGGGCGACACCGCCACGACCAGCCGCGTTCTCAACCTGTCGGAGATAGCCCGGACCTCGCGCGACGATCCGGACTACGCCACCCGCCCCTTTTTCCGCGACCCGCGGCTCAACAAGTGCATCCTGATCAAACACACCCTGCGCAATCACGAGCTGGGTCATTTTCAGCAGCCGCGCCGGACCGCCACAAAGCTGGTCCTGCCTTTCGACGGCAGCAATCTGAAGCTGGGGGGCAGTTCCATCTTTGTGGGTGAGATGGGGTTTGAGGCCTTCTGTAAAGATTTCCTGCAGGGCTGTTCGCTGGCCGACGCCCATCCGGATATCGAACTGCTGATGCTGCTGGACACCATTCCGACGCTCGATCCGTTCCTGCTGCGGGAATTGCTTTCGCGACACGGCTACCGCCCGGCCGCCTGCTATCTGCGCATCTCACCGGCGGACGTTCAGAAAATGCTGGGCTTCGCCAATAGCGAGATCGAACGGCTGGTCTCGATGGCCTTCGGCAGCGCCAATTCGGCAGCCTCCTTGAAGCTGACGACGCGTATCCTGTCGAACGCGCTGGATACCGAACTTTCCGACCTGCAGCAGACGCTCATGCTGTCGGATCATGAGTTTTCCGAAGGCATTTTTTCGTGGCGCGGCTTCCTCTATTTCAAATGGCGCTATCTCCAGATGAAGGCCGAAATGCAGGGCGTGTTTGAGGGCCTGTCCAGCTATCAGCCGCGCCGACTGATCGACCCGGATACGGCGGCCTATCTTAAGTCGGTGCGCCCGGCACTGGTGCACAAGATTACCAGCGTCATGACCGCCATCGGGCGCGCCCTGTCCGTCTATGACCGCGCCTATAGGGGGCTGGTGGAACGCGGCGAACCGGCCCTGTTCCGCGACTTCCTGCTCAATGGCCCCCGATTGTTCTACGAACTGGGCGAATGTTGCGGCGTCATCGGCCATATCGGTTCCTTCTGGGCCTATCGCCTGAGCCCCGGACAGGGTCGTATGGACGCGATGGACTATGCCGAAGTGCTGATGGACTTCGAAGACAGTCTGGCCATCATCGACGGGATAAAGGAATGAGCCGTCCCAAGGTCAAAAACCGCGAATTTCGCAGTCTGGCCAATATAAGCGACTCGGGTTCGACCAGTCGCATCCTCAACCTGTGCCATGTGAAGCTGAACGCCTCCGCCGAAGAGGCGAAGACGACCCAGCCCTTTTTCAAAAGCGCCGAACTCAACAAGTCCATCATCATCAAGCACGCCTTACGACCCAATGAGCGCGAACTGTTCCTCAAGCCCGCCAGCGTCGCCACCAAGATCATCCTGCCGTTCGACTCGCGCGATCTGCGACTGGGAGGCGGGGCCATCTTCATCAACGAGTACGGCTATAAACAGGCCATGGAGGACGTTCTGGGTAAGGAGGCGCGTCATCAGTATGCGGACGACCTCAACATCCTTCAGCTTATCGACACCCTGCCCTCTCTCGACCCCTTCATCCTGCGCGAATGTCTGGCGCGCAACGGCATCCATCCGTCGAGCGCCTATTTCCGCATTTCGACCAGCGACATTGCCTCGATGACCGCCTTCGCCAGCGATGAGTTTTCAAAGCTGGTGCGCATTGCTCTTGACGAAAATCAGGCGGCGGCATCGTCACGATTTGTCACCAAAATCCTGTCGGACAAGGTGGATTCCGAACTGGACCCGTTTCGCACCACCTTGCGTCTGAACGCCAAGGATTTTGCCGAAGGTCTCTTTTCGTGGCGCGGCTTTCTGTACTTCAAATGGCAATATCTTCGGCTGCGCGACGACCTGAAAAAGGTGCTGAACGAAATGCTGACCTACCGCACCATCGGCTTTCGTGACCCGGCGATGCTGGAATATATCGAAAAGGCCCGGCCGCGCGTCGCCCATGACGTATCGGCCGTATTCGAAGCCGTTGGTCTGATGCTGTCGCGCTATGACGAGGCCTTCGCGGCCCTGACCGAACGCCGCGACCCCAATCCGTTCCGCACCTTCCTGCTGAAAGGACCGCAGATGTTTTATGAGCTGGGCGAGCGCGTGGGCGTCCTCAGCCATATCAACTCGTTCTGGGCCTACCACTTCGGCACGCTGGGCGGTCGGCGGATGTCGCTCCTCGATTTCGCCGAAGTCCTGATGGATTTCGAGGACAGTCTGAGGTCCGTTTTCATTGACGTAAATACGCCCCCTCAAAAGCCGGAAGGAATCTCGCGTTGAAACCCGCACATATCCTACAGATACCCAATGATTTGCAGGCCAAGCTGGGGGATACGCCTCTGGACGGCGCGCTGCTGCAAAAGATGGAAGACGCCCTGCAAACCCTGTCCGGCGAATTTCCCCTGTGGCTGGCCGATGAGGTGACGCGGCTGCAAAGGGCCGTCAGGGCGGCGCGGCAAACCCCCGGCTCGGACAGCCGGCGCACACTTCTCAAAAGCTGCGGCGACCTGAAAGGGATGGGGACGACCTGCGGCTATCCGCTGATCAGCCGCGTGGCCAGTTCGGCCTGCGCCCTGCTGAGAGAGGAGAGCGACCTCGCCGAGGCGATGCCCCTGCTCGAAGCGCATGTGGCGGCCATAACCGTGCTTCTGGATTGCCAGATCCGCTGCGAAAGTCACGAGGAAGGCCGCCTGCTGGCCAGCGAGCTGGAGTGTCAGACGCGGTTGTTCAGCGAGCAGCAACTCACCCTCCGAGCCGCCCTCAGGCCGCCTTTGCGGCGGCGGCCCCAAAAACACCGGGAGTCCGGGTCAGGCCCGCGTCAGCTTGCGGAAATTCATCCAGAACAGGATGGCTCCCAGCGGGATGGACAAAAGGATGATCAGTGGCTGATAGAGGCCCAGGCTGAAACGCGACGGCGGCAGGTTGGCCTGGAACAGGTCCAGCGCCATACGCCCTTCCAGCCAGTTGAAACTCATCAGCCCGACACCCAGAAGGATCAGGACGATCCACGCGAAACGCCAGCGCACGCGCGGGGCGGCGATACAGATAAACAGCGTCACCGCACAGAAGATGAGATTGATCACGGCCAGCCCCAGAAGGACATAGTGTTCGATACTCTGCCCGCTCAGGCGAAACTGCGTGCGCTCAAACAGTGACGCGCGATAGGTGTTGATATTGAACCCGGCCACCGCGGCCTTGCCCGATGCGGGTTCGACGGTGATGGTGGCGATGATCCAGCGGTCGGAAAACTCGTATTCCAGGGCGACGAAGACGAAGCGCTTGCCGCTCATTTCACGCACCATATAGCCGACGGGCTGGATATTGCGCGGCGCTTCCTGCGGCAGGTACAGATAGACACGCTCCATGATCAGGTCGAAATTGGCGTCGATATAGTCGCTGTTGATCTGGGCGCGCACGGCGGGCGTGTCACGGGTCTGCATCAGGGCCACAAAATCCTTGGACTGCCCCACCTCCGGCTCCAGTCGCGCCAGTTCACGCGACAGGCGCTCGGCGCGGTCACGCTGGTCCAGCGTCCCGCCCAGCACATAGAGCTGACTGACCAGCAGAATCAGACTCAGCACCGCGCCGATGATTTTCCGGAAAAGTCCCATCTACCCACCCGTTAACCTTTTTAGTGTTGGCACGGGAGGGGCCTTCGCAAAAGTCCTTTTTTACGGTTTTTGGCGAATGGGCGGCAAAGCGTTGCAAATATCCACCGCTCCGGCCGAAACGGCGAAAAAATCATCCTTGCGGTTGGCGCGGGCCTTTACCCAGGCGGCAAAGGTCGGGCTTTGCGTATCGAGATACTGAAAAGCCGGACGCTCCGTGGGCGGAAGATCAGCGGTGATGCGCACGGACACGATCTTTGTGCGCTCCGCCTCGGTCTTGTAGAAACCCAGGGCCTCGGTCCCGCGCGGACGGGCGCTCAGGGCGTCCATGCCCGACACCACACGCCCGGCCATGGCCAGATTGCGATCAAGATGGCGCGGTGCGTGACCGATAATCGCGTAAAGCTGCGATGAGGAGCCCGTATCCGGATTGAGGCCACGCGCCACACCGACCATGCCGTAGCAATGCGGCAACCACTGCGCCTGACCGTCCGTCGCCACGGGCCAGCCGTCCACATGCCCGACCTGAACCGCATAGGCGTCACGATACGGCAGCGGACGGAAGGCCTTTGACAGGGGCTGTTCATATTCGGCAGGTGGCTCGGCCTTCACCGCGTCCGGGTATTTCGGCTCCGGCTCATCGGGCCAGCCCCATTGCGTCACATAATTGTCCTGCGAGCGGATAATGGCCGATCCGTCCCACCACCGGGCGCGGGCAAAGGCACGGACATTGGCCACGTGCTGCGGCGAAAAGGTCGAGGCCAGTTGCACCACCACCTTCGATCCGTCGGCCAGAGTCATGACCATCAGGTCCTCCGCCGCAATGTCCTTCCACGCGGTCGCAGGCGCCGCCTCCAGCACCGAGGACGGCGTGACGGGCTTGTCCTGCGCTGACGCTTGCGTGGCGACGACAGCCAGAAAAACGGCCAGGCTCAGTGTGCGAATGGTCATGCGTGCGTCCCCTTTAGAGCGATATATCGAAAAGTGTGAGCGGTTTTCGACAAAAATATCGCGGCAAAACAAAAATTTAGAGCGGGATGATGCTTCCATTCAAAATCATCCCGCTCTAATAACAGCAGAAACCTTATCCCGCCCCCGGCTGACCGCAAGTGGAAAAATCACGCGATTGGCTGTTGCATTTTGCGACGACTAAAGTCGAATAGCCGCCGGGGCGGGGCTGTTTTACCCTCCCCCTATGATCTTCCGCGCCATAAGGAAGACGAACAAGCGGCTGAAGGTCAAAAACAGGCCCAAAAAACAGGCCAAAACAACAGGAAGGACAACCCGAAATGAGTTCCGACGAGGTCTATCGTCGTATCTACGACAACCCCAGATTTCAGGCTCTGGTCAAAAAGCGCGGGCGCTTTGCCTGGACGCTGTCGGCCATCATGCTGCTGGCCTATTACGGCTTTGTCTGCCTGATCGCCTTTGACCCGAAGCTGTTGGGCACACGCATCCAGCCCGACGCGGTCCTCACCTGGGGCATTCCGGGCGGCATCGGCCTGATCCTGCTGTGCTTCATCCTCACCGGCATCTATGTGCAGCGCGCCAATGGCGAATTCGACCGCGAAGTGCGCCAGATTCTTGAGGAGGCGGGGCAATGAAGGGCTTTTCATTCAGCTGGCGCGCCCTGTTCGGAGCGGCCCTGATCAGCGCGGTCCCGGCCATGGTTCTGGCCGACTCCGTCAATGGCGAGGTGCACAAGCAGCCCACCAACTATATCGCCATCGGCATGTTCCTGGCCTTCATCATCCTGACGCTGGGCATCACCAAATGGGCTTCGGCGCGCTCGGCCTCGACCAAGGATTATTACACCGCCGGCGGCAAGATCACCGGCTTTCAGAACGGTCTGGCCATTGCGGGTGACTATATGTCCGCCGCTTCGTTTCTGGGCATTTCGGCGCAGGTCTTTACCTCCGGCTTTGACGGCCTGATCTATTCGATCGGCTTCCTTGTCGGCTGGCCCATCATCCTGTTCCTGATGGCCGAACGGCTGCGCAATCTGGGCAAGTTTACCTTCTCGGACGTGGCCTCCTACCGTCTGGGGCAAAAGCCGATCCGCTTCCTGTCGGCCCTGTCCTCGCTGACGGTCGTGGCCTTCTACCTGATCGCGCAGATGGTCGGCGCGGGTAAGCTGATCCAGCTTCTGTTCGGGCTCGACTACCTGATCGCCGTGGTGCTGGTGGGCGTGCTGATGGTGCTCTATGTGCTGTTCGGCGGGATGCTGGCCACCACCTGGGTGCAGATCATCAAGGCCGTCCTTCTGTTGTCCGGCGCCACCTTCATGGCCGTGATGGTGCTGAAATCGGTCAATTTCGACTTCTCTGCCCTGTTTGAAAAGGCCGTCGAGGTGCACCCGAAGGGCGATGCCATCATGGCCCCCGGCGTACTGATCAGCGATCCGATCTCCGCCATTTCTCTGGGTCTGGCCCTGATGTTCGGGACCGCCGGTCTGCCGCACATCCTGATGCGCTTCTTCACCGTCGGTGACGCCAAGGAGGCGCGCAAGTCGGTCTTCTACGCCACCGGTTTCATCGGCTATTTCTACATCCTGACCTTCGTCATCGGTTTCGGGGCCATCCTGCTGGTCGGCACCAACCCGGCCTTCAAGGACGCGGCGGGTGAGCTTCTGGGCGGGTCGAACATGGCGGCGGTGCACCTCGCCAAGGCCGTGGGCGGCGACTTCTTCCTCGGCTTTATCTCAGCCGTCGCCTTTGCCACCATTCTGGCCGTCGTGGCCGGTCTGGCTCTGGCCGGGGCCTCCGCCGTGGCGCTCGACCTCTATACCCACGTCCTGCGCGGCGGCAACGTCAATGAAAAGGCGCAGATGGCGGTCTCGAAAGGCGCGGTCATTGCGCTCGGTATCGTGGCCATCGTGCTCGGCATCGTGTTCGAAAAGCAGAATATCGCCTTCATGGTGGGGCTGGCCTTCTCGGTGGCGGCGGCGACCAACTTCCCCATCCTGTTCCTCAGCATGTACTGGTCGAAGCTGAGCACGCGCGGCGCGGTCATCGGCGGGGCCATGGGTCTGATCACGGCCCTTACCCTCACTGTCCTGAGCCCCACCGTGTGGGTCGATGTGCTGCACCATCCGGCCGCCATATTCCCGTATAAGTATCCGGCCCTGTTCGCCATGATCGCCGCCTTTGTGGGTATCTGGCTGTTCTCGGTGACGGACACCTCAGCCAAGGCCAGGGCCGAGCGCGAGAAGTTCTTTGCCCAGTTTGTCCGCTCACAGACGGGGCTTGGGGCTTCGGGAGCGGTGGATCATTAAACCAATGTTCGAGTAAGCGTTTGTGCACAGACTGGCCGCTCCCACCCCGGAGCGGCCTTTTCTTTATACCGCGTTTGGCGTCTGACGGGCACGGGCTTCGGCTACCGCCTGAAGGATGTCCTCGCGGCTCTGAAACGCCCCCGGATAGACGGCATTGCCGACCACAAAGGACGGCGTCCCGTTGAAGCCAAAGCCCATGGCCTGCGCATCATTGCGTAGCAAAAGCGCCTCATAGGCCTCCGCCTTTTGGCGATAAGCCGCCAGCGCCGCGGCCGGCGTCAGGCTGGTCGCAGACAAGGCGGCAAAGACGTCGCCCTTGGTCAACTGACTGCCGGTCGCCATGAGGGCCAGATGCACGTCGAGATACCGCCCCAGCGCCTGCGCCCCCAGCGCCACCTGCGCCGCATAATGCGAGCCTTCGCCGAAGATGATCCAGTCGCGCATGACCAGACGGATCTGGCCGTCTCTGGCCACCACGTCGAGCAGCAAGGGGTGCATCCGCTTGCACACGCCGCACTGATAATCGAAATATTCGACGATGGTCACATCGCCCTGCGGATTGCCCAGCACCGGGGCCAGCGGATCATAATGCACCTCAGGCAGTTTGGGTGCGGGCGGAGTCTCTTGCGCCAGAGCAGGCGCGGCCACAAGCGCCGGAACGGCGGCAAGAAGATGACGGCGGGAGATCATGGGCGCGGACGCTCCGGAGCAGCGGGAATAAGTACAGTGACAGGAATATAGCACAGGCCGTCTTCCTGACAGCCGCGATAGGTGAGCCGAACCGGCCCGGCATGGCGGAGCGAGGCGCGCGCCGTACCGTAATAGACCTCGGTCGGCCCGAAGGTGGGGTCAGGCTTGATCTGACCTGCCGGGGTCTTGACGCTCAGCGGACGCCCGCTGGCGTCCTTCGCTTCGATATGGGCGCGGTAGAGATAATAACCCTTCGGCATCCGCCAGTTCAGCCGCACCTGATCGCCCTGCCGTTGCCAGCTAAGCGCAAAGGCCTTGTCCGGTGGCAAGGGGGCTTCCCGCGCCGACGCAGAGGTCAGCACCAGCGGCAGGCACAGAAAAAGGGACATGGCGCGCATGTCCCTGTCTCTATCAGCCGCCGACGGCAAAAACTAGCTCTTGGGTGCAAACAGCTTTGCCACCTCGGCCTTCTCGGCATCGGTCATCTGAGACTGGATCGACTTGAGCGCCGTTGTGGCGTTTTCATGCCCATGCACGCGCGCGGCCATAAACCACACATAGGCCTTGACCAGATCCTTCGGACCGCCCTCCCCCTTGGTGTACATCACGGCCAGATTAAAGGCCGCGTCCGCCTGTCCATTACGCGCAGCGACTTCGAACCACTGACGCGCCGCCACATCGTCCTTGGGCAAGAGGCCGCCCTGATAGAAGTAGGTGCCGATGGCGTTCTGCGCATCCGCATTGCCGCCGATCGCCGCCTCCTTATAGAAGATCAGCGCCTTTTTCGGGTCCGCCGCGACGCCTTCGCCGCTGTCGTAAGCGACGGCGATCTTGTACATAGCGCCCGGATGCTTGGCCTTGGCCGCTTCGCGGAACCAGCCCAGCGCCGTATTGGGATCGGCCTTGATACTGCCTTCGCCGTATTCGAGAATCTGCCCCACGGCGTATTGCGCCGGGGCATAGCCGTATTTGGCGGCTTCGCTATAGTTCTTATAGGCCTTGTTCAGGTCCTTCGGCACGCCATTGCCGTAATAATAGATGTCGCCGACGATCTTTGAGGCCGGGACGAAGCCGATAGAGGCGGCCTTTTCGAACCATTTCAGCGCCTCTTTCGGATCGCGCGGCACGCCGAAGCCGGTCAGGTAAATCTTGGCCAGCGTCAAGGTCGCTTCGGCCCGCGTCTCCATATAATCCGGATTTTTGGGGTCAAACGGATGCGGCCTGCGCATGTTTACCGGCTGTTCGGCGACCTTGCGTAACCAGAAAATGGCGTCCTTGGGGCTTTTGGGCGTGCCTAGCCCTTCGAGGTACATCCGGGCGATATAGAAGGCCGCGTCCTCGTAACCGATCTTATTATAGGCGGTTTTGAACATGGCCAGCGCCTCGGGGTACTTCTTCTGATCGAAGAAGTCGAAGGCCTGATAGATGGTCTTGTCACGGCGCAGAATGGTGGCGCGGCCGGCAGCAAAGCGGCGGTCGGTATCGGTACAGCCATCGCTGGCACCAGAACCCGTCTCATCCGTACTGCGATCCTGACGATCAAAGAAATCCGTTCCGCCCCCTTCGCGCGACGCATCGCCCAGAGGGCTGTTCTCGCTGAAATTATTAGGGTCGTTCAGATCATAGGTACCGGTCGTTTCACGAATATAGTCGGCAATATAGTCCGAACTGCCGTCGCTGCCGATAAAGCCGCACGAAGAGGCCGTGCGCGTATCAATGCGCATATTCTGCTCAGGAATACTGCTCTTTCTTTTGAGAAAGACGGTGACGTCGGTCACCTCATCCGCCGGGGCAGGGGAAGCGGGGGCCGCAGCCTTCGGTTCGGCGGGCTTGGGTGTCGTTTGCGCCCAGACGCTGAGAGGGGTCGCTACGATCACAAGCGCGCAAATACCGGCGTGAAATTTCGCAATGCCCTGACGCATCGTCTTCCCCCCTCTTTCCCTGTTACCGGCCTTTGCGGCCTTTGATCGTGATGATTGATACGGCACAGCCGCGCAAATCCTGCGCGCAATAATGAACTTCGCGCAGATTACGTCAAGTTCAATCGTAAATGGCAGAGAAAGGGGACGCCCGCGCCTAACCGAACACAGTCCTCAGAAGGACGCTGGTGCGTTTGGCCGGATCGGTGCGGATCGCTGTCTCTTCGGTCCCGACATAGTGGAACAGGCCTCCCAGAGCCTTACCCACCGCAAATTCACTGAGGTAAACCTTGGGCTCTTTCCTGATGTAGCCGTTAAGCCCGTTGCGCTTGATGGCGCGATCCAGCGCCTGCACCGCCCCCGTCTCCTGCAAGGCGATTTCAATCGGTGGTGTGAACAGGTTGGTCAGGCGCGGCGTCGTCGCCTTTTGCAGGTACTGCGTGCCGGAGGTCGGCCCGCCCTTCACGATACCGATGGCGTCCTGAATGGTCATGGCCTTGATGGCGTCGATAAACAGCGCCTTGGCGACCGGAGCGGCGGCTTCGGCGGCACGGTTCATCTTCAGGTGCACATCGTCGAGCGCCCCGGACAGGCCCAGCGGTTTCAGCGTCCTTTGCACCTTCAACAGGGTGTCGGGAAGCGGGATGCGGATCAGGCTGTCGCCCCAGTAGCCGTCGGTCCTCGCCACCCGCGTCACTGCGGCGGCAGCCCCCAGCGACAGGGCCTCGCGCAGGCCACTGTCGGCCTGCGACGAGGTGAGCCCGCCTTTGGATGCCTTTACGGCCTTGATCACCTTCGACAGGTCGCTTTCGGCGGCAGCGTGCGTGGTCCACCCTGCCGAAATCAGTGCCGCTATCACAAAACGCCGGTCCATCCGCGTGCTCCCCATGGCTTCGATTAACGATACGATGGCGCAGATGAATTGGGAATGAAAAAGCTACTTCCGCAGCAAACTCACATCGCGCACCGCGCCAGTATCGGCGCTGGTGACCATGGCGGCATAGGCCTGAAGCGCCGCAGAGACGTAGCGCTCGCGGTTTTTCGGCGTATAGGCGTCGGCGCCACGCGCCTCTTCCTTGGCGCGACGCTCAGCGATAACCGCATCGGAAACCGCCAGCTTAATCGTGCGTTCCGGGATGTTGATTTCGATGGTATCGCCGTCTTCGACCAGCGCGATCAGACCGCCCTGCGCCGCTTCGGGCGAGGCGTGGCCAATAGACAGGCCCGACGTGCCGCCGGAGAAACGCCCGTCGGTCAGCAGCGCGCACTTTTTGCCCAGCCCCTTCGATTTCAGGTAGGAGGTGGGGTAGAGCATTTCCTGCATCCCCGGCCCGCCGCGCGGCCCTTCGTAGCGGATGATGACCACTTCGCCGGGCTGCACCTGATTGTTGAGGATGCCGTGCGTGGCGTCTTCCTGCGATTCAAACACACGGGCCTTGCCCGTAAAGCGCCAGATTTCCTCATCAACACCGGCCGTCTTCACGATGCAGCCGTTTTCGGCGATATTGCCGTACAGCACGGCCAGACCGCCATCCTTGGTAAAGGCGTGCTCGATCGAGCGGATGACACCCGTCTGACGGTTTGAGTCCAGCTCGTCCCAGCGGCGCGCCTGAGAGAAGGCGACCGTCGTGCGCACGCCGCCCGGAGCCGCCTTGAAGAAGGTGGCCACGCGCTCATCGTTCGATTGCTTGATGTCCCAGTGGGCGATCGCCGAAGCGAGGGTCGGGGCGTGCACGGTCGGCACTTCGCCGTGCAACATGCCGCCGCGGTGCAGTTCGCCCAGAATGCCGACAATGCCTCCGGCGCGGTGCACGTCTTCGATATGCACGCTGGAGGTCGCCGGAGCCACCTTGCACAGACACGGCGTGGTGCGCGACAGGCGGTCGATATCCTGCATGGTAAAGTTGACGCCCGCCTCCTGCGCCGCTGCCAGCAGGTGCAGCACGGTATTGGTCGAACCGCCCATGGCGATGTCGAGGCGAATGGCGTTTTCAAAGGCCTCAAAAGTCGCGATCGAGCGCGGCAGGACCGAGGCGTCGTCCTTTTCGTAATAACGGCGGGTATTCTCGACGATCAGACGCCCGGCTTCACAGAACAGGGCCTTGCGATCCGCATGGGTGGCCAGAGTCGTGCCGTTCCCCGGCAAAGACAGCCCCAGCGCCTCGGTCAGGCAATTCATCGAATTGGCGGTGAACATGCCGGAACAGGAGCCGCAAGTCGGGCAGGCGGCCTCTTCGACGGCCTTGACCTGCTCATCGGAGATCGAATCGTCGGCGGCCTGCACCATGGCATCGACCAGATCGAGCGCGTGGGTGCGCTGCACGCCGTCCTTGTCCGGCCACACCACCTTACCGGCTTCCATCGGCCCGCCGGACACGAAGATGCAGGGAATGTTGAGGCGCATGGCGGCCATCAGCATCCCCGGCGTGATCTTATCGCAGTTACTGATGCAGACCATGGCATCGGCGCAGTGGGCATTGACCATATATTCGACGCTGTCGGCGATCAGGTCGCGCGACGGCAGCGAATAGAGCATCCCGCCGTGGCCCATGGCGATGCCGTCATCAACGGCGATGGTGTTGAACTCCTTGGCGACGCCCCCGGCCTTTTCGATTTCGCGCGCCACCATCTGGCCCAGGTCCTTCAGGTGGACGTGGCCGGGCACGAACTGCGTGAAGGAATTGACCACGGCGATGATCGGCTTGGAGAAGTCGGCATCGGTCATGCCGGTCGCCCGCCATAGCGCCCGTGCGCCCGCCATATTGCGGCCGAAAGTCGTGGTGCGTGAGCGATAGGCGGGCATGGGAACCTCAGGGGGAAGGCTGGGGAGAATGGTCACAGGATAGACTGTGACGTGCGGCCATATAAAACGAACAAGGCGAATTGCAACAGCACCTCAGCCGCCCGCAAACCTTCGCAGACGCATCGGGCATTTTTTTGCTCCTGCGAAACTGTTGCGCAAAGCCCGGCGGTTGTGGGGTAATTTTTTCAGAGAAACCGTATACTAAAAAAATATTTTCAAAATATGGCGCTTTTTTATTAAGTTTCACCTGATAAATTCCACCATTCGCCCCCTGAAGAAATTTTTTTTCAATTTTGCCTTTGCAATCGGTAAAGGTTTCAGTCTATATGATCTCACGACGCGGCCATGGTGGCCCGCCGAATGGAGACGCTCAAGGTGCGCAAGGCTATTGCCATCGCTGCCCGCATGGACGTTCAAGGCGCTGCCCTGAACTTGTCCGCTGCTGCGTCCGCCATTATCGTAGTCCTGATTAACCTACTCATCGTAGGCGTACTTGTACGTCCTATGATTACGGAGTGGTAGCGCAGGTCTGAAACCCGCCTGACGAGGAATAACCATCCTCCCGCTCCCTGACCAGAGCGGGCTTTTTTGTACATGCCTGCTGCCTGACCAACCTCAGTATCCCGCGTAAAACCCTGAAAACCGAGATTTCGCCATGAACGCTCACGCTCGCATCATCGACCCGGCCGCCTTACCCGCCTCGAACTTCGTGATTCTGCACGGCTCGCTGTCGCCGGAAGGCTGCGTGATGACCGGTGGCGGTTTTGAGCGCGACCCGCACGAAGCCCGCACCCGCGTCTTTGCCATGGAATCCGACGCCATCGCCGCCATTCAGCAGGGCCGCGTCGCCCACGGTGAGGCCATCGTCATCGCTGCGGCGGACGAAGCGGAAATGACGGCCATCTTCGGGGCCATCGCCGAGGCCGGTCTGCGCGACATCAGCCTGATCTCCAACGGGCGTTTTGCGGCGGCTTCGGAAGGTATCGTCATCGGCCACGTCGGCAAGGCGATCCGCTACGTCCAGAATTTCGACACCATCACCATCGACATCAAAAACCGCCGCCTCGACATCGACGCCGACATGGTGGCGCGCCGGGCGGATGGGCCGCGCGGCGCAAAGGTCAAGAACGGCTTTGCCCCGATGGGCAAGTACGCTGCCCTGATGGCCGAGGCAGATGCCGAGGCCAGACCCACTTAAAATGTTGGCCGAGGCCGACGCCGCTCAGGCCTGATCACCCTTTCCTTTTTCCTTTCAAAGCGACCGGCAAAGCCGGCACTCAATGGAGCCTCCCAAGTGAAAATCTATACCAATGACGACGTTTCGCCGGACAGCCTGAAGGGCGAACGCATCGCCATTATCGGCTACGGTTCGCAAGGCCGCGCCCACGCCCAGAACCTGAAAGAGTCGGGCGCTGATGTGATCGTCGGCGTGCGCGCTGGCGGTGCGGGTCACACCAAGGCGACGGCCGACGGCCTCACCACGGCGGAACTCAAGGACGCCGTGAAGGACGCCACAATCATCGCGCTTCTGACGCCCGACATGTCGCACGCCGACATCTACAAGAACGACATCGAGCCCTACGCCCCCAAGGGCGCGGCGCTCCTCTTCGCCCACGGCTTCTCGGTTCTCTATGGCCGCGTCACCGCCCGTGAAGACCTCGACGTTATCCTGGTCGCGCCGAAGGGTCCGGGCGATCTGGTGCGTCGTGAATATCAACGCGGCCGCGGCGTGCCGTCACTGTTCGCCGTGGATCGTGACGTCACCGGTCAGGCGGCGCGCAAGGCGCTGGGCTATGCCCGCGGCATCGGCGGCACCGTCGGCGGCGTGATCGAAACCTCGTTCCGCGAAGAAACCGAAACCGACCTGTTCGGCGAACAGGCCGTTCTGTGCGGCGGTACGTCGGAACTGATCCTGATGGGCTTTGAGACCCTGACCAATGCCGGTTACCGTCCGGAAATCGCCTATTTCGAAGTGCTGCACGAACTGAAGCTGATCGTCGATCTGCTGTATGAAGGCGGCCTCGAAAAGATGCACTCCTTCGTGTCGGAAACCTGCAAGTACGGCGACCTCGTCTCGGGCCCGCGCATCATCAACGAAGAAACCCGTGAGCGCATGGAAGAAGTGCTCAACGACATTCAGTCGGGTGACTTCGCGCGCGACTGGATCCTCGAAAACATGGCCGGTCGCCCGCGCTACAACGCCCTGATGCGTCAGGACCTTGAGCATCCGATCGAAACCGTCGGTCGTGACCTGCGTTCGCGCATGTCGTGGCTGAACCAAAAGGGTAACGGCTAAAAAAGTAAGACACCCCACCACCCCGCCCTTTGGGCGCGGTCCCCCTCCCCGCACTAAAGTGCAGGGAGGTATAAAGAGAGCGATTTCTTATACCTCCCCGCTGGCGGGGACGGGGACCGTGAGCACAGCGAGCGGTGGTGGGGTGGCTTTCAGGCCAAAACCACAAGAATTGGCGGATCATCCGCACCCAAACACCGAGTAATTTACAATGCCCACCAATAAACCGACCGGCGCGCAACTCGTCATCTCAACGCTGAAGGCGCTGGGCGTAGACGTGCTGTTCGGTTATCCGGGCGGCGCCATCATGCCGATCTATGACGCGCTGGCCGGATCGGGCCTGCGTCACATTCTGGTGCGCCACGAACAGGGGGCATCGTTCGCCGCCGACGCCTATGCGCGCGCCACGGGCCGCGTCGGCGTGTGCATGGCCACCTCCGGGCCCGGCGCGACCAATCTGATCACCGGCATCGCCAATGCCTATATGGACTCGGTCCCCGTCGTCTTCATCACCGGTCAGGTCGCCACGCACCTGATGGGCACCGATGGCTTTCAGGAAGTGGACTTTCTGGGCCTGACCCTGCCGGTCGTCAAACACTCGTGGCTGGTGCGCGACGCCGCGCAAATCCCGGCCATCCTCGCCCGCGCCTTTGCCATCGCCAAGGAAGGCCGCCCTGGCCCGGTGCTCGTCGATATTCCGAAGGACGTCGCGGCCAGCTTTGTCGAAGCCTCTGAAATGGGCGAACTGCCCGCCTGGACGCCTGCTTCGCCGAACGCCGACGCCATTGAGGCTGCGAAAGCCCTGATCGAACAGGCCAAAAAGCCGCTGCTGTACATCGGCGGTGGCGTGCACATGGCCGATGCCGATGCCGAGATGCGCGACTTTGTCGAGCGCACCGGCATACCGTTCGTTTCGACCCTGAAGGGGCTGGGGACGGTTTCGACCTATCACGACCTGCATCTGGGGATGCTGGGGATGCACGGGACCCGCGCCGGGAATATGGCCGTGCAAGAAACCGACCTGCTGATCGCCGTCGGGGCGCGTTTCGATGACCGCGCCACGGGCAAGCTGTCGGCCTTTGCCCCGCACGCCAAGGTCATCCACTTCGACATCGACCCGGCCGAGTTCCACAAGAACCGCCGCGCCGATGTCGCCATTCTGGGCGACCTGAAACTGGCCCTGCCGGCGCTCCGCCCATCCATGCCCGACATTTCGGAGTGGGTGAAGCTTAACAAGGCCAACAAGTGGCAGCACCGCTTCAAGTACGATGCGCCGGGCAAGGGCGTCTATGCCCCGGCCCTGCTCAAATCCCTGTCGGAAAAGGCGGGCAAAAAGTTCATCGTCGCCTGCGATGTGGGTCAGCACCAGATGTGGGTGGCGCAGCATTGCGAGTTTGAGCAGAACCGCGCCCACCTGACCTCCGGCGGCTCCGGCGCGATGGGCTATGGCCTGCCCGCCGGCATGGGGGCGAAGCTGGGCCTGCCCGACCACCACGTCGTCACCGTCTCCGGCGACGGCAGCTTCATGATGAATATTCAGGAGATGGCGACGCTGCGACGCTACGGCATCAATCTGAAGATCGTCCTGCTCGATAACTCGTCGCTGGGGCTGGTGCGTCAGTGGCAGGAACTGTTCTACGAAGAAAATTACAGCGAAATCGACCTGTCCGACAATCCGGACTTTGTCGAGGTCGCCAAGGCGTTTGGCCTGAGTGCGTTCCGCATCACCCAGCGCCACGAGGTCGAAGGTGCCATCGACCGGCTTCTGGCCGCCGACGCCCCGACCCTGTTGCATGTGTTGATCGACCCGCGCGAAAACGTCTGGCCGCTGGTGCCGCCGGGCGCGTCGAACGCGGAAATGATGGAGGAGCGCTGGGATGAGCCAATCGATTCATATTGAGATCGACCGTCTGGAAGGCACGCTCCTGCGGGTGCTGGGCCTGATCGAACGTCGCGGCTTCCACATTGATGAGATCGACCTGTACGATCTGGGCCCCGACACGCGCGGCCTCAGCGTCAGCGTGCGTCCGCGCGATGCGGGCCGCAATATTGACATTCTGGGGCTGCAAATCGACCGCCTCTATGGCATCAAGCGGCTTGAGCAGGCGCCGGAACGGGCGCAAACTGTCCGGCCTAACGCCGAAAAACTGAGCGCCTGAGTTCCATCATGAATGCCATCGTCCCCAACGACCCCAACCGCGTCATCGTCTTTGACACCACCCTGCGTGACGGCGAACAGGCCCCCGGCTTTTCGTTAGGCGTCAAGGATAAGCTGATGCTGGCCCACACGCTCAAGGATCTGGGCGTGGACGTCATCGAAGCGGGTTTCGCCGCCTCATCGCCCGGCGATGAGGAAGCCATCCGTACCATCGCCCGCGAAGTGGTCGGCCCCACCTTCTGCTCACTGTCGCGCGCGCTGGAATCCGACATCGACGCCGCCGCCCGTGCACTGCTGCCCGCCAAGCGCAAGCGCTGCCACATCTTCCTTGCCACCTCGCCCATCCATCGCGCGGCCAAGCTGAAGAAGACGCGCGAGCAGGTGGTTGAAATCGCCCACAAGGCCGTCAGCTACGCCTCGACCATTTTCGATGAGGTCGAGTTCTCGCCCGAAGACGCCATCCGTACCGAACAGGACTTCCTGCACGAGGTGTGTATCGCCGCGGCCGAGGCCGGGGCGCGCACGCTGAATATTCCGGACACGGTCGGCTACACCACGCCGAAGGAAATCTATCAGATTTTCAGCGACCTGAAGGCCGCCCTGAAGGACCATCCACAGGTCATCCTGTCGGCGCACAATCACGACGATCTGGGGCTGGGCGTTGCCAATACGCTGGCCGCCCTCGAAGCCGGAGCGCGTCAGATCGAAGTCACCATCAACGGCATCGGCGAGCGTGCGGGTAATGCGGCGCTGGAAGAGGTCGTCATGGCGCTGCGCACGCGGCCTGAGTTGTTCAAGCTGCACACCGGCATCCATACGCCGCTGCTGAGCAAGGCCAGCCACCTCCTGTCGCGAGCCACCGGCACCATCGTCATGCGCAACAAGGCGGTCGTCGGGCGCAACGCCTTCGCCCACGAATCGGGCATCCATCAGCACGGTATGCTGACCGATGCGCGCACCTATGAGATCATGCGCCCGGAAGACGTCGGGGCGGAAAAGTCCAATCTGGTGCTGGGCAAGCATTCGGGCCGCCACGCCATCGCGAAGCAGGCGGCGGCCTTGGGCTTCGACCTTGATGAGCTGTCGCTGGGCGACCTGTTTGCCGCCTTCAAGCGCCGCGCCGATGAGATCGGGGAAATCGACGAGTTCGAGTTGATGTCGCTGCTCACGCGCGACAATGCCGACAAGGACGATGCGCGCCTGTTCAAGGTGTCGAGCGAAGTCACCAAGGACTTCGTCACGATCACGCTCGACCTGTTCCGCGACAACGGCGAACCGTTGAAGGTGACGGCCACGGGGCTCAATGCCTTTGAGGCCGGGTTCCGCGCTCTGGTGGACGCCTATCAGATCGAGGCGCGCGTCAATGACTGCGAAATCATCCAGTCGGGGTTCACCTTCGACGGCGGGGCCTTTGCAGAAATCAGTTTACAGATTAAGGGTGAGGCATACCGGGGCCGTGGTCGCGGCCCCGACCCTGTATGGGCCGGGCTTCGCGCCATGTGCGACGCTTTTGAAAAATACGTCTTCCTGCACGACCGGAAGACTCATGCCTCAAACCTGAATTCTGAGAAACAACATGAAACCGCTCGCTGAAAAAATCTGGTTCAACGGTGAACTCAAGGCGTGGGAGGACACCAAGGTCCACGTCATGACCCACGCCCTGCACTATGGCACCTCGGTCTTCGAGGGCGTGCGCGCCTACGACACGCCGAAGGGCCCGGCGGTGTTCCGCCTGACCGAACACACCCAGCGCCTGCTCGATTCGGCCCGCATCTATCACATGCCGGTCCCCTACACGCTGCAACAGATCAACGACGCCTGTAAGGAAACCCTGCGTGTCAACGGCCTGAAATCCGCCTATCTGCGCCCGATTGCCTTCCTGGGCGAATGCGGCATGGGCGTGACGCCGAAGCCGGAAAACGTCCGCGTCGATGTCGCCATCGCCGCCTTCCCCTGGGGCGCCTATCTGGGTGACGAAGGCCTGACCAAGGGCGTTGATGTCATCGTTTCCTCGTGGAACCGCGCCGCGCCGAACACCATCCCCGTAATGGCCAAGGCCGGCGGCAACTACCTGTCGTCCTACCTGATCGGCCGCGAAGCGCGCTCGAAGGGCTATGTCGAAGGTCTGGGCCTCGGCGTCGATGGGCGTCTGTCGGAAGGGGCCGGTGAAAATCTGTTCCTGATGATGGGTGGCAAGATCTACACCCCGCCGGTCTCGGCCTCGATCCTGGGCGGTATCACGCGCAACACCGTGCTGACGCTCGCCCGCGAAGAGGGCATCGAGATCATCGAGCAGGACCTGCCGCGCGAAATGCTTTACCTCGCCGACGAAGTCTTCATGACCGGTACGGCGGCGGAAATTACGCCGATCCGCACCATCGACGACATTCCGACGCGTGAAAACGGCCCCGGCCCGATCACCAAGCTGCTGCAGGCCCGTTTCCACGGCCTGTTTAATGGCCAGACCGAAGACAAGTGGGGCTGGCTCGACTACGTGAATTAAACCGCCGCGGGGGTGACCCCGATGGTGCCATTCCAACCACCGCGCGGTTTTTTAGCCGCGCGGTCCCCCTCCCCTGAGATCAGGGGAGGCTCTTTATGAAGTGCACGGACGACCATCATGTCAAAACCCAAATCATTGTTCGAGAAGGTGTGGGAACGCCACATCGTTGAGGAAGAAGGTGCGGACAAGCCCGCCGTCCTCTACATCGACCTGCATCTGGTTCATGAGGTGACCAGTCCTCAGGCCTTTTCCGAACTGGATGCGCGCGGCCTGAAGGTACGTCGTCCCGATCGCACCTTTGCCACGCTCGATCACTCGATCCCGACGCTTGCCCCCGATGCCGACGGCAACCGCCCCTATGTGACAGCGCAGGCCAAGAAGCAGGTGGAAACGCTTGAGGCCAATGCCGCCAAAAACGGTCTGCGCCTGTTCGGCTATGAGGCCGAAAACCGCGGCGTCGTCCACGTCATCGGGCCGGAAATGGGCCTGACCCAGCCGGGCTTCACGGTCGTCTGCGGCGATTCGCACACCTCGACCCACGGCGCTTTCGGCTGCATCGCCTTCGGCATCGGCACCTCGGAAGTCGGCCACGTTCTGGCCACCCAGTGCCTCGCTCAGCGTAAGCCCAAGACCATGCGCATCAACATCACCGGCGCGCTGCAACCGGGCGTGACGGGCAAGGACGTGGCGCTGACCGTCATCAACACGCTGGGCTTCTCCGGCGGCACGGGCTATGCGCTCGAATATGCCGGGCCGGTCATCGAAGCGCTCGACATGGAAGGCCGCATGACGGTCTGCAACCTGTCGATCGAAGCGGGCGCGCGCTGCGGCATGATCGCCCCTGACCAGAAGACGGTCGAATGGCTGCGCGGCCGCGAATACGTGCCGCAAGGCGCGGCCTTTGACGAAGCCGCCACCCAGTGGCTGACGCTGAAGTCCGACGACGGTGCCGTGTTTGATAAGGAAATCACCATCGACGGTTCGGCCATCGAACCCATGGCCACCTGGGGCACCTCGCCCGATCAGGGTGCGCCCATCGTCAAGGGCGTTCCCGTGGCCGCGAACGAAGACGAAGAACGCGCGCTGAAATACATGGGCTTCACCGGCGGCGAGGCCCGCGAGGTGGAGAAGGTCGATGTGGTCTTCATCGGTTCGTGCACCAATGGCCGCATGGCCGATCTGCGCGCCGCCGCTGCCATCATGAAGGGTCGCAAGGTCGCGCCGGGCGTGCGCGCCCTGATCGTGCCGGGTTCGGAATGGGTGCGCGTCGAAGCCGAAAAGGAAGGCCTGCATCAGATCTTCCTCGAAGCCGGTGCGGAATGGCGTCTGCCGGGCTGCTCGATGTGTATTGCCATGAACGGCGACTTCGTGCTGCCGGGGCAACTGGCCGTTTCGACCTCGAACCGCAATTTCGAAGGCCGTCAGGGCCCCGGCTCGCGCACGGTTCTGGCCTCACCGGCCACCGCCGCGGCCTCGGCCATTGCCGGTCATGTGGCCGACCCCCGTCAATTCATGCAACTGCAACCCGCGTAAGAAAGCCCCCCACCACCCCGCCGTTTCACGGCGCGGTCCCCCTCCCCGGCACGCCGGGGAGGTATGATCGAAAAAGCGCTCTTTTACCTCCCCAGCTTGCTGGGGAGGGGGACCCTGAGCGCAGCGACTGGGGGTGGGGGCTCTTATGAAATGGAAAAGACCATGTCCAACCAAGAACCCGTCAACAGCTTCTCCTCACGCATCGTCGTCCTGCCGGAAGCCAATATCGACACCGACCAGATCATCCCCGCGCGCTTCCTGACCACGACCACCAAGGCCGGTCTGGGCAAGGTCGCCTTCAACGACTGGCGCTACACTGCCGACGGCTCGAACAAGCCACACATCCTCAATGAGATCGACCCGACCGAGCACCGCGTGCTGGTCGCCGGCAACAATCTCGGCTGCGGCTCGTCGCGCGAACACGCCCCGTGGGCGCTGATGGATTATGGCTTCAAGGCCGTCATCTCGACCGAGATCGCCGACATCTTCAAGTCGAACAGCCTGAAAAACGGCCTGTTGCCGGTCGTGGTGTCGCCCGAAATCCACGACAAGCTGACGCAAAACCCGCAGCAGCGCGTCACCATCGACCTCGAATCCTGCACCCTGACGCTGGAAGACGGCACCACCGTCACCTTCCAGGTCGAAGCCTTCGCGCGCCAATGCCTGCTGGAAGGCGTCGATGCCATGGGCTGGCTGTTGAAGCGCCTGCCGGAAATCGAAGCCTACGAAAAAACAAACAATAAAGCTGCCTGAGCCCTTACTGCGTCACATACTGGAAAATTATTATGTCCACCTTCAACATCGTCGTGCTGCCGGGTGACGGCATCGGTCCCGAAGTCGCCGCCGCGGGCGTGTCCGCGCTGAAGGCCATCGGTGAGGTCTATGGCCACACCTTCAACTTCGAAGAAAAGCTGATCGGCGGCATCGCCATTGATGAGCGAAACGACCCCTACCCCGCCGATACCGACGCCGCCTGTCTGGCCGCCGATGCGGTGCTGCTGGGGGCGGTCGGCGGTCCGAAGTGGGACCTGCAACCCAAGCGCCCGGAGCAGGGCCTTCTGGCCGTGCGCAAGTCGATGGGTCTGTTCGCCAATCTGCGCCCGATGGACGTCCCGGCCTCGCAGGCCTTCCGCTCGCCGCTGAAAGAAGAGATCGTGTCGGGTGCCGACATGCTGATTGTGCGCGAACTGACCGGTGGTCTCTATTTCGGCAAGCAGACCCGCACCGAAGACCGCGCCGTCGATGAATGTGTCTATACGGTCGAGGAAATCGAGCGCGTCGCCCGCGTCGCCTTTGAAGCCGCCCGCAAGCGTCGCAACAAGGTCACCTCGGTCGATAAGGCCAATGTCATCGAGACCTCGCGTCTGTGGCGCGAAACGGTCATCAAGCTGCACAAGGCGGAATATGCGGATGTCGAGCTGGAGCACGCTCTGGTCGATTCGATGGCCATGCACCTCGTCACCCGTCCGAAGGCGTTTGACGTGATCGTCACCGAAAACATGTTCGGCGACATCCTGTCCGACCTCGCCTCGGTGCTGCCGGGTTCGATCGGTCTGCTGGGCTCGGCCTCGCTGGGCTCCGGTAAAGGCCTCTACGAGCCGATCCACGGCTCGGCCCCGGACATTGCGGGCAAGGACCTCGCCAACCCCATAGGCACGCTGAAGTCCGTGGCCATGATGCTGCGCTTCTCGCTCAATCTGAGCGCTGAAGCCGACGCGCTGGACGCCGCCATCGAAGCGGTGATCAAGGCCGGGCAACTGACCCGCGATCTGGGCGGTACGCTGGCCGGTTCGGAAGTCACCAAAGCGATCGTGGCGCAAATCCACGCGGCCAAGGTCGCAGCGTAAGCGCTTCGCACAATTGCAAATACAAAACCCCGCCGGAGCATTCCGGCGGGGTTTTGTTATGTCAGGGCCTCCCGTAACGCCGCCTCGTCCAGACCCTCGACCTCGATCTGCTTGAGGCGCGACGTATCTCCGGCCAGCAGCGACAGGCGCGATTTGGGCAGCTTCAACCGCTTGGCCATAAAGGCGATCAGGGCGTCATTGGCGCGACCCTCTATCGGCGGCGCGGTGACGCGCACCTTGAGATAGGGCCGCCCCTGCTCATCCGCCTCCCAGCCATCGACGCGATCCGCCGCCGCCTTGGGCGTCAGCCGCACGACCAGCCGGGCCAATTACATACCCGTCAGGCCATAGAGGCTGGCGCGCGCCATCGGAAGCAGGAAGCGCTGCATCCCCTGAATGATCAGGATGGCGATAATCGGACTGATGTCGATGCCTCCCAGATTGGGGATGACACGACGGAAAGGCTCGAGGATCGGATAGGTCAGGCGATCCAGCATTTCCATGAAGCGGTACACGCCGGGATTACGGGTATTGATGACGTTGAACGCCACCAGCCAGCTCAGGATCGCGCTGATGATGATGACCCACACCGCGAAAGACAAAATACCGTTGAGGACGAAGAAGACGAAATCGATCATGAAAAACCCTTGGCACCCGGCATGTCCGGCTTTTTGTGAATATAGCGGTGCCGACAGCTATAACAAGTCAAACCCGACTTGACAGTCTCCGGCGTTCGATTAAAAGACGCCTTCCACAAGGAATGGGGCTATAGCTCAGTTGGTAGAGCGCCTCGTTCGCAATGAGGAGGCCAGCGGTTCGAATCCGCTTAGCTCCACCATTTCTTGCTCGACCTCACGCCCGCCGCGCTTCCCGCCGGCGGGCGTCGGTTTATTCGCCGCCTCTCAAACTCACGCCGCCAGATAGCTTTTGAGGAAGGCCTCGTGCGTCGGCATGGCATCGACCGTGCGGGCGATGTTGGTCTTAAGACCCTCCAGCGCCTGACGCAGTTGCGCCTCGCTCATCAGTTGGCCAATGGCGTGGTGCGATTGCGGCTCAAGCCTTTGGCCCAGCAGCACCTGCACCCACGAATCGACGCGGAACAGATCATCGGCCGCCTGCCAGGCGTGACCGTGTTCGCGGAACATCTCTAGCCGCTCGGTCAGGCTGTCGGGCACGCTCATCTCGCGCCGTTCGCGCCAGAAGGCCGTGTCGTCGCGCTGGGTCAGCTTGTAGTGCAGGATCACGAAGTCGCGCACCTTCTCGATTTCACGACGCGCAATCTCGTTATAATGGTCGCTGACCGCCTCGGTGATGCCGCCGAAGGGGAACATCTGGATCAGGCGCGTCACGGCGATCTGGAACAGGTGGATGCTGGTCGATTCCAGCGGCTCGATAAAGCCGCTCGACAGGCCGACCGTCAGGCAGTTCTTGTTCCATATCTTGTTGCGCCGCCCGGTGCGGTAGCGGATCAGGCGCGGCTCGGTCAGGGGCTCCCCATCGACCAGTGACAGCAGGCGTTCGCGCGACGCCTCATCCGATAGGTGCCCGCTGGCATAGACCAGCCCGTTGCCCACACGGTTCTGTAGCGGGATGCGCCAGCGCCAGCCTTCGCCGTGCGCAATGGCGCGCGTATAGGGATCGAGCCGCCCGGATGGCGCGGTCTGCACGGCCAGCGCCCGATCGGTGGGCAGCCAGTGGCTCCAGTCCTCAAAACCGGTCTTCAGCGTCTCTTCGATCAGAAGCCCCTTAAAGCCCGTGCAGTCGATAAACAGGTCTCCGTCGATCACCTCACCCGACTCCAGCGCCAGCGCCGTGATAAACCCGGTATCGGCGTCCTGACGCACCTCACGGATGCGGCCTTCGATGCGCCTGGCCCCGTGCGCTTCGCTGAATTGCCTCAGGAACCGCCCATACAGCACAGCGTCGAAATGATAGGCGTAGTTGATGCGCGCCGTATCCGAGGTGAAGAACTTGCCCTCTTCCGCCGCCCGCAGCTCAAAACAATAGTCGCCGAGATCGCCGCCAAAGCCCTTATCACGCGCCGCCATCCACACATGGTGAAACGGGGCCATCCAGTTGGATTTGCCGATCTCACCGAAGGAGTGGATGTAGCGGTCGCCGTCGCGCGCCCAGTTTTCAAAGGCGATGCCCAGCTTATAGGTGGCATTGGTCGCCTTGAGGAAGGCGCGTTCATCTATGCCCAGAAAGTGATGGAAGGTGCGGGCCGTGGGGATGGTCGCCTCCCCCACCCCGACAATACCGATCTCTTCCGACTCGATCAGGGTAATATCGATCAGCGTCCCCAAAAGCTTCGACAGGGCCGCCGCCGCGCACCATCCGGCCGTGCCGCCGCCGGCAATGACTACCTTTTTGACCGGTTGCATGTCTCTTCCCTCAGCGATTTAATTTTTGCAGAAGTTGCGCCCGCAGGCGTCTGGCCGTCATGTCGTTCAGCGTCCCCAGTGCGCCGCGCGCCGCTTCGGGGATATGCGCGCCCGCCTGCTCGGCCGGGCCGAAGATGTAATAGTCGAACAGCGCCTTCCAGGCGTCCTTTTCCGGCTGGGGCCGATCGCGCAGGCTCAATAGGCCGTGCAGCAGGGTGTTCATCGGCGTGTCCATGAAGGCCGGAGAGGTGTTCCACCAGTAGTTCACCAGAATGTTGAACGGTGCCAGCGCCTCAACGTGGTGCCACCACAGCGCCGGATAAAAGAGGACATCGCCCGGTTCCATATCAGCCACCTGACCGGCGGCTTCGGCGTCGCGGAAGCTCGGGAAGCGGTCATAGTCGGGATCACGGAAATCGACCAGACTGACCACCTGACCGCCGGGCGTCGGCTCCAGCGGGCCGGGATAGAGGTTGGCGACCTGATCCGGCGGGAACAGGGTAAAGCGCCGCTGCCCGGCGACGCAAACCGCGATATTGTGCGACATGTCGAAATGGCAGGTCGCCGTGGTGCGGTTGCCGATCCAGATACTGGCCAAAGGCGGATTAGCCACGAACATGGGATGGTTCAGGCTCAGGTCGTTGCCCGCCTCACGCAGGCCCGGCAGGTACAGACCCAGATCGGTCGAGCCGATATAGAAGGACGGCGGCGCAGGGTCGTCGAGATGCGCCGCCACCTCTTCGAGAAACGCGCTGAGGTCGGTGCGCGCGGCGGTGAAATTGAGCCCCGCCATATCGTCGCGGTAGAAGAAGCGGCCACCAATCTCCTGCGCGCCCGTATAGGCGGTCACCGGCCGTCCATGATAGAAGCGGCGCAAAAGGTCCATCGCCGCCGCAGCGCTCTTTACCCCCTCACGCACCAAAGGCCAGTCGCGCGCCACACCCTTGAGGATGACCGGCTTTTGCGCGGCCATAAGTTCATCAAACGCAATGGCGTCCGGCGCAATACCGGTCACGACCTCCGTACGGCGGGTAATCGCAGCCATCAGAGCGCGGCCCGCTTGCGGTTCTTCAGCTCAATAATGCGGGCCATATTGCCCATCGAGCCCACGATCTGAAAGGCCAGCGCCAGGAAACCGGCGCGGTTCAGGCGTTCCAGCGCCTCTCCGCTGAGCTGCGACAGGGCCTCCTGACTGATGGAGAACAGCCCCGGCATCTTGTATTCGGTGGTGTCGTCGAGGCGGATGGCGATTTCGACCGGCGCGATCAGGCCCTCGGCCTGAAACGCCGCGAACATCGGCGTATTGAGTTCGACGCCCTGATGGATAGTGCGCAGCGCCCGCATATGGCGTTCCAGAGCGGGCGCGTTACCGCCGTGCGGGAGGAATACGGGTTCGCCCTCGCTGCGGCTGAGGCGCGGGTGGTCGAGATCGACCATCAGCATGGGCTGGTCGTCGTTCATGCCAATCAGGAAGGGACCACGATTGCTCATGGCCGGAACGTGGCGTGCCTGCCACTGACCGTCGGCCAAAAACAGGTTTTCGTCCTTATCGAGGCCCAGCAGGGCATAGGTCTGAAAGCCGCCGTTTTCCGTCTCCCGGAAATAGAGCGGATAGTCGCGCTGAAGCTCGGCAAATTCGGTCGCAAAGACGGGGATTTCATTTAACGCGTCGCCAAAATGCGAGCCGTGGCCGGCGATGACCCTCAGGTCGTGATGCTGGACATTGTCGAGAAGGACGGCGTTGGGCATGGAAGTACTTTCACAAATACATAGAACTTACCCCGCCCGTCTCAAACAGCAAGATGCCAGGCGACAGGGCGGAAGGCAGCAAAGGCCGCGGTTCCCCGCGGCCTTTGCCGTTTACGCACGTAAAGCTCTTATCAGAACTTGTAGCGGACGCCGATCTGATAACGGGTGTCCAGTTCCTGAGCGAAGTAGAGGTTGGTGGTATCACGTCCGTACTGACGGATGTGTTCCTTGGTCAGATTCAGACCTTCAAAGGTGATCTGAATGTTCGGCGTCACAGAGTAGTTGACCGAAGCGTCCAGAACGCCGAAGGCCTCGAAGTACTGCGGGTCACCCTGCGCGCCAACATTGGTGTTGGCGATGTACTTGTCGCGCCAGTTATAGGCCAGACGACCCGACAGCGGCCCCTTATCGTAGATCAGGGTGACGTTGTACGTGTCCGACAGACCGAGAAGCGGGAACTGAAGCGTGCCCGGTGCCGCCGAATTGTCGAAGCCGATGTCGCCATCGACCGTCGTCAGGCTGCCCGAAACGCCCCAGCCGGTGTTGCCGAAGAAGTGCTGGAAGGCCAGTTCGAAGCCGTGGATATTCGCGGTCTTGTTATTGACCGGGATAGCGGTGTCGAAGTTGAACAGCGGATCGTTGGCATTGGCGGTAATGTCGTAGGCGGCGAGGATCTGATCCACGAAGGCCTGATTGAGGTTACCGCCGGTAGAGTTGGCGGTGTACTCGTTCTTGGCGGCCGTCGTGTTGCCGTTGTTCTTGATAACCAGAGCGGTCATGGTGAACAGGTTGACGTCGGTCGGCGATTGACCCAGTTCGCTGAGCGCAGTCTTGGCCGTGCCGGAGCGCGAGCCAGCCGTAGCAGCGGTCGGGTCACGCAGGCTGAACAGGTTCTGCGTCACGCGGCCGGTACCGATGAAGTTCGCCACGTCCTTGTTATAGAAGCCGAGCGACACATAGTTGGCTGGGCCGTAGTACCATTCCGCCGAGAAGTCGATGTTCGACGATTCCAGCGGCAGCAGGGCCGGGTTACCCGAAGAGGCCGTCGGGTTGGTCCCGTTGGCGGTCGGACGCGGCGGCGTGTTGACCGTCGTCGTAGCGTACATGTTGCCATAGGCCGCACGCGCGATGGTCTTGGAGTACGAGGCCCGCAGGGTCACGTCAGCACGCACATTCCACGTGATATCGAGGTTCGGCAGCCAGTTGTCGTAATCCGCCTGGCTGCTGAGGGTCGACACGCCCGTGCCGAAGTCGACGGCAAAGTCGTTATCGGCGGTCCAGCGGATGGCGGTCGGAACGCTTTGCAGAGCCGAAGCCGTCACATTGGTTTTTTCATAACGCAGACCGGCGACCACTCCGACCGGCTTACCGAGGAAGTCGCCCTTAAGGGTCAACTGACCATAGATCGCCTTGATCTCTTCTTCGATGGTGTTGGCCGTCAAAGAGGTGGTCGGCAGCGACTGATTATAGCCCTTGGCCAGAGCGCGGTAGATGTCGAGGGCATTGCCACGGAAGGCCACGTTCGACTGACCCGGCGTGAAGTCCTGGAACAGGCCACCCAGATCATAGGTCGTGATCATGCCGGGCGCATACTGCGCCACGTCACCGGGACGCGAAATGCCCCAGTCACCCAGCGCCTGATAGGTCGAACCCGTCGTGGTCGTCATGGTCGACTTCAGCAGGTCAACACCGCCGTCAAAGCGGCTTTCACCGTCGAAGTCATAGGCGAAATCGACCTTGAATTCGTCGATCTTGTTAGTCTGGCTGTTGGTCCAGGTACGACCAACCTGAGACCCCAGATCGCCCGCGTCGAGACGACCGTTATTGTTGCCACGCAACGCATCATTGATGGTGTACTTCTGGATCGGGATTTCACCGCGGAAGTCAACCGAGTGCGAGGCAATGACCGGGGCGCCAATGGAGATGGCGACAGTGGTCGAACCGTCCGGGTTGTTCGGCAGCACCTTGCCTTCCGACGAATGGGCGTCGAAGGTCAGGCTCATCTTGTCGTTGATGTCCCACTTGGCGTTGAAGCCCAGCGACTTCAGGGTGCTCTTCAGGCTGACCAGTTGCTGTTCGAAGCCGATATCCTTCACGCCCGACAGGTTTTCCTGAAGGAACAGCGCGTTGTAGATGCCCGAATCGCCCTTCTCGAAGACGATCTGGTCGAACGGACGGTTGAACCAGTTGGTTTGTTCCGCACGCCGTTCGGTCGCTTCGTTCTGCACGTAGAGGGCATCGGCGGTGAACAGCCAGTTTTCGACCGGACGCCATTGCGCTGTCGCCACGAGGTTGCTGCGCTCATTATGCGTTTCAGACAGGGCGTAACGGCTGTCGTTCGGATAGGCGACCAGCGCACCGGCGGGCGGCGGGTTGGTGATCTGCGTCAGCAGTGTCGTCTGGTTGGAGGCGTAACGAAGACGGCCGCTGGAGGCGCTGTAGAATTGATCGCGGGGATCAAGGTTCCAGCTGTTCTGGGTGGCCTGACGGGTCGCGACGTCCTTCTCGGCGAACTGACCGAACAGGGCCACGCCGAAGGTGTTATCTTCGTTCGTCCACTTATAGGTACCGGCGATTTCCGGCGTCCAGTCCTTGCCGTCGATCAGGTTTTCGCCGTGCACAGCCTTGGCCGAGATCGAGCCCGAGGCCCCGGCCTTGCCGATCGGACGCAGGGTCTTGATGTTCAGCGTGGCACCGATACCGCCTGAGGCAATATTGGCCTTACCGGTCTTGTACACTTCGAAGCCCGACACGCCGTCAGAGGCGATGCTTGAGAAGTCGAAGTTACGCGAACCGCCGCCCGCAGTGCCGTTACCCGAACCCACGGCGTTGATCTGCGCTGCCGGCATCACGCGCCCGTTCAGGGTCACGAGGTTGAAGCCCGGACCGAAGCCGCGCACGGTAACGGTCGAACCTTCGCCATTGGTGCGGTCAATCGACACGCCCGGAATGCGCTGAACCGATTCGGCCAGGTTGGTGTCCGGATACTTACCGATGTCTTCCGACGTAATGGCGTCCACCACGCCCGTAGCGTTGCGCTTGACGTTCATCGAGCGTTGCAGCGAGCCGCGCACACCCGTAACCACCACGGTTTCGATATTGTCGCTAGACGCAGGCGCTTCCTGCGCAAAGGCGGCTCCGGCCAGCATCGCCATACCGGACGCGCTGCACAAGACCACATTACGAATCACGCGACGCGCGCCGCGAGAAGACGCACCGAAATTCGGTGAAGTCATGATTTCCTCCCAGAAGTTGGATATTTTTACTAATGAAAACGCTTTTTGGATACGTGATTTCGCCGTCGGTTTTACTCTTAACGGAAAAACCACGTTACTGATTGACACATAGCGGCCCGCCATCCATGCTGAATGGCAGCGGCTCAGTTTCTCGGCAAAGTCGGAAAACCCTGCGCGCTCTTCCCTCTGCGACTTGAGTCGCTTATTGTGGGAGGTAGCGCTAACATGACAACGCTGTCCTTTCTACTGCTTATTTTGAATTTTTCATCATCGTTTTTCCTCGTTGCCTTAATGTCACAACCGCGAGTTAACCCTGCGTACCCCTCGGCGTGCCCACCAGCCCCCCCTTATAAAAAAAACTTATCCATAATATAAAAATTATAGATTTGTCTTTTGCATCGAAATGGGGAATACAGCATCGTCCATTCACGAAAGGATTTCCCCAATGGCCCTCATCAATACCCCGATCAAGCCCTTCAAAGCCACCGCGTACAAGGAAGGCAAGTTCGTCGATATTTCCGATGCCGATACCAAGGGCAAGTGGTCGATCTTCTTCTTCTATCCCGCTGACTTCACCTTCGTCTGCCCGACCGAGCTGGAAGACCTGGCCGGTATCTATCCGGAGCTGCAAAAGCTGAACGTCGAAGTCTATTCGGTCTCGACCGACACCCACTTCTCGCACAAGGCCTGGCACGACACCTCGCCCGCCATCGGCAAGATCAACTACTACATGGTCGGCGATCAGTCGGGCACCCTCACCAACAATTTCGACGTGATGCGTCCAGGCGTCGGCCTAGCCGACCGCGCCACCTTCCTCGTCGATCCGGAAGGCATCATCCAGTTCATGGAAATCACCTCGGAAGGCGTGGGCCGCAACGCCACCGAACTGTTCCGCAAGGTGAAGGCGGCTCAATACGTCGCTTCGCACCCCGGCGAAGTCTGCCCGGCCAAGTGGGAAGAGGGTGAAAAGACCCTGGCCCCGTCGCTGGACCTCGTTGGGAAGATCTAGAGCGCAATCCGATAAAGTGGACACCACTTTTCGGAAAAATTGCGCGACCAAACAAAAACTTGGAGCCATTCGGCGGCTCATCTTAGCCGACGAAGGCTCTAAGGCGCGCATGGGGGGAGGCCCGCCTCCCCCCATGTCCCCCCGCACCCACGTCATTTTCTTTATCCGGGCTTTGCGGAGCCCGCATATAGACAATGATTTTCACGACAATTTACGGAGTACGCCATGCTTGACGACGGCATGAAGGCCCAACTGAAGGCCTATCTCGAAAACCTGCGCACGCCGATCGAACTGGTGGCGCACACCGATGATCAGCCCAAGTCGCGTGAACTGGTCGATCTGCTCGAAGACATCGTGGCCGCCTCGCCCAAGGTGACCCTGACCGTCTCGTCCGGCGGTGAGCGTGTGCCGTCCTTCGACATCGTGCGCAGCGGCAGCCCAGAGGTCGCCGTGACCTTTGCCGGCCTGCCCATGGGCCATGAGTTCACCTCGCTGGTGCTGGCGCTTCTGTGGGTCGGCGGCCACCCGCCCAAGGTCGAGGCCGAGGTGATCGAACAGGTCAAGGCGCTCGATATCGACGGCGAACTGCGCTTTGAAACCTACTTCTCCCTGTCGTGCCAGAACTGCCCCGACGTGGTGCAGGCGCTGAGCCTGATGAGCGTGCTGAACCCCAAGATAAAGCACGTCGCCATTGACGGTGCCCTGTTCAAGGACGAGGTCGAGCAGCGTCAGGTCATGGCCGTGCCGACCATCCTGCTCAACGGTCAGCCCTTTGGTCAGGGCCGCATGGGTCTGGAGCAGATTCTGGCCAAGCTCGACACCGGTGCCCAATCGCGTGAAGCCGAAAAGATCAGCGCCAAGTCGGAATTCGACGTGCTGGTCGTCGGCGGTGGCCCCGCCGGGGCTTCGGCCGCCATCTATGCGGCGCGCAAAGGTATCCGCACCGGCGTCGTGGCCGAACGCTTCGGCGGTCAGGTGCTCGACACCATGGACATCGAGAACTTCATCTCGGTGCCGCACACCGAAGGCCCGAAGCTCGCCACCGCCCTGGAGCAGCACGTCAAGGACTATGAGGTCGATATCATGAACCTCCAGACGGCGACGCAATTGATCCCGGCAGCGACCCCCGGCGGCCTGATCGAGGTCAGGCTGCAAAGCGGGGCTTCGGTGAAGTCGCGGACCGTCATCCTTTCGACCGGGGCCCGCTGGCGCAATATGAATGTGCCCGGCGAAACCGAGTACAAGAACAAGGGCGTAGCCTACTGCCCGCACTGCGACGGCCCGCTGTTCAAGGGCAAGCGCGTGGCGGTCATCGGTGGCGGCAATTCGGGCGTAGAAGCGGCCATTGATCTGGCCGGCATCGTTGCCGAAGTGACACTGCTGGAGTTTGCCGCCGAACTGCGCGCCGACGCGGTTCTGCAACGCAAGCTCTACAGCCTGCCGAACGTCAAGGTGCTGACCAATGCCCAGACGACCGAGGTCAAGGGCGACGGCAGCAAGGTAACGGGCCTGAGCTATAAGGATCGCCTGCACGACGTGACGCACGATATCGCGCTGGAAGGCATCTTTGTGCAGATCGGTCTGGTACCAAACACCGAATGGCTGAAAGGCACGCTGGCCCTGTCGAAGCATGGCGAGGTCGAGGTCAATGCCAAGGGCGAGACCTCACTGCCAGGCGTCTTCGCGGCGGGCGACTGCACCACCGTGCCCTATAAGCAGATCATCATCGCCATGGGCGAAGGCTCCAAGGCCTCGCTATCGGCCTTTGACCACCTGATCCGCAGCACGGCCCCGGCGGACGTTATCGCCGCCTGAGTCTGAAGGACTGAAACGAGAAAAGCCGCTTCCTGTGGGAGGCGGCTTTTTTTCATCAGATCGCTTCTCTTATCAGATCGCCTCAGGGCACTCAATATGGCAGATCGACAGTGCGCGGGTCAGGGCCACCTGAACGGCTTGCGTGATCATCAGGCGCGCGGGGTTGGCCACGCCGTCGCTGATCACCGGCACGCGGGTGTAGTAGGAGTTATAGATCGCCGCTACGTCCATCAGGTGACGCACCAGCACTGACGGATTGGCGGCTTTGGCGGCGGCCACCACCTTTTGCGGGATCTGCTGCACCTTCAGGAGCAGGTCGGCTTCCTGCGCGTCGATCTCATAGGTCACACCATCGATATTCGCCGTACCGCCGCCGTTTTTGCGCAAAATACTGCGCGCCCGACACGCCGCATAAACGACATAGGCCCCGCCTGAGCGTTCAAACCCGGCGATGGTGGCATCCATATCCGAGGCGTCGATTTCCACCGCGCCTTTCAGGTCCTGCTTGAGGTCATTAAACACGATAGAGCCGATGGCCAGCTCCTGCGCTGCGCGGCTCAGTTCGGCCTCATCGGAGTCCACCCTGTCGGACAGGCGGTTACGGAAATAGACCTGCGCCGCCGACAACAGGCCGATGACGTTCGACACCGACTGACGCGACGACAGCTTTTTGCCGGTCTTCGCATCGACGTAGAAACCGAAATAGACGTGCTGAAACGCGGTCTTCTCCGCGTCGGCAATCCCCGTCGCATAGGCCGAGCGGAACAGGCGGTTGAAGTGCACCTGCTGCTCCTGACCCACAACGTAAAAGACGTCAGTAGGGTCGAACATCTGCGCGCGCAGTTGGATGGCGCCCATATCGCGCGTCGAATAGATGCTCTGGCCGTCGGCACGACGCACCACGAAGCGCTCATTATTATCGAGCAGGACCACTGCCGCGCCGACGTCCTTGCGGATAGACTTTATCAGGGTGTCACGTTCGATTTCACCGATCTCGCTGGCGGCAAAACGCGCCTCTTCGATGGCGATGGCGGCTTCGGCATCGGCCTCGCTGAACACCACAGCCTTGCCCGACGCCAGCGCCGCTTCGACCACGGCATCGCCCGCCTGATAGTAGAAGCTCTCGCCCAGGACGAGGTCGAAGTGGATATTCAGCGCATCATAGAAGCCCTCGAACGACTGAAGGCTCCACTTGACCATTTCGATCCACAGGGCGACCTCATCGGCATTGCCCTGCTCCAGCGCCCGGAAGCGGGCATCTGATGCCGCCACATAGTCGGCGAAGGCAGATTTCAACAGTTCGAGATTTGTCGCATCAGGGAAATAGCGCCCGGCGATGGCGGCGTCTTCGGCGTCCCATCCATCGGAGGCCTTGCCGCCTTCGAGGATGCGCTCAACCGAGCGGCGGATCTTGTAGATTTCCAGCAGCTTGTCGTTATCGCCGAAATCCGCCGGGAAGACGGTACCAAACCGGCGATAGCCTTCCAGCATGAAGCCGAAACCGCCAAAGTCATTGATATGGTTGACGCGGAAGGTGTCGGCCCCCGACCGCTCCCACAGGTTCGACAGCACATGCCCCACAATGGTCGAGCGGATATGCCCGGCGTGCAGCGTCTTGGCGACATTGGGCGATGAGTAATCGACCACTGCCGAACGCCCCCTGAGCGCGTCGGAATCGCCAAAATGCGCGCCGATTTCGGTCACGGCCTGCGCCCCGCTGAGCATCCAGCCATCGGACAGGGTCAGATTGATATACATGCCCTTGGTTTCGAGCTTGGCAATGGCGTCGGCAAAGTCCGTCCCGGTGAGGATGTCCACGATCCACGGCAGGTGGTTGGCCATAAAACCCTTCGGCCCGCCGTCCTTCAGCAGTTGCGGAAAGCGCAGGGCAATATCGCCGCCCATCTTGGTGCGGTCGATCAGGTCGAACTTGATATCGAGCGCATACCCCACCTTCGCCGACAGGGCGTCGGTGATGCGCTTTTCCAGTTGCGGCAGGGGATAGGCGTCAAAAGCCACCGAAGCCGCGGCCGCGCGCTCACGGCGGTAACGCGCGACAAAGGCGTTGACCTCCGACAGGCGTGACGAATTGACCTCAGCGAGCGCGTTCATGGGAATCCCCTGTACTGAACAATACCAACGTCCGAAGGTGCTGACCGCACCCGGCCGTTGAAGACACGAGACGGTCTCATATTTATCAGCGACATGAGACCGTCTCGAATGGAATACCAAGAGTCATTTTCAATGACCCTTGGTATAGGGGCCTGCATCTATGGCAAACGCGCCCCAATATCAAGGATCACGCTTATCCCCTCTTTGCGCCACGCTGGCGCTTGCCTCTCTCGCCCTTACCTTTACGGCGTTAAGCTTGGGGTTCAATGGAGACGAACCCCATGATCCAGACCATACGCATCGTCAGGGCCTTCTGTGACGGCTTCCTTCACCCCAAACGCTCGCTGAGCCATTGCCATCGTGAAGACCGCGCGGTGCGCGACAACCTCGCCGAAGATCAGGTGGACACCATGGTCGAAGATACCTTTCCGGCCTCAGACCCGCCCAGCACCTACTGAGCGGCAGGCGCACTTAATCACAGACCAATGATAGTATATATAGACCAAATTCCCTTTACTACGCCCCGACCCACGCCCCATTAATCGCAAAAAATCTGTCAAAAATTAAAAACTAAAATACTATTACTCTGATTTTATTTTTTATATACTGAAATTTTACTGATAATAAAAATATAAATAATCCATAAGCGTTTTAATAAAGCATTCACTCGCCTTTCCGGCGCCTCTATATTTCAAAAGATCGCGCGCGACGGTTGCCTTGCCATAAAAAAGGCCCTATTGTTTTCGCGGGCGTCGTGAAGGGCGGCGTCCGGTTTTTTGCGTGCTGTTTCCATATCGACATTCGCCTTCCCGGCTCTCTGCGGGCCGGCCGCACACGCATCGCGTAATCTCAGGGACACGTATGAAGATTCTGATTGTCGAGGACAATGAAGCTTTGGCCCAGACCACTGGCTGGATTATCGAAATGCTGGGCTATGATTGTCGCATCAGCCTGACGCCGCAGGCGGCGCTGACGGATGGTGAAGCCTATGTCCCCGACGTGGTGATGATGGATATCGGACTGCCCGGCATGAGCGGCTATGATCTGTGCCGGGAAATGCGTCAGAAGCCGGTTCATGCGGGGGCCGTTTTCGTTGCTCAGACCGGCTGGGATGAGCGCGAGCACCGCGAACAGTCCGCCGAGGCCGGTTTTGCGCACCACCTGACCAAGCCCGTCGATCTTCAGACCCTCGAATCCGTGCTGAACGCCATTGCGGCGGACATGCGCGTCTGATCTCCACATTTGTCCCGAGGCCGCCTGCTTATGACTCCGAATGGTCCGCTTCACGCTTTGAAGTCCTTCCTGTTTCCCGGAAAAAGCCACGCCGCCAGTAGCAGTCTGGGCGTCCTCCTGTCCCTCATTTTTGTGGCCGCCTTTTTCCTGATCAGCGGTTTTATCTCCTACACCAACATTGTCACGCTGCGTAAAAACAGCGAGGAAGTCACCCAGACGCACAAGACCATACTGGGCCTGAGCGAACTGATTGCCACCCTGACCGACGCCGAAACCGGGCAGCGCGGTTATATCATCACGGGCGACGAGGCCTATCTGGTGCCCTATGAGAACGCCACCTTCGTCCTCAAGGAGCGCGCGAAGGTCCTGCAAACGCTGCTGGCCCAGTCGCCCGAGCTGAAACCGCAGGTCGATGCGATCGAAGAACGCATCAATCTCAAAATGGCGGAATTGCACCGCACCATAGATATCCGTCGCACGCAGGGGATGCAGGCCGCCGCGATTGAGGTCAGCCGTCACCTTGGCAAGAACCACATGGACATCATCCGCCGCGAAATCAAAGAGATCGAGGCGGCGGAAAATGCCCGGCGTCAGGCGGGTATCCGCCAGCGCGCCGAAGCCTTTAACACGGCCATCCTGTCCACCACCGCGACCGCCATTCTGGGCGTGATCCTGACCCTGATCATCGCCATGATTGTGCGCCGCTCGACCGAAAGACAGGCCCTGCAAAACTGGCTGTCCAATGGTGAGGTCGGGCTTGGGGCCGCCCTCGCCGGAGACCCCAGCCTGGATGAGGTGGGGCAACGGACCCTGGCCTTCCTGTGCGACTATCTGGGGGCGCAAAGTGCTGCCTTCTACGCGCGCGACGGGGGCATATTGAAGCAGGCCGCCACCTATGGCGTCCCCGGCGAAACGGGCCTGCCGCTGACGATCAAGATGCACGAAGGCCTGCTGGGTCAGGCGGCAGCGGAGGGCAAGATCGCGGTCCTCTCCGACCTGCCCGATCCGCTGCTGAGTGTCGGGACGTCGCTGGGGCAATGGCAGCCGCGCCACGTGGTCATAGCCCCTGCCGCCACCGAAACGCAGGTCGATGCGGTGGTTGAACTGGGCTTCATGGCCGGCGTCGATCCGGCCACCGTCACCCTGCTTGAGCGTTCGTCCGATATTATCAGCGTCGCCGTGCGCTCGGCCAATTACCGGGCCATGCAGCAGAACCTGCTGGAGGAAACCCAGCGGCAATCCGAAGAGCTTCAGACCCAGGCCGAGGAACTGCGGGTCAATAATGAGGAGCTTGAGGAACAGAGCCGCGCGCTCAAGGAATCGCATCTGCGCCTTGAACAGCAGCAGGCCGAACTGGAACAGACCAATGTGCAACTGTCCGAGCAGGCGCGCATACTGGAACAGCAGAAGGACGACCTGAACCGCAGCGCCGCCGACATCGCGCTCAAGGCGCAGGAACTGGAACAGGCCAGCCGTTATAAGTCGGATTTCCTCGCCAATATGAGCCACGAACTGCGCACGCCGCTCAACTCGTCGCTCATTCTGGCCAAGCTGCTGGCCGACAACCGCGACGGCAATCTGAGCGAGGAACAGGTTAAATTCGCCCGCACCATCCAGTCGTCGGGCAACGATCTTCTGGCGCTGATCAACGACATTCTCGACCTGTCGAAGATCGAGGCCGGTCAGATGGACATCAATGCGGAGCCGGTCTCGTTCCGCCGCCTGGTCAGCGACATGACGCGGATGTTCGAGCCGCTGGCCAATGAAAAGGGCCTGACCTTCCGTGTCGAAGCCGATGAAAACCTGCCCGACCTGTTCGATTCCGACCGCCAGCGTCTGGAGCAGGTGCTGAAAAACCTGTTGTCCAACGCCCTGAAATTCACCGAAAGCGGGTCGGTCATCCTGCGCATGTCGGCAGCCGACAACAAGGTGCGCTTTGCCGTCAGCGATACGGGTATCGGCATCTCCACCGAACAGCAGAACAGCATTTTCGAAGCCTTCCGTCAGGCGGATTCGACCATTTCGCGCAAGTACGGCGGCACGGGTCTGGGCCTGTCGATTTCGCGCGAACTGTCGCGCCTGCTGGGCGGCCATATCGAGCTGAAAAGCGAACCGGGCGAAGGCTCGACCTTCACCCTTATCCTGCCGCTGATCTACGACCCGCAGCAGGTGGCCCCGCGCGAAACGCCGCGCAGCGCCCCTGAACCGCAGATTATCGAAACCTTTGCCGAGGCACCGGCGGCCCCGATCCTGCCGACCCGTACCCGTATTCCGGATGATCGCGACCGGCTCAGCGGCGACAAGCGCCTGCTGCTGGCCGTGGAAGACGATCCGTCCTTTGCCCGCATTCTTTACGAACTGGCGCAGGATCTGGGCTTTCAGTGCTTGATCGCCAGCACGGCCGAAGACGCCATGCTGATGGTGCGTCAGTACGTGCCCTCCGCCGTGGTGCTCGACCTCGGCCTGCCCGATCATTCCGGCCTGTCGGTGCTCGACCGCCTCAAGCGCGACCCCAAGACGCGGCACATCCCCGTGCACGTCGTGTCGGCCAATGATTACATGCACGCCGCCCTGTCGATGGGGGCCATCGGCTACATGCTGAAACCCGTCAAACGCGACGAACTGGTCGAGGCCTTCACTCAGCTTGAGACGCGTCTTGAAAAGCGGATGCGCCGCGTACTGATCGTCGAAGACGACGCCGTGCAGCGTGACTCGGTGATGGCGCTGTTGAAGACGCAGGACGTCGAAACCGTAGCCGTCGGCACGGCGGCGGAGTGCCTGACGGAACTGAAGTCACACACCTATGACTGCATGGTGCTGGACCTGAGCCTGCCCGACGCCAGCGGCTACTCGTTGCTGGAAACGCTGTCCACCGAACAGGACTACGCCTTCCCGCCGGTCATCGTCTATACGGGCCGCGACATCTCCGCAGCGGATGAACAGAAGCTGCGCCGCTATTCCAAGTCCATCATCATCAAGGGCGCCAAGTCGCCGGAACGCCTGCTCGACGAAGTCACCCTGTTCCTGCACCAGATGGTGTCGGACCTGTCGCCCGAACAGCAGAAGATGCTGCACCGGGCCAAGGGCCGCGATAACATGCTGGAAGGGCGGCGTCTGCTGGTGGTCGAAGACGATGTGCGCAATGTCTATGCCGTCACCAACATCTTCGAGCCTCTGGGGGCCATCGTGCAGATCGCCCGCAATGGTCGCGAAGCCCTTGAGGCTCTGGAAGTGGCGCAGACCTCACACGAAACCGCCATCGACCTGGTACTGATGGACGTCATGATGCCGGAAATGGACGGCCTCACCGCCACGCGCGAAATCCGCAAGCGTGCGGAATGGAAGAAGCTACCTGTCATCATGCTGACCGCCAAGGCGATGAAGGACGATCAGGAACGCTGCCTCGAAGCCGGTGCCAATGACTATATGGCCAAGCCGCTGGATGTCGAAAAGCTGGTATCGCTGGTGCGCGTCTGGGTGCCGAGGTAACTTAAACCGCATCCGGCCATTGAAGACTCGAGGCTGTCTCACATGTGTCAGACACATGAGACCGTCTCGAAAGGCATACCGAGTGTCATTTCCAATGACCCTTGGTATCAGTTACTGATTTTATTTTTATGCGTGATGGTCCTACAGTGGCTTTCCTTTTAGCGGCTGGCGTGCGTGACGGGTTGTGCATAACAAGATCGAGGATATAGAAATTCGCCTTTTCCTTGAGGCGATATATCTCAAATATCACTATGATTTCAGAGGCTACGCCATGGCCTCGATCAAACGCCGCCTGTTGCAGGCCCGCGATCAGTTCGGCTGCCGCTCGATTTCGATGCTTCAGGACATGGTGTTGCACGATGAAGACATGCTGGCCGCGCTGATGAGCTACCTGACGGTGCAGGTCTCGGAGCTGTTTCGTGACCCGGCCTATTTCCGCGCCATCCGCGAAAAGGTCGTGCCGCACCTTAAGACCTATCCGTCGCTGAAGGTGTGGATCGCCGGCTGTTCGACCGGCGAGGAGCTTTATGCCTTCGCCATCCTGTTCCGCGAAGAAGGACTGGAAGAACGCACCCTCTTCTACGCCACAGACATCAATCAGGAGTCGCTGCGCAAGGCCGAAGCCGGGGTCTATGACCTCGACCGGATGCGTTTGTTTACCGAAAATCACCGTCTGTCGGGCGGCAAGACCTCGCTGTCCGACTACTACACCGCCGCCTATGGCGCGGCCACCTTCGACAAGTCCTTGCGCAAGCACGTGGTCTTTTCCGATCATTCGCTGGTCACGGACGCGGTATTTGCCGAAACGCAGTTTGTGTCGTGTCGCAATGTGCTGATCTATTTCAACCGCGACCTGCAAAACCGCGCCGTGGCCCTGTTTGCCGAGTCCCTGTCGCGCAAAGGGTTTCTGGGCCTAGGCGCCAAGGAGACGCTGCGCTTTACCGATCATCACGATAAATTCGACGAATTCGCCCGTGAAGAACGTCTCTATCAGAAGCGGGAAGCCGCATGAGCTCCTCCCCTCGCAAAGCCGTCGTTATCGGGGCCTCGGCAGGCGGCGTAGAGGCCCTGTCCAGCCTGTTGCCGCACCTGCCCCCCGACTATTGCCCGGTGCTGGTGGTTATTCACCTGCCGCCGACGAAATCGAGCGTTCTGGCCGATCTGTTTCACGACAAATGTCGTATGAGAGTGGTGGAGGCCGAAGATAAGGCCCCTATCGAGGCAGGTACCATCTACTTCGCCCCTCCGGATTATCACCTCATGGTCGAAACCGATTTTACCGTCGCCTTGTCGAACGAAGCGCCGGTGTGGTTTTCGCGCCCGTCCATCGACGTATTGTTCGAGACGGCCGCCGATGCCTACGGAGCGGGCCTGACAGGCCTGATCCTGACCGGCGCCAATGAGGACGGCGCGGCGGGTCTGCGCAGGGTCATGGCACAGGGCGGGCGCGGCCTGATCCAGTCGCCGGAGACGGCCTATGCGCGGCTGATGCCGGAAACGGCCCTGTCCCTGTGCCCGAAGGCGCTCGTACGCCCTCTGGATCGCCTTGCGGCGGAACTGATTACGGAAGCCGCTTAGAGCGTGTTTCGCTCAGTTTGATCGAAATGACGCTCAAAGTTTTTAGTTTAACGCGCTTTTTCGCCCGAAAAGCGCGTCCCACTTTTCGGAAAGCGCTTCAATGAACACGCCCGCCCCCATCTTGCTGGTCGATGATCTCGAAGAAAACCTGCTGGCGCTCGAAGCCTTGTTGCGTCGTGACGGCCTGACCATCCTCAAGGCGCGGTCGGGCGTCGAGGCGCTGGAGATCCTGCTGCGGCAGGAGGTGGCGCTGGCCCTGCTCGACGTGCAGATGCCTGAAATGGACGGCTTCGAACTGGCCGAAACCCTGCGCGGTGCCGAACGCACGCGGCGCATCCCTATCATCTTTCTGACCGCCGGGACCACCGACCGCGAACGCCGTTTCCGCGGCTATGAGGCCGGGGCCGTCGATTTCCTGCAAAAGCCCATCGAAGGCGACATCCTCAAATCCAAGGTCGAGGTCTTCGTCGAACTCTACGCCCAGCGTCGTCAGATCGCCCAGCAGCGCGACGCCCTTCTGGCGCAGACGGATGAAATCCGCCGCACCTCGGAGGCGCTGCGTGACGCCGACCACCGCAAGGATGTCTTCCTCGCCACCTTGGCCCACGAACTGCGCAATCCGATGGCCCCTATCCGCAACGGGCTCCAGATTTTACGCATGGCCCCGGACAGCCCGATGGCGGCGCAGGTGCGCGACATGATGGATCGTCAGATGACCCATCTGGTGCGCCTTGTCGATGATCTGCTGGATGTGTCGCGCGTCAGTCAGGGCAAGATCGAGCTGAAGCGCGAGCACCTGACCCTGCGTTCGGTGGTCGAGGCCGCGGTCGAAACCGCGCGTCCCGTCATCGACCTCGCCGGGCACACCTTTACGCTGGACCTGCCGGCGGAAGAGTTGTGGGTCGATGGCGACCTGACGCGGCTGGCGCAGATCGTCGCCAACCTGCTCAACAATGCCGCCAAATATACGCCCGAAAGCGGCCGCATCGGCCTCAGCCTGCGTCGGGACGGGACTGAGGCAGTCATCCGCGTCAGCGATACCGGGCTGGGCATAGATGCCGATATGCTCCCAAAGGTATTTGAACTCTTCACGCAGGTGGACCGCAATATCCACCGCGCGCAGGGCGGGCTGGGGATCGGTCTGGCGCTGGCGCAAAAGCTGGTGGCCCTGCATGGCGGTTCGATCCACGCCGAAAGCGCCGGGGCCAACAAGGGCTCGACCTTCGAGCTGCGCCTGCCTCTGGCCGAAGCGCCGCACGCCACGGCGGACGGTCTGAGCGAAGCGCAGACGGCGCGCGCCCTGAACGTGCTGGTGGTCGATGACAACCGCGAGTCGGCCAGGACAACAAGCTGGATGCTCGACCTGATCGGCCACCATACGCGCACCGTGCACGACGGCATTGCGGCTCTGGCCGCCGCCGACAGCGAGACGCCCGACGTTATCCTGCTCGACATCGGTATGCCTGGTATGAACGGCTATGAGGTCTGCCGCGAACTGCGCAAACGTCCGCAATTGCAGGAAACGGTGGTGATTGCTCAGACCGGCTGGGGGCAGGACAGCGACCGTCAGGCGGCGTTTGAGGCGGGCTTCAACCACCACCTGACCAAGCCGGTCAATCTCGACAGCCTGAGCCGCCTGCTGGCCGATATAAGGGCTTAAACCGATAAGCGCTTCTTCAGGAAGCCGAGGACCATCACCTCATCGGGGTCCAGTTCCGCCGCCCCGCTCAGTTCAGCGTCGATTTCGTCCACGATCTGCTGGCTCAGGGCCCCGTCCAGATAGGCGCTGATCACCTCCGGGTGCACATAGCCCTTTCGGCACACGGCGGGCGTATTGCCGAGCCGGCGCGCCACGTCTTCGATGGCGGCCTTGAGATTGCGCTTGGCCTCGGTCTGGGTCTCAAACGCATCAAAAGCCTGAAGCGCCAGCGCCGCCAGCACCGTCCCCGTAAAGGTGCGGAAGTCCTTGGCGGTGACGGCCTCGCCGCTGATCTCTTTCAGATAGGCATTGACGTCCGACGAAGTGACGTCGTGCACCCGTCCGCCTTCATCTACCCAGGCGAACAATTCCTGCTCGCCGAGGTCCTGAAGGCGGCGGATGACGGCGGCGGCACGCCTATCGCTAAGTTTCAGGTTCCACGCCTTGCCCGACTTGCCCATAAAGCGAAAACGGACGCTCTGGCCTTCGACCGAAACGTGCTCGTCTTTCAGCGTGGTCAGGCCGTAGGATTTGTTGGTGCGGGCATATTCGTCATTGCCGACGCGGATCAGGGTCTTTTCCAGAAGATAGACGACGGTGGCCAGCACCTTTTCACGGCTTAGGGTGCGTCGGGCCATGTCGACGCGCACGGCGGCCCGGATGCGCGGCAACACTTCGCCAAAACGCAGGATATGGCTGAACTTGGTGGCATCGCGCACGCTGCGCCAGTCGGCGTGATAGCGGTACTGCTTGCGGCCTTTGGCGTCCATGCCCGTCGCCTGAATATGGCCATTGGCAAAGGGGCATATCCACACCTCTTTCCACGCCGGCGGAATGGCCAGCCGGTCGATGCGGGTGCGCACCTTTTCGTCGTCAATACGCTCACCCCTGGTGTCGAAATAGACGAAGCGGCGACCATATCGCCGCCGCGTCAAGCCGGGCCGCCGGTCATTGACGTAGCGCAGGCCACAGGCCTTCGCCTGTGCACTCGCATCCCCCTCTCGCACGGGCAGGCCGCCGTCCATCAGAAGGGCCGCAGGTGCTGAAGGATGTCATCGACGTGCAGCGAGGCGAAGCGGATCGAGGAATCGGCCACCCCATAGGGCAGCAGTATCCAGTCGCCGTGCTTCAGCGCGCCGCAGCTATAGACGACATTGGGCACATAGCCTTCGCGCGTGTCTTCGCCGGGGGCCAGAATGGGCGTGCGCGACCGGCCGATGACCTGACGCGGATCGGCCTTGTCGAGCAGAACCGCCCCCAGACAGTAGCGGCGCATGGCCCCAACGCCGTGGGTAAAGACCAGCCACCCGGCGTCCAGTTCGATGGGCGAGCCGCAATTGCCCATCTGCACCATTTCCCACGGATGTTTGGGCGAGACGATGCGGTCGCCATAGTTCCACACCATGCGGTCTTCGCTTTCGAGGTAGAACAGGCTCTCGTGGTCCAGCCGCCCGATGGCCGCATAGCGTCCGTTGATGCGGCGCGGAAACAGGGCCAGCCCCTTGTGCATGGCCGCCAGTCCGCGAAACGGCGTCAGATAGATCGTGTCGAAATCCTCGGTCTCGAACAGCTCGCAGCCGATCTCGCGCCCCGAATAGGCGGTGTAGGTCCCCAGATAGGTGGTGTCGCCGTCGTCTTCGGTAAATTGCACCAGACGCAGGTCTTCAAGGCCGTTCGATTGGGCGCGCGTCACCGGGAAGATGACCGTGCCCGACACGGAACAGGCCTTATGCCGCATCAGGGTCACCGGGCCGTCGGTCGCGCCCTGCGCCGGTTTGGCGGCGACGATAAAGTCGGAATCGGGCTCAAGCTCGACCGTGCCGTCGGCATGGAAGACGCCTTCGCGGAAGGAGATGGTCGAGATGTGCCCCTCGCCTACCGTGCGCACCGACATCAGGAAACGCAACGCCCCCTGCGCGACATCGCTCTGTTCCGGGTGGACGACGACGGACGGGTTCATGATCGCCGCCGCTTCGAACGAATATTCCTGACAGAAATAGGCCCCTATCAGCGCCGCATGGTCCTCGTCGATCTCATCCATGCCTTCGATGGCGCGGCCGATCATGCTGCGGATCGCCTTGAACCGATCGAGGAAGATGGAGCGCGCCTGAAGGTGGCGGCCGCTGAAATCGCGGCTGACGCTGTCGAGTTCGGCGCAACATTCCTCTCGCGTCAGCCTGAGCAGCGAGCGGCAGATACGCTCGGCCCGCGACATGGTGCCCAGCGCCGTGTTATAGGGCTCAACCGAGATGGTGAAGGGGCGCAGCACAACGCGCTCAGGGTCGGCGCGCAGCACGATGTCGCTGTACTTGATCTCTTTCATAGGCACTCTGTCAAAAGCGCAGTCCGAAACGTGTGAAGCGGTTTTCGGACCCAAATGCGCGATAAAGCAAAAGTCAGAGCTGGGTTTCGATACCGTCTCACGAAACCCGGCTTAGCTTATAATCCGGCATCCTTCAGGGCGCACCAGCTCAGGTGCAGGGCCAGCACCGATTCCGCTCCCTGATTTTCGTTGAGTCCGTGCAAGGTGAGACCGTCGCAACAGCCGCCATCCTCGCTCATCAGGCTGAGGCCGTGATCATTGTCACCGCGGAACCATTGCCAGACGCGCAAAGCCTGCGCCTTCCAGCTCGCCTCTCCCGTCAGCCGCCACGCCGTCAGGCAGGCTTCGATAGAGGCTTGGGCCTCCAACGGCTGCTGATCGAACAGGGCCTCACGCCCGCCCTTATGCGATTGCCCGGCGGCGAAGCTGCGGGTCGGAATGGGGCGGAAATGACCGGCCTCGGCGGTTTGCAGGGCCATGATGCGCACGCTGGCGCTCAGGGCATTTTGCACCATCCGGGCATTGCCGAGACGCTTCCCGGCCAGCAACAGGCCTTCGGGCAGGCGCGCATTGTCGTAGGACAGGGCGGGCTCAAACCACCCATGCGCCGCGGCGTTGTGGCAATAGGCCGCGTGCAGCGGTTCGGCCAGTACCTCCATCAGCCGCAGGACCTCGGCCGCCTCGCCTACCTGATCGACAGTGGCATCCAGCGCACGCAGGCTCACGGCGCGGGCGCGCTGCGACGGCCACTCGGCGACGTGCGGCAGGACGCGCTGGCTGAGCTCCCGCGCCCACTGACGCAGATCGTCCGGCAGCGGAGAACGCACCACCTCGATCAGGGCCTCAAAGGCGCGGGCACAGCAATCGTCCGAGCCGCCCTCGTCCAGCCATTGCCGTGCAAAGCTCATGAAGTTGCGGAAACGGCCTGTTTCTGCGTTCCAGGCGTGGTTGACGAAGCCGGCATAGCGATAGGCGAGGTCCATGCGCTGTTCATCGAAGCGCTCGAACCTGGCCCGGCGCGCCATCAGCATCAGGGCGCGGGCATTGTCGTCGGTGCAGTAGCCATGCGCACGATCAGGCAGGCGGTAGCGGCTGTGCTGGGCCATGCCGCAATCGTCCGACAGCCGCAGAACGGCGCGCCAGGCCGGGGCCGATCCGATAGACGGGACCACAGACATCGCCTTCCCCTTTGTCGTGATGTCGGCGCGGGCGCGCCCGGTATAGGCGGCGGCCACCGCACTCCAGCGCGACGGCAGGGCCGCCTCATAGGCGCGCGCACTCATGGCTTCCCGTTTGGCCTCATCGGTCAAAAGGTCGATAATGGCATCGGCAAACGCGGCGCTGTCGCGGAAGGGACAGACGACGCCCACCCCGTCGGCCAGCGCCTCCACCGCGTGCCAGTAGGGGGCCGAGACCACCGGCTTACCCACGGCCAGCGCATAACTCAGCGTGCCTGACGTGATCTGCGTCTCGGTCAGATAGGGTGTCACATAGACGTCGGTCGCCTGAAGCAGGTCGATCAGGTCATCGTCGGATAGGAAGCGGTTGATGAACCGGATATGGTCTTCGACCCCCAGTTCGACGGCGCGCGCCATCAAACGCTCGCGGTAGGCTTCGCCCTCATGCAGGATCAGATTGGGGTGGGTGGCCCCCACTACGAAATACAGCACATCGGGGCAGGCGTCAGAAATGGCCGGCAGGGCTTCGATGATCGTCTCGATCCCTTTATTTGGCGACAACAGCCCGAAGGTGGACAGCACCCGCCGCCCTTCGGCGTCCAGACCGGCCTTGAAATCAGCGGTGGGGCGCAAGGCCCGCGACGGGGCTCCGTGCGGAACGACCAGAATCTGCGAGTCCGGCACGCCATAGATACGCTTGAGGATGTCCGCGCCCTTGTGGGCCATGGTGATCAGGGTCGAAGACAGGCGGATCAGCCCCTCCATTACGTGGCGCTGTTCGGCATTGGGGGTTTCGAGGACCGTGTGCAGGGTAGTGATGACCGGCATATCGACGCGCTCAAGACACGCCAGCAGATGTGCCCCTGCCGGGCCGCCGAAAATGCCGTATTCGTGCTGTACGAACAGCACCTGCATACGGGCGGCGTTGAGATCGGCGGCCAGTTGCCGATAGGCGGCCACCTCGTCCTGCGGCAGGTGGCGCGTCACTTCGGGCGGATAGGCATAGGGCCCGGCATGATCGTCCATGGCGATCACTTCGAAGCGTGCCGACGGCAGGGCCCCATGCAGACACGTGTAGATATCGCGGGTAAAGGTGGCCAGACCGCACTGACGCGGCGGGAAATTGCCAATCACGGCGACGCGCGACAGACCCGCTTCGGGTTTGAGACGGGCACGGCTGAGAATATCATCAAGGCTGTGGGCCTCGGTTTCGACGGCAAAATGCTTATCCTGAAGCATGGCGAACCCTTCGCGTAAAAAGCCAGCGTGGCGGATCGGGTCCGGCGCAAAATACCGCCGGAAGACACATCAAAATCGGAAGTCGGAAGAGAATTAAGGTGTGGGACGATCCGTCCGCAGAGCCTCACAATGGGCCGATAACGGATAAAGATGCAGTCAGGAAAGCGAAAGCCGCCATAAACCGGACATGATCTTGACACCTGCTCTTAGGGATTTAGCTTAATTTGAAACTGATCCCCGAAGGAGCCCCGCATGTCTTTCCGACCCGTTATGGCCGCCAGCCTGCTGGCCCTCGCCTTTTGCGTTCCGGCGCTGGCCGCCCCCAAGACGCCAGACATTTCCGGTGCGCGCATGTCCGCCGATGTAAAGGTGTTGTCTGACGACAGCTTCGAAGGCCGTGGCATCAACACGCCCGCTGAGCCCAAGGTGATCGACTATCTGTCGAAGGGCTTTGCCGCCGCCGGTTTTCAGCCGGGCGGCCCTGGCGGTGAGTGGACGCAGGCCGTGAAGCTGCGCCAGTTCACGGTACAAAACCCCACCCTCTCGCTCAGCAGCGGCGGCAAGGCGACGGCGCTGATGCTGGGCACGGACATTGTGGTTTCGACGCGCGGCGCGCTGGGCGATGTCAGCTTCAAGGACACGCCGCTGGTCTTTGTCGGCTATGGCGTCACGGCCCCGGAACGCGGCTGGGACGATTTCAAGGGTGTCGATGTGAAGGGCAAGATCGTGGTCGTGCTGATCAATGATCCGGACTTTTATGCCCCCGAAGCCAGCACCTTTGGCGGCAAGGCGATGACCTATTACGGACGCTGGACCTACAAGTACGAAGAGGCGGCCCGGCAAGGTGCTGCGGGTGTGCTGATCATCCACGACACGACGGCGGCCTCCTATGGCTGGGGCACGGTGAAAAATTCGTGGAGCGGACCGCAGTTCGATATCGTGCGCCCCGACCCGTCACAGCACTTTACCGGCCTTGAAGGCTGGCTGTCGGCGGAGAGCGCGCAAAGCCTGTTTGCTCAGGCGGGCCTTGACCTGGCGGCGCTGAAGGTCGCAGCACGTTCCATAGATTTCCGGCCGGTGGACCTGAAGACCACGCTCAATGGGGGTTATCAGGTGACGGCGAAGGAGATCGTCTCACACAACATCATCGCCCGCCTGCCCGGCACGAAGCACGCGGATGAAACCGTCGTCTATGGCGCGCACTGGGACCATATCGGCATCGGTGCCCCCGACGCCAATGGCGATAAGATCTTCAATGGTGCCGTCGATAACGGCACGGGCGTCGCCGCCCTGCTGGAACTGGCGCGCGCTTTTGGCAAGGCACCAAAGCCGGAACGCAGTGTGGTGATGATCGCCTTTACCGGCGAAGAAAGCGGCCTTCTGGGCTCGGAATACTACGCCGCAAACCCGGTCTATCCGCTGGAAAAGACGGTGGCGGGCATCAATATGGACGCGCTCAACGTCTCTGGCGCGACGAAAAACATCGTGGTGGTCGGCAATGGTCAGTCCTCGCTGGAAGACGATCTCGGCACCTTCGCCAGGGCGCAGAACCGTATCCTGTCGCCCGACGAAAAACCCGAAGCGGGGTACTTCTTCCGCTCGGACCACTTCCCCTTCGTCAAGCGCGGCGTGCCCATGCTCTATGCCAAGGGCGGCAAGGACCTGATCAAGGGTGGCATCGCAGCGGGCACGGCCAAAGAAGCCGAATACCGCGACAAGCGCTACCATCAGGCCGATGACGAATGGTCGGCGGACTGGGACATGGCGGGGATGGTCGAGGACGTGACGCTTTATTACCAGATCGGGGCGAAGCTGGCCCATTCGCGCGAATGGCCGCAATGGCGCGCCACGTCGGAGTTCAAAACCGCCCGAGATACCTCCGCCGATCAGCGGAAATAAACGGAAAAGCGCCTCCCCTGATCCTGGATCATTATGATTTCTGGTGGAAACATAATGATATGGATTTTTGTTTAGCCCCTCGCCGGGTACGGGCTCCGCCACCTTGGCCGCCGCCTCAATGGCGGCTTAGGCGGAATGATTCCCTTAGAAATCATTCCGCTATAGGGGGAGGCTCTATCGGTGATAGTTGCCCGTGCCGCGGTGAAAAACGCGGTCGGTGGCTTCAATCCTACCCGGCGTCAGGTCGGGCAGACCGGCCAGCGCCTCATAGATCGGTCCGAAATCCTTTTGCGCCAGCCCCAGAAGCGTATCTATCGACGGCAGGACGAAATAACCCTCCTGAAAATCGTCGATGCGATAGACGGTGCGCATGACGCGCTCCAGATCGAAGCCGATACGGTTCGGCGACGGGCTTTCCAGCGCAAACTGCGTCTCGGTAAAGGACGACAATATGCCGGCGCCGAAGATGCGCACACCACCGGCCTCTTCGACCAGTCCGAACTCCACCGTGTACCAGTAGAGCCGCGCCAGACGGTCGAGCACGCCCAGCTTTTCGGCGCGCAACCCGCCTTCGCCATAGGCCTGCATGAAGTCGGCCATGACCGGGTTCATCATCATCGGCACATGGCCGAACAGGTCATGAAAGACATCCGGCTCGACCAGATAGTCCAGTTCGCGACCGTCGCGGATAAACTGCCCCGCCGGGAAACGCCGGTTGGCCAGATGGTCAAAAAAGATGTCATTGGGCACCATGCCGGGCACGGCCACCACCGTCCAGCCGGTGCGGCGGTAAAGAACCTCGCTCAGGGCGTCGAAATCAGGGATGGCTTCGGCTGTGATCGGCAACTGGCTCAGGCCGTCCATATATTCTTCGCAGGCCCGGCCGCGGATGGTCTGCATCTGACGCTCGAACAGGGTGCGCCAGGTGGCGTGCTCGGTCGCCGTGTAGGCGTCCCAGTTTTGCGGGATGGTCCAGTCGGGACGGTCCGGCACATAGCCGCCGACAATACCGTGGCGCGCAGGCTGTGTTTGTGTATCCATCCCTTACCCTCCTTTAGAGCGATGTGCGGAAACGAAGTTCGGCGAAGCCAAAAGTGTGAGCGGTTTTCCGCAAAAACATCGCGACAAAACAAAAATTTAGAGCGAAATGACGATTCCACTCAAAGTCATTTCGCTCTAGCCGCGTTAAAACGGGTGGCTGCAGCGTCGATCGCTTCGGCCAGCGCCACATCGCGATCGCTGAGCCCGCCCGTGTCGTGGGTCGTCAGGCGGATCGACACGCGGTCATAGACATTGGACCATTCCGGATGGTGGTCGAGCCGCTCCGCCGCCTGAGCCACGGCGCTCATAAAACCAAACGCCGCCGTGAAATCGGTAAAGCGCAGATGGCGCTCTATGGCCTTGTCCCCCGCTTCGCGCGTCCATAATGGCAGGCGCTGCGGCAGGGCCGCGATTTCAGCGGGCATCAAAGGCGTAGCCGGGGGCAGGTCAGCGTGCATGACGGGTCCTCTTCAAGAAAGATGATCCCCCCGAAGGTCGAGAAAATCTTTCTTATTTTTCGCCCACACGCCAATTTTGCAAAATGGTTTTCCGTCAAATGGCCAGTAGCTAGTCGGTCTTGCTTCGCCGACGGGCGGCCCCGGCACTGCCGCCACCCCATATAAAGGACAGGCCCAGCAGGAAGCCGAAATCGTACCAGCCGCCCGAATTGGGCACGGCATAGATGCGAATGCTGTGATCGAAAATATGCCCGATCAGGGCCAACGGCGCTATAGCCCCGTGCACCAGCCCCATCCAGAAGCCGGGCACAGCGGGCTGAGCCGGCGGTGCCCCCTGCGTCGCGCAGGCCGTAAGCAACAGGCCCGTACCGACCAGCGTCAGAAACAGACCCCCAAAGCGATTCACCGTCATGAGCAGACCCTCCCGATCCACAGGAAACGACCTCAGACCCGTCCTGTCAATCGCCCGGCGTAACCCGCTCACCAGCCGGTTCACAGCCCAGCGAAATTTTCGATGGCAGGCCCGAAAATTGCCTATTTTTAGGGCTTGATCACGCAACTTGTGATGTGTGGCGTTTTCGCTATGATGCGCCGCGCCAGAACTGACCCTATCCCCGTCATTTTCGATAGAGCTGTCCCATTCGTACCCCGTCCTATTTGCCGCATATCCTGATCTGGGCCCGCCGTCTTCTGACCGTGGCGACGCCCTTTCTTCTGTTCAGTTTGTTCTTCCATATCGAGATCCTTGATCCGACGCGGATTGGCTGGCTGCTGGACGAGGACTGGGGGCAGCACGTGCTGGGCTGGCACGCCTTCCGTAATGTGCCGTGGGCGTGGCCGTTCAACTATCAGGACCTGCTGGCGTGGCCGACGGGCATCAGCATTATCTATACGGACTCCAATCCGTTCTTTTCTTTTATTTTCAAAGCGCTCAGTCCGCTCCTGCCCGATAATTTCCAGTTTATCGGACCGTGGTTCCTGCTATGCGTGGTGATGCAGTTCTTCTTTGCGTGGAAGCTGGTGCGCCCGCATGCGCCGGGTCCGTGGTCGGCCCTGGCCGGGGCGGTCATCATGTCGCTGCTGCCAGCCCTCTATTACCGGATGCGCCACGACACGCTGGTGGCGCACTTTCTCATCCTGTGGACGCTGTGGATCTTCTTCAACGTCAGGGACGAGCGCAAAAAGAACATCTGGTACGCCACGGCGCTGGGCCTGACCGGCTTCCTGCACCCGTACATGCTGTTCATGATGGCGGCCGTCTGGGGTGCCGACGTGCTGCGGATATTCGTCCCGGCGGCGAAGGCCATGGACCGTCCGCGCGTACTGCGCATCCTGCGCGATGCGGCGCTGGTCTTTATCTGCCCTCTGATCACGCTGGGGATTTCAGGGGCCTATTCCGGCTCCTCGGCCGAAGCGCGCGGTTTCGGCTTCTATTCGATGGGGCTAGATGCGCCATTTAACCCGGTGCAGCCAGACTTCTCCTTCTTTATCAAGGCCCACCCGCAGGATATGGGGCAGTATTTCGAAGGCTATCAGTATATGGGCCTCGGCATTCTGGGCCTGTTGCTGGGCGCTCTGCTGCTCTATCAGATCACCTTCTCGGCCCGTCAGGCGCGTCCCTTTATCGACAGCGCCAAGCCGCTAATCATCCCTTTTATCTGCCTGTTAGTCATCGCCGTGTCGCACCACGTTCAGTTCTACGACATCGTGCTGCTGAACCTGCCCCTGCCGAAATATCTGCTGGAAAAGCTGGCCGTGCTGCGCGCCTCGGGCCGCTTCTTCTGGCCCATCGCCTATACCCTGATCCTGATTGCGCTGGTCATCGTCTATAAGTCGCGGCCCAAGGTGATGAAGGTCGTCCTGCCGCTGGTCATCGTCGTGCAACTGATCGACCTTCAGGGCTTTGTCGTCGCCATGCGCAAGCAGACGGAACTGGCCACCAGCAAGGTCATCTTCGATCAGGCCCCGGACCCCATCTGGGACAAGCTGATTTCCGGCGCCAAGGGTGTGGACTTCTACCCGGCGCAGGTACACCTGAACGATAAGCTGTTCTATGAGATCGCCTGGCGCGCCGTGTCGCAGCACCGCTACGTCAACACCATGTACATGGCGCGTGAAAACTATGAGCAGCGCGCCATCGAGCTGAAAGGCCGCGAAGCCTATCTAAACGGCAATATCAATAACGACAACCTGTACGTCTTCCTCAATCAGTGCATCGCGCCGGCCAATCTTCAGCCACTGATGCGTGAAGTGGACGGCGTGTGGATCATCCCGCCGCAGTCGATGCGCAACCTGCCGCTGGCCCTGCCCGAATGGAAGCCGATCAAGGCGCGCATGGGCTTTGGCTATCTCAATCAGGGCTCGTGCCTGCTCGACAAGAACTGGGCAGCACCTGAGGCCGACGGGGCGTGGACACTAGGCAAACGCGCCGAGCTGGTCATCCCCATTCAGGAGGTGCAGTTCGAAAACGATGCCCGGCCGGTCAAGCCGTCGATCCGTCTGGTCGCCAAGAGCTTCTTCCGCCCGATGACGGTCGATGTGCTGATCAACGGTCGCAAACGTGCCACCATGGAGCTGGAAAAAATCCGCTCCTATGAGGATATTCCCCTGCCGCCTTCGGTGTTCAACCGTCCCGACATGAAGGTCTCCTTCATCGTGCGTGACCCCCTGTCGCTCAAGGAGCTGGGCCGCGGGGATGATGAGCGCCAGTGGGGCATGAAGCTGTTCCGCCTGACCATCGAAGACGCGGCTGTGCGCGAGAAGGAAGAGGCGGAAAAGAAGGCGAAGATTGCCGAGGCACAGGCGGCGATAAAGGCGCAGCCGGCGGGCGTCACGGCCGGCCAGCAGGCACCACAGAAACCCTGATTACCTGCGAAAAGCCCGGATTCGTCCGGGCTTTTTTCCTCACACCTGCTTGTTTTGAGAAAAGGCTCTCTTTAAAGTCGTTGCTGCCGAGGGGGCGGTCCTGTCCGGAAAAGACAAGACATGACGTGCATCACTGACTGCGCGCGTGCTTCCGTTTGACAGACCATGGGACCGATATGCCTGATAGTACCCAAACCTCCTATTATCGTCTGGCGCTCTTCGGCACGCCCGTTCTGCTGTTTCTGGTCTTCTTCAACCCTGCCATTCTGGACCCGACCAATATCGGCTGGCTGATGCACGGCGACTGGGGGCAGCATTTTCTCGGCTGGCACGCCTACCGCAACGGGGCGGACGGTTTCAACCATCAGGACCTGCTGGCCCACCCCACAGGCCTCAGCATCCTCTATACGGACTCCAATCCCCTGTTTTCCCTGCCTCTGAAGCTGATCAGTCCGTTTCTGCCGGCAAACTTCCAGTTCATCGGACCGTGGTTCCTGCTGTGCCTGTGTCTGCACTACGTCTTCGCCCTGCGCCTGATGGAGCGGTATGCCCCCGGCGCATGGAGCGCGCTGGGCGGGGCGCTGCTGCTGTGTTTGCTGCCGACCCTTTATAATCGCATCGGCCACGATACGCTGTTTGCGCACTGGCTGATCCTGTGGTCGCTGTACATCTTCTTCGTCGTTGAGACGCCGCGCGGCAAGGCCACAGGCTGGGCGGCCAATCTGACCCTGGCATCGCTGATCCATCCCTATCTGCTGATCATGTGCCTGTTTATCTGGGCCGCCGATCAATGGCAGGCGGTGCAGCCCCTCCGCCGCACCCGCGATTTGAAAGCGCTCTCAGCGCTCGCCATCAGCGCCGTGATCAGCGCCGGTCTTTGCCTCACCGCCCTGTGGGCCGGAGGGGCGTTTTCGGGCACCAGCCCGGCGGGCGACGGTTTTGGCATCTATTCTATGGGACTGGATGGTCCGTTCAATCCGTCCGGCCTGCCATCCTTCCTGTCCTTCCTGCCCAGACAGGAGGCGCGTCAGGGTTTCGAAGGCTTCCAGTATCTGGGGGCCGGGCTGCTGGTGCTGGTCGGTGCGGCGTGGTGGATGACCCGCCGGACGAAAACGCTGACGACGGACAGCACGCTCGACCCGGAGATATTCAGTATAACTGAGCCACAAGGTCAGGATACGCAGGCCGTGACCGCTCGGGCCTTCGATCGCGCCCGCACGCTGAAATGGGTGCTGATTGCGCTGAGCGTGCTGGCTGTTTCAACCAAGATACAGATTTTCGGCAAAACTCTGATCGACATCCCCCTGCCGGAAGCCGTCGTCCCGGTTCTGGGTGTTATCCGCGCCTCAGGCCGCCTCTTCTGGCCGGTGGCCTATACGCTGATCTTCCTGAGCCTTCTCGTCCTCTATCGCTCGCCTAAACGGACTATATGGCTAGGCCTGATCGTCGGTCTTCAGATTCTCGACCTTGGGATCTTTGCCGGATACGTCAAGGGCCTGACGGCGCGAGCCTCGGATCGCACCATCGTCAGCATCGCCAAAAGCCCCCAATGGACCCAACTGATCGCCGCCAGTGCGCAGGTTAATTTCGTGCCGCCCGATCCGCACATCAATACAGATCGCTTTTATAACGTCGCCTATCGCGCCGTGTCCGCAAAGGTACCCGTCACCACCATGTACGGCGCCCGACCGGATATCCGGCAACAAAGGCTCGAAATGGAGGGCTATAGCCGCTTCCTGAAAGGCGAGGCGGCACCGGATCAGCTCTATGTCTATCTTAATCCCTGCCCGCCGCCCCCGGCTCTGCGGGCGCGCCTGCGTGAGCTTGACGGTTATTGGATTCTGCCGCCACTCAGAGCCGCCTCGGTCGGTCATGCACCGGTCTATCCGACCTTGCCTCTGAATGCGATGCAGACGGTCGCCCGCGACAAGCCAACGGCCTGCGGATTCGGCGCGGACTGGGCCCTGCCGGAAGAAGCCGGCATCTGGACGCAGGGCAGCCGAGCCGTCTTCCTCCTGCCTACGGATATCGATGCAAGCGCCGCAAGACAGGTGCGCCTGACGCTCAATGCGCGCCGCCCGTCGCAGGTGACGGTCTCCATTAACGATAAGAAGGTGGCGACGCTGCTCCTGAGCAAAAAACCTTCGACCCACAGTCTGGCCGTACCGGCGGGCGCGTCCGGGCCGGTGCGGGTGTCGTTCGTCGTCAACGATCCTCCCGCCCCCGGCAAACCGGTGCCAGAGGACCTAAAGCGCCTGAAAATCTCCCAATGGGGGCTGTTTACCGCCCCTTGACCCCCTATTTGACAGCAACGGCCGAAGACGCTGAACGCATATGGCCGTTGAGACCTCGCGAACGTCTCACCTGCGCCACGGGCATGAGACATTCGCGAAACGAATACCCGGTGTCATTTTCAATGATACAAGGTATGAAACAAGATTTGTTTTTTCGCGCGTTTTGCGCTATGAAGCGTGCCCCGTCGTCCAAGGGTGCTCGTAAATAGCACCCGACGCGCGGCTTAAGTTCCAACACAGGTTTTCCGGCCGGTCGCAGGCGCCCTCGACCGTCGTCGGCTCTATTGTCTTTCACTCAGGGCGTTTCAGAAACAATCGCACATGGAAAAAGTGCCGATGACCGTCGCCGGCTATCAGAGCCTCGACGACGAACTCAAGCGTTTGAAGTCGGTAGAGCGTCCCGCCGTTATCGCTGCGATCGCCGAAGCGCGTTCGCATGGCGACCTGTCGGAAAACGCCGAGTATCACGCGGCCAAGGAACGTCAGGGCTGGATCGAGGGTCAGATCGCCGAGATCGAGGACAAGATCAGCCGCGCCCAGGTGATCGACGTTTCGAAGCTGTCCGGGAACCAGATCAAGTTCGGCGCGACCGTCACCGTGGTCGATGAGGACACCGAGGAAGAAGGCCGCTATCAGGTCGTCGGCGAACACGAAGCCGACGTCAAGGCGGGCCGTATCTCGCTCAGCTCGCCTTTGTCGCGCGCCATGATCGGCAAGGAAGTGGGCGACGTGGTGGAGGTCAACACCCCCGCCGGCGTCAAGGCCTACGAAATCCTCAAGGTCGAGTGGATTTAGCTAAATTCACGCCCTGATCTGACGATCAGGACGTGGGGATTGGAATCGACAAACTCCGGCTCGGGGCGGCCCGTCGCCGGAGTTTGGCATATTTCATACCTCCCCAGCTCGCTGGGGAGGGGGACCGCACGAGCCTGCCACCCGGCAGGTGAGATGCGGTGGTGGGGGCTTTTTCTGTCTCCGCATCTTGGGATTGAAGCGTGTTAACTCCGCCCGTCACAACCGAAGAGTCGCTGAAGATTCCCTCGGACCGCCCGCTGATCGTCTGGGCGGTATCGGACGGGCGCGCCGGTATCCACAATCAGGTGCTGGGGCTGGCCGAAGCCATAGCGGCCCTCACCCCGACCCAGATCGTCGTCCGACACATCCGCTATCGCCGCCTGTTCGATCGCTGGCCCACTGCGCTGCGTTTGTGGCCCGATGTGATGCTGAAGCGCGATTCCGACCTCATCGGCCCGCCCTATCCCGACATCTGGATCGCCGCCGGACGCGCCACCCTGCCCCATTCCCTGCGGATGCGTCGTCGCTCTCAGGGCAAGACGTTGGTGGTCCAGCTTCAGGACCCGCGCGTGCCGTCCGGCCGCTTTGACATGGTCATTGCGCCGAAGCACGACGAGGTGAAGGGCGACAATGTCTTGCCGATTCTGGGCTCGACCCATCGCATCACGCCGGAACGCCTCAGCCGTGAGGCCGTCCCGTGGGCCGAAAGCCTGTCGAAATTCGAAGGCCCGTTTGTCGCCGCGCTGATCGGCGGGCGCTCCAAAAGCCATGACATGTCTCTGGCGCGCGCCGAAACCCTCGTCCAGCAGATTCGCGCCGCCGTCAAAGGCAAGAAGGCCACCCTGCTGCTCAGCGTATCGCGCCGTACCCCCGAAGCCGCCCGCGCCATCCTGACCGAGGGGCTGAAAGACCTCGACGGCATCATCTATGAGGGCAAGGGCGACAATCCTTATTTCGCCTTTCTCAACGCCGCCGACCACATTCTTGTCACCGAGGATTCCGTGAACATGGCCACCGAAGCCGCCGCCACGGGCAAGCCGGTGCACGTCCTGCCCATGGATGCGCGCGGTACAGGTGCGAAGTTCGGCCGCTTCCATCAGGGGCTTCAGGAATACGGTGCCGCCCGTCCATGGTCGGGCGAACTGCGCACGTGGAAATATACGCCGCTGAACGAGACGCATCGCGCCGCCGAAGCCTTACTCGCCCTGTATAATCAAACGCACCCAGACGAAAAACGTTAACAGCCTTTAACGGAGGGATGACAAGGCGACAGCCGGTCATTATCTAAGGGGCCAGTTTACCCCAAGATAGAATCGAATCTCCAATGACCACGCCCCGTACTGTTCGTTGTGCCATCATCGGTTCCGGCCCGGCGGGCTGGACAGCGGCCATCTATGCCGCGCGGGGCCTGCTGCACCCAGTGGTGTTCACCGGCCCGCAGACGGGTGGTCAGCTCACCATCACCACCGATGTCGAAAACTATCCGGGCTTTGCCGAGGTCATTCAGGGCCCGTGGCTGATGGATCAGATGAAGGCACAGGCCGAGCACATGGGCACCGAGGTCATCACCGACATCGTAGTCAAGGCCGACCTCAGCCAGCGGCCTTTCCGCCTCGAAACCGATGCCGGGAACGTCTATCTGGCCGAAACCGTCATCATTTCGACCGGCGCTCAGGCCAAGTGGCTGGGCCTTGAGTCCGAAAAGACCTATCAGGGCTTCGGTGTGTCGGCCTGCGCCACCTGCGACGGTTTCTTCTACCGCAACAAGACGGTGGCCGTGGTCGGCGGCGGCAATACGGCGGTCGAAGAGGCTCTGTTCCTCACCAAGTTCGCCTCAAAGGTCTATCTGATCCACCGCCGCGACTCGGTACGTTCGGAAAAGATTCTGGCCGAACGCATGTATTCGGAGCCGAAGATTCAGCCGGTATGGAATTCGGCCATCGACGAGATTCTGGGTGAAACCAATGAATTCGGCGGGGCCAGCGTTACCGGCGTGCGCCTGAAAAACGTCCATACGGGCGATACGCACGAACTGCCGCTGGACGGCGTGTTTATCGCCATCGGTCACGCACCGTCCTCACAATTGTTCCAGGGGCAGCTTGAAACCAATGCCGGCGGCTACCTGAAGGTCGAACCCGGCACGCCGAAGACCGCCATCAAGGGCGTCTTCGCGGCGGGCGATGTGACCGACGACGTGTACCGTCAGGCGGTAACGGCGGCCGGCATGGGCTGCATGGCGGCGCTGGAAGCCATCCGCCTGCTGGCCGAAGAGGACCACCACCGTCAGGACGCCAAGATCGGTGCGTGGTAAAATTTGGCCGCAGATTCTAACCACGAAAATCACGAAATCCGCTGTATTGAAGCCTTGCGCGAAGCGCCCTTGATAGTCGCTCACAAACGAGGCTAACAGCCCTTCGGGCGAGGACCACCCGATGTTATGCATTTCGTGTTTTTCGTGGCCAATACTTCCAGATACGGCGCGTGATTTGACTCACGCGGGCTTTTGCGCTTTTAGCTGCCGCTCAAGAAAAGGCCCTTCCCGTGCAGATTCAGTTCACCCGTCGTTTTTCCATGGCTCACCGGTTGCGCGCCGACCGTTCGTCGAAGTGCGCGACCCCGCACGGCCATAATGAATTCGTGCGCGTGACGCTGAAGGCCAAATCGCCGGACACGGTGAAGTGGGGGCAATCCAACTACGCCCAGAGCTTTGATGCGCTCAAGCGCGACTGGCATCGCTTTGTCGATGACGCGCTTGATCACGCCTTTCAACTGGGGGCCGATGACCCGCTGATCGGCTTTTTTCAGGCGCATGAGCCCGATCTGCTGCCGCGTTTGCTGATCATTCCGGGCGACCCGACGACCGAAGGGGTGGCGCTAGCCCTCTATCACAAGCTAAACGCCATCTTGTCCGCCAATGTGCCGGACTTTGCGTGCGTGCGCTTTGAAATCGAAGAAACCCCGACCAATACGGTCATACTGACGCCCGACGACCTCAGCCACGGCCCGCGTCTGGCCGACTGGTGCCATCGGGCCGATCTGTCGATCAACGATCTCCTGCCGCCCGATGTGTGGGGCCGAAAGGACAGCCCATGCCTCTGATCAGCCGCCATGTCTTTGTCGAAGGGCTAAGGGTCGAAGCTGCCATCGGCGTCTATGACTACGAACACGGCCGCACCCAGCCCCTGATCATCGACGCGGATATCCGCATCGGCCGGCATGAGATCAAGGGCCTGAAAGACACGCTGAATTACGAGATGGTCGGCAATCTGGCGCGCGACCTCATCGCGCGCGGCCATATCAAGCTGGTCGAAACCCTGGCCGAGGACCTGGCCGAGGCCGTGCTGGCCCTACCGCAGGCCGAAGAGGTGCGTATCCGCATCTCCAAGCCCGAAGCCCTGGCTGATGCTGACCGTTCCGGCTGCATCGTGGTGATAAGCAAGTGACACATAAGACGCATCTGGGTCTGATGGCCCGCTATAACCAGTGGATGAACGCCAGGCTGCTGGAGCTGATGGCCGCGCATCCCGACGCCGATTTCCACGCCGATACAGGGGCTTTTTTCGGTTCGGTGTGGGGGACGCTCAACCACCTGATCGTGGCGGACCTGATCTGGATGGGCCGTTTGAGCGGCCATACGAGCGGCAGCGCGCTGTCGGCCGCCAAGACCCTGCCGCAGCCAAAGGGCCTCAATGACGCGCTCTATAGCGAACTGAGCGCCTTCGCGCCGGTGCGCAGGGAACTGGATCATCTGTGGCTGAGCTATAGTGAGGGCCTGAGCGACGCCGATCTGGAAACCCCCGTCACCTATCGCCGCGTCAATGGCGATGCCCATACCAAGCCGCTGGGGCTGGTGCTGAGCCATGTTTTCAATCACCAAACCCACCACCGTGGGCAGATTACGACGCTTTTGTCGCAGATGGGGCTTGATATAGGCGTGACGGACGTGCTTGTTCTGGTACCTGAACTCGATCCGGATATAAAATGACTGTGCCCGCCACCCGCACCAAACTCAGCGACACGACGATCATCCCCATCGTCAACTACCTGCTGCTGTTTTTCCTGATCGTCGGTGGCATTTCGGGCGTCGTTGCCATTACCCTGATCTATCTCTTTCAGGACGAATCCCCGGACTGGCTCAAAACCCACTACGCGTTTCAGAAAAAGACCTTCTGGGTGGGCATATTGGCCTTCGTGCCGCTGGTGGTACTGCTGACCTCACCGGTGATGTCGAGCGTGGTACTGGGCGGCATCGTGCTGATCCTCGTCTTCGCGCTGTTCCTGTGGATCGTCGGCCGCTGCACCATGGGCTTCAACCACGTCTTCCATAAACGCCCGATCCCCAACCCCAATAGCTGGTTGGTCTGACCTACTTCGCCTTGCCCGGCTCGCGCCCGGCCATGTCGAATAGGTTGAAGCTGACGTCACCGCCGGGCAAGCTCACATCACCGGGCTTCTGATCCGGTTTGCAGGGGCTAAGGCGTTTAGATTTGATCTTCATATTGACCACGCGGTTCATGTGCGCCAGCGCCGCCCCCGTCGTCTGAGTACGCAGTGTCATAGTATAGTCGCGCGTATATTCGCCGGTGATACTGCCCGACACTTCCATCTTGCCGCCAGAGCCCATATTGCATTCGGCCAGAATGCCCCAGGTTCCGTCCTCCAGATGGCTCACCGTCGTATAGCGGCAGCGATTGCCGTTGAGGTCGGTGCCGGTAATGCCCAGCTCTTTTTCCGTAGCGGCGTCGATACAGATACGCATGGTCTGCGCCTGACTTTCCGAGCCCTCTTCGCTGAGGGTGGTCTCCCACAGGCCGGGGCGACGCGCGGGCAACGGTTCCTGCGGTTTCGGCTCCGGCGCGGCTGCGGAGGCCGGTGCCGGGGCGGGCTCAGGGGCGGGCGGCGCTTCTTTCTTGCCGCACCCCGTCATCAGGACCACAGAGGTCAGCAAAGAGAGAGTCACACCTGACTTTATAAACCCGGCCATGTTCTGTGCCTCCCTGTCCGTTACGGAGGCAACAGATGTAAGGGCAAAACCCCAGACAGGCGAGTCGAATTGTGAAGGTTATGGCCGCAGAACCCACAAAATACAGGTTCAGAGGCTCTTTTTGGTAACGATGCGCAAGGTTTGCAGCGTGCGCGGCAATTCATCCGCCAGACGACGGCTCAGTTCGCGCGCCCCCACCGGATAGGCCTCGCCGCCTTCGGCGATCTCATTGGCCATCTTCGCCGTGGCGTCGATCAGGATTTCCAGCTCGGAAATCTGCTCACGCGCCAGTGCCTTGGCCTCCTCCTGGAGGCGACGCACACGTTGCGTGCGGCTTTCGCGCGCCGAAACCGTCGCATCGACAAGGGATTGCAGGCTGTTGGTCGTGTTGAGGGTCACGGGCACGACATTGATAACCTCGTGGACCGGCTCGCCCCCGCCGCCCATCATCTCGGCTTCGATCGCCACCCCCTTTGTCGAGGGCGGCACCACATTCAATCTGGTTCTACGCATATCACACCCCAACCTCTTCTCTGTGCGCCCCGAAATGTCCTGACATCAGCCGATTTGAAACGCGCCAGGGCCCTGATCACAGGTTATGCACAGGCTGGGCCACAGAGTGAGGCATTTCGCCGCGGAAATCCAGCGGGTTTCGTCTCAAACTGGCACATTTTCGTAACAGGGGCGTGACGCACGCGCATCAGTCGCGCATTGAAATGCGCCAGGCGTGAGGCGAAACGAATCCCCCGATCAGGCCGAAGGGCGGCAGTCGGCCGGGTCAGGCCAAAACCGCGGTTTCAAGCGCCGCCCGCCCTAGCTGCCATCGCCGCCGATCATATCCTTGGCGAACTCCAGATCGAGCAGTTTGAGCCGCTTGATCTCGTCGCGCAGGCGCGCGGCCTCTTCAAACTCCAGATTGCCCGCCGCCTCACGCATCCGCGTCTCAAGGTCCTTAAGCGTCGCCTGAAAGTTCGAGCCCAGAAAGGGTTTCGAGTCCTTGGCCGCCACGCCGACCGGCACCTGAACGCGGTCTGCCCTTTCATACGGACTATCTAGAATATCGGAAATGCCGCGCTTGACGCTTTCCGGCGTGATGCCGTGTTCGGCATTGTAGGCCATCTGCTTTTCACGGCGGCGGCTGGTTTCGGCCAGCGCACGTTCCATCGAGCCGGTCATCTTGTCGGCATAGAGGATGACGCGGCCTTCGACGTTACGCGCCGCCCGCCCTATGGTCTGGATCAGCGAGGTTTCCGAACGCAGGAAGCCTTCCTTGTCGGCATCAAGTATGGCCACAAAGCCACATTCGGGGATGTCGAGGCCTTCGCGCAGCAGGTTGATCCCCACCAGAACGTCGAACGCCCCCAGCCGCAGGTCGCGGATGATCTCGATGCGCTCCAGCGTGTCGATGTCGGAGTGCATATAGCGCACCCGGATGCCCTGCTCGTGCATATATTCGGTCAGGTTTTCCGCCATCTTCTTGGTCAGCACCGTAACCAGAGAGCGATAGCCGTTTTTGGCCACTTCGCGCACCTCGGCAATCACGTCATCGACCTGATTGGCGCCATTAGTCGAAACGGGGCGGATTTCGACCGGCGGGTCGATCAGGCCGGTCGGACGGATCACCTGTTCGGTAAAGACTCCGCCGGTCTGTTCCATCTCCCAGTTGCCGGGCGTCGCCGAGACGTGCACGGTCTGCGGCCGCATCGCCTCCCACTCCTCAAACTTCAGCGGCCGGTTATCCATGCATGACGGCAGGCGGAAGCCGTATTCGGCCAGCACCGACTTACGCGCAAAGTCGCCGCGATACATACCGCCGATCTGCGGTACGGTAACGTGGCTTTCATCGACGAACAACAGCGCGTTTTCCGGCAGATATTCAAAAAAAGTCGGCGGCGGCTCGCCCGGCGCCCGTCCCGTCAGATAGCGCGAATAGTTTTCGATACCCGCGCAGGCCCCGGTGGCTTCCATCATCTCCAGATCAAAGGTGGTACGCTGCTCAAGGCGCTGCGCCTCCAGCAGCTTACCCTCGGCGTGGAGCTGATCCAGCCGCAACTTCAACTCGGCCTTGATGCGGTCTATGGCCTGACGCAGGGTCGGACGCGGCGTCACATAGTGACTGGCGGCATAGACCTTAAGGTCTTTAAGATCCGCCGTCTTCTTGCCGGTCAGCGGGTCGAACTCGGTCAGGGCCTCGATCTCATCGCCGAACAAAGACACCCGCCAGGCGCGGTCTTCGTAGTGGGCCGGGAAGATTTCTATGACGTCGCCGCGGCGACGGAAGGTGCCGCGCTCAAAGGCCGCGTCATTACGCTTGTATTGCAGCGCTACCAGATCGGCGCGCAACTGCGCCTCATCTATGGTTTGCCCCACCTTCAGCTCGAAGGTCATAGCCGTATAGGTTTCGACCGAACCGATACCGTAGATGCACGACACCGAAGCCACCACGATGACGTCGTCGCGTTCAAGGATGGCGCGCGTCGCCGCGTGGCGCATCCGGTCGATCTGCTCGTTGATCGACGAGTCCTTCTCAATATAGGTGTCGGTACGCGGCACATAGGCTTCCGGCTGATAATAGTCGTAGTAGGAAACGAAATACTCGACCGCGTTTTCCGGAAAGAAGGCCTTGAACTCACTGTAGAGCTGCGCCGCCAATGTCTTGTTGTGTGCCAGAATCAGCGCCGGACGCTGGGTCTGCTCGATCACCTTGGCCATGGTAAAGGTCTTGCCTGACCCGGTGACGCCCAGGAGCACCTGATCGCGTTCGCGGGCATTGGCCCCTTCGACCAGCTCGGCAATGGCCGTCGGCTGATCACCCGCCGGCTCATAGGCCGAATGCAATACAAACCGCCGCCCGCCTTCGGACTTTTCCGGGCGATCAGGCCGGTGCGGCGACCAAAGGGTTGGCGGGAAGTCCTGCGCACCGGTTTCGGGCGCGTGACGGCGGCCATCGTCAAAAATGAGGCGGGCGAGATGAGAACGGTTCATGAACATAACATAGCGTTCCGCAAAAAAATGAAAAGGGCCGAGGCTCGGCTTTTACGCGGGGCGCTAAAATCGCGACCTCCGCGGCCTTCAAGTTTTCGTGACTCCGCCCCTGTGAGAGGATTCACTCGTGATTCCAGTGCCTTGAAATCCCAATTTTCACGTAACAATGTTCTATACATGTGCCCTGCCTGAGTTTCACTTCTGCGCCACGTGAGTAAACTTCGTTAAATTGTAATTATCAAAAATTTAAATGGACACGCCATGAATATCGAAAGAAAAGATCGGACAAGCTTATCTCTTCAATACTGTGCAAAATAAAAAGTCATGATGCCATACATCTTGACCAAAAATTGGCAGGAAGTGAGAAAAATTCTCACATATACCCCCTCTGGACTGATGCTCTTTTTACGCGATTGACCACCTAACACATTTCTGCCATATTCCTGGCTATAAGACGGGCCGTCGATAGCGCAGCGTTGGTGCGCTTTGTCGGCTCCGGCGCCCCCGGAAGGCCCCGTCTCCTGACTGTGAGCGGGCCTGATGCATTCAGAAGAATGTATGGTGGGGTTGCCCTCTGTCAGGGAGCGCAGTGCGCTCTCGTTACTGAGGACAAGACACCTTTGGGTCTGAACCTGTCTCTTACGCGCCGTCAGATGCGCCTGTTGACCGCTGCGGGCGGCTCCAGTCTTATGCTGACCGCGGCGTTCGGCTCCGCCTGGCTGGGCGGCAAGCTGACGCGCGATGCGCAAATCCGCGAACAGGCCGAAAGCCTGATGAGCCTGAACGATCATTCCTATGGCGCGGACCGTCTGCGTCATCTCGACGGCCAGAAGAGCGTGGCCGCCCTGCAGGACGATCTGGACCGCCGCGCCATTGCGCTGGTCATGCGTCACGAATCCTACACCTCGCCTGTGGCCACGATGCGGATGCGTCAGGACCGCCAGCGCACCAACCTGTTTGCCTCGCTTGTGAGCCCGGCGCGCACGCACAAGGCCGAGGCCGCGCAGGCCCCGGTACTGAAGGCCAGCCTTGATCTGGGCCTGATGCGGGCCACGCCGCGCACGGCACCGGCCTCGCCCTTCGATCTCAAGAACCGTTCGGCCTCCGACCTCGATTGCCTGACTCAGGCCGTCTATTATGAGGCGCGCGGCGAAACCGATTCCGGTCAGCGCGCCGTGGCTCAGGTGATCCTGAACCGGGTGCGCCACCCGGCATATCCCAAGACCATCTGCAATGTCGTCTATCAGGGCGCGGTCAAGCGCACGGGCTGTCAGTTCAGCTTCACCTGCAACGGCATCATGACCAACCGCGTCGAAAGCTGGGCCTGGAAGCGGGCGCGCACCGTCGCCGAAGATGCGCTGGACGGCTATGTGATGAAGTCGGTAGGCGCTTCGACCCATTTCCACGTTCTGGGCATCTCGCCGGACTGGGCGGACCGTATGCAGCGCACCGCCACCATCGGCAACCACGCCTTCTATCAGTTCTCCAGCCGCGGCGCTCAGATGCTGGCCGCTGCAGATCAAGTTCGCCCCTCGGCGGTGCCGACGCTCGAAAAGGCGAAGGAGAGTGATCTGACCGCCGCTTCGGCCTCGTCGGCCGCACCGGTGGAAACAAAGCCGTCCGAAACGCTCAGTCATCTGCGTGACAACGCCAAGGACACAGCCACAAAGTCGGTGGCCCTGTCGGCGCAGGTTAAGGGCGAGGACGCTCAGGCGCTCACTCAGGCGATAAAAACGACCGCCCCCAGCCGTCCCTGATCTGCCTTCGACCGCCCCTCTTAACGAAGAATTCTTTAAAAACAGCGCCTTGGCACGCCCGGGGCGCTCTTTTCATTGGTTACTTCTATTATATTGTATTACAAAAAAAATCCTCAGTGTTAGGGTTTCAACAACTATGTTCTGGCAACTTGCGTGACAATCCGGGGTCTTAGGCCGCGTGGTGAGTCGGATCACGCGCCGGGGCCCTTGAAAGAACCACTCTTCCGGACGGTCCCGCAGTACCGCACCGGGGAACAGACACCAGAAATTGTCAGGGGCCATAATGACGAAGTCGAAATCTGCCGGCGGCAAGCTGAGCATCTCCAACCTGTCCTTCACGCTGAAGTTCATGACTCCGGCCGCCGTCGCCACGGCGCTGATCGTCGCGCTTGCCTTCGGCGCCGTGACCGTGATGAACACGCAGGGTAAGGCTATCGAAGCCATCAATACCCAGAGCCTCCCCGCCGTTCAGGCCATGGGCGACATCAAGTCGGCCATCAAGGAAGCCAATGGTCAGCTCTTCCGCGCCATGACCGATCAGGCTTCGGGTGCCGGTACCAATGCCGATCAGAAGGTCGCGCTGGTTGTGCAGGATCTGGGGAAGATCGAAGCCAGCCTCAAGACCATGGCGGCGGCCACCACCGATGCCGAAAAGAAAAAAGACCTTGAGAACCTCGGCAAGGAAGTGAAGACCTATAAGGAGGCCGTCGAATTTGCCGGTTCCGTCATGACCGTCGACTTCCCGTCGGTGGCTCCGCTGATGTCGCAGTTCGACGACGGCTATGCCAAGATGTCGCAGATCTCGGACAAGATCATTGCCGGTCAGGTCGCCAAGGCCAAGGCTGATGCCGAAGCGGCCCGCGCGGCCCAGACGGCGGGCATCTCGCTCCTGACCATCTTCGCCGCCGTGATGGCCGTCCTGTCCTGCGGTATCGCCTTCTTCTTCTCGCGCGCCACGGTGACCGGGATCAACCGCATCGCCAAGACGACCGAAGAACTGGCACGTGGCAATCTGAACGTGGACATTCAATCGCTCGCCCGTGGCGACGAACTGAAATCGGTCGTCGATAGCCTTAACGTCTTCAAGGCCAATGCCGAAGAAAAGCTGCGTCTGGCCGAAATCGAAGCCGCGACGATGAAAACCCGCGAAGAGCGCGCCCGTCAGATGTCGGAACTGGCCGAACGCTTCCGTCACGAGGCTCAGGACATGCTGGACGCCCTGTCGGCAGCCGCTTCGGACCTCGATGCCAACGGCCGCACCCTTCTGACCATTGCGCAGGAAAACGAGCGCCGCTCGCAATCGGCGGTGTCCTCGATCCGCAACTCGGCTGACAATGTGCAAAACGTCGCCTCGGCAACCACCGAACTGTCGGCCTCAATCGGCGTCATCGGTGATCAGGCCGTTCGCTCGGTGGAAATCGCCGCCGAAGCCGTGTCGGAAGCCGACAAGACTAACGAGTCGATGGTCGAACTGAGCCGTGCGGCGGATCAGATCGGTGAAGTCGTCGATCTCATCAACGCCATCGCTCAGCAAACCAACCTCCTGGCGCTGAACGCCACCATCGAATCGGCGCGCGCCGGTGAAGCCGGTAAGGGCTTTGCGGTCGTGGCCTCGGAAGTGAAGTCGCTGGCCCAGCAAACCGCCAAGGCCACCGACGAAATCCGCGAACGTATCAAGGACATCCAGACGGCGGCCCAGAACGGCGTCTCGGCCATCCGCGGCATCGGTGCGACGATCAAGCACATGAACGAAATCGCTTCGTCCATTGCCGACTCGGTGCACCAGCAAGGCGACGCGACGAACGAAATCGCCCGCAATGTTAACGAAGCCTCGGACGGCACCACCACCGCCTCTTCGTCGGTATCGCAACTGTCGGCTTCGGCCGCCGATACGGAAAAGGCCTCGACTGAAATGCTGGGCGCTGCCCGTCAGCTGACGCAGCGGACGGAAGCCATGAGCGAGAATATCCGCCGCTTCCTGTCCGAACTGACCGCCGCCTAAAGCCGGCGAAACGTCCCAGACTAAGAAACCCCTCCGGAGGCCCCTCCGGAGGGGCTTTTTCATGCCCTCATGCCAACTGAAAACGTTTTGAGCCGTAAAAATTTGCCGCGACGCACAATAGATTCACCGGCAATTAAACACTCATAGGTATATTAAACTCGCGCTATCCAACGCATCCTGTATTCCTCCTCCCGATGGGCCGAATGCCCAGTGTTCATTCAGAAAGAGTATTAGTCGTGAAAGCCGTTATCTTCTCCGCTCTCGCCCTGACCGCCCTCGCCGCTCCGGCCTTTGCCGAGTGTGATGAAGCCCAGGAAGCCGCCGCCGGTAAGGCGATCGCGGCCGCCACCTCAGCCGCCGTGTCGAAGGCCGTGGCCATTGAAGGCAAGCAGATGGTGAGCCTGAATACCTGCGATGCCGCGGGCAAGACCGCGGTAGCCGAATTCAAATACAACTTCCTCGGTGCCGGCGGCCTGTACTGGGTCGAAGGGACGGCCAAGTACAACGGTTCGGCCGTTACCGAACTGAAGCTGAAGCGCCTGAGCCCGAACCTGGCCGCCGCCGAAGCCAAGGCCGGCATCAAGCTGGCGTCGAACTAAGCCTGCAAGCGCCGCCGGGCAGCTCGCAATCGGGTTCCCGGCGGCCTTTTTTGCGCATCGCGTTCATATTTTTTCGCCCCATTTGCGCTGTTAAGGTTTGCCCCTTATATTTCAAGTGATTGAAATAACGGAGTTAACCTCTGTAAAAATTTCTTAACTCCCTGTTTAACTTAAGATTATTCATTATCTTGTAGTGTGTAGCCATCCTGAAGAACCTCAAGGAGCTACAAAACATGATCAAGAAAAGCCTGATGATTGCCGCCGTCGCCGTTCTGGGTATGACGGGCGCCGCCCAAGCCACCGAGTGCGACGATTCGCAACAGGCCGAGGCGGGCTCCACCCTGGCTGGTCTTGCCAAGGCCGCCGTGTCGAAGGTCGTCCCGGTCACCGGTAAGCAGATGGTCAACGTCAATGCCTGCGACGTGCGCGCGGGTACCTACGCCATCGAATTCAAGTACAACTTCCTCGGCGCGGACGGCCTGTACTGGGTCGAAGGCACCGCACGCTTCGGCGCGGGCGGTTCCAATCCGTCAGTGAAGATCACCAAGGCATCGCCGAACATGGCCGCTGCGGAAGCCAAGGCGGGCGTTAAGCTGGCCGCCAACTAAGTCGTCTTCCGACGTCTGAAAAAAGCCCTCCGCGATCACTCGCGGAGGGCTTTTTGCGTTTACGGTTTGCGTCACGCTCTATTTGACCGATCGCTCTATTTACGCCCGAAGGGTCTGAAATCCTGCGGCCGGCTCTGTATCGGCCCGGATTTGGGCTTCTGGCCTAAAAATACCCCGCCGAACAGGGCGAACGAAGTCATAGCGTGTTGTTTCTTTTCATTGTCGTTCATCACAATGCGCCTCCTTTTTCATGACAAGATGAACAAGAAGACGCGTCGCAAACTCTCAGGGGACTCTCACCTCTCTCAGCCGTCGTCGCGTCGGATACCAATATTGCACGGAACGCAGAAATGCACAATAAACATTCCGTAACCGGAGTAAAAAATGGATTAAGAGCTTCTTATGTATCTGAATTAATTGTTTTATTTATTTTTCGAAAGATAATTTTTCATACCAAATTCGTCCGAACACGCCCCATTCTGGCGATTCACGATAAAAAAACCTTATCCCTCTAGACTGCGATCAGGCCGGAAAAGACCGGCGGCCCTCAACGGGCGACCCGGAAGCGGTGGTTGGTGAAAACGTCATGCTGAAATCTGCCTTTATCCTGGGATGCGCCATCACCAGCGCGGTGGCGACGGGCCTGCTCGTGGTTCGGCATGAAGGCTTCACCTCGCGTGGGGACGAAACCGCCATCGTGGCCCAGACCTCTCAGAGCCAGAGCCTGTCCTCACCCAGCAGCATAGGCGGGGTTACCGCCATACCCAAAGCGGCGGACGGCCACTACTGGGCCGAAGCGCGGGTTAATACGACGACGGTCAAGTTTCTGGTCGATACCGGGGCCTCGGTCGTCGCTCTTACGCCGCAGGACGCCCGCCGTCTGGGGATCAACCTGAACACCCTCAGCTACGATCAGGACGTCACCACGGCCAGCGGCAAGACGCAGGCCGCGCGTGTCGTCATCGACCATATGCAGATCGGCCAGAGCCAGATGGACAATGTCGAAGCCCTGGTTATTCCCAACGGCCTGTCCAGCTCGCTTCTGGGCATGAGCTATCTGGGACGTCTCAGCCGCTTCGAAGCCACCCAGGGCAGCCTTATCCTGCGTCCGTAAGACTGGCCGCATAGGCTTCGCGCCGCGCCTGTGACGCAGCCATGGCATCGCGTACGGCGTCGATGGCCTGATCCAACACCTCTATACCCGCTCCGGGTCGAATGGACTCCACGGTCAGGATGCGCCGGAAGGCCCGCGCCCCCGGGAGACCGTGCATCAGACCCAGCATATGGCGCGTGATGGCCGGCAAATGCACCCCGGTGGCTAGTTGTGCTTCCATATAGAGGCGATAGGCCTCCAGCGCCTCGAACGGCCCCACATCGCCCTCTGCGCCAAAGATGCGCCGGTCCACCTGCCCCAGCAGGGCCGGTTCATGATAGGCCGCACGGCCCAGCATGACGCCATCGACGTGTTTCAGATGCGTCTCAGCCGCCTCCAGCGTGCTGATGCCGCCATTGATCGAGATCGTCAAATCCGGATAGGCGCGCTTTAGGGCATAGACCAGCTCATAGTTCAGCGGCGGGATGTCGCGGTTTTCCTTGGGCGACAGGCCCTTGAGCCACGCCTTGCGCGCATGGACGATAAAGGTCCGCACTCCCGCCTGGCGGCAGGCTTCGACCAGCGCAAACAGGGCCGTCTCTTCGTCTTGATCGTCCACCCCGATGCGGCATTTAACGGTCACGGGCAGCCGGGTCGCCTCACCCATGGCCTGCATACAATCAGCGACAAGCTGCGGCTCACGCATCAGACAAGCCCCGAACGACCCCGACTGCACGCGATCGGACGGACAACCGCAGTTGAGATTGACCTCGTCATAGCCCCAGTCTTCAGCGATCTTCGCGCAGGCCGCCAGTTCATCCGGCTCAGACCCGCCCAGTTGCAGCGCCACCGGGTGCTCGACTTCGGAAAAACCCAGCAGCTTCTGACGGTCGCCATTAATGACCGCCCGCGAGGTTACCATCTCCGTATAGAGCAGCGCGCCCTTCGTCAGGGTCCGGTGAAAAGCCCGGCAATGCCGGTCCGTCCAGTCCATCATTGGGGCAACGGAAAATTTAAACGCTTGATTTTTAGTCATCCAACTCACTCAGGGCCTCTCGGCGAACGCCTCGGCATCCGCAATCCCTATTTCCCCACATGGTAACGCCAGTGCACACAGACTGCACATGTTTTATTGGGAGTGAGGTGTCCGAAGGCGCGTAACCGGTGTGCTGTCGCGCGCGCGGCTCAGATCTGAGTGGCCGACTCGCGCACGATGAGGCGGTGCGGCACCACTTCGAAGCCGAATTCCTGACTCTCCACGCCGTTCAAGACCTCGATCAGCTTTTCGACGGCCCGCGCCCCGATCTGGCGGATCGGCTGATGGATGGTCGTCAGGGGCGGCCACACCACTTCAGAGACGGGCGTATCGTCAAACCCCACCACGGACAGGTCAGCGGGCAAGCTCAGGCCCATACGATGCGCTGCAAACAGCGCGCCCGTAGCCATGTCGTCATTGGCGCAGATCAGCGCGGTCGGGCGTTGCGGCCCCTTCAGCAAGTCAACCGACTGATCGGCACCTGAGCGGAAGGTAAAGTTGCCGCGGGCCGTCGGCATGGCGTCCGGCGAGAGGCCGGCTTCGCCCAAAGCGCGCCTGTACCCGGCATAACGGCTTTCAGCCGAGGTGTGGCTTTCCAGACCCTGCAGGAAGGCAAACCGCCGATGACCGAGCCCCAGCAGATAACGGGTGATTTCATACCCGGCCACTTCATCGTCCATGCCGACGCCGGCCATTTGACGGCGCAATCCATCGCCCGGCGAAACCGCGACATGCGCAATATTTTGCCGCAACAGGGCCTGATGCAGGTCCGCGTCATCGGAAAAGGGCGGGGTCAGTATGACCCCGTCGCAACGGCGCGAGGCGATGAAATCGATGATTTTCTGCACCCGGTCGAGGCTGTGCTGATTCACGCCGTGCATCAGAAGCTGAAAACCCGCCGGCGCGCAGGCCCGCAGCGCGCCCAGCTCCAGACCCGAATAGTAGTAGGAGTTTGGCTCCGAATCGAGATCCGAGGCATGGATCAGCGCCAGGAGCTGCGAACGCCCCCCAGCCAGAAAGCGCGCCTGCGCATTGACCTTATACTGAAGTTTTTCGACCGCTTCCAGTACGCGCATACGGACTTCCGGGCGCACATTCGGCCCGTTATTGAGTACCCGTGAAACCGTGGTGCGGCCCACACCTGACAAGGCCGCGACATCATCAATCGTCGGTTTCGCCTTTTTCACCCGCACCTCTGCACAGACGCCCCCTCAACGGGCGGTAATGGGCCTCTTTACATCAGAAATTTTCGAAACACGCAATTGCCCGGATACGGTATAAGTTTTTCTCTGGCGGTCTGGGGCTAACGGCACGCCTAATAGGGCACTTTGCCCATATAGCGCGTATTGCTAAGCGGTTGCTGATGCAGGTGCGCGAGGTGCGCAGCAATACGTTCCACCGCTATCCCCGTCACATAGGGCGCGACAATCGGCCGGATAAGCGGATCAATGCCGGGCATGGCCATATCGCGCGAATCATAGACCTCGGTGCGCGGCGTGTAGCGCTGACAGAAGGCGAGCGCCCGCTCGGCGATCGGGCGGCTGGTATCCTCCCCCAGCATCACCACAACGGGCAAGGTGTCATCCAGTATTTCGAATGGGCCGTGGAACCATTCGGCGGCCTCCACCGGAACGCAGTGCATCCACTGGCTCTCTTGAAGAATGCACACCCCTACATAGTAGGCCATGGTGAACATGGGACCGGCGGCGATAAAATAAACGGTACGATCGCTCTTGAGGCGTTCGGCGACAGAGCGGGCCCGGTCGTCCTGCGCCTCTACGGTCTGGGCCAGCACGGCCGGCAAGGCCCGCAGGGATTCAAGCAGATGGTCCAGATGCGGCCAGCCGTCCCGGCCCGCCAGGAGCCCGCCTGTCAGGGCCTGAAGGATCATGAACACGCCATAAAAGGGCTCAGGCGTGTCCCCCAGCAGGAAGCGGGTGTCAACAAAGCCCGCAATGGGTCGGTCATCGGATTGCGTGACCACCAGGGTGCGGCAGGGCTTGTCGCTCAGCCACTGCGCCATCTCCACGGATTCCTTGGTACGCCCCGACTTGGAGGCCAGCACGACAAGGGTGCGGTCATCCAGGCGCGGCGGCGACATGGCCATGAACTCCGCCGGATAGCCGCAGCGGACCTCAAGCGTCCGGCTCAGGCTTTCGATCCAGTAACGCAGGCCCTGCATGATACGGTTGGGAGCCCCCGGCGCCACGAAATAGATGCGGTCTATGTCTGCGGACAGGCTCTGACCATAGGCCGCCGCGCGGTCCAGTTCAGCGGCCGCACCTCCCAGCGAGCGTTCAAAGGCGGAGGCATCGAAGGCCATCATCAGTCAACTCCTTGGTAGTTAATTCTGTCATCTGCCAAACGGGTTTCAGACGGCATCGAACACACAGGCTGCGGCCTGAAAATCGCCCCTGAGCGGCAGTTTCACGCCGTGATTCATCCAGTAGGCACCGCTGGCGACCTTTGGCGTATCGTCCGCCACAGTCCCGGCAATGGCACGAACGGCGTAGCGCGTCTGAGGCTCCAGCCCGCGCAGTTGAATGCGGGGTGCGGTTTCGAATTTGGAACTGGAATGCAGGAAAGCGAACAGCACGGCCTGACGTCGGGTACCCGATACCGACAGGGTGGCCGAGCGCGGTGAATTGTCCTGCGGTGAGATCAACCGGTATAGATCGCCGCGCTGAACCGTGGCACGCATGGCTTTGTATTCGGCGATGAGGCGTTTAGCCGTGGCAAACTCGTCCGGCGTCCAGTGGTTCAGATTGTCTCCGATGCCCAGACACCCCTGCATGGCCGACAGGAAGCGGTATTCCAGCGAGGTCGAACGCTTGTTGACCCAGTTGGGCGAAGCGGTCACCCACGCCATCATCACACCGGGCATATAGGCCTGAGAAAAGCCATCCCGCATTTTGAGGCGGTCGAAGGGGTCGGTATTGTCCGTCGGCCAGACCTGATCGGAAAAGCGCATGATGCCCAGATCGACCCGCCCGCCACCACCGGCACAGGATTCGATTTCCACCCTGGGGTGACGCCGCCGGATTTCCGCCAGAATGGCATAGAGGTTGCGGGTATAATCAACATACAGTCTTTGTTGCTCCGCCACCGGCCGTTCCGGCCAGCCCGGCTCGGACCAACTGCGATTATGGTCCCATTTGAGGAAGGCGATGTCGTTTTCGCTGAGCAGCAGGTCGAGCGATTTGATGATGTAATCGCACACCTCCTTACGCGCCAGATTGAGCACCATCTGGTTGCGCCCCTCGCTGCGCGGGCGGCCCTTGAAATTGATGACCCAGTCCGGATGCGCGCGGTAAAGATCGCTGTCGGGATTGACCATTTCCGGCTCAACCCACAGGCCAAACTCCATGCCCAGCTCCCGCACACGGCGGATCAGCGGCGTCAAACCTTGCGGGAACTTTTCGCGGTTGACGGTCCAGTCCCCCAGCCCGGCGCGGTCATTATTGCGTTTGCCGAACCAGCCATCATCCATGACGAAGCGTTCGACCCCCAGAGTCGCCGCCTTTTCCGCCAGAGCGACCTGCCCCTGTTCCGTAACCGCGAATTCGGTCGCTTCCCATGAATTGTACAGCACCGGGCGCAGCTTGGGTGCCGGGGCACCGGGGAGAATGACGGTGCGCTGAAAGCGGTGCATCCGGCGCGATGCGCCGCCCATACCGTCCGGCGAATAGCCCGCGTAGAAGACCGGGGTTTCAAGGCTTTCACCGGGTTTCAGCAGATAGGCAAAATCGAAGGGATTATAGCCTGCCGTTATACGCGACTGGCCGAGAATGTCCTTTTCGAAGACCATCCGCCACGACCCGCTCCAGGCCAGCGCCCCGAACCAGACCGGCCCGTTCTCTTCTTCGCTCACATCCTTGCGGCCGACGGCGAACCACGGATTGTTCTGCGAGCCGGTCATGCCCAGCCGGCTTTCCAGAACGGTGCTCCCTGCCTCCAGCGGGCGCTTTTGCACCGTCCATTCCCCCGCCCATCGCCCGGTCAGGTAATGCAGTTCGTAATCGTCCGCGAAGGGCAGGTTGAGCGTCGCTGCGGCCATCTGATCAATGCGCAGCGGTCGGCGCGTGCGGTTGTAAACCCGCGCCGAACGCGACAACATACCCGTCGCCTTATCCATGCCATAGGTCAGTTCAACGTGCACCTCGGCCGAAATGTCCTTCAGGCGCACGCGGATGCCTTCTGCCGTCATCTCATGACCGGCATAGCGCAGGACCAGATCACGCCCACCGTCCGGGAAGGCGACTTTCAGAGAGGGCTCAGTGACCAGACCGCCACCGAAGGCCACATATTCCAGCGGCGTGACCGAGTTGGCCCGGTCGAAGCCGGAAAAGTCGGACGGATTGGGCGCGGCCGGCAACGGATCATCCACCGCCAGCGACCCGCCCCAGTGCAGGGCCTGAATCTGCCCGACGCTGTCGATCCCAAAGGCGTAGGTGACGCCGTCACCATCCAGACGAAACACTTTGATACGCTCGTCGAAGCGCGCGTCGGCATCCGAGCGGAAGGGCACGGCCAGAGCCGCCATCCCCCCGAGAAGACTGAGGCAAGCGGCGCGCCGGTTCAGACTGGTCACAGGCATAAGACCTCCCTAATTTATATTATTTATATGTATCGCAGAGCGGGTGCATGACGTCAATAGCGGCCTGTGGAGAAAACGTCACCGCACGGCATTATGCAATAATCTCATAATCTTATGCCGCACCGCATCATATGAGGCTTTCACCCTCGCCAAATATGTAATATATATTGACGCATCCCACAGGCTTGCTTAAGGTGCCGCCCAAGGCCGCACCTCTGACAAGGCGGCCAGATTTCAGACAACGCCGTTAGGGATGAACACGCCGATGCATATTATCTCCGCAGACGACACACAGGCGACCCCGCCGCCGGATTACCGGCTTAACATGGGCTATGTCTGGATGATCTCCGCCATAGCCGCGCTGGGGGGACTGCTGTTCGGTTACGACTGGGTGGTGATCGGCGGGGCCAAGCCCTTTTACGAGCCCTATTTCGGCCTGACGACCGAAGCTCAGATCGGCTGGGCCAACAGTTGTGCGCTGCTGGGCTGCCTGATGGGCTCTATCTTCTCCGGTTTGCTGAGCGACAGTATCGGGCGCAAGAAACTGCTGATCGTGGCGGCCCTGCTGTTCGGCGTATCGTCGGTGGCGACGGGGTGGGCGCACAGCTTCGACAGCTTCATTATCTGGCGCATTGTCGGCGGCATAGCCATCGGCATCGCGTCGAATGTCTCCCCCACCTATATTGCCGAAATCGCCCCGGCGAAATGGCGCGGGCGTCTGGTGACCCTGAATCAGCTGACGGTAGTTGTCGGCATACTGGGGGCACAGATCGTCAACCTGCTGATCGCCGGTGATTTTGACGGTCGCGCCTCGGCAGAAGCCCTGCGCGACTCGTGGCAGGGGCAATATGGCTGGCGCTGGATGTTCACCGCCGTCGCCGTGCCGTCCCTGACCTTCTTCATCTGCGCCTTTCTGGTGCCGGAAAGCCCGCGCTGGCTGCTCAAAAAAGGCCAGACGGAAAAGGCGCGTGCCATATTGAGTAAGATCGGTGGACCGACCTATGCCGACGCCGAAATCCGTGACGTCGATGCGGCCCTGTCGCAAGAAGCCGACACGCGCGGCGCGTGGCCCGACCTGCTGCGCCCGGCGGTGTTCGGTCTGTTGCTGATCGGGGCCGGTCTGGCCATTCTTCAACAATGGAGCGGCACGAACGTCATATTCAACTACGCCGAAGAAATCTATCGCGGGGCCGGTTATGACCTCAGCGGCGTGATGTTCAATATTGTCATCACCGGGGCGATCAATCTGATATTCACCCTTGTCGCTACCTTTACCGTTGATCGTCTGGGCCGCCGGGCGTTGATGCTGTGGGGCACGGGCGCGATCACCCTCATGCACCTGATGCTGGGTATCGCCTTCTTCATGGGCATAAAGGGGCCGCTCGTTCTGGCCCTAACGCTCGGGGTCATCGCCGCCTATGCGACCTCCCTGGCCTCAGTCACCTGGGTGCTGCTCTCGGAAATCTTCCCCAACCGCATCCGCGGACTGGCTATTTCCATCGCCGTGTCGGTGCTGTGGATCGCCTGCTTCGCCGTCACCTACACCTTCCCCATTCTCAATGCGCGTCTGGGGGCCTCAGGGACCTTCTGGTGCTACGGGGCGATCTGCTTCCTGGGCCTGCTGTTCATTGCCCGCTTCGTGCCGGAAACCAAGGGCCGCACGCTGGAAGACATCGAAGAAAGCCTGACGCGCAAGCGTCAGGCCTGAATATGCCCCATCCCTTTCCTGCCGGCACCGCTCTGAGACGCGATCTCAGAGCAGTGTTTCGTTATCAAAGACGTAGTGCGTCACGCGGTGATAGGTCTCGCCCGGGTGCAGCCACGGGCTCAGGAAGCCCGGCTGATTCACGGCGTCGATATAGCCCTGCGGTTCCAGCGCCAGCGCGCCGAAGGGGGCGACCTCCCTCGACAGCCCGCTATAGACCTGAAGGCACGGCTGATTGCTATAAAGGGTCATACGCAGCCCGCTCTGCGGGGCCGACACGCTGGCCATCGGCCCCGTCGCGGGGTCTGAGACCCAGCACTGGTTAAGTCCAATCGCCGTCAGTTGCGGATGCGACTGCGCCAGCACGTCGTACAGCGCCTGCGGCTGACGCAGATCGAACGGCGTGCCGTCCACACTCAGTCGCGTACCGGTCGCCAGATAGGCCGCATCGACCTCCAGCACCTCGTGGCCGCCCACGCCCAGCCGATGGGTGCCCAGTTCGACCTGCCCCAGATTGAAATAGAGATGGTGGGTCAGATCGACCGGACAGGCGGCATCCACCTGCGCTTCGTAGCGGATCTCAAGCGTCAGGGGCGACGGCAGCGAAAAGGTCACACAGACGCTCAGCGTGCCGGGATAGCCCTCGCTGCCCGCCGGGGAGACGTGGCGCAACACCACCGGCGCTTCATCGCTGTGGCGGGCATCGGCCTGCCAGACCTGACGGGTCAGCCCGCGTGTCCCGCCATGCAGATGATTGCAGCCTTCATTGGCCGTGACGCGCCATTCGCGCCTCTCATGGGCAAACCGCGCCCCGGCTATCCGATTGACGGTTCGGCCGATGATCGCGGCCTGATAGGTTCGGTCTGCCTCATAGCGGGCCAGATCGTCAAATCCGATGAGGGTCGGCACGGGGCCATCCGGCCCCGGCACGCTCAGGCTCTGAACCGTGGCTCCGTAGGTCAGTATATGGGCCTCAATGCCGCCCGGCGCGCACAGCCTCAGCCGGTGCACCGCCTCGCCGCATTTCAGTGTACCGAAAAGGCCGGGTACCGTCATAGTTTGGCCAGCCGGCCGCCATCCACATTCAGCGTCGCCCCGCTGATAAAGGCCGCATCCTCTCCGGCCAGAAAGGCGACGGCATTGGCAATGTCTTCGGGCTTGCCGATGTCACCGGCTTCGAGCACCTCGGCTCCGGATTTGAGATTGGGGCTGGCCCACAGCATGGGCGTGTCCACCGCGCCGGGCAGGACGGCGTTGGCGCGGATACCGCGCGGCTTGCCCTCAATGGCGGTCGAGCGCGTCAGCGACGCCAGCGCCGCCTTGGCCGCCGCATAGGGCGCCACCAGAGGCGAGGTCTGAAAGGCGTGGATGCTTGAGACATTCACGATGGCGCTGCCCGGCTCCATGCGGCGCAGGGCCTCGCGCGTGAACAGGGCTGCCCCGATCAGATTCACCCCCAGAAGACGGTGCCAGTCTTCCCCCGTCAGTTCGTCCAGCGGCTTATAGATCATCATGCCGGCGACATTGACCAGGGCATTAACGCGCCCGGACACGGACATGCCCTTTTCACAGACGGTGGCTACCTCGGCTTCGACCGAAACATCACAGGCAGCGAAGGTGGCACTGGCCGCTCCCAGCGCCCGCAGTTCGGCCAAGGCCGCCTCGGCCTGGTCGCCGACGCGATCGACCAGCAGCAGATGCGCGCCATTGGCCGCAAAACGGCGGGCACAGGCCAGACCGATGCCGCCGAGCGCGCCGGTTATCCATACGGTTCCGGGACCTGAATTCACCTTACCACTCCTGTACATAGCCGTCGGGACCACGCCAGACGGGGTTTCGCCACGGCTGATGCTCGCGGCTGGCATCACGCACGCGGTCCTCGTCGATCTCGACCCCCAGACCCGGCGCGGTTAAGGCCGCGACCATGCCGTCATGAACGGCAAATATGTCCGGATTTTTCAGATAGGACAGGAGGTCGTGCGCCTCCGAATTGTAATGGATGCCAAGAGACATTTCCTGCAAGGTGAAGTTAGGCGTCGAAAGCCCGACCTGCATACAGGCCGCCAGCGCAATCGGCCCCAGAGGGCAATGCGGCGCCAGTGCCACGTCGTAGGCTTCGGCCATGGCGGCCATGCGGCGCACTTCAGAAATGCCGCCCGCGTGGCTGATGTCGGGTTGCAGGATGTCTATGCAGGCAGCCTCAAGGAAGGGCTTGATGTCCCAGCGCGAATAGAGGCGCTCCCCCATGGCGATGGGGATGCGAGTCAGCCCGGCCAGTTGCCGGATGGCTTCGGGGTGTTCGCCCAGCAGCGGCTCTTCGATAAACAGCGGCCGCAGGGGCTCCAGAATGCCGGCCAGTTGCTTGGCCATGGGCTTGTGCAGACGGCCGTGAAAATCGAGCCCGGCATCCAGTCCCAGGGCCTGCACATCGGCCAGACGCTGCGCCACCCCATCGAGGGCGCGCGGACTGTCGAGCCAGCCTGTGCCGTCCGTGGCGTTCATCTTCACGGCCTTGAAGCCCTGCCCGATACGCTGACGCGCCGCTTCGACCACGGCGTCGGGGCGATCGCCCCCAACCCAGGCATAGACGGCGACCCGATCGCGCACACGCCCGCCCAGCAGTTGATGCACCGGCAGACCCAGCCGCTTGCCCTTGATGTCCCACAAGGCCTGATCAAGGCCGGACAGGGCCGACATCAGGACAGGGCCGCCGCGGTAGAAACCCAGACGATAGGCCGTCTGCCAGACGTCCTCGATGCGGTCCGCTTCAAAGCGCAGGAAGCGATCCCGCAACGAGGCAAAAGCCCCCATCACCGCCTCGGTATGGCCCTCCAGACTGGCCTCCCCCCATCCGACCAGACCGTCATCGGTTTCGACCCGCACAAACAACCAGCGGGGCGGGACGGCAAAGGTCTCGATACGAAGAATTCTGGAGCCAGCGGCACTGAGCGGTTCCGGCCGCTTCGCCAACGTTGTCACTGGTTTCCGTTTCTGTATCTGCATTGTGAGCTCACATTCCATTCCGACCCGAACGCTGGTGCCGGACGATTGAGAATTGAATATTACGCGCGCGAACAAACGTCAATATATGTATTATAAATAACCCTCTGGCCGGTGACGCGTCCGTGAATGTCGTCCGCGTTTAAGCCTATGGTCTGTCCGCAGCTTTTCCAGAGATTACTTCCCTGTCCCGCGCCTGTCGAAGGCGCAGTCTAAGGCGGTTTATATGAAATAATATATAATATTTATGAATGCGCAAAACGCTTTCAGGGCCGTACACCGGGCACATAATGCCTCTCGACATGCCCCTGAAGTTCATCGGGATAGAAATAGACCTTGCGCAAAGTCGCGGTGCCGTAGCGCTCGATCTGGTCATTGAAATGCGGCGACCGGGGATCGCCGCTTTGCCCGCCGATACTGACGGCATAGGCACGCACGCGCGGCCCGAACTCTACCGTGGCCACAAAGCTGTTGCCGGATGTGCCGTAATATTTGCGCGTGCCCGGATAGGTCCTGGCCCCGAACGAGGCCAGTGCCCCCCACTGGTTAGAGGTAAAGGGGATGGGATAGCTAGGGCGGCTGTCGTCAAAGGTCTGAGTCACCGCGCCGTCATTGCGCTGAAAGCGATTGATGTCGCCCCAGGCCACGCGCCAGGTACCGAAGTCGGTCTGCAAACGCGAGACCGCTTCGGAAAGGGCCCCCAGCCTGTCCGCCGCCGACGCGCGCTGATCCATATAGTCCCAGACGCTGAGGTGTGCCGTCGCCGCCTGTGCCGCCACGCGCCGCCATAGGGCTTCCCCCCAGAAGACAGCCAGAGAGGTCGCCTGTGACTGCGCCGACCAGCGGCGATCCCAGCCCGTCAGGAGGGCCATCGGCTCAGCCAGACGTTCCCGCTGCGGATCGCCCTCCGGCAGGGCGGCATAGGCTTGCTGAAGCCGGGGAATAAGCGAGTCGAAGGTCGGCAGCCACGGATCATAGGCGATGTCGCGCAACCCCTCCAGAGTGACGCCTCGTGCCGGGGTGAGCAGTTTCACCAGATGCAGCCCACGCGGGTTTTCTCCCGCCTGATCCATATAGCGCGGATAATCCTTCTGGCGGGGGCTGTCCGGCCCGGCCGCCGTCCACGGCCAGTTATTGGTGTTGAAGGCATACCCCGAAGGCGGGTCAATGACCTGTGGCAGTTGGCTCAGGTCGTGTACGCCTTTCCAGCGGGTCGCCGGATCGCGGCCATCCACGGGGCGCGTATAGTCGAAACGGTCATCCCGCACGGGCACGAATTGCGGGTGGAGATAGCCGATATGCCCGGCCTTGTCGGCAAACAGGGTGTTGTTTGACGAATTGGCCTGTAGCGCGGCCACCTTCAGAAAACCGTTCAAGTCCGCCGCCTTGGTGCGCAAGAAGGACTGCTGAAGGGCGGCCAGCGGACGGTTCATCAGGGCGACCGATAGCCATTTGTCACCTGACCGGCCCACAATCGGGCCGCTGCGGGTGCTGTAGACAGTAAACCTGCGCGTGGCCATCTCGCCCGAGGGCTGGCGATAGCTGAGGGTGATCTGGCGCTGGCCCACCGGCCGCCACCTTGCGCCGTCCCTGTACTGGCGGGTGCCGCTGGGGGTGATCCTGATCGTCTCGATAAACTCGTCTATGGCATCGACGCCGCTGGAGGTATGCATCCAGCCGGCGGTCTCATTGAAGCCCTGATAGATGAAGAACTGCCCCCAGGTCGCCGCACCATAGACATTCAGCCCCTCTTCGCTGGTGACCTGCTGCTCGGCGCGGAAGAAGAAGCTGGTATGCGGATTGATCAGCAACAGCGCGTGTCCGTCGCGCGTGCGCGAGGGGGCGAGGGCGATGCCGTTCGAGCCGGTCGGCTCCTCATAGGTCAGGTCGGGCGCACGCTCGGCGCGCAGCGACGGCGTGTCCTCATAAAAGGCCTTTAGTCGCTCCAGCGGGATCTGCTCGATATCACCTCCGATACTGCCCTCGGAAAAGCTGAGCGCCATCCACGGTTCGAAGCGCCGGATCACCTGCGGCCTGACCTGCGGATGGCTATCGAGATAGGCATTGAGTCCGTCTGCCCACGCCTCCATCAAGGCTTTCAGCCACGCCGGGCTGCGGGCATATTGCGCCTTCAGCGCCTCCGGGTCGATAAACAGGCGCTGACGCAGATCGGTCCACAGCGCCGCTTCACCGTCCACCTCGGCAACACGGCCGAGTGCCTGAAGATAGTTCCGTTCGATGCGCGGAAAATCGTCTTCGGCCTGCGCATACATCATGCCGTACACGGCATCGGCATCGGTCTTGCCACGCACATGCGCAATGCCCCAGTCGTCGCGCGTAATCACCACCTGCCGCTCCGCCGCCGATACGCCCGGAGGCAGGATGGCGAAGCCGGCCGCCAGACACAGATGCAGAACCGCTTTGCGGGAAAGGGGGCGGGGCAGGTGAAAACGCATGATGACGTCCCTGAAAATCGCTGTGGAGGGCGGCCGATGCGCCTCAGCCCCGACCACCCGTTAGATGTCACGCCCGAACCAGCAGATGATCCGACTTCAGCCAGAACGGCGGCAGGCAGGCGGGCGTCGATCCGAGCGGCAGTATGGACGGCTTCAGAGAAATGCCCAGCTTCTGATCCATAAAGGCCCGCCGCGCCTCTATACGCGCCATGACGTCCGGGTGACGGGCCGCCAGTTCGGCGCGCAGGGCTTCGTCGGCCAGCACCACCGGGTCTTCGCAATTGAGCGCCCAGCCCAGAGGCAGGGGCGTCGGGATGATATCAACCTGAAACACCATGCCGGAGCGCAGCGTATGGCGGCTGGCCGGGCGGATCGGCGTGTTGATCCACTCTTCATGCCCCCCCAGATGGCCCGGATTGAGCATAGACCTCAGCCCGCCTTGCGCCAGGGTCTGCGTCACCTGCTCAAATACGTCGCCGCCCCGGACGCCGATATCTGCGCTGTCGTACCACGCGCACAGACCGGCGAAATAGCTGCGGGCCAGTTTATAGAAGCGGTCATCGCCGTCGCTGATCAGGCCCGCGCGCGCCGACAGCCCACCCCAGTAACCGACCGCCGTCGTCACCCCGTCGCCGCGCGACAGACGCCGCGCCGTAGGGCTGCGCAGGCCGACCACCGGCCCCGACGCGTCACTGGAGGCCAGCATGACGTGGGCGCTCAGCGGCTCACCGGCGTAGGCCATGCGCGCCGCGGCCTCCAGTTCGCTGTCGCCTTCGCGGACCTGCGTCACGATGCGCCAGACGGCCGCCGTCGCTCGCGCTGCGGCCCATTCAAAGGCCGCGATCTGATCCGCATCGACGCAGGCTCGCAGCCCCTGCTCCGGATGCATCAGCACGTCGGTGCAATCGCTGACGGCATCGTAGTCGAGCGTCAATCGGCGCAGAGCATCGACATAGACAGACGGCACAAAAAAGCCGGCATCTTCACCCGGTTCACGCATGGCGGGCTTCCAGCCGACCAGACCGACGCGATGGCCATCGCGGATACCGATGGACGACAGGACCGCGGTAAGGCCCGGCGCCTCGGACCGGTCCTGCCCGGGCAGACTCATGGCCTGACACAGGTGGACTTCAATGGCGCTCAGCCGGGTGACGATCTCGGCAAACGACACGCACTCATTGCCGGTGACGATGATGCGCCGCTCCTGTGGCCCCAGAATCAGCAGGGCCTCTTCGAAGCGGGGCTCGAATTCACACAGAAAGGCGATGTTCGCGAAATGCTCACGATCGGCATAGACCACCAGCCAGTCGCAACCGGCCCGCTGATAGGCGGCACGGCACCGCGCCTCATAGACTTCTGCCGGAACAGTGGGCCGCGCCAGGGGCAGACCGAAATCGGGCACCGTTACGGGAGCAAGTTCAATAGTCATAGCTGATCTTTCGCCTTTCAAAGGAAGTTTTTGCGGCAGCGCACCCGGTCTTTCGACGGCACTTGCGGTCCGGCCCTCTCCGGTGTGACGAGATCGCCGCACAGGGGGTTTTAATATTATCTATATTACATATATAAGTTGCAGCGACGGACCCTGCTGTCAATGCCAAAATGCAGGACAGGGGGAGGGAAAAGATAATGGAAGGGTCTGGGGGGCACCCCGGATCAGGGCCTGAACCCTCAGCGGTGCCGGACACACAGGGGCGAGCCGCGTCAGCCTGCGCCGCGTGGTCGGAAGAATGAGACAGGAAAAGAGAGAAACGCCGCCCTTACCGCGACGTGGCCTGCTCGGCCTGAACCTTCAGCATGAGGTCGAGCGCCCCCTGAATGAGGTCACGCATACGACTCTCGGCCTCGGCGCTGTCTCCGGAAAGGATGGCATCGGCCACCCGTTTGTGATCGACGACACTGGCCAGACGCACGCCCTTGAAGTCGTTGGTCTTGCGGATACTGAAGCGCAGGGCGGTTTCAATCAGCTCCCGCATCTGACGATAGAAGCGGTTGCCGCTGGCCTGAAGGACGGCCACGTGGAAATCAATATCTGAGGTCAGGGTGTCGTCTTCGCCTTTTTCCGCGGCGAACATACGTTTGATGGCGTTATTGATCGCCGCCCTTTGCTCGCCCGTGGCCACCCTCGCCGCCAGCGCCGCCGCGCCCGGTTCGACGCTGAGACGGATTTCTGTAAATTCGATCAGCAGTTCGAGCGAGAAATTCCGCTCCAGCAGCCAGCGCAGCACCTCCGGATCGAGCAGGTTCCAGTGGTCTTCGGGTTCGACACGCGTGCCCTGACGCGGACGGGCCGACAACAGACCCTTGGAGGTCAGCATCTTGACGGCTTCGCGCGTCACCGTCCGGGCCGCGTTGAAACGCTCGGACAACTCGACCTCCTTGGGGAAGACCTGATTGCGGTACTTGCCCGTAACGATTTCCACCCCCAGTTCCTGGACGATGGATTGTGTCAGGTTGGTGGGGGTCAGTCGTGCTCGCATCTGTCGCGCCTATCCATTCTGCCTTTTCCGGTGGCAGCTTATGTGGCGAGTGGTATCAGACCTCGCGCGCGATAGGAATGCCAAATTCGGGAATTTCCCGCGCCTGCGGCTTAGCCCGAACGGGACCCGGGACTGCGAAAACCCCTCCTGAGCAAAAAAAAGCGCGGCGCCTGTCGCAGACGCCGCGAGAGACATAACGTTCCGTGGGAGGACGAAGGGACTCGTGCCCGGACCGTCATGCGCTGTAAAGGAAACCCGATCTTGACCGCCCTGCGGGGGAGACAGACCGGTCCGAAAGCCGCGGGGGCGCTTGCGGACCGGGCCTGTTTTTTAGAACGTCATACGGAAGCCAAGGTTATAGAACGCACCGTCGAGATTATCGCCGAGCAGTTCGTTATTATAGAAGCCCTTCTGGATAAGGTGTTCCTTGGTGACGTTGGTCCCTTCGAAGAAGACGTCCATGCGCTCGTTAAGCGCGTAGGAGGCGCGCATGTCGATCTGCTTGTAGTCCTGCGTGAAGACCGGACCACCGGAGCCGTCGCCGCTGAGGCTGGAGAGGAAGCGTTCGCGGTTGTTGTAAGCGAGGCGGACGGAGATCGGGCCCTTTTCATAGAAGCCGACCACGTTATAGGAGTTGCCCAGCCCCGGCAGGGCAAAGGTACGTCCCGTGACCTCCGAAGCATTGGACACCTTGGCATTGCTGTCCACGAAGGTCGCGTTCGCCGTCACACCGAAACCGCTCCACCAGCCGGGCAGGAAGTCGAAGCTGTAGGTCGCCGCCAGCTCGATACCCTTGGCCTCAGTATTGGCGAGGTTGCGGGGACGACGGGTCAGGAAGGTGGCCGTGGTCGCGGTGAAGGCCGGATCGGCGAGGTGGGTTTTACCGTCGATGACGCTGGTCGTATCCAGACGCTGGGCGTTGGTGATAGTGAAGCGCTCAGCCACAGAGCCGTAGTCGATAAAGTCGGACACGTCCTTCTTGAAGGCGGCCACGGCGACATTAAGGTTCTTCTTCGGATACCATTCAAGCGACAGATCGAGGTTCTTCGACAGGTACGGCTTGAGGGCCGGGTTGCCGCCGCTGGCCAGCATATTGCCCTGACGCGCATCGTCGATCGTGGTGTTCGGACGCATGTCGCCGGGGCTCGGGCGGGTCAGGGTCTTGGACGCGCCGAAGCGGGCCAGCAACTGCGGCGTCAGGTTCAGCTTGAAGTTCAGGCTGGGCAGGAACTTGCTGTACTTGGCCTCTACGGTGCGCTCGACCGGCGTGGCGCTGGCATAGACGGGCGTCTGGTTACCTTCGGAAATCCAGCGCACGTCCACGAGCTGACGGTCGGAGCCTGCCGCCTTGACTTCGGTGCGGACATAGCGGCCACCCAGGTTCAGCGACCACGGCATATCCCCCAGATCGCCGCGGAAATTGGCTTCGACATAGGCTGAGGCGGTGTTTTCCTCGACCCAGTAAGAGCTGGGCTGACGCTTCAGATTATAGCCGCCATTGGCCGCCAGTTGCGCCGCCACCGAACCGGGGGCGCGTCCGTAATAGACATCAAGCTGCGCCAGCGCTTCCGGCGACGCCAGATAGTCGAGCAGGGCCAGACCATCGAAGGAGAAGAATTTCAGCGGCGCATTGGGCCCCAGACCACCGCCCAGGAAATCGCCACCCAGATCCAGCGGCTTCAGGAAACGCTGCGGCAGAACCACCGGGTAGCCGCAATAGGTGCAGTAGGCATCGCCGATACCGAACGACTCGTTTTCCTTGCGCGTCTTGTTAAAGGCCGCACCGACCAGGAAGGAGTCGAATATCCCCTTGTTCACTTCATAGGTGGCATCGAGCTTGCCTTCGGTGACCTCGGTAGAGGTGTTGCCGCCGCCGCGCGTCGCATAGTGGGCGCGGGCGTTGGACGGGTCGCTGATGCTGTTGCCCAGCACCTGAAGCTGCGGCAGGCTGCCGTCTGCAGGCTGTTTCCAGCTGACATTGGTCGGGATACCCACGACGATGTAGTAGGAGCCCGAGCCACCGGTATTGCCGGCTTCGGACTTTGACAGATCACCGACCACGGTCAGCTTGTCCGTCGGCTTCCACTGCATGTTCAGACCCAGCGCCTTGGTATCCGAGTTGCGCGGATAGGCCTGCATGACCATGTCCCACTGACCGTTTTCCGTCTGTTCGACGACGACGCGGTTGGAGTCGATCGCGGCGGTACGCACCTGATTTTCAAGGAAGTAGAAGGCCCCGGTCGCCACGGTGCGCTCAATGTCATAGTGGCTGTAGAGCGCATCGAGCGTAAAGGTAAGCTGATCGTTGGGACGGTACTGATAGGTGGCGGTCAGGCCGGTACGTTCCTGACGCTGTTCGCTCAGATTGAGGTTATAGTTGCGCGGGAAGCGCACATTGTCGAACAGCCGCACATTGGGGTTAAGGTTCGGTCCATAGCCGTTGGTCTGACCGGCCTGCGTACCGATGCTGGCATTGGGCACATAGCCGCTGACGCTGAAAGAATCTTCGCGGGCATCGCGCAACTGATAGGAGGCGGACACCATCAGCCCCATCTTGCCGTCGGCAAAGGTGGTGCTGTAGAGCGCAAAGGCACTGGGGGTGGTTTTGCCGCTCAGGGTTTCGTTGTGCGCCTTGACGCTGAACACCCCCTTGGTCACGCCGATATCCAGCGGGCGCGGGGTTTTCAGGTCGATCGTCGAACCGATACCGCCTTCAGGTACCGAGGCGCGCGAGGTCTTGTACACATCGGCGCCGCTGATCAGTTCGGCGGCGATATTGTCAAAGCCGAAGCCGCGACCACCGCCATCATTGGCCAGGCTGCGGCCATTGAGCAGCACATTGTTGAATTGCGGACCGAAGCCGCGCACCGTGACGCTGGAGCCTTCGCCCAGGCTGCGGTCGATGGACACGCCGGGGATGCGCTGAAGCGATTCGGCGACGTTGGCGTCCGGAAACTTGCCCAGATCTTCCGAGGTGATCGAGTCTAGGCCGACAATCGACTGACGCTTGTTGCGTGCGGCGGCACTGAGACTTCCGCGGATCCCCTTGACGACGACAAGCGTCGCATCGTCGGCCTCCGGCTGCTCTGTCTGCGCATAGACGATACCCGGCAGCATGACCGACGATAAGGCTGCGGCGACGACCGCAATACTGGCACCTCTTAGAAACTCCTTACGCATCTCTCTCCCTTTCCAATTTTGCCCGCACACGTCGCGGCTCTGTCAAAGCGCGGAGTCGCCGAATACGCCGCCCGCCCATATTATATGTAATATATATATGCTCTTTTTAAGTCAAGTCAGTGATGGGGATAATCGACGCGGCTGCGTGATTTTGGACACAGGCGGAGAAAGCGCCTTGTATTTGCGGGGAAAGTGCGCACGCGTCCTCTTAGGGCGCGCGGGATCAGTGCGGGAGGATAGGACGTGCCGGAGGACCTGCTCTTTAGTCGGCCTGCGGCGCAAGCCAGCCGGCCTGACGCAGATGCACCACGGCCGAGCGGGCAACCGGGGCGGTGAGGCCGTTGCCCAGGTGCAGGCGCATGGCGCGCGGCGTACCCTCAATAGACCTGACCGCATGACGCGCGACCCACCAGGACCGGTGCGTCCGCAGCCCTTCGATCTCAAGTTGGGCGATCGCCTGATGCAGGGGCATCAGCATCAGTTGTGCGCCCGTGGGCGTATGGACGCGCACATAGTGGTCTTCCATCTGAAGGGCCAGCACATCCTTCGGCAGGGTGGCGGGCGGTTCCGAGCCTGCGGGGATGGAGCGCGAGGCCGCGCGGCGCTGAAGCCCCCACACCACAGCAACCATCAGCCCGCCGATCAGCAGGGTCTGGCCGTACCACAGGACCGGCGACAGGTCGAAGCGGTGCAGCTCCGGCCACAGCCAGAAGGCCGCCGTGCGGGTCAGAAAGGCCTGAAACAAACTGACAAGCCCAAAAGCGACGGCCAGCAGACTGAGGCTTTTCGTTCCGCCGCCGGGGACGAGGCGCCTGACCGCCCACAGGGTGCCCCCGAACAGCGCCGCGCCCACCAGCATCGACACCACCCAATAGGCGATGCGCTTGTCGAGTCCGGTATTCAGATAGCTGCCGAAGGGTCCCAGCGCCCCCAGTATCAGACCGGCGACCGTGGCCACGGCCGCCCACTGTGCGACGGGGTTACGGCTCAGGCGCATCAGGCGGGTGGAAAGCGAAGGCAGCATCAGGGCTCAGAGGATAGCGGTTTGCCACACTATAGCGGCCTGTGCCACCCACCGCCAGAGTGCCCAGTCGCCGGACCACGTACCCGTTTGCCCATTGGCGAATGACGCCTTTACGCGCTGTGCATGGCGGTTAAAGCGGACGGGTCAAACGGAGGTTTCTCATGCGCTGTCGCCTTTTATTCGCTCTCTTTATTTTGCTCGCCGCCCTTGGCGTGGTTGCCCACGCGGACACCCCACAGGTCGGGTTCCGCAAGACCGTCACGGCTGAGGGCGTCGAGGTCGGCATATGGTTTCCTGCCAGCGGCACGTCTGTCCGGCAAAGGCTGGGGCTGTACAGCCACGCTGTCGTGGCCAATGCCGCGCCCCTGCCCGGCGCGCATCCGCTGATCGTCATGTCGCACGGCACCGGCGGCAGCTTTTCAGGCCATGTCGATACGGCGGTGGCCCTGGCGAAAGCGGGCTTCGTCGTAGCGGCCCTCACCCACCCGGGCGACAACTGGCGGGACAATAGTCGCGCCACCCGGATCGAGGAGCGCCCGAAGGCGCTCAGCCAGCTCATCACCTATATGCTGAACGAGGCACCGGAGCGTGGCGTCATCGACCCGCAGCGCATCGGGGCCTTCGGCTTCTCAGCGGGCGGGTTCACGGTTCTGGCGGCTGCCGGCGGGCGTCCGGACTTTGCGCGCCTGATCTCGCATTGTCAGGCGCATCCGTCCTATTTCGATTGCCAGATGATCGCCAGCCATCCGCGCCCGACCACCGCCGTTCCCGCGCCTGCAATGCCCGCCGATACGCGCATCAAGGCGCTTGTGGTGGCGGCTCCGGCACTCGGTTTTACCTTTGCCGAAGGCCTGAAAGACCTGCGCCTGCCCGTGCAATTGTGGCGCGCCGATGCCGATGAGATTCTGCCCGCGCCCGACTATGCCGACGCGGTGCGTCAGGCCCTGCCGCAACCGCCGGAATTTCACGCAGTCCCCAATGCCGGGCACTTCGATTTCCTTGCCCCGTGCGTGGACGTCAATCTGGCCCCGCACATCTGCAAAAGCCGGGCGGGCTTTGATCGCGCGGCCTTCCACGACGCCTTTAATGCCGAGGTGGTGCGCTTTTTCAGCCAATCTCTGCGATAAAGTCGCGCTCGCGATAATCGAAAGTCGCAAAATCGGCGGGCAAGCCTTCGCCCGACGTATCCTGACAGGCCATGCCGACAAAGGCGCCGGTAAAGTTAGGCGCCCCCGGCACCGTGGCCTCGTCCGACAGGATGCTGGCGTCGAAATGCCCCTCGATCCACGTCCAGTCAGCGTCCGCCGCCAGCCGAAAGGCAAAGCGCAGGCGCTCATAATCGACCTCGGCGCGCAGATGGATCGGACCATCGGCGACGGGATAGAGGGCGCTGAAAGCGTCACTCGTGGTGGACTCCGGCAGGGCCGACATGACCCGCACGTGCCGCCCGACTTGTTCATCTTGGGTGACGTGCAGATAGTGATACTTGCTGCCATTATAGTAGCAGACCAGCCCCGCCGCCTGCTGATAATGGCGCGGCTGATAGTCGAGCACGGTTTCCACCGTATAGCAGAAGGCTTGCTGACGGCGCGCCACCAGCGCCTGCTCAAACAGGCTACCCAGGGTTTCGCGTCCATAGAGCCGCAGATGGCCCGGGCGGTCACTGAGGCTGAACAGCTTTTCGGGATAGGGTGAGCGCAGCCACTGGAAGTCTATGGGCAGATCCGGGCCATTGAAATCGACAGGGGTAGGCTCAAAGACCTCACCGACCGGCTCCGGGCTTTCGGCGATCAGCAGGGGCAGGCCCTGCCCGTCCAGCGTGCGCAGCCAGCCGGCTTCGTCCCAGCGCATCGGCTGGATGGCCGTTTCGCGCCCCAGCACACAACGCCCGCGATTGGGCAGGGGCCGCCCGCACAGATAGACCAGCAGCGGCGTGCCGTCGCGCGCTTCGACCAGATCACCATGACCGGCGCGCTGAAGCGGGCTGTCCGGGCGCAGGCGGCTGGAGAGAATATGCGTTTCGGGGTGCAACTCATAGGGCCCGGCGAGGGTCCGCGACCGGGCCATAGTCACCGCGTGGTTCCAGCCCGTACCGCCCTCCGCCGTGATCAGATAGTACCAGCCGTCGCGCTTATAAAGGTGCGGCCCTTCGGCCATGCCGAGCGACGTGCTCTCGAAAATCACCTGACGCTCACCGATCAGGCGCTGCGCAGCGGGGTCGTATTCCTGCAGGACGATACCGGCGAACCGCACGTGGCCCGGCCGATGATCCCACAGCATATTGATCAGATATTTGCGCCCATCATCGTCGTGGAACAGCGACGGATCGAAGCCGCTGCTGTTGAGATAGATGGGGTCGGACCATTCGCCGTCGATCGTGGGACAGGTGACCAGATAGTTGTGGAAGTCGCGCAAGGACGCACCGCTTGCCCCGCCGACTGTGGTGCGGCCATAGCGCTTCACATCGGTATAGATGAGGTAGAACAGGCCGTTATCGTAGGTCAGACACGGGGCCCAGACACCGCAACTATCGGGCGCGCCACGCATGTCGAGCTGCGCCGGGCGGCGCAAAGGCCGGGTGATCAGCCGCCAGTGAATCAGGTCACGCGAATGGTGGATCTGCACGCCCGGATACCATTCAAAGGTCGAGGTGGCGATGTAGTAGTCGTCGCCCACGCGCACGATGGACGGGTCCGGATTGAAGCCCGGCAGGATGGGATTACGGATCACGTTGCAGGCTCCGGCGTACTTTTCGGGGCGCGGACCAGCGTCCACAGCACCACCGCGGCGATCAGGTCGAGCAGACCCAGTATCACAAAGAAGGGCTCATAGCCGATCGTGCTGACCAGCGCGCCGATGGCCAGGGAGAACAGCAAGACCCCAAGATTGGCGAAGGTCCCGGCCATGCCGGTCACCGTGCCCACCTCGTTCTTGCGGAACAGGTCCGAGGACAGGGTGATCACCGTCACCGACAGGGTCTGGTGCGCGAAAGCCCCCAGACACAGCAAGCCGATGGCGACGAAGGGACTTTTGACCCAGCCGACAAACATGATGCCGGTCATAAGCACCGCGCCCAACGTGAACACCCATCGGCGCGCGTCGATCAGGCTGATGCCGCGCTTTTGCAGCCACAGCACCACCGCCGGGCCGAACAGGCAGCCGATATCGGCAAAGACAAACGGCAACCAGGCAAACAGGGCAATCTCTTTCAGATCAAAGCCGCGCGCCGTCGAAAGATAGAGCGGCATCCAGAAGGTCAGCGTCCCCCAGGTCGGGTCGGCCAGAAAGCGCGGCAGGGCAATGCCCCAGAAGTTGCGCTGCCCCAGAATTTTCAGTGGTGACGGGCGCGCCGCCGTGGCCTCCAGATGGCGCTCCTGACCGTCGCGGATATAGGTGCGCTCGCCGTCCGAAATGGCCTTATGCCTGTCCGGCGACTGATAGAAGAGGAGCCACAGGACGACCCAGACCAGAGCGATGACGCCGGTAATCACAAAGGCGGCGCGCCAGTCATAATAGAGGATGGCCCACACCACTAGAGGCGGGGCCAGCATCGAGCCGAACGACGCCCCTATGTTATAGATACCGCCCGCCAGACCGCGTTCCTTCGCCGGGAACCATTCGGCGACGACCTTCAGGCCGCCCGGGTGCGCCACCCCTTCGGCAAAGCCTAAAAGCCCGCGCAGCATGGCCAGTCCCTGCCAAGTACCGGCGAGGCTGTGGGCGATGGTGATAATCCCCCACGCCGTGGCAAACAGGGCAAAGCCGATGCGCAAGCGGATCAGGTCGAGTATGTAGCCCGCAACCGGCTGCATCATGATGCCCAGTTGAAAGGCACTGGTGATGTAACTGTATTGCTGCGGCGTCAGGCTCAGTTCCTGCGTCAGGGTAGGGGCGGCGACGCTCAGCGTGCTGCGCGTCAGGTAATTGATAATGGTGCCCAGCATCACCAAAGCGATGATCCACCAGCGCAGATGCCCGACCCGTTTGAGCATCACCTACTTCGCCTCATAGGCATAAGGGCCGATCAGGGTGCCGACAAAGCCACCCGCCTTGCGCGTAGACAGGAAGGTGATATCGACGTCGCGGCTAAGGGTGCGGGTCTGACCATCCGCCGTATAGTCCGCCGCCAGACGCCCGCCGTCAAAGCGCAGAGTGAGGGTGACATCGCGCGCCGTCAGCGGAGCCGCAGCGATCAGCTTGTCTGCAGCGGTGTTTTCGCGGGCATAAAGAGCGATCTGCGGCTTGCCGTCTATGCGCGTCAGGCCGAAGAACAGCCAGGCGTCATCGTTTTGCAGCGCCGCCAGTCCGGCACGGTCGCCGTCTTTTTCCGGGCTATAGCGGAGGGTGGTGGAGACGGTGGCCACGTGGTGCTGCTGACGGTGGGCGATGAAGGCCGGCGTCCCTTTCAGGTCGCCGAGCGCCGCCCCAGAATTGAGCACCAATGCCCCCTTGTCCAGTCGATAGACGGGCGTGCGCGGCGTGCGCACCCCGATCCAGGACAGGGGCAGGCTCTTGCCGTCAAACTCTTCGCTAAAGCCGAAATCGCCATTGACCGGCTGAGCCGGGGCGGGCTGCGTCGGCAGGTTGGGCTTTTTCCCCGTAAAGGGAATGGCCTTGCCGTCTTCCAGAATGACCGGCCAGCCGTCCTTCCACGTCACGGGCAAGAGGAAGGTTTCGCGCCCGATATTGTACAGGTCCGGACCATAGGGCCGCGTGGCGAGGAAGGTCGCCCACCATTCGCCCGTCTGGGTCTGCACCAGCTTGGCATGACCGGCGGAGGTCACGGGGTTTTTGCGCGCCGGGTCCAGCGTGCGCTGGCTGAGGATCGGGTTTTTGTCGTAGGGGACAAACGGTCCGCGCACGCTTTTGGCGCGCAGTACCACCTGCGAATGCTGATCGCCCGTACCGCCTTCGGCCGCCGTCAGGTAGTAGAAACCGTCCTTGCGCAGAATATGCGGCCCTTCGACCCAGATGGGCTTTTTGGAAATATCGACGCCGCCATTTACGATCTGCGTGCGCTCACCGACCAGTTTCAGCGCCTTATAGTCGAATTCCTGCACCCAGATGGCGCGGTGGCCGTCATAGCGCGGCGTCTCGTTCGGCGCGCCGTTGTTGACGATATAGGCCTTACCGTCCTCATCCCAGAAGATCGAGGGGTCGATGCCTTCGAAATCGAACCACACCGGGTCCGACCACGGACCCGCCGGGTCTTTGGCCGTGATAACGAAATTGCCTTTGCAATCCACGCAGGTGTTGACGATGTAGAACAGGCCGTCGTGATAGGAAATATCCGGCGCGAAGACCCCGCGCGACACCTTCAGCCCGTCGAAATCGAGTTGTTCCGGGCGGCTGATGGCATTGGCGATCTGCGTCCAGTGGATCAGGTCTTTGGAATGGAAGATGGGCAGACCCGGAAAGTGCGTGAAGGACGAATTGACGAGGTAGTAGTCGTCTCCGACGCGCGTCACCGACGGGTCGGGATAATAGCCCGACAGGATGGGGTTGAGATATTCCCCCGGCCCCGCCTTCGCCTGCTCCTGAGAGCGGCCCTCATAGGTGAATCTCTCAAAGCGCGCCGGCTCTGCCAGAGCCGGTAAGGACAGGCCCACAGACAGGGCGGCGGAGAGGGCAGGCAGATATCGCATGTCGGTCTCCTATCTTTTCGGGGCGGCCTTAAGCGCAGCGGCAATGGCGTCGCGCAGGGGCTTGGGGCGGTACTGGGCGTCATAGGGGGTCGGGCGCTGCGGCGTCTTGTCGGTGCGCGGCGTCCAGCCCTGAAGCCAGCTATGGTTATCGCTCATGCCCCAGCACAGGAACTGATCCAGTTGCTTGTAAGAGAACATCAGGTCAAGATAGTCCTTCGCCGCTGCGGCCACCCCGGCGTCACGCGCCACCGTGTCGGTCGGCAGGTCCTTGTCATTGACGTCGAATTCGGTGATCAGTAGCTTGTAATTCATGCCCACCGCGGCGTCGATAAAGGCGCGCCACTGTTCGTACTGCGCCTCCTTGATGTGGCCATCATTGCCGATATGGCTCTGGATGCCGAAGCCATCGACCGGGACATTCTTCGCCCGCAGGGTTTCCAGCAGCTTGAGCACACCCTTGCGGTGCGTCTCGTTGCCACGCTCCCAAGACATATAGTCGTTATAGACCAGTTGCGCCTTCGGGGCATATTCGCGCGCCGCCTCAAAGGCGATGCGGATACAGTCAAAACCCAGCGCCTTGGTGAAGGGCGTGTCGCGGATTTCGCCGGTCTTGGGGTCGATGGTTTCGTTGACCACATCCCACGAGATGATTTGATCACCATAGTGGGTGCACACCCGCTTGATATAGTCGCGCAGATAGCGTTCGGCCTCGCGCGCCGGGTTTGACCCAAAGTCGATATCGAGCAGCCACTTCGGCATGAACTCGACCTTGTTCCACAAAAGGGTGTGGCCCCGCATCTTCATACCGTTGTCGCGCGCAAAGCTGGCGATGGCGTCGCCCGGTGCGAAGTTGAAGCGGTCCGGCTGAGACGAGATGACATAGACCTTCAGCTCGTTCTCCGGCACGATCAGGCCGCACTCCGCCTTGAGGATATCGAGATACGGGGCCTCACTGATGCGGGCGCTCAGGGCCGAACCGAACAGGATTCCCTTTTCGGCGGCCAGAGCCCGCAGCGACGGGCCGGTGGCGGCAAAGGCGGTAGGGGAGACTATCGCCGGAAGGGCGGCAGCGCTCAGACCCGCCAGCACGTGGCGGCGTGTCGGAAGTGGATTAGGCATTTGTGTCCCTGCACGAAGCTTGTTTTTATGTTAACGCTAACAAATCACGGTTCCGTCGCGCCTGTCAATCGGCATGACGCTTCACATTTCGCTGACGCCGCACCCAAAACCCCCGCGATCCTTGTCCAGCAAAGCGCGATTGACCGGATAACTCAGACTATTATAGTGCGCCAAAACACAGATAACAGGAAACGCTCATGCCCGCCCGCCCCTTGTCTGCCCGCCGGGTGCCTACCGCGCTGATGGCCGGCCTCGCCCTTCTCGCCCTGCCCGCCCTGGCACAAACCCCACCCGCCCAGACCCTGCCAAAGACGACGGCGGCCACCACATGGACGCCGGACAACGGCAATGGCACTTTTACCAACCCGTTGTTTAACGACGAATTTTCCGATCCTGATATTATCCGCGTCGGCGACGACTACTATATGACCGGCACCACCATGCACACCATGCCGGCCCTGCCGGTGCTTCATTCGAAGGATCTGGTGAACTGGCGGCTGCTCGGCTACGCACTGGACCGTCTGCAGATGGGGCCGGAATACCGCCTCGAAGGCGGCAGGGACGCCTACGGTGCCGGCATCTGGGCTCCCGCCCTGCGCTATCACAACGGCACCTTCTACATCTTCTCCAATATCAACGGTTACGGGATACAGGTGTTCACGGCGACCAATCCCGCCGGGCCGTGGATGCATAAGTCGCTCGACAGCAAGATTCACGACCTGTCGGTGCTGTTCGACGACGATGGCAAGATCTACGCCGTCTACAGCTATGACGAAGTGCGACTGGTCGAGTTGAAACCCGATCTGAGCGGCGTGGTCGAAGGCAGCGAACGGGTCATCATCCCGGCGGGCAATGCCATGGGCGAAGGCCACCATTTCTACAAGATCAAAGGCAAATACTACATCATCAGTGCCAACTATGCGCCGGTCGGACGTATGCAGGCGGCGCGCTCAGACAGCCCGTTCGGCCCCTATGAAACGGTGACGATCAGCGCACGGGAGACCATGGGCACACAGTTCGGCTGGCGCACCCAGGGCGTCGGGCGCAACCTGCCTGCCCCCGGCGACAAAATCAGCGTTTCGCCGCCCCCGCCGAGCGGCAATGCCTTCGGCGCCGATCCCCTGCATCAGGGCGGGCTGGTCGAACTGCCCAATGGCGACTGGTGGGGCTTTTCAATGATGGATGTGAAGTCGATGGGGCGCACCACCTTCCTGTCGCCCGTCACCTGGCAGGACGGCTGGCCCTATTTCGGCCTGCCCGGCAATCTGGGGCGCAGCCCGCGCACCTGGCTGAAACCCGCCACAGGGGCCACAGTCGCCCCGACGCCGACCTATCAGCGAAATGACGACTTCTCTGGCCCGAAGCCGCAAGCGATCTGGCAGTGGAACCACGTGCCGGACGACCGCAAATGGTCGTTGTCAGAGCGGCGCGGCTATCTGCGTCTGCACAGCCTACCCGCCCCCCACTTCCTGCTGGCCCGCAACAGCTTGACCCAGCGCGTGATCGGGCCGGAATCGACGGCAACGACGACGCTGGATGCCAAAGGGCTGAAGGACGGCGATTTGGCCGGTCTGAGCCTGCTCAACATCCCCTACTACTGGCTGGGTGTAGTGCGTGACGGTCAGGCCTATCGCCTGCGCTTCTATGATCAGTTGACCAACAAAACCATTGAGGCGCCCCTGCCGGGACCGCGCGTGCAGTTGCGCGTCAGCGGCAATTACGACACGGAGCTGTCGCAGTTCAGCTATTCCACCGACGGCAAGACCTTCACCCCGATCGGCGGCGACGTGCGCACCGCCTATCAGTTGCGCACCTTTCAGGGTGTGCGCTACGCCCTGTTCGCCTTCAACGAAAAGGGGATGACGGGCGGGCAGGCGGATTTCGACGATTTCCGCGTCGATGAGCCTCTGGCCGACCGCTCGCAGAACATTCCGGCGGGCAAGGTCGTGACCATCCGCAACTTCGCCAATGATCAGCCGATGTGGGCCAATCCGCACGGTATGCTGCATTTTGCGGCCAACGGCTCGAAAGAGGCCGCCGGACCCGGCGTCCGCTTCCGCGTCCACGATCGCGGGCAGGGGCGCGTGGCGCTGGAGGCCATGGATGGCAGCGGCTTCCTGACCGTTGTCGGGCTTGGCCTGTCGTCGGACGTGCGGCTGATGAAAACGGAAACGCCAGACAGCCTGTTCCAGTGGCAGGACATGCTGCGCAAACAGTTCATGCTGATGTCGCTGCGCACGCACCGCTATCTCGGCCTTGACGTGCGTACCGGTGAGCCCTACGCCGCCGACTGGCCCGGTGCCGATCCCGACCGCAAGGACGGCACGGTGCTGGTGTGGGAAGAGGTAAAGTAACACGAAATCCTTTTGGAGATCAGGCCACATGTCCCTTGCCGGTATTGTTCTTTGCGGGGGGAAATCGCGGCGCATGGGCGTGGACAAGGCGGGCCTGATCTTCGACGGCCGGACGTGGCTGGAGATCGCCGCCCACACCCTCACGGCAGCGGGGGCAGACCGCATCCTCTACAGCGGGCGGCCCGACCTGCCCGGCGGACTGGCCGACCCGACACCCGGCAGCGGTCCGGCGGGCGGGGTGGTGGCCGCCCTGCGACAGGCCCGCCTGTATTCCAATCAGGTCCTGTGTGTGCCCGTCGATATGCCGCAACTGTCACCCGACGCCCTGCGCCGACTGGCGGCACAGCCCGGCATCGGGGCCTGTTTCGAAGGTGAGCCTCTGCCCTTCGCCCTCAGACTGACGCCCGCTATCCTCGCGATAGCCGAGGCCTGCCTTTCTGCGCGAGGCGCGCCGTCGATACGCGCCCTTCTGCATCAGGTGGGCTGCGTCGAAATTCCGACCCCGGCGGGACTGAAGTTGCGCAACCTCAACACGCCCCAGGACCTCGCGTCGCTCAAACCCGACGGCTGAGCATAATCCCTATCGCGCCTTTACGGGTGTTACCGGCAGTAGAAGGGCCTGCCTTCGACCGGACCTCCGCTGGATGGACTTAAGCCCCCTTGTTTCCCCCGCCCTCATCAGCGCGCTGATTCTAGCCGGGGCCCTCGTGCTGTTCGTCACCGAACGGGTGCGCCACGACCTGATCGCCGTGCTGGCCTTGTTGACCGGACTGATCACCGGGGTCGTCAAGCCCGATGACGCCTTAAGCGGCTTCGGCGACCCCGCCGTGGTGGCGGTGGCCGCCGTCCTGATCGTAGGTCGCACGCTGGAACTCAGCGGCGTGGCGGCCAGGCTGGCGCGCTACATCATGTTCGGTAAGGCGACCTACAGCCTGCAAATGGCCATGCTGATGGCCGTAGGTGCGCTATTGTCGGCCTTCATGAACAATATCGCGGCGCTGGTCATCGTCATGCCGCTGGGGGCCGAAATCGCGCGTCAAAACAAGAAGGCGGTCGGCACCATCCTGATGCCGCTTGCCTTTGCCACCATTATGGGCGGCATGATCACCCTGATCGGTACCCCGGCCAATATGATCCTGTCGTCGGTGCGCGAAGAGCGGCTGGGGCAGGGATTCGGCTTCTTTGCCATGGCACCAGTCGGCATCGCCGTGGCCGTGGTCGGCATCGTCTATCTGGCCGTCATCGGGTGGCGGCTGCTGCCGCCGCGCCGCGGCACGATGGAGGGCCACGCCGCCCCGTGGAAGGTGTTTGAACTGACCCTCACCCACGCCGTCGAACTTAGCCGCCACGCCCTATCGAAGCAGTTGCACACCAGCCGCACGCGCCTCCTGCGCCTTATCCGCCGCGACAAGATCCTGGACTGGCCGCAGGAAGGGCGTCTCAAGCGCGGCGACAAGATACTCCTTTTGTCGCGCTACATGCCGGGCGACGTGGCCGACAGTCTGGAGGTCAAAACCGCCGCGCCCCTGCCGGCCGAGCATGAGGTGACGGCGCACATGGTCGTGGCGCACGGCTCCCCTATCATCGGCGAACGTTACGATGCGATAACCCACCGCAGCGGCGGTGCGCTGAATGTCACGGCCGGCGGCCCACGCGCCGCCCGCCTGAAACAGCCGCTGGGGGGGATTATTCTGCAAGGCGGCGATCAGTTGTTTATCCGTGGGCAGGCCGCCGATATTGCACGCTTCGGTACGCAGCAACGCCTGCTGGAAATCGACCGCGCCGACACCGCACCCGTCAATATCCGCGCGGCGATCCAGACGGTCGGCATCTTCGTGCTGGCCATCGTCGTGACCGTGCTGTTCGACGTGTCCCCCGCCCTGACCTTTCTGGCGGCGGCCGCGGCGATGGCGGCCCTGCGCCTGATCCCTGCCCCGGAAATCTATAAGTCCATCGACTGGAGCGTCATCGTCCTTTTGGCGGCCATGATCCCGGTGGGACAGAGCTTTGAAAGCTCAGGCGCGGCGAAAATGGTCGCCGATGCACTGGCGGGCGGGCTTCAGGGCTCGCCGCTGATCGTCTGCATCGCGGCGGTCTGCGGCCTCACCCTGTTTCTGACCATCCTGCTCAATAATGTGGCTACGGCCCTGATCATGGGTCCGCTGGCCATTCAACTGGCGCAGATCCTCGACGTGCCGCCCGACGCTCTGCTGCTGGCGGTGCTGGTCGGCACCTCCTCGGACTTCCTGACGCCCATCGGCCATCAGAACAACCTGCTTGTCATGGCACCGGGCGGCTATCGCTTCACCGACTATGCACGGGCGGGCGCGCTGCTGGCGGTGCTGGTCGTGGCCACCACCGCCGTCGTGCTGAACGTGCGCTTCGGTTAACCCAAAAGCTCCCTGCGCACGATAGCCGCCCCGGCGCCCAGCGCCCGCAGCTTGGCCATAGCGACCTCCCGCGACAAAGGGGCCATGCCGCAATTGGTACAGGGATAGAGCTTGTCGGCATCGACAAATTGCAGGGCCTTGCGCAGCGTCCCGGCCACCTCTTCAGGCGTCTCAATAACAGAGCTCGCTACGTCAATCGCTCCGACCATCACCTTCTTGCCGCGAATCAACTCGATCAGGTCCATTGGCACACGCGAATTGTGACATTCCAGCGAGATGATATCGAGGCTGGAGGTTTGCAGTTTTGGGAAGGCCTCTTCATACTGCCGCCACTGCGAGCCCAGCGTCTTTTTCCACTCGGTATTGGCTTTGATGCCATAGCCGTAGCAGATGTGCACCGCCGTCTCGCACCTTAAGCCCTCGGCGGCCTTTTCGAGCACCGCCACGCCCCAGTCATTGACCTCATCAAAGAAGACATTGAAGGCGGGTTCATCGAACTGGATGATATCAACGCCGGCGGCCTCCAGCTCTCTGGCCTCCTGATTGAGTATCTCAGCGAACGCCCATGCCAGTTTTTCGCGGCTCTTATAGTGGGTATCAAACAGGGTATCGACCATGGTCATCGGCCCCGGCAGCGCCCACTTGATCGGTTGCTTCGTCTGCTGGCGCAGGAACCGGGCGTCTTCGACAAAGACCGGGTGTGGGCGAGAGACCGCTCCCACCACTGTCGGCACACTGGCGTCATAGCGGTCGCGAATCCGGACCGTTTCGCGTTTTTCAAAATCGACCCCGTCGAGGTGCTCGATAAAGGTGGTGACGAAATGTTGGCGGGTCTGCTCGCCATCGCTGACGATCTCGATACCGGCCTGAAGCTGATCGTCCAGCGCCAGGCGTAGGGCATCGCGCTTGCCCTCTATCAGGGCGTCGCCTTGCAGTTTCCACGGCGACCACAGGGTCTGCGGCTGCGCCAGCCACGACGGTTTCGGCAGGCTGCCGGCGGTAGAAGGGGGAAGAAGGAGCGTCATCGGAATTACCTCTCAGGCGTAGCGGGCGGACCACTGCTCAAGCAGGGTGCGGTAGGGGGTGATGAAATGGGCCTCGGCAAAGCGTCCCTGTTCGACCGCCAGACGGCTGCGTTCTTCGCGGTCATAGACGACCTGAGTCAGGGAGTAGTCCCGGTGCTTCAGACTAGGTCGATAGACGGCGCCGGCCACGGAATTGGCATTGTAGATTTCGGGCCGATATATCTTCTGAAAGGTGTCCATCGTGCTGATGGTGCTGATCAGCTCCAGAGGGCTGTAGTCCGAAAGCAGGTCACCAGTGAAATAGAAGGCCAGCGGGGCCACGCTGTTCGGCGGCAGGAAATAGCGGACCCGCAACCCCATTCTGGCGAAATACTGATCGGTCAGGGAATAGTCATCCTGCCGGTATTCAACACCCAGCACCGGGTGATGATTGTCCGTCCGTCGATAGGTGCGGGTATGGGACACGCTCAGACAGATGACAGGTGGTTTGTGAAAATGCGCCTTATAGGCCGGTGAATTGAGGAAGCTCTTAAAGAGCTTACCGTGCAGGACGCCATAGTCCGCCGGCGTGCTGAAGGTCGGCTGATCCTGGTTGTGCGCCAGCAGTAAAACGCTAAAGTCGTAATCGCGCACGTAAGAGGACAGGTTATTGCCCACAATGCCCTCTGTGCGGGTGCCGGTTGTGCGGTCCAAGATATGGGTTCTCAGGATTTCCAGTAAGGGAAAGGCCTCCCGCTTTCCCTGTCCCCCCAGCGTCAGCTCAACAGAGATGATGTCGAGTTCGACCGCATAGCGATCCCCCTGCGGATTGTCCCAGTGCGCCATCGCGTTGAAGCGAGCGTCGATCATTCTCAGGGCATTGCGCAGGTTTTCGCGGCGGTTGGCCCCTCGGGCCAGATTGGCAAAATTGGTCGTCAGCCGCGTCGTTTCGGCGGGGGTATAGTCTTCATCAAAACGCAGACTTTTGATGGCGAAGTCGAACTCCGTCTGTGGCGTGACAGGCGACGGATGGCGGGTGGCGACAGGCGGTCGGGTGTGTGACACGGGGGGCCCCTTGGCTGTCGGGGGAGCGCTATGGGCACGGGTCCGCGGTCCCGCGACGGGCCGCAGGATCAGAAGACACATGCCCGTGGCCCTCCGCCCGGGATGACATATAAGGTCAGTGGCAGGTCTCCTGGCTTGCGGATCAACGCGTGGACCCACCTTCTCAGGGCGCACCCCAATGGTCTTCCGGATCGACGCTCACCGCCTACAGTTGCGGGGGCAGCGCCGGCTTTGGACCGGCTTCCCTTTTAGCCGCGTGCCACAGGACAGGCGGAACCGCTGACGATCCAAACCTACGCGCCCCCGCCGCAAGAGTCAATAATCATATAAACATATCTTTATATGATTATATTTTATCCAAAGAAAAAAGGCGGGGGTCACCCCTTCGCCTTCTCTTCCCTGTATCTCTTTTTAACCCGCCGGGGCGCTGGCCCGCAGGTAGCCCGACGTGGTCGTGTTGAAGCTGGGCCCGTCTTCGAACAGGTAGTTTAGCCCGCTTTCAAAATCCATCAGCACATCGGCGTACTCCACGGGCTTCATCGGCTTCCCCGTGTAAAGGGCGCGGCTCATGCGGAAGCTCCAGAAGGACGAAATATGATCGAGCGTGCCGATGATTTCCCCCAGCTCGGTAAACAGACCCGACCCATTGAGCAGAAAACGTTTAAAGGGTCCCGGCTTGTTATGGCTGACCAGATCGGAATAGGCCGTGTCATAGACGTTCAGCACATCATAGGCGTGGTTCAGCGCCCGTGCCATGCCGCGCGCCAGCCGGATGCGAGCATGGGTGATATAGTCCTTGACGCGGTCGTCGCTGACGCCGAACGGCTGATAGCTGCCGATGCCGGAGAGGACTTCGCGTAGCTTGTCCTGAAGGTCCAGATAACGCCATTTATAGTAGAGAAAACCACGCCAGGCGAAGATCCCCTCGGCAAATTCCGAGTCGGACATCCGGAAGGTATCCTTCAGCGGCCACAGTTCGCGGTCGAGTTGATCGGATAGTATCTTGTTGCCGAGCTTCATTGAGGCCCCGGCATAGTGATCGCCCAGCGCCGTATTGACCAGCCGCTCGATTTCGCCCGAGGTGAATTGCATCATGCGCGACAGATCGGCCGGCGACAGACGCAGATAGATGCCCGCCGGACGATGGCCATGGCGCGCCAGGGTTTCGCGGATCAGAAACGGGTCAAGCGACGGCAACTGATCCAGACGACGCAGAATCTTGATGTCCGGATTCTTGTCGTAATCGCCGATGGACAGATATTCCTTTGCCAGTTGCTCGAAGCCGATCTGGTTGATGAAGATGCTCGATGCCCCCAGACGCAGATCGAAATGGTCGTAGGGCAGGATGATCTTGGTCACAGTACGGCGGGTGCCGTGATAGAAGTGCCGCTCATTCAGCCGCAGGGTATGTTTGAGAATGATGCAGCGGTTGAGCAGCGAGGACTGAAAGAAGGGGTTTTCCCCATAGTCCTCATCCTTGTGATGCAGGCGGTACACCCGCGACAGGTTGAGCACCCGCGTCGAGGCCGCGGTTTGCCCCAGATTGGCCAGATTACGGTATTCGCGGATGACGCGGCTCGGCTGATCGGGGCCACGGGTCATCTTGTAATTTCGGCGGGCCGTTGAAACCATGACTATCCTGGGGGCAACTGGGGACGAGGCGTATCCCAGACCCTAGAAGACAGGTTCCAACAGGGCGTGAATGAAGAGGGTTAATCCTCGTCGTCAGGCCCCAGAATCATCAGGCTGTCGTCAAAGTCCATCAGCACGTCGGCATATTCCAGCGCCGTCAGGCGGTGGGTGGCGAAGCTCGACGTCATGCGATAGCTCCAGAAGGACGCGATGTGCCCCAATATGCCGATGGTTTCGCCCAGCTCGAAAAACAGTTTCGGACCTTGAAGCAGGAATTGCCGGAAGGGACCGGGGTTCTGCCCCTGGGTCAGGGCGTGATAGGCGCGGTCATAGATGCCGATGGTGCGGGCCACCTCATTAACCGCCTTGGCGATACGCCGCCCCAGACGCGGACGCACCTCGCGCAGATAATCGCGCACCTGATCGTCGACGGCCCCAACCGGCTGATAGGACCCCAACCCCTGAATGACGCGGCGCATCTCGTTTTGCAGTTCTTCGTGTCGCCATTTGAAATAGAGAAAGCCGCGCCACGAAAAAATACCCTCGGAAAACTCTTCTTCGGACATGCGCAGGGTCATACGCAAAGGTGACAGTTCCTGATCCAATTCGTTCGACAAGATCTTGCCCGCCAGCTTGATACTGGCCCCCCCGATCATGGCATGGCCAAAGGCCGTGCGCACCAGTTGCTCGATCTCGGCATTGGCAAAGCCGATCATCCGCTGGATGTCATTGGCGGAAATATTGAGATAGCAGGTGCCGGGCTTGAAGCCGTGGCGCGACAGGTGCTCACGCACAAGAAACGGATCGAGCGACGGCAGGGCGTCGAGCAGGCGCAAAATCTGTACGTCGATATGGGAATTGACGTCGCCAATGCCGAACTGCGTACGGCAGAAGGCTTCAAACCCCACCTGATTGACCATCACCGAGCGTCCGCCCAGGCGCAGGTCGGTGGCGTCGAAGGGCATAATGACCTTGGTGGCCGTACGGCGCGTTCGGCTGAACAGATCGCGCTCATTGGCCCGCAGGGTGTGCTTGATCAAGATGGCGCGGTTAAGCTGCTTGTCTCGGAAAAAGGGCCTTGCGATATAGTCTTTTTCATTGGACATGACGAGACCGATGGCCGCCAGATTGAGAACGCGGCTGGTGGAAGCCGTATCCCCCAGATTGGCCAGATTGCGTACATCGCGCGTAGCGGGCTTGCCCTTGTCCGAACGCGCCTGAAACGCCCCCCGGGTCTGTTGGTAGGTCGCCACAGCCGTCATGCCGATAGTCTCTTCCTCTTGCGATTCCTAACCAGCGCCTCAAGCTGACGGATGATGGCCACAGCCTCCGGCATCTCTTCATTGCGCAAGTCATTGAGCCGACGAATGGAACCCAGATGCACGTCGAGCACGTCCGGTTCGGTCTCATTTCCGAAAAATGCCACATATTCCTTTAAAGAACGTGTAGCTTCGGCCAGAAGTTTATGGCGATATTTTACCGCCTGCGTTTCGGCCTCGGTCGTGCGTTCAATCAGATAATCAAGCGTCTCCTTATGCAGGCCGCCACGCGCCGCCATCAGGGCATGCAAGGCCTCAAGTTCTACCGACAGCCCCTGCTGGAACAGGATACGCGAGTGGCGGTCAGCCGCCGCTTCTATGTCATCGACACGGCGCATCAATCCCCGATAGTCGGCATCGCGCCGACGGCGGCGGCACGGCCCTACATAGCGCATGGAAACGATAAATGGACGCGGATGACACAGGGCCGAGGTCACGCCCCGCAACAGGCTGCGGGTCGAGAACGGCTTAATCACAAACTCATCGACACCGGCATTGCGGGCTTCGGCTACGTCGCGCGAACGCTGACGACCGGTCAGCATCAGGACGGGGATGCGCGGATTGGGGAAACGGAGATCATCATGCACCGCCGCCTGACGCAGCAACAGAGTCAGTTCAATGCCCGACAGGCCTGGCAGGTTCCAGTCCAGGATCATCAGGTCGGGATTATAGGCCCCCAGAAGCTCAATCGCTTCTTCGGCATCGCGCGCCTGCACCGTTTGGTGAAAGCCAGAGGACCGCAAGACCTCAACGATCATCCGCCTCAGGCCATCATTATCTTCAACGATCAGAACCGTCGTGCCGGACAGATTGACATTGCGCAACAACGCAGAGGCTTCAGACATGATAAGGGTACCATATAATACCATGGACGGAGAGGTTGATCGCCTCCCGGCCGTTGAAGGCACGAAACGATCTCATCTGCATCCGCGACATGAGATCGTCTCGAAAGGCATACCGAGGACCATTTCCACGAACCTTGATATCAACATGCGAGGCGAGCCTAGAGCACAATCCTTAACCCAGACTTTAACCAATTGAAAATACTATGGTTAATTGAAATTAAGCGCAGCTGGAAACCGCTTGTAAACCCTGTTGTGCTAGTCTGTGACCATGAACAGACGTGACCTTTTAAGATGGCAATTGTCCGGCCTGACCCTGATGGCGGTGGGCGGCGCGGCTTCGCAGGCGCTCGCCAGCGGTGCCCCCAAGAAGAAGGGCGGCGGGGCCGATTTTGTGCAGATGCCGTTGCTGACCGTCTTCACGAAGGCGCGTGGCGGCAAGCACGGTACGCTGACGGTCGAGGTGGGCCTCGACACCAACAAGAACGAAAAGCTGGCCGAAATGCTGAGCAGGTCGGTTCCGCGCCTGCGCGACGCCTATGTGGCCCGCCTGCAAGCCTACGCCATGGGGCTGACGGCCTCGTCTGTGGTCGATCTCGACTATATGACCCGAGAGCTTCAGACGGCCACCGACGCCATTATTAAACAAAAGGGCGTCAGGGTACTGCTGGGCAGCGTGGTTCTGGCGTAAAAACAGCCTGCCCCTGATATCAGGGGCAGCGCTTGTTACCCCCGCTCCTTGGTGCGCAGGAATTTCACGTCGGGATAGCGTTCGGCGACATAGCCGATCTCCCAGGCCGACTTGCCCAGAAACACCGGAAACTCGTCGATATCCGTGCCCATGGCTGAGCGGTGCTTGCCGGCAAAGTCCTCGATCTTGGCCGCATCCCCGCCCAGCCAGCGCGCTTCGGCATAGGGTGAGGGCTCAAAGATCACATCCAGCCCGTATTCGTTGGCCAGACGGTCGGCCATGACTTCGAACTGAAGCTGACCCACGGCACCGACGATAAAGTCTGAACCGATGGACGGACGGAACAACTGGGTCACCCCCTCTTCGGCCAGCGATTCCAGCGCTTTTTTAAGGTGTTTGGCCTTCAGCGGGTCTTTGACGCGCACGCGCTGGAGGATTTCCGGCGCGAAGTTGGGCAGGCCCTGAAAGCGCACTGTGCCGCTTTCCGACAAAGAGTCACCGACACGCAGCACGCCATGATTTGGGATGCCTATGACATCGCCGCCAAAGGCGTCTTCGGCCAGTTCGCGGTCCGAGGCAAAGAACATGATCGGCGCATTGACGCTCAGTTGTTTACCCGTATTCTGCACCTTGAGCTTCATGCCACGCTGGAACTTGCCCGAGGTCAGCTTGAGCATGGCGATACGGTCACGGTGGTTGGGGTCCATATTGGCCTGCACCTTGAACACGAAGCCGGTGACTTCCTTGTCGGTCGGATCGACCGCGGTGTCGGTCCCGGCCTTCGATGCCGCCACTGTCTTGGGGGCCGGGGCGAAGTCGCCAATCGCCTGAAGCAACTGATTGACGCCGTAATGGCGCAGCGCCGAGCCGAAGATGACCGGCGTCATATGGCCTTCGAGGAAGCTCTCGACCTCAAACGCCTTGAAACCGCCCTCCAGCAATTCGGCCGTATCGCGCAGTTCGTCGAGTTCGCCTTGGTCAAGCCAGCCCTTGGTCACGGCCTGATCCAGCGGGGCCGGGGCTTCGTGGCCCTGATCGTATTCCGAACCCGACTCGCGGCGGGTGAAGGGGTAAAACAGGCCGGTCTTCAGCTCCAGCATCCCGCGGAAACGGTTACCCGATCCCGCCGGCCAGTAGAGCGGCGACGGATCGAGTTGAAGCTTCGACGCCACCTCGTCCAGCAGGGCCAGCGAGTCCTCAGCCTCACGGTCCATCTTGTTGATGAAGGTGATGATGGGGATATCGCGCAGGCGGCACACTTCAAACAGTTTGAGCGTTTGCGGCTCGATACCCTTGGCGGCGTCGAGCACCATGATGGCGGCGTCGGCGGCGGTCAGAGTGCGATAGGTGTCTTCCGAAAAGTCTTCGTGGCCAGGCGTATCGAGCAGGTTGAACACCTTGCCATCGTGCTCAAAGGTCATCACCGAGGACGACACCGAAATGCCGCGTTCCTTTTCGATCTTCATCCAGTCGGAACGGGTGCGGCGGTTTTCGCCGCGCGCCCGGACCTGACCGGCGGCGCGGATCGACCCACCGGCCAGCAGCAGGTGCTCGGTCAGGGTCGTCTTACCGGCGTCCGGGTGCGAGATAATAGCGAAGGTACGGCGGCGGGGCGCTTCGGTGGCGGGGGTATTAGACATGCGGTGCGGATAAGGCTTTGGGGGTAAAATGTAAAGGCCCCGAACCCGCCGTCAATGCCCGACCAATACCACGCCGACGAGCACCGCGCACCAGTGCAGGACAGCCCCCGTAATCACGTGGCCATGCCAGATGGCCCGGCGGAATTTCAGCCGCTTCATCATGTAGAAGATAGCTCCGACGCTATAAACCACCCCGCCAATGGCCAGCAGGATCATGGCCGCGGGCGGAACATCGGCGATCATCGGTTTGAGTGCAATCACCACCAGCCAGCCGAGGATGAGATAGAGCGCCACCCACACCCCCTTGCCCACGCCCGGCATGAACAGCTTGCCCAATATACCCAGCCCGGCCAGAGTCCATACGCCAGCCGTCATGCCCCAGGCCCACGGCCCGCTTAGGGCCTGCGTGGTGAAGGGTGTATAGCTAGCGGCGATCATCAGGAAAATGCCCGCGTGATCGAGGCGGCGTAGAAAAGGCTGAAAACGCGGGCTGGCGAAATTATAGGCCGTCGAAAAGGCTAGCATGGCGATCATGCCCACCGAATAGATGATCACGGCGGCCACCATGCCCAGCAAACCTTGCGTGACGGCCAGCCCCAGTGCCACCCCGCCACCGAACAGGGCAAAGGCCAGTCCCGTCACGTGCACGATCAGATCGGCGTGGCGCGCCCAGCGTGTGGGATAGTGCGGCAGAGGGGGCAGGGAAATATTCATGGGCAGAGGATCGCGCAAAGGCTGGTCAGGGTCAATTCAAACCCTGTTGCATCGCATTGTAACCGCCTGCCGCAACGGAAAGGCAAGCCCCTTTCGCCCCCGTCCGGTCCAAACGTTTGCATCTTCGAAAACGCCACCCATATGTGCGCCATGACCGATACCCGCGCCCCCGCCCCGCCTAACCTGTCGCCCGCACTTGTGGCGCTGTTCGCCTTCGCGTGCGGCGCCATTGTCGGCAATCTCTACTACGCCCAGCCGATTATCGAGCTGATCGCGCCGGATGTCGGCCTGTCGCAGACGACGGCCAGCCTGATCGTCTCATTGACCCAGATTGGCTACGTGGCGGGGATGGTGTTCATCACGCCCTTGCTCGACCTGTTTGAGAATAAACGCCTGATCCTTATTACCCTCGGTCTAGCGTTTGTCAGTCTGATCCTAAGCGCCACGGCGCAAAACGGCGGGCTTTTTCTGTTCGTTGCCTTTCTGACCGGGCTGGGGGCCGTGTCAGTGCAAATGCTGATACCGTTAGCAGCGCATCTGAGCCCGGAAGAAACGCGCGGTCGCACGGTCGGCAATATTATGGGCGGGTTGTTGACCGGGATTTTGTTGTCGCGGCCCTTGTCGAGTTTTGTGGCCGATCAACTGGGGTGGCGGGCGGTGTTCTTTATCGCCGCCGGGCTGATGATCGCCATTGGTCTGGTGCTGGCCCTGACCCTGCCGCAGCGCCGCCCGGCGCACACAGCCTCTTACGCGGCCCTGCTGCGGTCGATGGCATCGCTATGGCTCAACCAGCCGGTGCTACGGCAGCGCTCGCTGCTTCAGGCGACCATGTTTGGGGCCTTCAGCCTATTCTGGACCGCTGTGCCGGTGGAGCTGTTCCGGGCGTTTCACCTTAGCCAGTCACAGATCGCGCTGTTTGCCCTGTCCGGGGCCGCAGGCGCTCTGGCCGCCCCGCTCAGCGGACGGCTGGGCGATGCCGGGCACGGAGCAAAGGTCACTCTGTTTGGCCTGATCGGTGCGGCTCTGGCTATGCTGAGCGGCACCGTGCCGGCTGTGGTCAGCATTCTGTCGCTGATGGTCGCCGGGATCGTGCTCGATGCCTGCGTGCAACTGACGATGATCCAGGGGCAGCGCGCCATCTATGGCCTCGATTCGCACAGCCGCGGCCGTCTCAACGGGCTCTATATGGCGTCGATCTTTTTAGGCGGTGCAATCGGCTCGGCGGTGGCCAGCCCACTCTATGGTCTGGGCGGCTGGATGGCCATTGCCATCGCCGGTACCGTCGCGCCTCTGATCGGTCTCACCCTTTTCCTGACCCGCGAGCGGAAGAACGCAACCTCACCCATTACGCGGTGGTAAAAGGCTGAATTTTGGATAAGATGTCAGGAGCCTAGCGCTGGCTTTATATGGATACAGCCAGGCGACAGCGACGCCCCAGATTGCCAAAAGGCAGGCTATTACGCGGCGTGGCGGTGCCAGACGGCTCCATCCACCTTCGCGGCATCCAGTTGTCCGGCGACCTGTTGCTGGTACATCATACCGAGCGCCATTTCATTTAGCGCCTTGAAATCCGCCAGCACCTCGGCGGCCTGACCGCGACCGCCGTGATCCAGAAACTGCGCCGCGTTGACGTGCGGCATCTTGAGATGCAGCAGGTAGCACAGACGGCGGGCGCGTTCCGGGTTGTAGCGGTGGGCCTGCGGGTTTTCGGCAAACATCTCTTTACCCAACTGGGCGATGTAGTCGATCGACAGCGCCTCAAAGCGCTGCGCATCCAGCGGATGCATCATGCGCGAGGGGTCAAGATCGAAGACGACATCGTTGAGGAGAAAATGCAAGGCGATCACCTTTATGAACTACTAGGCGATCATCATGACACAGAGGGTTTGAAATCCCGTTTAGGAACAGGGTTTACAAAAGCTGAATAGACTCGGTGAGGAAATGCCGCCCCTCGGTATCCTCGATTTCGACGACCCACAGATCGGAGTCGAAGCGGCGTTCGCGCACAATATAAGACTCAATGGCCTCAGGATCGCGTGAGGTGATGGGCTTCATCCACTTCACCTCGTCCCCAGCGGTGACCTGACGCAGAATATAGGTTTCGCGTTCGCGAAGGTGGGTGATTTTGAGAATGACGGCCCCGGCCCGTGCATCGCCCTTTTTCAGCACGTAGGCAAAGGCCCCGGCCTGCTCGGCGCGTCGGATCAGGGCCGATACCCAAAGGTCGGTCGGCAGTAACATGTGGTTTACCCTGTTTGCTCACCGGGACTTAAACACGTTCGTCTATAGTCGGCCTGCGAAGGGATGTCGAACGTGAACCGCTGCAAAATACTGGCTTCGGCCGTGGCTCTGATGCTGACCGCCACAGGTGCGGCCGCCGAAACCGTGTCTCTGGAGACCCTGACCCGTCGTCAGTTTATCAGCAGCGCCAATGCCCGCTGTAACTGGTTCGAAGGCCCCACCTTGCTGGCGCTGAAGGCCGGGTTGCTGCAAAACCGCAATGCGGCGCTGAACCATGGCATCGCGGCCTCGACCGTTTACGCGACGATTGATCAGGCGCGTGCCGCCGCCAACCGCGCCGACTGCAATAATCCGGCCCTGAAACAGGAGGTCGAAACCCTGCGCGGCGCCTATCGCGGGTTTGTGGCGCAAAACCGTCTGACCCTGCGCGGCGTGCGCAGCGAATGGCTGGCCGACCGCACCGAAGAACGCCTGTCGAAATGGCGTCTGGTGCAGTATCAGCAGACCGGCGATGTAAGCATGGGCTTTGGCCTTTATGGCACGCTGAAAGTTCAGACGCTCAGTGTGATGGCGCAATTCCGGGGCGAAACGCCCTATGCGGCGCGGCTGATCGTGCGCGATCCGGCCCGCCGTTCCGGCCTGATCAACCGTGACGCTCTGGCCGTGTCGGCGCAGATGCCGAAAGGGGTGAGCCCGTTTGATCTCAGCTTTGCCGCCTCCGGTCGTCGCAGCACGCAGATCGCGCTGACCAACGCGCCGCGCGTCAATCTGGCGGGGTTCACCGTGGATGGCAAGTTCGCCGGTCACGCCGAAAAACGCGACACCCTGCGCTTTGATTTCCCTCTGAGCGCGACGGTCGCCATCGGCAAACTCGACCCGCGCGAAGACGTTGTGGTGGCGTTCGACTTCAACAGTGGCACGCAGTATGCGCGCTTTGAAGCCGGGGATTTCGTACCGGGTCTGGTCTTCGCCACCCTGCCCTCGCCGTATGGGGTGAAGTAGAGGTTACGACTTCGGGGGGCGGATGACAAAATCACTGCCGGTCAAGTCGGGCGGCGTGTAGAGACGGTCTTCCAGTGGCCTGGGCGTTTCAGTTGACAAGGCGACCAGCGTATCGCTATCCGGGGCTCCAGGCGGGCTGAGCGGCAATTCCGGCTGATCCGTATTGACCGCGACTGGCAGCAGCAGGCTGACGCTTGTCCCCACCCCCAGCTCGCTTTCTATCGTCATACGCCCCCTATGAAGCCCGGCCAGGGCCTGCACCAGCGACAGGCCGAGCCCTGTGCCCATGGCCCGCAACTCCATCGGCCCGGACTGCTCATAGGGCTTGCCCAGCCGCTTGAGGTCTTCGGGCGCGATGCCGACGCCGGTGTCGGTGATCTGGATGTCGATACTGTCCTGCCCGGTTTCGCTGAGCATCAGGGTAACCGTGCCGCCCTGCGGCGTGAACTTTACGGCATTGGACAGCAGGTTAAGGCACATTTGCTTGATGGCGCGCTTGTCGGCCGTGACCTCAAGCGGCGTCGGAGGCAGGACGGACTTCACCGTCACCCCCTTGTCGTGCGCCGTCGCCAGTATTAGGCGCAGCGCCGCCGACACCGGATCGCGCGCATCGAAACGTTCCAGCGACAGCTCATAGCGGCTGGCCTCGATCTTCGACATGTCAAGCACGTCATTAACGAGATCAAGCACGTGCTGCCCGGACTCCCAGATCAGTTGAGAGTATTCAGCGTATTTGCCAGTCAGGGGGCCAAACATCTGCTGACGCATGATGTCGGAAAAGCCGATAACGGCATTGAGGGGCGTACGCAGTTCGTGGCTCATCCCGGCCAGGAAACGCGACTTGCCCTCATTGAGCGCCTGCGCTTCCTGACGCGCCGTTTCCAGTTCATCCTCGCGCGCGTGTTGCAGCGAGGCGTCGGACAGAACGCCATAGAGCTTGCCGTCCGCCCCGCGTCGCAGACTGAGGCGCAGGAAATGATTGAGTGCGGCGTGCGGCATAAAGCCGGCTTCGGCGCGGCCCGTATCCTGCGCCGCCTCCAACGCCTGCATCAGGCCCAGACGGTGCGGGACGTGCGCGCACGTAATCAGGCCGTGCTTCATCAAAAGCCCCATATCGAGCCCGGGCGGTGATTCGCCATAGGCCGATAAGAGCCGCCCCTCGCCATCGACGCTGATGATCAGATGGGGCTGTTCGCTGAGCAGGGTCAGGAAGCGCGAGCGGTCGTGTTCGACGCCACGCACCGCCTCGGTCCTAACGCGCAGGGCGGGCAAAAGCGAGAGACCGAGCCCCGTCACCAGCGTTACCACCGCCACTGAAGCCAGCCAGAAACTTTCGACAATGTCCGGCAGGGGAAACAGCCGCATCAGCGAAAACAGTATGCCGAAAAGGGTCACCGCCACCGACAGGGCCGCGCCCAGCAGGATAAGACGCCGCTGATTGAGTGCCACGGCAGCGGCCATCGGCGCGGCCACCCACGGCGCCAGCGGCCCCAGCACACCGCCTGAAAGACCGAGCGCCAGAAGACAGGCCACTGCCCACACCCAGACCAGCATCTGGCGGGTACGAAAATCATCGCGATTGAGCAGGAAGACACTGCACACACCCGGCAGGGAGGCCGCCGCCAGCGCCGCCAGCACATTGATCGACGCCGGCAGGAAGATCAGATAGACCATGGAGGCCAGACTGACCGCAGACCAGCCGAGGTGCCAAGCAATGACCCCCAGGCGCACGCGACCCCGCGGCGTGGCCATGGCCCCGGTGGGTGATCTCAGTTCCTGAAGATAGGATTTCAGCGGCACATCATGACTCTTGTACGGACTGGCTATCCTAACCAATTGCCTGCCAAAGAGAAAGGCTATCACCCGTCAAGCGAGAAAACCGACAGAAGGCCCGAAAATCCGGCCTGCGTCCGGAAACCTCTGCTTAAGACGTTAACTGTACGATTCACCTCAAAGTTTTATTCTGGTCCCCCTCCTTCCGGCGCAGGCTTCATGGACAAACAACCGGTGGCCCTCCCCCCCTCTGCCTGTCCCCAACCGGAGAGCGATTTCGGCAAGCGCGCCTTCATGCGCATGGTCAGCCACGAACTGCGCACTCCGCTTAACTCGATTATAGGCTTTGCCGAAGTCCTGACGCACGAACTCTACGGCCCCCTGGGGGCCCCCCAATACACCGAGTATGCCGGGATTATCCGCGACAGCGGCAAGAAACTCCTAAGCCTGTTCAACGATGTGCTGGAACTGGTGCGGCTGGAGAGCGAGCCCGGCCTTCTGCGCCCTGAGGTCGAGGCCCTGCTGCCCCATATCCATGACGCCGTACGCCGCCACACCCCGGCGGCGCAGGCGCGCGGCGTCCATATCCTGCCCGGACTGACCGATTCCGAACTGAGCGCACATTTCGATCCGCGCGGCCTGTGCCTGTGCCTCGACCACCTGATCAGCAATGCGATCGACTTTACGCCCGAAGGCCGCGATGTCGAAATCACGGTGCGCCCGGAGGGCGACCATGTCGATATCGCCGTCTTCAATCCGGGCAAGGCCCCGGACCCTGCCGATATTCCGCGCCTGATGCGGCCATTCGAACAGGGGGCCAGCGACTATAACCGCAGCCGCGAGGGGGCGGGTCTGGGCTGGCCGGTCGTCCGGCTGGCCGCTGAGGCGATGGGCGGCACCTTTTCGGTGCAGTCCGACCCCCGCCATGGCCTGAAAGCCACGGTGCGATTACGACGCCGCTGAGTTTCGGAACACGCTTTTTTTTCGACGCGCATTTGATCTTGAAAACCGTTTCACACTTTCCGGAAGGCGCTTTCACGCGCTATAGCCACCCCATGACCGATACATTCGACGCCCGACTGAATGACCTGCTGGAAGAATTCGACCTCTTCGACGACTGGGAAGACCGTTACCGCTACATCATCGACCTCGGTAAGACGCTGGCCCCGCTCAGCGAGGCCGAGCGCAACGAGGTGACGCGCGTGCGCGGTTGCGCCTCTCAGGTATGGCTGATGATGGATGAGGCCGGTGGCGGCATCTTGCGCTTTCGCGGCGATTCCGATGCCCATATTGTAAAGGGGTTGATCGCCATTCTGGTGCGCTTGCTGGACGGCCTGCCACGCGCCGACGTGCGCGACTTTTCGATCCGCGACACCTTGACCCGGCTGGGGCTTGACGAAGCCCTGTCGTCGCAGCGGACCAATGGCCTGATCTCGATGGTCGAGCGCCTGAAACAGGCGGCTGCCTGATCAGGTGACGCGTCTCAGGCCCGCATGCGGATATCGGCTTCGATATCGCGCAGGCGACGGGCGCGCCGGCGAGCGATCATGCCCATACTGTACATGACCGACAAGGCGGCGCAGAACAGGCCGAACTGGAGCAGACCTTCCGGGCGGAACCCGTAGGCCGTGCCCTGCGTGATATAGCCGTGCAGCAGGGCCACCGTGCCGGGCAGGCTGCCAACCGCTATGCCTATGGCGGCCCAGACATATTCAGTGATGTGTTCGCGACGGGTTTCGCACAGCGCATCCAACTCCTCATTGCTCACGACGTGGCGCAGCGGCTTGTCCAGCGTGCCGCGCAGAGGGCTTTTGAGGCTGGTGACCGAACCAGCCGAAAGTTTGTCTTCAGACATGATGCGTCCTTTTTCCGAACTCTGCCCCTATCCTCCTCTTGCCGTGCCGTTGCGTCAATCGCTGCGCCCGCATTCTGTAACAGCGTCATCTGCGCGCTACAGTTTGCCCCGCTTTCGTTTCATTGCGGCACAGCACACCGTTACCCGCCAATCTGATAATCAACCGCAAGATGCTTATAGGCTTCCTGGAGTTGTGCAGCGCCACATGAGGCCTAGGACAGAAACCTGTCCTCAAGGCCTACCCGACGCCCCAATCCGGCCAGATCACCCAGAACCCCCGCCGCCTCTACGCGCCAGAGCGGCAGACTAGAAGCACAGGTACCACGCCCTCCGCCGCCGAAACGGCCTCAGTCCCAAGTGAGCCGGTCGCCGCCATGGGCGGTGGCATCAACACGCGGCCACAGATCGAGGGCAGCCACTGTTAGCGATCAAAATAGCCTTCGCGGATCAGTCCGCTGAGATCATCCGACGGCGGCATCAGGCTCAGCCGCCCGTCCGCGTGACGGGTCAGCGGCCCCAGCGCCTGCACGGACCTCAGGTCAGCCTCACTCAGCCCGTCAACCGCCGGGCCCCGTCCGTCAGATGTCAGACGCAGTTCATAGCCGCCCGGCACGGGTTTCAGATGGGCGCCCGGTGTCCTCATCCGTTCGCGCAAGGCGTTGGCCGTGCCCCTCATCTGGCGGCCCGCCCACCCGACAGGGCCAGTCCCGCCGGTGTTTCCTGAAGGCAGGCTTCCAGCCGCTCGATCTGCTCATCCCACTGCCGGTTATCCCGCAGGTCCTCGATACGGCGGCAGGCGTGGCCCACCGTCGTGCGGTCGCGGCCGAAGGCTGCCCCGATGCGGTAAAGCGGCCATTGCCAGGCGACCGAGATCAGGTACATGGACAATTGCCGCGCCCGTGCGGTGCGCGCATCTTTGCGATCGGTCGCCCAGATATCGCTAAGCGGTACGCCCGTCACCACCGACACCAGCCCTATCACATATTCGACCGGCGCCGTGTCCGCCTTCGGATCGCGCCCCGTCTCTGCCCCCGCTTCCCTGCTGCGTTTCACCAGATATCCCCTTTCACGAGATTCAATTGTTGCCAATTTGTTCTCATGTTAAGCGCAGGGGATATTGAGAGGATAGTTTTCCTATTTCAAATTAAAACGTGGGAAATTGCGCCTATTTTGGCGTGGGGCTAGGCGCATCCGGGTAATTTTACGAGCACGAATCCTTGACGCGCATACACGTTCATTCTCTGTCAGAAGGCTCGGCCGGGCGAAAAAATCAAGCGGCGCGGATGCCGCTGGGGCCGGTCAGGTCGGGCTGTCCGATCAGGGCATCGTGTCCCAGAATCATATCGACGTGCACGCCATCGGACGCCAGAGGCAGTCGTAGCCAGAACAGGCTCAGCGACTTCGCCCCGCGCCAGGCCATGGAATGCAGACCTACGCCGGGCTTGCGCGAGCGGACCACGAAGGTGAGTTCCTCGGCCCAGTAACGCGCCTCATCCGGACCATAGATTTCGGTAAAATGCTTGCCGGTAATTTCCATACCGTAGGCCGTGTAAAGGTCGGTCCCGGCCAGACGCTGACGGAAACGATCCGGGCTATTGGCCGGATCTTCCGACAGCACATCGATCAGCGAGATGGTCGGCAACAGTTTGCGTACACTGCATGGATCAATGTCCGCACGCGAAGGCAGGCGCCCGGGACGGCGCAGGCTCTTCCAGTAGCGGAAGACCTCCTCATGCATGCGCAAAGCGCTCAGCATTTCAGCCGCCATGCCCGTCATAACTGTCCTGAAACCACGCCCCGTATACGAATCACCGATGTTCACCTTCTCTTAATCAGCGATTCCTTGGCAAGCAAAAAAGGGTTAACCAGAGATTTAAACCCGGTTAGCCACCCCTTCTATCCACAGATGCAGAGGCAATGCACGCGGCCACAGGGTTTAGACTCCTTTTGTTCTCATAAAGGGCCGTATCTTGTAAAAAACGGCCTTTATTACCTCCTGAAAAACCCAGAAGAGGCCCAGAGTTCCACGCTCTGAAATATCGGGTACTTTGACGAGTCTTGTGCGGCGGGTCGCGTGTGGCGATTCTATATTTAGAGCGCCTTCAAAAAGCATGCAGCGGTATCAGAACTCGCATGTGCGACCCTACACACGCTTAGCGCGGGACGATCCCTTAAAAGATCAGTCTCTTTTAAATCATACCGCTCTAACGACGGCCAGCCCCCAGCGCGGCACTGCGGCTCGCCCCTTTGGAGGCGGGCTCAGTGGGACCACGCGATTGGCCCAATCCCATCTGCCGCGCCAGATCAGAACGCGCCTGCGCATAGCCGGGCGCCACCATTGGATAGTCCTGCGGCAGGTTCCAGCGGGCACGGTACTCTTCCGGACTCATCTGGTAGCGTGCGCGGAGGTGTCGTTTGAGGGATTTGAACCGGAGACCATCTTCCAGACAGACGATATAGTCGCGGGTGATGGATTTACGTATCGGCACGGCGGGTTCACGCGCCGGGGCCGCTACGCTTACGCCGCGCGACAGGGCCGACAAGGCACCGTGCACACCCTGAATTAATGCAGGCAGATCGGCCGAGGACAGGGAGTTTTGCTCCACGTAGGCCGCGACGATTTCCACGGTTCTGTCCGTGATGCTGGACCTAACAGTCATGGCACACCTGAAGTGGATGGAAGATATAGGTAAAGAAATGCGTTCCGTCCGCTCATAGGAAAGGCTGCATCAAAAAGGGATATGGAATTTCCCTGGGCTTTCGCCGCCCTCGGCGACAGACCGTTAGCTAGCGCTTCAGATCCTGCGCAAAGGCCAGCATGGCCACGCGTTGCGGCACGGACAGGGCGTCTATTTCCATGGCCTCGCCCTGCGACAGGGCTCGGATCATCATTGGTGTCAGGGCCGAAGACAGCGACCAGTTCCAATAGCGCAGAACCGTTTGGGCCCGGTCCACGGCTAGGGTATCATAGACGACCAGCACCCGTTCCAGATCGGGGTGCACCTCGCCATCCATTTGGCCCGGACGCCGCAACGCCCTCCACAGATTACGCAGATCGGCCTTTTTGAGCCCCGTTGCCTTGCACAGAACGGCCAGCCCTTCCCCGCCCCGGTCACGCAGGATCTTGGCCCCCGTCGAAGGCTTGATGCCGGACAGGTAGGCGATTTCCTCCGCGGTGTGGCGCGACATCCCACTGCGCGCCGCTTCGGCGATGGCGGCTTCGAGACTGGCGAAGGGACTTTTTTTCAGGGCTTCGCGGTTGCGCTGTCGGCGCTCAATGAATTGCAGGGCCTTGCGCGCCAGCGGATCGCCCCAGCCTTCGCCCGCGGCCATGGCAAAGACATCGCCGGCGGAATCCTGCATGACCTCGCGATTAACCGCAAAGCGGCTAAGTATGACGCGGCGTACATCGGCGTCGGCCCACCAGAACATAACGTAGGCCGAGCTGGGACGCAGTTCGAGACGACGGATAAGAAGGGGCACTAGATGCGGTGCGTCCTGACTGAGCGACACCGCCACCTCAATCGCGCCTTGCGACAAGGTGGCCGTGCGGTTTTTCAGCAACTGCTCGACCGTCTCGATATCGCCCGTATCGGTCAGGGCTTCGGCCACCACCGGCCCGATATGTTTACGGCTCGCCAGAAGGCGGCAATGGACCGGGGTCGCCCGGCGGATGCAATAGAGCAGATCGGTTTCGGCAAGAGACTCGCAATCCTCAATCAGAAAGCGGGCAATCTCCGGGTCATCGGTGATCAGCAGACGCACCAGCGTGTGGGGCACTTCGCTTAGCTTACTGAGACGGCGGGCCACGCGCAGGCGCTCGCCCTTTTGGGCCTCCCGCAACATTTCCACTAGCAGGTCGGCGGTCACCGCGCGCTCAAACGCATTGACGCGCGTTTCGGGCAGACAGACCACATCGGCCAGGCGTTTTAGCAGGGTCTGACGCGCAGGAAAAACCTGTTCCGGGACCTCGTCGGGCCGCGCACTGCCCGCGCCCGGGCCGTCATCGACGGACATATCATCTTCGGGGCCTATGGCATGTGAGTCGGGCGGCGTGCTCATGAGGGCACTATGCCTAGCGAGATATTAAAAGAGGTTAAAGCCGGCCCCGAACGCCTCTTTAGTCGGCCGCTCCCCTACAATCAGGGGAGCGGCTTGATTTTAAAGTCCGTCGAACAAAGCGGTCGAGAGATAGCGCTCGGCAAAGGACGGAATGATGACCACAATGGTCTTACCCGCATAGGCGTCCTGGGACGCAAGACGGAAGGCGGCCTTCAGCGCCGCGCCCGACGAAATGCCGACCGGCAAGCCTTCCAGCTGGGCCGCTTGACGCGCCGTGGCGAAGGCGTCGTCGTTCGACACCTTCTCGACCTTGTCAATGACGCCCTTATCGAGAATGCCCGGTACGAAGCCCGCGCCAATACCCTGGATCTTGTGCGGGCCGGGCTCACCGCCCGACAGGACGGGCGAGGCTTCGGGCTCGACGGCCACCACTTCGACCGAGGCCTTCTTTTCCTTCAGTACCTGACCGATACCGGTGATCGATCCGCCGGTCCCGACGCCCGAGATCAGCACATCTACCGCGCCCTCGGTATCGTTCCAGATTTCCTCAGCGGTGGAAATGCGATGGATTTGCGGGTTGGCGGCGTTTTCGAACTGCTGCGGCATGACCGCGCCCGGGGTGGCCGCAACCAGTTCCTGCGCGCGATTGACGGCTCCGCGCATCCCCTTCTCCGCCGGGGTCAGCTCAAGGCGCGCTCCCAGAAGGGCCAGCATCTTGCGGCGTTCCAGCGACATGGATTCCGGCATGACGAGGATCAGCTCATAACCCTTTTGCGCGGCGACAAAAGCCAGCGCGATACCCGTATTACCGGACGTCGGCTCGATAATGACGCCGCCGGGCTTCAACTGGCCCGTAGCTTCCAGCGCTTCGACCATGGCCACGCCGATGCGGTCCTTGACCGAGGCCAGAGGATTGAAAAATTCCAGCTTGGCCAGAACCGTTGCCTTGGCGCCGTATTCGGCCGACAGGCGCGGCAACTTCACCAGCGGCGTGTCGCCAATCGTGTCGAGGATCGATTCGAATACCTTGCCGCGGCCTTTGCGGGCAAAACGCGGGGCTGTTGATTGCGGTTGCGTGTCGGGCATTGGGAAACCTCCGTAACAGGTTCGATGAATAGGGCCTGGCGTCCCGCATGGGCTGACCGGCACGGCGAGCGGGCACCAAAAACAGGTGTCCAGCCCTATAGGATATGGGTTCGCATGGCCATGGCCGCGACGTGCAGCATCGCCATCGACTGCGAATTTTAGCGATTATAGCCGCAAGGGTGTTCCCTGATAAGGCAAATCACCTCACACATGGCGCGATCAGAACTAAACTGCCTGGTTCGAAGCCGGGTCTAAATCCACATCGGTTCGCCGATCCCACTGCAGAGACTGAAGACCATGGACGACCTCTCGCTGGCCACACCTGAACAGGGTTCCGAAACCGAGGCCAAATCCCCCGCGCACGCCCTGCCCAACCCGCATGAACTGGCGACGCAACTGGTAGCCAAGCTGTGCCACGACTTTATTTCGCCGACCGGGGCCATTATTTCGGGCCTTGACCTGCTCAGCGACCCGTCGGCGCAGGACATGCGCGACGATGCGGTCAACCTGATCCAGACCTCAGCGACCAAGCTGGTCACGCTGGTGCACTTCGCCCGCGTGGCCTTCGGGGCGGCGACCTCGGCCGAAGCCTTTTCGGCCAAGGAGTTGAACAGGACCCTGTCCGATGTCTTTTCGACCATGCGCGCCACGCTGGATTTCGACGTGGCCGACGATATCGTGTTTGAAAAGCCGGCGGCCCGAGCTCTGATGAATCTTGGCTATATTGCCGGTAACGCTTTGCCGACCGGGGGCACAGCGACCATACGCCGCGAAGACAGCGATGAGGCCATCACCCTGAAGGCGCAGTCCAACGGGCCGCGCGCCCGCCTGAAGCCCGAAGCGGTCGAGGGCCTGAACGGTCAGCCACTGTCGGACGGCCTTAGCGGGCAATGGATTCAGCCCTACTGGCTGTACAGTGTGGTCCAAGAGGCCGGCGGCACGCTGGAGGTCAATCTGGCACCCGATTCACTAAGCATTAAGATCGTTCTTCCGAAAAAATAACAAAGTTCACGTTTCCAGCCCGTTCTGCAAACACTCCTTTAACCAAACCATCTGATGATGGGCGGTCAAAGGTCCGACCCACGCCCTCGATTCCGGGTCGGCCATAGTGTTCTGACGGGGTGTAAAGTGGACGATCTAATTGCGGAATTCCTGACCGAGACGGCCGAAAGCCTTGAGGTGGTCGATAGTGAACTGGTCAAGTTCGAGGCTAACCCCAACGAACGAAAAACGCTCGATAATATTTTCCGGCTTGTGCACACCATCAAAGGCACCTGCGGGTTTCTGGGCTTGGGCCGTCTCGAAGCGGTCGCCCACGCAGGTGAAACCCTGCTGGGCCGCTTCCGCGATGGCAAGCTGGAGGTCACGCCGACGGCGGTGACGCTGGTTCTGCACTCCATCGACCGCATCAAGCTGATCCTTAACGGTCTGGAGCAGACCGGCAATGAGCCCGACGGCGATGATCAGGACCTGATCTCGCAACTGGAAGCCATGGCCGAGGGCCGCGAGGTCGCTATCGAGACCGTTCAGGCGGTTCAGGTGCCCGACCGCCCGATCAATGCCGACATCCCCGAAGTGGTGATCGCCGAGACCAAGCCGGAGCTGGATCGCCCGCTGCGTCCGGGTGAGGTTTCGCTTGATGAACTGGAAGCCGCCTTCCTGGCCGCCGAGGCCCCCGACTGGATGAGTGATCCGGAGCCGGAACCTGCGGTCGAAGCCCAGGCCGAAGCACCCAAGGCGGAAGCGAAGCCCGAACCCAAGGTCGGAGTCCCCGTCACCGCTGCGCCGAAGGCTGAGCCGGTCGAAGCGCCGTCCGGTGCCCTCGCCGCCGCGCTGGGTGAAGAAAACGGCGGTATCGCCACCACCCAGTCGATCCGTGTCTCGGTCGATGTGCTGGAAGGGCTAATGACCCTCGTGTCGGAAATGGTTCTGACCCGCAATCAGCTTCTGCAAATTTCGCGTAACCGCGAAGACTCCGCCTTCGCCACTCCGCTGCAACGCCTGTCCACCCTGACCGGCGAATTGCAGGACAGCGTGATGAAGACCCGCATGCAGCCCATCGGCGCGGCGTGGAAAAAGCTGCCCCGTCTGGTGCGCGATCTGTCGCACGAACTGGGCAAGAAGATCGACCTGATCATGGAAGGCGAAGGCACAGAACTGGACCGTCAGGTTCTGGAACTGATTCGCGACCCGCTGACCCACATGGTCCGCAACTCGGCCGACCACGGTTTGGAGCCGACCGAGGAGCGCATCGCGCTGGGCAAGCCCGCCAATGGTCAGGTGAAGCTGGCGGCCTTCCATGAAGGCGGCTACATCGTCATCCGCATTTCTGACAATGGCCGCGGCCTGAACACCGCCCGCATCCGTGAAAAGATCGTCGAAAAGGGTCTGGCCACCCGCGCCGAAGTCGAAGGCATGAGCGATCAGCAGATCCATCGCTACATCTTCGCGCCGGGCTTCTCGACGGCGGCCAAGGTCACCAACCTGTCCGGCCGCGGCGTCGGCATGGACGTGGTGCGCACCAATATCGAGCAGATCGGCGGTCAGATCGACCTCAACTCGATCGCCGGTCAGGGCACGACCTTCACCATCAAGATCCCGCTAACGCTCGCCATCGTTTCCGCACTGATCGTCGGTGCGGGCGGCCAGAAGTTCGCCGTACCGCAAACCTCGGTTATGGAACTGGTCCGCACCGGTACCAATGCCGAGCACAAGATCGAAAAGATCAACGATGCCCTCGTCTTGCGCCTGCGCGACAAGCTGCTGCCTCTGGTCCAGCTTGGCCCGACACTGCAACTTGAAACCGCGACCGAAGAGAACGCCACCTTCGTCATGGTCATCCAGGTCGGTGAGCGCCGCTACGGACTGGTCGTCAACGACGTTCTCGACACAGAAGAAATCGTCGTCAAGCCGCTGGCCTCCATTCTGCGAGACGTCGATCTGTTCTCCGGCGCGACCATTCTGGGCGACGGCTCGGTGGTGCTGATCCTTGACCCGAACGCCCTGTCCGAGCGCGCTGGCAACATGCTGGAAGAAAAGGTCGAAGACGGGGCCGAAGACGCCATCGCCGAAAGCGCGCTGGGCCAGAAGGTGGCCATGCTGCTGTTCCGTGCGGGCGGCGGTGCGCCGAAGGCGGTCGAACTGGAGCATATCACACGCCTCGAACACATCGAGTCGGACAAGATCGAACGCATGGATGGCCGCGCCGCGCTCCAATATCGCGGCAAGCTGATGCCGATCCTTAATGTCGCCGACACTTACGGCTTCAAGGAGCAGGACATCCAGCCGCTTCTGGTCTTCACCGGCGAAGGCTACGCCATGGCGCTGGCGGTCGATGAGATCGTCGATGTGGTCGAAGACTTCCTCAATATCGAACTGTCGCCGGATCGTCCGGGGGTACGCGGCACGGCCGTCATTACCGGTCGCGCCTGCGAAATCCTCGACGTCGATCACTACCTGCTGCGCGGTCTGGCCGAACACGCCCGCCGTCAACACCCGTCCGCCCAAGACCTTATCACCGAAGCTGCCTGAGGTTCATAATGAGTATCCGTGATTACGTGACCCTGCGTGTCGGTGGCCAGTTGTTTGGCGTCGATGCCGCCCGCGTCCATGATGTTTTCCATCCGCGCGGCCTGACCCCGGTGCCTTTGTCGCGCACCGAAATCGCTGGCGTGCTGAACCTGCGGGGCCGCATCGTGACCGCCGTCTGCGCCCGCCGTCGTCTGGGCCTTGGGCCGCGTCCGGCCGATGCGCCGGAGCCGCTGGCCATCGGCCTCGAAGTTCATGGGGACTCCTACGGTCTGGTCATCGACTCCGTCGATGAGGTGCTGAAGCTGGACGATGAGAAATTTCACGCCCCGCCGGGCAACCTGCCGCCGCGCTGGGCAGAAATTATCGTCGGCGTTTATCAATTGGAAAAGGAACTTCTGATAGTTCTGGACCCGCACACCCTTCTGGACGCTGCCCACCTCAAGGCCGCTTAAAGTTTGGCGCGCGATTGAATCCGAAAACCGGTGCCCACTTTTCGGATTGCGCTTACGGGCTCAGGAAAAAGCGATATGAAAACCTGCCTCGTCGTCGATGACAGCCGCGTTATCCGCAAGGTGGCGCGCCGCATTCTGGAAAACCTCCAGTTTGAAGTGGCTGAGGCCAATGACGGTCTGGAAGCCCTCAATTACTGCAAGTCCTCCATGCCTAACGCCATCCTGCTCGACTGGAACATGCCGGTCATGGATGGCATCACCTTCCTGCGTCAGTTGCGCAAGGAAGAAGGCGGTACGGCCCCGGTCGTAGTCTTCTGCACCACGGAAAACGATCTGGCGCATATTACCGAGGCCCTGACCGAAGGCGCTTCAGAATACATCATGAAGCCCTTTGACGGGGAAATCCTCGAAGCCAAGTTTTCCGAAGTCGGCCTAATCTAAGGTTTTGTCAGCGTATGTCGCTTAACCCCAATCCATCGGTATCGCTGCGCCCACTGCGGGTGATGATCGTCGATGACTCGGCCGTCGTGCGCGGCCTTGTGACCCGCTGGATCGAAGCGGAAAGCGATATGGTTCTGGTCGGTTCCGCCACGGACGGTCAGAAAGGCATCGACAAGCTGAAAGAGCTTCAGCCGGACGTGCTGATCCTCGATATCGAGATGCCGAACATGAACGGCCTCGAAGCGCTGCCGAAGATGCTTGAGGCCAAGCCGGGCCTGAAGATACTGATGGCCTCCACGCTCACCACACGCGGCGCGTCGGTCACCATCCGCGCCCTGGAACTGGGGGCGGCGGACTACGTGCCCAAACCCGATTCCGCCCGCATCGGCGGTGCGGACGGCTTCAAAAGCGAGCTTTTGACCAAGGTTCGCGCCCTGTGCGGTCGCACGCGCGCCTGGCCGAGCGCCGCCGCAGCCGGTGCATCAACCACGGCCCCAAGCGCCCCGGTTAACCTTAATACGCCCACACCTGGCATCATAACCCCTATTCGCCGCATTGACCGGCCCGCCGCACCGTCCTCGACCGGTCTCGGCACCGGCCACGTGGCCGCCGCTCCGCGTGTGCGCCCGGCCGCGGGGCCGCGCCGCTGCGACATCCTGCTGGTCGGCGCCTCCACGGGCGGGCCCCCGGCCCTGCGCAACTTCCTTGCCGGTCTCGGGCCGGACTGGCGTATCCCGGTGCTGATCGTTCAGCACATGCCCTCGACCTTTACGACCATCCTCGCCGAACACCTCGACAAGGCCCTGCCGCAGAAGGTGGTCGAAGCCCAGGACGGTATGGGCCTGAAAGGCAGCCACATCTATATTGCGCCCGGTGACTTCCACATGACGCTGAAAGGCACACCGGGTCAGCCATCGATCCGCCTCGATCAGTCGGCCCCCGTCAACTGGTGCCGTCCGGCGGTCGATCCGTTGTTTAAATCCGGCGCGGAACTCTATGGCAAGAATGTCGTGGCCGTCGTCCTGACCGGCATGGGCCACGATGGCCGTGACGGTGCGCGGGCTTTGGTCGATGTCAATGCCACCGTGATGGTGCAGGACGAAAAGTCGTCGGTCGTCTGGGGAATGCCCGGGGCCGTCGCCGAAGCCGGACTGGCCGAATTTATAAAACCCATCGATGGACTGGCGCAAACGTGCCGTGCCATCGCCAAAGGTGAGAAAATTATATGACCCCGGAAGATACCGAACACCTTGCGGCCCTGCTGAAGCAACGCTCCGGTCTGATCCTCGGCTCGGACAAGACCTACCTCATCGAAAGCCGTCTGGCCCCCGTGGCGCGCCGCGAAGGCTTTGCCAATGTCGGTGCCCTGCTGACGGCCTTGCGTACCAAGCGTGACGAAAAGCTGATCTATACCGTCACCGACGCGATGACGACGAACGAGACCTTTTTCTTCCGCGACAAGACGCCGTTTGATCAGTTCAAATCCGACGTCCTGCCCGCTTTGGCCAAGAGCCGCACGGGCGACATCAAGATCTGGTGCGCGGCCTGCTCGACCGGTCAGGAACCCTATTCCCTGGCCATGATGATGGAAGAATCGCGCGCACAGTTTCCGCGCGTCAATCTCGACATCCTGGCCACCGATATTTCCGAACGCTGCCTCGAAAAGGCGCAGGCTGGCCTCTATACCCAGTTCGAGGTTCAGCGCGGCCTGCCCATCCAGATGATGGTCAAGCACTTCGAAAAAATCGACGAAATGTGGCGCATTTCGCCTAAAATCCGTCAAGCCGTCCGCTACAAAAAGCTGAACTTGCTCGACGATCTGCGTTCGGTGGGCCGTCAGGACGTTATTTATTGCCGCAACGTGCTGATCTATTTCGACCTCGAAACCAAGAAACGCGTTCTGGAGCAAATGGCCACCCTGCTGGCAGATGACGGCTTCCTCTTCCTTGGGGCCGCAGAAACCGTGCTTGGCATTACCGAGGTGTTTAAGCCGATGGCCGGGATGCGCGGGCTTTACGTAAAAAATCAGGCCAGTGCGGCGCCGACAGTGCGCAAGTTCGGCACCTGATTACGAGCTCCTTGCGATGAGAAAAACCCCGCTCTCACAGCGTAATGCAGTTCACTTAAGGGCCGATACAGTTCTCTGGTCGTATTTTCTGGGCAGAGTTTTGACGACACGGGGGCATGATCGCCCCCGTTTTGTTGAGAGTAACAAATCGCCGAGTCTGTTTCGCAGCCTGACGAGATGTGCTGGGATTTTTCCGGGCGCTTCGATCGCCATCCATCCCCATTCCTGACGCAGATAATGCAATGTGGCGGTAAAGCTGAGCTGAGTTGGCGGAACTTCGGCTTCGACGGCGATTTCGGCCATTTCCAATCGGACCAGATTGTAGGCCAGCAATGCCCCCCAGACCTCTTGGCAGACGGTTTCGGGGGTTCCGCTACGCAGGGTAAGTTCACTGCCAAGAAGCTCCTGCTTGAGTTCGCGATAGCTGGTTTCGATGCGCCAGCGTTCCTCGTACTGATGGACGATGTCCTTGGCCGGATAGGCCTTGGTATCCATCAGGGATGTCAGCAGGATGCGCTTTTTGCCATGTCGCGTGGTCGTCTCGATCGCCCTGGCCTCCCATGAGGCGGGTAATCCCGGTTCAGCCTGGCGGGCCTGCGGTGACACCTTCATACGCACCCGATAGTCACCCGGGGTTTGATCGAGGCGCTCCCACACGCAGTTTGCTTTGGCCGGGATCAACCAATGGCGCTGCGTGCCTTGCGTCTGCAACCGCAGCAAAAGACTAGCACTAAAGAATCCCTTGTCGAAGACTGTCAGAGAATGGTCCGGCACCTGGTCAACAAGGGATTTAGCGTAGAGCATCTCGTTTGTATCGTAGGCGCCAAACACCGCGTCGCGCACCAGATGTGTAGCAAGGGCCGTCAACGTCAGCAGGCGTAACTGCGGATAACTGGCAACAACGCCCGACGTGTAGCTTTGAGCGCCAAAATGTGCACGGTTCTCCTCGCTGTCGGACGTCCGCAACGTGCTTCCATCCACGGCGTAACGCGTAAGTCCGCGCCAGGCTCGACCGTTTTGATGCCGCTCGTCCCAGCAGGCGGCGCATATGGCAAAGAGCTGCGCCAAAGGGGCTTGACCCAAGCGTTGCCGGGCCTGGGTCAGGGCACTCTTGGCAATATCGGGATTCACCTCGTCGGGCAAAGCAAGGCTAAGATGGGCAGCCACATCCGCAATCGACTGATGGCGATAAAGAGCGAGCGCTATCACCAGCCACACCACCTGCTCCGCAGGAAGTTTACGGCGCCGTACACTCGCCTTGCCTGTCGCCGCTAAGGCCTGCGAGATCCACCCCACATCGACCGAGCGGGAAAGAGCCGTTAAATCAACATGATGTCCAATGCGAGCGCGCATGAAAGTAAAGCCAGAATGATGAACGAATCACCATCCTGGCTCATATATTTTACTGAATGATTCTTAAGTGAACCGCATTAGCTCTCACAGCGGGGTTTTTTATTGCCTGTTACGTTTTGTTTGATACCAAATTTGATTTCGAAACGGAGTTCGGAATACGCTTTGACGATCAGGCCGTCTTCTTGGTGCCCGGTTCCGGCACGGTCAGTTGACTCCACGCCTCCGGCTTGCCTTGCGCGCAATCGTTGAGCAGATAGTCCGCCAGGTCCGACAGATGCGTCAGCTCCGCGCTGTAGATGATAGAGCGTCCGCTGCGATAGGCTTTGAGAAGACCTGCCCCGGTCAGAATGCTGAGGTGAGTCGAGGTCGTATTGGCGGGAGCCTTAATGGCGCGGGCGATCTCACCGGCGGGCATACCGGAGGGGCCAGCGCGCACAATGGTGCGAAAGGCTTCCAGCCGGCCCGGATGGGCAAGGGCGAACAAGGCAACGACGGCATCATCCATTTCCATGAGCAAACCATACATGAAAGCGCCGGGGCTAAAAACCCCCGGCAGGGGAAATTGCAGACGAAAACGCTCGTTTTCTGACGCTGTAAATATAAGGAAACCATAAAGAAAGGGCGGTTGCGCAAAACAACCGCCCAAGGTCAGGGAGAAATTCGAAAAACCCGACATTCAAACGGTTTTTTACGGCCGCCTGTCAGGCCGCCAGACGGATATAGGCCTCGCCCATGCGCTCCAGACGGTCGGCTGCGGCTTCCCCCGCGAGGAAGGTGGGGCTCATCTGGCTTAGCGTTTCGATGCGCGAGCAGAGCGCGCCAAACAGGTCGGCATAGGCGGTGGCGATCATGGCCGGGGAGCCCATCACGTCTTCGGGGTCGGGGAGGAACCAGTCGATCAGGCGGGGGTTGCCCTTGAATTGCGGCAGGCGGCCCTGCGGCAGGTGGTGCGAGAGGCGGAAGACGAAGTCCAGCTCCGGCGCATCCGCCGCGCCGAAGTCTTCGACGGCCTTGGGCACAAGGGTCTGAATATTGTAGTTGATGCGGTGCAAAAGCGCGATGGCGTAGGGGCTTATGGCCACAGCCGGCGTCACCCCGGCGGAAAAGGCCTCAAAGCGCCCGGCGCCCAGACGGTTGAGCAGGGCTTCGGCCAGAATGGAACGCGAGGAATTACGCTCGGCCAGGAACAAGACGTGGATCGGACGATGATACATGTAGGCTCTCCCCGGCCCCACACCCCGGCGGCCGTCTGCAGGCGGGAGGAAAACGTCCTTCCCACAACTACGTTATCAGAGCTTGATGAGTTTGCGGTTTACAGACAGGGTTAAGATATTCCTGACAAAAATCAGTGGTAAACCTTATCGTGAGCTTATTTCTAAGCCGCTGGAAACCGGCTATGGTTTGCATGAAAATTGTGGAGAACCCTATGCGTCGCAGCCTGCCTATCGTCGCTCTTTCCGCTTTGGCACTGACCCTTGCGGGATGTGTCACCACGACGCCCACGACCGACAGCGGCATGGTCCCGCCGCCTCCCCCGCCGCCGCCGGTGGTCGAAGCCCCGACGGGCGTGCTCTATACCTGTCAGGACGGGACGACCTTCCGCATCGCCTTCAGTGAAAAGGCGGCGACCGTGACGCTGAAAGACGGCACAAAGCTGCACCTGCCGCAGCAGGTGGCGGCTTCGGGTATCTGGTATTCGTCGGGCAAGCACGATTTCCGCGGCAAGGGCCGCGACGCCACCTGGACCGTCGGCAAAAAGATGCCGACCCAGTGCATAACGGATTAACCGGCAAAAGCTTAGCGGGTGGACGCGCCTGGTGGCCGAAACGTAATGGAGAACTTCAGCGGTTCGCTGAACGGCATAAATAGTATCGCGATCAGCAGAACGGTACCTATGAGAATCGTAATCCATAGAATAGTCTTACGCGTCATAGTCCCCTACTTTTGCTTTCGCCAATTCCGGTTCACCGATAAAAAAAACGCCTGCCGTGAGAGGTCGGCAAGCGTTTTTTCGTAGTCGTAGAACCGTAGGCTTAGGCGGCGACGATGCCGCCCTGCTCTTGCGGGTCGCGCAGCACATAGCCACGACCCCAGACGGTTTCGATGTAGGAGTTGCCGTCGTTAGCCACGGCCAGCTTCTTGCGCAGCTTACAGATGAAGACGTCGATGATCTTCAGTTCCGGCTCGTCCATACCGCCATAGAGGTGGTTAAGGAACATTTCCTTGGTAAGCGTCGTGCCTTTGCGCAGTGATAGAAGCTCCAGCATCTCATATTCCTTGCCGGTCAGGTGCACGCGGTTGCCCGCGACTTCGACCGTCTTGGCGTCGAGATTGACGATGATGTCGCCGGTCTTGATAACCGACTGGGCGTGACCCTTGGAGCGACGCACCACCGCATGAATGCGGGCGATCAGCTCGTCCTTGTGGAAGGGCTTGGTCATATAGTCGTCGGCGCCGCCGCCGAGCGTTTTGACCTTGGTTTCGATTTCCGAGGTACCCGACAGGATCATGACCGGCGTATTGACCTTGCCGACGCGCAGCTGGCGCAGCACTTCGAGGCCGGACATGTCGGGCAGCGACAGGTCGAGCAGGATCAGGTCATAGTCATAGATCTTACCCAGATCCACGCCTTCTTCGCCCAGGTCCGTCGTATAAACGTTGAACCCTTCGGATTTCAGCATCAGCTCAATGCTTTGAGCGGTCGCGCTGTCGTCTTCAATCAGCAATACGCGCATGTAGCCCCTCCCGGCTATGGCAAACACAAAGTGCGAAGGCGCAGACGCCCCCGTGTGGTGAGAATTTGAGGCTAGCCCGCAAATCCCTTAAGATTAGTTAAGCCTAACGAAATCTCAAAGAGGGGTAAGCTGATTTGCGAATCGCTGACAAGAGTCGTGAGTCAAGAGGCGGGCTTTTCCCCAGGTCTTTTTTCATTCTTTTTTAAGAAAGAGTCTTTTTTCGCACACAGTCGGGGCGATAATGCGCCGCCACCTTTATAAATTCCTGATTTTATGATGTTTTTATATGCTTATTCGTCATGATCTTGCCCAAGCAAGGGGCGAAGTCGGCCTTGGCGACAGGCGTCGAGCGGACTTTTTAGAAGAAAGCACAAAAAAAAACGGAGACCTTCCGACGAGGGCCTCCGTGTTTCTTTTCTGCGCTCCGTTAAAAAATAAAATGCCAGATCAGAAGGATTTGGTCAGCGCGATCAGGGCCGACTGGGTCTGATAGTCGTCCTTACCGAAGCTGCCCGCATAACGGGCCGTCACGCCAAAGCCCATTACCTCAGTCGTCAGGCCCACCCCGGCGATAACCCCTTCCGTGGGCCGCTCGCCCATCTCACGGCTAAACGGCTGGGCGCTGTTATTGATCAGACGCCCCTTCAACGGGTCCGCCTCACCACTGATGACGTCTTCGTAGCCCACCGAACCGGAAAGCCGCGTCTTGTCGCTTAGACGCGCCTGAGCCCGCAGTTCCAGAGCACCGGACACCGCTGATACTTTGCGACCTTCGAAGCTGACCGCCCCGATGGTGTAGTTTTCATCAAAGCTGCGCATATGACCACTGACCCAGGACAGGCGCGCCACCGGCGTCAGGGTCACAGAGCCCACGTCGTGCCGCCAGCCCGTTTCGACCTGCGCCGAGGCCGACCACGCCTGCACCTTTTCCTGCTCGATGGCGACCGCTGCCAGAGTGGTTTGGCGCCGGTAGTCTTCGAACTCCTCGTAGCCGACACCGAGGCCGAAGGTGACAAAGTGCGGCCCCTTATCCCATTTGGCCCCCGCATCGACGCTCATCACCGTCGGCTTGGCCGTCAGGAGGTAACCCGTGGCATCGCCCTTCAGCAGGGTCACGCCCGCTCCCAGCGTGGTGCTGTCGCCGTGGCCGAAGACCGTGCCGAAACGCAGCCCCGTCAGGTCGTAATCATAGGCCTTGGTCTTCAGTCCCATCGCCGTCGCACCGGGAGCCGATTGCAGGCTGACCATGCGTTCCGACGTTGCCTGATCGCCAACCACCTCGACAAAAACACCCTTTTGCCCGTCATAGAGGCGCTGATTGAAGCCTAGCATGGCCGAGCGGCGCGCGGCATAGGAAACGTCGGCAAACAGGCTCACCCCTTCGGACAGGGTCGGCGTATAGAGATATTGCGTCGCCACGGCCGCCACCAGTCGATGACCGGCGGCGGTCGGGTGTACCCCATCCCAGAACAGGTAGTTATTCTGCACCGAGGCCCCACCAGTGACGCAGGCCGTGGTGGCCACGCAGCTAGAGGACACATCGCTGAGCCCAAAGGCCTGCGGATTGGCGAGGATCAACTTGAACGCCGTGTTGATATCCACCTGCACGATATTGGTGGTGGGGCGGCTGGCGGCGACGGTCTTCACCGCGGTGTTCAGCGCCGAATTAAAGGATGAGCCGGAAAACCCGGCCAGATCCTGCGCCGCGGTGCCTTTGAACTGCGGCGTATTGTTAAGGTCAGGCAGGTTCAGCACCAGCACCGTGCCGGCTCCCGCACCGGCAATCGTATTGACCTGAGACGCAATGTCAGCGGCCGCCGTATTGGCGAGGCTGCCCATCACGCCCGTCGCCGTGGAGGGGTTGGTCGCCGCGACCGGCAGGCCCTGAAACAGGTTGTTGGCCCCGGCCCACATCGTCACCACATCGCGCGCCCCAAAGGTGCCGCCGCGCGCCTGATAGGCCTGAAGCTGCACGGCGGTGCCGGGCGGATTGGCCTGCGTGTCGGTACGTGCGCCGCCAAAGGCGAAGTTGACATTGCCCGTCAGCGCCCCCGGCGTCGTATAGCCGTTCATGGTCCCGACCAGATATTCGACCCACACCTTGTCATTGGTGAAGCGGCGATTATACGGCGCCGGCGGCTGCGTCCCGCCGGTCACGGCGTAGAGATTGCCGGAATCGCTCAGCGAGTCACCAAAGGTAATGACGCGATCATAGGTCTGGGCTGAGGCCGCCCCTGCCGATAAGGCAAGGAGTGAGGTTAGAATAAGCAGGCTGCTGCGTTTCATGTGAGGGTCCGCCCTGTACGGAGTTTATGTTCTGCACAGGAGGGAAGGCCCGTTTCACACGGATGGCAAGTGTGACGCATCGTCAATTTGTGACGTTTTGATGCCAAACGTCACAAAATTAACACACTGAATTTTCTGTATAATTTCGCAAATGCGAAAAATTTATCGCTTAAGCGAGACAGCATGATACAGGGTCTGCGGCCGCGCATCCGGGGTTTGCGTCGCCATCTCCAGCCCCTTTAGCTCAAGCCCTTCGACGTGGCGCGCCCACAGACCCCAGGCCGGCGTCACCCCAAACATGGACGGCTCCGGATAGGCGCTCGGCAGGTCATTGACAAAGGGCGCGACCGAAGCCGGGCTCAAGCCACCCAGATAGGTCAGGGCGACGTTTTCCAGCGTCACATTCTGAATAGGGCTTTCAGGCAGGCCCATGATCAGCGCGCAATAGTCGGGCAGGACGTCGGTGGCCGTCAGGTTGCGGATCGTCACGTTACGGATGCCGCCGACCCTGGTGCCTTCCGGCCCACGCAAGCGCGCGCCCACACGCAGGAAGATCGGCGCGGTGGTGATCTCAGACAGACTGAGGTTTTCGCACAGCACGTCCTCGATGAGGCCGCCATCGACCGTCTCCAGCGCCAGCCCACGCGAGCGCTCAAAGCGGCAGTTGCGGATGCGGATGCGGCGGAAATCGCCATTGGACTCGGTGCCTATCTTGATGCGCCCGGTGACGCGGTCCTGATCCGGCGCGCGGTCCTGCGTGCGGCCATAGGTGCCGTCCAGCACGGTCCCCAGATCATAGCCCGACACGGTGCAGTCTTCGATGGTGATGTCTTCGCAGGCCCGTGCCTCACCCAAGGCAAAGCTCGATTTCAGCACAATGGCGTCGTCATTGGGCGTGTTGACGCGGCAACGACGGATGGTCACACGACGGCAGGCGTCGATATCCAGCCCGTCGCGGTTGGTATCGAGGCTTAAGCCCTCGATCTCCATATCCTCGACCCCGGTGGCCAGCAGGGCAAAGTGCCCGCCGTTCTTTATGGTGAATTCTTTCAGCGTCACCTGGCGGCAGTTTTTCAGCGCAATCGCCTTGTTGCCCAGCCCCTGCATGGCCGACACTTCGGGGGCCAGTTCGGCCATCACCTCGGCCGACAGACCACGCATGGACAGGGGAAATTCACCGGCCTGCTTTTGCCACTGAGAGCCCGGCCCTTCGCGGGTCAGGCCTTCGCCGTCGATCGTGCCTTCGCCCGTAATAGCGATGCGCTCCGCCCCTTCGGCCCAGATCAGGCTGTTGCGCCAGTGCGAATGACCAAAATCCTGATAGAGGTCAAAAGCATTGTCTTCGGGCAGATCATAGTGCCCGACATGCCGCGCCGGATCGGCCGCGATCAGCACCGCCCCATTGTCCAGATGCAGGGTCACACCCGATTTGAGATGGAGCGAAAAGCTGAGATACCGCCCGGCCGGAAACCGCACCACACCGCCATTGACAGCCGCAGCCTCGATCGCCGCCTGAATGGCAGAGGTATCCAGCGCCTCCCCCGCGCCCGTGACACCGAACGCCCGCACATCCCACGTCATTAATCCAGCCTGCTGTCTATGTCTTCGTTATGGTGAAAGATTTGCACGATCAGGACGCCGTGATCCGTCTGTGCATAAAAGACTGTGTGCGAGCCGTGCTCATGGCGTCGATACTGACGAAAAGTCTGCCCCATCAAAGGGTGCTGCGCCAAGAGATCAAACACAGCGTGCAGGCCATAGAAGTAGTCATCGGCCTGTGCCTCTCCGAAATTCAACAGGGAATAGGCATAGATTTCAGCCAGCTTGCGCTCTACTGCCGCCGATAACCTATAGACGGCCATCGGCCTTCAGCTTTTGTTTGACCGCCTGCATGATGTCCGGCAGCGATTTGTCACTCAGGCCACTTTGTTCGGCCTCTTCCAGAAGTTTAGCGAGGCGCAGTTCCTGATTTAAGCGCTCCTGATCACGCCGCACCAGATCGCGGATGTATTCGCTCTCATTATGATAATCGCCACTGCTCACCCGTGATTTAATAAAACCGCGCATGGTTTCCGAAAGGGACACGCTCATCGACGACATCATGACCTCCGTTTGTTGAGACCAATAGATAATATTAGATCACAAATCCTGCAATCCACAGGCTTTCAAAAACGCATAGGTGGCATCGTAAAAGCCCGGCGGACGGGTCGGATCATCGGCATCGCCCTTTGGTACGAAAATGACCATACCTTGCCGCGCACGGGTTAGAATAACGCGATAGGCATTCTTCAGATACAATTGCGCAAACGCATCGTTCACATGGCGCCATTTGGTGCCGGCAAATTTGTGGTGCTGCCAGCCGTCGTCTGAGTAACGGTAATCGGCATCCCAGCAGACACCCACCCAATCCAGTTCCAGCCCCTGAACGTCGAACTCGGTTGCCACGTCCTCCAGATACCAGGACGAGCGCACATCCTCTCGATCATTCAAAAACCAGTTGGCCGGCTCGATACTGGCCTTCACGTGCAGGCCCTCGGATTTAAGACGATAGGCGCCTGAGGAGGCCACCAGACCATAGCGTTCTGTGCCGCGGGCTTTGCGGCGTAACCAGCAGCGGGCGACATTCAGATCACGGGTGATGACAATGGGATAGGCCGTCAGTTGCGCAAAGGCGGTACGAGCGGCCTCGGCCTCACCGTTCAACAGATGCGCAACAAAGCCGGACAAAGTTTCCGCGCGGAAAGAGCGCATCGAGACACCCAAGTGCAGGTCGTCGCTCAGCGTCACCTGATCCTGCTGGATGAAACTGCGGGCGTCGTGGTTCAGATCATAGTCCGGCTGCACAATCTGCCCCGAGGCATAGACCCGCCAGTGCGTGAAGCGCGCCCGGATCGCCGCCATCCATTCGGACAAGCCGGCCTCGCCCGTATTGATCTCCTGCCCGCCACCGATCAGGCACACCACCGTGCACCAGTCAGGGTGACGGTCCATCACGCTGAGCAGAAATTCCGGTTCGGACATGTCGAAATCGGCAATGCCGCGTTTGGCCTGCATGAATTTTGAGGCCTGAGTGCGAGTCCAGGCCCGCTGCGCCTCATCAAACACAACCACGTGTTCGCTGGGGATGGTCGCACTGCCCGCATTGTCGTCGCGGAAATGGTGGATGTTCTGGATAAAGGCGCGCACATCGCGTTCGACATGCTTTTTGGAACGACCGGTGCGCGCACTCTGATCGCGCGCCAGCGCCTCACGCAACACATCGACCAAAGGCCCGTTCCCCGACAAAAAGGTCGCGTGTTCGTCGGCATGGGACTCGCTGCGCTGGGTGGCGATATTCAGCCCGGCCAGCGTCTTGCCCGCTCCCGGTACGCCGGTGACAAAGCAGACCGTTTTGCGCTGGTGCGACTTGGCGTCCTCAATCACCGCGGCAATATAATCCTGCGTGCGGCTAAGGTTGATGGCGTCGGCGTCTGAGCGTGCGATATCCCTGACATCGTGCCGGGCATAAAGCGCCCGCGCCGCTTCGATAATGGTCGGGGTCGGGCGATAACCACTGGAGGCCCATTGGGCCACATCCAGTTGCCGGTGACGGTGCTGCGCCGCCGCGTGCCGGAGGATGTCACCAAGGTCGATGACATTGGACAGCAGCGGCTTTGACACATGATCAAGCGCCAGTTCTGGTTGCGACATCGGCGACGTTTTGGCCCGCGTCGCCACCAGAATGGGTACGATCGACAGATGATGACTGCCCGCATGAAAGTTTTTCAGATCGAGCGCGTAGTCTTCGACCTGCTCGATAGCGTGGCGGTCAAAGCCTTCGCTGCCGACCTTAAATTCAGTGATGAAAATACAGTCGCCAATCACCACCACCGCATCGGCGCGCTTGCCCATGCGCGGGATGGTGAACTCGAAATATAGGGTGAAGGCGTCAATCGCCATCAGCGCATTGCGCAGGATGGGTATCTGCTGAAGCCACGCGCCCTTCTGTTCAAGGTCGAGCGCAGAGGTATTGGCGCGTGCCAGTTCACCGAGAATCTGATCATCGGAATCGCTGAAGAATTTCTCCCGGTCGGCGGTATAATAGGCGCGCATCTGTCCCCCTTTAAGAGAGCACCCTGCCAGGTCTTCTGACTATTGAAAAGTGGCAATCCGTTAACCTTTCTTAAGGCCCCGTTCACCATACTCCTGGCCATGCAGGACCTTCTCCATACCGCTCGCAATATCGACCCGATGCAGGTCTATGGCCGTGTGGCCGTGGTCAATGGCTTGCTGATCGAAGCCAAGGGCGGCATGTCGTTCATGGAGGTCGGTTCGCGCTGTGAGATCATGCGTCGCCACGCTGCCCCCCTGCCCGTCGAAGTCGTCGGTTTCCGCGAAGACCGCGCCCTGATGATGCCTTTCGGCCCGGTCGAAGGCGTCGCCCCCGGTGCCGAAATCCGCATTTCGAACGAAGGGGCCAAGGTCTATCCTTCGACGGCCTGGCTCGGGCGGATTATTGACGCCTTCGGTGACCCCATCGACGGGCTTGGGCCATTGCCCAAGGGCGGCATCGGTTACCCGCTGAAGGCCGCACCGCCCCCTGCCCATTCGCGCGCGCGGGTGGGGGAGCGCCTCGACCTTGGCGTGCGGGCGATGAACGTCTTTACCACCTGCTGCCGCGGTCAGCGTCTGGGGGTGTTTGCCGGTTCCGGCGTCGGTAAGTCGGTGCTTCTGTCCATGCTGGCGCGCGAAGCGGCCTGTGACGCGGTGGTGGTCGGCCTGATCGGCGAACGCGGCCGCGAAGTACGTGAATTCGTCGAAGAAACGCTTGGGGAGGCGGGGATTGCGCGCGCTATCGTCGTCGTCGCCACCTCGGATGAGCCCGCGCTGAAACGGCGGCAGGCGGCCTACATGACTTTGGCCCTGTCGGAGTTTCTGCGCGATCAGGGGCTTGAGGTCCTGTGCCTGATGGACTCGGTGACGCGCTTTGCCATGGCGCAGCGCGAGATCGGTCTGGCTACAGGGGAGCCGCCGACAACCAAGGGCTATACCCCTACCTGCTTTGCCGAATTGCCCAAGCTGCTGGAGCGCGCCGGACCGGGGCCGGTCCTGCCAGACGGGACGCAAACCGGTCCCATTACCGGGCTGTTCACCGTGCTGGTCGATGGCGACGACCACAATGAGCCGATTGCCGACGCCGTGCGCGGTATTCTGGACGGCCACATCGTGATGAGCCGTTCGATTGCCGAACGCGGCCGCTTCCCGGCCATAGACGTACTGAAAAGCATTAGCCGCACCATGCCCGGCTGTCAGACCGTTCCCGAACGTGAGATCGTGCGCAATGCCCGCGCCGTTCTCTCGGCCTATACAAATATGGAGGAACTGATCCGCATCGGCGCCTATCGCACAGGGGCCGATCCGCTGGTCGATCGGGCCATTCAGCTCAACCCCGGCATCGAACAATTTCTCTCGCAAAGCCCCGATGAAGCCACAAGTCTTGACGACTCCTTTACCCTTTTGGCCCAGATTCTCAGCTCTGAATAAGGGAGTTGCGTGATGGCCTCGTGGGTAAAGTCTCTAATCCGTATTTCGACTTTCGAGGTGGAGACGCTGCAGAAGCGTCTGGCCGAGGTGGCCACCCGCCGCACGCACGTTGAAATGAAGATTTCGACCCTCGATGCCGAACTGGCACTTGAAATCGCCCGCGCCGCTCAGGAACCGACCTTCAATTTCGACCTCAGCGCCTATAAGAAGGGCTGGGCCTTGCGTCGCGAACAGTGCGTCTCGGAACTCGAACTGATCGCCCACGAAGAGGCTGGTATTCGCGACTCCCTGAACGGCGCCTTTGAAGAACTGAAGAAGTTTGAGCACGTCGCCGAAGCGACCCGCCTGTCAAAGATGGCCGCCGAACTGAAACGCGAAAGTGCGGCCATGGACGAGGCGGCTCTGCGTGTGCGCTTCGTCGGCTAAACTTATCGCGGGGGGACATGTGACGACAAAATCCCAAGGTTTTCCCCGCCGCACGGCCCTGATGGGTCTGGGCGCGACACTTGTCAGCGCCTGTAGCCGCGGTGAAGCCGCAACGGGCGACACGCTTCCGCTCAAATCACACGTGAGTTTCCCGCTGGGCGTTTGCGCGATGACCGCGCAAGTGAATGATCCGCAGTGGGCCAGCCTGATCGCCACCCATTTCGACCGCATTACGCCGGAATGGGAAATGAAGATGGAATACATCCTCCAGCCCGACGGCAGCCTGCGTTTCGACGCCCCCGACCGCATTGTGGCGCAGGCCCGGCTGAACGGACAGTCCGTACTCGGCCATACCCTGATCTGGTATGCGCAGGATGGCGACTATTTCCAGCAGCTAAAGGCGGATCGGCGGGATTTCGAAACCGCCTACCGCACCTATATCCGTCAGGTCATGAGCCACTACAAAGGCCAAGTCGATGGCTGGGATGTGGTCAATGAAGCGATCAGGGACGACGGTTCGGACCTGCGTGACTGCCTGTGGCGCGAAGTACTGGGAGAGGCCTATATCGACATCGCCTACCGCGCGGCACATGAAGCCGACCCGGCCTGCCCCTTGATCCTGAACGACTACAATCTTGAATACTACCCGGCCAAACGCAAACGCTTTCTGAAACTGGTCGAGGGGCTGCAAAAGCGCGGGGTACCGCTAAACGTTCTGGGGACGCAAACCCATATCGCCGCCGATCTGTCGAAGGGAGCGATTACCGAGACGCTGCGCGATCTGGCGGCAACGGGACTGAAAATCCACCTGTCGGAGCTGGATGTCAGCCTGAAAGAGGCGGCCAAAAACGCGCTCGACTTCCGCAATTACCGCGATGCGCAGCGGGCCCTCTATGAAGAAGTGGCTGAAGCCTATACGGCGCTTCCGACCGCGCAACAGTTCGGCCTGACCCTCTGGGGTCTGCGGGATGAGGACTCATGGTATAACCGGCAAAACAAGGGCATGGTCGCCGACGAGCCGCTGCTGTTCGATGACGCCGGACGGCTGAAACCGGTCGGTCAGGCCTTCGTCAAGGCGTTGTGAACCACCCGTTTTCGGGGAGGCGGTTAAGACTAATCTGCCTTTTTGGGCGCCGTAAACGGGTTTTCCAACACGTCGGTTTCGCCCGTTTCGGCCGCTGGCGTATCCACTGGCGCGGTAAAGATGGGGTTGGCCACAGGCTCAGCCGCCACCGGCTTTGTGCCTTCGGTCACCGCTCGCAAGGCCCGCAGATCGTCGGAGATGCGGAAAATGGCCACGTAGAACTCGCAGAAGGAGCGCCACAACAGAAGCGCCGCCACAAGGAACAAAAGTCCCCCGATCAGAAACGGAATTGCGAGAAAAATACCCCAGGGCATTTCTTCGCGCATGGCGATGCCGACCGTCCCACCCAGCACCGCAAACAGGCCCAGCGCCACCAGCGCCAGACCCGCCCAGTAGATGAGGTGGATGACCGGCTTGGTCAGCAGGCGGTCAAAGGTCATCAGATCGACGACAATGTCTTTCGGCTTCGTGCTGCCGAAGGCTTTTTTGATCACGCCCATGCCCTTGCCTCTTCGTTGCGCAAACGCGCTTTGGATTTATCCAGACCCGCTGTCAATAGATATTACACCTGTCCTACCGTCCGCAGGCGGACCTTCGGATGGATTTCGTTCTGGCTCATGACGGTAGTATTGCCGCGGAAGCGTTCGACGATCGAGCGGACATAGGGGCGGATGCCGGGGCTGGTCAGCAACACCGCCACTTCGCCCGACATGGAGACGCGCTCAAAGGTGTCGCGCACCGCGCGGATAAAGTCCTGAAGCTGCGACGGAGCCATCGACAACTGCCGCTCCTCGCCTACCCCGATCAGCGCCCCGGCAAAGGCGTTTTCCCAATCGTTCGACAGGGTGACGATAGGCAGGGCACCGTCTTCGGCGCGGTTCTGCCAGCACAGTTGCCGCCCCAGGCGCGAGCGGACGTGTTCGACCATCTGGGTCACCGACTTGGTATGCGGGGCCACCTCACCCAGCGCTTCGAGGATGGCGGGCAGGTCGCGGATCGAAACGCGCTCTTTCAATAGCGCCTGTAAGACACGTTGCAGCGTGGCTACCGTCACCACCGACGGGATCAGGTCGTCGATCAGCTTCTTCTGACCTTCCGGTGCGTCTTTCAGCAGCTTCGCCACCTCCGAATAAGACAGCAACTCGGACATATTGTCCTTGAGGATTTCCGTCAGGTGCGTGGTCAGAACTGTTGCCGGATCGACGATGGTATAGCCCATGAAGGTCGCCTCTTCGCGCAGCGCATTGTCGATCCAGGTGGCCGGAATCCCGAAGGCGGGCTCCTTCATGTGCTCGCCCGGCAATTCGACCTGACGCCCGGACGGGTCCATCACCATCAACTGCCCCAGCCGCACCTCGCCGCTGCCTGCCTCCATCTCCTTGAGGCGAATGGCATAGCCCTGAGTCGGCAGACGCATATTGTCCATCAGGCGCACAAATGGCATGACGAAGCCGTATTCCTGCGCCAGGGTGCGACGCAGCGCCTTGATCTGATCGGTCAGCTTGCGGCCTTCATTGTCATTGATGAGGCCCAGAAGCCCCAGCCCCAGCTCCACCTTCACATCGTCGATGGCGAGGGTTTCGGCCATGGTTTCTTCGGCCGGGGCAGCCGGGGCGGCCTGAAGCGCTGCGGCCGCCGCGGCAGGGTCTTCCTTGGGCTTGCGCCCCAGCTTCCACGCCAGAAAACCCGCCCCCATGGCAATCGCGGCAAACGGAATGATCGGCATACCCGGGACAAGACCCAGCACCCCCGCCGTGGCCGACACCATGCCCAGCACGACGGGATTCATGGCCAGCTGTGCCACCAGTGCCTTGTCGGCCGAACCGTCAACGCCGGATTTCGACACCAGAAAACCCGCGCCCATCGAGATGATCAGGGCCGGGATCTGCGTCACCAGACCGTCGCCGACAGTGAGCTGGATATAGGTCGAGGCCGCCTCAGCCGCCGGCATACCGTGCGACAGAATACCGATCAGGATACCACCGACGATATTGATACCGGTGATGATCAGCCCGGCAATGGCGTCGCCGCGCACGAACTTCGAGGCACCGTCCATGGCACCGAAGAAGTTCGACTCCATCTCGACTTCCTTGCGCTTGCGCTTGGCCTCTTCCATGTCGATTATGCCCGCCGACAGGTCGGCATCAATGGCCATCTGTTTGCCGGGCATGGAGTCGAGAGTGAAGCGCGCCGACACTTCGGCGATCCGGCCCGACCCCTTGGTGATGACCACGAAGTTGATCAGGATGAAGATTGCAAAGACGATCAGCCCGATGATGAAGTTGCCCTGCATGATCAACTGGCCGAAGGCCTGAATGGTCGCACCGGCGGCGGCGTGACCTTCGTGACCGTGGCTGAGGATCAGGCGCGTCGAAGCAACGTTCAGCGCCAGTCGGAACAGGGTGGTGATCAGCAGCACCGTCGGAAAGGCCGAGAATTCCAGCGGCTTCTTGATCAGGATGGCCGTCATCAGGATGAGTACCGAGGTGGCGATCGAGATGGACAGCAAAAGATCGAGCAGGATGGCCGGGATGGGGATGATCAGGAAGACGATGATCATCATGATGCCGACGGCCATCACGACTTCACCGCGCTTCAGCCAGCCCGCGACCTCAGACAGCTTGAAGGGCTGAACCCCTGTATTGGCTGTTGCCGCGTCCGCCACTCACTGTCCCCGAAACCAAAGCCTGTATCTACGCGCAGAAGGCACACTTCTGGCATTAGGCAAAAATTACCTATGGCGTGGTGAAGAAAGGGTTAAGGCCGGTTAACGCGCGCGCTTTTAAGCGGGCGGACTGGGGCATTTTCCAGCTTTTCGTGGCTAAATCTGGCTTCAGGGGTCCGGGGCCAACTGGCCCCGGGGCCTTAGCCTTACGCCGCCGAAGCGCCCGATTGCGGGGCCGGGATATTGAGCCCCTGAGCCGCGTATTCGTTCAGCTTGTTCCGCAGGGTGCGGATCGAGATACCGAGGATATTAGCCGCATGGGTGCGGTTACCGAGGCAGTGGCTCAGCGTATCGAGGATCAGCTTCTGCTCGACCTCAGCCACCGTCGAGCCAACGAAGGAGCGCGCGGCGCTTTCAGCGGCCTGAGCGGCGCGGTTGATATAGTCCATGCCGATCGGGGCCACCGGGTTGAGCGGCTGACCGTCTGGCAGTCGGATGGCCTCTGCGTCGATTTCCGCCCCCGCCGACAGTAGCACCGCGCGGTGCATGGCGTTTTCCAGCTCACGCACATTGCCGGGCCAGCCGTGCGCCTGAAGGCGGCGCTTGGCTTCCACACCGATGGGCTTTTGCGGGATGCCATTGGCCTCGGAATACTTCTTCACGAAGAATTCCGACAGGACGAGGATGTCGGCCGGGCGTTCGCGCAGCGGCGGGATGGCCAGATTGATGACATTGAGGCGGTAGAGCAGGTCTTCGCGGAAGATCCCGTCCTTAACCGCCTGCGCCAGATTGCGGTTGGAGGTCGCCAGCACGCGGATATTGACCGGCACCGGCTTGGCCCCGCCAACACGGTCGATGACGCGTTCCTGAAGGGCGCGCAGTAGCTTGGCCTGAAGGCGGGCGTCCATTTCCGAAATTTCGTCGAGCAGCAAGGTGCCGCCGTCGGCCTCTTCGAACTTACCGATACGGCGCGCCATAGCCCCGGTGAAGGCACCCTTTTCGTGGCCGAAAAGCTCTGATTCCAGCAGATTGTCGGGAATGGCCGCGCAGTTGACCGAGATGAACGGCTTTTGCGCGCGCTTCGATTTTTCGTGGACGTAGCGCGCCATGACCTCCTTACCGACGCCGCTTTCGCCGGTAATCATGATCGAGGCATCCGACGCCGACACCTGATCGGCGAGCTTGATCACCGCTTGCATGGCCGGATCGTGCGAGATCATCGGGCGCGAGTCGTCGGCGACAGCGGCCAGCACGGCGGCGATCAGCTCGGCATCGGGCGGCAGGGGGATGAATTCCTTCGCCCCGGCAGTAATGGCCTGCGCCGCCTTGCGCGGATCGGGATTGACGCCACAGGCGACGACCTGAACGTGGATGCGTTCGCGCTCATTGGCTTCGATCAGCGCGCCGATATCCAGCTCGTAATCGACCATAAGGAGGTCCGCGCCCTGCCCCTTGCGCAGGGCATCGGTGGCCTGCGTTACGGTTTCGACGTGCGCCACCTTGGCTCCGGCATCCATAGCCATCTTCACGGCGGCGGAGAGTTGCCCGCTCAGGCGTCCAACAACCAGCAGTCTCATATCCCTACTCCTTACCCGGCCGAATCTTCAGACTTGATGATTTCCGTCATGGTCACGCCCAGACGTTCATCCACCACCACCACTTCGCCACGCGCGACCAGGCGGTTGTTCACGTAAATATCAATGGCTTCACCGACCTTGCGGTCCAGCTCCAGCACGCTGCCCTGCCCCAGCTTGAGAAGCTGCGACACCGACATATAGGCCTTGCCCAGCACGGCGGAGATATTGACCGGCACATCGAAGACGGGCGCGAGGTCTGCCGCCGCCTTGGTGCCTTCATCGTCACCGCCGGGCACCATGGCCTGACCTTCGCCGAACTCTTCAAGCTCGAAATTCTCAGACATGGTTATGCCTCTCTCGCTAAGGGCGCATGGGCCGCATTCTGACTGTGGGCCATCTCGGCCATCAACACTTCCTTGAGCGCGGCGCGCAGCGCCTCGGTGATGCGCTCTGGATCATAGGCGGCACGGCCTTCGGGCCACTGAATCTCAAAGGCCCCGACGTGACGACCACCGCCCTCGCGGAACTGGATCGCGCCCTGAAAGCCGGTCAGGGCGGCGGCTTCGCGCGCCGCCTTTTGCAGATTGGCGTCGGGTGAAGACGCCGTAATGATCAGGCGCGGCGCGCCGGAAATCTCTTCGGCCAGCGCTTCCAGCGCCGCCTTGACCGGCGCTTCCGGGAACAGCTCCAGCGCCTGCGCGGCGATCTTCTGGGCGCAGACCAGAGCCAGTTCGACGCATTCGGCTTTATGGCTCATCAATACGGCATTGAGCGCCTCAAGCCCCTGACCAGCGGCTTCGGCCAGAGCCTGAACGGCTTGCGCCTGTGCCGCCTGAGCGCGCGCCATGGCCGATAGCTCACCCTGGGTATAGGCCTGCTGACGGATGGCCTCCACTTCGTCGGGGGTGTAGTATTTCTTTTCCTTTGGGGTGCTGGCCAGCACATGTCCCCCGTCGCCATAGACGGTGCCGAACTCGAACTTTTTGTACCGGGGCGGGATCTGGGTCATGCGAAGACTCCCTGCCCTTCGCAAAGAGACGCGGAGAAAAGAGACTTAATAGATAAGCTCATCGTCGCCTCCCTGACCGGCCAGCATGATTTCGCCCTTGGCCGCAAGGTCCTTGGCGACCTGCACCATGGCCATCTGCGCGGAATCGACATCTTTCAGGCGCACCGGCCCCATGGAGTTCATGTCGTCGCGCATGATCTTGGCGGCGCGTTCGGACATGTTGGAGAAGAAGAGGTTGCGTAAAGAATCCGACGCGCCTTTGAGCGCCAGCCCCAGCTGATCCTTTTCCACCGCCCGCAGCAGAGTCTGCACCCCGCCCGGATCGAGCTTCGACAGGTCTTCGAACACGAACATCAGGGCGCGGATACGTTCGGCCGACTCGCGATTGCGCTCTTCCAGAGCGGCGACGAAGCGGCTTTCGGTCTGGCGGTCGAAATTGTTGAAGATTTCCGCCATCAGTTCATGCGAGTCGCGCTTGGAGGTGCGCGCCAGATTGGACATGAACTCGACGCGCAGGGTCTGCTCGATCTTGTCGAGGATTTCGCGCTGGACCGGCTCCATGCGCAGCATCCGCTGCACGCATTCCAGAGCAAAATCCTCGGGCAGGGCCGACAGGACACGCGCCGCGTGGTCGGACTTGATCTTCGACAGAACGACCGCCACCGTTTGAGGGTATTCGTTCTTCAGATAGTTGGCGAGCACCGCTTCATTGACGTTGCCCAGCTTGTCCCACATGGTGCGGCCCGCCGGACCGCGGATTTCTTCCATGAGCGCATCGACCTTGTCCGACGGCAGGAAGGATTGCAGCAGACGCTGGGTCTGTTCGTAAGACCCCATGATGGTGCCGGAATTCGACAGACCGGACACAAATTCGACCAGCAGTTCTTCGACCACATTCGACGAGACCGTGCCGAGCGACGACATGGCCTGAGAGATTTCCTTGATCTCTTCCTCATCGAGCTGACGCCACAGCTCGGTGTGATCCTCGCCAAGGGCCAGCATGACTACCGCCGCCTTTTCGACGCCGTTCAGTCGTTTGGGATCATCAATGATGTTCTTTGCCACGGGTTACGCCTTAACTGTCGTGCAGCCACGAGCGCAGGATCGAGATCGATTCCTCCGGGTGGCGTTCCACGAATTCCGATACGCGCTTGACCGAAGAGGCCTTCACCTGACCTTCGATCTTGGCGATGTCGATGCGGCTGTCTACCGGGGCCAAGGCCAGCCCGGTACCCGGTGTCCCCTGATAATCGAGCGCGGCCGCCGCAGGCACTGCGACCGGGACACCATCGGCCCCCATCACCATCTGAACCGGCCCCCCGGCGCCAGCCAGCGCCGGCACGCCGCCCGGTCCGGCCACCACGCCGGTGTTTACGAATTTCAGCAGCGGGCGGGCGACGAAGAAGAGGACCAGCAGGGCCACCACCAGCAGGATCAGCCACTGGATGGCGGTCACAATATCGTCCTTGGTGAAGTCGAACATGCCCGCCGAAGCCGCCGTGCCGCCCAGACCTGCCGCATCACGGGCAAAGCGGATATTGGTGACCTTCAGTTCGTCCTTGCGCCCATTGGGATTGGTCGCGGTCTGATCCGTGTAGCCGATGGCGGCGCGAACCAGTTCTTCGATCTGCTGCATGTCCTGTGCAGAGCGCGGCGTATAAGTCGGCGGCGACTTGCCATCCGCCGCCGGGGTCCAGGTGCCATCGACCACCACCGCCACGGCCAGCTTCTTGATCGCCCCGGGGGCGACCACCTCGGTCGTCTTGGTGTTCGAGATTTCGTAATTGGTCAGTTCCCCGGTCGTCTGGCTCTGATTGCCCGTCGTCGTCTGCCCGCCCGCAGGGGCACCGCCGGGGATATTGGCCTGCGCCGTTACCGTGCCGTTATTGGCCGCGTCCGAAGACGAATCGGTCGAAGAGTCCGAACGTGTCGAACGCACCACCTGACCGTCGGGATCATATTGCGTCTGTTCGCGGGTCAGCGAGTTGAGATCCAGTTCCGCCGTCACGGTCACACGCGCCGCGCCCGGCCCGACTACGCCTTCGACAATATCCTTCACGCGCTTGCGCAGGGTTTCCTCGACCTCGGTCTTGCGCTCGGCACCGCCCGCGCCCATCAGGCTGTCGTCTTCACCACCGGCCGCCAGAAGCCGGTTCTTGTCATCGACCAGCGTCACGGCATTGGCCTTGAGGTTGGGCACGGCGCCGGCCACCAAATTGCGGATGGCGCGCACCTGCTCGCCCGTCAGTTCGGTATTGCTCAGCCCCACCACGACGGAGGCGGTGGGTGCGGCCGCCTCTTCCTGAAACAGCTCGCGCTTGGGCATGACGAGGTGCACCCGCGCAGAATTGATGCCTTTCAGCGTGGCAATGGTGCGCGCCAGCTCGCCTTCGAGGGCGCGCTGGTTATTGAGGTTCTGCACAAACTCGGTCTGGCCCAGCGCCGGGGCCTTATCGAACAGCTCATACCCCACCGAACCAGCGGTCGGCAGCCCCTTGGACGCCAGCATCAGGCGCGTTTCGCCCACCGTGTCGCGGTCAACCATGATCGTCGAGCCGTCGCCGCGGGCCTGATACTTGATGCCAGCTTGATCAAGGGCGGCGGTGATTTGCGAGGCTTCTTTGAGGTCGAGATTTGAATAGAGCAGCGCCTGCGGCTTACCCGTCATATTCAGCGCAATCGCCGCCAGAACGGCAGCCACACCAATAGAGACGCCAATAATGACGGCCAGACGGCTCAGCCCAAACTGTTTGAGGAAATCCACGACCCCGATACCCTGCCACCAGACACGACTACAGACCCGTTTTCGGGTCACTAGGCAGTAATTTCCCAGTGAAGCGTAAACGAGCCGTTAAGGGATGGGGTAAACGGGTAAATTCTTAATTTGCGCTTCGCCACAGGCGAAGCTCTTAGCCAAAAATGCCAAATCCAGGCGAAGGGCCCCATTAAAAAGACTCAGAGCGTTTTCCGTATATCGGAAAACGCTCAGGGCTTGGATTTGACGGTCCCATGCTTTGCGTTTCGGCTACGAAACGCAATGAGGTTAACGGTACTGCTGGATGCGCGTGGTGCGCAGCCCGGCCATACCGTGGCTGTCGATCGCCTTCTGCCAGCCGAGGAATTCCTCGGAGGTAATACCATAGCGCTCGCAGGCCTCTTCGAAGGTCAGCAGACCGCCGCGCACGGCCGCTACCACCTCAGCCTTGCGCCGAATGACCCAACGCTCCGTTCCCGGAGGCGGCAGATCGTTCAGGGTTAATTTGGCACCGGTTGGTCCAATCACGTATTTTTCGCCTTTGCTATCGCGGCGTTGTTCTTGCAGCATGATTCTTCACGCCTTTCTTACCATCACCATGGATGGCAAGATAACGCATGGAATCTAATATCCGCTTAATTGCCTTAGTAAACATATTACTAATAACGGCACATCAGGATATTAACATTCCATTCACCATGCTTTACCGCGCGTTATTACAAGTTAATCAAACTCAATACTTAGCGCTTGATATTCAGCAACTCTTGCAACATCTCATCTGCGGTGGTGATTGTTTTGGAATTGGCCGAATAGGCGCGCTGGGTGACAATCAGGTTGGTAAATTCTTCGGACAGATCGACGTCTGAGGCCTCCAGCGTCCCAACCCCCAGAAGCCCGGCACCGGACACCCCCGGCACCTTCAGCGTTAGCGGACCGGACTCATTGGAGACCGTGTACGCATTACCGGAGACCGGCGTCAGGCCGTCGGCATTGACGAAGGTCGCCAGCGCCAGTTGCGCGATGTCGCGCGTCGATCCGTTCTTGAACACCGCTGTGACCAGACCCGCCTTCGAGATCTGCACCTTGTCGAGGCCCGAAAACGGCGTGCCGTTGGCATCGACGCGATTGGTGCTCGAAGAGTTGAGCTGGGTGAGGCCGCCCTGATCGCCATTGAAATCGACCGTGACGGTCTGAGGCGCGACGCCGATACTGCTTTTCCAGTTAAAGCTGAGGTTCAGGGCCGTAGAACCGGTGCTGATCCCAGCGGCGGTCTGGACGTCGCTGAGCTTGCCCGATGAGTTATAGACCAGACGACCGCTTGACACGATGCCCTGGCTGGAGGCCGTGGTGGCGGGGGTGACGCTGGGGTCCTTGACGTCCGGCGACCAGACCTCATAGGCCCAGGTATTGGCGAGGATCGGCGGTGTGGCCGAAGGATTGGCTGGCAGCTTGATCAGAGAAACGGTGAGGTTGCGTTCGCCGCCCTGACTGTCGGACACCGGAATGGTGATGTCGTAATCGGGGCGCGTCGAAACCGAGGTATTGGGGGCCGACGCGTCATAGGCGGCCATGGGTAGGGTCGTCGGGCTGGCGGCATAGTCGTCCGCCCGGTCCGAAACGGCCTGATTGGCATTGAGATTGCCAACGATCTGCGCGTAACTGGTCGGCTCGATCTGCGCGGCGATATTTTCGACATTGATGGTGCGCAGCTGGCTGAGGTCGGCCGCCGACAGGGTCGGCCCGCCGCCTGCCACAATGGGCCAGCCCTGAAGATAGAGGTTCGAGGCATTACGCAGATAGCCGTCTTCGTCGGCGAAGAAGGAGCCGTCGCGTGTGAACAGGCGCGCGTCCTCCGTACCAGGTGCGGCCTTCTGAGTGGTGACGAAAAAGCCTTGCCCGTCAATGCCGAGATCGAGCTGGCTCGAGGCCTTTTGCAGAGTGCCAAGCGTCGAGATCATGTGACGGGTCGTCGAGGTCACACCCCCGGCATTATAGCCGGTGGGCGTGGAGGAGGCCGTCACGATCGACTGAAAGTCCGTGCGCACGCGCTTATAGGCGGTGGTGGTGGAGTTGGCGATATTGTTGGAGATCGCCGACAGGGCATTGGAGTTGGCGGCCAGACCGGCAACGCCGGCCTGCATGGAGGCGCTCAGGCTCATAGTTCAGACTCCGGACAAAAACGCAGAAAACGAAGGATGGGATCAGGCATTGGCGGTTTCCCGCACGCCGGTGACGTAGGACATGGGGATCAGCGAATAGCCCATGCGCAGGACGATCTCGCCGTTGATCAGTTCAGTGGCATCAACGCGCTGCTGAACGGACACGGCATTGGAAATGGCGGCACCATTGGCCGAGGTCGCAGTGACCTTGAGCGTGTAATTGCCCTCCTTCACCGTGGTGCCGGTCGAATCCTTGCCGTCCCAGGTAAAGCTGTTGTCGCCCTTGTTCAGGCTATTCGACGCGCCTTTCCAGACGATCTTGCCGTCGGCGTCGCGCACCTCGACATCAACATTGGCGGCAGTGTTGGCCAGTTCGTAGTGCCAGGTCAGCGCCTTGTCCTTGAAGCTCTGGGTGTCGATATCGGCCACGGCGGTCTTGCCGATCATATTGACGGAGCTGGCGACATTGCCCGCCCCCAGACCGACCAAAGACTTCAGATACTCATTGGCCTTCAGTTGCTGCTCGACGCTCGAATACTGAACAAGCTGGTTCGTCCATTGCGTCGAATCCATCGGCGACAGCGGGTCCTGATTCTTGATCTGCGCCGTCAGCAGACTCAGAAACGTCTGATAGGTGCTGCCCAGCCCGCTGGCCGAAGCGCTCGAGGTGGAGGCGGCATTGGTATTCGAGCCGGAGGTATTGGATACGGAACTGACCATGACGGCTCCTTAGACGAGGACGCTGAGCGACAGGGTCCGCGCCGGGCCGTAGCCGTCAGCGGACATCTGAGCATAGAGGGCGGAATCCACAGACGCTGCCGCCATAAGCTGAGCGTCAATGAGGCTATGGGCATCGGCCGTCACCGCTTCCGGCTCGGGGGACGGGGCGTCATAGGTGGGGCGTTCGGCTTCGGCGTACTGACGTCCGCGGCCCTGATCGCCGGAAGCAAAGTTCAGGGATGCGTCATCCATCTGAAAACCGGCCTGCTCCAGTTGCCGGCGCAGATCATCCTGCCGCCCCCGGAACTCGCTTTCCGCCACCGGGCTGTCGAAGCGCAGGTGCGCCGTCAGCTTGCCGTCCTGACCGATTTCCAGCTTCACATCGACCTTGCCCATATCGGCCGGGCGCAACTCCATATCGAAGCTGGTCGATTTGCTGCCGAGACGGCGCGTGATCTGGGCGCTGAGGGCGGCAAGGTTTTCCGCCGTGTGCGCCGACAGGGTATAGGTCTGCACGGTTTGCGGCGCGGTAGGGGGCGCAGGCGTAAAACGCACGCCGCTGTCCGTTTGTGGCAGGGTCTGCGCCTGAATCTGGCTTAAGGAGGAATTGACGAGCGCGGGCGTCTGCGGCACCGCACCCCCTGGGGCCGTTCCGTCAGCGGCATTCAACGCGCCGGACAGGGTTTGCAGCAGATCGGCTACGGAACGCCCCTCGCTCTTCGCGGCTGAAGGGGTCGCCTTACCCTCCCCGTCTGCGGCGGTCAGGCCGTTGAGCGCCGCATCAAAACCGGCTTCGTCGGACGTTTCGGCATCCGCCCCGGTCGTCGGACCTGCGGCCAGAAGGGCCGCAACGCTCTGCGTTTGAGCCGACGGCAGCGTCAGGGCCAGCGCATCGGCGGCAATTCCCTCCGCAGGCTGCGCCTGCGTCGTCGGCCCATTGACGGGCAGCGGGGTTTGCTGCGCGAGCAGAGCGGCAAGAAGATCGGACCTCAGTTCGCCATTCCCCTGCGCCTGATCCGTCTTGTCGCCGTCCGGCTTTTCGCTTTCTTTGGTTGCAGCTTTGTCCGCCGGGGCGGGGGGGTCTTCGCGCTGCGCCGAAGCCAGCGCCTGACCGAAACGGCCCGCCGTCTCCGCCCGGTCATCGGCAGAGGGCACGCCGCCGCTCACCGGGGCCGCCGGTAGGGCCGTGGGGGCGGGAGACGCTTTCGGAGGCAGCAGGTCTGCGGACACGACGGGGCCATCTTCGCTGAGGACCGATGCGTCCCTTCAGGGCGCCGCGGCAGGGGTCAGACGAACGCCTTTTGCGTCCGAACATCGTCACCCCCTGATCGCAAGGGTCGTGCCAATTTTTAAGTAATTGTTTTTATGTATTTTTATAAAATGACCCCGGCGCATTTTGCCGGGGAAGACGGACCGGGGCCGGAACAAACTTGCCGGGGGCAGACGGACTCTGCCGCCCTGGGGTATGAAAATCTGGCCAGCAATCGCGATACATTGGCCCGCCGACAGACGAGTGGCACCGTATTTGAAACCCTCACCTTAGTTTACGCGTTACGTGGCGCACGGAAAATAGCAAGCCAATGAAAAATATAGATAAATTTTTCAACTCGACCCAGGGGACACGGCAAATTCTGCCTCTGGTCGGGCAAGGCTTGCCTAAAACGCCTCAGCGGGAGGCCTGATCATGTCGCTCAACTCCATTCTCAATATCGGGTCCTCCGGCCTGATGACGGCGCAAAGCCAGTTGAGAGTCGTTTCGGACAATATTTCGAACGTCAACACACCGGGCTATATCCGCAAGATCGGCACCCAGCAGGCCAGCGTCCTGGGGTCTCAGGGGGCTGGCGTCATGTCCGGTCAGGTGCTGCTGGCCGCCGACAAATATCTGCAGCAGGCCTCCCTGCGCGCCTCGTCTTCTGCGTCGCAGGCCGAGGTCTTTCACGACCTGTTCGATCAGATTCAGTCGCAATTCGGGGACCTGACCGACAAGAACGGCCTGTTCAATCTGGGCGACAAGGCCCTGTCGGCGGCGGCGGCGGCGGGGGAAAGCCCGACCTCCAGCGCCTCGCGTCAGGAAATGCTGTCGGCGCTCGAAAGCTTTATGGATGAAGGCAAGCGCATCTCGCGCGAAATCCAGAATGCACGCGGCAATGCCGACAGCCGCATCGCCACGACGGTCAAGTCGATCAACGACCTGATCAAGAATATCTCGGACCTGAACCCGACCATTTCTCAGGCCAACATCAGCGGCAACGACGCCTCTGGCGCGCAGACCAAGCAGGCCGGCTATATTGACGAACTCTCGAAACTGATCGACGTCGAAGTCAGCACCAACAGCAATGGCGGCGTCACGGTGCGCACGGCCTCTGGCATGGTTCTGGCCGGAGATCAGCGCGCAACCCTCAGCTATCAGCCGACCAGCCCCGTCTCGGCGGCCACGACCTTCAATCCGATCATCGTCACCGGGCCGAACGGCGAAAAGCGCGATTTTTCCGAGCATATCAAGACCGGCGAACTGCGTGGCCTGCTGGACGTGCGCGACAAGGACTCCACCGCCGTCAATGCGCAGCTGGCCGAATACATGTCGGTCTATGCCGATCAGCTGAATGCCGCGCACAATGCGTCTTCATCGGTTCCGGCGGCCAGCTCCCTGACCGGCAAGGCAATGAACCAGACCCTGAGCGAAGCCCTGAACGGCTTTACGGGCAAAACGAATCTGGTGGCGCTCAATGCCAACGGTACAATCGCGCGCAAGGTGGAGCTGAACTTTTCTACCATGCAGATGTCGATTGACGGCGGTGCGCCCAGCGCCTTTACGGCAGGCAGTTTCCTGACCAGCGTCAATACGGCCTTGAGCGGCTACGGAACGGTCGGGTTTGCCAACGGCAAGCTGAGCGTCAACGGCACGGGCAGCTACGGCGTGGCCATTGCGGACGACCCCACCACGCCATCCTCAAAGACGGGGAAGGGTTTTTCGCACTTCTTCGGCATGAATGATCTGGTGCGTTCGGATACACCGATTGACTATGCGACGGGCCTGACCGCCACCTCTGCCCACGGGTTCGACACGGGCAGCGTCAAGTTCACGGTGATGAACGGGGCCAGCGCCCGGGTTCAAAATCTGGAAATGACGTTCCCGGCGGGTGGCACCATGACCGATCTGGTCAACACGCTGAACGATACGAGCAACGGACTGGGGCGCTATGGCACCTTCTCGCTCAGCCCCAACGGTGAACTGAGTTTCCGCGGGTTCGGCACGCCGGCCAACAGCCTGGGCATAACTGAGGATACGACCGCCCGTAACGGCACCGGCGCCTCCTTGAGCAGCATGTTCGGACTGGGCGGCATGGCCAGCGAACGTACCGATGGCCTGAGTGTCGATCCCGTCATTCTGAACAATCTCGACCGGCTGTCTCTGGCGACGCTGAAGCTCGATGCAACCGCGCCGACCCCGGCTCTGGTGGCGGGTGACGGCAGCGGCGGTCAACGTCTGTCGGCCATCGCCACCAAGAATGTCACCTTCAAGGCGGCCGGTGCCAATACAGGCGGCACTTCCACCCTGACGCGCTATGCCTCTGATCTGGCCGGGCAGGTGGGCACCATCGCCTCCACCGCCAAGTCGCGCATGGACGGGGCCGCCGCTCTGGCGTCGGAGGCTTCTTCGCGGCGCAGTGCCGCCGAAGGCGTCAATCTCGATGAAGAACTGATCAACCTGACGACCTACCAGCAGGCCTATTCGGCTTCCTCGCGCCTTATTCAGGCGGCGAAGGATATGTACGATACCCTGCTCAGAATGTTCTGAGGTAAATAGACATGCGTATTTCAACCGGTCAGATGTGGGGCAACGCCCTGTCGAACCTCATGCAGGCGCAGGTCCGCAAGGACGAAGCCAATAACCAGGTATCGACACGAAAAGTGGCGACCGATTTCGGCGGCTTCGGACGGGGGGCCGAGGTCATCGCCGCCTATCAGTCATCGCTGGAGCGTATCACGGGTTATACAAAGATCGCACAGAGCGTATCCGACCGCCTCGACAGCCAGAATATCGCGCTGGAACGCGCCAGCGACGGTATCGCCACCGGCAAGGACGGCATTATGGATGCCATCGCCAGCAAGTCGCTCGATGGCCTAACCACGGTTCTGCAATCGAGCTATATGGCCTTTGCTGACGGCCTGAACTACAAACATCAGGGCACCTATCTGTTTGGTGGCGGCAATGAAACCGACGCCCCTCTGGCGGCGGAGACGCTGGCGGATCTGGCGACAACACCCGCTGCCGGTACTTTCAAGAACGGCAGCGTCAAGAAGGCCTCCAAAATCGACGGCACCACCACCCTGCAAACCGGTATGCTGGCCAGCGATATCGGGGCCGAAGGCGTATCGGTCTTCCGCGACCTGAAGACCTTTATCGACGCCAATGCGCCCATGCAGGGCAAGATGACCGACGCTCAGCAGACCGCGCTTCAGGCACTGGCCAATCGTCTTAACACCGCCTACAGTAATATGGTGGATCATACGTCGCTGAACGGTACGTTTCAGAACCGCGTCGAAAACACCATGAAGTCGCTCGAAGGACAGGAAAGCAGCCTGAACAAGCTGATCTCTGACAAGACGGACGTCAATCTGGCCGAAGCCTATACCAAGCTGGAACAGGCGGACCTGACGGTGCAGGCGGCGGCGCAGGTGGTGTCCAATCTGAAATCCGTATCCCTGCTCGACCTGCTTAGATAATACCCAGGTCATACCCACTTGGTATAACTCACCGGTTTGTGAATTTATCCACAAGGCGACGAGGTGTATTCTAGAGGCGTGGCTTGCCACATCAAAAGACCCCGCGCGGGGCCATCGCAATGTTGTGCCGTTCACGCTGAGACCTGAACGCCTTGAGATGAAAACCCGGGATGCCCTCCCGCCGGATCGTCGCCCCAAGGCTTTCGAGCGATGCCGGAACCGCCCATTCGGGATGAAAACAAAAAGGCCCCGTCTTCCGACGGGGCCTTCTGTTATACATCCCAAGTTTGCCGGGCAAGAGGGACCTTAAGAGCCGAAGAGGGAGATACAGTGGTCGGGGCTTAAGAGGCTACTGAGCGGTTATTTAACGAATACGTCGGCTGCCCCCTACTCTTTTGCGCCCAAAAGCCTTATTTAGCGCCTCATGACCGCCTCTGTACCCGCCTGCCCTGTACCTGTATTTGATACCGCCGATCTGGGCGAGGCGATTGCGCGCGTCCGTGACAGCGTCAGCCTGCCGCCAGGGGCGCGGGTCGTGGCCGCCATGTCGGGGGGCGTGGACTCTTCGGTCGCCGCCGCCCTCCTGCACGCCGCCGGCTATGAGGTGATCGGTGTCACGCTCCAGCTTTACGACCACGGTCAGGCACTGAAAAAGACAGGGGCGTGCTGTGCCGGGCAGGATATTCATGACGCCCGCATCGCCGCCGAAAAGATCGGCATTGCCCACTATGTGCTGGACTATGAGAGCCGCTTCAAGGACTCGGTGATCGAGGAGTTTGCCGACTCTTATCTGCGTGGCGAAACCCCGGTACCTTGCATCCGCTGCAACCAGACGGTCAAGTTCCGCGACCTGCTGGACGTCGCGCGCGATCTGGGGGCCGAGGCCATGGCCACCGGCCACTATGTCGAACGCCGCGATACGGGCAACCGCGCCGAACTGCGCCGTGCGGTCGATCGCAACCGCGACCAGTCCTATTTTCTGTTCGCTACTACGCGTGAACAACTCGACTTTCTGCGCTTTCCGCTGGCCGACATCCCCAAGCCGCAGGTGCGCGACATTGCGCGTCAGATGGGGCTTAATGTCGCCGCCAAGCCGGATTCGCAGGACATCTGCTTTGTGCCCGAAGGTAAGTACACCACTCTGATCGACCGGCTGCGTCCGCAAGGCCGCGAAGCAGGTGACATCGTCCATCTCGACGGGCGGGTGCTGGGCCAGCATCAAGGGATTACCGGCTACACGATTGGTCAGCGGCGCGGCCTGAATATTGCCGTGGGCGAGCCCCTATTCGTGGTCAAGCTCGATGCCGGGACGCGCCGTGTCATCGTCGGGCCGCGTGAAGCGCTGAACACGGCTGCGCTGGTCATGAAGGAAACCAACTGGCTGGGTGATCACGAGACGCTGGAAAAGGCTGCGGCCGATAATCTGCCGGTTCTGGCCCGTGTACGCTCAACCCGTCCCCCCGTCCCGGCGCGGCTCAATCTGCGTGAGGGTCAGGTGGAGGTGGTGTTTGATGCTTCGGAAGAAGGCGTCGCCCCCGGTCAGGCGTGTGTCCTCTATGATCCGACGGACGAGGACCGCGTGCTGGGCGGCGGGTTTATCGAGCGCACCCGCGCCGTAGAGTTTGCGGTGTAGAACGGACTTCGTTCAGATTGAACCGAAATCCCGCTCTAACCTTTGGTTTGTCGCGCCTTTGATTCCGAAAACCGTTGCACACTTTTCGGAATGCGCTTTAATCGACAGCGATGCCTTTGCGGATATAGAGTTCCGACAGGCTCATGCCCCTGCCGTCCTCGCGCGCCTTCAGCACGCTGTGTTCGCCGATCATCTCACCACAGGCTTCGCAGCGGGGCTTGGTGGTGAAAATCCCGGCGCAATCATCATGCACAAGCTCGAAAAAGGGACCGTCATCCGCGTCATAGACATGCTCACGTCCCCAGCCGTAGAGGGACACCAGCACGCCCTTGAGGCTGCGCCCCTTTTCGGTCAGCAGATATTCATGACGCAAAGGCCGTTCCGAATAGGGCACGGCCTGCATCAGGCCCAGCGCCACCAGACGCTTCAGTCGCGCCGCCAGCACGTTGCGCGCCACGCCCAGACTTTTTTGCCATTGCTCGAACCGACTATGCCCCAGAAAGGCATTGCGCACGATGAGCAGGGTCCACGGTTCTCCGACGATATCCACTGCCGCCGCAATGGCGCATCTTTCACCGGAATAGTCAGCCGAACGTCCCATATATGTGTCTTTTCTTCTGCGCGGCGTCAGCAAAGACGTCGCCACACCCCGGCCCAAGGCTTAAGGACAGTGGGTTGATGAAAACCTAAAATTTAGGACTAATACAGGCCTGAGAATGCGATTAAGTCTAAAAAACGGGACTATCTCAGCGGCACCGGTATCTATTCACCAGTGCATTGTTTTTCCTTACGGATTAAACGCAAACAGGGTCGCCACGGCGCGGCTGAGGCGCACCTCGTCGCTGTGGACAAAGTCCTGATCGAAGGTCTGCCCGTTCCAGTGCACCAATACCGTCACGCCGTCGTCCAGAGACAGGATCAAACCGTCAGTATGCGTTTCTATATCGGCGTTGCAATGGTCGGAGAAGCTGCCGCAATCGACCTGATAGGTGGCCGCCGGTGCGCGCTGCACCTGCGCCGCCAGACGCGCATCAAGGCTGATGACCTTGACCTCTTCGCCACGCCCCAGACGCATATAGACCGCCTGACGATCCCCGTCTTCGGCGCTGAAGACCACATCGTCGATACGTCCGTCACCGTCGAAATCGCCTTTGAGTGAGGCCGACAGCCCGCTGAACGGGGCCTTGGAGACATCAGCACGCAGATCGGCGGCACCTGCCGTGCCCGCCAACATCATACCTACTACCGCTGCCACCAGTGCCCGCATTCGTCGTCTCCGCATCCGTGCAGCGCTGTTATCCCGTATGTGTACAGGAAGGGGCTGCTCATCCTGACTATAAGCAGGATCGGTGCCAACCACTGCCACAAAGGTTAACGGCGGTAAAGCGCTTTCGTTAACCAATCAGGTGATTGAGAGGATTAGATTTTTCGCTTATTTGGCGTAACACGGTTAACGCTTTGTGTGCCTTATAGACACATCTTTTGTATTCTTCGGCTGAATTTACGGCTTGAGCGCGATTTCGCCGATGACCACCGGAGCCGGGACGTCGCGGCGGATATTGCCTTTGTCGTCAAATTCCGACCACTGACTTCGGGCTACAAACACAAAACGGTCCCCGATCACCTGACCGCCGGTCGGTTCTTCAAGATCGGGATGGCCGCGTAGCAGGACCTCGGCCTTTTCCACCGCGCTCCAGTCAGGATTCATACGCAGGCGCAGGATACGGTTCGGTTTGAAGCCGTTTTGCACAGCGATCAGGTCGTTGCCATAGCGGTAAAGGCCGTCGATCCCCAGGAGCACTGTCTCTTCTGGGGCCTTCAGCCGCGTCAGCGCCCCCTTGGCCAGATCGACGCGATAAAGTCCCGACGCATAGTCAGAGACGATCAGAACGCTGGCCTCGGCATTTTCGCTCAGGCCCTGCGGCGAACCGAGATAGCCTTCGGGGATCAGCACCTGCAACCTGCCCTGATAGCCGGTCAGGCGAAGCACCTCCCCTGTATTGCCGTCGGAAACATAGAGGTCTTCCTTGCCAGCATACAGGTCGGCCAGACGCCGATCGGGCCGCTTGTCTTCGAACTGCGCCAGTATCTTGCCGGTGGCCAGATCGACCTTGACCAGCTTGGAGGCGATTTTGGCATCCGGCGCATAGCCCACGGTCTGACGCGACGCCGCCGTAGAGGCCCACAGTACGCCGTCTTTCACCGCAATGGCATTAGCGGCGACCCCGGCGCGCAGCGACAGGCGCTTGGCTACGCCGGCTTCGCTGAGCGGCCCCACCACACCGTTGCGCAGGCTGGTGGCCAGAAGCGCGCCGTCGGGCAACGCCGCTACCCCTTCGATCAGGTTGAGACCTGAGAGACGATTGAGTGTCTTCAAACTACCTACACGGGCGGTATTGGTGGCCTGAAGCGACTCCAGATCGGCGTCCCAGAGGGTATTGAATTCCGGATAGCGACTGAGATCGAGAACGAGACCCCGCTTCAGATAGTCAATCAGCGCCGCCCGCGCCGCCGGCTGGCGCTTCAGTTCCAGTGCCGTTTGCGCCTTCAGCAGCAACACCGAAGGCGAATCCGGCAGGATGTCCCCGGCCTGACTGAGGCGATCAAGGGCGGTCTGGCGGTCGTTCTTCTGCAAGGCGGCCATCCCCTCCGCCCGCAGGGCATGAAAACGGCCAAGGTCAGAAGCAGGGTCAATTTTCTGAGCGGCCACAGGGGTAGCCAATACCGCCACCAGCCACGCCAGCGCGATCAGGGAAGTCTTCATCCAGTCTCTCTCGTCAGTGCGCCCCTACCGGAACCTAGCCTTCTGCACCGGGGACGACAAGTTTCAACGGTAGGGCGGTAGTCGTTTTCACCGAGCGGATGACGATACGACTTTCTATGGCGGAAACGAGGTCGGACGCCAATAATTTGTCGCGCATGAAGTCGTCATAGGCGTGCATGTCGCGCGTCACGATGCGCAGCATATAGTCTTCGCGCCCCGTCACCGTGGCACAGGAGACGATTTCCGGCCATTCCGCCAGCCGCGCTTCAAAGGCTTCGAGATTTTCGCGCGACGGCAGGGAAAGCTTCACTGCCGCATAGACCTCAAACCCGAGCCCCAGTTGATCGGGTTCCAGCAGCGTCACCCGTTTGCGGATAACCCCGATGTCTTCCAGCCGTTTCAGACGCCGCCAGCAGGGGGAGGGCGACAGATTGACCTTCTCGGCGATTTCGGCCACCGACAGGTTGGCATCTTCCTGCACCAAGGTCAGTATCCGCGCATCCAGTTCGTCGATATCAGCGGACACCTTTGCCCCCTCGCCTGCATTTTGTGAAAAGTCATTTCCATAAAAGCGCATTCCGCAAAAAAATCCACCCTTAATCCGTCGGCTGAACGTCTGTCCGACGAGAAAACCGGGACTTTCGGGTGTGAGGCCTTTTCGTGGCACACACACCGGAGTACACCGGTACAAAGGGAGCGGCTGATGCGTATTGTCAATCTGATGCTGGCCAAGGGACGCGGCGGGCTGGAAAGCATGGCCGTGCGCTATCACGAGGCGCTGGTGGCCGAGGGCTTTGAGGTGATGAGCATCGGTCACGCCAAGGGCCTGCTGGCCGAAAAGGTCAAACCCGAACAGTTCGCCCGCCTCAACAGCGGCTTTACCGGTGACCCGCTGGCGGCCTTGACCCTGAGAAGGCTGGCCAAACGCTTCAAGGCCGATCTGATCATCGCCCACGGCAATCGCGCCATCGCTCTGGCGGGGCACGCGCTGGCGGGATGGGGTGGCCAGACGCTGGGGGTGGTGCACAATTTCCGTTTCAAGCCGGGCCTGACCAAACTGCGCGCCGCCATCGCCGTGTCGCCCGCCGTTCAGGCCGCCATTACCGCCCGTTATCCACGTCTTGAGACCCATCTACTGGAAAACTTCACGCCTCTGGTGATGCACCCGGTCAAGACCTTCCCGCTTGACGCACCACGCATTGGCTCGCTGGGGCGGCTGCATGTCAACAAAGGCTTTGACGTGCTGATCCGCGCCGCCGGTCTTCTGCGTGACCGCGGTACCGAGGTATCGCTGCTCATTGCCGGAGACGGCCCGGAAAAGGGCGCGCTGGAAGCGCTGATCGGCGAACTGAAAGTGCAGGACCGCGTGACTCTGGCCGGCTGGATCGAACCGCCGCACGACTTTCTGGCGTCGCTGGATCTGTTCGTCCTCTCGTCGCGCGTTGAGCCCTTCGGACTGGTGGTGGCCGAAGCCATGGCCGCTGGCGTTCCCATCGTCTCCACCCGCATCGACGGGCCGCGCCATATCCTTCAGGACGGCGAACTGGCCACCCTGATCCCGCCCGAAGACCCGCAGGCTCTGGCTGGCGCCCTTGAGGCTATTATGAATGACTGGCCGCCCGTGCTCGACCGCGCCTGCCACGCGCAGGCCCACGCGCTGGAAACCTACGGCCTGATCGCTGGTCAAACGCGCCTCAAAAGCCTTATCAACCAGTTTGAGCCGGAAAACTGAAAAAGCGCACTTGAACCCCCGGCTCAATTTGGATATAGCGGGCGCCTTCCTAAGGCGTGGACCTTTGTCCGCCTGAGGAAACCCGGCTGGTTGGGTAGCTCAGATGGTTAGAGCGGCGGATTCATAACCCGCAGGTCGGCGGTTCGATCCCGCCTCCAACCACCACCTCTCCTTCAAAAATCCTTGTTTCCCCCCGCACCCTGCCGTGTCACGGGGTAGCTATCATACTGAATGTGATGTAACTACCCGTTCCCCTTTGCGCCTCTTGATTTTCAGATGACCATGACCCTTGCACATAATTCCGAGCTACTGGCCGAAGTGATCGACCTGATCTTCCCGGACGCTCTGCCGACGCCGGCGGAGCTGGAAGCCCGTTACCCCCCGCGCGATCTGCCGCAAGGGGCCATGGTCACCCGCGTCGGCCCCAGCCCGACGGGTATGATGCACATCGGCACCCTCTATGTCGGCTTGCTCTCGGAACGCTTCGCGCAGCAAAGCGGCGGCGTCTTCTTCCTGCGCGTCGAAGACACTGACAAAAAGCGTGAGGTCGAAGGTGCCACGGACTTCATCTCCAACGCTTTTGAACATTACGGCGTCGTTGTAAATGAAGGCCGTGACGTTCAGGGCGTCGAACACGGCGCCTACGGCCCCTATACCCAAAGCGCCCGCATGAGCCTCTATCAAACCTATGTCCGCCACCTGATGAGTGAGGGCAAGGCCTATCCGTGCTTCTGTTCGCCCGAAGAACTAGATGAACTACGCACGCGCCAGCAACTGCGCAACGTAGCTCCCGGCTATTACGGCGACTGGGCCATTTGGCGTCACAAGTCGCTGAATGAGGCGCTTGAGGCCCTCAAAGCTGGCAAACCATATGTGATCCGCTTCCGCTCGCCCGGCAATCCGGCCGAAAAGGTCGCCGTCACCGATCTGATCTTCGGCGAGCGCACCTTCCCGGAAAGCGATCAGGACATCGTCATCATGAAGTCCGATCGCCTGCCGACCTATCACCTCGCCCACGCCGTCGATGACCACCTGATGCGCACCACCCACGTTATCCGCGGCGATGAGTGGCTGGCCTCGCTGCCGACGCACCTGCAACTGTTCCAAGCGCTGGGCTGGACGCCGCCGACCTATGCCCATATCGCGCCGATCAACAAGCTCGACGGTTCGTCCAAGCGCAAGCTGAGCAAGCGCAAGGACCCAGAAGCCAGCGTCATCTACTTCATGGATCACGGCTATCCTACCGCCGCCCTGATCGAATACCTGCTCAATCTTGCCAACTCCAATTTCGAAGACTGGCGCAAGGAAAACCCCACCGCGGATTACCGCAGCTTTCCGCTGTCGTTCGAGCGTCTGGCCAAGAGCAATGGACCGCTGTTCGACTTCACCAAGCTCGACAACATCAGCCGCGACATTGTGGCGCGCCTCAGCGCCGAAGAGGTCTATGCGCAGATCGTCGAATGGGCAACGACCCACGACGCACCGTTCGCGGCGGTACTGGAGGCCGAAAAGGCATACGCCATCGCCATCCTGTCAATCGAGCGTGGCGGCCCGAACGCGCGCAAGGACATCGCCAAATGGCAGGACGCCAAGGCCTTGATGGCCCCGTTTTTCGACACCGAATTTACCTCCACGACCGAAGACGCGCTGAGCGTTCTAGGCAATCGCACGGCCGAAGAGGTGCGTGAGATCGTGAGCGACTTCCTGGGCGTCTATGACGAAACAGACAGCAAGGAAGCGTGGTTCGATAAGGTCAAGACCATTGCCCGTGACCGCGGCTTTGCCGAAAAGGCCGGCGATTACAAGCGTAACCCCGAACTCTACAAAGGCACGGTCGCCGACGTGGCCAAGATCTTCCGCGTCCTGCTGCTGGGCCAACCGCAAACGCCCGACCTGCATGAGGTCATGGCCGCGATGGGCCGCGACCGCGTGATCAAACGGCTGACCCGCGTTTGACGCGTCTAACAGGCATCCGCCGGGCTAGGAATGGTTGCCTTCCAAGGGGACTTATAAAGGCTGGACGCTCTCAAAAGCATAATGTTCGTAGAATTCGATGATCTCCGCCTAGATGTCTATGAGGCGATTTTCGACAACGGTGCACTCGTTTTCAGCGTTGCCATGGAACCAGGCGGCAAGATTCCAGGACACAAGAAAGACCTGAGTGGGCATGGGATAGGAGGTAGGGTGCGAACCGGTTAACCGTCAGCAAGGTACGAAAGGGACAGTCCAAATCTGTACGAGCTTCTTTCTTACCGGCTTCGCGCCCATTGGGGCCCGTTGGGACGACCTAGAAATTCTCGAAACCGGACCTGAAAGAGAGGGCTCTGGGGCCAAGTTGGTATTAGTGTGTTGATTTTCAAACCAAAGTGACTCCTGTTTGTGCTGGGGATTGACCCAGGCCTGCTGTGATCCTGTAACGGGTTCACCTCCAAAACGAGGGGCAAAGTGAAACGAACATTTCGAGATTCAAAGGGTCACTTTTGGTGAAACTCAACAGACCGGCATCTCCTACAGTGAGCATCACACCGGCAGTGCCCTTCTGACGCCTGATGAGGTGTGTCGGATGCATCCGGATACACAACTCCTGTTCCTCAATGGACAACGCCCCATTGTGGCAACCCGGCTCCGGTACTATGCTGATCGCGAACTGCGGGGCCTTTTTGATGCTGGCTGATAAGCTCGAACACCTTCCGGATGTGAAACGGCGCGAACTGACCCGCGTCGTGCAGATCCTGTTTGACGAGTTCGAGGATGCGACAAAGACGGCGCTCTCCGATAAGCGCAAGGCCGGGCGCATCTTGAAGATCATCCTCTTCGGCTCCTACGCGCGTGGTGACTGGGTTGAAGACCGCTCCTCCGGTTATCGTTCGGACTATGATCTCCTGATCGTCGTCAACGGTCAGGCCTTCACCGATCTGCAGGACTACTGGGCCAAGGCCGACGAGCATCTGATCCGCGAATACACCGTCACTGAGCATATCCGCACGCCGGTCAACTTCATCGTGCACAGCCTCAATGAAGTGAACGACAACCTTGCCAGAGGCCGGCCCTTCTTCGTCGATATCGCCCGTGACGGCATCATGCTGTACGAGGCCCCGGGGCACCCGCTGGTCGCGCCCAAGCCGCTGACCGAGGCAGAGCGGCTGGCAGAGGCCAAGGGGCATTATGAGCAGTGGTTTTCCAAAGCCGTAAACTTTGAGAAAGTGGCGAGCTACTGTCTGGAAATTGACGACCTTAACCTCAGCGCCTTCAACCTCCACCAGGCGGCAGAAGCGCTCTATCACTGTCTGCTTCTGACGTTGTCCCTCTACAGCCCTAAGAGTCATCGCATCACCATTCTGAGGTCGCAGGCGGAGGCGCTGGATGATCGGCTAAAGGGGATATGGCCGAGCGAGACGAAACTCCACCGGCAAGCGTTTGATCGGCTGAGGCGCGCGTACGTCGAGGCGCGATACTCAGCGAGCTACAGCATCGGCGAAGACGAACTCTCGTGGCTTAGTGAACGGGTCGGATTACTGCAAAAAACGGTAGAAGCCGTGTGCCAGGAACGTCTGGTATAGGGCCTGGCTTTGTTTTCAAGGGACTGGAGCCAAAAAATGCATAACCCGCTTGATTACGGATGCGGGACGCACGCTTTCCCCTATGCCTGCTTCACTTGCAGGAAGTCGTTCAAGCGGCCATTGGTCAGCCTTGCAAAACCACGATCTATGGGAAAGTCGACCCGCACAGAGTTTGAGCGTTCTGCGAGGCAGTTTGAACGTCAATTTAGTCACAAGTGCCCGCACTGCGGCGGCGTGGCCCACTTCATGGGCCGCGATTTCAAGGCCCCGAAAACACCGGACAAAAAGGCATGGGCTATAGTTCAAAAATTCATCAATTTCGGCAGGACCTACCATCACCAGACGCCCGTCGATGACGTGAGATGACCTGTACGTTGAAACGGCGTTTTGCCGACTGGTTTAAACCAGTTGATGGTCGAGGCACCCGGACGAGACCGAAATTTACTGGTCAACAAGGCGAAGACCTTCGCGCCAAAAGCCTCTGCTACGGGTGGCCGCAATCCGTCATGGGGTATCACCATCGGGCGGAAGATAATGGTCTCTGGACAGCAGCACACTGATGCAAACGGGCTACAGGTTTCGTTACACGCGTGACGACTATCGCAAACATGGTTGCCATCAAGGGGTTTAACCTCTAATTGCCCCGTAGCCAATCCCGGCATGCCCTGAAGAAGGAAAGGAGAAAATCATGCGAGCAGTGTTCCTCAACCTCGAATCTGATTTCCCGATCCAAAATTCTCAGGAACACATTGCATGGGCAATTTCCTATCGGGCGACTATACGCGCCTGATCCCTTATGGCCGCGCCAATGGCGCCGCTACCCCTACCCGCTTTAACATTCATAACTTGACGTCTTTCCAGAAACTTGGAGGCGGCGATGCGCACTGACATGTTCAAAGTGATTGTCGAGAGACCACGATGGGGCGCCGGTCACGCCGCCTCTCCCAAACTTAAAAGGACCAAAGACTACACTCTAAAAACTATCGGCCATAAACGGCACGCCATCGAGAGCACGCGTTACACCAAGGGCTTCAACGAGAATCTAGCGCCACTTGTCCGCTTCTTAAGAAGCCGATGTGGACAACGCTGGGATGACGTCTTCAGTGAGATATGCGCGCAACTTGACACCGGCAGCACAATGAAAATGCATGTGCGCCAGCACATAGAGGACTTCGTGCTCGCGCGGATTTCCATTGGCCGATACGGTAAATGGCTGTTCGAAGGTGAAATCCTCGGTTCGAATGAACGCCGATATCGGCGGCGACAATTCTTTGTAGATCCGACAGATGGCGTCCTGAGGGAACAACGGTTCCTATCCGAATGCCTACCCGTTGCAAATCGGATCATGGGGGCGGCACACCATGAATAAATGCTGTGAGATATCCCTCATTGGCCGCGATCTCGCCCGGTTTGACCCGGTGGCAATCGACCAGTTGGACACCACCGCACGTCTGGAGGGGATGGGAAAGGTAGTCGGCTTGCCTGATCTGCATGCTGGCAACGGTATTGCCGTAGGGGCCGCCTTCTGGTCGCCGGACCGGATCTGGCCCCATCTCGTGGGAAGCGATATTGGTTGTGGCATGGCCCTATGGGAAACGAGCCTTCCGGTTCGCAAATTCCGCGTGAGCCAGGTAGGTCGCCGCCTACAGGGACTCGATGATCCCTGGGAAGGTGCGATGGAGGCCGCTCTAAGTGCCGCTGGCCTTCCCGCCAGTCTGGCTAGCCCATCACTTGGAACCATCGGTGGCGGCAATCACTTCGTCGAGTTTCAACGGATCGAAGACGTTCTGGATACAGACCGATTTGCGGCACTTAACGTCAAGGCGGACCGGGTCTTGATGATGGTTCATAGCGGGTCCCGCGGACTGGGTCAGGCCGTTCTGCAAGAACAGTTGGCGCGAACGGGTAAGTCTGGCCTCATGGCGTCTGAGCCTGAGGCGAAGGCATACCTTTTGGGGCACGATCAGGCCGTTACCTGGGCCATCGTCAATCGGCGAATAATCGCACAACGGTTTATGGACGCCATCGGCGTATCGGGATCCTGCATCCTGGATATCGTCCATAACAGCGTGACCCCTCATGACAGTGGTTGGCTGCACCGTAAGGGTGCTGCGCCCGCAGACCGTGGGTTAGTCGTCATCCCAGGATCGCGAGGGGACTTCAGCTATCTGGTCGAACCCGTACCCGATTTTGCCGAGAAATCCCTCGTTTCACTTGCGCACGGCGCGGGCCGAAAATGGAGCCGAAACGACGCACATGCGCGTCTTTCGCGTCGATATCGATCGTCCGACTTGCAACGCACTAAACTTGCAAGCCATGTCATCTGCGAGGACCGCCGGCTGATATTCGAGGAGGCCCCGGAGGCTTATAAAGATATCGCAGGGGTTATCGCGGATCTCGAGGCCGCTGGGCTCATAAGGGCTATCGCGCGACTACGGCCTCTCCTGAGCTACAAGACGAGGCGCCATGACTGAGATCATTCTCCACTTAACTTCCGGCAAAGGTCCGGACGAATGCCGATGGATGGTCGCTCAGCTCTCCAGAGCCTTTACCAGGGAGGCTCTGAAGGATGGAGTCGTATGCGAAGTCATCGACTCTGAAGAGGAACTGCCCGCATCGCTGCTCCTGAGCGTGACGGGCGATCAAGCAGAGGCCTTTGTCTCCGCCCGGGTGGGGACCATTCAATGGATAGGCGAAAGCCCATTCAGACCCCGTCATAAACGCCGGAACTGGTTTGTTGGTGTAAACATCGCACCATCGCCCGACGCTATGCCCGATCTGAGGGACGAAGATATTGTGTTTCAAACGATGAGAGCGAGCGGACCTGGTGGGCAGCATGTCAACAAGACAGACAGCGCGGTTCGGGCTACGCACAAGCCGACGGGCCTGATTGTGACCGCCCAGGAACAACGGTCTCAGCATGCAAACCGAAAACTTGCCAGGCAAAAACTCGCTGCTTTGTTGGATGCACAACGCGAAAAGGCTGGCGACAATGCCCGCCAGGCGCAGTGGTCAACTCATCAAAACCTAGAGCGCGGGAAGGCTGTGAGAACCTACACCGGCCCACTCTTTGCCCTAAAGAGCCCCAGGTAAGGCCTTCGCTGCTGCGGCGCTGGAAACGGCACCACAGCAGCGAGGCCGTTCACCCCCCTGCGAAACTTAGCAGCGTTCACGCGCTATGGCCGGCCAATATTCAGGTTATTGCCTGGCCGTCAAACCCTTGCATCTCAGAAGAAGCGTCGCGATTAACCCTGAAAAAAATGAGTTGTTTTCATCCTCTTCGCGCCCTGAGCGGCCATTCGACGGACGTTCATCCGCCAGCTCCCATTGCGGACAGCGCGAAAGGCCCAATTACCTGAGCGCATACGCAAAACACAAAATGAGTTGCGCGTCTCTCAATTGAGATACATACTGGTGCGCGAGAGGAGGCTCTTATGGCCCAGACTTCAATGCTTCACGTTCGCGTTGATGACGAACTCAAAGCCGCTGCCGCTGAGAAACTCGCTGACTTCGGCCTAACTATCTCCGATGCTGTTCGCATCTTGCTTACCCGCGTCGCAAAAGACGGCGGCCTGCCAGTTGGGCTCATGACTTCACAAGAGGCCTACGATGACTGGTTTAAAGCGAAGGTCTATGAAGCTCTTGAGGAAGAAGGTTCCGGCATCAATCATCAACAGGTGATGGACGAAACCGAAGCTCTTATCGATAGGAAGCGTCGTGCTGGCGCTTGAATGGCGTTCGGCAGCGCGCGCAGACCTCTTCGCGATAATCGACTACATCTCAGATAATAATCCGGACGCCGCGCAACGGCTGAAGGATCTCATACAAACGAAGATCGCAAAGCTTCAGGCCCGGCCCAAACTGTTTCGGCCAGGCCGAGTGCCGGGAACGCGCGAAATGATGGTCCACTCCAGTTACGTTGTCATTTACACTTTCGACGCTGAGAAGGTTTCAATTTTGAGAGTCCTACATACCGCAAGGCAATGGCCTGCGAGCTAAAATTTTGTCGCCCCAGCGCCCACTGCGGTCATATGTCGAGTTAATGACCTTACCGCCCGTAAGCGGTCATCACCGCCCCAGTTTTCTCCTACCAAGCGGATCAAGACATGGGGCAACGTCGGAAGGCCTCTACAACCTCCGCAGCGTGCTCCCTGCGGTCGATTGAGGACAGCGCCCTTAAGAAGGGCATCCGCCCAACTTTACTCAAGCCATATTCCAACAGACCACCAGCGGCGAGTATCTTCGGCAGTAGGACCATCCAAAAAGATCAAAACTTTTCGAATATCCGGCGCGTGCTCAAAGAACGAGACTGGGCAGACACCTTCTCCCCAAACATAAAGATCCGGATCTCCCGGCCTGAGAGGGGAGTCGACATAGGTGGCAGGTGGCACATTGGAATGTTCACAGCCACGTAGTTCTACGCTCAGCCAGCCAAAGCTGCCGTCGAAATGTGATTCTACCTTTTTTACCTGACCATGCCTCAGCCAATAACTCGCATCATGGAGCTTTGCGCCGAACAAAAGGTACGTAGGGGGCTCTGACAGCCGGTGCATACGAAGTCCAATAACGTCAAAACTTTAAACATTTTAACCACACGACTCAGGTAGTCATACAGCCAATGAAGCAGGGCGTCCGAGTACAAAGTCGTCTTGCAACATGCACCCATTTCCTTCGCATTCAGGTTCGCGCCCAATGCAGACATTTCGGTCCAGCCTGCACGTCGCCTCTGAAACCGGACATAGCGACGGGCCGCTTATTCCGCACCAACGGATTAGACGTGGATTAAAGAGAAAAAGACTACTGAGGTAAATTTGCCCGGCGGACGACCGTAAGGCGTTCGATTTCGCCCGGCCAGAGCCCTTTGTGGCCCGCCGGCCCCTTGAAAAAAACGCCATCAACTCTGATCGCACTATCATTGATAAACGGCACATCTTCAGGGGCGGCGAAGGAAGACGGCTGACCTAACCAAACGCAGGCGTTATACCGGTACGTGGTGGCTGCTTCCTTGTCTTCGCAGAAGGTTTGGCCTTCGAATTCCCCGTGGAAATAGCCAGTGACTGATACCCGTTTGCCATCGAAGTCGTCCGCGTGCGTCAGTAGTGTCGTGAGGGTAACATCGCGTGTCGGCTGAAGGTCTCCCTCGGAAACAGTTGTGAGATTATTTGTCACATCGGCCTTCATGCGAGTCGCGTAATCACGGATGACGGCATCGACCGCTTGAGCCACACCGGTCGTCGGGGCGGTATAACCGTGGAAATCATCCTCGCGATTGCGAATCCTTACACTTAGCCACCAAGTTTCATCGGGATTGCCGCTTTTGGACGGCGGCGGATTGAGGTCAAACACACCTGCGTCGAGCAGCGCCTGACCGAAGGCAGACTGGTCGTCCGGAGACATGATCAGGCCTTCGTTGGAAAACGTCGTGCACTTGACTACAGGATCAATAGCGCCGCGAATCCACTCTTGGCGGCGGTAACCGAAACCATTCGCACCCGCTAGATAAATGGTGATCGTTACGTCGCGATCGTCAGTGCCCGAACGAATATGCTTGTTGACCTCATAACTGACGAACAGCGACTTTTCTTCCGCAACTGCTGGTCCGGCACAAATGGAGGCGAAAAGCGTCAGAAATAGGCTGAACCGGATCATTTGTTGCCCGTATGCTGATATCTGCCTTATAGATACACCAAACTGAAAAATGCCGGGAGGTATTTCCGCGGCCGCCAGCGAAGTCACTTCATTTGCGCGCCCAATCCGGACATTCGCTACACTGCAAACATTCATGCCTATGAGCGGACTAAACGGGTTCTACCAAATAGCGCTCGGCGTGCATTTGGTCAGCCACCAAGCTTATTCCGGTTCTGATCAGAATACCATTCAGCTGGGAAACGCGAGAAATATCGCTCCTCTTCTTTTCGCTCAGCCTCGGTGATAGCATTTCGCATTTTTCCTGCCCCGTAGGTACCGGGCGACGGCCAAGTTGGCCGCGTACCTTTTGACTCTGGGTAAATTCGCCAACCTACGATTTGAGGAAGCATTTTAATTCGTATAATTTCCGATGGTTTGATCGAGCGCGGTATAAGGATCTCCCAACCCATTGAAACTTTGACGTGCGCCATCGTCACAGCTTCAACCGCACTCATTTCTTCAGGCTGTTTATCGAACCGGCCAACATGAACAGACTGAGTGTCTGGAACGCGAAAATACACCCCACAAATTCTCTCTCTGCTTCGCCGGCGAAGTTCGTGCAACCATTGATGGGTTGCGTAAAAATCAGGAAGTACCGGAAAACAGAAGACACCTTTAGCTGGGACTGTCTCCCTCATGAAGCGAGACGGCGTTAGACCATTGCGCCTGATAGACGCCACAGACGACTCAGTTGTCAGGTGCACAAATGTCGCCATGTGAGTTCTCTTACACCGCCAATGCTATCGACGTTAAAACTGCCTCGCACCGTCGAGAAGATAACTCACTAAGGGCAAGGGCAAAATTGTCGTATTGATAAAATATTCTGCACACTGAGCTCGGAATAGGGAACCCTGAAAGAGTCTGCTCGTTATGTAAATTGAACCTTCTGATGTGCGCCCACAGCGGCCATTCGACGGATGCCGAAATATGCCGCTAGCGATCATCAGGTTTGATCGCGCGGTGCTTCGTTGTGCCTTTTGGCGCGGGTCGACGTACGGTTCGGTATCGACAGGAATATTTTGTTTTAGATTTCGATCCGGACCGTATGCTTAGATTAAGTGACGAGCGATAAACCACGGCGCTTTGGGGAATTTACCTGACTTGCCGTCTTTCCACGGTCAAGGTGTCCAAACATGTGCACTGGTCACCCAACTCATTGTTATAGGGATCACTGCGTTCAAGGTTTGACAATAAGTTGTTTGTGTTTCCGTTAGCGAGTTGACATATGAAAGCCATCCGCGAACCGGCGGTATTACCAAACTCAATCCTGTGTGTCGTTTGAATGCCCGCCTCCCGATCTGCGTCAGCACCCGCCCCCATACCTAATTTTTTGTCGCGCTTAAGTGCCGCCCGCAGCAATCTGGGGCCCAGTGCCCGGCTGGTGGCTGACTACATCCTGCAGAATGCCGGCACCGTTGTGGGAGTGTCCATAACGGAACTCGCGGAAAAGGCGGGGGTGAGCGAGGGCACCGTCATCAACCTGTGTCAGCAACTCGGGGCGAAAGGCTTTCAGCAACTAAAATTATCGCTTGCGCAGGAACTGGTTCAGCCGGTGCATTTCATTCATGAGGACCTTGAGCCCTCGGATGATATCGAAACCACCTGCCGTAAAATCTTCCATTCTGGCGCCCAAGCGCTCAGCGATACCCTCTCGGTGCTGGACCCTGCAGCCATGAGTGAGGCCGTGCGGCTTATGACCCGGGCGAAGCGTATTGAAGTTTACGGTATCGGGTCATCGGCACCGGTGGCTGAAGACGCCAATTACCGCTTACTGCGTATTGGGCTGGAGTCGAAAGTGGTTGTCGACTCACACGTACAAGCGATCAGTGCGTCACGAACGGACCCTGACGTAGCGGTTTTGACCATTTCACACTCCGGGGCAACACAGGAGACGCTAACCTCGACCCGATTGGCACATGAGGCCGGGGCCAAGACAATCGTCATAACGAACTTCACCCGATCGCCCATCTTCGCCCATGCAGATGTACGTCTACTGACTATGGCTCGTGAAACCCTGTTTCGAACCGAGGCTATGACGAGCCGCATCGCTCAGCTTTGTGTCGTGGACGCGCTCATTGCCGCCTTGGCCCTGCATGATTTTGATCGAGCGAGCCAAACCCTTCAGGAAACGTTCGATGTTCTCTCTCTTAAGCGCTCCTAGTGAGAGGCCTGGCGCTTGAGATAATTTCAATTATTATATATTTTGACCTGAGATTTTTTCACTAATTCGTCACGGATTTGCCGCCACAGTTTAACAATAGGTGAATATTCCCCTTCTTCATGCGGTCCGCTCACCGGGCTGCCTGACATATTGGGGACATTTCAATGAAACGCTATTTCTTCGGCGCAAGCACGAGTGTGCTCGCCCTGCTGGCTGCCGGAACGGCGATGGCCGCCGGCCCCGCCGATACGGGAAAAGACACTACCGTCGATCAAACCATTCAGGAGATCACCGTCAAAGGTGAAAAGAACCGCACCTCACTCCTGGCCAAAGAAGCCGAAGCCTACGGCACCGAAGTTCAGGTGGTGGGCGCCAAGGCTATCGAGGACTCTGGCGCAATCAATCTCGCCGAAGCCATGCAGTTCCTCGTCAAGGGCGTCAACATCGGCTATTCGCCGGACGAGGGCGAATTTACCATCCGCCTTGATGGCGGCGGCGACCGCGATACCCTGGTCACGATCGACGGCGTGCCCACCTATGACCGCGGCCCGGCCCTCGAAAACATCTGGGGCGCGACGGCCATCGACCCGCACATGATCGACCGTATCGAAGTCTATCGCGGCGGCAACAGCCTCTACTTTGGCTCCAATGGCGGCATCGGGGTGGTCAATGTGATCACCAAAAAGCCCGATGGGACAAAGAAAGGTGAGTTTGGCGTCTCTTACGGCTCGTTTGAAACGCGGGAGATCTGGGGCAACTATGCCTTCCCGCTCGATAAAGACGGCAAGCACAGCCTGATGGTCTACGGCACCATGCTAGCCACCGACAGCCCGCGCATCTTCGATCCTGAAAAATTCACCGATAACGTCAAGCTGTCGGGCGGGGTGCAGGACTATCCCTACAACCGTAACAATATCGGCGCGAAATATCTCTGGAAGATCGACGACAATACCGAATTCCGCGCCAATGCCATCTATGTGGAAAGCTGGTTCCAGGACCCGTTCCCGTCGGGTGAGTCCTACTCTCCGAACACGCTGCGCTATCCGATCCTCGACGCTGCCTTCACCAAGCGCGTTTCAGACAAACTTTTGTTCGAGGCCTCGGCCTATTACTCCAATCCGAAGCTGTGGAACGCGGAACTCTACCCCGAAATCTGCCGTATCGCTGCGGGATGTGTTGATCCGAACAACCCGTCAAGAACAATACCGCGCGGCGACTGGACCGGTGCCGTTGAACCCGCCTTCGCTCACGGTTTCGGGACGACCAACCAGTTCAAATCGGGTTACAAGGAAATGGGGGCCACTGTGCGGGCCACCTGGCAAGCGCACCGCCTGCTCGAAGTGATCGGCGGGTTGCAGTACGTAACCTATAAGGACGACTCCTCGGAAGCGTTCGCCACCCCGAACAATGATTTTGCGACCACGGGCGTCTTTGTGGACCTGCACCCGAAACTGGCCTTCAGCCCGGATACCAATATCTCGCTGGCCGTGCGAACGGACTTCTCTGACGCTTTTGACTCCAAAACCATCTGGAAGTTCGGTCTGCGTCAACCGGTTTTCGGTTCGGGCTACATCCGGGCCAATGGCGGCACCTCCTATTCGTTGCCGCAAACCAACGAGCTTTATCAGAACAATCCGCGTCCGCCCGGCGCGACCAGCCCGGTCTTCACCGTCGGCAACCCGGATCTCTTGCCCGAAGAAACGAAGACCTTTGCGGCCGCCATGGGCTATAGCCGGACCTTCGGGGATATCTCCGTTGCCGGTGAACTGGGTGGTTTCCATACCGAAATCACCAATCGCATCACCACGACCTCGGGTCTGACGCCGAATGTGTATTTCAACTCATCGGCCATTACCGAAATCAAGGGAGCAACCGCCTCGCTCGACATGAGCGTCGGTGATCAGTGGGATATGAACTTCGCCTATACAAGCACCGACGCATCGGAAACGTCGGGTTCGCGTAAAGGCCTGCAACTGGCTGAAACGCCGTCGTGGTTCTCGACGGCATCGGTGAACTGGACGTCGCAAAACCGTCGCTGGAAATTCCTGGCACTGGCCCGCATCCAGGGTTCGGAATGGGCGCGCGGCGGTCCGGCCATTGCTGGCACAACCAAGCCCGCCGTCAACGGCCGGGGTCAGGACACCGGGGTTCCGAAGTTCAGCCACAACTTCGGCAACTACACCGTCGTCAACGCCTCCGTCACCTACCTGGCGGGTGAACAACTCCAGCACCGCTTCCAACTGCGTATCGTCAACCTGTTCGATGAGTATTACGCGGAGCGCTACGGCTACGGAAACAACTTCTACGGCTCGGCGTTTAACCGGGGTGAGTACACCAATACCGATGACCGTTACTTCTATGGTTATCCGTTTGAAGGCAAGCCGCGCAGCTTCTACGCGACCTTTGCCACCTCGTTCTGATGCGTCTCACCCCTTCCTCCCTTTGGGAGGGAGGGGTTTTCCTGAACAGATGAGACCGACCCTTCCTGCCTTAGGTCCTGTTTCTATCCGGGCGCGCCCCGGACGCCCCGCCTGGCCTCTTGTCGAAAGCCCCTTGCCATGTTTTCGCGCCGTTTGTTCCTGACGTCCGCTTCGGCCGCACTCTGGGTGCCAGCCTCCGCGCGGGCCTGCGCCTATCCTTTCACTCTGGGGGTGGCCTCCGGCTCACCGCGTGACGACGGAATGGTGCTGTGGACGCGGCTTGCGCCAGAACCGTTGAAGGGCGGCGGCATGAGCGGCCCCGCTGAGGTTCGCTGGCGCCTGTGTGCAGACGAAGGCATGACGAAGGTGGTCCGTCAAGGCGTGGTGATGACCGGTGACGACGTCGGTCACAGCGTCCATATCGTCATCACGGGTCTTCAAGCGGGCCGCGACTACTTCTATCAGTTTCATTACGCCGATGCCGACAGCCCGATCGGCCGCACCCGCACGACCGCGCGCACGGCCACGACGGCGAAACTCGCCCACGCCAGTTGCCAGAGCTACGAGAGCGGCTACTTCACCGCCTACAAGGATATGGCCGAATGGCTGCCAGATTGCGTCATCCATGTCGGTGACTACATCTATGAAGGCGGCATCGGCACCCTCGGCACCCGGATGCGAGACATCGGAAAGGGGCGTCGTCAGGCGTTTGAAACCGTCCGTCTGCACAACAGCGCCGAAATCGTCACCCTTTGGGATTATCGCAACCGCTACGCCCTCTACAAGATGGACCCCCATCTTCAGGCCGCCCATGCCGCCGCGCCGTGGATCGTGGCGATGGACGATCATGAGGTGGACAACAACTGGGCGGGCGACACGCCGCAAGACCCCTATGCCCAGACGCCTCTTGAATTCCGAGTGCGTAAGCTGGCGGCGTTTCAGGCCTACTGGGAGCACATGCCGATTGAAAAGCCACCGGTACTTGAGGGGTTAAAAAGCACCCTTCAGATGTACGGTCGGTATCGCTTCGGCCCGGCCGAAGTGAACCTTCTCGACACCCGGCAGTTTCGCGACGATCAGGCCTGCGGCGACAATCGCAAAACCCCGTGTACAACCTTGCTCGATCCGAAGCGCACCCTCACCGGTGTGGCGCAGGAAGACTGGTTACTTAAGGGGATTGATCGGTGTGAGGCCCCGTTCACCGTTTTGGCTTCGCAGACCTGGTTTGGCTCTTTCCGTTATAATGGTGCCCCCGATGCGCCTGAACGCAATCTCGATCAGTGGGATGGCTACCCGGTTCAGCGCCAGCGGCTGATCGATGCGCTGGCCGCGGGCAAGGCCCGCCCGATCGTTTTGTCCGGCGATTGGCATTGTTCGGCGGTGATGAGTTTGCACCGCGATCCTTATGAGGCCAAAACGCCGCGCATCGGTCATGAATTTGCCGGCACCTCCATCGCCTCGGCTTGCCCGTGGGCGAGAGACATGCAGGATGCCCTGTCGCATAACCCGCATGTCCACCACTATAACGGCGATCAGCGCGGCTATGTGCGCCACACCGTCACACCGGACAACTGGGCCGCAGACTATCGCGTGGTGGCTGACGCCGGCATCGAAACCAGCCCTGTACGAACCGACATCACTTTCCATACAAAGGAGGCCTGAGATGGCCACTGATCGCCGTTCGTTTCTGCGTCTGATGGGCGCAGGCGTAGCCACAAGCGCCCTTTATCCGGAAATTGCCGCCGCTCTCGATATTCCGGCAAAGCGGGTTTCAGGGACCCTTCAGGATGTGAAGCACATCGTCATCCTGATGCAGGAAAATCGCTCCTTCGACCACTATTTCGGCACCCTGAAAGGCGTGCGCGGTTTCGGTGACCGACACCCCGTGCCCATGCCGGCCGGACCTGTATGGCAGCAATCGGACGGACAAAACATCATTGCGCCCTTCCATCTCGATACGAAAACGACCAACGCCATCGCCGTGCCGGGCACACCGCATTCCTTTGCGGATTCACAGGCGGCCTGGAATCAGGGCCGCTTCGGTTACTGGCCGAGGTTCAAAAACCCCTATTCCATGGGCTACTACAAACGGTCAGACATACCGTTCCAGTTCGCCCTGGCCGAGGCCTTTACTATCTGTGACGCCTATCATTGCTCCATTACAACCGGTACGGACCCGAATCGTATCGTCTTCTGGTCAGGCTCCAACCATGACCCGCAGCTTCGGGCAAAGGGCATCAACGCCACAGAAGCGAATTCAGAACCCAACAATCTGCGTTGCTGGATCAAGGGGGCGCTGCCTGAGCCCGGATATACCTATCAGGGGACGGCGTTTGACTGGCCTACCATTCCGGACGTGCTTGAACAGGCCGGGGTCTCGTGGCGCATCTATCAGGACCCGAACGATAACTGGACCGGTGCCATGCACGGCGGCCTCGCCTTCCGCAGTTTCCGCGAGTGCAAGCCGGGTGAACCCCTTTATGAAAAGGGCATGGCGCACTGGTCGCTGGAGCAATTCGCCGAAGACGCCCGGCAAGGCACACTCCCGGCGGTCTCGTGGATATTACCGCCCAAGGACTGGTCAGAGCATCCCTCAGCCTCTACGCCGCTTCAGGGCGCGGAGTTTACCGCCAGCATTCTCAAAGCCCTGACCGCCAATCCGGAGACCTGGAGCCAGTCGGTCTTCTTTCAGACCTTTGATGAAAACGACGGCCTGTTTGACCACGCCCCTCCGCCGGCTCCGCCGTCGTACCGGGCTGACGGAACGCTGGCCGGCAAATCCACCCTGCCGCTGGAGGGCTTCTATTTTTCGGACCCGGATGGCAAGTATCGCGATCCGCGCGACACGGTATCCGGCAGCCTACGGCCCTGGGGGCTTGGCCCCCGCGTGCCGATGTACGTAGTATCGCCGTGGTCGAAGGGCGGGTTTGTCGCCTCCGAAGTCTTTGACCATACCTCCGTCGGTCAGTTCATCGAAAAGCGTTTCGGCGTCGTGGTGCCTGCGATTAGCCCCTGGCATCGCGCCGTGTGCGGCGATCTGACGTCGTGCTTTGACTTCGATACCCCCAATGACCCGGCCTTTCCGCCTCTGCCAGACAGTTCCAACTCTGAGCGCGAGGTTCTGAGACAAATCCATCGCAAGGCGATCACGCCGCCGAGCGTGCCCCAGCCTTTGCAACAGGAGTCGGGGGCACGGCCCTCGCGTCCACTGCCCTACAGGCCAGAGGTTACGGCCCGGGTGGGTGGCACAGACCTAACGCTTGATTTGCGCACTTCCGGAACAAAGGGTCTGGTCCTGCATGTCTATGACCGGCTGAACCTCGACCTCATTCCGCGCCGTTACACGATCGAAGCGGGGAAGCACCTGTCTGATGTCTGGTCGGTAAAGGATAAGGCCTATGACCTCTGGGTTTCAGGTCCGAACGGCTTTCTGCGCATCTTTGCGGGGCAATCGGACTTTGCTGCCGAAACGGCACTTGAAACCCGCCGCAATACCGTTGTCCTCACGCTGAAAAATCACGCAAAAACACTTCAAAAACTCACGATGGATCAAAGCGTTTACGGCGGACCTGTGCAGACAGTGTCACTGGATGGGGGCAAGACACAGAGCGTCACGCTCGACACAGGCGCCAGCGGCGGCTGGTACGATGTGACGGTTTCAGCGGAGGGCTTCCTGCGGCGCTACGCGGGTCGTCTGGAGAACGGGCACGCGTCGATCAGCGACCCGGCGGTTTAGTAGTTTCTGAAACACGCCGTGATGAGGATGGGGCAAAGTGCGAGGCGTCAAGTTAACGAGCACGCTGCCGCAGGTTGCTCCACACAGCGACAGACTTCTCTGAATGAGCAGAGAGCGGTTTGGCCTTTGAGACAACAAATAACCATCAGTTGTGAAACTGGCGTTATACCGTCCTTTAAGCAGATTTCGGCCGTATAGCCTCAACGTTCCAGTCTCTTCGTTGAAGGCGCCCAACCAAGCTAGTCATTTATCACCCTTTAAAGCCCGCTTTAAAGCTTCGCATGCTCGTCCGCGTGACCGCTTGGGGCCAAATCCGGTAAAACCTGCTTCCCGTGACCTGCGGTAAAAAGAGGCCGTTCGGCCTGTTTGCCTAGTCGGCGCTCGCCCGCGCAAACCACACCTGGCCGCGCTTAAAGAGCTGAACCTTACCGCCAAGAATGGTGTGCGTTTGCATAGCCCTCAGCCATAAATCGCCTTATGCGATAGCATCGCACCACCATCGCGCGACCCCTTCAATCCGGGCTGATTTTTGGGCTAGGTTTGGGCTAACGCAAAAACGGCCCTTCCGAGGAAGAGCCGTTTTAGCAAACAACTGATATTGTTTAAGATCTTGGGTGCGGGAGCCAGATTTGAACTGACGACCTTCAGGTTATGAGCCTGACGAGCTACCGGGCTGCTCCATCCCGCGACACGTTTAACCAGAGGGGTGTCTGGTTAAGCAAAAGACCGGTCTTTGGTGGACCGGCCTTTTATATATGTGTGCCTGAAGGGTTATTTTCTTATGTTTGATAGACCTGGCGGCGACCTACTCTCCCGCGCCTTAAGACGAAGTACCATTGGCCCAGGCAGGCTTAACGACCGAGTTCGGAATGGGATCGGGTGGGGACCGGCCGGCATAGCCACCAGGTCAATCGAACACAAGATATGGCTCTCACATCAAAGTGTCCTCGGCTTTGCCTGCGGTACTTTGAAGTGGGAACAACATCGACAAAAACATCTCGGGGCGCCCCTTCGATATTTTTGGCTTTGTTAAGCGAAGACATTGTATGAAGAACGAGCACTGTAGGGTGCGTTTATTTGAGGGAACGATCAAGCCGATCGGATTATTAGTACTGGTTAGCTTCACTCCTCACGGAGCTTCCACACCCAGCCTATCAACGTGGTCGTCTACCACGATCCTCAGCGAGACCTTGTTTTGAGGTTAGTTTCCCGCTTAGATGCTTTCAGCGGTTATCTATTCCATACTTAGCTACCCTGCTGCGCGGCTGGCGCCACGACAGGTCCACCAGAGGTATGTCCATCCCGGTCCTCTCGTACTAGGGACAGATCCTCTCAAGTCTCGAACACCCACGGCAGATAGGGACCAAACTGTCTCACGACGTTCTGAACCCAGCTCACGTACCACTTTAAATGGCGAACAGCCATACCCTTGGGACCTGCTCCAGCCCCAGGATGTGATGAGCCGACATCGAGGTGCCAAACTTTGCCGTCGATATGGACTCTTGGGCAAAATCAGCCTGTTATCCCTAGAGTACCTTTTATCCGTTGAGCGATGGCCCTTCCACGCAGGACCACCGGATCACTATGGCCGACTTTCGTCTCTGCTCGACTTGTCAGTCTCGCAGTCAGGCGGGCTTATGCCATTGCACTCAGCGAACGATTTCCGACCGTTCTGAGCCCACCATCGCGCGCCTCCGTTACACTTTGGGAGGCGACCGCCCCAGTCAAACTACCCACCACGCCATGTCCCGGACCCGGATAGACGGGCCGCGGTTAGACGCCAACAGCAATAAGGGTGGTATTTCAAGGATGGCTCCACAGAGACTGGCGCCCCTGCTTCATAGCCTCCCACCTATCCTACACATGTTGCTGCTAACGCCAAGGCGAAGCTATAGTAAAGGTTCATAGGGTCTTTCCGTCTGACCGCGGGAACCCCGCATCTTCACGGGGAATTCAATTTCGCTGAGCCTATGCTGGAGACAGTGGGGAAGTCGTTACGCCATTCGTGCAGGTCGGAACTTACCCGACAAGGAATTTCGCTACCTTAGGACCGTTATAGTTACGGCCGCCGTTTACCGGGGCTTCAATTCGGAGCTTGCACCCCTCCTTTTAACCTTCCGGCACCGGGCAGGCGTCAGACCCTATACGTCGCTTTACAGCTTCGCAGAGCCCTGTGTTTTTGATAAACAGTCGCTACCCCCTGGCTTGTGCCACTCAGTCCTGCTTGCGCAAGGTGAGTCACGCTTATCCCGAAGTTACGCGTGTAATTTGCCGAGTTCCTTCAGCATAGTTCTCTCAAGCGCCTTGGTATGCTCTACCTGACCACCTGTGTCGGTTTCGGGTACAGTCTATGTATGAGTTATTTCCAGGGACAGCTTCGCTGCACGTACAATCCAATAAGCACGTACAACTTACACCATCCGTCACTTCATACTGGCTCCGGAATATTCACCGGATTCCCATCGACTACGCCTTTCGGCCTCGCCTTAGGGGCTGGCTAACCCTGCGCAGATTAGCTTTACGCAGGAACCCTTGGTCTTTCGGCGAGAGTGTCTCTCACACTCTTTATCGCTACTCATGTCAGCATTCTCACTTCCGATACCTCCAGCCAACCTCACGATTGACCTTCTCAGGCTTACGGAACGCTCCGCTACCGCTCACTTACGTGAACCCATATCTTCGGCGTATGGCTTGAGCCCCGTTACATTTTCCGCGCAGGATCGCTTGATCAGTGAGCTGTTACGCTTTCTTTAAAGGATGGCTGCTTCTAAGCCAACCTCCTGATTGTCAATGCAATCCCACATCGTTTCCCACTTAGCCATAACTTGGGGGCCTTAGATGATGGTTAGGGTTGTTTCCCTTTTCACGACGGACGTTAGCACCCGCCGTGTGTCTGCCGGACAGTTCTCTTGGGTATTCGGAGTTTGGTTAGAATTGGTACAGCTCGCGCCGCCCGCATCCATCCAGTGCTCTACCCCCCAAGGAATACATCCGACGCTCTACCTAAATAGATTTCGCGGAGAACCAGCTATGTCCAGGTTT